>NZ_JADKSJ010000001.1:0-914188 GCF_015351235.1 Plantibacter sp. VKM Ac-2880
TGCACGCTGTTGAGTTCTCAAGGATCGGATGCTCCTGCCTTTGGCCATCACGACCGCCCTGCAGGGCAACTTCTCTATCTTACATCTTCCCGGCTTGTTGTCAACTCGGCGTTTCAGCCGCTCTGCGAACAGAGTCATGCTGAGCACGAGTGACACCAGGAGGAGATCATCCAACCGAGACTTGAAACGATAACATCGAAATGTTCTCGCTTTTGGCTGGGGATTGTCCCCGCTTGAGGCCGAGAAGCTCTTCCGCTTCCCGCACCTTTGGGGTGACGAGTGATTACTCTACGTGTGTCTCGGGATCGTGGCAAATTGCGCTTGCATCCCGGGCGTGTCGCGCGGAAAGACGCGGTTTTCGCCTGCCGAGGCGAAACGGCCACGTCGACGGGTCATTGCGCGATGCCCGTACCGGCGCACCAGGACAGGTCGAATCCGGGCTGCGTGCCGACGACCTTCCCCGTGCGGGCCTCGACGACCTCGATCTGCGGACCGTTCGGCATCGGCGCGTTCGCGTACCCGTCGAAGCCGGCATCGGCGAAGTCGGGGACCACGACGACCGCCACGTACTCCGCGTTCGGGCTCGCGCACAACGACCAGATGACCGCACCGGGCTCCGGTGTGTAGAGCACAGCCGTCGCCCCGTCCTTGATCGCCAACACCCGTTGCTGCGTGGTCCCCGCCGCACGGTCGTAGTCCGCGTAGATGCGAGCGGACAAGGATTCCGTCAGGGCGACGAGCTGACCGGGGATCTCGGTGGGCGCCACCGAGGGGAGCACGAACGGCTCGCTCTTCCCCGTGGCGAGGTCGAGCACCACCACGCCGTCGATCTGTTCGATGACGACCTTGGTGGTTCCCGGGATGTAGCTCGAGATCAGGGCGGCTCGACCGAGGAGCACCGGAGCGGTGGTCGCCGCCGGATCCAGCAACTCCAGCGAGTTGTCCACGGTCCTCACGAGCATCGACGACGTGCGCGGCACGAACGACCACTCGGCCGCTTCGACCGCGGCTCCGTCGATCCCGCCCACCCGTTCCGGACCCGTCGGCTTCCCCGAGCGCAGTTCGAACGAGTACAGCGTCAGATTGTCGCCGCCGTCCCGACCGAACGACTGCTCCGTGAAGAGGAACCCGACGCGACTCTGCGCCGGAGCCGTCTGCAACGAGGTGATCATGCCTCCCATGGGGAGCTTCACCTCCTGGGTACCGCCGTCCCTCGTGTCCACCACGACGATGCGACCCAGCCCGCCCGAGTCCTGCTCCACGACGATGAGGGAATCCCCGATCGTCGCGAACTCCTGGATCTTCGCCGCGCGGTAGACCGTCTGTCGCTCCCCGCCGTCGAGCGCGAGTCGCATGACCCGGTCCTCGGGCTTCGTCGCCGCCGAACCACCTTGTTTCGCCTCACCCCGCACGAGCGAGAAGCCCTCGACCGGCGGCGTCGAGAACGACGTCGTCAGCTTCGCCGACGGCCCGCCGCCCGGAGCGGTCACGCCGTCGACGGTGATCCGGTAGTCCGTCCCGTACGCGAGCGGCTCCGGGAAGACCAGCGTGATCCCGCCGTCGCCCGTACTGACGTCGAAGTCCGCCGCCGGCTCGACGCTGACCCGGTCCGCTCCGAGATCGGCGATCGGCTGGTTCACCGCCATGACGACGCGCTGACCGCGCGACTCGACGAGACCGGTCGGGTCCACCACCGTGCGCACCAGCTTCGGCCCCTGCGTGAGACCGACGACGGCTGCACCGCCACCGATGACGACGAGCGCCACGAGCACGATCGCGACCAGCCGGCCGAAGCCGCTCAGGTCTCCGTCCGCCCGCGTCGATCGACCGCGCACGGCGGAACGTCGATCAGTAGTCATACGGGTCCGCCGGCTCAGCGACCTTGTCGACCTTCGCCGTGCCGACCACCAACGGGTGGGTGGCGTCGCCGGCGGTCAGGGTGCCCGAGACCTCGACCCAGTCTCCGGCCTTCAGCTCCTGCGACCACCCGTCGAGCTCCACCGGGACACCGACCGGCTGCGCGTCGACGGCGCAACAGTTCACGACGAACCGCGAGACGTAGAAGACGCCCGCCGCGTCCGGATCGGCGATCACGAAGCCGACGCCGGTGAACGCCCGCCCCTCGAGGTCTGCGGGTCGGGTGGTCTGGCGCAACAGGGTCGCCCAGTCCTTGATGCCGAAGGTGCTGAAGTCCGGGTTCGAGGTGAGGACCGTCTGAGCGTCCTGACCCTGCACCTCGCCGGCGAGCGTGCCGGAGTTCACGGAGCGCTGATCCGCCGTCGCCACCGACAGCGTCGACGGCGGGAGGACGACCATCGAACCCACCACGGCGAGGCTGCCGACCACCGAGGCGAGCTGCAGCACCGTGCGGCCACGGCGCCTCGGCACCGCTTCGGTGTCGACGTGGACGAGGACGCTCACGATGCCGAGCGCCACGGCGATGAGCGCCATGATGACCGTGAACACGAAGTAGCGCGGGTGGATGTAGAGCCCGAGGCGATCGGTCATCGCGAGCCAGAGGATGCAGACCGCTGCGGTGACGAGGAGGAGGACGCCCCACCATCGTTGCCGCAGCCGCTCGAGCAGCGAGACCGTCCGCGGGTCCGCTCCCGCCGAGTCCCGGATCTGCGCGTGGTCGTGGGTCGAGGTCTGATCAGGCAAGGGCGTTCACTCCGAATCCGAGGGCCGCCGAGAACAGCAGGGCGACCGCGGTGATGATCACGAGGGTCCTGGTCGTGTACGTCGTGCGCATGAGCGCGAGCATCTTGACGTCGACGACCGGGCCGAGGACGAGGAAGGCGACGATGGAGCCGGGCATGAACGTCGAGCCGAAGGACAGCACGAAGAAGGCGTCGACGTTCGAGCAGATCGACACGATGACGGCCAGCGTCATCATGGCGAGCACCGACCACACCGGGTTCGCGCCGAGCGTGACCAGCACCTCCCTCGGCACGAGTACCTGGACGGCACCCGCGACCGCGGAACCGATCAGCAGCGCGGGCATGATCGCGCGCGCTTCGGCGACGAACTGCTGCAGGCTGCGCTCGACCTTCGTGTGCTCATGCCCGTGCTGCTCCGTCACCTCGCAGCTGGCCTGGAAGGTCGGGGTGAGGAGCGAACTCGGGTCGGGGTGCTTGCTGAACAGCCAGCCGATGAGGTTCGCGAGGAGGAAGCCACCGACGAGGCGGGCGACGAGAATGCCGCCGTCCCAGCCGAAGGCCTGATGCGTCGTCACGATGACGATCGGATTGAGGATCGGCGCGGCGAGCAGGAACGTGATCGACTCCGGCACCGTGAACCCGCGCACGATGAGCCCGCGGGCGAGCGGGACGTTGCCGCACTCGCACACCGGGAGGAACATGCCGAGGAGCGAGATGCAGGCACGGCGGAGGATGGGCTGCGACGGGAGCCACCGCTCGAGCCAGCCGTCCGGCAACCAGATCTGCACGAGGATCGACAGCACGATGCCGAGGACGACGAACGGCAGGGACTCCACGACGACGCTGAGCGTCAGGGTGACGAAGTCGCGGACGGCCGTCGGTGGGGTGAGCGCTTCGCCGAGCGGCATGAGCGCGCGGAGGACGAACAGCCCGACGACGACCGCGAGTGCCGCGCCGATGAGGAGCGGGGTGCGGATGTTCCGTGGATCGCGGCCTTCCGTGCGACCCCAGTGCTCCGCACCGTCGTCGTCGGGTGCGGTCCAGTCGTCGTCGACCCCGAGGGTGCCGGTCGTCCTGCTCACTGCGGCCTCACGCGCGCTGGGCCGCCGCCGAGCAGTTCTCGCAAAGGCCGAAGACGTCGACGACGTGCTTGGCCTCGGTGAACCCGTGCTGTGATGCGACCGAGCGCGCCCACGCCTCGACCTCGTCGGCCTCGATCTCGATCGTGAGACCGCAATTGCGACAGATGAGGTGGTGGTGGTGGGTGCCCGGCGTGCAGGCGCGGTAGAGGTTCTCGCCTTCCGGCGACTGCAGCGAGTCGGCCTCGCCCTCGACCGCGAGGTCGGACAGGGCGCGGTAGACGGTGGCGAGCCCGATCGGGGAGCCGGTGTCGCGGAGTTCGGCGTGCAGCCCCTGGGCGCTCACGAATCCGTCGTTGCCGCCGAGGGCCTCGCGGACAGCTTCACGCTGCCAGGTGTTGCGCTTCGCCACGGGTGCTCCTGCCTGTCGCTTCAAGGGTACCCGGGAACCACTTGGAGGACGCTCCGAAGGCGGGTGCTGCGTTCCGGGCGTGCCGTTCACCTTCACGGCGCGACCTCGACGCGGTCACCGACGGGACCGACCTCGCTCCGAGCCTCGCCTCCACGGGACACCCGCCCGCGGCTCCGGGAACCGCGGGAACCGAGGATGCGGCAGACGAGGTAGATCAGGAAGGAGATCGTCGTGATGTACGGGCTGATGGGCAATGACCCGCCGATGGCCAGCAGGATGCCGCCGACGGCCGACACGAAGCCGAAGAGCATGCTCAGCAGCGGCACGAGCAACGGCGACGAGGAGACCCGGAGCGCGGCGGCCGCGGGTGTCACGAGGAGGGCGAGCACGAGGAGCGCCCCGATGATCTGCACCGACACCGCGACCGTGAGCCCGAGCAGGACCATGAAGGCGAGTGATACGAACCGGCTCGGCACCCCGCGCGCCGCGGCGACGTCCGGGTCGAGGCTGTCGAAGCTCAACGGCCGCCAGAGCACGAGGAGCGCGACCAGGACGACGATGCTGATGACGATGAGCAATCCCAGCTGCGGGTCGTCGACGGACACGATCTGCCCGGTCAGGAGCCCGAACTTGTTCGCACTGCGGCCGGGATAGAGCGCGAGGAAGAGGATCCCCAGCCCGAGACCGAAGGGCATGAGCACGCCGATGATCGAGTTGCGGTCGCGAGCCTTCGCGCCGAGCAGCCCGATGAGGATCGCCGCGACGAGCGAGCCCGCGAGCGACCCGATGACGACGTTCGCCCCGAACAGCAGTGCGCCGGCGGCACCGGCGAACGACAGCTCGCTGATGCCGTGCACCGCGAACGCCATGTCGCGCTGCATGACGAACACACCGATCAGCCCGCCGACGATGCCGAGCACCGCGCCCGCGATGATGGAGTTCTGCACGAGCTCGAGCAGCGCGCCGTAGTCCTGGAAGTTGAAGAGCCGTCCCCAGAGGTCGTCGGCGGTCATGCGCCCACCCCCACGGCGCCGGTGCGTGGATCCTCATGGTGATGGTGATGGTGATGGTGATGGTGATGGTGCGTCTCGCTGTCGGGGATGCCGACGACGACGACACGTCCGTGACTGCGCAGTACGTCGACCGGCGTGCCGTAGAGCTCGGAGAGCACGTCGCTCCGCAGGACCTCGTCCGGCGTCCCCTCCCGGAAGCTGCCGCCGGCGAGATACAGGATGCGGTCCACCATGTGGAGCACCGGGTTGACGTCGTGCGTCACGAACACCACCGCGGTGTCCTGCTCCCGGCGACGGCGGTCGATGAGTTCGCTGACACCGCGCTGGTGCTGGAGGTCGAGGCTGAGGAGCGGCTCGTCGCAGAGCAACAGGATCGGGTCGTCCGCGAGCGCCTGAGCGACCCGGAGCCGCTGCTGTTCGCCGCCGGACAGGGTGCCGACCGGTCCGTCTGCGTACGAACTCGCCCCGACCGACGCGATGAGTTCGTCGACCCGGCGCCTCGTCGCGGCTGAGCGGATGGGCAGTCCGAAGCGGTGGCCGTCGACGCCGAGCGCGACGAGGTCGCGGCCACGCATCGGTGTGCCCGCGGGGATGAGCTTCTGCTGCGGGATGTACCCGATGCGGCGGTCTCCGCGATGCACCGGTCCGCCGGCGACGCTGATCGTCCCTCGATCCAGCTGCTGCTGCCCGAGGATGGTCCGCAACAGACTCGTCTTCCCGGAACCGTTCGGACCGAGCACCGCGAGGAACTCACCCGGACGCACGGAGAGGTCGAGACCGTTCCAGAGGGTGCGTCCGCCGAAACCGAGCTCGGCCCCGGCGAGCGCGAGGACGTCGACGGGGCCGGATGAATCCGTGGATCCGCTCGTCATCGACCCAGGGCGTCCGCCACGGCGTCGACGTTCTCGGTCATCCACGAGAGGTAGTCCTTGCCGTCCGGGAGGGTCTCGGTGAATGACAGCACCGGTACGCCTGCGTTCTCCGCGGCGGTCTTGACCTGTTCGGTCTCCGCGCCGCTCGTCTGCTCATTGTAGGCAAGCAGGGCGACGGTCCCGCTGCCGAAGAGGTCGAGCGTCTCCTTGAGGACGGTCGGGGACACGTCCGTGCCCTCCTCGATGGCCTCGCTGAAGGCTTCCGGCGTGCGGTTCTTCAGGCCGGCGGCCTCGAGCAGGTAGAGCGGGACGGGCTCGGTGATGGCGACACCCTCGCCGGCGTGCGCGGTCTTGATGGCTGCCTGTGCCGTCTCGATCGTCGCGAGCGAGTCGGTGAAGGACTTCGCGTTGGCCGTGTAGGTGTCGGCGTTGGCGCTGTCGAGCTCGCCGAGTTCCTTCGCCAGCTCGTCCGCGAGCTTCGCCATCGTGGGCAGGCTGTACCAGACGTGCTCGTTGAAGCCCTCGATGTGGTCGTGGCCGTCCTCATCGGCGTGGGCCTCGTCGGTGTGCGCCGCTTCCGTGTGCTCGGCGTCGGCGTGGTCGTCGTCCGGGGCGAGGCCCGACAGGTCGACGACGTTCACGACCTCGACGGAGGTGTTCTTCGCGGCGTCGAGGAGGGTGTCGACGAAGGGGTCGTAGCCGCCACCGTTCTCGATGACGACGTCCGCGTTCTTGATGGAGAGCTGGTCCTGCGTGCTCGCCTCGTAGGAGTGCGGGTCCTGGGCGGCCGAGGTGATCAGTGACGTGACCTCGACGTCCTTCCCGCCGATCTTCGAGGCGATGTCGCCGTAGACGTTGGTGGAGGCGACGATGCTGATCTTGCCGTCGTCGGTCGAGCTCGCGGCGGGACTGCCGGAGCAGCCCGCGAGGACGAGGGCGGCTGCCGGGAGGACGGCGAGAGCCGGAAGCAGGGTGCGAGCGCGCATTGATGAACCTTCTCGATCGGGGTGAGAGCCCCAACGCTACGCCTATTGATACTGATTCTCAAAATCGACCATCGGAGTCTCAGGGACCGTGTGGTCCGAGGCCCGAGGAGTCAGTCGAGCAGCAGCGCCGGCTCCTCGATGATCGAGGCCACATCGGCCAGGAAGCGGCTCGCGACGTCGCCGTCGACGACCCGGTGGTCGAAGGACGCACCGAGCGTCGTGACGAAGCGACTGCGCACCTCACCGTCGACAACCCACGGCTTCTGCTTGATCGTGCCGAGAGCCACGATGCCGACCTCGCCCGGGTTGAGGATCGGGGTTCCCGTGTCCATGCCGAAGACACCGATGTTCGTCACCGTGATCGTGCCGTTCTGCTGATCGGCCGGCGGCGTCTTCCCGTCGCGGGCCGTGAGCGTCAGGGTCTCGAGGGCCCGTGCGAGCTCGAGCAGACTCATCGCCTGCGCCTCCTTGACGTTCGGCACGATGAGCCCACGGGGGGTCGCGGCGGCCACACCGAGGTTCACGTAGTGGCGGACGATGATCTCCTGATCCGTCCACTCACTGTTGACGGTCGGGTTGCGACGCACGGCCCAGATCATCGCCTTCGCCATGATGAGGAGCGGCGAGACCTTCACGCCCGCGAAGTCCGTCGAGTTCTTGAGGCGCTTGACGAACTCCATCGTGCGGGTCGCGTCGACGTCGACGAAGAGGGAGACGTGCGGCGCGGTGAACGCACTGCGGGTCATGGCGGTCGCGATCGCCTTGCGGACACCCTTGACGGGAATCCGCTCCTCGCGCTCGTCCGCCCACTCCGGCGTCTCGATGTTGCGGAAGACGCTCGCCTGGCTGGCCTCGCGGATGACGTCGTCGCGGGTGATCTCGCCCGCGAGTCCGGTGCCCTCGATCGTCGTGAGGTCGACCTCGAGGTCCTTCGCGAGCTTCCGGATCGGTGGCTTCGCGATGACCGGCAGCGCCGAGGCTGCCGGGATGCTCGTCGGAGGCTGACGGCGCACCGGCGGCGTCGGGGTGACGGCAGGGCTCGCCGGCTCGATCACCGGGGTCGCGCCGCGTCCACGACGACGACTGGACGTCGCACCTGCGCTGCCGTACCCGACGAGCACGGCACCCGGGCGCGGTTCCTCAGCCGGCGACACGCTCGCGGCGGTGTCTGCGGCCAGAGTGGCGGCCTCCGACTCGGTCGCTCCGGCGGGTGCGGGGGCGGTCGACTCGTCGGGTGCCGTGGCTCCACCCGAGCTCACGCTGATGATCGGCGTCCCGACATCGACGGTCTGCCCCTCGTCTACCAGCAGCGCGCCGACGGTGCCGGCGAACGGGGACGGGAGTTCGACGAGCGACTTCGCGGTCTCGATCTCGACCAGCACCTGGTTCACCGTCACGGTGTCGCCGGGCGCGACCTTCCAAGCGACGATCTCGGCCTCGGTCAGGCCCTCGCCGACGTCCGGCAGTTCGAACTGGAGATCACTCATCGTGGTTCCTCGTCTTCCTTCGATGTTCAGTAGGCCAACGAGCGGTCGACCGCCTCGAGGATGCGGTCGGCATCCGGGAGGTAGACGCCTTCGAGCTTCGCCGGCGGGAACGGGGTGTCGAACCCGGACACCCGCAGGACGGGTGCTTCGAGTGAATAGAACGCGCGCTCGGTGACCGTTGCCGCGATCTCCGAGCCGACGCTCGTGAAACCGGGCGCCTCCTGCACGTAGACCAGACGGCCGGTGCGGCGGACGGACTCGACGAGCGGGTCGTAGTCGACGGGTGACAGCGATCGCATGTCGACGACCTCGACGCTCGTCCCCTCGGCTGCGGCGAGCTCGGCGGCCTGGAGCATGACGCTCACGATGGCGCCGTGGCCGGCGAGCGTGACCTCGGTGCCGGTGCGGACGACGCGGCTGCCGTGCAGCGGGGCGGCCGAGCCGTCGAGGTCGACCTCGCCCTTGGGCCAGTAACGGCTCTTCGGCTCGAGGAAGACGACGGGGTCGTTCGACGCGATCGCCTCCTGGATCATCCAGTACGCGTCGTTCGGCGTCGACGGGCTCACGACCCGGAGGCCGGCCGTGTGCGCGAAGTAGGCTTCCGGGCTCTCCTGGTGGTGCTCCACCGCGCCGATGTGCCCGCCGTACGGGATCCGGATGACGACGGGCATCTGCAGCTTGCCCTCGTGACGGTTGGTGAGTTTCGCGAGCTGCGTCGTGATCTGGTTGAAGGCCGGGAACACGAAGCCGTCGAACTGGATCTCGCACACGGGCCGGTAGCCGCGCATCGCCAGACCGATCGCCGTCCCGACGATGCCGGACTCCGCGAGCGGGGTGTCGAGCACGCGGTCGCCGCCGAACTCGGCGTGCAGCCCCTCGGTGACGCGGAAGACACCGCCGAGCGGGCCGATGTCCTCGCCCATGAGCAGGACCTTGTCGTTCTCGGTCATCGCCTTGCGGAGACCGGCGTTCAGCGCCTTCGCCATCGGCATGGTGGTGATCGTCATGCGTTGCCCCCTTCGAGCGAGGCCTCGTAGCGTTCGAGCCAAGCCTGCTGCTCGGCCATCAACGGGTGCGGTTCGGAGTAGACACCGTCGAAGATGAGCCCGCGGCCCGGGGCTTCGAGGGCCAGGGTCCTGACACGGGTGTCCTCGGCGAGGGCAGCGGCCTCCTCGTCGACCTCGGCGAAGAAGGCGTCGGTGGCCCCGCGGCCGCGCAGGTACGTCTTGAACCGGATGATGGGGTCGCGGGCGATCCACGACTGCAGCTCGTCGTCCGTCCGGTACTTGGTCGGGTCGTCGCTCGTGGTGTGCGCACCGATGCGGTAGGTCATCGCCTCGATGAGGCTCGGCCCGCGGCCGGCACGCGCGTCGTCGAGGTGCTTCGCCGCCGCGGCGTAGCTCGCCAGGACGTCGTTGCCGTCGATGCGGACGCTGTCCAGGCCGAAGCCCGCCGCGCGCTGGTACAGCGGCTCGCGTGCCTGACGCGAGACCGGGACGGAGATCGCCCACTGGTTGTTCTGGAGGAAGAACACCTGCGGGGTCTGGTAGCTGGCGGCGTAGATGTACGCCTCGTTCGCGTCGCCCTCCGAGCTCGAGCCGTCGCCGAAGTAGACGAGGACCGCGGCGTCGCGCTCGGGGTCGCCGGTGCCGACGACCTTGTCGAAGGTCATGCCCATGGCGTAGCCGGTCGCGTGCAGGGTCTGCGCGGCGAGCACCAGGGTGTAGAGGTGCATGTTGCCGTTCGACGGGTCTGCCGGGTCCCATCCGCCGTGGGTGTTGCCGCGCATGAGCCGGACGATGTCGATCGGGTCGACACCGCGGATCATGGCGACGACGTGCTCCCGGTAGGAGGGGAAGATGTGGTCCTGCGCGCGCGCCGCCCGAGCGGAACCGACCTGTGCGGCCTCCTGGCCGTGGGACGGCGGCCACAGCGCCATCTGTCCCTGACGCTGCAGGTTCGTCGCCTCGATGTCGAAGGCGCGGACGTTCGCCATGTCGCGGTAGAACTGCTGCAGATCGGTCTCGGTGAGGCGATCGACGAACGGTTGGTATCGCTCCGCGTGCTCGTTCGGCGCGAAGGTGCCGGCGGCGTCGATGAACTGGACGCTGGGCACGGTGGGGTCGTCTCCGGAACGGCTCATCGTGAGCGCACTCCCTCTCGTGTCGGGTGGTCGGCCGGCAGTGCGGCGAGGATCTCGGCGGTCGCGGCGAGGAGCGGCTCGATCGACTCCGCCTCGCCGATGGAGATGCGGACGCCGTCGCCGGGGAAGGCGCGTCCCACGATGCCGTGGGCGAGGAAGACCTCGTTCGCCGCCGCAGCGTGCGACCCGAGGCCGAACCAGACGAAGTTGCCCTGGGCCTCGGGGATGAACCAGCCCTGCTCGCGCAGTGACTCGGCGAGCGCGTCGCGTCGCTCGGTGATGACGGCGACGCGCGCACGGATGTCATCGGCGTTCGCGAGTCCGGCGATGGCCGCCTGCTGCGCGGGGGCCGTGCTCGAGAGCGGGATGGCTGCGTTGCGGGCGCCGTCGAGGACGAGCTCGTGGCCGATCGCCCAGCCGACGCGCAGGCCGGCGAGTCCGTAGGCCTTGGAGAAGGTACGGAGCACGACGAGGTTCGGGTGGGCGTCGAGGAGCGGGATGCCGTTGACCGCGTCATCGTCGGTGACGAACTCGCGGTAGGCCTCGTCGAGGAGGACGAGGACGTCGGAGGGGATCGCGTCGAGGAACGTCTCGAAGGCCTCTCGTCCGACGACGGTGCCCGTCGGGTTGTTCGGGGTGCAGACGATGACGACCCGGGTGCGCTCGGTGACGGCGGCGGCGATCGCGTCGAGGTCATGGGAGCCGTCGGCCCGGTTCGGGACGGGGACGGAGGTGGCTCCGGCGACGGTGACGAGACCCGGGTAGGCCTCGAAGGACCGCCAGGCGAAGACGACCTCGTCGCCCGGACCTGCGGTCGCGGTGATGAACTGGCTGAGCAGCGCGACCGAACCGGCACCGATGTGGATGCGTTCGGGTGTCACGCCGTTGGCTTCGGCGAGCGCCGTGCGCAGCGCCAGGGCCGCACCGTCGGGGTAGCGGTGGGCGTGTGCCGCGGTGTCGGTGATCGCCGTGAGGACGGCTTCGAGCGGCGGGAACGGGACCTCGTTGCTGGAGAGCTTGAACGCGTCGGGCGCTGCGGGCTTGCCCTGTCGGTAGGGCGGCAGATCGGCGATCTCGGGGCGGAGACGGACCGGGCTCCGGCCCGGCTGAGCGGCCGGCTGGGCGGTGGTAGGCGGGTTCTCACTCACCCGACGAGTCTAGGGCGCGACGGATACCCGCGGCGGAATGCAGTGCGCTTGCCCAGATCGGCCCTGTCGAGGCCGCTGCGGGAGTGGAAGGATGGCCCCCATGGGACGTTTTCTGCTGAACCTGCTCGCCAACGCCTTCGCCATCTGGGTCACGACCCTGCTGGTCTCGGGCGTGCACATGACCCCCTACGCGCCGGGCGGCACGCTCGAGATAGTCCTCACCTATGCGCTGGTCGCGCTGATCTTCGCGATCGTCAACACGATCATCGGCTCGGTCATCAAGGTGCTCGCGTTCCCGCTGTACATCCTCACGCTCGGGTTGATCGGCCTGCTCATCAACGGGCTCCTCCTCCTCATCACCGCGGGCATCAGCGGATGGTTCGGGTTCGGCCTGAGCGTCGACGGGTTCTGGTGGGGTGTCCTCGGCGCGATCGTCATCTTCATCGTGAACTGGCTGCTCGGCATCGTCATCCGCCCGAAGAAGCGCGACTGACCTGCGCGGACGCCACGGTCACGGCAGGACCTTGTCGGCCCGGTACTGGTGGACCTCACCGGTGCCCGTGAGCCCGGCGAGTGGATCGATCGCCGGTGCGAGCCGTTCCTCCGAGGACTGATCGATGAGGCGTGCCGTCTCGCGGTAGCGATCGAGGTTGTGCGCGGGGAGCGGGTCGTCGCCGGGAGGCGGCGTTCCGCCGTCGTACAAGGACCGCTGAACGACGGTACCTCCGTTGAGCGAGTCGCGTCGTTCGCCGGAGACCGCCGGAATGACGTCCTCGGTGTGTTCGACATGGGTGCGTGCGAGGTCGTCATCGAACTCGAACGATTCGACGGGTGACCCGAACGTGACGAGCGTGGAGTCGAAGAGGCCGCTGGCGGCGATCCCGGACGCCACGATGCCCCCTTGGGAGTAGCCGACGTGGAGCACGGAGGCGCCCTCGGGGATACCTGCCAGTCGCATGGCCTGCATCGTCGCCTCCAGACTCTCGGCATCCGTGTGGGCGACGGCGGTCACATTGCTGCGATTGTCCCAGGGCTCGGTCGACGACTCGGGGAAGCCGGCCTCGATCGTCCCGCCCGTCCAGACGATCCATTGGTCGGCTCCTGAAGCGTCCTGGTAGCGCTCGATGCGGATCTGCGGAGAATCGGCGCCGCCGTGGGGCATGCGCTCGACCAGTTCCTCGTAGGTGGTCGGAGGGGAGGGTCGCTGCTCCGCCCCCTTGGTCTTCACCTCGACCGTCTGGACCGGGGCAGGCGTGAACACCCCGGCGTACTGGGCAGCGCTGGCCGCAACCGATGCGGCGAACGCGACACCGGTGATCCTGCTCGCGCAAGCGATTGGCGTCGAGCATGACCGGGAGGCCGAACAACCCGATGAGGAACTCGTCGGATCCCGAGACCACCCCGCGCACGAGGGCGACGAACGCGGGTGACGAGACCAGCTCGCGCATCGACCGAGCCGAGGCCTCGTCGATGTCCTCCACGGCCTCCGATGAGAAGAGCCCGACGATCGCACGGAACGCTGCTCTGACGAGCGCGACCTCCCCGACGGCGGTCAGGATCGCGAGCGGGATCAGCGGCGAGGCGCCCATGGCCCACCCGGCGACACCTCCGGCGAAGGTGAACAGTGCTTGCACCTGCCGCTCGATCTGTCCGTAGTTCTCCGCTGTGAGGATCAGGTTCCCTCCCAACCGCGTCGCGTCCTCACTCGCATGGCGGAGGTGAGCGGCCGCCCTCGCCGCCGCCTCACTCCCCGCCCTGGCGTCTGCTTGGGGGACGACGGATGGGCCGAGCTGCACACGGAGAAGTCATCGGTCGACACGGACTCGGCGCGGTCCGCCCAGCTCGCGCACGCATCGCCGAGTTCCAGGAGCAGGCCGGCGAAGCGGAGGTGCTCCTCCGTGTCCACCGCCACGACGCCGCCGCCGCGAATGGTGATGTCGTCGCTCATGCCCCGCCCCCGTCGACCATGGACGAGGCCGCCCCACGGGTACTTCTCAGCCCCTCGTCTAGTGCCGAGGCCGCCTCACGGAGCACGGTGGTGAGTTCGTCCGCCGACCAGGAGAACTGCGTGGCCGCCGATCCGACCCACTCCTGACCAGCGCGCGCCTGCACGAACCGGAAGAGCTCCGTGTTCACTCCGAACAGCACATCCTCGAGACATCGGGCTCGCCCTTCGAGGACCGCGGTCGCGTCCTCCGCCCCGCGATCGACACTGCACATGGTCTCCGTGACGTCTCCCATCGGGAACCTCCTCTCCACCCGGACGGCTGCCGGCGCTGTCGTCGACTCTGCCGAACCGATCGGACGGCCATGCCGGCGCGACCGCACGTTGTGGAGCGGCCGGGCTGGCGGCGAGGTGTGGAGGAGTCTGGCGGGAACAGTTCGACGGCCCGGGCGCGGTCGGCCAGAATAGACGCATGAACACCCTCGGGGAGGCCGACCCCGGTACCACCCCGTTCCGCGTGTGCTTCGTCTGCGCGGGCAACATCTGTCGATCCCCGATGGCGGAGAGCGTCTTCACCGACCTCGTCGCGGCCGCCGGTCTGGAACAGCTCGTCGAGGTCTCCTCCGCGGGCACCGGCGATTGGCACGTCGGCGAGCACGCCGATCATCGGACCGTCGCCGCCCTCCGGGCCCACGGCCACGACGCCACCGCCCACCGCGCCAAGCAGTTCGACCCCGACCGCTTCCACAGCTACGACCTCGTCGTCGCCCTCGATCGCAGCCACGAACGCATCCTCCGCGCCTGGGCGAGCGACGACGCCGACCGTTCCAAGGTGCATCTGCTGCTGAGTTTCGACAACACCGCAGGAACCCGCGACGTTCCAGACCCCTACTACTCGGACGAGCAGATGTTCGAAACCGTCCTCGGCATGATCGACCACGCCTGCCGATCCCTCTTCCACCAGCTCGAACCAGCACTGACCCAGGGAGCCACCCCATGACCGAATTCCCCGCCCAGCCGCTCAGCCCACTCGACGGCCGCTACCGCCCCGCCGTCACGGCACTCGGCGAATACCTGTCGGAGGCCGGCCTGAACCGCGCACGCGTGCAGGTCGAGGTCGAGTGGCTCATCTACCTCACCGAGCACTCCATGTTCGGGTCCGCCCCGCTCTCGCCGACGGAGATCGAGCGCCTCCGAGCCCTCTACCTCGACTTCGGTCAGGCCGACATCGACTGGCTGGCCGAGAAGGAAGCCGTCACGCGCCACGACGTGAAGGCCGTCGAGTACCTCGTCCGCCACCGGCTGTCCGAGCTGGGACTCGACCGCATCGCGGAACTCACCCACATCGCCTGCACGAGCGAGGACATCAACAACCTCTCCTACGCACTCACCGTGTCGCAGGCCGTCCAGTCCATCTGGCTGCCGAAGCTCCGGCTCGTGCTCGACGCCCTGCGCACCAAGGCCGTCGACTTCCGCGCCGTCCCCATGCTCGCCCGCACGCACGGCCAGCCCGCGACCCCGACGACGATGGGTCGCGAACTCGCCGTCACCGTGTACCGGCTCGAGCGCATCGCCCGGCAGATCGCGGCGAACGAGTACCTCGGCAAGTTCTCCGGAGCCACCGGCACCTTCGCCGCGCACGTGGTCGCCGACCCCGAAGCCGACTGGCCGACCATCTCCCGCGAGTTCGTCGAGGGTCTCGGCCTCGACTGGAACCCGCTGACCACGCAGATCGAGTCCCACGACTGGCAGGCGGAGCTCTACGGCAAGATCTCCCACGCGAACCGCGTGCTCCACAACCTCGCGACGGACATCTGGACCTACATCTCCATCGGCTACTTCCGCCAGATCCCCGTCGCCGGAGCCACCGGCTCGTCGACCATGCCGCACAAGGTGAACCCGATCCGCTTCGAGAACGCCGAGGCGAACCTCGAGCTGTCGAGCGCGATCCTGGACTCCCTCGCCGCGACCCTCGTCACCTCCCGCCTGCAGCGCGACCTCACCGACTCGAGCGCCCAGCGCAACATCGGCGTCGGCTTCGGCCACTCGCTGCTGGCGCTCGACAACATCCTCGGCGGACTCGGCCAGATCGACCTCGCGGAAGACGTGCTCGCGAACGACCTCGACCACAACTGGGAGGTGCTCGCCGAAGCGATCCAGACGGTCATCCGCGCCGAAGTGACCGCCGGCCGCTCGAACATCGAGGACCCGTACGCGCTGCTCAAGGAGCTGACCCGCGGGAAGCGGCTCGGCCAGGCGGAACTCGTCGAGTTCGTCGGCCGACTCGACATCGGGGACGCCGCCAAGCGGCGCCTGCTGGAGCTCACCCCGGCGACGTACCTCGGGCTGTCCGACGACCTCGTGGACTACCTGCCGTAGGACACGCGGACGGGCTCGGCGCCGGGAGACCGGGTGCCGAGCCTGCTACGGGGCGGCTTTTCGACACGCTCAGGGACCAAGAAGTCTCAGGGACCGGGTGCGACGCCCTTCGACAGGCTCAGGGACCGGGGTGCGCCTCAGGGACCGGGGTGCGCCTCAGGGACCGGGGTGCGCCTCAGGGACCGGGGTGCGCCTCAGGGACCGGGGCGCCGGCGGGTCAGTGGCCGGAGGGCTGCGGCGGACGCTTGTCGTCGCCGTCCTGCTCGTCGAGGTCGAGCTTCTCCTGGAAGTCGGGCTTCACGGCCAGCGCCAGCATCGCCAGCACGACGAGCGAGGCGATGAACGCGATGCCGAGACCGATCAGCGACAGGACGATCTCGCGGGTGGACATCAGGACGACGACGCCCGTGAAGACGCCCATCACGCCCGAGAGCACGAGGAGTTCGATGGGACGCAGGACGTCGTCTCGGTTGGGCTTGCTCATGATGCGGCTCCAACCGTGCCGTTGGTGTCGTCGGAGGCCGGAGCGGCAGCGGAACGGTTGCCCGCCCACCGCAGCGAGAGCCCGCCGATGACGAGGTAGACGCCGATGATGGCGGCGTAGGCCCCGACGAGGCCGACGACGACGATGTCCGCACGGAGGACACCCTCGACACCTCCCGGGGCGGCGAAACGCTGCTCGAGGCCAGGCGGGACGAGGAGCGTCGCGAGGGCCAGCAGCACCGTGAAGGCGCCGACAGCCGTCCAGTCCTTCGCCGCAGCGAGGCGTCCGCGCCAACGGATGCCGCTGTACAGCTCGAGGAACCCGGTCAGCGCGGCCCACAGGGTGACGACGTAGAGGAAGATGCTCAGGCCACCGCCACTGACCATGAGCGCGAAGACGCCCGTGACGACGCCGATCACGCCCTGGCCGAGGAAGAACGCCCGGGTGACGGTGTCGGAGAAGTTCGGGAAGGCGGACACCGCGACGATCGCGCCGGAGAGCAGCGCGAAGACGCCGAAGACGATCAGCCCGAACTGCGAGGAGTGACCCTGCGTGAACGTGACGACCCCTGCCGTGGCGAGCGCGACCACCGCGCGCAGGATCGGGACCATCCAGTACCGATCGTGCTTGGCGCCGTCGAACGGGATGCTGGGCACGGTGAACGTCTCATCTCTTGCAGGAAGTCCTCTCCAGCTTACGCGGTCCTGCGTGCGGTGCCGACCGGGGTCAGGGTGCCCTGGGTGGGACCGGCAGACCCGCCGCGAGTTCCGCGAAGACCGCCGAGGCGTCGGCCCGGTCGCGTGTGAGGAGCGCCGCCTGACCTGACCAGAACCCCTGGAGGTCGGCGAGGCCACGCTCGGACGCGACGGTGCGGAACCGGCCGGTCAGCCAGTTCTGGATCGGGAACGGACCGATGGCTCCCGACGCCTCGATCTCCCGCAGCACGCGATTCCGGATGCCCCGCGCGAGCCGACCGCTCATCGCCCGGGTGAGGACCGTGCCGTCAGCCGGTGTCGAGACGATGGCCGCACGATGCTCGTCGGTCGCGGCGGAGACACCCGTGCGGAGGAACGCGGTGCCGACCTGGACGCCGGACGCACCGAGCGCGTGTGCGGCGGCGACACCGCGCCGGTCGGCGATGCCGCCGGCCGCGATCACCGGGACGTCAAGGGCATCGACGAGCTGCGGGATGAGGGCGACGAGCCCGACGAGGGAGTCCTCGGCCGGGCGCAGGAACGAGACACGGTGCCCGCCGGCTTCCATGCCGGTACCGACGACGACATCGACGCCGCCGTCCTGCAGGGCGAGTCCTTCGGCGACCGTGGTCGCCGTGCCGACGACGGCGATCCCTCGCTCGTGTGCGGCCTCCACCACCCGACGCGGCGGGACCCCGAAGACGAAGCTGACCACGGCCGGTCGCGCCTCCAGGACCGCCTCGATCTGCTCGTCGAACGGCGGGGTGTACTGCGTCGGGCGCGCGGGTTCGTCCAGGGAGAGTTCGTCGAACACGGGCCGGAGCGCTGCGACGGCGGCTTGGAATGCGGCGTCGGAGCCCTCGGCACCCACCTCGTCCCCCGTCGGCAGCCACAGGTTCAGGGCGAAGGGGGCATCGGTCCGCCGACGGAGCGCGGCGGCCGTCTGCTCGATGCGCTCGGCGTCG
Organism: Plantibacter sp. VKM Ac-2880; assembly: GCF_015351235.1. GTDB lineage: Bacteria > Actinomycetota > Actinomycetes > Actinomycetales > Microbacteriaceae > Plantibacter. The sequence goes on from NZ_JADKSJ010000001.1 coordinate 18,269, forward strand.
TAGCCGTAGAGCCCGAAGGAGCCGAGGCCACCCAGCTCACTCACGGTCGCGGTCAGCTCCACCGAGGACAGACCGCCGAAGGGGCCGAGCACGATCGGGACGTCGACAGGGAGGGGGAACACGCCCCCAGTATGTCGCCCGCCTCTTGTGGGCGAAACCCGATTGCAACACGATGGACATCAAACAGATCACTTTGAGCTGTTTACTGGATGCAACCGCCCGTCCCACTCGAGGAGTTCCACCGCCATGACCCTGACCGTCGCCGGACTGCAGCACCACGGCATCCTCGGAGACGTCGAGGCGAACCTCGACCTCATCGCCGACGCCGCGCGGCACGCGTCGGAACGCGGCGCCGACCTGCTCGTCACCCCGGAGATGTTCGTCACCGGCTACAACCTCGGCGACCGCCTGGCCCCGCTCGCCACGCCGGAGCTGGTCGACCGGGTCACGTCCATCGCCGTGGAGGTCGGCATCGCGATCCTCGCCGGTCTGCCGGAACCCGTCCCGGGCGGCGGCGTCGCGAACGCGCTCGTCCTCATCGACGCCGACGGCACGGAGCTGCTCCGGTATCGGAAGACGCACCTCTTCGGCGACCTGGACCGACACCTCTTCGTCGCCGGCGACACCCTGCCGCCGATCGTCGAGCTGCACGGCGTCCGCATCGCCGTGCTCATCTGTTACGACGTCGAGTTCCCCGAGACCGTCCGCGCGGCGGCCCTCGACGGCGCCGACGTCGTGATCGTCCCGACCGCGCAGATGGAGCCGTACGCGCACATCGCCGAGCGCCTCATCCCGGTGCGCGCCTGGGAGAACCAGACCCCCCTCGTCTACGTCAACCGCGTCGGGTCCGAAGGCGACCTCACCTACGTCGGCCGCAGCAGCATCGTCGGCCCGGACGGCGTCATCCTCGACGCCCTCGACGCGGACTCCACCGGTCTCATGATCGCCACGATCGATCCGGAGGCCACCAGGCGCGCCAGGCAGGAGACCCCCTACCTCGCCGACCGCCGCGCCGAGCTGTACTGAACGACCCCGTCCGCTCCCCCTCCCGAGTCCCCCGACTCCCCCGGAAAGTGACCTCATGACCGTCAACCCCATCGCCGAGCCGCGCCAGCGCCTCGACGGCCAGCTCGGCACCGGTTCCATCGTCTTCATGGTGATCGCCGCCGCCGCACCCCTCACTGTCATCGGCGGCAACGTCCCCATCGCGATCGGCACCGGCAACGGCGCCGGGGCTCCGATCGGCTTCGCACTCGCCGCCGTCATCCTCCTCGTCTTCTCCGTCGGCTTCGTCACCATGACGCCGTTCGTCCGCGAGGCCGGTGCGTTCTTCTCCTACGTCACGGCCGGGCTCGGCTCACGGCTCGGCCTCGGATCAGCGTTCACTGCGCTCATCGCCTATACGGCGATCCAGGTCGGCGTCTACGGCTACATGGGTTGGGCGCTCGACGACCTCGTCACCTTCTTCGGCGGACCGAGCCTGCCCTGGTGGCTCTACTCCTTCGCGACGATGGCGATCGTCGCGGTGCTCGGCTACCGCCACATCGACCTGAGCGCGAAGGTGCTGGGCATCGCCCTGACCCTCGAGATCCTCGTGGTCGTCGTGCTCGACGTCGTCATCTTCGCGACCGGTGGCGCGGACGGCATCGCGGTCGAGACCTTCGAACCGTCCAACATCTTCACCGGCGGGATCGGGGTCGCCGTCCTCTTCGCACTGACGGGCTTCATCGGCTTCGAGGCCACCGCCGTCTTCCGGGACGAGGCACGCACCCCGGAGCGAACCATCCCACGGGCCACCTACCTGGCTGTGATCATCATCGGCGTCTTCTACGCGATCTCGTGCTGGGCCCTCGTGACGGGCATCGGTGCGGGGAACGCCGTCGCCGTCGCCCAGCAGACGCTCGCCGGCGAAGGCAACCTCCTGCTCGACACGACGACCACCTACCTCGGCCCGATCATGCGCGACGTCGTCCAGGTCCTGCTCATCACGAGCCTGTTCGCGTGCGTCCTCTCGTTCCACAACGTCATCGCGCGGTACCAGTTCACCCTCGCGCAGAAGTCGGTGCTGCCCGCCCGTCTCGGTCGACGCCACCCCGCACACCACTCACCCTCGACCTCCTCGATCGTGCAGACGGTGACGGCGGCCATCGTCCTCGCCGCACTCGCCCTCGCCGGCCTCGACCCGCTCGTCGGGGTCTTCGGATCCATGGCCGGGGTGGCGACCGTCGGGATGGTGCTGCTGATGCTGACGACCTCGATCGCCGTGCTGGTCTTCTTCGCACGCCGACCCGAGCTCGTCGCCGGCCGCACCTGGGGCGCACGGGTGTTCCCGATCCTCGCGGTGGTGGGTCTCGCCTTCGCGCTGTGGCTCGTCCTCTCGAACTTCACGCTCGTCACGGGCGGAAGCGTCGCCGTGAGCGTTGTCCTCGCCCTCATCCCCGTGGTCGCGATGCTGGTCGGTATCGTGATGGGGAAGCGGTTCTCCTTGGACGCCGAGCCGGACGGCGCGACGACGACGGGCGCCGAGCAGCCGACCGCGAGCTGACGCAGCGCCGCCGGGCGGGCACCACACGAGACGAGGGCGACATGGATCTGGGTTCGCCCTCGCTCGGCGCGATCCGACGCACGACCGCCGTCGACACCGTCCGCGCGCGGATCTCGCTGGCGGTCGAGCTCGGGATGCTGGCGCCAGGTCAGCGGCTCCCGGCACCCGAGGAGGCGGCCCGGGCGTTCGGTGTCAGCGAGATGTCGGTGCGCCGCGCGTACCGGGCGTTGAGCGAGGAGGGCATCGTCGTCCGGCGGCAGGGCAACACGGGTGGCACGTTCATCGCGGATACGCCGGCAGTGGGCACCGTGCCCGAGATCGCCGCCTACCGCGAGGACGCCGTCCACGTGCATGCGCTCATCGACCAGCGGGCGACACTCGAGGCCGGGCTGGCGGCGCTGGCTGCGGCCGCGCCGGAGGTGGCGTCGGTGCGACGGCTCGACGAACTCGTGGCGGCCATGCGGACCGAGCCCGACTGGAGTCGGTTCCGCGAGGCGGACGCGGCCTTCCATGCCGAGCTGGCCGCGTCGGCAGGCGTACCGGGAGCGGCGGAGCTCCACGACCGGGTGTCCCGCGAGCTGTACTCCTACTTCATCCCCTATCGGATCGAGTACCTGCGCGCATCGAACGAGGAGCACGCCCTCCTCGTCGACGCCCTCCGCCGCGGCGATGTGGCCACCGCGAGTCGCCTCGCCTCCGAGCACGTCGCCGAGCTCCATCGATCGATGTACGTCGGTCTCGGAGGGCGCATCGACAGGGCACGACCTGCTCCCTGAAGCGCTCGGAGCGGGCCGGCCGGCACGCTCGGTGACCGGGCCACCGTTCCGCTCAAATATCCGACATGCGGCGTACTAAGGCATAGTGGTGACGGGTTCACACCCGCCGCGAAGGAGCTGAGCATGATCGACAAGACCTCCATACAGGACTTCCCGCCGATGACGGCCTCGCTGCTGGCGGACAACTCCGGCGTGTTCCGGGTGGGCACCGCCGAGCGATACCTCTCCGCCACCGACGCTGGAACGGCCCGCCGCCAGCTCGTCGAACTGATGCAGGCCGAGGCCAGGACGTCCGGTCGGCCGATCCGGGTGACCGTGACCGATCCCACGAGTGTCACCGTGCTCCTGGTCGGCGTCGACGGCGAACTGCAGGAGGAGCCGCAGTCGGTGGCACCGGCTCGGGGCGGCACACCTGCGGCGCCCGCACCACCCATGGCGAGTCGTCGGGTGACGCTGATCCAGGCTCCGCCCGGGGTGCCCCCGCAGGCCGGACCGGCGACGACGACGCCACCGGCGCAGCCCACCCCGCCCCAGCGGCCAGCCGTGCAGCAGCAACGGCTCGACGCCCCGCCGTTCCAGCCGATGCCGAGCCAGCCCAGCGCGTCACAGCCCAGCGCGTCACAGCCCAGCGCGCCGCAGCCGAGCCCGCCGCAGCCGATGTCGGCGCAGCGCTCCGTCCCCACGCAGCAGGCCGCGCCGACCACGCCCACCCAGCGCCAGCCGGCCCCCGCGCCGCAGGCGCCGCAGCACCAGCCGCCCGTCGCCCCGCAGCAGCCCACGGGCGTGCAGGCGCCAGCGCCCGCCGCCCGCCGGGACCTGCGCGACGCACCGTCCTTCCTCGCCCCGCCGACCATCGGTCCGGCCCAGCACGGACTCGCCGGCCTGCTCAACAAGCTCGGGTTCTCCATGCCGCCGTCCGCGAACGAGCGCGCCGAACGCGACGACGTCAACGCCGTCTCGCGCCACTTCCCGAGGCGGCGCACCATCTCCGTCGCGAACCAGAAGGGCGGGGCCAACAAGACGCCCACCGTCGTCAACCTGTCATCGGTGTTCGCCCGCTACGGCGGTGGCGGTGTCGCCGCCTGGGACAACAACGAGACGATGGGCACGCTCGGCTGGCGGACCGAGCACGGCGGACACGACTCGACGGTGCTCGACCTCCTCGCCGCGGCCGGGGACCTCCTCTCCCCCGGTGCGGAGCGCGCCGACCTGTCCCGCTTCGTGCACCACCAGCCCGGTGACAAGTACGAGGTCCTCCGTTCCGCGGCCGACGGCGAACACGTCGTCACCGCCGACGAGGTCGACCTCGTCCACCGCGTCCTCGCCAAGTACTACCGCTTGATCGTCATGGACTCGGGCAACTCCGCCGGCGCCCCCAACTGGCGGCGCATGGTGGAACTCACCGACCAGCTCGTCATCCCGACCACGACCGTCGAGGACAAGAAGGAGGGCGCTCGGCTCACCCTGACCGCCGTGAGCCGGGTGAGCGAGCGGGGTGCGGAACTCGCGCGCAACGCCGTCGTCATCGTCTCCGAGGCCGAGGCGAAGGACACCTCCATCGCCAACGCGTACGCCGAGGACTTCCGTCCCTACGTCCGCGACGTCGTCGTCGTCCCGTTCGACCCTGCCTTGAAGAACGGGGTCATCCGCCACGACGCCCTCCGGTCGAACACCCAGCGCGCCTGGCTCGCCGCGGCCGCCGCCGTGTCCCGCGGACTCTGACCGGCCGCCCGGACCCCGTGCAGGAGCGGACGACGTGATCACCCGGGCAGTGGCCCTCGGCCGATACCTCACCACTCGACGGGGCCTGGTCCGGCCGGAAGACGCCGGCCTCCCCCGTGAGGACGGCCGACGGGTGAGCGGCCTCCGGCGTACCGAGGTGGCCGCGCTCGCCGACGTCAGCGCCGACTACTACCTCCGCCTCGAGCAGGGCCGGGACCAGCGCCCGTCGGAAGCCGTGCTGGCGGGCATCGGGCGCGCCCTCCAGTTGGACGAGCACGCCATGGACTACCTCTTCCGACTCGCCTACGACGTCGACCTCTTCCCGGCCGAGCACCTGCCGTCGGAGTCGCACCCGCCCGCGTCCGCCGAGCGGCCGGTGCCCGACACGACACTGCTCGACCACTGGTCCGACACAGGTGCCTACATCACCGACGGCAACCGTGACATCGTCGCGTCCAACGCCCTGGCCCGGCACGTGGGCGGCGGCCTCCTCGACGTCGGGCAGAACGACGTGCTCGGGTACTTCGACGACCGCATCCGTGCCGTCGCGCCGGAGTGGGAGGCGTACGCCCCGAACGTGGTCGCAGCGCTCCGCTACACCAGCGATCCGAGCAGCCCGCGCCTGCAGGAGATCGTCGAAGAATTGACGCGCCGCAGTCCCCTGTTCACCCGCCTCTGGGCGCGGCACGACGCCCGGCCGCTCGCGGGCGCTCCGCTCCGGGCCTCGATCGACGACTTCGGCACCGTCGAACTGCAGTACCAGCACCTCGTCGTCCCCGACTGGCCCGGTCATCAGCTGACGACGATCTTCGCCGAGCCGGGGACGCCGGGTTCTGCGGTGCTCGCCTACCTCGCCGTCCGAGCCGACTGACCGCAGCCGCCGGTGGACCGCCACCGGCCGGCCCGCCGAGAGCGCGTCAGACCGCGACGGAACCGTGTCCTCCGGGGGCTGGTCGACGGTGACGCCAAGGCCTACCGTTGACCCATGATCGCGAACGAGGGCGTCCGAGCACGCCGGGACCGGGTCAGGGACTTCATCGCCTCCTGGCGCGAGGTGCCCGTCGTGCTGTGCGACCGCACCCTCGACGTCATCGAGGCCAACCCTGCCGCGTCACGCCTGTCGCCCGCGTTCCAAGCCGGCGTCAACCTGGCCCGCTTCGCCTTCCTCTCGCCAGACCGCGTGGCCGAGGACGCCGTCTGGGACCGTATGTCCGCGACGACGGCGGTGCTCCTCAAGCGCTCGGTCGACGAACACGACACCGATCGGGCGTCGGCACGGATCGTCGGCGAGCTCTCGGCGATGTCGCGTGACTTCGCCCGGACCTGGGCCACGTCGGAGCAGACGGTCGAGACCTCCGGGCCCATCCACTTCCCGACACCGGTCGGCGACATCCGGATGGTCTACAACGTGCTGAGTGCCCCAGGCCCGGAGGGCGACCTCCTGATGGTGTTCGTCCCGTCCGGGCCGGCCGCGCGAGCGGCGTTGCGGCGACTCTCCGCGGACGTCAGCGGAGACGACGCGGTCTCGCCGAGCGATCCGGTGTCGGCCCCCTGAGCCGCCTCACCGGCGGCGAGGTAGGCGATGGCCGCCGCAGCCGCTGAACCGCGCTCACCGAAGAACACCGTGAGGAACTGGTCGGTCTGGGGGACCTCGAAGGTCTGCGACCGGAAGTCGACCCAGCCGAGCGGCTCGATGAACGTGCGCGTCCGCTTCGACGTCTGCGGTTTGACGAGGTGCTCGGCCCAGATGGTCCGGAACACCGGATGCCTCGCCGACAACATGCCGACGATCTCCTGCAGGCGCGGATCGTCCGGACGGCCGTAGTAGCGCAGCGGGGCGGTGAGGTCGCGGAGCGTCCCCTCCCACTCCTGGTGGATGCGGTCGTACTCCGGCGCTTCGGGCGCGGTGCTCGCCCGGAAGTCGGCGTACTGCTCGAACGCGGACACGAGCAGGTTGACCCCGGGGTCGAGCATGCCTGCGGGAACCCACGCCCGGGCGAGCGGGTTCGCCGCGAGGACGTACTGGTTGCTGTCGCTCACGTACGCCGGCGTGGCCGACCAGTGCGTGAGCAACCGTGCCACCCGTTCGTCCACCTTGAACGCGCGCTCGTCGACCGCTCGGATGAACGGCCTCGGACTGACGAGGCGGAGCAGGTACCGCCGTCCGTTGTCGTCGAGCAGCAACGCCCTGGCGAGACCCAGCAGCACCTGTTCGGAGGGCCGATGCACGCGCCCCTGCTCGATCCGTAGGTAGTACTCCGGACTGATGCTGGCGAGGTGGGCGACCTCCTCGCGACGCAACCCGGGCACCCGACGGCTGGCTCCGCCCCGGATCCCGACCTGTTCGGGCTGCACGACCTCGCGGCGAGCGCGCAGGAACTCGCCGAGCGCATTCGACAACCGAGCTGAGGGCATCACCACGTCCGTCTGAGAGAGCATATGGAGTCGAAGCCCATCATCGCCGATCCCGGGCCGACCGATGGATCCGTTCCCGGTCCGTTCTGGGCTGTTTCTGGACATGTCCGGACGTTCTCAGCCGTGTCGCGATCGTGGCCCTGCGCGTCCCACCCGGGTTCCGCGGACCGTCACTATCGTGGTCGCATGGCTGGGCCCGAACCGTCCGAACAGCTCCCGCGGGACCTGGTGGACCTCGTCGACGCCTGGTCCGCGGTTCCGGCGTTCGTCCACGATCGGCACTTCACCGTGCTCCATGCGAACCGGCTCGCGCGGTCGCTGTCGGTGGCGTTCCGTCCGGGGGCCAACCTGCTGCGATCGACTTTCCTCCGACCGGAGGTCCTCCGGGCGAGCCCGGAGCCCGAGCTCGTCACCGACCACGTCGTCGGCGCGCTCCGCAGCTCGCTCGGCACGCATGAGTGGGATGACGTCTTCGAGCGCCTCGTGGATGAGCTCCGCGCCGGCAACCGAGGGTTCGCGCAGGCCTGGGTCGACCTCGATCCCGGGGCCGAACCGGGCGCCACGGAGACGTTCACCTTCGTCCTCGCCGAAGTGGGTCCACTCGAACTGCGGTACCTGCAACTCCAGGTCCCCGACCACTTCGGTCTGAGTCTGGTCATCTGGCGGGCATGCGACGAGGACTCCGAAGCCCTGCTGGCGCGCCTCGCCGAGCGGGTGTCGGACGAGGCCCCGCCGGACGAGGACTGATCCGTCCGGAACCCGTGTCGGACGAGGTTCCGACGTCCGCAGGAAGCCGGCTCCGCCGCCTGCTGGTCTGCTGGAGGGCATCGGCCCCGCGCCGCGGCAGTATGAGGAGGATCACCATGGATTCGACGGACGCCACCGTCCCCCACCACGACGCCCCACGGTTGGGCAACCCGGACCTTCCGGCGGAGGGCGAGGAGAACACCCTCCTCCATCCGCAGAGCACGCGGATGACCGGACCGCAGAACCCGGCCATCGCGAGTCAGTTCCCGAACCAGATCGACGCGCCCGGCACCGACATCAGCACGCAGGCGTTCTTCTGGTCGTCCTTCAACATCTCGCCCCGTCGCGTGCAGGACGGCGGTTGGGCGCGCGAGGTGACGAAGCAGGACTTCGCGATCTCCGACGAGATCGCCGGCGTCAACATGTACCTCGAGGCCGGCGGCATCCGCGAGCTCCACTGGCACCAGACGGCGGAGTGGGCCGTCATGACCCGGGGGAAGTGCCGGGTGACCACGCTGAGCCGATCCGGGCTGCCGAGCGTGGAGGACGTCGAGGAGGGCGACCTCTGGTTCTTCCCCGCGGGCACGCCGCACTCCCTGCAGGGCCTCGGGCCCGACGGCGCCGAGTTCGTGCTCGCCTTCGACGACGGCGAGCAGTCGGAGTCGAACACCCTGCTCCTCACGGACTGGTTCGCGCACACGCCCCCGGACGTCCTGTCCAAGAACTTCGGGGTCGCACAGGAGACCTTCTCGGACATCCCGCTGCACAACCTGTGGATCTTCCCCGGTGACGAGCCTGGCCCGCTCGCGAAGGACCAGGAGGACGCCGGCGTCGAGTGGGGCGCCTCCGAACCGATCATCTTCCGCCTCTCCCGGTCGAAACCCCTCCACCGCAACAGCGGCGGCAGCATCCAGATCGGCGACAGCACCAACTTCCCGCTGTCGCAGTCCGTCGCCGCCGCGCTGGTCACCGTCGAGCCGGGCTCGATGCGTGAGCTGCACTGGCACCCCAACGCCGACGAGTGGCAGTACTACCTGCGTGGATCCGCCCGCATGACCGTCTTCAACACCGGCCCGCACGCGAACACGACCGACTTCCGACCCGGCGACATCGGCGTCGTGAAGAAGAACCTCGGGCACTACGTCGAGAACACCGGCGACGACGTCCTCCAGTTCCTCGAGGTGTTCCGCACCGACCGGTACGAGGAGGTCTCGCTCGCGAACTGGTTGGCGCACGTCCCGCCGTCGCTCGTCGCCGCGCACCTGAACATCGACGCGGCGACCCTGGCGACCTTCCCGAGGGAGGCGCAGGGCATCACGCCACTCCGGCCCTGAGCCGCAGGGTGGTTCTCGGCGGGCCACGCTCGCCGGCGCCCACCGCCCTAGCTTGAGCGGGACGGCACTCGTCACCAGCCGCGCGGAGGGGCACCGATGAACAGCGAACGCAGCACGAGCGACACCATGGACAGCGCCTGGTCCGTCCCCGACGACCGGGCCTTCGTCCTCGGCGACCTGCTCTGCGACCACCGCGACCGGCGGCGGCGCGCCCTGCACACTGCTCGAACCCGACGCTGGCTCGACGCCTACGGCGACGTCGTCGTGCGCTCCGTCCTGCTCTCCGCGACGAGCATCCAACAGCGCGACGAGTTCGCCCGCGCGCTCCGACATGGCGGCCGGGACCACACGATCGTGCTCGAGCAGCTCGGCGAGTTCGTCCTGGTGACCTCGGAACGCCGGGCGCCGGAGACCGTCGCCGACTGGATCGGCTCCGTCGTCCCGACGGGGGTCCGGGTGTCCGCGATCGGGTCCGCCTCCCTGCACGCCGACGAGGACGATCTGCTGCGCGCGGTCGACGAGGCGCGCACGGCGGCCGACATCGTGGGGCAGGTCGGGCAGGCGGTCGGTTCGACCCGCGCCGAGGAGCTCGGCGGTTGGCGGTTGCTGCACGCGATCGAGGCGGACCCCTCGCTCATCTCCGCGGTGTCTCCGGCCGCGGACGAGTTGCGGCACGCCGACCCCGTCCGCCTGGAGACCGTCGAGACCTACCTCGACGCCGGCTGCAACGTCGTCGCCGCCTGCGAGCGCCTGCACATCCACCGCACGACGCTCTACTACCGCCTGGACACGATGCCGGAGGTCGTGCGGGAGGCACTCGCCGACGGCTGGAAACGGAGCACGCTGCACCTGACGCTGAAGCTGCTGCGCCTGTGGGACGACCGGACGCCGGCGTCCGGTCGCCCGTCCGCCCGGTCCGGGACCCGGCGAGCGGGGGACACCCGGCGGGCGATCGCCCCGGTCCGGCAGCTGCATCCGCGCACCGCCGGTGCCGAAGAGGTGCCGGGATGACGAGTTCCTCTCGCCGGGTCCCGATCGAGCCGCAGGCCGTCGACGCACCGCTCAGCGGGACGGCCGTGTTCCTCGTGCTGACCGTGAGCGACGCGGTGGGTGCCGTGGACACCGTCCGCAGCACCCTGGCGAGCGTCGCAGACGTGCTCAAGAACGTCGCCTTCCGAGACCTCGACGCCGCCCTGTCGTGCACCGTCGGGATCGGGGCACGGGTTTGGGGCGAACTCACCCGAGGTCCACTGCCCAGCGAACTCCACGTGTTCCCGACGGTCGTCGGTGACCGGCACACCGCGCCGTCGACGCCCGGAGACGTGCTGCTCCACATCCGAGCCGCGCGAAGAGACCTCTGCTTCGAGTTCGAGCGGCAGCTCCTCGACCTGTTCGGCGACGCCGTCGAGGTCGTGGACGAGACCGTCGGCTTCCGGTCCTTCGACGTGCGGGACCTGCTCGGGTTCGTCGACGGCACCGCGAACCCCGTCGGACAGGACCTCCCCGACGCGACGCTCGTCGGCGACGAGGATCCCGCGTTCGCGGGCGGCAGCTACGTCGTCGTGCAGAAGTACACGCACCCCTTGGACCGGTGGCGTGCGCTCACGACCGAGCAGCAGGAGGCGATCATCGGCCGTACGAAGGCCGAGAACATCGAGCTCGACGACGCCGAGAGCGGCCAGAAGTCGCACAAGACCCTGTCGACGATCGTGGTCGACGGCACCGAACACGACATCCTCCGAGACAACATGCCGTTCGGCAGCCCGGCCCACGGCGAGTTCGGCACGTACTTCATCGGGTACGCCCGACGGCTCTGGGTGATCGAGCGGATGCTGCAGCGCATGTTCATCGGTGATCCTCCCGGCCTGCACGACCGGCTCCTCGACTTCTCGACCGCGGAGACCGGTTCGGTGTTCTTCGCACCGAGCGCCGCGTTCCTCGAGGCGATGGGCGACGATCCGGACCCGGCCGCGCCCGACGCCCCGACCACCGTGCCCACGACCGCGACCACCCCCGCGACGCCGACGGCCCCGGCCGACGGCTCACTCGGCCTCGGGTCGCTCCGCCCGGCCGACGAAAGGACGACGTCATGAACCACCTCTTCCGCCACCTCGCCCCGATCACGGAGGAGACCTGGCAGATGCTCGACGACGAGGCGCGCACGAGACTGACCCCGGTCCTCGGTGGTCGGCGCGTCGTCGACTTCGCCGGGCCGCTCGGCTGGGAGCACTCGAGCACCGACGTCGGGCGCGTCGGCGCGGTCGTCGACGCCCCGCTCGACGGGGTGATCGCCCGCCGGCGCACCGTCCTCCCGCTGACCGAGGTGCGTGCCGACTTCGTCCTCTCCCGTGGCGAACTCGACAGCGCCGCCCGAGGCGCGCTCGACGTGGACCTCTCGCCGCTCGACGACGCCGTCACGAGCCTCTCGACCGTCGAGAACACGGCGATCCTCGCCGAGTGGCCTGCGGCGGGGTACACGGGGGTCTCGGCGGCCTCGCCGCACCAGCCGTTGCCGCGCGAGGACGATCCCGCCCGCTTCGCCCAGGTGGTCGCGGCGGCCGTGGAGACGCTCGCCCGCGCCAGGATCGGCGGCCCCTACGCGCTGGCCCTGGACACGCCCGGCTGGGTGTCCGTCGCGGGTGGGAACGACACCGGTGGCGCACGACTCTCGTCCCACCTGGAGTCGATCCTCGGCGGCGGGATCGTCTGGACGCCGGGCATCGAGGGGGCCGTCGTCATCAGCCGCCGCGGCGGCGACTTCCTCTTCGAGTCCGGTCAGGACATCGCCCTCGGGTATGCGGCGCACACCGCGGACTCGGTCAGTCTCTACCTCGAGGAGTCGTTCAGCTTCCGGGTCGTGACCCCGGAAGCGGCCATCGTGATCCGCTAGAGCGGCGAGCGCTGGAGCGGCGGACCGGCTCCGGCTGCCGTGCCGGCCTGGTGTCCCTGCGACGGGAGGGACGTCTCCACCGCTCCGGCCCCGGTCGTCCGGAACCGCCGCTGGTACTCCGAGGGCGTCGTGTTGTAGCGGGCGGCGAACGCACGACGGAATGCGATGGGGCTGGCGTACCCGGCGGCCGCCGCCACCTCGCCCACCGTGTCGCCCGCCTCCAGCATTCCGAGCGCGACGTCGAGCCGGAGCGATCCCACGTACTGGATCGGGGTCATGCCGAGCTCGTCCCGGATGACCCGGTTGAGATGGCGGACGCCGACGTTCGCGTGGGCGGCGATGTCGGCCAGCGACCCCGCTCGGGTCGGGTCGCCGTGGATGTAGTCGGCGACGGCCTTCGCGATCGAGGTCCGCGCCGGCTTCGCCCGGACGGAGGCGGAGAACTGCGACTGTCCACCGGAACGCCGCATGTAGACGAGCAACAGCTGGGCGATGGACCGGGCGACGTCCGCACCGTGGTCCTCCTCCACGATCGCGAGCGCGAGGTCGATCCCGGCGGCGACCCCGGCGGAGGAGTAGGTGTCGCCGTCGCGGACGAAGATCGAGTCGGGTCGCACGTCGATCGACGGGTAGGCGGCCGCCAGGGCGCCGGTGAACTTCCAGTGGGTCGTCGCCGACTTGCCGTCGAGGAGTCCCGTGACCGCGAGGGCGAAGGCGCCGCTGCAGATCGACGCCACCCGGTCGGCGCGCGACGCGAGGAGCCGGACCGCGTCCTGCACCTCGTCCGGTCGGTACACCTGCGGTGCCGACTCGCTCCCGGGGACGATCACGAGGTCGAGCGGTCCGCTGTCGGCAGCGGCTGCGTCCACCCCGACGCGCAGGCCCATGGAGGTGACGACGTCGCGTCCGTCGTGGGAGAAGAACCGGACGTCGTAGCCGTCGACGCGCTGATTCGCCTCGGTGAACACCTCCGCCGGTCCGACGAAATCGAGCGTCTTCACCTGGTCGAACAGGAAGACCCCGACCCGGCGCCGTCGTGGAGGCGTACCGAGCCCGTCCCGTGGTCGGGGCACCTGCTGGGGCGGGCTCATCCCCTCATCCTGCCCGACGATCCCCGGCACGACCACCACCGGTTTCGACGTCTGTCGAAGACCTCGGCGACGAACGTCCGATGACGGCCCTCCGATCGCGGCGTACGCTCGGACCGGCAGGTCCGCGACCCGGGCTGCCGACCACCGTCACGACGCCCAAGGAGCTCTCCCATGCGACTCGAACGCGCAGGATCCATCCCCCTCGACCTGACGGGCCGCACCGCGCTCGTGACCGGTTCGACGAGCGGCATCGGCTACGCGATCGCGGCACGACTCGTGGAGGCCGGTGCGGACGTCATCATCAACGGGCGCGACGCCGACCGGCTCGAAGCGGCCGTCCTGTCGCTCGACGAGGAGTCGGTCGAGTCGGTCCGCGGGATCACCGCCGATGCGAGCACCTCCGAGGGTGCCGAGCAACTCGTCGCCGAGGCCGGCCACGTCGACATCCTCGTCAACAACCTGGGGATCTTCGAAGCGGTGCCGCCGCTCGACATCACCGACGAACAGTGGCGGTCGATGCTCGAGGTCAACGTGCTGGCTGCCGCACGCCTCACCCGGCTCCTGCTCCCCGGCATGTCCGCCCGCGGTTGGGGTCGCGTGATCAACATCGCCAGCGACTCGGCCGTGGTCATCCCCGAGGAGATGATCCACTACGGCGTGTCCAAGACCGCGCTGCTCGCCGTGAGCCGCGGCTTCGCGAAAGCGGCGGCCGGCACCGGGGTGACGGTCAACTCGGTGATCGCGGGCCCGACGCACACGCCCGGCGTCGAGACCTTCGTGCGGCAGCTCGTCGGCGACGAACTCGCCTGGGACGACGCCCAGCGCGAGTTCATGCGGCTGCACCGTCCGCAGTCGCTCATCGGACGGCTCCTCGAACCGATCGAGATCGCCAACCTCGTCGTCTACCTGTCGTCGCCCCTCGCCTCGGGGACCACCGGCGGCGCCCTCCGCGTCGACGGCGGTTACGTCGACTCGATCCTCCCGTGACCACCACGACGGTCGAGAGCCTGGCGACCCGATGACGACCTCCTCCGTCCCGACCGCATCCCGCCTCTCGCACGGCGCCGGATTCTGGATCGTCGCGACCACCTTCCTCCTCGTGATGGCGTACTCGACCGTCCCGACCCCGTTGTACGCGCTGTATCAGGCGAAGGACGGCTTCCCCGTCTCGACCATCACGGTCATCTTCGCCGCGTACGCCGTGGGGGTCGTCTTCAGTCTGTTCTTCGTGGGCCACATCAGCGACTGGGTCGGACGACGGCGCATGCTGCTCATCGCGATCCTCATCTCCGCCCTCTCGGCCGTGCTGTTCCTCCTGTGGAACAGCGTGGAGGGGCTGATCGTCGCCCGCGTGGTCAACGGTGTCAGCATCGGCGTCCTCACCGCGACCGCGACGGCGCACCTCGGCGAGCTGCGAGCAGTGGCCAAACCGGACGAGAACGCGGTGGTCGCCGCGTCCGTTGCCGGGGCCAGCAACCTGGGAGGCCTGGCGCTCGGTCCGCTCATCGGTGGTCTCTTCGCCGAGTTCCTCCCGAACCCGCTGATCCTCCCCCACGCCGTGTTCCTGGTCGCACTCATCGTCGCGGGGATCGTGATCGCCGCCGTCCCGGAGACCGTCGAGCAGAGCGAGCCGAAGCGACGGTATCGACCGCAGCGGCTCGCGGTGCCGGCGTCCTCCCGGGGAGCCTTCATCGCGGCCGGCTTCGGGGCCTTCGCCGGCTTCGCGCTGCTCGGCCTGTTCACCTCGCTCGCGCCCACCATCCTCATCGGCACCTTCGACGAACCGGACCACCTCCTCGCCGGAGCGACGACGTTCTCCGTGTTCGGAGCGGCGGCCGTCGGACAGGTGCTCCTCGCTCGACTGCCCTTGCAGCGCCAGCTCCTCATCGCGACCGTCAGCTGCGGCATCGGTCTCGCCGCGGTCGCCGCCGGCGCGGTGCTCCCGCAGCTGGGCGTCTTCATCGTCGGCGGGATCATCGCCGGTCTCGGCGTCGGCGTCCTGTTCAAGTCGGCCATCGCCACGGCCGCGTCCCTCGCCGACCCGGCCCGTCGCGGCGAGACCCTGTCGCTCGTCTTCCTCATCGCCTACTGCGGGCTCGCGCTCCCGGTGCTCGCCATCGGGTTCGCGCTGACCTTCGCGCCCGAGATCGAGGTGCTCCTCATCTTCGTCTCGCTCGTCCTCGTGACGACGGTGCTCGCCGGCGTCGCGATGACGCGGCGGGCGGCCCGGCGGGCCTGACGACCCGGAGCGGCCACCGGGGTCCCGGCCTTGCGTCTACCCGCGCCTACCCGTACGTCTCGGCCAGATAGCGGTGGGTGAGCGAGACCGCCATGGCGCCCTCGCCGACCGCGGAGGCGACGCGCTTGATCGAGTTGGCACGGACGTCCCCCGCGGCGAACACCCCGGGTTGGTTCGTCTCCAGGTGCATCGGCTGACGCGCGAGCGGCCACCGGGTGAGGTGCTCCGGTAGGAGGTCTCCGCCGGTCAGCAGGAAGCCACGGCTGTCGAGCGCCACCGCCGAGTCCTCCGCCCAGGCGGTGTTGGGCCGACCGCCGATGCAGATGAACAGGCGCGCGGCCGGCACCTCGGTGGTCGTCCCCGCGGACTCGACGGTGAGCGCGCGGAGACGGTCGTCGCCGTGGAGCGCCGTGACCCTGGTGTCGACGAGGATCTCGACGTTCGGAGCCGCGAGCAGGCGACGGAGGAGGTAGGTCGACATGGTCGACGACAGCGACGGACCACGGACGAGGACCGTGACCCGCTCGGCGTGCGCCGCGAGGTTCATCGCCGCCTGGCCCGCCGAGTTCGCGCCCCCGACGATGTAGACGTGCTCACCGACGCAGGACGACGCCTCGCTCGTGCCGGCGCCGTAGAACACCCCGGAGCCCTCGAGCTCGTCCTCGAGCGGCAGTCCCAACCGACGCCACTGCACCCCGGTGGCGCAGATGACCGCTCGCGCCGAGAGGTGGGAGCCGTCTGCCAACTCGGCCTGCATGTGGTGGTCGCCGAAACTGCGGCTGAGGCTGTGCCGCATGACGAGGAGTTCGGCGCCGAACGCGATCGCCTGTCGGCGCGCTTGTTCGGCGAGCGCGGCCCCGGAGATACCGTGCGCGAACCCGAGGTAGTTCTCGATGAGGCTGCTCGAACCGGCCTGCCCACCGACCGCGTCGCGTTCGACGACGGCGACGTCGAGGCCCTCGGACGCCGCATAGACGGCTGCGGAGAGCCCGGCCGGGCCCGCGCCGTAGACCAGGACGTCGTACTCGCTGCGCTTCGGGCGTTTGATCCAGCCGAAGTGCTCCGCGATCTGCGCCGGGGTCGGATCGGCGAGCCGGGTGCCGTCCGGGAAGACGACGAGCGGGAGGCTGGTCTCCGTCAACCCGGCGCCGAGCTGGTCGCGGCAGTCCTCCTCCGTCTCGATGAGGACCGTCTCGAACGGGACACCGCTCCGCGTGAGGTAGTCACGGATCGCGAACGCCTCGCGCCCGAACGACCGCTCGAACACGAGCAACGGCGCCGTCGCCACCTCACCCACGGCGGTCATGAACCGAGCAGACGTTCCCAGTCGGCAGGCACCCGCTCGCGCGGGCCGGGGACCGTCTGCGACCGCGGGTGGCTGAGCGGGGGCGCGAGCGTGGGACCGGCGAACGACTCCTCCGTGCCGTAGTCGTAGAACCAGTCCTCGCCCGGTTCGTAGCTGCGGATCACCCGGTGGCCGGTCGCGGTCGCGTGCTTCGTGGCGTGCTTGTTCAAGGAGTCGTCGCAGCACCCGATGTGGCCGCAGAACGTGCAGCGGCGCAAGTGCAGCCACCAGCTGTCGGTCGCCTCGCACTCGACGCAGCCGGGGCCGGACGCCGCGACGTCCGGCTTGATGAACTGCTCGACATCGTCCATGGTGGATCCCTTCCTCGTCTCGTCGTCCGACGACGTGGACCCACCGTACGTCGGCCGGGATGGACTGGCCTTCGACGGGCGTCGGAAGTCCGCAGGAGCGCCGGACCGGCGGTGCGTCAGCGTCAGCGCCGGGCGCGCTCGACGATGGCGGCGAGGGCGTCGAGATAGGACTCGAAAGCGACCCGGCCCTCGGCGGTGAGGGCAATGCGGCGACCGCGTCGGTCGGTGTCGCTCTTCCCCACCTCGACCACCCCGGCCTCGGCGAGCACCGAGAGGTGCTTCGAGAGCGCCGACTTGCTGACGCCGGTGATGCGCAGCAGCGAGGCGAAATCGGAGTACTCGGCGGGCGCGAGCGCCGACAGCAGGGCGAGGCGGGCGGGCTCGTGGAAGAGCGGGTTCAGCGCTGGACGGCTGACGTCGGCGTCTTCGGCTCGGTCGTCCTCAGGCATCGCGCGACCCCAAGCGTCCGCCGCGCGTCGCGGAGCCGTTCGCGAGCCGCGCCAGCGCGGGCAGGCAGGCGGCGAACACGACCACGGCTGCGACGACCGCCGACACCGTGTTGGGTACGGGGACGCCTGCGGATCGGGCGATCCACTGGGTGACGACGTAGACCACGGCGACCGCCACACCGCTCGCGGTGAGCAGCAGGACGCCGGTCCGGTCCGACCAGTCGAGACGGAGTCGCACCGGCCGCGCGAGGGACATCGCGACGAACCCGATGGCGACGAGTCCGAGCAGCCAGACCATGTCGAGGTCGACGACGACCCCGAGCGCGATGATGAGCACCGCGGTGAGGATGGCGGTGGTGAGTGCTCCTTGGCGGGCGGAGCGGCGTGAGGCGTCTCGCGCCTGGTTCAAGCGGTCCTGTGCGTCTTCATGATCCATGATCGACCTCCAGTCGTTGCGTCTGAAGAAACTATCACAGCGTTTCCCCAAAGGAAACAACCGACTGCGAGGTCGCGGCGGCCCGGGTCAGAGCGCCGGGAGCTTCGCGAGCGCCTCGTCAGCCTTCGTCTCCCTGATGCCCAGGTCGTCGACGAGCAGTCGCCGCGCAGGCCCGGAGTCACCCCGGCGCAGAGCTTGGTACGCCGAATCCGCGGCAGGGCCAAGCGCCGGCGTCGGCGCCTTCGTCACGCCGAGCTGGTCGGCGAGTTCCTGGGCGGTGGTGACGCCGTACGCGTTGCTGATGGCGGTGGGCAGGCGGTAGCCGCCGAGTGCTCCGAGGTCCATGGGGTTCCTTTCGATGAGCCGGATCCCAGGAGCGTATGCGCGCGCACGAAGGCGCTCCGCACTCTTGCCCTCGGCCGACCATGGTGATACCTGCAGCCGGCTGCCGCTAGAGGTCGAGCGACAGCCGTCGGCCGAGCGCTTCGATCGCGGCCTCGTCGCGCTGATAGTGCGACCACTGGCCGATGCGGGTGCACGTCACCAGGCCGGCACGCTGGAGGGTCGCCATGAACTGCGAGGCAGTCGACTGAGAGACCTCCGCCCTCGCCTGGATGTGCTTGAGGCAGACACCCACCTCACTCGCCGGCCAATCCTGGGGCGGGAACGAGTCCGGGTCCTTCAGCCACCCGAGGATCGCGAGGCGCGTCGGATGCCCGAGCGCCTTGAACACCGCCACCAGGTCAGACTCGTCAGCGTTCACCATGACCCAAGTCTATCGCTATATCGCGATTCACCGATGTTGTGTGAGACTGTGCATCGGTAAATCACGATCTAACGATGGAGAAGACATGACCCAACACACTGCACTCGTCGTCGGCGCCCGCGGCGTCATCGGCGGGAACCTCATCGCCCACCTCGAGACGCTCGGATGGGACGTCATCGGTCTGTCGCGCCGCGGCGGAACGGACCGAGGTGCCGTCCGCCACATCGCCGTCGACCTGCTCGACCGCGACGCGACCATGCAGGCCCTCCGCGGCCTGACCGAGGTGACCCACGTCTTCTACGCCGCCTACCAGGACCGCCCGAGCTGGGCCGAACTCGTCGCCCCGAACCTCGCGATGCTCACGAACGTCGTCGACGCCGTCGAACCCGTCGCGACGCACCTCGAGCACATCAGCCTCATGCAGGGTTACAAGGTCTACGGCGCGCACCTCGGACCCTTCGCGACACCGGCGAAGGAGTCCGACCTGCCGCACATGCCACCCGAGTTCAACGTCGACCAGCAGCAGTTCCTCGAACGCCGGCGCGACGGGGCGAGCTGGTCCTGGTCAGCACTGCGCCCCTCGGTCGTCGCCGGGATCGGCCTGGGCAACCCCATGAACCTCGCCATGGTCATCGCCGTCTACGCCTCGATGAGCAAGGAACTCGGCATCCCGTTGCGGTTCCCCGGCCGACCCAGCGCCTACACGAGCCTCATCGAGATGACCGATGCGGACCTCCTCGCGAAGGCGACGGTGTGGGCGGCGACCACAGAAGATGCCCGAGACCAGGCGTTCAACATCACGAACGGCGACCTGTTCCGGTGGTCGTCGATGTGGCCGAAGATCGCCGCGTTCTTCGACCTCGAGGTCGCGCCACCATTGGAGATGCAGCTCGCCGAGGTCATGGCCGACAAGGAGTTGCTGTGGAATGCGATGGTCGACCGGCACGGGCTCGTCGCCACGCCCTATCGGGACGTGTCCTCATGGACGTTCGGGGACTTCGTGTTCTCGTGGGACTACGACGTCATCGCGGACACCTCGAAGTCCCGCCGAGCCGGGTTCCACGAGTACGTCGACACCGAGGCGATGTTCCTCGGCATCTTCCAGGAGCTGCGCGAGCAGCGGCTCATCCCCTAGCGGAGGACCCGTGATCACTCGCGCGGTGGGCCTGATGACGCTGGCTCCGCAACAGCCCCAGCGCCATGGGCATCGCGACGCCGAGGAAGCAGATGAGGGCGAGCACCGGTGTCGTCATGCGGGCATGATGCCCGACCGAGCTGGGAACGAGCGGTCAGGAGGCGAACGCGGAGAGCGCGGCCTTCGCGACCGCCGCGACGAGCGCGTCGTCATAGTCGGCCTCGGGGTCCAGCGTGGTGGTGAAGATCGACAGGATGATCGGCTCCCGACCCGGCGGACGGACGATCGCGACATCGTTTCGGATGCCGCCGGCGCCACCCGACTTGTCGGCCACCGGCCAGTCGGCGGGTGCACCGGCTCGGATCAGGGTGTCACCGGTCGCGTTCCCGCTCATCCAGCTGAGGAGCATCTCCTGGTCGGCGGGCTCCAGCACGGAACTGTCGATGAGCCGGGAGAGGTCGTCGGCGAACGCGGCGGGCGTGCTGGTGTCCTCGGTGCTGCCGGGCTCGATGACGTTGAGCGTCGGCTCCGCGTTGACGACCTCGATCGTCTCGTCACCGAGGGCGGCGAGCGCCGCGTCCAGTCCGCTCGGCCCGCCGATCCGGGCGAGGACGAGGTTGAGCGCCGTGTTGTCGCTCCGGCGGACCGCAGCTTCGGCGAGTTGTGACAGGGTGAGGCCGGTGTCGACGTGCTCGCTCGTCACCGGCGAGTAGCCGGCCGCCTCGACGTCCTCCGCCGACCAGGTGACGAGCTCCTCCCGCGCCGCGGCGGGCACCTCGTGCAGGAAGACGGCTGCGGCCAGCGCCTTGATCGTGGAGGCGTATCCGAAGCGCTCATCGGCTCGATAGGACAAGCGGGCTCCGGACCCCTTGTCGATCGCGCTGACCCCGACGCGTGCACCGAACTCGGCCTCCAGCGCTTGGAACTCCGCCGAGCGGTCGGGTGCGGGGATCACCGCGGGTGCCGACGACGACGGCGATGTCGCGCTCGGGCCGCTGGACGGCACCGGAGCGGAAGGGCTGCAGCCGACGACGCCGAGTAGGAGCGCTCCGGCCAGGGCTACGGTCCGAAGGTCGAACCGACGCCCGGTCATGAACGAGGACGATCGGTCCCGGTGATCTGCTGGTCGAGCCGCTCGAGGTCCTTCGCGACGAGCTCGATGTCGCGGGCGAACTCGTCGTCATCGAGCTCGATCTGGCGGACCGTGAAGACGACCTCCGCGCCGTCCGGGTGCGACAGGACCCGGACGGGGTTCGTGACCATCTTGCCAGTGGGGAGGGTGACGTCGTGGTCGAGCACACCGAACCGGTTTCGCTCGACGAACCGGACCTCCACGCGGCCCATCGGCGATTCGACGAACAGCGAGTCGCCCTCGCGCACCACTGCGGCCTGCGCGAGCCCGGCGGCCCAGCGCGGGAGGTTGTCCACGTCCGACGCGTAGTCGTAGACGGCTTCGGGCGATGCCGCTATGACCCGACTGACGTGGTGGCTTCTCATCGTGGCATCATGCCAGCCCTGACGGCCGGACCGCGATCCCGCCCGCGGATGACGTCCACGAGGCCGGATCGTCCTGCGGACGGACGCCTCGGACGGCAGCGGCTCGTAGCGTGGAAGCATGCCCCGAACCACCCGTGACGACACTCCCCTGCAGCAACCGACCGCGGCTCGGAGACGACGGCGGGGCCTCGTCGCCGGCGTCGTCACGGCATCGCTCCTCGTGGTGATCGTCGGCGGCGCCGTCGTCGCCGCGCCGCTCCTGCGGTCGTACGGGATCTACCTCGTCCCGCCGTCGCCGCAGACCTCGACGGCATGCGTCAGGGCATCGAGGCGACGCCCGAGCGGTACGCCACGGTCCGCGCGCGGGTGCTCTCCGCGGTCGCCGACGCCGACGCGTACACCGACACCTATGGGCCACTCGCTGCAGCAGCCTCCGAACTGGGCGGTCCCCACACGACGTTCGCTGATCCCGTTGCGGCGGCGGAGCAGTTCGGGCCGTCCTCGGGGCAGGAGGCGGACAACGAGCTCCCGACCGTCACCAGCACCGATGGCGTGACGACCATCCGCCTGCCGACCCTGATCGGCGGCGGGACGGGGCCGGACTCCTTCGGCCAGCGGTACGTCGACACGGTGACGACGGCCATCGCAGACGCGGCCTCCAGCACCACCGACTGGGTGGTCGACCTCCGCGACAACCACGGCGGCAACATCTGGCCGATGCTCGCGGCCGTCGCACCGCTGTTGGACGACGGCACGGTCGAGACCTTCGAAGCCGTCGACCGATCCACCGTGGTGTCGGTGGAGGGCGGCGCGGTCTCCACGGACGGCGCGCAGCAAGCCGCGGCGACGAGTCCGCAGCCGAAGGTGGACGGCCCCGTCGCCGTGCTGATCGACGGGATGACCGGCAGCTCCGCGGAAGCGGTAGCGATCGCGTTCATCGGCCAAGCGGACGTGCACGTGTTCGGGCAGCCGAGCTACGGTTTCAGTACCGCCAACCAGCCTCTGCGTCTGTACGACGGAGCGGTCGTGAACCTGACCGTCGCCGTCGACGCCGATCGCACCGGGAAACGGTACGGGGTCCCGATCCAGCCGGACACCGTCGTCGACGACGCGCAGCTGCCGACCGCGGTCGCCGACTGGCTTGCGGCGTTCCGCTGAGCGGCGACCACCCCGTCAGCGGAAGTCGCCCAGCTGCCGCTCGACGGGCGTGGTCGGACGCTCGGCTCAGCGACGCACACACGGACCGGATGCGGATATCACGATGACCGGCCCCCACTCGGGCGTTGTCGCGAACTCGCCAAGACGCATGTAGTAGCCGTTCTCGGAGAAGAACGAGACGGCGGTGGTGGCGTCCGAGGAGTTGTCGGCTGCGACTTTCTTCTCGACCCTCCACGCCGCTCGGTCGGCATACATCGCGGCAGCTTCGTCCAACCAGGCGTTCCGGTCGAAGTCCTCGGCGACGCTCACCGTGACGATGCCGTTGAACTCGACGGCACCGCCGTTGCATGCGATGTCGATCTCGTCCTCGCTCACCGTCGACGCTCCGTCCGGCAACGTCGCTTCGAACTCGTGACGCAGGGAGATCGCCGCCTCCTTGGCGGACTCGTAGCTGGGCCCTCGTTGGAACGCCCCACACCCCGCGAGGGACCCGACGAGGCAGATGGCGAGGAGGGTGCTGACGGCGCGGCGCATGGCGACCTTCATACCACGAAGGTCCGGCCCGGTGGACTCGCGAGGAACGTCCTCCAACCGCCGCCCCCGGGATCCTGACCGGCGGCGTTCCCGAGGTGTCAGGCGCCTGGCCTCAGCGGAAGTCGCCCAGCTGGCGCTCGACGGGCACGGTGCGCTCGCTGACAACATCGCCGGTGTGCGCGGTCGTGACGGTCTCGATGAGGACGATCTCGACCTCCTCCTCGGCGATGGGGTTGTGCTGCACGCCTCGCGGTACGACGAAGAACTGCCCTGGGGTCAGCACCACCTCCTGATCCTCGGGGAGCTGGATCCGGAGGGTGCCGGAGACGACGAGGAACATCTCGTCCTCATTCGCATGGTCGTGCCAGACCAGTTGGCCGAGGAGCTTGGCGACCTTCACGTACTGATCGTTGACCCGTCCGACCACTCGTGGGGTCCAGTGGGCCTCGACCTGTCGGAGTTCAGCCGCGATGTCGATCCCGTTCAGAGCTGTCATACGACCATCGTCCCGGACCGGATGCGCGGAGTACCACACGACACCTCCAACGTTCCGGACGCCGAATTGGAGGACGAGCGGCCGGCGCATGCCTCGACGCCCGTGAGTCGCCGCGCCTCGCGCACACCCGGCCGATCGGATCACACCGGGAGCGGACGGCTCCAGCCCGGCACGTGCACACCGACCGTGTCCTGGGCGGTGCCGTTCCACGTCACGTCGAGACCGGCCACATCCTGCATCGCCGACGCGATCAGTCCGCCGGCCACGCGCTCCGCATCGTCCACCGTCCGAAGCCAGGTCGCCTGCGCCTCACGATCGCCCCCGGCTGCTCGCGCGTTGAGCTCAGGCGTCAGGACGTCGACCATCGCGCCGTCGAGATAGGAGAAACTGACGTCGATCCGGGCCGCGCGCGCGACCTTCATGAGATCGTCGATCGCTGCCACCGCGAAGGAGCGATCGCGATCGCCGTGCTCGCGCTCGACGCGTTCGAGCGCCCGATCCCGACAGCAGTCGAGACCGACCCGCACCACCACACCCTGATCGCGCAGGTGGTCGAGCGCGGTGGCGAACGGGACCTCGGAGCCGGGCCCGGTGGCGGTCTCGGCGATCCGGGCGTCGACGACCTCCGCGAGGACCCGGTCCGCCGGGCCCTCGTCGAGGCCGAGGACTTCGGCATACCTGCGGACGACGGGCCGCGCTTCGTCGATCGACACGAACCCGGGGAACACGAGGTCGCGAGCATACGTGCGCACGAAGAACGCCGCAGCCTCGGCACTGCCCGGAGCCTGGAGGTATGGCGAGATGAGGCAGGTGCGCCAGTGGTCGTCGGCGAGTGGGTGTGTCGTCATGCGACCATTCTGGCCGGAGACGGGTGGGCTCCCGCTACCCCTGGAGCGCGGCGAGGATCGGCAGGTACGCGAGGAAGACCGCCCCACCGGCACCGAATCCGGCGATGACCTGCGCCGTGGTGTGCGCCCCCTCGCGGACGCGGGCCCAGCCGACGACGATCGGCACGAGGAGCAGAGCCGCGGCGAGCGCCACGGGCAGGGACCCGAACTGCAGGATGGCGACGAAGGCGGCGATGGCCGCATGAATCGACAACTTCCACACCAGGTTCACCGCCGTGACGACGAGCAAGCCGATGATCGCGGCGATCCCGACGGCCAACAACCGGGCGTCGGCGCCGAGCCAGACGAGCAGTGACACGCCCAGCAGCACCGACACGAGCACGCACGCGAGGATCGGTCCCCGCTGCCGTCGCTCGGAGACGAACCGCCCGCTGACCCGCCCGGAGCGCGCCAACAGGATGAGCGCCGCGTAGGGCAGGACCGCGATCAGCAGCGACGCGAGCAGGGCCGTCCAGACCCCACGCGGTGCGGTGCCGACACCGGCCTGGACCAGGGCGAACGTCAGGAGCGGCGCGGGCCCGAAGACCTCCGAGACCACCTGGGCGACTCGGAGGCTGCCGGTGGAGCGGGGAGCAGGACGCATCCCTCGACGGTAGTGCCCCTGGGTGGTGGCCGAGTCATGTCGTCGGGCGTCGACCCGGTCGAACGGCCGACTATCCTCGTGAAGGTCAGGGCAGACGCGCCGCCGACCCTGAACGGCAGCGCGGAGTGGCGTCCCATCCTTCGGCGTTCGAGCCGACGATCGAACGGAGCACGGCGATGACCTCACTCGGGTTCGCGGGTCAACGAGTCGCATTGGTGACCGGTGCGTCGAGAGGGCTCGGCGCCGGGATCGCCCGCCGGCTGGGTGCTGACGGGTACTTCGTCGCCGTCAACTACCGATCCGGTGCCGAGCAGGCGGCTGACGTCGTCGAGTCGATCCGGCAGGCCGGTGGTGCAGCCGAGGCGTTCAGCGCGGACGTGACGGACGAGGAGTCGGTGGCCTCGCTCGTCGAGCGCATCACCGAGGCAGCCGCGCCCATCTCCGTGCTCGTCGCCAATGCGACGGGCCCGCAGCCGTCGGTGCCGATAGACCGGCTCGGCTGGGACGACCACGTCGCTCAGCTGGCGTTCTTCGTGAAGAGCCCGACCCTCCTCGTGCGGGCCATCGCCCCGCACATGCGGGAACAGCGGTTCGGTCGGATCGTCCAGATCGGCTCGGACATGTTCGAGCGTGCGCTCCCCGAGATGTCCGCCTACGTCGCGGCGAAGGGTGCCCAGCTCGGGTTGACCAGGTCGTGGGCGCGCGAGCTCGGGCCGGACGGCATCACCGTGAACCTGGTCGCCCCCGGGTGGATCCCCGTCGAGCGTCACGCCGATGCATCAGCAGACGACATCGCGGCATATTTGGCCGAGGTGCCGATGGGGCGCATGGGCACGATCGACGACATCGCCGACACCGTCGCGTTCCTCGCCTCCGACCGGACCGGGTTCATCACGGGCCAGCGCATCACCGTCAACGGCGGCCACACCATCGACTGACGCGAGCACGCGCAGCTCCGTAGGTCGGAGCGTGAGGAGACCGTCGGGGTTCCGCTGTTCGACGTATTGATCCCGTGAGGACCGGCGCGCGGCGGGTTCGTGAGGCGTAGACCGGTCGTCATGACCCTCACGACCATCCTGCCCTCGCTCCGGCGCAGCATCCCGGACCCGTTCGTCCCCGACCATTGGCCGGCACACACCAGCCTCAGCATCACGGACGTGATCGTCACCGACGTCCCGATGCTGCACCTGGTCGCGCGGCAGGGAACGCCCTTGGTGCACACGGCCGCAGCGGTGATCCCTGGCACCGGCGGATGCCCCTCCTCCACCGAGCGGACCTCTGTGGTCGTCACCCGTGTTGTCGCGGTGGCCACCGGTGACGACGGCCACCACCTCACCCTCGCCGCCCACCTGCCGGACGCCGACGTGTGCTGGTCGGAACTTCGCTTGATCGGTCGGGCGTCCACGACGCACTCCGTCGCTTTCCACGTCGACAGCGCGTCCTCCGTCGATCCGGCGGACGACGAGCGGCGCGTGCAGCTCCCGCGCGACCTCGCGCCTGGAGACCTGCTCGCCGTACCGTGTCGAGGTGGGGTCGCTCAGGCGGTCGGCTCGGTGTCCGGTTTCATCCAGAACGGTGAGTAGTGGTAGCCGTCCGGGTCGTCGAACTGGCGCTGGTACATGAACGGATAGTCGTCGGTGTCGCCGATCCGGCCACCCGCGGCACCAGCACGCTCGACGAGTTCATCGACCGCCTCGCGGCTGCTGAGGTCGAACGAGACCGTGACCTTCGACGGGGTCTCCGGTCCGCCGATGAGGTCTTCAGTGCCGCCGACCCCGGCATACATCTCGCGGCTGCCGAGCATGACGAACTGCTCGGGCGCGATCTCGAAGCAGGACACCTGCTCGGAGGACATCGCCGCGTTGCGCGTCCAGCCGAGGGCGTCGTAGAAGGCGGTCGCGCGTTCGACGCTCTCGACCGGACAGGTGATGAAGAGGCTCATGCGGTCAAGCTACGCCCGGCACGAACCAGCCACAAGGACGATCTCCGCGCTGCGGCCGTGACGGGCGACGCATGGTCCCAACGACCCCAATGGTCGAACCTCAGGCGTCCGGCGGTGTCCACGGAGCGGCCGGGTCGATCGTCGTCGCGATGCGCGCGCTGATCTCGGCCAACTGCCGCACCTGCGCCTTCGTGAGCGAACCGAAGACGAGCTCTTCGACGAGCGCGTGGTGCGCGGGTGTCGACCGGGCGACATGTGCGTGTCCGTCCTCGGTGAGGACGGCGAGGGTGAACCGGCCGTCGGCCGGGTCGACCTCCCGCCGCACCCAGCCGTTCCGCTCCATCCGCGAGATCGCCCGGGAGAGCCTCGAGAGCGTGCTGCTGGCGTAGCCGGCGAGGGTGCTCATGCGGAGCGTGCGACCGGGGGCGGTGTCGAGCGCGAACAGCAGTCCGTGCTCGTAGTGGCTCAGACCGCTGTCGCGTTGCAGCTGCGCGTCGAGCGCTGCGGGAAGCCGCTCGAGGAGGGTGGCGACGGACGCCCAGGCCGCGAGCCGTTCGCCGCTGAGGCCGGGTTGGTCGAGGTGATCGGTCACGAGAACAGCGTAGACAACTTGCCTGAGCAAGCAACGCGCCCTAGTGTGACTTTCCTGAGCAAGTGATCGAGGTGCGTGATGCGCGCCAGGAACAGGAGAAGACATGGACCTGCAACTCCGCGGCAAGACGGCGTTCATCAGCGGATCGACCCGTGGCATCGGCGCAGCCATCGCCTCGACCCTCGCCGCGGAGGGCGCGCGCGTCATCGTGAACGGCCGAAGCGAGCAGGCAGTAGGACGCGCGGTCGCCGAGCTCCGGCGCGCGCACCCCGACGCGCCGCACGACGGGATCGCCGCCGACTTCGCCGATCCCGCATCGGTCGAGCGGCTGCTCGCCGAGTTCGGCGACGTCGACATCCTCGTCAACAACGTCGGCCTGTTCGGCCTCACGTCGTTCGAGTCCGTCTCAGACGACGAGTGGTCCCACCTGCTCGAAGTGAACCTGATGAGCGGCGTCCGCCTGTCCCGCCACGTCCTGCCAAGCATGTTGGAACGCGGCTGGGGACGGGTCCTCTTCGTCAGCAGCGAGTCGGGCGTCGATGTGCCGGCCGACATGATCCACTACGGCGTCACGAAGGCCGCGATGATCGCGCTCGGGAACGGCCTCGCCAAGCGGACCCGCGGTACGGCGGTGACGGTCAACACGATCCTCGGCGGCCCGAGCTACTCGGACGGCGTCGCCGCTGTGGTCGAGTCCATCGCCGCCGAGCAGTCCGCCCCCGTCGAAGCGGTGAAGGCCTCGATCATCGGCCGCAACCACACCACGCTCCTCGAACGCTTCATCGACCCCGCGGAGATCGCCTCGATGGCGGCCTACCTCGCCAGCCCGCTGGCGTCGGCGACGAACGGTGCCGCCGTGCGGGTCGACGGCGGGGTGCTGACCGGGATGCTCTAGGGCGACCTGGCGGGGTCAGACGCCTGCACCGCCGTCCGGCAGGGAGCAGCTCAGCGCCGTTCGGTCTTCGTGAGGTCCTGGGCGAGCATCACCAGGATGCCGCTCGGGCCACGCAGGTAGGTGAGTTTGTAGACGTCCTCATAGTTCGCCACACCACGAAGCGGGTAGCACCCGTGCCGGGCCGCCGTGGCGAGCGCGACGTCGATGTCATCGACGGAGAAGGCCACGCGGTGCATGCCGATCTCGTTGGGCGCCGTCGGTTCCGTCTCGATCGCGTCCGGGTGCAGGTACTCGAACAGCTCGATCTGCCCGTGACCATCCGGCGTCTTGAGGACGGCGATCTTGGCGTGGTTACCGTCGAGACCGACCGCGGTGTCCGCCCAGTCGCCACTGATGGTGTCCCGCCCCGCGACCTCGAGCCCGAGGTCGACGAAGAAGGAGATGGCCTCCTCGATGTCCCGGACGGCGATCCCGACGTTCTCCAGCTTGATGACCATGACCCGCATGCTACTCACGGGTCGAGCGTTCACACCCTCCGGGAACGAACCTCGGCGCCGACCGACATGCGGCCGGAGCGGACGTCACTCCGAGGTGCGACGCTCCCGCACCGCGTCGAAGGTGCGCTGCAGGGCCGCCGTGGACGCGTCATAGTCGACCTGGGCGACGCCGATGAAGAGGCAGTCGACGACCATGAGCTGCGCGATCCGGCTTCCGAGCGCTCCCGACCGGAACGCGGTCTCCCGGGCGGCCGTCTGGAGCACGATGTCCGCGCCGCTCGCCAGGGCGGACTCCGCATGGTTCGTGATCGCGATCGTGGTCGCCCCTGAGCGAGCGGCGAGACGCAGGAAGTCGACGGTGTCGGCGGTCGCGCCGGAGTGCGAGATGGCGACGGCGACCGACTGCTCGTCGAGGATCGCGGCGGCCGTCCAGGCCGCGTGCGAGTCGGGCCACTCGAGCGCGACACGTCCGATGCGTGAGAGCTTGCGCTGGAGGTCGACGGCGACGATCGAGCTCGCTCCGACGCCGAAGATGTCGACCCGGCGAGCGCCGGCAACCGCTGCCGCTGCGCGTGTGAGGGCTTCGGTGTCGAGGGCCTGGGCGGTGTCGGCGATCGAGAGGGACTCGTTCGCGGCCACCTTCGCGACGATGTCGTCGAGACTGTCGCCGGCGACGATGTCGGGCGATTGCGCGTTCGTGCCGGCCAGCGCGAGTCGCTCGCGGAGGTTCTCCTCGGTCAGGTCGTGCCGGAAGTCCTTGAAGCGGTCGTAGCCGATCTTCCGCGTGAACCGCACGACCGTCGTCGTCGAGGTGGACGCCTCCTCGGCGATCTCCGCCACGGACCGCGTCGCGAACGCGCCCGGGTCGGCCAGGAGGGACTCCGCGATCCGGCGCTCCGAGGGGCGGAGTTCTTCGAGTCGAGCGCGCACCTCGGTGGACACAGCCCGCGCTCTGCGGCCGTCAGCTCCCATGCGTGCTCCCCTCGTCGGTCATCACTGTACCGTCGGCACCGGCCGGCACCAGGTATGGAAAGTACCATCCCTCGCCTAACCGTGTATCTTTGTGGCAAAGCTCTGAGCACGATCCAGGAACCAAGGGAGGTCCCGTGACCAGCTCCACACCGCCCATCACGATCAGCAGCGCCGCCCGGCGTCGCGCCATCGTGGCCGGCAGCGTCGGCAACTTCATCGAGTGGTACGAGTTCGGGATCTACGGATTCCTCGCCACGATCCTCGCGGCCCAGTTCTTCAGCGACGGCCAGCAGACGGGCATCGAGTCGCTCATCGCGACGTACGCGTCCTTCGCGATCGCCTTCTTCTTCCGTCCGGTCGGCGCGGCCCTGTTCGGCCGGATCGGCGACCGGATCGGTCGGAAGCCGACGCTCATCCTCGTCCTCGTGCTGATGTCCGGAGCGACCGCCCTCATCGGCATCCTCCCGACCTACGCGTCGATCGGTGTCGCGGCTCCGATCCTGCTCACGCTCGTACGGATCCTCCAGGGGCTCTCCGCGGGTGGCGAGTTCGGCGGGGCCGTGTCGGTCATGACCGAGTTCGCACCTGCGGGCAAGCGCGGGCTCTACGGCTCCTGGCAGTCGTTCACCGTCGCGCTCGGCCTCCTGGGCGGCGCCGGCACCGTCGCCCTGCTGTCGGCCGTCCTGTCCGAAGCAGATCTGGCGGCATGGGGCTGGCGGATCGCCTTCCTTCTCGCGATCCCGCTCGGCGCGGTCGCCCTGTTCCTCCGCCTCAAGCTCGAGGAGACGCCGGAGTTCCAGCAGATCACCGCCTCGGGCGCCGACGGCTCCGACACCGCCAAGGCCGCGACCCAGCCGGTGGTCCGCGCCGGCGCCGCAGCGACCGCGAAGGCGATCCTCCTCGGCATCGGGCGGCTGATGGGCTGGTCCGCCGCGGGGTACACCTTCCTCGTCGTCATGCCGTCGTACCTGCAGAGCAGCCTCAACGCGTCGTTCCAGGAGGCCCTGATCTCGACCGTGCTCGCGAACGCCGGCTTCGCCGCGACGATCCTCCCGGCCGGTTGGCTGTCGGACAAGATCGGTCGCCGCTGGGTGATGCTCACCGGCACCGGCCTCATCGTCATCCTCGCGCTGCCCCTGCTCAACGTGCTGCAGAACCCGGACCTCGGAGTCGGCATCCACGGGCTCGCGGTGTTCGTCGCGGGCGCCGTCGTCGGCATGATCGCGGGCCCCGGCCCGGCCATGCTCGCCGAGATGTTCCCCACCTCCGTCCGTTACACCGGCCTCGGTTTGTCGTACTCGATCTCGAACGCCGTGTTCTCGGGCAGCGCCGGCCTCATCATCACCTCGTTGATCGCCTCCACCGGCGACCTCGACGTGCCCGCGTACTACGTGATGGCGACGTGCGTGGTGAGCGCGATCGCGATCGGCACCCTCCGAGGCAACGCGCACCGGACGGAGCTGCGCAAGTGACCCGGCCCATGCGCGTCATAGGCCTCATGTCGGGCACGTCACACGATGCGATCGACGCGGCCGCCGCCGAGATCAGTGTCGACGGCGACACCCTCGTCGTCCGCCCGCTCGGCCTCATCACCGCCGGGTACACCCCGGAGCTGCGGGCCATGATCACGGCAGCCCTCCCGCCCGCGGCCACGAGCGTCGATGACGTCTGCCGTCTGGACACCCGGATCGGCCAGGCGTTCGCCGGCCTCGCGGTCCGCGCTGTCACCGAGCTCTGCGATGGGGAGGCAGATCTGATCGTCTCCCACGGCCAGACCATGTACCACTGGGTCGCGGACGGCCGGGTGGAGGGCACCCTCCAGCTCGGGCAGCCCGCCTGGATCGCTGAACGCACCGGCGTGACCGTCGTCGCCGACCTCCGCTCGCGCGACGTCGCGGCCGGCGGCCAGGGCGCCCCACTCGTGAGCATGATCGACGCCCTCTGGCTCGCGGGCGAGACCGCCGCAGCCGTCAACCTCGGCGGCATCGCCAACGCGACCATCGTGCGCCCGGGCAGCGATCCGATCGCGTTCGACAGCGGGCCCGCGAACGCCCTCATCGACGCGGTCGTCGCCGAGCACACGGGTGGCGCCCGGCAGTACGACGCCGACGGCGAGCTCGCCGCGCGCGGCACCGTCCATGAGGAGACCCTCGAACTGCTGCTCCGCGAGCCGTACTACCGGCGTCCCGCACCGAAGTCGACGGGCAAGGAACTCTTCCACCTCGCGTACCTGCGGCAGCAGCTCGCCGGCCGACCGGCACTGCCCGTCGAAGACCTGGTCGCGACCCTGACCGAGCTGACCGCCCGGACCGTGGCCGACGCGGTCCGCGGGGTCGAGCGCGTCATCCTCGCCGGTGGCGGCGTCCGCAACCCGCGGCTCGTCGCACGCATCCGTGCTGCGCTCCCCGAGGCCGAGGTCGTCATCAGCGACGACGCCGGGCTCCCGTCCGACGCGAAGGAGGCGCTCGCCTTCGCCGTCCTCGGCTTCCTGACGGTGAACGGACAGGCGGGATCCCTGCCCTCCGCCACCGGCGCCTCCCACGGCAGCGTGCTCGGCGCGATCGTCCCCGGACGCGTCCTCCCGGCTCGGACCCTCGACGGGCCGCCGCAGGGGCTACGGTTCGAAGCATGAGCGCCGACGCCACAACGGATCCCCGCGACGGCCTCACACCGTCCGACCCAGAACGGAGGGCCCATCGTGCCTGAAGCCTCGAGTACCCTGGCCGCGCTCTCCACGGAGGGACGCAACCCGCGCACGATCGACCTCGACACGCTCGACACGCTTCGGCTACTCGAGGTCATCAACGACGAGGATCGGCTCGTCGCGGATGCGGTCCGCGCGGAACTGCCGGATATCGCCCACGCCGTGGAACGCATCACTGAGGCACGAAGGAACGGCGGACGCCTCATCTACCTGGGTGCCGGGACCAGCGGTCGGATCGGCCTGCTCGACGCGGTCGAGTGCCCGCCGACGTTCGGGACCGACCCCTCCGAGGTGATCGGGCTCATCGCCGGTGGTGAGCACGCGTTCGTGGTCGCCGTTGAAGGCGCTGAGGACGACATCGAGTTGGGTGCCGCGGAACTCCGCGCAGCCGAGCTCCGACCCGCCGACGTGGTCGTCGGGCTCGCGGCCAGCGGACGCACCCCC
Source organism: Plantibacter sp. VKM Ac-2880 (assembly GCF_015351235.1). Classification (GTDB taxonomy): domain Bacteria; phylum Actinomycetota; class Actinomycetes; order Actinomycetales; family Microbacteriaceae; genus Plantibacter. Next base: position 51,692 of record NZ_JADKSJ010000001.1, read on the forward strand.
TACGTCATCGGCGGCCTGCGCTACGCCCGCGAGCTGGGCGCCGCGACCATCGCTGTGTCCTGCAACACGGGTTCGCGGATCGGCGCCGAGGCGGAGATCGCCATCGAGGTCATGACCGGCCCCGAGGCATTGACGGGGTCGACCCGACTCAAGGCCGGGACCGCGCAGAAGCTCGTGTGCAACATGCTCTCCACCGCGAGCATGGTGCGCTCGGGCAAGGTGTACTCCAACCTCATGGTGGACGTGCGGCCCACGAACGAGAAGCTCGTCGACCGCGCGCAGCGGATCGTCGCCGACGCCACCGGAGCGGATCGCGCCGTCGCGGACGCCGCCCTGGAAGAGGCCGGGTCACATGCCAAGACCGCCGTCGTCATGCTCCTCGCAGACGTCGACGCCGCTACGGCGACAAGCCTGCTCGCAGCGAACGACGGCGACGTCCGCGCGGCCGTGTCCGCTGCTGCGGGCGCCTGAACAGGAACGAGAGGACCACCGTGGAGATCATCATCCTTCCCGACGCCGCCGAGGTGGGTCGGGTCGCCGGCGCGAAGATCGCGTCGATCGTGGCCGGGCGGCCTGAGCCGGTCATCGGCCTGGCGACCGGCTCGAGCCCGCAGGGCATCTACACCGAGCTGGCGCGTCGCGTCGCAGCGGGCTCGCTGTCGTTCGCTGGCGCCCGCGGGTTCGCCCTGGACGAGTACGTCGGCATCCCGGCCGAGCACCCCGAGTCGTACGCCAGCGTGATCGCCCGCGAGGTGGTCGGTCCGCTCGGCTTCGACCCGTCGCGCGTCCGCGTCCCCGACGGCCGCGCAGCCGACCTCGAGGCCGCCGCGCAGGAGTACGACCGGGCCATCGCCGAGGCCGGCGGTATCGACGTGCAGATCCTCGGCATCGGTGCGAACGGGCACATCGGGTTCAACGAACCCACGTCGTCGTTCGCCTCGCGCACGCGCATCAAGACCCTGGCGCCGAAAACCCGCGAGGACAACGCCAGGTTCTTCGACTCGCTCGACCAGGTGCCCACCCACTGCATGACCCAGGGGCTCGGCACCATCCTCGAGGCCCGCGAACTCGTGCTGGTCGCGCAGGGTGCCGGGAAAGCGGAGGCCATCGCGGCGTCGGTCGAAGGACCGCTGAGTTCTTTCGTTCCCGGGTCCGCTCTGCAGCTGCACGAGCACGCGACCGTCATCGTCGACGAGGCCGCGGCGTCGCGTCTCAAGCTGGCGGACTACTATCGCTACACCTACGACAATCTGCCGGAGTGGCAACGCTTCGAATGATGGTCGGGCGATGGCCGACGACGCTCCATCCAGCTGAGGCGTCGCGTTCCCGCACCCGCATCCCCGCACGCCGCTGACGCCCGATCTCGAGAAGGAAGCCTCGTGGCCCACCCGACCACCGTCCCATCCCCCGCCACCCAGGCCATCGGCGAGGCCGTCGGCGATCCGGCTCGCATCCGCACCCGCGCGATCGACCGCGCCGCCTACGCCGGTGACGCGTCGCACTACCTCCTCACGCCGGAGGCCGTCGTCATCGCGGAGAGTGCGGCCGAGGTCGCCGCGATCCTGCGGGCGGCGAGCCGTTCCGCCGCCCGCGTCACGTTCCGGTCCGGTGGTACCAGCCTCTCCGGCCAGGCGTCGGGCTCCGGTTTCGTCATCGACACGAGGCAGCGGTTCAAGTCCATCGAGGTCCTCGACGGCGGGAAGCGCGTCCGCGTGCAGCCCGGGGCGACGGTGGCCCAGGTGAACGCCCGGTTGACGCGACTCGGCTACCGGCTCGGCCCCGACCCGGCGAGTGAGGTGGCGTGCACGATCGGCGGTGTCATCGCGAACAACTCGAGCGGCATGGCCTGCGGGATCAACGAGAACACCTACCGGACGCTCGAGTCGATGGTGTTCGTGCTCCCGTCCGGCACGACGATCGACACGGCCGATCCCGCGGCCGACCGTCAGCTGCACGACGCCGAACCGGAGCTCGCCGAGGGCATCGAACGGCTGCAGCGGCGCGTCCGGTCCGACCCGGCGTCGGTCGCGTCCATCGAGCGGCAGTTCTCGCTGAAGAACACCATGGGCTACGGGATCAACGCCTTCCTCGACTTCGACTCCCCCGTCGACGTCCTCCAGCACCTCCTCATCGGTTCGGAGGGCACGCTCGCGTTCGTCGCCGAGGCGACCTTCCGCACCGTCCCCGTCCTCCCGCTGGTGTCCACGGCGCTGGCCGTGTTCCCCTCGCTCGACGCGGCGACGCGCGCACTGCCGGAGCTGGTGGCGTCCGGCGCCGCGACGCTCGAACTCATGGACGCGACCTCGTTGACGGTCGGACAGCGACTTCCGGGCAGCCCGGCGGAGATCCAGGGGTTCACGCCGCAGGATCACGCCGCCCTCCTCGTCGAGTACCGGTCCGGCGATGCCGTGGAGCTCAGGGACCGTGCGACCGCCGGCGGAACGTTCCTCAACGGCCTCGACGTGCATGCGCCGGTGGCGTTCAGCAGCGACGCGTCGCAGCGTGCGCGTGCGTGGGCCCTCCGCAAAGGCCTCTACGCCTCGGTCGCCGGCGCCCGTCCCTCCGGCACGACGGCGCTGCTCGAGGACATCGTCGTCCCCACCGCGGCCCTCGCCGACACCTGCGCCAGCCTGCAGGAGCTCTTCGAGCAGCACGCGTATCGCGACTCGGTCATCTTCGGCCATGCGAAGGACGGCAACATCCACTTCATGCTCACCGACCGCTTCGAGGGCGACGCCGCGCTCGGTCGGTTCCTGGCGTTCACGGAGCAGATGGTCGACCTCGTCCTCGACGCGGGCGGCAACCTGAAGGCGGAGCACGGCACGGGGCGCGCCATGGCACCGTACGTCCGTCGGCAGTACGGCGACGAGTTGTACGGCGTCATGCTCGAGCTCAAGCGGCTCGTGGATCCGGCCGGTGTGATGAACCCCGGCGTGCTCATCGATGAGGACCCCGAGGCGCACCTCCGCGGGATCAAGCTGCAGCCGACGGTCGAGGAGGAAGTGGACCGCTGCGTGGAGTGCGGGTACTGCGAGCCCGTCTGCCCGAGTCGCGACCTGACGCTCACGCCGCGGCAGCGCATCGTCGTGCGCCGGGCCGAGGAGTCCGCCCGCGCCCGCGGCGACCTCGCACTCGCCGCGGAGTTGGCGGACGACTACGACTACGCCGGCGTGCAGACCTGCGCGGTCGACGGCATGTGTCAGACCGCGTGCCCGGTCCAGATCAACACCGGTGCCCTGGTCAAGCGGCTGCGGCGCGAGGATGCGGCTCCGGTCCCCGCCGCGGGGTGGAAGGCGGCAGCTGTCGGCTGGGGGCCAGCCACGAGGATCGGTTCGGTCGCGCTCTCGGGCGCCAAGTTGTTGCCTGCTCCCGTGGTCGGCGCGGTGACGGATGTCGCCAGGGCCGTGCTCGGCGCGGACACCGTGCCGAAGTACTCGGGCGACCTGCCGGGCGGCGGGCGCTCGCGGAAGGCGCTCGGTCGGACGGTCGGTGCCACGGACGGCCCCACGGTCGGCATCTACGTTCCGGCGTGCGTCAACAGCATGTTCGGTGCGGCGGACGGCGGCGACGGTGTCATGGGCGCCTTCACGCGGCTCTTGGAGCGGGCGGGCCTGCAGATGGTCGTGCCCGACGGTGTCGAGTCGATCTGTTGCGGGACGCCGTGGTCGTCGAAGGGCTTCGCGTCCGGGGCGGCCGTGAACGAGCAGCGGACGGTCGAGCGCGTCCGAGCGGCGGTCGCCGACAGTGGTCTGGTGGTCGTGAGCGACGCGTCCAGTTGCACGGAGGGTTTCGCGAAGCTGCTCAGCGCGAGTGGCGTCGTGGTGGAGGATGCGGTGGCGTTCGCCGCTCGCGAGATCCTGCCGCGGGTCGAGGTCGACGCCCGCATCGAGCGGTTGGTCCTGCACCCCACCTGCTCCTCACGGCAGATGGGGCTCGATCCTGACCTGGTGCTGATCGGCGAGGCCGTCGCCGAGCGCGTCCATGTGCCCGACGACTGGGGTTGCTGCGCGTTCGCGGGCGACCGCGGCATGCTGCACCCGGAGCTCACCGCATCGGCGACGAAGGCCGAGGCCGCCGAGGTCGCAGCCATCGGTGCCGATGCGCACGCGTCGTGCAACCGCACCTGCGAACTCGGCATGACCCGAGCGACCGGCGAGGACTACCGCCACGTGCTTGAGCTGCTCGACGCCGCGTCCGCCGGCTCTGCGGATGGGGTGGGAGCACGCCTGCGCTGACTCACTGAGTCACGGGTCGGCCACGTGCTTGTCGCCAACTCACCTGATAGTGTCACTTATACGTGTTAAGTGACACTACGTTGCGCGATAGAGACAGGTTTACGTGAACGGTTGGCCGAAGCATGAACTCCGCACGGTCGCGTGGCAAGCCACCGGCAGGCGCGGCAACCGTGACGACCGCATGCTCACGGAGATCACGGTGTCGTTGCCGCCGCACATCGCCAGCCTTACCGTTCCACAGACGACGCCGCGCGAGCTCCTCCGCGCCCGATACGAAACCGAGGAACTCGAGCGCGTCGCCGGCAATGCGCTGCAGCCGCTAGCCGGCTTCTTGATTCGAATGGAATCCGTAGCGTCCTCGCGCATCGAACAGGTTGAAGCCAGCACCACCGCGTTCGCGCGCGCCCTCGGCGGCCTGAAGGAGAATTCCTCTGCGGTGTCGATGGTTTCTGCCGGCAGTGCCATCACCGCACTGATCAGCGCATCCGAAACGACCATCGACCTCGACGACGTGCTCCATGCGCACGAGTTACTCATGCAGGACGACCCCGAAGAACGTCGCTACGCGGGCCGAGTGCGCGATGTCCAGAACTGGATCGGCGGATCACACTTCTCACCGCGCAATGCACTCTACGTGCCTCCGCCCCCGGAACTCGTGGCGGACTATCTCGCCGATCTTCTCGCTTTCGCGAACCGAGAGGACATCGATCCGATCACCCAAGCTGCTCTCGTGCACGCGCAGTTCGAGAGCATCCATCCATTCACGGACGGCAACGGTCGAATCGGCCGAGCCCTCATCGGTGCGGTGCTTCGCAGGCGTGGCGTGACTCCGGGAACCGTGCTGCCGATCGCATCGGCACTCGCGGCCGACACCGACCACTACTTCCAACTCCTCACCGCTTACCGGGCGGGGGACGCCGAGGCGATCATCACCGATGTGGCTCTCAGCGTGGAAGTCGCGGCCCGGGAGGCTCGCGGAACCGCGAGGTCGTTCGCTCGCTACGCCGAGTCCTGGCGCCAGGAGACCGGCGTACGTGCCGGGAGCACCGCCGATCTCCTCCTCGACGTACTGGTGGCCATGCCGGTCTTCAATGCCGAGCAGCTCGCCGAACGTTCGGGGCTGGCGGATCGGGCGGTGTACCGGGCCATCGAACAACTCGAAGCGTCTCGGGTCATCGCCGAGGTCACGAACCGCAAGCGCGACCGGGTGTTCGCCGTCACTGACGTGCTCGACGAGTTCGAAGACCTCGACGAGCGGATCCGATCGCGGATGACTCGACTCCGCACAGCCCCTTGAGCAGGCCGACCGATGGAGCAGCGGTCAATCGGTGGAGCTACAGCGCGGGCGGGCGCTCGCCGAATCAGTCGGCGAGGATGACGTCAGCGCCGCGTACGGCGGGTGTTCAATAGGTAACCGGGACCGAGGCGGACGTTCGCCTGGCCCACCATGCGAGGCACAAGCCGCCTGAAGCCCTCGACTCGTGGAATCGTAAGCTCGGCTCAATCTTCCGAACTGCCAGCGATAGGTCAGAGCCGGGCGAGCAACTCAGCCTTCTTCGATGTGAATTCGGCATCGGTAAGGATGCCTGCATCTCTCAAAGAACCCAGTTTATGAAGCTGCTCGGTTATGTCGCTTTGAGCCGCAGGGGTCGAGACCTCGGTCACGGCCTGCGGCTGTGCGGGAAAACGATCCTTGACCAGGCCTGATACCAGGTCGAAGGTCTTGTCCACGATGGTGGGCTGCGCTTCATCCGACTCCGGCCGCGAAACGACTTTCGGCTCGGCATCGGCAAGGCGATGATCCGAAAGAACCAGATCGAGGTGCGTGAAGAGCGACTCCGGCAGCTTCAAGAGGGACTGCTTGCCGTCGTTCCAGACGACGCGTACGTGATGGTCGGGCTTCTTCGAGTCAAATGCCGCTCCCACGGCAGCTGACGCCGCCCTGCCGAACCGACCAGGAAGGGCAACTCCAGCCGCAGCCTTCCCCATCGCGGTGAAGGCCCCGTCCTTCACTTCGACCGGAATCTCCTGCCAAGACTCGATCGTCTCAGACGTGAGTTTGCGCCCTTTGATACCGGTCTGGATCACGAGATCGCTTCCGAAGGTCGCGGTCGTAACGCCGGCGTCAAGGTAAGCGCCACCGATAACGCGGCCGAAAGAACTCATGGGGTGACTCTACTCGTTCGAATGCAGGCCATTCCGGCCGCTCGGAGCCTCACAGGCCAATCTTGTGACAACGCTGACGGAGTCTTCGCATGGAGCAAGAACGTTGTCCGTCCGCCTGGCGAGAGGAAGCGGCCGTTGAATTGTTGGCTATCCCGTCGAGTCGTTGCGATGACGACTAGGGATAGGTGATGCGCGACAATACCGGCATGGACGACACGGGGAAGCTTCGACGTTCGGTTTCGTGGTGGGTGCTGCTCGCGGTCGGGTTGGCGTCCGTCGTAGCGATGGGAGTGCTCGCGTTCCTCCCGTCGACCGTGCACGAACGGGTCGACGGCGACGATCATCCCGGATACACGACCGTGTGCTCGTCCGTGGTCGTCGCCGGCGGGCCACGCGATCTGGGCACTGGCGAAGACCGGATGGTCGCTCGCGGGATCCTCTCGACGGACACCTCGGAGCCGCCCTACGACGTCTGCGCGAACCGCCGCACCCTCTCGGCCGCGGGGATGGCCGTGCTCGCCGTGCCGGCCAGCGCGCTCCTCGTGCTCGCCGGGGGCGCCGTTCGCCCGGCCCGCCGCTGAACGACCCCTCAGGACGATCCGATGGCGAAAGCCATGATCGCCTGCTGGACGGGGAGCAGTGCCGCCTTGAACCGGTGCCCGACGAACGCGGGGTGTTCGTCGGCGTCAGCGCTGACCTCCTCGCCGCGCGTGAACGGCGGGCAAGGGTTCAACAGGACGCCTGCCGGAGCACTGTCGAGGTGGGCGGCGGTCACCTGGTAGGGCCGCAACTCCGCCGCGTGCTCGCCGAACCCGTCGGTGAGGATGACGTCGGCGGTGCGGACAGCCGTGTCCAGATCGTCGGTCCACACCGCACCGGGAACAGCGAGGTCAACGGGGCAGCATTGCGTCAGATCGAGGCCCAGCATCTGCGCGGCCTCCTGCCACGCCCTGGCGACGTTGCCGTCGCCGCCGACGAAGAGGAACCGTTGTCCGTCGAGCTCGCTTCGCTCACGGATGGCGTAGAGGTCCGACAGCACTTCACAGGGGTGGTTGACGTCGGTCATTGCATTCACGACGGGGAGCGCTGCCGCTTCGGCCAACTGTTCCAGGACGTCGATGTCGCCGTGCCGCACGATCAGGACGTCGGCCCAGGGCTCCAGGTACCGGGCGACATCGGCGAGCGCTTCCGACTTGTCGAGGGTCTCGCTGGGGAACACGATCGGTTGCAGTCCCATCAACGCGGCCCCACGCTCGAAGGAGACACGTGTGCGCAGACTCGTCGGCGGGAAGAACATGACGGCGGATCCGTCGAAGGTCGGTCCGGAACCGTCACGGTAGGCGTCGGCGAGCCGGAAGACCTCCTCGACGTCCGCCGGTGACCAATCGTCCAATCGAAGCAGGTTGCGCATCGCTCAAGCCTAGGGATGATTCGAGGGCCCCGGATGCCGGTGGTGAGACTCGGATCGTCAGGAGGCGCAGCTCATCGCACGACGGCGAGGCGGATGCCGAACCCGGTGATGGCGGTGCCGCGCGACCACGACGCGCATGTCGACCCCGGTTGCGGGATGGTGTTCCGACATGCGCGTCGCAGCCGATCGCGAGCTGTGGCCGACAAGAGCCCGGTCAGTGCCCGGGGCCTCCGTAGGCGGCGTCGGCGACAGCTCCGCAGGACGCCTCCCACGTGCTCTGCTCAGACTCGGGGTAGCTGGAGTCGTAGCCGGACGAGTCGAGTCGCCACTGGTGGGCCTCGTCAGGAGAGAGTCCGTCGGGCATCCCGGTCGCCTGCTGACCCTCGGGGTACGGGCCGACCTGCAGCGTCAGGTCGACGGCGCCGACGAACTGGTGTCCGCGGTCGGCCATGCACGAGCGCATCGCATCGATCCAGCCCTGGTACTGCGTCGCGAACGCCAACGCCGTCGCACGTTCCTCCTCGGTCGGGACGTAGGCGGCCTCGGCTGCGGCTACGGCGGCGTCGCGCACCTCCCGGCAGGGCTCTGCGGCGGTCTGCCACGCGGCCTGATCGGCTTCGCTGAGTGCCGGCGGCATCCCGTCGAAGGTGGTCTGGTCGAATCCGAACCCTGCTTCCGCCATGCAGGACGCCATCGCGACCTGGCCCGCCTCACGGAATCGCAGCCACAGGTCCTGGAGGTAGAACTCGTCGATGTGTGTGGACGCGGCCGGCGGGGTCGTCGGCGTCGGGGTCGTGGGGGTCGCGGTCGGCGTCGCGGTGGGCGATGCCGACGGCGTCTCTGTGGAGGTCGCGGTCGATGCCGCTCTGATCTCCGAGGCGTTCGCCACCGCCTGCGCCGCGACGCCGCCGAGTCCGCCGGCGACCACCAGCCCGGACGCGAGCAGCACCAGGATCTTCTTGCGAGTCATCATCTCTCCAACCTCAGCAGAACGTGTTTATAGGAAGATAGCTTCCGTAAGTCGTTCCCGCAACCCTTCCGGGTGGAGCACATGGTCGTCGCCCAGGGTCGATCGACGGCGAGAGTTCCGGGCCCGCGAGGAGGTTAACCGTGCCGAGGCGGCAGCCGCGCAGCGCGAACCGCGGGTAGTGAGCGTCAGCCGGCCAGACTCCCCAGAACCCGCGAGGTGGCACCGGCACGTGTTCGGGTCGGCGGTCAGCGTACCCGACGTCATGAATACACGATCGGACACCAGCCGTTCACCCGGCGACTGCGCTACGAACGCCCAGTAGCGTGCATTGTTCCGTCACCTACCGCCTCCTCCGCACTTCGTGGATGAGGAGCCAGATGAGGTAGCAGCCACCCACGACCACGGTGACGACACCGACCGGGAGCGAGGTGGGCAGCACATGCTGCGCGACGATGTCGGACGCCAGCAGGACGACGGCCCCGAGGAGGGCGGACGGGACCAGCGCGATACCGGCCGTGCGGGTGATCCGCTGCGCGATCTGCGGGGCAGCAAGGGCGACGAACGCGATGGGGCCGGCTGCTCCCGTGACGACGGCTGTCAGGACGACGGCGCATGCCACGAGACCGAGCTGCGAGCGCTCGACCCGCGACCCCAGGGCCTTCGCCGCGTCGTCGCCGAGCTCGAGCTGGCGGAGCGACCCGCCCAGCGTGCCGAGAGCGATGACGACGACCGCGATCACCGCTGCCGCGGGGAGGAGATGCGCCCAGCCGACCGAGTTCAACGAGCCGGCGCCCCAGACGGAGGCCAGCATCGCGACCTCGAGCTTCGCCCGCAACACGAGGTATGAGCTGAGCGCTTGGAGCATCGCCGAGACGCCAATGCCCACGACGATGAGGCGGAACCCCTGGATGCCCCTGCGGTAGGCGAGGACGTAGACGAGAGCCGCGGCGATCAGACCACCGCCGATGGCACCGCCCGCGACGACGGCCGACCCGGCACCTGCGCCGACCAGGATGATCATGACGAGGCCCCCGGCGTACGATCCCGCGGTGAGTCCGATGATGTCCGGGCTCGCGAGCGGGTTGCGGGTGAGGGACTGGAAGATCGCGCCCGAGAGTCCGAGCGCTGCACCGAAGAGGACGGCTGCGATGACCGGCGGAAGGCGCCATTCGAGCACGACCGTCTGCACCAGGTCGCCCTGGCCGCGGAGGAACGCCGATGCGACCTCGCCGACGGACAGGGGCAGGTCGCCGAGACACAGGGCGAGCAACGCCAGGGCGAGCACGACGCCGCCGAACACGCTGCACACCACGACGGTGCGCAGACGGAAGCGGAGGGAGAGCCCGCGACACCGCCAGGCGATCGTGCGGGGTCCTGCGTCGACCCCGTTCACAGCGCGCTCGCTTTCGCTCGCCGCACGAGGTGGATCAGCACGGGCGCGCCGACGAACGCGGTGACGATGCCCACCGGGACGTCGCTCGGCCAGAGGATGACCCGGCCGATCACGTCGGATCCGAGCAGCACGGTCGGCGCGATCAGGGTCGAGTAGGCGATGATCCATCGTTGGTCGGGGCCGACGATCCAGCGCGCGATGTGCGGCACCATGAGACCGACGAAGCCGATGGGCCCGGCGATGGCGGTCGCCGCGCCCGCCAACAGGGTGATCGCGACGATCGACAGGACACGGGTGCTCGCGAGGCGTGAACCGAGTGAGGAGGCGAGATCGTCGCCGAGCGCCAGCGCGTTCAGCGACCGTGCGCTGTACAGCGCGATGACGACGCCGGCGACGACGAACGGCAGCGCCGGCAGGACGACGTCGTAGCCGCGCTCGACGAAGGAACCGGCGTTCCATCCGCGCAGGGTGTTGAACGTGACCGGATCGAGGAGCATCATCGCGGTCGTGATGCCGGAGAGCACTGCGGCCAGGGCGACACCGGCGAGCGTCAGCCGGACCGGGTCCGCCCCGCCTCGCCCTGCTGAACCGATCAGGTACACGGCGGCCGTCACGAGCAGGGCGCCCACGAACGCGAACGGGAGGTACTGCACAGGCGTGCGCGCACCGAGCACGACGCCGATCGCGACGAAGAGCGCCGCGCCTGCATCGACACCGAGGATGCCGGGGTCGCCGAGCGGGTTCCGGGTGAGGCCCTGGATCAGGGCGCCCGAGACGCCCAGCCCGACGCCGACGACGGCCCCCGCCACCGTGCGGGGGATCCGCAGGTCGAGGACGACCAGGTCGGTGACGGAGCCGTCGGGCGTCGTGAGTGCATGCCACACCTCGGCCGGGCCGATGGGGTGGGAACCCACGAGGACGCTGAGCAGGATCGCGGCCGCGAGTCCCGCGACCGCGATCCCGAGTCCCCGCAACCGACGCGCGTGCGAGGTGCGCGAGGTCACGGACGGCTCAGCCGTCGGTGCTTTGGGGAGCTTCACCGCGGACAGCATCGGCCAGGCGCGGCACCAGCTTCTCGAGGACGTACTTCTGGCTGAGGGGGGTGAGGAAGTAGATCGCGCCGGCGAGGACGTCGTCGGTGAACACCGCGTGCCCGCCGGTCACGGCGCTCAGGCTCGAGGTGGTCCCGAAGTCCAGCACCTCCTGGACGGCGTCGGGCGACTCCGTCGCGAACACGATCACGTCGGCATCGATGACGCCCATGTTCTCGGCGGCGATCTGCGCCTGACCGCCCTCGCTCGGGACGTATTGCTCCAGCCCGGGCGTGATCGTGAACCCGAGATCCGTCAGGAAGTCGGTGTTGAGACCGTCGGGGTACACCCACATGTTGCCGTCCCACGGCCCACCCTGCGAGAACGACGCGGTGAGGCCCGCGAACTCCGGGTGCTCCGCTGCGGCTGACGCGTAGGCCTCCTGGACGCCCGTGATGAGCGCCTCGCCCTCTGCCGAGCGGCCGACGGCCCGTGCGACGGTCCTCGTCTGGTCCTGCCAGTCGGCGAAGTAGAGCCCGGCGCCCTCCTCGTTGGTCACGGTCGGTGCGATCTGGGCGAGCTTCTCGTAGTTCTCCTCGGTCATGCCGGAGTTCGTGCCGATGATCAGGTCCGGCTTGAGCGACGCGATCTTCTCGTACTCCAAGCCGTCGGTCGTGCTGAGGACGGTCGGTTCGGCGTCGCCCAGCAGCTCGGTGGCCCACGGCCAGACCGCGAAGGGCTGCTTGCCGTACCACTCGGTCGTCGCGATCGGGGTGACGCCGAGCTCGAGGAGGATGTCCTGCTCGGTCAGGCCGACCACGACGATCCGCTGCGGCTCCGACGGGATGACCGCCTCTCCGTACTCGTGCTCGATCGTCACCGGGAACGTGTCGCTGGGTTCGGTCGTGTAGTTCGGGTTCTCCGCGACTGCCGCGGCGGTGCTCGAACAGGCGGTGAGTGCGACGCCGACGAGGGCGAGGGCGCTCACCGCGGCGAGCAGGCGGGCGGCTGTCGTGGCGCGGTGGAGCTTCGGGACGATCATGGGGTCCTTCATCGATTCGAGTGGTGGGATGACGTCCGTCAGGTTAGCCTTGCCTAATCTTCTGCGCCATCGCTCTGAGTGGACAGGAATGCTCGGAAGGAGACAGCCGCATGTCTGTTCACGACCATCTGGACCGTGACACCGGCCTCTTCGACGCCATCGATGACGCCGAAGAGACATTGGGGAGATTCCGCGTTTCGCGCTCTCGCGTCGACGCGACGACCCGGTTCGACGAGCACTCGCATCAGGAGGACCAGCTGGCGTGGATGAGCTCCGGCTCGATGGAGTTGGTGCTGCTCGGCGATCACCGGCAGTTGCGTCGCGATCACCTCGCCTGGATCCCGGCGGGCATGGTGCACGAGATGCGCTTCAGTGAGCCGGGAGAACTCATCTGCGTCTATGCCGATCCGGTGCTCCGACCTCGAGGTGGTCGCTGGAACGGCGCACGGACCGTCGTGGTCGACGACCTCGCGGGCGCGCTGCTCCTGCACCTGGTCGACGCTGCCCCGACCGGCCCGCGGCGGTGGCGCTGCTGGTCACTCCTGGTCGATCTGCTGTCGTCGGCCGCTCGCGACGATGAGGCGTTGGCCCTCCCTCGTGAGCCCCGCGCGCGTGCCATCGCGTCGGCCCTGATGGCCGACCCTGCGGACCCGCGCGGGCTCGACGAATGGGCCGCGGATGCGGGTGTCAGCCCGAAGACGATCGCTCGGGCGTTCGTGGACGGTACGGGGTGGACCTTCCGCGAGTGGCGGGTGCGCGTGCGCCTGCACACTGCGGCGGGCATGCTCGTGCGGGGTACCGCGGTGCAGGACGTCGCGCCAGCCGTGGGCTACGAGTCGGTGGGCGGCTTCATCGGGGCGTTCCGAACTCGTTTCTCGGTGACCCCCGCCGTCTACGCCGTGCGCAGCAGGGAGAGCCGGGTCGGGGCGTGAGGCCTGCCGGCGCGAAAGCGTCATTGACCGCTTCGTGGCGTTGGCGCGTTCGCGTTTCTCTTGCCCATCGGGCACCCCAACCGCCGCGTCCGCGCACAATACGAGAGGCAGTGTCCCAACTGAGCAACCGGGCACTGGCCAGATGGTCGAGCCCAGAAACCCCGGCTGATCGGCCACGGCGCTGCTTAGATGAGCCCATGAGCAACCACCCTCCCACAGCACCTCCGAACGACCTGCCGCCGGAACCCTTCCCGTGGATGAGTACGAATCGACCCTCCGGGCCGTATCGGATGACCCTGAGGACTCCGCTCAGTGAGGCGCTGCTGGGGTCGTTTCTGCTGGTGATGGCTTTCTGCTTCTTCTTGACAGCGATAGGTGGTGGCTCCACCGGCGTCGTGGTGGTGGGCCTTGGCATCTTCGTCATCGCGGGCGGCGCCGGAGTCTTCATGCTCATTGTCGCGATAGCGCGCGCACGCTGGTTCCGGGCCTTTGAACGAGCCCACGGCCGTCGACCGTTCTGACCGCCTGTCGCCGAACGAACGCTCGATTCCTACGGCTCGTCGGTCTCTAGGCATACGTCGCTGGATCTTCACGGAACGTGCATACAAGCGTTCCAGCTGCGCGTTCACCACACGTTGAGCTCCTCCGCGGTCGCGGCATCCACGTGCGATCGCTCTCAGATGGGATCGACCCCGCGACGTCGACGGGCCGGCTTATGCTTCACATGCTCGCCACCCTGGCAGAGTACGAGCGCGAACTCATTGTCGAACGCGTGAACGCTGGTATCGCCGCAGCACGCGAATCAGGCACCCGGTTTGGGCGCCCGCCCGTGAATCCCGACATCATCGCCGAGAAGCTCGCGATCGTCACCGAAGCCCGCGATCGCGGCCGAACCGCAGCAGAAGCCGCCGCACTCGTCGGTTGGAGCAGAGCAACGCTCTACCGCCACCAGACCGGCGCCTCGAGCTGAGATGGCTTCAAGCCTGTTCGAGTGCCTGCACGGCAGACCCTCGAACAGTGTTGCTCAGCGGCGCATGCGGCGGATCAGCAGTGTCGTGCCGACTGCTGCTGCTGCTGCGATGATGACAGTGCCGATGGTCAAGCCGACGGCCAGCCCGTGGCGGTGCTGTCGCCCTCGTTCGGTGCTGCGACGGTCACGTCTGGCTCCGTCGCGACGCAGGGTTTCATCGACGCCGACTCGATTTGACATTCACATCAGTGTGAAGCATCGAGAATGGGCAGGGCACCCGCGAGCACGACACATCCAGGCCCGTGAGACGCATGTTTGCACCTGATTTCCCAGGCCACGACACCACGACGCGATCGAGATGTCGACGGTTCTCATAGACCGGCCGGACAACCAAGAACACGCCCCAACCCAAGAAAGAGGACCACATGAAGCGCATCGGCATCATCGGCAGCGGAGCGATCGGAGCGGCGATCGCTCGACTCGCAGTCGCGGCCGACTACGACGTCCTCATCGCCAACTCGCGAGGGCCGAAGTCCCTCGTAGACCTTGTCGCGGAACTCGGTCCCCGCGCACAGGCCGGCGATGTTCAGGAGGCAGTCGCGTTCAGTGACATCCCGGTGCTCGCAGTACCGCTCGCTGCGTATGCCAACTTGCCGGTGGCGGCACTCACCGGCCGGACGATCCTCTCGACGGGCAACTACTACCCGTCCCGCGACGGACGGATCGCGCAACTTGATTCCCTCGAGGCGACGACGGCCGAGTACGAGCAGACCCTCCTCCCGGAGACACGCATCGTGAAGGCGTTCAACAACATCGTCGCGCACCACATCCCCCTCCTGGCCGCCTCAGAGCCCCGCACGGCCCTGCCGATCGCAGGAGATGACGCCGACGCGAAGGTGGCTGCCGCGTCCATGGTGCAGGACCTGGGCTTCGACGCAGTCGATGCTGGCACGCTCGCCGAATCGTGGACCTTCGAACCGGAGTCGGGCGCCTACACGGCGATCTACGCTTCCAGCCGAAACGGATTCAGCGAGGACTACCTCGCCGACCAGGGCGCTCCGCTCTCCGCCGACCGCCTGCGCGAACTCCTCGCCGCATCCCACCGGCCGGACGTGGCCGCCCGCCAGTTCTGAGCAAAGCAGGCGAAAGCGGATTCCTGACATGCGGAAGGGGCCCGACGCAAACGCGTCGGGCCCCTTCCGCATGTCGTCAGACCTCGAGATCGAGAACGGCGATATCCGCTTCGCTCCGGAGTTCGAGGATGGACAGCGCGACCTCCATGTGCCGTGGGTCGGTCGAGAACGCATCCAACGATTCGCGGTCGTCGAGTTCGGCGACCAGTCCGAAGCTCATGTTGCCCGCCACTCCGATGTCGATTCCGGCGTCGAGCGACCGCAGCCCAGGGATGACGCCGACGAGAGCTTCGAGACGTTGGATGGCGTCCTCGATGCGGTCCTGCGGTGTGCCCTCCGTGACGCGGAAGAGAACGATGTGCTTGATCACGTTGATTCCTTACTGGGCGGTGTAGCCGCCGTCGATGACGATGTCCGTGCCGGTGACGAATCGTGCCTCGTCGCTGGCGAGGTAGAGCACTCCGTAGGCGATGTCGATCGGCTCGGCGGCGAAGCCGACGGGGATCTTCGCGAGGACGGCTTCGGTGACTTCCTTCGAGAACGACCGCATGATGGGGGTGTTGATGAGGCCTGGGTAGAGCGTGTTCACGCGCACCCCCGCTGCGGCGACGTCGAGCGCGATCTCCTTCGTGATCGCACGGAGAGCACCCTTCGTCGACGAGTAGGCGACCGATCCGCCACTGATCCCGCCCACGAGGCCGGCTGCGGACGAGATGTTGACGATCGAACCCGCACCGTTCTGTTGCATCGTGGGCATGACCGCCTTGATGCCCAGGAGCGTCCCGGTGATGTTCACATCGAGGATGCGGGTCACTTCGGCGGGATCGATGTCCCAGACGTCGTCGCGCGTCTTCCCCGGGATCGCGGCGTTGTTGATCAGGATGTCGACGGTGCCGAAGGCGTCCAGGGCCTTCGCGACGACGTCGGCCCAATCGCTCTCAACGGCGATGTTGTGGCGCACCCCGATGACCGCGTTCGAACCGATCTCCGCGTTGATCTCGTCGACGGACTCTGCGAGGAGCGCGTCGTTGAGGTCTGTCGCCACGACCCGCGCGCCCTGTTCTGCGAACAGTTTGGCTTCGACCTTTCCCTGTCCTCCGGCGGCCCCGGTGATGATCGCGACCTTGTTGTCCAAACGTCCCATGACGTCCTCCTTCATTGATCCGCCGTTGTCGGGCGGGCGGTTGTTGGTGTGCTGATATCAGCGCGTCGGTGCCTGTGAATCGCGATCGGCGGCAGCGAGAGCTGCTTCGAGATCCTCGAGCCCCAGCTCCGTGCAATAGGCCGGAGTACCCGGCTGCTGCCCCCAGGATTCGGCGAGAACGCCAGCGTCGAGGGCGTCGAAACCCGTCTCCTCGACAAGTCCCATCACGATCCGGCGATGCGCCTCCGAGTCGGCGGCTACAGGGATCGCCACGCGGTCCGGAGCACCCACGGGCAGGGCTCGTTCACGCTGCGTCTCAGCAAGAGCTGCATTCCACTCCTTCACGACGGGGCGACCGAGCTGCTCCTGGCTCCAGACAGTCTCCGCCTTGCCTTCGTCGACGGCCGCGACCGGACCCATGAACTGCGGGTAGTAGTTCGACGTGTCGACGACGATGGTCTCCGGTCCTGCCGAGGCGAGGAGCTCGGCGAGCTGCGGCTGGACGGAGTCCGCACCGAGGAGCTCGAGCGACGGTCCCCCGGACTCATCCCACTCGTGATGGCTGAGGTGGGGAGCCCGAGTCCCGACACCGCCTGACGGACTCCGCCGCGCCTCTGGCTCTGTGCGCCCTGCCTTACATCACCGAGTGACGTTAGCCGGGAGTGTGCAGCGGGCCGCCGCGATGGAGGCTGCGGGCTCCTCATTGAGCCGCGGCTTCCGCGGGTGCCTGTCGGCGCTTCACGAGGAAGAAGGTGCCGAGCACTGCGGCGAGGGCGACGAAGAACGCTGTGGTGAACGCAGCGTGACCTGCGTCAACGGTCTGCGCGACAGACAGGGAGCCGACGTGTGCTGCGTTCGCGCCGATCGTGTAGGCGGAGACGAGAATGGCACCACCGGCGGCTCCGGCGAGTTGCTGGGCTGTGGTGAATGCGGCGCTTCCGTAGGGGTAGAGCTCGGCGCGGAGCGACGACAGGGCGAGGGTGGTGATGGGAGCCCACATCATCGCTTGGGAGGCGGAGACGACAAGGTACGTCGCGAGGTAGATCCAGACGCTGTGGGTGTCGTTGAGTGTGCTGAGGAACCAGATGCTCGCGGCCCAGATGATGCCACCGGGGATGATGAGTGGCCGGGGGCCGAAACGGTCGTAGATCCGTCCGCCCACTGCGGAGACGATTGCGATCACCGCACCGCCGGGGACGAGGAACAGCCCGATCGAGAGGGTGTCCAGTCCGAGTGTTCCGGTGAGGACGAGTGGGAGGACGAGGCCGATGCCGAAGGCGTTCAGGCCGATGAACACCATGATCAGCAGCGGCACGACGAACGAGCTGGTTCGGAAGATCCGCATGTCGAGGAACGGGTCGCCGCCGCGGCGGCGGAGTGTGATCTGGCGGTAGGCGAAGGCGGCGACGCCGATGATGCCGATGACGATCGGGAGCGCTGGTGGGAGCAGTGCGTGGCCGGAGGCGGACTCTCCGATCGAAGCAAGCCCGAAGATGAGGGAGCCGAAGCCGAGCGCGGACAGAAGCAGCGAGAGAACGTCGAGCGTGGCCGGTTCCGGCGTCGTGATGTTCTTCAACTTGATGGCCCCCAGCACGAGTGCGATGGCGGCGAGAGGCAGGACGAGGATGAACAGCCAGCGCCACGGTAGGAACGACAGGACGAGTCCAGAGATTCCTGGGCCCAGGGCGGGAGCGAGCGCCGGCACTGCGGTGACGAGCGCCATGATGCTGCCTCGGCGCGATTCGGGGACCAGTCGCATCGCGGTGGTCATCAGCAGTGGCACGAAGACCGCGGTTCCCGCAGCCTGGATGATCCGGCCGGCGAGGAGGATGCCGAAGCCGGGAGCAACAGCGGCGATCGCGGTGCCGATGATGAAGAGCGTCAGGGCGGTGAGGAAGATCGTCCGCAGGTGGAAGCGTCGCATCACGTAGCCGGTGGCGGGGATCAGGACGGCCAGCGTCAACAGGTAGCCCGTTGTGAGCCACTGGCCGGTCGAGGGGGTGATGCCGAGGTCGGTGATCAGGGTTGGCAGTGCGACGCCCAGCAGCATCTCGTTGAGGAGGACGAGGAACGTCGAACCCATCAGGAGGCCGATGACGAGGGCGCTCCCCGGGGCGAGCCGCTCGATGCGGGATGGTTTGGTGGACGGCGGCGACGCCGCAGGTTCGGCCGAGGTCGTATTGGTCATGTGGTGTTCTCCAAGTGAAGGCAAAGGGTGAAGGCGCTGGTGAGGGCCGGTATCCGGTCGGCGGCGACGACATCTCGGCTGGAGAATCGTCGCCAGGATCGCGGCTCGTGCGGCGCGAGGGGTCAGGCCTGGTCTGAGGTTCCGGTGATGCGGGGATCGAGGCCGTACTGCGGCGGGGCACCGAGATGGTCGCGGAGCGTGGAGCCGTCGTAGTCGTCGTGGAAGAGGCCCCGTTGTTGGAGGATCGGAACGACCTGGTCGACGAAGGTGTCGATGCCGTCCTCGTACGTGTCGATGGAGACCCAGAACCCGTCGACGGCACCGGCCTCGAACCACTCCTGCATGTGATCCGCGGTGACGGAGGCAGGGCCAACAGGTGTCGGGTGGTAGTCGATGACGCCGTGGGCGAGGATCTCCCGGATCGTCCAGCCCTGCCTGGCGATCTCGAGCGCTCGGGGTGCGCGCGGATCGTAGGGATTGGCGCGGGCGACGTCGAGCTCGTCGTCGGTCAGCGGGTCGTCGATCCGGCGTGGGTCGAGACGCAAGCCGAGCATCTGCCCCAGATACGGAACACGCTGCGGGAACGTGTCCACCCCGAGCGCCAGTCGGCGATCGACGGCCTCCCGCACGGTCGGTGCGATCGCGGGCATGATCCCGGCGAAGAACTTGATCTCGTCGGGGTTGCGGCCCGCGTCCGAGGCGGCTCGACGCGCCGCTTCCCGCTGGGCACGTGCGTCATCGATGGAGAACGTCGACCCGATCACGCCAGACGCATAGCGCCCGGCGATCGTGAGGCCGTAGTCACCGCCGCCGGCTGAGAACAGCACGGGTTGTCCCTGCTCGGAGGGCGGGATCGGCAATGGCCCGCGAGAGGCGACGTACTGACCCTGCAGGTTCACGGGCCGGACCTTCGCCGGGTCAGCGAAGTGACCGGATGACGGATTCGCGATCCACGCGTCTTCTTCCCAGCTTCCCCACAGTGCTTGCACGATCTGGATCACCTCGTGGGCTCGCCCGTAGCGCTCTGGGCGTTCGGCGATCTGCTGCCCGAAGTTCGCAGCGGCGTTCGGGTCGCTGGTCGTGGCCGGGTTCCAACCGACGCGGCCGTGGCTCATGACGTCCAGGGCCTTGAACTGACGCGCCAGGTTGTACGGCTCGGTGAACGTCGTGGACCCGGTGGAGACCAGACCGATCCGTTCCGTGGCCCGGGCGACGGCCGCAAGGGTCAGGAGCGGATCGAGCGTCATCTGCGGCGCTTCACGGGTGAGATCGCTCGAGAGCGCAGGGGTGTCGGGGAGGAAGAGGAACTGGATCTTCCCGCGTTCGGCAGCCTGGGCGTAGCGCACCATGGCGTCGAAGTCGGTGTAGTTCCGTGGGTTGACGTTCGGCGCGCGCCACGACGTCACCTGAGCGCCGTATCCGTTGCCGAACTGCATACCCAGCAACATGTTGTGTGAAGACATCAGGGGTTCTCCGTTCGAGGGTCAGTGAGCGAGCTGGTGGATGGTGCTGTCGAAGAACACCAACGGGCGCGAGGCGGTGCCCCGGTCGAGTTGGCGGACGTCGAGTAG
Organism: Plantibacter sp. VKM Ac-2880; assembly: GCF_015351235.1. Lineage (GTDB taxonomy): Bacteria > Actinomycetota > Actinomycetes > Actinomycetales > Microbacteriaceae > Plantibacter. The sequence continues at coordinate 71,878 of NZ_JADKSJ010000001.1, forward strand.
CGTGAGGACATGGTCGCCGGCGTCGACCTCGGCGTATCGGGTGCCAGTGAGCGTCGCGAGGCTGCCCTGCAGGAGCACCTGCCCGTCATCGCCGATGTCCAGGTCGATGTCATCGAAGCGCTCGTCAGCTGATCTGCGGAGACGCTGGAGGACTGGCTCCTGGCCCTCCTCGAGAATGCTGATGCCCCAGTGCGGGGCGCGGCGAAGTGCCGGCCAGGTGGTCGAGGTTCGAGCGAACGAAATGGAGACCAATGGCGGGTCCAGAGACACCGAGACCAGCGAGTTCGCGGGCATCCCGACAACCCGACCCTCGACGTGTGCTGCGACGACCGCGATTCCCGTCGGGAACCCGGCCATGGTCCGCCGCAACGCCTCCGGACTCGGCGCGGGTCGTCCTCCTGGAGCCTCCAGGGCCCAAGTCCGATTGTTCGTCAGTGTCATAGACACATCTTCGGACCTTCACATCTATGTGAAAGTCAAATCGGTGTTGCGTTGTTCGCCGAAGGCGGACCACAACGACTCACGAACGAGAGCGGTGAGCCCACACCGATCCCCCCTGTCGGCATCGACCCCTTAGGAAGCGAGCGAGCGAGGGTGCCCGTCGGCGACATCCATCGCCTCGAGGTAGCGAGTGAGCGCTTCATGGCTGTGCTGCAGGAACAGAATGCGTTCCGCCATCCGCTCATGCTCTCGAACAAGCACGGCCTTCAGCTCCGGATCAGGGTCGGTCACAACGATCTCCTGCGATTGATCCAAGCACGGCAGCATGTCCCCGATGATGCGGGTCGGGATCCCCGCATCGAGCAATCCGCGGATCTTCACCACCCGCTCGAGGAGGTACGAATCGTACTCGCGGTAGCCGTTGTCAAGACGGCGGGGTGCGATCAACCCCTGCTCCTCGTAGTAGCGCAGCAGGCGCGGAGCGACCCCGGTTCTCTTCGACAGTTCACTGATCTTCACGATATCCCTCCACTATGCCAGCCATGTGAAGCTTAGAACCATTGTGAAGGCGGCCGCCCAAGATCAATGAGTTGCAACAATAAAGGTCTGATCACGAGCGCAAAGGTCTCGCTCGCCGTCGGCGCACTCGTGGCCGCGGCGCTCACGCCAGTCCTCACCCGCCGCTTCCGGGCAGGCCATCTCCTCCTGGCCTGCCCGGCGGTCGAGTGCGGGGTGCTCGCCGTCATTCCACTGCTCGACGCGGGCTCCAGCGACGCCGAGCACGCATCAGCCTCGACGCCTCTGGCACCGCGCTCATCGGTCTCGGGGGGCGCTCGTCCTCACCCGTCGCAGCGCCTGATCGAGCGGTGTACGCACGCCCTGGCGGCCGATCGTTTCCCAGCAGGGTGCGGGTTGATTCCGTGGGACATGACATATTTGCCAAACGTCTGCCACCTATCCGCGGAATAGGTCATGTTCACCTGGAACCTACTCGCCCTACTGCCCCGGCGCCATGTCCGCGAAGCGGCTGAAGTGGCCGTGGAAGCCGACGGTGATCGTGCGGGTGGGGCCGTTACGGTGCTTGGCGATGATGAGGTCGGCCTCGCCGGCACGCGGGCTGTCCTTCTCGTAGGCGGATTCACGGTGCAGGAGCACGACCATGTCGGCGTCCTGCTCGATCGAGCCCGACTCGCGGAGGTCGGACAGCGCCGGCATCTTGTCGGCACGCTGCTCCGCACCACGGTTCAGCTGTGACAGCGCGATGACCGGGACCTGGAGCTCTTTCGCCATGAGCTTCAGCGCACGGGAGAACTCCGAGACCTCCTGCTGGCGGCTCTCGACACGCTTACCCGACGTGAGCAGCTGCAGGTAGTCGATGACGACCATCTTCAGCCCCACACGCTGCTTGAGCCGACGGCACTTCGCCCGGATCTCCACGAGCGTCATGTTCGGGCTGTCGTCGATGTAGAGCGGGGCGTCGTTGATGCGGCCACGAACCTGCGCGATCTTCGTCCAGTCCTGCGAATCGACCGTTCCCTTACGCATGAGCTGCAGCGGCACCGACGCCTCCGCACTCATGAGACGCATCGCGATCTCGCTGCGACCCATTTCGAGCGAGAAGAAGATCGACGGCTGGTTGTAGTGGACCGACGCCGCACGGGCGAAGTCGAGCGCGAGCGTCGACTTACCGATAGCGGGTCGAGCGGCGACGATGATGAGCTGACCCGGGTGCAGACCGTTCGTCAGTTCGTCGAGCTCACGGAAGCCCGTCGGCACACCGGTCATCGAACCGTCGGTGTGCTTCGCAGCCTCGATCTCGTCGATCGCCGCACTCACCGCGTCGGTCAGCGGGACGTAGTCCTCGACCTCCTGGTTGCCGGAGACGGCGTAGATCTCCGCCTGTGCGGAGTTCACGAGCTCGACGGCCTCACCCTCCGCCGCATAGCCCATCTGCACGATCCGGGTGCCGGCCTCGACCAGACGACGCAACAGCGCGCGCTCAGCGACGATGCGGGCGTAGTAGCCGGCGTTCGCCGCGGTCGGCACCAGGCTCGTGAGCGTGTGCAGGTAGTCGGCACCGCCGGCCCGCGACAGCTCGCCCGTCTTGACGAGCTCATCGGTGACGGTGATGACATCCGTCGGCTCACCGTGCGAGTACAGCGTCAGCAGCGCGTCGTAGATGACCTCGTGCTTGGGGATGTAGAAGTCCACACCGCGAAGCGTCTCGACCACATCGGCGACGGCGTCCTTCGACAGCAGCATGCCGCCGAGTGCGCTCTGCTCGGCCAGCAGATCGTGCGGAGGGACCCGCTCGTTGCTCCGCGGCTCATCATACGAACCGCCGCCTTCTGAGCGGTTGAGGTGAGCGATCGACAAGTGGACATCCCTTCTCGATGTGGACTCGGGTGCAGCGGGTGGTGACGATTCAGGTGTATCAGGGGCGGAGGACATTCGGGCCGCCGCGCGGCACTCGCGAGCCACGGGCGAGGGCTTCGAAGCCTGCTCGCCCGGCTGTTCCGAGACGCCGATGACCCACGATAGGGCCACTCGTCTCCACAACCAACTCTGCCTGTGGATAACTCTGTGGACAGATCGGGGGAAACGCCGCGTGTCGTGTGCACAAGCTGTGGGAAACCCTGTGGACAGAGAAGTATTTTTGTCGGACAAAACCAGCCTGACCAGGTGTTTCCGATTCCACAGGCTGTGTGTGGAAAGTTCTCTCGATCCTGTGTCGAACGTTGGGGAGAACGGGGGTCACCTGTGTACAACTTGCTTGACGCAGAGACCGAAAACGGTGTAGCGATCGGCCTCGAGACGGGCACCTCGCCCCCGTTCAGGGCACAGAAAAAGCGCGATGGTGGCAGACCTCTCGGTCCACCGCCATCGCGCTTCACGCGACGTGCATGAGATGCCCCGACCCGAGGGTCGGGGCACCGCACGGCGGTACTACTTGGCCGCGACCACCTGAAGGGTGATCGTGGCGACGATCTCGTCGCGGAGGCTGATGGTGGCCTCGTGCTCGCCGACGTACTTGATCGGGGTGTGGATCTCGATCTTGCGCTTGTCGACCTCGCCCAGCCCGGCTTCCGCCACGGCCTTCGCGATGTCGGCAGGCTTCACGGAACCGAACAGACGGCCTTCGCCACCCGTCTTGACCGTGAGCTTGACCTTGGTTGCCTGGAGGCGAGCCTTCAGGTCCTGGGCCTCTTCGATCGTGGCGTGCTCGCGCGCAGCGCGGGCCGACTTGATCTGCTCGACCTGCTTCTCGCCACCGCGGGTCCACGGGGTCGCGAAACCCTGGGGCACGAGGAAGTTGCGAGCGTAGCCGTTCTTGACGTCGACGACGTCACCAGCGGAGCCGAGGCCGGAGACCTCGTGCGTCAGAATCACTTTCGACATGTGCGGCGCCTCCTAGCGGCCAGAGCCGGCGTAGGGCAGGAGCGCCATCTCGCGCGCGTTCTTGACCGCGCGGGCGATGAGTCGCTGCTCCTGAACGTTGACACCGGTGATACGACGAGCACGGATCTTTCCCCGCTCGGAGATGAACTTGCGAAGCGTGGCGACATCCTTGTAATCGATGACACCAACGCGGATCGCCTTCGCGGGAGCGACGTTCTTGCCGCCCTTAGCACCGCGGGCAGGCTTGCGGCGGTCGCCGCTCGACTTTCCAGCCATGGTTGTTCCTTTGCGTGTAATGGAGTGATCGGCTGAGCCGGCAGAACCGGACCGATCGAATCTGTTTAGAAGGGGGTCTCGTCGCTGTAGCTACCCGGAGTGTTCCAGGCATCTGCACCGCCGTTGCCGCCGGAAGCTGCGGGTGCGCTCTGAGCCCAGGGCTCGTTCTGCTGCACCTGCGGAGCTCCGCCGCCGCGCTGTCCACCGCCGCCGCCACCCGAGGGTGCACGGCTGATGGTCGCGGTCGCGTACCGGAGCGAAGGGCCGATCTCGTCGACTTCGAGTTCCATCGAAGTCCGCTTCTCGCCTTCCTTCGTCTCGTAGGAACGCTGCTTGAGACGCCCGGTCGCGATGACACGGCTTCCCTTGGTGAGCGATCCGGCCACGTGCTCGGCGAATTCACGCCAGACGCTCGCGCGCAGGAACAGCGCTTCGCCGTCCTTCCATTCGTTCGCCGCACGATCGAAGTTGCGCGGCGTGGAAGCGATGGTGAAGTTGGCGACAGCCAGGCCGTTCTGCGTGAAACGCAGTTCCGGATCGCTGGTCAGGTTGCCCACCACGGTGATGACGGTCTCGCCGGCCATGAGCCCTAGGCTTCCTTGGTCTCAGCCGCAGCCGGAGCCGCGTCTGCCTTGGGAGCCGCGGCGACAGCGGCAGCGGGCTTGGCGGCAGCCTTGCGGGCGGCCTTCTCTTCGCTGCGCTTCGTCTCGGTGGCGACCTGAGCGATGGCCTCTTCGGCACGCAGCACCTTGGTGCGCATGACGGCCTCGGAGAGCTTCAGCTGACGGTCGAGCTCCTGCGTGGCAGTGCTCGATGCAGTGAAGTCCACGACGGCGTAGATGCCTTCGGTCTTCTTGTTGATCTCGTAAGCGAGACGACGACGGCCCCAGATGTCGACCTTGTCGATGGTTCCACCATCGTTGCGGATGACGTTGAGGAACTTGTCGAGGCTCGGTGCAACCGTGCGCTCGTCAATCTCGGGGTCGAGGATGACCATGAGTTCGTACTGATGCGTCACTAACCCACCTCCTTCGGACTCGAACGGCCACAGACTTTCTGTGGCAGGAGGGTGTAAGCATCGTTGCTACCGGCCGAGAACAGAGCGGACGCGCCCGGGCAACCTTCATAGTGTACCGGACGGGGACTGCGACCGCCACCGCGGGCCTGTCGCGCGGGCCGTGCACGTGGGATGCTGGTCCGGATGAGCACGCCAGCCAGCCGATCCCGAGCCGACCGACTCGTCGGCCTCGACCTCGCCCGCTTCCTCGCCCTCATCGGCATGATGGCCACGCACGTCTGGGCGTACGACATCTCGACCGGCGGCGACACCCCGATCACGCAGCTGCTGTCGGGCAAGGCCGCCGCCCTGTTCGCCGTCCTCGCCGGCATCGGCATCGTGCTCACCAGTCGGCGTGACCTCGCCGCCGGCTCCCCCGCCGCCGCGCGGCTCAACCTCTTCGGGCGCGGCTTCACCCTCCTCGTCCTCGGCCTCACCCTCGGTGTCATCCCCGGTGGCATTTACGTGATCATCGCCTACTACGGCGTCACGTTCTGGTTGGCGATCCCGGCCGTCACCTGGCGGCCGCGCACCCTGCTCATCGTCGCCGGGATCTGGGCGATCGTCTGGCCGATCTGTTCCCAGGCGCTCCGCATGCCGCTCGACGGGGTGGACTCACCGGAGATCGGGAGCGCGTCCTGGTTCGATGTCGCGACCGGAGGATTCGCCCGCGGGCTCCTCATCACCGGCGTGTACCCGGCGCTCACGTGGATCGTCTACGTCCTCGTCGGGATGGCGATCGGTCGGATGCTCATGGATGCACGAGCCGGTGGGACGCTCCGCCGCTTCGCCCTGCTGCTCGCCGCAATCGGGCTCGGGGTCGCGATTGCGGCCGACCGGATCGCCGCCCTCCTCCTCGGCCCGCTGGGCGGCGTCCAGGGCATCGCCCGCGGCATGACCGGCGGTCTCGACCCCGACCCGACGACGATCACCGCCGTCGAGGACGCCCTCACGGAGGGGATGTACGGCACGAGTCCGGCGGACTCGTTCTGGTGGCTCGTCGCCCGCTCACCGCACTCCGGCACCACGCTCGACCTCGTCTTCACGATCGGCATCGCCGCGGTCGTCATCGGCCTGTGCCTGGCCCTCGGCACCGTCTTGAACCGCGGCTGGTCGCGCGTGCTCATGCCTGCGACCGGGGCCGGCGCAGCGCCGCTCACCGTCTACTCGGCGCACGTCTTCATGGCGTCGGTCGGCGCGCTCATCGCGGCGATCGGCCTCGGCATCACGGAGGACAAGATCTGGCTGATCTCGAGCCCCCAGCTCTGGGCCCTCCACGTCGCCGGTGCCCTATTGCTCGGCTGGATCATCGCGCTGACCCGTCGCCGCGGCCCGCTGGAGACGCTCGTGCACGCGTCGGGGAGGGCGCTCGCTCGGCTCGGTGCCGGGTCGGTCGCCGCGCCTGCGCAGGCGCAGGTCCAGGCGTCGGTCCAGCCTCCGCCGACGTCGCCGGAGCGACCGACGCTTCCGCGGCACCCGGACCGCTAGGGCGCGAGGAAGGCGGCAGCCAGCACGGCCGCCACCCCGCCGATGCAGACCGTCCCGAAGGCGACGGCTCCGACGAAGATCCCCGTGACGACCACCCAGCCGGCGACGCACCCGGCGACCGCGCCGCCCGTCTCCAGGACGTTCGCGATCGGCCGGTCCCGCGACTCCACGGTGTCGTCGGGGGTGGTGGATTGCGGGCTGAGGGAGACGTGTTCGACCGTCATGGTGCATCCTTCCGACAGGGTGATGCACACCAGTCCATTACTCGGACCGTTTCGCCAGCGTCAACCGCGAACGGGACGGCCGGTTACTTGGCGTCTGCGTAGGAGGTGACGACGGCCGTGGTGACCGGGAACTCGACGGGTGCCGCCCCGAAGATGAGGCGACCGGCCTCGGCCGCGGCTTCGCGCACGAGGGCGACCACGCGCTCGGTCTGCCCCTCGGGGCAGTGGACGACGATCTCGTCGTGGAGGAAGAAGACGAGGTGCGCCGATCCGGTGAGCGCCGCGTTCGCGCCCCCGGTCTCTGCGGCGAGCGCCTGCAGCCGCGTGCGGAGGCCGGCCATCCAGCACAGGGCCCATTCGGCGGCGGTGCCCTGCACGACGAAGTTGCGGGTGAAGCGCCCCCAGCTGCGCGCCTCCATGCGGGCGCGCTGGGTCGCCGCGGCGTTGGCGCCCTCCATCGATGCGGCCGACTGGATCTCGCGCCAGGTCTCGCCGGGCAGCGGTGAGGTGCGTCCGAGTCGGGTGCTGACCCGTTCCCCGCGTTCACCGGCTCTGGCAGCCGTCTCGACGAACTCGATCGCCCGCGGGAACGCCCGCGTGAGCCGGGGCAACAGGCGCCCGCTCTCCCCCGTCGTCGCGCCGTACATGGCTCCGAGCATGGCGATCTTGGCGTGGGGCCTGGTGTCGACCGCGCCGACGTCGACCATGCCCTGGTAGAGGTCGACTCCGCGGCCCGCGTCGGCCATCGCGCGGTCGCCGGACATCGCGGTCAGGATACGTGGCTCGAGCTGTGCGGCGTCGGCGACGACGAACCGCCACCCCTCGTCCGCGAGAACCGCGCCACGAACCTGGTGCGGGAGCTGCAGGGCTCCGCCGCCGTCCGAGGCCCACCGGCCGGTGACGACCCCACCGGGAACGTACGTGGGGCGGAACCGGCCGTCCTTCACCCAGGTCTCGACCCAGGTCCAGCCGTTGGCCGTGAGCAGGCGCGACAGCTTCTTGTAGCGGAGCAACGGCTCGATGACGGGGTGCTCGATCTCCTGCAGCTCCCACTGGCGGGTGGAGGTGGCCTGGATGCCGGCCCGTTGGAGGGCCTTGAGGAGTTCGCCGGGCGACTCGGGGCTGAGCTCCTGCACCCCGAGAGCGGCCTTCACCTCGTCGAGGACCTCGACCAGCTTGGCCGGGCGGACGCCTGGCGGCACCTTCGGGCCGAGGGCGTCGGCGAGGATGCGGTCGTGCACCTCCGCGTTCCACGGCAGGCCGGCGAAGGTCATCTCGGACGCGATGAGCGCCCCGGCGGACTCGGCGGCCAGGAGCAGCCCGAGCTGCGAGCGCCCCTGCGGCGTCGCCCCGTCGACCGCGGCTCGCTGCAGGGCGAACTCGGCGACGGTGTCGCGTTCGCCACCAGGGAGGTCGAGGTCGAAGAGCGTGCCGACCGCCTCCGCGCGCTGGGCGACACGCGGGTCGAGGACCTCGTCCCAGGGGCCGGGCGGTGCGGTGGCGAGTGCGGAGTCAGCGGTGAAGGCGGCGTTGCGGAGGATGTTGTGGCAGAGCCGGAGATCGACGCAGCGCGAGACGCGGACACCCGCGGCGAGGAGCGCCGGGTACCAGAGCGAGGTGTCGTCCCAGACCCAACGCGGCGGATTCGGGTCGGCCTCGAGGCGTCGGACCAGCGCGGGGAGTTCGGCGCGCGCGATGGTGGCCTCGGGCGCGGGACTCGACTCGCCGGGCGATGCCGGGCGGTCCTCGAGGTGCACGACGCGCACGCGGGCGCCGTCGAGCTGCTGGAGGACGATGTGCACCACCCCAGTCTGCCGTCACCCGCCGACCCCGCAGGACGCCCCTCCTCGCTCCATGCACGAGACCCGACCGGAGAAACGCCTGAGGGCAGGACCGAACACGACGTTCGACCCTGCCCTCGTGCAGATCTCCTGCTCTCAGGCGCGGAGGCGGCGGAGCTCCTCGCGACGGACGGCCTGCTCGGCCGGATCCGGCACGGGCAACGACGCGAGCAGGCGGCGCGTGTACACGTCGCTCGGCGCACCGAGCACCGCAGAACCGGGACCCTCCTCCACGATGTCGCCGCGGTACAGCACGACGATGCGGTCGGCGAGGATGTCGACCACCGCGAGGTCGTGGCTGATGAACAGCGAGGCGAACCCGAACTCGCGCTGCAACTCGGCGAAGAGCTCCAGCACGCGCGCCTGGACCGAGACGTCGAGCGCCGAGGTCGGTTCGTCCGCCACGAGCAGGGCCGGCTCGAGCGCGAGCGCCCGGGCGAGGGACGCACGCTGGCGCTGTCCGCCGGAGAGTTCGTGCGGGAAGCGATCCCCGAACGCCTTCGGCAGCTGGACCGCCTCGAGCAGCTCGTCCACCCGGCGGCGAGCCGCCCGCGCATCACCGAAGCGACCGTGGACGACGAGCGGTTCGGCGACGCACTCCGCGATCGTGAGCAGCGGGTTGAAGCTCGTGGCCGGGTCCTGGAACACGAACCCGATCTCGCGCCGCTTCGGCGCGAACTCGCGCTCCTTCACCCGGTTCATCTCCACACCCAGCACCGACAGCGAGCCGCCGGTGACCTTCGTGAGCCCGGCGATCGCGCGGCCGATCGTGGTCTTGCCCGAACCGGACTCGCCCACGAGCCCGAGGACCTCACCGGCGTGGATCGTGAAGTCCACACCCTTCACCGCGCGGAAACCGGCACGACCGAAGCGCCCGGGGTACTCGATCTCGAGTCCCTTCGCGACGACCACCGGCTCGCCGAGCTGCAGCTGCTTGCCGCGCTCGACCTCGGCCGGCGCGGAACTCTTGCCGCGGCCCACGTGCGGCACGGAGGACAGCAGCTTCTTCGTGTACTCGGCCTTCGGTGAGGAGAACAGCTCCTGCACGGGAGCCTCCTCGACGATGTCGCCCTGGTACATGACCACGACGCGGTCGGCGAGATCGGCGACGACGCCCATGTTGTGCGTGATGAGGACGATGGCCGTCCCGAACTCGTCGCGGCACCGACGCAGCAGGTCGAGGATCTCCGCCTGCACGGTGACGTCGAGGGCCGTCGTCGGCTCGTCGGCGACGATGAGGCCCGGGTCGAGCACGAGCGCCATCGCGATGACGATGCGCTGCTTCTGCCCACCGGAGAACTGGTGCGGGAAGTAGTCGACCCGCTCCTCGGGCTCCGGGATGCCGACACGTCGCAGGATGTCGATCGCCTTCGCCCGCGCCTCGGCCTTCGTGTACGTCCCGTGCGCTCTGAGGCCCTCGGCGATCTGCCATCCCACCTTGTAGACGGGGTTGAGCGCCGTCGACGGCTCCTGGAACACCATCGCCGCGTCACTGCCGCGGATCGACCGCAGCTGCTCGGCCGACGCCGTGACGACGTCCTGCTCCGTCGAACCGTCGCGCGAACGCAGCACGACCGCGCCGGACGCCGTCGCCGTCTCGGGGAGGAGACCGAGGATGGTCTTCGCCGTGACGGTCTTGCCCGACCCGGACTCGCCCACGATCGCGACGATCTCGCGCGGTGCGACCGACAGGGAGATGTCGTTGATCGCCTTCACCGCGCCGGCGTCGGTCGAGAACGAGACGCCGAGGTCGCGGATGCTGACGATGTCCCTGGTACCGAGGTCGCGTGGACCGGTGGTCGGCTTCGACAGGCTCATGAGCGCTCGTCCTCTCGTCGGTTCTCCAGATCGCTGTCGGCCGCGGCGTCGCTCACGGCACCCAGCGACTCGGCGTCCATCATCCCGGCGCCACCGGGGCTGTCCGGCGTGCCACCGGTGGTGGTGATGCTCGAGGTCGCGGCCACGGAGCCGCTCGACGCACCGACGCGACGACGGCTGCGCAGACGCGGGTCGGAGAGGTCGTTGAGGCTCTCACCGACGAGCGTGATGCCGAGCACGACGAGCACGATCGCGAGACCGGGGAACAGCGCGGTCCACCAGATGCCGCTCGTGACGTCGGAGACGGACCGGTTCAGGTCGTACCCCCACTCGGCCGCGGCGGTCGGCTCGATGCCGAAGCCGAGGAAGCCCAGGCCGGCGAGCGTGAGGATCGCCTCAGAGGCGTTCAGCGTGATGATGAGCGGCAGGGTCCTCGTCGCGTTCCGCAGCACGTGGCGGAACATGATGCGCGAGCTGGACGCACCGATCACCTTCGCCGACTCGACGAACGCCTCGCTCTTGATGCGGACGACCTCGGAGCGGATCACTCGGAAGTACTGCGGGATGAACACCACGGTGATCGAGATCGCGGCGGCGAGGATGCCGCCCCACAGGCTGGACTGGCCACGGCTGATCACGATCGACATGACGATGGCGAGCAGCAGCGACGGGAACGCGTAGACGGCGTCGCACACGACAACGAGCACGCGGTCGAGCCAGCCGCCGAAGTATCCGGCGACGAGCCCGAGCAGGACGCCGATGAAGATCGACAGGATGATCGCGGACACGATGACGAAGAGCGCGGTCTGGGCGCCCCAGAGCACCCGGGACAGGACGTCGTAGCCACCGACGGTCGTGCCGAGCAGGTTGGTCGCGTTCGGTGCCTGCTGTGTGCCGAAGGACCCGTCGTCGCCGCGCAACTGGTTGTACCGGTAGGGCGCGACGAGCGGCGCGAGGATCGCGATGAGCACGAAGACGCCGGTGACGACGAGACCGATGACGAGCATCGCCCGCTGCAGCCCCACCGACTGGCGGAACTGCTTGACGACGGGCAGGCGGTCGCGCAGCGGACGCTTCGCAGGCGCGGTGTGCGCGGCGGTGGTGGCTGTCGGAGCACTCATGCTCAGTACCTCACCCTCGGGTCGATGATCGCCGCGATGATGTCGACGATGAAGTTGGTCAGGGCGACGATCACGGCGAGGAGCGCGACGATGCCCTGGACGGCCACGAAGTCGCGGGCCTTGAGGTACTCGCTCAGCATGAAGCCGAGGCCCTTCCACTCGAACGTCGTCTCGGTGAGGACCGCGCCCGCGAGGAGCAGCGCGATCTGCAGGCCGATGACGGTGATGATCGGGATGAGCGCCGGACGGTACGCGTGCTTGGTCACCAGTCGGAACTCGCTGACCCCGCGCGAGCGGGCCGCGTCGACGTAGCCGGAGCCGAGCGTGCCGATGACGTTGGTGCGGACGAGACGCAGGAAGACACCGGCCGTCAGCAGACCGAGGGCGATCGCCGGCAGCACCGCGTGCGCGAGGACGTCGCTGATCGCCGTCGGGTCACCGAGACGGATCGCGTCGACGAGATAGATGCCGGAGGGGCTCGAGATGGTCTGGAGCGTCAGCTCGGTGCCGGTGCTCGCTCGACCAGCGACCGGGAGGACACCGAGCCACACGGAGAAGATGAGCTTGAGCAGCAGGCCGGCGAAGAACACCGGGGTGGCGTAGCTGAGGATGGCGAAGACGCGGAGGCCGGCGTCCTGCCAGCGGTCGCGACGTGCGGCGGCGAGCATGCCGAGCGGGATGCCGACGATGAACGCGACGATGAGCGCGTAGATCGCGAGTTCGAGCGTGGCGGAACCGTAGGTGAGGAGGACCTCGATGACGGGCCGGTTGTCGGAGATCGTCGTGCCGAAGTTGCCGACCGCGATCTGTCCGAGGAACTCGAAGTACTGGACGAAGAGCGGCCGGTCGTAGCCGGCGGCGCTGATGCGTTCCGCGAGCTGGTCGGCCGGGAGCCGCCCTCCGAGCGCCGCGGTGATCGGGTCACCGGTCAGGCGCATGAGGAAGAAGACCATGGTGACGAGGATGAACACCGTCGGGATGATCAACAGGAAGCGGATGACGAGGTACCGCCAGAGTCCGCCACCTCCGGAACGTCTGGCCGCCTTTGGGGGTGGGGTTGCGACAGCTGCCGTCATTGCAGTGGATCCTCCTCGATCACCGACTCGGTAGAGCCCGGACAGACGATCGGGGCGGCTCTGTGGAGCCGCCCCGATCGCGACGTCCGACTTACTGTAGTCGGATATCAGTTGGTCAGGCTACTCAGCCCTTGCTGATGGGTGCGTAGCGGAACTTGAACGACGCGTCGAGGACGGTGCCCTCGACGTCCTTGCCGACGACGGCCACCTGAGCGCCCTGGAGCAGCGGGATGGTCGACAGGTCGGCCGCCTCGAGGTCCTGGATCTGCTCGATGATCTTCGTCCGTGCGTCGGCGTCCGTCGTCGAGCGCTGCTGGTTGATCAGGTCGTTGACGGCCGGGTTGTCGTAGTGGTTCGCGAGGAAGTTGTCCGTGGCGAAGAACGGCGACAGGTAGTTGTCGGCGTCGGAGTAGTCCGGGAACCAACCCAGCTGGTAGGCCGGGTAGACGTCCGTCGTACGGTCCTTCGAGTACTGCACCCACTCGGTCTGCTGCAGGTTGACGGTGAACAGGCCGTCCGCCTCGAGCTGGTCCTTGATGAGCGCGTATTCGTCGCCGGAGCCGGAACCGTAGTGGTCACCGTTGTACTGGAGGTTCAGCGCGACCGGAACGGTCACACCGGCTGCCTCGAGCGTCTCCTTGGCCTTCGCCGCGTCCGGGCCGCCGTCGCCGTCGCCGTAGAGGCCCTTGAGGGACTCGGTGGCACCGGTCAGGCCGGCGGGCACGTAGGAGTAGAGCGGAGTGTAGGTGTCCTTGTAGACGTCCTTGGCGATCGCAGCGCGGTCGATGAGGCCGGCGGCGGCCTGGCGGACAGCGAGTGCCTTCGCGGGGTCGGCGTCAGCGGTGGTCGCACCGTACGGCATGGTGTCGAAGTTGAAGACGAAGTAGCGGATCTCGCCACCGGGGCCGTCGACGACCTTGACGTTCTTGTCCTTCTTCAGGTCTTCGATGTCGGTCGAGGAGAGGCTGCGCGATGCGACGTCGATGTTGCCCTGCTTGACGTCGAGCTTCAGGTTGGACTCGTCGGTGTAGTACTTCACGTTGACGGTGTCGTTCTTCGCCTCACCGAGGAGGCCCTGGTAGCCGTCGTACTTCTTGTACGAGATGAGCTCGTTGAACTTGTAGCTGTCGATCGTGTATTGACCGGCGAACGCCTTGCCCTTGACGATGTCCGCGTCCGGCGTGATCTCGGTGGCGGAGAAGACGTCCTCGTCGACGATCGGTCCGACGGGGCTGGAGAGCACCTGCGGGAAGGTCTGGTCGTTCTCGGTCTTGAGCGTGAAGACGACGGTCAGGTCGTCCGGTGCGTCGGTCTTCTCGAGGTTGCTGAGGAGCGACGACGGACCGTTGTCGTCGGCGATGGCGAGCTGGCGGTCGAAGCTGAACTTCACGTCGGAGGAGGTGAGCTCGTTGCCGTTGGCCCACTTGAGGCCCTCCTTGAGCTTCACCGTGTACTCCGTCGGCGAGGTGAACTCGGCCGACTCGGCGATGTCGGGCTCGACGTCGGGGCTGTTGTACGGCGTGTTCAGGAGGAAGGGGAAGACCTGGTTCATGACGGCGAACGAACCGTTGTCGTAGGAGCCGGCCGGGTCGAGCGTGGTGACCTTGTCGGTCGTACCGATGACGATCGTGCCGCTGGCACCGCTGCTGGAGCCGCTGCCACCACCGGCGGCGCAGCCGGCGAGGGCGAGAGCGGAGATGGAGAGACCCGCGAGCGCAACGGCGCTCTTCCGGAATCCACTACGTGGGGATGACATGGATGTCGACCTCATTTTCTGTGTGTGAGAGACGGCACGGCTGTGTGCAGGTTCTTCGCACGTGCTTGTAGAGGATTACAGCACGATCCGAACAAATCCCTCAAACCCAGCGGGCTTCCGGTGCAGATTCGTTACGAGCACGAAACGTGCGCGTATGACAGCTGCAGCGCAACGTCGCGGCGTAGGGCCGCGCTCTCACGCCATCGGTGATCGCGCCTGCTCAGTACCCTCGGACGGTGTCGTAGCGGTTGAGGAGCGGCCGACCCTCGCGATACCGCGCGAGGTTGTCGAGGAACAGCGCCGTGAGGGTAGCGTTCTCGCTCTCCACCGTCGACGCCGAGTGCGGCGAGATGAGGACGTTCTCGAGGTCCCAGAGCGGTGAGTCGGCGGGCAGCGGCTCCTCGCGGAAGACGTCCAGGGCCGCGCCACCCAGCCGACCCGAGCGAAGGGCCTCGATGAGGGCGTCCTCGTCGATCACCTGCCCGCGTGCGAGGTTGACCACGGCGGCGTGCTCCGGGAGGAGCGCGATGCGTTCGGCGCTGATGAGTCCCTCGGTCTCGGGTGTGAGCGCCGTGCAGAGCACGAGCACGTCGGTGCCCGGCAGCACCTCGTCGAGCCGCTCCACGTCGCTCAGCTCGACTCCCTCCGGCAGCTCGTAGCTCCCGCCGACGCGACCCACCGCGGTCACCCGGGCACCGATGGCGTCGAAGGTCCGCACCACGTTCGCCCCCATGCCGCCTACGCCGACGACCGTGACGCGCATGCCGGCGAGCTGCCTGGTCGTGAAGCGCTCGAACCGACGCTCGCGCTTCCGCCGCTGCAGGTCGGGCAGGCCCTTCGCGACGAAGAGCGCGCCGGTGAGGGCGAACTCAGCGAGCGGCACGGCGTGCACACCACCGGCCGTGGTGACGGTGAGGTCGCTGCGGTCGAGTCCGGTGCTCCGCATGAACGCGCCGATGCCGGCACTCGTCGCCTGGATCCACCGCAGGTTCGGTGCACGCTGCGGGAGGGCCGCCGGATCCTGCCAGTCGAAGTCGAAGGCGACCTCGGCTCGCGCGAGCATGTCCTCCCAGCGCCACTGGTCCGTGGCGGACAGCTCCGGCGTCGGGCCGCGGTGATCAGCGACGTACTGCGGCACCGCGACGAGCGCCGGGTCGTACAGGACCTCCACGTCGGGATGGGAGGCGGCGATCGCCTCGACGTGCTCCGGTTCGAGGTGACTCGCGATGAGGATCCGCATGATGTTCCATCATGCCGTGACCGAGGATCAGTCGTTCATGGCGGCGTTCGCCGCGTCCTGCGCCTTCTTCAGTCCGTCGGCCACCGGCGTCGTCCCCGCGAAGATCTCCTTGAAGATCGGGTCGTACGCCGCGAGGCCCTTGGCGTAGCTGGCGCCCGTCGGGGGTGCGATCGTCTTCGCGTCGTCGTCGATCACGTCGAAGAAGGGCTGCACGTCGACGTCCTCACCCTTCCAGTACGAGAAGTACTGCTTCTGGGCGGCGGTCACCGCTGGGACGGCCGCGCCGGACGAACCGACGGGCGCGTTGCCCTCGGTGCTGCCGAGCCAGGCGAGCACCTTCTTCACCTGGTCGCGGTGTTCCGTCGCCGCGTTGCCCGCTGCCGCGATGCCGTTCGTCACGCTCACCCGACCCGCCGGACCGGACGGGAGCTCGGCCACGCCCCAGCGGAAGTCGGCGCCGTCGTGCACGGCCTTCAGGCTGTAGAGCCCCGACTGGAACATCGCGACCTTGCCCTGGATGAACGCGTCGCGCGCGAAATCGCCGTCGGCGTTGGTCGAGGCGGCCGGAGGGGCGACCTTGGCACCGTTGATCGCGTTGACGAGGTAGCTGATGGACTCACTGGTCTTCGGGTCGTTGAACGCGAAGTCGTCGCCGTCCTGGTACGTGCCGCCGTTCGAACCGATGAAGGGCAGCAGTACCGCCTGCAGGTCGTAGCCGAGGCCGGTGCCGTAGGTGGCGGGCGCCGCCGGGTTGAAGCCAGGCTGGTCGGCCGAGACACCGGCCGCGTCCTTCGTCAGCTTCTTGGCCAAGGGCAGGAACGTGTCCTTCGCCGTGTCGGGCGACCAGGTCGCCTTCGTGAGTTCCTCGGGCTTCACGCCGGCCGCGTCGAGCAGGTCGGCGTTGTAGTAGACCGCGATACCGGCGTCCGACAGCTGGGGCACCGCCCAGAGCTTGTCGTCGCGGGTGAACTGATCGACGACGCTCGGCGCCCAGGCCTTCGAGGCGTCGTCGCCGAGGGTCTGCCCGACATCGAGGAGGCTGCCGCTGTCGGCGTATCCGGCGAGGTAGGTGTTGTTCAGCCAGAAGACGTCCGGTGCGGTGTCCGCCGCGACGTCGGTGCGGAGCTTCGTCCAGTAGTCGGCCCACTCCACGACGTCCACCCGGACGCGGATGTCGGGGTTCTCGCGCTCGAAGGCGGCGAAGGAGGTCTCGTAGGCGTCGGCGACGGCCGAGTCCCAGACCCGCACGGTCACGGTCGTGCGCTCCGTCGACCCGGCGGCACACCCGCTCAACAGCAGGGCCGAAGCGCCCGCGATCGCAAGGGCGGCGTGTCGCTTGTGCATGAGCATCCTTCGTTCCGGGGACCTCAGGGAGGCTAGCAGTTCAGTCTGAAGGCCCGCGAAGTGCCGCGGACGGGGTGGGACGGGGTCAGCGTGAGGCCCACCACTCGAGGAGTCGGCGGGTGGCCTCCTCCTCGCCGAGCGGGCCCTCGTCGAGGCGCAGCTCCAGCAGCCAGCGGTAGGCCTCTCCGACCTCGCGACCGGGCGCGATGCCGAGCACCTCCTGGATGCGGTTGCCGTCGAGGTCCGGTCGGACCGATTCCAGCTCCTCCTGCTCCTGGAGCTCGACGATGCGCTGCTCCAGGTCGTCGTAGGCGAAACCGAGGCGGTCGGCCTTGCGGCGGTTGCGGGTCGTGACGTCGGCCCGGACGAGCATGTGGAGCCGTTCGAGCAGCGGGCCGGCGTCGCGCACGTACCGCCGCACCGCGGAGTCCGCCCACACGCCCTCCGAATATCCGAAGAACCGCATGTGCAGCTCGACGAGCCGGGCGACGCTCTTGATCGTGTCACCGTCGTAGCGGAGCGCGGTGAGGCGCTTCTTCGCGAGCTTCGCACCGACGAGGTCGTGGTGATAGAAGGTCACCGCGGCGCCGGGGCCGATCTTCTTGGTCGCCGGCTTGCCGATGTCGTGCAGGAGCGCCGCCCAGCGGAGGACGAGGTCCGGCGCCTCACCGGGGTGGCGCGCGTGCTCGTAGCCGATCGCCTGCTCGAGCACCGTGAGCGAGTGCTGGTAGACGTCCTTGTGGTGGTGGTGCTCGTCGGGCTCCAGCCGGAGCGCGGGCAGCTCGGGGAGCACGAGGTCGGCGATACCGGTGTCGACGAGCAGCTCGAGGCCGGCGCGCGGACGGTCGGTCGCGAGCAGTTTGCCGAGCTCGGCCTGGATGCGTTCCGGGCTCACGATGGAGATCGTCTCGCGACGCTCCTCCATCGCCTGCACGACGTCGTCCGCCGGGTGGAACCCGAGCTGCGACGCGAACCGTGCGGCCCGGAGCATGCGCAGCGGGTCGTCGCCGAAGGAGACCTCCGGGGCGCTAGGCGTCCGCAGCAGCTGGGCGACGAGGTCCTCGACGCCGCCGGACGGGTCCACCAGGGTGATCTCGGGCACGCGGAGCGCCATCGAGTTGACGGTGAAGTCGCGTCGCCGCAGATCGTCCTCGAGCGTGTCGCCGAACGCGACGACCGGCTTCCGCGTCACGCCGTCGTACGCGTCGGCCCGGTAGGTCGTGATCTCGACCGTGTCGGCGTGCTCGACCCCGGCGTCGTCGACGACGGACACCTTCGCACCGATCGTGCCGAAGTCACGGCCGACGTCCCACCACGCGCTCGCGATCGGCTTCAGCACGGAGAGGATCTGATCGGGTGAGGCGTTCGAGGTGAAGTCGAGGTCGCTGACCGGCCGACCGAGCATCGCATCGCGGACCGGACCACCGACGAGGGCCAGCTCGAAGCCGGCTTCGGCGAACACCGTCGCGACCCGGGCGACCACGGGCGACGAGGCCAAGTCCCGCAGGCGTACCAAGGATTCCGCCACGCTCACCATGGGATCAATCGTAGCCGGACGGCACCGGAGGCCCCGTCGACGTCGAGCTGACGCCGCGAGTGGACGACGGCCGTACAATAACGAGGAACCCACTCCCCAGCAGACCAGAGGCGGACACGATCACGAACGAACTCGACGACCAGCGGATCACCGTCGGCACTCAGGCACCGACGGCCTTCACCAGTACCGTGAAGGACTCCAATCCGCCGGAACTCCCGTTCACCACAGCTCCGGAACTCGTCCTCGTCACCGGCGGCTCCCGCTCACCGCGGTTCGAGCGCCCCGACGTGGTCCAGCGCAAGGGCATCTACACGCTCATCAACGGGCACCTGACGCCGCAGCAGTCTATGGTCGAAGACCTCCTCGCCGTCGCCGAGGCGCTCGACGCGGCGGAGATCGAGTACCTCCTCATCCGCGGGGAGCACGACCGCCCCGTCATCGTCATCGACCGCTCGCTCCGGAAGCGCCTGCAGGCCGCCCTCGCCGAGGCGTTCGCCGACGAACCGTTCTACAGCGTCCCGCTCAAGGCGCGCATGGACTCGATGAAGCCCGCAGGCGAACCGCACCTCCTCTCCGACGGCCTGCTCGCCGGCTCACGCAAGGCCGAGGTCTTCCGCCTCTACCGCCCGCGCATCGAACCGCTCGGCCGCCTCCGCTACGGCATGGAGACGGCGCTGCAGCTCGAGTTCTGGCGGTTCGGCGACGAAGAGATCACGGCTCCGGTCGAGAACGTCCTCATGCGCACCTACATGCCGCGCACGGAGGCGGTCGAGACCACCGTCGAACGGTACGGCCGCACCTGGCGCACCCTCGAGCACATGTTCGGCGCGCTCGCGAGCGACGTCACCTTCGACATCGACCTCGTGTTCTCCTGGGTCGACGGCTCGTCGGAGGAGTTCCAGCGCGCCCGGGCGAAGCGCATGCAGAGCTACGTCGTCGGGGACGGCGACGACTCCGACGCCCGCTTCCGCCAGATCAACGAGCTGAAGTACGCGCTCCGCAGCGTCCACACCTTCGCCCCGTGGATCCGGCGCATCTTCATCGCGACCGACTCCCCCGCGCCCGAATGGCTGGCGGAGCACCCCAAGGTCACCATCGTGCGCAGCGAGGAGTTCTTCGCCGACCTCGACGCCCTGCCGACGCACAACTCCATGGCCGTCGAGAGCCAGCTCCACCGCATCGAGGGGCTGTCCGAGCACTTCCTGTACTCCAACGACGACATGTTCCTCGGCCGACCGATCAGCCCCGAGCTGTTCTTCTCACCCGGCGGGATCAGCAAGTTCGTCGAGGCGACGACCCGCATCGGCCTCGGCGCGAACGACCCGTCCCGCAGCGGCTTCGAGAACGCCGCCCGCGTGAACCGTCGCCTCCTGCACGAGCGCTTCGGACGCGTCACCACGAGGCACCTCGAGCACTGCGCCGCACCGCTCCGCCGCAGCATCATGGCGGAGATGGAGCAGGAGTTCGCCGAGGAGTTCCGCTCGACGGCCCACAGCGCCTTCCGCGCCGCCGACAACATCTCGGTGACGAACTCGTTCTACCACTACTACGGGCTCATGACCGGGCGAGCGGTGCAGCAGACCCAGGCGAAGGTCCGCTACATCGAGACCACGCTCAAGCAGTCGATCGGACAGATGGAGCGACTCCTGAAGCGACGCGATCAGGACATGTTCTGCCTGAACGACGGCAGCCGCCCGGAGATCTCCGTCGAGGAGCGCACGACCGCGGTGATCGACTTCCTCGACCGTTACTTCCCGTTCCCGGCTCCGTGGGAACGCGAGGCCGCCGTGCCGAGCACGCTGGAGATCGAGCCCGCCAAGCTCAGCTGAGCGGAGGGCCGCCCTTCGACAGGCTCAGGGACCGAGGCGGTCACCGAGCCGGTCGACGAGCCAGTGACCAGCGGGCGACCGCGCCGCGAACCGATCCCTGAGCCTGTCGAAGGGCGCTCAGGGGACGATACGCTCCTCGCGGAGGCGGTCGAAGATCGCCGTGAACGCGTCCAGGGTGCGCCGGTAGCCGGTGAACCCGGCGAGGCGGCTCTTGCTCATGTCGGTGACGACCTCGATGTCGCGCCCCAGGTCTCCGTCGGTGTGCCACCAGGACGCCACCCGTGCGAGGTCGGCCTCGACCAGACCGTGTTCGGCCACCAGCTCGGCCCACTCGCCTTCGAGCCCGACCATCTGCTGCTCGAGCGGACGCGGTGCGTCGCGGAACCCCTCGGCTTCGACGCCGAAGTACGCGGCCAGCCGAGGCCACATCCAACGCCAGCGGAAGACGTCGCCGTTGACGATGTTGAACGCCTCGTCCGCTCCGGCCGGCGAGGTCGCCGCCCACAGCATCTGCTCGGCGAGGAGTCCGGCGTCGGTCATGTCGGTGAGCCCGTTCCACTGGGTCTCGGAGCCGGGGAACACGAACGGCCGACCGAGTCGCTTGCAGAGCGAGGCCTGCACCGCGATCGTCGACGCCATGTTCATCGCGTTGCCGACCGCGTGCCCGATCACCGTGTGCGAGCGGTGCACCGACCAGGTGAAGCCCGACCGCGCAGCCGCCGCGAACAGCTCGTCCTCCTGCTCGTAGTAGAAGTTGGGCGTGTCGAGCCGCGGCTCGTCCTCGTGGAACGGGGTGTCGGGCATCTCGCCCGCCGCGTAGGCCTCGAACGGACCGAGGTAGTGCTTGAGGCCGGTGACCAGGGCGACGTGCTGCACCGGCTCGTCCGACAGCGCGGCGAGGAGGTCGCGGACCATGCCGCCGTTCACCCGGATGTTCTCGGCCTCGGAGTCCTGCCGCGACCAGGCCGTGAAGAACACGTGGGAGACCCCGCTGCCACCGAGGACCCGACGGAGGTCGTCCGCGTTCCGGAGGTCGGCGACGACGTGCTCGACCTGCGGGTGGGAGACGGGAGCACTGCGCGAGAGGGCCAGGATGCGCCAGTCGCCGTCGGCCAGGAGGTGTGACACGATCGCGGCGCCGGTGATGCCGCTGGCGCCGACGACGAGTGCGGTGCGACGGTTCGGTGAAGAAGTCATCCGTCAACGATAGGCGCGTCGGAGTCGGGGTCCTCCCGGAACGGTGAGGTCGCAGCCCTTCGACAGGCTCAGGGACCAGGGGGTGGCCCGGCCGCAGCCCTTCGACAGGCTCAGGGACCGAAGGGGGTGGCCCGGCCGCAGCCCTTCGACAGGCTCAGGGACCGAAGGGGGTGGCCCGGCTGCGGCCCTTCGACAGGCTCAGGGACCAGGAGGGTCTAGACCATCACGCCGATCGGCATCGTGAGCGGCGGCTCCGGCTCGACCCGGACCGTGTCCGACTCGGGGAGCTCGACGCCCGCGAGCGCGAGGCGGCGCGCGCTCTCCTCGGGGTCGATGTAGTGGAGTGGAGGCGTCTCGCCGAGCGGGACGACGGAGTGCAGCACCGTGGACCCGTACACGTGCACGAGGTTGAAGGCCCGGGCGCCGTCGCGTCCTCTGGTTCCACCGACGGGCACGTTGAGGTCCTGCGTGTAACACGTCGCGGACGCGACCGAGACGGGGATGCCGGCGAAGGTCGCGGTCGAGGAGTAGTGGAGGTGCCCGGCAAGGATGCTGCGGACGTCCGAGCCCTCCAGGACCTCCGCGAGCTTCGGCTGGTCGCGCAGCTCCACGCTCACGGCCAGGTCGAGCACGCTCGGCACGGGCGGGTGGTGCATCGCCAGGATCGTCCCGTGCGGGGCCGTGGTCGCGAGCTCCTCGGCGAGCCAGTCGAGCTGGGCGTCGGACACCTCGCCGTGGTGGTGGCCGGGGACGCTCGAGTCGAGGCTGATGACCCGGAGGCCGTTGACGTCGTAGACGCGGTCGACGGGGCGGGTCGTGGGGACCTCGCCGAACAGGCCGGCGCGGAACGCCTGGCGGTCGTCGTGGTTGCCCATGACCCAGATGATCTGGGAACCGAGACGCGCGGCGACCGGTTCCACGATCGCGCGGATGCGGTCGTACGCGTCAGGTTCGCCCTTGTCGGCGAGGTCGCCGGTGAAGATGATCGCCTCCGGACGCCCCCCGGACGCCTCGAACTCCGCGAAGAGCTGCCGCAGGTGCGTTTCACTGTCGACCGCTCCGTACAGGCTCCCCCCACCGGCGAGGAGGTGCGTGTCGCTCACATGGAGCAGGAAGTGATCAGGCCTCGGGTACTCGGCCGTGCGAAGACTCACGTGACAACTCTCGTTCGAGCGATGCTCTCCGAACCGCATCGCAGCTGTTCGACCATCTGACCAGACTCTGTTGAACGACAACGGAACGCCACGCTACGACGTGGGAAACGCATCGGCAAGCGGAGGGGCCGACATCCAGGTGACTCACACCTGACGGTGGCCTGCGGGATGATGTCCGCATGCCGTATCTCGACGACGACGAGCAGCCGCTGCAGCGGATCGACCTCGCGCAGATCCCCCCGACCGGCCGCCTGTTCCGGCTCGAACGTCGCATCGGGTTCCAGGAGCACGCGCCCGACGGCCCCGTCGTCTGGGCACCCGCGCACGACGAGGCGGACGACGTGGACGACGCACGTCGACGGACGGATCTCGCGTCCGTCCCCGGCGTGCTCTGGAGCTTCATCGGCAGCTACGGCCGCCAGTCAGCGCCGGCGATCGTGCACGACCACCGCGTGTCCCTCGCGCTCGGACTGCGCCCTGAGGAAGCGCTCGTCCAGCGCTTCGAGGATGACCGGCAATTCCGGGTCGGTCTCCGCCAGCAGCGGGTGCCGCTCCTGCGTGCCTGGCTGATGTGGGCCGTCGTCTCGGTGGAACGGTACGTCCGGCACGCCCCGCGCCTCGCCGCCGTGCTGATCGGACAGTCGGTCCTCGGCATCCTGGCGATCGCGACCGCGACGATCGGACTCGTCACCCCGTTGCTCGGTGCACAGAGCCCCGGGTGGCTCGCCCTCGCGATCGCACCCGCCGCCCTGGCGGTGTTCTGGCGCGAGGAACGCAGGCTGCTCGTCTGGTTGCCCTATGCGGGTGCGCTGCTGGCACCGCTGCTGCTCGTCCAGCTCGCCGCGGTCGGGGGCTTCCGCCTGCTCGAGCTGCTCGTGCGGGAGACGATCGACCGCCCGTTCCTCGACGACACCCCCGGCCCGGTCGTCTCGCCGACCCTCCGCTGACCCGCGCCGGGCGAGCAGTGCTCCCTGTCTCAGGAACGCCCCGGCGTGCCGGAGAGGGGGGGTCCGACACGCCGGGACGCACCTGAGACAAGGAGCGCGGCCTAAGCGCCCGGGAGCGTACCGAGCCCGTCGACGACCGGGATGGCCGCCAGCAGGCGCTGCGTGTACGGGTCCTGCGGGTCCGACCAGACGCGGTCCACCGGCCCGTGCTCGACGATGCGTCCCGCACTCATCACGGCGACGTCGTCGGCGATCACGCGGACGACGGACAGGTCGTGACTGATGAACAGCAGCGCCGCCCCGGTCTCGACCGCCAACGTCCGCATGAGCTTCGCGACGCGCGCCTGCAGCGACGCGTCGAGCGAGGCGATCGGTTCGTCGCCGATGAGCAGCTCCGGCCCCGCCGCGATGGCCCTGGCGATCGCGATGCGCTGCCGCTGCCCGCCGGAGAACTGGTGGGGGTAGCGGGTCCGGCTGGCGGCGTCGAGCTCCACGTGTTCGAGGAGCTGACCGACGTCCCAGGCGTCGCGGACCGGGTTCACCCGGAGGCCGTCCTCGATCTGACTCCCGATCGTCCGCCGCGGGTTGAGCGAGGCGTAGGGGTTCTGGAAGACCATCTGGATCCGCAGCAGCTCCGACGGGCGCTTGCGGAGACCGAGCTTGCCGATCGGCGTCCCGTTGAAGGTGATCGAGCCGCCCGAGGTGGGTTCGAGCCCGCACACGGCACGGGCGAGCGTCGACTTGCCGCAGCCCGACTCCCCCACGAGCCCCAGCACCTGGCGCGGTTCCAGCTCGAAGCTCACGCCGTCGACCGCGTTGAGCGAGCCACGACCGGGCAGCTTGTACGTCACACGGACGTCGTCGAGGTGCAGCAGCGTCATGACGCCGCCTCCGTTCCCGTGTCGGGCAGCGCGTCGATGAGCGCCTTCGTGTACTCGTGCTGCGGATCGGTGATCACCTGGAAGCGGCTACCGTGCTCCACGATCTCGCCGAGGCGCATGACCGCGATCGTGTCGGCGAGCGCCGACATCACCCCGAGGTCGTGGGTGACGAGGATGATCGCGATCCCGAGCTCGTCGCACAGCTTGCGCAGCAGCCGCAGGATGCCGGCCTGCACCGTCACGTCGAGCGCCGTGGTCGGCTCGTCTGCGATGAGGACCGACGGGTCGCACATGAGTGCCGAGGCGATCGCGATGCGCTGCAGCTGTCCGCCCGAGAACTGGTGCGGGTACTTGCGCAGCGCCGCCTCCGGATTCGGGACCGCGACCAGGCCGAGCATCTCGAGCGCCCGCGCGCGCGCCGCCGCCTTCGACGCCCCGGTGTGGTGCCGGTAGTGGTCGACGAGCTGTGCCTCGACGGTGAGCATCGGGTGCAGGCTCGCGGTGGGGTCCTGGAAGATCATCGCGATCTCCGTGCCGCGGTACCGGTTCATCGTGCGCTGCTTCAACCCGACGAGTTCGGTTCCGTCGAAGCGGATGCTCCCGCCGAGGACGGCGCCGGCCGGCAGCAGGCCGCAAATGGCGAGGCCGGTCATGGTCTTCCCCGAACCGGATTCACCGGCGAGTCCGGTGATCCGCCCGGCGGGGACGTCGAGGTCGATGCCCCGCAGGATCCGCTTGGCCGCGGCACCGCGACCGAAGCCGAGGGTGAGCCCCTCGATCACGATGCCGCCGCCCGTTCCGTCAGCCGCGCTCGCGCCGGGTGTCATGTCGTGTCCCTTCGGTGCGTCGGTCCCGCCGTGCCGGCCGCTCACAGGGCACGCCCCTGGACGGCTTCCTGCGACCGCGGGTCGAGGGCGTCGCGGAGGGCGTCGCCGAGGAAGTTGAAGGCGAGCACCACCGTGAGGATGGCGAGTCCCGGGAAGACCGCGATCCACCAGGAGGAGAAGTTCTGCACGCCGTCGGACACCATCGCACCCCAGTCGGGCGTGGGCGGCACCGCGCCGAGACCGAGGAAGGACAGCCCGGACAGCAACAGGATGGCCGTGCCGACGTCGAGGGTCGCGAGGACCACGACGGGCGAGACGACGTTCGGCAGGATGTCCTTGCCGAGCGAGGTGAACGGCCCGTTGCCGAGCAGCCGACCGGCGATGACGTATTCGGCACCGCGCGCGCCGATGACGAGCGAGCGGGTGACGCGGGCGTAGGCCGGCCAGGAGACGATGAGCATCGCGATGACGGCGTTCGTGAGGCTCGGGCCGAGCGAGGCGGCGATGACCATCGCGAGGATGATCGTCGGGAACGCGAACACGAGGTCGGCGATCCGCATGATCGTCTCGTCGAGCGCCTTGCCGAAGTATCCGGCGATCGCCCCGAGCAGGGACCCGATGAGCATGGCGAAGACCACGAGCATGAGGGCGAGCGGGATCGAGACCTGGGCACCGCTGATGACCCGCGACAGGACGTCACGGCCCACCTGGTCGGTGCCGAACCAGTGCTCGGCGCTCGGTGCCTGCAGTCGGTCGAAGTCCTGCGCGAGCGGGTCGAACGGGCGGATCCACGGTGCGAGCACCGCGACGAGCAGCCAGAAGAGCACGATGACGCCACCCGCGACGGCGAGCGGGGTGCGCAACTGCTTCGAGACGCGGAAGCGGCCCTTGCGCCTGGTCTGGACGGCGAGGACGTCGGTCATGCCACCCTCACTCTCGGGTCGATGAAGCCGTACAACACGTCGACGAGGAAGTTCAGGCCGATGTACACGAAGCCGACGATGAGCCCGACGCCCATGATCGCGGGCAGGTCGAGTTTGGTCGCTGCCGAGTACGCGTACTCACCGAGCCCGTGCCACGAGTACACCTTCTCGACGAGCACCGTGCCGGACAGGAGCGAACCGAAGGCCACACCGAGCACGGTGATGATCGGGACGAGGGCCCCGCGGAGGACGTACCTGGTCACGACGACGTGCCCCGGCAGGCCCTTCGCCCGGGCGGCCCGCACGTAGTCGAGGTCGAGGACCTCGAGGATCGCCGAGCGCGCGAAGCGCGTGAGCAGACCGATCGTGTACAGCGCCAGCACAGACGCGGGCAGGATCAGGTGGGCGATCGCGTCGCCGAAGGTCGACCACTGCCCGGCGAGCAGGGCGTCGATCGTGTACATCCCCGTGACCTTGGGCGGCGGGATCGCGGCGGGCGAGAGCCGGCCGGAACCCGGGAACCAGTGCAACTGCGAGAAGAAGACGAAGTAGACGACGAGCGCGAGCCAGAACGACGGCACCGAGATGCCGATGAGGCTCACGACGCGGATGACCTGGTCGGTGATCGTCTTCCGGCGCAGCGCGGCCCACATGCCGAGGCCAACGCCGATGATGATCGAGATGACGATGGCCGTGAGCGCGAGCTCGGCGGTCGCCGGGAAGGCCCGTCCGAGTTCGTCAGCGACGGCGCCGCGGGTCTGCTGCGAGGTCCCGAGGTCGCCCTGGAACAGGTTCGCGACATACGTGACGTACTGGACCGGCAGCGGCTTGTCGAGGCCGGCGTTCTCGCGGAACTGCGCCACGATCGCGGGATCCGCCGCAGCCTGCTCGCCGAGGGCCGCCTGCACCGGGTCGGCGGGGACGAGGTTGGTCAGCGTGAAGGTGACGAGCGTCACCCCGAACATCAGGAGGACCGTGAGTCCGAGCCGGATGCCGAGGTAGCGCGCGAGCGGGTGGAGACCCGCTCGCGCGCTCGACGTCGTCGGTGCGACGCTACTTGATTCCGGCAAGATCGACGGTCCACGTCGGGTTCAGCGGAACCTCGGTGATCGTGGTCGCGGTGACCACGTTCTGCGCCGGCTGCAGGAGCGGGATGAACGGTCCGCTCGCGTTCTGCGCCTTCTGGAGCTCCTGGTACGCGGCGGCACGGGCGTCGGTGTCGGTCGCGGCGAGCGCGGCGTTCGCCAGGTCCGTCACGGTCGGGTCGGCACCTGCTGCCCAGCCGGCACGGAGGCCGACGAGTTCACCCGGGGTGAACGCGAGGTAGTTGGACGGGTCCGGGAAGTCCGGGCCCCAGTACCAGAGGCCGACGGTCTCCTTGCCGTCCCGGTAGGCGTCGAGCTCGGTGGCGACCGGCGCCGGGGCGAGCGTGACGGTGATGCCGACCGACTTCAGCTGCGCCTGGACGGACTCGGCGATGCTCTGGAGCGACAGGCCCTGCACGGTGATGTCGTTGGGGAAGTTGAGCGTGACCGCCTCCCCCGCGTAGCCGGACTCCTTCAGCGCCGCCTTCGCGGCATCGGCGTCGAACTGGTTGCCGTCGGCCGCGTCGAGTGCACCGTTGAAGATCGACGGGATGAACCCGCCGGGGCGGACCGAACCGTCACCGGCGAGGTCGACGATCTTGTCGTAGTCGATGCCGAGCTTCACGGCTTCGAGGAACTTCGGGTTGCTCGTGATGTCGCTGACCGCGGAGTCCTGGTTGAGCAGGAGGAAGATCATGTACCGCGAGGGGTTCGCGATGATCTTGACCTTCGAGTCGTCGAGTTCGGCGACCTGGTCGGGGTTGAGGTCGAGGGCGACCTGCGAGTCACCGGCCTCCACGTTGAGCTTCTGAGTGGGTCCCTGCACGTTCCGGAGGACGACGCGCTCGTAGGCGGGCTTCGTGCCGGTGTACTCGGGGTTCGCCGTGAAGACGACCTGTGAGGCGGCGTCGAACGACTCGAGCTTGTACGGGCCGGAGCCGGCGGACGTCGTGTTCAGGAAGGACTCGGCGGCGTCGTCGGCGGTCGCGGTGCCACCGTTCTCCTCGACGACCTTCTTGTTGACCACGCCGAGGGCCGGGTTCGGGAGGATGAAGGGCAGCGCGGGGTTCGGCGTCGCCGAGGTGAGCGTGAGGGTCGTGTCCGAGGTCTTCGCGATGGTGACGCCGTCGAGGAGGAAGGACGGGTTGCCCTTCACGCCCTGGACGCGCTGCAGCGAGAACACGGCGTCGTCGACGGTCACGTCGGATCCGTCGGAGAACTTCTTGCCGTCTTTCATCGTGAGCGTCATCACCGTGTTGTCGGCGTTCATCTCGTAGCTCGCGAGGCCGTCGACGGGAGCAGTCACGTCGTCGCCCTTGAAGGTGAGCAACGTCTCGTAGAGCGCCTTGGCGACGATCGAGCCGGTCGTCTCGTACTCGCGGTTCGGGTCGGCGGTCTTGAGGTCGAAGGACGCGTCGACGACGAGCGACTTGCCTGCCGAGGAGTCGGAGCCACCTGAGGGGGAGCAGGCGGCGAGCGCGAGGCCGGCGGCGAGGGCGAGGCCGAGGGCCGCCATGCCGCGCCGACTGGTGCGGCTGAAGGATCGTGACAAGGTGGAGCTCCTTATCTGCTTGGAGGGATGAGCTGAAAGTAGTGTCATCAGCGATCATTCGTCAATCTACAAGCCGTTACCAAAGAAGAATTGTCTCGATCTCGGACGCGAAGTGGCATATCCTCTCAATCAGCCGCCAGGACCACCGCTGAATCTGGACGTTTGGAGCAATCGATGCAACTCGACGACACCCACATCCGCATGTTGGAGCTCCTCCGCGAGGATGGCAGGGCCTCGGTGGCGGCCCTCGCCGAGCACCTCGGGATCTCCCGCTCCAACGCCTACGCGCGGTACGAGGCGATGGTCAGGGCCGGCGTACTGAAGGGCGTCCACGCCGAGATCGAACCGGCGACCGTCGGGCTCGGGGTCGCGGCGATGGTGTTCATCACCCTGCGGCAGAGCCAGTGGGCGGACTTCCGCGCGCGGCTCTCCTCGGTCCCTGAGTTGGAGTACTTCGCGGTCACCACCGGCGAGCACGACGCCATGATGCTCATCCGCGCCCCCGACGTCGCGGCGATCCACGAGCTCGTCGCCACGAGGCTGGCCCAGTGGCCGTCGATCAAGGCCACGACGACCGTGTTCCTCATGGATGAGGAACGCTCGGACGTGTCGCTCCGCATGGCGCGGTCGGAGCGGACGAGCGTCGAGGACTCCGGCGAGCGCTTCGGCATGACGCGGTTCGTCCGCACGAGCGACGAGCGGGCCCAGCGGGTTCCTGAGCGACGCGGCCGTTGACGACCGGAGCCGCGACGACCTCGTGCGGAGGTGTCAGGCCGCGACGATCTCCCGGCACACACTGACGTGGGCCTGGCCATCAGGGCCGATGAAGTCCTCCGTGAGGATCAACGCCCCATCCTCGGCGCGGGAGATGATCGAGCTGGCCTCGCCCCTCGTGGTGCGGTCTCCGGCACGGTTGCGGTGGACGAACGAGATGTCGATCCGCTCGCCCGTCCGGACGCCGCAGAAGCGACCGACGGAGACGGTGTCCCCGACGTACTCCCCCCACAGCACCCCGTGCGCCTCGTGGTAGACGAAGCGGGTCGGGGCGTCGGCGTCGACGACACTCGCCGACGAGGACACCATGTCGAACACCCGCGCATCGAGGTCGACATCGAGCGGGGTGGTGGTGCCGGCGTCGGCGGTTCCTGTCATGCCGATCATTGTGCGGAGGGGCCCGAACAGGTGTCAATCCGTCGACGATCCGTCCACCAACGCCACGATCGTCGCCCGGCCTTCGGGACGAATCGTCGGTTCGGGCGGACCGGACAGGATGTTCCGCTGCGTGGCATCGTGCCGCCTTGACGCCGTCCACGCACGGTGGCTAACTGATCTCCATGTGTCCAGACAGCTTCGCCTTCCGCGACCCCCGCACGCAGCCACTCCCCCAGGACGACGCCTTCCGGGACTTCCTGGCGAGCGGCTGGGGCGAGGTCGACCGCTCCGTCGACCTCGCGGACGGTGCCGGTGCGGCCGCCGGACGACACCGCGCGATCGTCGGAGACCAGTTCGCCGGTCGTTGGATCGTGGTCACCGCAGGACGCGCCGTCACCCGCGCGAACGACACCGAGTTCCCGTTCCGGCCGGACAGTGACTTCGCGTGGTTGACGTCCTGTCAGGCCGAGGGCGCCGTCCTGATCATGCGCCCGACCGCCGGCGGTCATGACGCGACGCTGTACCTGCCGGAGCCCGTCGGCCCCGGTGAAGAGGCGTTCTACGCGGACGCCATGCGCGGCGAGCTCTGGATCGGCCCGTCCGCCGGACTCCGGCAGTGGGCCGAGGCACTCGAGGTCGAGGTGCGGTCCCTGGAGGCCCTGGACGAGGCGCTGGCGCTCGTTCCGAGCGAGGCCGCCAGGGCGGGAGCCGCAGAACCCCGCGTCGACGGTCGCTTCGGCGCCTCCCGCGAACTGCTCGTCGCCCTGTCCGCGGCGAAGCTCGTCAAGGACGACTGGGAGATCGCGCAGCTGCGGGCGGCGGTGGACGCGACGGTCGGCGGGTTCCGCTCGGTCGTGCACGAGCTGCCCGCCGCGATCGACTTCGGTGGCGAACGCTGGCTGCAGTCGACCTTCGAACGCCATGCCCGCACCTTCGGGAACGGCGTCGGCTACTCAACCATCATCGGTAGCGGCCCCCACGCCCCCACGCTGCACTGGACCCGCTGCGACGGGCCGGTACTGCCCGAGCACCTCATCCTCATGGACGCCGGGGTCGAGGCCCGATCGCTCTACACCGCGGACGTCACGCGCACCTTCCCGGCCGGCGGGACGTTCACCGCGGCCCAGCGCGAGGTGCACGACCACGTGGAACGCGCCCACCGGGCCGCCATGGCCCAGGTCGGCCCGGGACGCTCGTTCCTCGAGATGCGCAACACCGCATACGAGCACATCGCGACGAGCCTCGTCGAGCTCGGGATCCTGCAGGTCTCGGTCGACGAGGCGATGTCCCCGAACGGCCAGCAGCATCGGCGCTACCTGCCGAGCGGCACCGGGCACCACCTCGGTCTCGACGTCCACGACTGCGCCCGCATCGGTGACGAGCGGTACCTCGACGAGCCGTTGCAGCCGGGAGCGGTGCTGACCGTCGAGCCCGGACTGTACTTCCACGCGAACGACCTGACGGTCCCACCCGAGCTGCGCGGGATCGGGGTCCGCATCGAGGACGACCTGCTCGTGACGCCGACGGGCCACGAGGTGCTCTCGTCGGCACTGCCGATCAGCGCGGACGGGCTGGAGGCCTGGCTGCGGAGCTGATCCCTCCCTCCCGCTCCCCGGACATGCGAGCGGCGGCCGATGGCGTTCCGAACGCGCCTAGGCTGGCACGGTGACTCAGCCCGACGCCCCCATGCGCACCGCCGTCCGCCCGAGCCCCGGTGTCATCGCGACCCTGCGCAACCCGAAGGCGTTCAGCGTCGAGATCCTCGCGGGGATCGTGACGACGCTCGCGCTCATCCCCGAGGTCATCTCCTTCTCGATCATCGCCGGCGTCGACCCCAAGGTCAGCCTCATCGCCTCCGTGGTCCTCGCGATCTCGATGTCGATCCTCGGCGGCCGCCCGGCCATGATCACGGCCGCCGCCGGAGCCGTCGCGCTCGTGGTCGCGCCACTCGTGAAGGAGCAGGGTGTCGAGTACCTGCTGCCCGCGGTCGTCCTCGCCGGGCTCATCCAGATCCTCTTCGGCGTCACCGGGCTCTCGCGGCTCATGCGCTTCATCCCCCGCTCCGTGATGATCGGCTTCGTCAACGCGCTCGGCATCCTGATCTTCGTCGCCCAGGTGCCCCACCTGCTCGGCGTCCCGTGGCTCGTGTACCCGCTCTTCGTCATCACGGTGCTCATCGTGCTCCTCCTGCCGAAGCTCACCACGGCGGTCCCCGCGCCGCTCGTCGCGATCGTCGTGGTCACCGCGATCACGATGATCGCCCACGCGGCCGTGCCGACCGTCGGTGACCAGGGCGACGTCTCCGGCGGGCTGCCCGGCCTCACCGCACTCCTCGTCCCGGTGAACCTGGAGACGCTCGGGATCATCTGGCCGACCGCCCTCAGCGTCGCGTTCGTGGGACTCATGGAGACGCTGCTCACGGCGAAGCTCGTCGACGACATCACGGACACGACGTCGTCGAAGGGGCGCGAGTCGTGGGCGCTCGGTGTCGCCAACATCCTCGCCGGTTGGTACGGCGGGATCGCCGGGTGCGCCATGATCGGTCAGACCGTCGTCAACGTGAAGCTCGGTCGGGCCAGGACCCGGATCTCCACCTTCGTCGCCGGGATCTTCCTCCTCCTGCTCGTGACCGCCCTCAGCCCGGTGATGGCGCAGATCCCGATGGTCGCCCTCGCCGCGGTCATGATGATCGTCGCGATCAAGACCGTCAACTGGCACAGCGTGCGCCCGGCGACCCTGCGACGGATGCCGATCCCCGAGACGCTCGTCATGGTCGTGACCGTCGCCGTCGTGGTGGTCACGCACAACCTCGCGATCGGTGTGGCGGCAGGTGCGGTGCTCGCCATGGTGCTGTTCGCCCGTCGGGTCGCCCATGTCATCCGGGTCCGGCGGGTGCCGTCGGAGGACGGCACCTCGGTGCGGTACACCGTGATCGGCCCGCTGTTCTTCGGGAGCAGCAACGACCTCGTCGAGCAGTTCGACTACGCCGCGGACCCGGCGGAGGTGGTCGTCGACTTCACCGCCTCCCAGATCTGGGACGCCTCGAGCGTCGCCGTCCTCGACTCCGTGCAGGAGAAATACGCCGAGCACGGCAAACAGGTCGTGTTCACCGGCCTCGACGAGCGCAGCTCGGCCTTCCACGGGAAGCTCACCGGCCACCTCTGAGCCAGGGGGCCTGTCAGGACGGCTCCGGAGTCGCCGATTCGCAGGGCGTCGGAGGATGATGGGGGTATGGCAGAAACCGGAACGCCCAGAGTCGCGGTCTACATCGACTTCGACAACATCGTCATCTCGCGCTACAACCAGCTCTACGGGAAGGCGGCGTTCAGCCGCGATCGCGCACGCTCCCACGTGCCGTCCACCGCACCGGAGGGCGACGAGATCTCCGAGCGTCTCCAGGCGGCCCGCGTCGACGTCGGTGCGATCCTCGACTACACCTCCTCGTTCGGCAACATCGTCATCAGCCGCTCGTACGCCGACTGGTCGGAGCCTGTCAACTCGGCCTACCAGAAGGACCTCGTCGACCGCGCCGTCGACCTCACCCAGATGTTCCCGACGACCAAGGCGATGAAGAACGGCGCGGACATCCGCCTCGCGGTCGACGTCGTCGAGGATCTCTTCCGTCTGCCGGACCTCACGCACATCGTCATCGTCGCGGGTGACTCCGACTACATCTCCCTCGCCCAGCGCTGCCGCCGTCTCGGACGTCACGTGATCGGCATCGGCGTGGCCGGCGCGACGAGCCGCGCCCTCATGGCCGCATGCGACGAGTTCTCGGACTACGACGACCTGCCGGGCATCGTCCGCCCCGTCGTCAGCAGGACGCCGCGCACCCCTGCCGCCGTCGACACCACCACGTCCGGTGCCAAGGCGGAGACCCCCGCTGAGGAGACCCCGAAGTCAGCATCGAAGTCCGGTGGGCGTCGACGCGCCTCCTCCGCGCCGGCCGCGGCGCCCGATGCGCCCGCGACGCAGGCACCGCCTCGGATCGGCGGCCTGTTCACCGAACCCGTCTTCAGCCACCGCGAGGCCGACGACCTGGACGACGCGGACGAGGAGACGGCCGACCCGTCCGGACCCGACGCCCAGCGAGCGGCGACCGAACTGCTGGTCCGCGCGCTCCGCCTCGTCCACGCGAAGAACGACGACGAGGACTGGCTGCTGAACGCCGAGGTGAAGAACCAGATGATCCGGATGGATCCGGCGTTCAAGGAGAAGCCGCTCGGCCACCGCTCGTTCAGCGACTTCATCAACTCACGCTCGGACCTCGTCGAGGTCAACCCCGACGCGAGCCCCGACGGGCGACGACTGCGGTTGCGCGAACTGGGCTGAGCCCGGCCCCGCAGTAGGAGATCAGCGGCACAGGAGGACCGACCGTCGAACGGCCTCCTGCTCCCAGGTCGATCTCCTGCTGCGGCGCGGCTCAGGCGCCTCGGAAGAACGCCTGGACCGCCGCGCTCAGGGCGGTCGGGTCGTCGATGTGGCACAGCTCGCGTGCGGAGTGCATCGACAGCAGAGGCGTCCCGACGTCGACCGTCCGGATACCGAGTCGCGTCGCGGTGAGCGGGCCGATGGTCGATCCGCAGGGCACCGTGTTGTTCGACACGAAGTCCTGCGAGGTCACTCCGGCCGCGGCGCAGCTCCGCGCCCACAGTGCCGCCCCGAGGGCGTCCGTGGCGTAGCGCTGGTTGGCGTTGATCTTGAGGAGCGGCCCTCCACCGGCGATCGGCCGGTTCGCGGGGTCATGGCGCTCGGGGTAGTTGGGGTGGATCGCGTGGCCGGCGTCCGCCGACAGGCACCACGACCCCGCATAGGCCTGCAGTCGCTCGCTGGTCGTCGCTCCCAGGCCGGCGCCGATCCGGGTGAGGACGTCATCGAGGAACGGACCGCTGGCGCCGGAGGTGGAGGCCGAACCGAGTTCCTCGTGGTCGAACGCGGCGAAGACCGTGATGTGGTCGGCTTCCGCCGTCGCTCCCCCGTCGCTCGCGGCCAACAACGCCGCGAGTCCCGCGTGGACCGAGGTCAGATTGTCCATGCGCCCGGCGGCGAACAGCTGGCCGTCGAGGCCGAACCGGCGCGGCTCCTGCGTGTCGGCGACGAGCACGTCGTACCCCGCGATCGCGGTGGTGTCGATGCCTGCGATCGCCGCCAGATGCGCGAGGACGTCCGCGTGGGCGAGGTCACCGACCCCGTAGACCGGCTGCAGGTGGCGTTGGCGGTCGAGGACGAGGCCGTCGTTGACCGCGCGGTCGAGGTGGATGGCGAGCTGTGGAATGCGCAGGAACGGCCCGGTGCGCACGAGGTGGACGCTGCCGTCGAGCGTCACGAGTCGACCGGCCAGCTCCAGCTCGCGGTCGAGCCAGGAGTTGAGGAGCGGGCCGCCGTAGACCTCCACGCCGGCTTGCAGCCACGCGTGCGCACCGATGGTCGGCTTCGGCTTCAGCTTGAAGCTCGGCGAATCCGTGTGGGAGCCGAGGATCCGGAACGGCGAGGTCGGGGTGGCACCTTCCGGCTGCACCCAGGCGATGATCGCTCCCTCGCGTTCGACGAAGAACCGGCCACCGCCGCCATCCCAGGATCCGGTTTCGAGCCTGCGGGTGAACCCGGCCGCCTCCAGCCGCCGCGCACTCTCCGCGACCGCGTGATACGAGGTCGGCGAGGCGACGATGAAATCGGCGAGATCGGTGATGTGCGCGACGGAATCCATGCCTCCATCCTCCCACCAGCCGGTGCGCCGGACGCGGTGAGCCGCGAGGCCCTACCCTGGACGGGTGACGAAGACCGGGACGCTCCTCGGGCCCGCCAGCGGCCTGTCCGAGGATCGACGCGGGCGCATCGCGCGCATCGTCGACGGCTGGTTCTTCGCCTTCGGAACAGCCGCGGCCGTCTTCCTCGCCTACGTCCTGCTGACGGAGGCCTTCGCCCGCGGGTGGGCCCAGGCCTGGTTCATCCTCGTCATCTACCTCGTCATCGCCTACCTGATCCTGCCGCGGCTGCACACGGTGCTCTCGCGCGTCTACCTGCCCGACTACTTCATCGGACGCACACGCACCCGAGAGGGCATCCTCGGCGACCCCGTCAACCTCGGGTTCCGCGGCAGCGAGGAACAGGTCCACACGGCGATGCTGCGGGCCGGATGGACCCTCGCCGATGACCTCAGCCTCCGCGCCGACCTGCGGATCGTGTCGTCCACCCTGACGCGACGCAGCTATCCGGAGGCTCCCGTCTCCTCCCTGTACCTGTTCGGCCGTCCGCAGGCGTTCTGCTACCAGCAGGAGGTCGACGGCAGCCCGGGCAAGCGGCACCACGTCCGGTTCTGGCCGACCCCTAAGGGCTGGCTGCTCCCCGGCGGGTACCAGGCCGACTGGCTGGCGGCCGGGACCTACGACCGCTCGGTCGGTATCAGCGTCTTCACGCTCCAGGTCACCCACCGCATCGCCGACGACGTGGACGACGAACGCGACCACATCGTCGGATCGATCGAGGGCGCCGGGGTCGGTGCCTCCACCTCCGTGATCGAGAACTTCTCGACGGGGTACCACTCGCGCAACGGTGGTGGCGACGCGATCATGACGGACGGTGACCTCCCGATCGTCGACCTCACCGCCGTCGTCGTCCCGGCGACCGCGACGCTCCCTCCGGCCGACGCCCCACCGACCCGCTCACTCATCCGAGCGGGGGAACCGCGCCCGCTCGACACCACCGTCGGCGTCCTGCTCATGGTCGTCGCGTCGTTGTCGTCGATCCTCTCCGGCGTCCTCCTCGTCACCGACTCGAAGCACGTGATGGCCGAGGCGACCGCGACCGTCACCACGGCGGACGATGCCGTCCTGGTGCCGTGGGTCGTCGGGTTCGTCATCGGCCTGTCCGCAGCCGTGACGTTGAGCTATCTGGTGCTCGCCTGGCGGGTCCACCTCGGCGGCAACCTGGCACGCCTGCTCGCCATGGCCTTCAGTTCCACCTCGATCGCCACCCTGACCGCGACCTACCTCGCGGGCGCCGGCGGCCTCACCCTGCAGACCAACCTGATCGGCTTCGCCGTCGACTGCTCCATCATCCTCGCCCTCTCAGGAACCGAGGCCCGTGACTGGGCCCGTGGGCGACAACGACGCACGAGAAGGACCAGAGCATGAGCGACCTCCCGGAGCCGAACCCTGACGGGCCGCGGCCGGCGACCTCCCTGAAGCGGGCACTCCTGCTCGGTGCCGCCATCGTGACGATCGTCGCCGGGCTGACCGTGCACTGGTCGGTCACCGCCGTCTGGGCCAACCCGGTCACGAACGCCCTCTACACCGTGCTCGTCGCCCTGCTGCTGGCGTTCGCGGCGCCACGGCTCCCGCTGTGGCAGGTCGCCATCGGCGCGTTCGGGTTCTCCGCGGCGATCGAATGCTTCCAGGCGACCGGCGTCCCGGCGGCATTGGCGGATCAGTGGGCGCCGTCGGCCCTGCTGCTCGGCACGACCTTCATCCCCACGGACTTCATCTCGTACGCCCTCGGTGCGGCGGCGTTCCTGTTCCTGTCGCTCGCGATCTCCCTCGCGATCCGGTGGATCCGCACCGACCTCCTTGAACGTCGGGCGCGCGCCGAGCGCGAAGCCCGTCGATCAGAGAGCCGTTCGGATCTCGATCCGGTCTGAGGCGCGTCAGCCCCGCGTCGACTCGCCGTACTGCACGGCCTCGAGGTCGAAGACGGCCTCGGCGAGTGCCGAGCGCGCTGCCTCGAACGCCACGTCGTCGGCGTCCGCGGTCACCCGGGCGTGTTCGAGGTGCCAGGTCGCGCTCCGCAGGAGGTCCACCGTGGTCGGGGCCGGGGAGGGCGCCCGGGTCGAGCCGGACGGCTGGCCCTCGGCGGCGGTTGAGCCGGCGGCGCCGCCCTCGACGAACTCGATCGCATCCGCTGTGGGCGTCTCGGTCTTTGAGTATGCCTGCTTGTTCATATGTCCTTCGGGTGTCGTCGACTGCGGTTCTGCGCGGGCTGGGTCGTGCGCGATTGCACTGGTTTCACGGGGGAGTGAGGCTGGTGGCTCGTATGCATTCGGCGGAATGTGATCCGGATGCCGTTGTTCGAGCCGCGCCATCGCGAGCAGGGTCGGGACGCGCCCCTGGCCATCCGGCGCGTCCGTGGCACCGAGGATCTGGAACCGCTCCAGGCCGTGTTCGCCCCAGGACGAAGCCGTCCAGGCACAGAGGGCGGCGTCGATGAGGTCCTCACGATGTTTGTGTGCGGTCTCCTTCGTCGGGGAGGGTACGTCCAGGAGGAGCGTGGTCACCGGATGCGAGCGCAGCAGCAGCGGGGGGCTGGCGGTCGCCAGGCGGTCGAGTCGCTCGATCAGGTCATCGCACACGTCAGCGCGCCCCTGCCGTCGCTCGGTCACCGGGAGCGAAGCGTCGAGCTTCTTGTAGCGCGGACGTGCTTCGGTGTAGCCGAGTTCCTCAGCACCGACGAGGGTCGTGTGCGGGTACGCCTCGAAGAAGACGATGTCCCCTTCGGCAGGTGTGCTCAGGCCGTCGAAGTAGTGCAGCCCGGCTGCCTCGAGCGCTCGGAACAAGGCCACGCCACCGAGTGCCGGGAGGCCGAGGTTCGACGGGTAGGCGGAGACCTGCCAGCGGCCGTAACGCTGCCCGACCTCCCGCTCGCAGAGGCGCATGCCTGTGGCGTTCTCGACGAGCAGGGGCGCGTCGACCGCGATGACCGATCCGGGTTCGGCGGTCGCGAGGATCCACGAGACCACCGCGTCGATACCGATGGCCCAACCGGCGTCGATCACCGTCCCGGTCTCGTCGATGCAGACGACGCCCGACTCGTTCGCCACCCGCCGCTCGGTCCCCTCGCCCCAGGCGAGGTCGACTCCGAGGTAGCGGGTCACGGGCGGATCCTTCCGGTGGACGCGGCGGGCACCGCGGACCCGAGCCTACTGGCCGAGCGCCGTCGGCTCCTCCGATCCGGCGGCGGGCCGGATCGGAGGAGCCGAGCAGCTGGACGGTCTCGTCAGGCGACCGGGCCCTCGATCAGTGCGATGTCGGCCGTCTGGCTCGCGCCGGCGGGTGTCGTCCACGTGATCGTGACCGTCTGACCGGGCTCGAGCGAGGCCATGGTCGCGGTGAGGGTCTGCGCGGAGTCGATGGGCGTCCCGTTCAGCCCGGTGATGACGTCGCCCGCGGCGAGACCCACCGAGGCGGCGGGTGTGTTCTCGATCACCGATCCGACGACGGCGCCCGTGCCGGCCTGCGCCGCACCGTCCGCGGCCGAGCTCAGCCCGATACCGATGAAGGCGGGGTAGCCGATCGAGACCGTCTGGGTCTCGACGCCGCTGCGGATCTGATCGACGATCGACAGCGCATCGTCGATCGGGATCGCGAAGCCGTCGATGTCCGTGCCACCGGAGGACGCCGCAGTGTCGATCCCGACGACCTCACCCTCCGCGTCGTACAGCGGGCCGCCGGAGTCTCCGGCCTGGATGTCCGCGTCGGTCTGGATCAAGCCCGTGAGTTGCTTGCCGGCACCCGTCGTCTCGTCCTGCACGGTGATGTCCTGGTCGAGCGCGGTGACCGATCCGTCGGCGGCACTCGGGGTGCCGCCCGTCCCGCCCGCATTGCCCACGCCGGTGACCGCGTCGCCGACGGCCGCTCCTCCGTCATCGTCGATCGTCACGGTGTCGAGCCCTGCGGCGCCGTCGAGTTGCAGGAGCGCGACGTCGTCCGTGGCATCCGTCCCGATCACGCGTGCCGTGTACTGCTGACCCGTGCTGACGACCGTGACCACGATGCTGGTCGCTCCCGCGACGACATGGTTGTTCGTCAGGATCTGGCCGTCGGCCGTGAGGACCATCCCGGTGCCGGCGGCGGCGGCACCCTGGTAGCCGAGCTCGGTCTCGATGTCGACGACACCGACCGATTCGGCCGCGGTCGCGCTCCTGGTGTCCGCGGTGGCCGCGTCCGGGGTCGCCTGCTGCTCGGGCGGGGTGAGACCACCCGGCGCCCGGAAGCTCTGACCGCTCTCGTCGGGCACCGTCTCGGCCACCTGCGAGGACGCTGCGACGCTGTGGAAGGCGCCCGCTGCCAGGGAGGCGATGCCCAGCCCGCCGGTGACGAGGGAGACGACGGTCGCTGCGGTCGCGGCCGCGATGATCCAGCCGATCGGCTGCTGCTTCGCCGCCGTCGGCTGCTGCTTCGCCGCCGTCGGCGGCTGCGGCAGGGTCTGCGCCGTGTGCGGCAGGGGAGGAGTGACGGAGCCGCCGCCGAAGCGCTGGTGCGGCGCCGTGGCGTACCCGTACGGGGTCGTGTCGGTCCACGGCCGAACGGGTCCGGCTGTGTTCCCCGGGTATCCGGGTGGGGGAGTGACATCGGTGCCCGGGGCCGGCTGGTACGAACCGGTCGGCTGCTCGTAGGCGGGGGTTGTGGTGGTCGGGTCTGCGGTGGCGGGGTCGGTCGTATCGGGTTCCGGGGTGTCCGGGCCTGCGGTGTTCGTCATGGAGGTTCCTCTCGGCGGCGAGTGCTGAGATCATCTGACTCCTGCTACCCGAGGGAATCGTCACCTGGGGCCATGAGCCGCCTTTGAGGTTCCCGACCGTTCACCGGGTGTGGTTTGTGTACAGCCTGAGAGAGGGCGCCCTGCGCATTCGGAGCACGGGAGCCAGGTGACGCGCCGCGCCATCAGGACCGGGACAGCAAGGCCTCGAGCGCGGGTCGAGCCTCGGCCTCCGAGATGTGACCGGCGACGACGAGCTCGGCCAAGCCGTGCACCGTCGCCCAGACCGCCGTGGTGAGGGCGGCGAGGACCTCGTCCGGCGCATCGGGCGCGAGGGACGCGGTGGTCTCGGCGAGGATCCCTTCGACCGCGGTGATGAGCGGCGTCATCGCCTCGCTCGGCGCGCCCGGAGCACAGACGTCCGGGTCGTAGATGACGCGGAACCGTTCGGGATGGTGGGCTGCGTACGCCACATAGCTCGCGCCGACCTGGATGGCGATCTCCTGCGGCGTGCCCGCGGCAGCGGCCGCCCGCTCTGCGCGCATCGACTCCAGAAGTTCTGACATCGACCGTTCACTCAAGCGCTTCAGCAGCGCCGTCCGGTCGCCGAAGTGATGGTACGGCGCGTTGTGACTGACGCCGGCACGGCGGGCGACCTCGCGCAGGCTCAGCGAGACGTGTCCCTGTGTCCGCATGAGGTCGAGCGCAGCGTCTTCCAGCACGGGTCCGAGGTTGCCGTGGTGATAGGCCGTCGTCGATCTTGACACAAGCAACATCGTACCCGTACGGTCGAACCCGTACCGATGTGGGCAGTGTCCAGATTCTGGACACTGTCAAAACCTACGACCTCTGGAGCACCCATGAGCACCCTCGTCATCGACGGCCATCCCAATCCCGACTCCCTGTGCGCCGCTCTGGCGTCGGCGTATGCGGATGCCCACGGCGACGCGACGGTCCTCGCCGTCCGCGACCTCGTCTTCGACCCGAACCTGCGGCTCGGCTACACCCACAGGCAGGAACTGGAGCCCGACCTGGAGCTCGCGTGGCAGCAGATCCTGGCCGCTGACCACCTCGTCGTCGTGGCCCCGGTCTGGTGGGGCTCCGTCCCGGCGCTCCTCAAAGGCTTCTTCGATCGGGTCCTCCTGCCGCGTCGCGCCTACCGGACAAAGGACAACGGCCTCCCGGAGGGCCTGCTCACGGGGCGCTCGGGCCGCGTGATCGTCACGACCGACTCGCCTTGGTGGTACCTCCCGCTGGTGGGAGACACGACCGTGAAGCAGCTCCGCACCACGACCCTCCGCTTCTGCGGGATCCGGTCCGTCGCTGTGAGCCGGTTCGGCCCGGTCAAGGGGTCGAGCGACGCCCAGCGACAGGCGTGGATCACGAAGGCGGCCCGGCTCGGGATCGCGGACGCCTCGCGTCGGCCAGCCGGCGACATCGGGTCGTCCGCAGCGTCGGTCAGCGCCCGTCCACGAGCCTGATGAAGGCGCTGAGCTCGGCGACGCCCTCCGGGGTCGTCGGGAGGTATTCGGTGAGCGCGGGGGAGGAGACGAGGTAGGCCGCCCACTGCGCCCTCGAGATGCCGACGTTCAGCCGGTTCTTCATCAGGAGGAAGGACATCCCGCGCGGTACCTCGGCCGGCGCGGACGCGGCCAAGGTCACGATCGCGATGACCGCCTCCTGGCCCTGGAACTTGTCGACCGTCCCG
The DNA here is from genome assembly GCF_015351235.1 of Plantibacter sp. VKM Ac-2880. Lineage (GTDB taxonomy): Bacteria > Actinomycetota > Actinomycetes > Actinomycetales > Microbacteriaceae > Plantibacter. The sequence goes on from NZ_JADKSJ010000001.1 coordinate 114,218, forward strand.
ACCCGGACGGCATCGAATCCGGCCTGGTCGAGCGCCTCCCGCACCACCGCCACATGCGCGTTGTACGGGCAGACCACGATGATGTCGGCTTGCATCAGGGGAGAGTCCACGCGACGGGAGTCTGGGTCGGTCCAGAGCAGGCCGATGCTCGAGCGGACGAGCTCGACGACGCGTTCGGCCTCCTCGACCGAGCTCGTGGCGTTGCCGACGTGACGGACGTCGACGATGTGGAGGCCTGGCTCGCAGCCGACGAGGCTGCGGTTCGCCGTGGCCGCCGCCGATCGCAGCTCACCGCCGTACGACAGGCGGGACACCGGCTCGGTGACCGCCGCGTCCATCCGCCATGTCTCGTGCAGGAAGTAGCCGAGTTCCGGCGGCAACACGTCTCGTCCATCGGCGACGAACCCGAGGGCGGAGGTGTCGATAGGCTCCGGGTGCGTACCCTGGCTCACCTGGGGGAGCTGTTGTGGATCGCCGAGGAGCAGCAGGTTCCGGGCGGCGACGCTCGCCGCGATCGTGTAGGCCAGGGAGAACTGACCCGCTTCGTCGACGACCAGCAGGTCGAGTGACCGGCGCGGGAACCGGTTGGGGTTGCTGAAGTCCCAGGCGGTGCCGCCCACGACGAACCCGCCGGCCTGCTCGCCCGCGTAGGCCGCGTGGCCGTTGGACGGCAGGATCGTGTATCCGCGGTCGGCGTCCGGGTCGGCACCGGTCCGCAGCGTCTTCGCCACGAGGCCCGGGGTGAGGCCGGCCTTCACGATGCGCTCGAGGAGGTTCTCCACGACGTCGTGGGACTGGGCCACCACGCCGATCCGCCACCCGTGCTGCTGCACCAGCGCGGTGATGACGTGCGAGGCGACGTAGGTCTTGCCCGTCCCTGGCGGGCCCTGGACCGCGAGCGCGGAGTCGTCGAGGTCGAGCAGGGCGGCGGTGACGTCCTCGATCGTCTCGCGGTCGCCCTGGTGGGGGAGTGGACCACCCGAACCGGTGCGCGGCGGCCTGCGGCGGAGGATGTCGACGACACCGTCGCTCGGCCAGTCGGGCGATGCGTCGACGATGGCCTGCCCCCATTCGGCGATGGCGTCGACCTGGGTTCCCGGCCGGGGTGGGGGAGAGGGCGTGAGCGCGACCGGCAGCTCGGTGTAGGGATCCCGGTCGGTCTTCAGCGTCTCCTGGATGAGCACGGAGTCGTCGTCGACCTCGAGCACGGTGATCTGCCCGGCGGGACGGGAGCCGGGCTCGGCGCGGGGGACCGTGTACGGGCCCGGGTACTCGTAGACGGCGAAGGGGTCGGCGCCGACCTTCACGCTACTGCCCGGAGCCCAGCGGCCGAAGAGGCGGACGTGTCGGCGATCGCTCCGCTGCCGGCCCTCCCGGAACCAGTCGCGCTCGACGTCGCCGGCGGTGACCGTGAACACGTTCCGGGTGTCCTCCCAGTCGTCGCGCGCGGCGATGAGCCGTGAGAAGTGCTCCTGCCAGAACGACTTGTGTTCCCTGCGGTGGTAGTCGATCGCGGCCGCAGCCAGGGCGTACGCCGCCGCGTCGTCGGAACGCTTGGGGTCGAGGGGGTCGCCGGCCAGGGCCGTCAACGCGTCGTGCAACGGCGTCGGGTCGTCGATGAGCGGCTCCTGCGCATCGTTCACGAAGGTGCCGGGGAGCACACCCCGCTCCTCGCCCAGGGCGAGGAGCCAGTTGCGGAGTCGGCGCGTGGACTCGCAGTCGTACTGGTTGTACTCGGCGATCTCCGCCAGCTTCCGCTCGCCCTCCGCGATGAGCGCCGGGTCCTCGCTGCGGCTGAGCTCGCGGGCATCGGCGTACTCGGTGATCGACGCGGCCGCGTTGGTGACCTCGCTGTCGCGGTGGTCGTCGCCCATGTAGAGGGGTTCGAGCTTCTTGATCGAGTACGACCGAGAGCCCACGCGGACCGTCTTGCGGACGAACGGGTAGAGGTCGAAGAGCACGGCCTCCCGCAGGAGGTCGTCGACGACCTGCTCGCCGACGCCGTGTCGGGCGGCCAGGGCGAGCAGATGCGTCCGTTCGTAGGCCGCGTAGTGGTAGACGTGCATGCCCGGGTACTCCGCCCGGCGCGCGGTGAGGTACTCGAGGAAGTCGATGAACGCGATGCGCTCCTCGTGGAAGTCGTGCGCCCACCAGAATCGGAAGACGCCGTCGGTGTCGACCAGCCCGAACAGGTAGTCGATGCCCCAGCGGGTGCGATCGCCTCGCCGAGCGTCGCCCGGCTCGCCTTCCGTGTACAGCGGGTCTCCCTCGAAGTCGAAGAAGATGTCGCCGGGATCGGGCTGCGGGAGGAGCCCGAGTGCCGCGGCGTCGTGGACGCGGAACGCCGGGACGCCGGGCTCAGACGCGGGTTCGAGTTGCAGACGGGCTTGATCCCGGAGGGCGGCGAGCGTCGTCTCCGACACGCCGTCGACGGTGCCGCCACCGGTGGCCGGGTGACCGTGGAGCGCGCCGTCGGGAGCCGACCCGGTGAGGGTGAGCGTGGCGAGGTCGTCGATGGTGCGGATCCCGGCGGCCAACAGGCGGTCGCGCTGGGTCAGCCGCAGACCGGCCACCAGCAGGACGTCGCGTGCAGCGGTGATCTCCGCGTCGCACCAGGTGCAGTGTCCGCAGACGCTGTACCGCTGGTCGCCCCACTGCACCGCGTCCGTGTCCTGCAGCCGCTCCGCGACGATCTGCACGAGCCTCGCGCGGCGACGCCGGTAGACCGGGAGGATGTCGGCGACGGCGTGCGTGCTGATCGTCCCGTCACCCAGGATGAGGTCGACATCGTCGTCGACCGGCACCCCGGCAGTACTGAGCTGTTCCACGTAGGCCGCGAGCTGCAACAGCGCCGTCACCTTCGGCGAGCGGGCCAGCTTGGTGTCCTGGACCCGATACCGGCCGTCGGGCCTGCGGACGATGAAGTCGGCGAAGCCGATGAAGGAGCCGTCGAAGAACGCGGCCTGGAAGACGATCGGCGCGCCGTCCCGGAAGGCGACGAGCGTCGACGCGACGGCTTCGGCGAGCGCGTCGGCATCCCGGACGTCGGGGCGCTCGAGCTCGACCACGCCTGCGCCGAACTCGGCCCGGTAGGACTCGAGCACGCGGAGTTCATGCTGATCGCCCAGCTTCGAGGTGCGCATGAGCATCTCGTCTTCGGGCTCGTCGATCGGGTCGATCCGTTTGAGCTTCGCGTCGATGGAGCGCAGGAAGGCGAACTCGCAGTACGACGCGTTGGAGAGGTCGCTGGCGCTCGTGATGGCGGAACCGTCGAGGAGGAACATCGGTGCGGTGGGTGCCTTTCGAGACAACGCTGCGGCGGGGGACCATCGCCCCCGATCGCTGTCAGTCTGGCACGCACCACCGACCCGCGGTCGCCCGTCCGCCATGCCATGAGCGGACCCCGTGCGACGCCTCGTTGGGGAGCACGGTCACGCCGACCCTCGCGCCCGGTCCCCTACCCTGGAGTCTCCGACGACGACACGAGCGAGGGGGTCGGACCGGTATGGTCACCACGATCGAGGTCGTGGCGGGCGTCGCCTCCCAGGCCGACACCGTCTTCGCATGCCGCCGCTCCCCTGAGCGGTCCTCGGGTGGCCGGTGGGAGTTCCCCGGAGGCAAGGTCGAGGTCGGCGAACGCCCCGAGGAGGCACTCGCGCGGGAGCTGCGGGAGGAACTCGGAGCCGATGTCGCCGTCGGTCGTCTCCTCGACCGATCCGTCGTCGCGGTCGGCGCACTGCGGATCGATCTGGCATGTTACGCCGTCACCTTCCGCGACGGTCCACCGGCGAGCAGCACCGATCACGATGAGCTGCGGTGGGTGCCGCGGAACCGCTTGGCCGAGCTGGACTGGGCGTCGCCGGACCTCCCCATGGTCCGGCTGCTCACCGAAGGCTGAGTCGACGGTCCGACGCGTCAGGCCGCAGCCCGAAGCGGGATCCGGGCCAGGGTGCGGCCGCTGAGCACCAGGTCGTCGTGGGTCGAGGTGACCGCCAGTTCGTCGACCGTCCACTCGAACAGGGTCGCGTCCTGCCAGCGTTCCAGGAAGGCCGCGAGTGCAGCCGTCTCCGCCGGGTCGAGCTCGTCCCGGAAGTGGTGCATGCCGACCCCGACGAGCGGCACGGCGCGTCCGCCGACCGCCCGCTGGATCGGTTCGAAGGCGTCAGCGGTGGCAGGGAGGTAACAGCGGCCGCGATTGAACCCGCCGATCACGGGTCCGGCGAGTCTGGCTCGGAACGGAGCGAACGCGCCGACCGCAGATCGCAGACCGGTGAGGAGGTCGTCGGAGGCGTCGACGGAGGCGAGCGTGGCGTGCAGCCGGTGGGCGCGACGCAGCTCGATGCCTCGCGCGAGCTTCGCAGCGAACGGCGCGGAGGCGAGGTCCGCCTCGTAGCTCAGGAAGATGGGGTCGACGAACAACCGCTCCACCGGCACGGGGACGACGACGGCGACGCGCGGTTCCACGTACCGGCCCGCCCGGTAGCTGCCGTCGGGACTCGTGGCGAGCGCCAGGGGGTGGTCCGCGTCGATGAGCGGGAGCTGGGCGTACCGGTACCGCTCGTCGAAGGTGAGTTCCTCGCCGGGTTGGAACCGCGAGCGGACACCGTCCCACGTGGCGAGCGGGCCGGGCGATCGCCGTCCGTCCTCGGTGGAGAGGGCATCCGTGCGGGCGTCCTCGGGGTCGGCCGCGCTCGAGCGCATCGAGCCGGGGCGTCTGAGCCCTGCGACCGCACCGACCGGCAGCGCGCCGATGGTGTTTCCGGCTGAGCCGGCGGGAGAGGGCATGTCGTGAGGCTAGTCGAGGCTCGCTCCCGCGGCATCGGGGACACCCCGTATTCGGTTGATCAACCGAGTTTTTCGGGCACTCAGCCAGTCCGTCCCTGAGCTCAGTGCGCCTTGCCGACCTTCCAATACCCGCAGAACATGACGCGTTCCTTGGGTGTACCGCTGCGGACCCAGGAGCGACGCACCGCCGCAGCGAGCGCCTGCTCGCCCACGACCCATCCGTACGCCGAATGTCCGGGCGCCTCGACTGCTTCCGCCGCCGCGAGCGCCGCGCGGCCAGGGACGGCATGCGCATCGTCCCGGACGACCCATCGGACCTCGACCCCGGGCGGCGCCTCGAGCGACTGGACGTCCGCTGCCGACGGCACCTCGACGATCGCGGTCCCGATCGTGTCGGCCGGAAGGTGCGCGAGAATCCCGGCGACGGCAGGCATTCCCGTCTCATCGGCCACGAGCACGATCCGGTCCGTACCGGGCGGTGGGTTGAACATCCGACCCTCGTCGAGCAGCGCGACCGGGTCTCCCGGTCGGCACGTCTGCGCCCAGCCGGCCGCGGGTCCGGCGGTCCCGTCGGCTGCCGAGCCGTGGATGACGAAGTCGACGTCGAGTTCCGGACCCTCCGGTCCGTCCGCGCGGTAGTCGCGGACGGTGTAGTTGCGCAGCACCGGCCTGACCGACTTCGAGATCGCCAGGTATTTCGCGTAGGCGATCATGTCGAGCTTGGTCGGGAGCCGATCGAGGCCGCCGTCCGAGACAGGGATGAAGAAGCGGAACCACTGGTCGTAGCCGAGGAAGGTGAAGTCGGCGATGTCTCCACCGCCGAGTGTGACCCGGGCGTAGTTCGGGGAGATCGTGGCCCGCCGCAGCACCCGGAGGGTCAACAGGCGCGCCGCCTCGGGCTTGATCCTCGACGCCTCAGCGTTCGTCCGCGCCATCGGGTCTCCTCCGTCCAGCGGCCCCGTCAGCCGCTACTGAGGTAACCCTAACTCAGGTGACCCTTACTTTGAAGGTCCGGAGTCGACATCGGCTACCTTGCGGGATCGCGTGTCGAGCAGCGCGAAGACCAGGGCGATCACGACGAAGCCGATCGTGACGATGGTGCTGTTGCGGTAGGCGTCGTGGTAGACGTCGAGCGAGGCACCCGAAGCACCGCCGTCGTTCTCCGAGTACACCGTCGCGTAGAAGGTCGCCGTCGCCGCCGCGAGCCCGACGGCGGTGCCGATGCGCTGACCGAGCTGACCGATGGACCCGGCGACACCGCCGGACGCGACCGGGATGTCCGCCAGCATCAGCGTCTGGTTCGGCGAGATCACGGCGCCGCCACCGATGCCCGCCAGGAGCATCGCCGCACCCATGGCGTACGGGGTGACCTCCGGGGGAGTGATGAATGCGAGCACCGAGTTCAGGGTGAAGCCGACCACCACCAGCACGAGCCCGCCCACGACGAGCGGACGTCCGAGCCGGTCGACGACCCGGCCGCTCAACCACGAGCTGACCGCCGAGGCGAGTGCGAAGGGGATCGTGATCATGCCCGCGAAGACGGGTTCGAGGCCGAGGCCCTGCTGGACGAACAGTGTGAGGGTGAGGAAGGTGGCCGGCATGGCCGCGAAGTACGTCGTCGAGATGAGGACGCCGTTCCGGTAACTGCCGAGGGAGAAGAGCGAGAAGTCGACGACGGGCGTCTGTCCGGCGCGCTGGTACCGACCCTCCCACCAGGCGAACAGGCCGGCGAACACGGCGAACCCGAGCAGGAGCCACCAGCGTGCCGGGTCATCGTCCGGCGAACCCGTCGTCAGCACGAATGGCAGCATGAGTGACAGCACCGCGAGACCGAGGAGCACGATGCCGACGGGGTCCAGCGAACCGGTCCCCGCCTCGCGCGGCTGCTGCTTGGGCAGCAGGCGGGCCGCGATCGGCAGCAGGATGATCGCGAGGGGCACGTTCATCCAGAAGAGCAGCCGCCAGCCGTCCTCAGGACCACCGATGGCGATGAGCAAGCCACCGAGCGTCGGACCGAACGCCGTCGACAGCCCGATGATGGCACCGAACAGCCCGAAGGCACGTCCGCGCTCCTTGCCCACGAAGAGCTGTTGGATGAGGCCGATCACCTGCGGCATGAGGAATCCGGCGGCGACGCCCTGCAGGATCCGACCGCCGATCAGGATGGCGACGCTCGGGGCGATCGCGCACACGAGGCTCGCCGCACCGAACACGCTCAGGCCGATCATGAACATCTGTCGACGGGAGTGGAGGTCGCCGTAGCGGCCGGCGGGCACGAGGATCAGGCCGAACGCCAACGCGTACCCGGCGACGATCAGCTGCAATGCGGTCGGGCCGGCGTCGAGGGCCTGCTCGATGGACGGGAGGCCGACGTTCACCTTCGACAGGTCGAGGATCGTGAGGGCGGCGACGGAGACGCAGACCGCGAAGGCGCGCCACTTGGTCCGGTCGTCGGGGGCGGTGGGCTCGGTGGTCATCCTGGTCAGCCTATGCCCGCGTCGGCGTCGCCACCCCCGGTTGACGAGCACGGATTCGCCGTCATCGCGGTGGGTTCGGGGGTCGGAACGGCCTCAGACGATGACGGGACACCCGTCACGGGCTACGCTCGGAAGATGCACATGGACGCCCCGCGAGGGCTGCAGGACCCGGACGAACTGGCCGAACGACACCGCATGCTGGCCGAGTCGCCGGCACTCGCGCCGCTGCGCGACTGGGCGGACGCGATGATGGCCCGCCGAGGACGGCGGCAGAGCGACCTCGTGCTCCCGCTCGTCGACCCGGCCGATGCAGCCGTCAACGCGAAGACCCTCATCCTCCTCGACGCCCCGGGCACCCTCGCTCCGGACAGCCTCGACGCACCCGGATCGGGGTTCGCCTCGGTCGACAACGACGACCCGGTCGCCGAGAGCCTCTGGAACCTGCGGAACGACATCGGCTTCGACGACGTCATGGTCTGGAACATCGTCCCGTGGTACCTGAGCGCCGGACGCAAGAAGCCGAACGCCCCCGAGGTCGCCCAGGGCGCCATGGAGCTGCGCGCACTGCTCCCGCTGCTGCGCAACCTCCGCGTCGTGGTCCTCTGCGGACCGCACGCCCAGGACGGTTGGTGGAAGCACGTCGAGCCGCTGCTCGGGAACACCTACAGCGCGTTCAACGCCCCGCACCCGTCGCCGTTGTCGTTGAAGCAGCCGGGCCGCCGCGAGGAGATCGAGAAGGTCTTCGCTCGCGCCAAGCAGGTCGCCGGCTGACTCCCGCACCTCGAGTCATCCGCAACCCCCTCGCCCCGGTCGGCGAGGGGGTTGCGTGCGTCTGAGCGCTTGCTAGCGTCGAGCGGACGAGGAGAGGAGCACCACATGGACATCGGAACCATCGTCATCCTCGCCGCGCTCGTCCTCCTGGCGGTCGGCGCCGTCTGGTACGTCGTGCGGCGCGACCGTGCAGCGCACACCACGGATCAACACCACTCCGCCGAGGGTGAGGCTGAGCACGTCCGCGAGATGGCGAAGGCCCGCGCCCAGTCGACGGGGGTCATCCGTCGGGGAGGCGGGCCCACCGGCGTCTGACATCTCGCCCACAGACGACGACGGTCGCCATCCGTACAGGATGACGACCGTCGTCGCGGGCGTGAGGCCCTCGCTCTAGACGAGCGGCGGGAGCCCCGCCGAGACGCGCGCGCCGAGCGTCTGGTCGACGGCTGTCCAGTACGCGATGACCCGGGCACGGAGATCCGGGCGGGTCACCTTGGAGACGTGGCCGACGATGTTGCCGACGAGGCGATCGCGGGCTGCATCGTCGAGCACCTCACGGACGAGGGTGCCAGCCTGACCGAAGTCGTCGTCCTCGGCGTGGAGCGTCGCGGCCGCCCGGACGAGCTCGCCGTCGGACTGCCAGCCCGAGGACTCGGCCGCGCGGGCCGGGTCGGCGTGGGCTCCGCCGACCGAGTTCGGCGCGTACACCGGGGCGTTCGCGTCGTTGAAGGTGTACGTCATCGCCCCTTCCTTCGAGTAGGAGTGCACGGGCGAGTGCGGGGCGTTGACCGGCAGCTGCGCGTGGTTGGTGCCGACGCGGTAGCGGTGTGCGTCCGCGTAGCTGAAGATGCGGGCCAGCAGCATCTTGTCGGGGCTCGCTGCGATGCCGGGGACGAAGTTCGACGGGGCGAAGGTCGCCTGCTCGATCTGGGCGAAGTAGTTCTCCGGGTTGCGGTCCAACGTCATCTTCCCGACCTCGATCAGCGGGTAGTCGCTGTGCGGCCAGACCTTGGTGAGGTCGAACGGGTTGAACCGGTAGTTCGCGGCGTCGGCGTACGGCATGACCTGCACGGACAGGGTCCAGCTGGGGTGCTCGCCGCGGGTGATGGCCTCGGAGAGGTCACGGATGTGGAAGTCGGCATCCTCACCGGCGATCTGGTCGGCCTGGTCCTGCGTGAGGATCTCGATGCCCTGGTCGGTCTTGAAGTGGTACTTCACCCAGAAGCGCTCGCCGCTCGCGTTGATCCACTGGTAGGTGTGCGAACCGAAGCCGTCCATGTGCCGCCACGAGCCCGGCAGACCCCGGTCGCCCATGAGCCAGGTGACCTGGTGGGCGCTCTCGGGCGAGAGGGTCCAGAAGTCCCACTGCATGTCGTGGTCGCGGAGGTGCGAGCCCGGGAGGCGCTTCTGCGAGCGGATGAAGTCGGGGAACTTGATGCCGTCGCGGATGAAGAAGACCGGCGTGTTGTTGCCGACGAGGTCGTAGTTGCCCTCGCTCGTGTAGAACTTCAGGGCGAACCCGCGGGGGTCGCGCCAGGTGTCGGGGCTGCCCTGCTCGCCGGCGACGGTGGAGAAGCGGGCGAGCATCTCGGTCTCGACGCCCGGCTGGAACAGCGCCGCGCGGGTGTACTGGGAGACGTCCCCGGTCGTGACGAAGTGACCGAACGCGCCACCGCCCTTCGCGTGGACGACGCGCTCCGGCACGCGCTCGCGGTTGAACTGGGCGAGCTTCTCGACCAGGTAGTGGTCGTGGAGTGCGATCGCGCCGTCGGCGCCGACACTCTGGGAGTGGTCGTCGCTGGCGACGGGCGCTCCGCTGTTGGTGGTGGTGTAGCTGGGCTCGGACATGTCTCTCCTCGAGGGGTGGGGCTGGTCGGACGGTCGGTTGGCTTCAGCACTGCCACCATGTCGGTGGCAGCTGACGATCGGCATGGAAGTGGCGTCGAATGATCTGTGGAACGGCGTCAGGACGCATCCGCCTGGCACGCGGGACAGACGCCCCAGAACGTGATCTCGGCCGCGTCGACGAGGTAGCCCGCCGTGTCGTCAGGGTGGAGGCACGGAGCCGAACCCTGCGTGCAGTCGACGTCGACGACGGCGCCGCACGAGCTGCAGACCAGGTGGTGGTGGTTGTCGTCGACGCGGAGCTCGTAGCGGCCGGGATGGCCGTCGGGCTCGATGCGACGCACCAGACCGGCGGCCACGAAGGCGTTGAGGACGCTGTAGACGGCCTGCGGAGACGTCTGCGGAGCGCGTGGTCGCAGGCTCGCCACCACCTGCTCCACGTCGGCGTGCGGCGTGCTCGCCAGGATCTCGAGCACGGCGAGGCGCCCCGTGGTCACGCGCAGACCGGCGGCGCGGATCTTGGCGTTGAAGTCGTTCGCCGCCGACGCCACCCCCGATCCGTTCATGCCCCCACCGTATCGAGTTGTTTTGAATTTATCAAAATAAGGACTTCCCCTCAGGTCTTCCCGCAGCCCCCACCACTCTAATATCTGATATGCACAGGAGCCGGACGGCACGACGATTGTGGAGAAGCGCGAGGGCTGTGGAGGAGGTCTCCCGCTACAACTCGACCGTGAGCAGCGGGCGCAGGGAGCGGCGCGTCTCCTCGGCCATGTCGACAGCGTCGCGATCGAGCAGCCACTGCAACTGCAGGCCGTCCATCATCGCGATGAGCATGCGCGCCGCACTCGCCGGCTCGATGCCCGGCACCAACTGACCCTCGCGAGCCATCACCTGGAACGAGAGGGTCATGCCGTCGATCAACCAGCTGTACCGCCGCACGAAATGATCGTGTGCCGGGTGGTCCGGTGACGTCGCCTCCGCGGACAGGACGCAGTGGAGTTCGACGAGACCCGGCACGCGCATGTTGTGCTCGACGAGACGCAGGAGCCCCCGGATGCCCTCGAGACCGCTGCCGATCTCGATCGCGGACTGCTCACGGTCCCGGTCGTCACGGAAGTCGAGGATCGCGGCGAGGAGGTCGTTCTTGGTCGAGAAGTGGTGGAGCAGACCGGCCTGGCTCATGCCGACGCGTTCCGCGACCTCCCGGAGCGAGCCACTGCGGAAGCCCTGTTCCGCGAAGACGTCCATGCCCGCCTCGAGGATCTCCCGGCGCCTGGCCGCCGTCTTGGCGTAGCTGCCACGGGGGCGACCGGTCTGCGTTGCCGTCATCCCGCGATCGTATCGCCCGGTCGGGCATCGCGAGACGGACCGGCTCACCGCTGCACTCCGCGCTCCGGCACTTCCTCAGGTGTCTGTCGTACGGTGTCGCCATGAAACGCCCCATCGAGCCCGTATACGACACCGCCGTCGGTGTCGGTCGCTCCCTGTTCGGTGTCTGGCGCCTGCGCCGTCACACCACCGGTGTCGAACACCTCCCTGACGACGGCGGGGCGGTGATCGCGATGACCCACTTCGGGTACCTCGAGTTCGCCCTCGTCGAGTGGGCGACCGTGCTCCACAACCGGCGCCGCATCCGCTTCATGGCCAAGCAGGGCGCGTTCGACAAGCCGCTTGTCGGCCGACTCCTGCGGAGCATGCGCCACATCGCCGTGGACATGCGCGCCGGCGGTGCCGCCTATGCGAACGCCGTCGCGGCACTCCGCAGTGGAGAACTCGTCGGGGTCTTCCCGGAGGCGGGCGTCAGCGCCTCGTTCACCGTTCGCGAGCTGAAGTCCGGCGCCGTCCGCCTCGCTCAGGAGGCCGGCGTCCCGATCATCCCCGTCGCCGTGTGGGGCGGCCACCGGCTCCTCACCAAGAACCACAAGGTCGGCTTCCGCGAGCGCTTCGGCGTGCCGGTGCACTTCTCCTTCGGTGAGCCGATCCAGGTCCACCCCGAGGACGACGTGGCGACGAGCACCGAACAGCTGCGCGACCGCCTGCAGGGCATGGTCGACGAGCTGCAGCGCGACTATCCGGTCGACGGCACCGGAGCCTGGTGGCAGCCACGCTCGCTCGGCGGCACGGCACCGACACCCGCCGAAGCCGCCGCGGCCGACCTCGAGCGCGAACGCCGACGCGCGGCGCGTCGGCAGTCGGCGAGCTGAGCCCACGTCCGCCGCGGTCTATCCTGTGGAGGTGCCACCTCTGACCTCGCAGACCCTCCCCGTGGAGCACCGTCGCTCCGCCTCCCCATGCTGCGCGTGGACGGTGAGAGCGTGAGTCGCGGGTGGAACGGCTTCGTGGCGAAGTCGGCCTGGCTGCCCAAGGCCTGGCGGGAACGCGCTGAGCGCGCGCTGAGCGAGGAATCGACGACGGGCCCGTCGGGCGCCGACCAGTCGTCCTCGACGGACTCGCACCCCACGGCTTCCGGACGGACAGCCGATGCGTCGACCGGTCCGGCGCCCGCTACGACGGCTCCCGTCGAGACCGAGACTGCGGAGGCCCGGAACACCACGGGGCACCCGCAGCCGCACACGCCTGCCTCCGACTCCGGTACGGCGTCCGACACCGCCACCGGCCAGGAGTCGGTGCGAATCATGGACCCGGTCGCCCTCCCCGTCACGGCGTCGGCCCCGGTCGTCCCACTGAGCGTCGCCATCACCGACTTCGAACTGGCCGACGACTCCGTGATCGGGCCTGCCTCGGTCCTCGACAACCTGGAACTCACGAAAGCTGCCGTGACCAGGGTCGCAGCGGCGATCCTCTCGACGGAGGGGCCCATCGCCGTCCCACGGCTCGTCACGATCGTCGCCCGCCGCTTCGGCGTGGACCGGCTGTCCGAGGAGAGCCGGACGGAGCTGTCCGCACTGGTGACCGAGGCGTTCGTCGTGCAGAACGGTTTCGCCTGGCCGACCGGACTCGACGTCGTCACCTGGCGCGGTGTCCGCAGGGTCGTCCATCGCGACCACCGTGCGGTCACGGACATCAGCCCCGCCGAGATCTGCAACGCCATGGAGCTCGTCATCGCCGCGAGCCCTGAGCAGGAGGTGGACCGCGAGCAGCTGCCGATGCAGGCGGCCTCCGTCCTCGGCTACGGGCGCCTCGGCGAGACCGCTCGTCGCTGGCTGGATCTGACGCTCGACCAGGCGGTGCTCCACGGCCGTCTCGTCGAGGACGGCGAGCGCATCCGTCTCCCGTGAGACCGGTTCGTCAGCGGACGGGCGGACCCTGCTGCCCGTAGGGGAGGCTCGTGTCGGTGACGCCGTCGATGAAGGCGTCCATGCGCTGCAGATTGAACCGCCCCTGATCGTTGAGCAGGAACTGGTACTCATGCTCGAGCCCGGGCCGGAAGTCCGGGTTGAAGATCATCGACTGCACGTCGACCCCGAGCCCCTGGAGTCTCGCCTTGAACTCGACCGACTGCGGGTAGAGCGGGTCCCAGTTGCCCACCGTGATGTAGGTCGGCGGATACTTCGCCGTGAGGTAGTCGACGACCGACGCTGAGGCGACCTCAGGCCGCGTCTTGTAGTCGCGCGCGCCGAAGTAGGACCACAGCACGGTGTCGAGGAACCACCCGAAGCTGCCCTCGGCATTGACCAGGCTGAGGTCGTACGCGCCGCAGGCCAGCACGACTCCGGCCAACTGCTGCGGTTCGATCGGCGACTCGACCTCGATCGAGCTGGCGTACTCGGAGCTCGTCACGACGTTCGCGACCTGAGCGGCGATCTGCGCACCGGCGGAGTCACCGGCGAGGATCAGCTTGGAGGAGTCGACGTTGAGCGCCCGCGCATTGGCGTCGAGGTAGCCGAGGGAGTCGGCGACCTGCTCGATCGGCAGCGGATACTGCCCCTCCGGAGCGATCGTGTACTCCACCGCGACCGCCGTGTACCCCTCACCGGCGAGCACGCGCATGTAGTTGGAGATGAGTTCCTTGCTTCCGGAGATCCAGGCGCCGCCGTGCACCCAGACGATGGTCGGGAGCGCGGCACCGCTCCCGCGGACGCCGTCGGGCGTGTAGACGTCGAGGAGGGCGTCGGCGTCGCCGGAGCGGTACGGGATGTCGCGTCGCACGTCGACACCGTCCGGCACGAACTTCTCGAGGTCCGACTGCACGACCTTCGCCCGCTCGTCGAACGCCATCCTGATGACCATCGACCCAGGCCAGGGCGTCAACTGCAGCCAGACGAAGATGACCAGTGCGATGGCGAGGATCACGCCGATGATCCAGAACATGGTGTTGCGGACGATGCGCAGGAACCGCGAGAAGCCGGAACGAGGGCGGTCTGTCCTCAAGCGATTCACCTCCCGGCGGGTCTGGACGGCGGCACTGCCTGGCGGAACACGAACATCCAGTGTCGCATCCGACGGCGCGCCACCGGTGCCGTCGAAGGTTTTCGACGGATTCCGTGACGAATGCGAGGCGAGCTGCGTCTTACTTCATGAACCGGTCATCACCGCCGGTTTCCAACGCAGAAGAAGGAGTACGCCATGAGTGCATCGGACAAGATCCAGAACGCCGCTGAAGACCTCGCGGGCAAGGCGAAGGAAGCCCTGGGCAAGGTCACCGGCGACGACAGCAAGGTCGCGGAGGGCAAGGCCGACCAGACCAAGGCTGACGCCAAGAAGGCCGGCGAGAATGTCAAGGACGCCTTCAAGCACTAGTCCTCGCGATACAGTGGCTGGCCCCGCTCACCGGCGGGGGTAGCACCACGATCGGTCGGCACCCCGCTCGATCCAGCAATCACATTTGGAGACATCATGAGTTTTCTCGGCTTCCTGCTGCTCGGCCTCATCGCCGGCGCCATCGCCAAGGCCATCCTTCCGGGTCGTCAGGGCGGCGGCTGGTTGATCACGCTGCTGCTCGGCGTCGTCGGGGCGCTCCTCGGCGGTTGGCTCGGCGGCCTCCTCTTCGGCGCGAACCTCCAGGAGTTCTTCTCGCTGCAGACGTGGCTCCTCGCCATCGGCGGTTCCATCGTCGTGCTCCTCATCTACGGTGCACTGACCCGCAACAAGAAGGCTTAACACCAGCTCCACAGCACGCGAACGCCCGGTCCCTCTCGAGGGGCCGGGCGTTCGTCGTTGTTCGGGTCAAACGGTCAGGCGGTCAGGCGTGCTGGCCTTCATGCTCGCCCTCGCCGATCTCTTCGACGAGCTTGGCGTTGAACGCCGGCAGGTCGTCGGGCGTCCGGCTCGACACCAGACCCTGGTCGACGACGACCTCCTCGTCGACCCACGAGGCTCCTGCGTTCCGCAGGTCCGTCTTGAGGCTCGGGTAGCTGGTCAGTTCGCGCCCGCGGACGACGTCGGCCTCGACCAGGATCCACGCGCCGTGGCAGATCACGCCGACCGGCTTGCCCTGCTCGAAGAAGGCCTTCGCGAAGGCGATCGACGCCTCATCCAGGCGGAGGTCGTCGGCGTTGACGACACCACCGGGCAGCACGAGCGCGTGGTAGTCGTCGGAGGACGCCTCGGTGACGGCCACGTCGACCGGCTGGACATGCCCGTTCTTGCCGGTCACGTCCTGCGTCGCGGGGGAGATCAGTCGGGCCGTCGCGCCTGCACCGGTGACCGCCTCCCATGGGCTGGTCAGTTCGCTGTCCTCGTAGCCGTCCGTCAGGAGGAAGGCCACCTGCTTGCCGTCGAGTTCTGCACTCATCGTCGCTCCAATCCATCAGCGTCAGGGACGCCGTCCGGCGACCCGCCAGCGACGTTACGCGCAGCCCCGAAGTGACGGCCCGGCCTTCCGCCGAGCGCGAACGGGCTTGCTCAGGCGTCGCAGGCGATGCCGTCGCCGTCACGGTCGAGGTCGTACACGTCGCTTCCGACGACGTACACCGGTCCCGGCGTGTAGGCCGGTCCGTTCCCGCTGCCGCCGGCGCAGTCGACGTCGCTCGCGATCGGGACGCACTGCCCCTCGTAGTTCGGGTCGCAGCCGCCGCCGACGGGGTCGGCGACAGGTGCTGGAGCCACGGGCGCGGGTTGCCGGGTGCCGACCGAGGTCACCTGCGTGACGGGCTGCACCGTGACGACCTGGGAGACGACCTCGCGGGCGACCTCGGTGCCGGCCCGTGTCGTCACGCGGTAGGTGTTCGTCTGCTGACCGTCGACTCCGACGGTGGTGACGGCGACCTGACCGACGTCGAGGTTCGGGTCCTGCACCTCGGTCGCCGTGAACGGCACCGCGACGACCTCCGTCACCTCGGTGACGACGTCGGTCGGGGTGGGGGTCGCCACCGGGGTCCGCTTCGGAGCGGGGGTGGCGGCGTCTTGAGCCGTCAGTAGCGCCGCAGGCCGATCCGGCGCCGGAAGCGTCGCAGCACTCGCACCGCCACCGACGACGACGAGGCAGAGGGCTGCGGCGACCACGGCGAGCGCGGTACCCCGGTTCCGGATGCCGAGCCGGCTGGCGTGACCGCGAACGAGGGCGATCACGCCGACGGCCGCTGCGACGATAGCGACGAGCGCGAGCAGGGCACCCCAGAACGCACCGCCGATCGCGCTGAGGAGCACCAGCGCGACGACGAGACTGATCAGGATGACGTGCAGTGGCCGAAGTCGGCTCGGATGGGTCTCGATGGGCGGCCTGGGCACCGCGGCGGTGGACGTCGCGGTCGCGGTGGCGGGCATCGTCGCCGGGAATCGCGCCCCACCCCAGGCGAAGCCGGTCCACCACCGCTGCCCGCCCGGTCGTTCAGGATCGGGATACCAGCCGGATGGAGTGCTCATGCCCTGATGGTGGTGCCTGGAGCCCATCCGCACAAGAACCCCGATTGGGGCGGTGGGGGGTTTCACCCACAGGTGTCGTCTTGCGCGACTTAAACGCCCACGAAGCGAATGGTCTGCTGGAGCCTGGTGCGGATGTCGAACAGCTGGTTGCCACCCATGCGTTCGATGCCCGGAAGACCCGTACGGAGCAGGTCGGCGAGCCGCGAGCGCTCCACGAGGACGGTGACGGGGTGCTTCCGGCCGATGAACTCGACGGACTCCTCGACGGCACCGTCGGGCACGACGATGACCGAGGCGGTGAACTTCACGCGGGCCGCCTTCGCGACCGTGCGCGCCGAGCGGACGAGCGAACGCACAGGCTCCTCTCGGACACCGAGCGTCTCGCCGACGACCTCACCTCGATGCACGCTCACCGGCCCGCCCCAGTCCTCGGACTTCACCGCGAACAGCCCGGTCGGGCCGAGGACGACGTGATCGATCTTCGCCTCGCCGGGAGCCAGGACGTCGTGCCACACGGTGTACCCGATGCCGAGCGTCGCCACCGTGCGGGCCGTCTGCTCCTCCGCCAGCGCGTTGGCGAGCTGGTGCCGGATCTCGCGCGGGGCGGAGCGGACGAGCTTCGGGTCGTAGGGGTCGTCGAGCGGGACGCCACGGCCGACCCACTCCCTGATGAGCTCGAGGTAGGCCTCCCGCGAGTCGCCGCCGGGATGCCCGTAGGCCCGCGCTCGAGGACGGGAGTCCGCACGCTGGGTGCCGGAACGTCCGGTGGTGGACGCGGACCAGGTGGGCTCGTCGTCCGCGTCGACGCCGCCGGACGGGACGTTCCGTCCGCGGTCGTACGCGGCGCGACCGTCGACCGTGCCGACACGCTCCCACGCCAGTTGCACCGCGTTGAACTGCGGGGCGCTGCCGCCGAGGTCGGGGTGCGTCTCGCGCATCAGCCGGCGATACGCCCGTCGGAGCTCGTCCTGGGACGCCGTCGTGCTCACACCGAGCACCTCGTACGGGCTGGCTGAGAGTGGGCTCTCCGGCATCGAGGGTGGTCGCTTTCGTCGGCGGGGTCGGTGTCTCCGACACGGGAGACTATCGCGGTCAGCTGGCAGAGCGCCGAAGTGCCGCTCGCCGACCGTGCCACCCGGGTGCCCTCCGCTCAGGCCCGGACACCGGCGCCGGCGGCTCGGACGGTCTCGGCGACGGCATCGGCGATCGGCGTCGGTCGCACGCCGAAGGCGAGCTCGAACGCACTGGAGTCGAACCGGTACGGAGCCGTGTACTGGTAGCTCATCTCGCGCGTCTCGCGCGCACCGGCGTTGAAGAGGGACCCGATCCGCATCATGGCCGCACCCATGATCTTGATCGGGCCGTCATGCCCTCCGGCGAGACGGAGGTAGTCGCGTCCTGTCAGCGCCGGACCGGTGGGCAGGTGCCAGAGGCGTCCGCGCGCGGCGGTGTCCGTGCCGAGGATGGCCAGTCCACGACCGACATCGGGGGTGTAGGTGAGCGAGTGCGGCAGGTCGGCGTCGTACAGCCAGGTGCCCGGCCGTCCTGCGGCGATCGGGTCGATCCCGAAGCTGTTGAACACACTGGTCGATGCACCGGGGCCGAAGAAGTCGGCGCTCCGTCCCACCGTCGAGACCAGACCGCGTTCCGCCACCGCCGCTGCGAGCGCGGCCGCAGCACGAGCACGGACCCGGCCCTTCCGGCTGACGGGTGCCAGCGGAGTCCCCTCCGTCATCGGGCCATCCACCGCGCCGTACGCATAGACGTTGTCGAGGGAGACGAGGTGCGTCCCGGTCGCCACTGCCGCCTCGATGACGTTCTCGACGATGCGGGGCCAGCGCTGCTCCCAGAGAGCGGCGGAGTAGGGCAGACCAGCGGTGAGGTAGGCGACGTCCGCTCCGTCGAGCGCGGTCCTGACCGCATCCCGATCGAGGAGGTCGGCGATGACCGAGGTGACGCCCGGCACCGTGGACGCCCGGCGGCCGACCGAGCCGACGGATACGCCGGTCGCGAGGAGCGCTTGCGCGGTCTCCCGTCCGATGACGCCGTTGCCGCCGAGGATGACGTGGGTGGTGCTCATGCTGGTCTCGATTCTGAGCGACGCGGTTCGTCGTCCCAGTTGGAGAGTAGCACTATCGGATAGTTTCACTATCCAGTTGGGGATCCGTTCCGCGAACGGTCACCGTTCAGACAGCAGGAAGCAGGATCCCGTCGTCGATGAGCGCACGCACGCGGGGGAGGAGTTCGTCGCCGAGCTCGCCGGCGTCGACCTCGACGAGTTGCGCGATCGCGTCGACGATGGCACCGAGGGCGAGTTCGCCATCGCACGCACCGACGAGTCCGGCGAGTCCCGTGTCGACGCCGACGGACCTGGCCAGCCCGCCACCCTGGCGCAGGTGCATCGCCGTCGGGTCCTCGTCGCCCGGCCAGTAGTGACGCTCCTCCGTGACGTCGCCGGCGAGGACGACGCGCTCACGGAGCAGGGCCTGGTCGTCGAGCGCGACCTGCCAGTCGTGCGCGGCGAGGCAGACGGCGAGGTGGGCTCCGAGGCCCGCCGAGTTGGATCCCGCATGGCCGTGGAGACGCTCGAGCCGGCGCAGCGAGGTGGGGGAGTCGGTCCGCCGGAGCAGGACGTAGCCGAAGCCGACGCCCGTCACCGACCGCGATGCGAAGTCGTCGAGCCAGGCTGCCGCGAGGCGTTCGAACTCGGCGGTGCCGGCCCTCGTGCCACCGTCCCGGATCCAGGTCTCGGCGTACTCCGCCGGATCCTGCACCTCGCGTTCGATCACCCAGGCGTCCACCGTCTCCCGGCTGTGCTCCACCCAGTCCGCGACGCGATCGAGTCCGTCCGTCCGTGCGCGGTACTCCCAGTTGCCGAGGAACTGGGCCACCCCGTCCTCCGTCAGATGCCGGGCCGCCTCGATGAAGACCGACTCGACGAGGGCGTCACCGACGAGCCCGCCGTCCCGGTACTCGTAGTTCGGGACCCCCTCCATCCGTGGTGTGATCACGAACGGCGGGTTCGAGACGATGCGGTCGAACCGCTCGCCGGTCACCGGCTCGAACATGCTGCCGAGACGGAACTCGATCGAGTCGATCCCGTTGAGGCGTGCGTTGAGCGCTGCGAGTTCGAGCGCCCGCTCCGAGATGTCCGTCGCGACCACACGATCCGCGATCCGCGACAGGTGGAGTGCCTGGATCCCGCACCCCGTGCCGAGGTCGAGTGCCGATCCGACCCGCTCAGGCAGGATGATGCCGCTGAGGGTCATCGACGCACCACCGACGCCGAGCACGTGCTCCTCGCCGAGTTCGTGGCCGAGGGCGAGTTCGCCGAGGTCGGAGGCGATCCACCAGGCCCCGCTCCCGTTCGCGTCCACCCAGGCATAGGGGCGGAGGTCGAGGGCCGGGCGGAGGCCGCGGTCGTCGAACCGGCTGAGGAGGCCGAGCTCCACCGCTCCGTCGGCACCGAGCGTCGGCAGGGCGCGGGAGACCGCGTCGACGTCCGCCGGCAGCCCGAGGATGAACAGCCTCGCCAAGGTCGCGACCGGCTCCACGCCCTCCGTGCCCTCTCGGGCGTCGAGCGCTCGGATCGCCACGACCCGGTTCGATCGGTGCAGGGCCGCCTCGGCCATCTCACCCCACAGGCCGCGCACCCGTTCCACGGTGTACCCGGCGGTCGTGAGGTCGGCACGGAGGAGGTCGATCAGTCGCTGGTCCACGCCCCCAGTGTGCCAGCTGCGGGGCGAGCGCTTCCGCGAAGCGGCCCCACTCACCCCACCGGCCGATCAGCGGTCAGCCGCCATGATCGATTCCAGGTCCTCGTCCGCGTCCTGGTCGGCGGACGCGGCGGCCTGCTCGGCCTTGGCCGCACGCTTCCGCTCCCGCTTCGCGAGACGTCGCTCGGTGCGCCGCTCCAGGAGCAGGTAGAGCACCGGCACGAGGATGAGCGTCAGCAACGTCGAGGAGACGAGACCGCCGATCACCACGATCGCGAGCGACTGCGAGATGAAGACGCCGCCGCCGGTGAGGCCGAGGGACATGGGCACCAGGGCGAAGATCGTCGCGCAGGCGGTCATGATGATCGGTCGCAGTCGGAGTCTCGCCCCGTGCAGGACGGCGTCGTCGATGCCGTCACCCCGCGCACGATACGAGTTGACGAGGTCGATCAGCACGATCGCGTTCGTGACGACGATCCCGATGAGCATGAGCAGGCCGATCATCGACGGGATGCCGAGCGGGGTGCCCGTGATGAGCAGCGCGGCGATCGCTCCGGTCGCCGCGAACGGCACCGAGACGAGCAGGATGAGCGGTTGGAGCAGGCTCTTGAACGTCGCCACCATCACGATGAAGACGAGGACGATCGCGATGAGCATGGCGAGGCCGAGCTGCGCGAACGACTCCTCCTGATCCTGGGCTACGCCGCCGACCGAGGCCGTGACGCCGCTCGGGAGGTCCAGGCCGTTCAGCCCCTGCCGCACGGCGAGGGTCGTCGCGCTGAGGTCGTCCCCGGTCGGGGTGGCCGAAACGGTCACCGTCCGCACGCCGTCGATGCGGGTGATGGCCGCCGGAGCCTGTTCCTCCACCACCTGCGCCACGGCGCTCACGGGGATCGGGACGGCACTGACGTTGGCGAGGTCCTTCTGCGCCTGGGTGAGACGGTCGGCCTCGGCCTGCTGCTCGGCCGCTTCCGCCTCCGCGTCTCGCATCGCGGTCAACTGCTCGTCGATCGTCGTGATGGAACCCTGGAGCTGGGTGATGGCGTCACTCAACCCGGCGAGCTGCGCGGCACGGGCCTCGTAGGCCTGCTGCGCGGCCTCCTCCTCCGGCGTGGTGGGAGTGACCGGAGGAACCTCGACCGGCGCCGCCTGCAGCGCGCTCAACTGCGCTCGGAGCGCGTCGAGCTGTGACGCGGCCGTCGACCGCGCCTCCTGGAGTTCGGAGCGTTGCTTCGTGGCCTGGGACGCGGCCTCGTCCTTCGCCTGCTGCGTGGCCTGGTCCTGCTCGGCCGTGAGCGCATCGGTCGCGGCCTTCTGCGCCGCAGCCTGCTGCAACGCGCTGACCGGGAGTGGGAGTGCTGCGATCTCCGCCGGCGTCGTCCCCACGCGCTGCGAGCGCACGATGATGTCCCGAGAAGCGCCCTCGAGGATGACCGAGCCCGTCGGCGTGCCACGGAGTGCGCTGGCGATGGCCTGCCCGACCTGTTCCTGGGTGAAGCCGTAGCGGGCTGCGGCGGCGCGGTCCACGTTCACCTTCAGCAATCCCTGCTCGTCGGCGAGGTCACTCGTCGCATCCCGCAGACCGTCCGTCGTGCCGAGCATCTCCTGGACGGCCGCGGCGGCCGTCGCCAGGGCCATAGGGTCCTCGCCCTGGAGCGTCACCTCCATGCCGCCACCACCACCGGCGAGTCCTGCACCGGCGTCACCGACGGTGATCTCGCCGACGTCGTCGAGCTTCGCCACGGCGTCGCGGATGGTGTCGGCCACGGCCTCCCGCGAACTCTCCTTGCCCACGGTCACGCTGATCTGCGCCGTGTTGCTCGATCCGCTCCCGCCGACGGTGGTGAGGTACCCCGACACCCCGGCGGTCTTCGCGAGGACGGCCTCGACGGTCGCCGCCGCATCACTGGTCACGTCCAGACTCGTCCCCTCAGGGAGCTCCTGGGTGACGGTCACCGTGTTCTCGCCCCCGATGTCTCCGAGGTAGTCGGTCTTCAGGAACCCGGCCGAGACGATCGTCCCGGCGAACACGACGGCCGCGATCAGCAGGGTGACCACCGGCCGCTTGAGCGCCGTGGTGAGGACCGGAAGGTAGGCGCGCTGGAGTTTGGAGTACGCCTCCGACTCGTCCTCGTCGACGGCCGGAGCAAGGTCGGAGGCCGCTGCCGGCGAGGAGGAGCCGCGCATGAACCAATAGGCGAGGACCGGGACGATGGTGAGCGACACCACGAGGGAGGCGATGAGCGCCACGGAGACGGTGACTGCGAAGGGCCTGAACAGCTCGCCGACCGTGCCTCCGACGAAGGCGACTGGGAGGAACACCGCGACCGTGGTGATGGTCGACGCCGTCACCGCACCGGCCACCTCGCGGACCGCCTCGACGACACTCGATGCGGTCATGCCGCGACCGCTGTGGCGACGCTTGATGTTCTCGATGACGACGATCGAGTCGTCGACCACTCGCCCGACCGCCACCGTCAGGGCGGCGAGGGTGAAGATGTTCAGCGAGTAGTCGCCGATCCACAACCCGATCATCGCGATGAGCAGCGACAGGGGGATCGAGACGGCGGTGATGATCGTCGAGCGGATCGACAGCAGGAACACGAGGATCACGATGATGGCGAACAGGAGCCCGAGCCCACCCTCCACGGAGAGGTCGTGGATCGACTGCTCCACCATCGGCGACTGGTCGAAGACCACGGTGAACTTGGCGCCGGATCCCAGTTCCTGCTCGAGCCCGGGCAGGGCGTCGCGGATCGCGTGAGCGAGTTGGACGGCGTTCGCCGACGGGTCCTTGAGGATCGTGAGGGAGAGCGAGGGGAGGCCGTCCGCTCGCGCGATGGAGGTCTCCGCCGCGGGCACGAGCTCGACGTCGGCGACGGCGGAGAGCGCGAACGGCCCGTCCTCGTGCTGGATGGGGAGCGCCTGCAACTCCTCGAGCGAGCCGACCGCCGAGCCGACCTCGATCGACAGTTCCTTGCCGGCGTCGACGCTCGTCCCCGCCGCGGTCACCGCGCCGCTCGCCTGCACCGCAGCCACGACCTCCTCAGCCGTGACCTTCTTGGCCGCGAGGTCGGCCGGGCGCATCGTGATGACGAGCTGGGTGGCGTTCTGTCCGGCCAGGTCGACCTGGCGGACGCCACTGATGCCGCGGAGGGCGGGAAGGACGGTGCTCTCGACCCGGCCCGCGAACTCCCCGGACTCGTCTTCGGACGCGATGGCGAGTTGGAGGACGGGGATGTCGTCGCTGCCCCCGGCGAAGACCTCGGTGGTCGTGTCGCTTGGGAGGGTGCTCTTCAGACCGGCGAGCGCGCTCCGGATGTCCCCGACGATCTTCTCGTCGTCCTGGCCGAAGTCCCAGCTCACCTGCAAGGAGGTGGAGCCGCCGACCGAGGTGGAGGTCACGCCGGTCACGCCCTTGATGCCCTGCACCGCCTGCTCGACCGGCTCGGTCACCTCCCGCTCCACGGATGCGGGCGATGCACCCGGGTAGGTGGCGGACACGAACGCGCCGGGTTGCTGCACGGACGGCAGCAGCTCCTGCTTCAGGGAGCCGACGGCGAAGAGGCCGAACACGACGATGGCGGCGGTGATCAGGCCCACGATCAATCGGTTGGCGAGACTGAGCCTCGTGAGGAATGACATGGGACGGCTGGCCTCTCGGTCGCGGAGTGGGCGCGAGTCGCCCCAGTCCACGCTAGGGAGTGCCGTCCGCCGGCACATCCGCACGATGATGGACCTCCGCGGCCCGCCCATCCGCCGATCGGACGACGCCGATGGTCCTGGGGTACCAGGTGCGTCCATCGGTCCGAGGCCGTCTTGACGGCGAGGTCCACCGATACGAGGCGTACCCTTGATACCCGAGTGCGCGCCGCCGGTGCGCCGGAGCGAGGAGGGTACGTGGATCTGCAGGCGGTCGACCTTCCGAAACTGCGGCGTGATGCGCAGCTCGAACGCGAGGTCATCATCGAGCATCGCGCCCGAGACGGCGAGGACCCGTGGGACTTCCTGCCGTCGATGCCGACGGTCGACGAGCTCGTCGTCGCCGTACTCCGGGACGACGCGCTGCACGCTCGAGGGCTCGCCGCTCAGCACGCCATGGCACGGCTCGCGGGGTACTCCTCGCTGGAGGACGCCCAGGATCACCGCGACAATGCGGACCACTTGGAGTACGAGGTGCTCCGGGAGATCGCCCGAGTGCATCCGGAACTGACGCGTGCGGTCTGGCGGATGTCGGGCAAGGTGGCTCGACCGCCATGGGAGGGCGACGACGCGGAGTGACACCGCCTGGCTCGACGGCATCTGTCGGGCAGTCGTATGCCCGAATTTGAATACGACACATGGTGGGTGACAACCGCTGATCGCGGGCGCATACTCACAATATGCAGCTAGCTGATCGTTTCCGCGCATGACGGAATCCAACCTGTCCGAGACGCCTGGACGAAGCACCGCCGACCGCCGCAAATGGTTCGGACTCGTCGCCATCAGCGTCGCCGTCGCGCTCATCATCGTCGACTCCACCATCGTCAACGTCGCGATCCCGTCGATCGTGGACGACCTCGGCATCTCGTCGACACAGGTCCAGTGGGTCCAGGAGTCCTACACCCTCGTCTTCGCCGCGCTCCTCATCGTGTTCGGGACCCTCGCGGACCGGGTGGGTCGCCGGAGGATGCTCCTCCTCGGCGTCGTCGTCTTCGTCGCGGCGTCGGTGTTCGCCGCACTCGCAGCGACCGGCGAGCTCCTGATCCTCGCGCGGGTCGTCCAGGGCGTCGGCGGGGCGATGATCCTTCCCACGACCCTGTCGATCATCAACGCGACGTTCCGAGGCCGCGACCGAGCGATCGCCTTCGCCGTCTGGGGATCGACGATCGGCGGCATGGTCGCGGTCGGGCCGCTCCTGGGCGGCTGGCTGACGACCGACTTCTCGTGGCGCTGGGCGTTCGGCATCAACGTGCCGCTCGGTGTCGTCATCGTCATCGGACTGCTCCTGTTCGTCTCCGAGTCGCGCGACGTGACGACCGGACGCATCGACGGTGTCGGTGCTGCGCTGTCGATCATCACGAGCTCGTCGCTCGTGTTCGGACTGATCGAGGGCCGCAGCCTCGGCTGGTGGACGACCGAGGCCCCGCTGGTCGTCGGCGACTGGACGTGGCCGTTCACGCTCTCCCCGGTGCCCATCGCACTGGTGGTGACCGTGATCGGTGCGGTCGCGTTCGTGCTCTGGGGCCGCCGACGCATGCGGCAGGGGCAGAGCACCATCATCGCCTTCTCGCTCTTCTCCCTGCCGTCGTTCCGCAACGGCAACATCGCTGCACTCATCGTCTCCCTGGGCGAGTTCGGCATCATCCTGTCGCTCCCGATCTGGCTGCAGAACGTCCTCGGATACAGCGCACTGCAGACGGGCGTGGTCCTCTTGGCGCTGGCGATCGGATCGTTCGTCGCGAGCGGCTTCGCCGGAGCCTTCGGGAACCGCGTCGCGCCGGTGACGATCGTGCGGGTGGGCATCCTCGCGGAGATCGCCGGTGTCGTCGGCATCGGGTTCGCGGTCGGAACCGACACCCCGTGGTTCGCGATCGCGGTGTCCCTCTTCGTCTACGGGTTCGGAGTCGGGCTCGCGACCGCGCAGCTGACCGGCGTCGTCCTCAAGGACGTCCCGATCGAGCAGAGCGGGCAGGGCTCCGGGACGCAGAGCACGGCCCGGCAGATCGGATCGGCGCTCGGCATCGCCGTCCTCGGCACCGTGCTGTTCATCAGCACCGCCTCCGTGCTCGACGCACGACTCGACGACGCCGGGATCCCGGTGGCCCAGCGCGATGCCCTGGTCTCGAGCGTGGTCGACAGCGCCGGGGCGTCCATCGCCGGACTCGCCGCAGACCCCGCGACGGCCGCGGTCGCCGAGGACGCCAAGGTCGCGCTCTCGGACGGCACGCGATACGCGGCCTTCGCCGCCGCGGCGTTCCTCGTCGTCGGCTTCCTCGCGACCCTCTCGCTCGGTCACGGCCGGCGGGAGGACGAGGGTGCGCCGGACGAGGGCGACGCCGATCGCATCGTGTCAGACGGGTCGTAGCCCGACGTTCGGTGGCGCTCCCTGCGGAAGCCGTGACCTCCCGGTGCACAAGCACCCAGGTTCGTTTGGAGCGCCACCGTAGAATCGTGAGCGGACCACTCCGCCTGAGCGACGTGGTCCATCAGCCCATGACACGACCAAGCCGCCTCCCACGCCTCCTCAGCGCCCTCGCAGCAGCCGCGCTGTCGTTCGCCGTCGTGTCCTCCGGGCTCTCCTCGCCGGTGTCACTCGCCGCTGCCGCACCCCTGCAGACAGCGCATGCAGCCACGACGCCGGACGGTCTCGTGTCGGTCGAGGTGAGCCCCAGCGACGGGGGAGCGGTCGAGCAGTCGTCGATCACCTCCTTCGGCATCACCTTGACGAACGGGACCGACGACGACCTGCCGGCCGGTTCCCTCTTGCTGGCCGTCACCACCGCGCGCATCACCGGGACGGCGGCGCTCGACGCGTGGCTCGACACCTCGGGTGCCGACGCGGCGACGACACCGAGCGGGACGACCGTGGTCCGCACCATCGAGATCCCGGAACTCATCGCCGGGCAGCAGTACGTCGTGAGTGGCCTCGACTTCACCCCGCCGGCACTCGGCTTCGACGACGCGGACAGCTGGGGCTCCTACGGCGTCTCCGCGGGCTATACGGCGGGGGACACGGCCGCCGGGGGACGGACTGCGTTGGTCTGGCGGTCCCAGGGACAGCCCACGGCGGCCTCGCTCGCCGTCGTCGCCCCACTCACTGTGCCGATCAGCTACGGCGGGCTCCTCGACGCCGACGAGCTCACCGAGCTCACCGACGACGACGGTGCACTCACGACGCAGCTCGACGCGTACTTCGGTGAGCAGATCGCCCTCGGGATCGATCCTCGGATCATCGCCTCCATCAGAGCGCTCGGCACTCGAGCGCCTGAGGGGGCCGTGGCCTGGCTCGCCCGCCTCGAGGCCGCACCGAACGAGACGTTCGCCCTCCAGTACGGCGACGCGGAGCCTGCCGTCCAAGCCGAGGCTGGGCTCGGGCAGTTGATGGCGCCAACCTCGTTCGGCTTCGCCCTGGACGTCGCCGACTTCCCTGTGGTGCAGCCCACCGAGACTCCGACGCCGTCCGATACACCGACCACGGGCCCCGACGGCGTCCAGCCGAGCCCGGAGACGGGCCCGTCACCCGCGACGGCGACCGATGAGGCGTCCCCGACCGCCACGCCGTCCGACGGGTCCACCCCCACACCGTCACCCTCCCAGACGCCCGCCCAACCGGTCCCGACCGTTCCGACGATGGCCGAGCTGCTCGAATGGAGCTACTCACTCCCGAACATCGTGTGGGCGAGCGGCGCGGTGACCGATGCCGACCTCTCCGTCTTCACCTCGTCCGGTGGCGCGGTCGCGATGGTGGACTCAGCCAACACCTCCACGAGCGGTCAGACGCTCCGCGCGTCGGCGACTGCCGGGACCACACCGACCCTCCTGGTCGACCACGGTCTCGCCGACTCACTGAGCGCCGCCGCCTCGGCGTCAACGGACAGCGCGTTCCAGAACGCCATCGCGGACGTGAACGCCCGGGCCGCCGCCATCGGTACGGAGGGGTCGACCGGCGGAACGGTCGTCGCAGTCCTCCCGCGCGCCGTCGACTCCACGCTCCCGGCCCTGGGCGACACGGTCAACGCACTCCGCTCGTTGCCGGCCACCGCTCGGACGTCCCTCGCGAGCACCCTCACGGAACCGCCGGCCGCGGTCACCCTCGGTGCGATGGCCCCGAACGACGACCGGGTTTCGGACGTCCGGGTCCTCCTCGACGACGAACGACTCGTCACCGAGTTCTCCTCCGTGTTGAACGAGCCCGAGCTGTTGACCGGGCGTGAGCGCGCCACGCTGCTCTCCAGCCTCGCAGCCGGGTGGCTCTCCACGGCGGAGGGCTGGGGCGCCGCGGTCACGGCGCAGCAGGAGCGCACCGACACCGTCCTCGCATCGGTCCGCGTGACGGACAGCAGCCGAATCAACATGGTGGGCGGTGAGGTGTCGTTGCCGTTCGCGGTTCGGAACGACCTGCCGTACCCCGTCACCGTCGTGATGCAGGCGTCGCCGAGCAACGGTCGTCTCAGCATCTCCGGTTCCGTCACGCAGGAGATCGCCGCGGACTCGCGGGCGACTGTCCTCGTCCCCGTCCAGGCGCAGATCGGGAACGGTGACGCCACCCTCCGAGTGCAACTGTTCAGCACGGGTGGTCAGGCCATCGGTGAGCAGTCGTTCGTCGGCGTGAACGTCCGCGCCGACTGGGAGGGCATCGGCGCTGTCGTCCTCGCTCTGCTCGTCGCCCTGCTGTTCGTCAGCGGGGTCGTCCGCATGGTGCTCGGCCGTCGGGCGAAGCGTCGTGCTCTCGCCGCCCCCGCGGGCATCGCGCCGGACGACGATGAGCGTGCGGACGGAGAGCCCCCGGTAGAGTCGTCACCCGGACGACGGGAGACGAATGGCTGACGGCATCGGTAGGGCGAGCGCCCTCCTCGCCTCGGGGACGCTGGTCTCCCGGCTCCTCGGCTTCGTCAAGGCCATCCTCGTGGCACAGGCGATCGGTGTCGTCGTCATCGGCGACACCTTCGCCATCGCGAACCAGTTGCCGAACACCATCTACGTCATCATCGGCGGCGGCGTCCTCAGCGCCGTGCTGGTGCCGCAGATCGTCCGAGCCGGTATCCATGCCGACGGTGGCAACGCGTACATCAACAAGCTCGTGACCATCACCCTGGTGTTCATCGGGGGAGCCACAGCGGTCATCACCCTGCTGGCGCCGGTCTTCGTGTTCATCGTGGCTGCCACCCTGCCGCCGGACCAGTTCGCGCTCGCGACGGCGTTCGCCTACTGGTGCCTCCCGCAGATCCTGTTCTACGCCCTGTACACCGTGCTCGGCGAGGTCCTCAACGCCCGCAAGATGTTCGGGCCGTTCACCTGGGCGCCCGTCCTCAACAACGTCATCGCGATCGCCGGCCTGGTCGCCTTCATCGGCGTGTACGGCAGCGGTGACCTCGCCGTGCTCGAGTGGACCGACGGTAGGACCGTCCTGCTCGCCGGGTCCGCCACGCTCGGCGTCGTGGTCCAGGCCGCGTTCCTCATGGTCTTCTGGCGGAAGGCCGGGCTGCGCTTCCGACCTGACTTCCAGTGGCGGGGGGTGGGACTCCGGGCCACCGGTCGGATCGCCAGCTGGACCTTCGGCATGCTGCTGCTGACGACCGGCGCGGGGATCATCGAAACCCAGATCGTCGCCTCCGTCAGTGATCAGGGGCCGTCCGTCGCGATCCTCAACTACGCGTGGCTGATCTTCATGCTGCCGCACTCGATCATCACCGTCTCGATCGCGACGGCGTACTTCACCCGCATGAGCGAACACGCGCAGGGCACCCGGGAGCACGGGCGTGACCTCCCTCGACTGCAGGCCGACATCTCGGCGGCGATCCGCGTCGTGAGCGTCCTCATCGTCCTCGCCGCCGCGGTCATCATCGTGGTGGCCGTCCCCTTCGGAAGCGTGTTCGCGGAGACCTTCGAGCAGGCGCAGGCCATGGGGGGCATCATCATCGCCTTCGTCATCGGCCTGGTCCCGTTCTGTATCCTCTTCGTCCTGCAGCGCGCGTTCTACGCCCTGGGTGACACGAAGACACCGTTCTTCTTCACGCTGTTCCAGACGCTGCTCTTCGTGCTGCTCGCGATCGTCGTCCTGCTCGTCCTGCCGAAGCACCTGGTGGGTGCCGGCGTCGCCCTCGCCATCACGGTCGCGTGCATCGCTCAGACGGTGGTCGCCGCATGGTTGCTCCGTCGTCGGCTGGGTGGCCTGGACACGAAGCGGATCCTCCTCAGCCTCCTGCGATACGTCGCGGCCGCCGTTCCCGCCGCCGCGGTCGGCGTCGTCGTGCTGTCGCTGTTGGGCGGCATCGGGGAGGAGGGGTTCACCACGGCGACGATCCCCGGAGCCATCATCACGATGGCGGTCGTCGGCACCGTCATGGCCGCGGTCTACCTGGCCGTCCTCGCCCTCCTGCGGACGCCGGAACTCAAGGCCGCTCTGGCACCCGTCCTCGCTCGCCTCGGCCGCTGATCGCCGTCTGCCGGACGAGCGCATCGCGCGCACCTGAGAGCTGTCCGAGGCCCCACAGCAGCGGAATAGGCGCCGGTTAGGATGTGTTACACCACTCGGAAGCCCGGAACCCACCTGGTCCGGGAGTCCACGAACCACTGAGGAGCATCGTGCGTCAGGTCATCATCATCGGATCAGGACCCGCCGGCTACACGGCGGCGATCTACGCTGCGCGCGCCTCGTTGCAGCCGTTGCTCGTCGCGTCGTCGGTCGAGGCGGGCGGCGAGCTCATGAACACCACCGAGATCGAGAACTTCCCGGGTTTCCCCGACGGCATCCAGGGCCCTGAGCTCATGATGAAGCTGCAGGAGCAGGCAGAGAAGTTCGGCACCGAGGTGCTCTACGACGACGTCACCGACCTCAAGCTCGAGGGCGACGTGAAGACCGTCACCCTCGGCAACGGTCAGGTCCACGAGGCACACACCGTCATCTTCGCCACCGGTTCCGCGTACCGCAAGCTCGGACTAGCCGACGAGGAGCGCCTCTCCGGTCACGGCGTCTCCTGGTGTGCGACGTGCGACGGCTTCTTCTTCAAGGAGAAGACCATCGCGGTCATCGGCGGCGGCGACAGTGCGATGGAGGAGGCCACCTTCCTCACGCGCTTCGCGTCGAAGGTCTATGTCATCCACCGCAAGGACACCCTCCGCGCGTCGAAGATCATGCAGGACCGCGCATTCGCGAACGACAAGATCGAGTTCATCTGGAATAGCGAGGTCGCAGGCATCACCGGCGCCGACGCGGTGGACGGCGTGACGCTGCGGTCGACCACCGACGGCACCGAGACGCACCTGCCGCTCGGCGGACTGTTCATCGCGATCGGCAACGACCCGCGCACGCACCTGATCCACGGACAGTTGGACCTCGCTCCCGAAGGCACCATCGCGGTCAAGGGTCGCTCGTCGAAGACCAACCTGCCCGGCGTCTTCGCCGCCGGTGACGTCATCGACCCCACCTACCGTCAGGCCATCACGGCTGCCGGCAGTGGCACCATCGCGGCCCTCGACGCGGAGCACTACCTCGCCGACCGCGAGCAGGCTGCAGGCGAGTTGGCCGCCATCGGCGAGGCTCAGACCGCGGGCCGCCCCCAGCCTTCCGACCCGGTCCTCGCCACCACCGTTTGATCGACCGCGCGCCCACCTCGACGCGCGCACCACGAAGGAGAACACTCATGTCAGATGCAGTCACCGAAGCCACGTTCGACGAGCTGGTCATCAACAGCGACAAGCCCGTCCTGGTCGACTTCTGGGCCGCCTGGTGCGGTCCGTGTCGCGCCGTCGGCCCGATCCTCGACACCATCGGCTCCGAGAACAGTGACAAGATCACCGTCCTCAAGCTGAACGTCGACGAGAACCCGAACCTCGCGATGAAGTACCAGATCACCTCCATCCCGGCCATGAAGGTCTTCAAGGGCGGCGAGGTCGTCCAGACCGTCATCGGCGCAAAGCCGAAGGCAGCACTCGAGAAGGACCTCGCAGCTTTCATCGGCTGACCAGGAGATCATCCTCGCTCAGAACCGCCCGACTCTCCGGAGCCGGGCGGTTCTTCGTTTATGGATCACCGCGGCTAGGTACGAAAGGCAAGCTTCAGCGCTAGCGTTTCACGTGAAACGTCGGACGATCGCTGTCAATTCCGGCTCGGATCAGGACTTTCCCCATCTCGTGCGCGCCGGTCGCGGCACGGGACGGATGGTGTCGCAACAACTCGGAAGAACGCAAACGCGGGGACCGCTCGATGAGCAATCCCCGCGTTTCACGTGAAACGTCGCTAGGAAGACTGTCCGAAGCCGGACTCGCCGAGCTCACTGAGGATGCGGTTCAGATCTGCGATCGTCGCGAACTCGACCACCATCTGGCCCTTCTTCGCTCCGAGCGTGACCTTCACGCGAGTGTTCAGGCGGTCACCGAGGCGGTCGGCGATCTCGTCGAGCTGGCCACGGCGGGAGCCTGCGATCGGCCTCGGCTTCTTCGCCTGGACGCCTTGAGCGGCGGCGGCTTCTGCCGCACGAACGGAGAGGTCTTCGTTGACGATCTTGTCGGCGAGACGCTGCTGCGCTTCGGGATCAGTCAGGGACAGGATGGCCCGTGCGTGGCCGGCACTCAGCACGCCCGCTGCGACCCGCTGCTGGACCGCCGCGGGCAGCTTGAGCAGACGGATGGTGTTGCTGATCTGGGGCCGTGAGCGGCCGATCCGGTTCGCGAGCTCATCCTGGGTGATCCCGAAGTCCGCGAGGAGCTGCTGGTACGCAGAGGCCTCTTCCAGCGGGTTCAGCTCGGAGCGATGGAGGTTCTCGAGGAGCGCGTCCCGAAGCATGTCCTCGTCCGCAGTGTCCTTGATGATCGCCGGGATCCGGTCGAGTCCGACCTCCTTCGAGGCGCGGAGACGTCGCTCACCCATGATGAGCTCGTACTGCTCATCGTCACCGGGGATGGGGCGCACGACGATGGGCTGGAGTACGCCGACCTCGCGGATGCTGGTCACCAGCTCGGCGAGGTGGTCCTCATCGAACACGGTACGGGGCTGGTTTGCGTTCGGAACGATCAGCCCGGGGGAGAGGTAGGCGAGTCGTGCACCGGGCACGGCGACGAGCTGTGGGCCCTCCTCGGCCGGGACAGCGTCCGACGACGGCGCTGAGGACTCGGCGGCCGCAGCCGCGGCGTCGGCTGCCGCCGTAGCCGCATCCTTTGCAGCTTTCCGAGCCGTCCCCTGGTTGTCGGGGAAGAAGACGTCGACGGGCCGGTTCGCCTGGGTATCGGAGCTCGTGGTCGGGATGAGGGCACCGATCCCACGGCCGAGTCCGGTTCGTTTCGTTGCCATCAGTGACTGACTCCCTCAGGGTGGTTCGTATCGGGTGACGCGTGCTGCTGTGCAGCCCAGCGGTTCGCTATCTCTGCAGCGGCCTCGAGGTAGGAGACGGCACCCAGAGACGTCGGGTCGTAGCTGATGACGCTCTGCCCGAAGCTGGGCGCCTCCGAGATGCGCACGGCGCGGGGGATGATGGACTCGAGGACCTGACCGGTGAAGTGGTCACGGACATCCTGTGCGACCTGCTGCGCAAGGTTGGTGCGCCCGTCGTACATCGTGAGCAGGATGGTGCTCACGGCGAGACCGGGATTCAGATGGCGCTGGATCAACTGGATACTGCTCAACAACTGGCTGAGCCCTTCCAGCGCGTAGTACTCGCACTGGATCGGGATGAGCACCTCCTTCGCCGCGACGAAGGCGTTGATCGTCAGCAAGCCGAGTGACGGCGGGCAGTCGATCAGAACGTAGTGGAACGGCTCCTCGGCATCTTGGATGAACTGCTCGAGCGCGGTGCGCAGCCGGTGTTCACGAGCCACTTGAGAGACGAGCTCGATTTCAGCGCCGGCCAGGTGGATGGTGGAGGGAGCGCAGAAGAGGGTGGGGAACTCCGGGCTCTGCTGCACCACGTCGGCGAGCGGGAAGTCGTCGATCAGGACGTCGTACACGCTGGGGACGTCCGAGTGGTGCTCAACGCCGAGCGCCGTGGAGGCGTTCCCCTGCGGGTCGAGGTCGATGACCAGCACGCGTGCGCCGGAGCGGGCGAGAGCAGCGCCGATGTTGACGGTCGTCGTCGTCTTGCCCACGCCGCCCTTCTGATTGGAAACCGTGAACACCCGCGTGTGGTCTGGAGTCGGCAGCGTTGCGTGAGCCAAGGCTTTGCGCCTCTCAGTCAGATGGTGAAGTTCGCGAGCCAGGGGAGTCGATGCGTCGAAGGCGCTACCAACGGAGTCTCGCGCGGATGCTGCGGAATGCGTTGGTTCGGGTTGTTTCACGTGAAACCTTCTCGCTCGAAACGTGTTCTTCAACCGTACCAGCGCAGGCTGACGCAGGGGACGGAGATCTCCCGCAAGCACGACTGATCCGATCGTCTCGGGCCGTCGACTTCGAGTTCATCCTCCGCCATCAGCACCACGAAGGACTGAGTGCACCGGAGCCGACGCTCCCGAGGACCGGAGTTGTGCACACGGTTATCCACAGGCTCTTGCGGATCCCGCGCGTCCTCTGCCGAGCCACTCATGTCCAGCGCTGTCGCTCCGCTGGCACTCGCCCGATCGCCGTGCTCGGCGAGTGCCCGAACTCGACGGAACCCCGCCGAAGGACGTAAGTCCTCGACAGTTCCGCGGAAATACGCGGAACTTCGGGTCGTTCGGCCGTGACTAGACGAGCACCGCGACCACACAGCCCCTGCGTGCGGGCTGCCTACGTCGGCCGCCTATGACTCGGAGCTCGTTCAGGGAAGTGTTGTGTTGACCGATGATTCGCGCCAACGACCTCGGACTGTCCACAGAGTTATCCACAGTCAGCAGGTGCGGCAGGTGTGATGGATCATCACGAGTGTCGCGTGCATTCTGCGCCAGTGTTTCACGTGGAACATTGCACTACTCGGCCATCCGACACGGCATCAGCACGACCGCCGCAGCGCCGGTGGGTTTCCTTGCGCGAATGGCGCTTCTTATGAGGACCAATGCGGCCCACTCATCATGAGTGGTGTCCTGACACAACTGAGAGACCGCCGGAAGGAGCAAGCGCCTGGAGGGCCGGAGCAGAACCGTGCCAGGTACGCGGCCCGTATCGCCACACCAGTGTTTCACGTGGAACACCCCCTCAATGGCTAGCCTCGAGGTCGATGAACTACGAGTCAGCGACGCGGGATGTGCGCCTCACGGATTGATCGCGTCTCAGACCCGTCAGACATCCGCTACTTGCGCTCGTCGTCCACTGACGCCCAGTGCAGCTTTGAGCCACACTCTGTGGCGTCGCCGGGGTGTGTCTTACTGCCGTTGACCGCGTGGCACGACAGTGACCTGCGTCAATGACCACGCGTGATGGTGCGCACACAGCCGACTGCCGTGGCGGTGCAGCTGTGTCGGCGTTCTGCGGATCGACCATGCTGTTTCACGTGAAACATCGACCCCAGTTCTTCACTAGATCCTCGTGAGGCCAGCAAGGCACGCCCCGGCGCCTGGTTCTGGATTCTTCAGCGAGCAGCGTTCGCGCTGAACGCGGGAGTGGCTTCATCCCGGATCCGTGGAACCCTCGGATTCAAGCCGTCATCCGTGTCGAGCACCCCAGCGAGACCGAGGCCAAAATCGGGACACGGTGACAACGGCCATCCGCGCCTCGGTCCGATCACAGCGCCCCGCCGGTATCGGAGGCGATGCCGCGCCGACGAGTTTCAGGCTAGGTTTCTTCACCGGATTGGCCGGTTGCTCGACGACAGGCCCTTCCCGGGCCGGGCGATAGCGTGCGAAGATACTCACCGTTCCACGTGAAACATCGCAGATGGTCCATTGGTGCTCCGGTTTCGCCGGAGAGACGCGCCACGGCGTGTTCGACGGGCGTTTCACGTGAAACAGACCTCAGTACGGCTGTTCATCGCGCCGCGCAAGGCGCCTACAGCATACGATGAGGCAGCGAACCCACCCTTCTCGGGGCTCCTTCCGCAGACTCTTGCGTATGAGCGTGCCGGGGGAGGAGCCGACCTGTCGCGGCCGGCCGTCTCGGGCACCCACTCACGCGTGGCCGCCTGCATTCCGGCATCACCAGTCCCGCACACCGGGGCCGCTCACGTGATGCACACGGTACTTCGGCCACCGCCCGCGCGCTCCGCTGAAGCTCCGAAACTCGCAACTCGCTCAGTGAGGTTCATCTGTAGCGGGGCTGCGGTACGCACCACTGATGCCGCTTACCCTCGCCGAATCGGTCCGGTCGCGTCGATGCCGCACCGCCGCCATCATTGTCCGTGGCGGCACCCGGATCCCGCGGAGCCCTCCCCGCGACCCTGCTGCGCTGACCGCCAGCGGCCTTCATCGAGCACTCTGCCGATCAAGATCAGCTGTATCCACTTTGCCGGTCGGTGCGAACTCCTGTGCTGGCGATGTTCGCTGGCACGCTACACACGCCGGGGAAGTTGCCTCGACCCACCCACCGGTTGATGCCCGCGGTAACCAGCGCGCGATCACAACCAGAAGGATTCGCCGGATGAGCACACCCGTCCGAAGAGTCGGCCGTGTGGAGACTCCTGCAGCTCGCCGCGCGTATGAACCGGAACACGCGTGGCGGTCAACGATCGACGAGGCTCTCGGTGCTCGCGGTACGTCCCTTGGCACGCAGATCATGGTGTCGCGCCAAGACCAGCGGCCGAGTGACCTGTAGCGGCACAGCCGACCTCGCGCAGTGATTGGCTGTAAAATGCTTCATATCAGCATCAGCGGAAGCTGACTCAACACGAATCGGAGCGTCATCAGCCGGCGAATCAGGCTAAATTGATGCCCGATATGACCGGAGAATCGCTCCTGACGAACTCAGGCTCCCTATGAGGCGGCCTCAGCTAGGCCGAGTTCGTCAGGACGCATTCTCCTGGCGAGTGCGGATCGGCTTGATCGCCGAGCTCAGAGGCGCCGGCGGAGCACTCGGCGCCCTGACGAATCGAGTCAGCCGCGAACAACGCCTAGGATGACTCGCGTTGGCTCCGCGAGCACACCCTCGCCGAGCGTGCGTACCTCGACGCCGGACACCTTGTACTTGCGCAGCTCCTTCGTCGAAGCATCGACCTCAGCTTGCGCGCCGGCACCCTTCATCAGCACAAGCTCGCCACCGTCACGAAGCAGGGGAGCGGTGAGCGGCAACAACTTGCGGAGCGCGCTGACCGCCCGAGCCGTCACCTGGTCGAGCTGCTCCGCGAGTCGGACCTCTTCCGCTCTCGCCCGCACGACCTCGACGTTCCGCAATCCGAGCGCCCCCACCTGGTCGTTCAACCACGCGACGCGACGCTCCATCGGCTCGATGAGGACGAAGTCGACATCAGGTCGTGCGATCGCCAGGACCAATCCGGGAAGCCCAGCACCCGTGCCGACATCGCCGACTCGTCCGGGACGAAGCAACGGCGCGACGATAGCGCTGTTCAAGATGTGTCGCGTCCACAAGCGAGGGAGCTCCAACGGGCCGATAAGCCCAAGGGGTTCCCCGTGCGTCGCCAGATTCCTGGCGAACGAGCGACCGACCTCGATCTGCTCACCGAACAGTTGGGCAGCCTCGGCCGGCTCCGGCTCGAGGACAGCAGCGTCTTGTGCGTCAGTCATCGCAGTTTCACGTGAAACGCGCGCGTCAGCCGCGCGTGATCACGGTGTGGCGATCGCGTCCCTCGCCGTGCGATTCGGACACGAACCCACGAGCGGAGACAATGTCGTGCACCAACTTACGCTCGTAGCTCGACATGGGAGGAAGTGCCGCCTCGGTCGATCCGGCTTCGATACGCTCGACAGCACGCTCGACCAGAGCGCCGAGCTCCTGCTGACGAGCCTCGCGGGACCCACCGATGTCGAGGATGAGACGTGAGAACCCACCCGTGCGGTTCTGCACAGCGAGACGCGTCAGCTCCTGCAACGCGTTCACGGTGTCGGGACGGGACAGGAGACGGAGGTTGCTCTCGGTGGGGGAGTCGATCGACACGTACGCACGACCGTTGCGGGCATCGATGTCGATGTCACCGTCGATGTCGCAGATGTCGAGGAACTCCTCGATGTAGTCCGCCGCGACGTCGCCCTCTTCTTCGAGTTGGCTGATCGTGGGGGCTTCTTCGTCCTGGGCTACGGCCAGTTCCTGGTCAGTCACCGATACTCCTACTTGTCTCGTCCGTCGGACTGCTGCTTCTTGGCGCGCGCCTTGCCCATGGGCTGCTGGCGCTGAGCCGGGACCTTCTTCTCCGGCACGGGGGCCTCGGAGATCGAGATGACGTCACCGTTCGGCGTCATCAGCTTGCCCTTGCGGGCGAGGCGCTCCTCGCGGGCCTTCGCCGCGTCGGATCCGGGCGTCGGCATGTTCCGGATGACGAGGAACTGCTGCACCATCGTCCACGCGTTGGAGGTCAGCCAGTAGAACATGACGCCGAGCGGGAACGCGAAACCGGAGAACAGGAAGACGAACGGGAGGATGTAGAGGAGGATGCGCTGCTGCTTGAACTGCGGGCTGGCCTTCGTCTCAGCGGACATGTTCTTCGAGACGATCTGCAGCTGGGTGATGAACTGCGAGGCGCACATCAGGATCACCATGACCGCGGCGATGATGACGACGGCCCAGTTGACCGGGTTGCCGGCCAGCGCGGCCTGCATGCTGGTGTGCAGGGGGGCGATACCGAAGAGGTTCGCGTCGCCGAACTGGACGGCGAGCGTCTCGTTCAGTGGACCGACGCCTGCCTTGCTCTTCTGGGCGTCGTTCAGCACGGAGAACAGGGCGAAGAAGATCGGCATCTGGACCAGGAGGGGCAGACATCCGCTGACGGGGGAGGTGCCGTGCTTCTTGTACAGCTCCATGGTCTCGCGGGACATGGCCTCGCGGCTGGCCTGGTCGCGCTTGCCCTTGTACTTCTCCTGCACCTTCTTCATCTGCGGTGCGATCTCGAGCATCTTGCGCTGGCTCTTGATCTGCTTGATGAACAGGGGGATGAGCGCCGCACGGACGACGAGGACGAGGCCGACGATCGAGAGGACCCAGGTGAGGCCGGCTGCCGGGTCGAGTCCGACGGCCGTCCACAGCAGGTGCCAACCCACGAGAAGCAGCTCGACCGCCCACTTGAGCGGCCAGAGAATTGTGCCGATGATGTCCATAGGTGCGGGTCAGCCCTTTCCGTGGCTCGGTTGCACTACAAATCCGTGAGGCGTGACGCTGTAGCGGAAGTTCTTCTTGGGAGGGACCTCGTCGAAGCGCGGTGCCGCCCACGGGTGGCAGCGCGCGATCCGCGCTGCGGCCAGGCCTGCGCCGACGACGACGCCGTGCTGTTGTACCGCTCCCAGAGCGTACGCGGAGCAGCTGGGGTAATACCGGCAGACGTCACCGTAGAGCGGTGACACGGTGGCTCGATACCCGCGAAGCGCCAGCACCGCGGCATTGCGGGGCGCGAGGCAGGCAGCAGCGAGAACACCGTTCATCGGCGTGCATCCGTCCGGACCGGGGTGACGCCTCGCTTGGCGAACGCGCGGTCGAGTTCGTCGTGGAGCGCGGCGAACGGCGCGGTCGCGGCCGACGGCAACGCGCGGATCACGACGTCGCTCCCGCGGGCAGCGGAATCGACGCTGTCGTGGCAAATGGCCTTGAGGCGCCGTCTGACGAGATTGCGTGTCACTGCGTTTCCGACCGTTTTCGCAACGATGAACCCGAAGCGCGGCTGTCCGCCCTTCGGGTTCATACGTACGTAGGTGACCGTGTGCTCGCCGACGAACCGGGATCCGCGACGGACTACCCCTCGGTAGTCGTCGCCGGACGTGATCCGGCTCCCACGCTCGAGCACGACGGCTCTACGCGGAGAGTTCGGTGCGGCCCTTGGCGCGACGAGCCGACAGGATGCCACGGCCGGCACGCGTGCGCATGCGCAGACGGAAGCCGTGCTTCTTGGCGCGACGGCGGTTGTTCGGCTGGAAGGTTCTCTTGCTCATAATTACGATCTCCGGATCATGACCAACCACTGCACAGGTGGCAGCAGGGTACGGAAGGGTGCCCGTGGGCAGAAGTCAACTGATTCAAACTACGGGGTCGACGGTCGAAGGTCAAACCAGGTGCGGCCAAACGACTGATTATCCACAGGATTCCCAGAAATTGTAGCAGTGACACGCAGGCCCGCCGTACAGTGATTTGGGCCTGGGGCGACGTGTTGTTAGCGTGAGTCCCCGGGTTATGCACAGCGTGTGGATAGCACCGTGTTCAGCCCCGCATACTCAGGGGAGAGCCTGTGGATGAACCTGTGAGTATGTGTGGGGAGAACTATGTCGGACGCCGACGATGCGATCGCTGAGACCTGGCAAACGGTGCTCGGGATCCTCTCCGTCGACGACCGCATCACCCCGCCGCTGCGAGGGTTCCTGAACCTCATCGTGCCCAAGGGCATCATGGGCGGCACCTTCTACCTCGAGGTCCCGAACGAGTTCACGATGGGGATGTTGAACCAGCGCATGCGCGCGCCCATCCTCGCCGCCCTCGGTTCGATCGTCGAAGGCGGCCCCGTCAGCAACTACGCGATCGTCGTCAACCCCG
Source organism: Plantibacter sp. VKM Ac-2880 (assembly GCF_015351235.1). GTDB lineage: Bacteria > Actinomycetota > Actinomycetes > Actinomycetales > Microbacteriaceae > Plantibacter. The sequence continues at coordinate 154,804 of NZ_JADKSJ010000001.1, forward strand.
ACATCGTCGAGGAGCGGTACGAGCAGGCCGGCTTCCAGCACATCGATCCGGCACCGCTCGAGTCACCGCAGCCGCAGTTGACCCCGACACCGACCCTGCCGGCGCGGGAGAACGACACCCGACTCAACCCGAAGTACAGCTTCGACAACTTCGTCATCGGTCAGTCCAACCGGTTCGCGCACGCGGCCGCCGTCGCGGTGGCCGAAGCGCCGGCGAAGGCCTACAACCCGCTGTTCGTGTATGGCGACTCCGGCCTCGGCAAGACACACCTCCTCCATGCCATCGGCCACTACGCCATGAACCTCTACGCCGGCATCCGCGTGCGGTACGTCTCGAGTGAGGAGTTCACGAATGACTTCATCAACTCGATCGCGAACAACCGCGGATCCTTCTTCCAGTCGCGGTACCGGGACATCGACATCCTCCTGATCGACGACATCCAGTTCCTCCAGGGCAAGGCGGAGACGCAGGAGGCGTTCTTCCACACCTTCAACACCCTGCACGACCACAACAAGCAGGTCGTCATCACGAGCGACCTGCCGCCGAAGGCGCTGACAGGCTTCGAGGAGCGCATGCGTTCGCGCTTCGAGTGGGGTCTCATCACCGACGTCCAGGCACCCGACCTCGAGACACGGATCGCCATCCTGCGCAAGAAGGCGCAGAACGAGAAACTCCACATCCCGGACGAGGTGCTCGAGTTCATCGCGACGAAGGTGTCGAGCAACATCCGCGAGCTCGAGGGCACCCTCATCCGTGTGGTCGCCTTCGCGAGCCTGAATCGGACGGCGGTCGACATGACGCTGGCCCAGACGGTCCTGAAGGACGTCATCAGCCTCGACGACGACAACGTCATCTCGCCCATCGACATCATCAACACGACCGCGGACTACTTCAAGCTCTCGGTCGACGACCTGTACGGCTCGAGTCGCTCTCAGGCCGTCGCGACGGCACGGCAGATCGCGATGTACCTGTGCCGTGAGCTGACCAACCTGTCCCTGCCCAAGATCGGACAGCTGTTCGGCAACCGCGACCACACCACGGTCATGTACGCCAACCGGAAGATCACGGACCTCATGCAGGAGAAGCGCTCGATCTACAACCAGGTCACCGAGCTCACGAGCCGGATCAAGCAGAACCTCCGCTACGGCTCCTGAGCCCCGCGTCCGTCCTGACGCGTCCTGATGAACGTTTCCGGCCTCTCGACACCCGTGACGGGCTCGAGGGGCCGTTTTCGTTCATCACGCGTCGACGAGCAGGACGCCACCGCTCGGACCGGCCTCGGATCTGTCCACATTCCACCGTCTCAGCCCTGTGGATAACCTGTGGAGAGATGTGGAAGCATCGGACCGCCTTGTGAGTGAACATCATTCACCGGCGATCGAGTCCCACACACCCGCTGCACTCTCTCCACAGGCCGCCACCAAGTTACACACATGTAGTTCCCTGTGTTCGAGCGGGTTCGAGCGACTTATCCACAGTTTCCACACCGGTTAAGACTGTTAACCGTTAATTCAATGATCTCTCCGCCAAACAACCTTTCCCCAGGCTCGCTTCTCCACAGCCTCGACGCCACTCGACGCCGGAGGCCGACCCACTAGCATTGGTGACGTCATCGAGAACCAGAGACAGGGGACTTGTCGTGCGATTCAGCGTCAACCGGGATGTATTCAGCGAAGCCGTCTCGTTCGCAGTGAAGCTGCTCCCGCAGCGCCCGACGCTGCCGATCCTCAACGGCATCCTCATCGAAGCCGGCGACGACGGTCTCATCCTGTCCTCGTTCGACTACGAGGTCTCGAGCCAGACCGGCATCGCAGCAGAGGTCGAGGAGTCCGGCACCGCGCTCGTCAACGGCCGTCTGCTCTCCGAGATCGCCAGCCGACTCCCCAATGCGCCGGTCCGGTTCAGCAAGGTCGAGAACCGCATCGAGGTCACCTGCGGTTCCGCACGGTTCACGCTCGGTTCGATGCCCGTCGAGGAGTACCCGACCATCCCGCAGGTCGATGCCGAGTTCGGACTCGTCCCCGCCGACGAGTTCGCGACGGCAGTCAGCCAGGTCGCCGTCGCGGCGAGCCGCGACGACGTCACCCCGGTCATCACCGGCGTGCAGCTGGAGGTCTCGAAGACGAGCCTCAGCCTCGTCGCCACCGACCGCTACCGGGTCGCGGTCCGCGAGATCGACTGGGACTCCGGTCAGGGCGACGGATCCAGCGAGACGGTCACGGCGCTCGTGCCCGCCCGGACCCTGCAGGAGGTCGGCAAGACGTTCGGGCACAGCGGGAACATCAACGTCGCGATCACGAACCGCGACGACCGCGAGCTCATCGCTTTCCGGGCCGACCGCAAGACGGTCACCTCGCTCCTGATCAAGGGCAACTTCCCGCCGGTCAAGCGACTCTTCCCCGAGACGACGGACAACTACGCGATCATCAACACCGCGGAACTCATCGAGGCGACCCGACGCATGTCGCTGGTTCTCGAGCGCGAAGCGGCCCTCCGCTTCACCTTCACCATCGACGGGCTCACGCTCGAGGCCGTCGGATCCGAGCAGGCGCAGGCATCGGAAGGCATCGACGCCCTCCTCACCGGCGACGACATCGTGCTCTCCCTGAAGCCGCAGTTCCTGATCGACGGTCTGACCGCGGTCCGGAGCGAGTACGTGCGCTTCTCGTTCACCAAGACGGAGAACACGAACAAGCCGGGACCCATGCTCATCACGAGCCAATCCTCCAAGGATCAGCCGGGTGCCGACAGCTACAAGTACCTGCTGCAGCCGAACCTGCTGCTGCGCTGACACGCAAAGGATTTACCATGCACATCGGTCTCGTCGGTCTCGGCAAGATGGGCAACAACATGCGCACGCGTCTGCGTGCGAACGGCATCGAGGTCACTGGTTTCGACCGGAACCCGGATGTCACGGACGTCGCGACGATCAGCGACCTCGTCGCTGCACTCCCGGCACCTCGCACGGTCTGGGTGATGGTTCCCGCGGGAGCGATCACCGATTCGGTCGTCGAGGAACTCAACGGTCTGCTGGAAGCCGGTGACCTCGTCATCGACGGTGGCAACAGCCGGTTCACCGACGACTTCAAGCACGCCGAACTGCTCTCCGCCAAGGGCATCGACTACATCGATGCCGGCGTCTCGGGCGGTGTCTGGGGTGTCGACAACGGTTACGGCCTCATGGTCGGCGGCTCCAAGGAGCAGGTCGAGCGGGTCATGCCGGTCTTCGACGCGCTTCGGCCCGAAGGTCCGCGTGACGAGGGCTTCGTCCACGTCGGCGAGGTCGGCGCCGGCCACTACGCCAAGATGGTCCACAACGGCATCGAGTACGCCCTCATGCAGGCGTACGCCGAGGGCTTCGAGCTCCTCGACAAGCGCGAGGACATCATCAAGGACGTCCCGGGCACCTTCAAGGCCTGGCAGCGCGGCACCGTCGTGCGGTCCTGGCTGCTCGAGCTCCTCGTCCGCGCCCTCGAGGAGGACCCGGACTTCGAGCAGATCGAAGGGTACGTCGAGGACTCCGGTGAGGGTCGCTGGACGATCGAGGAAGCCATCGCCAACGCGGTGCCCGTCCCGACGATCTCCGCGTCGATCTTCGCCCGGTTCGTCTCGCGCCAGGAGGACTCGCCGGCGATGAAGGCCGTCGCAGCCCTCCGGAACCAGTTCGGTGGACACGCGGTCAAGAAGGCCGACGACTGATTCACGACGCCTCCTGACGAACGAGACGACCCTCCCGCGGCTCTATGCTCGCCGGGAGGGTCGCTTTCGTTCACCATGCGCTCTTCAGTCGCCGGTGTCGCCGGTGTCGTCGAGTGCGCAGGAGGCCGGCGTCGGGGCGAGACGGTAGGGTGACGTGGTGATCGTGCGGCACTTGAATCTCACCGACTACCGCAACTACGCGGTGGTCGATGTGGCGCTCGAACCCGGCCCCAATCTGTTCGTCGGGCGGAACGGTCAGGGCAAGACCAATCTCGTCGAGGCGATCGGCTACCTGAGCAGTCTCGGGTCGCACCGGGTCTCGTCCGAGCAGGCGCTCATCAGGCACGGTGCGGATGCTGCGATCATCAGGGCGCGGATCGTGCACGACGGTCGCGAACTCCTCGCCGAAGTGCAGCTCAACCGCGGTGCGGCGAACCGGGCGCAGGTCAACCGCTCGCAGATCAAGCCACGTGAGCTCCCACGGTACGTCTCGACCGTCCTGTTCGCTCCGGAAGACCTCCTGATCGTGCGCGGCGACCCCTCCGCGCGACGGCGGTTCATCGACCAACTGCTCGTCCAGCGCATCCCGCGGCTCGCCGGTGTCATGGCCGACTACGACCGCTCACTGAAGCAACGCAACTCGCTCCTGAAGTCTGCGCGGGCGCGGGGCCTGAAATCGGGCCCGTTGGCGACGCTCGACCTGTGGGACGACCGACTCGTGCAGTACGGCACCGAGATCATCGCGGAACGCCTGCAGCTCATCGCGATGCTCGGGGGCCCGCTCCGTGCCGCGTACCGAGCCGTCGCCGGCGACGATCACCGGCCCGTCCTGCTGCCGGTCCTCAGCATTTCCGGGACGGACGCCGAAGACGAGTCCGCCGTGGCGGATCCGACGGAGACCCCGGAACCGGGTGCGCCGGTCGATTCGGCGCTCATCGCGGAACGGTTCCGTGCTGCGTTGACGAACCGTCGTTCCGCCGAGCTCGAGCGCGGCCTGACACTCGTCGGGCCCCACCGTGACGACGTCTTCTTCGGCCTCAACGGTCTGCCGGTGAAGGGCTATGCCAGTCACGGCGAGTCCTGGTCGTTCGCACTCGCGGCGAAGCTGGCCTCCGCCGAGTTGCTCCGTGCGGACTCCTCCCTCGGCGACCCGGTGCTGATCCTCGACGACGTCTTCGCGGAACTCGATTCGCGTCGTCGCGAACGGCTGGCGGCGGCCGTCGCCGAGTACGACCAGGTGATCATCACCGCTGCGGTCTTCGACGACGTCCCGGAACGATTCACCGCCCACGTGGTCCGCATCGAGGCCGGTCGGATCGTCGAGGACACCGACGATCCGACGTCGCTCCCCGCTGAGTCACCGGTTCCGGAGTCGACCCATGACTGAGCCGAGACGACTCGGTCGCGACGCCGATCCGGCCGGCGAGCTGTCGGCGGCGGTCTACCTCCGGTTCAAGGAGATCTTCGGCGGTGAGCGCGTCTCGCGCGACCGCAAACGGCGCGAACGATCGGCCGCCACCCCGCAGGACTCCGTCCCCTACGGCGTCGGTCGCGACCCCAAGGGGCTCGGGTCGGTCATCGATTCGCTGACGGCGGGCCTCGGCTGGAACTCGCCGCTCGCGCAACACGACCTCCTCGGCAACTGGGCGGAGTTGTGCGGTGAGGACACCGCCAGATACTCCGAACCGGTGTCGATCTCCGACGGCGTGCTGCTCGTGCAGTGCCAGTCGACGGCCTGGGCGACGCAGTTGCGCCACATGCGTCACGAGATCCTCGTCCGCATCGCCGAACGGTACCCGGAGGCAGGGGTCGACACGATCCGTTTTCAGGGCCCCGGAGCACCCTCCTGGAAAAGAGGCCCCAGGTCGATTCCAGGGCGTGGTCCACGCGATACTTACGGCTAGGAAGGCAAATACGCCCTCCAGGCTCGGAAACCTGTCTCAAACGGGCGTTTTCTCGCGGCCTGACGAGCTCTGTTTGGTAGGATGGAACGGTCGAATCTCGACGGTTTGGAGCTCTCTTTTCAATGACATCAGAACCGAATACGCACGCCGACGAGTCTGACTACGGCGCAAGTGCCATCCAGGTTCTCGAAGGTCTCGAAGCCGTCCGGAAGCGGCCCGGTATGTACATCGGGTCCACCGGTCCACGTGGTCTGCACCACCTGGTCTACGAGATCGTCGACAACTCCGTGGACGAAGCCCTCGCCGGCTACTGCGACACGATCCTCGTGACCATCCTCGAAGACGGTGGCGTCCGCGTCGTCGACAACGGTCGAGGCATCCCGGTGGACATCCACCCGGTCGAGAAGAAGTCCACGGTCGAGGTCGTCCTCACGATCCTCCACGCCGGCGGCAAGTTCGGCGGCAGCGGCTACGCGGTCTCCGGTGGTCTGCACGGTGTCGGGTCGTCCGTCGTGAACGCGCTGTCCACCCGCCTGTCGGTCGAGGTCCGCCGACAGGGGTCGGTCTGGCGCCAGAGCTTCCAGCACGGTGTGCCGGATGCGCCGCTCGAGCAGGGCGAGCCCTCCTCGGAGACCGGCACCACGATCACCTTCTGGCCGAGTCCCGACACGTTCGAGACCACCGAGTTCGACTACGAGACGCTCCGCACGCGCTTCCAGCAGATGGCCTTCCTCAACAAGGGTCTCCGCATCGAACTCGCCGATGAGCGACCGTTGCGCGACGCGATCGAGGCCGAGGACGTCGACGACAACTCGGCTGCGCACTCGCAGCGGAAGGACGTGTTCTTGTACGAGCGCGGTCTCGAGGACTACGTCGAGTACCTGAACAAGGCGAAGCGTGCCGAGCTCGTCCACGACGAGATCATCTCCTTCGAGTCGGAGAACACCGAGCGCAAGATCGCGCTCGAGGTCGCGATGCAGTGGACCACGGCGTACAACGAGAGCGTCCACACCTACGCGAACACGATCAACACGCACGAGGGCGGGACGCATGAGGAGGGGTTCCGCGCAGCGCTCACCACGCTCGTGAACCGCTACGCCCGCGAGAAGGGCATCCTCAAGGAGAAGGACGACAACCTCTCCGGTGACGACGTCCGCGAGGGTCTCACCGCGGTCATCTCCGTCAAGCTGTCCGAGCCGCAGTTCGAGGGCCAGACGAAGACGAAGCTCGGTAACACCGAGGCGAAGGCCTTCGTGCAGAAGGTCGTGAGTGAGCAGCTCAACGACTGGTTCGACCGCAACCCGAACCAGGCCAAGGAGATCATCCGGAAGGCGCTCCAGGCGGCGACCGCCCGGCTCGCGGCTCGCAAGGCCCGGGAGACGGCCCGACGCAAGGGACTCCTCGAGGGCGGCGGCATGCCCGGCAAGCTCAAGGACTGCCAGTCGAAGGACCCCTCGCTCTCCGAGATCTTCATCGTCGAGGGTGACTCCGCTGGCGGATCCGCTGTCCAGGGTCGCAACCCCGAGACGCAGGCGATCCTCCCGCTCCGAGGCAAGATCCTGAACGTCGAGAAGGCGCGCCTCGACCGCGCACTCGCGAACAACGAGGTCCAGGCGATGATCACGGCGTTCGGTGCCGGCATCGGCGAGGACTTCAACCCCGACAAGGTGCGGTACCACAAGATCGTGCTCATGGCCGATGCCGACGTCGACGGCCAGCACATCACCACCCTGCTGCTGACCCTGCTGTTCCGGTACATGCGGCCCCTGGTCGACCTCGGGTACGTGTACCTCGCACAGCCGCCGCTCTACCGCCTGAAGTGGTCGAACGCCGATCACCAGTACGTGTACAGCGACCGCGAACGCGACGCCCTCCTCACCGACGGTGTCGCCTCCGGCAAGCGCATCCCGAAGGAGAACGGGATCCAGCGCTACAAGGGTCTCGGCGAGATGAACTACAAGGAGCTGTGGGAGACCACGATGGACCCGCAGACGCGGACGCTCCTCCAGGTCACGCTCGACGACGCCGCGGCTGCCGACGAGATCTTCTCCACCCTCATGGGTGAAGACGTCGAGTCCCGCCGCACCTTCATCCAGAAGAACGCGAAAGACGTCCGCTTCCTCGACATCTAGCCCCTTCGGCAGGCTCAGGGACCGCCCTTCGGCAGGCTCAGGGACCGGGGCCAGAGCCCTGTCACCGCGCAACGACACTGATCAACACTCGAACCGCTTCAGGATCGAGAGAACGTAGAGAACATGGCAGACGAAACCAACGACGAGGTAGTGGTCCCCGACGAGGACCACGGCGTACACGGCCGCATCGACCAGGTCGACCTCCAGCTCGAGATGCAGCGCAGCTACCTCGACTACGCGATGAGTGTCATCGTCGGCCGCGCGCTCCCGGACGTCCGCGACGGCCTGAAGCCCGTCCACCGCCGGGTCATCTACGCGATGTACGACGGCGGATACCGTCCCGACCGTTCCTTCTCCAAGTGCGCGCGTGTGGTCGGCGACGTCATGGGCCAGTTCCACCCCCACGGCGACACCGCGATCTACGACGCCCTGGTGCGTCTCGTCCAGCCGTGGAGCCTCCGCTACCCGCTCGCGCTCGGCCAGGGCAACTTCGGTTCGCCCGGGAACGACGGCGCTGCGGCTCCTCGGTACACCGAGACGAAGATGGCGCCGCTCGCGATGGAGATGGTGCGCGACATCGACGAGGAGACCGTCGACTTCCAGCCGAACTACGACGGCGAATCGCAGGAGCCGGTCGTCCTGCCGGCGCGGTTCCCGAACCTGCTCGTCAACGGTTCCGTCGGCATCGCGGTCGGCATGGCCACCAACATCCCGCCGCACAACCTGCGCGAGGTCGCCGACGGAGCCTTGTGGCACCTGTCGAACCCCGAGGCCACCCGTGAGGAGCTCCTCGAGGCGCTCATGCAGCGCATCAAGGGACCGGACTTCCCGACCGGCGCCCAGATCCTCGGCATCAAGGGCATCCAGGACGCGTATCGGACGGGCCGCGGCTCCATCACGATGCGCGCCGTCGTGAACGTCGAGGAGATCCAGGGCCGGACCTGCCTGGTCGTCACCGAGCTGCCGTATCAGGTGAACCCCGACAACCTGGCGCTGAAAATCGCCGACCTCGTCAAGGAGGGTCGTCTCGGCGGTGTCGCCGACATCCGCGACGAGACCTCCGGCCGCACCGGCCAGCGGCTCGTGATCGTGCTCAAGCGCGACGCGGTCGCCAAGGTCGTCCTCAACAACCTCTACAAGCACACGCAGCTGCAGGACAACTTCGGTGCGAACATGCTCGCGATCGTCGACGGCATCCCGCGCACCCTGCCGCTGGACGGCTTCATCACCAACTGGGTCACCCACCAGGTCGAGGTCATCGTCCGCCGTACCGTGTTCCGCCTTCGGAAAAAGGAGGAGCGCGCGCACATCCTGCGCGGCTATCTCAAGGCGCTCGACGCCTTGGACGAGGTCATCGCCCTCATCCGTCGCTCGCCCTCCGCCGACGAGGCGCGGACCGGCCTGATGGACCTCCTCGAGATCGACGAGCTCCAGGCCAGCGCCATCCTCGACATGCAGCTGCGTCGTCTCGCCGCGCTGGAACGTCAGAAGATCATCGACGAGGCTGCGGAGATCGAGGCGCAGATCGCCGACCTCAAGGACATCCTCGCGAAGCCGGAGCGCCAGCGTCAGATCGTCAGCGAGGAGCTCACGGCGATCGTCGACCGGTACGGCGATGACCGCCGCACCGAGATCATGTTCGGCTTCGACGGCGACATGAACATGGAAGACCTCATCCCCGAGGAGGAGATGGTCATCACCGTCACCCGCGGCGGATACATCAAGCGGACGCGGAGCGACAACTACCGTCAGCAGCACCGCGGCGGCAAGGGCGTGAAGGGTGCCCAGCTGCGCGCGGACGACGTGGTCGACCACTTCTTCGTCACGACGACGCACCACTGGCTCCTCTTCTTCACCACCAAGGGTCGTGTGTACCGCGCGAAGGCGTACGAGCTGCAGGAGGCCGGCCGCGACGCGAAGGGCCAGCACGTCGCGAACCTGCTCGCCATGCAGCCGGACGAGGAGATCGCTGAGATCCTCGACATCCGCGACTACGAGGCGGCCACCTACCTCGTCCTCGCGACGCACGACGGTCTCGTCAAGAAGACGGCCCTGTCGGAGTACGACACGAACCGCTCGGGCGGCATCATCGCGATCAACCTGCGCGAGGGCGACGAGCTCACGTCCGCTCTCCTCGTGGAGAACGACAGCGACATCCTGCTGGTCTCCCGCAAGGGCATGTCGATCCGCTTCACGGCGAGCGACGAGACGCTGCGGCCGATGGGACGCGCCACCAGCGGCGTCATCGGGATGCACTTCCGCGACGAGGACAAGCTGTTGTCCGCCTCAGTCCTGCCCTCCCTCGAGGGCGAGGAACGGGAGGCGTTCGTCTTCGTCGTCACCGAAGGCGGGTTCGCCAAGCGCACCAACATCGACCAGTACCGCGGCCAGAACCGCGGCGGTCTGGGCATCAAGGTGGCCAAGCTGAACGACGATCGAGGCACGCTCGCCGGCGCCCTGATCGTCGATGAGGGCGACGAGGTCCTTGTGGTTCTTGCCAGTGGCAAGGTGGTAAGGTCTGCCGTGGCCGAAGTTCCAGCGAAGGGGCGCGACACGATGGGCGTCGTCTTCGCACGTTTCGCGGAGAGCGACCGAATCATCGCGCTGGCCAAGAACAGTGACCGAAACCTTGAGACCCAGGATGTTCCGGAGACGGTTGCAGACGCAGCGGCTCTGGAGGGTGCAGAACCCGAAGCATCCGTGCCGGACGAGACTCCGGCGATGAAGGAAGAAGTAGATGAGCAGTAGCGTCGCAGAGAAGTTGGCCAAGAAGTCGACCAAACGCACCAGCACCAAGCAGGTGCGCCTCAAGCTGGTGTACATCGACTTCTGGTCGGCGGTGAAGCTGTCGTTCCTGGCGGCGATCGCGGTCGCCGTGGTCATCGTGGTGTTCTTCTTCCTGGTGTACACCGTGCTGAACACCACGGGTGTCTTCACGAAGGTGGGCGGGCTCTTCACCGACATCGCCGGCCCCGGGAACAACATCCTCCAGTACGTCAACCTGCCGCAGGTCATGGCCTTCGCCGGCATCGTGGCGCTGCTCAACCTGATCGTCATCACGCTGATGGGTGCTCTGCTCGCCGGGCTCTACAACCTCAGCGTGAAGATCACGGGTGGTCTCCTCGTCGGGTTCACCAACAACTGACCTTCCTCCGGTCCCAGCGCAGCTCGATTATGCGTTGCGCTGGGAATCGGGTAGTCTCATCAAGGTTCAAAACGGGGCTATAGCTCAGGCGGTTAGAGCGCTTCGCTGATAACGAAGAGGTCCCAGGTTCAAGTCCTGGTAGCCCCACCCTGCACGACACGCAACACACTCGATGGATCAGGATCTCGCATCCGGATCTGTTCGGGGCCTTAGCTCAGTTGGTAGAGCGCCTGCTTTGCAAGCAGGATGTCGGGAGTTCGATTCTCCCAGGCTCCACAATCGAGAAGCAGCCTCCGTCACTCGACGGGGGCTGTTTTGCTGTGAGCGACGTTCCCGAGAAGGCCGGAAAATCGCGGTTTCCCGTACTTCCGTCGCCCTCGTGCCTACAGGCATTCCCTGGACCTGCGGGAGGACGTCGATAGTAAGGTGCGGCGGGACTCGCCGTCTGAGGCTCAGGGGCGCGAGTGGACCCGCTGCAGCGGTATGGACTCTGGTACTGCCTTGTCCTCTCTTCGAGACCGGGGTCCGATGTGCACCTGCGGCTTGGTTCGTAGGGTTGTGGGTGAACGGGACTTGTGATGAGTCGAGTTCACTCGAACCAAGTCCTCTGCCGCCTCGCGGCCGCGGAAGGAGATCCTGCATGCGTCCCCTGTCTCGCCGCTCTCGGCACGCTCGGCCGCGTGCTCAGTCGCGCCGGACGGCGCCTGTCGCTGTCGGTCTGGTACTGATGCTTGGCTGCGCACCGCTGGCCGGATGCTCGCCTGCACCCGCTACGCCGGAGCAGCGGTCGACGACCGCCCTCCATCCGGCATCCGACGAACTGAGCGCCATCGTCGCCGAGTTCGCGCGAGAGGGCTGCACCGATTCCTCGCTGCCCGTCACGGTCGAAGAGGAACGCCTGACGGCTGTCTTGCCGAACGAGGCCGACCCGTCACGGCCCGCCGACCGCACGTTCGCGCGCACGATGGTCGAGGGCGCCGGATTCGCCGGATATACCGCAGCCTTCACCGATGTGCTGTGCCGACAGGGGTCTGTTGCGGATGCGACGGCCGTCGCCGAGCGGCTCGGCACCCAGCTGTGGCAGGACGCTGTTGCTCGAGCTCAGTCGGCGGAGGGCGTCTCCGGGGACCTGCCGGCAAGTGATGACCGACCGCTGTACTGGGTGCGACTTGAGGCCGTGTCGGTGTTGCATCAGTGGAGCCCGGACTTCGCGCTGTCTGCCGCCGCGCGGGCATCATTGGTGGATGTCTTCGACCGTGCGGCCCGCGGCATGAACGATATCGATCTGCCGGTGGGCGATCACGTGAGGCGGGTGCTGGTGAGCGGGTTCGATCCGTTCAGCCTCGACGGTGGCGCTACGGGCAGCGCCGCGGGAACCGTCGGCAATCAGATTCGCTACGGCAACCCTTCGGCCGCGACCGCCCTGGCGCTCGACGGAACGAGGACGACGGCTCCCGACGGCACCATGGTGCACTACGAGGCTTACACGCTGCCCGTGAACTACCCGGAGTTCGAGCGCGGATACCTGGAAGACACCGTGGGGCCGCTGCTGGAGCCCGGTGATGACCGATTGGATGCGTCGATCACCATGAGCCAGGCAGGTGGCTCGCGCTTCGCGCTGGAGCAGTGGAACGGCCGCTATCACGGCGATGTCGCCGGCAACGACAACTTCGCGCCCTGCCCGCCTGGTGGACTGACGGGGGCGCCGCAGCTGGCGAAGGACAATCTTGGCTGCAGCACCCAGGTGCTGGAGCGTTGGGGTGGCGGCGACACATTGATGGATCCGCCGCAGTGGACCGCGTCGACCCTTCCGATCGAGCAGATGATCGTGGCGAGAACGGGTTCCGACGTTCCCCGTCCGCCGGGTGACGATTGGGAGGACGAGTCGGTTGCGTTCGGCGTGCTGTGGAACACGGACTACAGGTATTTCCCCGATTGCGATGCTGGTGAGGAGACGTACGTATCTCAGCGCGAGGACACATACCCGCCCGCCCATCAGCCGACACCCCCGCCACAGGACTCCTGCGCACGCGGCGGCGGAGGTGGCGCCTACCTCTCGAATGAGTCTGCCTATCGCAACACACTGCTACGCGATCGAGCAGGGCTCGACATCCCGGCAGGGCACATCCATACCCCCGACATGCAACACTTCGACCACGAGTTCGCCGTGACGGATCCGACGTTCGAGGCATGGCGGGACGCCATCATCGCCCAGTCCCGCGAACTCATCGCGGTGGTCGGGGCACACAGCTGACACTGTGCGGGAAGTCGCCGCCGCCCTTCGCGAGCTCGCACTCTGAGCGGACAGTGTTTTGGGCAGGCCCCTTCTCCGCCGTCCGGTCCCGATTGGACCCAAATCAGGGAGCGACGAGGCCGAGTTCGTACGCCCGGATGACCGCTTCGACGCGGTTACGCAGGTCGAGCTTGGCAAGCACCCGGCCGACGTGGGCCTTGACGGTCGATTCACTGAGGAAGAGCCGGGCGGCGATCTCGGTGTTCGTCTCTCCCTGCCCGATGAGGATGAGGACCTCGCGCTCGCGAGCAGTGAGCTCGGACAGCGCCTCCTCCGTGCTGGCGTTCTGCCGGACTCCGAGATGGGGAGCGGCGGCTTCAATCAGCTTCGCGGTGATGCGTGGCGAAACGACGGCGTCCCCGGCGTGCACCGCGCGGATGGCTGCGACGAGTTCGTCCGGCCGGGTGTTCTTCAGCAGGAAGCCGGCGGCCCCGGCTTTGAGGGCGTCGAAGGCATACTCGTCCAGGTCGTAGGTGGTGAGCACGAGGATGCGGGCTGTGGGAAACGCGCGGGTGATGTGCCGTGTTGCTTCGATCCCGCCGACGCCGGGCATGCGGATGTCCATCAGGATGACGTCAGGTTGCAGTCGAGCGGTGGCGCCGATCGCGCGCTCTCCGTCATCCGCTTCGCCCACGACGACGATGCCGGGTCGTGCGTCGAGCAGCAGTCGGAAGCCGTAGCGGACGAGCTCCTGGTCGTCGACGAGGAGCACTCGAACATCGTCACTCACTGGTTTCAGTCTCCCATCGCAGGCGCGCGAACACGCGCCATCCATTCTCCTCCGGGCCCGCCTCCAGCTCGCCGTCGTACAGCGCCACGCGCTCCCGCATCCCCACGAGACCTCGTCCGGCGGATGGCGTCGCGCTCGCTCGCGTCGAGGCATCCTGCACGACTACGGTGACCTCGCCGTCCAGCCACGCCACCGTCACTTCCGCCGATCGGACGTCCCTGGCGTGGCGGAGGACGTTGGTGAGCGACTCCTGCACGATGCGGTACACGGTGAGCCCGAGACCAGGGTCCGTCGACGGGCGGCCTGTCATCGTGAACCGCACCGGCAGCCCCGCCGCGGTGAACTCCTGCACGAGAGCGGCCAGTCGGGAGGAGTCGGGTTGCGGAGCGTGCTCGGTCGCCGACGCTTCGCCGTCCCCCCACACTGTTCCCAGTAGGCGCCGCACTTCACCGAGGGTCTTCCGCCCTGTCTCCGCGACGCGTCCGATCGCCACCTTCGCCTCCTTCGGACGCTCGTCGATCGCCTCATGTGCGCCGTCGGAGATCGCGATCATGACGGCGAGGCTGTGCGCGATGACGTCGTGCATCTCCCGAGCGATCCGCTCACGCTCGTGGGCGCGTGCCGTCTCCGTCTGCTGATCCCGCTCTCGCGCCAGCTGCTCTGCGCGGAGCACCAGCTCACCGATGTATCGCCGCCGATGGCCGACGTTCGTGCCCAGCAGAGTCACGATCAGCAGGATCGCTGCGATCACCGAGAACGCGTTCGCCCAGTCCACCAGCGAGTCACGGGGCGCGATCGACGGCTGCACCCCCAGGATCGGCGGTCCCAGGTGTCCGCGCAGAGGGAGAGTGACAGCGGCAACCGAACCGCACGCCACGGCGATGGCGAAGCACTGCCACGCCGCGGACGCCGGGCGACGAACCCCCGCCGTATAGAGCGCCAGCAAGACGAGTACCGACTCGGCGCCGGAGCCCACAGTGAAGGTAGCGATGAACAGGACCATCACCGCGGCGAATGCCGCGCGGGGGTAGCGGTGACGGGCGACGATCGCGCCCACGCCGCCCAAGGCCAACACCAGCATCGCCCACAGTGGCGTCACGTACGGCGGTTCTGACGAGAGAACCGCGAGCCCGGCGACGAGCACGGCGTACAGCGCCAGTATCACGACGTCTGCGAGCTTCCCGAACGGCTCCCGCTCTCCTCTGAAGGTGCGGCGATCGCGTGGCACCCCCGGCGAGGCGCCACGCGAGCTGCCGAGCCGGATACTCAGGCGTCCCCCCGGCGCAGGCGGACGGCTCCGAGCACGAGGAACCCGATGGCCCAGATGACAGCGATCGCCCAACCCGCACCGGTACTGACGTGCCCGGCCGCGAGATCCACGAACCCGTCGTGACTGTCCACAGGATTGCTCATGGCATCACCAGCCTTCGACATCGACAGGAGCTGAAGATTGCGCACCACCTGTGAAGCCGGCAACACCGACAAGACGATGGGAAGCAGAAGAATCACGGACATCGCGGTCGCGACGCTCGCAGCGACACTGCGCAGCAGCGCACCGACCCCTAATCCGAGGATAGCTGAAAGGCCCACGTAGACCGACGCCCCGATGAACGACATCAGCACGCCCGGCGTGGTCAGCCCTGCCGCGAGATCGAGTCCGGCGAACAGGGGATACGTGGCGGCCCACGACCCGAACGTCGCGATCAGCCCCGATGCTGTGGTCAGCAGGAACAACACCAGGGCCTTCGCCCCGAGCACGGGGAGCCGTGTCGGAACGGCAATCAGGGTGGGCTGGATCGTCCCGCTGGAGTACTCTCCGCTGATGATGAGCACCCCGAGCACGGCGGTGATGAGCTGACCGAACAGCACCGTGCCCAGGGTGACCTGGTCGAGCATGAAGGGTGCAGAGGCCTGGTCCGGAATTCCGGCGCCTTCCATCGTGAAAGCCAGCGCGACGCTGACACCGATGCCGAACACGATGATCGCCAGCAGGAGGGCGACGGTCGACCGGAGGCTGGTGATCTTGATGAACTCCGATCGCAAGGTCCCCGAGAACGACACGCCCTGCGGGTCGGGAATGAAGGTCACGCGCTTCTTGTCGAGCATAGTCATGCGGAAACTCCTGTCTGGGGTGTGGCCGACGCACGGTACTCGACGTCGCCGGCTGTGAGGGCGATGTACGCTTCCTCGAGCGATCCCGAGACCGCGACGGCCTCTTGCAGAACCACCTCGGCCGCCGAGGCTGCGGTTGCGACCTCATCGGCCGTGAGGCCCGTCACCTGGAGCGTTCCATCCGCCAGAAGGGACACCGAGACATCAGGTCCGGCGATCGCTGGCACGAGTCGACCGCTATCTCGTGTTCGAACCCGGACCACCGAGGGCGCGGCTCGGGAGATGACGTCGCTGATCGGACCGTCAGCAAGGATCTTGCCGCGGCCGAGCACCAGGAGGTGGTCGGCTGTCTGCGCCATCTCGCTCATCAGGTGGGAGGAGAGCAGCACGGTTCGTCCCTCGGCGGCCAGGCTCTTCATGAGCGTGCGCACCCACCGCACCCCCTCCGGGTCGAGGCCGTTCACCGGTTCATCGAGGATGATCGTCGCGGGATCGCCGAGAAGAGCCGCCGCGATCCCCAGCCGCTGCCCCATTCCAAGCGAGAAGCCACCGATCCGTTTGCCCGCGACCGAGTCCAGTCCCGTCAGCCCGAGGACCTCACGAACACGGGCGGCGCCGATCCGGTGCGTCGCCGCGATCGCGAGCAGGTGCTTGTACGCCGTTCTGCCGCTATGCGCCGCCTTCGCGTCCAGGAGCACACCGACCTCGCGAAGAGGAGCTCTGTGCTCGTGGTACGCGCGACCGTTCACCTGGACAGAGCCTGCGGTCGGCCGGTCGAGACCGACCGCCATCCGCATGGTCGTGGACTTGCCCGCACCGTTCGGGCCGAGGAATCCGGTCACCTGGCCGGGCCTCACCGTGAAGTCGATCCCACCGACGGCGACCTTGGCGCCGTAGCGCTTCACCAGCGCCTCGGCCACGATCATTTCAGTACCTTTCGCATACTCACGAGCGTAGGAAGGCACACCCCACGACGCATTGGACGGGAGTACCGCGCTTCCAGACGACCAGCACCCAGGTACCGCGCGCGGGGCTCTCAGCAACCCCACGTTCAGATCTGACCTCCAGAGCATCTGCCTCATGCCAGCCGAAACTGGGCTTTGGGTGTCGGTGTACCGAAGTATGTCGTCCGTGTCGGTTCGGATCCGCTCGGGTTCGTCAGTCAGGATCAGTGGCCGAGCGGGTTCGACCTGTCGTCGAAGCAAACGGCCGTCGGAGAGCTACATGACGGCCGGCAGAACGGCTGCCCGCATAGCGGCACTGATGGCCTCACCGAAGTGCAATGGAATCTGCTTGATTCGACCTACTGGACGAATGACCAGGTTCGCGGGGGGCGGCCTCCCTCGTCGTCAGCTCGAGCCGTTCTACTCGCACCAGCGCCGACAATGGCCGCCGTCTGATCGTCGATGATGCGTCGGTTTCTGTCATGAATTATGGAGGAACGGGCAGCGTGCGCCCTCGGTGCGCCCCGAGGCTGGTGGGAAGCCTGATCTGCAGGGGCTAGCGTTTCCCCTTCAACGCGCAATGGATGTTCGATTCCTCGCAATTCGTTGAGCCACGGATTTTCAGCGGGCGGATGATGCCTGGTTGGCCAGCCGTGGAGACACGCCTTCACCTCCTCTACGGCACCTTGAACCGCCTCGATGTTGATCGAAGGTTCAGATGCGCGAGCTCGACTTGACCAACACGGTGCCATCTGAGAGTGACTCCCCAATGGTGTATCCCTGAGCAGCCGCTTCTCGAGCGGTCCGCCAGACCCGGACAAGCGCCGGGCATATAGCCATGCCCCAAGCGACGGCGGTTAAGCTGGCGGCATGGACATCCGCGTCGCTGCATATGCCGTCATCGTCGACGAACGGGGCATGCTGCTCTCCCACTGGAACGAGAGCGGACACAGCGGGTGGACCCTCCCAGGCGGCGGGATCGACCCCGGTGAGGACCCGGCAGACGCGGCCGTGCGTGAGGTGTTCGAGGAGACCGGCTACCACGCGCAGCTCGACGAGCTGATCGGCGTCGACTCGCAGGTCGTGCCGGCGGAGCGTCGCCTCAGCTCGACGGCCACCGGGCCGCTCCACACCCTGCGGATCGTCTACCGGGCGCACCTCACCGGCGGCACCCTGACCTACGAGGCCGACGGCAGCACCGACTATGCCGCCTGGTACCCGCTCGACGAGATCGGCTCGCTCGACCGCGTCAGCCTCGTCGACGTCGGTCGACGCTTCGCCGGCCTCATCTGAGCGAACCGGCCTCACCACACGCGGCCCGCCCAACACGAAGCCCCTCCCCGGTCGGAACCGGTGAGGGGCTGCGTCGTGCGAAGCGAACTCAGGAAGCCGCGGGCTCCTCGTCGGAGACCCAGAGCTCGTCATCGGCACGGAACGTCTGCCAGACGGCGTACGCGACACCGGCGGCGGCGAGGACGCCCAGGCCGATCGCGATGACGGTACCGGCGCCGGCACCCTTCTTGGCGGGCAGCACCTGCTCGGGGACGTGGAGGCGGCGCAGCGCAGACTGCACGCGCGTGTCCTTCGCGATGTCGCCGATGCTCAGCACTGTGCCGACGACGCCGCCGACAGCGGGGACGACGCCGTGCGAGATGCCGTGCTTCACGCCGTCGACGGCGTTCCGCGAGTACTTGATGCCGCGGTCGACCGTGGGGACGACGCGGTGCTCGTAGGTGTCGCGGACGACAGGCGCCACCTGCTCCTTCGAGAAGTTCCCGAGCTGACGGCTCACCTCACGAGCGACCTCGTTGGCGTGGTTGAGAACATCCTGCTGGGAGTCCCAGAGGTCGGCAGCGGAACCCTTGAGCTTCTTGAGCTCTTTCCGGCGCTTGCGTGACAGGCTCATGTGGTCATCTCCAATGATCGCGGCAACAACGTAACCTCCATCTTGCCACTTAGACCCCTGGATACCATCCGAGAGTCCCGAACCCTTGTGCAAGAATTGTCTGTATGTCAAAGCACACCGCAGTCGCCACGTTGCACACCAACCACGGTGAGATCAAGGTCAACCTCTTCGGAGACCACGCTCCCAAGACGGTCAAGAACTTCACCGACCTGGCGACCGGCGGGCGCGAGTGGACGGACTCGAAGACGGGCCAGACCCGGAACGACGCGCTGTACAGCGACCTCATCTTCCACCGCATCATCCCGGCCTTCATGATCCAGGGCGGCGACCCGCTCGGCACCGGCACCGGCGGCCCGGGCTACAACTTCGACGACGAGATCCACCCGGAGCTCACCTTCGACGAGCCCTACATCCTCGCCATGGCGAACGCCGGCAAGCGCCGCAACGCGATCACCGGTGCCGTCGAAGGCACCAACGGCTCGCAGTTCTTCATCACCACCGTTCCGACGCAGTGGCTCCAGGGCAAGCACACCATCTTCGGTGAGGTCGCCGACGCTGACTCCCGCGCCGTGGTCGACGCCATCCAGGCTGTCCCGACCGGTGCCGGCGACAAGCCGATCGAGCCGGTCGTGCTGCAGAGCGTCACCATTTCCGAGGCGTAGACCCGACTCGGAGGACAGACCGTGACCCTGCCCCGGGATCCGTCGGCCAACGTCTGCTATCGCCACCCAGACCGTCAGAGCTTCGTGCTCTGCCAGCGCTGCGGTCGGACGATCTGCGGCGAATGCCAGACGCCCGGGGCAGTCGGTTTCATCTGCCCTGAGGACATGAAGGCGCAACGCCAGAGCGCTCCGCGCAACCGGATCGGCGCGAGGATCAGCAACTCCTCCCCGATCGTCACCTACGCGATCATCGCCGTCACGGCGTTCGTGTTCCTGCTGCAATGGATTCCTGGGCTCGGCGTCACCAACGCGCTGCTGTACGCAGGCGTGTATTCGGACCCCGCCTACGGAGCGTTCCAGCCCTGGCGGATGCTCACCGCGGTCTTCGTGCACTCGCAGGGGTTCATCTTCCACATCCTGCTGAACATGTACACGCTCTGGATCTTCGGCCGGATCCTCGAGACCATGCTCGGACACTGGCGATTCCTGGCGCTGTACCTCGTCGCCGGGTTCGCCGGCTCGCTCGGCGTCCTGTTCCTCTCCGCCCCGCAGACTGCCGTCGTCGGTGCGTCCGGAGCGATCTTCGGCCTGCTCGGTGCCTTCCTCGTCATCCAACGACGGATGGGGGCGGACACCCGCGGTCTCCTGGTGCTCCTCGGCATCAACCTCGTGATCGGGTTCATTCCTGGCGTGAACATCGCCTGGCAGGCCCACCTGGGCGGCCTCATCGGTGGCGCGCTCATCGGCCTCATCCTCGTCAACACCCGGAAGCGCACGCAGCAGCCCCTCCAGGTGATCCTCATCGGCGCCGTCAGCGTCCTGCTGGTCGGCGCGAGCCTGGTCCCCGCGCTGGTCTGACGCACCTCGACAGGCTCGGCGACCGGGTTCGGCTCGGTCACAGTGCTCAGCGGCGATCCCGGGCCACACCCATTGAGCGTCCGTCGATCGGGCTGCCGTAGCGTTCGCGTTCGCGAAGCCCGTGAAGACTCAACCATGCAGCCGACGTTGAAGGTTGCGGGAGTTATCCACAGAGTTATGAACATTGGGGATAATTACACGGTTGTCATTCCCCGTGTTTCCGGGGGCCTCAGGAGTTCTCCACAGCACGGTGTGGATAACCGGGAAGTTCTCCACATTCCTGTGGAGAACTCGGCCCGGTGGGTCCTCCGCACACGAAACAGCGGGCCGTCCGAAGGACGACCCGCTGTGCACGAAGTATTGGGGTGGGGCTAGCGCCACCTGGTGGTCATGAGGAACCCGATGAAGGCGATGCCGAAACCGACGAGGATGTTCCACGGCCCGAGGGACTGCACCGGCAGCAGCGTGCCGCTCAGGTAGTAGACGACGATCCAGGCCAGGCCGAGGAGCATGAACCCGAACATGACCGGCTTGAACCAGACGGCGTTCGGAGCGGGCTCGCCGCTGCGCTGCTCGGGTTCGCGGGACGGTTTGGTGCGTGCCTTCGTGCGTGCCATGCCGACATTCTACCTGTTCAGCTCAATCGCTGCCTTGAGGATCAGCCGAACGGAGGTTCTTCTGGGTAGAATCCATGGGTGACAGACGACCTTCCCTCGCGAGCGAGCGCACGCGCCGCCGAGCGCCGCGCCCCGGCGAAGCACCGCGTCAGCGTCTTCGGCGTCGCGGGAGAGCTCCTCATCACCGCAGGCATGGTCGTCCTACTGTTCCTGGCATGGCAGCTCTGGTGGAACGACATGATCATGGCCGGTAGCCAGGCGAACGCCGCATCCAGCCAGTCACAGCAGTGGATCGCGAACGCCGAGACGGAACCCGCTCCGGAGCCCACCGTCGACGCGAGCGGCACCCCCGACTACGGAGAACCGCCGGTGACGGCCCGCCCGGCCCCCGGCGATCCCTTCGCCGTGCTCTACGTGCCCCGGTACGGAGCGGACTACCGTCGCGTCGTCGCCGAAGGCGTCGACACGGCGACCGTGCTCAACAGCTTCGACCTCGGCGTCGGCCACTACCCCAGCACGCAGATGCCGGGTGAGGTCGGCAACTTCGTGGTGGCCGGGCACCGCAAGGCCTACGGTGGCGCGATGACGCTGATCAGCGACCTGCAGATCGGCGACCGGGTCTACGTGCAGACGGCCGACGGTTACTACACCTACGTGTTCCGGAACATCACCTACGTCCTGCCCACCCAGGTCGAGGTGTTGAACCCGGTTCCCCAGTTGGACGGCGTCGCGCCCACGCAACGCATCCTCACCCTGACCACCTGCAACCCGCTCTACTCGACGGCGGAACGCAGTATCGCTTACGCGGTGTACGAGTCCTGGCAGCCGCTGTCTGCCGGACCGCCCGCCGAGATCGCCGCGTCCGTCGCGGCTGCAGGAGGCTGACGATGTACGGCGCACTCTGGAGGGTCCTGCCCGGACCCGTGTGGCTGAGGATCATCATCCTCATCGTCCTGTTCGTGGCCGTGGTCGCCGCGCTCTTTACCTGGGTCTTCCCCTACGTGGACTCGTTCATCGTCGATCAGAACGTGACCGTCGGCGAGGAATGACCCGCATCCTGGTCATCGACAACTACGACAGCTTCGTCTACACGCTGATCGGATACGTCGAACAACTGGGTGCTGAGACCACCATGGTGCGGAACGACGGCATCGACGTCGGCGATCTCGAGGACCGCATCCGCGAGGTGGACGGTGTCCTCGTCTCACCCGGACCAGGAAGCCCCTCGGACGCCGGCATCTCCATCGCCGCCGTACTGGCCGCGCACACCACCGGCACACCGCTCCTGGGCGTGTGCCTCGGGCACCAGGCGATCGCCGAAGCGTTCGGGGCAACCGTCGGCACCGCGGAAGAGCTCATGCACGGCCAGACCTCGTCGATCGAGCACGACGGCAGCATGCTCTACGACGGCGTTCCCCACCCCTTCAGCGCCACTCGCTACCACTCCCTCGCCGTCGTCGACGGCACCGTCCCCAACGACCTCGAGGTCACCAGCCGGACGGTCGGCGGCGTCATCATGGGCCTGCGCCACCGCGAGGCGCCCATCCACGGCGTCCAGTTCCACCCGGAGTCGGTGCTGTCCGAGGGAGGCTATCGCCTCCTGGCGAACTGGCTCGAGACAGCCGGACTCCAGGGCGCCCGGCAGCGGGCGGCGGGACTCAGCCCACTCATGGAGCGAAACCCTTCGACAAGCTCAGGGACCGGGGTTCGCTGAGGGCACTTCGACAGGCTCAGTGACCGGAGCTGCGGCTCTGGGACATTGACCACCGGGTGCGGCCCAGATGCTGGGGTGGCCTACGGGCCGGTGCAGTACGTCAGGGTGATGACGGACTTCTGCGGGACGTCTCCCGGGCCAGGTGACATCGCCTTCACCGGATCGCCGGCGACGGCCTTACAGGTCGCGTCCGCCTGCGGCTGCACGACGAACTGCCTCGTCGAGTCCTGCAGGTAGTTGGTCGCATCGACGAGCGGCTGGCCGACGACGTCCGTCAGCGTCACGTTGCCGCTCGAAACGACGAGGTTCACCGCTGAACCCTGATCGACCGAGGTCCCCGCTGCCGGATCCATCCGGAGCACCACACCGGCCGGCACGGTCGGCGAGTTCTCGCGCGTCACGGAGCCCTGGGTGAGTCCTGCGGCGGCGATGGCGGCCCAGGCGGCCTCGGACGACTGGTTGGTGACGTCCGGGATCTCGACCTGAACACGGCCGGTCGACACGTAGACCTTGATCTGCGTGTTCTTCGTCACCGTCGTGCCGCTCGGCGGATCGGTGCGGATCACGTGCCCGGCCTCGTAGTCGCTACTGGCCTCGTCGAACTTCGTGGGCACGAGCTCGAGCTGTTCGATCGTGCTGTTGGCACTCTCCCACGTGGCGTCGACGAGATCGGGGACCTCGCGGGAGTCGGTGGAGATGCTCGTGGCCGGCGGGAGCTGCACGACCCAGAACACCAGCGAGAAGAGGATGACCGCGATACCGGCGACCGCAGCCCAGATCCACACGACCGGTGGCCGGCGCTGAGTGCGCGTAACGGTGTCGTCGGAGGTGAGCTGGCGGATCGCCTGCTCGGTGCTCGAGGCGGCCGTGGGAGACGGCCCGAACAGGGAGTCGTGGTCGTCGCGACGGACCGGCACATGACCGGCACCCGCCTCGTCGAGGTCCTCGCGGAACTCCACGGCGCTCTGGTACCGCTCGAAGCGGTCCTTGGCGAGGCCGCGCAGCACCACCTGGTCGAGGGCGGGAGACACCTTCGGGTTGATCGAGCTCGGCTTCACCGGACGCTCGCTGACGTGCTGGTACGCGACGGCGACGGCGGTGTCGCCGCGGAACGGCGCCTTCCCCGTCAGCATCTCGAAGAGGACGACACCGGTCGAGTAGAGGTCGGTCCGTGCGTCGACCGTCTCGCCCTTGGCCTGCTCCGGGGAGAAGTAGGCCGCCGTACCGAGGATGGCGGTGGTCTGAGCGACGGTGGTCGACGAGTCGGAGACGGCGCGGGCGATGCCGAAGTCGGTGACCTTGACGTCGCCGGCCGTCGTGATCATGACGTTGCCCGGCTTGATGTCGCGGTGGACGACGCCTGCACGGTGCGAGTACTCGAGCGCGGTGAGGATGCTATGCGCAATCCGCACCGCTTCGTCCGCAGCGACCGGGCCCTCGGCGATGAGGTCTTTGAGCATTCGCCCTTCGACGTACTCCATGACGATGAACGGTTCGATGAGATCGTGGCCGGAGCCGTCCTTCACGCGCTCCTCGCCGGCGTCGTACACGCGGACGATCGTGGGGTGCGCCATGCGCGACGCGGCTTGTGCCTCCTGGCGGAAGCGGGACCGGAACGCCGGGTCGGTGGCGAGCGTCGACTTCAAGACCTTGATGGCCACGGTGCGCCCGAGCTTGGTGTCGACGCCGCGGAAGACGTTGGACATGCCTCCGCGACCGATGAGGTCGCCGACGACGTATCGACCTGCGAGCAGGCGTTGATCGTCAGCCACGTACCACCCCTGAATTCGCTTGGAGGACAAACACTAACAGCTTACTCGCGCGCCCTTCGAGCGCTCTCAGGGATGACCCTGAGAGCACTCGCGAAGGCATCGGCCTACTGTTCCTTGATGACGTTGACGGGGGTCGACGACGGCGATCCGGACGAGGTGCCGGTGCTGCACCGGACCGCGTACGACACGGTCAGCTGCCCCACGGCGTCGACCGTGATGGTGCCGGTGGTGGTGTTCGCGTCGAACTGCCCGGAGGAGTTGTTCTGGAAGTACCCACCGGAGACGGCGACGGTGTAGCCCAGGAAGTCAGCACCGGTCGGGCAGGCGTTCTGCAGCGCGAGCCAGTCGACCTTGATCGTGGTCGAGGTCGCGTCCTTCGGGATGACGAGCGAGCCGTCGTCGAGGGAGGACTGGTCGAGCTTCGGAGCCTCGGTCGGCGGGTCGATGACGGCGACCTCGTCGTAGACGGTCAGCGTGATGGCGGAACCCGTCTTGACGTTGCCCGTGGGGTTCACGTCGTAGACGGTGTCGACCTGCTCCGGAGTCGTCGCCGGGTTGCCGACGTTCTTCGAGACGCTGAA
Source organism: Plantibacter sp. VKM Ac-2880 (assembly GCF_015351235.1). Classification (GTDB taxonomy): domain Bacteria; phylum Actinomycetota; class Actinomycetes; order Actinomycetales; family Microbacteriaceae; genus Plantibacter. Next base: position 179,873 of record NZ_JADKSJ010000001.1, read on the forward strand.
GTTGTAGGGCGGTGCACTGAAGATGGTGTTGAGCTCTTCGAAGGACCGACCCTGGAGGTCGCTGAGGTTGATCGGGAAGATCGTCGGCGTCGGGGTGGGTGTCGGCGTCGGGGTCTTGGTCTTCGTCGGTGCGGCGGAGCTGGCGGTGGCCGTCGGCGTGGTCCCGCCGGCGTCGTTCCCCTGGTTCGCGAACACGGCGATGAGCGAACCCACCAGCACGATGACGAGGAGCGCGACCAGACCGATGAGCGGCCAGGTCCACTTGCTGCGCTTCTTCTTCTCGCCCTCGACCGCTGGGTCGTCCTCGAGCTGCTCGGCCTCTGCTGCCGACAGCAACTGCGTGGTGGCGTCGTCGGCGGCCGGCATGCGGCGCGTCTGGTCCATCACGGTGGTCGCGGCTTCGCCGGCTCCACCGAGGATCATCGGGACGGCTGCGGCCGCAGCGTTGAGGTCGCCACGGCGGAGGGCCTGGGCGGCCCGGGCGACGTGCGCGGAGGACGCGGGGCGATCGACCGGGTTCTTGGCGATCATCGACATGACGAAACGGCGGACCGGCTCGGCGATCGTGACCGGGAGCTCTGGCGGGGCCTCGTTGATCTGGGCCATCGCGATGGCGACCTGCGACTCGCCCGTGAACGGACGGCGTCCGGCCAGGCACTCGTACGCGACGATGCCGAGGGAGTAGATGTCGGTCGACGGCGACGCCGGGTGCCCGCTCGCCTGCTCCGGCGAGAGGTACTGGACCGTGCCCATGACCTGACCGGTCGCGGTGAGCGGCACCTGGTCGGCGATGCGGGCGATGCCGAAGTCGGTGATCTTGACGCGGCCGTCGGGCGTGATCAGCAGGTTGCCCGGCTTGATGTCGCGGTGGACGAGGCCGGCTGCGTGCGCGGCCTGCAGGGCCGACGAGGTCTGCGCGACGATGTCGAGCACCTTGTCGGTGGGGAGCACGCGCTCGCGCTCGAGCACCGTCGAGAGCGCCTCGCCGGGGACGAGTTCCATGACGAGGAAGGCGCTGCCATCCTCCTCGCCGTAGTCGAAGACGTTGGCGATGCCCTCGTGGTTCACCAGGGCGGCGTGCCGAGCCTCTGCACGGAAGCGCTCGAGGAACCCGGGGTCCCCCATGTACTCGTCCTTGAGGATCTTGATGGCGATGGTACGGCCGATGACGAGGTCAGTGGCCTGCCACACCTCGCCCATTCCACCGATCGCAATACGAGATTGCAGTTCGTAGCGACCTCCGAAGGTCAGCCCGGCTGTCGGTCTCATTTATTCAGCACCGCCTCTAGTACTTTCTTCGCGATCGGCGCGGCCACGAGGTTGCCGTAACCGTCCTGTCCGAGTCCACCGCCATCTTCAACAACGACCGCCACGGCGACCTTGGGGTCGTCCGCGGGCGCGAAACCGGTGAACCACAGCGTGTACGGATCGTCCGATCCGTTCTGTGCCGTGCCTGTCTTTCCAGCCACATCGACCCCATCTATTCTTGCATTAGTCGCAGCACCGCTCTGGACGCCCTGGACCATGATGTCCGTGATCTCCTTGGCCACCTCGCTCGTGATCGGCTGCGACAACTGCGCCGGTTCGAACTCCTTCAGCACGCTCAGATCCGGGTTCACGACGCGGTTGACGAGCTGCGGGTTGCAGACGACACCGCCGTTCGCGATGCCCGCCGAGACCATGGCCATCTGGAGCGCCGAGGCCCGGACCGTGTACTGCCCGAAGGCGGCCATGGCGGTCTGGTCGTCACTCAGCGCGTTGGGGAACGTGCTCGGCTGCATCGGCATGGGGTTGAGGCCGGTCCCCGTGATGTTCACGTCCATGTTGAAGCCGAAGCTCTGCGCCATGTCGCGGATCTTCTCGTACCCGAGCTCGACACCGAGCTCGGCCAGCGGGATGTTGCAGCTGAGTTGGACGGCCGTCGCGATGGAGACGGTCGCCCCACCGCCGCAGCTGCCGCCCTCCGAGTTGCGGATCACGGTGCTCGTGCCGGGGAGGGTGTATGTCGACGGGTTCGGGAACTCCGACTCCGGCGTGTACTGGCCGGAGGCGAACGCGGCCGCCGCGGTGACGAGCTTGAACGTGGACCCGGGCGGATCGAGATCGCCGTCGACGCCCTTGTTCAGCAGCGGCTGACGGTCGTCGTCGTCGAGGGCGCGGTAGGCGTCGAGGACGGCGGCGTTGTCGTGGCTCGCGAGCACGTTCGGGTCGTAGCCGGGGCTCGACACGGACGCGAGGATCTTGCCGGTCTTCGGCTCGATCGCGACGATCGCGCCCTCCTGGTCGCCGAGGGCGTCGAACGCGGCCTGCTGCACGACGGGGTCGAGCGTGACCTCGACGGCGGCACCCTTGGGAGCTTGCCCGGAGATGAGCCGGTTGATGGAGTCGAGGAACTGCGAGTTCGACGTACCGCTCAGGTAGTCGTTCGTCGCCAGCTCGAGCCCGGAGGATCCCTGCGTCGGCGAGAAGTAACCGGTGACGGGCGCGTACAACGGACCGTTCGCGTAGACGCGCTGGTACTTGTACTCGTCGTCGCTCGCGACCGATGAGGCGATCGCGGTGCCGTCCGTCAGGAGGATGGGGCCGCGTTCCGTGCGGTAGCTGTCGTACAGCGTGCGCGTGTTGCGGCCGTCGGCGTTGAGGGTGTCGGCCTGGAACATCTGGATGATGGTCGTCGACCCGAACAGGGCCAGGAACATCGCCAGCACGACGATGCTCACCCGCTTGAGTTCACGATTCATGAGACCACCGCCTTGGGTTGGGTTCGGACCGTATCGGAGATGCGGAGCAGCACGGCGATGATGATCCAGTTCGCGACGAGGGACGATCCACCGGCGGCCAGGAACGGCGTGGTGAGACCGGTGAGCGGGATGATGCGCGTCACGCCGCCGACGACGACGAAGACCTGGAGGGCGACTGTGAACGCCAGGCCGATGGAGAGCAGCTTGCCGAAGTCGTCGGTGCCCGCGTAGCCGACCCGGAACCCGCGGGAGACGAGCAACAGGTAGAGCGCGAAGATGGCGAACAGACCGGCGAGACCGAGCTCCTCACCGAGGCTGGCGATGATGTAGTCGCTCTGCGGGACCGGCGTGATCTCCGGCATGCCCTGGCCGAGACCGGTACCGAGGAGGCCGCCGTGGGCGAGACCGAAGATGCCCTGGACGAGCTGGTAGCTGCCGCCGTCGCGGTCGAAGACCTCTGGGTTGAAGGCGTCCCACCAGTTGTGGAACCGACCGGCGACGTAGGACAGCGTCTGGCCGGCGATGAACGCCCCGGCGAAGAACATCGTGAGGCCGATGATGATCCAACTGGCACGGCTGGTCGCGACGTACAGCATGACGAGGAACATGCCGAAGTAGAGCAGACCCGTTCCGAGGTCGCGCTGGAACACGATCACGCCCATCGCCATCGCCCAGACGACGAGGATCGGGCCCAGGTCGCGCAGGCGGGGGAACTGCACACCGAGGAACTTCTTCCCGACCATCGACAGGCTGTCGCGGGTGCGGACGAGGTACCCGGCGAAGAAGACGGCGAGGGCGATCTTCGCGATCTCACCGGGCTGGAACGTGACCGCGTCGCCGATCCCGATCCAGACGCGCGCACCGTTGACCTCTCGACCGATGCCCGGGAGCAGCGGCAGGAGGAGGAGGACGAACGCGAAGAGGCCGGCGACGTAGGTGTACTTGAAGAGGATGCGGTGGTTCCGGATGATGAGGACGACCGCGATGGCCCCGCCGATGGCGATCGCACTCCAAACCATCTGCCGGACGGCCGCGCTCTCCCAGCCGGCGTCGCCGAGGGCGATGTCGATCCGGTAGATCTCCGCGATGCCGATCCCGCCGAGCACGGTGGCGATCGGCAGGAGGAACGGGTCGGCCTCCGCCGCGGTGTAGCGGAGCACGATGTGGAACGCGAGGACGAGGAGGGACAGTCCGGAGCCGAAGGTGATCAGGGCGAAGTCGAGATGGCCGAGCGCGCCGAGCTGCACGAGCATGACGGCGACCGCGTTGATCGCGAAGGCGAAGATGAGCAGGGCCAACTCGAGGTTGCGGAGCTTCTTCGGGAGCCGGAGCCGACGCATCGTCTTGATGACGCCGGTGTCGGCCTGGATCGGGGCTGCGACGTCACTGGTCATCGGTCACCCGCAGACGTTTCACGATGTCGAGGGCCTCGGAGAACGAGGAGGCGCTGATGGTCTGGTCGACGGCCTGGCGGTCGAAGTCGGAGAGCGAACCGAGCGGGATGCCAGTGTCCTCCTTGACGCTCGACAGCTGGATCGGCCCGACGTCCTGCTGGATCCCCTGGTAGATGACGACTGTGTCGGTGTCGCCACCGACGAAGTAGCGCGTCTGGGTCCAGGCGTATCCGAGCACGACGCCACCGACGATAGCGACGATGACGACGATGAGTCCGACGAGCCAGGTGATGCGGCGGCGCCTCGCACGGCGCTCGTCCTCCTCGATCAGCTCGTCGAGGTAGTCCTCCGACGCCGGCTCGAAGTGGGAGTTGCCGAGCGAGGTGACGCGCCCCGGGTGCAGCCAGCTGTTCGGGATGAGCGAGGGTTTCTTCACCGAGGGGGTGAGCGCGAAGGCGACGGGCTTCGAGGCGGAACCGACGACGACCGGATCGGCGTCGCCGACCGGCTGGTCGACGATGTCGACGACGACGACGGTCACGTTGTCGGGTGCGCCGCGGTCGAGGCTCTGTCGGACGAGCTTCTCGGCGGTCCGCTGCGCCGACAACTCCTCAGTGAGCGTGGCGGCGATGTGCGGCTCGTCGACGACGCCCGAGAGGCCGTCTGAGCAGAGGATCCAGCGATCGCCCGGCTGCGTGCCGAGCGTCATCGTGTCGATCTCGGGCGAAGCGTCGACGTCACCGAGGACGCGCATGAGCACGGATCGGCGCGGGTGCACCATCGCCTCCTCCGCCGTGATCCGGCCGGAGTCGACGAGGCGCTGGACGAAGGTGTGGTCGACCGTGATCTGGCTGAGCTCGCCCTCGCGGAACAGGTAGATGCGGGAGTCACCGATGTGGGCGATGGCGACCTCGTTGCCGATGACCGCGAGGGCGGACACCGTGGTGCCCATGCCCGTGAGTTCCCGGTGCTTCGAGACCGTCTCGCCGAGGATGGAGTTGGCCGCGAGGATGGCCGCCTGCAGCGTCGCCTCTGCCGCTTCCGACGAGGGATACGGCTCGTCTGCTTCGATGATGCGGTTCAGTGCCATCGCGGAGGCGACGTCGCCTCCGGCGTGGCCACCCATGCCGTCGGCGACGACGAACAGGTGACGCCCGGAATACCCGGAGTCCTGGTTGTTTGAGCGCACTTTACCCACATGGGAGAGCGCCGCGCCGGCGCCGCTGGTCGTCACCGGGTTACCGCCGCAGCTCGAAACTGGTCTGGCCGACCTTGACAGGGGTGTCGAGCGGGATCTGCGTCGGGACACTCACGCGCTTGCCGGCGAGGAAGGTGCCGTTGGTGGAATCCAGGTCCTGGACCATCCACTCGTCGTTCCAGAGCATGAGCCGTGCGTGATGGGTCGAGGTGTAGTCGTCGCGGATGATGAGCCCCGAGTCGGCCGACCGGCCGATGGTGATCGGCTCGCGGCCGAGGGGCAGCTCGGTGCCCTGTTTCGGACCGGAGACGATGACGAGGCGGGACGTGTTGTCGACGGTCGCACGCGCGGGTGTGCCGTTCGAGCCGCTCGGTGCCGGCCGGCTGGGAGCCGGCGCGGTCGCCGCCCGCATCGGCTGCGGCGGCGTGGCCGGCGCACCGTTGGACGACTGCGGTTGCGGCTTGCGGGTGCGCGGACCGAAGAGGTCGGTGCGGAGGGCGTAGACGATGCCGAAGACGAACGTCCAGAGCAGGAGCAGGAAGCCGATGCGGAGGACCAGCAGGGTCAGTTCGCTCACGCGCCGTCTCCCCACGAGTCGCTGAAGGACGACACGTCGTGACGCCGGGTCGCGTCGCTCATCCGTCGGTCCGATCCGGCGGCCTGGGCCACGACCCGGAAGACGATCCTGGTGCGGCCGATCTCGATGACGGCGTCGGGGGAGAGTGCCGCCTGGCGGAAGGGCTGGCCGTTGAGCTTCGAGCCGTTGGTGGAGCCGAGGTCCCGCGCCTGTCCGGCGTTGCCGTCCCAGAGGATCTCGACGTGCTTCCGCGACGTGCCCGTGTCGGGGATGGTGATGTCGGCCTCGGTGCCACGGCCGATGACGGTGCGGGCCTGGGTGATCGGGTAGCGCTTGCCGCCGATGTCGAGCACGGGCGCCCAGGTGACGGAGCCCTTGAGGTTGACGCTGTCGATCTGGACGAGGCCGTCGGGCAGGGAGCGGTCGCCGGACAGTCGGATGGTCACCGCGCCGGGGAAGGAGTAGCCCTGGCTCTTGGCGTGCTTCTGGACGAGCGAATCGAGCTCGTCGATGAGCGAGGGCCCGATGGCGTCCATGCGCTCGAAGTCGGTGGGCGACATGCGGACGGTGAACTTGTTGGGCACGAGGATGCGGTCGCGGGAGACGACGGCGGCCTTGGTGTCGAGTTCGCGTCGGAGGGCGCTCGTGATCTCGACCGGCTGGAGTCCGGACTTGAAGGTCTTCGCGAAGGCGCCGTTGACGGCGCGTTCGAGTCCCTTCTCGAAGTTGTCCAGAATGCCCACGGTCTCTCGATTCGTGTCGGTGTCCTGGCAATGTTAGACGGTTTGGCTGTACAGGAGGCCAATCGACGCCGGTGCCGACGCCAGGTGTTCACCCGCTCGGCAGGCCGGGATCGGGCCCTGTGGAGGAGCCTCGTGGCCGTTTCGTCCCGCTCTGGCGCGGATCTCCGGTGTTCTCCGCCGTGGGTTCCGCGTGCTATCCTCGATAAGTTGCCGCGAGAGCGGTGACGTCTGGTGTCTCGCGCGAGTGGCGGAATTGGCAGACGCGCTGGCTTCAGGTGCCAGTGCTCGAAAGGGCGTGCGGGTTCAAGTCCCGCCTCGCGCACCAGGGCGGTTCACGTAAAAACGCGAATCAGTTCATGAAATTCGAGTTCGGCGGTTGCCTCGGTGAAAATCGAGGCAACCGCCGCTTCATTTTCGGGCCTCAGCGTGGTTCGTGACTGAGTTCTGCTGCAGGACGCGTCCGCACAGTCGGCGACGGCTCGAACAACAGTTCCGTGATTGATACCGGGACCCGCAACTCCCGAGTGATCGCCTCGAAGGTGGGGGTGGTTTCCTTCTTCATGTGGTGGAGCTCGCGCCAGCGCTCGGTGATGACGTTGGTGACTGAGCGGACGACCTTCTCCTTCTTGAACTTCTCCGAGAGCTCGTCGGCTGCTTTCGTGAGATGCTCACCGAACGCATCGGACCATTGCGCGGCACGCCACAGCCGACCGCAAGCGGATGGACTCCGGGTCGGGGCCAAAGCTCTGAAAGTTCTGGAGCGTGAGTCTTTCCAGGAACATCGTGCCTCTTTCTGCGGCGCTGTCGGGGAGATCAGGGGGTACGTGATGCCTGCAGGTACGTGAGCACTGCTTTCACACGCCGGTTCTCATCTACGGGGCTCAGGCCGAGCTTCTGGAAGATGCGTCCGACGTGCTTACCGACCGCGGGGTCGCTGAGCACGAGCTTCTCGGCGATGGCGGCGTTTGATTGGCCGTCCGCCATGAGAATGAGGACTTCGGTCTCCCGTGGCGTGAGCGTATCCAACGGGCCGGGGTGTGCGCTGCTGAGGAGGTGCTGGACCACATGAGGGTCGATAGTCGTCCCCCCGCTGGCGATGTTCTGCAGTGCGCCGGCGAAGTCACGCACCCGGTTAATGCGGTCCTTGAGCAGATACCCGACGGCACCTTCGGGCAGTGTGAGGAGACGGCGGGCGTTCATGTCCGCGAGGTACTGCGAAAGGACGAGGATCGGCTGGTGCGGGTGCTGCTCCCGGATGCGAAGGGCGGCCTGCAGGCCGTCGTCCTTGTTCGCGGGTGGCATGCGGACGTCGGTGATGATGATGTCGGGAGCACTGTCCAGTCGCGCGTACGCTTCCTCCAGCTGGGGTGCCGTCTCGGCGGCGCCCACCACCGTGTGGCCCAGCCGCTCGAGCAGAGCGATGAGTGCTTCACGCAGTAGCGCTGAGTCCTCAGCGATCAGTATTCGCATGCAAGGCGTTCCCTTCTTCGGGTAGGGGGAGGTCCATTCGCAGGACGGTGGGTCCGCCGGCGGGGCTTGTGACTTTCAGATGACCGTTGAGAGCCTCTGCACGTTCGGTGAGTCCTCGTAGTCCGGTTCCGTTCCGTTTGTCGGCACCGCCTGTTCCGTTGTCGGTCACGGTGACGATGAACGTCTTGCCATCGGTGCCGGTGGCGACCACGACGGAGGAGGCGGATGCGTGCTTGGCGATGTTCGTGAGGGCCTCTGCGACCAGATAGTAGACGGTGGTCTCGTGTGCGGCGGGGAGATGAACGCTGGGGTTCCCTTCGACGGTCACTCGAATGTCGCTGCGCTCAGCGAGCTCCTCGAGGGCCGCGCGGAGTCCGTAATCGGTGAGTACTGAAGGGTGGATCCCGCGGACCGTGTCACGGAGGGTCGTCATCGCATGCTCCGCCTGAACCTGGGCTTCGTCGACCGCTCGCAATAGCTGAGTGGTGTCAGTGCCTCTCGCGGCGAGCTCGTCCACTTCGAGGCCGATCATCCCCAGTCGTGCGCCGAGTGCGATGAGTTCTTGCTGTACGCCGTCGTGCAGGTCCCGTTCGATGCGACGGCGCTCCGCGTCTGACGACTCGGCGAGAGCACGGCGCGAGTTGATGAGACGCTGAATGTTCGCGTCGACGCCGCGTGCTTTCGGCCCGCACAGGAGTCGCAACACACATGCTTGACCAGTTGCGAGACACGCGTTGATGTAGCCGAACAGGATCAGCACGACGAGGGTGATGAGCGCGACTGGCCACCAGTTTGTGGGGGTCATAACCCCTTCGGCGTCTCCGAAAAACTGGGTCGGTGTGGGTCCGGTGATACCGGCGGCAGCGACCATGCCGAGCGCCAGAAGTGTGATGGCCTCGAAAAACAGCACGATGAGTGCGAGGAGAGCGCAGACAAGGTCCCAGATGAGCGCCAGTGCCTCGCGCCACGTCGCACGTTCTGTGAGGCGGATGTTGATCCAGTGGTGACGCTCGCTGGCATCGACCGCGGCGTGGTCGCTCATCTGCACGGGGAACCCGAGGAGGCGTGTGCGTCGGCGCTCCATGGATCCGAGGACGAGACCCCAGAACGGCAACAGTAGGAATGTTAAGATCACAAGCGGGACGAGAGCTGCTCCAACGAGCACACTCAGCATCAGGTAGATGAGTGCCCGCCACGGCCAGCGGCTGAGAACGAAGCGCCACGGGGGCAACCTCATCGCCTTCCACACGTGACCCGCCGTCGTCATGGGTCCAGCCTAGGGATCCCCCACGCCGGGCATCGCCAGCGGCACCGAAAGGTATAGCCAGCCCTACCTCGAAGAGTAGGGCAGGACTCATCGTGCGGGTGCCCAGGGCTGAGATTCGATGGACGTCAGGCGCCACCCACCAGGAGGAGTCAGCCAGGAACGCAGCGGAAGGAGATGCCATGACAGACAGCCGATGTCAGGCATCGTCAACGCTCGGGGCCTCAGCGACAGAGCCGGTGCGGGTCGCCCGGACCAGTCAGCCAGGTGAGGCCTGATGTACCGCAATCACTCCATGCTGCGGTTGCAGCACTGCACGCCCGGCGAGGCGTACTACGAACAGTCGACCACCGCTGCATCGGTTCGCCACTTCTCACACCCCGCGCCCCCCACCTGGTCGCTCTCGAAGTTCGGCCCATGGGCGACGCTTCACCCGGACGATGGTGGCGTTCTCCCGCGCCAGGGGTGGAAGGTACACGTCAGCACTCGCCCGGAGCAGGCGCGAGACGCGCTCCGCATCGTCGGCGACATCTGCGTCGAGCGTGGTGTCCCCTTCAAGTACCTCTCTGACGAGACCGAACTGCGCCGAACCAGCATGAAGTACGCCAACCGTGGGTCGGCAGGCAAGTTCATCACTGTCTTCCCCCGCACCGATGAAGAATTTTGCGAACTCCTGCCACTGTTCGATGAGGCTCTTCGCGGATTCGACGGCCCATACATTCTGTCGGATGTGAAGTTCGGCGAGAGTCCCGTCTACTTCCGTTACGGCGCCTTCTTCCTGGACCGCTTCGAGCATGCGGACGGTTCGGCGGGCTACGCCATTCAGAGCCCAGACGGAGAGAAAGTTCACGACAGTCGCGCCGCCGTCTTCACGCTGCCGAGCTTCGTTGATCCCCCGGCCCTGATCCGTGAACTTGTCGAGGAGCGACTCAGTCCGACGCCGGGGGTGTTGGAAGAACTTCTGCATCCGTACGTCGTGCGCTCCAGCTTGCATTTCAGCAATGCCGGCGGTGTGTACCTTGCTGACGCCGGATCAAGTCAGGTGGTCTTGAAGGAGGCGCGGCGATGGTCAGCGTACAGCTCGGACTCCGCCGACGCGACCTCGCGGCTGCGGAGTGAACACCGGGCTCTGAAGCAGCTCGCCAGCGTGGGCGCCGTCGTCAACGCCATCGAGTACCGGGTTGTCGGCGACCATGAGTTTCTCGTCGAGGAGTACATTCCCGGGCTCACGCTCCAATCCTGGGCAGCCAGCAACTATCCGTTCAGCACGGAGGAGACTGTCCTCGCCGACTACGCTGCACGAGCTCTGCCACTCGCCCGGCAGGTGATCACCGCGGTCGATCAGATTCATGATGCAGGCTGGAGCATTCTCGACCTGCAGCCGAAGAACATCCTGGTCGACGGCGATCGTGTCCGACTCATCGACCTCGAAGCCGCCCGTGAGATGGATGCCTCGGCGGTCGGCAGTATCGGCACCCCGGGCTTCATACCCCACGCGCAGACTTCGAACCGTGACCGCGACAGGTACGCGCTCGCTGCCGTTGTCCTGCACTTGTTCTGGCCGTCGCTGGCCGGGGCGTTCGACCCGTCCGTGCTGACCTACCGGGCACAGAAGGTTGCGGAGCAATTCCCGGAAGACGTCGCGGACCTCGTCAACACCTTGGTCGACGCTGTGCCCCCGGACGCGATGGCAACGTCGCACCCGTACCGCCACGCCACAGGCCTTGCTCTCACTCCAGGGAGACAAGTCTTGGAGCAGGTGTGCAACGGCATCGAAGGAACCCGACGTGACGGACCCCGCCGATTCCCCGGGGACGCGACACAGTTCGCAGACGGAGCCGGCGCCTTACTGAACATCGAGACGGGAGCCGCAGGCGTGATCCTCATGCTCGCAAGAGCCGGCCGCGACGTCACGCAGGACCACAGATGGTTGAGCGCGCGCCTTCGAGAAGTGGAGGACATTCCGTTTCACGGTCTCCTCCGCGGAACCGTGGGCATCGCGGCCGCACTCGCCCAGCTCGGCGACACTGCAAGTGCCGAAGTGATCCTCGCGGCTGGAGAGGTAAGCGCCGACCCCGGACTTGACTTATCCGTGCGGAGTGGCTTGGCAGGCACGATCCTCGCTCTGTGCGATGCTGCCTTCGCGGACACAGACTCCGCTCGCGACATGCGCGACCGATACGCCTCGTTGCTCGCCGCCCGTGTCACAGGCGGAGGGGACCTCCGTAGCCCTCACTCGGAAACCGGTAACACCATCGGGTTGTTCGACGGGTGGTCGGGTGTCGGAATGGTCTGCCGCCAGCTCGCGGAAGTCACCGGGGACGCCTCCTGGGATCACCTGATGCACCTCTGCTTCCAGCGCGAGCTGCAGCAGCTCACCGAAGCGGACAACGGGACCCTTCGAGTGGACTACTCGCGTGTCTCCTACGGCTACCTGTCGGAGGGTGCCGCGGGGATCGCGTTCGCTCTCGCACAGTGCGCGCCGACCCACTACCGGGACGAGATCGCACGACTCGCTCAGACGGTCGACGGCATCATCAGCATGAACGGCGGCCTGTTTCGGGGGACTGCTGGCATCGCCTGCGCGCTCCTGTCCGCTCCGCTCTCTTATGGGGGCAGCGAACGGGTCCGGTTGATGTCCTTCACCGCCGAGAACTTCCTCTTCCGTGGGAGCGACCCTGACGTGCTGGTGATGCTCGGAGACAACGGATACCACCTCTCCGCGGACTACTCCACGGGAGCTGCCGGCTACGTCGGCGCGCTCCTCGCCTTATTCGAAGAGAACCCGGACGACTGGTTCCCGGTGACTCTTCCCAGACCACTTGACGATGACATGGAAGGAGGTGAACACAATGAGCGCATTGCTTTCTTTGCAGGGCCTGTCGAACGAGTCCGGGCCTGAGGTCGGTGTCTTCGGATCCGGCATCAGCATGTGGTGTGACGGCGACAACCGCGGTATCAGCATCTCCTGCGGACCGAACTGATACACGGACGTGTGGGGCGCGCGGCAACGCGCGTCCCACCCTTCTTCTACGAAAGGGCAGCACATGCTCACAGCAACCGGACTCGGGCACACGTTCTCGAACGGGCGGGTGGAGACGCTCGCGCTTGACGGTGTCAGCTGCGCATTCGAGCCTGGTTCGTTCACCGCCATCATGGGCCCGTCTGGCTCCGGGAAGTCCACCCTCCTCTACTGCCTCGCCGGTCTCATCCGCGCGTCAGCGGGATCCGTCACCTTCGACGCCACGGAAATGACCACCGCGAAGCAACGTCAGCTCGATCTTCTCCGACGTGACGAGTTCGGTTTCATTTTTCAGAGCTTCAATCTCATCGATGCTCTGACAGCGTTGCAGAACGTCACACTGCCCTCCCTCTTTGGGGGAGCGGCGATACCGCGTGAGCAGGCCGCAAATGCCCTGGCCAACGTTGGGCTCTCTGAGAAGGTCAAGTCGTACCCGGCAGAGCTTTCCGGTGGGCAGCAGCAACGCGTGGCCATCGCACGCGCCCTCGCTCAGACCAGGCGCGTGATCTTCGCCGATGAACCGACTGGAGCGCTGGACCGCAAGAGCGGTTTCCTGGTGATGGACCAGCTTCGTCGGTTCCGGGACGTCGGCACTGCTGTTGTCATGGTCACTCATGATCCCCAGATCGCTGCATACGCCGACCGGGTCCTGTTCCTTGTCGACGGGCGACTCGTGGACACGATGGACGCCCCGACTGCGGAGGCCGTCAGCTCTCGCATGACGGGGCTGGAAAGCGCCGCGCGATGACTGTGGCTCAGCAGCTACCCGTCTCTCTGGCGTTCGTGCGTCGCCATCGAGCGGCGTATGTCGGGGTCGCCATCCTTCTCAGTATCGCCACGGTCGTCGCGACTGCGGAGATGGTCTTGTTCACCGGCCTTGCAAGCGGGCAGGCGGTCCGGATCGATTCGATGTCGGAGTTCGATGCCCGCGTCGTTCGGGCTGCTGTCAGCGCATCGCAGGGCATCCTGCAGGTCATGTGCTTCACCACGGTGGTGATCGCACTCGTGCTGGTCTACTTGGGCTTCCGGAACATGCTCGCCTTGCGGCGCAGAGAACTCGGCCAGCTTCGTCTCGCAGGAGCGAGTGTGTTGCGCGTTCGCGTGATGGTTACCGGTGAGGCGTTCGTCTTCGCCACGTTGGTCGTGATCCCGAGTGTCCTCATCGGTGGGCTGCTCGCCCACCCCTTCTATCTCCTGCTCCAGGCCGTGGGCGTGTTCGGGAAGACCCTGCGGGTGGATTTCGGTTTCCCGGTCCTCACTCTGGCCCTGGTCGCGGGAGGGATGATCCTCTGCTCTATGGTCGCCGCGTGGTTGAGTCTTCGCTCCAAGCAGACCAACGATGTTCTCGCCGCTCTCGAGGCGTCTGCTACGGGCACACAGGGCAAGAAGATGAGCGCGATTCGTATCGTCATCGCAGCCGCGTCCGTCGTCGGGCTCGCCGCATTCCTCATTTTCATGCCGGACACCGGGAGCGAGAACCCTGTCGCCTCAATCATCGTCCCGCTGCTGATCATCTTCCCCCTCGGCGCACTTGCACCAGTCCTCGTTCCGGTGGTCGCGCGAGCGTTGGGCTGGCTCCTCAGGCCCCTGATCGGCGGCTCGGGTGTCCTAGTCGCGCAGCGCGCCTCCCGCGACTCGCAACGGTTCGCATCCAACGTCCTCCCGCTGCTCATCCTGATGGGCGTCATGGGCGGGTTCGCCATCGGTGCAGGGCCTGATCAGGCGACCATGCAGGATGACTATCACTCCAAGCTGGATGCTGACCTCATCGTCGAGCCGTCATCCGTCAAGGACGCCGACACCGTCACCGGCGACATCGGGAATATGCAGGGCGTGAACGCGGTGGTACGTTCCGCAGCAACTACCCGGCTCATCGAACAGGGGCGCGCGGACGGCACCTTCCTCACCGTTTTCAACTTCGTAGACCTCGACGCTTACCAGGACGTCTTCGAGACGGACGTTACAACAGGCGACTTCGACAGCGCCGGTGGCGCGGCCGTCGTCTCCACACGGGAGAGCGACAAGGTCGGAGACACCGTCACGGTCGAGGCACCGAGCGGAACCACGGCCACCCTCACCGTCGCCGCCGTCATCACCTCCCGGATCTACACCGGACTCCTCGTCGACTGGGAGATGCTGCAGACCCTGGACCCGGAGGTGTGGGACATCCGTGTGTTCGTGAGTGCGGACTCCGCCGCCGTCTCCGACATCACCGCGCGCGTCGACGACCTCGCCCCGACGATGACGAAAGACGAGTTCATCCAGACGCGTGTCGAGCTTCGCCAGAGCAACGCCGCCACCGGAAACATCGCCTTGTTCGGCACCATCTATGGTCTCGCCATCGTCGCCATGATCCAAGGCCTCACCGCGTCCGTCATGAATCGCCGGGGCGAGTTCCGACTCCTGAGCCTGCTCGGGATATCCCGCGCTCGGACGATAGGCACACTGCTCTCAGAAGCCCTCGTTCTCATCGTGTCCAGCGGTGTGCTGCTTGCCGGCGCGTTCGCCTTCATTGCATGGCGATATCTCGCGCAAGACCCGACGAAGATGGCCACCGCTGTCGGCGCCATTCCATGGGGCGACATCGCTCTCACGTTTGTGGGTATGGGTCTCCTTTTCACCGCCACAGTTTTCATCGCCGCCGTGGTCGCGACCAGGAACACCCAGCGATGATCCGAAGCAACACCCTCCGAGACTTCATCCGACGCCATCGTTGGCGACTCGGAGGACTGGTGGCGCTGTCCCTCGTGGGGGCGGGGCTGGGGCTTGCCCAACCGTTGCTGCTGCAACAGATGTTCGATGCCTTGACTTCCGGGTCAGTGCCGCTTCCTGCGGTGCTGATCCTGACTACGGTGGTTGTCGCTCAGGCGCTACTCGCCGGGGTGGAGTCGTATGCTCTTGCTCGCACCGCACACGACCTCATCCTCGAACTGCGGACACGCGTGTCGGCACGCATCGTGTCGTTGCCAATGAGTCGCGTGCAACGGGTGCCACAGGGTGAGTTCCTCTCTCGAATGATCTCCGACACCGCCGCCTCATCATCCGTTCTGACGACGGGTGTATTCAAACTCCTCGCTGCGGTCGTCACCTTCGCGGTCGCGGCCGTCCTCATGGCCACCATCGACCCGATTCTGTTCGCTCTGTCGTTGGTGATCACCGTTGTTGCTACGGTGCTGTCCACCGTCATGGGGCGACTGGTGCGCTCAGCGTCCGGGAGAACTCAGGCGGCGACCGCGACGCTCGCAGGCAGCTTCGAACGCACGCTGACTGCGCTGCCGCTGATCCGAGCCTACGGAGTGGGCGGACAGCAGCTTGCCCTCATCGCAGCCGACGCTAGTGACGTCAGGACGAACGCAATCAAGGTGGCGCGGTTGGGTGCATACATGCAACCAGTCATGACCCTCGCCACCCAAGCACTCCTCATCGTCACGCTTGCTCTCGGTGGCGTCCGAGTCGCTGAGGGCAGCCTGTCACTCGGAGGGCTGATCGCGTTCATGATGTACCTCATGATGATGGTCGGACCGGTCTCTCAGGTCGGTTCGACGTTCGTGAGCATTCAGACGGGACTTGCGGCGATAGACCGCGTCGATGAAATTGTCTCCGCGCCGCAAGAGAGCGATCTCCTGTCGGATGGCACTCACGCCGACTTGGGGTGCGCGGATGAGGTGCTCGTCGAACTCGAGAGCGTTACTTTCGAGTATCCGCAAGCGTCGGCCGGGTCGGCGACTCGCATCGGGCCGCTCGATGTCACGATCCGTGACGGTGAGCACGTCGCTCTCGTGGGCCCGTCCGGGTCTGGGAAGTCCACCGTGTTCGCTCTTCTCGAGAGGTTCTACGAACCCAGCAGTGGCACCATACGGATGCGTGGAGTGCCGGCTCACGACGGCCCGCTCGGTGATTACCGAGCTCGTATGGCGTGGGTGCCGCAGAACTCGCCGCCGGTGGGGGGAACCGTTCGAGACAATCTCGACATCGAGCACCGCGGCCTTCCGGACAGTGCGCTCTTGCAGACGTTGGCGGACGTGGGGCTGTTCGCCAGCATAGGCGGGGACGTCCTCGACCGACCTGTCGCAGTGTCAGGTAGCAACCTCTCAGGAGGTGAGCGGCAGCGGCTGGGTGTTGCCCGAGCGTTGCTCTCTGACCGAGAGATGCTGCTCCTTGACGAACCGACATCGAGCCTTGACGCCATCTCCGCCGAGGGACTGTCGTCGCTGCTGCGGGAGCGTGCGCAGTCGAAGACCATCGTTATGGCCTCCCACCGTCTGGCGGAGGTACGCGACTTCGACAAGATCATCGTGATGGAGCACGGACGCGTCGTGGACGTCGGTGCGCACGACGAGCTCCTCGACAGATGCGAGCTCTACCGGACGCTGTGCGCGCAGCAACACGTTCCTGCGTGAAGGCAACGTTCATGGCAGCATGAGCACACGACCCAGGGCATGAGCGTCATGACCGAGAGACGACGAGCACCCCGTGACTCTCGAGAGCGCGCACGAGGTGCTTCATTGGGCCGGACTCGAGCCCCCATTCGTTCCGCACTTGCCGCGCAGCCTCTTCTGGCGCGGTGTCATCTTCTACAGCCAGAACGTCGATGGAAGGGATGTCCACCTCGGGGAACTCGACGTGCTTCTCCACTGCCTCGGCAACATCGGCGGCGAGCAACCCGTACGAGGGGGAACTTGTCATCGACCTTCTGACCGACAATCATGTCCGAGATGATGGTCGGCAACCAGTGGATGTGACACGAAGGCCCCCGAGGAATCGGGGGCCTTCGTCGTGTCCGGGGTCGCTCAGCGAGCAGGCTCCCGTCGCTCGCGGACTCGTTGCACCTCGAGGACGACGACCGCGACCCCGACCGCCGTCGCCGTCCCGAGCACGGTCACGATCGGGAGTGCCGCCGACGCGAGGACGATCGCCGCAGCGACGAGGAACAGCGCGGAGGCTCCGGTGGAGATCCGCCCGCGGAGGAGTACGAACCACACCGCGACCATGAACACGGTGACCGGCACCGTGAGCGAGAACGATGCGTCGGCTGCGGTGAGATCCTCACCGGCCTCGGTCAGGAGGTCGAGCTCCACCTCGATCCCCGCCGAGACGGCGCCGGCGGCGGCGAAGACGAAGTAGTGCGCGTACCCGAAGGCGAAGCCCTGCCGTGCTGACGTCAGTCGATCCGCCTGCTCGCGACTGAAGTACATCCACCACATGCCGGCGGCGAGGACGATCCCGGCGACGGCGAGGCCCACGAGGCCATCGATGCGGCGGTCGGCGTTGGCGGCGTCGATGATGGCGTTCGCCGAGCCGAGCAGGCTCTCACCGAGCAGGATCAAGGTGAAGAGTCCGTACCGTTCCGCGACGTGGTGGGGGTGCCACGGCGTGCGGTGGACCCGCTCGGCCCACACGGGCACCAGCACCTCGAGGAGCATCGCGGGCCAGAAGGTCCAGAACTGCCCCTCGATCGGCAGGGCCAGGCGTGCCACCCAGAGCACCTGCACCAGGCTGATGCCGATGGCGAACCGGAGGGCGACGGCCCGCTGCTCCGGGTCGGACAACGCGAGCCTGACCCACTGCGCCACCATCGCGAGGCGCATGATGACGTAGCCGACGGTGATGATCGCCCAATGGCCTTCCGCCATGGCGTCGTGCACGCCGGCCGCGAGGACGAGGACACCCGCCATCTGCACGATGGTGGTCAGCCGGTAGAGCCAGTCGTCGGTGTCGAACGCGGACGCGAACCAGGTGAAGTTCATCCACGCCCACCAGATGGCGAAGAAGATCATCGCGTAGGAGATGGTCGTCTCCGCGGCGTGGCCCTCGACGATGCCGTGGTGGAGGTTCTGCGAGGCCTGCGAGACGGCGACGACGAAGACGAGGTCGAAGAGCAACTCGAGCGGACTCGCGACGCGGTGGCCCTCGCCGGGGTCGCGGCCGGACATGCGGAGGAGGCCCAGTCGGTTCAACATGGTCTCAGTGTGCCCCCTCTCCGCATGCCAAGGGCGCAGTCACGGTCCCGCTCGGCGGTGTCAAGCTGCTCGGGTTCGGATACCTGCTCGCGACCCGGCTGTCGAACCCGGATGTCGCGATGCAGTTGGCGTACCTGCTGCCGATGCTGGCGCTCGTGACGTCGGGGGCGCTCTTCCCGCTCACGGTGCTCCCCGAGTGGGTCGCTGGGCTCTTCCGTGTCCTCCCCACGACCTGGATCGTCGGCACGCTCGACGCGATCCTCTCGCAGACGCCGCCACCGGCACCGCTCGCGGTGATGTGGGGGCTGCTCGCGGCCTGCGCGCTCGTGGCGGGTCTCGCCGTCGGACGGCTCCACCGGTGGGGCGGGCGCGAACGCGTGGCGTGATGCCGGCGGGTCAGGACCGACGCGGTGGCGCCGTCGACTCGCGGACGATGAGTTGCGAATCGAGACTCGCGACCGACCGCGGGGCGGCACCGGTCATGGCTCGCACGAGGACCTCGACCGCGAGTGATCCGCAACGGTTGATCGCGAGCCGGACGGTCGTCAGCCCGGGCTGACGGATCGAGGCCATCTCGATGTCGTCTGTCCCGATGATGCTGAGGTCCTCCGGGCACCGCTTGCCCAGGGTCCTGACGCCGGATTCGATGCCGAGGGCGACGAGGTCGTTGTAGGCGATGACCGCGGTCGCACCGCTCGCGACGATCGTCGCCGCTGCGGCCAGACCGCCCTGGATCGATGCCGCCTGATGGCCCAGGCGGGTGAACTCGATGTCGAGGACGGCGCAGGCTGCGGCGACTGCGTCCCCACGACGCAGATCCGCCCAGGAGTGCTCGGGCCCGGCGGCGTAGGCGATGTGCCGGTGTCCCAGCGCGGCCAGGTGCTCGACCGCTTGCCGAGGGCCGCTCTCCGTGTCCATCACCACGTAGGGCAGTCCCTCGATGATTCGGTTGACCACCACGACGGGGGTGTCGCCCACGAGTGCACGGATCTCGTCGTCCGGGAGTCGGGGGGAGCAGAGGAGCATGCCGTTGAGCTTCCGCGCCAGTTCGAGCTGCTCGTGCTCCCGGTGCAGGTCCTCGTCGGTGTCGAAGAGTACCGGTCGGTGCCGCCCCTGCCAGGCCTGGGCGTGGACGCCTTTGAGGAGCGTCGCGTACACGGGGCTCGCGACGTCGGGGACGATGACGCCGAAGGTCTTCTCGGCCGTCGCGCCGTTCGGGTTGGCATACCCGAGGTCCGCCGCCGCGCTCAGGACCCGTTCGAGCGTCGCGTCGGCGAGCCGGTCCGGTTCGCCGAAGGCCCGCGATGCGGTGGCGATGGAGACGCCGGCGTGACGGGCGACATCGGTCAGGGTGGCGGTCACGGTTGATCCTTCGCGGGGTCTGGTCTACTCATGATGCGGCATGCCCGCGCCATGAAACTACTTGACAAACTTTGTACAAACCAATCAGAATCGCTTTCATGACGATCGATGCGGATCTCCGCCAGCCGATGCTGCAGCGCCCCGAGGCTACGCGATGACGGGCCCGATCGGGCGACTCGGTGCCGGTTCCGCCCCGCAGGCCGGACACCCCGCACCCTCCGCCGCCGGTGTCCTGCACCTCGGCCTCGGCAACTTCCACCGGGCCCACCAGGCCGTGTACACGGCTGCAGCCCTCCGAGCCGGGGGCGACGACTGGGGCATCATCGGTGTCGCCTCGCGCTCCCGCACGGTCGTCGACGCCATGCATGCGCAGGACCTCCGCTACACCGTCGCCGAGATCTCGCCCGGCGGGACGGCGATCACCGTGCCCGCCGTGCACACCGACGTCTTCGTCGCCGCAGCAGACCCCGAGCGGGTCGTCGCCGGTCTCGCCGACGAGCGCATCCGGGTCGTGACGCTGACCGTGACGGAGCACGGGTACAGCACCGCGCCATCGACCGGCCTGCTGGACCTCGCTGACCCGCTCATCGCCGCCGACCTGCGCGGCGGTGCACCCCGGACCACCATCGGCCAGCTCGCCCGCGGACTGCAGCGGCGCGCATCCGGAAGCGGTGCCCCCGTGACGATCCTCAGCTGCGACAACCTCAGCGAGAACGGGGCCCGCACCGAGGCGCTCGTCCGGACCTTCCTCGGCGAACTGCCCGGCTCGGAGGGTGCGGAGGCGCTCGCCTACCTCGACAGTGCCGTCGCCTTCCCCTCCAGCATGGTCGACCGCATCGTGCCCGCCACGACCGCCCAGCTGCGCGACCTCGTGTCCGCGCGCCTCGGCGTCCGTGACGAAGCGCCCGTCTCCGCCGAACCGTTCACCATGTGGGCGATCGAGGACCGCTTCGCCGCCGCACGCCCCGCCTGGGAGGCCGGCGGTGCGGTGTTCACCGACGAGGTCGGAGCGTACGAGCAGATGAAGGTGCGGTTGCTGAACGGGACGCACTCACTCATCGCCTACCTCGGCGCGCTCCGCGGGGCCGCCACGATCTCGGAGGCGATCGCCATGCCCGACGTGGAATCGGCCGCGCGGTCGATCCTCCACCACGAGTACGAACCCTCGGTGCGGTTCCCAGCCGGGGTCGACGTGGACACCTACGAGGCGCAGCTCTTCGACCGATGGGCGAACCACGCCCTCGGGCACCGCACCGCGCAGGTCGGCACCGACGGCTCGGTGAAACTCCGCCAGCGCATTCCGGAGCCCGTCCTCCGCAGCCTCGACAGTGGCTCGACACCGCATCTGATCGCGCTCACCGTCGCGGCCTACCTGTCCTGCATCGCCCCGATGCCCGGATTCGACCCCGGTCCGCACGCGCGGGCCATGGTCGACCCGGCCCGCGAGGAACTCGCCCGGCTCGCGGAGGCCTCGACCGACGGCGCGCAGCTCGCCGACCGGGTGATCGCCGGGCTCCACCTCTTCGGGCAGGACCTCGCCGAGCGGCCGACGTTCATCGCCCGAGTCGGCGAGCTGATCGACACCATCGCGCGACACGGCGTCGACGCGGCGATCCACGACAGCGTCGCCGCCACGGTCCGACCGACCACCACGACAGGAGCCCACCGATGAAGACGCTCGCGATCCACGGCGCAGAGGACATCCGCTGGGAGGACACCGACACCCCGGAACCGCGCGACGGCGAGGTCCGCTTGCGGGTGCGGTACGTCGGCATCTGCGGATCCGACCTGCACTACTACTTCCACGGCGCGAACGGCGAGTACGTCATCCGCGAACCCCTCACACCCGGCCACGAACTCTCCGCCGAGGTCGACGCGGACCCGTCCGGTCAGCTCGCCTCCGGCACCCGCGTCACCGTGCACCCCGCTCGCTACGGCCCGAGCCTGCCCGGACTCGAGGACCGCCCACACCTGCGACGGGGAGGCGACTACCTCGGCAGCGCCGCAGCGGACCCGCACCGACAGGGCGGCGCAGCGGAGTACCTGATCGTCGAACGGTCGATGGTGCGGGTCCTGCCCGAAGCGCTCCCGCTCCAGCGCGCGGCGCTCGCCGAACCCCTGGCCGTGGCCATGCACGCGGTCGGGCTCGCCGGGGACCTCCGCGGTTCCCGGGTCCTCGTCCTCGGCGCCGGCCCCATCGGCCTGCTCGTGATCGCCGCCGCCGTGCGTGCCGGAGCGACCGCGGTCACGGCGAGCGACATGCGGGAGGAGGCCCTCCACCGCGCCGCCACGGTCGGGGCGGAATCCCTGCTCCTCGTGGGGCGCGATCCCGTCGCCGACGAGTCCGCCGACGTCGTCTTCGAGTGCTCCGGTGCGCCCGTCGCCCTCACCCAGGCGGTGCGTGCCGCGAAGCGAGCCGGAACGATCGTCCAGGTCGGCATGCTCCCCGACGCCGACAGCCCGATCAACCTCGCGCCGATGCTCGCCAAGGAGCTCACCATCCGTGGTGCGTTCCGGTTCTCGACCGAGATCGAGGACGCGATCGCCTTCCTCACCGAGAGCGACCTCCTCGACAGCGTCGTGACCCACGTCCTCCCCGCCGAGGAGGCGGTCGACGCGTTCGCCGTCGCCCGCGACTCCTCCCGTTCCGCCAAGGTGCTCCTCGCCTTCTGAGCCCCACCCGACCGCTCCACCCCCACCGCTCCACCTCCACTCCCGCTTCATCCCGTAGGTCCGAAGGAGTACCTCATGTCAGACCCGAAATCAGCAGTCGCCACCGGCGACCCGACCGCGAACCGTTCCGTCCGCGACCTCGTCCGGGCGGCCATCTCCGGCTGGCTCGGCACCGCGCTCGAGTTCATGGACTACCAGCTCTACTCGCTGGCCGCCGCGCTCGTGTTCGCCGACCTCTTCTTCTCCAACGAGGACCCGGCCATGGCCGTCGTCGCCGCGATGGCGACCTACGGCGTCGGGTACGTCGCCCGCCCGGTCGGGGCCTTCTTCTTCGCCCGGCTCGGCGACAAGACCGGCCGGACGAAAGTCCTCTTCTACACGATCCTGCTCATGGGCCTGTCGACGACGCTCATCGGCTTCCTGCCCACCTACTCGCAGGTGGGTCTCCTGGCGCCGATCCTCCTGGTGCTCCTGCGGATCGCGCAGGGCTTCGGAGCGGGCGCGGAGATCTCGGGTGCCGGCGTCATGCTCGCCGAATACGCTCCGGCGAAACGACGCGGCATCATCGCCTCGCTCGTCGCACTCGGTACCAACTGCGGCACCCTGCTCGCCTCGGCGCTCTGGGCCGGCCTGCTCCTGGCGTTCAGCGAGGACGAGGTCATCGCCTGGGCCTGGCGCATCCCGTTCATCGGCAGCGTCGTGATCATGCTGTTCGCGGTCTGGGTCCGCTTCAACCTCAAGGAGAGCCCGGTCTTCGAGGAGCGCGACGACGTCGTCGACGGCAAGGCGCTCACCAAGCAGGAGACGATCGCCCTCGCGACCGAGACCGGCAACCTCCGCACCCTCGAGGCGATGAACCGCAAGCCGATCAAGGCGTTCAGCATCGCGCTCCTGCTGCGCTTCGGTCAGGCGGGCAACTCGGGACTCGTGCAGACGTACCTCATCAGCTACATCACCGTCGTCCTGCTGCTCGACCGGTCGATCGGTGTGAACGCTGTCATCGTCTCCTCGCTCGTCGCCTTCATCACCGTGCCGCTCTCCGGCTGGCTCGGTGACCGCTACGGACGGAAGCGCATGTACATGGTGTGGGCGATCATCGCGCTCATCGTCATCGTCCCGACCATGCTCATGATCCACAGCAAGGAGACCGCCCTCGTGTTCGTCGGCTACGTCGTCCTGCACAACCTGGCCGTGATGAGCTTCGCATCGCTCGAGAACCTGACCCTGCCGGAACTCTTCGGTGCCCGGAACCGCTACACGTACACGGCGATGGCCCGGGAGATCGCGGCGATCGTCGCGACCGGCGCCGGCCCCGTCATCGCCGCCGCCTGGGTGTCCGCCGCCACCGGCTCCTTCATCCCGATCATCATCATGCTCGGCGTCTTCACCCTCTGCGCGCTGATCGCGTCCATCTGGATGCCGGAGGTCGCCGGTCGCGACCTCACCGACCCGCGCGACGCCATCTGAAAAGCCTCGACCTCCTCGAAAGGAACCCCATGAGCATCGAACGCGCGGACGTCATCGTCACGAGTCCCGGCCGGAACTTCGTCACCCTGAAGATCACCACCAGTGACGGGGTGGTCGGCTGGGGCGACGCGACTCTCAACGGGCGCGAGCTCGCCGTCGCGTCGTATCTCGGCGACCACGTCGCGTCGATGCTGATCGGGCGCGACGAGGACCGCATCGAGGACACCTGGCAGTACCTGTACCGCGGGCCGTACTGGCGTCGTGGACCGGTCACGATGGCGGCCATCGCGGCGGTCGACATGGCCCTTTGGGACATCAAGGCGAAGAAGGCCGGCGTGCCGCTGTACCAGTTGCTCGGCGGGGCGAGCCGGTCGGGCATCCGGGCGTACGCCCACGCCTCCGGCACGGACTACCAGGCGCTCGCGAACGCGATCACCGGCTATCAGGAGCTCGGCTTCACCGCCGTGCGCGTGCAGACCGGCGTGCCGGGGCTCGGGCAGGTCTACGGGGTGTCAGCCGCAGGTCCCGGCGTCCGCTACGACTACGAGCCGGCGAAGCGAGCGTCCGACGGCTCGGCCGCGACGGCACCGACCGAGGAGTCCTGGGACACGGCCGGGTACCTCGCGCACATGCCGGGCGTGTTCGAGCAGATCCGTCAGGACTTCGGGACCGGACTGCGGATCCTGCACGACGGACACCACCGCATGTCGCCGATCGAGGCCGCACGGTTCGCGAAGGACATCGAACCGTACAAGCTCTTCTGGCTCGAGGACTGCACCCCGGGGGAGGACCAGACCGCCCTGCGACTCGTCCGCCAGCACTCGACCACGCCGTTGGCGATCGGCGAGGTCTTCAACTCGGTGTACGACTACCAGACCCTCATCACCGAGCGCCTCATCGACTACGTGCGCTCAGCGGTGACGCACACCGGCGGCATCACGGCGATGAAGAAACTGCTCGACTTCGCGGCGATCTACGGGATCCGGTCCGGCATCCACGGCCCCACCGACATCTCGCCCATCGGGATGGCCGCGGCCCTGCACCTCGACCTCGCGATCCACAACTTCGGGATCCAGGAGTACATGCCGCACAACGAGCAGACCCTGGAGGTGTTCCGGACGTCGTTCACCTTCGACGACGGGTTCCTGCACCCAGGCGAGCAGCCCGGACTCGGCGTCGAACTCGACGAGGACGCGGCTGCGGCGTTCCCGTACACGAAGGCGTACCTCCCGGTGAACCGGCTGACGGACGGTACCGTCCACGACTGGTGAGTGGCGCCCTCGGCGGCGCCGGATCTCCGGTGCGCGGCCGACGATAGGGTGAGGACCCGTGATGGCCGCCCTTCCCCCTGAGCACCGCGAGACGACGCCTCGCGGGGTCCTCGTCTCCGTCGTCGCCTCGTTCCTGTTCGCAGCGCTCTTCTTCCTGCCGCCGCTGCTGGAACCGTTCGAGGCGAACGAGATCTTCGCCTGGCGGGTGATCGCCACGGTGCCGGTGCTCGCCGCGCTCGTGGGTGCGTTCGGCTGGTGGCGGGACGTCCGCGACATCGCGGTCCGTCTCGTCCGCCGGCCGCTCCTCGTCCTGGTGATCGTGCTCGACGGGCTTCTGCTGTCGGTACAGCTGTGGCTGTTCGGCTGGGCACCGCAGACGGGCCACGGGCTCGAGCTCGCGCTCGGCTACCTGCTGATGCCGCTGGCCATGGTCGTGGTCGGCGTCGTCCTGCACCGGGAACGCCTCGCCCCACTGCGCATCGCCGCGGTCGTCGCCGCGGCCGTCGGGGTCACTGCGGCGATCGTGGTCGCCGGAGGACTGTCCTGGGCGACCATCGCGGTCGCGGTCGGGTACCCGGTGTACTTCGCGATCCGTCGCCGCGCCGGGATCGACTCCATAGGAGCGTTCTGCTTCGAGCTGCTCGTCCTGGTGCCCGTCGCGGTGGTGCTCGCGCTGCAACCGTCGTCGCTCGACGTCCTGACCGACCACCCGCAGCTGGGGTGGGGGATCCTCCTCCTCGGCGTGATCGGCGGCGTCGCCCTCGTGCTCTACCTCGTCGCGAGCCGGCTGCTGTCGTTCGGCGTCTTCGGGCTGCTGAGCTACCTGGAACCGGTGCTGCTGGTGCTCGTCGCGGTGCTGCTCCTCGGGGAGTCCCTGACGCTCACCGACGTGTTCGTCTACGGGCCGATCGTGCTCGCCCTCGTGCTGCTGGGCCTCGAGACCGCGCGCCGTCCGACACGCTGAGCACCGGTCCGCCACCGGCGCGTCGTCACGAACCTGTGAAGTCAAGCCTCCAGGCGTCTTCCACTCGGCCGCCTAGCCTGAGGGCATGGTTACGAAGCATGCTCCAGCAGTGTCGCTCGAGTCGCCGTTCCCACGTGTCGAGGATTCGGCCGAGCGTCATCATGTCGTCCCGATCGGGACCCGCCAGTGGCGGATCTCGAACGACGCCGACCCGTCATCGCCCGAATGTCGTCTCGCCTACGTGGAGGCGCAGGGCAGCGGGTACGACGTCCTCATCGTGGCGCCCAGCCCGCCCGAATGGCTCCACGTCGACACGTTCGACGAGGCGAAGCGGGCTGCCGTCCGGCGCCCGTCCGTCCTGCTCTGAGTCGCTCCACCAACGTTCATTCGCCCATTCTTGGGCGACGGAGTGTTCGTTCGCCCAAAGATGGGCGAACGAAGGGGATGCGCGAGCGGAGCTTCAGCTCGCGGGCGCTGCGAGGTGCCAGTAGGTCACGCGCGCTCCCGGATAGGTCTCGGTGATCGCGTTCGTCACGGACCGGTAGTGGCTGTCGAGCGTGTGGCCGGCGAAGTACACCTGTCGGTCGGCACCATCGCCCACGATCCTCGTCACGATGCCGGTGTGATCCTCGTCGCCGGAGTCATCCCAATCGAACTGGACGATGTCGCCGAGCTGCAACGTGCTGAGGTCGGCGGCGGCGACTTCCGTCGCACGTTCGGGGTGGGCCCGGAGATAGCGCTCGAACAGTGTCGAGCTCACCCATGCGTCCGAATACTCGTGGTCGCCGTCGGCATCGGTGTCGAACGACCAGTCGTCATCCATCTGCCACCCGCGAGCGATGAGTGACTGACTGGCGAAGTTGACGCAGTCGGAGTCCGGCAGCGAGCCGAACTCGGCGTCGTTGTACGAATTCCAGTGCGCGTGCACGTAGTCGAGCTGCGCCTGGATCGACGCGTCGTCGGAGCGCTGCTCGATCTGCTCGGGCGAGCATCCCGACAGGCCGATCGCCGCGGCCGCCACGGTGACCGCCGCGAGGATGGCGCGAAGGCGCCGCGTGATTTCCGAGCCGATCATCAGACCAACGTTAGGCGTGGCCTGCTGGGGGAACCGTGTGGGTCGGTCCGCTCGACACGATGGCGCGGGGTCGTTCATCGGTCGCGGTGACATCTGAGATCATGCAGTGTCGCCTCGACGGCGCGCGATCCGTCGTGTCCCGTTCCGAAGCACGACGCGGTTGCCTGCTCCGGGAGCAGCCGCGTGAACCGCGCCCGGACGAAAGGGCTCCCCGTGACCCAGAACTCGCAGTCGTCCGCGACTCGACCAGCGCTCGGCGCAGGCCTGGTGACGGTGATCATCGCGGCGTTCATGCTGCAGATCGTCGGCTACGCGGCGCCGCTCGCGCTGCTGATCGGTGCCGGCACCGCTCCATTCGCGGCGGCCGTCGAAGACGAGCTGAACGCTCAAGGCTTCACCGGTGAAGACCTGCTCGAGGACGGGTACATCGACGACCTGATGCCCTCGCCTGCAGAAGCTCGTGCACAGGCGAACGCCACGCTCACCGCGGCCTCGTCGCTCATCCCGTTCAACACGATCATCAGCGAAGAGGGCGAATGGGAGGAACTGGCGTGCTCCTCAGCTGCTTCGGACGGAAGCGAGGTCTCCTTCGCGCGCTCGATGAAGACGTTCGAGGTCTCTCCCGGCACGAGCGAGTCGTCGGAGCAGACGATCGCCGACTCGTTCGCAGACGAAGGCTGGCCGGTCTCCCTCGGCGGTACCGACGAGCCCACCTGGGTCAGCTTCGACCTCTCGGAGTCGGCCGATGCGATCGACCTGCAGAGCTTCGACGATGCCCTCGGTGTGCAGGCGTACACCGAGGGGGACCGGGAGTACGTGGTGCTGATCTCCGACGAGGGCTGCTACCGCTGACGGGATCAGACGCTCCCGCGACGCACGATCGACGTGGGGACGAACGAGCCGGTGGGGGAGATGGTCTCGCCCCGCAACTGCGCAAGTAGGACCTCGGCCGCGCGCTGACCGACGGCCGCTGCCGGCTGATGGACGGTCGTGAGCGGCGGGTGACAGCGCAGGGCCCAGGCCGAGTCGTCGAAGCCGACGACCGACACGTCCTCCGGAACCCGCCGACCGGCGGCGCGCAACGCCTCGAGGGCACCTGCCGCGACCGCGTCGGACGCCGCGAAGAGGCCGTCGATCTCCGGTACTCGTGCGAGGAGTTCGGTCATGCCGGAGAAGCCATCCTGATGGGAGTAGAACGGGACCTCGACGACGAGCCGCTCGTCGAACCGGTCGCCGAGGGCGTCACGGAAGCCGGCGAGCCGATCTGAGCCGGAGTCGCGGTCGAGCGCCGCCGCGATCATGCCGATACGTCCGCGGCCGGCACCGATCAGCTCGCGCGTGATGTCGGCCGACGCGGCGCGGTTGTCGATCCCGACGAACGGGAGTTCGCGGAGGTCGGGCGGGTGGCCGACGAACGTCGCCGGGAGCCCGAGGCGTTCGATCACCCGGGTGATCGGGTCGTTCTCGCGGGCGGACACCATGATGACCCCGTCGACGAAGCCGCCGGAGAGGTACCGGGTGATGCGGTCGGTGTCGCGCTCCGAGTCGACGACCAGGCAGACGAGCTGGTGGTCCGCCTGCGAGAGGGCCTCGTTCGCGCCGAGCAGGATGTTGCCGATGTTGGGGTCGTCGACGAAGAGACTGTGCGGCTCGTGGACGACGAACCCGACGGCCTGCGTGCGCTGCATGACGAGGTTTCGGGCGGCCGTATTCGGCACATAGCCGACCTTCTCGATCGCGGCCTCGATCGCCTCGCGGGCCTCGGCCGACACGTACCGCTCGCCGTTGACGACCCGGCTGACGGTGCCGCGGGAGACGCCGGCCTCGACCGCGACATCGTGCACGGTGGCCCGTTTGCGGCGAGTCGGCGGAGGGGTCACGGCTCCACCCTAGCGCCGCGCTGAACCGCTCACCTCGTTCGCTGTGTTGACAGATTCAGAAGAGCAAACGTACTCTGTGTACGTTCACAGACTCTCAACGAAGAGTTGTCGCTCTCCGATCTGTGCACGTTCACAGAATCCGGAGCACCATGAGCACCACCCCCACGTTCAGCCACGACGGCATCGCCTACGGCTGCGACTACAACCCCGAGCAGTGGGATCGGTCCGTCTGGCACGAAGACGTCGCCCTCATGCAGGAAGCCGGCGTCGACCTCGTCGCCCTCAACATCTTCGGGTGGTCCCACCTCGAGCCCCGTCCGGGCGAGTTCGACTTCTCCGGCCTCGACGAGATCCTCGACCTGCTCCACGCAGCGGGCATCCGGGTCAACCTCGGAACCGGCACCGCCTCCGCTCCACCGTGGCTGACCTTCCGCCACCCCGAGATCCTCCCCGAGACCGAGGACGGCACGACACGCTTCCCCGGCGGCCGCCAGGCCTGGTGCCCTTCGTCCGCCGTCTTCCGCCGGTACGCGTTGGAACTGGTCGAGCGGGTCGCCGCGCGGTACGGCGCCCACCCGGCCGTCGAACTCTGGCATGTCTCGAACGAGCTCGGCTGCCACAACGCGCTCTGCTACGACGACGAGTCCGCCGAGGCGTTCCGCGGCTGGCTCCGCGGACGCTACGGCACGATCGAACGCCTGAACACCGCCTGGGGCACCTCGTTCTGGAGCCAGCAGTACAGCGACTTCGCCGAGATCCTTCCGCCCCGCCTCACGCTGTCGAGCCGCAACCCCAGCCAGGTCATCGACTTCCACCGCTTCTCCTCCGACGAGCTGCTCGACTACTACCGCGCCGAGCTGGAGGTGCTGCGCCGCCACAGCACGGTGCCCGTCACCACCAACTTCATGGTCACCGCGCACATCCGGAACATGGACTACTGGCAGTGGGCCCCCGAGATGGACGTCGTCGCCAACGACCACTACCTCGACAACCGGCTCGCCGACCCGACGGCGGAACTCTCCTTCGCGAGCGACCTCACGCGCGGCCTGGCCGGCGGCGGTTCCTGGCTGCTCATGGAGCAGTCGACCGGTGCCGTCAACTGGCAGCCGCAGAACCTCGCGAAGGCGCCCGGCGAGATGACCCGCAACTCGCTGACGCACGTCGCCAAGGGAGCCGAAGCCGTCTGCTTCTTCCAGTGGCGCGCCTCCCTGCAGGGCTCGGAGAAGTTCCACTCGGCCCTGCTGCCCCACGCCGGCACCGACTCCGACGTCTGGCGGGAGGTCGTCGCCCTCGGCGGCACCCTCGACCGACTCGACGAGGTCGTCGGGACGCGCGTGCAGGCCGACGTCGCACTCGTGTTCTCGTGGGAGAACTGGTGGGCCGCCGACGGTGAGAGCCGCCCGACCCACGCGGTCGACTACCTCTCGCAGGTGCACGCGGTGCACGCCTCGCTGCGTCGACTCGGCCACACCGTCGACGTCGTCCGTCCGGGAGCAGACCTCTCGGCGTACCGACTCGTCGTCGTCCCCAACCTCTATCTCGTGCGGGACACCGAGGCGGCGGTCATCGCCGACTTCGTCGCAGGCGGCGGTCACGCGGTGATCACCTTCTTCAGCGGGATCGCCGACGAAGAGGATCGCGTCCGTCCCGGCGGGTACCCGGGCGCGTTCCGAGAGCTGCTCGGCGTCAACACGGAGGAGTTCGCGCCCGTCCTGCCGGGGCGGACCCTCACGCTCGCCTCCGGGAAGACCGCGACCGCCTGGTCCGAGCGCACCCGCGCCCGCGGCGCCGAGGTCCTCGACACCTTCGCCGACGGCCCCTCGATCGGTCGACCGGCGATCACCCGCAACCGCATCGCGGGCGGCGGGGACGCCTGGTACCTCGCGACGAACCTCGACGCCGACGCGCTCGACGACGTCCTGCGCGACGCCGCAGCCGGCGCGGGCGCCGTGCCGCAGGGAGACGAGCGGCTGCAGGGCCTCGAGGTCATCCGTCGTGTCGGCGACGACCGCAGCTACCGCTTCCTCATCAACCACTCGACGCACGACGTCGAGCTGCCGGCGACCGGGCACGAGCTCGTCACCGGCGAACCCGTCGACTCCATCGCACGCGTGCCAGCCGGTGCCGTGCGCGTCATCAGAGAGGACCGCACGCGATGAGCGTCAACATCGAGACGGCAGGGGCGACGTCACCACGTCCGACCCGCCGGCGGACGGCAGCGCGACTGCCGAAGGCGGTGGTGCAGCACAAGCGGGCGATCGCCTTCTTCATCGTCCCGTTCGCCGTCCTCTTCGCCCTGTTCTACCTCGTGCCGATCGGTTACGCCGTGTACCAGTCGCTGCTGGTGATCGAGCGCGACGGCACCTTCGGCCAGGCCCGTGAGGTGTTCGGCGGGTTCGCCCAGTACGTTCAGGTCTTCCAGAACGGGCCGTTCTGGCAGTCGGTCGGTCGAGTGCTCCTCTTCGGTGTCGTCCAGGTTCCAGTGATGCTCGGGCTCGCGCTCCTGTTCGCCCTGCTGCTCGACTCGCCGCTGCTCCGCGGCAAGCGCTTCTTCCGCCTCGCGTTCTTCGTGCCGTACGCGGTCCCCGGCGTCATCGCCGCCATCATGTGGGGCTTCCTCTACTCGCCCAACCTGTCGCCGTTCACCGCGATCACGCAGAACGTCGACTTCCTCTCCGCCGACCTCGTGCTGTGGGCGATCGCGAACGTCGTCACCTGGGTGTTCGTCGGCTACAACATGCTCATCATCTACTCCTCGCTCCTCTCCATCCCGACGGAGATCTACGAGGCTGCGCGGCTCGACGGCGCCGGCCAGGCCCGCATCGCCTGGTCGATCAAGATCCCGCTGGTGATGCCCGCGATCGTCCTCACCGCGATCTTCTCGATCATCGGCACACTCCAGCTCCTCGCCGAACCGCAGGTGTTCCGGTCGTTCAGCTCGGCCGTGAGCAGCACCTTCACGCCGAACCTCACCGTCTACACCACCTCGTCCATCCCGAACGTGAACCTCGCAGCCGCCTTCTCGGTCGTGCTCGCGCTGGCGACCTTCGTCCTCTCGTTCGGGTTCCTGAAGTTCACGCAGCGAAAGGAAGGCAAATGACCGCCATCCTGTCCACCGGCCGCGGCCCGCAGGAGAGCCGCCTGTCGCGTGCCGGCGCGCTCATCGTGATGCTCGTCTTCACGCTCTACTTCCTCATCCCGATCTGGTGGTTGTTCATCGCGTCGACCAAGTCGTCGTCGCAGTTCTCGAACACTGCCCCGCTCTGGTTCGCGGACTTCAACCTCTTCGAGAACATCGGACAGCTCGTCGCCTACCGTGACGGCGTCTACCTGAAGTGGATGCTGAACTCGGTGCTGTACGCCGGACTCGGCGCGCTCCTCGGCACCCTGTTCGCGGCGATGTGCGGGTACGCGCTCGCCAAGTACCGGTTCCCGGGCCGCGACCTGATCTTCAACGTCGTGCTCGGCGGTGTGCTCGTGCCGGCCACGGCGCTCGCCCTCCCGCTGTTCCTGATCTTCAGCCAGGTGGGCCTCACGAACACTTTCTGGGCCGTCTTCCTGCCGTCGCTCGTCAGCCCCTTCGGCGTCTACCTCACCCGCATCTTCGCGGCGTCGAGTGTGCCGGAGGAACTACTCGAGGCCTCGCGGCTCGACGGGGCGGGGGAGGTCCGGACCTTCTTCACCATCTCCGTGCGACTGATGTTCCCGGCGCTCGTCACCGTATTCCTGTTCCAGTTCGTCGCCATCTGGAACAACTTCTTCCTGCCGCTCATCATGCTGCGCGACGAAGCCCTGTTCCCCGTCACCCTCGGGCTCTACTCGTGGAACTCGCAGGTCAACCAGATCCCCGAACTGCGCCTGTACGTCCTCGTCGGCGCGTTCCTGTCGATCATCCCGCTCGTCATCACCTTCCTCCTGCTCCAGCGGTTCTGGCGTTCCGGCCTCGGTGCCGGCGCCGTGAAGTGACCGCCCGACGATCAGCACCTCCCGAATCACCCGCACCAGCAACACCATCCCTCACCATTCACAGAAGAACGGATTCGCAATGAACCTCAAGAGAACAGCGGTCGCCGCAGCGGTGCTGTCGGCCGTCGTCCTGAGCGGCTGCTCCTCCACCGGGTCGGACGGCGGCAGTGCTGCTGCGTCCTGTGCCCCGGCGGAGGGCAAGGTCGACCTCAGCTTCACCTCCTGGATCCCCGGCATCGAAGAGGTCGTCGACGTCTGGAACACGGAGAACCCCGACATCCAGGTCAAGGTCCAGACCGGCCCGAACGGCAACAGCGGCACGTACCAGAACTTCTTCAACCAGCTGAAGGCCGGCAACGCGCCCGACCTCGGTCAGATCGAGTACGACGCCCTCCCGAACTTCCGCGTGCAGAACGGCCTCATGGACCTCGGTGCGTGCGACGAGGTCATGGCCGCGAAGGACGACTTCGTCGACTGGACCTGGGGTCAGGTCTCGCTCGGCGAGTCCGACTCGGTCTACGCGGTCCCGCAGGACTCCGGCCCGATGGCCATGTTCTACCGCGCCGACCTCTTCGAGCAGAACGGGATCGCCATCCCGACGACGTGGGCCGAGTACAAGGAGGCCGCCAAGCAGGTGCGTGCCACCGGCGCCTACATCACCAACTTCTCGCAGGGTGACATCAACCAGTTCGCGGGTCTCGTCTGGCAGGCCGGCGGCAGCTGGTTCAAGAACGACGGCAGCGACTGGACCGTCGACCTGACCGACCCCGCGTCCAAGCAGGTCGCCGACTACTGGCAGGACCTGATCGACGAGGACCTCGTCTCGACCGTGCCGACGTGGACGACCGAGTGGGACAACGCCTACAACTCCAGCGCCGCCTGGACCTGGAACTCGGCGGTCTGGGGTGCGAACTCCATCGCTTCCGGTGCGCCCGACACCGCCGGCAAGTGGGCCGTCGCGAAGGCGCCGCAGTGGAAGGCCGGCGACTCCGCCGCCGGCAACTGGGGTGGTTCGTCCACCGCGGTCTTCACCGGTTCCGAGCACCCCTACGAGGCTGCGAAGTTCGCCCTGTGGCTGAACACCTCTGACGAGGCGCTCACCATGCTTAACAAGAGCGCGAACATCTACCCGGCGACGAAGGACGGCCTGAACCTCCCCGTCCTGAAGGAGGGCGTCGACTTCTACGGCGGCCAGCCGATCTACGATGTCTTCGCGGAGGCGTCCTCCGAGGTGTCCGAGGACTTCGCCTGGGGTCCGACGATGACGCAGACGTACAACGACGTGTCCGACGGCTTCAAGGCGGCGGTGTCCGGCAACGGCACCCTGCTCGACGCCCTCACCAAGGGCCAGTCGGCGACGATCGACGCCCTGAAGGCGCAGTCCATCCCCGTCAAGGAGTAGAACCACCGTGATCCATCACCTTCGTGCCGCGGGCGTCAGCCTGATCGTCGACGCCCGCGGCACGAAGGTGCCCACCATCCTCCACTGGGGAGCCGATGTCGGCGAACTCGCCGCCGCCTCCCTCACCGCACTCGCCGATGGCCTGACGCCCGCGATCCCGCCGTCGTCCATCGACGCCCCACCACGCCTCAGCCTGCTGCCCACCGTGTTCGACGGTTGGAGCGGCCGCCCGGGTGTCGGCGTGCACCGTCCGGGTGGACCGGACGCCTCGAACCTGCTCGCGCTGCGGCTGATCGACCAGCAGGCCACCGACACCTCGCTGATCCTGACGACGGCCGACGAGCGCGCCGCGGTGACGGTCGTCTCCACGATCGAGCTGACCCCGCAGGGCGTTCTGCGAGTCAGGCACGCCGTGCGCAACGACGCCGAGGTCGACGGCCCGCTCGCCGTCGACGCCCTCGCCGTCGTGCTGCCGGTCCCGGACCGCGCCACCGAACTCCTCGATTTCACGGGCCTCTGGACCCACGAGCGCACGCCCCAGCGGCACCGCCTCGGACAGGGCGCCTGGACCCGCGAGCACCGTCACGGCCGACCGGGGCACGACGACGCATTCCTGTCCGTCGTCGGCGCGCCCGGCTTCGGCTTCCGCACGGGTGAGGTGTGGGCGACCCACCTCGCCTGGAGCGGCGACCAGGTGCTCTGGACCGAGCGTTCGGCGCTCGGACCAGCCGCCACCGGCTCCG
Organism: Plantibacter sp. VKM Ac-2880; assembly: GCF_015351235.1. GTDB lineage: Bacteria > Actinomycetota > Actinomycetes > Actinomycetales > Microbacteriaceae > Plantibacter. The sequence continues at coordinate 215,045 of NZ_JADKSJ010000001.1, forward strand.
GCGAACTGCTCGCCCCCGGCGAGGTCGTCCTGGCACCGGGCGAGCGCTACGAATCGCCGTGGACGGTCGCCGTCTACTCCGACGCGGGCCTCGACGGCGTCTCCGCCCGACTGCACCCCTGGATCCGTTCCTGGAGCACGATCACGAAGCCCCGCCCGGTGGTACTGAACACCTGGGAGGCCGTGTACTTCGACCACGACCTGCCCACCCTGCTGTCGCTCGTCGAGCAGGCGCAGCGTGTCGGGGTCGAGCGGTTCGTGTTGGACGACGGTTGGTTCACGGGCCGGACCGACGACCGACGCGCGCTCGGCGACTGGTTCGTCGACCCGGAACGCTGGGCCGGCGGGCTGTCGCCGCTCATCGACGCGGTCACCGCTGCCGGCATGGACTTCGGGCTGTGGGTCGAACCCGAGATGGTGAACCCCGACTCCGAGCTCGCGCGCACCCACCCCGACTGGGTGCTGGGGCACCCGGACGCACCGACCTGGCGCTTCCAACGGGTGCTCGACCTCGACCACCCGGACGCGTTCGCCTACCTCCTCGGCCGACTCGACGCGCTGCTGACCGAGTACGACATCGCGTTCCTCAAGTGGGACCACAACCGCGACCTGCTCGGCGGTTCGGCGCACCGGCAGACCGCGGCGCTCTACCGGCTGCTCGACGAGGTGCGAGCGTTGCACCCCGGGGTCGACATCGAGTCGTGCGCCTCGGGTGGCGCGCGGATCGACCTCGGCATCCTGGAGCGGGTCGAGCGGGTGTGGACGAGCGACACGAACGACCCGCTGGAGCGCCAGTCGATCCAGCGGTACACCGGCCTCGTGATCCCGCCGGAGTATCTCGGTGGACACCTGGGCGCCGCCCGCTCGCACACCACCTGGCGGACCTCGGACCTCGCATTCCGGCTCGCCACGGCCCTCTTCGGCAGTGCGGGCATCGAGTGGAACCTCAACGAGGCGAGCGAGGACGAGCTCGACCTCATCGCGGCGTGGATCGGCCACTACAAGCGCCTCCGGCCGTTGCTGCACACGGGTGCCGTCGTCCGCATGGACGGTGCGGACCCCGCGCTGCAGGCGCACGGAGTAATCGCCCAGGACCGCTCGTCCGCGATCGTCGCGCAGGTGGCGCTCGCCGCGCCTCGGACGGCCGTCCCCGCTCCACTGCGCGTGCCGGGCCTCGATCCCGAGCGTTCGTACCGGGTCAGCCCGCTCGACCTCGGCGCGCCCGCCCGGTCGATCCAGGACGCACCGCCGTCGTGGCTGGCCGAGGGGTCGATCGTGCTCACCGGCCGCGTGCTGGCCGAGGTCGGGATCGCGATGCCGCTCCTCGCCCCCGAGCAGGCGCAGCTCTTCACGCTCGACGCGGACTAGCCGCAACGACCGAGGACTCCCTCGCCCAGGTTCAGGCGGGGGAGTCCCCGGTCGCGTGAGCTTCGGTCAGACGTTGCAGCCTGAGCCACGAGCCGCGTCGTAGGGGTACCAGTCGATGGGGCCGGGACCCATCTGCGGCCCGCACAGGATGTTCCAGGTCTCGGCACCCACGACACCGTCGACCTGCATGCCCCAGTAGGTCTGGAAGGCGACGACGGCTGCTCGGGTCTGCTCGCCGAACTGGCCGTCGACCTCCAGGTTGGACACGCCCCCGGGGATCCTGGGCCCGAAGGCGTTGAGGAGCGTCTGGATGTTGGCGACGCACCCACCGTCGCCGCCGACGGAGTACTGGTAGTCGACGCACTGGCCCGCGGCGGACGCCGGAGCGGCGGTCGCGACACCGCCCACGGAGCCGGCGATCGCGAGGCCGAGGGCGGCCCCCGCGAGGGTGATCCTGCTGCGCATCGTTCGTGTGGTCATGATGTTCCTCTCGTTCGACTGCTCGGACATCACGAGCGTAGGTCGAGCGCCTCGAACACCGAATGGGGAGGAGTGCCCATCCGACCGGCATCGCCGCTCAGTCGATGCCGATGTCCTCGCCGACGACGGTGATCTGCGCCGGCACCGGCCACGGGTGGTCGCCGACCGGCGCGAGGCGGACGAGCTCGGTGACCCGAGGGGCCGGAGCGCCGGCCTCACCGATGAGCCAGCCACCGACGAGGAACGTCGTGCCCGGGACGGACCACACGGCGATCCCCGTCACGCCGAAGTCGCCGTAGGCGCCGTCGGAGAACCGCACCGTGACGAGGTCGCCGTGGGTGAGCTCGGCGAGCTGGGCGGCGACGGCGCCCGGGTCGGGGTCGACGGGATCCAGCTCGGGGATCGTCTCGAGCACCTGCAGGGGCTTCGTCGGCTTGCCGTTCTGATCGAGCGCCGTCCCCGCCAGGAGGAGGCCGCCGATGATCGGTGACCGACGGGCTCGGCCGACGAGGTCGAACACGCCGTACCGGGGCACACTCAGGCGCGCTTGCAGGGAAGCGCTGTCCTCGGCCGACTCGATGGCGGCCGTGAGGCCCTTGATGTCGCGGCGAGCAGGAGCGCTGAGGTCGTAGTTCACCCGTCAACTCTCGCAGATCGCGGCCACCCATGTCGGTCCGGCTTCGTCCCGCGAGTTCACGGGAGATGGGAGGCTGGGGTGGTGATCGCCGCACTCGAACTCCCCGCCACCCTGACCGCCCGTGAGCAGACGCTCGTCCTCCGCGGGGCCGGCCTCGGCGACCTCGACGCCCTGATGGCGTTGCTCGCCGACGACCCGATCAGTGCCGCGCGAGGCGACCAGGCCCAGGAGAGCGACCTGCCCGCCTACGAGCGCGCGCTCGCAGACCTCATCGGCGACCCGTCGAACGAGATCCTGCTCGTCGAGGACGCCGCCGGTGCCGTGATCGCGACGATGCAGCTGACCCGCATCCCCGGCATGGCCCGCCGCGGCTCGACCCGACTGCTCGTCGAGGCGGTGCGGGTCTCCTCCGCGCTGCGGTCCGGCGGCGTCGGTTCGGCGATGATGCGCTGGGTGACGGACGTCGCCGCCCCGGTGACAGGATCGTCGATCGTGCAGCTGACCTCCGACGAGGCCCGGGTGGACGCCCACCGCTTCTACGAACGCCTCGGCTTCGTCGGCTCGCACCGCGGATTCAAGTACGCCGTGACGGCGGCGAACTGAGATGGGCGTTGTCCGCACCCTCGCCCGCTGGCTCCTCGGAGCAGCGCTCGTCTTCGCCGGTGTCGGTCACCTCACGTTCGCCAGGCAGTCGTTCGTCGCGCAGGTGCCGCAGTGGTTGCCCCTGCCGGTCGACTTCGTCGTGCTGGCGTCAGGAGTCGTCGAGATACTGCTCGGCCTCTCGCTCCTGCTCCTCGGACGGTATCGGGTGGTGGTCGGCTGGGTCGTGGCCGCCTTCTTCGTCGCCGTGTTCCCCGGCAACATCGAGCAGTTCATCCGCGGAACCGACGCCTTCGGGCTCGACAGCGACGTCGCCCGCGCCGTCCGTCTGGTCTTCCAGCCCGTCCTCGTGATCTGGGCCCTGTGGTCCACCGGCGCCTGGCGCGCGTGGCGGGAGCGACGCCACCGCGACAGCGCACACTGAGCACGGTCGCTAGTTCGTCTAGTCATCCAGCCCGGTCGCCTGTCAAGGGGCCCTGGTTTCCAGGCACCCTCCGGCAGAGTTGAAGCATGCGATGCATTACCTACGCCGGCGAGAACGTCGTGACCACCGATGAGGTCGCGGGGCTCCTCGTCGAGCTGACCGCCGAACTGGCCAAGCGGGGCCGCGCTGAAGCGGTCACCATCCCGATCGTCGTCGAGCACGACGGCGACGAGGACGGCCCAGCCTCCGCGCAGCTCGTCATCGGACTCGGCAACGACGTCCTGTCAGTGCCGCACAGCTGGAACGAGGACGTCCCCGACTTCAGCGAAGGCCGCGACCGCCTCCAGGGCTACCTGGAGGACATCCGTCCTTCCACGGCGACGTACGACCCGCTTGACTCCATCGAGACCTCCGACGTCCTCGAGGACCCAGACCTCGACCTGCGCGACTTCGCCCGCTGAGTCATCCCGTCACGGCGACGCCGGCGCCGACCCCTCGGGTCGACGCCGGCGTTTGCACGGTCGATCAGCGCGGCAGCGGCAGCTTGGCCGTCTCCCGGGCCCGCAGCACGACGATCAGCGTGATGAGCGCCGCCGCCATCACGTAGAACGCAGGGGCGAAGCGGTTTCCGGTCGAGGCGATGAGGAACGTCGCGAAATACGGGGTGATCCCGCCGAACACGGCGACCGACAGGTTGTACGCGATCGCCATCGAGCCGTAGCGGATGTTCGTCGGGAACAGCTCCGCCATTGCTGCACTCGACGCACCGTCGTACGCGGCCATGAACACGCCGAGGATGACCATCGCGACCGCTGCAGCGGCGAAGTTGCCGGCGCTCATGAGCATGAGCGTCGGGTACGTCAGGACGAGGAATCCGACGCAGCCCGCGATCATCACCGGCTTGCGTCCGATCCGGTCGCTCAGCAGGCCCATGAATGGCACGAGGATCGCGATCGCGAGGAGCCCGAGGACTGTGACGCCGTAGCTGAGCGGTTGTGAGTACCCGAGGTCGGTCTGCAGGTATGACGGCATGAAGGTCTGCAGGATCCAGTGGCCGACTGCCTTGATCACGACGAAGCCGACGCAGAAGAGCAGGGCCTTCCACGAGGTGCGCAACGACGTCCGCAGCGGTGACTTCGAGACGGCGCCCTTGGCCTGGATCGCCTGGAACTCCGGGGTGTCCTCGAGCTTGTTCCGGAGGTAGAGCCCCGCGAGCCCGAGGGGGAGTGCGAGGAAGAAGAGGGCGCGCCAGCCCCAGTCGTTGAGCGCGTCGGTGCCGAGCGTCGAGGTGAAGAGGAGCACGAGACCCGCACCGACGACGAAGGCCGCGAACCCGAACACGTCGATGAAGCTCGTCACGAAGCCACGCCGGTTGGACGGAGCGTACTCCGCGAGGAGCGTGGTGGCGCCCGAGCTCTCGCCGCCGGCGGCGAACCCTTGGACGAGCCGGACGATCACGAGCAGGATCGGTGCCCACAGGCCGATCATGTCGAACGTCGGCAGGAGACCCATGACGACGGTCGCCCCGGACGTCACGAGGATCACCGTCGCAAGGATGGTCTTGCGTCCGAGCCGGTCGCCGAGCGATCCCCAGAAGAGGCCGCCGAGCGGGCGCATCACGAAGCCGGCTCCGAACACCGCGAATGCGGACAGGAGCGCGGCCTGCGGGTTGCCCTGCTCGAAGAAGTTGAGGCTGATGACCGTCGCGAGGGTGCCGTAGAGGCCGAAGTCGAACCACTCCACGAAGTGGCCGGCTCCCGCGGCCCAGATGACCTTCCGCATGCGTCGCGAGCGCTCCGCGTCGTCGTACGGGGTCTGCGCGCTATGCGCGGCGGCCTCCGCCAGGGTTTCGGCCTGTGTCCTGCTGTCGTCCATCGGTCCTCACATCGTTGTCGGGGTGTCTGGAAGTTCACCTGCTGACGTAGCATACCCACTCAATGGGAAACTCGTACCGCTGAATGGTAGCGTGGGAGCAGCCCGCAGGTCGACACCGATCTGACGGCTTCCAGGATCACGCATCACGAAGGAGTGTCGTCCATGCAGCACCGCACCCAGTCCGCCGACGTCGTCGTCATCGGCGGAGGTCTTGCAGGGGTCTCCGCCGCCGTCGCTGCCGCCCGTCTCGGTTCCCGGGTCTCGCTCATCACCAACCGGCCCGTCCTCGGGGGCAACTCCTCGAGCGAGGTGCGCGTGTGGGTCGTCGGCGCGACCGCGCACGGCCACCAGCGGTTCGCGCGCGAGACCGGCATCATGGGCGAGCTCTTCCTGGAGAACCAGTACCGCAACCCCGAGGGCAACCCGTACTACTGGGATCAGACGGTCCTCGACCTCGTGCGCGCCGAGCCGAACGTGCAGCTGCACCTCAACACGGACGTCCGCATCGTCACGATGGCGGAGCCGACGGGAGCGGAGTCAGCGGAGGCACCGCGGATCGCGTCCGTCACCGGCTGGACGATGGGGAGCGAGCTCGAGACCGAGTTCGTCGCCCCGGTCTTCATCGACTGCACCGGCGACGGACTCGTCGGCCACCTGGCCGGTGCGACGTCACGGATCGGCCGGGAGAGCCGCGCCGAGCACGGCGAGCCGTGGGCGCCCGAGGTGGCGGACGACGAGCTCCTCGGCAGCTCGATCTTCTTCTACACGAAGGACACCGGCCGCCCGGAGCGGTTCGTCGCCCCCGACATCGCCCGAGACATCCGCGACACCCCGATCCTCACCAACCGGATCATCCGCACCGGCGACAATGGTTGCAACTACTGGTGGATCGAGTGGGGTGGCGAGCTCGACACCGTCGCCGAGAACGAACAGATCCGCGACGAGCTGTGGAGCGTCGTCTTCGGGATCTGGGACTACATCAAGAACTCCGGCGAGTTCGACGCGGACACCCTCACGCTCGAGTGGGTCGGGTCGATTCCGGGCAAGCGCGAGTATCGCCGGCTGTTGGGCGACCACACCCTCACGCAGAACGACCTCCTCGACCAGGTCGACTTCGAGGACACCGTCGCCTTCGGTGGATGGTCGATCGACCTGCACCCGGTGGAGGGTGTCTACGCCGAGACCGCCGGCGCCCAGCAGCGGTTCAGCAACGGCACCTACGGCATCCCGTTCCGCAGCCTCTACTCACGGGACGTCGGCAACCTCCTGTTCGCCGGTCGCAACATCTCCGCGTCCCACGTCGCGTTCGGGTCCACGCGGGTCATGGCGACCTGCGCGACCCAGGGCCAGGCGGTGGGGACGGCAGCGGCGCTCATCGCCCGTGATGGCCTGACTCCGCGAGGGCTCGCCGGCGAGGCGCTGCCGCTCCTGCAGCGCACCCTCCTCCGCGAGGACGCCCCCGTCATCGGCGTCACCGTCGACGACCCGGACGACCTGGCTCCGCGCGCGACCGTCTCCGCGTCGAGCGCGCTTGACACGATCTCGACGCTGGAGCACCTCGGCGACGGCGAGCGGTTCGCCCTCGACCGCGACGTCGCGATCCTCGTACCCGTCGCCCCGACGCTGGACCAGATCACCCTGCTGGTCGACGCCGCGCGTGACACGACCCTCCGCGTGGAACTGTGGAGCGCGGGCAAGCGCCAGAACGCCGTGCCGGTCGAGCACCTCCTCGACGGCTCCGTGGAGGTCGCCGCCGGAGCCGGTGTCCCGGCCACCGTCCGGTTCGGGTGGACGCCCGACGTGGAGCAGAACGCCGTGGTCGTCGTCCGGGCGAACCCCGACATCAGCCTGCTGCTCACCGACGGCCACCCCTACGGGCTCCTCGTCCTCACGGCCAGGCACGCGTCGGACGAGGTGTTCGACGACCACATCCCCGAGGAGCAGGACCAGGCGATCCTCGACTGGAACGCCCGGAAGCTCCGGGGTCGAAGCGTCGGGCTGACCGTGGGCGGGGACACCACGGCGTACCGCCCCGAGCGCGTGCTCGACGGCTATCAGCGCCCCTACGGCGGCCCGCACCTGTGGTCCTCCGACCGACTCGACGAGGGCCGCGACCTGGTCGCGGAACCCGAGGTCCTCACGCTCGTGTGGGACGAGCCCATCGACGTGGCCTCCGTCCGGATCGTCTTCAACGACGACGTCGACGCCGACCTCATCAATCTGCACCACCACCGCACCGACTTCGAGGCGGTACCGGAGCTCGTCGCCGCGTACCGGCTCGAAGCGCGATCAGCGGGCGCGGCTGAGGGCACATGGACGGTCCTGGCCGAGGTCGAGGGGAACCGGCACCGACACCGGATCCACGACGTCGCACCCGTGCGGGTCGACGCGCTCCGGCTCGTCGTGACGGCCACCAACGGTTCGCCGTACGTCAGCGTCGCGAGCGTGAAGGTCTTCGAGCAGCCGAGCGGGCGCACCACCCGGCCGCGCCGAGCCCGACCGCTACGCTGAACACGGCCTCCCGAGGCCGGACCCCGAACCGACAGCGACACCGTGGAGGACCCGTGGCAGGCGAGATCCAGCAGGGCATCGGTCGTGCGGCATCGGTGCTCGCCGTGCTCGGTGCCTCGACGACCGGGCCGCTGCGGGCCTCCGACATCGCCCGCGCGACCGGCCTCGGCACCTCGACGACCGCCCGGCTCCTCGGCACCCTCGAGGAGCTCGGCTACGTGTCCAAGTCGGCCGACAGCCCGTCGTACGCGATCGGTGCGACGATCCTCGCGCTGGCGAGCGAGGGCCTCAACCAGAACCCGGTCCACCGGGAGTCCCGGGCCCCGGCGCAGGAGCTCGCGCAACGCATCGGCCTCAGTGTGAACGTCGGGGTCCTCGACGGCTCCAGCCTCATCTACCTCTGTCACTTCGAGGGCGCGCTCGCTCCCAAGTCGCACTCCATGATCGGGCTCCGGCAGCCGCTGCACGCGTCGGCCCTCGGTAAGTGCCTCCTGCTCGACCTCGACCCCGACGGCCTCCGGGCGCTGCTCGGCGAGGGACCGCTCGCCCGCTACACGGCCAACACGATCACGGAGCACGCGGCGCTCGCCGCCGAACTCGCGACGGCTCGGGAACGCGGCGTCTGCACCGAGGATCAGGAGCTCGCGCTGGGGCGTCTCGGCATCGCGGCGCCCATCCGCGACGCCAACGCCAGGGTGGTCGCCGCGATCTCCATCTCCGGCCGCCTGAGCCTCATGCGCGAGCGCGACCTCGATGTGCTCACCGAGGACCTCATCGAGGTGGCCGACCGCATCAGTGTCGGACTCGGCCTCATCTCCGCGATCCCGTCCTCCTGACCCGTCCTCCCGTATCCGATCTCCCGAACCCGAAGGTGACCCGTGGCGCAATTCGACCTGCCCCTCGCCCAGCTCCAGCAGTACCTGCCCGACCGCGAGGAGGCCGCCGACTTCGACGCCTTCTGGTCGGACACGATCGCCGAAGCGCATGCACTCGCCCAGCCGACTGAGCGTGAGCGCTCCAACCCCGAGCTGAGCGGTCTCATCGTCGAAGACGTCACGTTCTCCGGCTTCGGCGGCGACCCGATCAAGGGTTGGTTCATCCGTCCTGCGGGCGCGACCGGACCGCTCCCGTGCGTCGTGCACTACATCGGCTACAGCGGCGGCCGCGGGTTCGCCCACCAGTGGACGATGCTCCCCTCCGCCGGGTACGCGGTGTTCGTGATGGACACCCGCGGCCAGGGCAGTGCGAACCTGCCCGGCGCGACCGCGGACCCCGTCGGTAGCGGACCCCAGGTCGCCGGCAAGATGAGCGCCGGGCTCGACAGCCGGGAGACGTACTACTACCGCCGGGTGTTCACGGACGCCGCGCTCGCCGTCGACGTGGTCCGCAGCTTCCCCGAGGTGGATCCGGCTCGCGTCGTCGTCGCCGGGGTCAGCCAGGGTGGCGGCATCGCGCTCGCCGCGGCCGGGCTCAGCGAGGGCCTCGCCGGCGCGCTCGTCGACGTCCCGTTCCTGTCGCACTACCGACGTGCCCTCCAGATCACCGACGCGAGCCCGTTCGCGGAGCTGAAGACGTTCCTCATCAGTCGCCGCGGCCAGGAGGAGCAGGTGTTCCGCACCCTCTCCTACTTCGACGCGACGAACTTCGCGGCCAGGGCGACCGCACCGACGCTCTTCTCGGTCGCGCTGTGCGACGCCGTGTGCCCACCCTCGACCGTGTACGCGGCGTTCAACCACTACGCGGGTGCGCAGAAGGATATCGCCGTGTACCCGTACAACGGGCACGAGGGCGGGGGCCCGGTGCAGCAGCAACGGCAGCTCGAGTACCTCGCGGACCTCTTCGTCTGACGCGCCGTCCGTCCACCTCCGGGCGGACGGTCGTGGGACGATGTGCACGTGAGCGAGACCGACGGCACCGACCCGACCCTGCAGGCCGGCCGACGTCGGACGCGGGCCGGCATGATCGCGGCGATGGCGCTCGTGCTCTCCTCCGCGGCCGGGGCGACCGACGCCTTCGCGTTCCTCCAGCTCGGTGGCGTCTTCACCGCCAACATGACCGGCAACTTCGTGCTGGCCGGCCTCACGAGCCGCCCGGACTTCGCCGAGGTCCTGCTCGGGGCGTCGGTCGCGGTGCTGCTGTTCTCTGTCGGGACGTTCCTGGCCTTCCGATTCACGAGGCCCGTCGCCACCACCGACCGGTCGACCCCGGAGGCACCGCAGCGCCGGCTCGTCCTGGTGCTCGGCGGGGCGGTGGTCGCGCAGTCGTGTGTCCTCCTCGGGTGGATCGTGTCCTCCGACCACCGCACCATGCCCGTGGTCTGCGCCCTCATCGCGCTGTCCACCCTCGCGATGGCCGGGCAGACGGCCGTCGCGCGTCGCATCGAACGCTCGGGCGTGACGACCACGTTCGTGACCGGCACGCTCACCAGCCTCATGCAGAGCCTCGCCGACGGTGTCCACGACCACCACCTGATCCGCGTCGGCGCGATCGTGCTGCTCGTGGCGGGCGCCCTCTGCGGCTCGCTCCTCACGGGCGTCGACCCGGTGTTCGGTGCGGCGCTGCCCCTCGTTCCGTCGATCGTCGGGCTGGTGCTCCTCCGGCTGGCGCCACAGGCCTCCGCGGACTGACGACGAGCGTCGCCACCGAACCGGTCAGGCGATCGCGGCGGTCGCCTCGATCTCGACGAGCTGGTCGTCGTAGCCGAGGACGGTGACACCGAGCAGCGTCGACGGCACGTCGTGATCGCCGAAGGCGGCGCGCACGACCTCCCACGCCGTCACGAGATCGGACTGCTGCGACGAGGCGACGAGGACCCTGGTGCTCGCCACGTCGGCGAGGGTCGCCCCGGCAGCCTCGAGGGCGATGACGAGGTTCTCGACGCACTTCGCCGCCTGCCCGGCGACGTCACCGACGGCGGCCGTCGAGCCGTCGAGGTTCAGCGGGCACGACCCGGCGAGGAACAGCAGCTTCGCGCTCGCCGGGACGGACGAGGCGTAGGCGTATTCGGCCGCATCGGAGAGATGCTCGGCGCGGATCAGGCTGACGACGGACATGGTTCCTCCTCGTGGTGCGGTTCGGTCGCGGGGCGACTCACGCTCCATCGTGCCCCACGGCGTCGCCCGGGTTCGACGCCGAGGCCAGCTCGGGGAGCTGAGCGCCGCGCGTGAGCTGCGCCCGGATGACCACCGGGAAGTGGTCGCTCGCCTCAGAGGTCGGCGGCTGATCGTCGACGAGGGTGTCGATCGGCTCCAGGTTGGCGTGCGGGCCGGGTGCGCCCGAACGGCCGAGCACCCAGTCGATGCGCGCGTTCCCGGGACGCTGTGGGCCGTACCCGTGGAAGGTGCCGACGTCCGTGCCCTCGACCGCCGGCGACAGGTCGACGAAGCCGGCTCGCTCGAAGGCGACGTGCGCCTCGGATCCGCGTGGGGTGTTGAAGTCGCCCGTGAGGAGGATCGGCGTGTCCACCTCGGCGAAGCGGTCCGCGATGAGTTCGGCGCTCTTCGTCCGGACGTCGTCGCCGTGGGGTGTGGCCTCGTGGTCGAGGTGCGTGTTGGCGAAGACCAGCTCGTCCCCGGTCTGTCGCTCCCGGAGCCGCACCCAGGTCACGAACCGGGCGTGCAGCGACGGCCAGGTGTTCGAGCCCGGGGCGTCGGGGGTGTCGGAGAGCCAGAAGTCACCGGCGTCGAGCCGCTCGAACCGTGAGCGACGGAAGAACACCGGCCCGTACTCGCCCGCGGTGCCGCCGTCGCGACCCTGCCCGAACCAGTCGTACTCGGTGAGGCCGGGGAGGAGGTCGCTGAGTTGGTTCCCACGGACCTCCTGCAGGCCGAGGAGGTCGGGCCCGTTGCGGGCGATGACCTGCGAGACGAGCGGAGCCCGGTCCACCCACTCGTGACCGGGTTGGGCGACCGCGGTGCGGATGTTGTAACTCATGACGGTCAGGAGGTTCCGGGCCAGGATGGTTTCGCTCACCCGGTCAGCGTAGGGGAGACGGATGCAGGGGAGCTGTCCCCATGTCGCGGGCGCGGCGGTCTGCCTAGACTCACCCCATGACCTTCGACCTCCGCGATGCTCAGGCCCGGATCCTCGCCCTCAACAGTGAAGACCTCCCCTTCATCTACGACCCGACGCCCGACGGTGTGGTCGCCCACTGGCGGTACGCCGACCAGCGGTGGCTCGGCTTCCTCGGCGCGGGGATGTTCAGTGCGGAGTACGAGCTGCGGGTGGAGTTGCACCCGGAGGACGGCGAGTGGGAGTTCCACGAGGAGTCCTCCTCCTCGAAGACGACGCTCGGGCTGGACGGCCTCTCGACGAAGCGCACCTGGCAGTCGGGGCCGCAGAAGACCTTCACTTTCGGGCGGAGCGTTGCCCCGATTGCGCAGTCCACGGACCGCGACGGCACGACGACCGGCCAGTTCATGGGGTATGACTTCACCACCGACGAGGTCAAGCAGCCCGTCATCGACGCCCTCACCGCCGCCGGCTGGAAGCCGCGCAAGGGGTTCTTCGGCAAGCTCTTCGGCGGCTGATCAGCCGCGAGCCGCCTCGGCGGGCGCTGCACCGGTCGAGTCGCGGACGACGAGTTCGGGCCGCAGCAGGATGGCCGGGGTCGATTCCCGGTCGTCGGTCCTTTCACGCGTGACCACCTGCTCGACCGCCAGCGCGGCCATGCGGGCGATGGGCTGGCGGACGGTCGTCAGCGACGGCGACACGAGATCGGCGAGAGGGATGTCGTCGAAGCCGACGACGGAGACGTCCGTGCCGATGCCGAGCCCCAGATCGCGGATGCCCTTGCAGACCCCGAGGGCCGTCATGTCGTTGATCGCGATGATGGCCGTCGGCGCTGGACCTGCGCTGAACAGCTCGTGCACGGCTCGTCGGCCGACCTCGGGGGCCTCGAGTTCGTCGGCGCCCGCCGGGAGTCCCGCCCACACCGGCAACTCCGATGCGTCGAGACCCGCCGCCTGCACCGCGGCGAGGAACCCCGCGTGTCGGACGGTCCGGTTCACCGAACGCTGCGACCCGGACACGAACGCGATCCTCCGGTGCCCGAGATCGGTCAGGTGGGATGCGGCGACGCTGCCGCCGAGGTGGTTGTCGATCCCGATGCTCGCGACGAGGGGCGGATCGCCGGGCTGGACGGGACGGTCGAACAGGATGAGGTTGAGGCCGCGCTCGACGAAGGCCGCCAGGTGGTCGAGCGACGGCAGTGAGGTGCAGAGGACGATGTCGCGGACGCCGTTGTCCCACAGCTCCTCCACGTAGCCGAGCTCCCGTCCGGGGTCGCGCTCGCTGTTGCCGAGGAGGACGTTGTAGCCGTGGCCGAGTGCCGCCTGCTCGAGCTCCCGGGCGAACGCACCCCAGAACGGGTTGCTGACCGACGGCACGATGAGGCCGATCGTCTTCGTCTGGCCGGTGCGCAGTTGCCGTGCAGCCCGGTTGGGGCGGTAGTCGAGCGCTCGGATGGCCGCGAAGACCCGATCGCGGGTCTCGGGTTGCATGCGGTCGGAACGACTGTTGAGGACGTTCGAGACGGTGCTGGTGGAGACGCCCGCTGCTGCGGCGACCTGTTGGATCGTCACCTTGTCGGCCATGACCGCCCCTTTCGAGCCTCCGCGTCGACCGGGATTCCGGCAGCGGTGCCTTGATCCAGTGTATCGATACAGCGCTCGCGCCGCCAAGCTGAGATCAATTCTTCCGCGCGGTCACTGGTATCGGGCGGGGCCAGTGCTGCTGCGTCGGTTGACGTCGCCATGATCGGTGGTTATGGTCGGTAAATCGATACACAAGATCATCGCCGATCCTGGATACCGATGACGACGACGTCACGGACTCGCGGCATCGTCGCCCCGAATCGATACCCGTGAAGGGAACCAACGCATGACCACCCGGACCATGAGGCCACGCCACCGGCGGACCACCGGCCTCCGCAGGGCTGCCCGTCTCGCCACCGGACTGCTCACCGCGAGCGCGCTCACCCTGGCGCTCGGCGCGTGCTCGACCCCGGCGGCCGAGCAGGACGCCGATCCGAACGCCATCAGCGGCGACCTGACGATGCTGACCCCGATCTTCGAGGGCTCCGCGGGGCAGAAACTGCTGGAGGAGGAGCTGCTGCCGCAGTTCACGGCGATGTACCCCGACGTGACGGTGTCCGTCGACTACACCAACTACGCCCGACTCAACGAGAAGCTGACCACCGGCGTCGTCTCCGGCCTGGTGCCGGACGTGATGATGATGGGCGTCGGCTGGATCGAGGCCTTCGCCGATCGCGGCGTCCTGGCCAACCTGAGCGACGGAGGCCTCACCGCCGAGTCGCTGGAGGAGACCATGACGCCGGAGATCGTCGAGGCCGGGCTCTGGAACGGCGACGTGTACGGCGTCCCGATCATGCTCGACGCCCGCTTCGGCGTGGCCAGGATGGACCTCCTCCGGGAAGCCGGCTACGACCACACCCCTCGGACCTGGGACGAACTCGTCGAGATGGCCGACGCGCTCACCGAGCGCGACGCGAAGGGCAAGCTGACGCGCACCGGCTTCGACATGTTGACGATCGAACCGCGCCAGATGTTCGAGACGGCCCTGTTCTCGAACGGCGGGTCGCTCTTCTCCGAGGACAACAGCTCGCCGGCGTTCGACTCCGAGCAGGGAGTCGAGGCGCTGCAACGGATCGTCGACCTCTTCCACGACGAGAAGGTGGAGGACACCGGGTTCTCCGCGCCCAACGCGACCGTCAACCCGCTCATCAACGGTCGGGCGGCGATGGCGATCGCCCACAACAACGTCTGGACCCAGGCCGAGGCGGCCGACCCGGAGGTGCTGGACGACCTCGAACCGTTCCTCATCCCCGGCGACTCGCCCAGCATGTTCGTCGGCGGGACGATGGCGGCGGTCTCCGCCACCTCGGCTCATGAACGGGCGGCGCAGAAGCTCGTCGAGTTCCTGGCGAGCCCCGGCCCGGCGCTGGCGGCCAACCAGCAGCGCGGCAACGTGCCCGCCCTGACCGAGCTCCTCGAGAGCGACTACGTGCAGGACGACCGTCTCGTGCAGTTCGCGATGGAGAACCTCTCGGTCGCCAAGCGTGAGGGCGGGCCCCCCAAGTGGCTCGGACTCCGCGGCGACGTCGCCCCGGCGATCGAGAACGCGATCCTCCGCAAGAAGACGGCGAAGGCGGCACTCACCGACCTCGCTGCGGCCTTCCAGAAGAAGTTGGACCGGTGATCATGACCGCGACGCGCACCCCCGACGTCCCCAGGACGCTCGACCCCCGGCAACCGCCACCCGTCCCACGGCGGGCCGCCAGCAAGCGTGCGGCTCGGAAGAGCGGCCTGTTCGGCTGGCTCATGGTCGCTCCGGCCGTGTTCCACATCGGCCTCTGGACCGCGATCCCCGTCCTCGCGACGATCGCCCTGAGCTTCACCGATTACGACATCTTCGACGCACCCGCGTGGATCGGTCTCGACAACTACGTGGAGATCTTCCAGGACCCGGTGTTCGGCCAGGCCACGTGGAACACGATCGTCTACACCTTCTGGACCGTGCCCGCCTCGATGGCGATCGCGATGGTCATCGCCGTCGCCCTCAACCAGAACCTGCGTCTCCGCACCTGGTTCCGGACCGCGTTCTTCCTGCCGCAGGTGACGGCCACGGTCGCCATCGCGATGGTCTGGCTGTGGATCTTCAACCCGCAGCAGGGCCTCCTGAACGGGATCCTCTCGGTGGTCGGCATCCCCGGTCAGGCCTGGCTGGCCGACCCGGAGTGGGCGCTCCCCTCGGTGATCCTCGTCGGCGCGTGGCAGGGCATCGGCATCAAGATGCTCATCTACATCGCGGCGCTCCAGAATGTCGATCCGTCGCTGTACGAGGCCGCCGCTGTCGACGGTGCGGGCCCGATCCGGAAGTTCTTCGCGATCACCGTGCCGATGCTGAAGCCCGCCACCTTCTTCGTGCTCATCATCTCGATCATCGGAGCGTTCCAAGTGTTCGACCAGATCTACGTCCTGACCGACGGCGGGCCCGCCAACTCCACGACGATGATGACCTACGAGGTCTACCGCTCCGCGTTCCAGAACTTCGAGATGGGGATGGCCTCGGCGCAGTCGGTGCTGCTGTTCCTGATGCTCCTCGTGATGACCGTCATCGGCCGTCGCGCGACGAAGGGTGACGAGGGATGACCGCCGAACCGCTCACAACGAGGTCGCTCGTCACCGGTGCCCACGAGGACTTCGCGCCGAAGCCGGCCGGGCGGCGTCGGAACCGTCGATGGATCGGACGGCTCGTCCTCAACCTCGCCCTCACGCTCGGCGCGCTCACCATGGTGGTGCCGTTCATCTGGATGATCGCGACGTCGTTGAAGTCCCCGGCCGAGCTCGCCGAGTTCCCCCCGACGTTCCTGCCCAAGGTCTGGGAATGGAGCAACTATCCCGAGGCCCTCCAGGCGGCGCCGTTCGCCACCTACTTCCGGAACAGCTTCATCATCTCGGCGTCGCACACGATCATCACGCTGATCTTCGCCGCGATGGCCGGCTACTCGCTGGCCCGCATCCGGTTCCGCGGTCGCGAGCTGGTCTTCCTCGGCTTCGTCGCGATGCTCATGATCCCGACCTACACGAAGATCGTGCCGCAGTTCCTGCTCGTGAAGTTCATGCCCCTCTTCGGCGGGAACGACATCCTCGGGCAGGGCGGGTCCGGGTGGCTCAACACCTGGTGGGCGCTCATCATCCCCGGAGGTCTGAGCGCGACCGCGATCTTCCTGTTCCGCCAGTTCTACCTCTCCCTCCCGACGGAGCTCGCGGAGGCCGCGCGGATCGACGGACTCAGCGAGTTCCGCATCTTCTCCCGGATCTACACGCCGCTCATCAAGCCGGCGATCGCGACGGTCGCGCTCCTGACCTTCCAGGAGAGCTGGAACAACTTCCTCTGGCCGCTCCTCGTCACGACGAGGGACGACCTCAGGGTGATCCAGGTCGGGCTCGCCGTGTTCCAGCAGCTCGACGGGACGCAGTGGCAGTACCTGATGGCCGGCACCACGATGGCGACCATCCCGATGGTCCTCCTCTTCCTGTTCTGCCAGAAGTACTTCATCCAGGGGTTCACGAACGCCGGCATCAAGTAGTCGGCGACCCCGCCCACCGCTCACCCCGAGCGGACCGAACACCAGCAAAGGAATCACCATGCAGATCGACCTCACCGGCCGCCGCGCCCTCGTCACCGGCGGCGGCGCCGGCATCGGAGCCGCGATCGCCAGGGCCCTCGGAGCCAGCGGAGCGGACGTCGCCGTGCACTACGCGTCGAGTGCCGACGGAGCGGCCTCGGTCGTGGACGAGCTCACCGCCGTCGGTCGGACGGCTGTCGCGGTCCAGGGCGACCTGACGGACTCGGCTCAGGCGGACGCGGTGGTGCGGCAGGCGACCGAGGCGCTCGGCGGCCTCGACATCCTCGTCAACAACGCCGGCCACCTCGTCGGGCGGGCCACGATCGCCGAGATGACCGACGAGCACTGGCACCAGGTGCTCGACGTGAACCTCACGAGCAGTTTCGCCGTCACCCGTGCGGCGCTCCCCGCGCTCACGGCCTCCGGTGCCGGCCGCGTGATCCTCATGTCGTCCCTCGCCAGCGAGAACGGTGGCGGAGCGGGCTCGGTGCCCTACGCCGCGGCGAAAGCCGGCGTCATCGGGTTCACCCGGGCGCTCGCGAAGGAGATCGCGCCCGCCGGCGTGACGGTGAACGCGGTCGCCCCCGGGTTCATCGGCGACACGGCGTTCCACAACACCTTCACCCCCACAAAGGCGCAGGAGGGGATCGTCGCCGGCATTCCGCTCGGCCGTGCCGGCACCGTCGACGACGTGGCCGGGGTCGCCCTGTTCCTCGCCTCCGAGCTGTCCTCCTTCGTGACCGGGCAGGTCGTCGACATCAACGGAGGGGCCAACTTCCGATGACCACCGTCACCCGGGCGCGAGGCGGGTGGTGGCACGACTTCGTCTGCCCCACCCACGGCACCGAGCTGCTCGAAGCGCGCGGCGACGCCTTCGTCTGCACCTACGGCTGCGAACTGCGCGGTGAGCCGTACGCCTCGGCCTGGATGGTGCTCGAACATCAGGTGGCGGCCCGACTCGCGCGCACGGCGGCGCGCCGCTTCCGACGACACGGCGACCCCGCCGACCAGGCACAGGCGCTCGCCGTCGTGCGCGAGTTCGCCGACTACTCCGCCGAGATCACGGCCGAGTGGAACCGCGACAGCGAGAGCTGGATGCTCCAGGGCAAGCTCTTCAAGCAGGCGCTGACGGAGGCGATCTGGGCGACACAGATCGCCGACGCGGTCGTCGTGCTCGCCGAGGACGAGGCGGCCCGGGAGGCGATGGGCGCACCCGTCGCGACGATGCTCGAGGCCCTGCTGGAGACCATCGTGGAGTCCCGTCGGGTGCTCGTCATCGAGCGCGATGACCTCACGAGCAACTACGTCGCCTGGCTCGACGCCGCCGGTGGCCTGGCCACCCTGGCGCTCGCCGCATTGGGCGGAGTCGCGCCGCACGGCGATCAGGCCCGTTGGATCGAGCAGGCCGTCGAACACTCGGCCGTGGCCCTCGGCCAGGACGGCTGGGAGTGGGAGGGGTCCACGTACTACCACCTGTTCGTGCTCCGCGCCTATCTCCTCACCCTCGCCGGAGCCGACCAGGCGGCGCTCGACCCGGCCCTCGTCGGGCGGCTGCGCCGGATGGTCGACGTGCTCGTCGGCTTCGCAGGACCGGACGGTCGGCTGCCGATGCTGCACGACGGCCCCTACGACCGACTCGGCGTCCACCTCGAGGTGCTGGAGATCTGCGTCCTCGCCGGGCAGCTCTGGGATCGGACCGGTCTCGACACTGTCGAGGCCTGGGCCCGGCGGCGGATCGGCGAGCGTCACGACGGACTCGAGGACCTCCTCGACGGGTGGTTCTCCGGAACACCGCTCCCTGCCCCGGGCGACGTCCTCGACCGCGGCTCGGTGCTCTTCGCCGACGTCGGGTACGCGGTCGTACGCTCCGAGGCGAGCTCCCTGCTGGCGGTGCTCGACGCCGGACCGCACGGCGGCTCGCACGGGCATCTCGACACGCTCGCCCTGTACCTCTACGGCGACGGTGTCGCGTGGCAGCCCGCTCCCGGCGTCCCGCCCTACGGCAGTGCGCTGCGGCGCGGCCACTACGCGAGGACGACCGCGCACCCGACGGTCCGGGCGGACGATGCGGATCAGCTCGAGAGCTCCGCCCGTGTGGAGCGCTGGGAGGTCGACCCCGCCACCGACACGACGCTCGTCCAGGCGTCCTCCGACGCGGCGATCGACGGCGTCCTCCTCGAACGGCGGGTCGAGTCCATCGGGGGGATCCTCGTGGACGTCGTCCGTGCGACGACCGACGACGGCTCCGCCCGCAGCTTCACCGCCGCGTTCCGGCCCGCCGTGCCGTTCGAGGTCGTCCAGCAGAGTGACGGTTGGCGCACCGGCTGGTCCGGTCCCGCAGGGCGCCGGCTGCACGGGCACCACGTCGCGGACGTCGCCTCCGTGCTCGTGGACGCCCCTGGCAGAGGGCCGTCGGATGACCCGACCGTGCCCCTCGCCGTCGGTGACTGGACGGCGACGGCGCCGCGCGTCACCTTCGTGTCGGTCTTCGCCGAGGGCGAGGTCTCGCCGATCGCGTCCGTCGGTCTCGACGCCGGGCGTCTGGTCATCGCCCTGACCGACGGACGAACCCTTGAACGGGAGCTGCTGCCGTGATCCCGGCACTGCTCCTCGACGGGCGGGAGGACCGCCTCCGCGCCGAGCTGACCGGCGTGCGGCATCGCGAGTTCCGTCGCCTCCTCGACGAGTGCGAACGGCTGCGGGGGATCGAGCTTCCGTCGGAGCACCCACTGGCCTCGATCACGTACTTCGGTCCGGCCGCCGCGAACCTCGCGCTCGCCCACCGGCTGACCGGGCAGCCGCAGTACCTCGACGAGCTGCGACGCTGGCTCATACCGCCACTGGCCTTCGAGCACTGGGGGCGCGCCCATCTGCCGGACCACGACCTCGATGCCGGTTGGCTGCTCCACGGCCTGTCGCTGGCCCTCGCCTGGGCGGGCGATGCACTCGACGAGGGGGAGCGGACCCGACTCCGCGATCGCCTGATCCTGCAGGGGACCCGCCTGTTCGACTTCGCCGTGGAGACCGAGGGCGACTGGTGGTCGTCGTCGTACTGGCAGAACCACAACTGGATCTGCTTCACCGGGCTCGCCACCGCCGGGTACGTGCTGGCCGATGAGCATCCCGGCGCGCTGGCGTGGACCGAGCGCGCGAAGGCCAACTTCGACGAGGTCCTCGACCTCCTCCCCGCCGACGGCTCGAACCACGAGGGCGTCGTGTACTGGCGCTACGGCGAACCGTGGCTGGCGAGCTATCTCGACGTGCTGCGCGCCGCCGAGGAGATCGACTGGTTCCCGCGCAGCGAGCACCTTCGGGAGACCTTCTGGTTCCGCCTCCACCAGGCGGCTCCGGACCTCGAGCGCATCGTCGACCACGGCGACTGCCACGACCACCGCAGTGGGCACTCGGTCGCGCTGTACCGGAAGCTGGCCGCCGAGTACCGGATCCCGCAGGCCCAATGGTTGGCCGATCGTGTGTCGACCGACTTCTTCTGGCGGGAGGCGTCGCAGAGCGGTGTGCGCCCGGGGGTGCTGCCAGAGGCCTACCAGGAGCTGCTCTGGTTCGACCCCACGGTCGAGCCGGTCGGCCTGGAAGAGGTCTCCACGTCCAGGTACTTCCCCGATCTGGGTCTCGTGGCCGGACGGACGTCGTGGGCGGCGGATGCGACGCTCGTCTCGGTCAAGGCGTCGCCCGGTGGCGGCTGGCGGGCGTGGCGGGAGTCGCACCGTCTGTGGCGCGAACGGGGCTGGACGACGCTGAACACCGGTCACCACCACCCCGACGCTGGCGCGTTCGTCCTCCTCGGCGGCGGCGAGTACCTCGCGATCGACGAGGGCTACTCCTCCCGGAAGCGGACCGAGCACCACAACGGGGTGCTCGTCGACGGGGTCGGGTACGGCCGTGAAGGGCACTACGACGTCCACGCCGGTCTCGCGGAGGATCGCGTCGGCGAGATGCTCGAGGTCACGCTCACCGGGGACTGGGTGCACACCGTCAGCGAGATCGGTGCCCTGTACGCGCCGACTCTCGGGATCCGCAGGCTCCGGCGTCACCTCGTGCGGACACCGAACGGTGCGCTCGTCCTCGTCGACGACCTCGAGGCCGACACCGAGCGGACGTGGACCTGGCTGCTGCAGACGACGAACCCGGCGGCGCTGCTCGCCGACGGCCGACGGCTCGCCCCCGCCGGTGCCGCGGGGCTCCTGGTGACCTCGCTCGACGACGTCGACTCGGTCGACGTCGTCCACCCGACGGCGGTCCAGGCGAACCCGACCTCGTCGACACCGGGGCTCGAGATCGAGCGGGTGCAGCACACGCTACGCCGGACCTCGTCCCCGTCGCACTCGACGCGGTTCGTGTCCGTGCTCCAGCCCGTGCGGTTCGGTGAGCCCGCGCCGCCGGCCGCGACGATGACCGAGGACGACGAGGGACTGATGGTCACGATCCCCGGGCTGACGGACGTGGAACAGGTGGTCGTGCGGCTCGACAGAGCGCGACCATGTCATGAGGGGATGGACGCGGCCGGCAACGGCTTCGCGGGACGGAGGCTGGAAGGATGAGCGGCATGGCAGTGAAGCGCACCGGCTGGGAAGGCCGACTGCTGGGAGCGCTCGTCCACCCGATGAACCTCGCTGCGGCGGGCCTGGCCGCCGCCGTCCTGTCGCTCGGTGTCGTGACCGCCGTCCCCGCCGTCATCGCCGCCGGTCGTTCGATGCGTCGCTGGCTCGCGGGGGAGGACCAGGCGGTCTTCACCGGCGTCTTCCGGGAGTTCGCGGCAAGCTGGCGGCGGTCGCTCCCGCTCGGTGTCGGGGTGGTCGCCGTGGTGGCGATGCTCGTCGTCGACGTCGCCTTCCTGACCGCACAGCTCGACGAGGGATCGGCGATCGCGATCGCCCTGCTCGCCGCCACCGTGCCCGTGGCGCTCGCCCTCGGGCTGCTGCTGCTCGCGCTCCCCGCGTCGGCGGCCCTGCAACCGGACGCCTCGGCTCGGGCGTGGCTCGCCGGCGCCGGCGCACTCGTCGCGCGTCGGCCGTTCACGGCCCTGCTGCTCCTCCTCGGCGTGGCGACGTTCGCCCTGCTCTGCTATCTGTTCCCGACGCTTCTGCCGTTCTTCGGTCTCTCCCTCCCGGCGTACCTCGCGCTCCTCGTCTGGGGGCGGGCCGGTCTGCCGCGCTGACCCTGGCAGGTGCCGCAGAGGCGTTCAGGACGGCCGCCGCTAGGCTTTCAGGAACCTCGACGCCGACCGGACGGATGGACCTGTGCTCGTCACCATCACCTCGACCGCGCCGTCGGCCGCCGACCTCGGTCACCTCGTCCGCAAGCACCCCGCGCGGGCGCAGAGCTTCGACCTCAGCGTCGGGCGCGCCCACGTGTTCTACCCCGAGGCGACCGACGAACGGTGCACCATCGCGCTGCTCCTCGAGGTCGACGCGATCGCGCTCGTCCGGCAGAAGCGCTTCGGCGGCGGCGACATCGCGTCGCTCTCGCAGTATGTGAACGACCGGCCGTATGCGTCGTCGTCGATGGTCGCCGTCGCACTCGGGCAGGTGTTCCGCAGCGCCATGACCGGCCGCAGCGACTCCCGCCCCGAGCTCGCCGCCGCCGACCTCCCGCTGACGATCACGGTCGCGGCGGTACCGTCCCGAGGCCTGGACCAGCTGGCCACGCGGCTGTTCAGCCCGCTCGGCTGGGACGTCACCGAACGGGCGATCCCGCTCGACCCGACGGTGCCCGCCTGGGGCGACTCGCGGTACGTCGACCTCGAACTCACCGGGCACCTGCGGCTCTCGGACGCACTCCGCCAGCTCTACGTGCTGCTGCCCGTCCTCGACGACGCGAAGCACTACTGGGTGTCCGACGACGAGGTCGGCAATCTGCTCCGTGCGGGCGAAGGATGGCTGGCCGACCACCCCGATCGGGACCTGATCACGAAGCGCTACCTCGCGCATCAGTCGCGGATGGTCACCGACGCGCAGGCGCTCCTCGACCCGGGTGCGTCGGGGGACGGTGCCGAGGTCGAGGAGGGTGCCGAGACCGCCACGGTGCGTGCAACACGCTCCCCGGCGCTGGCCGGGCTCCGCGCCGAAGCAGTGCTCCAGGCGCTCGCCGACGTCCGGGCGCGCTCGGTCGCCGACGTCGGCTGCGGCGAGGGCGCCCTCCTCACCCGCCTGATCGCTGATCCGCAGTTCACCGCCGTGATCGGCACCGACGTCTCCGCCCGCGCGCTCACGACCGCGTCGGAACGCCTCGGGCTCCACGATGCGAGCGACCGCGTCCGCGAACGCATCCAACTGCTGCAGTCCTCGGCGACCTACGCCGACTCCCGGCTGCACGGGCTCGACGCGATCGTCCTCATGGAGGTCGTCGAACACATCGACGCCGAGCGCCTCGACGCACTCGAAGCCTCGATCTTCGGCGCGGCGGCTCCCGAGACGGTGATCGTCACGACACCGAACCGGGAGTACAACGCGCTCTACCCCTCCCTGCCGGCAGGCGCGTTCCGGCACCCCGACCACCGCTTCGAATGGGACCGACAGGAGTTCGCGTCGTGGTGCACGGCGCTCGCCGCACGCCACGGCTACGACGTGGAGTACCGCACGGTCGGTGACGTCGACCCCGACCTGGGTTCGCCCACGCAACTGGCCGTCTTCCGGAAGGGCATCTCATGAGCGACCTTGCACAGCCTCAGACGGCGCCGCTCCCGATCCCCGAGCTTTCGCTCGTGGTGCTCATCGGTGTGAGCGGTTCCGGCAAGTCGACCTTCGCCGCTGAGCACTTCGGTCGGTTCGAGACCCTCTCGAGTGACTTCTTCCGCGGGCTCGTGTCCAACGACGAGAACAACCAGGCCGCCAGCGCCGATGCGTTCGCCGCCCTCCGCGACGTCGCCGCCCGTCGTCTCGACGCCGGACTCCTGACCGTCATCGACGCGACCAACGTCCAGCCCGCCTCGCGGAAGTCGCTGATCGACCTGGCGCGCAGTCACGACGTCCTGCCCGTCGCCGTCGTCCTCGACGTCCCGGAGCGGGTGTGCATCGAGCGCAACGAGGCTCGTCAGGACCGGTCGTTCGGGTCGGCCGTCATCACCCGCCAGCAGGACCAGTTGCGGCGGTCACTGCGGCACCTCGGCAAGGAGGGGTTCCGGAAGGTCCACGTCCTGTCCGGGCTCGACGCGATCGCCGAGGCGTCGTTCGTCCGCGAACCGCTCCTCAACGACCGCCGCCAGGAGCGCGGGCCGTTCGACGCCATCGGCGACGTCCACGGCTGCCGGAGCGAGCTCGAGACGCTGCTCACGAAGCTCGGGTACGTCATCGAGCGCGACGCCGAGGGACGTGCGGTCGATGCTGCGCACCCCGAGGGACGACGCGCGATCTTCCTCGGCGACCTCGTCGACCGCGGACCGGACACTCCCGGCGTCCTGCGGCTCGCGATGGGGATGGTGGGCGCCGGACACGCGCTGGCCGTGCCCGGGAACCACGAGTCGAAGCTCGTCCGCGCCCTGCAGGGCAAGCGGGTGCAGACCACGCACGGGCTCGCCGAGTCGCTCGCCCAACTGGCCGAGGAGCCGGAGGCGTTCCGGGCCGAGGTCGAGCGCTTCTGTCGTGAGCTCGTCGCGCACCTCGTCCTCGACGACGGGAAGCTCGTCGTCGCGCACGCCGGCCTGATCGAGCAGTATCACGGGCGTGCCTCCGGGCGCGTGCGGTCGTTCGCGCTGTACGGCGACACCACGGGGGAGACCGACGAGTACGGTCTGCCCGTCCGACTGCCTTGGGCGGAGGAGTACCGGGGCAAGGCGACCGTCCTCTACGGGCACGTGCCGACCCTCGAGGCCGAATGGGTCAACAACACGATGTGCCTGGACACCGGCGTCGTCTTCGGCGGGAAGCTGAGTGCGTTGCGCTGGCCGGAGCGCGAGGTCGTCGACGTCCCGGCCGAGCAGGTCTGGTACGAGCCCGTCGTGCCGCTCGGCCGGCCGGCCGGACCCGCTGGCGAGCAGCGGGACCCGGGACTGCTGCGCATCGACGACGTCCTCGGCAAGCAGATCGTGGAGACCCGCGTCTCGGGTCGGGTGGGCATCCGCGAGGACGCAGCGGCGGGCGCGCTCGAGGTGATGAGTCGCTATGCGATCGACCCGCGGCGCCTCGTCTACCTGCCGCCCACGATGAGCCCACCGAGCACCTCGCAGCGGAAGGACCTCCTGGAGCACCCCGCCGAGGCGTTCGAGGCGTATCGCCGGGAGGGGCTCGACCGGGTGGTGTGCGAGGAGAAGCACATGGGTTCCCGCGCCGTCGTCCTGCTCACGCGCGACCCGGCTCCCTTCGGTGCGCCCGCCGGTTGGCGCGGCACCGTCCACACCCGCACCGGTCGGCCGTTCTTCGACGAGGCCACGACGCAGCAGCTGCTGACCCGGCTCGACGCCGCCGTCGAGCGGGCCGGCCTGTGGGAGGAACTCGACGCCTCGTGGCTGCTCTTCGACAGCGAGCTGCTCCCGTGGTCGATCAAGGCGGAGCGCATGATCCGCGAGCAGTACGCCTCAGTCGGAGCAGCGGCGACCGCGGCGGTCCCGGCGGCCGTCCGCGTGCTGGAGCAGGCCGCAGCGACCGGCGTCGACGTCACCGGATTGCTCGATCGGACGCGTCGACGGGCGGTGAACGCCGAGGCGTACGTCGAGGCCTACCGGCCGTACACCGCGCCCTCGGACGGGCTGAACGGGGTGCAGCTCGCGCCGTTCTAGCTCCTCGCGTCCACGGGAACGAGTCATCTCGGTCGCGACCACATCTGGCACCTCTCGCTCGCCGATCGGTTGGCTGACGCCGACCCCGAGCTCATCCGCCGGACGCGGTCGATCGAGGTCGACCTCACGTCGCCGGCCTCGGAGGAGGCTGCGACCACCTGGTGGGAGGAGCTCACTGGCGCAGGTGGCGAGGGCATGGTCGTGAAGCCGACGGCCGGTCTGCTCCGTGGGGGGAAGTCGCTCGCTCAGCCCGGCATCAAGGTGCGTGGGCGCGAGTACCTGCGGATCATCTACGGGCCCGACTACACCGAGCCGGAGAACCTGTCGCGACTCCGCGATCGCGACATCGGGCACAAACGCTCGATGGCGCTGCGCGAGTACGCGCTCGGTGTGGAGGCGGTGGAGCGCCTCGTCGCCGGCGAACCGACCTGGCGGGTGCACCAGGCCGTCTTCGGCGTCCTCGCCATGGAGTCCGAGCCGATCGACCCGCGCCTGTAGCGTCAGCGCAGGACGGAACTCAGCAGGAGGCTCGTCTCGCTGTTGACGACGCCCTCGATGCGGCGGATCCCGCCGAGGACGCGGTCGAAGTCCGTCAGGGTCTCGGTGCGGAGCTCCGCGACGAGGTCCCAGCCGCCATTGGTCGTGTGGAGCGCACTGATCTCGGGGAAGCCACGCAACTGCCGGATGACGTGGTCGGTGGTGCGGCCCTCGACCTCGATGAACGCGATCGCGCGGACGGTGCCCGGGTCGAGTTCGTCGCGCACCCGGACGGAGAACCCGACGACGGTGCCCGAGGAGACGAGTCGCTCCAGACGACTGTTCACGGTCGCCCTGGCGACGTCGAGCGATCTGGCCAGACTCGCGACCGATGCACGGCCGTCGGCTCGGAGCGCGGCCAACAGCCGTCGGTCCAGATCGTCGAGTGCCGCCATGCACACAATGTACAACGACGTTACTCACATTGTGCATAACCTGTGCACAAATCGCGCAGAGGTGGCGTAGAGAGTGCAGATCGACGAAACCTAGGCTCGAAGCAGCCGGGAGCACTCCGCTCCGGCCGGCTCCGAGCCCGACTCCGTCTGGAAGGGAACGTCATGACGCGTTTCGTCGATGTCCGCAACATGGTCCGCTGGACCGCCGACCGAGGCCCCGAGCGCATCATCGCCGGCATGATCGGCTACCTCGAGGCGGACTTCCGTCGCTGGCCCTCGTTCGACAAGAGCCCTCGCGTCGCGAGCCACACGCCGTTCGGCGTCATCGAGCTCATGCCGACGAGCGACCACGAGACCTACGCCTTCAAGTACGTGAACGGCCACCCCTCGAACCCGGCGCGCGGCTACCAGACGGTGACCGCGTTCGGCGTCCTCGCCGACGTGCACAACGGCTACCCGACCTTCCTGGCGGAGATGACGCTCCTCACGGCCCTCCGCACCGCCGCGACGTCCGGCATGGTCGCCAAGCACCTCGCCCGGCCGGACTCCACCGTCCACGCGCTCATCGGCGCCGGCAGCCAGGCCGAATTCCAGGCCCTCGGCATGCGCGCTGCGCTGGGCATCAGCACCGTCCGCATCTGGGACGTCGACCCGCTCGCGATGGACAAGTTCGCGCGCAACCTGGAGCCGCTCGGCTTCGAGGTCGTCATCGGGACGAGCGCCGCCGACGCCGTGGCCGGGGCCGACGTCATCACGACCTGCACGGCCGACAAGGCCCTCGCGACGGTGCTCACGAACGACCTCGTCGAGCCCGGCGTGCACCTCAACGCCATCGGTGGGGATTGCCCCGGTAAGACGGAGCTCGAGGCGTCGATCCTCGACCGCGCCGACGTGTTCGTCGAGTTCCCGCCGCAGACCCGCATCGAGGGCGAGATCCAGCAGATGGCGCCCGACTTCCCGGTGATCGAGTTCTGGCAGGTCCTCACGGGCGCCGTCCCCGGCCGCACCTCGCGGGAGCAGATCACCCTGTTCGACTCCGTCGGCTTCGCGATCGAGGACTTCACGGCGCTGCGGTTCCTCAACGACGCCGTCGACGGCAGCGAGTACTTCGAGGAGATCGACCTCGTCGCAGCCCCCGACGACCCGAAGGACCTGTTCGGGCTCGTCGGCGCGCTTTCACCGGTCGGCTGAGTCCGACATGTCCGTGCAGGCGCCGTCAGCGGTCGTCCTCATCCGGCCGCATCGCTTCACGCCGAACCCGCTGACCGCGGCCGACAACGTGTTCCAAGTGGCTGAGGGTGTCCCGTCGGCTGCGGCCGTCGGGGTGGCGCACGCCGCGTTCGACGAGGTCACCCAGGTCGCGCACGCGCTCGACGCCGCCGGTGTCCGGGTGCACCTCTTCGACGACGACGACCCCGACCGACCCGACAGCGTGTTCCCGAACAACTGGCTGTCGACGCACGCCGGTGGGCACCTGGCCGTCTACCCGATGTACGCGGCCAACCGTCGTCGTGAGCGTCGCTGGGACATCGTCGAGATGTTGAAGCGCGAGTACCGCGTGCAGGACGTCATCGACTACTCGGGCCTCGAACTGGACGAGGTGTTCCTGGAGGGCACCGGTGCGATGGTGCTCGACCATGCGGCGCGGGTGGCGTTCGTCGCACGCTCGCACCGGGCCGACCCGATCGCGCTCGAGCGGTTCTGCACCAACTTCGGCTACGAACCGCTCGTCTTCGACGCCATCGACCCGCACGGGGTCCCGATCTACCACACCAACGTCATGATGGGCGTGGCGACCGAGTTCGCCCTCGTGGGACTCGACCTCATCGCCTCACCCGCGCGACGCGATCAGGTCGTCGAACGACTGACCTCCCACGGCCGCACGATCGTCGACCTCGACTACGGTCAGGTCTGCGACTTCGCGGGCAATGCGATCGAGCTGCGGTCGGCGTCGGGGGAGCGTCTCCTGGCGATCTCGAGTCGGGCCGTCCAGAGCCTCCGCGCGGACCAGCTGGCGGTCATCGAACGCAGCTGCCGGATCCTCCCGCTGGACGTCCCGACGATCGAACTCGCGGGCGGCTCCGTGCGCTGCATGATCGCCGGGGTCCATCTGGACCGGCGACCGGTGGCGAGTGCTCCGACACTTCAGCCGTCCACGACTCCTGCCGTCGCCTGATCTGCGTGTGCCGGGGGCGCTGATCCCTTGCGGTTCCGGCAACGCTCGTGAGCTTCCAGCAGGAGTTGTGGCCGACCGACGGGTCGGCCTGATGTCACTCGCCGAGGAGCATCGGCCGTGCCGCCTCCAGACCGGTGACCGTCGCGGTCCATTCGGGACGCACGAACTCGTCACGGGTCACGCGCAAGCCCTGCGACTCGACGAGCTCGCCCGGACGGCCGACGAAGCGGAGCACGCCGTTGTCGCGGTAACCGAGCCGACGCGAGACGCCGAGCGAGGCGCCGTTCCAGACGGCCGCGTCGGACACGGCGACGTGCGCGCCGAGATGGTCGAAGGCGAACTGGAGCATGCCCGCTCGCATCTCGACGCCGAGTCCCTTGCCCTGCTGCGACTGCGTGAGCCAGGAACCACTGCCGACCGAGCGGGTGACGGCGAAGTCGCGGGCGCCGACGTCCTGCAGGCCGATCGGCACGCCGTCGAGGAGGATCGCGAGGTTGAGCGTCCAGGACGCCGGGGTCACGCCGGCCCGCTGCGTCCAGAGGTGCTTGGCGGTCTCTCGCATGAGCTGGTCGCGCGGCTGGTCGGTCCAGGGCGTGGAGAACGGCATGACGTCCGGGTCGTGGATGCCGGCGAGGGCGGCGTCCACGAGGCCGGGGAGGTCCTCGTCGCGGACCTGGCGCAGCACGAGGCGGGGCGTGCGAATCTCGAGGTCGAACAACGGCCAGACGTCGGTGAGCTTGAGCATCCGCCCACGCTACCCGTCGGATGCCGGGTAGCGCTGTAGCCGGTCCGGGTCGGGCTGTCGAGCCGGTGTACGGCGCCCGGGGTCGGTGCGACACTCGTCGCGGTGCCGGTCGACGGCCCCGTTCGACGATGAGAAGGGCTCAACCATGAAGTACACGCACCTCGGACGCACGGGGACGTCGGTCTCCCGGATCGTGCTCGGCACCATGAACTTCGGTGACCGCACGAGCGAGGAGGACTCGTTCTCGATCATGGACCGGGCGCTGGAGCTCGGCGTCAACTTCTTCGACACCGCGAACGCCTACGGCGGCAGCGCGGGTCGTGGCGCGACGGAGGAGATCATCGGCCGGTGGTTCGCGGCGCGGCCGGGGGTGCGCGACGACATCGTCCTCGCCACGAAGGTGCACTCGCCGATGGTCGCGCCGAACGACGACGGCTCGGACGTCGTGAACGCCCGCGGCGCGTCGGCGTGGCAGGTGCGCCGGGAGGCCATCGGTTCGCTCGAGCGCCTGCAGACGGACCGGATCGACCTCTACCAGTTCCACCACATCGACCGGCACATCTCGTGGCAGGAGCTGTGGCAGGCGATGGAGGTGCTCGTCGCGCGCGGCGAGGTCGTCTACACGGGCAGCTCGAACTTCGCCGCCTGGAACATCGCGCAGGCCAACGAGGTCGCTCAGCAGCGGCACTTCCTCGGTCTCGTCAGCGAGCAGTCGCTCTACAACCTCGCGCAGCGCTCCATCGAACTCGAGGTCATCCCCGCGGCGCAGCACTACGGCCTCGGCATCCTGCCCTGGTCGCCGCTGTCCGGTGGCCTGCTGAGCGGTGGCTCGTCCGACAAGGGCGCGCGATCCGGCGAGGCCCGCATCACGGAGGCTCGCGCCAAGCAGCAGGACCAGCTCGAACAGTACGACCGCTTCGCCGCCGAGCGTGGGTGGTCCTCGGCGTCGCTCGGGCTCGCGTGGCTCCTGCACCAGCCCGGGGTGACCGGCCCGATCATCGGACCGCGCACGGTCGAGCAGCTGGAGTCTGCGGTCGCCGCGGTCGACATCGAGCTGAGCGCGGACGATCTCACCGCCCTCGACGAGCTGTTCCCCGGCCCGGGCGGCCAGGCGCCTGAGGCCTACGCCTGGTAGAAGCGTGCGAAGCGGCCGACCGCCTCGGTGACGGCGGTCGGCCCTTCGTTCAGTTCGAGGATCCGTCGGCTGATGGTCGGCTCGAGCACGAGCGCCTCGAGGACGGCCGCCACGTCGTCGCGGGTGATCTCGTCGTGGAGTTCGGCCGGCCCCAGGGCGACCGTCCCCCGACCCGGGTCGTCGGTCAGCAGGGATGGTCGCAGGATGAGCCAATCGATCGGCTGGCGGGTGAGCGCGACCTCCGCCCGTTTCTTGACCGCGAAGTAGTGCTCCTCCTCGTCGCTCAGTGGTCGCTCGCGCCACGCTTCGGGCAGGACGGAGAGCAGGATCAGGCGCGTCCGCGTGCCTCTGAGCGCCTTCGACACGCGGCCGAGGGCGGCGTCGTCGATGGCGTCCGTCACGTCCGGGCGCCCCGCATTCGAACCGGCGGCGAAGACGACGATGTCCGAGTCCGAGACCATCGCCGCGATCTCCTCCGTGCCGGCGTGAGCGAGTTCGCCTGAGATGCTCGTCACGCCGTCGGCTTGGAGGACGGCGGCCTGCTGCGACGATCTCGTGAGGCCTGAGACGGCCATCCCTCGCGCGCGGAGGCGGCTCGCGAGGAGCCGACCGACCCGGCCCGAGATCCCGACGATGAAGACGCGTGGCAGTGGTTCTCCGCTCGTGGCGGTGGCTGGGGTGGTCGGTGACGTCATGGGTGGTCCTTCCGTTGTCGATCAACCTACGATAAGTAACTTACTGTACGTAGGTAAGATCGAGGGATGGAATCCACTCCAAACGTCGGCGCACCGACCACAAGGCGTCGTCTCTCCTGGGACGACCGGCACGCCCAGTTGCTCGACGCCTTCCGCGATCTCGTCCGCACGCACGACATGGACGACGTCACGCTGGCGAGGGTGGCCGCGCATGCAGGGGTGACGAAGCCGGTGGCCTACGACCACTTCGGCGACCGCTCGGGCTTGTTGGCGGAGGCGTACCGGGCGTTCGAGGCTCATCAGCGGGACGCCCTGCTGCAGGCGCTCGCTCAAGCGCCGCCGGATCTCGCCGCGGTGTCGGCCCTGGTCGCGGGGGCCTACATCGGCTGCTGCATCGCCGAGGGGGTCGAGCTCGCGGCCGTGGTGTCCGCACTCAGTGGCTCGGCGACGTTGAGTGTGCTCCGGGCGGAGGCGGAGCTGGCGTATCTCGAGATCTGTCGTGAAGCGCTGGAGCCCTTCACCGGCCCCCTCGACCCGGCGCCGTTGAGTGCCATCCCCGGCGCCGGGGACGCCCTCGCGCGGAACGCCATGTCCGGGTCGATGTCGACGGCTCGTGCCTGCGAGACCCTTGCCGTAGTGATTCAAGCCGTCGCCCTGGCCTCGGCTGTCCCGAGTGCTCGGCCGGGTGGTCGCGCAACCTGAACGAACGCTCCGCTTCCACTACAGCCCGTTGGGGAAGCCGATCGAGCGCAGCTCGGGTGCCAGGTTTTCCCACTGCCAGGTTCGCTCCACTTCCTGACCGGCCTTTCCGCCTCCGTGGAGCCCCACGGCTTTCGCCGCGTAGCTCGCGGCGTGCGGGGCATGGTCGAACATGTGGGCTACCGCGCATGCCTGGCCGGCGGCACGAGCGGCGGCGACGGCCGCGGTCGCTCCTGCTTCCGTCGCGTCGCGCGCAGCCGCGTGAGCTGCGAACGCCGCTGCGCGCCAAGCCGTCATCGGCAGTTCCCCGCGTTCCCACGCGTGGAGCGCCACGATCGCTGCACGTGGTCGATCATCACCGGGGCGCTGTTCCTCGAAGATCGGGAGAGCGCGCTCGGCGCAGCGCGCGGCCCACAGCGCGATCGCGTGATGGATCGGCGGTTCAGGGTTCGCCCACTTCGGTTTCGTTTCCTCGCTCACGCCTCGATCGTCCCAGGGATGGAGCAGAGAAAGATCAGCCCGACGCAGCTTGTTTCGGAAGGGTGCGAGCGTACGTCATGGAATCCGTTGAGACCGACATGGTTTTCGACCTCGGGAAGCCGCGACGGGAACGGCAACAGTAGGCTGCCAAGATGCTGGATCCGCATATCGACGCCTACATCCACCACAGGTAGTCGCCTGAGCAAGACGGAGGGATTGCGACATGACCCAGGCACTGTCACGCCCGCTGAGTAGCCCTGTGAAGGAAGGGGATACAGCGATGATCCTGCAGCTCGTCGCAGAAGGCGTGCCGCTGGAGGGAGCAGTACACACACTTCCTCGCCACCAGTGCACGCCGTTGACGCTTGCGGTCGAGGTCAAGCGCATCGAGAGCATCAGAGCGCTCCTCGATGCCGGAGCAGACATCAACAATCCGGATCCGATGGGGCGGACCCCACTCGAAGCCGCGTTCATTTCGGGGAGTAACCGCACTCGGCCGGCCACCATCGAGATCGTGCGAGAACTGGTGGCCCGAGGCGCAGTCGTGACTCCCCGAGCGCTCGAACGTGCGCGCGATACATACGACGCGATGGGAAATCGCGCCTACCCCTCCGACCTGATCACTCTCCTCGACAACTCCCGGTGAACAAGCGTTCTCATCTGCCTCCCCGCCGGTCGAAGCTGCTGCCCGGATCGTGATCCTGGGTGATTTCGTGGACGGCAGTTCTGACGCGTTGCGACCTGCGGCTTCGTGACGAGTGCGTTGTCCCGTCGAGCCCGCCGTCGAGTACGGCGGGCATGGTGATCTCCGGTCAGCGGCATAGGGTGTGACTACTCATGGGTCACTTCTCCGTTGTTCCCGCGTCGTATGTCTTCCTGCGCCGCGATCGATCGGTCCTGCTGCAACGACGGCAGAACACCGGCTATATGGACGATTGCTGGTCAGCGGGTGCCGCCGGTCATGTCGAGCTCGGTGAAACTGCGGCATCTGCGGCAATCCGTGAGGCGAGGGAAGAACTCGGCGTGCAGGTGGCACTCGAGGCGCTCTCGGCCGTGGGTGTCATGCAGCGCACCGATGGTACGGAGAACCCGCTGGAACAGCGCGTCGACTGGTTCTTCGTCTGTGACGTCTGGGGTGGCGAACCACTGATCCGAGAACCGATCAAGTGCGCAGAACTGTCGTGGTTCCGCCTCGACGATCTGCCGGTCAATTTGCCCGCTCACGAGCGGCTTGCACTGGACGCCCTGCGCGAGGGGCGCCGGTCAGCGGTCCTCACGTACGGGTTCTGACCAGCTGCCCTCATCGATCGCTGTCATAGACGCCCCCCGACCACCCGGGCAGACTGTCTTCGATGAGGCTGCAACCCACATCCGCGGACGATTTCGACGCGCTGCGTCGTCTGTTAGAGCCAGGAACATCGCTCGACTCACCGTCGACCCGGAGGTCCGGAACGAGCGCGGCGTCCGGTTCTGGCGAGCCGTCGGGTTCGAGCCACACGCGACCGTCACCGACGACGCCGGACGGCCGCCCTATGTCCTGCTGTCGCGGAGCACCGCGGCGGCAGCTACCGGCTGCTGCAGTTCGGTGACCCAGTCGGACTGATCCTCCGACACCGCTCGCACATAGAGCTCGCGGCACGGCCCCGAGGGCACGAACCCCCGGGCGATGATCTCGGCGTGGATGGACTGCCAGCTCTCGGCGATGCGGTCCATCGACCCGAGGTGGATGCCGCAGATCGCCAGGCGCTCGGCCGGCAACGTGACGACCTCGAAGCCCTCACGGGGCGCGCCGTTGTAGGCGTAGCCGACGATGACTTCGGTGCCGTCCTCGCTCGCGTGGTACTGCGCGATCGGCGTGGTCAGCGACCCGCTCTCGTCGCCGATGATGGACGCGACCGCGTCGAACGAGGGGCCGACGAAGTCCGCGATGTCCGGCTGGGAGGGGATGACGCCACGGCGGGCGGCCAGGCGAACGGCGGGCAGGGGCTTCTCGATGATCTCGATCTCCGACATGTGATGCTCTCTTTCGATGAGGTGGAGCCGCCGTTCCACATCGATGAGTCGTGCGGCCGCGATGCGATGCTCGCGTTCGACCTCGGCTCGACGCACCTGCAACAACCGGGCGATGCGCGCGGCATCCACCCCTTGGTCGAGGATCAGGGCGATGTCTTCGAGACCGAAGCCGAGATGGCGAAGTGCCACGATCCGATGCAGCCGTTCCAACTGCGAAGGATCGTACGAGCGGTAGCCGCTGGACTCATCCACATGGGCAGGCACGAGCAGACCTGCGGTGTCCCAATGCCGGAGCATCCGGTGGGTCACCTGGCCGATCTGCGCGAACGCTCCGATGGACAACATGTGTCAGTTCTCCCTCCTCACACGGTGTCAGAGTCAAGCATTCAGTTCTGAGCGCGTCGCGCGTGGGTGCGCGCCTTCATCCGGTTGCCGCACACCGCCATCGAGCACCACTTCGCGGTTCCGGGGCGACTGTGGTCGACGAGGAACAGGCTGCATTCATCATTCGCGCACGGACGGAGTCGCCCGGGGAACTCCGCGATCACGCTCGACCAAGCCAGGACCACGCCCGCCACGAGGCGGTCGTCGTCAGGGACCTGCAGCTCCCAGACCACACCGTCGGGCGTGACGCGCGGCGTCCGAACCGCATCCCCGAGGAGGCCCGCGAGTTCTCTGGTCGCCCCGCCGTCCTCGCCGCGGACGACAGCCTGGAGGGCCTGCCGCGCGCGTCGAAGTCGGGCCACCTCGTCCGCGGACCCGGTGCCGCCCCAACTGCGCGCGAGGTCTCGCCCGGCGGCGCCCTCGAGGCGGTCCGTCGGGGTGCCCTCGATGACCGGCGCGCTGTTCAGCACGTTCAGCAGCAGCTCCTCGTCGCGAAGCATCGTTCTCCGTTCTCGCGCCGTGTGGCGCCATGAATCCATGCTACCGTCTGGCTAACCAGTAAAACAATCTAAAGGGGTTAGCAATGGTCACCGTCCACCACCGCACCGTCTCCGTCGATGGGCTCGACGTCTTCTACCGCGAAGCCGGTCCTGCCGACGCCCCCGTGCTCCTGCTCCTGCACGGGTACCCGAGCAGCTCGCACATGTTCCGCCACCTCATCCCCGCCCTAGCCGACCGCTACCGCGTCATCGCTCCGGACCACATCGGCTTCGGTCGCTCCGCCGCCCCCTCGGTCGACGAGTTCGAGTACACCTTCGCGGCCCTCGCCGGCGTGACCGACCGGTTCCTCTCGACCATCGGCGTGACGCAGTACACGATCTACGTCCAGGACTACGGCGCGCCGGTCGGGTGGCGACTGGCGCTCGCTGACCCCGCTGCCGTCGTCGGGGTCATCTCCCAGAACGGCAACGCCTACGAAGAGGGCTTCGTGCCCGGTTTCTGGGACCCGATCTGGGCCGACGCCGCCGAACGCACCACCGAGACGCGCGACGCACTCCGTCCCGCCCTCGGCCGGGAAGCCGTCGAATGGCAGTACACCCACGGTGTGCCGGACCCGACCACCGTCGACCCCGACGCCTGGGAGCACGACCTCGCGCTCCTCGCCCGACCGGGCCAGGACGACGTGCAGCTGGCGCTCTTCCGCGACTACACGACCAACCGCGAGCTGTACCCGGCGGTGCACGAGTGGCTCCGCACCTCGCAGGTGCCGGTGCTGGCGATCTGGGGGCGGAACGACGAGATCTTCGCTGCTGCAGGCGCCACGGCGTTCACGCGCGACGCCCCGCACGCTCGCATCGAACTCGTCGACGGCGGACACTTCCTCCTCGAATCCGACCTCGACCTCGTCGCCGACGCCATCACGAGCTGGCTCGCGACGAACGACCGCAGCGCATAGCCCGGTGGGTTGACCGATCCGCCTGCGACAATCCGGGGCGGATCAATCGGCTACCGTCCGCTCGCGAAGCTCACGGCTTGGAGGCCCACGACCACGGCGTTGACCGGCACGGCGATGACGAGCACGGAGATCGCTCCGATGGCGGCGATGATCGAGTGCCGAGGCGTCCGCTTGTGGACCTTCGCCTGGAGGACGAGCGTGACGACGGGCGGAGCGATCGCGACCACCGCGCCGAGGATGAACCCGCCGAGCATCCCGCCCCCGCTCAGCCGGTCCTCGGATGGACCGAACTCGCCCTGCAGGGCGAACGACAGTTGGACGAACCAGCTCGCCACCAGCAGCGCGAACAGGAGCAGGGTGATCCCGATGCCGGCGGCTCGACCGGTGACCGGTCCCTCCTGCTCGGTGAGCCAGGATGCCTCATCCGGCCCGTCAGGCGTTGCGCCGGAGTTCGACCCCGACGGCGGTTGCACGGTCGGTCGCACCTCGTCGCCCGCGCGCTGGTCATCACTCACGGCTCACCCCTCGTCAGTCGATCGGACGCCGGCGTCCCGGCATCGTCGCCAGCCTATGTCGCCTCACCCCGCCAGGGCCGCGCGCACCTGGGCGGAGAGCAGCGGCACCGTCTCCTCCTGGAACCACGGGTTCTTCGTACGCCAGCCGCGCGCGAGCGGTGACGGGTGCACGATCGGGAAGAACGGGAGGTGGGACTCCGCAGCCCTGACGTTCTCCGTGAGGGTGCGCCCGGCCCGCGGGCCGAGGTAGGCGCGCTGCGCGTAGGCGCCGATGAGGATCGTGAGGCGCACCTCGGTCAACTGCTCGAGGACGCGCGGATGCCAGCGCGCGGCGAAGTCGCGGCGCGGCGGCAGGTCGCCGCTCCTCCCCTTGCCGGGGAAGTAGAAGTCCATCGGGATGATCGCCACGTTCGCCGGGTCGTAGAACTCCTCGGGCGTCACGCCCATCCACGACCGGAGCAGGACACCACTCGGATCGTTCCACGGGATGCCAGACTCCTGCGCCAGTCGTCCTGGCGCCTGACTGATGATGAGCACCCGTGCTTCGGGGGAGGCGACGAAGAGCGGCTCCCATCCGAGCTCGCGGGCCCAGGCGTTCGACTCGTGGGCGGCGACCTCGGCACGGAGACGATCGATCGGATGCATCCCTGCAGTCTTCCACCGAGCGCGCAATAGGGTGAGGGGATGGACGATGAACAGCGGCGACGGCGCCTCATCCCCGAGCCGGTGGACCGGTTCGCGACCGGCGAGGAGTACCCGGAGTACCGGGTCGACCTCGAACGGATCCGCTTCTCCCCGTACTTCGCCCGGCTGTCGGCCGTGACGCAGGTCGTGTCGCCGTCCGGCGTCGGCCAGGTGGTCCACAACCGGCTCACGCACTCGATCAAGGTCACCGCCGTCGCCCGCGCGATCGCGATGCAACTGACGACGACGGACCCCGCACAGGCCGCGATCGTCGAGCGGCTCGGCGGCTGCGACCCCGTCGTCGTGCAGGCCGCCGCCAGCGCCCACGACCTCGGCCACCCGCCCTTCGGCCACCTCGGTGAGCAGGTCCTCGACCGCCTCGCACGGGAGCGCCTGGGGCTCGCCGAGGGCTTCGAAGGCAACGCGCAGTCGTTCCGCATCCTCTCCGCACTCGACGTGTGCGAGACGGTGAAGGAGGGCCTCAACCTCACTGCCGCCTCCCGCGCCGCCGTGCTCAAGTACCCGTGGGGTCGCATCGTCCACCGCCCCGACCTCGACCCGGCGGACCCCACGCGGATGCCACGCGGCTCGACCGCGAGTCGTTGGGAGACGGCGCCACCGAAGTTCTCCGCGTACACGCTCGACCTCGACGACATGCTCGACGCCCGCAGTGCGTTCGCCGCGATCGCCCCCTGGCAGCAGACCGTCGAGTGCTCCGTGATGGACGTCGCCGACGACATCGCGTACTCCCTGCACGACCTCGACGACTTCTACCGGGCCGGCGTCCTGCAGCAGGCGGCCGTCGCCGTCGAGTTCCGCACCTTCCTCCGGGATCAGCGGGCCCTCGCCGCGCTCGACGCCGACGAGCTGTGGAACAGGGCCCCCGGCCACTCGCTCGAGCTGCTGCGCCGGCGGATCGTCTCACGCGACCCGTGGATCGCCAGCGACGAGCACTTCCGCGCCTCCGTGCAGCGGGTCGCGACCGAACTCGTCGAAGGCCTCCTCGCCGTCCCCTTCGACGGTTCGAGTCGTACCGAACGCGCCATCGAGTCGTTCGTCTCCTCCTGGATCGGCCGCCTCCAGCGCTCTGTCCTCGTCGTCGAAGAGCCCAACGTGCGCTCCGGTCACGTTTCGCTCCTCCCCGAGGCCTGGCACGACGTCACCGTGCTCAAGTTCGTCCACACGCGCTTCGTGATCGACCGGCCCGACTTCGCCACCTACCAGCGCGGACAATCACGCGTCCTCGACGTGCTCGTCAGCGAACTCGACCGATGGCTCGACGATCCCCGCGACGGCCCGCGTGCCCCGCAGAAGCTCCTCGACTTCGTCGAACTGGCCACCGACGGCTACTTCCGCCTGCGAGCCGACAACCCGGACTGGCTGCCCGATGACCCGGAGACCGGACGCCCTCAGGCCGACCCGAGCGCTCTCGGACGCCTCGGCCGGGCCCGCGGGATCCTCGACTACGTCGCCTCACTCACCGACGAACAGGCGACGGCGCTCGCCGCGAGACTGCGCGGAGACCGCGAGGCCTGGGCCTTCGGCAGCTGAGGGTCAGCTGAGCGGCGGACGCCTGTCCGGATGCCCCTGGCGCAATTCGGATAGTTCCGAGCGCGGGATTACTAGAACATCTAGCGTTATCCCCGGCACCGGGAATCACCTCGGTCCCGAAACAGAAGGGATGGCGCGCTCATGGGAAACCTCCTCTACGGAACCCCTCCGACTCCGCACGAGATCGAAGACCGGCTGCTTGCGCACCTGCAGACGGTGATCTTCACGAAGTTCCGCCGCAACGAGAGCTTCGCCTTCCACCTCGAAGCCGTCCCCGGTCGTGGAACGGGTCGTCAGTCGTTGTGGCTGAACCCGATGATCCCCCTCCAGTTCTCCTTCTACGGCAGCCGTGCACCGGAGCTCAACCGGGAATGGCTCGCCGCGCTCCTCGAGCAGGCCAACAGCGCGAAGGGCATGCGCGTCGTCCCTGAGCCCGCCGCCGGCGCCACCAAGCGCGTCGAGTCCGCAGCCTAGGCACGCGGCTCCGCGACCGCGCAACGAACACCGCCACGACGAGCTCCGGCCGTCCGGCATCCACGAAACACCAGTTGGGGGTGGGACCATGTCGACCTGGATCCCTGGCGCGCCCGACTTCTTCGAGTTGGATGATGCGCGCACCGTCGGGCGGTTGCTCGACCGCACCGACCTCGTCTTCGAGACCTCCCATGCCGACGCCGAAACGGCAGGTGGTCTGTCCCTCAGTCGGACCGCCATCGCCCTGGACGTCGACGGCGACACCGTCCGTGTCCCGGCGCAACACATCGTCGCCTGGTCACTCCGCGCCGAGGGTGGGTTGACGGTGCTGACGATCTGGTCGAAGCGCCCGACCGCCGTGCACGAGACGACGATGCTGCCACGCTTCGCGCCGATGGCGTCGTCGGCGCTGACCGGTGTCCTCGGTGCTGAACACGGGTTCCTGCAAGGGACCGCCTGACAAGCCGTGGACTGCTCTGCCCCCGAACGCCTCGTTGAAGGTGACAGTTCGGGATCGGCGTGAGATTCTATGAGCGATGAGCGAACACGGTGGGCCCGCAGAGCGGTCCGAGGTCGCAGGTCGAGACGTCGATGAGGCGCGGAACCTGTTCGCCGGCGAGTACAACGCCGGCGAGATGGTCATCGAACCCACCTCGTCCGCGTTCACCTTCCGCTACACCGCGATCGGCGACGACGAGCTGACGCTGCGTGCCAGCCAGTTCGCAGGCCACGTCACCGGGACGGTGCTGACGCAGGGCGAGTACATCGTGTCGTGGCTGACGGCCGGGGAGGGTGCGACCGACCTCGCCGGCGCACCGGTCAAGCTGGAGAACGGCCAACCTGCGATGTTCGCGAACGATCGGGCCGCCGAGTTCGACTTCGCCGACTACCGCCAGAACCTCATGCACTTCGACGGGTCGTTCCTCGAACGGGTCGCGGGGGAGGTCGAGGGCACCAGCGGTCCGATCCTGTTCGACACGACGGCGCGACCCAGCGGCGAGCAGCTCCGACGCTGGGCGGCCTCGGTCACCACCGTCGCGAGCGTCGTGTACGACGACACCAGCCCGGCGCTCCTCCGTGCGGAGGCGAACCGTGCGGCCGCGATCGCCCTCTTGGAGACCTTCCCGCATACCGCGCTGCACGCACCGGTCGAGATCGGGGTGCCGTCGGGCGGGAAGACCCGCGCCGCCGTCGAGTACATGATCGCCAATGCGCACCTGCCCATCCGGACCGAGGAGGTCGCTGAAGCAGTCGGGATGAGTCAGCGGAGCCTGCAGGCGGCCTTCCGCCGCGAGCACGACATCACCGCGATCGACTACCTCCGACGGGTACGACTCGACCGCGTGCAGGAGGAGCTCAGCAGGTCCGATCCCGGGCGAGTCACCGTCGCCGAGATCGCGCAACGGTGGGGCTTCGCCCATCTTGGACGGTTCTCCGCCTCGTACACGAACCGCTTCGGCGAGTATCCGAGCACGACGCTCGGCTCCTGACCGCCGGCTCGCCCCGACTCAGAACTCGTCGAACTCGTCGTATTCGTCGAGACCCGACAGCGGCTCGGTCTCGAGGGACGGCACGATCTCGAGGGGCCGATGCGCGAACGACTCGATGCTGACCTGGAGACCTGGGCTGACGAGGACGTCGACACTGCGGTCCGATGAGAGCGGAACCCGCACGAAGCGGCCGCCCGCCTGGACGGCGGACTCGATCTCCGTCATGAGCTCCTGGACGTCGACGGATGCGTCGATGTCGTAAAAAGCGCGCCCGATGGCGATGCTGTGGTGCATGACCATCACCTCCGGGATCGGTTCGTCCTGGCAAGCGTAAGCAACGCACCCTGGGACGACGGTGGGTTGACCAACCCCGCGACTCATGCAGGGGGGTCCTGCACGAGTCGCCGGTCACCGGGCGCGATCGACCCGCGTCTCCTCCCAGACGGGCTCGTCGGAGGTCTGGACTCGACCGTCGGAGCCGAAGACGAGGAACCGGTCGAAGCCGCGGGCGAACCAGCGGTCGTGGGTCACGGCGATCACGGTGCCCTCGAAGCCGTCCAGCCCCTGCTCGAGTGCCTCCGCCGAGATGAGGTCGAGGTTGTCGGTCGGTTCGTCGAGGAGGAGCAGGGTCGCGCCCGACAGCTCGAGGAGCAGGATCTGCAGTCGCGCCTGCTGACCACCGGAGAGCGACTCGAAGGACTGCTCCGCGGCGGCGGCGAGACCGTAGCGGTCCAGCACCCGGCTCGCGGCCTCCCGAGGTAAGCCCGTCCGGTGCTCGTCACCCCGATGCAGGATGTCGAGCAGCGTCCGGCCGAGGAGCTCCGGATGCCGGTGCGACTGCGCGAACCACCCCGGCTGCACACGGGCGCCCAGCTTCGCGACACCGTCGTGCAGCACCGGCTCGAGTGTGCCACCGGCCGCCGCCAGATGACCAGCGCCCGGATCCGGATCGGTCCCACCGCCGGCGAGCAGCCGGAGGAAGTGGGACTTCCCCGAACCGTTCGAGCCCAGCACGCCGATGCGCTCGCCGAACCAGATCTCCGCGTCGAAGGGCTGCATGAGCCCGGTCAGTTCGAGCGAGGAGCACACGAGCGCGCGTCGTCCGGTGCGGGCGCCGCGCAGTCGCATCGTGACCTGCTGGTCCTTCGGGCGCTCCTCCGGCGGACCGACCTCCTCGAACTTCGCGAGTCGGGTCTGCGCGGCCCGGTACCGGGAGGCCATGGAATCGTTGAATTTCGCCTGCTCGCGGAGCCGCAGGACGAGCGCGCGCAGCTTCACGCGATCCTCGTCCCAGCGTCGGCGGAGCTCGTCGAGTCGGTCGAGCCGTGCCTCGCGGGCCTCGTGATAGCTGCGGAAGCTCGCACCGTGCGTCCACGTCGTGCTCCCGGCCGCTCCGACCTCGAGCGTGATGATCCGGGTCGCGGCCTGCGCCAGGAGCTCGCGGTCGTGGGAGACGAGGAGGACGGTCTTCCGGGTCTCGGCGAGCATGCCCTCCAGCCAACGCTTCGTGGGGACGTCGAGGGAGTTGTCCGGTTCGTCGAGGAGCAGCACCTGTTCCGGACCGCGGAAGAGCGCCTCGAGGACGAGCCGCTTCTGCTCACCTCCCGAGAGCGTGCCGAGCGTCCGCCACTGCGCTCGGTCGTAAGGGATGCCGAGTGCGGCCTCGCTGCAGCTGTCCCAGAGGACCTCCTGGTCGTAGCCGCCGGCGTCGGCGTACTCGGCGAGCGTCGTCGCGTACGCCATCTGCGTGGCCTCGACGTCGTCCTCCATGAGCGCGAGCTCGGCACGGTCCACCGCCTCGGCCGCCGCCCGGACCCGCGGCGGCGCGACCTGCACGAGGAGGTCACGCACCGTGCGGTCGTCGTCGCCCCGC
This sequence comes from Plantibacter sp. VKM Ac-2880, assembly GCF_015351235.1. Taxonomy (GTDB): domain Bacteria; phylum Actinomycetota; class Actinomycetes; order Actinomycetales; family Microbacteriaceae; genus Plantibacter. Next base: position 258,123 of record NZ_JADKSJ010000001.1, read on the forward strand.
CCGACGAACTGGTCCATGACGCCGAGCCCGCCGTCGATGGAGACGACGCCGGAATCGGGCTGCAGCTCGCCGCGGATGATCCGGAGGAGCGTCGTCTTGCCGGCACCGTTCGCCCCGATGAGCGCGGCGATCGCGCCTTCGCCGACGCGGAACGACACCTCGTCCAGCAGCGTCCGTCCGTCGCTCAGCGTGTAACTGAGATCACTGACGTCGATGTAGCCCATGGTGTGCACTCCCCGGGGAGCCGGTCGCTCCCGAACGGACCCCGCGTCGATGTGCGAGGCCGCCCACCGCCTGGCGAGCCGACCAGTCTAGCCGGGGCGATTCGGCTGCGCGCAACTCCTGGTCCCTGAGCTGGTGTCCCGGTCACTGAGCTTGTCGAAGTGCACGCGTGCCCTTCGACAGGCTCAGGGACCGAGGGGGAGGCTCAGGGACCGCCGTTCGACAGGCTCAGGGGCCGCCCTTCGACAGGCTCAGGGACCGAGGGGGAGGCTCAGGGGCCGCCCTTCGACAAGCTCAGGGACCGAGGGGGAGGCTCAGGGACCGCCCTTCGACAAGCTCAGGGACCGCCGTTCGACAAGCTCAGGGACCGAAGGGGGAAAGCTCAGGGACCATCAAGCGAGCGAGGCGGCGATGTCGACGATCCAGGTGCGGACGGTGGCGTCGTGCTCGACGAACCAGTCGCCCTCGTAGCCGCGCGGAACGCCCTCCACCACCATGATCAACGCCAGGTACAGCGACCAGAGGCGGGCGCGGGTCCACGCCGACTCGTCCGGGAGGAGCTCCTGGCCGGACTCCTCCCGGTAGGTGCGGAGCAGCTCGGCATCGTCGGCGATCGTCGCGGGGACGTCGGTGAACAGGGCGAGCGAGACGAGGTCGGCGGTCGGGTCCGCCCAGTGCGCACGCTCGTGGTCGATGACCCCGGTGAGCTGGGCGGCCTCCGCGCCGTGCTCGGGCATGATCAAGAGGTTGCCGTCCCAGAGGTCGAAGTGCACGAGGGTCGCTTCGGTCACGCGGTCGAAGGCCGGGAGTGCGTCGTCGACGAGCCCGAGGAGCCGAGCGGCGTCGACCGGCAGATCCACCTCGAAGCGCGCGGCATCCGCGAGGACCGCGTCGAGGAGGACCCGGTACGCCTCGCCCGCCGTCGGCGCCTGCAGCTCAGGGCGGAACGGATACCCGAACCGGTTCCCGTCGTCGAGCCCGGTGGAGGGGGAGAGCGCGGCGTCCTCGTCGTCGCCTGGTTCCACGTGGAACGGTGTGCGGCCGGCGGCGTGGAGGCGGGCGAGGGTCCGTCCCATCACGTCGCGCGCGAGCGGGACGGTCTCGGTGCTGTTCGCCGGACGGCCGGTGAGCTCGGTCATGATGAGGGCGTCGCGGCCGTCGAGGTCGGTTGCGAGGACGATCTCCGGTTGCGGGACGTCCGCTCGGCCCAGGATTCGGAGGGCGAGTGCCTCCGTGTGCATGAGCTCCCGCTCGTAGGTGAGGCCCTCGACCTCCGCGGGCGAGAGTTTCACGATGGCGCGCTCGCCACCGTCGAGTTCCACGGCGGCGACCTCGTTCGCCGTACCCTCCCCGAGCATCGTGATGGTGGGGCTGCCCGGCTGCATGGCCGGCCGCTCGGCCGCCCAGTGCTCGGCGAGGGCGACCAGCGTGGAACTGGGGGAGGGGGAACGGCTCATCCGCCCACGGTAGCGCCACGCGCGCGTCGGCGGCTCGTGCCAAGCTGAGGCGTCCGAATCGAGGGAGCACGATGAGCGCCGCAGCACCGACCACCCGCGTCACCGCGCTCGTCGCACCGGGATCCCGCAGGGTGCTCTTCGCCTACCTCGGCGCCGCGCTCATCTGGGGGTCCAGCTTCCTGTTCATGAAGACGGGGCTGACCGGCCTCTCGCCGTCGCAGGTCGCGCTGTCCAGGGTGCTGCTCGGCGCCATCACGCTCTGCATCATCATGGTCGTCACCCGACGACGCTGGCCGCGCGAGCGACGACTGTGGGCGCACCTCGCGGTCGTCTCGGTGTTCCTCTGCGTCGCCCCGTTCCTCCTGTTCTCCTGGGCGGGGCAGTTCCTGCCGTCCGGGCTCTCCAGCATCCTCAACGCGACGACGCCCATCATGACGCTCGCGGTCGGCGCCCTGTTCCTCCCCAAGGAACGGCTCAACGGCTTGCAAGTGTTCGGGATCTTCGTCGGAGCGCTCGGCGTCGCCATGGTCGTCGGGCCCTGGCGGGTGCTCGGCGACCCGGCGATCGTGGAGTCCGTGCCCGCGCAGCTCGCCTGCCTCGGGGCGACCCTCTGCTACGGCACCGCCTTCGTCTACCTGCGCAAGTTCGTCCTCGGCACCCACAGCTACGACGCCGTCGTCATCTCGGCGATGGAGATCTCCCTCGCCGCCGTCATCATGCTCATCCTCTCGCCGTTCATTGCGATGCAGCCCGTGTCGCTCGACCCCCCAGTGGTCCTCAGCATGCTGGCGCTGGGCGCACTCGGGACCGGCGTCGCGTACATCTGGATGACGATGATCGTCGACTCCTGGGGCGCGACCGCGGCGCCGACCGTCACCTACCTCACGCCGCTCGTCGGCGTCGTGCTCGGCATCCTCGTCCTCGGCGAGGTCCTCCACTGGAACGAACCCGTCGGTGGCGTGATCGTCGTCCTCGGCATCCTCGTGAGCCAGGGCCGGCTCCGGTTCAGGCGGCGTCCCGCACCGATCTCGGCATAGGGTGGCTGGACGGCCGTACCCCGCCGGTCGGCGTCCCCACCACGGAACGAGGATTCACATGCGCATCGCATCCGGGCAGTTCTCCGCCGGAACGGACACCGACGAGAACCTCGCCAGCGTGGTCGCGCTCCTCGGTGAAGCCGCCGCCGGCGGAGCCGAGCTGCTCGTGCTCCCGGAGATGAGCGGGTACGCGACGTCCGAGCCGCCGAGCGTGCTCGCCGCGATCGCCCAGCCCCTCGACGGGCCGTTCATCACGGGCGTCGCCGCCGCAGCCGCCGCGCGCTCCCTCCCGACCGTCGTCGGCACCATCGAGGCGAACCCCGACGGGCTGCCCTACAACACCCTCGTGGCCATCGACGCGGAGGGCGAGATCGTCGCGACGTACCGCAAGGTGCACCTCTACGACGCCTTCGGGTACGCCGAGAGCGACGGTATCGCCGCCGGTGAGATCACCGAGCCGTTCGTCCTCGAGCTGGGCGGCCTCCGCTTCGGCGCCTTCACCTGTTACGACCTCCGCTTCCCCGAGAGCGCCAGACGTCTGGTCGACGCGGGGGCTGACGTCATCCTCCTGCCCGCCATGTGGATCGTCGGCCCGGGAAAGGAGGACACGTGGACCACGCTCGTCCGTGCCAGGGCGATCGAGAACACCGCCTACGTCGTGAGCGCCAACCAGACGGGGCCGCTCGCGACGGGCAACTCGATCGTCGTCGATCCCGCGGGCGTCGTCATCGCGTCCGCCGGTGAGGCACCCGGCGTGATCTTCGCCGAGCTCGACTCGGCCAGACTCGACGACGTCCGGGCGCGAGTGCCCTCGCTCGCCAACCGACGGTTCACCGTGGTCCCGCGGACCGCAGAATGAGCCCGGACGTGCGCGTCGCCGACCCTGCCGCCCTGTCGGAGGTCGTGTCGATCACCCGCGACCTCATTCGGATCGACACCTCCAACTTCGGTGGCGGCCGGGCGGTCGGCGAGTCCCGGGCCGCCGACCTCGTCGAACGCCTGCTGGGTGAGGTCGGGATCCTCTGCGAACGCTTCGAGGCGGAACCGGGCCGGACCAACCTCATCGCCCGCTGGCCAGGCCGGGACCGCAGCCTCCCCGGCCTGCTGCTGCACGGACACCTCGACGTGGTGCCCGTGGACGCGGCGGCATGGACCGTCGACCCGTTCGGCGGTGAGATCGCCGACGGCATGCTGTGGGGTCGAGGCGCCGTCGACATGAAGAACATGGTCGCGATGATCGTCGCCGCGGTGCGACGCATGGTCACCGCCGGCGAACAACCAGAACGGGACGTCGTCCTCGCGTTCTTCGCCGACGAGGAGGCCGGTTGCGTGCTCGGCTCGCAATGGATGGTCGAGCATCACCCCGAGCAGTTCGCGGGGGTCGGCCACGCGATCAGCGAAGGCGGTGGGTACAGCGTCGCGCTCGGAGCTCGGGCCGACAGCCGCGCCTACCTCCTGAACACCGGCGAGAAGGGCGTGTTGTGGCTGCGGTTGACGGCACACGGCGCCGCCGGTCACGCCTCCCTCGCGAGCCGCGACTCGGCGATCGTGAAACTCGCCGCCGCCGTCGGACGCATCGGCGCGCTCGACTGGCCGGTGTCCTTCACCGAGACCACGACACACCTGTTCCAGCGACTCCGGGAACTGACCGGCGCCGCCCCCGAGCTGTCGCCGTTCGACCTCGCCGCGCTCGTCGGGCCCAGTGCGTCCCGGCTCCGGGCCGGCCTGCAGAACGTGGCGAACGTCACGATGATCTCCGGCGGCTACAAGGAGAACGTGATCCCCGAGTCGGCGACGGCGACGGTCGACGCACGGTTCCTGCCCGGGCAACGCGACGAGGTCCTCGCGCGTCTTCGGGAGGCCGCCGGTGCCGAGGTCGAGATCGAGGTCGAGCTGGAGCTCATCGCGATGGAGTCACCGAACGACGGGGAGCTCGTGTCCGTCATCGAGGCCGCCATCGAACGCCACGACCCCGGCGCGACCGTGCTGCCGCACCTCATCCCGGGAGGCACTGACGCCAAGGCGCTCAGCCGTCTGGGGATCATCGGGTACGGGTTCATCCCGCTCCGGCTGCCCGCCGACTTCGACTTCCCCGGGATGTTCCACGGGGTAGACGAGCGTGTGCCGCTCGACGCGCTGGACTTCGGCTGCGCGGTGCTCACGGACATCATCCGCTCGGCCTGACGGCCCGCTGCCTACCGAGGTCCCGGCCCCTGAGCGCGCGGTCCCTGAGCTTGTCGAAGGGCGGTCCCCATTCCGGTCCCTGAGCCTGTCGAAGGGCGGTCCCCATCTCGGTCCCTGAGCCTGTCGAAGGGCGGGGCGGACGCCCTTCGACAAGCTCAGGGACCGGCGGGGTGCGGCTCTGGGACCGGCGAGGTGGCGCTCCGGGACCGGGGCACCGCTGCTCAGCGGTCGGAGCGCGGGGCCGGCCCGGCGAAGGGGCCGGTCAGCCTCGCCCACTGCAGCAGCATGATCGTCTTCGCGTCGATGATGTCGACACCGATCCGTGCGATGGCGTCGTCGATGTCGAGTTCGAGCAGCTCGATCTCCTCGCCCTCCTCGGCGAGCCCACCCCAATCACCCGAGCGGGCGGCCGGGTCGTACTCGGCGGCGTAGAAGTGGAGTCGTTCGGTGACGGAGCCCGGGCTCATGAAGGCGTCGAACACGTGCTCGACGGCCTCGACCGCGAACCCGGTCTCCTCCAGCGCCTCGCGGGCCACGGCGGTCTCGGGGTCGTCGTCGTCGAGGAGGCCGGCGGCGGTCTCGATGAGTTCGCCGGTCGGGTGGCCGTTGACGTACGCCGGGTACCGGAACTGCCTGGTGACGAGGACCTTCCGCGAGTCGCCGTGGTAGAGCAGGATGGTGGCGCCGTTGCCGCGGTCGTAGGTTTCCCGCTGCTGGACGGACCAGGCGCCCGAGCGATCCTGCACTCGGAGGGTGGTCCGGCGGAGCACGTGCCATGCGGCGGCGACCAGCTCGACGTCGGTCACCTGGACCCGCGGGTTGCCGGTGAGGTCGAGGCCGGTGCGGTGCAGGCCGGTGCGTCCGCGGGCGTCGGGGAGCTCGGCTCCGGGTTGCGGCGGGCGGGGCGCGGGGGAGTCGGGCATGTTCCGAGCCTAGGGCGGTTCCGCGAGCCGTTCCACGGGTGCTCAGTCCGAGTGTGCAGCGCCCGCTGCAAGCCAATGCAGAGCACTCTTCGGTTTTCGCGGGTTCTGCAACATACTGGGGTGAGCACCGGTCGCGGTCCACGGAGGACCCCCGTCGAAAGGCACTCGATGACGAGCAGCAGCCCCGCCAACCCTGGAACCGCGGTCACGGACGCGCGGGCGGTCTCGTGGGTCGTCACCACCCAGGACGCGCCCTGGCGGGAGCAGCCGCCGCTCGACTTCGGCCGAGTGACGGGTATGCCGAACGTCATCGTCGACACCGCCTCCCCCAAGCAGACGGTCGACGGCATCGGCGGATGCTTCAACGAGCTCGGCTGGACGGCGCTCGGGCTCCTGTCCGAGGGGGACCGCGAGGGCATCCTGTCGGACCTGTTCACTCCGGGTGCGGGGCTCAACCTCTCGCTCTGCCGCATGCCCGTGGGGGCCAACGACTTCTCCACCGACTGGTACTCCTACGACGAGGTCGACGCCGACTTCGGGCTCGAGCACTTCAGCATCGACCACGACCGCGCGACGCTCGTCCCGTTCATCCAGGCGGCACAGCGGTATCGGGGCGATCTCCGGCTCTGGGCGTCGCCGTGGAGCCCGCCGACATGGATGAAGACGAACGGTCACTACGCCGCCGCGCGCCCCTGGGACGGGTCCGACGTCGACAACGGCATCCGCGACGACCAGCTGGGCGCCGAGGGGACCGACATGTTCATCCTCGAGGACCGGTACCTCGAGGCCTACGCCCGCTACTTCGCCCGATTCGTCGAGGCCTACGGGGAGGAGGGCATCCGGGTGGAGATGGTGATGCCCCAGAACGAGTTCAACTCGGCGCAGGTGTTCCCGAGCTGCGTCTGGACGGCCGAGGGACTCGCCCGCTTCATCGCCGTGCTCGGGCCGGAGATGGACCGGCTGGGGGTGCGCGTGTTCCTCGGCACCGAGGAGCGCCCGCACGACGCGCAGATCGAGTCCGTGCTCGCCGACCCCGCGGCAGGCCCGTGGGTGCAGGGGGTCGGGTTCCAATGGGCCGGCAAGGGCGCGATCGCCGCCGTGCACCACGCCCATCCCGAGTTGGCGTTGTACCAGACCGAGCAGGAGTGCGGCGATGGTCGCAACGACTGGCGGTTCGCCCGGTACAGCTGGGGACTCATGCGCCACTTCTTCACGCACGGCGCGGAGGCGTACACCTACTGGAACCTGGCGCTCACCGAGGGAGGCGTCAGTCGGTGGGGGTGGGCGCAGAACTCGCTCGTCGTCGTCGATCCCGAGCAGGGCACCTTCCGGTACACGCACGAGTACTTCCTCATGCGGCACCTGGGGCACTTCCTGCAGCCGGGCGCGCAGCGTCTCGCGACGATGAGTTGGACCGGGCACGAGAACCTGCTCGCGTTCCGCAACCCGGACGGCGGTGTCGTGCTCGTGATGCAGAACGACCTCGCTGAGCCGCTGCCCGTCCAGATCGTCATCGGCGGTGACGTCATCACCCCGACGCTGTCGGCCGACTCCTTCGCGACCCTCGTCATCCCGCCGGCCTGATCAACGCGAGCACACGGATCGGCCGGCGTGGAGACCCTTGTGCTCGATCGTGACGGCGGCCTAGCCTCTGGCGTACCGGCATCGGCGACGGAGGACTCATGGGCAGGCTCATCTACTCGGCGATCACGTCGCTCGACGGTTACCTCGCCGATGAGGAGGGTCGCTTCGACTGGAGCGCGCCCGACGCGGAGGTGCACGCATTCGTCAACGAGCTCGCGCGACCGATCGGCACCTACCTCTTCGGTCGTCGTATGTACGAGATCATGACGTTCTGGGAGACCGCGGACGAGCTCCCGGACGAACCGGTCGAGATCACCGACTTCGCCGCGATGTGGCTGGCGGCCGACAAGGTCGTCTATTCGACGACGCTCGACGCGGTCTCGACGAGTAGGACCCGCATCGAGCGGTCGTTCGACCCCGAGGCCGTGCGTCGCTGGAAGGCTGAGTCGGACCGCGACCTCAGCGTCGGTGGCCCCCACCTCGCTGCGGAGGCGATGGCCGCCGGGCTCGTCGACGAGGTACAGCTCTTCCTCACCCCGGTGATCGTCGGCGGCGGCCTCCACGCGCTGCCGGCCAACCTCCGGCGGCGTCTGGAGTTCGTCGACGAGCGCCGGTTCGCGGCCGGGGTCGTCCACCTCCGCTACACGGTCACCGGCGATCCCGTCTGAGGAGACCGAGCCGACCCCACGCTCTGGCTAGAGAGCCTCGAGGACGATCGCGGAGCCCTGGCCGCCACCACCGCAGATGCCGGCCGCACCCACGGCACCGGGCCCGACGGCCGCGAGACGGCGGGCGAGGTGGCCGACGATCCGCGTGCCGGATGCACCGATGGGGTGACCGAGGGCGATCGCGCCGCCGTTCGCGTTCACGATCGCCGGGTCCACGCCGAGCTCCGACGTGGAGTGCACCGACACGGCGGCGAACGCCTCGTTGATCTCGACCGCGGCGAGGTCCTCCGTCGTGAGCTCGGTCTTCGCGAGGGCCGCGAGGATCGCGTTCGACGGCTGGGCGTGCAGCCCCACGTCGGGACCGGCGACGAAGGCGTGCGCGACGACCCGGGCGATCGGGGTGAGCCCGCGGGCGGCGGCCGCCTCCTCGCTCATGAGCACGATCGCAGCCGCGCCGTCGGTGATCTGCGAGGAGTTGCCGGCGGTGATGGTGCCCTCGCCCCCGAACGCCGGTCGGAGTCCAGCGAGCGATTCGGCGGTGGTGTCGGCACGGAGCCCGTCGTCGGCGCTCACGACCGTCGGACCCTTCCTACCAGGCACGGAGAACGGTTCGATCTCCTCGGCCTGGATGTCCGCGGCGGCCGCCAAACGCTGGTGCGACCCGGCCGCCCACGCGTCCTGCTCGCCGCGGGCGATACCGAGCGAGCCGTTGCGCTCCTCCGTCGACGACCCCATCGAGCGGTGCTCGAAGGCGTCGGTCAACCCGTCGTGGTCGAGGGTGTCGATGAGCTCGATGGCGCCGTACCGCTTGCCGGCGCGCGACCCCGACCAGGCGTGCGGGGCGAGGCTCATGGACTCCTGGCCGAGGGCGACGACGACCTCGACCTCGCCGGCGTCGATGAGACGCGTGCCCGTGACGATCGCCTCCATGCCGGAGAGGCACACGGCGTTGACCGTGATGGCGGGGACGGTGAAGGGGATGTCGGCACCGACGGCGGACTGCCTGGCGGGGTTCTGGCCTGCGGCGCCCTGCAGGACCTGACCGCCGATGACCTGCTGCACCTCGGTGGCGTCGACCCCCGCACGGGACAGCGCGGCACGGACGGCGTGAGCGCCGAGCTCGGTGGCGGGGACGGACGCGAACGCCCCGTTGAACTTCACGAACGGGGTGCGGGCGTACCCGACGATGACGGTGCTCATGCTCGTGCCTCCTGAGGCGTGGCGGGTGCGGTCGGCACGCCGCCGGTGGTGGTGGGATCGAGTTCGACGGTGAACTCCGCGCCCGTCAGCGAGCGCAGTTCGTCGACGCTCGTATCGGGGGCGAACGCTCGCAGCACGAGCGCCCCCTCGACGATATCGAACACGGCACGGTCGCTGATGATCCGGTCGACGACGCCGACGCCGGTGAGTGGCAGGTCGCACGCCGCGACGATCTTCGGGCTGCCGTCCTTCGCGACGTGCTCGGTCACGACGACGACCCGTGGTGTGCCGGCGACGAGGTCCATGGCGCCGCCCATGCCCTTGACGAGCTTGCCCGGGATGGTCCAGTTCGCGAGGTCGCCGGCGCCCGAGACCTGCAGTGCCCCGAGGATCGCGAGCTGCACGTGGCCGCCGCGGATCATGCCGAACGAGGTCGCCGAGTCGAAGTAGCTGCCGCCGTCGAGCAGCGTGACGGTCTGCTTGCCGGCGTTGATGAGGTCCGCGTCCTCCTCTCCCTCGATCGGGAACGGGCCCATACCGAGCAGGCCGTTCTCGCTCTGCAGGGTGACGTGCACCCCGGGCGGGACGTGGTTCGCGACGAGCGTCGGGATGCCGATGCCGAGGTTCACGTACTCGCCGTCGTGGAGTTCCGTCGCCGCGATCGCGGCCATGTCGTCTCTCGTCCACATGATGATCAGCTCCTCGCTGCTTCGCTCGTCGCGGCGGCGGGTCGCACCGTGCGCTGTTCGATGTCCTTCACCCGTGGGGCCGCCGTCACGAGGCGCTGGACGTAGATGCCGGGGGTGACGACGGTGTTCGGGTCGAGGTAGCCGTCCTCGAGCACCTCCTCCGCCTCCGCGATCGTCAGGCGGCCGGCGGTCGCGACGATGGGGTTGAAGTTCCTCGCCGTGTGCCGGAACACGAGGTTGCCCTCGCGGTCGGCGCGGAAGGCGTGCACGAGTGCCACGTCGGCGACGATGCCCCGTTCGAGCACGTAGGTCTCGCCGTCGAAGACCTCCGTCGGCTTGCCCTCGGCGACGGGGGTGCCGACACCGGTCTTCGTGTAGAACCCGGCGATGCCCGCACCGCCGGCGCGCAGTCGCTCGGCGAGGGTGCCCTGCGGCGTGAACTCGACCTCCAGCTCGCCGTCGAGGAACTGCTTCGCGAAGAGTTTGTTCTCGCCGACGTAGGAGGCGACCACCTTCCGAACCTGACGGTTCTCCAGCAGGATCCCGAGGCCCTTGCCGTCGACGCCCATGTTGTTGGAGACGATCGTGAGGTCGGTGGCGCCGGTGTCACGCAGGGCTTCGATGAGGTCGGTCGGGTTGCCGCTCAGGCCGAACCCCCCGACCGCGATGGTGGCGCCGTCCTGGACGACCTCGCGCAGCGCTTCGGCGGCACTCGACCAACGTTTCGTCATGTCACTCCTTCGTGGATGGCGGACCGGCCTGCCCACATGGTGGTGGTGGCCGTTCGTCTCTCTGGTAGTCAGTCACAGCCGTCCTGCGCTGTCAAAGGTGGCGTCGGGCCGGATCCCGGATTCGCTCATGACGTGGTCCCGACTGCGGCGTAGGCTCACCATGTGGACAATCGGACGGTGCGAGGTGGCTGACGCGATGCGCGGCGCGCAGGTCGTCTCACGCGTGAGCCGCATCCTGAAGATCGTGTCGGAGCACCCCGGTGGGGCGTCGTCCTCGGCCGTGGCTGCGGCCGCCGGTCTCACGAGGCCGACGGCGCACCGCCTGCTCGCCTCGCTCGCGGCCGAGGGGTTCCTCGACCACGACGCACGGGCGGCCCGCTGGCACCTCGGACCCGAACTGTTCCTCCTCGGCTCGCTCGCCGCAGAACGTTACGACGTCGCCGAGCTGGCCCGCGAGAGCGTCCGCATCCTCGCCCATGAGAGCGGGGAGAGCGCGTTCCTCTCGGTGCGTCGCGGTTTCGAGACCGTGTGCCTGCTGCGCGAGGAGGGCAGCTTCCCGGTCCGCTCCTTCGTGCTGACGGAGGGGGTCCGGTTCCCGCTGGGCGTGGCCTCGGCGGGGCTGGCGATCCTGGCGTTCGCGACGGATGCGGAGATCGACGACTACCTCGTGCGCGCCGACCTCGTCGAGCGATGGGGCGAGGCCCACGCCGCCGAGCGGGTCCGGGAGCGGATCCAGGAGACCCGCGAGCGCGGGTACGCGGTGAACCCGGCACTGATCCTCGAGGGCAGCTGGGGCATGGGCGCGGCGGTCTTCGACGCCGCGGGGAAGCCCGCCTGGGCGCTCAGTCTCACCGGGATCGAATCCCGGTTCCGGCCTGAGCGCCAAGCGTTCCTCGGCGGGCTGCTCCTCGAACAGGCGCACGAGCTGTCGAAGCGCCTGCGCTGACCTCGGTCCCTGAGCGGCGCCGCACTGAGCCTGTCGAAGTGTCGAAGGGCGGTGCCGGCAACCCCCGGTCACTGAGCCTGTCGAAGGGGGCACTTCGACAAGCTCAGTGACCGGTGTGGCGCTCAGTGACCGGTGTGGCGCTCGGTGACCGGTGCAGCTGCAGCAGGTCGATGCGGCGCTCGGTGACCGGGTCGGTCCCTGAGCCTGTCGAAGGGCGGTGGAGCGCTACTCCGAGACGGCGGAGAGCTCCTCGAACTCGTCGTCGGTGAGCTCGATGGTCGCGCCCTGCAGGTTGTCCTCCAGGTGCTCGACACTCGAGGTGCCGGGGATCGGAAGCATCACGGGCGAGCGCTTCAGCAGCCAGGCCAGCGCGAGCTGGGAGGGCGTCGCGTCGTGGCGCTCGGCGAGCTGCGTGAGCGGCCCGTCCTGCTTGCTCAGGGCGCCGGTGGCGAGCGGGAACCACGGGATGAAGGCCACGCCGTGCTCGGCCGACCAGTCGAGGAGGTCCTCAGAGGAACGGTCCGTGAGGTTGTAGAGGTTCTGGACGGACGCGATCGGGGCGATCTGCTGGGCGGCCTCGACCTCGGCAACGCTCACCTGGCTGAGCCCGATGTGGCGGATCTTGCCCTCGTCCTGGAGTTTGCGGAGTTCGCCGATCTGGTCCTCGAACGGCACGGTCGGGTCGATGCGGTGCAGCTGCAGCAGGTCGATGCGGTCGACCGCGAGGCGGCGGAGGCCGAGCTCGACCTGCTGGCGGAGGTACGCCGGGACACCGGTGGGCGTCCACTCGCCGGGGCCCTGACGCGTCTGGCCGACCTTCGTGGCGATCACGATGCCGTCATAGGGGTACAGAGCCTCGCGGAGGAGGGTGTCGGTGACGTCCGGGCCGTAGGCGTCGGCGCTGTCGAAGAAGTTCACGCCGAGCTCGGCGGCTCGCTTGATGAGGCTGATGGCGCCGTCGCGGTCGTCGGGTTCACCCCAGACGCCCTCGCCGGTGAGCTGCATGGTGCCGTAGCCGAGGCGGTTGACCGTGAGGTCGCCGCCCAGGTCGAAGGTGCCGGCGGCGGTTGCGGGACGAGCGGTGGTATCGGTCATGCGTGTGCTCCTTCGGAGAATGCGGGAGGTCCAGCGAAGCACCGGAGGCTGGGAGATGCACCCCCCTTGCGTGCACGCTTCCTCCGCGCTCCCTGTCCGGTCCCTGAGCCTGTCGAAGGGCTCAGCTCGTCGCGGCGGCCTCGAGGGCCTCGCGGAAGGCGACGATCGCCGGCCGTGCGACGCCCGACTCGCGCGCCGAGGTGAAGATGGTGCGCTCGGGGAGGTCGGGCAGATCGACGAGGCGGCAGCTCGCCTCGCGCCCGGCCCACTGGAGGTCGGGGATGAGGGCGACGGCATTCCCCGATTCGATGAGCCGGATCTGCGCCTGCAGGTCGGCGGTCTGGTAGCGGACGTCGGGCTCGAAACCGGCGCGACGGCACAGCTGTTCGGCGAAGTGGCGTGACGCGGCGCCGTGCGGTTCCATCACCCAGGGCAGGTCGGCGGCGTCCTCGATGCGCAGCACCGGGTGGATCTCGTTCGCGACCGGTGGGCAGGCGAGCCGGATCGGGTCCGTCGCGAGCTGCCGGCGGTCGAGGCCGGGGTGCCGCGGGGCGGCGTGCGCCGGGTACTGCTCCGCGACGACCACGTCGAAGTCGCGCGCCCAGGTCTCCGCGAGGGCCGTCTCCGGTTCGTGCTGCACCATCTCGACCCGCACCTGCGGGTGGTCCCGACGCATCGAGCTGAGGGCCGCCGGCATGAGGGCGAGCGCCGCCGATTGGAACACGGCCACGCGGATGGTGCCCGACACCGTCGTGAGCGATGCACCGAGGTCGGCCTCGGCGCGTTCGAGGGTGTCGAGGAGGGCGTCGGTGTGTCCGACGAGGATCTCCGCCTGCGGTGTGAGCTGCACGCGGCGACCGACCTTGCGGAGCAGTTCGATGCCCGTCTCCTGTTCCAGCACCGACAACTGCTGCGACACCGAGGACGGGCTGAAGTTGAGCGCTGTGGCCACTCCGGCGATGGTGCCCCGGATCCGCAGTTCGCGGAGGAGTCGGAGGCGGCGGACGTCCAGCACGGCGGACTCCAATCCATCGGCTCAGCCGATGCGTATCGTTCGAAAACCTTCGCTGTATCTTATGCGTCCTGCCACTGATACTGGCACCATGACCGACACTCTTGCATCGACGCAGCAGCTCGACCGCGACGCCCTCGCAACCGACGCGATCACCCTCGTCCGTCGCTGGCTCCAGACCGCCTCGACGATCCCCGCCGACGCCTCCGCCCAGCAGCTCGCCGGTGTCTTGAAGGACCCGACCGGTCTCGAGTTCACCGTCGGGTTCGTCGACGGCGTCGTCCGCCCCGAGGACCTCCGCGTCGCCGCCCGCACGCTGCAGACCATCGCGCCGAAGGTGCCCGCGTTCCTGCCCTGGTACCTCAAGGCGGCCGTTCGATGCGGTGGCGCGTTCGCCCCCATCCTCCCGGGCGTCGTCATCCCCATCTCGCGCAAGGTGCTCCGCAACATGGTCGGCCACCTCGTCGTCGATGCGACGGACAAGAAGCTCGGCCCGGCGATCGCGAAGATCAAGACCCCCGGCACCCGGCTGAACGTCAACCTGCTCGGCGAGGCCGTCCTCGGCACCGGTGAGGCGGCGCGTCGCCTCGAGGGCACCCACAAGCTGCTCGCGCGCCCCGACGTCGACTACGTGTCGATCAAGGTGTCCTCCACGGTCAGCCCCCACTCGGTGTGGGCGTTCGACGAAGCCGTCGACCACGTCGTCACGAGCCTCACGCCCCTCTTCGAGCGTGCCGCCAAGGCCACACCTGCGAAGTTCATCAACCTCGACATGGAGGAGTACAAGGACCTCGACCTCACCATCGCGGTCTTCACGAAGCTCCTCGACCTCCCGCAGTTCCACGACCTCGAGGCCGGCATCGTGCTCCAGGCCTACCTGCCCGACGCCCTGTCGGCGATGATCCGGCTGCAGGAGTGGTCGGCCGGTCGCCGGGCCGCCGGCGGCGCGGGCATCAAGGTGCGCATCGTCAAGGGCGCCAACCTGCCGATGGAGCAGGTCGAGGCCTCCCTCCACGACTGGCCGCTCGCCACCTGGTCGACGAAGCAGGACTCCGACACCAACTACAAGCGCGTCGTCGAGTACGCCCTGCACCCCGACCGCATCGACAACGTGCGTATCGGCGTCGCCGGCCACAACCTGTTCGACATCGCGTTCGCCTGGCTGCTCGCGAAGCAGCGTGGTGTCGAGCGCGGGGTCGAGTTCGAGATGCTCCTCGGCATGGCGCAGGGCCAGGCCGAAGCCGTGAAGCGCGACGTCGGCGAGCTGCTGCTCTACACGCCGGTCGTGCACCCGCAGGAGTTCGACGTCGCGATCGCCTACCTCATCCGCCGTCTGGAGGAGGGCGCGAGCCAGGACAACTTCATGTCCGCCGTGTTCGAGCTGAGCGAGAACGAGACCCTCTTCGCCCGTGAGCAGGAGCGCTTCCTCGCCTCCCTCGCCGAGCTCGACACCACCGTCCCCGCGCCCAACCGCCAGCAGGACCGCACGAAGCCTGCGGAGCCCTCCCCGGTCGACGCGTTCGAGAACACTCCGGACACCGACCCGTCGCTCCCCGCCAACCGCGTGTGGGGACGCGACATCCTCACCCGCGTCGCCGACTCGCGGCTCGGGAACGACACCGTCGCAGCCTCCATCCTCGACAGCACCGAGGCCCTCGACGCCGTCATCGACGGTGCGACGGCTGCCGGTGCCGCGTGGGGATCGCTCTCCGGAGCGGAGCGCGCGGTCATCCTGCACCGCGCCGGCGACGTGCTCGAGCAGCGCCGCGCCGACCTCATGGAGGTCATGGCCGCAGAGACCGGCAAGACCCTCGACCAGTCCGACCCCGAGGTGTCCGAGGCGATCGACTTCGCCCACTACTACGCCGAGCGGGCGCGCGAACTCGACCACGTCGACGGCGCGACCTTCACCCCGGCGAAGCTCACCGTCGTCACCCCGCCGTGGAACTTCCCCGTCGCCATCCCGGCCGGGTCGACCCTCGCGGCGCTCGCCGCAGGTTCGCCGGTCATCATCAAGCCCGCCCGCCAGGCCCGCCGCAGCGGCGCCGTCATGATCGAGGCGCTGTGGGAGGCCGGGGTACCGCGCGAGGTCCTCCGTTTCGCGCAGCTGGCCGACAACTCGCTCGGTGAGCGCCTCATCGCTCACCCCGCGGTGGAGCGCGTCATCCTCACCGGTGGCTACGAGACGGCGGAGCTGTTCCGCTCCTTCCGTCCCGAGCTGCCGCTGCTCGCGGAGACCTCGGGCAAGAACGCGATCATCGTCACGCCGAGCGCCGACCTCGACCTCGCCGTGAAGGACGTCGTCGCCTCGGCCTTCGGTCACGCCGGCCAGAAGTGCTCGGCGGCGTCGCTCGTGATCCTGGTCGGCTCGGTCGCCTCCTCGCGCCGGTTCCGTCACCAGCTCGTCGACGCGGTGACCTCGCTGAAGGTCGGCTACCCGGTCGACCCCACCACGCAGATGGGCCCGATCATCGAACCCGCGAAGGGCAAGCTGCTCGGCGGCCTGACGACGCTCGGTGCCGGTGAGTCCTGGCTCGTCGAGCCGAAGCAGCTCGACGACACGGGCAAGCTGTGGAGCCCCGGCGTCCGTGCGGGCGTCGCGCGTGGTTCCGAGTACCACCTCACCGAGTACTTCGGCCCCATCCTCGGCGTCATGACGGCCGAGACCCTCGAGGAGGCCATCGCGATCCAGAACGAGATCGACTACGGCCTCACCGCCGGTCTGCACTCGCTCAACCCAGCGGAGCTGCGCTTGTGGCTCGACGGCATCCAGGCCGGCAACCTGTACGTGAACCGCGGCATCACCGGCGCGATCGTGCAGCGGCAGCCGTTCGGCGGATGGAAGAAGTCGGCCGTCGGTGCCGGAACCAAGGCTGGTGGGCCGAACTACCTCATCGGGCTCGGCTCGTGGTCGAGCGCCGAGAGCACGGCCGAGCGCACCGTCGGTCGCTCGGCGGAGCGTCGTGGGCCGAAGCCCGTCGTCGCCTCGCTGTTGCGTGCCGCCGACGCGGTGCTGCCCGCCGAGGAGTTCGCGTTCCTGCGTCGGTCCGTCGTGAGTGACACGGCGGCGTGGGCCGAGGAGTTCGGGGTCGCGAAGGACGTCTCGAAGCTGACGGCTGAGCGCAACGTGTTCCGATACGTGCCGCGTGAGGTCCATGTGCGCCTGGTTGACGGCGGGTCCGTCGCCGAGCTGCTGCGTGTCGTCGCCGCCGGTGCGACCGCGGGTGCGACCGTGCACGTGTCGTCCGCTGTGGCCCTGGCACCGAAGCTCGTGCCGGCGGTCGAGGCGATCACCGGCACGATCACGGTCGAGAGCGAGGACCGCTGGTACGTGACGGCCTCATCGCTCGTCGGGACGAAGGCCGGCGCGCGCGTGCGGATCATCGGTGGCACCACGGAGGGTGTCGCCCAGGCGACCTCCGGCAGCCCCGACGTCGCGATCTACGCGGGCGACGTCACCGAGGCCGGCCGCATCGAGCTGCTGCCGTTCCTCCAGGAGCAGGCGGTCTCGATCACGGCGCACCGGTTCGGCACGCCGAACCACCTCTCGGACGACCTCATCTGATCCGACCGCTGCTTCCCCAACTCAGGAACGCCCCGGCGTGTCATCTCGACACGCCGGGGCGTTCTGCGCGACACGCCGGAGGCGTCCTGAGTTAGGGAAGGACGGCCCCGTCGCCGCGCCGCAACCGTCCTGCGTTGTGGACCGGGAGGGGCGGGCTAGCGGAGGGTGCCGTGGACGGCGAACTCGTCGATGCGGGCGAGCTCGGCGTCGTCGAAGTCGAGGCGGTGGATCGCCGCGTAGTTGCCCTCGAGCTGCTCGACCGAGCTGGCACCGATGATCGCCGACGTGACCGTGTTCCGACGCAGCACCCACGAGAGCGCGAGCTGCGCGAGGGTCTGGCCACGCTCCTCGGCGATCGCCTGCAGGCCGCGTGCGCGCTCGAGGTACGTGTCGGTGATCGACTCCTCGTTGAGGAAGTGGCTCGTCGCCGCACGCGAGTCCGACGGAACGGAGCCGCCGAGGTAGCGGTCGGTCAGCATGCCCTGTGCGAGCGGGCTGAACACGACGGCGCCGAGACCGAGCTCGTCGAGGGTGTCGAGGAGGCCGTCCTCGACCTCGCGGGAGAACATCGAGTACCGCGGCTGGTGCACGAGCAACGGCACACCGAACTCACGGATCGCGGCGGCTGCGGCGACGGTCTGCTCCGGCGAGTAGTTCGAGATGCCCGCGTACAACGCCTTGCCCGACTGCACGGCCGAGGCGAGCGCGCCCATCGTCTCCTCGATCGGCGTCTCCGGGTCGGGACGGTGCGAGTAGAACACGTCGACGTACTCGACGCCGATGCGCGTGAGGCTCTGGTCGAGCGACGACAGCATCGTCTTGCGGGAGCCCCACTCGCCGTAGGGGCCCTGCCACATGTAATAGCCGGCCTTCGAGGTGATGATGATCTCGTCGCGGTGGGCTGAGAGGTCGTCGGCGAAGATCTTGCCGAAGGCGGTCTCGGCGGACCCGGCGGGCGGGCCGTAGTTGTTGGCGAGGTCGAAGTGGGTGATCCCGAGGTCGAAGGCGCGACGCACGATCGCGCGCTGCACCTCGATGCTGCGGCTCTCGCCGAAGTTGTGCCAGAGGCCGAGGGACAGCGCGGGGAGGCGCAGTCCGCTGCGGCCGACGCGGCGGTAGGTCATGTCGTCGTAACGGGTTTCGGCTGCTTCGTAGGGCATGGTCTGCGCTTTCATCGTCGAATCGTCGTGGTGCCGGAGTCAGCGTACCGTGACCGTTCACGGTGACGACAGGGGCGACGTGGACTAGCGTGAGCTGGTGCCGTCCACCTCCTCGTCAGACCCGATCACGCCCGCGCTCCAGCCGCGATCCGGATGCGGTGCGGCCATCGTCCGTGACGGTCGGATCCTGCTGCTCGAACGCCTCCGGGAGCCCGAGGCCGGGTCATGGGGCATCCCGGGCGGCAAGGTCGACTGGATGGAACGCCTCGAGGACGCGGTCCGCCGCGAGACCCGCGAGGAGACCGGCCTGGAGCTCGGGCCCGTCGAGTTGGTCTGCGTCGTCGACCACTTCGAGGAACGGCTGCAACAGCACTGGATCTCGCCCGTGTACCTCGCGGAGACGTCGCAGGGGGAGCCGGTGCTCCGTGAACCGGACAAGCACGGCGACTTGCGCTGGTTCCCGCTCGACCACCTGCCCGAGCGCGTGACGGTCTCCACCCGGGCGGCGGTCGAAGCGATCGGTCGGCGTCGGGGACCCGGGCGGCACGGCGACACCGACTCGTAGACTCGGGCGCGTGACCGATTCGCGATCGTCCGACGCCCACCACCAGTTCGTGACGTTCGACGCGCTCCGAGCGGAAGCGGTCGAACGACCCGTGCGGCGCGGCGCGGGAGCGTGGGGCTTCTTCGGCACCGTCGCGATCCTGATCGGTGCGCTGCTCGTCCCCGTCGCTCTCATGAGCACGTGGGCCGACACCCTGCTCCGGGACACGGACGCCTTCGTGGGCACCCTCGCCCCGCTCGCCACGGAACCAGCGGTGCAGGCCTTCGTCGGTGAGCAGGCGCTCGCCGCGCTCGAGAGTCAGGTCGACCTCGATGCGGCCGCGGCGGGTTCGTCGGACCTCGCCGCAGCGCTCGGCCTCCCGCCCGTGATCTCGGAGGTGCTCGCCGCGATCGGAGGCGACACCGCCGACGCGTTGCGCGAGGTGCTGCGGCGGAACGTGGCCGAGTTCGCGGCGTCACCCACCTTCGCGACCGCCTGGACGGACGCCCTGCGGGTCACCCACCAGCAGCTCGTCGCGGGGGTGTCCGGAGCCGACGGCGCGGTGATCGACGTCTCCGCCGAGCAGGGGCTCGGGATCCAGCTCGGTCCGATCGTCTCCGCCACACGCGGCTGGCTCGTCGACGCGGGGTTCGGGTTCGCCGCGCAGATCCCGGATGTCGACCGCGTGGTCGACGTCGTCCCGGCCGATCAGGTCGCGCCGGTGCTCGGCGTGGTCCGGGCGATCGAGACGACCGCGGGATGGTCGCCGTGGCTCGCCCCCGGGCTGCTCGTGCTCGGGGTGGTGCTCCTGCTGCTCGGGCGCCGTGATCCGAGCCGGACCGTGGCAGCGGGGGCCATGGGTGCCGTCGTCGGAGCCGGCGTGGCCCTCGTCCTGCTCGGCGCGGCCCGACTCGCGTTCATCGTCGCGGTCGCGACGGTCATCTCCGGCGGGGTCGGTGAGGCCGCGGCCTCGTTGCTCCTCGGCCCGCCGACCGACTCGGCGTGGATCGTGCTGTGGGTGTCGCTCGGGGTCGCCGTCCTTGCGTTCGTCAGTGCCGCGCTCCGTCTCCCTCAGCGAGTCGCCGGTGGCGTCCGGGCGTCGAGGCGTCCGCTCCCTCGTCCGAACGCCTGACCGACCGCTGCCCGCCGGACGGGCGCTCGAGGTGGCAAGCGTGGTCTCGCCGGGGCGCCGCGAGCTTCCGGTGGGCCGGTGCCTCCACGAGGGTGTGGAGCAGCCATGACGCGCCGAGGATCGACCCGAACCAGACCAGGAGGACGAGCGCACGGAGGAGGACGGGAAACGCGCCGACCGCTGCCGGCGTGATCGTCTTCGCCAGCAGGATGAGCACGAACACGTGCACGAGGTAGGTGCTGAACGACAGGCGGCCGAGCACCTGCGCCGGTCGGCTCCGCAACGCGACGGTCGTCCGTGGGCTCGCGACCGCCAGACCGCCGACGACGACCGCCGCGAAGGTGATCGCCGCCCACGCGCGCGGGGCACCGGGTTCGAGGACGACGGCGGCGATCAGGAGCCCGAGGCCACCACCCGCGGCGACCCAGGCCGCGCGACGGGTGACCGGAAGCCGTGAGGTCAGCTGTGCCACGCAGACGCCCAGTGCGAAGCCGCACAGCACGCGGACGACCGGGGGCGCCATGCCGTTCATGGCCGACGGCGCGAGCCCGGCCATGAGCGTCGACACGGCGATCGTCGCGCCGGCGAGGACGAGCAGGGCCGTGGTCGATCGGCGACGGGACCGACCGCGGATGGCCAGGGCCATCATCGGGAACAGGAGGAAGGCGAGGAACTGGGCGGACAACGACCAGGCCGGCGGGTTCCACCACAGCGCGTCGCCGAACCAGGCACGGGTCAGCGTGAGCTCGGCGAGGATGCCGATGGGCGGGAACGCGCCGGGTTCGGATTCGATGCCGACGAGTGCCCCGCCGAGGCAGAGCGCCAGGAAGGCGAGGAGGACCGCCACGTGCGCCGGGTACAGGCGCGCCACGCGGTTCCGGAGGTAGCGGCCGTAGCTGCGCCAGGTCCAGCGCCTCGCGCCGTACGCCTGGGCGATCGAGTACCCGCTGAGGACGAAGAAGACGTCGACGGCGAGGCCGGTGTGCGCCAGTGGGGCGAGCCAGGAGAGTTCCGGCAGCACGCTGAACAGCCAGTCGGCCGAGTGGGAGAAGACCACCCACCAGGCGGCGAGAGCCCGGGCGCCCGCGAACGCGGTGAGGTCCGCGCGTGGCGTGGCGACCTCGAGGCTCGGGTCGGGTGGGGGCTCGCGGTCCGCGGTCGAGGTCATAGTGCTCCTGGTCGGTCGAGAGGCGAGGTTCATCGCAGGAATGTCAGTCTAGAGTGCTTCTGTACCTCATGTTTCTGTACTCTGTGAGGTGTGAAGACGATCTCGACGACGGGCCGGGCGAATCGACGGATGGACGCGGTGCCGCCCGAACCGACTCCCGAACCGACGAACACCCCCGAGCCTCCGGACGCCCCGGAACCAGCGGATCCGCTCCCGCCCCCTCCAGGCGACGACCCGGCGCCCGAGCCGACGCCCGAGCCGGCTCCCGCCCCCGTCGGCACCGACGCGGTTCCGGCTTCGTCACCAGCCGAGCTGGTCCTCGAAGGGCCGGGGATCGACCCGACCGGCGCGACGGTGAGTACGGAGGCGGTCCTCGCGTGGTTCGCCGCGGTCCCCGCCGGAAGCACCGTCGTGGTGCGCGGCGGCGACGTCATCGCCCTCGACGCGACGCTCCGGATCCCGCGTCGCATCCATCTCCGCGGGCATGGCGAGCTCCGGTTCGGCGGTGGTGTCAGCACGACGCCTGCACTGAAACTCGTCGGCGACGGCAGCACGGTCACCGGCATCCGGATCACCTACACCGGGCCGGCCGCTCCGGCCACCGGCGGCCGCAGCACCGGCATCGGCATCTGGGCCGACGACGTGACCGTCAGCGGGGTCACCGTCGACGGCTTCCAGAACGGGGTCGCCGTCCAGCCGACCGGCGAGTTCGAAGGCGTGATCGTCTCCGGATGCCACATCCTCAACGTCACCGGCTCGGGCGGCGGCCGTGGTTCCGCCTCTTCGGCGGGCGAGGACCGGGGCGACGGCATCACCGTCTGGGGAGCTCGAGCCACCGTGGTCGGCAACGTCGTGTCGGCGGCGGCCGGCACGGACGCCCGCGTCGGCATCCATGCCGAGAGCCTGCCCGCATATGCGGCCGAGCCTGGTGACTGGGCCGATTCCCTCGTCACGATCGAGGGCAACGTCGTGACCGGGCCGTTCCGGCGGTCCATCGCCGTGGAGGGCATGGCCCACACCGTGGTCACCGGCAACACGGTCTCCGACGCGACCTGGTGGGGCATCGCCGCCATCGACAGCCGCTCCGTCGCCCTGGTCGCGAACACGGTGTGCTGGACGCGCACGGCCGCCGACGACCAGGGGTCGGCCTGGACGCCGAAACGCGGCCCCATCATGATCTACCGCAACGCCCGGGGGACGGTGGTCGCGAACAACGTCATCGACGTCCGTGGGGTCGCGAGCGCCGCGATCATGGCACAGGCGGCGGGGGCACCCGGGTCGGCCACCGTCGTCGGGGCCAGCGACGCCCTCATCACCGACAACGTGGTCCGCATCGCCGACGGCACCTGCCCCGTCGGGATCTCCCTCGATCGGGCGAAGCAACCGGTCGTCACGGGCAATCGCATCACGGTCACCCGTGGGTCGGGGTCAGTGGGCGGCATCGTGGCCTACTTCGCCGAAGACGCCGTCATCTCCGACAACTCCATCACCGGCTCCGCGACCTCGCACGGGTTCGGCGTGTTGCACGAGGGGCCCGGCTCCGTCGTGATCACCGGGAACCGGATCGACCACATCCGGGTCGCCGTCTCCGTGGCCAACTGCAGCGGGGGTGCCACGATCGCCACCAACACCGCGCGTGACTGCGAGTACGGGCTCGACACCTTCGGCTCGACGGGGCGCTCGGTGGTGTACGGCAACCGCTGGGAGGTGACGAACACCGCCCACGCCAACGCACAGCCGAACACGAGCTACCTGTCGACGAGGCACATGGGGCTCGCCCGTCCGTACGGCGGCGCGTCGGGCGACCTCCTCGTCGGCAACGGCCGTCTGTGGGTGAACGACCAGGGCACCTGGCGCTCGGCCACCCTGAGCTGAACCGACGGGCGGGCCCTCGGTGTCCGAGAGCCCGCCCGTGGTGGTGGTGCGGTGTCAGCTGCGGGGTGCATGCGTCGCGTCGGCTCCGTCCGCGGGCACGGTCTCGTCGGCCGCCGACGCCTGCTCGCCACCACGGAACTGCGTGCGGTACAGCTCGGCATACGCGCCGTCGACCTCGAGCAGCTGCGCGTGCGAGCCCTGCTCGACGATGCGACCGTTCTCCATCACGAGGATCGTGTCGGCGTCGCGGATCGTCGAGAGCCGGTGGGCGATCACGAAGGACGTCCGGTCGCTCCGCAGCGCCGCCATCGCGTGCTGCACGAGGAGCTCCGTGCGGGTGTCGACGGACGACGTCGCCTCATCGAGGATGAGGAGTTTCGGCTTCGCGATGAACGCACGGGCGATCGTGATGAGCTGCCGCTCACCCGCCGACACGCTGCCGCCGTCGGCGTCGAGGACGGTGTCGTAGCCGTCGGGCAGCTGCCGCACGAAGCGGTCCACCATCGTCGCCTCGGCCGCTTCGACGACCTCCTCGTCGCTCGCGTCGAGTCGGCCGTACCGGATGTTCTCTCGGATGGTGCCATCGAACAGCCAGGCGTCCTGCAGGACCATGCCGACCTGTGACCGCAGCTCGGCACGCGTCAGCGCGGTGATGTCGACGCCGTCGAGGAGGATGCGCCCCCCGGTCAGCTCGTAGAACCGCATCACCAGGTTGACGAGCGTCGTCTTGCCGGCGCCGGTCGGGCCGACGATCGCGACCGTCTGACCTGGCTGGGCGGAGAGGGAGAGATCCTCGATGAGGGGCTTCTCGGCGTCGTAGCTGAAGGAGACGCCGTCGAACTCGACGTGGCCGTCGGTGTGCTCGGGCAGGTGCGCCGTCGCCGTCTCCGGGTCCTGTTCCTCGGCGTCGAGCAGCTCGAAGGTGCGCTCGGCGGAGGCGACGCCGGACTGCAACTGGTTCGCCATGCCGGCGATCTGGCCGAGCGGCTGCGAGAACTCGCGCGAGTACTGGATGAACGCGGTCGCGTCGCCGAGCGTCATCTGCCCAGACGCGACGCGCAGCCCGCCGACCACGGCGATGAGCACGTACGACAGGTAGGAAACGAAGGTCATCGCCGGCATGATCATGCCGGACACGAACTGCGCGCCGAATGCGGCCGAGAAGAGCTTCTCGTTGCGCTCGTCGAACTCGGCGAGCATCTCCTTGTCGCGACCGAACACGCGGACCAGCTCGAGGCCGGAGAACGACTCCTCGATGTGCCCGTTGAGCGAACCGGTGTTCTTCCACTGCGCGGTGAACAGCTTCTGCGAGCGGGAGCCGATGACCCCGGCGATCAACGCCGACAGCGGCAGGGCGATGAGCGCGATGAGGGCGAGCTGCCACGACACGATGAACATCATCGCCGTGATGCCGAGGACGGTGAGCGCCGACTGGACGAGCTGCGAGAACGCCTGCTGGAGCGCCGTCTGGATGTTGTCGACGTCGTTCGTGACGCGCGACATGAGGTCGCCGCGCTGGCGGGTGTCGAAGTAGCTGAGCGGGAGGCGGTTGAGCTTCCGCTCGATGTCCTGGCGGAGGTTGTAGACGACCCGCATGACGAGGCCGTTGAGGATGTAGCCCTGCGCCCAGTTGAGGATCGAGGCGATGACGTACATGGCGAGCACGATGATGATGAGCCGGCCGAGCAGGGTGAAGTCGATGCCCTGACCGGGTGTGATGTCGGACTTCACGAGCATGTCGGCGTACTGGTCGTTGCCGGAGGCCCGCGCTTCGTCGACGATCTGGTCGAGCGGCACACCCGTCGGCAACTGCGAGCCGATGACGCCGTTGAAGATCGCGTCCATCGCGAGCCCGAGGATCTTCGGTGCGATGACGGTGAGGACGACCGACAGCACGACGAGTCCCACGACGAGGCTCATCTTCAGCTTCTCGGGGGCGAGCAGTCCGACGAGCCGCTTCGCGGACGGCCAGAACTGCTCGGCCTTCTTCGAGGGGGTGCCACCGAACATGTCGCCGTCGGCCTCGCTCGGCGTGAACTCCGGCGAGAGGGCTTCCTCTTCGACGGCGTTCAGCTCGGGAGCTTGCGCGGTGTCCTTCGACGCGCCGGAGGAGCGCTTGTCTCGTGGTGAACGGGCCATGATCACGCCACCCCTTCCACAGCGAGCTGCGATTGGACGATCTCGCGATACGTCTCGTTGGATTCGATGAGGTCGTCGTGGGTGCCGCGGCCGACGATGCCGCCGTCGTCCATGACGATGATGTGGTCGGCCTCGCGGATCGTGGCGATCCGCTGGGCGACGATGATGACGGTCGCGTCGGCGGTGCTCTCGCCGAGGGCCGCGCGGAGGCGGGCGTCGGTCGAGACGTCGAGGGCCGAGAAGGAGTCGTCGAACAGGTAGACCCGGGGCTTCGCGACGAGGGCGCGCGCGATGCAGAGGCGCTGCCGCTGACCGCCGGAGACGTTCGTACCACCCTGTGCGACGCCGTCGTTCAGCATCTTCGGCTTCGCGCGGACGAAGTCCTCGGCCTGGGCGACCTCGAGTGCGCTCCACAGTTCCTCGTCGGTGGCGTCGGGGCGGCCGAAGCGGAGGTTCGACGCGATCGTGCCGGAGAAGAGGTAGGGCTTCTGCGGCACGATGCCGACCACGCCGGCGATCTGCTGCCGGGTGAGCTGCGAGACGGGCACCCCGTCGATCGTGACGTGTCCCTGCTGCGGGTCGTAGAGGCGGGGGATGAGCGACAGCAGGGTCGTCTTGCCGGAACCGGTGGATCCCACGATCGCCGTGGTCTTGCCGGGTTCGGCCGTGAAGGTGATGTTCGACAGCACGGGGCGCTCGGCCCCCGGGTATCCGAAGGTGACGCCGGTGAACTCGACGCGACCGACCGACGGCACGCGGATGTCGGTGCTCGTCGGGACGGCGAGGCTCGGTTCGGTGTCGAGGACGCTCTGGATGCGCTCGGCGCAGACGACGGCGCGCGGGATCATCATCACCATGAACACGCCCATCATCACCGAGGTGAGGATCTGGAGCAGGTACTGGAGGAAGGCGGTGAGCGAGCCGACCTGCATCTGTCCGGCGTCCACCCGGTGGCCACCGAACCACAGCACGGCCGCGGTGGCGAGGTGGAGGACCATCATGATGACGGGGAACATGAGTACGAAGATGTTGCCGACCTTGACCGACACCCGGGTGAGGGACTCGTTGGCCCGGTTGTAGCGCTCGGACTCGAACGGCTCGCGGACGAAGGCGCGGACGACGCGGATGCCGATGATCTGCTCACGCAGGACGCTGTTGATGCCGTCGATGCGGTCTTGCATCTGCCGGAACAGGGGCATGAGCAGGTAGACGAGGAAGCCGACGATGATGAACAGCACGGGCACCGACACCCACACGAGCCAGGAGAGCCCGGCATCCTCGCGGAGGGCCATGATGATGCCGCCGACGCACATGATCGGTGCGGACACCATGAAGTTGAGGGTCATGAGCACGAGCATCTGCACCTGCTGCACGTCGTTCGTGCCGCGCGTGATGAGCGTCGCGCTGCCGAACCCGCTGATCTCGAGCGCGCCGAGCGAGTCGACCTTGCGGTAGAACTCGCGGCGCAGGTCGCGGCCGATCGCCATCGCGGTGCGGGCGCCGAAGTAGACGCCGCCGATGGCCGCGGCCACCTGGACGAGACAGACGACCAGCATCGTCATGCCCGTGGACCAGATGAAGTCGGTGTCGCCCCGCGAGACGCCCTGATCGATGATCTGCGCGTTCAGGCTGGGGAGGTAGAGGGCCGCGATCGTCGAGACGAGTTGCAGCACGAAGACCGCGACGACCCACGCCGCGTACGGCTTGGCGTGTCGGAGCGCGAGGGCGAGGAGGGCCATGTGAGGTCCTTTGACGTTTCGTGTCCGGTGCGCGGGAGGGCGCGCGGACGGAGGAGAGGTGGAGCCGGCCTGGCGAGGACGCCAGTACTCCCGGCGATGCACGGTCGGCGGGAGAGGGTGGTGCCCGTGTGACGATACTCCGCGCCGGTGACACCGTGGTGTCCTGGTTCGGAATCGTGATCATCGCCGACGCGACCACCCATCAGCGAGCGACGGTCCAGCATATATTCCAGACGACCAGTCCGCCAATCGACGGGTTCGAGCGGCTCGGCTCAGTCGACGCCCACGGTGATGGTGTGCCAGCCCTCGGCGCCGTTCGGGACCACGTCGACGGGGGTCTCGCTCTGCGTCTTCCCGCTCGCGTCGGTGGCTCGGACGGCGATGGTGTGGTCGCCGGCCGGGGCGTCCCACTCGAGCACCCATTGCACCCAGGTGTCGTCGGAGATGGCTGAGGCGAGTGTCGTGTCGACCCAGTCGCCGTCGTCGATCCGCACCTGGACGCGTTCGACACCGGTGTGCGGGGCCCAGGCGACACCGGCGACGGCGACGGTGCCAGCCGTGACCCGTCCGCCGTCGCGGGGCACGTCGATGCGCGACTCCGTCTTGATCGGTCCGCGCTCGGACCAGCCGCGATCGGTCCAGTAGGCGCGGGCGTCGGCGTAGCGGGTGACCTCCAGCTCGACGACCCACTTCGTGGCGGAGACGTAGCCGTAGAGGCCGGGGACCACCATGCGTACGGGGAAGCCGTGCTGCAGTGGCAGCGGCTCGCCGTTCATCCCGACGGCGAGGAGGCTGTCACGGTTCTCGTCCTGCAGCACCTCGAGCGGAGTCCCAGCCGTGAAGCCGTCGATGCTCCGCGACAGGACCATGTCGGCGCCGGCCAGCGGTTTGGCGCGGGCGAGCAGCTCGCGGATGGGGTGGCCGAGCCACAGCGCGTTGCCGATGAGGTCGCCGCCGACGGGGTTGGAGACGCACGTCAGCGTGATGATCGACTCCTGCAGGGGGAGGGCCAACAGCTCCGCGAAGTCGATCTCGAGTTCCTGCTCGACCATGCCGGTGATCTTGAGGCTCCACGTCGAGGGGTCGACGTTCGGCACCTGCAGGGCGGTGTCGATCCGGTAGAAGGAGTCGTTGGCCGACACGACCGGGGTGAGTCCGTCGATACCGAGTTCCGCTCCGGCCGGGACCGGCGGTGCGGCGACGGCGGCCTTCGGGAGCTTCAGCGCCTTCCGGATGGTCTCCACGGCGACGGCTCCGGCCGACGCCACGCGGGCGCCGACGCCGACGACGAGGGCGCCGACCGCCGTGCCGCCGAGCAGCACGAGGAATGATCGCCGGGGGAGTTCTGTGCGGGAGGCGCCCACGACCGGGCGGGCGGCGTCCGCGAGCGTCGCGTCGTCCCAGGTGCGGAGGCGGGCCACGAGGAGACGCAGGATCAGGATGCCGACCGCCGTGCCGACGATGCTCGGGAACGCCCAGTCGAGCCCGGCGTCCGCGCGGGTGATCGCCGCGACGACCGCGACGCCGCCGACCAGCGCGAGCGCGAGACAGCCGACGACCGGGCGGCGCTCCTCGAGGACGCCGATGCCGACCGCGAGTGCCGCGACCAGGACACCGAGCACGATGAGCAGCACGAGCTTGTCGTTCGTGCCGAACAGGGCGATGACGAGGTCCTTCACCCAGCCGGGCACGAGGTCGATGACGAGGGAGCCGACCGCGAGGAGCGGCGAACTCGCCGGCGCCACGAACGCTGCGACGGCCTCGGCCGACCCGAGGGTGGCGACGGCTGCGACGATGCCGGACGCGCCGGCGAGCAGGGTACGACGGCGAGGCTCCATGCCCGTCATGCTACGCGCGCCCGCTGGGCATTCCTCCCGGAACCGGCCCTAGAGGGGTGACTCGGGCGCCCATGCCCGTAGCCTGGGGGGATGACCGCAGTCGGGCTCGGAATCCCTCGTATCGGGTCGCCACTCAGGCGTATCCCGGACGCTGCCGGACGCCCCGACGTCGACGGCCTCATCGACCGCTTCGGCCGCGTCGCTCGCGACCTCCGAGTGTCGATCACGGAGAAGTGCTCCCTGCGATGCACCTACTGCATGCCGGAGCAGGGGCTCCCGGCGATCGCTCGCGAGGACCTCCTCACACCGACGGAGATCGGTCGCCTCGTCGAGATCGCCGTCCGCGACCTCGGCGTGCACGACATCCGCTTCACCGGTGGCGAGCCGCTCATGCGACCCGACCTCGCCGAGATCATCTCCCGCAGTTCCGCCGTGGCCGGCGACGCGTCGATCTCCATGACCACGAACGGCATCGGCCTCGACAAGCGGGTCGACGAGCTCGTCGCCGCGGGGCTCACGCGCGTGAACATCTCGCTCGACACCGTCGACCGCGACCACTTCGCGCGGCTCACCCGTCGCGACCGTCTCCCCGCGGTGCTCGCCGGGATCGAGGCCGCCAAGCGGGCCGGGCTGACGCCGCTGAAGATCAACGCGGTCCTCATGCGCGACACCCTCGACGGGGCGGTCGCCCTGCTGTCCTGGGCCATCGAGAACGGGTGCCGGCTCCGGTTCATCGAGCAGATGCCGCTCGACGCCGACGAGCAATGGGTGCGCGAGAACATGGTCGACGCGGCCGAGCTGCTCGACGTGCTCGGCTCGCGGTTCACGTTGACGGCCCCGCACCGCGAAGACCCGTCGGCTCCGGCCGAGGAGTGGCTCGTCGACGGCGGCCCGGCGACGGTGGGCATCATCGCCTCGGTCACGCGCTCGTTCTGCGACGATTGCGACCGCACGCGGCTCACCGCCGAGGGCACGATCCGGTCCTGCCTCTTCGGCGACGACGAGACCGACCTCCGCGGCATGCTGCGCTCGGGCGTCGAGGACGTCGAGATCGCCGACCGCTGGCGCGCCGCCATGTGGCACAAGCAGGCCGGGCACCGCATCGCGTCGGCCGACTTCGTCCGCCCGGAGCGGAGCATGGGGGCGATCGGTGGCTGAGACGACGACCCAGCAGGTGCTCGTCCGCTACTTCGCCGCGGCCGAGGAGGCCGCCGGTGTCCCGGAGGAGTCCTTCCCCGCCGTGGCGACGGTGGGCGAGCTGAAGTCGGTGCTGTCGGAACGCTACGGCGACGCGATGGTGCGGGTGCTCGCGTCGGGGTCGTTCCTCGTCGACGGGGTCGTCAGTCGCGACGACGAACGTCCGCTCGGTGCACGCGTGGACGTGCTGCCGCCGTTCGCCGGCGGCTAGGAGGGCGACGCCTCCGAGGGGCCGCGATCCGAGCCCGCACGGGCGGCCCGCTGTTGGAACCATCGGACGACGCTCCGGATGCGGTGGTGTTTCGCCGTGGCGTCCTCGCGGTCGTCACCGGGCTCGTCGTATCCCGGGATCGGTCCGTCCGGATAGTCGGCGAGCCGTTCGGAGCGCATCGTCCAGTCGGGGAAGCGGCGGTAGGGGATCTCCTCCTCGAGCAGGATCCGCATGTCGCGGTGCCTCCGGTCCCTCAGCAGCTTCGCCAGCACGTCCTGGACGACCACCCGAGGGCCCTCGATGACCTGGAAGAAGTCGTCGGCCTTCACGGCGAGCATCCCGGTCAGGCCCGAGCGCTCATTGTTCTCGCGCGATTGTCGGAGCAGTGCGTCCAGAGCCGGCCGGGTCAACGGGGCGGAGGAGGTGCTCACGTACGTGACGGAGAGCAACGCGGTTTCGGGCTGCGTCATACTCCGCGACCTTACACGCCAGGTGTCGAATAGGTCACCGGGTTGCGTGCCATGCGCGGCGAGCCACCGCCGCCGATCGGAACGCCAGGACGAGCGAGGCGATCGCGCCGACGACGGTGGTCAGGAAGGCCACGAACGCGAGCATCTGGAGGAGTTCGCCGACCGACGACGATCGGCCGATGTACGGCGGGATCTCGTCCGACACGGTGTTCCCGATCCCGAAACCGGCGAAGAACATGGCCAGGAGTCCCAGCCAGACGAGCATCGATCCGAGGGTGGCGACGTGGACCCAGTGGGTGCCGAGGCGCCCGCGCCAGCCGAAGGACGTGAACACCAGGATGGCGGTGAGGCCGAGGAGGAACGCGACCGCGACGCCGACGAGACCGACGGCGAGGGCGGTCGGGCTGAAGACGCCGTAGATGGCCTCGAGGCCGTACGAGTCGTCCGTCATCGCGAGCGGTGCCCAGATGAGCTCCTCGATGGGTGCCAGCACCAGCATCACCGTCGCGGCGACCGCCGAGACGATCACGGCGATGCGCTGCGGGCGGAGGTCGCGGCGTGCGTCGGGCGTCTGCATGGACTCCACGCTAGGCGCTCGACGACGTCAGGGCGTCATCCTGCCGAGGTGTCCTCGGGCGACGGTGCCTCGCCGAGGAGCGCCAACCGCTTCGCGAGGTACGGCGCCGTCCGGCTGGCCGGGTCCGCGGCGACGGCGTCCGGAGTGCCGGCGGACACGATCCGTCCGCCCGCGTCGCCCCCGGACGGCCCGAGGTCGATCACCCAGTCCGCCGCCGCG
Organism: Plantibacter sp. VKM Ac-2880; assembly: GCF_015351235.1. Classification (GTDB taxonomy): domain Bacteria; phylum Actinomycetota; class Actinomycetes; order Actinomycetales; family Microbacteriaceae; genus Plantibacter. The sequence continues at coordinate 289,705 of NZ_JADKSJ010000001.1, forward strand.
ACGACGTCCATCTCGTGCTCGACCACGACGACCGTGTCGCCGGAGTCGACCAGCGCGTTCAACTGGGCGAGCAGACGCCGGACGTCGGACGGGTGCAGACCGGTCGTCGGCTCGTCCAGGAGGTAGAGGGTGTGCCCGCGGCGCACGCGCTGCAGTTCCGTCGCGAGCTTGATGCGCTGCGCCTCGCCGCCCGACAGCTCGGTGGCAGGCTGGCCGAGGCGCAGGTACCCGAGCCCGACCTCGAGCAGGGTACGGAGGCTGCGTGCTGCCGCCGGGACCGAGGCGAGGAACTCGGCCGCCTGCTCCACGGTGAGCGCGAGGACGTCGGCGATCGACTTCCCGTCGTAGGTGACCTCGAGGGTCTCCGCGTTGTAGCGGGCGCCGCCACAGGTGGGGCACTTCCCGTAGCTGCCGGGAAGGAACAGGAGCTCGACGGACACGAACCCTTCACCGAGGCAGGTCTCGCAGCGGCCACCTGCGACGTTGAACGAGAACCGGCCGGCCGTGTAGCCGCGCTCGCGGGCCAGGTCCGTGGCGGCGAAGGCCGCGCGGACGGCGTCGAAGAGCCCGGTGTACGTCGCGAGGTTCGACCGCGGTGTGCGACCGATCGGCTTCTGGTCCACCCGCACGAGGCGGTCGATGTGCTCGAGGCCCTTCGTGCGGCGGACGGACAGGGTGTCCGCGTGCCCGTCGGGGACGGTCGCTTCGGCCAGGCCGTCGCCGGTCGCATCCGGCTCGTCCGTGCCGTCGTCCTCGTCGAGTACGTCGTCACGGTCGCCGCCCGCGCGCAGGTGGTCACGGACGACGTCCCGGAGCACCCGGCTCACGAGCGTCGACTTACCGGACCCCGAGACGCCCGTGACCGCAACGAAGGTGCCCAGGGGGATCTCCGCGTCGACACCGGCGAGGTTGTGCAGCGTGATGCCCTCGACGCCGAGCCACCCGCGCGGTTCCCGCAGCGCACGACGAGCGTCGGTCGATCCTTCCGCTTCGGGGAAGAGGAACGGGCGCGTCGCCGAGGCCTCGATGTCGGCGAGCCCTGAGACCGCACCGCTGTAGAGCACCTCGCCGCCGCCCTCGCCGGCACCCGGTCCGACGTCGACGATCCAGTCCGCGTTCCGGACGACGTCCATGTTGTGCTCGACGACGTAGACCGAGTTGCCCGAGCGCTTGAGCTGCTCCAGCACGTCGAGCAGGGGTTCAGCATCGGCCGGGTGGAGGCCGGCCGACGGCTCGTCGAGCACGTAGACGACCCCGAAGAGCCCGGACCGCAGCTGGGTCGCCAGGCGGAGCCGCTGCATCTCGCCAGGGGACAGCGTCGTCGTCACCCGACCGAGCCCCAGATAGCCGAGGCCGAGGTCGGTGAGGACCCCGATACGCGCGAGGAGGTCGGTCGTGATGGCGACGGCCACGTCGGTGCGCTCGCCGGAGAGCGTGGTGGGGAGCGCCGGTGCGGCGTCGGTCAGCTGAGTCGTCGGCCGGATGACCTCGGCGAGCTCCGTCATCGGGAGGGCGTTGAGTTCGGCGATCGTCCGCCCGGCGAAGGTGACGGCGAGCGCCTCCCGGCGGAGCCCCGTGCCGTGGCACAGCGGGCATGGGCCGGAGCGGACGAACTGCAGCACCTTGTTCCGCATCATCTGGCTCTTCGAGTCGGAGAGGGTGTGGAAGACGTACTGCTTCGCGCTCCAGAACATGCCGTTGTACGGCTTCGCGACCCGGTCGCGTTGCGGGGTGATCTGCACCACCGGCTGCTCCTCGGTGAAGAGGATCCAGTCGCGGTCCTCCTGATCGAGCTCGCGCCACGGCCGATCGACGTCGTAGCCGAGCGCGATCGTGATGTCGCGGAGGTTCTTCGCCTGCCAGGCTCCCGGCCAGGCGGCGATCGCGCCCTCGCGGATGCTGAGCGACGGGTCGGGCACGAGGGAGTCCTCCGTGACGGTGTGTGCGACACCGATCCCGTGGCACTCGGGGCAGGCACCGACGGCGGTGTTCGGGGAGAACGCGTCGGAGTCGAGCCGGGTCGTGAAGCCCTCGGGGAAGGTGCCGGCACGCGAGAAGAGCATGCGGAGGGAGTTCGAGAGCGTGGTGACGGTGCCGACGCTGGAGCGCGAGCTCGGGGCACCGCGGCGCTGCTGCAGGGCGACCGCGGGCGGGAGGCCCGAGATGGAGTCGACGTGCGGGTCGTGGCCCTGCTGGATCAGTCGCCGGGCGTAGGGGGCGACGGACTCCAGGTAGCGCCGTTGCGCCTCGGTGAAGATGGTTCCGAACGCGAGCGACGACTTCCCGGAACCCGAGACGCCCGTGAAGGCGACGATCGCGTCGCGGGGGACGTCGACGTCCACGTTGCGGAGGTTGTTCTCGTTGGCTCCCCGGACGCGGACGAACGGGTCGGATGCTTCGGGGGCGTGTTCGGGCATCAGATCACCCTACGTCGCCCGCCGCTCGGGCGAGGGGTGGTTGACGCGTCTGAGCAGGTGTGCGGGCGCGCGGCGCTGGATCCGCCGCGAGCCGTGCGCCGTCGGGTGAGGATCAGCTGTCGAGGGTTGCGCGCGCGTCGGAAGCCAACAGGTACAGCGCGCGACTCGAGCCGGGGAACCGTTCGAAACCGAATCGTTCGTAGAACGGGATGACCTCGTCGGTGAGGGCGTGGACCAGGATCGCTCGCATCCCGATGATCTCCGCCGCGCTGATCGCCTGGAGGACGGCATGCTGCAGGAGGGCGGTTCCGAGGCCGTGGCCGGCGAAGTCCTGATCGATGGCGAGCCGCCCGATCAGGACGACGGGGATCGGGTCGGGCGCTCGGCGCGCCAGTTGCTGTGGCGCCTCCTCCCGGACGAGCGAACTCGCGGAGAGGCAGTAGTAGCCCGCGACTCGACCCTCGGTCGTCACCGAGACCATCGTCCTCGACCCGCCACTGCGGTCGTTGTTCCGTGCGTATCCGCGGAGCCAGCTGTCGAGGGCTTCCACGCCGCACCGGAACTCCGAGAGGACGTCTCCAGTGGCGAGGGGCCGGGGCGTCCGGAACTCAGTCAACGAAGATCGAGGGTCGGTTCAGGAGGTCGCGGAGCCCGTCGATCGAACGCGCTGGGCGTTCCAGGATCGCTTCGAACTGCTCGAGGGCAGCCGCGTCGAGGCGGATGTCGCGCTCACGCCTGATGACGTCCGCCGCCCGTTCGGTCGCTGCAGACGTGGTGAAGTCGGTGATGGAGCGCCCTTCGATCGCGGCAGCCGCAGCGATCGCGTCCTTCTGCGCGCTGGTCACGCGGACCTCGATGCGCTTGTCTTTCAGTGGGCCAGGCATGTCCCCAGTGTACGGCAAATATCCGTACGGGAGCACTGTCGGTGGCCGACGGCAGAATCGACGCATGACTCGTGAACGTTCCTGGCGCGGCTGCGTCTTCATCGGCGTGAGCCTCGACGGATTCATCGCCAAGCCCGACGGCGACCTCGACTGGCTCACCGGACTCGCGCCGCGGGGGCACGCCGCGGATGCGCCGGGGGCGCACCCGGCACTCGTCTGGGAGACGTTCTTCCCGGACGTCGACACCCTCGTGATGGGCCGGACCACCTACGAGACCGTTCGCGGCTTCGACGAGTGGCCGTTCGAGGGCAAGCGGGTGCTCGTGCTGAGCACCACGCTCGAGGCCGGGGACGACCGCGTCACGATCGCCGGATCGCTCGACGACGCGGTGGCCTTGCTCGACGAGGCCGGTGCCGGGCGCGTCTACATCGACGGTGGCAGGACGATCCAGGCGTTCCTGGGCGCCGGCCTCGTCGACGAGCTGACGGTGTCGGTCGCACCGGTCCTCATCGGTTCCGGCGCACGCCTCTTCGGCGACCTCGACGCCGACGTCCTCCTCCGGCTCCGAGGTACCCACGCGACGCCCGAAGACGGGCTCGTGCGCATCACCTACGACGTGCTGGCGAAGGACGCCTAGGCGCGATCACGATTATTGCGTTTTCGCAATACAGCCCGATACAACGCGATTCCTACGGGGTGGTTGTGCCGGCGCGCGGATCCTCCGCCCGGGCTGCCCAGTCCTCGAGGAGCGCGGTGATCGTCGACTCGTAGGGTGCGCGCTCGAACATCAGCGTGAACGCTGCGACCTCCGAGACACCGATCTGCTCGGTGTTGCCGTCCTGGTAGGCGATGTCCCGCCATTCCACGGTGCTGTCGGAGGTCACGACGTTCGCCGAGACCGCGCCGCAGTACAGGTCGCCGCACGGGCAGAACAAGATGCCGACCCGGCCGTCCGAGAACTGGACGGGCTCCTGCTCCGCGCCTGCCAGCAGAAGGAGCGCGCGAAGGCTCGCGACCGCCGCGGGAGGGAAGTTCGGTGCATCATGCATGAGCGTCAGGTCGTCGCACGGGGTGCCGTTCGGGAATCGCATGCGCTCGGTCAACGGCTCGCCGTCGATCAACCACTCGACGACGGCCACCTGTCGCGTCGTGCTGAGGTCCTTTCGAAACTGTCGCGTGACGGTGTCCGTCTGTTCGTAGCTCGACCACGCCCAACCCAGCGTCGAGAGGTCGCCGGTCGGAGGCTGCACCTGGCCCTCATCGAGCCGATCGGTCACAGACCGACCCACTCCGTCTCGCCGTCGGCGAGGTGCTGACGCTTCCAGATGGGGACGGTGCGCTTGATCTCCTCGACGAGGCGCTCACAGGCGCCGAAGGCCTCGGCACGGTGGGCGGCCGCGACGGCGGCGACGAGCGCCAGGTCACCCACGACGAGGGAACCGACCCGGTGGGCGGCGGCCACCCGCAGGCCGGTCTCCGCGGCGACGGTGCGGCAGCAGTCCTCCAGGAACCGCTGGGCGTCGGGGTGCGCCCGGTAGTCGAGCGCGTCGACCGCCTCACCGTGATCGTGGTCGCGGACGATGCCGCGGAACGCCACCAGCGCACCATTCGCCGGGGCGGCGACGAAGTCCTCGATCGCGTGCGCGTCGAGGGGCGACTCGGAGATGAGGGCGAGGACTTCGGGGACCGTCGACTCACTCATGCGCGCCACCTCCGGCGATCTGGGCGACCAGGTGGTCGAGCAATCCGTCGAGGACGCTGAGGCCGTCCTTCACGCCGCCCGTCGAGCCGGGCAGGTTCACCACGACGGTTCCTGCGGCGACGCCCGCGAGCCCGCGGCTGAGCGCTGCAGTGGGGGTCTTGGTCGAACCGAGGGTGCGGATCGCCTCCGCGATGCCGGGCAACTCGCGGTCGAGGTGCGGCCGGGTCGCCTCCGGGGTGCGGTCGCTCGGCGAGAGGCCGGTTCCGCCAGTCGTGATGAGCACCGCGGGCGTGGCGTCCAGTGCCGCTGCGATCGCGAGGTGCACCTCGGCGTCCGGCACGACCGTCACCGCGTCGACCACGTATCCGCGATCGGCGAGCCAAGCCGAGATGCGCGGGCCGGTGAGGTCCTCACGAGTGCCCGCTGCACCAGCGGTTGAGGCGACGATGACGGCTGCAGTCCCCGGACGGACCACTCGCTCCGTCGCCGCCGCGACCGTTGCCGGGTCCTGCGCGTCGGGCGTCCAGTCGCCGCGCTTCCCACCGGACTTCTCCAGCAGGCGGATGTCACCGAGGACGGAGGCGGGATCGACGGCCTTCGTCATGTCGTGGAGGGTCAGACCGGCGATCGAGGCAGCGGTGAGCGCCTCCATCTCGACGCCCGTCTGCCCGGTCGTCTTCGCGGTCGCCGTGATCACGATCGAGTCCTCGGTGAACGCGAAGTCGAGACTCACGGAGGAGAGCGCGAGCTGGTGGCAGAGCGGGATGAGCTCGCTCGTCCGCTTCGCCCCCGCGATGCCGGCGATACGCGCGGTCGCGATGACGTCGGCCTTCGGGAGACCGTCGGCCTGGACGAGGGCGATGACGTCCGGCCGCGTGGTGAAGGTCGCGGTCGCCGTCGCGACCCGCTTCGTCGTGGCCTTGTCGCCCACGTCGACCATCCGTGCGCGGCCATCGTCGTCGAGATGCGTGAGCCCGGTCATAGCGTCCATGCTTCCACAGCGTCCCCGGCCTCGAGCGCGAGGACGTCCTCGGGGATCACGAGGAGGACGTCGGACGCGGCGAGCCCGGCGACGAGATGCGAGCCCGGACCGGCGACGGGTTCGACGCGGCCGTCGTCGAGTCGGCGCCCGCGGAGGAACTGTCGCTTGCCCGGCACCGACTGCACCGCGACGGCGAGCTCCGCCGGTCCGCGAGCCGCCTGGGGCAGTCCGGCCACCCGCCGCAGGACCGGGGCGACGAAGACCTCGAACGAGAGCTGGGTGCTCACCGGGTTGCCGGGGAACGCGATGATCGGGACGCCACGGTATGCGCCGAGTGCTTGCGGCCCGCCCGGCTGCATCGCGACCGATCCGATCCACCCGTCGAGCGGCCCGAGCACGTCGCGGACGACCTCGTGATCGCCCATCGAGATGCCGCCGGAGGTGAGGATGAGGTCGGCGTCGCCGTGCAGCTCGTCGAGGAGCGCGAGCAGGGCGTTGCGGTCGTCGACCACCCGAGCCCGCCGGACGACCTCGGCTCCCACCGCGACGACCGCGGCCGCCAACGCGGTCCCGTTCGAGTCGAAGGTCTGGCCGAGCGTCGGCGTCTCACCGGGTTCGACGAGTTCCGCACCGGTGGTGACGATCGCGATGCGCGCCCGCCGCCGCACCTCGACCGTCGTGATCCCGGCCGCCGCCAGGACGGCCAGGTGCCGCGAGGCGAGACGGATCCCGGCGGGGAGCAGTTCGTCACCCGCGTGGACATCACTGCCGCGTTCGCGGACGAAGAGCCCGGGCGAGCGCATGACACCGGAGCGCGGAGCTCCGAGGACGACGGTCTCGCCGCCGCCCGGCGCGATCTCGACCGCCGACTCCTCGACGGGCACCACGATGTCCGCGCCGGGCGGCACGACCGCCCCCGTCATGATCCGCACCGAGGTGCCGGCCACGAGCTCGGCCGGTTCGATCGGCCGAGCGGCGATCTCCCCGACCACCCGGAGTCGCGTCTCGCCCGCGGTGAGGTCGGCGGATCGCGCCGCGAACCCGTCCATCTGCGAGTTGCGGAACAGCGGCAGCTCGACGGGGGAGGTCACGGCGACCGCCGTCACCCGACCAGCGGCGTCGTCGATCGGCACGGATTCGGCGCCGGTGCTCGTCACGGGTCCGAGGATGGCTGCGACGTCGGAGGCATGCTCCTCGACCCGCTTCCGGCTCGGGGGCGATGGCGTTGTCATGGTGGATCCCGTCGTCGAGGTCGGTCGGTGGGGGTGCACGGGGTGTTCGGAGCGGTGGTCAGTACCGGGGGACGGTCGGGTCCACGAGCCGCGACCAGGCGTCGATGCCGCCCTCGAGGTGGACGGCGGCGTAGCCGCGCTCGAGCAGCAGCCGGAGCGCGGACTCGGAACGGATGCCGTGGTGGCAGTAGACGACCACCGGTGTCTGCGGGTCCAGGCTGTGGAGCGTCTCGGGCAGGGAGCCGAGCGGCATGAGCGTCGACCCGGGCAGGCGCGCGATCTCCGCCTCCCAGGGCTCCCGGACGTCGAGGAGGACGGCTTCGTCGTCGCTCGCGGCCAGCTGCTCGGCGGTGATCGTGCGGCCGGCGTGCCGGGGAGCGTGCGGCGCTGCCGACGTCGTGCTCGCCGCATCCTCTCCCGGCGTCCGATGCAGATGTTCGTCGAGCGACACCTGCCGTGCACCGGCAGGGTCGCGCTCGTAGCGGAGTTCGCGGAAGCCGCCGCTCAGGCCGTCGAACATCGTCACACGCCCGAGCGACGGCGTTCCGACGCCCGTGAGGACCTTGATCGCCTCGGTCGCCATGATCGAACCGATGACGCCGACCGTGGTGGGCAGGACGCCGCCCGCTTCACAGGAGAGGATCGAACCGTCGGTCGGCGGGTGCGGGAAGAGGTCGCGGTAGCGGGGGCCGCGGCTCGCCCAGCTGAGCCCTGCCTGCCCGCCGTACTGCGACACGGCGCCCCAGACGAGCGGGACGTCCGCGAGGGTGGCCGCGTCGTCGACGAGGTACCTGGTCTCGAAGTTGTCGCTGCCGTCGATGACGAGGTCGATCCGTGCGTCGGCCAGGAGCCCCATGATCTCGCCCGGCCCGAGTCGGAGCCGGTGGCGGACGATCGTCGCGTCGGTGTTGATCGCCAGCGCGCGGTCGGCGGCGGAGTCGACTTTGGGTCGGCCGATGTCGGTGGTGCTGTGGACCGTCTGCCGGTGCAGGTTGCTGAGCTCGACCTCGTCGTCGTCCACGAGGTGGATCGCGCCGTCGCCGTCGCCGTCGCCGTCGCCGACGCCTGCTGCGGCGAGGGCGGGGATCACGATGCTGCCGAGACCCCCGGCACCGACGATCAGGACGCGGGCGTCGGCCAGGCGTCGTTGCGCCGCCAGACCGAAGCCGGGGAGGGCGAGCTGCCTGGCGTACCGCGCGGTCGAGGACATGCGCCGATTATCCCACCGGCTCCGTGACCGCCGCCCCTCAGACCGGGTTCACGCGCGAGCGCAGGAGGCAGAAGGCGTTGCCCTCCGGATCGGCGAGCACGTGCCAGGACTCGTCGCCGGTCTGCCCGATGTCCGCCGGTCGTGCGCCGAGCGCGAGCAGTCGGGTGAGTTCCGCGTCCTGGTCGCCGTCGGTGGGGCTGACGTCGATGTGGAGGCGTGACTTCTGCTGCGGCGGGTCGTCGCTCCGGCTGAGGATGATCGTCGGCTGCGATCCGCCGAAGCCGTCGCGCGCGCCGATCTCCACGCCGTCCTCGTCGCGGTCGAGCACGACGAAGTCCAGCACCTCGCACCAGAAGCGGGCCAGCGCTTCCGGGTCGCGGCAGTCCAGGACGAGTTCACTGATTCGACATGACATGGCGGCACTGTACCGAGCTGCCTCCACTGAGCGGAACCCGTTGCGGATTCCGCTACGACGCCTCGACGGAGGTCTCCGCCCAGCGCTCGAGCGTCATCGTGAAGCCGCGGACGAGTCGGTCGAAGCTGCGATCGAGGTCGCGGTCGAGCCCGAACGAGCCGGCGGCCTCGAGGGAGACGAAGCCGTGCAGGGTGGAGCGGAAGGCGCGGATCGCGTCGATGGCGTCGTCCCCGCGCAGCTCGTAGGCGGTGAGGACGTCGGAGATGACCTGGATGGCGTCGAGCGATGCTGTGGCGTCCTCCTCGTCGTCCGGCCCTGCGATCCATTGCGCGGCGGTGTAGCGCGCCGGGTGGTCGAGCGCCCACTGCCGGTAGGCGAGAGCCATGCCGTGGATCGCGTCCGCACCCGAGCGGCCGACCGCGGCACGACGCAGGACGTCGCCGAGCTCGGCCTTGGCCTGCAGCGAGATGCTACGACGGAGACCGGCCAGGGAGTCGAGGTGCTTGTAGAGCGACGGTTGCCGGACCCCGAGTCGTTCGGCCAGTGCGGCGAGGGTCAGGGACTGGAGGCCGACCTCGTCGGCGAGCACCGCCGCCTCGTCGACGACCCGCTCGCGACTGAGCCCCGCCCTAGGCACGGTGCAGCGCCGACTGGAGGAAGCCGAGGACGGCACGCGAGGTGACCTCGGGCTGCTGCGCCTGCGGGTAGTGACCGGCGTCCTCGACGAGGACGACCTCCGCGCGCAGGGTGTCACCGATCCACTTGGCCTCGCCCGTCGGGTCGGAGAAGTCGGGGTCCTTGACGCCCATGACGACCAGCGTCGGTGCGCTCACGCGGCCGAGGACCGCCTCGGCCGGGGCATGGTCGGTCTGCCTCGTGGTCTGCGAGAACGCCTTCCCGTAGGCGGGGCGGCGCAGGCTCGTGTAGACGGCGTCGCGGTAGTCGTCGAAGTCGACCGGCTTCCGACCGGCGTTGAGCGTGGGGAGGTAGGCCTTCCAGACCCGCGCGACCCAGAGCGGCGCGGTCATCGCGCGGAAGAGCGCCTGCAGGACGGCTCCCGCCTTCGGGTTGCGGACGAACGGCCCGATGAGGACGAGGGCGCTGACGTCTTCGGGGTGCTCAGCGGCGACGATCACGCCGGCGCCCGCTGCGAGGGAGTTGCCGACGATGACCGCCGGTGCGCCGAGCTCGCGGATGAGGGCGTGGACGTCCGAGGCGGTCGCGACGTCGCCGTAGCTGGAGAACGTGGTGTCGCTGTCGCCGTGACCACGGAGGTCGGTGGAGGCGACCCGGTAGCCGGCGGCGACGAGCTCGGGTGCGAGGGAGCGGTAGGAGGAGCGGAGCTCGCCCATGCCGGGGACGAGGATGACGAGGGGGCCTTCGCCCTGCAGCTCGTAGGCGATCTTGCCCTCCGGGCGGAGGAGGTGGCGGGTGGCGGATCCTGCGGACGCCGGGTTCGTGTTCATGTGGCTATCTTGACTCGCCGCTTGGCTAATGTCAATAGCTTTGGTGTAGTGGTTCATTCGCCCATGTTTGGGCGACGGGGTGTTCGTTCGCCCGAACATGGGCGAACGAATCGAGGGGGTGACGGGTCAGCCGAGCTCGGTCCACCACCGCACGCCGTCGAGGGTGACCAGCGTGGTCTCGCCGTGATGGAGGACGACCAGGAGGACGTCGTCGCAATGGCGGCAGCGCAGCACCCAGGCGTCAGGCGTGCCGAACACGAACTCCGCGGCGAGCGGGGCGACGTCCTCGCAGCCGAGGCATTGCGACATGGTGTCGGTCGGATCGGTGCCCGTCAGTTCGGACAGGGTGCCGGCGAGGACGTTGCCGTCGAGATGCGTGGTCATCAGGCCCCTCCGAACCGCTCGGTCTTGATGCGGACGGGGTCGTGGCCGATCGTGACCAGGGTGTCGGCGACGGCCTCGACGAAGCCGGTCGGGCCACACACGAACACCGACGGCGCCTCACCCCCGGCCGACTCGAGGGCCCGCAGGTCCGCTGCCGCCAATCGCCCTGCGGGACGCGGCCACCCGTCGGGCGCTCGCCGCGTGTAGATCCAGGTCACCTCCACGCCGGTCGCCGCCGCGAGCTCCTCGGCGAAGAAGGCGTCCTCAGGGGAGCGCACCGAGTACACGAGGCGGAACGGGGCCGTGCTCCCGGAAGCCTCGTGGGCGCGCACCATCGCCATGAGCGGCACGATGCCCGAACCACCGCCGACGAGGAGCACCGGTTCGGTCTCCTCGGGTCGCCAGACGAACCAGCCGCCAAGTGGTCCGCGGACCTCGACCTGATCGCCGACCTCGATCGCGTCCACGAGGAACGGCGACACCTCGCCGTCCGGCACGCGGTCCACGGCGATCTCGAGGCGGTCGCCGGCGTCCGCCGAGGCGATGGAGTACGACCGCACGGCCTGATAGCCGTCGGGTGCGGTGAGCCGGACATCGGCGTGCTGCCCGGCGAGGTTGCCTCCCCAGCCCGGAACGTCGAGCACGAGGCTCCGGCCCGACGGCGTCAGCTGCGTCGCCGAGACCACGGTGGCCGTCTTCCAGATGTCGACATGACCCGTGCGCCTCACGAGTAGCGCTGCTCGAGCCAGGGATCACCGTAAGCGTGATACCCGTTCTGCTCCCAGAAGCCCGGTTCGTCGTCCTGCTGCATGACGAGGCCGCGGACCCACTTCGCGCTCTTCCAGAAGTAGAGGTGCGGGATGAGGAGGCGTGCCGGTCCGCCGTGCTCGGCTTCGAGGGGTTCGCCGTTGAATCCGGTGGCGATCCACGCTTTGCCGTCGAGGAGGTCCTCGAGCGGGATGTTGGTCGTGTATCCACCGTAGGAGTGGGCCATGACGAAGTCGTAGCTGCTCTCGACGTCGGCGAAGAGGGTGTCGAGCGAGACGCCCTGCCAGCTGGTGCCGAGCTTCGTCCAGCGGGTCACGCAGTGGATGTCGCGGGTGATGTCGTCCTGCTGCAGGGCCTGGAGGGCGTCCCAGTCCCAGCGATGGGTCTCGCCCGCCTCGGTGCGGATCTGGAACTCCCACTCATCCGTGTCGATCCGCGGCGTGGGGCCGGCGGACAGGACCGGGAAGTCCTCGGTGAGGAACTGACCGGGTGGGAGTCGGTCGTCCTGCTCCCGTGCCCGTCCTCCGAAACCGCGCGTGAACACCGCCATGTCGACCTCCTCAGGATGGTCATCACCCTAGTGAGCAGGTGTCGATGAAGCCAGGCCCTCCTGGGGCCACCAAGCGGCTCCGACCTCGGTCAGCCGGTGATGAGACTCGACAGCGCGTCGATGGAGTGGACGACGGCGAGGGCGTCCGCCGCCTCCGCCGGTGAGCCGTAGCCCCACTCGACGAGGATGGTCGGGATGCCGTGGGCGGTCGCGCCCTCGATGTCGTGGAGGCGGTCGCCGACGAGCACGGTCCGCGAGGTGTCGACGCCGGCGGCCGTGAGGCGCCGCAGCGCCTCGCCGATGACGTCGGCCTTGCTGCTGCGGACCTCGTCCTCGGATGCGCCCGTGACGACCGTGAAGTACTGGCTGAGGCCGAAGTGGTCGAGGATCGTGTTCGCCTGCGACTCCGGCTTCGACGTGGCGAGGCCGAGCGGGATGCCGGCCTCGGAGATGCGGGCGAGGAGCCCGGCGATCCCGGGGAACACGGCGGTCCCGACCTCGGCACCCTCGATGGCGACCTGGCGTCGGTACTCGGCGAGGGCGAGCTGCGACTGCAGCGGGTCCATCCCGGCGAAGTCGCGGAAGGAGTCGAGGAGTGGTGGACCGACCCACCGCAGCAGCGATTCGTCGGAGGGCACGGCGGCGCCGACGTTCGCCAGGGTCGTCTTCATGCGGGAGATGATGCCGGGGGCGGAGTCCACGATCGTGCCGTCGAGGTCGAACAGCACACAGGACCAGCTGCGGTGGAAGGACACGGTCGTGCTCGCGAGATAGAGGTCGGTCACGCCGTCCATCCTAAGGTCCGCCCGTGAACGGTCTCGCTAGCGGGGTTGTCAACCGGTTGCCAACCTTCTAGGCTGGCATGACCGGCAGTGCGACTGCCCGGTTCCCGATGACGAGAACGAACGCGAAGGCGGAAGCGCACGTGAATGCACAGCACCCGGTGACCTGGACCCTGTCGGGATTCGGCGACGAGATCGACGCGGACCCGACCACGCAGATCGCCGTGCTCGAAGCACTCGGCGCCTCCCACATCGAGGTGCGGAGCGTCTGGGGCACGAACGTCATCGACCTCGACACCGAGCAGTCGGCCCGCCTCGCCGCCCAGCTGGAGCAGGCGGGGATGGGGGTCTCCGCCATCGGCTCGCCCATCGGCAAGGTGGACGTGGCCCTCGACGCCGAGCTCGAGGTCGCCCGCCTCGCCCGCGCGATCGCCGTCGCCCACACGCTCGGAACCACCAACATCCGCATCTTCTCGTTCTTCCGCGGTGCGGACGTCCGCGTCGAGGACACCCGCGACGACGTCCTCGTCCGCATGCGGCTCCTCGCCGAGCTGGCGGAGCGCGAGGGGGTCGTGCTCCTCCACGAGAACGAGAAGGACATCTACGGCGACGTGCCCGAACGGATCCTCGACCTCGTCGAGTCGGTCGGATCGCCGGCGCTCCGTTTGGCGTGGGACAACGCGAACTTCGTCCAGTGCGGTGTCGCGCCGTTCGACGACGCCTACGCGATGCTCCGCCCGTACGTCGACTACCTGCAGGTGAAGGACGCGGTCGCCGAGTCGGGTCAGGTGGTCCCGGCGGGGGAGGGCGACGGCCAACTCCGCGAGACGCTCACCGCCCTGCGTGACGACGGCTACACCGGCTTCGCCTCGCTCGAGCCGCACCTGTCCGAGACGCATGCGCTCGGCGGCTTCTCCGGGCCGGCCTCGTTCGGCGTCGCGGCCCGGGCGTTCCGCCGACTCACCGACGAGCTGGGGATCGGGCTGCGATGACCCGCGAGCCGCAGCCCGTCGTCCGCCGCGTCGCCGTGGTCGGGTGCGGGGACATCTCCGCCCTCCACCTCGCTGCCATCGCGACGGTGCCGGGTGCCCGGCTGGTGGCGGTGTGCGACGTCGACGCCGGCCGGCTCGACGCGGTGAGCGTGGCGACCGGCGTCCCCGGGTACACCGACCTCGACCGCCTCTTCGACGAGGCGCGACCGGACGTCGTCCACCTCTGCACGCCCCACCATCTGCACGCCGATCAGGCCGTTCGTGCGCTCGAACGGGGGATCGACGTCGTCCTGGAGAAACCGCTCGCCCACACGCGTGCGGAGGCCGACCGGCTCGTGGCGGCCGCGGAGCACAGCCGGGCGAAGATCGCGGTGTGCTTCCAGAACCGCTACAACCGACCGGCGGAACGCGCCAAGGAACTCCTCGATTCCGGTGAGCTCGGGGCGGTGCTCGGCGCCTCCGCGGTCGTCCCCTGGCATCGCACCGCCGCCTACTACGAGGACCGCCCGTGGCGGGGCCGCTGGGCCACGGGCGGTGGCGGGCTGCTCATGAACCAGGCCATCCACACGATCGACCTCGTGCAGTGGCTGGTGGGCGACCCGATCGCCGCGACGGGATCGATCGCGACCCGCGCGCTCGCGGAGGTGATCGAAGTCGAGGACACGGCCGAGCTGCGCGTCGTGCACGCAGGCGGCGCGACGAGCACCGTCTACGCGACGGTCGCCGGCGTCGCGAACCTACCCGTGACGATTGACGTCGTCTGCGAGCGGGGGACGTTGAGCCTCGGCGCCGAGCTCACGGCACGCTTCGCCGACGGCCGGGTCGAGACCACGGCCGAGCGGGCCACCGCCAGTGGTGAGCGCGCGTACTGGGGGGTGTCCCACGAGCGACTGATCCAGGACTTCTACGCCGGACTCGATGAGCCCGGTGCCTTCTGGCTCCACCCGGCCGAGGCGCGGAAGGCCTTCGACGTGATCCAGGACGTCTACGACGACGCGATCCCGGACCGTGTCACGCCGGCCACGGACCTGCCCGCAGCGGACGCCACCGCCTGACGACGCGCTCCGGGCGGGCGGGGCGGAGGCTCAGGAGACCGGTGCCTGCCGGGCGAGGCGGCGAGCCTCCTCCGGGCCGGGGAACCGCTCCCGCTCGCGGACGGCGACTTCGAGCACCCAGTCGAGCCGCTGCGACGCCAGGCTGATGCCGCCGAGCGCCACCGCCTCGGAGCCCAGCGCTGAGACGACCACCTCCGGCGGGAGCGGGCAGATCGTACCGAGTGTCTCGATGAAGCGCGGGAGGAAGACGTCGGCACCGGGCGCGCTGCCACCACCGATCACGAGCAGCTCCGGATCGACCGCCAGGGTGAGGGCCGCCGCGCCCGTGGCGAGGTCGTCGGCGAACTCCGCGACGGCGATGCCCGCGATCCGATCGCCGGCACGCGCCGCGTCGAAGATCTCCTCGCGGGACGGCCGCGGCGTGCCGAGGACCGAGCCGCCGTATTCCTCGTCGAGCCGCGAC
This sequence comes from Plantibacter sp. VKM Ac-2880, assembly GCF_015351235.1. Classification (GTDB taxonomy): domain Bacteria; phylum Actinomycetota; class Actinomycetes; order Actinomycetales; family Microbacteriaceae; genus Plantibacter. Next base: position 305,007 of record NZ_JADKSJ010000001.1, read on the forward strand.
CAGCGGAGTTCGGGCATCTCGCCGACGATGCCCGCGGCACCGTGCACGCCGCGGTGCACCCTGCCGTCGATGATCGACGAGCCGCTCGTCCGCACCCCGCAGAGCAGGTAGACGACGTCACGTCGGCCCCGTGCCGCACCGAGGGCGAGCTCCGCGTTGGCGCCGAGGGCGACGTCGCCCTCCACCAGCACGGCACCGTCGAACTCACGCCCGAACCAGTCTTGGAGGTCGAGTCCGACCCAGCCGGGGAGGCCCGTTCCGCCGAAGTACAGCACCTCGCCGTTCCGCCCGATCGCGCCCGGCGAGCCGATGGTCGTGACCCAGACCGAACGGCGGTCGAGGTCGAGGTCGGCGAGGGCCGCATCGCCGGTCGCGAGCGCCGTCGCGAGGCGTTCCGCGGCCTCGGTGTCCTCGTCGAGGTGCGCGGTGCGCTGCCCGAGCACGGCACCCGAGAGTTCGGCGACGACGACCTGGATGTGGTTCGCGCCGATGTCGATCGACAGGAGGTGCCCGAGTCCGGCGCGGATCCGGTAGGCCGCGGCCGGCCTGCCGATCCTCGAGGTCGCGGTCGCCTCAGCGGGTTCCAACCACCCGAGCCCGACGAGGTCGGTGACGATCGCGTCGACGGCCGTCCGGGAGAGACCCGAGTCGTTCGCCAGGGTCCGCAGGGTCGAGGGGGCCTGGAGGACCGCACGCAGGATCCCGAGGGAGTTCATGCGGCGGAGCAGGGAGCGGCTGCCCATCGACCCGCCGGTCGAATCGATCATCGCCTCGGGAGCCATGGCCGTCCTCTCTCTCGATGTCCAGGGACCTCTTGCGACTTATCACGCCACGTTGCAGTATTAACTGCTCGTCGGTCCGACTCTACCCACGTCGACCGACCGGAAGCCGCCGTCGGGCGGTCGAACACCCACGAGAGGGCCTCCACCATGCTGCACACCTTCACCTTCGGCGACCTCCGCGTCCCCGCGAACCTTCCCGGCGCACCCGTCGCGACGCGCACCGGCTTCATCGTGCCGGCCGGCCCCGTCGCGCTCCTCCACCCGTTCGGCGACACCGGGTTCTACCGGCACGGCTGGAACTCGTGGAGCCCGAGCGGCTGGACCACGACCGACGGCGAGACCATCGGCATCAAGAACAGCCCGAACCGACTCCTCACCGCCGACGACGCGCTCAACGAGACCCCGCACCACCATTCCGGCAGCGGTGTCGGCGCGATCGCGGGGCCCGACGGCACCGTGCTGCTGATCGGCACCCTCGGCCTCGGCAACCCACGCGTCGGCGCGGACCGCAACACCATCTGGGCGCGGAGCGAGACCGACGAAGCCGAGTGGTTCGTGACCTTCGGGCCTGAACGGCAGGCGTTCGCCGACTACGCCGCGGTGCTGTCCGAACGGCTCGGTCGGCGCACGCAGCGGGCCGGTCGGGTCTGGAGCAGCTGGTACTCCTTCTACGAGGGCATCGACGAAGACCTGATCTCCCGGACGGTGACGGACCTCGCCGGATACCCGGTCGACGTCTTCCAGCTCGACGACGGCTGGGAGCCGATCGTCGGCGACTGGACCGCCGGACCTGACTTCCCGTCCGGCATGCGGGCGACCGCCGAGCGGATCTCCGCAGCCGGCTTCCGCCCGGGGCTGTGGCTCGCACCGATGATCGCGCTGCCGGACTCCACGATCGCCCGCGAACGCCCTGACCTCCTCGTGCAGGACGACGCTGGTCGGCCCCTCGCGACCGGCTACAACTGGGAGTCGCACTACTACTCGCTCGACACCACGCAGCGCGAGGTGCAGGACCACCTCCGTGAGGTCTTCGAACGCGTCACCGGCTGGGGCTTCAGCTACCTCAAGCTCGACTTCATGTACGCGGGTGCCGTCGCCGGCCGTCGCCATCAGGACGTGCACCGCGAGACGGCCTACCGCGACGCGATCTCGCTCATCCGTGAGACCGTCGGCGACGAGGTGTACCTGCTGGGCTGCGGGGTACCCATGATCCCGTCGGTCGGCGTGTTCGACGGCGCCCGCGTGGGCCCGGACGTCGGCCCGTTCTGGGACAACGCCGAACGGATCGGCGACCCCTCGGGCGTCGGCGCCTGGAACTCGATCGTCGACTCCGTCAACCGCGTCTGGCTGAAGGACGTCTACGAGGTCGACCCCGACGCCGTCTACTTCCGCAGCGCCCGGAACCTCCTCGACCCCACCGAGCGCGGGATCCTCCAGGACGTCGCCGCCATCCTGGAGTTCAAGTCCACCTCCGACCCGGTGAGTTGGTTGCAGGAGGACGAACGCGAGGAGCTGCGGCGGTACCTGTCGGAGACGCCCGTCGTCGAGCAGACGGGCCGGTTCACGTTCCGCCTCGACGGCCGGGACGTGGATCTGACGGCGATCGTGGCCGGTGAGCCCGTCTCCGACACCTCGTTCATCGGCTGACACGCACCGTTCGTCGGTCGCCACGCGTTATCCACAAAACGAAGCGTGCTCGCCCGATGGAGGAGCTGCGCCGGAGTCGTGAGATTCTGGGCAGGATGAGCGCGAAACCAGGGTCCGCGCAGCGGTTCGAGGCCGCCGGGACCGATGTGGATCAGGCTCGGGAGCTGTACGGTGCCGCCTACAACATCGGGCGGATGACGGTCGAACCGACCGCCGGCGAGTTCCGGTACCGCTTCACCTCCGTCGGCGACGACGATCTTGCGCTGCGCGCGTCGCAGGTGGACGGGCGCATCACGGGCGCTTCCCTCACGCAGGGCGAGTACGTGGTGTCCTGGCTGACCCGGGGCGACGGCGTCACCGATCTGCTCGGCTCGCCGATGGAGCTCCACCACGGGCTGCCGGCGATGTTCGCGAACGACCGCCCGTCACAGTTCGACCTCATCGACTACCGCCTCAACATGATGCACTTCGGCGGAACGTACCTCGAGGGCGTCGCCGATGAGCTCGAGGGCTCCGTCGGCCCGATCACCTTCGACACGACCTTCCGGCCACAGGGCGAGGCGCTGCAGCGATGGACGGAGACGGTGACGAACACCGGTCGGGTGATCTACGACGACGGCAGTTCGGACGTGCTCCGTGCTGAGGCGAACCGAACGGCAGCGGTCGCGTTACTCGAGACCTTCCCGCATCTGGCCGTGCAGCCACGGCGGGACCGCGTCGCGGCGTCCGGTCGGAAGACGGCGGCTGCGGTCGAGTTCATGATCGCCAACGCCCACCGCCCCATCCGGACCGAGCAGATCGCCGCTGCAGCCGGGCTCAGCCCGCGCAGCCTGCAGACGGCGTTCCGTCGGGAGTACGACCTCACCGCCACCGACTACCTCCGCTCGATCCGCCTCGACCGGGTCCGGCAGGAGCTGCGGGACGCCGAGCCGGGCCTGGCGACCGTCGCCGAGCTCGCCCGGCGGTGGGGGTTCTCCCATCTCGGGCGGTTCGCAGCGTTCTACGCCAGCCGCTTCGGCGAGTACCCGAGCGTCACGCTGGCGTCGAGCGTCCGCCCTGTTCCCTGAGCCCCGTCCCCCCGGTCCCTGAGCCCCACCCCGGTCCCTGAGCTTGTCGAAGGGCGCCGACCTGGTGCGCAAGGGGTCATGGGTGGGCCGGGCCGACCGATACCGTGTCCGCATGGCGACAGAGCGACACAGCGATTCCCGAAGCGGTCAGGGGTGACGCGCCGCGACGAGCAGTTCGTGCTCGACGGCCGCTCCTACCGGGTCATCTCGACGACCGCGGAGCGCGACACCGGTGCCGTCCGTTTCGTCCTCGTCCACGGGGTCGGCACCTCGCACCGGTACTTCGCCAGGCTGCACGACGAGCTCGCGGCCGACGGCGACACCGTCTCCGTCGACCTCCCCGGGTTCGGCGGCGTGGCGAAACCCGACCATGCGCTCGAGGTCGCCGAGACGGCCTCGGGGCTCGCGCAGGTGCTCGACGCGCTCGGCGCCGGGCCCGCGGTCCTCGTCGGCCACTCCATGGGGACCCAGTGGGTCGTCGAGCTGGCCGCGCAGCGACCGGACCTCGTCCAGGCCCTGGTGCTCATCGGGCCGGTGACCGATCGTCGTCGTCGCTCGATGCCCCTGCAGGCCCTGGCGCTGGCACACGACACGGTCGGCGAGACGCCCGGCGTCAACCAGCGGGTGTTCGCCGACTACCTCCGCGCCGGACCGTCCTGGTACCTGCGGCACGTCCGGCGGATGATCGACTACCCGATCGAGGACCGCCTCGCCGAGGTCGCCGCTCCCGTGCTCGTCATCCGAGGCGGGAACGATCCGATCGCGCGTGCCGACTGGAGCCGTCTGCTCCGTGATCGCGCGGCGCGGGGTTCGATGGCCGTGGTGCCCGGTCACCGCCACGTCGTGCAGCACACGGCGCCGCGGGCGGTCGCATCGGCGATCCGCGCCTTCGTCGACGGGGCCGACTGAGACGCCCACCCCTCGGGCCGGCCGGCGGACCTCGGGCGCTACTTGTCCCAGGCGGTCGTCGGCGGGAGGCCTCGCGCCGCGCGCTCCTCGTTCAGCAGCTCCTCGATGAGGGGGAGCTTCGCCGCGGTGTAGGCGCGGCCGTCGTCGTGCGCCGCGGCCAGGCCGAGTTTGAGGTCCTGATAGCGGCGCACGGCGGACGCGTCGTGCAGCAGCTTGTCGCGGAACAGCCGCTGGTTGCAGTGCTCCCAGTCGGCGGCGGTGAACACGTGGAGGAGGTGCGTGCGCCTGCTGCCGTCCGACCGGGCGTAGACGGCGTGCGTGGTGGGGCCGGCGGGTTTCGGGTCGTAGCCGAGCTTCACCAGCAGCGGACCGAGGGTGCGGGGATCGGTGCCGTCCGACGCCCGCGCGGCGAGGTCGATGATCGGTTTGGCGACGAGTCCCGGAACGGCGGTGCTGCCGATGTGCTCGATCGCGTCGACCTCGGTGTGCAGGGCCGCCGTGAGCCGCGCCGCCTCGAGCTGGAACGCCTCGGCCCACGCCGTCCGGTGTCCGCTCAGCTCGATCATCGCGGCGGGGCGGTCGACTCGCGCATGATGAGCGTGGTCGCGAGGTCGGTGATGACCGGGACGTCGGTGCCCCCGAGGTGCGCGAAGAGGGTCTGCACGGCGTAGGAGCCGGAGGCGATGTGCGGGCTGCGGATCGAGGTGAGCGCCGGGGTCGTGAAGTCCGAACCGAAGATGTCGTCGAAGCCGATGAGGCTCAGCTGGGCGGGCATCTCGACGCCGCGCGAGCGCAGCTCCAGCATGATGCCGATGGCCAGGAGGTCGTTGTACGCCAGGACCGCCGTGGCACCCGTCTCGAGCACGGACGTGGCCGCCGCCCTGCCCGCGGCCATGTCGGGCTGCGTCGACGGCACCCGCACCGTCTCGATCCCGCGCTCGGCGCACAGCTCCCGGGTCCGGCTCCACCGATGCCGGGACATCCAGGACCGGCCGGGGCCGGAGACGAACGCGAGACGGCGGTGCCCGAGCCCGACGAGATGGTCGATCGCCGCGGTGAGGCCGGGGTCGATGTCGGCGACGATGCTGTCGACGTCGTCGACCTGGCGGTTGATCACGACGACGGGTTTCACCTGGCCGAGCGCACGGACGTCGTCGGGCAGGAGTCTCGAGGTCGCGAGGATGAGCCCGTCGACCGACGGCATGAGCCGTCTGGCGGTCAGCAGTTCCATCTCCGCCGACTCCTTGAACTCCGCGAGCACGAGCGTGTAGTTGCGCTCCGCCGCCTCCCGCTCAGCGCCGCGGACGACGTCGAAGAACATCGGGTTGGTGATGTCGGCGACGATGAGGCCGAGGGTGCCGGTGCGTCCGGTGGGGAGCGCGCGGGCGGCCGGGTTGGCGACGTAGTTGAGCTGCCTCGCGGCGTCGTGGATCTTCTGCGCCGTCTTCTCGTTGATCCGGCCAGGGCGGCTCAGTGCTCGTGACACCGTCGACGGGTTGACGCCCGCGAGCTGCGCGATGTCGTAGATGGTCGCGGCTCGCTTCGTCTTCGCGGGCGCGGCGGCGGCTTCGGGCACCTCGACGTCGGGCGCTTCGGTGTCGGGTACCGGCAGGACGACTTCGGCTGACGCGTCAGAGGTGCTCATGGGGCTCGCTCCTCTCCAGCGCCGCCGTCGGCGACCTGAGCCATCGTACTGCCGTGTTCGTGGCTCGCGGGGTCACCCCGGGCCCTCAGCGGCGCCCGTCCTCGAGCGCGTGGCTCGCCCATTCGTAGGACAGTCGGTGCGACTCGAAGACGCTCTCGACGCTCGGGAAGTCGACCTCGATCATGTAGTCGCCGTCGTAGTCTTCCGGCATCGCCGCGACGATGGCGTCGAAGTCCAGCACGCCGAGCCCGGGCTCCGCCCACAGGCGCTTCGTCTGGGAGGTCTCGTGGTACGACAGCGTGCCGTCACCGGCGCCGTCGAGGTGGTCGGCGTAGACGTCCTTGATGTGGATGCCCCCGACCCGGTCGCGGTAGTCGGTGATCATGGCGACGGGGTCGGCACCCGCCCAGCGCAGGTGACCGGTGTCGGGACCGAAGCCGATGAGGTCCGGCCCCAGGGTGTCGAGCAGGCTGCGGATCTCGTGCTCGGTCTCGAACACCCCGCCGACGTGGGAGTGGTGCAGCGGACGGATCCCCTCGGCGAGGAGGACCTCGCAGGTGCGGCCGGCGTAGTCGATGGCGCGGTCGAGGCGCTCCTGGGAGAAGTCCGCTCCCACGGCCGGGGTGGCCATGCGGGCCGGGACCGACATGGAGGAGATCATCGTCCGGTCGAGTCCGAGTGATGCCTGTGCGGCACCGAACGCCTTGGCGGCCTCCAGGACCTCGGCCAGGTCGACGGTCTCGTCGAACGAGTTGCTGAACAGGCTGAGCGACGGCGCCAGTCCGTAGCCGTCGATCCAGGACCGGTACTCGTCGGCGGTCATGTCCTCGGGGATGTCGGCCTTCACCGCGGTGAAGCCGATGCGCTGGAAGTCGGCGAAGGCCTCCTCGAACACCTCGCGTGTCTTGCCGCGTGCGCTCCAGTAGGGGATGGGGTTCGCCGCCACCCGGGGCTGCCGGGCGTTCATCGGGCCACCGCCGGAACGGTGTCGAGGCGGACGGGCGCTCCGGTGCGGGCCGATTCGTAGAGGCCGGTGATGATCGAGATCGCCTGGCGGTTCTCCGCGAGGGTCACCCGCAACGGCTCCTCGCCGCGGATCGCGGCGAGCACGTTCCGGTACTGCCGCAGATGCGCGTCCGACATCTGGCCGGCGACGCTGGAACCGGCCTGGGTCTGCTCGGTGAACTGCTCGGCCTGGTTGGTGCCGGCGCCCTGCGAACCGAAGAACGCCTCGGCGCGCTCCGTGCCGGCTGGGGTGGCGTGGAAGTAGGTGAGCTGGTCGTTCTCGATGACCGCCGACCCGCGATCGCCGTGCACCTGCAGCCTGGCCATGAGGCCCGGGTAGACGGCGGTGGAGCCGTGGAGGACGCCGAGCGCGCCCGAGGCGAACCGCACGACACCGACCGCGACGTCCTCGGTCTCGATCCGTTCGTGGGCGAGCAGCGCGGTGTAGCCGAAGACCTCGACCGGACGCCCGAGCACCGCGACGAGGAGGTCGACCGTGTGCACGCCCTGGTTCATGAGTGCACCGCCGCCGTCGAGCGCCCACGTGCCGCGCCAGTCCCCGGAGTCGTAGTAGCTCTGACCGCGCCACCAGTCGACGGACGCGATGCCCGAGGTGAGCCGACCGAAGTCGCCGCGCTCGACCGCGTCGAGGATGATCTCGGTCGAGGGGTCGAACCGGTGCTGCGAGATGACGGTGACGAGCGTCCCGGCTCGCTCCTGGGCGGCGATGATGTCGTCGGTCCGCGAGACGGTGACGTCGGCCGGTTTCTCGATGATGACGTGCTTCCCGGCCTCGAGCGCCTCGATGGCGAGATCGGCGTGCAGTCCGGTGGGCGTGCAGACGACGACGATGTCCGGGTCGGTCTGCGCCAGCGCCTCGGTGAGGCTCACGAACGCCCGTCCGCCGCGCTCGGTGACGAGGGCCTCCGCCTTCGCGAGTTCGGGGTCTGCGACGGCGACGAGCTCCAACTCGTCGCGCAGCTGGTCGATGACGATGCCGTGCTGCTTCGAGATGATGCCGGCGCCGGCGATGGCGATGCGGTGCGGTCGGGTCATGCGGGGGTTCGCTCCAGTTCGGTGGGTGATGCGGGGTGCGGTCGTGCCGGCTCAGGCAAGTCGGCGGAGGTGCGCGAGGGCGGCTTCGAGTTCCGGTTGGAAGTCCTCGAAGAGGCACTCGACGGTGACGGGGCCGTCGTAGCCGCCCTCCCGGAGGGCCTCGACGAAGGGTGCGAGCGGCCAGTCACCCTGCCCAGGGGGTCGTCGCTCGGCATCGGCGATGTGCGCGTGACCGATGCGCGGCCCGAGGTCCCGGACGACCGACAGCGACTCGGCCTCGAGCATGATGTGGAAGAGGTCGGCGACGACGGGGACGCGCTCGATGCCGAACTCGTCGAGGAACGCGACCGTCTCCTCGAGGGAGTTCAGGAGGTTCGTCTCGCGTCGGTTCAGCGGTTCCAGGACGATCTGCAGCTCGTTCCGCTCGGCGGCGTCGCGGGTCTCGACGACGACCTCCGCGAACCGCGCCCGTGCGGCCGCGAGGTCGACCCCGTCGGGGATGGTGCGCGCGGTCCCGCTTCCGAAGACGATCTTCGCGCCCGGCTCCGCGACCGAGCCGATGATGGGCATGGCGGCGTCGAGGTAGGCGGTGACGCGGTCCGCCGGGACGCCAGGGTCCGCCAGGGACAGCTCGGCGGGGAACAGGATCGCGAAGGAACCGCGGCGGACCGTCGCGTCGTACGCGGGGTTGCGCACCCAGCCCTCGCCCTCGGCCATGACGAGGTTGCCGACGATGGTCGACTCGGCGTAATCGGCGCCGGCGGCGAACGCTCCGGCGATGCGCTCGCTCGGCACGATCACGCCGTAGCCGCTGAGCGGGTACCGCTGAGTCGTCGGGTTCGTGGCGGATCGCGTGTCCGTGTCGGACATGGGGGTCCTTCCGTTCGTGGAGTGGAGGGTCATGGCTACTTCAGGCTTCCCGAGATGAGGTCCAGGCGCCAGAAGCGCTGCAACACCAGGACGAAGATCACGACGGGGATGACGGCGACGAGCGCGCCCGCGATGGCCACCGAGTAGAGCACCGGTTCGCTGCCGCCGCGGTTGAGCATGAGGAACATGGCGACGGTGATCGGGGACAGCTCCGACTTCGACTGCATGATGTACGGCAGCAGGAAGTTGTTCCAGGCGCCGATGAACTGCAGCAGGAACACGGTGACGAGGCCGGGGAACAGCAGCGGGAGGCCGATCGAGACGAAGGTGCGCCCCTCGTTCGACCCGTCCACGCGTGCGGCTTCGAGGAGCTCCTGCGGGACGGACCCCCGCGCGAACACGTAGGAGAGGTAGATCCCGAACGGCGTGATCGAGATCGGGATGAGCACCGCCCAGTAGGTGTTGGTGAGATTGAGCTGCGCGAACAGCATGTACTGCGGGATCGCGAGCGTGATCGTCGGCAGGAGGACACCGGCGAGCAGCCCCACCATCACGGCCTTCTTGCCGGGGAACCGGTAGAGCGCGAGCGCGTACCCGGCGGCCGCCGAGATCACCGTCGACAGCAGCGCTCCGCCGATCGAGTAGATGAAGCTGTTGCCCAACCAGCGGGTGAACGAGCCGTTCTCGTACTCGAAGAGGTCGACCAGGTTGTCGACGAGGCTCGACCCGACGGAGAAGGCGCCCGTCGAGAACAGCTCGCCGGTGCTCTTCGTCGCGGCGAACACGACCCAGACCATGGGGAGCAGGAAGTAGACGACGGCGATGAGCAGGACGATCGTGGGCAGGAGGCCGCCGAGCTTCCGGACGAGGCTCGGACCACCCTGCGGCTTGCGGTCGTGCTCGCGGTGGCTCCGGCGCGAGGTCTCCCTGGCACGTCGGTCCTCCTCGACCCGTTCCGGGGTGCGTGCGGTGGTGGTCATGCGTTCCTCCGAGCGGCGAGGCGTTGCCCACCGAGCACCAGGAGCGACAGCAGCACGGTGGCGAGGGCGAGGATGATGGAAGCCGCCGACGCCGAGTTGAGGTCGTCGTGGGCGAAGGCGTCCCGGTACACCCGCATGAGCGGGAAGTAGGTCGAGTTGATGGCCGGCGTGAGACTCGAGAGCATCTGCGGTTCGCTGTACACCTGCAGCGCGCCGATGATCGAGAACAGGCCCGTCAGGATCGTCGCGGGCACGATGTGCGGCAGCTTGATGTACCAGGCGATCCGGGGCTCGTCGCAGCCGTCGATGCGGGCGGCGTCGATCTGCTCCTTCGGCAGCGACTGCAGCGAGGTGTACAGGATGATCGTGTTGAACCCGATCCCACCCCACAGCACCACGTTGATGATCGCCGTCATGACGAGGTCGCCGCGCAACAGCGTCGGGAACTGCAGGCCGAAGGTCTCCGCGAGCTGGTAGATCGGGCTGATCTCCGGCACGTACAGGAAGCCCCACATGAGTGCCGCGATGACGCTCGGGACGCCGTACGGCAGGAAGATCGCCATGCGGCTGAACGCCCGGAGGTGGGCGCGGGGCAGGTCGAGGAGGAGCGCCAGCAGCATGGCCGTCAGCATCATGATCGGGACGAGGAACAGCGCGTACACGGCGAGGTTGCCGAGGCTGGTCCAGAACGTCGGGTCCTCGAGGACCTTCACGTAGTTGCCGAGCCCGACGAAGACCTCCTCACGCACGCCGTAGGCGCTCGCTCCGGCCGCCGTCCCCATGAGGCTGAGGCCGCCGGAATAGACGATCGGGATGATGAAGACGAACACGAAGAGCACGACCGCGGGTGCGATGAGTCCCCAGGCGAACAGGTGGTGCGGGCGCGTCAGCGAGACGCGCCGTCCGGTGGGGGCCGTGCCCGCGGCGGTGCCGCGGGCACGGGGCTGCTCGATGGTCGGCACGGTCACTACCCGGCCAGGTCCTTCTGGACGATGTCCTGCACCTTCGGGAGGACGTCGGCCCATGGGCTCGTCCCCTCGATCGCGTTGCCGAGCTCGTCGGTGATCGCGGTGAAGGCGACCTGCGTGTTCGGTCCCCACTGCACGGACACGAGCTTCGAGGCGGCCTCGGTGGCGCTCGGCCAGTACGTGGTGTCCTCCGGCATGAGGTCCGGCGGCGTGCGGTCGATCTCCTGGCCGTGGAGTGCCCCGGTGAACTTGTTGACCTCGACGAGCCCCTCGGCTCCCTCTTCGGAGGCGTTCAACCAGGTGATGAATTCGAGGGCCTGCTCGTAGTGCGGGCTCTCCTTGAGGATGACGTTGGCGGAGCCGCCGCGGGCGAAGACCCTCGGGTCGGCGGTGTCCCACTGCGGGATCTGCGCGGCCGACCACAGGCCGACCGTGTCGGGGTACTGGTTGAGCAGCGGACCAGGCGCCCACGCCCCGGCGATCGTGCCGAGCACGCGGCCGCTCGCGGTCGCCTCGATCTGCTCCGGGCTGCCGGTCTGGTAGGTGCTCACGAGGTCGTCCTCGACCATGCCCTGCCAGAAGTCGAGGACCTCCTGCGTCTGCGCGCTGGCGATGTCGACGCTCCACTCCTCGTCGGAGTAGTCCCACCACTCGGCCCCGTTCTGCAGGGCGAGACCCATGAACTGGTCGGCGTCGATGGAGCTGAAGTTGAAGAGGTACCGGTCGCCGTCGAGCGTGCGGACCTGCTCGGCGAGGGCGCGGAAGTCGTCCCAGCTGGCCGCCGGTGTGAGGCCGTACTGGGCGAAGAGGTCGTTGCGGTAGACGAACAGCGCCGGCCCGAGGTCCTGGGGGACGCCGTAGATCGTGTCGTCGAAGGAGACGGTGTCGAGCACCGTGGGGGAGTAGGCCTCCTCGAGCTCCGCCTTCGCACTGTCGAGCGGGGCGAGTACCCCGGCGGAGACGTAGGTGGGCATCTGCGTGTACTCGGCCTGGGCGATGTCGGGTCCGTCGCCGGCGCGGACGGCGCTCAGCACGCGGACGGGCATGTCGGCGCCGCTCGCAGGGGCCGAGATGTTCACCTGGATGTCGGGGTTGGCCTCGTTCCACACCTCGACGCGTTTGTCGATGTTGGAGCCCCAGGCCCAGAACTCGAGCGTCACCGGGCCGTCGGCCGAGTCGTCGCCGCCCGGCCCTGAGCAGGCGGTCAGTGCGAGGGCGAGGATTCCCGCGGTCGCGATTCCGAAACGAATGCTGCTTGCCACTGCAATCTCCTTTGATAGCGGGGGTGCGCTCCTCGCGGCAGTGAAGCGTTTCAGCGGTGGTTGACCGTGACGTCCTGGGCGGAAGCGGGATCAGTCTCGCAGAAGGTCCGCGACGTGGCAAGCGATTGCCACCAAGTGGTGGCAATCGGTTGACAGGGTGTCGGTCGCTGGCTTCAATGGAGGCGTGCCAATGACGCTGCAGAACGATCCAGACCGCCTGCTCCCCGCCGATCCGGGGACGCGCGACGTCGCCCGCGAGCTCTACCGCTCCGTCGCCGAGCTGCCGATCATCTCCCCCCACGGCCACGTCGACCCGGCGATCCTCGTCGACGACACCCCGTTCACGGACGCCACCCAGCTCTTCCTCCGTCACGACCACTACGTGACCCGCCTGCTGCACGCCTCCGGTCACTCGCTCGCCGAGGTGGGCGTGCCCGACGCCACGGACGGTGGGGCCGTCGCCGCCCCGCGCGACGCCTGGCGTCGGTTCTGCGAGGAGTGGCCCCGCTTCGCCGGCACCGCCTCCGGGTATTGGCTGAGCACGATCCTCGGTGAGCAGTTCGGTGTCACGGAACAGCCCGACGCGGCGAACGCGGACCGACTCTTCACCACGATCGAGGAGGCCCTCCAGCAGCCGGCGTTCCGCCCGCGTGCGCTCTTCGACCGCTTCCGCATCGAGGTGCTCGCGACCACCGACGACCCGATGGACGACCTCGCAGCCCATGCCGCGCTCGCGGCCGATCCCGGGTTCCGGGGGCGCGTGCTCCCGACGTTCCGCCCCGACGCGTACCTCGACCCGTCGAAGCCCGGCTGGCCGGAACGTGTCGCCGCGCTCGCCGCCTGGAACGGGACGCCGGAGGGGAGCCACCGCGGGTATCTCGAGGCCCTCGCCGGCCGTCGTCGGCACTTCATCGAGCACGGCGCGGTGTCCGCCGACCACGGGGTCCTGGAACCGCGCACCGTGGAGCTCGACGCCGCCGAGGCGCAGACCCTCTTCGACCGGGCGCTGTCGGGGACCGCCGACGCCGCCGAGCTCGAGCGCTTCGCCGCCCACATGCTGTTCGAGAGCGCTCGGATGAGCGTCGAGGACGGTCTCGTCATGACCGTCCATCCGGGCGTCTTCCGTGACCACCACTCGGCCACGCGCGGACGCTTCGGGCCGGACACCGGCCACGACCTGCCGGTGCGCACCGACTACGTGCAGCCCCTCCGCCCACTGCTCGAACGCTTCGGGACGGCTCCCGGATTCCACCTTGTCCTCTTCAGCGTGGACGAGACGAGCTACTCGCGGGAGATCGCCCCGCTCGCCGGGTTCTACCCGAGCGTCTTCATCGGCGCACCGTGGTGGTTCCTCGACGCACCCGACGCCGTGCTCCGCTTCCGAGCGGCCGTGACGGAGACCGCGGGCTTCTCGCGAGGGTCCGGGTTCATCGACGACACCCGGGCGTACCTCTCGATCCCGGCGCGCCACGACATGTCGCGACGCCTCGACGCGGCGTTCCTCGCGAGGCTCGTCCGGGAGGGGCGTGTCGACCGGGTGACGGCCGAGCGGACCATCCACGACCTCGTGGTCGACCAGCCGCGACGGGTGTTCAAGCTGTGAGGGCGCCATCGGCTGAGCGTCCCGTCGACGCGGACCACGGAGCGGAGACGGCCCCCCGGCTGTCGCGTGCGCTGCTGCCCGGCTTCCCGACGGCGCCGGTCAGGATCGTCCACCTCGGACTCGGCGCCTTCCACCGCGCGCACCAGGCCTGGTACACGCAGCTCGCCGACCCCGAGCACGAGTGGGGTATCGCCGCGTTCACCGGCCGAAGCCCACAGGCCGCGACCGAGCTGAGCGCTCAGGACTGCCTGTACACCGTCGTCGAGCGGTCGGCCGCAGGCGATACGGCGACCGTCGTCGGCTCCATCGTCGAGGCCAGGGACGGAGCCGACCTCCCGCGCCTGCTCGACCTCCTCGCCCTGGAGTCGACCGCGATCGTCACGCTCACCGTGACCGAGTCCGGGTACCGCCTCGACACCGACGGCCGACCGGACGCGTCGGATCCGGCGGTCGAGCAGGACGTCGCCATCCTGTCCGCCGCCTGCCGCGCCGAGGAGGCGCTCGCGGAGGCCCGACCGACGACGGCCCTCGGTCGGCTGGTGCTCGGTCTCGAGGCGCGCCGTCGCTCTGGAGCCGGCCCGATCGCGATCGTCCCGTGCGACAACATCGCCGACGGCGGCGCGCTCGTCCGGGGCGCGGTGCTCGCGCTCGCCGAGCGGGTCGACCCGGCGACCGCGGCGTGGATCGCCGAACAGGTGTCGTTCGTCTCGGCCTCGGTCGACCGCATCACGCCGCGGCCGACCCCCGCGGACGAGGTGGCGGCCGCCGCCCTCACCGGCTGCTCCGATGCGGTGCCCGTCGTCACCGAGCCCTTCACCGACTGGGTGCTGAGCGGCGACTTCCCCGCTGGACGACCGGCGTGGGAGCGGGCCGGGGTCCGCTTCGTCGACGACCTCGAGCCCTTCGAGCAACGCAAACTCCGCCTGCTCAACGGTGCGCACAGCCTGCTCGCCTACGCCGGACCGCTCCGCGGGCACGCCACGGTCGCCGAAGCCGTCGGCGACTCCGCGTGCCGAGCCTGGGTCGAGGAGTACTGGGACGAGACGGAGCGCCACCTCCCGGAGGACCTCGACCTGGCGGCCTACCGACGTGCGCTGCTGGAGCGCTTCGACAACGCCCGCATCGAACACCGGCTGCAGCAGATCGCGCTCGAAGGCGTGACGAAGCTGCGCGTCCGGATCGTCTCGACCCTCCTCGGTGAGCTGGCAGCCGGTCGCCCCGGGACCGGTTCGCTCCGCGTCGTCGCCGCCTGGGTGCGCGCCGTGCAGACGGACGACCGCCCGGGGGACGCGGCCGCGGACGCCATCACCGAGGCCCTGCGCCTGCCGGGCACCGAGCGCACGACCGCACTCGTCCGCCTGATCGACCCACGCCTGCTCGATCCGTCGAGGGGTGGGGGCCCGGCGCTCGTCGCCGAGGTCGAACGCCTCGGTGCCGACCTGGTCCGAATCCGCCCGCGGCCCTGACACCACATCCGCTCGACCCCCGCGCGGCCACCTCGGTCGCACCGTACGAAGGAGTAGCACCGATGAACATCGACAAGGCCGAGGTCATCGTCACGAGTCCCGACCGGAACTTCGTGACCCTGAAGCTCACGACGGACGACGGGCTCACCGGGCTCGGTGACGCCACCCTGAACGGGCGCGAGCAGGCCGTGGTCGCGTACCTCGCGGAGCACGTCGTGCCGCTGCTGCTCGGGCGCGATGCGGCTCGGATCGAGGACACCTGGCAGTTCCTGTACCGCTCGGCGTACTGGCGTCGCGGTCCGGTGACGATGGCGGCGATCGCTGCGGTCGACATGGCGCTGTGGGACATCAAGGGCAAGGCGGCGGGCATGCCCGTGTACCAGCTGCTCGGTGGGGCGTCGCGGACGGGGCTGCTCGCGTACGGGCACGCGTCGGGCAAGACGAACGAGGAGCTGTTCGACAGCGTCCGCGAGCATCAGGCGCAGGGCTATAAGGCGATCCGCATCCAGACCGCGGTGCCCGGGCTGAAGTCGATCTACGGGATCGCCTCCAACGCCACCTTCGAGGGCAACACGGGCGTGCGCTACGACCACGAGCCGGCTCAGCGGGGCGGCCTGCCGAACGAGGAGGATTGGGACACCCGGTCGTACCTGCGTCACCTGCCGACGGTGTTCGAGGCGGTGCGGAACGAGTTCGGGCCGGAGTTGCCGTTGCTGCACGACGGGCACCACCGGATGACGCCGATCCAGGCGGCGAAGCTCGGGAAGTCGCTGGAGCCGTACGACCTGTTCTGGCTGGAGGACTGCACGCCCGCGGAGAACCCGGAGGCCCTGCGCCTCGTGCGGCAGCACACGACGACCCCGCTCGCGATCGGCGAGATCTTCAACACGGTGTGGGACTACCAGCAGATCATCCGCGAGCAGCTCATCGACTACGTCCGCAGCGCGGTGACGCACACGGGCGGGATCACGCATCTGAAGAAGGTGCTCGACTACGCCTCGCAGTACCAGATCAAGTCGGGCATGCACGGGCCGACGGACATCTCCCCGGTGGGCATGGCGGCCGCGATGCATCTCGGGCTCGCGATCCACAACTTCGGGATCCAGGAGTACATGAAGCACGGCGAGAAGACCGATGCCGTGTTCCAGCAGTCCTACACGTGGGCCGACGGCATGCTGCACCCGGGCGAGGCTCCCGGTCTCGGTGTCGAGCTCGACGTCGACGAGGCCGGCAAGTACCCGTACCAGCGCGCCTACCTGCCCTACAACCGCCTGGCCGACGGCACCGTCCACGACTGGTGATCGTGGGCCGGGCGTAGCGCGCGGCTCGCTAACCCGATGCGGCGTGAGTGCGCCCCTCCGCAGGCCCGCGTTCACGTTGACTTGGAGCTGTTGACGAATATTCGACGAGTTTTCCCAGCTGCACCAACTGGCAAATGGGGAAGAGCCTAGGGCTTGCCGTCAGTACACGAGCTGACTCAAGAGCTGGACCGAGACTCTGAAAATGGCCGCGGCGTCGCTCTGGCTTGCTCCCTTCGCAGGACCTCGCGCGGTAGGACGGGGTCAGTCGACGATGGCGATCGCGTCGATCTCGACGAGCATCTCCTCGCGGGGGAGGCCGGTGAAGACCGTGGTGCGCGACGGCAGGACGCCGCCCGTGACGCGCGAGCCGACGAACTCGCCGTAGGCGTCGTTCATGATCGCGAAGTCCTCGCGCTTCGTGAGGTAGACGCGCAGCATCATGACGTCGTCGAAGGTCGCACCGCCGGCTGCGAGGATCGCCTCGACGTTCTGCAGGGTGCGGGTGGTCTGCGCGGCGACGTCACCCGGGAACAGGTACTCGTTCGTCGCTGGGTCGACGGGGCCCTGGCCGGAGACCTGGACGAAGTTGCCCTTGCGGACCCCCTGCGAGAAGGTGTGCGCGGGAGCCGGAGCGTCGGTCGTGGAGATGGCGGTGCGTGCGGTCATGGGGGTGTCCTTCGTGTGGGTGGCCCTTCGACAAGCTCAGGGACCGGGGTGGGGGTCAGCGACCGGGGAGTGGTCAGGGGGCGGGGTGGATGGTCAGGGACCGGGGAGTGGTCAGGGAGTGGGGGTCGGCGGCGGAGGCGCGTAGCCGAGCTCGGCGGAGATCGACTCCGTGGTGGCGAGCAGCTGTGGCAGCAGGGCGCGGACGCCGCTGTGGGGGAGCACCATCGTCGGGACCGAGATCGACACGGCGGCGGCGACGCGGCCGTCCGGCCCGAACACCGGCGCGGCGACGCAGTTCATGAAGCTCTCGTGCTCCTCGTGGTCCTCGGCCCACCCGCGTCCGTTGGAGCGCTCGATCTCTGCGAGGAGGGCGTCGGCGTCGGTGATGGTCTTGTCCGTGTACCGCTCGAAGACGATGCCGGTGACGACGCGCCGACGCTCGGCCTCGTCGAGTCCACCGAGGAGCACCTTGGCCACGCCGGTCGCATACAGCGAGGCTGGCAGGCCGACGCGCGAGTACATCCGGAGCGGTTGGCGCGACTCGACCTTGTCGATGTAGAACACTGAACCGTTCTCGTACGCGGCGAGATGGACCGTCTGGCCGGTCGCCGCGCCGAGCGCGCGGAGGTGCGGGGCCGCGACTCCGCGCACGTCCTGCTCGTCGAGGGCGGTCTGCGTCAGTTCGAACATCGCCCGCCCGAGGTGGTAGCGGTACGAGGCGTCGCGGGTGACGAAGCCGTGCTCCTCGAGCGTGTTCAGGAGGCGCAGCACCGTGGTCTTGTGCACACCGGCCGTCGCCGCGAGTGCGTCGAGGGAGTTCGTGCCGGAGACGATCTCGCGGAGGAGGTCGAGCGCGCGGGAGAGTGACTGGCTCATGCGCCCACCGTCCCCGGTGATCCGGCGGTCGACCAGGGCAAGGGTCGATCGGCGGCGATCCGCCATGAGGCCCATGCCTCGTCGTCCGCCTCGACGATGGTCCGGACGCCGGGTGCGTCGGGGACGGACTCCGGGCGGTCACCGTGGCAGATGAGCGTCGATGCCGCGACCGCGTGGCCGAGCCGCGTGCAGGCGGCGTCGTCGAGTCCGTGGGCCAGGCCGGCGAGGTAGCCGGCGGCGAACGCATCGCCCGCGCCGACCGTCTCGACGACGTCGACCGAGAGGGACCGCACCACGCAGTGCTCCGCGACGCCCCGGTGGACCGTCGTCGCGGCGTTCTCTTCGTCCTTCAGGACGATGCGCTGCAGGGTGGGCAGATCCGCGAAGAGCCGCTCGGCGTCCGCATGCCCGAAGAACAGCTCCGCCTCGTCGGTGCCGAGGAAGAGGACCGAGGCCTGGTCGAGCAGACGGTGGAGTGCGGCCGTGGACCGGCGCTCCCACAGGCGCGGCCGGAAGTTGAGGTCGACGCTCAGGACGGCGCCGTCGGGGAGGGCTCCACCCAGCTCGCCGACGAGTTCCGCGGTCGAGTCGGACAGCGCGGGCGTGATCCCCGAGGTGTGCACGATGGCCGACGCGGTGACGGCCGCACGCGTCGCGTCATGCAGGAGGGTGTCGGCACCGAGCGCCGACGCGGCCGAGCCGCTGCGGTAGTAGTGCATCCGCGGTCGTCGATCGCCGTCGGCACCGACGACCGTCTCCTTCACGTAGAGCCCGGTGGGTCGGTGGTCGTCGCGCTCGACGGCGTCGGTGAGCACGCCGTCGTTGCGGGCCGTCTCGAGGATGTAATCGCCGAAGCCGTCGTCGCCGACGCGCGAGATCCAGTGGGTGGGGACGCCCAGGCGAGCGAGGCTGGACGCGACGTTGAACTCCGCACCCCCGACGCCCGTGCGGTACTCGCGCGCCTCGGCGACGGGGAGCTGCCCCTCGGGGAGGAGGACCACCATCGCCTCGCCGATCGTGCTCACGGTGGACGGTGACGTCGTCATCACGGTTCCCCTCGTGTCGCGGCCCTGTCCGGTTGACGGCCTGTGGTCGCAATGCTAGAACAGACGTAGCAATCCGTGCAATAGACGTTGCACATGTTGCAACCTGCCTCGCCGGTTCGCGGTGGTGCAACGCTCGGACCCGAAACGAGGAGACCATGACGGACGACTTCGACGCCGCCGACCTCGGGGTGCTCGACGGCAGCCTCAAGGGCTTCCCGCCGGCCTCCGTCGGAACGGATGCGGCCACGTTCCTCGGAGCTCGCCCGGCGCTCGCCGACTTCACGACGCCCCTCGTCACCCTCGACCGCTCGGCGGTCGCCGACAACGTCGAGACCATGCGGCAGTGGTGCGAGCGCGCCGGCGTCGGGCTCGCCCCGCACGGCAAGACGACGATGAACCGTGCTCTCTGGCAACGCCAGCTCGACGCCGGTAGCTGGGGTGTCACCGTCGCGACGCCGTGGCAGCTCTCGATCGCCCTCGACTGGTCGATCCCCCGCGTCATGCTCGCCAACGCGCTGGTGCAGCCTGAGCACCTCCGCGCCGTCGGGCGCGCGTTGGACGAGGGCGACACCGAGATCGTCGTGTGGGCCGACTCGGTCCGCGCGGTCGAGATCATGGCCCGCGTGCTCGCCGAGCAGCCGCCACATCGTCCACTGCACGTGCTCGTCGAACTGGGAGCACCGGGCGGCCGGACGGGGGCCCGCGACCACGCCACCGCTCGGGAGATCGTCGACGCCGTCGTCGCCTCGCCAGAGCTCGCGCTCGCCGGTGTCAGCGGGTACGAGGGCGCGCTCGCGCACCACGGCGACGAGGGTTCGCTCCGGATCGTCCGCGACTACCTCGAGTCCCTCGCGGCGCTGCACACCGAGTTGCTCGCCAGCGGCCGCTACGACGAGCGCGTCGACACCGTCATCGTGACCGCCGGCGGCAGCGCCTACTTCGACGTCGTCGCCGAGGTCCTCGCCGGCCTGCGCGACCTCGACGGTGCACGCGGTCGGCGCGTCGACGTCCTGCTGCGCTCCGGCGCCTACATCACCCACGACGACGGCTTCTACCGCGGCATCACGCCCCTCGGACGGCACGAAGGCGTCGGTGCGTTCCGCTCGGCGATCCACGGCTGGGCCACGGTCGTCTCCCGCCCCGAGCCCGGTCTCGCGCTCATCGACGGCGGCAAGCGCGACTTCCCCTTCGACGAGGGGCTGCCTGAGGTGCAGGGTGTCCGTCGTGCCGGGTCCAGCATCGTCGAACCGCTGGCGGGTGCGACGACCACGGCCATGAACGACCAGCACACCTTCGTCTCCCTGCCGCCCGGCAGCGACGTCGAGGTCGGCGACGTGATCCGCCTCGGCCTCTCCCACCCCTGCACCACCTTCGACAAGTGGCGTGCGCTCATCGTCGTCGACGACGTCCGTCTCGCCGAACCGCACGCCGTCGACGCCGTCACCACGACCTTCGGCTGAGCCGACCCGAACAGGAGACCCGCATGACGCTCGAGACCCCTCCGTCCACCCCGCACGCCCTCGACGCGCTCTACGCCGACCGCGCCATCGCCGTCGTGCGCGTGCCCGTCATCCCCGACCCGGTCGAACTCTGCCGGGCGCTCGCCGCGGGCGGCATCCGCAGCGTCGAGTTCACCTTCACCACCCCCGGTGTCGAGGCGCTGATCCGGGCCGCCGCCGATGCGGCCGCTGACCACGGGGCGATGATCGGTGCCGGGACGGTCGTGGACCGCGACACCGCGCAGCGCGCCATCGACGCCGGCGCGCAGTTCCTCGTCACCCCCGGCCTGAGCGAGGAGGTCGCCGAGGTCGCGACCGCCGCCGGCGTCCCGTTCCTGCTCGGGGCGATGACGCCCAGCGAGGTCATGCGTGCCGCGGCACTCGGCTCCCACGCGGTGAAGATCTTCCCGGCCGCCGCCATGGGGCCCGGGTTCCTCAAAGACCTGTCCGGCCCGTTCCCCGGTCTCCGGCTGGTGCCCTCCGGCGGCCTGCACGCCGGCAACGCCCGCGACTACATCCAGGCCGGTGCCGCCGCCGTGACCGCGGGCTCCAGCGTGGTCGGAGCGGCCGACGTCGCCGCCGCGGACTGGGCCGGCGTCACCGAGCGCGCGGCCGCGTTCACCGCGGCGGCCCTGCTTCCGTGAGTTCACGGCCGACGGGCGATGCGCGCGCGGTGCTCCTCCGCGATGCGCGCATCGTCGACGGCACCGGTGGTCCGAGCGCGCTCGGCTCGGTGCTCATCGACGGCGGCCGCATCGTCGCGATCGGCGCTGACGCCGCCGCCAGCGCGCCGGCCGATGCGCTCGTCGTCGACGCGGCTGGGCTCGTCGCCGCACCGGGGTTCATCGACATGCACGCGCACTCCGACCTCGCCGTGCTCCGCGACCACGACCACCTCGCGAAGGTCTCGCAGGGCGTCACCACCGAAGTGCTCGGGCAGGACGGCCTCTCCTACGCGCCGACCGACGACCGCACCATGGCGATCGTCCGGCAGCAGATCGCCGGCTGGAACGGGCAACCCGACGACGTGGACTTCGCCTGGCGGAGCGTCGGCGAGTACCTCGACCGCGTCGACCGCGGAGCCGCGCTGAACGTCGCCTACCTCGTCCCGCAGGGCTCCGTGCGCATGCTCGTGGTCGGCACCGAGAACCGGGCTGCGACCCCGGACGAGATCATGCGCATGCGGGAGCTCGTCGCTGCAGGGCTTCGGGAGGGTGCCGTCGGCATGTCCTCCGGCCTCACCTACGTGCCCGGGATGTTCGCCGACACCGACGAACTTGTCGCGCTCTGCCGCACGGTCGCGGAGCACGGCGGCTTCTACGCACCGCACCAGCGCTCCTACGGGAAGGGTGCTCTCGAGGCCTATGCGGAGATGATCGACGTCAGTCGTCGCTCCGGCTGTGCGCTGCACCTCACGCACGCGACGATGAACTTCGGCGTCAACGCAGGTCGTGCGGCCGAGCTCGTGGCGCTCATCGACGACGCCATCGCCGACGGTGTCGACCTCACGCTCGACACCTACCCCTACCTTCCGGGGTCGACCACACTCTCGGCACTCCTCCCGAGCTGGGCGGCCGTCGGCGGGCCGGAAGCGACGCTCGAGCGACTCGGCGACGACGACGTCCGCGCGCGGGTGCGGTACGAGCTCGAAGTGCTCGGCACGGACGGCTGCCACGGCGTCGTCACCGACTGGGCGACGATCGAGATCTCCGGTGTCGCGAACCCCGAGCTCGCCGGTTTCGTCGGCCGGACCGTCTCCGCCATCGCCGCCGAGGACACCGGCCACGCCTGGTCGGGCGACCCCACCGCCCTGTTCTTCGAGCTCCTCGAGGCCGACCGCCTCGCGACCGGCATCCTCCAGCACGTCGGCGACGAGGCCAACGTGCGCACGATGATGGTGCACCCGGCCCACACGGGCGGCAGCGACGGCATCCTCGTCGGCGCGAAACCCCACCCTCGCGCCTGGGGCACCTTCCCGCGCTACCTCGGGCACTACGTCCGTGAAGCCGACGTGCTCGGGCTCGAGGACGCCGTCGCCCACCTCACCTCCCGTCCAGCCGCCCGACTCGGGCTCACCGAACGCGGCGTCCTCCGCGTCGGTGCCGTCGCCGACGTCGTGCTCTTCGATCCCGAGACGATCGCCGACCGCGCGACCTTCGCCGAACCGCGGCAACAGGCCGCCGGCATCCCGTGGGTCTTCGTGAACGGCGTCGCCGTCATGGCCGACGGTCGTCGCACCGACGCCGTCCCCGGCCGCTCGCTCCGTCGTCGCCCGTCCTGACCCGTTCCCCCTCCCCGTCGACACAGAAGGTCCTCCCATGCCCATCCACGCCCTCGCGAGCCGCGTCGTCGCCGCTGCCGCACCAGCCCCGAGCGACCCCATCGGCTGGTTGCAGCAGACCACGCCCGGCCTGCTCATCCTGTGCGCCGTCGCCATCGCGGTGCTGCTGTTCCTCATCATCCGGGTGAAGCTCGAGCCCTTCATCTCCCTGTTCATCGTCGGCATCGGCCTGGCGCTGGCGACGGGTACGAGCATCTACCAGATCGTCGGCGTCGCCGTCCCCGACCCGTTCGACGACGAGCAGATCAAGCCGGGCGCGTCACTCCTCGAGACCGGTTTCGGCGGCATCCTCGGGCACATCACCATCATCATCGGCCTCGGCACCGTGCTCGGCGCGATCCTGGAACGCTCCGGCGGCGCCGACGTCCTCATCCGCAAGCTCCTCGGCCGCTTCGGTGAGCGTGGCGCACCGATCGCGATGGGGCTCACCGGGCTCATCTTCGGCATCCCCGTGTTCTTCGACGTCGGCATCTTCGTCCTCGCGCCCCTCGTCTACATCACCGCGCGCCGTGGCGGGAAGTCGCTCGTGCTCTACGCCCTGCCGATGCTCGCCGGCCTCTCGATGACGCACGCGTTCCTGCCCCCGCACCCGGGACCGACGGCGCTCGCCGGCACCTTCGAGGTCGGGCTCGGCTGGCTCATCCTGATGGGCTTCCTCTGCGGTATCCCCGCGTTCATCGCGTCCGGTATCGCCTGGCCGCTGTGGATCGGCAAGCGCGTCATGGTGTCCGTGCCCGAGGAGTACGTGCTCGAGCCCGAGGACGACGCCCCGGACCGCAAGGACGTCTCGCTGTGGGCGGTCGGGCTCATCATCATCACGCCGATCCTGCTCATCCTCGCCGCTACCTTCGGAGCTCTCGCCCTGCCGAGCGGCCCGCTGCTCGAGGCGTTGACGCTCATCGGGAACCCCGCGGTCGCGCTGACGATCGCCGTCTGCCTCGCGTACTACGTCCTGGGCGTGCGGCGCGGCATGACGCTCGCCGAGCTGGGTGAGCTCTCCGGGCAGTCGCTGCGTCCCATCGGTATGATCCTGCTCGTGGTCGGCGCCGGTGCGTTCTTCGGTGCCGTCATCTCGGCGACGGGTGTCGGGGCGGCACTGGCCGAGGTGCTCGGTTCGCTCGGCCTGCCGATCATCGTGTCGGCGTACCTCATCAGCTCCGGACTCCGCATCGCGCAAGGGTCGGCGACGGCGGCGATCGTCATCACCGCCGGCATCCTGCAGCCGGTCGTCCTCGCCGGTGACTACTCGCAGCCGCAGTTGGCGCTCATCGGCATCGCGATCGCGGCCGGATCGATCACGCTCTCGCACGTCAACGACGGCGGGTTCTGGATCATCGCGAAGTACTTCAACATGTCGGTCAAGCAGACGCTCGCGACCTGGACCGTCCTCGAGACGATCCTCTCGGTCGTCGGCTTCGGGATGGTCGCCCTCATCTGGCTCTTCGTCTGACCGCCCCGAACTCAGGACGGCCCTGGTGTGTCCGGGTGGGGTCTCGGTGTGTCGCGTCCGACGCGCCGGGCCCGTCCTGAGTGAGGGACGGAGCCGACGCGAGATGGTGCCGTTCGCAATTCAGGACGGCTGCGGCGTGTCCGCGAGCGGCCTCGGTGTGTCGTGTCCGACGCGCCGAGGCCGTCC
Source organism: Plantibacter sp. VKM Ac-2880 (assembly GCF_015351235.1). Lineage (GTDB taxonomy): Bacteria > Actinomycetota > Actinomycetes > Actinomycetales > Microbacteriaceae > Plantibacter. Next base: position 329,632 of record NZ_JADKSJ010000001.1, read on the forward strand.
TGAATTGTGGACGCTCAGAAGAGGCGGGAGTCGCTGTCGTCGAGGCCGCGCATCGCGTCGTAGTCGAGGACGACGCAACGGATCCCGCGGTCCTGCGCGAGGGTGCGCGCCTGCGGCTTGATCTCCTGTGCGGCGAACACACCCTGCACGGGAGCGAGGAGGGGGTCGCGGTTCATGAGTTCGAGGTACCGCGTGAGCTGCTCGACACCGTCGATGTCGCCACGGCGCTTCAGCTCGACCGCGACCGAGGCGCCGCTCGCGTCGGTGGCGAGGATGTCGACCGGGCCGATGGCGGTCATGTACTCGCGGCGGATGAGCCGGTAGCCGTCGCCGAGGAGTTCGATCTGTTCGGCGAGGAGCTTCTGCAGGTGCGCCTCGACGCCGTCCTTCTGGAGGCCGGGGTCGACGCCCAGCTCGTGCGCGCTGTCGTGCTGGACCTCGTGGATCGAGACGATGAGCGCGTCACCCGTCTTCTTGTGGGTGACCTTCCACAGTTCGGTGATCCCGGCGGCCGCCTGCGTCTCGTCGGGCTCGACGGTGGTGAGGGTGCAGGGCGGACTCATCCAGTTGAGCGGCTTGTAGGAACCACCGTCGGAGTGGACGAGAAGGCTGCCGTCGTTCTTCACCATGAGGAGTCGGGTGGCGAGGGGCAGATGGGCACTGAGGCGTCCGGCGTAATCGACGGAACAGCGGGCTATGACGAGACGCACCAGACGAGTCTAGGAGGCGAGCCTCGCCAGCGGGTGACTCGATGGCGACGAACGGGGTCCGAGTCGCGGGTGCAGCTGGTCGGGCGGCCTCCGGCTCGCCCGTAGAGTGAGCCGGATGAAGCCCCTCCTCACGCATGACGTCACGATGTTCCGCGGCGTCACCCAGATGAGCGGGGTGCCGGCCAGGATCGAGCTGTTCGAGGACCGGTTCGTCCTCAGCGTCCTCGATCGAACCGGCCAGCCGTCCGAGACCGTGATGGACACGCCCCTCAGCGGGCTGCAGGTCGGTGGTTCGATGGCGCTCCTGACCTTCCGGGTCGGCGACCTCAAGCGCCGGGTCGACTTCTCGTTCGCCGCCCGCGCAGCGATGGCGCGTCCGGGCGGCGTGTTGGCGGTCGGGCCGATCCTCAAGGAGAGCGGCATCTACCCGTGGCTGGCGGCGTTCCGTGCCCGCGGCGTGCGGGTGCGGTACTTCTCCCTCGGGCACATCTGGTTGGTGTCCCTGGGCGCGGTCGCGATCATCGTCGCCGTCGTGGCCGCCGTCGGCGTCGCCAGCGTCACCTGAGCCGCCCGCCGGAACGGCCTGCTCAGCGCTTCCGGCGGTTGCTCTCGCGCGCAGCGGGGGAGGCCAGCCCGGCGAGCACGATGAGGACGAGGACGACGAACAGGGCGTTGAGGAGTCCGATGCCGTCGCCGAGGATGCCGATGAGCGGCGGCCCGACGAGGAACGCGCAGTACCCGATCATCGCGACGGCGCTCACCCGTGCCGCCGCGTGCTTGGAGTCATCGGCCGCGGCGGACATGCCGACCGGGAAGCCGAGCGAGGCGCCGAGCCCCCACAGCACGGTGCCGAGGACCATGAGGCCGGTCACCGGCGTCAGGATGAACAGCACGAGCCCTGCGATCGCGGCACCCGCCGACACCTGCAGCACCGGCACGCGGCCGAAGCGGTCGATGAGCGGCCCGCCGACGATGCGGCCGACGGTCATCGCGGTGACGAACACGCCGTAGACGAGCGCGCCCGTCGTGTTGCTCTGCTCGTGGCCGTCGACCACGGCGAGGGCTAGCCAGTCGTTGGCGCTGCCCTCGGCGAACGCCATGCCGAGCATGATGACGCCGATGAGGATGAGTCGGCCGTCCGCCCAGACGGACAGGCTTTCGCGCAGCCGTTCGCGCCAGGGGGCCTTCGGGGTGTCGTCGAGGTCGACGACCGCCTGCTCCGCCGGGACGAAGCGGACGGCGATGACGGCGGCGACGGCGATGACGGCAGCCAGGATCAGTGCGTGCCAGAACACCTCGACACCGGCGGCCGATGCGAGGGCACCGAGTCCGGCGCCTGCCACGGTCCCGAAGCTGAAGCACGCGTGCATGAGCGGCATGACCGTCTTGCCGAGTTCCTGTTCCGCCGCGGCGCCCTCGACGTTCATCATGACGTCAAGCGCACCGTTGCCGAAGCCGAAGATGATGAGCCCGACGAGGACGATCCCCTCGAGCGGCACGAGGCTCGCCCCGACGCCGATGAGCAGCAGGCCGGCCGCGACGAGGCCGAGCGTCAGTCGCATCCCGTTCCGCGGGCCGAGCCGGGCGAGCAGGTGCTGGGAGGCGACGAGGCCGATGATCGACCCGATCGACATGCCGAGGATGAGGAGGCCGACCGTTCCGGTGGTGAGGTCGAGGTTGTCGCGAATCGCGGGCAAGCGCGCGACCCAGGTGGCGATGCTGAGGCCGCTGAGGGCGAAGATCACGAAGATCGCGTTCCGCCAGGCGAGGAGTTCGCGGCGGGGACGCAGGGCGACGGGGGCGGTGCGCGGGGTGGTCGGCTCTGACACGAGGTCCTCAGGGTCGGTGCTGCGGGCGCCGGAGCGCTGCGTGGAAGGGGTGGGTCGTCGGCGGATCGGTGTGGATCCGCGCGGAGTCGAATCGATTCGATTCCGTCGACTAAGCTAGCAGATCGTGGACCAGGAATCACGCCCCTCACGACCGACGCTCGCCGATGTCGCCGAGCGCGCCGGGGTGTCCCCGTCGACCGCCTCCCTCGCGTTCAGCGGCGCCGGGCCGGTCTCCGAGGCGACCAAGCGACGCGTGCTGCAGGCCGCGGCCGACCTCGACTACGGCGGCCCGGACCCCCGTGCCCGCTCGCTCCGTCAGGGCAGGAGCGGCATCGTGGGTGCGGTCGTCGCCGGTCGGATCGGGCACTCGTTCCGCGACCCGGTCATGGTGCAGACGCTCGACGGGCTCGCGGACGAACTGGGGGCGGTCGGCGCGGGTCTCCTCCTCCTGAACGACGCCCAGGAGGGCACCCTCCAGCTGAGCAACGCGCCGATGGACGGGGTCGTGCTCATCGGCTGCAGCCCGAACCTCGACAGCTCGGTCGCGGTGCTCAGTCGCCGCGGGATGCCCATCGTCTCGATCGAGGGGCTCGCGGCACTCGGGGTCCCGGACATCGCGGTCGACAACCGCGGCGGCGTTCGTCAGGAGGCGCAGCACCTCGCAGACCTCGGGCACGAGCGCGTCGCCGTCGTCACCCTCAACCTGGATCCGACCGAACGCCGTGGCCCGCTGACGCCCGAGTGGGAGGGCGGTGCGACGACCGTCCCCGCGATCGAACGTCTGCAGGGCCTGCGCGACGTCTTCCCCGGTGCCAGCGGGTTCGTCTCCACGGGATCGTCGCTGGAGGAGGGTCGCATCGCCGGCCACGCCATCCTCGACGTCCCGGCGGGTGAGCGCCCAACGGCCGTTGCCGCTCAGAGCGACCTGCTCGCGGCCGGGGTCATCCGCGCGGCAGAGGAGCTCGGCATCGCCGTGCCGGGCGAACTCAGCGTCGTCGGGTTCGACGGCATCCGGGTCGAGGGGCTCGACTACGACCTGACGACCGTCTGGCAGCCCTCTCGGGAGAAGGGCTCGGCGGCCGGCCGGGCGATCGTCGCGATGCTGGACGGCCGTGAGGCGGACTCCGAGCAGTTCGCGGTGCGCTTCCACCGTGGCGCGACGACGGCGCCGGTCCCCGCTCCACAGGGCTGAGGTCGACACGGGGTCTCCCGGGCCCCTGCCGCGCGACGGACCAGGCCCGTAGGGTTGAGGACGACGCTCGAAGGAGACCCATGACCGACCAGCCCATCGCCACCGCAGCACTCGTCCAGCAGGAGGCGGCGTCGCTGGCCGTCTCCCTCGCCCCCGTCTACCAGGACCTCCACGCCCACCCGGAGCTCTCCTTCGCTGAGCATCGCACCGCGGCGCTCGTGGCCGATCGGATCACGGGCCTCGGGTACGCCGTCGCGACGGGGATCGGCGGCACGGGTGTCGTCGGCGTCCTGGAGAACGGTGCGGGGCCGACGGTGCTCCTCCGAGCCGACATGGACGGCCTGCCCGTGCTGGAGGAGACCGGCCTCGACTACGCGAGCGTCGTGCGCGGGGTCGACCCCGAGGGCAACGACGTCCCTGTCATGCACGCCTGTGGTCACGACGTCCACGTCACCTGCCTCCTGGGCGCCGCCGAACTACTCGCCGCCCGGCGCGCAACCTGGTCGGGCACGCTCGTGGTGCTCTTCCAGCCGGCCGAGGAGGCCGGGGGAGGCGCGCAGGCGATGATCGACGACGAGCTGTACACCCGGGTGCCGAAGCCCGACATCGTGTTCGGTCAGCACGTCGGCCCGCTGCCCGCCGGTGTGGTCGGCACACACGCCGGCCCCTCGTTCGCCGCGACGGACGCCTACCGCGTCACCTTCCACGGCCGAGGCGGGCACGGCTCCCGGCCCCAGTCCACCATCGACCCGATCGTGATGGCGGCGTCGGCGGTCGTCCGGCTCCAGTCGATCGTCTCGCGCGAGGTCGCCGGCACCGACACCGCGGTGCTCACGGTCGGCACCATGCACGCCGGGACGAAGAACAACATCATCCCCGACACGGCGCAGATCGGCGTCAACATCCGCAGTTACGAACCGCACGTGCGCAACCGCGTCGTGGGGTCCATGGAGCGCATCATCCGCGCCGAAGCGGCGGCGTCCGGCGCCGAGCGCGAACCGGTGATCGAGCACACGGAGGCGTTCCCGGTGCTCGTGAACGACCCGGCCGCCACCGCGGAGGTGACGGCGGTCTTCAGTGAGGCGTTCGGTGCCAACCGTGTCGTCGACCCGGGGCTCGTCACGGGCAGCGAAGACGTCGGGATGCTGGCGACGGCCGCCGACGCACCGATCGTCTATTGGATCCTCGGCGGTGCCGACCCACAGGCCTTCGCCGCGGCCTACGCGTCAGGGCGCATGGAGCAGGACCTCCCCGGCAACCACTCCGCGAAGTTCGCGCCGCTCATCCACCCCACCCTCGACACCGGCATCGCGGCGCTCTCGCTCGCCGCGTTGTCCCGCCTGACCGGAACGGAGGCCGGCGCATGATCGTCGTCACGACCGACACGGTGGCCGGACACCGCATCGACGCCGTCCTCGGCGAGGTCGTCGGCCTCACGGTGCGGGCCCGCGACTGGGGCTCCTCGATGTCCATCGGGTTCTCGGCACTCGGCGGCGGCGAGGTCCCCGGCATGACGCAGCTGCTGTTCGAGTCCCGCCAGGAGGTCATGCGGCGCCTGGTCGCGGACGCGGAGCAGCGCGGCGCCAACGCGGTGCTGGCCATGCGCCTCGAGACGACCGACATCGGTGGTGCCTGGACGCAGCTGACCGCCTACGGCACCGCCGCGTACCTCGTCCCGATCCCCGAGGGGGAGCCCGGCGCGACGGGGCAGTCGGCCTACGCGGCGGCGCAGCCCGACGCCCCCAAGCCCCGCGGCGGCGTCTGATCATCGGCAGGTCGGCCGCCACCGAGGAGGGATCACCATGACCGCGTGGATCGACGAGCTGATCGCCGAGGCGACCGCAGCCGTGCGCGAGCGCAGCGATCAGCGGGTGGCGGAGCGGTTCGAACGCTGCTTCGCCGACACCCTGCACAGCACCATGACCCCCATGCCGGACGGCACCGTGTTCATGCTCACCGGCGACATCCCCGCGATGTGGTTGCGCGACTCGAGCGCCCAGCTCGCGCCGTACCTCCACTTCGCGGCCGACCGGCCCGAGCTGGCCGACCTCCTCGTCGCGGTCAACCGCCGGCAGCTCGACGCGATCGCCCTCGACCCCTACGCGAACGCGTTCAACGCCGAACCGAACGGACACGGCCACCACGACGACCGCACCGACGCGTCAGCCTGGGTGTGGGAACGCAAGTACGAGATCGACTCACTCTGCTACCCGCTCCAGCTCGCACACGACCTCTGGCTGGCGACGGGCCGTTCCGACCACCTCGACGACCGGTATCACGCCGCCGTCACCGCAGCGATGGGTGTCTGGCGCACCGAGCAGCACCACGAGGAGCGCTCGCCCTACCGGTTCCAACGGTTCGACGCGCCGCTCTCCGACACCCTCGTCCGCAACGGACTCGGCCCCGAGACCGCGTTCACGGGGCTCTCGTGGTCGGGGTTCCGGCCGAGTGACGACGCGGCGCGGTACGGGTACAACGTGCCGGGCAACCTCTTCGCCGCGGTGACGCTCGCCGGGGTCGAGACGATCGCGGTGGACGTGCTCGACGACGAGGTGCTCGCCGCGGACGCCCGCTCGCTCCGCCTCGAGATCGAGGCGGCGATCGACGCCCACGGGGTCGTGTCGACCGACCGGTACGGCGATGTCTACGCCTACGAGGTCGACGGGTTCGGCAACGCCCTGCTCATGGACGACGCGAACGTGCCGAGCCTGCTCTCGCTGCCGTTCCTCGGCTGGTGTGCACCGGACGACGCCCGGTACCTCGCCACCCGGCGGTTCCTCCTGAGCGACGACGACCCGAGCTTCTTCATCGGATCCGCCGCTCGCGGGATCGGCAGCCCGCACACGCCACCCGACCACATCTGGCCGATCGCGCTCGCCATGGAGGGGCTCACCTCGACGGACGACGCGGAGCGCGCCCGCCTCCTCGACACCCTCCTGCGCACCGACGCCGGCACCGGGGTCATGCACGAGTCCTTCCACAAGGACGACCCCGCCACCTTCACCCGCCCGTGGTTCTCCTGGGCCAACGCGATGTTCTGCGAGTTCGTCCTCGACGTCGTGGGTCTGCGCACCCACGTGCGGCGTCCCGTCCCGCGCGGAGCCTGAACCGGCCACCGAGGCCCGCGCACCGTGTTCGGAGCTCAGCGCACCGAGCTCAGAGCAGCCGGAGCTCCTGCGCCCGGGTGACGGCTCGGGTGCGGTCGGCGACCTCGAGCTTCTCGAACACATGGAGCAGGTGGGTCTTCACCGTCGACTCCGAGATGAAGAGTCCGGCGGCGATCGCCCGGTTGCTGTTGCCGGCGGCGACGAGCGCGAGGACCTCCAACTCGCGGGCGCTCAACTGCGGGCGCGGTGACGAACCGCCCTGGACACGGCCGACGAGGGTCGCCGCGATCGTGGGCGCGAGGACCGTCTGGCCGGACACGACCGAACGGATGCCGGCAAGGATCTCCTGTTCCGGCGCCGCCTTCAACAGGTACCCGCTGGCACCGGCCTCGATGGCGCCGAGGATGTCGTCGTCGGTCTCGTAGGTGGTGAGCACGAGCACCCGCACCCCGGGCAGGCGCTGCACGATGCGGGCGGTCGCCTCCACGCCACCGAGGACCGGCATGCGGAGGTCCATGAGGACGAGGTCGGGGTGGTGCGCCTCGGCCGCTTCGACCGCGGCGGCGCCGTCGGCGACCTCGGCCACGACCTCGAGGTCGTCGGCGCGACCCAGCAGAGCGACGATCCCGGACCGGACGATGGGGTGGTCGTCGGCGACGATGATCCTGATCCGCGTCACCCGCCGACCTCGTCCCCGACGCCGGCAGACGGACCGACACCGACCGGTTCGGCCACCGCGACCGGCACGCGCACCACCAGCATCGTCCCAGCCCCGTGTTCGCTCACGATCTCGACCGTACCGCCCAGCAGGGCGACGCGGTCGTGCAGGCCGTGGAGGCCGAAGCCCGCGCCGGGTGCCGTGCCGAGGAGGGCGCCGGCGGCGTCGGGGATCCCGACACCGTCGTCCGAGAGTCGCAGTAGCGCCGAGCCGTCCGCGACCGACAGCTCGATGGCCGCATGCGACGCGCCAGCGTGCTTCCGGATGTTCGCCAACCCCTCCTGCGCGCACCGTAGCAGCACCACTTCCGCCACCCGGGGCAGGTGCTCCGCCGCCACGGCCACGCGCACCTGGACGCCCGTCTCCCGTTCGAAGCGGGTGCCGAGGCGACGGAGACTGTCGCCGAGGGTGGTGTCCGCCGTCGGCATGGCCGCCATCGTCGCCACGAGCGCCCGCGCCTCGCCGAGCGCGTCGCGCGCGGTGGACTCGATGAGGTCGATGCTCTCGAGGGCGGCGACCGGGCGACCGTCCAGCGGAGCGGCGTCCGGTGTGCCTGCGACGGCCAAGCCGACCTCGGATCGGGCTCGTTGCGCGAGCAGCACCACGCTCGTGAGGCTCTGGGCGATCGTGTCGTGGATGTCGCGGGCCAGGCGTTCGCGTTCGGCAGCTGCACCGGCCTCCCGGCTCGCCCGTTCCGACTCGGCCTGGGCGGCCTGCAGGCTCACCAGGAGCCGTGCCTTCTCGTCGCCGAGCTCGGCGATCCGGGTGATCCACAGGCCGAGCGACAGGGCGAAGACGAGCGAGACGCTCTGGATCGCGAGCCCCTGCACGATCGCGTCCGGTGTGGCGCCTTGACCGATGATGAAGCCGCTGGCGAGCGTCGCCGCGCTCGCGACGTTGAGGATGATCGCGTTCCGCGTCTCCGGGGTCAGCACCCACAGCAGCGGGAACACGAGGCACTGCAGGGTCAGGACGTTCGGTGAGAACGCCGTTCCGACGGCGGTGAGCGCGATGAGGGTGATCGCGAACCAGAGCCCGCCCTGTGGACGCTCGAGGGTCCGTCGCCCGGCCGTGTAGTAGACGAGGCAGAGCACCGCCAGCACCACCCAGACACCGATCACCCGCTCCGGCGCTCCGGCCGCGCTGACGCTCACGAGCGCGCCCACGATCACGCATCCCGCGCCGAACGCGACATCCCACCACCGTCGTCCGTCCATGTCCTCACCCTCCCACTTCCGCTCGCGAACCGCCGTCAGGAGCGACGGACCCAGCGGAAGGAGAGGCGCGTCAAGACGAGTCCGACGACCGCCCAGACGACGAGGACGAGCGCGACGGTCGTCAGGTCCCAGCCGCCCGACTGCTCCTGCGCGGCGAAGGAGTCCGGGAGGAACACGGACCGCATGCCCTGCGCGATCCACTTCACCGGGAACACGCTCGCGACGTTCTGCAGCCAGTCCGGGAGCATCGCGAACGACAAGTACACGCCGGAGATGAACTGCAGCACGAGCACGATGGGGATGATGACGGCCGTTGCGCTCTTCCCGCTCCGCGGCACCGCCGACAGCGCGATCCCGAGGACGGCCGACGTCGCGATCCCGAGGAGGTAGATCCAGGCGAAGGTGACCCACCGCTCGGGTTCCGTCGGCAGGGCGACGCTGAAGACCAGGTGCGCGACGAGGAGGAGCAATGCGAGCTGGAGCATCGAGGTCACGAGCACCTGCCCCATCTTTCCGAGGAAGTAGCTGACCACGGGAAGTGGACTACCGCCGAGCCGCTTCAGCGTGCCGTCGCTCTTCTCCGTCGCGATGTCCGTGGCCAGGTTCTGGACACCGGAGAGGAGGATGCCGGCGGCGATCATGCCGGGCAGGGTGTACGCGGCCTGGGTGACCCCACCCGTCCCGTCCGGCGCCTCGCCGACGTTCCCCATCGCGCTGAACGCCGCGGAGAAGATCGCCAACATCACGACCGGGAACAGGAAGGTGAAGAACACCTGGTCGCCGGAACGGAAGTAGATGCGCGTCTCGTAGCCGATCCGGCTCAGCCCCAGGCGGAGCGTCCGGCCACGGGGCAGGGGCGGGACGAACGGGGAGGCGGCTCGGTCGGTGGACGTCGTGGTCGTGTCGGTGGTCAGGCTCATGCTCCTGCTCCCGTCTGGAGGATGACGCGTGGATCGGCGACGTCGGTGGTCGTCGCGGGGTGTCCGGCGCTCGCCGCGTGGACGAGGCCGAGGTAGATGTCCTCGAGGCTCGGGCGGATGACCTCGAGGTCGCGTGGTTCCCCGCCGGTCGAGGCGGTGAGCTCGGCGACCCTTGCTGCCGGTGTCTGGGTGCGCTCTTCATGGAGCCCGTCGCCGTCCCGCCACCGGACCACCGGGATCCGTGCCGCCGCACCGCCGATTTCGTCGACCGCGCCGATCTCGACGAGTCGTCCGCCGGCGATGACGGCGACCCGGTCGGCGAGCTGCGCGGCCTCGTCGAGGTAGTGCGTCGTGAGGAGGATGGTGGTGCCGTCCCGCTTGAGGGAGCGGATGAGGTCCCAGAATTGCCGCCGGGCCTCGGGGTCGAAGCCCGTGGTCGGCTCGTCCAAGAAGAGGAGCGCGGGGCGGCCGATCACGCCGAGCGCCACGTCGACCCGTCGGCGTTGACCGCCCGAGAGCTTGCCGATGCGCGTGCCGGCCGCGGCGGTGAGGCCGACGGCGTCGATGACCTCGTCGACGTCGCGTGGCGCGGGGTAGTACCGGGAGAACTGGGTGAGCTGTTCCCGGACGGTCACGTTCGAGGCTTCGGCGCTCGACTGCAGGACGATCCCGAGACGGGCCTTCCAGTCCAGGCCGCCGCGTGCAGGGTCGACGCCGAGGACGCTCGCCGACCCGCCCGTGCGATGCCGGTAGCCCTCGAGGATCTCGATGGTGGTGCTCTTCCCGGCGCCGTTCGGGCCGAGGAGCGCGAACGTCTCGCCCTCGTGGATGTCGAAGCTGATGCCGTCGACGGCGGTGAAGTCGCCGTACTGCTTGCGCAGGTCGCGGACCTCGATGATCGGTCGTGTGCTCATGGTGTCCATGCTCGCCCGGGCCGTCGTCGGCCGGTAGCGGTGGAGCGGTTGATCCTGGCATCCACCGATCGGTTGATGCCGTCGACGCTGGTACCGGTCAAACGCTGACGCCTGCGACGCACGAGCGCCCACCCGCCCGAGCAGGGCGGATGGGCGCGGGCGGGACGAGCCGGTGCGGAACCCGGTGCTAGCCGAGTGCGGCCGTCGAGGCGATGACCACGAGGTCCTCGACGTTCTCGAACCCGGCGGTCTCCTTCGTGAGCTGGGTGAACGGGACGCCGACGATCGTCAGGTCCTCGAGGGATCCGGTGAACGTGCCAGCGGCCTCGGTGATCTGGCCACCCGCGTTGGTGGCGTTCGCGGCGGCGGCGGTGAGGCTCGCCGCGCCACCGGAGACGACGGCGTAGCTGCCGGACACCGCGCCGGCTTCGAAGCTCAGCACGCACACGGTCGTCAGCCCGTCGATGACGGCGGCGGGCGCGAACGAGGCCTTCGCGGCGGCGACACCGGCGGCCGGGACCGCGACACCGCTGGCCGCGCTGAGCGTGTTGACCTGCTCCTCGGTGCACTTGGTCGCGCCGGACGCCGGTGCCTCCTCGGTGGTGTCCTCGGTGGCCTCCGCCTCCGACGTGGCGCTCGCCTTCGGCTCGGAGTCGGCGGGCGCTTCTCCGCTGCTGCAGGCGGCGAGCCCGAACAGGCCCAGGACGGCGACGGCGGTCACGGTGGACACGCGGAGACGGTGGCTGGCGGTGGCGATGGACATGTGGTTCCCCCTGGAATCGTGAGCGCGGATGGATGCTCTCAGGCCAGGATCGTGCACGGAGGCCGCCGTTTCAATGGGGAGGACTCCCCAAGGGTCGGTCAGATCCCGGTGCGCATCCAGCCGCTCGTGCGTGCGCGGAGTCCGAGCGTGGTCGCTCGTGCGCCGAGGTATCCGACGAAGAAGGCGAGGGCCAACCAGGTGAGGCCGGCGGATCCGCCGGGGCCCCAGGCGAGGACGGCGAGGGCGAACGGGAGGAACACGACCGTGTTGAGCAGGCCGGTGATCGCGAGGTACTTCGCGTCGCCGGCGCCGATGAGGACGCCGTCGAGGACGAACACGATGCCGCCGAGCGGCGTGGTGACGGCGAGCACGATGAGCGCGGGCACGATCAGGGCTGCGAGCTCGGGGTCGCTCGTGAACACGAGCCCGATGATCGGGCTCGCGAGCGCGACGGCGAGGCCGAGGATGATCCCCGACCCGACCCCCCACTGCAGGCATCGGACGAGGACGGCGCGGACCCCGCCCACGTCGCCCGCACCGAGACCTTTGCCGACGAGTGCCTGGGCGGCGATCGCGAGGGCGTCGAGTGCGAAGGCGAGGGTGGCGAAGAGCGTCATGACGAGCTGGAAGCCGGCGAGTTCGTCGGTGCCGAGGTCGGTCGCGACGAACACGGCGATCAGCATCGCCGCGCGAAGGCTGACGGTGCGGAGGAACAGCCAGCCACCGGAACGGGCCGCTCCGCCGAGCCCGGCGCGGTGCGGGCGCAGGCTGGCCCCGGTCCGTCGTGCGTGGCGCAGGACGACGACGAGGTAGGCGACGACCATGCCCCACTGGGCGATGACGGTGCCGATGGCCGAGCCGGCGATCCCGAGGCCGAGACCGTAGATGAAGAGGAAGTTGAGGCCGATGTTCGCGGCGAACCCGGCGCCGGCCACGACGAGGGGTGTGGTGGTGTCCTGGAGGCCGCGCAGGAGACCGGTCGCGCCGAACACGAGCAGCATCGCGGGGATGCCGAGCATCGAGATGCCGAGGTAGGTGTCGGCCTGCTGGGCGACGGCGTCGGTCGCGCCGAACAATCCGACGAGGGTGGGGGAGAGGAACCAGCCGGCCGCTCCGATCACGACACCGAGGCCGAGTGACAGCCAGAGTCCGTCGACGCCGAGCGAGACCGCGCCGCGTTCGTCGCCGTGGCCGAGTCGGCGGGCGACCGCCGGGGTCGTCGCGTAGGCGAGGAACACCATGAGCCCGATGATCGTCTGCAGGACCGCGCTCGCGACGCCGAGGCCGGCCAGCGGCACGACCCCGAGGTGCCCGATCATCGCCGAATCGGCGAGGAGGAACAGCGGCTCCGCCATGAGCGCTCCGAGCGCCGGGACCGCGAGCCGGAGGATGTCGCGATCGACCGGCCGGAGTCGTCGTTTGTCCTGTCCCGTGGTCACCCGCCGAGCCTAGTCGCGGCCACCGACGCGCCCACCCGGGTCGTCGGACAGCGCTCCGGACCGCCCGTCCGGCTCCCGCACGAGGAGCGAGCCGCTCAGCGCGGGGAGGTCGCGGAGGCGGATGCCGGTGAGGAACCCGGCGGCTGCGGCGTAGGCGACCCGCGGCTGGTCGGCGTCCTCACGGCAGGCGAGGAACAGCGGGACGTGCGTGGCACCGAGGCGTCTGGCGACGGCGGCGATCTCGGCGAAACCGTGGAGCGGATCGACGCGGTGGGCGATGCCCGCCACCGTGCGCACGGCGACACCGTCGGGCTCCGAACCGTCCCGCGCCAGGCCCGACGCCGCGAAGGAGACCGTCGACGCCCCCTCCGCGGCGAACCGACGGCAGGCGTCGGTCAGCGCCCGTTCGACGGCGCGACTGAGCTGAGAGGAGGACGGCGTGTCGGGACCGTCTGCGGTGTCGGGCGTCACCGCGCGCAGGACCGTGTCGAGGGCCCAGCCGCCGACCGTGCCGCCGGGTCCGGGCATCGGCAGCCACGTCAGTGCCGCCAGCACCGCACCGCGGGCGTCGGTCACGACGGAGCTGCGAGCCACCGCCTGACCCTGCCCTGCGCCACGGGCGGTCTCGACACTCGCGCCCACGGTGAGACCCAGTTCGGGCACCCGCCGGTCCGAGACCCACACCGAGGTCAGCGCGCGGATCTGGCTGCGCAGCTCCCAGGGCAGCTCGTCCGACGGCAGCAGGATCGATGACCACGCGGGCTCCGCGGCAGGACCGTCGCCGGCCGGATCGCTGGCGTCGGCGCCCGAGTCGTCCACCGCAGACAGCTCGAGCACGAGGTCCCGCCCGAGCGGCGACACACGCCACCCATCGGGAACGACACTCGGCTCCCGCACGGCGAACGCGGCCGGGGTCAGCCCCGCCTGCTCGGCCGCCGCCGCGAACGCCAGCACCGCGTCTGAGGCGCCATCGCCTGCGCCGATCGGTTCACCGAGTGCCAGGGCGACGCCCGCGTGCTGTTGGTAGACCACTGCGTGGCCGCCGTCGGCCGTGATGAAGATCCGGTTCTCCGGTCGGAGCGCCGATGCCGACAACGGTCCGCCGCCGTCCTCGCGGAGCAGTTCCGCGGCCCGCGCCCTCGCTCGCCGTGCCCCCGGCCCGACCGCGCCGGGGAGTCGCCGCCTGGTCTGGTTCGCCGCCACCCGGAACGCGTGCCGCGAGAGCACCAGCGCCACCGCCTGCCCCACCCAGAGCACGCTCGCCGAGATCCAGATCGTCGACGCCACGAGCGGCACCATCGCCAGCCACGTGAACGCGACGAGTGCGAGGGTCGTGAGCAGGTTGCCGACGGTCAGGACCATCGCCGCCCACCACGCCCAGCGATGTCCGCGCCGGAGCCAGTTCGCGATCAGCAGGATCGCCACCGTGTCGAGCCCGACGTCGAGGATGGACTCCTGCGTCAGCGTGGTGGAGCCGAGCGGTCCGTCGAGCGGCAGGAGGGTGACGAGCAGTTGCACCGCGCCGATGACGAGCAGCCCGGCGACCGCGAAGAGCCGCCAATCCCGCATCGTCGGTCGCGGCGTCGAACGGTGCTCCCCGATGAGGAGTCGGGCGACGACGACGAACACGACCGTCGCGATCCAGTGCTCGAGGTCGTCGATCTTCCCGACGTAGAGGAGGGCGATCGACACCCACGACAGCAGGAGAAGTCGCCAGCGCAGCCGGTACGGGGACCGCATGAAGGCGGTGGCTGTGGCCACACAGGCGAGGATGCCGCAACTCGGGCCGACGTCGAGGGCCGTCGCGAGCGATTGCGCCCACGGCCAGTCGAGCTGCGCCAGCGCGGTGGCGGCCCCGAGCGCGCCGAGGATGCCGACGAGGTGCCCGGACAGGAAGATCGCCGACGCCCGCAGGGTGCCGAAGCGCGCCTCGACCCAACCGCCGAACACCGCGGCGCCGAGGATCGCGATGAGGTAGGTGAGCGGGTCGGCGGTGATGAACATGCCCGTGAGGACCGTCCACCAACGACCAGCCTCGAGACTCGGGACCCCGTAGGCGAACGAGGGGTACCAGGCGGCCTGGTCGATCGGGCGCCACAGCCCGCCGGTGACGACCCCGAGCACGACGAAGACGGTGACGAAGGCGGCGGTCGCCGGTGTCGTCCTGAGTGCCCAGCGCAACGGGGTGAAGACCGCGGCGATCGCTGCGCGCAGGTCGGTCCGGACGGGAGCGGCGCTGGACGGCGGCGCGGTCGGAGGGTTCCGCGGGGCCGCCGGCGCGAGGGCCGCCGAGCCGGACGGCGACAGCAGCTCGTCGAGCTCGGCTTCGGTCAGCGAGACCGGGGTGCGCTCCTCGACCGGCCGGGCGGCGCGCCGACGTGCGCGGAAGACGAGGACGACGGCGATCACGACCGCAGCCGCACCCGCGAGGGCGAGTGCCGCCCAGGAGAAGCGGTGGAGGAACTCGGTCGCCGCACTCCCGAGCAGCGTCACCACGGTGACGACGAGCGATGCCCAGGCGATGCCGCCGGCGGCGTTCGCGAGCAGGAAGTGCGGGTAGGTCATGCGGAACATGCCCGCCAGCGGCCCGGAGAAGATGCGGAGGACGGCGATGAACCGTCCGACGAACACCGCCCACGGCCCCCAACGACGCATGAGGTGCACCGCGGCACCGAGCCGTTTCGGCCCCACCTGCTTCGGGAACCGACGGTTGAGAACCGAGAGGAGTCGTCGCCCGTAGCGCTTACCGATCCAGTACCCGACCGAGTCGCCGAGGATCGCCCCTGCCGCGGCGGCCGCTGCGACGAACACGGGGTTCAAGCCGCTCGTCGCCGCGAGGAGCGTCGCGCCGATCAGGACCGTCTCGCCCGGCAGGGGGACGCCGAGGCTCTCGACCGCGACGACCAGGAAGACGACCAGCAGGAGGACTCCGGGCGGGAACTCGGACAACCAGTCCACGCGGGCTCCTTCCGACCGGTGCGTCAACGGTAGTCCCTCACCTGTCGACCCACGTCCGACACCGCTCCACCGGTGGTGGACCCGAGCCGTCGTCCAGCTCTGAGAGAACTCCCGTCCCGTCGTCAGGAGCCGTCGCTAGGCTGAACCGCATGATTGACGCGCAGCTCGCCTCCGGCATCGACCGCTCCGAACTCGACCCGGCCGTCCGGCCGCAGGACGACCTCTTCCGGCACGTGAACGGCAAGTGGATCGACCGGACCGAGATCCCCGACGACAAGGCCCGGTGGGGCTCGTTCCACCAGCTCGCGGAGGATGCGGAGAACGCGGTCCGCGCCATCATCGAGGAGTCGCAGACGAACCCCGACGGCCCGGAGGGCGTGAAGATCGGCGCCCTGTACGCCAGCTTCATGGACGTCGACCGTGCCAACGCACTCGGTGCCGCCCCGCTCGCCGACCAGCTCGCCCGCGTCGCGGCCGTCGACTCCATCGAGGCCTTCCTGCGGCTGTCCGGTGAGTTCGAGGCCGAGGGCGTCGGCGGCTTCCTGCAGCTCTTCGTCGACAACGACCCGGGCAACCCCGAGCGCTACCTCGTCTTCGCTGAGCAGGGTGGCATCACACTCCCCGACGAGTCCTACTTCCGTGAGGACACCTTCGCCGAGATCCGCGACGCCTACCGGGCCCACCTCCAGACGATGTTCGAACTCGCCGGCCTCGACGACGCCGCAGGGCGCGCCGACCGCGTCTTCGCGCTCGAGACCGCGATCGCGTCCAAGCACTGGGACAACGTCGCCACCCGCGACAGCGAGAAGACCTACAACCTCTACAGCTGGGATGAAGCGGCGGCCCTGGCGGCCGGTGCCGACCTCGACGGCCCGAACCTCGCTGTCTGGCGCGACGCGATCGGTGCCGCCGACGAAGTGTTCGCCGAGCTCGTCGTCCGCGAGCCGAGCTTCCTCGAGGGCCTCGGCGAGCTCCTCGTCGGCGAGCAGCTCGAGTCGTGGAAGGACTGGCTGGCCTGGAAGGTCGTCCACGGTGCCGCTCCCTATCTCTCCGAGGAGTTCGGCCGGGCCAACTTCGACTTCTACGGCAAGACGCTCACCGGCACGCCGCAGCAGCGCGAGCGGTGGAAGCGCGGCGTCTCGCTCGTCGAGGGCATGCTCGGTGAGGCCGTCGGACGCATCTACGTCGACCGCCACTTCGGCACCTCCGCGAAGGATGAGATGGACGTCCTCGTCGGGTTCCTCGTCGAGGCGTACCGCGACAGCATCGAGCACCTCGAGTGGATGAGCCCCGAGACCCGCACCCGTGCGCTCGAGAAGCTCGACAAGTTCACGCCGAAGATCGGCTTCCCCGTGAAGTGGCGCGACTACTCGGCGCTCGAGCTCGAGGCCGACGACCTGCTCGGCAACGTCCGTCGCGCCAGCCGCTTCGAGATGGACCGGGAGCTCGGGAAGATCGGTAAGCCGCTCGACCGCGACGAGTGGTTCATGACGCCGCAGACGATCAACGCCTACTACAACCCCGGCTTCAACGAGATCGTCTTCCCCGCCGCCATCCTCCAGTACCCGTTCTTCGACGCCGGCCGCGATGCCGCCGCCAACTACGGGGCCATCGGAGCCGTCATCGGTCACGAGATCGGCCACGGCTTCGACGACCAGGGTTCCAAGTTCGACGGCGACGGCCGACTCACCGACTGGTGGACCGAGGCCGACCGCGCCGCCTTCGAGGAGCGCACCGCGTCGCTCATCGAGCAGTACAACGCCCTTGCGCCCGCACAGGTGCCCGACCACCACGTCAACGGTGCGCTCACGATCGGCGAGAACATCGGCGACCTCGGCGGGCTCGGCATCGCCTGGAAGGCGTACCTCCTCTCGCTCGAGGGTGCGGAGCCGCCGGTCGTCGACGGCCTCACGGGTGCGGAGCGGTTCTTCCTCTCCTGGGCCCAGGCTTGGCAGCAGAAGGGCCGCGACGCCGAGGTCATCCGCCTCCTGTCGATCGACCCGCACTCGCCGAACGAATTCCGCTGCAACCAGATCGTGCGCAACATCGACGCGTTCTACGAGACGTTCGGTGTGACGGAGTCCGACGCGGCCTGGCTCGCCCCTGAGGAGCGCGTCACCATCTGGTAGCACCCGTTCCCCGGTCCCGTTGCTGGTCCCTGAGCTTGTCGAAGGGCAGGATCCGCTTGTCGACGGGCCACCCACGCTTGTCGCCCCTCCTCGATGTCCCCTCTATTGGGACCTGTGGAGGGGCGTCGGTCACTGTCAGAATCGCTCTGGAGTCGACGAATCGTCATCCCGATGCACCCGTGAAGCCCACGGCGCGAGACCCGAACAGCGCCTGGGTGGACCTGGTCCGATCCGTCCGGTTCACAGCAGCGTCACCGTCGATGCCGCCTGAACGCCCGCCGTCCCCCGGCGGGCGTTCGGCGGTACCGGCGGTGACGTGCTCCGCTCCCCGCGAACCCGTAGAATCGCAGGCGTGTCTAAAGTCTTGAGCAGCCTCCCCGTCGGCGAGCGCGTCGGCATCGCCTTCTCCGGAGGTCTCGACACCTCCGTCGCCGTCGCCTGGATGCGCGAGAAGGGTGCCGTCCCGTGCACCTACACCGCCGACATCGGCCAGGCCGACGAACCGAACATCGGTGCCGTCCCCGATCGTGCGAAGGAGTACGGCGCGGAGATCGCTCGGCTCGTCGACGCGAAGTCCGCGCTCGTGGAAGAGGGACTCGTCGCGCTGCAGTGCGGTGCGTTCCACATCCGCAACGCCGGCAAGACCTACTTCAACACGACGCCTCTCGGCCGTGCGGTGACGGGCACCATGCTCGTCCGCGCCATGAAGGAGGACGGCGTCGACATCTGGGGCGACGGTTCCACCTACAAGGGCAACGACATCGAGCGGTTCTACCGCTACGGCCTGCTCGCGAACCCGCGCCTGCGCATCTACAAGCCGTGGCTCGACGTCGACTTCGTCAACGAGCTCGGTGGCCGCAAGGAGATGAGCGAGTGGCTCGTCGCCCGCGACTTCCCGTACCGCGACTCCACCGAGAAGGCGTACAGCACCGACGCCAACATCTGGGGCGCCACCCACGAGGCCAAGCGTCTCGAGGAGCTCAGCTCCGGTATGGAACTCGTCGAGCCGATCATGGGCGTGCCGTTCTGGCGTGAAGACGTCGCGATCGCCTCCGAGGTCGTCACCGTCACGTTCGAGGCCGGCCGCCCGGTCGCGCTCAACGGCGTCGAGTACGACGACGCGGTCGCGCTCGTCCTCGAGGCCAACGCCATCGGTGGTCGTCACGGCCTCGGCATGAGCGACCAGATCGAGAACCGCATCATCGAGGCGAAGAGCCGCGGCATCTACGAGGCTCCCGGCATGGCCCTCCTGCACATCGCGTACGAGCGTCTGCTCAACGCGATCCACAACGAGGACACGGTCGCGAACTACCACAACGAGGGTCGCCGTCTCGGTCGCCTCATGTACGAGGGCCGTTGGCTCGACCCGCAGTCGCTCATGCTGCGCGAGTCGATCCAGCGTTGGGTCGGTTCCGCTGTCTCCGGCGAGGTCTCGATCCGTCTGCGCCGCGGTGACGACTACACGATCCTCGACACCTCGGGCCCCGGCCTCAGCTACCACCCCGACAAGCTCTCGATGGAGCGCGTCGGCGACGCCGCGTTCGGTCCGGATGACCGCATCGGGCAGCTCACCATGCGCAACCTCGACATCGCCGACTCGCGTTCGCGGCTCGAGCAGTACGCCGCCGCCGGCATCGTCGGTGGCGCGACGGCTGAGCTCGTCGGCAAGCTCGAGCAGGGTGAGGCGCAGGAGATCCTCGGCGGCGAACTCCTCGACCCGACGGCCGACGCCCTCGAGCGCGCGACGGACCTCGCGTCCGAAGGCGCCGCGTTCGACTCCGGCACCGACTAGTCGCACCCCGTAACGCCGAACGCCCGCCGCACTCCAGGAGTGCGGCGGGCGTTCTGTCGTGGTCCCTCCCGTCCCCAACTCAGGACCGGTGCGGTGTGTCATGACTTTTCTCAGGAGTACTGCGGCATGTCGGGCTGCTGCTCCCGCGACACACCGGAGGTCTCCTGAGTTAGGGCGATCGGGCAGGGGGACGGCGCGGTGTTCACAACTCAGGACCGGTGCGGTGCGTCCCGCCGGACACGCCGGGCGGTTGACGTGACCCGCCGGGGCCGACCTGAGTTGTGAAGCGACCCGGCCTACGCGGGGACGGGCGACTCGGCGTACCGCTCGGGGCGGAACGTCGCGAGGAGCGGCGAGGGCTCGCCGTCGACGATCTCGTCGGCGAGGAGTTCACCGGCGATGAGCCCGAGCGTCGCCCCGCTGTGGCTGAACGCCGTGAACAACCCCGGCAGCTGCGGGACCGCGCCGAAGACCGGCTCGCCATCACCCGGGATCGGCTTGTACCCGGCGCCGATGTGGTCGAGCTCGAGGCTCGGGTTGCCGGCGAGCACCCGCGAGCCCTCGGCCAGCAGCTGCTCCACCGTCGAGTCGGCGATGTGCAGCGAGCCGTCGTCCCGGACCTCGATCTCCTCCTCCGACCACGCGGAGTCCAGCGCGAAGCCGCCGTCCCGAGTGCGGCGGACGGCCACGTTCGGCGTGTTGAGCACGGCGACGAGCTCGGACGCGACCGGCTTCGTGAACGCGACGAACGCGGCCGGGCTCTGGTCGCCGATCGTGATGCCGAGCGCGGCGAGCTGCGCCGGGACGTCCGGGCCCGTGGCCAGCAGGACGGCGTCGGCGTCGATGCGGTCGCCGTTCGCGAGGACCGCGCCCACCGCACGACCACCGGCGGTGGCGATCTCGGCTCCGGCGTCCGTCACGATCCGTCCGCCGCGGGCGACGAACTCACGGGACAGGATCTCGATGACCGACGGCAGCTCGACCCACCCCTCGCCCGGGTTGAAGATGGCACCCTCGGCGGCAACGGCGGCCGGGTCGACACCGGGCGTGACCGAAGCGATGTCCTCGGGCGCCAGCCACCGGGCGTCGTAGCCGATGCCGCGCTCGTAGGCGAAGGTGTCGGCGTAGGACTCGCCCTCCGGTGCCCACATGAGCCCGCCGTCGAAGCGGAGGAAGTCCGCGCTCGGCACCTGCGCGGCGAAGGTCCGCCACCGGTCGATCCCGAGGACGCGGAGCGCGTGGTACTCGCTCGAACGCCGAGCCGCAGAGTTCAGCCAGGCGAGCGACCGCCCGGAGGCCCCGCTGGCGAGCGTTCGGTCGGTGACGAGGGTCACCTCGGCGCCGCGGCGGGCGAGGGCGACGGCGCTGGACGTTCCGAGGATGCCTCCGCCGATCACGACGACGCGACGGCTGGTCTGGGTGCTGGTGCTCATGCTGTCTGCTCTTTCTGTTCTGGAGTGCTGGGTGCTGAAGCTGCTGCTGCCGCGTGGATGGCTTCGATGATCTCGAGGACGACGATGGCGTCGGCCGGGTCGACCGGTGGTGGCCCGCCGTCGTGGAGCGCCGTCGCGAGGAGGCGCGTGAAGGCGGCGTAGTCGCCCTCGGCCATCGGGACGCGCTCGGTACTGCCGTCGACGCCGAGGGAGCCCCAGCCCGACGGGTCGCGCCGCCCGAACCCCTCGTCTCGGGGATCGGCGCCCGCCTTGAGCGCGGGCTCCTGGCCGTCGAGTCCCCACGAGGTGTAGGCACCGGAGGACCCGAGGAGGCGGAACCGCGGGCCGGCCTGCGCGACGAGCGATCCCATCCACAGGTGCGACCGCACCCCGGAGCGGTGGTGGAGGGCGACGAAGGCGTCGTCGTCGGCGACCGCGCCCGGCCGGACGACCCCGAGCTCGGCGTGGACGTCCTCGACCTCCCCGAACAGCTGGATCGCCTGATCGATCACGTGCGTGCCGAGGTCGTAGAGGATGCCGCCGCCGTCCGCTGCGGTGGTGGCCGTCTTCCACGATGCGGGCGGGTCCGGCTTCCACCACTCGAAGCGCGACTCGAAACGATGCACGCGGCCGAGCGCGCCGTCGTCGAGCAGGCGTCGCACGGTCAGGAAGTCGCCGTCCCATCGGCGGTTCTGGAAGACGGTGACGAGTCGACCGGCCGCCGCCGCGCGGTCGACGACGGCCCGGCCCTCGGCAGCGGTGACGGCGAACGGCTTGTCGACCACGACGTGCAGCCCGGCGTCCAGGGCGGCTGTCGCAAGCGCGGCGTGCGTGCCGGACGGCGATCCGATGACGACGAGGTCGAGCTCGTCGGCCCGGGCGAAGAGCTCCTCGACCGTCGACACCACCTCGACACCCGGGTACCGGCGGAGCGCCTCAGCACGACGATCCGGGTCGGAGGTCACGACGAGGTCGAGCGAGTAGTCGGGATCCGCCGCGAGGAACGGCGCATGGAACACCGCGCCGGAGGTGCCGAAGCCGATGACACCCGTCCGGATCGCGCCGGTGACGCGCGCCGCCATCAGAGGACCTCGGAGAGGAACCGCTGCAGGCGGGGACTCTCCGGTGCGTCGAACAGTTGCGAGGGCGTGCCCGCCTCGACGACGCGACCCTCGTCCATGAACACGACCTGGTCGGCGACCTTCCGCGCGAAGCCCATCTCGTGGGTGACCACGAGCATCGTCATGCCGCGCTGCGCGAGCCCGGCCATGAGGTTGAGGACGCCCTTCACGAGTTCGGGGTCGAGCGCACTCGTGGCCTCGTCGAACAGCATGACCTCGGGTTCCATCGCGAGGGCCCTGGCGATCGCGACCCGCTGCTGCTGACCGCCCGAGAGGTCACGCGGCCGGTGGTCGGACCGTTCGCCGAGCCCGACGTCATCCAGTCGAGCAGCGGCGACTCGGAGCGACTCGCTCTTCGACATCCCCTTCACGTTCCGGAGCGCGAGGGCGACGTTCTCGAGTGCGGTGTGGTCGGGGAACAGGTTGAAGTGCTGGAACACGAGCCCGACCCGCGTCCGAAGCCGCTCGGGCTTCATCTTCAGGGCGCTCTCGCCGGCGAGCAGCACGTCTCCGGAGGTGGGCTCATGCAGCCGGTTCACCCCGCGGAGCAACGTGGACTTGCCGGAACCGGACGGCCCGATGATGCACGTCGTGGTGCCCGGCTCGACGTCGATGCTGACCTCGCGGATGACCTCGATGTCGCCGTACGCCATCGAGACGTCGCGGAGCTCCAGGCTGGAGCCGCGGTAGAAGTGTCCGTCGGTGACGGGCAGGGGAGAGGTGTAGGTCATGTGTTGCTCCCGGTGGTGGCTGGCAGGGGTGGCTGCACCTCGTTGAGCTCGTCGAGGCCGCTCTTCGGCGGGGTGGCCTTGCGGCGCCCGGTGCGGAAACGGTTGTCGAAGAAGTTGACGAGGTGGGTGAGGGGCACGGTGATCACGAGGTAGAACAGACCCGCCATGACGAGCGGTGAGAGGTTGCCGGTGAGGACGGCGGCGTCCTGACCGACCCGGAACAGCTCCCGCTCGCTGACGAGGAGCCCGAGGAAGTAGACGAGGCTCGAGTCCTTCACGATGGCGATGAACTGGTTGACGAGCGCCGGCAGCACCCGGCGGATGCCCTGCGGCACCACGACGAGCCGCATGGCCTTGCCGTAGCTCATGCCGAGTGCCCGGCAGGCCTCCAGCTGGCCGCGGTCGACGCTCTGGATGCCGGCGCGGAAGATCTCGCCGATGTATGCGGAGGCGATGAGGCTGAGGGCGAGGATGCCGAGGGGGTAGGGGGAGGGGCCGAACAGCTGCTGGCTGAAGCGGGCGAAGCCCTGGCCGATGAGGAGGATGGTGAGGATCGCCGGCAGGCCGCGGAACACGTCGGTGTAGATCCGCGCGGGCACCCGGAGCCAGCGCGAGGGCGAGATGCCCATGATCGCGATGATCATGCCGAGGACGACGCCGATCACCGTGGCGGCGATCGAGATGACGAGAGTGTTGACGAGTCCCACGCCGAGCAGTTGCGGGAACACCTGCCACATCGCGTCGAAGTCGAAGAAGGTCTTGATGATGCTGTCGAGCCAGTCCATGCTGTCTGCTCCTGAGGGGTGGGATGGTGTGGTGCGGGCCGGCGTGCGACCCGCACCACGAGACGGGGCTGGGGGCTACTCGGACGCGCTCGGGCTGGGGCTGGACGTCTGTTCCGCCTTCGGGAGGTACTGCTCGGGCATCGGAGAGCCCGGGAACCACTTCTGGTAGAGCTTCTTCCAGGTGCCGTCCTCCATCGCCTCGGCGAGGGCCTTGTCCAGGGCCTTCTTGAACTCGGGCTTGTCCTTCGCGATCGCGAAGCCGGCCGGTGCGTCG
This sequence comes from Plantibacter sp. VKM Ac-2880, assembly GCF_015351235.1. GTDB lineage: Bacteria > Actinomycetota > Actinomycetes > Actinomycetales > Microbacteriaceae > Plantibacter. Next base: position 353,664 of record NZ_JADKSJ010000001.1, read on the forward strand.
AAGGACGGGATGTCGATGGCGTTCACGAGGCCGTACTGGGCCGCGTACTCCTTCGCCGCCTCGTAATCGAGGAAGTGGGCGTCGATACTGCCGCTGTTGACCGCGGAGATCGCCGAGTTGTTGTCGGGGAAGCGGACGAGTTCGGTCTTGGTGAAGTTCTTGACCGCGTACGCCTCCTGGAGCGTCCCCTGGACGACGCCGAGACGCTTGCCGTCGAGGCTGCCCGCGTCGGTGATGCCGGAGTCCTTCGACGCCATGACCGTGAGGTACCCGGCGAGGTAGCCGTCGGAGAAGTCGACGGTCTGCTCGCGTTCCTTGGTGATGCCGATGGCGGCCACGCCGACGTCGAACTGCCCGTTCGCGACGGCGGAGAGCAGGCCGGAGAAGTCCTGACCGGTGAAGGCGACGTCGTCGATCCCGATCCGCTTGGCGACGTCGGTGAAGAGTTCGACGTCGAATCCGGTGAACGTCCCGTCGGCGTCCGTGAAGGTGTACGGCTTCGAGTCGCCGAGGCTGGCGACGCGGATCTGTCCGGGGGTGATGAGTCCGTAGGGGTTGTCCTCGGTGCTGCTCGCGGCGCCGGCACCACCGGAGCACGCGGAGAGGATGAGGGCGGTCGCCGCAGCGACGGCCAGAAGGGCCGTCCTGCGGAGGGTGGAGCGATTCGTCACGGCGAGTCCAATCATGGGGAGGAGTTCGTGGTGCGTGGAGGGAACCGTCGGCTCGTGTCTTGTGGACGCCGTCAGCTCCGTTGCTGTCGTTCTGCTGGTGAGACCGGTCTCAATCGAGTAGCTTGAGACCGGTCTCAACAGGTTGTCCAGGACAGTACCCTGGTTCCGGAACGACGTCAACGACGAAGCAGAACCCCATCGGAGGGCACATGGCAACGGATCCGGCCACCGGACGACGCGAGACGACGGTGTCCGACGTCGCGAAAGCCGCCAAGGTCTCCAAGGCCACGGCGGCCCGAGCGCTCGGCGACTACGGGGCCGTGAGCGATGACGTCAGGGACCGCGTGCAGGCTGCGGCCGAACGCCTCGGCTACCGCCCGAACGCCCTTGCGAAGAGCATGAACACGGGGAAGTCGAACACCATCGGGGTGGTCATCGGCGACATCGAGAACCCCTTCTTCGCTCGCGCGACCCGAGGCATCTCCGACGTCGCGCGAGCCGCCGGATTCGACCTCATCCTCGCCAATTCCGACGAGGAGGTGGACGCCGAGACAGCCGCGATCGAGCTCCTCCTCGACAAGCGCGTGGACGGGTTCATCGTGACCCCGGCGTCCTCGATCGAAACGAGAAGTTTACAAACGGCGCTCGCCGAAGGGCGTCCCGTGGTGCTCCTCGACCGCCGCGCGGCAGGCATGGAGGCCGACACGGTCGTCGCCGACAACGCCTCGGGAGCGGCGATGGCGACCCGGCATCTCCTCGCCGCCGGTCATCGGCGCATCGCCTTCGTCTCGACGCTCGCCCACGAGCACCCCTACGTCTCCGGAGACGTCGTGGGGTCCTCCTCGGTTGGCGACCGCATCGACGGGTTCACGGCAGCGCTCGGCGAGGCCGGGGTCGAGGATCCCGCCTCCTTCGTCCACCTCAACGCCCGCGCGGAGGGGATCGACGTCATCACGCGGAAGGTGCTCGGTGGTCCCGACGCCGTCACCGCGATCGTCGCCTCCGACAGCCTCGTCGGCTCCGCCGTGTTCCGGACCGTCCGGGAACTCGGACTGTCGATCCCCGGCGACGTGTCGCTCATCGTCTTCGACGACGCCGACTGGACGAGCCTGACGACGCCGCCGATCACCGTCGTGTCCCAGCCGATCTACGAGCTCGGCGCGGAGTCCGCGCGTCGGCTCATCGCCCGGATCGGGGGGACGGGCTTCGCAGCGGAGGAGTTCGTGCTCGCGCAGACGCTCATCGAGCGCGGATCGGTGGGCGCGCCGCCGCGACGCGCCGGTCGCGCGTCGGGACACGCCGGAAGTCTCCTGAGTTAGGGACGGTGGGAACGGGTGTCGGTCCGGTGCCCGGCAGGTGTGGTTCTGTTCCCAACTCAGGAGTGCAGCGGTGTGTCGGGTGCGACGCGCCGGTCGCGCGGCGCGACGCGCCGGAAGTCTCCTGAGTTAGGGGCGGCGGCGGAGGTGGAGGACGCTGTCGTCGAGTTCGGCGGGCTCGCCGTCGGGCCCGACCGCAGCGCGCGGGACGAGGGCTGCGATGACGACCTCCCAGTTGTTCGCCTCCAGCTCCAGGGAGGTGCGCACTTCATCGGGTGTCGGGAAGTGGGCGTGCGCGATGTGCTCGGTCGCCCAGGGCGGCGGGCCGGCGTGACCCACGACGAGCAGGGTGCCGCCGGGCGCGACCGCTGCTGCGGCCCGCCGGAGGACCTCCTCCCGCGGGAACGCGACCGGGGAGTGCAGGAACGTCGCGGTCACGAGGTCGAATCCGCCCGACGGTTCCCAGGCGGCGAGATCGGCCTCGACCCACGTGATGCGATCGGCGACCCCGGCGGCCTCCGCCGTGGAGCGGCCGAGGGCCAGCGCGGTCGGGGAGATGTCGACGGCCGTGACGGACCAGCCCTGCTGCGCGAGCCAGACCGCGTCGGCACCCTCGCCGCTCCCGAGCTCGAGCGCGGTACCGGGGTGGAGGTCGGCGACCTCGCGCTCGAGGGCGGCGTTCGGCCGACCGCTCCACACCTGGCCGCGGCTGCGGTAGCGGTCCTCCCAGAACTCGGCGGGATCGGTGAGGGTGGGTTCGTGCTCGGAGGTCATCCGCCCAGCCTGCCCTGCGACGAGCGTCAGGCGGTGGTTTCTTGCCGGAACGGCAACGCGGGCCCTTCGACAGGCTCAGGGACCGAGGTGCGGGCGGGCGGGTCGGTGGCTGCCCTTCGACAGGCTCAGGGACCGAGGTGCGGGTGGGCGGGTTTGGTCACTGAGCTTGTCGAAGTGGGAGCGGCGGGGCGGGTCGGTGGCTGCCCTTCGACAAGCTCAGGGACCAGCGCGCTCGGGGGAGGCGGGTCCGTCAGTGCCCTTCGACAGGCTCAGGGGCCGAGGCGCGACTGGGTGGGTCGGTGGCTGCCCTTCGACAAGCTCAGCGACCGAGGCGCGACTGGGCGGCTCGATCACTGCCCTTCGACAAGCTCAGGGACCCGGGTGGAAGCTCAGGGACCCGGGTGGAAGCTCAGGGACCCGGGTGGAAGCTCAGGGACCGGCCGATCGAGGTCAGGCGCTGAAGTTCAGCGCCAGGTCGACGAGGAGACGCGTGCCGTACCCGGTCGCACCCTTCGAACGCCACGACTCGTCGGACTCCACGAGCATGGTCCCGGCGATGTCGAGGTGCGCCCACGGCACCTCGCCGACGAACTCGGCGAGGAACAGCGCGGCGAGCGTCGAACCGGCGTAGCGACCACCGATGTTGGCGAGGTCGGCGACGTCGGAGTCGAGCTGCTTCCGGTAGCTGCGTTCGAGGGGCAGTTGCCACAGCTGCTCGTCGGTGGCCTTTGCCGAGGCGAGCGTCCGGTCGACGATGCCCTGCTCGGTCCCGTGCACCGCGGCGGTCTTCGTGCCGAGGGCCATGATCGCGGCACCCGTCAGCGTCGCGATGTCGACGATCGCGTCGGGGCCCTCCTCGACCGCCAGGCTCAGCCCGTCGGCGAGGACGAGGCGACCCTCGGCGTCCGTGTTCTTGATCTCGACGGTCGTGCCGTTGCGGAACGTCAGCACGTCGCCGAGCATCGTCGCCGAGCCGGACGGCATGTTGTCCGTGCACATGAGGAACGCCGTGACGCTGCTCGCGCAGTGCAGCTCGTCCAGCGCGGTCATGGCGGAGAGGATCGCGCCCGCACCAGCCATGTCCATCTTCATCGCGGCGTGCGACGGGTCGGACGGCTTGAGCGAGATGCCGCCCGAGTCGTACATGATGCCCTTGCCGACGAGCGCGAGGTGTCCGGCCGGTTCGACGGACGACCCGTCGGCGTCCTTCGGGGTGTACCGCAGCTTGATCATGCGGGGCTCTTCGACGCTGCCCGCGTTGACGCCGAGCAGGCCGCCGAGGCCGAGCTCGACGAGCGCGTCCTTGTCGAAGACCTCGACGTCGAAGCCGTTGGCGGCGCCGAGCAGCTGCGCGACCTCGGCGAGGTCGGTCGCCGTGAGGTGGCCGGGCGGGGTGTTCGCGAGGTCGCGGGCCAGGTTCGCCGAGCGGGCGAGGACCTCGCCGCGGTGGGCGCCGGTCGCGGTCTCCGGGAGGTCGTCGCCGGCTGCGACGAGGTGGAGCGCGACGAGCGGCGTGCGCTTCGCCTCGCGCTTGAGTTCCGTGTAGCGGTAGCGGGCGAGCAACGCGCCCTCCACGACGAGCTGTCCGGCCGATGCGGCGTCGAGGTCGAACGCGTGCGCGACGTCGAGGCCGATGCTCGCGAAGGAGGAGGCGGCGCGCGCGAACGCTGCGGCGACGTCGCGGAGTGCGGCGGCCGTGCGCTTCTCGGGGGCGCCGACACCGACGGCGATGAACGTGGGTGCGTCCTGGCTGGGGACCACGAGCGTCTGACCGAGCTCGCCGGTGAAGCCGGCGCGGGTCAGGGCCGCACGGTCGAGGCCGAGAGCCGCGGGGATCTCGTCGTCGACGCCGTCGAGCGCGGGGGCGACGGCGAGACCGATGGCCTCGACACCCTCGGGGAAATCGATCGCCACCTCCAGCTCGACCGTCTCGGCGTCGAGCGACGGCGTGCGGGAGAAGGTCGGCGGGATCAACTTGGTGGGGCGGGATGGCATGCAGCGTCCTTCGTCTCGGAGTGGGGCTCCGTCCATCGTATGGGCCGGACCTGGCCGCGGATGGGCGTGGTCTGCGAGGATGCCGGGATGGGCGCATGGGGAACGGCGATCTTCTCGAACGACACGGCGTCGGACATCCGCACGGAGTACCGCGAGCTCGTCCAGGACCGGGTGCCCGACGACGAGGCGACGCGACGGACCATCGCCTCCTTCGCCCACCTGGTGGACCGCGACGACGGCGAGCTGTGGATCCCGCTCGCGGCCGCGCAGAGCGAGGTGGGCCGGCTCGATCCCGACGTGCAAGCGCGGGCGATCGCGGCGATCGACGGGGGAGCCGACCTCAAGCTGTGGGCGGAGGCGGGCCGGACGGAACTCACCCGCCGCACCGCCGCCCTGCAGCGCCTGCGCGAGCAGCTCCTCGGCCCGCAGCCCGCGCCGAAACGCCTCCGTCGATCGTGGCGCCATGTGGAGGACGACCTGACGCCAGGCGACGTCCTCGCGTTCACAGCACCGAACGGGCGGACGGCGCTGTTCCGGGTGGTCGGCATCCACCGGTCCCGGTCCGGCGACTCGCCAGAACTCGACGTGCTCGACTGGGTGGGCGAGCACGTCCCCGAGCCGGAGACCCTGTCCGGGCTCCGGGCGAAGCGTGCGACGGCCTCGTTCAACCTGCCGGAGCGACCGGTCGTCTGGCAGCCGGACCGCTTCCGCAAGACCGACGAGCAATGGCACGAGGTCGGCTTCGTCCGCGTCGCGCGCTTCGCGGGGTGGCCGAGTAGGCCAGAGCGGACGCCGGGCCACTCCGGCCTCTGGCGGGCGTTCAGCCTGAGCGTGGCCCGCAACCTCCAGGACGGCACGTGGTGAGCTGAGGCGGATCGTCGTCCGCAGCACGCGACGACGACGATCCGCCCCACCTCAGCTGGTGGGGACGAGCGCCGCTCGGACGTCGTCGCGCGGTTCGGCCTCGATCGCCTGCGCGTGCGCCTGGGCGAGCACGTCCGCGATGGACACCCGCTCGCCGGTCTCAGCGGACCGCACGGCGGCCTCGACCATCGCGAGACTCAGGACGTTCGCGTGGACCTCGCCCGAGGGCACCCGTCCCGTCCGGATCGCTCCGACGAACTCGACGAGCGAACCGGCGATCTCCTCCGGCACGTCGGCCTCGAGCGTCGCAGTCTCGACCTCGGCGGCCACCCCGTCCGTCGGTGCGAGCTGTCTCCGGGGCGCGGAGTCGCCGTCCCAGACCGCGGTGCCGTGCTCGCCGTTGACGCGCCAGCTGCCGTTCCAGGACGTCTCCACGCCGTCGGCGCACCAGCTGCCGCTGTAGGTGTACCGGACGCCGTTCGCGAACTCGAAGACCGCGGTCGCGGCGGCATCGGCCGAGAACCAGCTCCAGGACGGATTGAACTCCTCGCAGTACACGGCGATCGGGTCGCTCCCGAGGACGTAGCGGGCGGCGTCGAAGGCGTGGATGGCCATGTCGACGAGCAGCACGTGCGGCATCTCCTCGCGGAACCCACCGAAGTGCGGCGCCTTGAAGAACTCGGTGGTCGCCGAGCCCAGGCGGCCCAGCGAAGCGACCTGCTCCCGGAACGCGGCGATCGACGCGTAGTAGCGGCGCGACTGACTCGTCATCAGCAGCTGCCCGCTGGCCTCGGCCGTGGCGGCGAGGGAGAGCGCTTGCGCCACCGTGGGGGCGATCGGCTTCTCGCACAGCACGGGCAGCCCGGCGAAGAGCGCCTCGGTGTTCACCGGGTGGTGCGCTGCGGGCACGGTGACGTTCACGACCGCGTGCGCCCCGGTGGCCCGGGCGACGACCGAGACGCTGGTCCCGACGACGACACCGTCGGGGCCCACCTGCAGGCCGGCCTCGGCCACGGCCGACTCGGCGAGGGCCGTGTCGAGGTCGACGACCCCGACGAGTTCCGTGTCCGGGTTCGCGAGGATCGTCCGGAGCCAGGCCCGACCCATGCCGCCGGCTCCCACGAGGACGAGCCGCACCGGGGCCGCGGCGTCCGCGAGCACCGCGAAGCCGCCGTCGACAGGTGCACTCATCGTTCGAGCGCTCCCTGGTAGCCGCGACCGTTGTAGAAGTCCTCGGTCTCGTACCGGAGCAGGACCGGCACCGCGCGCTCCGGCCGCAGGGTGTGCGCCCAGCGGACACCGTTCGCGAGGACGCGTCGGACGTGCTCGTGGTGGTAGACGGGGTAGTCCTGGTCGCCTGGGGAGAAGAAGAAGATCTTGCCGAAGCCGCGCTTGTAGGTCATGCCGGAGCGGAACACCTCGCCGCCCGTGAACGTCGAGAGGAAGATCAGCTCGTCGGGGGCCGGGACGTCGAAGAACTCGCCGTACATCTCCTGCGCGGGGATGATGAACGGGTGGGGGACGCCCTGGGCGATGGGGTGGGTCGGATCGACCGTCCACACGATCTCCCGGTCCTCCTCCGACCGCCACCGCAGCGTGCAGGTGGTGCCCATGAGCTTGCCGAAGATCTTCGACCAGTGGCCGGAGTGCAGCACGAGCAGCCCCATGCCGGCGAGGACGTGCTGGTGGACCCGTTCGACGACCTCGTCGGCGACCTCGTCGTGCGCGGCGTGACCCCACCACACGAGCACGTCGGTCGCGGCGAGGACCTCCTCGGTCAGGCCGTGCTCCGGCTCGTCGAGCGTCGTCGTCGTGACGACCGCATCGGCGCCGAGGTGCTCCTCGATGCCCTCCTTGATGGTGGTGTGCATGCCGTCGGGATAGATCGCGCGGACCTTCTCCTCGATCTGCTCGTGACGGTTCTCTCCCCAGACGAGGACGCGGACGGGGGTGGTGCTGTCGGACATGGTGGTGCTCCTTCGAGGATGCGTTGCGTGGTCGGAGAGGGTGTCTGGGTGCTGGTCGGTCATTTGACGGCGCCGCCCGTCGCCCCGGCGGCGATGAAGCGTTGGGCGATGACGAGCAGGATGATGGCAGGCAGGGACGAGAGGACCGCGGTCGCCATGACCGCGCTCCAGTTCGACACCTGCGAGCCGAGGTACTGGTAGATGCCGAGGGTGACCGGGCGCACGTCCTCGGTCGTCGTCAGGGTCAGGGCGAACAGGAAGTCGCTCCAGGAGAACAGGAACGCGAACAGTCCGGCGGTGATGAGCACGTTGCGGCTCACGGGCAGGACGATCGAGACGAACGCCCGCACCAGCCCGGCGCCGTCGACCCGTGCCGCCTCGACGATCGAGGGTGGGATGGTCTGCATCGACGCCCGCAGGATGAGGATCGCGAACGGGATGGCGTGGGACGCGTCGGCGAGGATCAGCCCGGGGATCGAGTTGAGCAGGCCGAGGTCGTTGTAGGCGGAGTAGAGGGCGTTGGCGATCACGATGCCGGGGATCATCTGCGCGATGAGGATCACGAGCAGGGCGATGCTGATCCAGCGGAACCGGAACTGGGCGAGCGCGTAGGCCGCGGGTGCGGCGATCGCCAGGGTCAGCACGACGGTCCCGAGCGAGATGACGAGGCTCGTCACGAGGTGCCCGCCCTGGTCGGCGATCGCCTTCTCGTACCCGGCGAAGCTCGGGTTCACGGGGAAGAAGTCGCCGGTGAGGGTGTTGCCCGACGGCTGCAGCGACGCGTTCACCATCCAGTAGACGGGGAAGAGCATGATCGCGAGGATGAGGACGCCGAGGACGGTGGAGCCGAGGCGTCGTCGGTCGCCACGGCGGCGCGACGGGCCGACCGGGGCGAAGCGGCGGGTCTGTCGGCCGCCGGTCACGATGCTGGTCGTGGTCATGAGGGGTCGGTGTCCTTACTCGTCGACCGCGCGTCGGTTGACGCGGAGGTAGACGATCGCGAAGAGGAGCGAGATGACGATCAGGATGTTGCTGAACGCGGCGCCGACGCCGAACTCGAAGTTCACGAACGACTCCTGATACGACCGCACGGACAGCGTCTGGGTGGCGTTCGCCGGCCCGCCGTTCGTCAGGCCGAGGATGATGTCGAGCACCTTGATCGTGTAGACGACGCCGAGCACGAGCACGACGCTCACCACCGGGCGGAGGTTCGGCCACGTGATGTGGCGGAAGGCCTTCCACCCCGTCGCGCCGTCGAGCGCGCCCGCCTCGTACAGTTCGTCGGGGATGTCCTGCAGGCCTCCGTAGAGGATCGTGACGTTGAACGGGATGCCGATCCAGATGTTCACGAGCACGACCGCGAACAGGGCGACCGAGGGGCTCGTGAGCCACGGGACCCCGCCGAGCCCGATGGTGCCGAGGGCGGTGTTCAGGACACCGCTGTCCTGATCGAGGATCGACCGCCAGGTGGCGCTCGACACGATCAGGGGGAGGAGCCAGGGGAGCAGCAGCATCGCCCGGAGGAACGAGCTCAGCGGGAAGCGTCGCTTGAAGAACACCGCGAGGGCGAGCCCGATCACGAACTGACCGGCGATGGAGCCGATCGTGAACAGCGCCGTGTTGAGGAGCGCCGGCGTGAACAGCTGGGAGCTGAACACGGTCACGTAGTTCGCGAACCCGACCCACGGTGCCTCGCCCGTGAAGAAGGTCTTCGTCGTGTACTCCTGGAAGCTCATCGTGACGTTCTTGACGACCGGGTAGCCGAAGAACAGCACGATGTAGAGCGCTGCCGGGGCGACGAAGCCGAGCTTGACGAGGTCTTCCCGACGGACGCGTCGGCGCCGGCGGGCGGCCCCGGCGGGGGTGCGCTTCAGGGGCGCACCCCCGTCGGTGCCATCGGGACGTCGGTCGGTCTTCCGGTCCTGGAGCGAGGCTCCGGCGATGCCGCTGCTCATCGGGATCAGCCCGCGGCCGCCTGCTTGAACGCCTCTTCAGGCGTCGCCTGCCCGGTCAGGGCGAGCTGGATGGCGGTGTAGATCTCGGTCGCGGCCTCGGGCCATTCCTCACCGAGTTCGCCGGTGCGCGAGCGGGCGTTGGCGACCTGCTCGGTGAACGCGGCCATCTCGGGCACCTTGGCGACGTACTGCTCGGCCAGGGCCGTCTTCGTCGGGACGGTGAAGCGTGCCTCGGCGAGAGCGAGCTGGTTCTCGTCGCTCGAGATGCACTCGACGAACTTCGCGGCCTTCGCCTGCTTGTCCTTGTTGCCGGTCACCGGGACGGTCCAGACCTCGCCACCGAGCGGGGCGACGGGCGTCTGACCGGCCTTGTTCACCGGAACCTGCACGCTGCCGTACTTGAGGTCCGTGTCGGCGCTGAGGGCCGGGATCTGCCACGGGCCGTTGATCATCATCGCGGCCTTGCCGGCCATGAACTGGTCGTTGACGTCGGCCTGCGACCAGTTGATGACGCTCTTCGACGCGGAGCCGGAGTTCACGAGGTCGACCTGCAGTTGCAGGGCCTCGGCGACCGCCGGCGTGGTGAGGTCGGTCTCGTCGCCCCCGTTGGTCCACATGAACGGCAGGAACTGCCAGCTGCCCTCATAGGTGGCGATGGAGCTGAACGCGAGCCCGTAGGTGTCGCCCTCGGTGAGTGCGGCCGCCGCCGTCTTCAGCTCGTCCCACGTGGTGGGCGGGGTGATGCCCTTCGCGGCGAGGAGGTCCTCGTTGTAGAACAGGCCGAGGGTGTTGACCGTCGGCGCGAGGCCGTACACCTCGCCCTCGTAGCTGGCGGCGTCGAGGATGCCCTTCGCGAAGCCGGAGGTGTCGACGTCGTAGTCGCTGAGCGGCGAGAGGCCGCCGGTGGCCGCGATCTCCTGCACGTCCGGGTTGTCGAGCATGAGCACGTCCGGCAGCGTCTTGGACGACGACTGCTGCAGGACCTTCTGGATGAGGTCCTTGCCGGGGACGTTCTCGCGCTTGATCTTGACGTCGAGCTCCGTGGCGCAGCGGTCGAGGGCTTCGCCGACGAGGGTCTTGTCGGGCTCGTTGTTGTAGTAGTCGAGGATCGTCAGGGTGTCGGCGTCGCCGCCGGCCGCAGCGCCACCGCCGCCGCTGCACGCGGTGAGGGCGAACGGGGTGATCGCGAGGATCGCGAGTGAACCGAGCACGTGCGGCCGCCGGATGAGGCGCTGCTTCGTGTCGCGGGTGGTCGTGGATCGCATGTCATGGCTCCTTTGCCTGGTGAGTGGTGATCGTGGTGCGGTGCTGATCGTGGTGCGCTGGATGGTGGTCGGATCGGTCGGTGGTGGTGGGGCGGGGAGGTCAGTGGTCGAGCGCGACCCAGCCGGCGTTCGTCGCGGCGCTCTCGGCGACGGCGGTGAGGATGCGCTGCACGCGGAGGCCGTCGGCGAAACCCGGTTCGGGTCGCCGGCCGGCCGCGAGGTCGCGGGCGAGGTCGGCGACCTCGTGGACGAAGGTGTGCTCGTAGCCGAGGCCGTGCCCGGCCGGCCACCAGGCGCCCGCGTAGGGGTGGCCGGGCTCGGTGACGAGGATGCGTCGGAAGCCCGCCTCCTCCGCCGGGAGCGTGTGGTCGTGGAACTCGAGTTCGTTCATGCGCTCGAAGTCGAAGGTGATCGAGCCGTCGGAGCCGTCTACCTCGAGCCGCATCGCGTTCTTCCGGCCGGTGGCGAAGCGGGTGGCTTCGAAGGTCGCGAGCGCCCCGCCGTCCGTCCGGCCGATGAACACGACGGCGTCGTCGACGGTGACCGTGCCGGTGCGCCGGGTGGCGGCGGTCGCGGTGGCGCTGAGTCCGCTCGACGCTTCGGGGAGCGGACGTTCGGTGACGAAGGTCGAGCTGAGGGCGCTGACCCCGGTCAGCTCCTGCCCGGTCACGAAGCCGACCAGATCGATGATGTGGGCACCGAGGTCGCCGAGCGCTCCTGAGCCGGCCTGCTCGGCGTCCAACCGCCAGACGAGGGGGAAGTCGGGGTCGACGATCCAGTCCTGCAGGTACTGCGCCCGGATGTGACGGATGGTCCCGAGCCGGCCGTCGGCGACGAGGCGCTGCGCGTAGGCGAGTGCGGGGGTGCGGCGGTAGCTGAAGCCGACCATCGCCTGCACGCCGTGGGCGGCGGCACGCTCGGAGGCCGCGACCATCCGCTCCGCCTCCTCGAGCGTGTTGGCGAGCGGCTTCTCGCAGAGGACGTGGATGCCGGCGTCGAGTGCGGCGATCGCGATCTCGGCGTGGAGGTGGCCCGGCGTGCAGATGTCGATGACGTCGACGTCGCCCCGGGTGAGGAGGGTGCGCCAGTCGGTCTCGACGTCGGCGATGCCGAAGCGGTCGGCGAAGGCACGGGTGGCTTCGGCGTCCCGACCGCTGACGGCGACGAGTTCGACGCCGGGGCCGAGGTCGAAGAAGCGCGGAGCGGTTGTCCAGGCCTGGGCGTGGATCGATCCCATGAAGCTGTATCCGACGATCGCGACGCGGAGCGGCTGCGCCGGACGGTCGTCGACGGTGGTGGCTGCAGGCATCTTCACGGCTCCTTCGCCGGTCGAGGTCGGATCGCGCATCGCCCAGAGTTAACCGGTTTACTGCGCGCTTCGGGAACCAGCATGCCTCCGTCTCCGCCCGCCGTCAAGGATGAATTTAACCGGTTTACCGAATCGTGATCCGTGAGAGACTTGCCGGACACCAGAGCACGTGAGCGGGGACCCATGGCAACGATGCGTGACGTCGCGCGGCTCGCCGGAGTCTCCGTCGCCACCGTCTCGTTCGTCGTCAACGACTCGAAGCCCGTGTCCCCGGCCACCCGCCTCCGGGTCGAGTCGGCCATGGTCGAGCTGGACTTCCGACGGAACGCGGTCGCCAGGGCGCTCGCGAGCCGACGCACCCGCATGATCGCGCTGCTCTTCCCCGTCCTGCAGCACCGACTGTCGGACACCGCGGCCCGCTTCTTCACCGGTGCCGCCGAGGCGGCCTCGGAGCTCGGGTATACCGTTGTCCTCTGGCCGGAGCCGAGCGACCCCGGAGCGCTCCGTGAACTCACCTCGGACGGCCTCATCGACGGCGTGATCCTCATGGAGGTGCGGCTCGACGACCACCGGGTCGACAGGTTGCTGGCGGCGCGGACCCCGCTGACGCTCATCGGCCGCACGCGCGACCCCTCCGGCCTCGACTACGTCGACGTCGACTTCGAAGGCATGGTGGAGCAGTCGATCGACCGGCTCCAGGAGCTCGGGCATCGGGAGTTCGTCCTCGTCGAAGAGGTGGAACGCGAGGGGCTCGACGGCTACGGCCCGGTCGTGCGCGTGCAGGAGACGTTCCACGCCGTCTGCGACGAGCGCGGCCTCCGCGGCCGGACCCTCCGGTGCGCCCCGGATCCCGCCGGCGGTCGCGCGCTCGCGGCGACCCTCGTGGCCGAGGCCCCCGAGGTCACGGCGATCCTCGTCCTCAACGACCGGGCGGCCCTCGGCCTCGTGAGCGAACTCGGCAAGCTCGGCGTCTCGATCCCGGATGAGCTGTCCGTCGTCCTCATCGGCTCGACGCGCGAGGTGTCGGAGGCGGCCGATCCGGCGCTCGCCGTCACACTGCTCCCCGCAACGGAACTCGGACGCATGGGCGTGGAGACGCTCGTCGGCCGCCTCGACGGCACGCTCGGCGAACTCCGCCACGAGCTCGTGAAGGGTCCGTTCCTCGAAGGCGAGTCACTCGCTCCGCCGCCGGTGGCGAACGGGCGAGCCCGGCTCAGCGGCTGAGGGTGCGGACGAGCGCGATGGCCTCCTTCGGGGAGACGTCGGGGAGGTAGGCCTTGCCGACGGCCGTGCCGATGAGCGGGAGCGCGAGCGGGTCCGAGTAGGTCATGTAGATGGTCTCGTACGTCGGGTTGAACTTCGCCTTGAACCGGAACAGCGAGGAGAACCCGTAGGCGGGCTCGAGGGTCTTCGCGAGGAAGTCCATCAGGCGCGTCATCGCGGTCGCCGGCGGCGGCGTCTCACCCGGCCGGAGCGGTTTCGTGGCCAGCGGAGCGCCGGAGAGCGACAGCACCTCGACCCCCGTCTCGCGCATGTGCAGCGCGGCCGAGGCGATGAGGAACTCCATGACCCCGTTCAGGCTGCCGTCGGCGCGGCGCATGAAGTCGATCGTCCACCCGACGACGCGCCCGTCGCGGTAGGACGGCAACCAGCTCGTGATCGCCTGCAGTCGTCCGTCGGGCCCGATCGCGAGCATGAGGGCGACCTCCGGGTCCTTCAGCTCCTCCACGGCCCCGAGCGTGAAGCCCATCTCCGGGAGCTCCTTCTCCGCCACCCACTGCTCGGAGATCGACGTGATCTCGTTGACCATCGCCAACGGCAGCTCGTCCCAGGTGGTCCAGAGCGTCGTCAGCCCCTCCTTGATGCCACGGTTGAGGGCCTGCCGCACCTTCTGCCACGGCTTCCCGGTGAGCTCGAAGGTCGGCGGGTGCATGAGGGTCTCCTCGCCGACCGACATGACCTGCCAGTCGAGCTCCGCGAACACCGGCAGGTACTGCTCGTGGACGCTGTAGAACACCGGGATCCAGCTGTTCGCGTCGCAGAACTCGGCGAACCCGCGGATCGTGGAGCGGCCGTCGGACCCTGGCGCGATCGGATCGGACATCGTGATCGCGATGCCGTTGATCACCCGGTACGCGACCGCGCTGCGGCCGTCGTCGGCGAACCAGTAGTCGTTGCCCGGCCAGGTCGCCATGAACCCCATGGTGCCGCCGCCGCCCTGCTTGAGGAGCTGCCGGATGCGGGCGCCGTCCCCCTGGTGCGTCGCCGGTCCGGTCGCGGCGAACAGCCGGAGCATCGCGAGCAGGAACACCGCCCAGAAGATGGGGCCGACCCACTCGAACGCGAACACGGTGAGCCCGTCCGTGGGGAAGGTGGGGCTCCCGAGCGAGCCGAGGAACACCCCGGGCAGGAACCGGCGAGGCACGTCGGACAGGAGGGTGTCGACACCCGCCGGCTCCGGGAGGAACGTGGCGCGGTTGATCCACCCGATGAGCAGCTCGCCGACGAGCAGTACGACGAACGCGAACACGACGGTGAACACGAACTCGCGACGGGCGTCACGGGGCGCACGCACTTGGAAGTGCCGGCGCTGCGCGATGAGCAGCAGGGCGAGCGCCAACGGGACGACGAGCGCGGCGGCACCCCACAGCAGGATCTCCCACAGGTCCGTCCCGTTCTGGTCGAAGCGGAGCGCGTACACGAACGCGAACGCGCCGATGACGGCGAGGGCGAACTTCACGACGATCGTGAGGATGAGCGCGAACCGCCGGCCGTTGCGCAGGCCGATCGCCGCGACGACGAGGAGCACGAGCGGCACGAAGGTCAGCACGAGGGACCCCGTCCCGGCCTGGCTCGCGATCGCGATCTCACGGTTGCACTCGTCGGTGAAGCTCGCTGCGCAGCGGCCCATGACCTCGTCGTAGTCCGGGACGGTGTCGCTGAACACGTTCCCGAGGTAGGAGAGCAGGCCGATCGCGTTGGGGGAGATGATCGAGATGAGCGGCCCGATCGCCGACACCGAGATCGTCGCCGCCAGCAGTGTCCTCGTCTCCTGGTGCGAGCTGCGGTTCCAGCGGGTGCGCTGCCGGCCCAGGGCCCGCGCGAGCACCCGCCCGAGCACGAGCCCGAGCATGGCGGCGATGAGCCGGTACACGTCGGTCGTGTCGCCGTTGTAGAGCACGAACATGAGGATGAACCCGATCGTGATCACCCGGATGCGTCGTCGCCAGAGGGGGAGGGCGAAGGCGCTCGCCGCGAGCAGCGCACCCACGATGCCGACGAAGGGGTCGAGCGTCAGGTCGAGCTCCACGGTGATCGCCCAGAGTTCGCCGATGGCGGCCCCGATCGCCTGCAGGCCGATGCCCACGAGCGTGCCGGCCACCCCGAGGACGAGGAAGATCCAGAGGGTGCGCCGCGAACCCATGAGGCGTTCGGCGACCCCGAGCAGCCCGACGGCGCCGAGGACGGCGAAGACGAGTTGGAAGGGGTCCCAGGCGATGACCAGGGCGCTGAGCGGCGTCCACCAGTGCCCGGCCTGGACGGTCGTCGCGAACCCGGCGGCCCACTGCTCCTGGACCGCCGTCGAAGCGGGTCCGGTCGCCGTGCCGGTCAGGACCGCGAGGACGAGGATGATCGCTGCGAGCCCGAAGCTCACGGGCGTCCCTCGGACGAACCGGACGGCTGACGCCTGGAAGCCCGCGAGCCGTGCGGCGGTGCGTGATCGCCGCGACTCCGTCGATGTCGTGCCCGTCGCTGTGGGAGGTGCGCCCGTCCCCGGTGTCTCGCTCGAGCTCATGATGTCCCTTCCGCCGTGCTGTCCGGCGTGCCACTCCTCACGATCATGGCCTGCGGGGAGCTGACTTGGCGAGTCCGCCGGGCGGCTTCACGGCGGAGGTGCGCGCCGTGGGGCCGCGGGTCCGCCGCTCGTGCCCGGTTTGGTGGTGCTCAGCGACGCGCCCGTAGGATTGGAGGGTTCCGGGAGCGGGCGCCAGCCAGGCGTCAGCACCGAAGACACCGCCGCGAGTAGCGGCATGGAGAGGTCCACATGGCAGAGCAGTCCCGACTCGATTCCGTCGTCACCCTGGCGCAGCACCGAGGGTTCGTCTTCCCCTCCGGCGACATCTACGGCGGAACCCGGTCGGCGTGGGACTACGGGCCCCTCGGCGTGGAGCTCAAGGAGAACATCAAGAAGCAGTGGTGGAACGCCTTCGTGCGCGGCCGCGGCGACATGGTGGGTCTCGACTCCGCCGTCATCCTCCCCACCGCCGTCTGGGAGGCGTCCGGTCACGTCAAGGTCTTCAGCGACCCGCTGACCGAATCGCTCATCACCCACAAGCGCTACCGGGCCGACCACCTCTTCGAGGCGTACGAGGCCGAGCACGGCCACCCGCCGGAGAACGGCCTCGCCGACATCCCCGACCCTGAGCACCCGTCGAAGATCGGCCAGTGGACCGAGATCCGCCAGATGTCCGGTCTGTTGAAGACGTTCCTCGGTGTCGTCGACGACGAGTCGGGCCTGCACTACCTGCGCCCGGAGACCGCGCAGGGCATCTTCACCAACTTCTCGAACGTCCTGCAGACGGCACGCAAGAAGCCGCCGTTCGGCATCGGCCAGATCGGCAAGGCGTTCCGCAACGAGATCACCCCCGGCAACTTCATCTTCCGGACCCGCGAGTTCGAGCAGATGGAGATCGAGTTCTTCGTCGAGCCCGGCACGGACGACGAGTGGCAGCAGACGTGGATGGACCTCTGCTGGGCGTGGTTCATCGACCTCGGCATGACGCCCGACAACATCCGTTGGTTCGAGCACCCGCAGGAGAAGCTCGCACACTACTCGAAGCGCACCGTCGACATCGAGTACAAGTTCGGCTTCGCCGGCAGCGAGTGGGGCGAGCTCATGGGCGTCGCGAACCGCACCGACTACGACCTCAAGGTGCACGCTGAGAGCTCGGGCAAGGACCTCAGCTACTTCGACCAGGCCAAGAACGAGCGGTACATCCCGTACGTCATCGAGCCGTCCTTCGGCCTGACGCGTGCGCTCATGGCCTTCCTCGTCGACGCCTACGAGGAGCAGGAGCTGCCGCCGAACGCCAAGGGCAAGATCGAGAAGCGCACCGTGCTGCACCTCGACCCGCGCCTCGCACCGGTGAAGGTCGCCGTGCTGCCGTTGTCTCGCAACGAGGCGCTCTCGCCGCTCGCCCGCCAGATCGGCGACGAGCTGCGTGGCTCCTGGAACATCGACTTCGACGACTCGGGCGCGATCGGGCGCCGCTATCGCCGTCAGGACGAGATCGGCACCCCGTTCTGCGTCACGGTGGACTTCGACTCCCTCGAGGACAACGCGGTGACGGTCCGTGACCGCGACAGCATGCAGCAGGAGCGCGTCGCGATCGACGAGCTGTACGCCTACCTCGCCACGCGCCTCAAGGGCGCGTAGGACTCCACCGCTCCACACGAACGCCCGCTCGCCCATTCCTGGGCGAGCGGGCGTTCGTTCGCCCAGGAATGGGCGAACGGGGGCCGATTGCTCGGGGCTAGGCGTTGCCGAGCGAGGTGTCGAGGAACGCGAGCGTCTTGACCCAGGCGTCGGCGGCCGCGTCCTCGCGGTAGGTGATCGTGTTGGTGTCGTTGAAGAACGCGTGTCCGGCCTCGGGGTAGACGGTGGCCGTGAACTCGACGCGCGCGTCCTCCATCGTGGTCGTGAGGTCGGGGAGGCTCTTCATGAGGTCCTCGTCCTGGTCGCCGTAGAACGCGAGCACCGGGCAGGCGATCGACGTGACGGCCTCGGGCTCCGGCGGGTACCCGTAGAACGGGACGGCGGCGCGGATGCGACGGTCGGCGGCCGCGAGCGCGAAGCTGTACCCGCCACCGAAGCAGAACCCGACCACGGCGACGCGTCCGTCGACACCGTCCTCGTCGAACAGGACGTCGACGGCCTTGCCGAGGTACCCGAGCGCCTCCTCGGCGTACTCCGGCGACTTCGCCACCGACAGTGCCTCGCGGAACCGCGGCTGGGCGGCCGTGCGGGTCGCCTCGTCGCCACTGAACACCAGCTCCTGCAGCTCCGTACCGATCTCGGGAGTGACCCCGGCGCCGCTCAGGATGTCGGGCGCGACGACGATGTAGCCCTCCGCGGCGAAGCGGTCGGCGACGTCGATGATGTGCGGGACGAGCCCCCAGATCTCGTGGATGAGGACGAGCCCGCCGCGGAGTTCGACGCCCTTCGGAGGGTCGGCGCGGTAGGCGGTGACGCCCTTGGTCAGCGTGATGGTGGTCATGTCGCCAGTGTTCCAGCCGACCCTCCGCGACACCTGGGGGTTGCGCTGGGTGGACAGTGGGCGCCCTTCGACAAGCTCAGGGACCGGGCCCTTCGACAAGCTCAGGGACCGGGCCCTTCGACAAGCTCAGGGACCGAGGTGCTGGCTCAGGGGTCGGCGCGCTCGGCGCGGATGTCCTTCGTGAGTTCCTCGACGAGGGCGGCACGCTGCTCGCGCGTGGAAGGACGGCCCTCGGCGTCGGGACGTTCCTGCCACGGCAGCGGACCCGACGCCCGCCGGTACTCGACCCCGAGCGCGTCGAGCCGGGCCAGGTGCTGCCCGAGACGTTCCTCGAACCCCGCGAGGTCGCGTTCCCGACCGACCCACGCCACCTCCGCGAGCGCGCACAGTCGCGGGTACGCGTGGTAGTCGATCACCCGCGCCGAGTCCATGTGCTCGGTCCAGATGTTCGCCTGCACGCCGATGACGTGCGCGCCCTCCGCCTCCGTGAGCTCAGCGGGCACGGGCTCGAAGGTGTAGACCTCGGCGACGGTGAGCGGCGGGCCGACCGGGATGGGCTCGCGCGGGTCGTCGGACTCCCGGTAGTCGAGGTACACGCGGTCGTCCGGGCAGGCGATGACGTCGTAGCCCTGGCGCGCGGCCACGACCGCACCGAACTCACCGCGCCACGAGGCGACGGTCGCGTCCTTCGGCAGCCCGCCGCCCTCGAGGATCTCGTCCCAACCGTAGAGCCGCCGGCCGGCCGCGGACAGGTGCGTCTCGAGCTGGCGGATGAACCAGGCCTGCAGCTCTTCCACGGAGGCGAGCCCGCGCTCGGCCATGAGGGCCTGCGTGCTCGGGCTCGCCGCCCAGCGGGTCTTCTTCGCCTCGTCGCCGCCGACACCGATGAAGGTGGAGGGGAACAGCTCCATCACCTCGTCGAACACCGTGCGGAAGAAGTCGACGGTCGCCTCGCCCATGTCGAGGATCGCCTCGTTGATGCCCCAGCGCGTCCACACCGACGGCTCGTCGGGGTCCTGGGCGACGTCGGGGACCGCGAGTTCCGGATAGGCGGCGATGATGGCTCGCGCGTGGCCGGGCAGATCGACCTCGGGGACGACGGTGATCGAGCGGGCTGCGGCGTAGGCGACGATCTCGCGGAGGTCGTCCTTCGTGTAGAAGCCGCCGTGGGGCCGGCCATCGCCCGGTGCGTGCCGTGCGGCGCCGTGCTGGCTCTCCGTTCGCCAACCGCCCACCTCGGTGAGCTTCGGGAAGGCGTCGATCTGGATACGCCACCCCTGGTCGTCGGTCAGGTGGAAGTGGAGGACGTTCAGCTTGTGTCGCGCGGCGAGGTCGATGAAGCGGAGGACGTCGGCCTTCGGGAGGAAGTGCCGGGCGACGTCGAGCATGACGCCGCGCCAGCCGAAGCGGGGTGCGTCCTCGATCGTCGTGGCCGGCACGGTCCAGTCGACGCCCTGCACGAGCGCCCGGCGGTTGACGGCGGGCGGCAGGAGCTGGGTGAGGGTCACCGCTCCGGAGAAGGCCCCCGACGCGTCGGATGCGACGATCCGCACACCCGCCTCGCTCACCGTCAGACGGTAGCCGCCGGCGGCCAGGCCGTCCTCGTGGATGAACGCGATGCTGTCGGTCCGCAGGTCGATGCGGGCGTCGAGGTCGTAGCCCGTCGATGCCTGCAGGACCTCGCGCAACCAGCGGCTCGCCGCCGTGAAGCGGCGGTCCCCGCCGAGGCCGGTCGTGTCGCGGAGCGTGAACGCGCCGTCGTGCTGGTGGACGGTCGTCGGCAGGGGAAGCATCGGTGGTCTCCTCGGGTGGACGTGCTCAGGCGCGGGTGTCGACGAGCGTGGTGAGGCGGTCGGCGATCAGCGTATCCGAGACGACCGTGAGCGGCGTCTGACCCGCTTCGACGGCGAGGTCGGCGATGCTGCGGCCGACGAGCTCCTGCAGATCGGGGTGCGAGACCTGGGCGATCCGCACGGCCGACCAGTCGACGCGCTCGGCGACGGGCGGCTCGGCGAAGGAGCGCTCGAGCTCGGCGACGACGGCGTCGTCGCGCAGGCGGTCGAGGACCGCGTCGCCCCCGCCGCCGGTCACCCAGCTCGGCAGCAGCGCCGTGAGCGCCGTGCCGCGGAGGACGCTGCGCAGCAGGATGGTGCCGGTTCCGTCGTCCATGGGTCGCACTCCAGTCGTCGAGCGGTTGCGCATAATGCAACGCAGGTTGCGCGAATGCCCGACAACTGTAAGTGGTCCGAACAAACCTGTCAACGGGGGCACTTCGACAGGCTCAGTGACCGGAGGAGGAGCGGGTCACCGACCGGGGGTCACTCCACGCGACGGAGACGCACCGCCATGAACTGCCGGCCGGGGAGGTCGACACGGACGGTCCCGGAGAACGTGCCGGGCAGCGTCTCCACGGTCATGTTCCAGGTGTCGAGCACGTCGACGTGGAACTCGCCCTCCGGGAGGAACACGTTCCGGAACCGCGGACGGTTGAACCCGAAGTACCCGATCACGTAACGTCCGGCGACCCCGCCCCACGGCACATCCCAGTCGCCCGGGAGCGGGTCGAGCACCCCCGTCGGGGACTCCGCCGAGATGCGCTCGAGGAACGCGATGCGGTCCGGGCTCGATCCGATGAGCGGTCCGCCCTTCGACCAGAACAGCTCCTCGCGCTCGTTGAGGTACGTCTCGCCGTGACCGACGTACCCGCCGCGGATCGCGCCCTCCCAGAACCGTCGCACCATCTCCTCGCCGGTGATGTTGCCCCACCCCTGGTCGATGTCGCCCTCGTACGCGCACTCGTCGATGACGATCGGCTTGCCCCACTGCTGCCGCCAGAGGTCGGTGTTCTCGGCGGTGCGGTACACGTCCACCCGCTGTACGCTGCAGTGCGTGATCCACGGCTTCGTATAGTCGTAGAAGCCCTGGCAGTTGTGGATCGAGTTGAGGTGCCCGTGCGGGTCCTCGTCGCCGACGACCGCGGCCAAGCGCTCCCAGTCGTCGGTCGTCTTCGCCCACAGGAGGTCGTACTCGTTCGCCATGGACCACCACACGTTGGCGAAGGCGGCGAGCCGGCGGACCGCGTAGCGGAGGTACCGCTCGTCGACGGCCGGGCCGAGGTCGGCGAAGCCCCACCGGTCGTAGGCGTGGAAGAGGATGAGGTCCGCCTCGATGCCCAATGCCCCGAGCTGGGCGATGCGGTGCTCCAGGTTGGCCCAGTACGCCGGGTCGAACCGCTCGACGTCGAAGCCCTCGGCCAGGGAACCGACGAAGGGGAACGACGTGGGTTCGTTCGCGTTGTAGAGGTACGACTTCGGGAACACGCACATGCGGATCTTCGTGAACGGCGCATCGGCCAGGGTGGCGAGCGTCGCCTCCTGGAGTTCCTCCGTCTGGTGCGTCCAGGCGTACGCGGTCGTCCCGAGCGGCCGGTGCCGGGTGCCGTCGGCGTGCGCGAAGTGGAACCCGTCCACCCGGACCGGGCCGTGGTGCCCCGGCTCGGCGGCACCGACCGTCACCGTCCCGGTGATCCCGTCGAGCGATCGCGCGGTCGAGGTCGTCGTGAACGTCCACTCGCCCGGCTCCTCGGCGAGCAGTCGCAGGAGGTAGCGGCCGTCGCCGTCGTAGAAGCCGCCGACGGTGAGTTCACGTGAGCCGTCCGTCAACGTCGCACCGAGCTCGACGTCGACGAACGGGTTGCCGTGCGACGGGCCGTCCAGCCGGACCTCGACCACACCGTACTGCGGGACGGTGCCCGGCACCGTCACGACCGCCGAGCCGCGCTCGACCTCCTCGCTCTCGTACTCGGTGTCCGGCTCGATCGCCTGACCGTAGGGTGCGCGTGCGTCCGGGCCGTCGTCGACCTCGGCCAACGCCGCCCACAGGCGTTCCTTCGCCTCGTCGTCGGCGAGCTCGGGGACGATCGCCGAGAGCTGGCCGAGACGGATGCTCGTGAACTGCTTCGCCATCGGCGATGCCGCGATCCCGGGCAGGAACACCTCCAGGACGGCACGGCCGGCCGGGCTGGTGAGGACGTCTCCGAAAGCTGAGCTGCGGTCGAACATGGATCTCCAGTGATCAGCCGACCAGGTCGGCGGTGGGTGAACGGTGGTGCTGGTCACGGTGCTGGTGGGACAGGTGGTGCGAGTGTTGCACGTGAAACAGCCGGGTGGCGTTTATCGCGCAACCTCCGCGGCGGACACGGCGGCCAGGTCGGCCGCGACGTCGTCGAGCATGGTCGGCGGCGTGAACATGAGGAGCTGCCGGACGGTCCGACCGCGGCTCCACTGCGTCCCACGCCGGATCTCCTCGGCCTTGGCCTGATCGTGCCGGGCCACCGCCGTCAGGAGGGCGTCGTAGGCGGCCGGCCGGTCGATGATCTCCGAAAGCGGTGACTCGAGGCCGAGCTCGACGGTGTCGTCGACCGCGACCGTCTCGACCACCGGCACGGTCCACTCGTGCCGACCCGAGCCCACCGTCTCGCCCGGTGCGCCGGGCAGCTCGACCGTCGCCGTCGTGTTCGGCGGGACCTCCGCCGTGACCACGAGCGACGAGCCCTCGCGGCGCCAGGCGACGGACGCCGGTCCGTACGGGGTGAGGTGCCGGGCCTCGGCGTGGTCGAGCCCGTCGATCGGCTGTGGGGCGATGCGCAGCTCCCGGTAGCCGGGAGCTGCGGGAGCGAGCCCCGCGACCGTGCGGTGCAGCCAGTCGGCGACGGCACCAAGGGCGTAGTGGTTGAAGGAGGTCATCTCGCCGGGGTTCACCGAGCCGTCCTCCAGCAGGCTGTCCCAGCGTTCCCAGATCGTGGTCGCGCCCTTCGTGACGGGCGACAACCACGACGGGTTCTCGGTCTGCAGCATGAGGCGGCCGGCGGCGCGGAGGTGACCGCCGTCGGTGAGGGCGTCGGTGATGAGCGGCGTCCCGACGAACCCGGTGCCGATGCGGTAGCCGTCGGCGCGCACGAGGTCCGCGAGCCGGTCGGCGAGCCGCTGCCGCACCTCGGGGTCGTCCACGAGGTCGAACCGGAGGGCGAGGGCGTACGCGGTCGGTGCGTCCGACATCATGCGGCCGGCCGGCGTCACGTACTCGGCGCCGAACGCGGCTCGGCTCCGGTCGGCCAGGGCGCCGTAGTGCTCGGCGTCCGCCGTTTCGCCGAGGAGGGCGGCGGTGTCGGACAGGATCCGCAACGACCTGGCGTGGTACGCGCTCGCGACGATGTCGGAGTCGACCCGGGCCTTCGCGGGCTGGTCCGGCGGTGCGCTCGGGTCGAGCCAGTCGCCGAGTTGGAAGGTGTTCGACCAGAGTCCGTCGGTGCTGACGCGGAGGACGGCCTCGACCCACGACCGCATGGACGCGTACTGCTCGCGGAGCACGCAGAGGTCGCCGTAGCGCTCGTGGAGCACCCACGGCACGACGGTCGCGGCGTCACCCCACGCGGCGGTCGGACCGCCACCGGCGAACCCGGAGAGCGCGGCCGGGACGACCATCGGGACGACGCCGTCCTGGTGACCCTGCTCGAGCGCGAGGTCGCGCAGCCAGGAGTCGAGGAAGGCGGAGCTGTCGTAGAGGAAGCTCGCGGTGGGCGCGAACACCTGCAGGTCGCCGGTCCAGCCCAGGCGCTCGTCGCGCTGCGGGCAGTCGGTGGGGATGCTGAGGAAGTTGCCGCGCATGCCCCAGACGACGTTCTCGTGCAGGCGGTCGAGCAGCTCGTGCGACGACGAGAACCAGCCCGTGCGCGTGAGGTCGCTGTGGAGGACGACCGCGGTGACCGCCGACGGGTCGAGGTCGCCCGGCCAGCCGTCGATCTGTGCGTATCGGAAGCCGTGGAAGGTGAAGCGCGGCTCGATGGTCTGCTCGCCGTCGCCCGAGAGGGTGAGGTGGTCGGTTGCCGCGGCGTTGCGGAGTGGTCGGAGGGCGAGCTCGCCCGCGTCGAGCACTTCGGCGTGCCGGAGGGTGAGGACCGTCCCGCGCGGACCGGAGACCGTGATGCGGAGTCGGCCGACGAGGTTCTGCCCGAAGTCGAGGATCGTCGCACCGGACGGCGCCGTGAGCACCTCGGCCACCGCCCGTTCCTCGATACGGCGGACGGGCGCGGCGATGCGGGCCTCCGGCACGGGGCGTGCTGCGTCGTCGACCAGGGCCGCGGGCCACCCGGACGCGTCGAAGTCCGTGGTGGCCCAGCCGGGTTCGGCGAGCGTGGTGTCGATCGCCTCACCGGCGTAGATCCCGCTGTCGACGAGGTCGGCGCCGTCTGCGGCCGACCAACTGTCGTCGGTGACGATGGTCGCGGAGGTGCCGTCGGTGTAGTCGAGTTGCAGCTGGGCGGCGACGAGCGGCTGCTCCCCGTAGATGCGCTTCGCGAACTGGAAGAACCCGTACCGTTCCGTGTACCAGGCGCCCGCGACGGTCGCTGCGACGACGTTCTCGCCCGGCTCGATGAGCGCGGTGACGTCGACCGTCTCGTGCACGAGCCGGTCACCGTAGGCGGTCCAGCCGGGGGAGAGGACGTCGGCCGAGACGAGGGTGCCGTTCAGCTGTGGCTCGGCCGCGCCGAGGGCCGTCCAGAAGAGCCGGGCACGACGGACGGGTCGGTCGACGGTGAACGACCGGCGGACCCGCATGGGCTGCGCGGGCCGTTCCGGCGCGGCCAGCCCGATGAAGCCGGCGGCCCAGGCGCCGTCCTCGAGGAACGCGGCCTCGACGGTGAGCGGCGTGCTCCACGGGGTCTCCTCACCGCTCGTCGAACCCGCCCGGACCTGGAGAGTGCGGGTCGTATGCGCTGCCAGCGGCTCGAACGGCCACGCGACGAGGACCGACTCGCGGCCCTCCACCCGGGCCGTCGCGCCGGTGTCGTCGCGCAGCTCGGCCCAGGCCTGCACCCAGTCGGTGCCCGGCGTCTCGACCGTCCAGCTCAGTCGCGGGGTCGGCGTCGCGACCGCCGGGCTGTCGTCGCGGGCCTCCGCCCGCAGCCGCCCGATCCGCGCGCCGGTCGCCGCGGCCGTCATCGGACGGTCCCCGCGCCGATCGAGACGACCGTCTCGTGGACGAGGTCGACCACCGAGGAACCGATGCGGAGCGTGACGTCCCCGGCCTCGACCTGCCAGCCGTCGGCCCAGTGGGCGAACACGCGAGCGGGCAACGGGACCTCCCAGGAGACGGTCTCGCCGGCCTCGGCACGGACCACGGCGGATCCGACCAGCCACCGCACCGGCCGGTCGATCGCGGAGTCGGCGCGCTCCGCGTACACCTGGACGACGTGCTTGCCGGCGCGATCGCCGGTGTTCGTCGCGGTGCCGGCGAGGACGGCGGTCCCGGCGTCGACCGCACCGGAGACGGTGCCTTCGTCGATGGTCCAGCTCGTGTACCCGAGGCCGTGACCGAACCAGAACGCGGGCTGAGCACCCGAGCGCAGCCACGCCCGGTACCCGATGTGGATGCCCTCCTCGTAGCGGAGCACGCCGTCCACCGGCGTGACGTCGAGGACGGGGACGTCGTCGAACGACGCGGCCCAGGTCGTGCTCAGGCGCCCACCCGGCTCCGCGACACCGAGGAGGACGTCGGCGAGGGCGTTGCCCATCTCCTGGCCACCGAACCAACCGAGGACCACGGCGGCGACGTCGTCGCTCCAGGGGAGCAGGACCGGTGCGCCGGAGTTCACGACCACGACCGTGCGCGGGTTCACCGCGGCGACGGCGCGCACGAGCTCGTCCTGGCGGCCGGGCAGGGAGAGGTCGCTGCGGTCCCACCCCTCGGACTCGACCTTCGCGTTGGTGCCGACGACGACCACCGCGACGTCCGCAGCACGTGCCGCCTCGACAGCCTGCGCGATGAGGGCGTCCGGGTCGGAGTCGTCGGGTGCCCGACCGACGGTCACGCTGATCGCCCCGAGGCCGTTCTCGCTCGGGGTGAGGTCGAACTCGGCCCGGATCTCGACAGGCACCTCAGCCTGCGCGGAGAAGGCGCCGGTCGCCGAGGGCGGAGCGAGGAGCGCCGCACCGAGGTCGTTGCCGACGATGACGGGCTGCTCGTCCACGAGGAGGACGCCGTCGACGAAGAGACGGCCGTGGAGGCCCGTGGCGAAGCCGAGCTTGAGCTGCTCGGAGGTCTCCGGGGTGTACGTCGTGGTGAGTACGAGCTGCGCCGCCGTGCCGATCGGGGCGTCGCCGCCGAACCAGACGAGCGCCGTGGAGCGGCGGTCCTCGGCGAAGAGTTCGGCGCCTGTCGCGTCGACGAAGGAGGCGAGGAGACCCGGCTCACCCGTCCGCGGGTTGGTGAGTCGGTCGAGCGGCAGTTCGGCGACCCCCTCCTGCACGATGGCGCCGACGGCGTAGTCGATGGTCGCGTCGGGGAGGGCGAGCGTGAGGCCCTCGAGCGGGCTGACCGTGTGCTCGGGGAGCACCGTCGCGCTGCCGCCGCCCTGGGTGCGGGAGTCGCGGGCGTTGTGCCCGATGACGGCGACCCGGTTGACGGAGGCGGCTTCGAGCGGCAGGGTGCCGTCGTTGGTGAGCAGCACCACGCCCTCGGTCTCCGCCTCCCGCGAGAAGGCGACGCCGTCGACCGAGGCCGGGGCGAGCGCCTCCTCGCCGAGCGCGCCGACCCGCACCGCGAGCGCGAGGAGTCGGGCGACCTTGCGATCGACGGCGGCCTCGGCCACCCGGCCGTCACGGACGGCGGCGACGAGGGCCTCGCTCCACGCGGGGGCTGGGCCGGGCATCGCGAGGTCCTGCGAGGCCGGCGCGGATCCGAGGCTGCGCACGCCGGTCCAGTCGCTGACGACGACGCCGTCGAAGCCCCACTCCGAGTTGAGCGGCGTCTCGAGGAGGTCGTTCTCGCTCATCGTGACGCCGTCGACGGAGTTGTAGGCACTCATGATCGCCCAGGTGCCGGCCTCGGTGACGGTGCGTTCGAACGGCGCGAGGTAGAGCTCGCGCAGGGCGCGTTCACTGGCCCGCACGTCGACCGTGAACCGGTCGGTCTCGGAGTCGTTCGCGACGTAGTGCTTGGGGGTCGCGGCGACCCCGTTGTCCTGCAGCCCGCTGACATAGGCGGCGGCGAGGGAGCCGGTGAGCTCCGGGTCCTCGCTGAAGGCTTCGAAGTGGCGGCCGCCGAGGGGCGAGCGGTGGAGGTTGATGGTCGGGCCGAGGACGACGTCGACGCCCTTCCGGCGGGCCTCCGCGGCGGCGACCGCACCGTAGCGGTAGGCGAACGACGGGTCCCAGGACGACGCCAATGCGGTGGCCGACGGGAGGTTGATCGAGGGCGAGCGCTCGTCCCAGACGGGCCCACGGACACCGGCCGGCCCGTCGGACAGGACCATGGCCCGCAGGCCGATCTTCTCGAGCGGCACCGTCGTCCAGAAGTCGGCACCCGAGACGAGCGCGACCTTCTCCTCGAGGTCGAGGCGGGCGACGAGGGCGTCGATCGCGTCGGTGTCGACCGCCTTCGTGGGAGCGGCGTGGCGGGGAGTGGTGATGGTCATGCGATGTGGGTCCGTTCTGGGGTGGCCCTTCGACAAGCTCAGGGACCGGATGTGGGGACCGGATGTGGGTCCCTGGGACCGGATGTGGGTCTCAGGGACCGGAGCCCGGTCGCGGAGCCTGTCGAGGCGGGTGGAGGTGGTGCGCCCGGCCGGCCAGGTTCCTGGCCCCGGCCGACCGGGCGGTCGTGGTGATCCGGACGGATCAGGCGGCGGACTCGGCGGCCCGCTGCTCGTCGATGAGGCGGCGACGCTCGACGCGGCGGTCCTCCTGACGGTCGGGGTCCGGGATCGGCGCGGCCATGAACAGGCGCTGCGTGTAGGGGTGGGCGGGACGCGCGGTCACCTGGTCGCCGTCGCCGGACTCCACGATCTCGCCGTGGTACATGACCGCCACCCGGTGGCTGATGTGCCGGACGACCGCGAGGTCGTGCGAGATGAAGAGGTAGGCGACGCCCGTCTGCTCCTGGATGTCGATGAACAGGTCGAGCACGCGGGCCTGCGTCGACAGGTCGAGCGCCGACACCGGCTCGTCGCAGACGATGAGCTTCGGGTCGAGCGCCAGAGCACGGGCGATCGCGATGCGCTGCCGCTGCCCGCCGGAGAACTCCCGGGGCAGGCGCGACGCGGCGCCGGTCGGCAGTTGCACCTGGTCGAGCAGCGTGCCGACGCGCTTGCGGGCGTCCGCTCCGGAGACCCCACGGACGGTGAGCGGCTCGGTGAGGATCTGCTCGATCGTGAGCGAGGGGTTCAGCGAGGAGTACGGGTCCTGGAACACCACCTGGATCTCCGAGCTCAACGCCCGGCGCTCCTTGCGCTTCAGGTGACCGATCTCGCGGTCGCGGTAGCGGATGCTGCCGCCCGTCACCGGGGCGAGGCCAAGCACGGCACGGCCGAGGGTGGTCTTGCCGGAACCGGACTCGCCGACGAGGCCGACGGTCTCGCCGGGCTTGATGTCGATCGAGACCCCCTTGAGCGCACTGAAGGACTGGGCGCGGAGCCCCTTGCCCGGGTATTCGACTTCGAGGTCCTTCACCTCGAGCAGTGACGTCGTCATCGGGTCTCTCCTGTCAGGTTCGTCGCGAGCGCCGGCCGGGCGGGACCCTCGTCGAGGATCGCGCCGAGCAGCGACTGGGTGTACGGGTGCTGGGCGTCGTTGAAGATCGAGCGCACGGGCCCGGTCTCGACGATGAGGCCGTTCTGCATGACCGAGACCCGGTCGCAGAGGTCGGCGACGACCCCGAAGTTGTGCGTCACGAGGAGCATCGCCATGTGCCGCTCGGCCTGCAGGTCGCGCAGCAGGTCGAGGACTTCGGCCTGCACCGTCACATCGAGCGCCGTGGTGGGCTCGTCCGCGATGATGATGTCCGGGTCGGTGGACACGGCGCCGGCGATGAGCACACGCTGGGCCATGCCGCCGGACACCTCGTGCGGGTACGCCGCGAAGGTGCGCTTCGGGTTGGGGATTCCGACCCGCTCGAGGAGGGCGAGGGCCTTGTCGGTCGCGTCCTTCTTGCTGAGGCCGAGGGCGACCCGGAGTGGTTCGACCAGCTGGCTGCCGATCGTGAACGCGGGGTCGAGGTTCGACATCGGCTCCTGCGGGATGTAGCCGATGCGCTTGCCGCGGATGGCCGTGTACTCGCGCTCGCCGAGGGTGTCGAGGCGCGTGCCCTCGTAGCTGATGGTGCCGTCGGTGACCCGGCCACCGCGGGGCAGGAGTCCGAGGACACCCCACGCGGTCTGGGTCTTGCCCGAGCCGGATTCGCCGATGAGACCGTGGACCTCGCCGCGACGGATGTCGAGGTCGACGCCGTGGACGACCTCGGTGACCTGGCCACCCTCCTGGTCGTACCCGACTCGGAGGTCGCGGACGCTGAGGACGAGTTCCTCGGCACGGACGGCGGCGCGGGCGTCGTCGTCGTGACGGATGGGCGGCACTCCGACGATCTCGTCCTCCGAGATGCCCGAGGTGCTGATCGACTGGGTGACGATCGTGTTCGAGCCCGTCTTCGAGGTCGTCACGATCTTGCGACGACGGCGACGCACACTGACGGTGCGCTCCAGCTCGTCGCGCATCGCGTTGGCGAGCAGGGTGAGCGCGATGCAGGTGAGCGCGATCGCGAGCGACGGCCACACCATGAGGATCGGGGCCTTGTAGATGTTCGTGAAGCCGTCGTTCAGCATCGAACCCCAGGTGGGGACCGACAGGTCGCCGAGTCCGAGGAACTCGAGGCCGGACTGGATGGCGATCGCGATGCCGGCGATGATCGCCGACTGGATGATGATCGGTGCGCGGACGACCGACAGGATGTGCTTGCCGATGATGCGCGGGTCGCTGAGGCCGGAGACCCGGGCGGCGTCGACGTACAGCTCCGACCGCACCGCCGTGACCGCCGCGTACACGAGCCGGAAGTACGAGGGCGACAGCAGGATGCCGAAGATCGCCATCGAGATCCACACCGACGGACCGAGGACGGCGCGGGCGGCGAGCAGGACGACGATGCCGGGCAGCGCCATGATGAGGCCGGTGAACCAGGACGACACGGAGTCGAACCAGCCCTGGTAGTACCCGGCGATCAGGCCTGCGACGACACCGATGACGATCGCGACGACGAGGGCGAGGAGCGCCGCGGCGACGCTGATCTGGGTCGCCGCGAGCAGCCGGGAGAGCACGTCGCGTCCGGCGCTGTCCGCTCCGAGGAGGTGGTCGGCGCTCGGCGGTGCGAGCACGAGCTGCAGGGAGGCGAGGTTCGGGTCCTGCGGGGCGATGAGCGGTCCGAAGATCGCGATCACGCCGACGATGGCGAGGAACACGAGCGACGCGGCGCCGATCGGACGCTTGAGGAGCCGGCGCAGGAGGTTGACACGGACCTGCGGGGTCGGGACGGTCAGCGGGGTTTCGATGGCGGTCATGACAGTCGCACCTTCGGGTTGAGCGCAGCCTGCGCGAGGTCGATGAGCAGGTTGACGACGACGACGATGATCGCCGTCGCGATGACGACGCCCATCACGATGGGGATGTCGCCGGAGGTCGTCGCCTGCACGGCGAGCTGACCGATGCCGGGAAGGGCGAAGATCTGCTCGATGATGACGGCGCCGCCGAGGAGGCCGATGAACTGCACGGCGAGGACGGCGAGGGCCGGGCCGCCGGCGTTCCGGAGCACGTGCTTGTAGATCACGCGATTGGTGCCGAGACCACGACTGCGGAGGGTGCGCACGTAGTCCTTCGACATCGCGTCGACGACCGAGCCGCGCACCTGCTGCGACACCGTCGCGATGGCGCCGATGGCGAGCGCGATGATCGGCAGCGTCACGGAGGTGACCCAGCCGCCGAAGGAGGTGGTGATCGGGATGTACCCGGTCGCCTTGAACAGGCGCAGGTTGATCGCGAAGGTGATGACGAGCACGAGGGCGATGAGGAAGCTGGGGATCGCGAACCCGATGACGGAGATGAACTGGACGACGTTGTCGATCCATCCACCGCGTCGGGCGGCGAGGACACCGAGGATGACCGAGACGATCGCGGCGATGATCGTCGCGCCGAGCACGATCGAGAGCGTGACCGCGAGGCGACCGGAGACGCCGGAGGAGACGAGCTGGCCGGTGAACCAGGACCGGCCGAGGTCGCCCTGGAAGGCCGAGGTGAGCCAGTCGACGTACTGCACGGGGAGCGGGCGGTCGAGGCCGAGCTCCGCGGACTTCTTGGCGACGGTCTCGGCGGTGGCGCTCTGGCCGAGGATGCGGCGGGCGATGTCGCCGCCGCCGAGGTAGAGGAGGGAGTACGCGATCACGGAGATCACGAAGATGAGGACGACACCGGAAACCAGGCGTCTGAGGATGAATCCGAGCATGGGTCACTCCAGGAAGTGGGTGAGCGAGGGGTGTTGGGGCCGGGATGGAACCGACGTGCGACTGGCCGTTCCGGTCCCTGAGCCTGTCGAAGGGCGGCACCCTCGACCGGCCCGGTCCCGGTCCCTGAGCCTGTCGAAGGGCGGCACCCCTCGACAGGCTCAGGACCAGCGGACTACTTCGGCTGGATGTCGTAGATCGACGGGTAGGCGTTCGTCGGGATCATCTTGACCGTCGTGTTCGCGTCGGTGGCGAAGCTGCCCTGCACCCGGTAGAACGGTGCGAACCAGGCCTGCTCGACGATGTACTCGTTGAGTTCCTTCGCGACCGTGCCCTGCGTCGCCTCATCGCCGTACTGGATCTGCTTGATGTACTCGTCGACCTTGGGGTCCGAGTACTTGAACGGGTTGAACACCGCGTTCGGGGCGATCATGAACTGGATGAGCTGCCAGTCGGGGTTCTGCTCGAGCGCCATGAACGACACGGGGAACTTCGGGGCCAGGAGGTCGGCGATGAAGTTGTTGCCCGGGTCCACGTACTCGGCGGTGATGCCGACGTCGGCGAGCTGCTGCGAGATGAGCGTGTAGGTGGTGGCACCAAGCACGGCGGAGGACGGCATCGAGAGGGTGAGGCCGTCGGCGTATCCGGCCTCGGCGAGGAGTTCCTTCGCCTTCTCGGGGTCGTACCCGTAGCGGTCGTCGAGGGCCTTGTCGAAGGCCGGGGAGTTCTCCGGGAAGACCTGGCCGGTGACGGTGCCGTTGTCGCCCTGCAGCGCCTTGAGCAGTGCCGGGCGGTCGAACGCGTAGTTGATGGCCTGGCGGACGCGGACGTCGGCGATGGCAGGGTTCATGGTGCCGGCGCGGTCGAGGAGGAGCATGCCCTGGAAGTCGAGCTCGTTGGCGTTGACGGTCCAGCCGGCACCCTCCACCTCGGCGAGGTTGTCGTTGTTGGCGAGCTTGATGCCGTTGACCTCGCCGGACTTGACGGCGTTGAGGCCGGCGGTCGCGTCCTGGAGGACGTTGATGGTCAGCTTGTCGTAGTGCTGCCAGTCCTTGTTCCAGTAGTCGGGGTTCGCGGTGTACGTGTAGCTCGTGCCGGTGACGGTGGCCGCGGTGTCGAGGACGTAGGGACCGGAGCCGACCGGGTTGGTCGCGAGGTCCGGGCTGTCGAACGACTCGGCGCTGGCGACGAGGCCCGGGTCCCGGGTGAGGTAGTTGAGCATGGCCGGGTCGGGTGCACTCAGGGTGATGACGACGGTGGTGTCGTCGGGCGCCTCGACGGAGGCGACGCCCGCGAAGTAGCCGGCGTCGGGGGAGGTGCCGGTCTTGAAGCGTTCGAGGTTCTGCTGGACGACGTCGGCGGTGAGCTTCGAGTCGTCGGTGAAGGTGACGTCGTCGCGGATCTTGAGCGTCAGGACGGTGTTGTCCTCGTTGTACTCGTAGGAGGTAGCGAGCGAGGGGACGATCTTGCCGTCGGCGGTGGCGACGAGCAGCGTGTCGAAGACGGCCTGGTAGAAGGGCGAGCGGTTGCCCCACTCGGAGCCGGCGGGGTCGAAGGTGGTGGGGGGAGTGATCGCACCAATGATCAGGGTGCCACCGGAGCCGCCGTCCGAGCCGGAGGGGCTACCGGAGCATCCGGTGAGCACGAGTGCAGCGGCGGTGACCGCGACGGCTGCGGTCGTCTTCCATCGGAACATCTTTGTCCTATCGCTGTGAGCAATCCCTCATCGGATCGCTGGTGATTGAGGACGCTAGCACGAAACCCGAGTGGTCACTAGCTTTTTGTTTTCGCCCATGTCACAGTTGGATCACGACCAGGCCGCGGGTGTTCGACGACGAACGCGCTATCGTGAAGCCGTCCGAAGGGGGAGGTCGTCCGATGACATCGGCCAAGACCGGGAACAAGCCGCAGGGGAAGCCACGCGGTGCATATGCCAAAACGGGGATGAAGCGCGTCGCGATCCTCGACGCCGCGCTCGCCGTGTTCGCGAACGGGGGATACCGCGCGGGTTCACTGCGCGAAGTGGCGGCCCAGGTGGGCATGAGCGAGGCTGGGCTCTTGCACCACTTCCCGAACAAGAGCGCCCTGCTCGCGGCCGTGCTCTCGCACCGCGACGACCTCTCGGCGACCCTCGTGCCGATGGACGGCGACGACCCGATCGAGACCCTTCGGGGGCTCGTCGCGTTGGCTCGCTACAACGCTTCCGTGCCCGGCGTGGTCGCGCTCTACTGCACCCTCTCGGCCGAGGCGACCTCGCCCGACCACCCGGCCCACGAGTACTTCGTCGACCGGTACGAGAGCACCCGTGGCCGGCTCGAGCGCACCTTCGGCATGCTCGTCTCCGCCGAGCGGGTCCCGCGGGGCTTCTCGGTGACGAGCGCGGCCTTCATGACGCTCGCCCTCATGGACGGCCTCCAGGTGCAGTGGTTGCTCGCGCCGGAGTCGGTGGACATGGCGGACGAACTCCACGCGTTCCTCTCGGGGCTCCTCGGCTCCGAGCTGTAGGCACCGCGCTACGGCTTGGGCGAGCGGGCGTCGCTCAGCGCCGTCCCAGCCGAGGCGTAGGAGATTCCGCGGTGGGCGCGGGTGAAGGGTACCGACACGACGGCGACCGTCACGATGACGAAGCTGAGGATTCCGACGACCCCGACGATCGTCTGCGCGAGGCCACTGGTGGCGTCGGGTATCTGCGCGGCGGTCGTGGTCGCGATGTACGGCAGGGCGACGACGGACCCGCGGTACAGGCGTCGGGCGACCGACCCCCGACCGTCGGGCCACTCGGGCGTCAACCAGACGAGCCGCTGACCGATCGAGGCGCCGCTTCCGATGAGCGCCGGGAGGGCGATCACGAGGACGACCGTTCCCGCACCGATGCTGAGCACCTCGGCGAGCGTCGGGTCGTTCGCGGTCCCGGTCGCGCCGGTGAGGAGCACACGGGGGACGACGAACACGAGCGACAGCACGGTGATCGACAGGTTCACGGCGACCGCGTCGAGCACCATGCCGAACCACCGGCGCCAGACGGTCACCGGGCGCGCGCGGCCGCGGGTCGCCCGCAGCGCCCGGGCGCTCGGCATCCAGCCCAGCACGATCGGTGCGATGAGGGCACCGATCGCCGCGCCCATGGTGTTCGTGATGACGTCGTCGACGTCGGCCACCCGGTAGGCGCACTCGTACAGGCCCCAGATGCCGGTGTACTGCGTCGACTCGATGAGCAGGGAGACGAGTGCACCGAGCAGGATCGAGACGCCGAGGCCACGGTTCCAGTACCGTCGGGCGATGGCGCCGAAGGGGATGAACAGGACGACGTTCAGGACGACCTGGAGGAATGCGTGGCTGGTGAGCGTGCTGATGACCGAGAAGCCGGCGGTCTCACGTGCGATGTCGCCGATCGAGTGCCCGGGGACGAGCTCGAGTGCCCCGTGGGCGGTGGCACAGTTCGCACGCTCGTCGGGGAGTGGGAGCAGGGTGTAGGCGACGAGTGCGACGGCGTAGATGCTGACGGCCGCCGCCCCGAGGACCCGCGGGAGGGACATCTGGCCGTACCGGCGCACCTGTACGAGCAGGATCGGCCCGAGCACGGCGAGGAAGATCGCCGTGCCGCCGACGAGTCCGATCCAGGCTTGCCAGGTCCATCCGCTCATTCCGACAACAGTAGGGCGAGCGGACGGCTCACGGCATCAGTCGTCGGATGGAACCAGGAGGGTCGGCGGTCACTCAGAGGTCGTACGCGTTCCCGTGGTCGGTCGGGTGCCGTTCCTCCGATGCGATGGAGGGCGGCGAAGACCGGAGCGCGATCTGCTCGCGGAGGTACGACAAGGGGATCGCGTTGTCGGGTTCGTTCATCGTCGAGTGGGTGGTCTCGCACATGAGTGGCGCACCCGCGTCGAGGAGGAACGTCGCTTCGACCGTCTGACCGTCACCGCTGTAGGCGGTCACGGAGACCGAGTCGGCGTCACCCGCGCGGGCGAGCAGCGCCGCATACTCCAGCAGCGCGTCGGCCGTGGCGTCGTCGATGAGGAGGGCTTTGTCCGAATAGGTGAGATGCTTCATGGTTTCGACGCTATGCGGGACAGGAAATCGGTGTGAACGCTTGCAATTCCGGCAGGGTCGGGGAACGCGGGCGCTGACGGGGGTACCGGATCAGACCGGAACGACGGCCGGAAATGCAAGCGATCGCGCGGTGTTTCTCCTACGTCGGGCCGCGGCGTACCGTCGTCGCCAGCACACCGCTGGGAGGCCCGCATGGGAAAGATCATCTACGACGCCGACGTGACGATCACGTTCGACGACCGAGTCATGGCGCACCTGCAGCACGTCATCGGCGCCAAACTCCGCCGCTCAGAGAGTTTCTTCTTCAGCTGGAAGGACGACCCGCGCGCCGGCGACGGTCGGAGCGCGATCTGGTTGCACCCGGCGATGTCGTTGCGGTTCAAGTACGCCGGGAGCGTCCCGGTCGAGTTCAACCGTGCGTGGCTGGACCTCCTCGCCGTGAGCGCGGATTCGTCACAGGGGCTCGGGGTCCTCCCCGAGCCGGCGGAGCGCCCAGCATGAGCCGGCTCGAGATCCTGTACGACGGCGAGCTGTACACCGTCCCTGCGGACGAGAGCGCCTACCGCGCGAAGGTGCTCGAGCTCGTCTCCGACGGCGGATTCCACTGGCTCGAGGTGAACCGGGGTGAGGGCCGGCTGGAGCCCATCAGCCTCTTGATCGGGCCGGGGATCCCCATCGCGATCGGTGCCCTCGAACCCCACCCGCGCGCCGACGACGGCGAGTACACCGCGCATGTCGAGGAGCCGTGACGCGGTACTCAGCCCAGCGGGGGTGAGGAGGGGTCGCCGCGTCCGGTGTCCGACACCGTGCCGCGCGGGCCGGGTTCCCGACTGAGGAACAGTCCGGCCGGCGAGGAGGCGGCGTCGAGCAGCTGCGTGATCCAGTCTTGATTGATCTCGTCGGCGACGTTGGCGTCGTCGATCACGAAGTGCAGCGGCAGGGCTGGATGGATCCAGATGGTCTCCCGGCCTTCGCCGACCGTGTGGACGCGCCACGTGAAGAAGAACGGTTCGCCGCGCCGCAGCTTGATGCCGGTGGCGATCTGGAGATGCCGCAGTGCGCGGTCCGGGATCACGATGCTGAACTCGGAGCCGTAGATGAGCCTGCCCATGATCGTCAGAGCGGCGCGGGGGATGACGCGTTGATCGTCAGCTCCCCGGCGTTGGCCTTCTGCATGAGCGCTTCGAGGAGCTTGCGGTCCATCTCGCTGCGCTCGTCGCTCTCGAACCGGAACTGCAGGGGGATCGCCGGGTGCAGCCACAGGGTGGTGCGACCTGAATCGCAGCCGTCGAAGCGGATCATCAGGGCGAAGGACTCGTTCCTCCGCAGTTTCAACAGCGCGATCGCCTTCACGTGCGCCAGCTCCGGATCCGCGATCTGCACCTGAGCGCTCGATATGCCGTAGACGAGTGTCCCCATGGTGTGTTCATCCCCTCGACCCCAGTTGAGGTGTCGACGGGTACGCCGAACACACACGCACGATCCGACGGGGTCCGGGTCGAAGGCACGTGCTTCCAGGGTAGAAAACGTGGACGATCTGCGCGGAACTCTGGCTACGCGACCGTAGCGCGACTACACTTCGGGGTCAGCGCTGCGACCTTCGGTGTGGCTCGCGAGCCGTCCCCATCCAGGCGATGATGGAGTGTGCCGACGCTCATCGTGACCGCCCATCCCGACCCCGACTCCCTCGTGCAGCACCTCGCCGATCGGCTGGTTGGCGCGCTCCACGCCGGCACCTCCGAGCTCGCGGACCTGGCCGCGGAGGGCTTCGACCCGCGGTACACGCTCGGCGACCGGCACACGTACCGGGTGGCTGGCGAGTACACGCCCGACGTCGCCCGCGAACAAGAGCGGCTCGACCGCGCGAGCGACCTCGTGCTCGTGTTCCCCGTGTACTGGTGGTCGATGCCCGCCCTCCTCAAGGGCTGGTTCGACCGCGTGTTCGTCAACGGTTGGGCGTTCGGCCTCGACGCCGACGGCAGGATCGTGCGGCAGCTCGACCGGCTGCGGATCCATCTCGTGCCGGTCGCCGGCGACGATGCGGGCGTCTATGACCGCCACGGCTACGAGCACGCGATGCGGACGCAGATCGAGCACGGCATCGTCGACTTCTGCGGTGCCCGCCGCGGCGTGACGGCCTTCGTGCACGACTCCGAGCGGGAGGACGCCGAGGGGCGTGAGGCCGCGGTGGAGGATGCGGTGAATGCGGTGGTCGCGGCGATCCGCGCCTGACCGTCCTTCGACAAGCTCAGGGACCGGGGTTACGCCGAGGAGGCGGTCCGGTTCCTGAGCCTGTCGAAGGGCTACGCCGTGAGCGTGCGGTTCAGGCGCTCGGTCGCGGTGTCCATGTGGTGCTGCATCGCAGCCGTCGCTGCGGCGGGGTCGCCCGACATGATCGCCTCGTAGACGGCCTCGTGCTCCTCGAAGGCGAGCCTCGCATCGACGTCCTCGTGGATGCCGCGCTCCACCCAGATGCGCAGCAGGGACCGGATGCTCTGCAGGAGGTCGGACAGCACGCGGTTCCCGGTGGCGGCGGCGAGTTCGAGGTGGAACTTGAGGTCGGCCTCGATGAACTTCGTGCGGTTCGCGCCGGCCTCGCGCATGGCGGTGAGGTGGTTGCGCAGCCGGTTGCGGGCCATGTCGTCCATGCGGGTCGCGGCGAGCCCGGCGGCGAACACCTCGAGCTGCCCGCGCACCTCGATGAGTTCGCGGGTGCGCGGCTCACCGAGCATGAGGCCCCAGCTGAGGGTCTCGGGGAGGAGCTCGGACACGCTGCCGCGCAGGTAGGTGCCGCTGCCGGGGCGGACGTCGACCACGCCGAGGATCTCGAGGGCCGCCAGGGCCTCCCGGACGGCTGACCGCCCGATGCCGAGCGACGCGGCGAGTTGGCGCTCCGGAGGAAGCCGGGTGCCTGGCGCGATGTCGCCGCTCGTGAAGTGGTCGAGCAGGCGTTTCGCGACGGCCGAGACCGCGGATCCGACGGCGACGGGACCGAGGCTGGACGAGATGTCGTCGGTCGGTCGATCCGGGAACGCGGGCATGCCTTCACTGT
This sequence comes from Plantibacter sp. VKM Ac-2880, assembly GCF_015351235.1. Classification (GTDB taxonomy): domain Bacteria; phylum Actinomycetota; class Actinomycetes; order Actinomycetales; family Microbacteriaceae; genus Plantibacter. The sequence goes on from NZ_JADKSJ010000001.1 coordinate 392,484, forward strand.
ATCGCGGCCCTTCGACAAGCTCAGGGACCGTGAGGGTGCCGGGACCACCTCGGTCCCTGAGCCTGTCGAAGGGGGCTCCGGGAATCCCGCGTCTATCGACCAGCTGTTGAATTGGTCAACCGGTTGATGTATCGTTCATTCCGGTCCGGACCGGACCACGCCCTGCCCGCGGCATCGATGCCGCCCAGACGAGGAGTCATAGTGGACACCACCGCCCCCGCGGCCAATCCGGCTGTCGAGCGATCAGCCATCCGGAAGGTCTCGATCCGCCTCGTGCCGTTCGTGGCGCTGATGTTCTTCATCAACTACCTGGACCGCACCGCGATCGGGTTCGCCGCCCCCAACGGCATGAACGAGGACCTCGCGCTCTCCGCCGCCCAGTTCGGCTTCGCGTCCGGCGTCTTCTTCATCGGCTACATCCTCTTGGAGGTGCCGAGCAACCTCGCGCTCAACAAGTTCGGTGCCCGCCGCTGGCTCGCCCGCATCATGGTCACCTGGGGCATCGTCGCGGTCCTGTTCACCTGGGTCGCCAACTTCGAGCAGCTCGCCATCCTGCGCTTCGTGCTCGGTGTCGCCGAGGCCGGCTTCTTCCCGGGCGCCATCCTCTTCCTGAGCCTCTGGGTCCCGGCCAAGCACCGCAGCAAGATCCTCGCGCTCTTCTACCTGGCGCAGCCGCTCACCACCGTCATCGGCGCCCCGCTCGCCGGGTGGCTCATCGGCCAGCACGGCGTCTTCTTCGGTCTCGAGGGCTGGCGCTTCATGTTCCTCGGCGTGGGTCTGCCGGCCATCATCATCGGTCTCGTCGCCTGGTTCTACCTGAAGGACCGCCCGGCCGACGCCAAGTGGCTGACCACTGAGGAGCAGGTGTGGCTCACGGCCGCCCTCGCCCACGAGAAGTCCTCGACCGAGCAGCAGCAGGGCCACGTCAGCATCAAGCACGCCTTCACGAGCGGCCGCGTCTGGATGCTCGCCTTCATCTACTTCGGCTTCATCTACGGTCTCTACGCGCTCGGCTTCTTCCTCCCCACGATCATCGAGGGCTTCCAGGAGAGCTTCGGCACCGAGTTCGACGTCATGCAGAAGGGCCTCATCACGGCGATCCCGTACGTGCCCGCCGCGATCGCCCTGTACTTCTGGTCGCGTGACGCGACGCGTCGTGGCCTGAAGACCTGGCACATCGTGATCCCCGCGATCGTCGGCGCCGTGAGCATCCCGCTCGCCCTCTTCGCGAACTCGCCCGCGCTCACGATCGCGATCATCGCGGTCACCGCCATGGCGATCTTCGCCGCGCTGCCCAACTTCTGGACGCTGCCCACGCAGTTCCTGACGGGTGCTGCAGCCGCCGCCGGTATCGCGCTCATCAACACCGTCGGCAACCTCGCCGGCTTCTCCGCGCCGTACATCACCGGTGCGGTCGCGGACCTCACGAAGGTCGGCGACACCCCGCAGTACGTCGTCCCGATGTTCATCGTCGGCGGCTTCATGATGATCTCCGCGACCCTCATGGTGATCCTGTCGAAGCAGCGCAGCTCGAAGGAGCTGCGGGTCTCGCACGACGACCTGACCGGCAAGACGCGATGACCCGCCTCTTCAACGACCCGGCGGACTTCGCCGACGAGATGATCGACGGCTTCGTCGCGGCGAACCGTCACCAGGTCCGGCGCGTGACCGGCGGGGTCGTGCGGAGCACCCGCACCCCCGAGGGCTCCGTCGCGGTCGTCATCGGCGGCGGGTCCGGCCACTACCCGGCCTTCGGCGGCATCGTCGGCCAGGGTCTCGCGCACGGTGCGGCGATGGGCAACCTGTTCGCCTCGCCGTCCGCGCACCAGGTGGAGTCGGTCGCGAAGGCCGCCGAGCGCGGCGGCGGCGTGCTCCTCAGCTACGGCAACTACGCCGGTGACGTCCTCCACTTCACCCAGGCGCAGGACGCCCTGAACGCGGCGGGCATCCCCACCCGCAGCGTCGCCGTCACCGACGACATCTCGAGCGCGCCGGTCTCCGAGCAGCACAAGCGTCGCGGGATCGCCGGCGACCTCACCGTGTTCAAGTCGGCTGCCGCCGCGGCCGAGGCGGGCTACGACCTCGACGAGGTCGTCCGGGTCGCCACCCACGCGAACGAGCGCACCCGCTCGTTCGGCGTCGCCTTCAGCGGCTGCACGCTGCCGGGCGCGACGGAGCCGCTGTTCTCCGTGCCGGAGGGTCGCATGGCGGTCGGGATGGGCATCCACGGTGAGCCCGGCATCGACGAGACCGACGTGCCGACCGCCGACGGCCTCGCCACGCTGCTCGTCTCCTCGCTGCTCGCGGAACTGCCGGAGGGCGTGATCGAGGCCCACGGCGCGCGCGTCGGCGTCATCCTCAACGGACTCGGTTCCGTGAAGTACGAGGAGCTCTTCGTCGTCTACCGCGCGGTCGCCGCTCAGCTGGAGGCCGCGGGCGTGGAGATCGTCGACCCCGAGGTCGGCGAGCTCGTCACGAGCTTCGACATGGCGGGCGTCTCCCTCACCCTGTTCTGGTTGGACGAGGAGCTCGAAGGCTTCTGGGCAGCCGGTGCCGACACCCCCGCGTACCGCAAGGGCGTCGTCGCAGCCGCCGAGCAGCTCGACCCTTCGGAGCTCGTCGCAGAGGTCGCCGCGGCGATCCCGGCTTCCACCCCGGCCTCCCGCGAAGCCGCGGTGACCGTCGTCGCCGCGCTCGACGCCCTCGTCGGCGTGATCGAGACGAACGTCGAGGAGCTCGGCCGGATCGACGCGGTGGCCGGCGACGGCGACCACGGCATCGGCATGCAGCGGGGAGCCCGCGCGGCCGTCGCCGCGGCCCACGCGGCCGCCGACGCCGGAGCCGGAGCCCGCACCGTCCTCCACCTCGCCGGTGACGCCTGGGCGGACCGCGCCGGCGGCACCTCGGGCGCCCTCTGGGGCCTCGCGCTCCGCTCGGTCGGCACGTCGCTCGGCGACGAGACCGCTCCCTCCCGCAGCGAGGTCGCGGCCGGCGTGCAGGCCGCCGTCGACGGCATCATGTCGTTCGGCAAGGCCGAGGTCGGACAGAAGACGATGGTCGACGCCCTCGTGCCGTTCACGACGACGCTCAGTGCCGCCGTCGCCGACGGGGCCGACCTCCTCGCCGCGTGGACGACCGCCGCCGCAGCCGCCTCCACGGCCGCGGCGGAGACCGCCGACCTGCTGCCGAAGATGGGCCGCGCCCGTCCGCACGCCGAGAAGAGCCTCGGCACCGTCGACGCGGGTGCATACTCGTTCGGCCTCATCGTCCAGGCGATCGTCCCCGTCCTGGGATCCGCCGCATCCACCAGCACCACCACAGAAGGAGTACCCGCATGACCGATCAGTTGCGCATCGTCATCGGCTCGGATGACGCCGGGTTCGACTACAAGGAGATCGTCAAGCGCGACCTCGAACAGCACGACGGCGTCGCCTCGCTCGTCGACGTGGGGGTCGACGCCGACGGCCACACCGCCTACCCGCGCGTGGCCATCGCCGCCGCCGAGCTCGTGGCCTCCGGACAGGCCGACCGCGCGCTGCTCTTCTGCGGCACCGGCCTCGGTGTCGCCATCGCCGCCAACAAGGTCCCCGGTATCCGTGCCGTCACGGCCCATGACAGCTTCTCGGTCGAGCGCGGCGTGCTGAGCAACAACGCCCAGGTGCTCACCATGGGCCAGCGCGTCATCGGCATCGAGCTCGCCCGCCGCCTGGTGCGCGAGTGGCTGACGTACCGCTTCGACGAGTCCAGCGCGAGCGCCGAGAAGGTCGCCGTCATCGGCGAGTACGAGGCGACGGGCTCCTGCTGATGACCGCCTCCCCGTCGACCGCGAGCACGTCGACCGCGCCCCGCGTGGTCGGTGTGAGCCTGAAGATGTACTTCGGCCACGCGCAGACCCTCGACTGGATCGAGCAGGTGGGCGCCCTCGCCCGTCGGCACGAGGCCGTCGTCGACGGTCGGGTGCGGCTGTTCGTCATCCCCGGCTACCTCTCGGTCGCCGCGTCGGTGACGGCGCTGGCGGGGACGGGCGTGCTCGTCGGTGCGCAGGACCTCGCGAGCGCCGACCGCGGCGCTTTCACGGGTGAGGTCGGCGGGCCGGAGCTCGCCGAGGTCGGTGTGAGCGTCGTCGAGGTCGGCCACGCGGAGCGCCGCTCACTCTTCGGCGAGACCGACGAGGTCGTCGCCGAGAAGACCGCCGCCGCGCTCCGCAACGGCATCTCGCCCGTGCTCTGCATCGGTGAGCGGGAGCGGATGACCCCGGAGGACGCCGCGGCGGAGTGCCTGCGTCAGCTCGACTCCGCGCTCGCGGACGCCGTCGCCGGCCCGGTCATCGTGGCGTACGAGCCCGTGTGGGCGATCGGCGCGGCGGAACCGGCGGAGCCCGCGTACGTCCGTGCCGTCGCTGCCCGCCTGAAGGACGCGGTGGCCGAGCTTCCCGACCGCGTCGGCAGCTCGGTGATCTACGGCGGCAGCGCCGGACCCGGCCTGCTCACCGCGCTCGGTGACGACGTCGACGGCGTCTTCCTCGGACGCTTCGCCCACGAAGTCGCGGCGCTCGAAGCCGTGCTCGACGAGGCGGGTCGCGCATGATCGGCTTCGGCACGTACACCTTCTTCTGGGAGGGATCGGAACTCGCCCCCGAGCGCCTGAGCGTCATCGGGATGATCGAGCGCACGGCCGAGGCCGGCGTGGGGGTCTTCCAGATCTGCGACGACGGCCGCATCGAGGCGATGTCCGACGACGAGCTGCGCCGGGTCGCCGAGGCGGCCCGCTCGCTCGGGGTGGTGCTCGAACTCGGCACCAAGGGGATCGCGGTCGCGCACCTCGAACGCTTCCTCCACATCGCGACCCTGCTGGGCGCGACCCTCCTGCGCAGCATGGTCACCTCGGGCGACGACCGCCCGACCCATGCCGAAGCCGTCGAGCGCCTCCGCCAGGTGCTCCCGGCGTTCGAGGCCACCGGCGTGACCATCGCGCTCGAGACCTACGAACAGTTGTCGTCGCAGGAGCTCGTCGACCTCGTCACCGCCGTCGACCACCCGAACCTCGGCATCTGCCTCGACCCGGCCAACACCGTCGCGCGACTCGAACACCCGAGCGACGTCATCGCCCGCACCGCCCCGCACGTGCGCAACATCCACGTCAAGGACTTCGCGTTCACCCGCCGGGGCGGCTGGGTCGGCTTCACCCTCGAGGGTGCGCCGCTCGGCACCGGCCTGCTCGACTACCCCGCCCTCACCGCCGCCGTCCGTCCGGACGAACGCGGCGTCAACCAGATCATCGAACACTGGCTCCCGCTCGGCGACTCCATCACGGAGACCATCGAGCTCGAGCGCACGTGGACCGCACACAACCTGCAGTACCTGAGAGAAGGAAGATCATGACCGACACCACCACCGTCGCGGACCAGCTCACCATCGCCGTCATCGGCGCCGGCGGCAAGATGGGCATGCGCGTCTCCAACAACCTCGTGAAGACCAGCCACACCGTCTTCTACAGCGAGGTCTCGCCCGCCGGCCAGGAGCGCGTGACCGAAGCGGGTCGCGAGCTCACCGAGACCGACGCGGCCGTCACCGACGCCGACGTCGTCATCCTCGCCGTCCCCGACCTGGCCCTCAAAGCCGTGTCCGCAGGCGTCGTCCCGCTCATGAAGTCGGGCGCCGTGCTCCTCACGCTCGACCCGGCCGCCGCCTACGCCGGACTGCTCACGCGTCGTGACGACGTCATCCAGGCAGTCACGCACCCCTGCCACCCCTCCGTGTTCGTCGAGCGCCACACGCCCGAGGAGTACGCGGACACCTTCGGTGGCATCGCGGCCCTCCAGGACGCCATCGCGGCGATCGAGTCCGACGACGCCGCCAAGCAGGCGCAGGTCGAGGCCGTCGTCCGGGCGATCTTCGCTCCCGTCGGCGAGGTCCACTGGGTCACCGTCAAGCAGCTCGCGCAGCTCGAGCCGACGCTCGTCGAGACCATCGCCTGCATGATCGGCGCGCTGCTCAAGGAGTCGCTCGACGAGGCCGTGAACACGATGGGTGTGCCGGAGCCGGCCGCTCGTGCGATCCTCCTCGGCCACACGCAGGTCGCGCTCGCGAACTCGCTGAAGGGCGACAACCCGTTCTCCGACGCGTGCCTCATCGCGATGGACTACGGCCGCAGCGCGATCATCAAGGACGACTGGAAGAAGGTCTTCCAGGACGACGAGCTCGACAAGAACCTCGCCGCCATGCTCCACCTCGACAAGATCGAGCGCTAGGCCACTTCCCCAACTCAGGAGCGCTGTGGCGTGTCGGGCCGCTGACCCCCTCTGGTGGTCCGACACGCCCACCCGCTCCTGAGTTAGGGAATCTGCACCTGCGTCACATGCGGTCAACCGGTTGTGCCGGATAGGCTGCAGACGACCCGACGCAGCACCCGCGACAGCAACCCGCAGCACCCACGGCTCCACCCCCGCGACACCGCACGAGAGACAGGCGACGATGACTGGACGACTTGCAGGAAAGACCGCGCTCGTGACGGGCGCCGGATCGGGGATCGGCCGCTCGGTCGCCGAGCGCTTCGCCCGCGAGGACGCCGTCGTGATCTTCTCCGACCGCGACATCCAGGCCGCACGGGAGGCCGCCGCGCCCTTCCCCTCGGCCATGGCCGTGCGTCTCGACATCGCCGACGAGGCGAGTGTCGAAGCCGCCTTCGCCGTGATGGACGCGACCGGCAAGACACCGGACGTCGTCGTCGCCAACGCCGGCGTGCAGCTCTTCGGTCAGGACGCGAAGATCGCCGAGCTCGACCTCGAGGTGTGGCGGCGCACCGTCGACATCAACCTCACGGGCACCTTCCTCACCACCAAGCACGCCGTCCGGGCGATGCTCGGCACGGGCGGATCGATCATCCTCACCGGCAGTCCGACGGGCCTCAACGGCGAGGGGGCGGACTTCACCGCCTACAGCTCCACGAAGGCCGGCATCCACGGCCTCGGACGCACCGTCGCCGCGGCCTACGCCGACCAGGGCATCCGCGTGAACACCGTCGTCCCGGGCTACACGGAGACCCCGCTCGTCACGGCGATCTCGGACGACCCCGAGTCGCGCGCCGCCATCGTCGGGCGCATCCCGCTCGGCCGGCCCGGTCGGGCCGAAGACGTCGAGGGCATCATGGTCTACCTCGCGAGCGACGAGTCGAGTTTCGCCACCGGAGCGACGTTCCGGGTCGACGGCGGCATGACGAGCCTCTGAGCCGACGATGACCTCGCGCTTCGGAACCACTTTCCGCGTCGCACCGGACCTGCTCCTCGAGCAGGAACGCGCCGCCCGTGCCGTGACGCGCGGGCCCTGGTCGCTGTCGCTCCGCGGCTCGGACCTCGACGACATCGCCTTCGACGGCGAGACGGTGCTGCGGAGCATCCGCTTCGTCGTCCGCGACCAGGACTGGAAGACGTTGCCCGTCGTCGTGGACGCCGTCGACCAGACGACCAGCGGCCTGCAGCTCCGCGGCAGGGTCGGCGACGACGGCGAGACGGTCGCCTGGTCGCTGTCCGTCGACCTCGGTGCCTCGACCCTCCGGGTGGCGGTCCAGGCCGAGGTGACGGCGGCCTTCCGTCGTGCGCGCATCGGACTCATCGTGCTGCAGGCCCCGGCGCTCGCGGGCACCGAGCTCGTCGTCGGTCACCCCGAGGGGTCCACGACGACGACCCGCCTGCCGGAGCACATCGCGCCGCACCAGCCGGCGATCCGCATCGAGTCCCTCACCTGGACCGGCGACCGCATCACGACCACCGCACGGTTCGCCGGCGACGTCTTCGAGATGGAGGACCAGCGGAACTGGACCGACGCCTCGTTCAAGACCTATTCGACGCCGCTCTCGCTGCCGTTCCCGGTCGCGCTGGCGGTCGGCGACGTCGTGGAGCAGTCCGTCGAGCTCTCCTGTTCGCGCGTCGGCGGTGTCGAGCCTGCCGCAGCTCCGCTCGCGACACCACTCGCTGTGACCGTCGCGCCCGAGACGGACCTCGAACGCCCGGTCCCCGAGCCGGTCGAAGCGCGGATCGGTGCGCCGCTCGACAGCCTCGTCCCCACGATCTCGACCTCGGTGTCGAGCGACCCCGACGGCGGACGGCAGGGAGCGGTACCGCCCGACGCGATCACCGAGCTCCTCGTCGAGATCGACCCGGCGGCCGTGGACTGGCCGGCCATCCTCCATCGCGCGGTCCGGCAGGCCGGCACCCGAGCCCTCGACCTGCGACTCGTGCTCGGCACCGGCGACGAGGCCGAGCCGGTGCTGCGGCGGCTCCGCGACGCGGGCGTCCACGTCGTGCGTGTCGGGGCGTTCCACCGCCGGACCCACCTCTCGGAGAGCGCCCTCCTGACCGCGCTCGATGAGCTGCTGCAGCGCCTGTGGGCGGACGTCGATGCGCCGTCCCCGGAGCTCGTCGGCGGCACGCGGGCGCACTTCACCGAGCTCAACCGCAACCACGCGCGCCTCGATCGTTGGACCGGCCCGGTGGCCTTCAGCGTCACGCCGTTCATGCATGACCGCGCGGGCCACCAGCTGGTCGAGTCGCTCGCCGTGCAGGCCGTCGTCGTGGCCGACGCCGTCCGGATCGCCGACGGCCGGTCGCTGCACGTCGGCCCGGTCACGCTCGGCGCCCGCTACAACGCGGTCGCCACCACGAGGGCGGGCGCGGGAGCCACGGCCGACCCGGACCTCCGCGCGGGGTTCGGCGCGGAGCTGGTGCCGGGTGCCACGGACGACCGGCAGTCGGCGGAGGCCCTCGGTGCGTGGGTGGTCGCGAGTGTCGCCGCGCTGGCCGCCCCCGGCGTCGAGTCGCTGTCCTACTTCGAGGCCACTGGGCCGCGCGGACTCGTCGTCGCCGACGGCACGGTCGCAGCCGCCGGTCGGGCGCTCGGGTGGATCGCGGAGCTCAGCGGAAGCCGACGCGTCGGGGTCGAGATCGGGGGTCACCGCCTCGGTGACAGCTCGCCCGTCTCACCCGAGGGGGTGACCGCGTTCGCCGCCGTGGATCCTGCCGGACGGACCGTCGTGATCCTCGGCAACCTGGCCGAGGCGCCGGTGCGGATCAGTCTCGTCGGCGCGTCGGAACCCCGCGCCGTCGACCTCGCGTCCGGCGCGGTCGTCCGGGTCGAGATCGCCGGGTCGGGTTCGTAACTCCTGCTCGAGACGCTCGGTCGTCTCGCAAGGGCCGGTTCAGACCCTGCACGGTCGATGCAGCAGGAGTTGCGAACCGAAGTTGTGCGCAGGACCCGGGCTCAGGCGAGCGGGCGCCGGAGGATGGCGAGGTCCAGCCAGCGACCGAACTTCGTCCCGACCTCCGGCAGCAGGCCGACCTGCTCGAAGCCGAGCTTCGTGTGCAGGGCGATCGACGCCGTGTTGCCGGCCTCGATGAGGGCGAGCATGACGTGGTGGCCGTCGGCGGTCGCACGGTCGATCAGTTCGACGAGCAACGCCTTGCCGAGCCCGCGCCCCTGGGCGTCGGGGTGCACATAGACCGAGTTCTCGACGGTGTGGCGGTAGCCCTCCTTCGTCGCGTACGGCCCGTAGCTCGCGTAGGCGAGGACGCTGCCCTCTGCAAGCCCGTCGTCGGGGCCGTCGGCGACGGCGACGAGCGCGACCCGACCGGGCTCCTGATGGCGGGCGAGCCAGGCCTCACGCTCGGCGAGGTCGGGGGTGACCTCGGTCCAGATGGCGACACCGTTCGCGACGGCGTCGGTGTGGATGGCGAGGACGCCAGGCAGGTCGGCGGGTTCGGCGGGACGGATGCGCATACATCGATCGTAGAGCGCCCTTCGACAGGCTCAGGGACCGGCGGGGTGCGCCCTTCGACAGGCTCAGGGACCGGCGGGGTGCGCCCTTCGACAGGCTCAGGGACCGGCGAGGTGCGCCCTTCGACAGGCTCAGGGACCGGCGAGGTGCGCCCGTAGACCGGCTCAGGGACCGGGGCGTGGCAACTGGCGCAGAGTAGATTCGATGCATGTCCTCCTCCAATCCGCTCCCGATGGAGCAGCTCACCGCCGTGCTCAACGCCGAGGTCGCCCGCTACGCGGCCCGAGGCTGGTCTGTGTCGTCGGTCCAGGGGCAGCAGGCGGTCCTGCAACGGCAGAAGCGCATCGGCTGGTTCTGGAACCTCGTCCTCACGCTCATCACCGGTGGGCTCTGGCTCATCGTCGTGATCATCCGCGTCGTGAACCGGAAGATCGAGTCCCTGATCGTCACGGTCGACGCCTACGGCCGCATCTCCACGCGCCGCTGACGGCCGGAGCATGACCGACAACGCGGAGCCCGACACGAGCAGGGCGGCGACGACCGCGGGCATCGCCGCCGAACGCGCGCGGGTGCAGCGGCGGACACTCACCGTCGTCGTCATCAGCCAGGTGCTCGGCGGAGCCGGCCTCGCCGCCGGCGTGACGGTCGGTGCGCTGCTCGTGCAGGACGTCCTCGGGAGCACGAGCCTCGCGGGCGTCGCGGCCGCACTCCTCACCCTGGGGTCCGCGCTCACCGCGTTCCTCGTCGGCCGCGTCACGCAACGCCTCGGCCGGCGGATCGGGCTCGGGATCGGCTTCGTCGCGGGTGGGGTCGGCGCGATCGGCGTCGTCCTGGCTGCGACGACGGCCCAGGTCCCGCTGCTGTTCCTGTCATTGTTCGTCTACGGTGCCGGGACCGCCACCAACCTGCAGGCCCGGTACGCCGGCACCGACCTCGCGACCCCGGCACGCCGCGGAACCGCGATCAGTGTCGCGATGGTGTCGACCACGCTCGGCGCCGTGGCCGGGCCGAACCTTGTCGAGCCGTTGGGAGTGTTCGCGACCGGCCTCGGGCTGCCGGCGCTCGCGGGCCCGTTCCTCCTCGCGGCCGTCGCTTACCTCGCCGCCGGCACGGCGTTCCTCGTGTTGCTGCGTCCGGACCCGTTCCTCCTCGCCCGTCGGCTCGACGCCGAGCTCGCGAAGCTGGAGTCGGTCTCGGTAGGTGCGGCGAGCAGCCAGGGGCCGTCGAGCGCGGGTCCGCGCCCGCGCCCCGGGGTGGGTGCCTACGTCGGAGCGGCGGTGATGGTGGTCACGCAGATCGCGATGGTCGCGGTCATGACCATGACGCCCGTGCACATGCGGGCGCACCACCACGGCTTGGGGGAGGTCGGGCTCGTGATCGGCATCCACATCGCGGCGATGTACCTGCCGTCGCTCGTCACCGGCATCCTCGTCGACCGCATCGGCCGCACCCCGATGGCGATCGCCGCGGGGGTGACGCTCCTCCTCGCGGGCGTGACGGGAGCCCTCGCACCGGCGGATTCGCTGGGCCTGCTGATCCTCGCGCTCGCGCTCCTCGGCCTCGGCTGGAACTTCGGCCTCATCGCGGGCACGGCGCTCGTCGTCGACCACACCGTGCCCGCCAACCGCGCACGCACGCAGGGCACGCTCGACGTCCTGATCGCCCTCGCGGGTGCCGGCGCGGGTGTCATGTCGGGTGTCGTGATGGCGGGCGTCGGCTACGAGGCGCTATCGATCGCGGGCGGGGTCCTCGCGCTCCTGCTCATCCCCGTGCTGCTCTGGGCCCGCCGGGTCGCGCCTCGCGGGTGAGCCCGCTCGCCGCTACTCGGCTGCGGCGGGCACGCGCACGGTGAGGGCGCCTGGCTCGATCCAGGTGTTGATCGCGACCGCCTTGCCGAAGCCGTCACCGTCGAGCTCGATCTCCTCCGGCTTCGACATCCGGGCGACGAAGCGCTTCGCCGTGCCGTAGCGGAGCTCGCCGTCGTCCTTCTGCTTGCCGGCGAGGGCCCGGCCGGTCTTGGTCCGGCGGAGGACGCCGTTCACCCAGGCGACCTTCGCCCAGATCCGGATCCAGCCGAGGATCCCGCCGGGGCGCATGAACATGAGGTCGAACAGACCGTCGTCGACGACCGCGTCCGGCAGGAGCAGGATGTTGGCCGGCAGCGAACCGCAGTTGCCGATGATGACCGTGTGCACGTTGGCACGGACCTGCGGCTCGTCGTCGATGCGGAACCGCAGGTGCAGCTCGTCCGGATCGCGCAGCGACTTCACGATCGCGTCGACGTAGGCGGCCCAGCCGGCCTTCGCCTTGAGGTCGTCGTCGGTGTTCTTGATCATCTTCGCGTCGATGCCCATACCGGCCATGACGACGAACACGTGGCGGTCGCGGGAGTGGTCGGCGCGTTCGATGTCGATGACACCGAGGTCGATCGCTTTGTCCTCGCCCGTGAACGCGGTGATGACGGAACCGGGCAGGTCGTTGAGCGTGAGGTCGAGGTTGCGGGCGAGCAGGTTGCCGGTGCCAGAGGGCAGGAGCGCGAGGGGGATGCCGCTGCCGCGCAACGCCTCGGAGACCGCACGGACCGTGCCGTCGCCGCCGGCCGCGATGACGAGGTCGACCTTCGCAGCGATCGCCTCGGCGGTAACGCCCTGGCCGACGTCCTCGACACTCGTCTCGAACCACAGCGACTCGGCCCAGCCGGCTTCGGCGGCGGAGCGCTCGACCGACTCGCGGAGCGCATCGAGGTCGACCTTCACCGGGTTGTAGATGACGGCGGCGGTCTTGGTCGCCGTGGTGTCGCTCGGCGTGGTCGTGCTGTCAGGAGTCGTCATCCGATCAGCATAGGAGCGGGGGCCCTGGGGAGGGAGATCCCGCTCGCGGGTTGACGCGGCACGTGGGTTCTGCAGGCGGCGGAAGAGTATCGTTGAGTCCTTGCAGGCACCGTCCATGCCCGCCACGAACGCAGTGTCCGCGGCGGCCTCCCCATCGTGATTGCGACATCGTGAAGATCCTCAGCATCCAGTCCGCCGTGGCCTACGGGCACGTCGGCAACTCCGCAGCCGTGTTCCCCCTCCAGCGCATCGGCGTCGAGGTGATCCCGGTGAACACCGTGAACTTCTCGAACCACACCGGCTACGGCGCCTGGCGTGGCCCGCTCATCTCGCCGGAGCAGGTGGGCGAGGTCATCACGGGTGTCGAGGAGCGCGGCGCGTTCCCGCAGATCGACGTGGTGCTCTCGGGCTACCAGGGCGGTGTCGGCATCGGCGACGTCATCGTCGACGCGGTCCAGCGGGTCAAGGCGGCGAACCCCGACGCCCTGTACGCGTGCGACCCCGTCATGGGTAACGCGAAGTCGGGATGCTTCGTCGCCCCCGAGATCCCGGACCTCCTGCGCGACCGCGTCGTTCCGAACGCCGACATCATCACGCCGAACCAGTTCGAGCTCGGCTTCCTCACGGGCACCGAGCCCGGCTCGCTGGAGTCGACGCTGGCATCCGTCGAGCTGGCGCGCGCGATGGGCCCGTCGGTGGTCCTCGTGACGAGTGTCGAGCGACCCGACCGCGACCCCGAGACGATCGAGATGCTCGTCGTCGACGACGCCGGCCGGTGGATCGTGCAGACGCCGTTGCTGCCGTTCAAGGCGAACGGTTCAGGCGACGTCACGGCGGCGCTGTTCGCCGCGCACTACGGCGAGACGCGCGATGCGAAGCTGGCGCTGGAGCGGACGGCGTCGAGCGTGTTCGACCTGGTCGAGCTGACGTACCGGTCGGGCCAGCGCGAGCTGCAGCTCGTCGAGGCGCAGGAGTTCTACGCGAACCCGCGGATGCAGTTCACCGCGACGGCGGTCTGAGGAGGGCGCGCGCCCGGTCCCTGAGTTCCCGTTCCGGTCCCTGAGCTTGTCGAAGGGCGGCGTTGTCCGTGTGCACTTCGACAGGCTCAGTGACCAGTGTCGGTGTCGGTTTCGCGAGCAGTTTCCGGTCCCTGAGCTTGTCGAAGGGCGGCACTTCGACAAGCTCAGTGACCAGGGTGGCTCAGTGACCAGGGTGGCTCAGTGACCAGGGTGGCTCAGTGACCAGACGTGGCTCAGTGACCAAGCACGCTCAGCGCACCGCGCGGCAGGCGAGGTGTAGCGCGAGGCGCACCTCCGGGTCCGCCATGTCGACGCCGAGGAGCTCCTGCGCCCGGGTGATGCGCGTCGCGACGGTGTTGCGGTGGAGCCCGAGCGCGGCGGCAGTCGGCCCGACCGCCGACTCGTGGTCGAGGTAGGCGGACAGCGTCGTCAACAGCTCACCCTGCCCGGCCTGCAGGGGCGCGAGCAACGACCGCGCGGCCGGCACGAAGATGTCGTTGCCGGTCCAGGCGAGGAGGAGTTGCTCGAGGCCGAGCCCGTCGACCCGCACGAACCACCCCGTCGTCGACCGGTTCACCGCGATCCGGACCGCGTCCGCCGCCTCGCTGAGCGACGAGGTGAGTCCGGCCGAACCGCTCGCCAGTGAACCGACGGCGGTCGCCACGTTGAACGATCGACGCGCCTCGACGTGCAGCTCGCGCAGGGCACCGACGTACCGCTCCACCTGTGACGGCGGCGGCGGCTCCGTGAAGGTGAGCCACCCACTCACCCCTCGACCGCTGGTCGTCGCGTGGGAGTCGGCGGCGATCCGGCCGAGCGCGCTCGTCACGAACCGGAGGAGCTGGAGGGCGTCGACCCGGCTCCGACCGACCGTGCGGAACGCGAGGTGGTACCCGGTGGTCCGCCAACCGCGTTCGAGCATGCGCCGCTCGACCTCCGGGTCGGGCCGGCCGCGCAGGTCGACGAAGTCGCGGAGGACGCCGGAGGACACCGAGGCGTCGCTGACCTCCGCGACCTCGTCGATGAGGATCCTGGCGGCGACGGCGGGCATGGCGACCTCGGCTGCGACCGCGAGTGCGCTCACCTGCCGTTCGTCGAGGCCGTCACCGAAGAACGCGAGCCGGAGCCCCTCGCGGCTGGGGCTGTCGACCCGGACGGACGCCGCGGTGCCGGACCCGGCGCGGGTCAGGTCCGTCCACGGGGAGAAGTCGATCGCGGCGTGGACCTCCGGCGTCAGCCGCCCGCCAGCCTCGAGCAGCACGCCCTCGCTGTCGATGAGCGCGATGCCGTGGCCGACGCTGGACGAGAGGTGCCGCAGCAGGTCCGGGAGGCCTTCGGCGTGGTACTCGATGGACTGCGCCACCTTGCGCACGTAGCCGAGCGTCAACGAGTCGCGCGCCTCGACCAGCTGCCAGCACGCCTTCGCGAGCAGCATCGGCCGGTCGACGTGCAGGAGCGTGAACCCGAGGCGGTCGGCGAGGGCGCGCGTGCCCGCACCGAAACCGTCGGCCTGCTGCATCGCGAGCGCCCGGAACCCGCGGTCCCTGATCCGACGCACGAGCGCGTCCTGCTGCCAGGGGCGCGCGGGTGGGACGCCGGTCAGCACGGCGAGCCGGCCGGCGTCGTCCTCGGGGAGGGCCGCCTCGTCCGTCTCGACCACGACACCGGCCCAGTTGGCGTCGGCCGGGCCGGCGACGAGCCGCACGCCGCCGTTGTCGGGGTGCGCGAGGAGGGCGCCTGACTGCAGACGATCGCTCATACGGGGACCCCGTCGATGTGGACCTCGTCGAGTTCGTCCAGGCCGTAGGCCGAGGGGAGCACCCGACTGAGCCGCTCCGGCGTCCGCGACCACCAGTCGGGGCCGTCGATGCGGATGACGGCGACCTGCCTGGCCATCGAGATGGCGGAGACCTCCAGGATGTCCCGGGAGACGGTGTCGAGGACGACGATGAGGTCCGGCGCGGCGGCCTCGACGCGGCCGTCGGTCATGAGGGCGAGCGTCTCCGACCTCGCGACGAGTCGGTGCACCTGTCCGCCACCACCGTCGATGCCGAATGCGAGCACGTGCGGGTCGTTCCGGTCGGCCTCGATCGCGCTGATGCGTCCTTCGGCGAGCAGACGACCACCCATGGACCCGGCGAGCTCGTCGAGGGAGCCGGACGCGGCACCGAGGAAGGCCGCGCCGAGCTGCACGGCGCGGGTGGCGTTCCCGACGATCGCATGCTCCCGGAGGTCGCCGACGGTGAAGCCCGCGTAGACCATCCCGCCGCTCCCACCCGCCTGCACGATGGCGGCGCGCACGACCCGTTCGATGTCGATGGCGCGCTCCGTCTCGACGAGGGCGACACCGCCGCCGCCCGTGTCGCAGGTCGCGAGGATGCCGGGGACCTCGTCGACGAGCAACGACATCTGGTCGAGCGACGGTACGGCCCGACCGGTGAGGTCGGCGTCGACGATCAGGCGGTCGGCGGCGAACGCGAACGGGGTGAGCCCGTTGACCCCGCCGCCTTCGAGGGAACAGATCGCCGGGATCCGGTGGCCGAGCCAGCGTTCGGCGGCGCCGATCAGGCGCCCGAACGGGTCGGTGCCCGGCAGCCGTTCGCCGAGGAGCAGCGTGGATCCGACGAAGCCGAGGGCGAGGCATGGTGTCGCCGGGTCGAGGTCGTCGACCGCATGCAGCTCGAACGGCCAGACGCGGGGGTCCGCCAGCACCAGTTCGAGCATCGTGGTCGCGCCGCCACCGCCGGAGCCCAGGATCGCGAACCCCGTCGCCAGCGCGCGGAGTCGATCGTGCTCGAGGGTGGTCGGCATGGCACCAGCCTAGGCTCGGACCGCCTGCCCGCCGCCGAACGCCTCAGCGGCTTCTGCGGCAGCCGCCTCGCCCTCCACGGGGACGAACGGCTCCGACAGCCCGAAGGCGCTCGGACCGAACGCGCGGATGGCGTCGGGGGTGCGCATGAGCGCCGGCGTCGAGATCCCGAGCACCCGCACCCGTTGGCCGTAGCGCAGACCCTCCGTGGTGATCGGCTCCGCGGTCTCGTGGTCGACGATGCAGATGAGGTCCGGCACGATCGCCACGACCTCACCGTTCCACCGGGCGATGAGGTTCTCGTTCTGGAAGGAGATCTCGAGGCGTTCAGTACTCGCCGGATCCGTCGACCAGATGACGGCCGTGCCCTTCGCGAAACCCTCCGTGGTGCGGCGCTCCACGTCGGCGACCTTCCCCACGAACAACTCGCGCATGTGCGAGTAGAGCGTCGTGGACAGCGTGTCCGCGATGGCGGTGAACGGCGACCGGTGCTCCTCGCGCGCGACCCGGATCGCGCGGCCGAGGGCGAGCGCCATCGAGATGGTCCTCGGCACCGCGGTGCGCCGGACGTCGGCCCCGCTCATCGCGTACTCGGCGATGTGGGCGACGCCGCCGAGCCGGATGGCGATGCCACGTGCCAACCACTCCATCTGCCGGTCGTCGTCGCCGGTGTCGATGATCACGCGCTCGCCGCGCTCACCGGCGATGGCGAGCGGCGATCCGTGCACCCCGTAGACCGCGAAGGTCTCCATGGAGAGCTCCGGGAACGCCCGACCCATGCCGTCGGCGTCGACGACCGGCAGTCCGGTCTCGGCGGCGACGATCAGCGGGATCATCGAATTGATGCCGCCGCACTCGATCGGCATGGTCGCGTCGGCGGTGCGGCCGAGGTGCTCCTCGAGCGTGCGGAGCGCGAGCGTCGGCTCGAACCCGGCGGGGATCTTCTCCACCATGACGGTCGGTGCGCCCATCTGCGCGGTGGGGATGACGAACAGGTCGTCGTCGAGCTCGTCGGGGTCGAGGATCGTGATGCTGCGATCACCGAGCACCTGCTTGACGAGCATCATGCCGATGTACGGGTCGCCGCCGCCGCCTGTGCCGAGGAGCGTGGCACCGCGGGCGAGGTCGGGGAGGTCTGCGGCGGTCAGGGTCCAGCTCATGCGGCGACCTCCGGGGTCTCGTCGACCGGGGTCTCCGTCGTGCCGTCGAAGCGGTGCGAGGCCACGTCGTAGCCGAAGTAGCCAGGACCGACCATCGCGAGGGCCGCCGGGGTGTGCCAGCGTTCGTCGCTCGGGGCGGCGATCACCCGGACGCGCTGGCCGTAGCGCAGGCCCTCCGTCGTGATCGGCTCACCGGAGTCGTGCTCGAGCACCATGATGAGGTCGGGGGTCGTCACGAGCGTGACGCCGTCCAGGGCGGCGATCAGGTGCTCGTTCTGGAAGGAGAGTTCCAGGCTGGTATCCGCACCGTCGATCCGGGCGCGTCCGCGGGCGAACCCCGTCGTGGTCGCGCGCTCGACGTCGACGACCTTGCCGGAGAACAGTTCGCGTCCGCCGAGCAGCTCGACGGTCCGGGTGACGGCGTCGGCCTTCTCCTCGCGCGCCGCCGCGATGCCGTCGCCGATCTCGCGGCACAGCGACAACGAGTCGGCGACGAGCGCCTCGCGGGCCTGGGTACCCGACATGGGGAAGCCGGAGATCATCACCGAGCACCCCATCTCCACGCAGGCGACGCGGGCGATGCGCTCCGTCCAGCTGTTGTCGACGGTGGTGAGGACGCCGGTGTTGCCCTTCTCGTCGCTGAACGCCAACGGCGAGGCATCGATCCCGTACAGCGTGGGGAGGACCATCTGCAGTTCGGGGAAGGCCCGGCCCATGCCGTCGGCGTCGATGAGTGGGAGGCCGAGGGCGGCCGCTGCGGCGATCGGGATGGTCGAGTTGACGCCACCGACCTCCGCGCAGGCGACGTGCGTGACGGGGCGACCGAGCGAGGCGCTCAGGGCGTGGACGGGCGCGACCACCTCGGTGAGGCTCGGCAGCTTCTCGACCATGACGGTCGGTGCCCCCATCATCGCGACGGTGAGGACGAGCGCGTCGTCGGGGACCTCGTCGAGGGTCACGACGGTGACGTCGCCGTGCTCGCGGAGGGCTTGCGCGGCGAGCAAGGCGCCGATGTACGGGTCGCCGCCGCCGCCGGTCCCGAGGACCGCGGCCCCGCGGGCGAGGCCGCGGATGAGCTCGGCGGTGATCGTCCAGCTCATCGGAGGCCTCCCATGTCGAGGTCGCCGACGGCCTTCACGCGGATCCGGGTCGCGTTGCCCGGCAGGTACGGGATGGGGACCTCGTCGAAATCGACGATCGCGACCGACGCGGGGGAGGCGCCGGCCGCGATCGCCTTGTCGATCGCCTCGGTACGGACCTCGGCGATCGCCTCCTCGCGCCGACCGGGCTCGATGGCGTAGACCTTGTCGATCTCGCCGCCGACCTGCGCGATGGAAGCACCGATGGCATTGGCCACGGCGTAGTTGTCGGGCCGGTGGACGGCGCCGAAGATGGGGAGTTCGTCGGACAACAGGATCGACCCGCCGCCGACCGCCACCACGGGGATGGGCTCGGGGGAGGTCCGCATGCGGTCGACGGCCTCGGCGATGCGCTCGCCGATGCGGGCGAGCACGCGCGCCACGAAGGCGGGATCGAGGTGCGCGACCTTCGAGGCGTCACCGATGGAGGCGCGACCGGCGGCCACCGCGATGTCGGTCGCCGTGAGGGTGTCGCCGCCGAAGACGAGGGCCTCCGTCATGAGCTTGTAGCCCACGGACGCCGGCCCGACCTCGGCCGTCTCCTCGTCGACGATGCTGCCGCCGCCGATGCCGATCGAGAGCACGTCGGGCATGCGGAAGTTCGTGCGGATGCCCGCCACCTTCACCTCGTTCGCCGTCTCGCGGGGGAAGCCGTTGATGAGGAGGCCGATGTCGGCCGTGGTGCCGCCGATGTCGACGACCGCGCACGTCGCGAGGCCGCTCGTCAGGGCGGCGCCGCGCATCGAGTTGGTCGGGCCGGAGGCGAACGTGGCGACCGGGTAGAGGCGCACGTAGTCCTCGTCCATGAGCGTGCCGTCGTTCTGGCTGAGGAAGATGGGCGCCTCGATGCCCTGCTTCCGGACGGCGGCGGTGAGGCCGTCGACGATCTCGGAGGCGAGTTCGCGTAGCGCCGCGTTGATGATGGTCGCGTTCTCGCGCTCCAGGAGGCCGATCCGCCCGATCTCGTGGGAGAGCGAGATGGCGACGTCGGGTCCGAGGACCTCGCCGACGATCCGTGCCGCCTCGACCTCGAGGTCGTGGTTGACCGGACTGAAGACGGAGGAGATCGCGACGGAGCGGATGCCGTTCGCCCGCATGTCCTCGGCGTGCGCCCGCAGTTCGTCGGGATCGATCGGGGAGATGGGGCGCCCGTCGAACTCGTAGCCGCCGTGCGCGAGGTAGCTGCGTGCACTGATCGCCTCGACGAGCTCCGCCGGCCAGTCGACGAGCGGCGGGAGTGCCCGCGTCGCCGGCAGGCCGAGCCGGAGCGCCGCCGTGGGGGCCAGCCGCTTGGCCTGCACGAGGGCGTTGATGAAGTGCGTCGTCCCGATCATCACCGCGGTGATCTGCTCACCGTCGAAGTGGTGGCCGCCCCGCAGTTCGCCGATCGCCTGGACGATCCCGTCGGTCACGTCCGGGGTGGTCGCGTGCTTCACGGCAGCCAGGGTGGTGGTGCCGTCCATGAGCACGGCGTCGGTGTTGGTGCCGCCGACATCGATACCGATGTGCATATGAGGGGTTCGCTTTCTGTCGGTGCGGTGGAACGTGCGCGGTGGGTGCGCGGTGGGTCAGTTGGAGGCGGTGGCGGGGCTGTCCGTCGGCACGTCGGCTGCGATCTGCGAGGTGTGGGCGACGCCGACGCCGCGGACCCAGCCGAGCTTCCCGGCGGCGATGTACAGGACCATCGAGAGGATGAGGGAGAGGACGGCGGGGATGCCCCAGGTGACGAAGTAGCCGGTGACGGCGGACACGGCCCAGATGATGATCGTCGCGGGGACGATGCGCGGCGCCGTCTTGGGGAGGCGACCGGACGCGCGGGTCTCGTCGAGCTCGCCGCGCCAACGCTTCACGATGAAGTACTCGGCGACCATGATGCCCGCGATGGGCGGGAACGCGACGCCGAGGATGATGAGGAAGCCGGAGAACTGTCCGAGGATGCCGACGGCGGCGAGGATCGAGCCGACGACGCCGAGGACGATCGTCGTGGTCACCCGGTTGAGGTTCTTGCCGAAGGCCGTGGAGATGAAGTTGACCAGGCCGAGGGTCGAGGAGTACAGGTTCCAGTCGTTGATCTTCAGGGTTCCGGTGATGACGATGATGAGCCCGATGAGGCCGACCGACGACGTGACGATCGCGACGACGTTGCCGGAGGCGGCGGCGTGGGCGAGCAGGACGCCCGAGAGGCCGATGACGAACTCGCCGAGCGAGACGCCCACGACGGTCTGCTTGATGACGTCGGCGCGGGAGCGGTTGAATCGGGTCATGTCGGCGGTGATGATCGCGCCGACGATGAGGCCACCGGCGACGATCCCGGTGCCTGCCCAGACGCTCATGGTCGGGCCGGGTGCCGGGCCGGTGACGAGCTCCATGAAGTCGTGCTGGGTGAGTTCGCTGATGATCGACCAGCCGACGAGGATGAGGAAGAGCGGCACGGTGATGTTCGCGAGCCACTGCATGCCCTTGAACCCGTAGGCGACGATCGCGGTGACGGCGAGTCCGAAGATGAGGCTCCAGGCCCACACCGGCATGAAGCCCGGCAGGAGGGCGTCGAGCGACTCTGCGGAGATGGCGCTCTGGATGCCGAACCAGCCGATGAGGCTGATGCCGATCGCGAGGCCGACGAGCGAGGCGCCCACCTCGCCGAAGCCGGTCCATCGGGCGAGGAGGGCGGTGTTGAGGCCCTCCTTCTGGCCGATGATGCCGACGATGCACATGATGACCTCGAGGATGATCGAGCCGAGGAGGAGGGCGAGGAATGCCTCGCCGAAGGTCATGCTGTAGCCGAGGGTCGCGCCGAGGAGGAACTGGGACAAAGCCGACACCTGGCCGAACCGCTGGACGGCGATGCCGAACCAGGGTTTCTGTGCGTCGGGACGGACGCGGGACAGGGCGAAGTCGTCTGCGTGTGCCATGCGAGCCATGGAGATCTCCTGAAGGTGGGGGAAGGAGCGGTGCGGGTTGCCGCAACGGTACTGACGTCCTCCTCACAGCACGATGTGCATCCTGCAGGAATTACCTCCCGAAATCAGCACTCTGCACAATCCGGTGCCGGAGCTCTCCCGCTCCGGTCCCTGAGCTCTCCCGCTCCGGTCCCTGAGCTTGTCGAAGGGTGACGTTCTCCGTGCGCACTTCGACAGGCTCAGTGACCGGAGGGGGGTCAGTGACCGGGGGGGGGGGGGGCTCAGTGACCGGGGGGGCTCAGTGACCGGAGGGGGCTCAGTGTCCGAAGGGGGCTCAATGACCGGGGGCGGTGATGGGAGCCTTGCCGCCTCAGAGCGCG
The DNA here is from genome assembly GCF_015351235.1 of Plantibacter sp. VKM Ac-2880. GTDB lineage: Bacteria > Actinomycetota > Actinomycetes > Actinomycetales > Microbacteriaceae > Plantibacter. The sequence goes on from NZ_JADKSJ010000001.1 coordinate 414,490, forward strand.
CGCCGGATGACCTCGAAGGTCCGTGCCCCGTCGAGGGCCGCCATGTCGTGGCGGATCGCCGGGAAGCGGGTCACCGTCCAGCCCAGCTGTGCGTAGCGGGGCACGTGGCTGCTCGGGACGACGAGCTTGGCGTCGTCGGACAGCACCAGCGTCGAGGGGACGACCGGCGCGGCCGGCGTCACGGGGTTCGCGGCGACATCCTGCAGCACCTCGGCGACCATCGACCGGTCCCACGCGGCATGGGCGGCCTCCGCGAGCGCGACGTTCGCGGGACCCGTCGCGGGATCGGTGCGATCGTAGAGCCAGGCCAGGAGCCCCGGCAGCCCGGGGATGCTCCAGAACAGTCGGGCCCCGAGGCCGCGGCCGGGGAGTTTCAGTCCGAATCCCGGGTCGAGGTAGATCGCGCGTGCCGGGCGGAGCGGTTCCACGATGTCGGCGAGGACCCGACCGCCGAGGGAGTGTCCCACGATCGCGTCGAGGCCGATCGGCAGGGTCTCGACGAGGTCGGCCGCGAGTGAGGCGAGGTCGTAGTGCTCGCCGCGTGTCCGATCGGCGCGAGGGCTGGCGCCGTGGCCGCGCAGGTCGACGAGGAGGAAGGTGTACTGCTCCGGATCGGAGGCGGCGACGACATCGGTCCAGGCGGCGCCGTCGGCCAGGAACCCGTGGACGAGGGCGATGCGGACGGGTCCGTGCCCGCGTTCCTCGACGTGCAGACGCATGGGCCTCTTCCGATGGTGGTGGTGACGGTGGGACGACTCTACGCGGCCATGCGCTCAGAGTATCGAGTCGGGGTGGACACCGACCAGAGCAGAATGGATGGCATGACCGACGCGACTTCGCCGACCCTGACGGAACGATTGACGCTCGCGCGCCCCTCCGAGCACGACCTGCCCGAGCTCCACGAACTCCACGCCGACCCCGCGGTGTGGACGCATCTGCCCTCCGCTCGCCACACCTCGCTCGCGGAGACCCGGGAACTGATCGACCGCTATCAGGCCGGATGGGACGCCAACGGGCTCGACGTGTGGGTGGCGCGCGACACCGCGACGGGTTCGCTGGTCGGCATCGGCGGCCCGAGTCTTCGCGGTGGGGTCGCTTGGAACCTGTACTACCGCCTGGCGCCCGCTGCTTGGGGGCGCGGATACGCCCAGGAGCTCATCGCGGCAGCGCGGGCGGCGGCATCGGCGTCGGCGTCGGATCTGCCGGTCGTCGCCTTCCTCCTGGAGCACAACGAGGGGTCCCGGCGGGCTGCAGAGCGTGCGGGTCTGGAGGTCGTCTGGCGCGGCCTCGACGCGGGCAACCCGGATCCCGATGCCGTGCGGCTCGTGTTCGCGGACCGTCCGCTCGCCGACGAGGCGCTGCGGGTGTTCCTGAACTGAGCCCTGAGCCGACGGGCCCGGTGGTCGGATGGTCGGTCCGGGAGCTCCGAGCGGTCCGCTGCTTCCGGGCGCGACCGGGTATTTTCGGCCAACCGGCCCCGAAACGCAAGGAGCTTCACCGAGTCTGTTCACCGACGGCATTCCTCGATACGGTGGGAAGATATGTCAGCCACCGTCGAGATGGAACACCTGAGTCAGGTAGAACGCGAACGTCCGCTCCTGCGCAAGGGCAGCGAGGCGAGCTTCGTGCGGTGGGCGTTCGACGGACGCGCGTGGTGCGCGGACCTCGTGAGCGGCCAGTACCGCGGCGCGACGAAGACCGGGTGGATCCTCCAGACGGACGACGAGCAGCGCGAACTCTCCAACCAGGAGTGGGCTCCCTGCATGGCGTGACCGATCCGGTCACCCCGTCTGCGGCTTGTCAATGTCTGCGGCGACATCCGGCACCTTTGCTTGGCTGGTCGGATGGACACGCGCAGGAGACACGACCGAACCGATGACGGGCCCGACGTCGACCAGCGCCCGGTGGACCAGCTGACCCAGCGATCCAGGTTCTCGAAACGGAACCTGTGGTCGGGTGTCCTCTTCGGCATCGGGCTCGTCGCGTTCGTCGACGAGGCGGTGTTCCATCAAATCCTCCACTGGCATCATTTCTACGACCTCGGCACGCCGGACCTCGGCCTCGTGTCCGACGGGTTCTTCCACGCCTTCAGCTGGCTGGCGACGATCGGCGGCCTGTTCCTCGTCGCGGACCTCCGCAGACGGCAGGCGTTCTGGCAGCTGCGCTGGTGGGGCGGTGTCCTCCTCGGTGCGGGCGCGTTCCAGTTGTACGACGGCATCGTCCAGCACAAGGTGCTCGGCATCCACCAGATCCGCCCCGTCCCCGACCTGTTGCCGTACGACGTCACCTGGAACGTGGTCGCGGCCGTCCTGCTCGTCGCGGGTGCCGTGTTGACCGTCAGGACACGACGCCGCACGGTGTCCGCGGCATAGCCGTGCACGCCCACGCGTCGGCGTCGACGAGCTTCGAACTCATCCTCGCCGTACCGTTCCTCGCCGCGCTCCTCGGGTACGCAGTCGGGGTGCTCGCTCAGCGCCGTCGCGGTCGGCGGTGGCCCTGGTACCGCAGTGTGTCCTGGTCCGCCGGCGTGGTCCTCGCGTCGACCGGGTTCGTCGGGCCACTCGCCACCGCATCGCACGGGGATTTCGTCGCGCACATGTGGGTGCACCTCCTGGTCGGCATGGCCGCACCCCTGTTCCTCGTGTGGGGTGCACCCGTCACGCTCGCCCTGCGCTCCCTGCACGTCGTCCCCGCGCGCCGGCTCTCCCGACTCCTGCGCGCGCGCCCGGTGCGGTTCGTCACCACCCCGATCGTCGCGGCCCTCCTCAACGTCGGTGGCCTGTGGGTGCTGTACATGACCCCGCTGTACGAGGCCATGCAGGACAACCTGCTGCTCCACGTCGTGGTCATGACGCATGTGCTGCTGGCCGGGTTCGTCTTCACCGCCGCGATCATCCCCACCGATCCGACACCGCACCGTGCCGGCTTCCTCCACCGGGCGATCGTCGCGGTCCTCGCCTTCGCGGCCCACGGCGTCCTCGCGAAGACGCTCTACGCCGACCCACCCGTCGGGGTGGGGGCCGCCGACGCTCTCCTCGGCAGCCAGGTGATGTTCGTCGGCGGCGACCTCGTCGACATCGCGATCGTCACCGTCCTCTGCGCCCAGTGGTACCGGGCGGCGGGTCGCCGTGCCGGACTGGGCGTCCGTGAGGGCCGCCGGGTGGTCGCGTGAGCGTCGGCTTCGCGGAACGTCATGAGGGCTGGCGGCCCGCTGGGCGATGCGGCATCGCGCTCGTCGAGGGCGCGGCGGTCGCCTCGAAGCGGTTGTTCGGCGCCTGACCCGTCGCCGACCCGCGCGGGTGAGAGCGAGGGTGCGGGCGGGGTGCTCAGGCGGTGATCGAGGCCTCGTCGCTCACGGAGAGCGTGAGCACGGCCTTGCCGATGAGGGCGTCCTGCTCCAGGTCGCCCTCGAGTCGGCGGAGCTGACGCGCGACGTCGTTCTCGTGGTCGTCGCCGACGAGGTCGACGGACGCGACGAGGAAGAGGCGTTCCGGACCACTGAACTCGAGGTACAGCGCCGTCACCCGCTCGATCTCGGGGTGCGCCAGGAGCGCGCTGATCGTCTGCGCCCGATACGCGGGGCTCGGGGAGGCCCCGAGGAGGTAGCGACGGTTGCGGTTGATGAGCAGGAGCGCGACGCCGCCGAGGAGCACGCCGATCGCGATCGAGCCGATCGCGTCCCAGACCGGGTCGCCGGTCACCTGGTGGAGGCCGATGCCGGCACCGGCGATGATGAGGCCGAGGAGTGCCGCGGAGTCCTCGAAGAACACCGAGCGGAGCGTCGTGTTGGAGCCGTTCACGATGTAGTCGAAGAACCCGCGGCCGTACTTCTTCGCCGTACGACGGCCCTCGAGGATCGACTGCGTGAACGAGAAGCCCTCCAGGAGGAACGCGACGCCGAGCACGAGGTAGCTGAGGGCGTAGTTCTCCATCGCCTCCGGTGCGGTGAGGCTCTGGATGCCGTGCTGGATCGAGACGACGGCACCGACGGTGAAGATCCCGAACGCCGCGAACAGCGAGAAGATGTAGGCATCGCGGCCGTAGCCGAGCGGGTGGGCGGCGTCCCGCTGCTTGTCGGCGCGTTTGTCGGCGATGAGCAGGAAGATCTCGTTCCCCGCGTCGGCCCACGAGTGTGCCGCCTCCGCGAGCATCGAGGCCGAACCGGTCAGTGCGGCGACGATGGACTTCGCGATGGCGACGATGACGTTGGCCAGGAAGGCGATCACGACGGTCATGGGGCAACGCTACGCCCAGCCGGGCCGCCGTGTGCGCGAGGGACGCCTAGGACTTCAGGACGCGCAGCGCCGAGCCCTGGTGAGCGGCCTTCGCGCCCGTCTTCTCCGACTCCACGATGAACGAGGGCTCGTCGGTCGACGCCGTGAAGTGCTGGCCGTCGAACTGGAAGTCGGCGGTCTTCCGCTCGACGACCTTCCCCTGCGTCCGACCCTGCGAGGTGCCCCAGGACACCCGGTCACCCACTCGCACGTCTGCCATGCTGCCTCCTCGTCGCCAGGCGCCGCAGGTGCGACGTGCCGATGACGATGCCAGGACCGGTCACGCGCCGACAAGGGCTTGCGCCCAGTCCACTCCGAGGCCGACTCCTAGAAGACGTTGATGACGTCCTTGCAGCTGCTCTCCTCGTCGAGCGCGGTGATGACCTTCTGGTCCTCGATGTCGCCGAACGGGAAGCCGTCGGGCTGGCCGTCGCCGTACTCGCCGATGTCCTTCAGGACCTCCTGCGATTCCGTGATGACCTGGTCGTAGTTGCGTTCCAGGACGGTGGGGAACTCCTCGAACTCGGCGATGCGCGCTTCGGCGATCTCGATGCGGGCGTCGTAGTGGTCGGTGAAGGCCTTGACGATCGCCTTCGCGTCCTCGCCCGCGGGCGGGTTGTCGGCGACGGCGTCCCGTGCGGCCTGGATGGTGGCGACGTGCGCGTTCGCGGCGTCGAGGATCGCCTGCTTCTGGACCGGGCCGTCCTCCGCCGTGCGGTCCGCGCTGCGGACGTCCATGAGCGAGCTGAGGACGTCGTCGTCGGCGTCGTCCGCGGCGAGCATCTCGCTCCAGCCCGTGCAGGCCTCCTTCGCGAAAGCGGCGTTGTCGCCCGAGTCGCCTGCGTCATCGGCGCCCCCCGCGCATCCCGTCAACGCCATCATCATGGCGGCCCCTGCGATCGCTGCCGTCCCGAACCTGCGCATTGCCGCCCCCACCGTCTCATCGCGGCCCGACCCCCGGACCGCCTGATCAACGCTAGCGGGGGCGGTGGCGCCACCGCGATGGGGACACCTCCCCATCTCGCGTAGCGTTGGCGGGATGAGTGACGACGCCGCTACCGAGGAACACCGCAGGACCGCTGCGCACGCCTACAGTGCGCTCGGCTGCCTGCTCCTCGACGCGGGCACCTCCGTCACCGACGTCCGCGATTCCCTGGAGCGGGCGACGGCCGCATCGGGCGACGACGGCCTGGCCTTCTCGGTGCTGCCTCAGCTCATCATCGTCAACGATCTGCACACCGGCGCGGTGCTCGCCGTCGGCAACACCCACGGTGAGCTGTCGTTCCGCGGCGCGGCCCGGGCGAACCGGCTCATGCGCGAACTCGAGCTCGGGCACTGGCCTGTGGGCGACCTGCCGGCCCGGGTCCAATCGATCCGGGAGACGCCTCGACCCCACGCGTCGATGCACTGGGTGGTCGGGAACCTGCTGCTCGCGGGTGGGCTCGCCCTGCTGTTCCGCTGCCCGTGGTGGGCGATCGTCGCCTCGATGCTCGTCGGCGCGTTCGTCGGCCTCGTCATCACCCTGCTGGCGCGGTGGCGGGGAGCGGTCGCGATCGCCCCGTTCGTGACGGCGTTCGTGTCGACGACGCTCGTCGGCACACTCGCGTCGGCGATGGACCTCGGCCCCGTGCCGCTGTTCGCCGTCTGCGCGCCCATCGCCATCCTCGTTCCCGGTGCGCTCATCACGAACGCCCTGCTGGAACTGACCGCGACCGACATCGTGACGGGTTCGGCACGCCTCATGTACGGGTTGATCGTCCTCGCCTTCATGGCAGCCGGCATCTCGGCCGGGGCGCTGCTCACCGGCCTGTCGATCGACCCCGACTCCACAGCGCTCGTCGGCCAACTCGGCCGCGGCACCACGGACCTCGTCGGCTGGGAGGCGATCCCGCCGCTCTGGTTCACCTGGATCGGGGTCGTGATGCTCGCGGCCGGCATCGGGATCGCGTTCGGTTCCGGTCGCTCCCTGACGCTGCTGACGATCTGCGTGATGGCGCTGACCTATGCGGGCATCGTCCTGTTCGCGCCCCTCGTGGGGAACGCGGTCGCGACGGGGCTCACCGCCGGCCTCGTGTTCGTCGTCGCGCGCATCGTCGAGCGCTACTCGGCGGCGGTGCCGTCCAACGTCACGTTCCAGCCGGCGCTGCTCATGCTCGTACCGGGCACCGTGGGGCTCGTCTCCCTCGCGACGCTCGAGGGCTCGGCGGTCACCGCTGCGCTGACCGTCTTCATCAGCCTCTGCGTCGGCGTCAAGACGGCGGCGGTCGTGACCGGGGTCGTCATCCCGCCGGTGCGTCCCCGGTCCGACTCGCCCTCGCCCGCGCCTTGATCGCGAGGATGACCTCGGTCTTCGCGTCGGCGTAGTCGTTCATGTCGTCCCACGACCGGCTCAGCAGCTCCCGTTTGGTGCGCTCGTACAGCGCGCGGTCGGCGGCGTCGGCGCGCAGGTGGTCGCGGAGGAGCAGGTACTCGTCGATCTCCGGAGCGCCCTGTTCGTAGAGGTGCACGTGGACGTCGCGCTCCGGCGTCCGGACCATCCGATGGCGGGGCTCGCGGACGCGCAGCACGTAGCCTGCGGCCAGCAGCGGGTCGAGGTAGTCCTCCTCCGCCGTGATGTCCTCCACGGCGACCACGAGGTCGACGATCGGCTTCGCGGCGAGTCCGGGCACCGAGGTCGAGCCGATGTGCTCGATCGCGACCGCGCCGGCCCCCAGAGCGTCGAGGATGTGCTGCCGGTGCTTGCCGTACCGCTCGGGCCACCGCGGGTCGGCGTCGTGCAGTTCGACCCGGACCGGCTCGGGGCCACCGACGAGTTCGAGCGCCGTGACGTCCGGGCGGCGTGGGCGTCGGTGCAGACCCTCCTGGAGGGCGCGGATGTTCGCGCCGAGGACGCCGGAGGCCAGGAGTCCGGAGCCGAGCGGGCCCGACGGGTCGGTGCCGAGCGCGGGGAGGCGATGGAGGGCCGACCGGACCGGGCCACTCGCGTGCTCGAGCTGCCAGAGGAGCTCGGTCGCACCGGCGCCGGGGTGGTCCAGCTCGGCGGCCTTCGCGGCGTAGGCGGCGGCGCCCAGCGCGTGCGCGCCCATGTGCGCGACGCCGGCCGCCTGCCCGGCCGCCCACGCTGCGGCCTTCGCGGCGGGGGAGGTCACCACCTGCGAGGCCCGGTTGGCGACGAACCGTCGGCGGATCTCGCCGGCCACATCCAGCTCGCCGGCCGAGAAGGCCCGTGCCCGCGCGATGGCGTCACGCGGACGGTCGTCGTCGGGCGCCTCCGCCTCGAAGAGTGGCAGGACCCGTTCGGCGCAATCGGCGGCCCAGGCGGCGACGAGGCGGCGGTCGGCTTCGGGGAGTGACTGCGGCGAGAGCATGCTCCACCTTCGCACGCCGCCGCGGATTCCCGCCGGGTGTCGGGTTAGCGTAGACGGATGGCCGCCCTGAACCTGCCCGTGATCTCCTGCAGCCTCGATCCGGCGAGTCGGAGCAGGACGCTCGCGTCGATGAGCAGCGGGCTGCTCCGCGAACAGGGCCATGAGTCGTCCGTCATCGATCTGGCCGAGCTGGAGCTGCCCGCCTTCGACAACGACCGGGTCTTCGACAGCCCCGTCTTCCGTCGGCTGCACGACGTCATCTCCGCCGCGGACGGTGTCGTCCTCGCGTTCCCGATCTACAACTGGGCTCCGGCGGCCACGGTGAAGTCACTCATCGAGGCGACGGGCGCGACCGGCGAGGACGGCAGGGTCGCCGCCTGGTTCGACAAGGTCGTGACCTTCGTCTGCGCCGCGGGCCTGCCGCACAGCTTCATGGCGACCGGCACGCTCGGGCAGTCGCTCATGCTCGACTTCAAGTGCGTCATCAACCCGTACACCGCCTACCTGTCCGAGCGGGACTGGGAACAGCCCGAGGTGCTGCGGGTGGACCGCGCCGAGCGGCTCGCCAAGACGATGACCGTCCACGCGGAACTCTCGGGCCTCCTGGCCGCGCGGACGTACCGCTCCGTCTGGGAGGTGTGAGCCCGCGCGACGGAGCCGGACGTCTCAGAGGCGGACGACGAGCTTGCGCGCCGAGACACCGGCGCGGACGCGGTCGAGGGCGGGCTGGATCGCCTCGAGGCCCTCTCCGACCACCTCCGGCGCGGGTGCGCAGACGTGCCGGCCCGCGGCGAGTGCGCCCGGCAGATAGTCCTCCCAGAGCATCGGGCCGACCTCGTTGGTCATGAGCGAGCTTCCCCAGACGTAGCGGGCGGTGACACCGGCGCGGCGTGCGCGGAGCTGGAGGGAGACGTTCGCGGCCACCAGTCGGCTCATGGTGCGCACGAACGCGAGGCTCGGGCCGCCGCGACGCGGCAGGGAACCGAAGGACACCGAGGGGCTGGCAAGCGCGACGCGTCGGGCGCCGGTCGCTGCGGCCACCCCGACCGACGGTTCCGCTGAGCCGGTGCCGACGGCCAGGACGCCGGCGACGTCCGAGCCGGCCAGAGCATCGATGAGGTCGGCCACGACGGTCGGGCTGCGGTAGTCGAGGACGATCTCGGCCCCGAGGGCGCGCATCCGGTCGTGGTTGTGGGGTGACGCAGTCGTGGCGACGCGATGGCCGGAGGCGACGGCGAGCTGGATGGCGTTGCTCCCGACGCTCGTGGCGCCTCCCCACACGACGACGGTCGTCCCCGTCGGGAGGGGGTGCTCGGAGGGGTGGGGGAGCGCCAGGTGGTCGGCCTGGAAGAGGGCGGTCGCTGCGGTGGAGATCGCGAGTGGGAGGACGACGGCGTCCTCGTCGCGGAGGTCCGCCGGGATGGGGGCTGCGAGGTCGGCCCGGACGACGGTGTACTGCTGGAACCCGCCCTCGGCCTCGTGGCGTCGGCCTCGTTCCATGCCGACGGCGTAGGCGACGACCCGATCGCCGACCGCGAAGCGGTGGACGCCCTGCCCGACGGCGACGACCTCGCCGGCGACGTCCTCGCCGAGCACGGCGGGGCTGGGGAGCCAGCGGTACATGAGGTTCCCGGTCCACTGCTTCACCTCGTCGAGCGGGTTCACGGCGACCGCGCGGTTCCGGAGGAGGACCTCTCCCGGGCCGGGCTCGTGCATCGCGGCGGGACCGACGACGAGGTCTGCGCGGTGTGCTGGCAGCCAGGCTGCGGTGTTCGTCGACATGCGGACTCCAAGGATCGGGACGACGGGCATCCGGTTGATGACACGACGTGCCATCACTGTACACCTGACGACACGTCGTGTCATCCGCTAGCCTGATCGCATGGCACGCTGGGCACCCGATGCGGCTCTCCGACTCGAGAGCGCCGCGATGGAGCTCTTCGCCGAGCGCGGCTTCGCGGCGACGACGGTCCCCGAGATCGCCGAAGCCGCCGGCCTCACGACGCGCACCTTCTTCCGGCACTTCGCCGACAAACGCGACGTCCTCTTCCTCCGCGAACGGGAGCTGCCGGCGGTCGTCGGTCGGCTGGTCGCGATGGCGCCGCCGGGGCTCGACCCGCTCGCGCTCGTGATGACGGGCCTCGAGACGGTCGCGGCCGGTGAGTTGCAACGCTGGCGGGACGACATCGCCGCCCGTCGGACGATCATCCGCTCGGAACCGCAGCTGCGCGAGCGGGAACGGTTGAAGTCCGCCGTGCTCTCCGACGCCATGCGCGACGCCCTGGTGGCGAGCGGGGTCACCCCGGCCGACGCGGCGCTCGCCGCATCCATCGGCTCCGCCCTCTTCGACGCCGCCCTCGAGCAGTGGTTGGCCGGCCCGGACGACGTGCTCCTCATCGACGTCCTCCGCACGATGCGCGAGCGCCTCGGGGAGCTGGCCGGGCGCTAGGGCACGTCCCAGCCGCTTGCCTGTTTCGCCCGGAGCCCCACCTGCCACAGGATGAACGCGGTCACGCTGCACACCGCGAGCACGGCGCCGATCACCAGGGCGGCGGTACCGGTCGAGGCGAGCCACTCGTGGTGGGTGATCCAGCTGGGATCGTCCTGTGGGAAGTCGAGGAACGACGCGTAGGTCGAGATGCTCACGACGCCCGCCGCGAGGCACGCCGCACTCAGTGCGGAGGTGCTCCAGGACAGCGCCAACCAGGCTCGAGAGCGTGCTGAGGTGCTCTTCATCGCGCTGCCGCTCACTCGTGGCGGCCGACGCCGGGGCAGGCGGGTGCCTGAGCCAGCCACCAGGCGGCGATCGCCTGGTCGGCCTCGCTGGGGTCGCGTGGTGGATCCAGCTCGTCGTCTGCGCTCCCGCACGGCTGGGCCGTGAAGCCGGCGATCCGCGGATTGTCGGCGCTCATCGAGAACGAGATCGCCGTCGCCGAGGTGTTTGCGAGCGTCGTCACCTGCTGGTAGGCCGCCCACTGCGGACTCGCCTGCAGCTCCGCGAGCGGCACTCCTCCGAGTCGCGTGTCCTCGGGGAACGCCACCGCGAGGAGGAGCTCGTCGGGCCGGTCGAGGCCGCGATCGTGCTGCTCCGCGTACCAGTCGATGCCGGCCACCGAGCCGCCGAGGGGTGCGAGGACGGCGGTCGTCCCCTCGATCGCCGCGATGGTCTCCAGCACGGATGCCGGCACCGGCAGGCCCCAGGCCAGGACGTGCACGCCGGCGGATCCGGGGTCGGGGTTGGACAACACGAGCGAGGTCTCCGCCGATGCCAGCGGCTTCGGGAGCTCTGCCTGGAATCCGCCCACGAGTCGCGCGGCATCCGTCGGCGTCAGCGGGTCCGCGTACCGGAACAGGACCTTGAGTTCGGACGATGCCGGCCGGTTCTCTCGGGCGGAGAACGCGATGAGCTCGACCTCGACGGATGCGACCCGGACCGCATCGACCTCTGCCGGATCCGTGTCGGCCGCCCAGTCGCGCCAGGCCGTCACGGTCGCATCGATCGTCTTCCGCGGCGCACCGGTGTCGAATGTGACCGAACCACCTGCGGTGTCCTCCACGATGACCTCGCCGGATTCCTTGCCGTCGGTCGCCTGGGCAGCCGCCGTCGCGACGTCGCTGTAGGACTCGGGCGGAGCGCCGTCGGCCATCTCGACGGTGATCCTGGCGTTGTAGTACGTCTCGAGCCCGCCGCCGTTCGACGCCTCGACCGTTCCGCTGACGTCCGCGACATCGGGCAGGTCCTCGACGGCCTCGACGATCGACGCCCGCGCCGTGTCCGCGCCGGCGCTCGAACCGCACCCGGTGAGCAGGACCGCGGCTGTGACTGCGCCGAGTCCGATGGCGATCGCCCGGCGTGTGTTCCGGCGCGCGCGCGTGCCTCGTGATTCCCCCATGCAGGGAGGGTAGCGCGGGCCGCGCTATCGTCCCGCCGCCGCTGACGGTCTGAGGTGAGTGGTCACGGAGTCGACCGCTCAGTCGCCGCCGCCGCCGCCACCCCCGTCTCCGCCGCCCCCGGAGTCGCCGCCGCCGCCTCCGTCCCAGCCGCCGGAGTCGTGCCCACTGCCGTGGTGCCCGCCGCCGTGGTGGTTGTCACCATCCACGATGTACGGTCCTCCGGCATCCGAAGACGATCCTCCCCGACGCTTCGATGCGGGAGGACGCCTCCGTCTGGCCTGGACGGTGATCGTGAAGATGATGACCGCGACGGCCGCGACGACGACGAGTGTGGCGACACCGGTGCTGTTCATGGCTCGACCGTAGCGATGTCCGACGCTTGTCGCATCACCCGCGGGTCGAACCTCAGCGCCTCGGGATCGTGGAGCCGCGGAGGACGAGTCGGCCCGGCAGGTACTCGACACCCTGTGCGACCTCCGTGCCCTCGATCGCCTCGAAGATGCGCGTGGCGGCGAGTCGGCCGAGCTGTTGCAGGTTGGCATCGATCGACGACAGTTCCGGGCGAGAGTTGGTCGCCAGGATCTCCCAGTTGTCGAAGCTGACGACCGCCACGTCGGAGGGGACATCGCGCCCGAGGTCGCGGACGGTGTCGAGGACGCCGCGCGCGATCTGGTCGGATCCGGCCACGATGCCGTCGATCTCGGGGTGCTGGGCGAGGAGCATGGCCGCGGCATCACGGCCCCAGTGTTCGGTCCACTCCGAGAACATCGGGGTGCCGATGAGCTCCAGGCCCGCGGCAGCGAGGGCGTGCTGCACTCCTGCCACGCGGTCTCTGGCTGCGGCGTATTGCGGCTCGCCGGTGATCATCGCGATGCGGGACCGCCCGCAGGCGATCAGATGCTCGACGGCGAGCCGACCGCCGTCGCGGTTGTCGGGCGTGATCGAGACGTCGGTCGGGTCGTCGGACGGCGCGTAGGCGTACACGACCGGAACGGGCAGCTTGTGACCGAGCGACGGCCGCGGGTCGGTCGTCCGGCCCACGACGATGATGCCGTCGACGCGCCGGGTGAGGAGGGCGTTCAGGTGGTGCTGTTCGCGGATCGCGTCCCCGCGCGCGTCGCAGAGGAACACGTTCACCTGTCCGGCGCCGAACGCGTCCTCGGCGCCCATGAGGATCGGGATCACGAAGCGACCCTCGAGGTCGCTCGTGAGGAGGCCGACGGTGCCGGTGCGGCCGTTGATGAGGCTCCTGGCGAGTTCGTTGGGGGTGAAGGACACGGTCTTCGCGGCGTCGAGCACGCGCTGGCGGGTCTTGGGTGCGACCTCGCTGCGTCCGTTGATGGCCTTCGAGGCCGTCGCGATCGAGACACCGGCGATGCGGGCGACGTCTCCGAGCGTCGCCGCCCTGCCGCTCGTGGCCCCGCCTGCGGCCATGGCGTCTGCATCGGTCATGACGCCCCCCTTCTCGTTCCGGAAACGTTACCGGATCCCACTCTTGACGCTACCGTGATCCCAGGCTAGCTTTACCGAAAGGCGTTTCGACAGTTTCGAAACTTCCCCCCGCACCGCCGGGCCCGACCGGTCCGCTCAACGACGAGTCAGAGGAGTCACCATGCGCAGCACGCACATCAGACGGATGCAGCGGGTCGGAGGAGTGGTCGCCGCCGGCGCCCTCCTCGTCGGCCTCGCCGCCTGTTCCTCCGGCGGCGGCGGGAGCTCGCCGCTCGCCAGCGCCGGCCCCGAGGGCGTCGACGACGGTTCCGAGCTCACGCTCTGGACCCGCGCGCCACTCGAGAAGCAGGCCAAGCTCCTCGTCGAGGCCTACAACGCCTCGCACGAGAACCAGGTCAAGCTCACCGTCGTCCCGAACGACGACTACGTCGCGAAGGTCGGCGCGGCAGCGGGTTCCGACAGCCTCCCCGACCTGTTCGCCGCCGACATCGTCTACGTCCCCAACTGGGTCGAGCAGGGCCTCTTCCAGGACCTCACCGCCAACATCGACGGACTCGACTTCAAGGACGAGATCAACCAGGGCCACCTGGCCGCCGGTACCTCCGACGACAAGGAGCACGTCCTCCCGTTCGTGCTCGACCTCTCGATGCTCTTCTGGAACAAGGAGCTGTACAAGGAGGCCGGCCTCGACCCCGAGCAGGGCCCGACGACCCTCGCCGAGTTCGCCGAGGACGCCAAGGCCGTGCAGGCGCTCAACAAGCCCGACACCTACGGCACCGCCACCGGCCTCAACTGCGGCGGCTGCCTCGTGTTCACCTGGTTCCCGAGCGTCTGGGCCGACGGCGAGCAGGTCATGAACGAGGACGGCACCGAGTCGCTCCTCGCCGAGGACGGCGCCAAGGAGGTCTACAGCACGTGGGCCGACCTGTGGAAGTCGGGCGCGGTGCTCCCCTCCTCGAAGGACGAGGCCGGGCCCACCTGGACCGCGGGCTTCACCGAGGGCAAGGTCGGCGTCATGCCGTACCCGGCGACCCTGTTGTCCTCCACCCCGTTCGACGTCGGCGTGTCCGGCATCCCCGGCCCGAAGGGCGGCGACTCGACCTTCGTCGGCGGCGACGGCATCGGCGTCTCGAAGGACAGCGAGAAGGCCGCGCAGTCGTGGAACTTCCTCAGCTGGCTGATGTCCGAGGACGCCCAGGTCGATGTCCTCGCGAAGAACAACGACGTCGTCTCCCGCTCGGACCTCGCGAACAACGAGTACTCGAGCAAGGACCCGCGACTGGTCACGATCAACGAGGTCGCCTCGAAGGGTGACACCCCGTACTCGCTGAACTTCCAGGAGGCCTTCAACTCGCCGACCAGCCCCTGGCTGACGCTCGTGCGGAACGCGGTCCTCGAAGGCACCGACACGGTCGACGCCGACAGCGACGCGATCACGGACGTGCTCTCGCAGTAGTCCGACCCGCGGGTGCGCCGTCGCATCCCCCGCTGTGACGGCGCACCCGCACCCACCCGCTTCGAAAGGTCCACCCATGAGTACCACCCTCGCCAGACGAGGCCCGACGGACTCGGTCGGTGCCCGGAGACGTCGAGCCGTGCACGCCCGCACCGGTTGGCTCTTCGCGCTCCCGACGGCCGTCTTCGTCATCCTGCTGTTCCTCGTCCCGCTCGGACTCGTGTTCCAGATGGCCGCGTCCGACTGGCCCCTCCTCGGAGGGAACCAGGGTGTGAACTTCCCCGAGAACTTCCCGAAGGCGATCGACAACCGCTTCTTCCTCGACTCGGTCGTCTTCACGCTGAAGTACACGGTCATCGCGACCGTCCTCCTCATCGGTCTCGGTCTCGGTCTCGCGCTCCTCGTGCAGGAGTCCAGCCGGTGGAAGGGCTTCCTCCGCACCGCCTTCCTCATCCCGAGCGCCCTCGGCCTCGCCTCGGCGTCGCTCCTCTTCTACGTGCTGTACTCGCCGATCGCCGGCCCCTTCGCGGACCTCACCAAGGCCATGGGCTTCACCTTCCTCGGCACACCCGACGCGGCGCTCTGGTCGACGGTGTTCCTCATCGTCTGGCGCTTCGCCGGCTTCTACATGCTGCTCATGCTCGTCGGTCTCCAGGGGATCCCCGAGGAGGTGTACGAGGCGGCCCGCATCGACGGCGCGTCCCGTTGGCAGACCTTCCGCGACATCACCGTCCCGCTGCTGAAGCCCACCCTCGCGCTCACCACGGTGATGTGCGTCACCGGCTCCCTGCTCGCGTTCGAGCAGTTCTACATCCTCACCAAGGGCGGGCCGGACAACAGCACAATCACCGTCGTCCAGCTCATCTACAACGTGGCGTTCCAGGGCCCCAACAACCTCGGCGTCGCCGGCGCCCTGTCGGTCCTCGTGCTCGCCGCACTCATCGTCATCAACATCGTGCAGATCCGCGCGTTCAGCAAGAAGGTCGAGGACTGAGCATGACCATCACCCGGAAGGAACCGGCCACCGTCACCTCGACGATGCCCGACGTCCGCGGACACGGACGCGCTCGCTCTCGCTCTCGCTCCCGCGAGGCCAAGCCGACGAACTTCTTCGGCATCGCCATCAAGATGCCGTTCTGGATCTTCACCGCGGCGCTCGCCGTCATCTTCCTCTACCCGCTCGTCTGGACCGCCGTGCGATCGGTCTCCCCGCTCGCCGGCACGAACCAGACCGAGGGCTGGGGGCTCGGCAACTACATCACGCTCGCCGGCTACCAGGACGGCATCCTGCAGTACATCGGCAACTCGGTGTTCGTCTCGTTGCTCACCGTCATCCTGACGCTCGTCATCTCGCTCTTCGGCGGGTACGCGTTCGCCCGGTTCCAGTTCCGCGGCAAGAACGCCCTGTTCCTCGCGACCATCGCGATCCTCATGGTCCCGTACGCCACGCTGCTCATCCCGCTGTACGTGCTGCTCAACCTGGTCGGGCTCTCCAACTCGCTCGTCGGGGTGGCGCTCGTGCTCACCATGTTCCAACTGCCGTTCTCGACCTTCATGATGCGCATCGCGTTCGAGTCGATCCCGAAGGAGCTCGACGAGGCGGCGATGGTCGACGGCTGCACCTCGTGGACCGTGCTGTGGAAGGTGCTCGTGCCGGCGGTGAA
This sequence comes from Plantibacter sp. VKM Ac-2880, assembly GCF_015351235.1. GTDB lineage: Bacteria > Actinomycetota > Actinomycetes > Actinomycetales > Microbacteriaceae > Plantibacter. The sequence goes on from NZ_JADKSJ010000001.1 coordinate 430,598, forward strand.
GCCGGGCCTCATCACGGTCGGACTGTTCGCGTTCCTCGCGGCGTGGAACGACTTCATGGCGCCCCTCATCCTCATCAACGACTCGGCGAAGATGACGCTGCCGCTCGCCGTCTCGAACCTGCGCGGTCAGGTGCAGGGCGTCGTCGACTACGGCGCGACCGAAGCCGGCGTCGTCGTGCTCGCGTTGCCGTGCATCCTCCTCTTCCTCATCCTCCAACGTCACTACGTGCGCGGCTTCATGTCCGGCGCCTTCAAGGGGTAACCATGAGCACCACCATCAGCAACACGTCGACGCACACCGGCCTGAGCATGGCTCCGGTCGTCCCCACCACCGGTGCCCTCACGCCACTCGGGCTGGACGAGGTCCGGATCACGGACGGGTTCTGGGCCGACCGCCAGCGCGTGAACGGCAGCGCGACCCTGCCGCACGTCGAGCACTGGCTCGAGCGCGAGGGATGGCTCCGCAACTTCGACCTCGCCGCGGCCGGCACGCTCCCCGAGGGTCGCCGCGGCCGGGAGTTCGCCGACTCCGAGGTCTACAAGTACCTCGAGGCCGTCGCGTGGGAGCTCGGACGGCTCGGCGGTGACGATGCCCTGGAGTCGCGGTTCCGCAGCGTCGTCGACCGGGTGGCCGCAGCCCAGGAGGCGGACGGCTACCTCAACACCCGCTTCGGGCGCCCCGGGCAGGGTGAGCGCTGGTCCGACCTCGAGTGGGGTCACGAGCTGTACTGCCTCGGTCACCTCTTCCAGGCGGCGGTCGCCCGCGAGCGGACGAGCCCGGGCGCCGACGACGGCCTGCTCGGGATCGCGACGCGCGCCGCCGACCTCATCTGCGAGGTCTTCGGTGCCGACGGCATCCAGTCGGTGTGCGGGCACGCCGAGGTGGAGGTCGGTCTCGCGGAGCTCGCCCGGGTCACGGGGGAGTCACGGTACCTCGACCTCGCGTCGCTCTTCGTCGAGCGGCGCGGCAACGGCGTCCTCGCGGACATCGAATACGGCCGGGCGTACTTCCAAGACGACCTCCCGATCCGCGAGGCCGAAGCGCTGCGGGGTCACGCCGTCCGTGCCAACTACCTCGCCGCGGGGGCGACGGACATCGCCGTCGAGCACGGCGACACCGGCCTCCTCGAGGCCCTCCGCGGCCAGTGGGACCGCACGATCGCGCGCCGCACCTACCTGACCGGCGGGCAGGGCTCGCACCACCAGGACGAGGCGTTCGGCGAGGACTTCGAGCTGCCGTCCGACCGCGCCTACTCCGAGACCTGCGCCGGTATCGCGTCGATCATGTTCAGCTGGCGGCTCCTCCTCGAGGACCGGGACGTCCGCTACGCCGACCACATCGAACGCGTCCTCTACAACGTCGTCGCCACGTCGCCGTCGGCCGCGGGCACCGCGTTCTTCTACGCCAACACGCTGCACCAGCGCACGCCGGGGGAGTCGAGCCCGGCCGACGAGGTGTCGCCACGCGCGTCGTCGTCCGAACGCGCGCCCTGGTTCGACGTCTCCTGCTGCCCACCGAACGTCGCCCGCACCCTTGCGAGCCTCGCCGCCTTCGTCGCCACGAGCGACGACCACGGGGTGCAGATCCACCAGTTCGCGTCGGCCACGATCGACACGATCATCGGTGGGGCGCACGGCGGGCGGTTCCGTGCCGAGCTGGAGACCGACTACCCGCGCTCCGGAGTCGTGTCGCTGCGGATCCTCGAGGCACCGCGGGAGGCGGTGACCGTCTCGATCCGGGTGCCGTCCTGGGCCGACGACGCGAGTCTGTCGGTCGCTCCGGCGGACGGCGAAGACGCGCGGGACGCGCAGGAGGTGGCCCCCGGGTACGCCGACCTCGCCCGGGTGTTCGCCGCAGGCGACGTCGTCGAGCTGTCCTTCGGCATGCGGCCGCGCGTCACGCACCCGGACCCGCGCGTCGACGCCATCCGCGGCGCCGTCGCGATCGAGCGGGGCCCGGAGGTGTACTGCGTCGAGTCGGTCGATCTGCCGGGTGGCGACGAGTCGCTGGCCGAGATCGAGATCGATCCGGATGCCGGTGTCGAGGAGGCGGGCGACGGGCGCCTGACGGTCGCGCTCCGTGCCCGCCCGGTCGTCGACGCGGCCTGGCCCTACGCCGAGCGGTTCGACGCACCACGCGACGCCGAGCCGTTCACCGCGACCATCGCGCCGTACCACTCGTGGGCCGAGCGGGGCCCGTCCACCATGCGCGTCTGGATCCCCACGACGCGGAGCTGACCGGCGCTCGACAGGCCACTCGGATCGCCCGACACCACCCCGGATCACAAGGATTTCGGGGCGGCGTCGGGCGATTCCGCGTGCCCGATCGTCCGTTCTCCGCGGCGCGTTCCGAAACTTCCGAAAAGCCTTGCGGCAGCTGTGAGTGTCCCGATAACCTCCCCGGGAGTGTCCTACTCACCGACGAGAGGGAATCAGACAGCGTGGTCAGAACACAGCACACCACCCCCGAGCGGGGGACGCGCAGATGGCGCGGTGGGATCGCGGCGACAGCCGCTCTCGCCGTCATCGGCACGACCTTCCTCACGGCGCCGGCACAAGCCGCGAACGCCGACATCGGCTACCCGACGTTCTCGGGTAGCGACACCCCCATCCCGGCGACCGGCACGGGGTACACGGCCGGCAACCAACTGCAGGCCATCTTCGACGCGGACGTCGCGGCCGGAGCCGGAGCCCTCGGCGGCCCCGACTTCTGGATGGACCGGATGCTCCAGCGCACCGGCACCACGGGCAGCTTCGGCGATGACAACCAGTGGCTGTTCAGCCGTGGTCGCGCGGTGTTCATGAAGGAGCACGACCCCTCGAAGCTGGGGTTCGGCGGTCAGGTCGCCTACTGGGAGGCCATCGACGGCAAGGCGGCGTACACGATCACCGCGAAGGTCGACGGCACCGACGTCACCCTCACCGAGGACACCGCGAGCCGCGTGCAGACGCCGAGCTACTGGCGCAGTGTGCACCGTCACGCCGCCACGGGGATCGAGGTCGTCCAGACGAAGTACATCACCGACGCGAACGTGGCCGTCACCGGCCTCGAGGTCCGCAGCACGAACGGTGCACACACCGTGCAGCTCACCGCGACCTCCGCCTACACGACGACCGTCGAGGGCGACGAGCTGACGGGCGTCGTCACGGCGGCGAACAAGCTCACGACGATCTTCCCGCGGCTCTCCGGAGACGGCTTCACCCCGGACGGCGGCGGCATCACGACCAGCCTCGCCGTCCCGGCAGGCGGCACCGTCTCCACGAAGGTGCAGCTCGGCTTCGTCACCGACGAGATCGCCGAGTCGCGCACGCAGTACGACGCCGTCCGCGGCCTCGCGCCCGACGCCTCGTACACGGCGCAGGTCACCGCGTACAACCAGTGGTGGGCCGACAACGTGCCCTTCCTGGACACGCCCGAGGACAACATCGACAAGACGCTGTACTACCGCTGGTGGCTCATGCGCTTCAACTTCCTCGACGCGGACATCCCCGGCAACGACTACCAGTTCCCCACCTCGATGGAGGGCGTGCTCGGGTACAACAACGCGATCGTGCTCACCACAGGCATGTTCATCGACGACCTCAAGTACTTCCGCAATCCGATCTACTCCTACGGCCCGTGGGTGTCGGCGGGGGAGACCTCGAAGAGCTACAAGTTCGTCGACAACCCGGGCGACCCGGCGAACTGGTCGAACAGCTACACGCAGTACATCTCCGAGGCCGCGTGGCGCTCGTACCAGCTGCACGGCGGACCGACGGCGATCGCCGAGAACCTGGCGGAGTACGCCGAGGACGATGTGAAGGGCCTCCTCGACGCCTACGACACCGACGACAGCGGCCTCATCGACTACAACTGGGGTGCGATGACGGGCAACGACGCCGACGCGGTGTCGTTCCACGAACGTCCGAACGCGTACATGGACCGCACCGAGAACGCGTACCTGTACTCCAACGCGCTCGCTTCGGCCGCCGCCTACCGGACGGCCGGCAACGAGGCGAAGGCCGTCGAGATGGACGAGTTCGCCCAGGGCATCAAGGACAAGGTCGTCGAGCTCCTCTGGGACGCCGACGCGAAGGTCCTGAAGCACCGGTTCACGTCCGATGGCAAGCTGGCGAAGTGGAAGGAGATCAACAACTTCTACCCCTTCACCGTCGGCCTCATGCCGAAGCCGGGCGACGCGGACTACGACGACGACTACGTCAAGGCGCTCGACCTCTTCGCGGACGACGCCCAGTACCCGATCTTCCCCTTCTACACGGCGAACCAGGCCGACCAGGCGGACTACGGCGGGCCGGGCAGCAACAACTTCTCGGTGATCAACTCCACCGTGACGTTCCGCATGCTGGCGAAGGTGCTACGCGACTACCCCACGGAGGCGATCGACGCCGAGTGGTACAAGAAGCTCCTGTACTGGAACGCCTGGTCGCACTACCAGAACGGTGGCGACAACCGCCTGCCCGACCAGAACGAGTTCTGGTCCGACGGCGACGCCGACCCGCAGAACATCGGCTACCGCTCCTGGATCCACCACACGATCCTCGGCGCGACGAACTTCACGATGATCGAGGACACCATGGGCCTCCGTCCGCGGAGCGACGCGAAGATCGAGCTCGACCCGATCGACATCGACTGGGACCACTTCACGGCGAACAACATCGCCTTCCGCGACCAGGACCTCACGATCACCTGGGATGCTCCGGGCGGTGAGCGCCACTACGGCGACAGCGTCCCCGAGGGCTACTCGGTGTTCCTCGACGGCAAGCTCGCCTTCACCATCGACTCCCTGAGCAAGGTCGTCTACGACCCCGAGACGGGCACGGTCGAGGTGGCGGACGACGTCACCGTCCTGTCCTCGACGACCGCCTCGCTGCAGGCACCGCAGGACGTCTCCTTCGCCGCCGGTGACCGGGTCGTCGACCTGTTCGCCAAGGCCGGCGCCGACGTGGACCCGGCCAGTGCCGGATCCGCGAACGCCGCCGAGGGTGCTGAGGTCAGCGCGAGCTTCTCGGCACCGAGCCGCCCCGCCACCGCGGCGGTGGACGGCACGACCGCCAACGAGCCCTTCTGGGGCACCGCTGGGTCGCCGAACGCGAAGGACTCGCTCGTGGTCGAGCTCGGAGGCACGGAGACCTTCGACGACGCCAGGGTGTACTTCTACAACTCCTCGTCCACCGCCACCGTGCAGGGGTACTCGGAGCCGACGACGTACTCGCTCGAGGTCCGGAACGGCGACACCTGGACGGCGATCCCGGCCCAGGCCCGTGGCCCCGTCTACCCGCGAGCCAACTACAACCGCGTCCAGTTCCCCGAGGTCACCGGCGACGCCGTGCGACTGACGGTCAACCACGCCGCCGGATTCAAGACGGGGGTGAAGGAGCTCCAGCTCTTCGCGACCGGCGTGGAGGCGCCGGCGTCCACCAACCAGGCTCCATCGGTGAACGCCTGGGTCGACCAGGCGAACTCGGCCGGTGGCACGCTCGCGCTCGTCGGCGAGGTCAAGGACGACGGGCTGCCGCTCGGTGACGTGACCTCCTCGTGGAGCGTGGTCGACGCGCCGCAGGACGGGCTCGTCATCTTCGGCGACGCCACCTCGGCATCGACGACCGCGAGCTTCACCGCCGAGGGGGCGTACACACTGCGCCTCACCGCGAGTGACGGCGAACTCACCAGCACGAAGGACCTCGTCGTCCAGGGTGCGGTGTCCGCGGGTGGTCAGAACGTCGCCCGTGAAGCGACGCCGACGGGTGAGTTCACGGCGGGATGGAACAACGTCAACGCGGTGAACGACGGCACCGTGCTCCACAGCGGTGGGTCGCAGGCCGACATCTGGGGCACCTGGTCGGGCAGTCGTCCGGCCACGAGGTGGCTGCAGTACGACTGGGCGAACCCGGTCAGGGTCGACTCCGCGACGGTGTCGTTCTGGGCCGACCAGACGAACCCCGCCGCAGGCTCCGGCGTGAACGTGCCGAAGGCCTGGAAGGCGCAGTACTGGACCGGCGACGCCTGGGCCGACGTCACGGGCGCGTCCGCGTACGGCGTCGAGCGCGATGCACCGAACGCCGTCGAGTTCGACGCGGTGACCACGACCAAGCTCCGCCTCGTGCTGAGCGCGGCCGGTCCCGGCACCGGGGCCGACCCGTACGCCGGTGTCGCGGTCAGCGAATGGGAGGTGTTCGCGGTCGCCCCGACGGCGATCGAACCCATCGACGTACGCACCACCACCGGTGTCGTGCCGACGCTGCCGTCGACGGTCGACGCGACGTTCGCGGACGGCAGCCACGCCGACCTCCCGGTCTCGTGGGCGTCGATCCCACCCGAGCAGGTCGCGGGTGAGGGCAGCTTCTCGGTCGTCGGTCTCGTGACCGGTTCAGCGGTGCCCGCGAAGGCGACCGTCTGGGTGCGGGCGACCGCTCCGGGCCAGATCAACGCCGTCGATCCCGTCGCGGTCACCACCGCAGCCGGGGTCGCCCCGGCCCTGCCGGCCTCGCTCGGCGTCCTCTACAACGACGGGTCCCGCGAGGACCTGCCGGTGACGTGGGCGACCGTCGACCCGGCGGCGTATGCGGCCGAAGGCGTCTTCGAGGTCGCGGGAACGGTCGACTCGGCCATCCCTGGCGTGAAGGCGGCCACCGCCACGGTGACCGTCGGTGCCGGCGGCGGCGAGGAGGACGACACTGCTCCGGTGGTCGCGCTCACCGTCGACCCAGCGGCTCCGGCTTCGGGTTGGCACACGGGAGCGGCGACCGTCGCGGTCACCGCAACCGACGACCGCGACTCGGCGCCCGTCGTCGAGGTGTCGGTCGACGCCGCCGCCTGGGTGCCGTACACCGGCCCGATCGCCGTGAGTGGGGATGGTGTCCACACCGTCGCCGCCCGCGCGACCGACGCCACCGGCAACCGCTCCGCCGCCTCCGACGTCACCGTCCGGATCGACGCGACCGCACCGCAGGTGACCCCGGTCGCCGACGCTGCGGCCCGCACGGTCAAGGCGACCGCGACGGACGCCGGTTCAGGCCTCGCCTCCATCGAGGTCCGCATCGGCGACGCGCCGGAATGGACGCCCTACACCAAGGCGGTCCTCGTGGGCCTGGAGGAGACCACGGTCCACCTCCGTGCCACCGACACCGCCGGCAACGTCTCCGCCGAGACGAGTGTCGTCGTGCCGAAGAGTGACGGCCAGCTGCGCCGGAACGTCGCGATCGGAGCCGTCCCCACGGCCTCGTTCACGGCCGCCTGGAATACGGTGGACGGTCTCAACGACGACGTCGCTCCGACCTCGTCGGGTGACGTCACGCCGAACGACAACGCGAACGTCTGGGGTGCCTGGCCGCAGATCGGTCAGCAGTGGGTGCAGTACGACTGGGCCCAGGCGGTCACCGTCGGCGAGACCGGGGCGTACTTCGTCTCGAACCTCGACGACGCAGGACTCGGCATCGAGGTTCCCGAGTCCTGGAAGGCGCAGTACTGGGACGCCGAGGCCGGAGACGGCGCCGGCGCGTGGGTCGACGTCGAGGCGCTCGGCGCCTACGGGACCGAGGTCGACGCGTTCAACGCGGTCGCCTTCACCCCGGTGACGACGACGAAGCTGCGTCTGCTCCTCGAGGCCAGTGGCACCGAGAGCGGCAAGGGGAGCCTCGGGATCAAGGAGTGGCAGGTGTTCGAGGCGGCCGACCAGCCGGTCCCGGACGTCACCGCTCCGGTCGTGACCACGGCGGTCACCCCCGAGCGACCCGCTTCCGGCTGGTTCCGCGAGGACGTGAGCGTCTCGGCGACCGCCGTCGACGACCGCGACCTCATCGCGACCCTCGAGGTCCGGGTCGGAGCCGGCGAGTGGGCGGCCTACACCGGTCCGGTCGTCGTGAGCGCTGACGGGGCCACCACGGTCTCCTTCCGCGGGACGGACGCCGCCGGCAACGTGTCGGAGCCGTCGGTGGTCGAGGTGCGGCGCGATGCGACCGTCCCGACGGCCGCCGTGACGGTCGACCAGACCGCCCGCACCGTCACGGTGACCGCCGAGGACGCGCACTCCGGTGTCGCGTTCACGGAGGTCCGGGTCGGCGACGGGGCGTGGGCGACGTTCACCGCTCCGGTCGCGGTCGGTGACGCGGCGACCACGGTGGCCGTCCGTGCCACCGACGTCGCCGGTAACGTCTCGGAGTCCGTCTCCGTCGACGTCCCCGCGAAACCCGTCACGCCGGAGCCGACACCGACCCCGGTCGACCCGGAGCCGACACCCGGCCCCAGTGAGCCGAGCGGTTCGCTGACCGGTGACGAGGTGCTGCGACTCGGTGTCACGAGCGTGGCCCCCGGCGGAGCATTGCCGGTGTCGCTGACGGGAGCCCAGCCCGGCGCGGTGTTCCGCGTCGAGCTGCGGTCGACGCCGGTGACGCTGGGCACGCTCACGGTGGGCGCCGATGGCACGGCGAACGCGGTCTTCACCGTCCCGTACACGATCACGGCCGGCGTCCACACGCTCGCCCTGGTCCTGCCGGGTGGTGAGGTGACGGCGCAGGTGACCGTCATCACGCCGGGTGCCAGCACGCCGGACGCCATCGCGTCGACCGGTGTGCCCGAGGAGGCCGGTACCTTCGGTCGCCTCGCCGCCCTCGCGGTGCTCCTCGGAGCCGCCGCCGTGCTGATCGCCCGCCAACGGGCTGGACGCACGCCACTCGAGCGCGGACCGGCGGGACCGCTCGGCTGATCCCCTCGGCAGGCCCGGGGAGCGCATCCCGCTCCCCGGGCCTGCCCCGTCCCGGCCCCGGTCCGTGAGCCCCATCACCCCGGTCCCTGAGCCCCATTGAGGGCTGCACGGGAGGCGAGGGCGCCGGGGACGAGGCGGTGGTAGCCCCAGGTCCCCCGCTTCCGCGCTCCTCACCCTCCCTGGGTGAGGCCGGTGATCAGGTTGATGGCGACGGCCACCACGAAGGCGCCGAAGAAGTAGGAGAGCAGAGCGTGGGCCAGGGCGATGCGGCGTGAGGGGGTGGAGGACTGGGTGATGTTGCTCGCGCTGTACGCCATGCCGATCGAGAAGGCTGTGTAGGCGAAGTCGCTGTAGGACGGGTCCTCGTCCTGGTCGAAGTCGAAGCGGTGGCGCTCGTCGAGGTAGTACATGCGCGCGTATTTGAAGGCGTAGACGGTGTTGATGAGCGCCCAGGCCGCGACGACCCCGACGACCGCGAGGATCGCGGCCGCGGATCCGACGGGGTCCTTCTGCTGGCTGCGGATGAGCGCGATGACCACGAGGACGAGGCTGAGGAAGGTGGCGGCGATGATGAGCGAGTCGACCAGCTTCCGGGACCGGTCCTCGTGGCGGGCAAGGTCGCGGGTGCGTTCGGGGCCGGCCGGCCACGCCGTCGACCAGGACCAGACGAGGAACACCGCCGCGGCGATCGCCCAGCCGAGCAGAGGCGACAGATCGGGGAAACCGAGGAGCGCGGCGATCGCCGCGACGGCTGCGCCGACGAGTGCGGCGACACCGGCCTTGATTGACAGGTGGGACATGACGGTTCCTTTCTGAACGGTGGTTCGTCGTCTGGTCGGGCGGTGCAGTGATGCTCCGCGCGGATCTCATCCGGGCCGGACTCGCGAGAGGGGGACGTAGAGGCCGGCGCGCTCGGCGCGGACGGCCGCGAGCGTGCGCGACGTGGCGTCCAGCTTGACCAGGATGTGCTCGAGGTGAGCGGCGACCGTGCGTGGAGCGACGCTCAGCGCCCGGGCGATCTCGAGATTGGAGCACCCCTCGATCACGTGGCCCAGCACCTCGAGCTCCCGCGGTGTCAGGCCCCGCAGTCGCGTCGCGGGGGAGAGCACGACGACTCCGCGGGTCACCGCGGCGAGTTCTCTCTCGCAGGCCAGCACCGTCACCCGCGCGTAGCTGTCCGGCGACTGCCGGCGTCCGCGGGGCCACAGGAACGAGGCATAGTTCCGCCCCTCGGCGATGGCGTCCCTCGCGGCGTCGATCAGAGTCGAATCGGCGCTGAGCAGCTCGTCCGCGGAGAGACCCGGAAGGGAGGTGACGCCGTGGTCGGGGAGGAGGACCACGCCTGCTCCGGCTCCGCCGAGGACCGAGGCCGACGCAGCGAGTGAGCGGACGGGGTCGATGCCCGCGGCGAGCGTCGGCACGATTCGAGCGAGGCGTCGGCGGACCGCCGGCGACGGCGGTTCCGCGCTTCGGAACAGCACCGTCATGAAGCCCACGTGCCGGCCCCCGTCCTCGAACAGGGCGACGGACAGAGTCTCGTGGAATCCAGCGGGGAGCAGGCACTCCGCCCAGGTCTGCAGGTCCCTCGGCGAGTAGGGGACGTCCGACAGGCTGATGGGGGGCCGTTCGCGATCCGCACCGGTCCTCCCGATGTCGAGCGCCATCTGCGGACCGCTCAGGTAGCGGACGCAGGACTCGTCGAGGTCGGTGCTCGCGACCGAGCGGTATCCCGTGCCGTTCGGCTCGGCCAGCGCCAACCACGCGCCGTCGAAGGGGATGTGGTGGTGCAGCTCCTCCAGCATCGCCTGCGCCCGCTCGCGGACCGGGCCCGGGCGCGCGGCCGTCTCGGCGAGTTGGAGCGCAGCTGTGCGTGACACGGGACTCGACCACCTCAGGAGAAGGGGAAACGAAGGAATCGTCCGAAGACCGGTACCTACCGGAGTACCACAGTGAACTTCGTCAGATGCGCCCATTGACGGCAGACCGGATCGGCAGATCTGCCGATGGTGTCTGCCCGTCAGCAGGGCGTCAGATTGAACCGTCGCCGGGTCGACCGAACAGAGGCGGCTTCGACGGAACATCGCCCACGGAAGGGAAACGAGCATGAGAGCAGTGGTGTACGAGGGGCCGCGCACCGTCGCGGTGAAGAACGTCCCGGATGCGCGCATCGAGCGCTCCACCGACGTGCTGGTGCGCATCACGACGACCAACATCTGCGGGTCCGACCTGCACATGTACGAGGGTCGCACCAGCTTCGAGACCGGGCGGTGGTTCGGTCACGAGAACCTGGGCGAGGTGATCGAAGTCGGCGACGGCGTCGACAAGGTCGCGGTGGGGGATCACGTCGTCCTGCCGTTCAACGTGGCGTGCGGGCACTGCAAGAACTGCGAGCGCGGGCTGACCAACTACTGCCTCACCGCTCAGCCCGTCCCCGAGTGGGCCGGTGCGGCGTACGGCTTCGCCGACATGGGACCGTGGGCCGGAGGCCAGGCCGAGCTGTTGCGGGTGCCTTGGGGCGACTTCAACTGCCTCCGGCTGGGAGAGGATGCGGAGGAGAAGTCCGCCGACTACGTGATGCTCGCCGACATCTTCCCGACCGGCTATCACGCGACGGAGATGGCGGGGGTGAAGCCCGGGGACCAGACCGTCATCTACGGTGCCGGCCCCGTCGGCCTGATGGCCGCGCTGTCGGCCACCATCCGGGGCGCGAGCAGCGTCATGGTCGTGGATCGGCATCCGGATCGACTTCGACTGGCGGAGTCCATCGGTGCGATCGCGATCGACGACTCGAAGGTCGACCCGGTGGAGGCGGTGCTCGAGCACACGATGGGGCTCGGCGCCGACAACGGGTGCGAGTGCGTCGGCTATCAGGCGCACGACCCCGGCGGGGACGAGCAGCCGAACCTCACGCTCAACCGCCTGGTGCAGTCGGTGCGATTCACCGGACGGATCGGCACCGTCGGTGTCTTCGTGCCGAAGGATCCCGGGGGCCCCGACGAGCTCGCGAAGGAGGGGCGGATCGCCTTCGACATCGGCTTGCACTGGTTCAAGGGCCAGACCATGGGAACCGGACAGGCGCCCGTCAAGAAGTACAACCGCCCGCTCCGCGACCTGATCGCCGCGGGAAAGGCGACGCCGTCGTTCGTCGTCAGTCACGAACTGCCGCTCGAGCAGGCACCGGACGCGTATGAGCACTTCGACAACCGGGACGACGGGTGGACCAAGGTCGTCCTCAAACCAGGAAAGGTGGCGTGATCATGGCAGGAAGAGCGGCTGGGGCAGTCGGAATCGGCATCGCAGGGGTCGCGGTGGGCCTCGTCGCCCGTTCCCTCGTGAAGCAGGAACGGGAGTCCGACGGGGACGGGGCGCACCCGGAAGGGTGGAAGGCGGTCACCGTCCTCGGCGAGGCCCGGGACTTCGAGAGCGGCGGGTATCCCGAGCCACTGGCGCGTCTGGCGGAGTCGCTCGAGATCCGGATCGATCCGGCCCCCGGGGACAAGGGCTTCGAGGTGCACGCCCGGGTCCGCGAGGGTGCCGACGCCGGGGTGGACGACGATCTGGAGCGGGCGCTGCGTGAGGCTCTGCGCGACGCCAAGCAGATCTTCGAGACGGGTGAGGTCCTGCAGGCCACCCCGAGACCGCACGGAGAACGACCGCGCACCCTGCTCGGTGGCGAGGTCGATGAAGCGGAGGACGAGGCGAAAGGCGAGGGTGTGCTGTGAAGGCTCTGTGTTGGACCGGAGTGAACGAGCTCTCGGTCGAGACTGTGGAGGATCCCGGGATCCTCAATGCTCAGGACGCGATCGTCAAGGTGACCCTGAGTACGAGCTGCGGGTCCGATCTCCACCTCCTCGGCGGGTACGTCCCGACCATGCGAGCGGGTGACGTGCTCGGGCACGAGTTCATCGGCGAGATCGTCGAGGTCGGATCGGCCGTCACGAAGCACCGGGTCGGCGACCGGGTGGTGGTCTGCTCGTTCATCAGCTGCGGGAAGTGCTGGTACTGCCGCAACGAGCTCTACTCCCTGTGCGACAACGGCAACCCGAACGCGGGGATCCCCGAGATGCTCTGGGGCCAAGCGCCCGGCGGCTGCTACGGCTACTCCCACGCGTTGGGCGGGTGGGCCGGCAGCCACGCCGAGTACATCCGCGTGCCGTACGCCGACCAGGGCGCCTTCGCCGTTCCTGACGGGATCAGCGACGAGCGGGCGCTCTTCGCCTCCGATGCCGCTCCGACAGGATGGATGGGAGCGGACCTCGGCGGCGTCCGGCCCGGAGACACCGTCGCGGTCTGGGGCGCCGGCGGTGTCGGGCAGATGGCGGCGCGCGCGTCGCTGCTGCTCGGCGCCGAGCGCGTCATCGTGATCGACCGCTTCCAGGAGCGGCTGACCCAGGTCGAGCAGGTCATCGGCGCGGAGACCATGAACTACGAGACCAGCGAGGTGACGGCCGAGCTCCGTGAGCTGACGGGAGGACGCGGCCCCGACGTGTGCATCGAGGCGGTCGGCATGGAGGCGCACCGCGACGGACCCGACTTCGCCTACGACCAGCTGAAGCAGCAGCTGCGGCTGCAGACGGACAGACCCACCGCCGTCCGTGAGGCGATCTTCGCCGCGCGCAAGGGCGGCAGCCTCTTCGTGTTGGGCGTCTTCGGCGGCTTCGTCGACAAGTTCCCCCTCGGGGCGGTGATGAACAAGGGCCTCACGCTCCGGTCCGCTCAGCAGCACGGGCACCGGTACATCCCAATGCTCCTCGAGAGGATGGCGCGAGACGAGATCGTCACCGAGCACCTCGCCACGCACGTGATGCCGCTCGAGGACGGCCCCGCCGGGTACACCATGTTCAAGGAGAAGACCGACGGGTGCGTGCGGGCCGTCTTCCGACCCTGACCGTTCCGTCGAGCAAGCCGCTCCTCCTCCGCCCTCACGGCCCGAGGAGGAGCGGTTCGCTCGAGCGGGAGCTTCGCCGCGTCCCGTGAACGGAACACCGCCACGAAACGGCGAAGTCCACACCCTTCGACAGGCTCAGGGACCGGGATGAGCCCGGGGACCGGGATGAGCTCGGGGACCGGGATGAGCCCGGGGACCGGATGAGCTCGGGGACCGGATGGAGCCGGCTTGCGCAATCTATCGAATAACGATAGCTTTCCATTGTTCTTCGATGGAGGTGCGCGATGCGCGGAGTGACGGTCTCGGTGTTGCGGGTGATCCTCGCGATCGCCCTGGTGGGTTCGCTGGTGGTGCAGGTGGTGATGGTGCCGTTGCTCTGGGCGGACCTCGACGGCGTGGACGAGGTGCCGCGGGCCCTGTTCGTGATCATCGTGATCGCCGAGATCATCACCTTCCAGCTCTGCGCGGTCTGCGTCTGGGCGCTGCTCGACCTGGTCCGCCGTGGCCGGGTGTTCTCGGCTCGCTCGTTCCGCTTCGTCGACGTGATCATCGGTGCGATCGCGGTGTCTGCGCTGCTCACCTTCGGCTTGGCGGTGCTCCTCGCGCCGGGCGGGATCGCACCAGGGGTCGTCGGTCTCCTCTGCGGTGCCGCGCTGGTGACTGCGGGCGTCGCGCTCGTCGTCGTGGTCATGCGGTCGCTCCTGCGACAGGCGGTCGACCGGGAGATCGAGGCGCAGGAGCTGCGTTCCGAGTTGGACGACGTGATCTGATGCCGATCATCGTGGACATCGACGTCATGTTGGCGCGCCGCAAGATGTCGGTCGGCGCACTGTCGGAGCTCGTCGGTGTGACGCCGGCGAACCTTGCGGTGTTGAAGAACGGCCGTGCGAAGGCCGTGCGGTTCACGACGCTCGAAGCGCTGTGCGTCGCGCTCGACTGCCAGCCTGGCGACCTCCTGCGCTGGGAGGCGGAGTCCGGCTGAACGCCCCGACGGCCCGGTCGCCGCGACGGGCATACTGGTGTCTCCTCGACCCGCGATCCGGAAGCAGTCATGACGTATCCTCCGAACCCTCAGGCATCCTCCGGCCAGCCGCCGTACGGCCAGCCGCCGTACGGCCAGGCGCCGTTCGGCCAGGCGCCGTTCGGCCAGGCGCCGTTCGGCCAGGCGCCGTTCGGCCAGCAGCCCTACGGTCAGCAGCCCTACGGTCAGCAGCCCTACGGTCAGCAGCCCTACGGTCAGCAGCCCTACGGCCAGCCCCAGTACCAGGCACCCGCGCCCCGCGGGGCCTCCTCGCCGGACGACCTGTCCCTGCCGCTCTACGGTGCCACGTTCACTCAGGCGAGGAGACGGTTCTTCAAGCAGTACGCGAACTTCTCGGGTCGTGCATCGCTCAGCGAGTACTGGTGGGCCAGCCTGTTCACCACCCTCATCATGCTCGTCCCGACGTTGTTGGTGACCATCGGTGCGCTCCTCGTCGCGGTCACCGCCACGACGACGGCCGTACAAGAGCAGTCCCGGTACGACAACGGGTACACCGGGGAGTTCGACGGGGTCGACCTGGGCGCCACGGGCATCGGTGTCAGCGCGATCGTCCTGATCGTCGGGGTAGTCCTGATGCTCATCGCCTGGGTGGCGATCTTCGTGCCGAGCCTCGCGATCACGTGGCGGCGCCTGCACGACGCCGGTTTCCCCGGCACCTATTACTTCTTCACCCTCGTGCCGTCGGTCGGCAGCGTGATCCTGCTCGTCATGGTGCTGTTGCCCTCGAAGCCGGAAGGCCAGCGGTTCGACGTACCGGCCCACGTGCCGTCCCAGGTGCCGGCCAGGGGCTGAACCGAACCTCACGCTGGCAGGGCGGCGACCTTCCGGAGGAGGACGTCGCGCTCGCGGTCGTTCATGGCGAGGTGGGCGGCGGCCGTGAGCTCCGACCGTGCCTCGTCGGTGCGACCGAGCTGCGCGAGCAGTTCCCCACGCACGCTCGGGAGCAGGTGAGAGCCACGGAAGACGGGGACGTCGGCGAGGGAATCGACGATGCGGAGGGCGGTTGCCGGGCCGGTCGCCTTCGACACCGCGATGGCCCGGTTGAGCTCGACCACGGGGTTCGGGGCGATCCTGCCAAGGGCCTCGTAGAGGATCACGATCCGCTCCCAGTCCGTCGCCGCGACGCTCGGGGCCACCGAGTGGCACTGCGCGATCGCGGCCTGGACTCCGTAGGCGCCCCGGCCGCGACCGAGTGCGTCGGCCCGGTCGAGTGCCGTCGAACCCCGGACGATCTGTGCGCGATCCCAGCGGTCGCGGTGCTGGTCCGCGAGGAGGATCGCCGAGCCGTCGGGCGCCACGCGGGCGGCGAAGCGCGAGGCCTGGAACTCCATGAGGGCGACGAGGGCGTGCGCCTCCGGTTCGCGGGGCACGAGCGCGACGAGTCGGCGGCCGAGCCGGAGTGCCTCGTTCGCGAGCTCGGCACGGATCCACGACGACCCGCTCGTCGCCGCGTACCCCTCGGTGAACAGGAGGTACACGACGCCGAGCACTGCCGACAACCGTTGCCGCCACTCGGCAGGGTCTGGCGCCTCGAACGGGACGTCCGCGGCCGCGAGGGTCTGCTTCGCCCGGGTGATCCTCGCCTGCACGGTCGGCACCGGGACGAGGAGCATCCGGGCGATCTCCCGGGTGGTCAGGCCACTGACCACCCGGAGGGTGAGCGCCACCTGCGACTCCCGCGACAGCATGGGGTGGCAGGCCGTGAACACGAGCCGGAGCACATCGTCGCCGATCGGTTCCCAGTCGTCGTCACCGGCCTGTTCGAGGTCGCGGGCGAGCGCCCGGTACCGCTCGTCGAGGGCCGCGCGCCGCCGCCAGCCGTCGATCGCCCGGCGTTTGGCGACCATCGTCAGCCAGGCGCCGGGGACGCGCGGCACGCCGTCGCGCGGCCACTGTTCGAGCGCCTCGAGCAACGCCTCCTGGGCCAGGTCCTCGGCGAGCCCGAGATCGCCGGTCAGCTTGGTCAGCGTCGCGACGATCTGGGCGCTCTCGATCCGCCAGACGCCCTCGACACTGCGGCGGACGGCGTCGTCGGTCATGGTCGCGCTCGGCTCAGGCAGGGTCGGCAGCGGGCTTCGGTGCGCCCTCCTGGGCGCGCCACTCCTCCTCCTTCTGGAGGTACTCGTTGTCGGCGTGGTCGGCGAAGTCCGACATGTCGGTGATGCGGCGCACCTCGATCTTGTTCCCGGGGGCGAGTGGCGCGCGGGTGGCCCACTCGATCGCCTCCTCACGGGTCGCGACCTCGATGGTCCAGAACCCGTTGAAGAGCTCGTGCAGTTCGCCATAAGGGCCATCGGTCACGATCGGGGCCTCCGTCGTGAACTCGACGACGGCACCCTGCGCGGCGTCGGTGAGGCCGTCGCCGCCGACCATGACGCCGGCGGTGATCATCGACTCGTTGTAGGCGCCCATCGCGTTGATGACCGCTTCGAAATCCATGTCCTCGAGCTTCTCGACGGATCCGCTGTTGCGCATGATGAGCATGTATTTCGACATCGTCTTCTCCTGGTTTCCGGGGCGTGATCGCCCGCCTCACTACGACGTCGAACGGTGGATGCGGAAATCGACATCGCGGTCAGGATATCTCCGGCGGGCACGCCGTGGGGAGGGTGAACGGGGTGCTGCCGGGAGGTGTCCGGTGCGCGAACAGCGGCGGACGGAAGCCGAGGTTCACAGCCCGGGCAACACCTGTGGGCCGATACTGGGTGCATGGCAACCGACATCGACCACGAAGAGATCATCCGTCAGCTCACCGAGAAGCTGAGCGACAAGTACTCGGGGGTCGATTCCGCCCGCATCGGCGCACTCGTCCGCGAAGAGGTCAGCGCCCTCGCCGAGCGTCCGGTGCAGGACTACGTCACCGTGCTCGCCGAGCGTGCGGTCAAGAAGACGCTGAAGCGCTCCGAAAAGTAGCGGCGGGACGCATCGGCTCGCTCGCGCCCAGCCGCAGTCGATAGACTCGGCCCGGGTACTTTTGTCGATCCGTCGACAGAAGCGGTTCGGCCGGCGTCGGTGACGCGGCGGAGCGCCGGTCGGTGCCCGCCCGAAGCTACGAAGGAGTACCCATGAGCGCACCGTCCGTGCAGCTGTACACCGTCCGCGACGCCATCGCCGAGGACCTGCAGGGCGCCGTCGCCCGCATCGCCGAGATCGGCTTCACCAAGGTCGAGCCCTACGCGTTCGTCGAGCGGGCCGCCGAGTTCGAGACCGCGTTCGCCGCCGCCGGCGTGACGGCGCCGTCCGGCCACGCGCCCGTGATCGATGCCGCTGACCCGGCCGTCGCGTTCGATGCCGCCTCGCGGCTCGGCATCGGCACGGTCATCGACCCGTTCATCCCGACCGACCGTTGGCAGACCGCTGACGACGCCGCTCGCCTCGCCGAACGGGTCAACGAGCTCGCCGTCCAGGCAGCTGCATCGGGCCTGACGTTCGGGTACCACAACCACAACTGGGAGTTCTCGACCCACGTCGACGGCCGCCCCATCTTCGACCTGTTCGTCGAGCAGCTGTCGCCCGAGGTCGTCCTCGAGATCGACACCTTCTGGTCGACCGTCGGCGGCGCGGACACCCCCGCGTTCCTGCGTTCGCTCGGCGACCGCGTGCAGTTCCTGCACATCAAGGACGGCATCATCTCCGGCGACATCGCCACCGCACTGCCGAGCAGCGAGAGTGCACTCGTCGTGCCCGACGCCCTCGCGCAGGCGTTCGCGAACCAGCAGCCCGCCGGCCAGGGTCAGGTCGACATCCCGGCGATCCTCGCCGCCGCGCCGCACGCGACCCGCGTGGTGGAGTTCGACGGCTACAGCAAGGAGATCTTCGGCGGCGTCGCCGAGTCCTTCGCCTGGCTCGCCGAGCACGACCAGTAGCACGCACCTCGACACTTCGACAGGCTCAGTGACCGGGACAAGCCCGGTGGCCAATCACCGGTCCCTGAGCCTGTCGAAGGGTGCCCGCCCTACCCGCGCAGCGGCGTCCGCACCACCCGCACGGCACCGGCCGGGATCCGCACCGCGCCCGCGACCACCGGCTCGCCGGTCAGCAGCTCGACCGTCCCCTCGGTCGCGAGTTCCGCGTCCGTGTCGCCATGGTTGATCGCGACGGTGAACGACGCCTCGTCGCCCCAGCGGGTGACGACCTCCAGCCCGAGGGCCGGCACCGGCGGTGCGTCGACGCCGGCCTGCTCCAACGCCTCGGACAGCAGCTCCGACAGCCCCGCCTCGTCGAGCTTCGTCGAGACGTACCAGGCGGTCCCCGCGCCGAAGCGGTTGCGGGTCACCGCCGGGCTCCCGGCCGCCGGTCCCGAGCGGTACGAGGAGACGGCTTCGGCACCCTCCAGGACGATGTCGTCGGTCCAGCTCGATCCGGTGCGGCCGTTGTCGAGCTCGACGGTCTCGTGCTCGTGGAGCGGGAGGAACTCGGGGACGGACAGCCCCAGCACCCGGCGGAACGCACCCGGCGCGCCGCCCTCCCACACCGCGTCGTGTTCGTCGACGACGCCCGAGAAGTACGACACCACGAAGCTGCCGCCGTCCTCGACGTAGCGGGTGAGGTTCTCGGAGGTCTCGTGGTCGGCGAGGTACAGCGACGGCGCGAGCACGAGACGGTAGCCGCTCAGGTCGGCGTGCGGGTGGACGAAGTCGACCGTGACGCCGGCCCGCCAGAGGGCCGCGTAGTAGGCCTCGACGCGCTCGCGGTGGTCGAGCTCGACGGAGGGGCGCCACTCCAGGTCCTGGGCCCAGAACGACTCCACGTCCCAGAGGATCGCGACCTCGCTGCGAACGCGTGAACCGAGCATCTCGTCGAGACGGACGAGGTCCTGTCCGAGCGCGACGACCTCGCGCCAGATCCGGCTCTCGGTCCCGGCGTGGGGGAGCATCGCCGAGTGGAACTTCTCCGCACCGGAGCGGGAGGCGCGGAACTGGAAGTACAGGATCGCATCGGCGCCGCGGGCGAGGTGGCTCATGCTGTTGCGGGCGAGCTCCCCGGCGCGCTTCGCGATGTTCCGCGGCTGCCAGTTGACGGCCGACGTCGAGTGCTCCATGAGGATCCACGGGTCGCCGCCGGCGAGGGAGCGGGTCAGGTCGGAGTCGAGGGCGAGCAGGATGTGGTTGTCCGCGCGCTCGGCGACGAGGTAGTAGTCGTTGGCGACGATGTCCACCTCGCGACTCCAGGCCCAGTAGTCGATCGACCGGCAGTTGGTGGCCATGAAGTTCGTCGTGACCGGCACGTCCGGCGCGTGGCGCTTGATGATGTCGCGTTCGGCGACGTAGCACTCGAGCAGGGTGTCGGAGGTGTACCGCGCGAAGTCGAGTCGCTGCGTCTGGTTGACGACGGAGGCGGACACGCGCGGGGCGTCGATCTCGTCCCACTCGCCGTAGTCCTGGCCCCAGAACCGGGTGCCCCAGGCGGCGTTGAGGGCGGCGACGGATCCGTACCGTCGCTGCAGCCAGGCGCGGAAGGCGAGCACGGACCCGTCGGAATAGTCCTCGCTGATCGGCGCGCCGTACTCGTTGTGCACGTGCCACAGCACCACGGCGGGGTGTGCTCCGTAGCGCGTGGCGAGCTGCTCGGTGATGGCCGCGGCCGCCCGGCGATAGGCGGGGGAGCTCGGGCTCGCGATGCCGCGCGAGCCGTGGCCGAGCCGCAGTCCTTCGCGGGTCACGGGGTGCGCCTCGGGGTACCGCTTCCAGAACCAGGCGGGCGGGACGGTCGTCGGGGTCGCGAGGTCGACCGAGATCCCCGCGTCGTGCAGCAGGCCGATGATCTCGTCGAGGAAGGTGAAGTCGTACTCGCCCTCGCGCGGTTCGAGGACCGCCCAGGAGAAGATGCCGACGCTCACGAGGTCGACACCGGCGGCCTGCATGAGGGCGATGTCCTCGAGCCAGGTCTCACGCGGCCACTGCTCGGGGTTGTAGTCGCCGCCGTAGCGGAGGCCGGTGCTGCCGGGGATCCAGGTGGCCTGGGCGGTGAGCGGGTCGAGCTCGATGGTCATGCTGCGTCTCCTGTGACTCAGTGGGCCGAGAGGGATCCGGTCGATCACCTGGCTGTGTGCGCTCCCAGTTCTATCACAGCAAAACCGCTCGCAGTGGCGGCAATTTCTCTGTTGACAAGCTGAGCGACGTGTGAATAACTGTAACCGCTCACAGGTACAACGACGTTCTCCATCGAAGCGTCGCTGCCCCGCACCAGAGCGCCCCAGCTTTCGACAAGGAGGACGAATGCGCAGCACGCTTCGCCACATCGGCATCGCCACGGTCGCCACGACGGCTCTACTGCTCTCCGGATGCTCGGCATCCTCGGGCGGCACCGAGTCCGGCCCCGTGAAACTCACCTACTGGGCCTGGGCGCCCAACCTCGAACAGGTCGT
The DNA here is from genome assembly GCF_015351235.1 of Plantibacter sp. VKM Ac-2880. Lineage (GTDB taxonomy): Bacteria > Actinomycetota > Actinomycetes > Actinomycetales > Microbacteriaceae > Plantibacter. The sequence continues at coordinate 451,597 of NZ_JADKSJ010000001.1, forward strand.
CGAGCTCTGGAACGAGGACCACCCCGACATCCAGGTGGTCGTGCAGAAGCAGGACGGCGGCGACCCGGCCATCACCAAGCTGCTCACCGCGATCAAGGCCGGCAGCGGCGCCCCCGACCTCATCCAGGCCGAGTACCAGAAGATCCCGACGCTCGTCGCATCGGACGCCCTCGCCGACATCTCGGAGCAAGGCGCCGCAGACCTCAAGGACGACTTCTCCGACGGCGTCTGGAACTCCGTGACGCTCGGTGGCGACGCCGTCTACGCCGTCCCGCAGGACTCCGGCCCGATGATGGCGTACTACCGCACCGACATCCTCGACAGCCTCGGCCTCAGCGTCCCGACCACGTGGGACGAGTACGCCGAGGTCGCCCGCGCCGTGCACCAGGCCGACCCGACGAAGTACCTCGGCACCTTCTCCGCGAACGACGCGGGCTGGTTCGCCGGACTCGCGCAGCAGGCCGGCGCCTCCTGGTGGTCCATCGACGGTGACAGCTGGGGCGTCGACATCGACGCCGGCCCGACCGAGCAGGTCGCGTCCTACTGGGGCAAGCTCGTCGAAGAGGGCGCCATCGACAACAAGCCGATGTACACGCCCGAGTGGAACGCCGGACTGAACGACGGCTCGCAGGTCGGCTGGATCTCCTCCGTCTGGGCCCCCGGGGTGCTCGGCGGCAACGCTCCCGACACCGCGGGCAAGTGGACCGCAGCGGAACTCCCGCAGTGGGACGCCTCGAAGCCGTCCAACGGCAACTGGGGTGGTTCGTCCACCGCGGTGACCACGCAGTCGAAGCACGCGGCCGCCGCCGTCGAGTTCGCCACCTGGCTGAACACCGACCCGAAGGCCGTTGCGGCACTCGCCGACGTCTCGGGCGTCTACCCCGCCGCCACGAAGGTCGCCGCCGACGCGCTCCAGACGTCGCCGGAGTTCTTCAGCCAGCAGAGCGACTTCTACGACATCGCGTCGAAGGCGTCCGAGTCGGTCTCGCCGTTCACCTACGGCCCGAACGTCAACGTCGCCTTCAGTGCCTACAACGACGAGTTCGCGAAGGCCGCCGAGGCGAAGACCGCGCAGGCCTTCTCCGACGCCGTGGCCGCGATGCAGTCCATCACCATCGACGACCTGAAGAAGAGCGGCTTCTCGGTCAAGTAGTCCCCGCGGGGCCGGCTCACCGAGTCGGCCCCGCTCCCCGTTCCCGCACTCGACCCAAGGACCCGGCATGGCTGCACCATCGACGCTGGACACGATCCGGCCCACCCAGGACCCACCGCGCGGCTCGCGCCGACCGGTCCGGTCGCGCAAGAACCTGAAGAACCGGGTCCTCATCCCGTACGCGATGCTCGCCCCCGGCATCATCCTGTTCCTCGTGTTCATGGCCGCGCCCATCGTGTACACGCTCTTCCTCAGCTTCCAGAAGAAGCAGGTGACGGGCCTCGGCCTCGGCTCCGGTGGACGCACGACCGCGTTCGCCGGTTTCGAGAACTACCTCGGCGCCTTCGGCGATGCGGAGTTCGCGGCGAGTGTCGGCCGGGTGCTGCTGTACGGCCTCATCCTCATCCCGTGCATGCTCGGCCTCGCACTCCTCTTCGCGTTGCTGCTCGACTCGCGTCGCACGCGGGCGGTCTCCTTCTCGCGGATCTCGATCTTCCTGCCCTACGCGGTGCCCGCCGTGATCAGCTCGCTGCTCTGGGGCTTCCTCTACCTGCCCGCCGTGAGTCCCTTCTATGCGATCTTCGACAGCCTCGGGTGGAACGCCCCCGAGATCCTGTCCTCCGGCACGATCATCTTCGGCATCGCGAACATCGCCCTCTGGGGTGGCGTCGGCTTCAACATGATCGTCATCTACACCTCGCTCAAGGCCGTTCCGAGCGAGGTCTACGAAGCCGCCCGCATCGACGGTGCGAGCGAGGTGCAGATCGCCCTGCGGATCAAGATCCCGATCGTCGCCCCGGCCCTCGTGATGACCGCGCTGTTCTCCATGGTCGCGACGCTGCAGGTGTTCGCCGAACCCACCACGCTCCGACCGCTCACCAACAGCCTGTCCACGAGCTGGTCGCCACTCATGCTCGTCTACCGCGACGCGTTCACCCGCGACGACATCTACTCGGCCGCCGCGACCTCGATCATCATCGCCGTCGCCACCTTCATCGTCTCCTTCCTCTTCCTCCGGGTCGTGCAGAAGCGAGCCTTCGGTCAGGAGGACTGACACATGACGACCACCCTTCGACCCGACAGGACGGCCAGGCCGCGCCGCCGCGAGCGCGCCGGCAGCACGACCATGCGATCCGACCGCCCCAGCGGGATCTCGACCGGCATCCTCATCCTCGGCGCGATCTACTGCCTGTTCCCCGTGTTCTGGGTGCTCATGGCGTCGACGAAGAGCAGCGGCGAGCTGTTCTCCACCTTCACCCTCATGCCGAGCACCCACCTGTTCGACAACATCGTCGAACTCACCCAGTACCGGGACGGACTGTTCTGGCGCTGGATGGTCAACACGGCGCTGTACGCGGGCATCGGTGCGATCGCCTCCACGTGGGTCTCCGCGATCTCCGGCTACGTGCTCGCGAAGTTCGACTTCCCGGGCAAGCGGACCGTCTTCAGCATCCTGCTCATGGGCGTCCTCGTGCCGGGCGTCATCCTCGCGATCCCGCAGTACTTCCTGCTCGCGAACGTCGGCCTCACGAACACGTTCTGGGGTGTGCTGCTGCCGCAGATCATCAGTCCGTACGGCATCTACCTCGCCCGGATCTACGCGGCCGCAGCCGTGCCGACCGACGTCATCGAAGCCGCCCGCACCGAGGGTGCCGGTGAGTTCCGGATCTTCGGACGGATCGCGATGCCGATGATGCTGCCCGGCCTCGTCACGATCTTCCTGTTCCAGTTCGTCGCCATCTGGAACAACTTCATGCTGCCGTACATCATGCTCGGCGACGACTCGCTGTTCCCCATCACCGTGGGGCTCAACGGGCTCCTCAACCAGGGCGCCTCGGCACCGGCGCTCTACACGCTCGTGATCACCGGTGCGCTGCTCGCGATCGTCCCGCTCATCCTCATCTTCCTCATCCTGCAGCGGTTCTGGCGGGTCGACCTCGCGGCCGGCGCCGTGAAGGCGTGAGGCACGGTGGCGTGAGGCGCGGTGGCATGAGGCATGGTGGCACGCGGTGCAACGCCCATCGGACCGCGGAACGCCCCCGCACTAGGCTGACGGGATGACCACCGTCCCGTCCCGTCGGCGCCCGACGATCGACGACGTCGCGGAGGCGGCCGGCGTCTCGCGAGGCACGGTCTCGCGGGTGCTGAACGGCGGCCGGTGGGTGAGTCAGGACGCGAAGGCGGCGGTCGACGCGGCCATCCGCAAGACCGGGTACCGGGTCAACCCCCACGCGCGCAGCCTCGCCACGAACCGCACCGGCTCCGTCGCGTTCCTCCTCACCGAGGACCACCAACTGCTCTTCGAAGACCCCAACTTCTCCATGCTGCTGACAGGGGCCGCCCAGGCGCTCGCCGAACGGCAGCTGTCGCTCGTGCTCATCATGGCGGGCAGTGCGGCCGAGCAGGAGCGTGCTCTCGCGTACATCGAGGCCGGACACGTCGACGGCGTGCTGCTGGTCTCGGCGCACAGCGGGCAGCGACTCATCAGCGACATCGTCGACTCGAAGGTGCCGGCGATTGCCTGTGGCATCCCGCTGGGCTTCCAGAAGCGCCTCGGCTACGTGGCCGCCGACGACCTCGAGGGGGCGCGCGAGATGGTGGAGCACCTGCGGAGCCTCGGTCGCGAGCGCATCGCGACCGTCGCCGGCCCGGCCGACACCCCGGGCGGGGTGACGCGGCTCGAGGGCTACCGGCTGGAACTCGGCGAGGCGTTCGACGAACGGCTCGTGCGGCACGGCGACTACGGTCGGGCGAGCGGCGAGGCCGCGATGCGCGAGCTGCTGGCGGCCGACCCCACGATCGACGCCGTGTTCGTCGCCAACGACCGCATGGCCGCCGGCGCGATCGACGCCCTGCACGCCGCCGGGAAGCGGGTCCCCGAGGACGTCGCCGTCGGCGGCTTCGACGACTCGAGCATCGCGCTCGGCACCGAGCCGGCGTTGACGACCATGCGGCAGCCGTTCGAGCGGATCAGCGCCGAGATGGTGCGGTTGCTGCTGCAGGTCATCGAGGGCGAGCGCCCCGCGGCGATCACCCTCCCGACGGAACTCGTGGTCCGCGACTCGGCGTGAGCCCTTCGACAAGCTCAGTGGCCGGCGTGCCCTTCGACAAGCTCAGGGGCCGGGGGTCGGGCCACCGCAACCCCCGCGCGTCTCGCAGCCGCTTCGGTGAGGATGGGACCATGAGCGATCAGTCCGAGACCACCAATCAGCCCGATCCCGACGACCAGCCCGGTATCCCCGATGCGGAGTCCCTCGAGCCCACGAAGCGCACCATCGCGATCCTCGGCGCCAACGGCGACCTGGCGAAGCGGCTCCTGATTCCCGGCCTCGGCGAGGTCGTAGACGCCGCGCGCGGTGTCTCCCTGCAGATCATCGGAGCCGCCCGCACACCGCAGTCGAACGAGGAGTGGCGGGCCACCGTGCGGACGAGCCTCGAGGACGCCGGTGTCGGTGACCGGACCGTCGACGCGCTCGTGTCGACCACCGAGTTCATCCCGACCGACGCCTCCGACCCGGACGAACTCCGTGCACTCCTCGACGCGTGCACCGGCTCGCCGATCCTCTACGTCGCCCTGCCACCTTCGGCCGGACGCAAGGTCGCCGAAGCCCTCGCGCAGATCGACCTGCCCGACGACCTCCTCGTCGCCATCGAGAAGCCGTTCGGTGACGACCTCGCAGACGCACAGGCGCTCAACGGGGCGCTCGCCGACGTCGTGCCCGAGGAGCGGCTGTGGCGGATCGACCACTTCCTCGGCAACGCGACCGTCCTCGGGATGCTCGGCCTGCGCTTCGGCAACCGACTGCTCGAGGCGGGCTGGAACGCGGAGCAGATCGAGAAGGTCGAGATCTTCTACGACGAGGAGCTCGGCCTCGAGGGGCGCGCCAAGTTCTACGACCAGACGGGGGCGTTGCGCGACATGCTGCAGAGCCACCTCCTCATGGTGCTCGCGCTCACGGCGATGGAGCGGCCGGACGCAGTGACGCCGACGGACGTCCACGACCGCATCGCCGAGGTCCTCGGGGCGGTACGCCTCTGGAAGGACGACCCGTCCACCGCCCGTCGCGCGCGTTACACCGAGGGTCGGGTGGGCGAGCGCTTCTTCCCCTCCTACGTGGACGAGCCCGACGTCGACCCCTCGCGCGACACGGAGACGCTCGCGCAGATCCTCCTGCAGGTCGACACCCCGCGCTGGCAGGGCGTGCCGTTCGTCCTGCGCTCCGGCAAGGGCATCGGCGACCCGCGTCGTGAGGTCGCGGTGCACTTCCGGCGTTCCGCGGTGCCGACCGGCTTGGACGCGCCCGATGGACCGTCCGACACCGTCCTCCGTATGTCGCTCAAGGGTGGCGCGGTGCACCTGGACCTCATCGTCACCGGGGCCGACGACGTGGACGGGCTGCGCCGGGTCGAGCTGGAGGCCGACCCGGGTGCTGCAACCCTGAGCGCCTACGCGCAGGTGCTCGCCGGTCTGCTGCAGGAGAACACCCTGCTGTCGGTCCGCGGCGACATCGCCGAGCAGTGCTGGCGCATCGTCACCCCCGTGGTGAACGCGTGGGCCGCGGGCGAGACGACGCTCGAGGAGTACGAGGCGGGAAGCGCCGGTCCGCGCGACTGGTGACGCCGCTCTGAGACGACACGACCCGCGCCGAGTGATCGGCGCGGGTCGTTTTCGTGCGGTCAGCGGTTACGCCGAGGGCTTCAGGACGACCTTGATGCAGCCGTCCTCCTTCTTCTGGAACTTCTCGTACATGTCGGGGGCCTCGTCGAGCGGTACCCGGTGCGTCGCGAGGTCGAGGACGCCGAGCGGGTCGGCGCTGTCCTCCACCAGGGGAAGCAGACTCGGGATCCAGCGGGCGACGTTGCACTGGCCCATGCGGAGCGACACCTGCTTGTCGAACATCGACTTCATCGGCATGATGTCCGCTTCACCGGCGTAGACGCCGCTGAGCGAGGCGACACCGCCACGGCGGACGAGGTCGAGCGCCGTGTGCAGGGCGGCGAGGCGGTCGATGCCCGCGTGCTCCATCGCCGGGCGTGCGACCGCATCGGGGAGCAGCCCGACCGCGGTCTGTGCGGCGGCGGCCACCGGTGAACCGTGCGCCTCCATGCCGACCGCGTCGACGACGCCGTCGGGACCGCGGCCGCCGGTGGCGTCACGGAGTTCCGCGACCACGTCGTCCGACAGGTCGAGGGCCCGGATGCCGTGTCGCTCGGCGAGCGCACGACGCTCGGGGACCGGATCGACGGCGAAGACCTCGAGTCCGCGGTGCTTGGCGATGCGGGCGGCCAGCTGTCCGACGGGGCCGAGGCCGAGCACGGTGATGGAACCGCCCTCGGGCACCTCGGCGTACTCGACGCCCTGCCAGGCGGTCGGGAGGATGTCGCTCAAATACAGGTAGGACTCGTCGGGCAGGTCACGGCCGACGTTGATGCAGTTCGCGTCGGCGAGTCGCACCCGGAGGAATTCGGCCTGCCCGCCTGGCACCTGGCCGTAGAGCTTCGTGTAGCCGTAGAGGGAGGCGCCGCTGCCGTACTCGGTCACCTGGGTGGTCTCGCACTGCGAGTGCAGGCCGCGCTTGCACATGAAGCATTCACCGCAGGCGATCGTGAAGGGGATGACGACGCGGTCGCCGACGGCGAGGCGGTTGACGCCCGAGCCGACGGCTTCGATGACGCCCATCGTCTCGTGGCCGAGGATGTCACCACGGTCGAGGAACGGGCCGAAGAGTTCGTAGAGGTGGAGGTCTGAGCCGCAGATGGCGGCCGAGGTGACGCGGATGATCGCGTCGGTCGGTTCGATGATCGCTGGGTCCGGGACGGTCTCCACCGACACCGAACGGCGACCCTGGTACGTGAGTGCGCGCATGGATGCTCCTTCGTGGTCGTCCTTCCACCCTGCGCCTTCCGGGGGTCGGATGGCCGGGGGTGGACGTCTCCTCGGAGGGCTGATACGGGGTCAGTGGGCCGCGTCGGCCGCCACTCGCAGGAGCGCGGCGAGCACCGTCCGGACCGTGGAGCGCGCCATCGCCTCTGGCCGTGCCAGGACGTCGACATGGCGGACGATGGCGGCTCCCGCGACCGGGCGGAGGACCATGCCGTCGACCGCCAGGGGTGCGGCCGTCGTCCGTGGCATCACCGCCATCGCGGCGCCGGTTCGGACCACCTGGGCGGCGACCGAGAACTCGTTGATGCGGTGGTCGATCCTCGGCGCCTGCCCGCTCATGGCGCCGAGGTGGTGCAGCACCCCGGCGAGCGGGAAGCCCTCGTGCGTCGAGATCCAGCGTTCGTCGCGGAGATCCTCCGGACGGACCTCGGGCTGCGCGGCGAGCGGGTGCGCCTCGTGCATGGCGATGTCGAGTGGCTCGACGAGCAGCGGGGTCACGACCAGCCGGTCGAGCGGCCAGGCCGGTTCGTGGGGGAGGCGGTGGGCGACCACGAGGTCGTAGTCGGCGGTGAGACTGGCGAAGCGGTCCTGGGCGACATCGGCGTCGGCGAGGAGGAGGGGTGGGAGGGTGCCGCCCGGTCCAGCGCTCCCGGTGACCCCGACCGTGGTCAGCAGGGGGCCGAAGAGCGCGAGCCCGGCGCTGTGGAACGCGGACACGCTGACCGGGCGCTGCTCGTGCTGGAGGAAGGAGTCGACGGCCTCCCGCGCCTCCGCGAGCGCCTCCTCCACCCGTGCGGCTGCGACGGCGAGGGCCGCACCGGCCTCGGTCAGCACGAGCCGCCGGCCTCGTTTCTCGGTGAGCGGCACCGGCAGGGTCGCCTGCAGCGCGGCGAGCTGCTGCGACACGGCGGAGGGGCTCACGTGGAGTGCCTGGGCGACGGCGACCACGCTGCCGCGGTCGCCGAGTTCGCGGAGCAGGCGGAGTCGAGCCGGATCCATGCGCATCTCCTTCATCGTCGATCCAGACGCCGGTGGTTGTTCTACCGGGTCCGTCTCCTGGAGAGTAGCGGCATGGCCCGCCGCGCACCCGCTGAACTCCTCGTCGACATCCTGCTCGTCGGTGTCGCGGCCGTCTGGGGCGCGAGCTTCCTCGCCGCCAAGGACCTCGCGGCGGTCACGGGCGTGCCGTCCGCCGTGGCCCTGCGCTTCCTCGTCGCGGTGGTCGCGGTCGGACTCATCTGCCTGGTGCGCCGGGAACGGTTGCCGCGCGGCCGCGGATTGCTGATCGCTGCTGGACTCGGGTGCTCGCAGGCGGCGATCATCGGTCTCGAGACCTGGGGCGTGCACCTGACGTCCGCAACCAACGCCGGTCTGCTCATCAGTCTCGCGCTCGTCATGACCCCCGTCCTCGACGGCGTGGCCTCACGGTCCTGGCTGCCGCGCTCCTACTTCGTGGCGGCGGTCGCCGCCGTGGTCGGGGTGGCCCTGCTCGTCTCCGACGGCGGTCTCCGGGCGCCCACCGCGGGTGATGCGCTCGTGATCGCCGCCGCGGTCGTTCGCGCCGTCCACGTGACGTCGAGCGCGCACCTGACGCGGGGCCGTCGGGAGAGCACCCTCGGTGTGGTCCTCGTGCAGATGGTCGTCTGTGCCGGAGCCTTCTCGCTCCTGGCCGGTGGCGGGCTCGCGACGGCTGTCTCCCGGCTCGACACCCGCGGCTGGGTGGACGTGCTCTTCCTCGGCCTGTTGTGCTCCGTGTTCGCGTTCGTCGTCCAGCTCTGGGCCGTCCGCCGGACGTCGGCGTCCCGCGCGAGCATCCTCATGGGGACGGAACCCGTCTGGGCGCTCCTCGTCGGGGTGCTCGTCGCGGGCGAGGCGATCGGGCCGCTGGGGGCGTTGGGCGCCGCCCTCATCATCATCGCGAGCTACGCGGGCCAGGCGATCGAGCGACGCCACCGGCAGCGCACCGTCGGCACCGCACCGCCGGCGCAGCAGGAGCCGGCGCCGGTCTGAGGCCGGTCACCGTGCGGCGGTCGCGCCCTCCTCGATCCGGCACACCCGCACGTCGATCCCGGTGATCGTGGCCGCGCCGTCCCGTTCGAGCAGGACCGCGCGGACGGCGTCACCGACGAGCCGCATGGTCGTCGGAACGGGCGCCCCGTCGGTCACGCCGATCGTCACGCCCACCACGACGGCGCCGTCGTCCTCACGGGCGACGGTCACCTTCGCGGGTTCGTCCTCTCGGCCGAAGACCTCGGCGGCGACACGCAACACGGCCCGGATCGGCGATCCTGACGCGTACACGGCGGTCACGCCCGGTGTTGCGGCGACGGCGGTGGTCAGCAGGCGTGAGAGCTCGACCTCGGTGTCCATCAGGAGTCCTCCGGCCGCATGAGGCGCTGCGTGTGGATGTCGATGATCGTGACGTCGACGGCGGTGACGTTGAGCTCGGTGTGGATCGCGAGTTCCGCGGTGACGCGATCGCGGATCCGCTGCGACAGCTGCTCCAGGTTGTTGCCGAACGCCGCCGAGGCCGTGATCGCGACCGTGACCGGTGCGTCGAGGACAGTCACGTCGCCGTCGAGGCGGACGCGTCCGATGATGGCGCCCCCGACGTCGTCCCCGACCCCGCGGATCAGGGTGCGGACCGAGCCCTCGGTCAGGTGCAGTCGCACCTCGGGATCCGGGTGTCTCAGGGGGATGTCGCGACCGGCGTGCGCCTCGAGCGAGATGTTCTGCAGCACGGCGTGCATCCAGGAGCGGTCGTGCTCGGAGCGGGTCGCGGCTTCGGACTTGAGGAGCGCCCAGGTCTGGGTGCGGAGCCGGAGCAGGGCGTCCAAGGCGAGCTGGCAGCCGGGGGAGTCCTCGATGCTCGGATCGCGCGGTTCGCGGCCGCGGTCGAGGTATTCGGAGAGCTCGTCGATCGTGTGCCCGTCGAGGTCCGCGCCGTCGAGGCCGTCGAGGGTCGCCTCGGGGTCGACGTCGTCATTCATCGCCACACCTCCATCTCGCGCAGGACGGTTTGTCGGGCTCTGGCGAGCTGCCCACGGACCGTCGACGCCGGCACGCCCAGCGACTCGGCGATCTCCACATAGGAGAGGCCGCCCGTCTCCTTGAGCATCCAGCACTCGCGCTGCATGGCGGGGAGGCCGTCGAGGACCGCGGCGAGGGCGCTCATCTGCATGCGCACTTCGACGACGCGCTCCGGGGACTGATGGGACGGTGCGGGTGCATTCCAATCCTCGATGTCGCTGTGTTCGCGTCGGCGTCGGAGGCGGTCGATCGCGCGATTGGAGACCATGCGCATGAGCCAGGACTTCACGGCGTTCGGGTCGTTCAGCCGGTCCAATTGTCCCCAGGCCTGGATGAGCACGTCCTGGACGACGTCCTCCGCCTCGGACCGTTCACCGAGCACACGCACGGCGTACGCACGCATGAGGGAACCGTGTCGGAACACGATGACCTCGAAGGCGGCGACGTCTCCGTCGGCCGCGCGTTCGGCGAGGATGCCGTCCGGGAGGAGCTCGAGTGAGCGCTTCACGGAAGGGTCAGAGGACGGCGAACGCGGTGACGGCGACGGCGGTCGCGGACACGAGCGCGGACGCGGCGACCGTGGCGACGTACGGAAAGGGGAGCGACTTCGCCGGACCGTTCTCCACCGCTTCCTTCGCGCGGAGCAGGGAGACGAAGATCCCGAGGTCCTTCCCGGTGCTCGAGGCGGCCACGAACCGGCCCTCCCGGAACTCGACCATGCCGGCGTACTCGCCGTCGATCGAGGCGACCCAGAGGGTCGCGTCCGGCTCGGCCCAAGCGACCGTGGTCGTCGCGCCTCGCTCCAGCACCGTGCTCATGACTGCTCCTTGCTCAGGGTAGGTATTGTTAGAGAATCTAGCGATCCATGCGTCTGCATGTACCCCACTTGACATCACGATCCGGACTCCGCTAGACGTTCTCGTTACCAGAACGACTACTGTTGGATTTCATGAGCGCCCAAGCCGTCGCAGCACAGCACTACTGGTACGACCAGGACGAGCACGAGCGCGGACGCCGCATGCTCGAAGCCATGCGTCTGTACCGCGCTGCAGAGGCCGCCATGCGTCGCCGGACCCGCGACGAGATGCACATGGGCGAGAACGACCTGCTGGCCCTGCGCTTCATGCTGCGCGCCAAGCAGGAGCAGCGCCTCGTCAGCCCGACGGATCTCGGTGCCTACCTCGGCATCAAGACGTCATCGGTCACCGTCATGCTCGATCGCTTGGAGGCGGCGGGCCACGTGGTCCGACGGCCGAGCGAGACAGACCGTCGTCGCGTGACCGTCTCGACCACCGATTTCGCCGACGCCGAGGTCCGCAAGACGCTCAGTCACATGCACCACCGCATGATGGAGGCGACCACCGGGATCGAGCCCGAGATCGCGGCCGGCATCGTGGACTTCCTCGACCGCATGCGCGAGGCCGTCGACTCGATCGACCGGTCGCCGGAGGATGTCGACGAAGCGCAGCACTGACCGTCGCCCCGACTGGCCGCCGCATCGGTGGTGAGATGTACGAGGCGGGCCGCACGGTCTGATCCGTGCGACCCGCCTCCGAATGTCTTCGACGATTTCGACTGCGCGCTGCGGGCCCTCCAGGCACCGCTCGAGCCGACTCTCAGAAGTCCCCGACCTTCGATGGTCTCGATGGTAATCGAGCGCCTGTCGGGCAGCTGACGCTTGAACCGCCCGAGCCGCTGTGCTACTCGCAGCCGTGTCCTTCCGGCCGACTCAGTGGTCGCCGGAGTTCTCCGGGTACTCGCCCTCGGGCATCAGCTCGAGACCTGCCGGCGTGTAGGTGCGGTCGAGCATGGCCTGCAGCCACGCGCGGTTGAGGGCGACCGGCCGGGAACCCGTGAACCGGAACACGATGGGCACGCCCGTCTCGATCCAGATCGCGTACCGGCCGGAGCCGTGAGCCGGGTCGATCGTCCAGGACAGCAGGAACGCCTCACCCTTTCGGAGCTTCGAGACGACGACCATCTGCACATGGGCGAGCGTCCGATCCTCGAGCTCCAGTGCTTCGTTCCCGTAGCGCAGCGTTCCCATGTTCCCCCTCGGAGTCGTCGTGTGAGCGGGTCTCCCCGCCCGTCAATTCTGACAGTTCCCCCAGAGTGAGGTGGGCGCCTTCTTCAGTCGGATCCGATCAGTCCGCGTCGAGGACGGCGTCCAGGAGGCCTGGGAACCGCGTGTCGAGATCGTCGCGCCGCAGGGTGAGGGTCCGACGGCGGCCGTTGGGTTCGTTCCGGATGATGCCGGCCTCGCGCAGCACCTTCATGAGGTGGGACTTGGTCGACTTCGGGATCGTCGGGTCGAGTGCGGTGCAGTTCGCCGCGTCCATGGGGCCGTCGCGGAGCTGGCGCACCATCTCGAGTCGATCAGGGTCGCTCAGGGCGAAGAGGACGGCCGGCAACTCGATCGCTTCGCGGTCGGGGTGCACGAGGTCGGCGGCTGCTGGCATGGTTCGATAATAGTTGAACAATCGTCGCTGAGCGCGTATCGTCCAACCGTTCGACTTTTTTGGAACCGAAGGAAAGCGCCCCGTGCACACGACGACCCCGTCACCCCCGACCCGACCCGTGCCCACCTCTGTCGCCGGCGCGCCCGCGCTGCCCCGCCGCCGCTTCGGCTTCGTGCTCGCGGGGCTCGGTAGCACGCTCATGCTCGCCGGTGCCAGTGCGCCGTCGCCGTTCTACCCGGAGCTCCAGGAGCGGCTGGGTATCGGCCCGATCGGCGTCACCATCGCGTTCTCGGTCTACGCCCTCGCGCTCCTCATCGCCCTGCTGACGATCGGTTCCCTCTCCGACCACATCGGCCGCCGCCCGGTCATCACCGTCGGGTTCATCGTCCTCGCTGGGAGCATGCTGCTCCTCTGGCACGTCGACTCCGGCTCGCTGCTCTACCTCGCCCGCATCCTGCAGGGGCTGGCGAGCGGGGCGCTCCTGTCCACCCTGTCGGCGACCATCATCGACCTCGCGCCGCCCGGCCGCCCGCGAGCAGCGACGCTGTTGAACGCCATCGCGCCCATGATCGGCCTCGCCGCCGGCACCATCCTCGCGGGCATCCTCCTGCAGACGGTCGCCGACGCGTCGAGCTGGACCTTCCTGCCGCTGGCGGTCGCCTACCTGCTCATCGCCGGGCTCATCCGGCTCGTCCCGGAGACCTCGGCCCTCGCTCCCGGGTGGGCCCGGGCGATCCGGCCTCGTGCCGCCGTGCCCGCCGAGGCCAGACGGCTCTTCATCGTCAGCATCCCGATCGTCCTCGGCGGCTGGGCGACCGGCGGGCTCTTCCTCTCGCTCGGGCCGAGCATCATGCACACCGAACTCGGGGTGGACGGCCAGCTCGGAGGTGCGCTCCTCATCGGCCTCCTGCCGGCCACCGGTGCCGTCGCCGCCGCGGTCCTGCACCGGCGCCGACCGGTCGTCGCAGCCGTCTACGGTGCCACCGCGCTCGCCGTGGGCACGATCGTCCTGCTCGTCGCCCTCGTCCTCGGCTCGCTCCCGATCGCGGTGGTCGCCGTCGTGATCGCCGGCACCGGCTTCGGGACCGCGTTCATGGGCACGATCGCCTCACTCGTCCCGCTCGCGCCGGCCGACGAACGGGCCGAGCTGTTCGCGGCGCTCTACATCGTCGCCTACCTGTCCTTCGGGGTCCCGGCCGTCATCGCGGGGCTCCTCGCATCGGCGATCGGGCTCCACGCCACGGTGCTCGGCTACGGGACGGTCGTCGCGATCGCCGCGGGCACGGCCGCCGTGGTGCGCGCCCGATCGGCGCGCTGACGACTTCAGCGCGCTGACGGTTCCTCGACCAGGCGGGCGAGGAGGCTCGACGGGCGGTAGGGGATCACCTCGATGAGGGACACCTTCGTGTTCGTCCGCACGACCCCCGGTGCGGCGAGCAGCACGCCGGCGATCCGGTGCAGGTCCTCAGTGTCGTGCGCGACCACCTTCGCGAAGAGATCGGCGTCACCGGTGGTCGCGTGCACCTCCACGATCTCCGGGATCGACTCGAGCGCCGCATAGGCCTCGGTCGCGAGGTCCTGCCGGATGGAGATCTCGATGAAGGCGGTGAGTGGGTAGCCGAGCGCCGACAGACGTACCCGACGGCTGGGCGCGGCGAGTGCACCGCTCGTCTCCAGCCGCCGCAGGCGGGCGTGGACGGTGTTCCTCGCCACACCGAGTGCGCGCGACAGGGCGAGGGCGGTCATCGTCGGGTCGGTGTCCAGCTGGTTCAGGATGCGGGCGTCGAGCTGGTCGACGGTCGCGGCATGAAGCATGATGCTCACCCTCCTGGTGTGTGGTTGAGCAGGAAGCCCACTGCACTCTACCCGTGTTGCGCAGGACGTCGGGCTGTCGCATCGTTGGCGGAATGACCACTCCGCAGCCGAGCGCGCCGCCCGCCGCTCAGCAGACGCCAGCACCGTCTCCCGTCCGACACGGTGTGGTGGAGGACATCCTCGGGTTGCTCGTCGGGGTGACGGTCGTGTCCTTCGGGCTGTTCATCCTCAAGGCCGGGTCGGCGGTCACGGGTGGGACGGCGGGGCTCTCGTTGCTCGTCAGCTACCTCGCGCCCGTGCCGTTCCCGGTGCTGTTCATCGCGATCAACCTGCCGTTCTTCCTGCTCGCGATCCGCGGCAAGGGGTGGGTCTTCACGCTGCGGAGCGGTGGCGCGATCGTGCTCGTCTCGGTGCTGTCCGGCGTGCACCCGTTGTTCCTGCCGGTCGCGCACCTCGACCCGTTCTACGCGGCCGTCGTCGGCAACGTGCTCTGCGGTGTCGGCATCCTCATCCTGTTCCGGCATCGCGCGAGCCTCGGCGGGTTCAACATCGTCGCGCTCATCCTGCAGGACCGCTTCGGCCTCCGTGCCGGCTATGTCCTCATGGCCGTGGACACCGTCGTCGTGCTCGTCTCGCTCGTCGCGGTCCCGCCGCTCAACGTGCTCGTCTCCGCGCTCGGCGCGGTGCTCCTCAACCTGATCCTCGCGCTCAACCACCGGCCGGGTCGGTACCTCGGCGTCTAGCGCAGGAGATACGCCCGGCAGCAGGACGCTCTGCTCGACACCGTCCTGCCACCGCGCTGATGTCCTGCTGTCGCGCCTACTGCTTGTAGGAGGAGAGGAAGTTGCCGAGGCGCTCGATCGCATCGGTGAGGACGCGCTCCTCCGGGAGGGTGACGACGCGCAGGTGGTCGGGGTCCGGCCAGTTGAACCCGGTGCCCTGCACGAGCAGGATGTGCTCCGCCACCAGCAGGTCGTGGACGAGTTGCGCGTCGTCGTGGATCTCGTGGACCTCGGGATCGAGGCGCGGGAACGCGTACAGCGCGCCCATCGGCTTGGTGCAGGAGACGCCGGGGATCGAGTTGAGGCCGGCCCAGGTGGCGTCGCGCTGCTCGAGGAGGCGACCGCTCGGCGCGATCAGGGCGTCGATCGACTGCACCCCGGAGAGTGCCGCCTGCACCGCATGCTGCGCGGGCACGTTCGGGCAGAGGCGCGTGGACGCCAAGAGGGTGATGCCCTCGAGGAAACCGCTCGCGTGGTCGCGCGGCCCGGTGATGACGAGCCAGCCCGAACGGTACCCGGCGACCCGGTACGTCTTCGACAGACCGTTGAAGGTGAGGCAGAGCAGATCCGGAGCGACCGTCGCCATCGGGATGTGGACGGCGTCCTCGTACAGGATGCGGTCGTAGATCTCGTCGGCGAGCAGCAGCAGTCCGTGCTCGCGCGCGATCCCGGCGATCTGTTCGAGCACCTCGCGGGAGTACACCGCGCCCGTGGGGTTGTTCGGGTTGATGATGACGATCGCCTTGGTGTTCGGCGTGATCTTGGAACGGATGTCCTCGATGTCCGGCGCCCAGTCGGCTTCCTCGTCACAGCGGTAGTGCACCGGGGTGCCACCCGCGAGGCTCGTCATCGCCGTCCACAGCGGGTAGTCGGGTGCCGGGATGAGGACCTCGTCGCCGTCGTCGAGGAGCGCCTGCATCGTCATCGTGATGAGCTCGGAGACGCCGTTGCCGAGGAACACCCATTCGGGGTCGACCCGGGGGAAGCCTTCCATCTCCTCGTAGCGGTAGGTGACGGCCTGCCGGGCGGAGAGGATGCCGCGGCTGTCGCTGTACCCGTGGGAGTGGGGGAGCGCCGCGATCATGTCGCGGACGATCTGGTGCGGTGCCTCGAAGTCGAAGATGGCGGGGTTGCCCGTGTTGAGCTTGAGGATGCGGTGCCCGTCGGCCTCCAGTCGCACGGCCTCGACGAGGGCCTTCCCCCGGATCTCATAGAGGACGCTTTTCAGCTTGGAGGACTGGTCGAGGGTGCGGCGGGTGGTCATCCCCACAGGCTACTGCGGCGGGTCGAGCGGGCGGCAGTGCCGATTGCGGGATCGCGGCTCCTCCGCCGCATCGACCCCGTGTCCGCGCCTCGATGCGCTGCTTCGCTGAGCCCCCGCTGTCAACGCCGGGGACACGATTCGTCCACGTTCAGGGTAGAGGAGTACCGTCAGACGCTGGTGGTCAAGACTGCCTGGTCAGAGGCACGGAGGAATCGTGACCGGAAACGCAACTACCCGATTCGACAATGTGGCCATGTTGTCGGTGGCGAGCACGCTGCCGTCCGCAGTGGTGACCTCGGTGGAGATCGAAGAGGGCCTCGCCGCCGCGATGAAACGCGCGCGGCTCCCGAAGGGCATCCTGCGACGCGTCGCCGGCGTCGTCGAGCGACGACACTGGGGACCCGGTGAGAACTCGGACGACGCCACGGTGTCCGCCGGTCGCCGCGCGCTCGCCGAGGCCGGTGTGTCGCCGTCGCAGATCGGGCTCATGATCAACACCTCGGTCACGAGGCAGCACCTCGAACCGTCCGTCGCCGTGCGCATCCACGACGGCCTCGGGCTCCCGAGCTCCGCCATCAACTTCGACATCGCCAACGCCTGCCTCGGGTTCGTCACCGGCATGACGATGGCCGCCGCGATGATCCAGTCCGGACAGATCGAGTACGCCCTCATCGTCAACGGTGAGGACGCGAGCGAGGTCCACGCGAACACGATCGAACGGCTGAGCGGCAGCACGATCGACCGCGACGACTTCATGAGCGAGTTCGCCTCCCTCACGCTCGGCTCAGGGGCGGCAGCCGCCGTCATCGGCCCGGCCGACCGCCACCCGGAGGGTCACCGCATCCTCGGCGGCGTCACCCGCGCCGCGACCGAGTTCAACCACCTGTGCGTCGGCAGCGTCGACGGCATGTTCACCGACGCACGCGCCCTCCTCAAGGGTGGCCTCGACCTCGTCGTGTCGGCGTGGAAGGAAGCAGCCGGCGACGAGTGGCGCTGGTCGAAAATGGACCGCTACATCACCCACCAGGTGTCGTCCATCCACACCGACTCCATGGTGAAGGCCGCGTCGCTCGACCGCAGCCGCGTGCCCGTCACCTACCCCTACCTCGGCAACGTCGGCCCCGCGTCGATCCCGATCACGCTCGCCGACCAGCAATCGACCCTCACCAAGGGCGACCGCGTCCTGCTCATGGGCGTCGGCTCGGGGTTGAACACCGGCCTCATGGAACTCGCGTGGTAGCGGGCACCGTCGCCGCGAACATCGGGCTCCGCACCACGGGCGTCCGCGCCGCAGGGCTCCCCGGACTCCCCGCCCGGTACTCGCAGCGCATCGACGTCCCCGGCCGGCTCGCGGACGAGGGCAACACGCGCAACTGGCACTACCTCGACACCGCCGAGGCGCTCACCGAAGCCGGAGTCGAACCCGTCGGTACCGTGCTCGCCGTCCACGGCAACCCGACCTGGTCGTACCTGTGGCGCTCGCTCGTCACGCAGTCCGTGGAGCAGGCCCGCGAGGGCGGTACCGCTTGGCGCGTCGTCGCCGTCGACCAGATCGAGATGGGCTGGTCGGAGCGCACCGAGCTCACGCGGACCCTGGAACAGCGGATCGCCGACCTCGCCGCCTTCACCGAGACGCTCGGGCTCACCGGCCCCGTCGTCACCCTCGGCCACGACTGGGGCGGCGTGATCTCGCTCGGGTGGGCCACCGAGCACCCCGACGTCCTCATCGGATCGATGCTCCTCAACACGGCCGTGCACCACCCGGACGGCACGCCCATCCCCGCACCGCTGCGGCTCGCCGGAGCCCGGGGCATGCTCGGTGCCGGCTCGGTCCAGACCACCGCGTTCCTCGACACCACCCTGGCGCTCGCCGCCCCGCCGCTCGCGAGCGAAGTCCGCGACGCCTATCGCAGCCCGTACTCGGCTCCCGCTCGGCGCCGCGGGATCGGCGCGTTCGTCGCCGACATCCCGGCGACGCCCGAGCACGTCAGCTTCCCCCGGTTGGAGCGGCTCGCGGCCGACGTCGCGGAGCTCCGCGTCCCGGCCCTCATGCTGTGGGGCCCGCGCGACCCGATCTTCAGCGACCGGTACCTCGACGACCTCGCCGACCGCCTGCCCCATGCGCAGGTGCACCGCTTCGCCGGCGCCGGGCACCTCGTCATCGAGGACGCCCCGGTCGCCGAGTCACTGCTGTCCTGGCTCGACGAGCACCTCCCGCAGGGTCGGGCGACCACGGCCGTCACCGCTGACGCTCCGGCGGCCGACGCCGACTTCGAACCGCTCTGGCGACGCCTCGACGAGCGCCGTGCGGACGACGCCGACGCCATCGTCGAACAGCGGGGCTCAGGCTCCACCCGTCGCGTCAGCTGGCGCCAGCTCGACGACCGCGTGACCCGCCTCGCCGCCGGCCTCCACCGCATCGGTGTCCGCCGCGGCGACCGCGTGTCGTTGCTCGTGACGCCGGGGGCCACGCTCACCGCGGTCATCTACGCGTGCCTGCGCATCGGCGCGGTCGTGGTCGTCGCGGACGCGGGGCTCGGTGTCCGTGGGCTGTCGCAGGCCGTCCGTGGCGCGTGGCCGGCCTATGTCATCGGCGAGACGAAGGGCCTCGCCGCCGCGCGTGCGCTCGGCTGGCCCGGGGTCAAGATCTCCGCCGCACGACTCCCCGGCGCGACCGCGGCCGCCCTCGGCGTCTCGCACAGCCTCAAGGACCTCCTCGACGAGAGCGCGGCCCCTGCGCTCCCGTCGGAGCCCGGTCCGGAGGACCTCGCCGCGATCCTGTACACCTCGGGTTCGACCGGCCCGGCGAAGGGGGTCCGGTACTCGCACGCGCAGCTGTCCTCCCTCAGGGACGTCCTGTCCGCCCACTTCGGGATCACCGCCGAGTCCGGCCTCGTCACCGGCTTCGCACCGTTCGCGCTCCTCGGCCCGGCACTCGGTGCCCGCTCCTCCACGCCGGAGATGGACATCTCGGCCCCGCGCACGCTCACGGCCCGCGCGGTCGCCGCCGCCGTGGCCGAGGCGGACGCCGACATCGTGTTCCTCTCACCGGCCGCCATCCTCAACGTCGTGGCGACGGCCGGCGAGCTCGACGACGCCGATCGTCGGGCCCTGCAGGGCGTCCGCACGGTGCTCTCGACGGGTGCACCGGTGAGCCGTCAGTTGCTCACCGCGCTCGTCGGGGTGCTCCCGAACGCGTCGGCGCACGCCGTCTACGGCATGACCGAGTGCCTGTTGGTCTCCGACATCACGCTCGACACGATGCCCGGCGACGACTCCGAGCACACGGGCGTGTGCGTCGGGACGCCGATCGGCGGCGTCGACGTGCGTATCAGCCCGCTCGACGCGGCAGGCCGGGCCACTGGCGAGCTGACGCAGGACGCCGACTGCCTCGGTGAGGTCATCATCTCGGCGGCGCACCTCAAGTCGCAGTACGACCGCCTCTGGCTGACCGACCGCGCCGCCGTGCGCGACGTCACCGAGGACGGCCGGTGGCACCGCACGGGCGACGTCGGGCATCTCGACACCGACGGACGCCTCTGGATCGAGGGTCGCCTGCCGCACGTCATCACCACGCAGGACGGCCCGGTCGCGCCGGTCGGACCGGAGCAGGCGATCGAGACGGTGCCGCTCGTGCGTCGTGCCGCGGTCGTCGGTGTCGGCCCGGACGGCCTCCGGCAGTGCGTCGCGATCGTGGAGACCACCCCCGGCTCGAAGCGGGTCCGGCTCGCCGACGCTGCGCTCGCCGCTGCGGTGCGGGCGGCTTCGCCGCAGCCGCTCGTCGCCGTCTTCGTGGTGCCGGAGCTGCCGACGGACATCCGACACAACTCGAAGATCGACCGCACGAGGCTCTCCGAGTGGGCCGACCGCGTCCTGGCCGGCGAACGGCTGAGCGCGCCGTGACCGTCCTCGTCACCGGTGCGAGCGGCATGCTCGGCCGCGAGGTCGCCCTGGAGCTGCTTCGCGCGGGTCACCGGGTCCGGGTGTTGCAGCGTGGTCCGGCAGGGCTCGACGGCGTCGAGGAGGTCCGCGGGTCGATCACCGATGCGGCCGCGGTCGGTCGGGCGATGCAGGGTGTCGACGCCGTCGTCCACCTGGCAGCCAAGGTCTCGTTGGCCGGTGACCCGGCCGAGTTCGAACAGGTGAACGTCGGCGGGACCGAAGTCGTCCTCGACGCCGCGGAGACGGCCGGGGTGTCGCGGTTCGTCCACATCTCCTCGCCGTCCGTCGCCCACGGCGGTTCGGCACTCGTGGGCGTCGGCGCGGAACCGGCCGACCCCGGGGCTGCGCGTGGTGAGTACGCGCGGACGAAGGCGCAGGGGGAGTTGCTCGCCCTCGAGCGGGATCGTCGCGGCTTCGCGGTCGTCGTCGTGCGGCCGCACCTCGTCTGGGGTCCCGGCGATCCGCAGCTCGTGGAGCGCATCGTCGACCGTGCGCGTCGCGGACGGCTGCCGCTGCTCGACGACGGGACCGCCCTCATCGACAGCACCTACATCGTGAACGCGGCGTCGGCCATCGTGGCGGCGCACGAGCATGCCGAGACGGCGCATGGGCGGGCGTTCGTCGTGACGAACGGGGAGCCGCGGCCGGTCGGCGAGTTGCTCGCGGGCATCTGCCGTGCCGCCGGCGTGAAACCGCCGTCCTTCAGCGTCCCGGCGGGCATCGCTCGGGCTGCCGGTGGCCTGGTCGAGCGCCTCTGGAGCATCCGTCCGGGTGCGGACGAGCCGCCGATGACACGGTTCCTCGCGGAGCAGCTCTCGACCGCGCACTGGTTCGACCAGCGCGACACCCGCGAGGCCCTCCACTGGACGCCGGCGGTCTCGATCGACGAGGGCCTCGAGCGCCTGGCGGACCACTACCGGGCCTGACGCCTGACGCCGGACGCCGGGCGTGGGTAAAGGCGCGTTGCCGCGCCGCGCCGTTTGCCAGTTCGTGCCTCACCCTGTCGGAGGCGTGCTCTAGGTTCGAGCGCATGCGTTCGTTCCGGATCCAGGTGCCCGATGCCGACCTCGACGAGCTGCGTCGGCGACTCGAGGGAGCCCGCCTGCCGGGGGTGATCGGCGACGCCGCCGATGAAAGCGCGCTGTCGCTCGATCGACTCCGGACGCTCGTCGACCACTGGCGCGACGGCTTCGACTGGCGGCGGGTGGAGCGAGATCTGGCGGCCGTCCCGCAGTTCGAAGCGGAGGTCGACGGCCAGCGACTCCACATGGCGCGGCTACCGGCGGCTGCAGGGGTCACGGAGACGGTCCCGGTCATCCTGTTCCACGGGTGGCCCTACTCGTTCGTCGAGATGCTGCCGCTCGCGACGGCGCTCGCCGGCCGGGCCGTCGACCTCGGCGGTGGCCGGATGCTCGGGTTCGAGGTGGTCGTCCCGTCGCTCCCGGGATACGGGTTCTCCGCGCCCCTCACCGCTGACCGCCCGTTCACCGGCCCGGTGGTCGCCGAGCTCATGCACGGGCTCATGACCGAGGTGCTCGGCCACGCGCGGTACCTCAGCTACGGCGAGGATGTCGGATCGACGACGAGCGACTGGCTCGCCGCGCTGCACCCGGAAGCGGTCATCGGGCAGTTCGCGACGCATGCCGCCTTCCCCGCGGCGTCCCGGGCGCAAGACCTTTCGGTGCCCGAGCAGGAGTGGCTCGACCGCCACGATCAGGAGTGGGCTCGCGGGCTCGCCTACGCGCGCGTCCAGGCGACCCGACCCGAGATCCTCGCCGCGGCGCTCAACGACTCACCCATCGGGCTCGCCGCCTGGATCGTCGAGAAGCTCCTCGCCTGGGCTGGTGACGGCGCGTGGTGGACGGACGACGAGCTGCTGACGACCGTCTCCTTGTACTGGTTCACGCAGAGTATCGGGTCCTCGTTCCGCCCCTACCGCGACCACCCGAAACAGCCGGAACTGCCACTGATCGAGGTGCCAGTCGCCGTCGCCGTGCAGACCGGAGAGCGTGGGCTCCCGCGCTCCTATGCGGCGCGGACCTACACCGACATCCGCAGTTGGACCGAGCTCGACGAGGGAGCCCACTTCACCGCCTGGCAGGTGCCGGTCGTGGTCGCCGACCGGATCGAGGCGTTCGCGACGAGCCTGCTCGCTCACTGACCTGGGGAAGCCGCTGGGTGTCAGGCTTCTGCGGCGCGGAGTGAGCGGATCATGCTGCGCAGGATGGTGAGCGCCGCCTGCTGCTCGTCCGGGGTCAGGCCGTTCAGCATCCGCACCTCGACCGATCGCACGGCAGCGGTCGCCTGCGCGAGGTGCGCGCGGCCGAGCGGGGTGAGTTGCGTGGGCAGGGCCTTCCCGACGGGCGCCTGTTCGGGGCGGCTGACGAAGCCGTCCCGTTCGAGCGCCTGCAGGAGGACGTTCATCGACTGCCTGGTCACGAAGGCACCGCGCGCGAGCTCCGAGTTCGACAGGCCGGGCCGCTGCGCGAGGAGTTCCAGGCACGAGTAGTGCGTGATCGTCATGCCGAGCGGTCGGAGGACCGCCTCCATCGCGGAGCGAAGCGCGCTCGACGCTTCCTTGAGGAGATACCCGAGCGAGGTGTCCAGTTCGATCCCGTCTTGACTCATGTCAGCATTCTGACATAGGCTGCGTGTGTCAGGCAACTGACACACCAGTCGCCGTAACCAGGAGAACAGGAACACACCATGCCCATCACCGGACCCGACTTCATCTCCCTCCAGGTCACCGACCTCGACGCCTCGCAGGCCTTCTACGAGCAGTACCTCGGCCTCGTCCGTTCGCAGGCCGGCCCGCCGCACGCGGTCGTCTTCGAGACCACGCCCACCGCCTTCGCCCTGCGCGACATCATCCCCGGAACCGACCTCGCCGTCATCGATCAGCCCGGTGTCGGGGCCGCGATCTGGTTCCACGCCACCGGTGTCCAGGAGATCCACGACGCCCTCGCCGCCGACGGCCACACGATCGTCTCGGCTCCGATCGACGGACCGTTCGGGCGCACCTTCACCTTCGCCGACCCCGACGGCTACCAGCTGACCCTCCACGACCGCGCCTGACCGCACCCCGCCAAAGCACTCGACCCGAGAGCCGCCTGACGCGTCAGAATGGACGGATGCGACGTTCGAGAGTGCACGTGATGGGGGCCAGTGGCAGTGGCGTGACGACGCTCGGGCGGGCGCTCGCCGACCACTGGTCGGTGCCGCACGCGGACGCCGACGACTACTTCTGGGTGCCGACCGACCCGCCCTACGTCACGAAGCGGGCGGATGCCGAACGGGTGCGGCTCATGCGGGAGATGTTCGTGCCGCGAGAGGCCTGGGTCCTGTCGGGCTCGATGCCCGGCTGGGGCGACGAGATCGTGGCCGAGTGCGACGCCGTGGTCTTCGTGGTGCTCGATCCGGCCGAGCGCCTGCGTCGGCTCGAGGCCCGCGAGGTCGAGCGGCGGGCGGGCGAGCGGTTCGACGAGGCGGCCTGGGAGACGTTCCGGGAGTGGGCGAGCGGCTACGACGACCCCGCGTTCGACGGACGCAGCCGGGCCTCGCACGAGGCGTGGCTGGCGACCCTGCCGCAGCCCGTCCTCCAGGTCGACAGCGCGATGTCGAGGTCCCAGCTCATCGAGGCGGTGCTGGCCTGGGATCCGAGCTGAGCGACGGTTCGTGAGGAGCCGGGCGTCGGCGTTGTCAACCGCGCGCCCACTTGCCGACGGGAGGCGCATGCTGGAACGGTCAGACTTATCTGACACACGTCGCTTAGTGAGCGACAGCGGCGTGCGGTTCCGACGCTCGAGGAGGATGTCCCACCATGAAGGCACTGCGGTACACGAAGATCGGCTCGGCCCCTGAGGTCGTCGAGATCGAGAAGCCGACGCCGGGGCCGGGTGAGATCCTCCTGAAGGTCACCGCCGCCGGCGTCTGCCACTCCGACGACTACGTCATGAGCCTGCCCGAGCAGGACTACCTCGACCAGCAATACCCGTTGCCGCTCACGCTCGGTCACGAGGGGGCGGGCGTCATCGAGGAGTTCGGGCCCGGCGTGGAGACGAGCCTGCAGTTGGGCGAGGCCGTCGCCGTCTACGGCCCGTGGGGCTGCGGGCACTGCCTGAACTGCTCTCAGGGCAAGGAGAACTACTGCACGAACGCGGCGGCGGAGGGCATCCGCCCTCCCGGGCTCGGCGCCCAGGGCTCGATGGCCGAGTACATGATCGTCGACGACGTCCGTCACCTCGTGCCGATCGGTGACCTCGACCCGGTGAAGAACGTGTCGCTCACCGACGCGGGCCTCACTCCGTACCACGCGATCAAGCGCAGCCTGCCGAAGCTCGGCGCCGGCACCTACGCGGTCGTCATCGGCTCAGGCGGCCTCGGGCACGTCGGCATCCAGATGCTGAAGGCGCTCTCCGGTGCCACCGTCATCGTGCTCGACGTCAACGACGAGAAGCTCGAGCTGGCGAAGCACGTCGGTGCCGATGTCACCCTCATCAGCGACGAGTCGGCGGCGGGGAAGATCCGCGAGCTGACCGGCGGTGTCGGGGTGGATGCCGTGTTCGACTTCGTCGGCGCGAACCCGACCATCGCGACGGCCACCGCGGTCGCCGCGACGGAGGCCGACGTGACGATCGTGGGTATCGGCGGCGGTTCGACCACTATCGGCTTCGGTTCGATCGCCTACGACGCGGCCGTCCGGATCCCGTACTGGGGTTCGCGCAGCGAGCTGATCGAGGTCTTCGAGCTCGCGAAGGCGGGCAAGGTCGACGTCGAGGTGCAGCGCTACTCCCTCGACGACGCCCCGAAGGCCTACGAGGACCTGCACGCCGGTACGATCCGCGGACGGGCGGTCATCGTCCCGTAGTGCTGTCCCCGAGGACCGGCGTGTGCTGCGGCACGCGCCGGTCCTTCATTGCAGGGTTCACACCCCGGAAACATTTTCGACACCCTATTGAAACTGCGCGCGCGCATACTTTCAATACAGTATCGAAATGAGTCGCAGCGACTGCAGCGACGCAACCGGAGGAGCATCCCATGACCGTCGTCGAGACCGTTACCACCGTGGAGTCCGTCCGCGCCCGCCTGCAGGAAGCCGGCGTCAAGTACGCCATGGCGAGCTTCGTCGACATGCACGGCAGCATCAAGACCAAGTTCGTCCCGCTGTCGCACCTCGAGCGCATGGCCGGGGGATCGGAGCTCTTCACCGGCGCCGCGCTCGACGGCCTCCCGCAGGCCATCAGCGACGAGGAGCTCTCGGCCCGCCCCGACCTCGACAGCGCCGTCCAGCTGCCGTGGCGGAAGGACGTCGCCTTCTTCGCGAGCGACCTCTACACGAAGGGCGAACCGTTCGAAGCGGCCTCGCGCAACATCCTCAAGCGTCAGCTCGACGCGGCCGCCGAGATGGGCTTCACCTTCAACCTCGGCATCGAGACCGAGTTCTTCGTCCTGAAGGACACCCCCGAGGGCGTGACCGAGGTCAGCGACCGCGACGACCTCGCGAAGCCCTGCTACACAGCCACCGCAGCACTCGACAACCTGGACTGGCTCACCGAACTCGTCGAGGCGATGACCGAGATGGGCTGGGGCGTCTACTCCTTCGACCACGAGGACGCCCCCGGGCAGTTCGAGATCGACTTCAACTACTCCGACGCCCTCACCATGGCCGACCGCGCCGTGTTCTTCCGCCTCATGGCGAACGAGATCGTCCGCAAGCACGGCTACTTCGCCACCTTCATGCCGAAGCCCTTCGCCGACCGCAGTGGTTCCGGCGCGCACTTCAACATGTCGCTGGCCGACATCGAGACCGGCGAGAACCTCTTTGAGACCGACGACGACCCGCGCGGCTGCGGCATCTCGGAGCTCGGCTACAAGTTCATCGCCGGTGTCCTCAAGCACGCACCCGCCCTGTCGGCCGTCATCGCGCCGACCGTGAACAGCTACAAGCGCCTCGTCCGTCAGGGCAGCATGTCCGGTTCGACCTGGGCGCCCGTGTTCGTGAGCTACGGCAACAACAACCGCACCAACATGCTCCGCGTGCCGCTGCAGGGTGGGCGTGTGGAGTGCCGCGCGGCTGACATCAGCTGCAACCCGTATCTCGGCGCCGCGCTCATCCTCGCCGCGGGCCTCGAGGGCATCCGTGAGGACCTCGACCCGGGTGCGCCGCACACCGAGAATATGTACGACTACACCGAGGCGGAGGTCGCGCAGCTCGGAATCGGCATGCTGCCGCGCAGCCTGGGTGAAGCGGTCGACGAGTTCGCCACGGACTCGCTGTCGCGGTCGGTGTTCGGTGAGGCGATGTACGACGCGTTCATCGACTACAAGCGCCAGGAGTGGAACGAGTACCAGGCGCACGTCTCCGACTGGGAGACCGCCCGCTACCTGAAGTTCTTCTGATCCCGATGCACCAGGTCCTCGACCTCGGGAGGTTCGCGCTGGAGTCCGGCGCGGACCTCCCCGAGGCCCGGCTTGCGTATACGACGCACGGTGTGCTGAACGCCGCCGGTGACAACGCGGTGCTGGTCCCGAGCTACTACACCGGCACGCACGCGAGCGCCGAGCCGTGGATCGGGGCAGGCAGGGCGCTCGACCCGGCGGAGTGGTTCATCGTGTCGGTGGACCTGTTCGGCAACGGGGTCTCGACCTCGCCGTCGAACGCCGTGACGGAGGTTCGCGGGGCCGCATTCCCCACGGTGTCGATCGGTGACAACGTGCGCGCCCAGCATCGGCTGGCCGAACAGCTCGGCGTGCGACGGTGGCGGCTGGTCGTCGGGTGGTCGATGGGGGCGCTGCAGGCCTACGAGTGGGCGGTCCGGTACCCCGAGCTCATCGACGCGTTCCTTCCCATCGCCGGGGCCGCCCGCTGTTCCCCGCACAACGCCGTCTTCCTGGCCGGTGTCGAGGCCGCTCTGCGTGCAGACAAGGTGTTCGAGGGTGGTCGATACGCGGTCCCGCCGCGCGCCGGGCTCCGGGCCTTCGGGACGGTCTACGCGGGTTGGGCGTACTCGCAGGCCTTCTTCCGCGACGGCGTGTACCGCGAGCTCGGCTATCCCGACGTCGACGCCCTGCTCGAGGATTGGGCTGCCGACCACGAGCGGTGGGACGCGAACGACCTGCTCGCCATGCTGCGCACCTGGCAGCAGGCGGACCCAGGACGAGGTGTCGACGGTGGTCTCGCTGCGGCGCTCGGCGGGGTGCGGGCGAGGAGCATCGTGATGCCGTCGTCGACCGACCTCTACTTCACGGTCGAGGACAACGTGCTCGAGTCGGCGATGATGTCTCGGAGCGAGGTGCGGGTCATCAGGTCCGACCTCGGTCATGTCGCCGGTCGACCCGGTGTTCGTGCTGCCGAGACGACTGTGATCGAGGCGGCGATGCGGGAGCTGCTCGCGGATCGCTGAGCCGCCCGCCCGTAGGATTGGCGGAGGTGTCCGCGAGCAGGGAGTGGTGATCGATGGCCGGCCGCACAGGAGCATCGCCGGGCCGTCCGCGCGCGAGTGGGATCGCCACCGAGGATCCGCGCGAGGAGATCATCCAGGTCGCGACCCGGTTGTTCGCCGAGCGCGGCTACGAGCGCACGAGCATGACGATGCTCGCCGAGGCGTGCGGGATGAAGCAGTCGTCGCTCTACTACTGGTTCGCGAACAAGCGTGAGGTGCTGCGGGCGACCGCCGCCTCGAACCGCCAGTCGGTCGGCGCTGCGGAGGCCCTCGGCTCGATCGAGGCCGGGACCCCCGCGAAGCTGTACCGGGTGTTGTATGAGGACGGTGTCGCGATCTGCGAGGCACCCTTCGACTACAACGAGATCGAACGGCTCGCGGCTGAGCACCCGGACGACCTCGCCTCCTTCTGGGACGACTACCGCGCGCTCTTCACTTTCATCGCCGGACTCATCCGCGACGGCGTCGAGCAAGGCACGCTCGTCCTCGGTGGTAGCGAGACGCCCGAATGGGCGGCGGCCGCGGCGCTCCACGCGAACGAGGGCATGCAGAAGGCCTACCGCTACGGCTCCGGCGACATCGCCGCCCAGTACCCGCCCGTCGAGGCAGCCGAGGGTGCGGGCGACGCGGACCGCATCCGGGCCTTCGCCCGCCGCACGGCTGCCGCGACGGTGCACAGCCTCCTCGTCGACCGCGCGGCGCTCGCCGACGTGGAGCGCGACGCCCTGGCGCTGGACCTCGCCGTCGGCTAACGCATCGGCGGTTCATCTCCGGGAAGATCAGCCGCACGCAGCAGGCTTCGGACGGGAGGGAGTTGACGGCGGGCCACGTCGGTCGTCTCGTCGATCATCGTCACGAGGGAGACGACTTCGGCCCCGAGTTCCTCGACCATCTGGCTGACCGCCATGGCCTGGCTGCCGGTCTCCACCCAGTCGTCGACGAAGACCAATCGTGCCCCAGGGCTGACGTGGTCGCGACGGATGGAGAGCGTCCGTTGCTTGCCGCGGTAGTCCGGGCCCGTCCGTCGGCGCGCGACAGGGCCGGGGAAGACAGCTCCGTCCTTCCGGACCGCGACGAAACCGACTCCGAGCTGCAGCGCGACGGCGGGACCGAGAACGAATCCCCGTGATTCGATGCCGACGATCCGGTCTGGACGGTCGCTCGCCGCCATGGACGAGAGGCCGGCCACGATCGCGTGAAGAGAGGCGCCATCAGTCAGCATGCTCCACATATCGGCTTCGCCGTCGAGCCACCGGAAGGAGCTCCGCACGTGAGCGCGGGCTGCGTCGGTGATCGGCTCATTCATCCGACCACCGTAGCGACGTACTGACCGTCGCGTGCAGCGCTACTTCGTTTCGTTCGGGTGGTTCGTATGCACCTGTTCCAGGTAGACGGTTCGTCCATCGACGTAGTACCAGACGCGCGCCGAGCCCTTCGCGGTCGGCTTGTGCTGCCAGCGCTGGTGGGTTCGTCCAGCTCGAGTGATCGTCCCGAGTTCGCCCATGAGCCGGTAGTTGGTGAGCGTGGTCTCCAATGGTGTCGTGGTGAGGAAGTCCCAGGTGTCCGACATGGCGTTCCGAACGGTCGCGACAAGATCCTGCCACCCGCGGCTGGCCTCTGCGGTGGCGAACCGAATCTCGTACTCGACCTTTCTCGGTGGGCGCGGGACCAGCTCGCCCTTCTTGGATGCAGCCACAGTCAGGGACGCGCCACGGGCTCGTCGTCGTCGGTCTCGAGCCAGACGAGATCGACCGCGCCGAGACCCGCAGCCAGGGCCGTGGCCGTCTCCTTCCAGGACGTCAGTCGCGTGATCGCCAGGTGCGGCTGATCGGTCGCGATCGAAGCACGGGCGGCGTCGACGAGGTCCTGCGCACACGTCGTCCGGTCGGCGTTCGAGAGCGCGAGCATCCACGGGAACGCTCGCGACATCCGCTCTGCGAGGGTCCCCCTGTCGTCGAGAGTCACTGTGATGAGTTGCGCGGCGAAGTCCAGGAGGTGGGCGCGCGCTTCGGCTTCGCGCTGTGACATGAGGACGAGGGGCTCGCCGTCGCGGCGAGTCACCGTCACCGGGTGGTCGTCAGCCTCGGCGAACACCTCGGCCGAGTGCTTGCTCAGATCGGAGGATCGGCGACTGAGCGTCGGGAGGAATGTCGAGGTGGCCATGCATCGATGGTATTCGGAATGTATTCGGAAGTCCAGCGCCAGCGCTCAAGGGGGAGTCGAGGCGGAGCTGGAGCTGCCGTGGCGGAGGACGTGCGCACTGGATCGTGCACCGCCTCTGACGTGCTCCCAGGCATCGACACATTCATCCGGTGGGAGTCGTCCACCGGCGTATGGTCGAACCATGTTCGTCCGTTTCCAGAGCGCCGTTCCGAATCGGCACGGCCGATACCCCGGGGTGTTCGCGATGGCGAACGGCTTGCATGCCGCCGGGCGACTCTCGGAGGAGGACGACGCCTGGTGGCGTCAGAGCAACGACCGTGCGAATGCCGCCTACGCCGACCCCACGGTTGCCTTGGCGGGGAGTTACGACCACCCCGACGCATGCTCCTGGTTCAAAGCCGACGCCGTCGACCTGCTCGCGCTCGCTGGCGACTATCTCCTACTCCTCGATCGATACGACATCCCGTGGGTCGAACTCCGCACCAAGACACCGGGCCATCTCACCTACGAGGACGATGTGCAGGTCGTCGCCGTTCCGTTCCGGCACCCCGACGACTGGCCCCTCTGATGTAACGAACACGAAACGGATTCGATACTGCATCGAAACCGGTCGTCGCGACAATTGGATGACCTATTGAAAATGCGGTCGTCCGTTTCGGATCCCGCGCGAACCCTGGAGGTCCGAATGGACACGGCTGCAATCGCGGGCAACACGGCATGGCTCCTGACGGCGGTGGTCGCCGTCGCACTCATGCTGCCCGGCCTCGCCATGTTCTACGGCGGGATGGTCAGCCGCCGCGTCACCATGAACATGATGATGATGATCTTCGCGTCGTTCTGCCTCGTCGGAATCCTCTGGGTGGCGTTCGGCTACTCCATGGTGTTCGGCGACAGCGTCGGCGGCCTCGGACTCGTCGGCGACCCGACCGAGTACCCGGGCCTCGGCCAACTCCTCGTCGCACCCGAGGGGAGCGCCCTGCCGCCCCTCGCGCTCGCCGCCCTCCACCTCATGTTCGCCGGCCTCACCATCGGGATCGTCGCCGGTGCCGCCGCCGGCAGGATGAAGTTCAGCGCGTGGATGGTCTTCGCGGGTGTCTGGTCGACGCTCGTCTACTTCCCCGTCGCCCACTGGGTCTTCGCGTTCGACTCCGCCGACGGCAGTGTGCAGGGCGGTTGGCTCGCGAACACCATCGGATCGATCGACTACGCGGGCAGCACGGCGATCCACGTCAACTCCGGGGTCGCGGCCCTCGCGCTCGCCATCGTCCTCGGCAAGCGCAACGGGTTCCCCTCGCAGCCGAAGGCGCACAGCCTCCCGCTCACCCTGCTCGGCGCCGGACTGCTCTTCGTCGGCTGGATCGGCTTCGACGGCAGCGCGCTCGGTGCCGCAGACAACAACGCCGCCGTCGCCGTCTTCAACACCGTCGCCGCGACCTGCGCCGGCGTCATCGTCTGGCTCGTCGTCGAGAAGCTGCGCGACGGACACCCGTCCACCCTCGGCGCCTGCTCCGGTGCGATCGCCGCACTCGTAGCCATCACGCCCTCCTGCGGTGCGGTGACCCCGCTCGGCTCGCTCGCGATCGGTGCCGCCGCAGCGGTCGTCTGCTACTTCGCCGTCAGCCTCAAGGTCCGCTTCGGCTTCGACGACGCCCTCGACGTCACCGCCCTCCACTTCGTCGGCGGGGTCGTCGGAGGTCTGCTCATCGGCATCCTCGCGGTGCCACTCGCACCCAGCGGTGGTGAGGGGCTCCTCGCCGGCGGCGGCTTCCTCCTCCTCGGCAAGCAGGCCCTCGCGATCGTCGCCGTCTTCGTCTACACCTTCTCCATCACCTGGGTGCTCGCGAAGGTCCTCGACAAGACGATGGGCATCCGGGTGTCGGCCCAGACGGAGGCCCAAGGTCTCGACGTCGTGCTCCACGCCGAGAACGCCTACGAGATCAGCACGCACGAGGCGCTCTCCCCGCGCGGGCACGCAGAACCGAAGGTCCCGGCCGTCGTCGACTGAGCCTGGGCCGCCGCGGACTGGTCCGGGCGGCGCCGCAGAACACCACCGGGGTAGGGGGTACCGGATACCTCGGGGTGATGCTGCGGCGCCGCCCGCTTCGTAGCGTCGAAGCATGGACGTCATCAACGAACTCATCCTCACCGCTGTGACCTCGCCGTGGCTGTACGTGGTGATGTTCCTGGTGGCCGTGATCGACGGCTTCTTCCCACCGGTCCCGAGTGAGACGGTGCTCGTCGCCGCGGCGGCCGTCGCGGTCTCGACCGGCGGATCCAACCTGCCGCTCCTCGTCGTGGTCGCGGCGCTGGGTGCCGCGATCGGCGACAACCTCGCGTACCTCATCGGTCGGGGCGTCGGCACGACCCGCTTCGCCTGGATGCGACGACCTCGTATCGCCGCAGGTTTCGACCGGGCCGGCCGCACCCTCGGCCACCGCGGTGCGCCGCTGATCCTCGGCGCACGCTACATCCCCGTCGGCCGCGTGGTCGTCAACATGACAGCGGGCGCCCTCCACTACCCGTGGCGACGGTTCGTCCCGCTGAGTCTCATCGGCGGGGCGACCTGGGCCGCCTACAGCGCGCTCATCGGCATCGTCGCCGGGAAGCTCTTTGAGGACCAGCCGCTCCTCAGCTCCGTCATCGGGGTCGCGGTCGCCCTGGTCCTCGGCCTCGTGGTCGACCGGGTCGCCACAGCCCGCCGGCGCCGCCGGGAGCGCTCGGCGGCCACCGCGGCACCCGACAGCGTGGAGGCGGACATCGACGCCCGACCGGTGCTGGTGCCGGTGGGAGAATGACGATCATGGATCGCACGTCGCCCGGCATCACTCGCCGGACCGTCATCCTCATCGTCCTCGCGGGCGTCGGGGTGGTCTTGCTCAGCGTCCTCGTGCCGATCCAGAGCCTGCTCTACGGCACGGTGCTCCCGGCATCGTTCCTCCTCGGAGCCGCGATCTGCGGTGCACCGGTCCTCTCCGTCGTGCTTCCCCGGGTCGCGATCGCGCTGTTCTCCGCCGCCGCGTTCGTGCTCCCGCTCGTCGCCTCAGCCGATCACGACCCGGTCTGGCCGTGGCCGTGGTCGGTTCCGGCGCTCATCGCGTTCGCCGTCCTCGTCGGGGCCGTCACCTTCCTGCACGGCTGGCTGCCCGGGCTCATCACCCTGCTCGTGAACGTCGCCGGCTCGCTCGTCGCGGCGCTGCTCCTCCCGTCCGCGGCCGACGCGACAGCCATGGCCGCCGACCTCATCGTCGCGTCCTCCATCGCCGCGGTGGCGTTCCTCGTGGCGCTGCTCGTCTCCGGGCGCGTCCGCATCGGGGAGGAGCTCACCCGGGAACGTGAGGTCTCGGCGTCCGAGCAGTCCCGGCGGATGCTGGTCGAGGAGCGCACGCGGATCGCCCGCGAGCTGCACGACGTCGTCGCGCACAGCATGTCCGTCATCCAGGTGCAGGCCTCGACCGCCAAGTACCGGGTGCCAGGTCTTGCGGACGACGCCACGGCGGAGTTCGACGACATCGCGGCGACCGCCCGTGCGTCGCTCGTGGAGATGCGGCGCCTGCTCGGCGTCCTGCGCACGGAGGACCAGGCGGCCGAGCTCGCGCCGCAGCAGGGCATCGACGACCTCCCGGCTCTCGTGGAGGGCCTGCGGCGGGTGGGAGCCGACATCGCCCTCGAGGTCGGCGACCCCGGCCACACCATCGTCCCGCCATCGGTGCAGATCGCGGCCTTCCGCATCGTCCAGGAGGCTATGAGCAACGCGGTGCGGCACGCGCCCGGAGCGCACGTCACGGTGGTCGTCGGCGTCGACCCCGATGCGGTCCGCCTGCGCATCCACAACGGGGCTGCCCGATCCGCTGGGGAGCACGGCGCCGGACACGGGCTCCGTGGCATGCTCGAACGCGCCGCACTCCTCGACGGCAGCCTGAGTGCCGGCCCGGACGGCGAGGGCGGCTGGCTCGTCGTCGCGACACTGCCCGTCGCCGCGCCGGCCCGGTCGCTCGACGCCACCTCCTCCGCCCGACCCGTCTCCACGAAGGATCCCCAGTGACCATCGACGTCCTCATCGCCGACGACCAGGCCATGGTCCGCGCAGGGTTCGGCGCCCTCCTCGACGCGCACGAGGGCATCCGGGTGACCGGTCAGGCGGCGAACGGCGCGGAAGCCGTGAAGCTGTCCGCACGTCTCGATCCAGACGTGATCCTCATGGACGTCCGCATGCCGGAGCTCGACGGGATCGAGGCGACCAAACGCATCCTCGGGCCGTCGTATCCGGCGGCGAAGGTCCCGAGGATCATCATGCTCACCACCTTCGACATCGACGACTACGTCTACGACGCACTGCAGGCCGGCGCGAGCGGGTTCCTCCTGAAGGACGCGCTCCCCGAAGACCTCGTCCATGCCGTACGCGTTGTCGCGGCCGGCGACGCCCTGTTGGCGCCGAGCGTGACCCGCCGGATGATCGCGCAGTTCGCCGCACAGAAGCCGCGGGCCGGCCAGGGAGCCGCCCGGCTCGCAGAGCTCACGGACCGCGAACGCGAGGTGCTCGTGCTCATCGGCAACGGCCACTCCAACAGCGAGATCGCCGCGAGCCTCTTCATCGCCGAGCAGACGGTCAAGACCCACGTCGGCAAGGTGCTCGCCAAGGTCGGCGCCCGCGACCGCGTCCAGGCCGTCATCTTCGCCTACGACACCGGACTCGTCGCGCCCGCCTGACCGGCTCCGCCCGCGACGCTCCACCTCACCCCTCGGTACGGGGCGGGTCGACACCGTCGGGTGATGTGCCTCCCCGTGCCCCGTTCGTAGCCTCCTCGGACCACCACCGAGGAGGACCGCCATGGCCATCACCCACACCCCGCCGCAGCACGCCGGATCCGCGCCGAGACCCGTGCTCGCGCCCGCAGCCGTCGCCACGAGCACGCGCGACACCGGCATCGACCTCGTGCGCGCATGCTGCATCATCGGCGTCGTCGTGCTCCACGCGATGATGGTCGGCGTGACGGTGACGTCCGCCGGCCCGGTGTTCGAGAACGCGAGCGACGGCACCGCGTGGATCGCACCCCTCAGCTGGGTCCTGCAGGTCATGCCGCTCTTCTTCGTGATCGGCGGATTCGCGGGGCTGCTCGCCTTCCGGCGGCATCGAGCCCGAGGTGTGCCGGCGTCGGCGTTCGTCGCGGCACGGCTGCACCGCCTCCTCCTCCCGGCGGTCGTCACCATCGGCTGCACAGTCGTGGCCCTCGCGACGCTGACCCTGGCCGGCGTCCCAGCCGACCTCATCGCCACCGCCGGCTTCCGGTTCGGGCAACCGCTCTGGTTCCTCGCGGTCTTCCTGCTCTGCCAGGCGCTCCTGCCCGCGCTCGCCGCAGTCCATGAGCGCGCTCCGATGCGGGCGATCGCGGCGCTCGTCGCCGCTGCCGTCCTCGTCGACGTCCTGCGGGCCTCCACCGGCGTCGACGCCCTCGGGTTCCTCAACCTCGTCTTCGTGTGGACCGCGCTCCAGCAGCTCGGGTTCTTCCTGGCGGACGGCTCGATCGACGCGCTGGCCAAGCGGGTCCGGATCGCAGCCGGTGTCGGGGCCGTCGTCGTGCTCGTCGTCCTGTGGTGCGCCGGGGTGTACTCGGTAGACCTCATCGCCAACATCAACCCACCGACGGCCGCCCTCCTCCTCGTCGGGGTCGCGCACACCGCGCTGCTCTCGCTGCTGCGCGACCGTCTGACCCGACTCAGTCGGCGGTCCGGGGTCGCGAGCGTGACGGCCTTCGTCACCACACGGGCCATGACGGTCTACCTCTGGCACATGCCGGTCCTGCTGGCGATGGCGGGAGCGTCCGCGGTGTTCGCCCTCACCACGGGCGTCGCGCTCCCCGAACCGAGCAGCGCCGCGTGGTGGCTCGGCCGGCCGTTCTGGCTCGCTGCAGCGCTCGGGCTGACCGCTGCCGTGGCCACGGTGTTCGCGCGCGTCGAGGCGGTCACGATGCCGGTCGCGACGCCCTCCCGCCATCGGATCACGGTCGCCGTCCTCCTCGGGGTGACCGCGGTGACGCTCCTCCTCGTCGTCGGGACCTCGGTGATGACGGGGACGCTCGCCGTGCTGATGATCCTCGCCGCGCTGCACGTGTCGCGGTCGTCATCGAGATCAGCGCGACCGGCGATCCGGCTGCCGCGTCCCGCAGGCGGTGGGGCGCTGACGAGGGCGGCCTAGGGTGAGTCCATGGACTCCTCGACCGTGCTGCTCGTCATCGGCATCGTGTTCGTGGTGCGGCTCGTGCCCCTGTTCATCCTCGTGCTCGTATGGAACCGTATCCGGGGGCAGCACGACGCCCGGCGCCGCCAGGAGCGGTACGGCGATCCGGCAGCTCGGCACGCCGGCGGGTATCAGTCGCAGCGTGGTCGTGTCTACAAGGACGGTCTGACCAACCGCCAGCGGACGCCGAACACCTGATGACCTCGGGCCGCCGCCGCGTCAGCGCGTGCAGAGGCCGTCGCGGACGGTGGCAGCCAGCGCGGTGCGTCGACGGTCGTGGACCTCGGGCGCATCCGCCGACGTGGCGACGACCGTCATCGACGCCTGCGCCCAGGTCGCCGCGGTCGAGATGAGCAACGACCAGATGTCGGCCGGGTCGAGGTCGGGGCGGATCGACCCCGCGCGCTGTTCGGCCTCGATGTCGCGGATGTGCTGGACGTCGTGGTCTTCGAGGCTGGGGTAGAGGTAGCCGGTGCTCTCGCGCTCGAGGCGCTTCCACATGACGAGGCGGGCGAGCGCCGGGTCGGCGAGATAGTCGTCGTACAGCCGGGCCGCGTACTCGGGAAGCTCGGCCGCGGTGAACGGGACGCGGTCGCCGTTGGCGATGACATGGGCGTGGAACACGGCGTCGAAGAGCTGGTCCTTCGCCCCGTAGTACGCGTAGATCATGGGCTTGCTCATCCCGGACCGACGGGCGATCCGGTCCACCCGGGCACCCGCGATGCCATGGGTGGCGAACTCCTCGGTCGCTGCGTCGAGGATGCGCTGGCGAGTCTGCTCCGCGGTGGTCATCGATCGAGTGTATCGAACCTACCGACTAGTAGGTAGTATCAGGCCATGCGCACAACCGCCCTCATGTCCACCGCCACGCCCCGGTCGCTCCGACCGACCACGATCGAACGCCGCGACCTCCGGCCCCACGACGTCGACGTCAGGGTCACCTACTGCGGGGTCTGCCACAGCGACCTGCACGCGCTCGACTCGGCGGGGCCCTCAGCCGGACTCGTGCCCGGCCACGAGTTCGTCGGCGAGGTCGTCGCCGTCGGCTCCGCGGTGACGTCGTTCGCTCCCGGAGACCCGGTCGCCGTCGGCAACATCGTCGACTCCTGCGGCACCTGCGCCATGTGTCTGCGTGGCCAGGAGAACTACTGCGCGGAGTTCCCGACCCTCACCTACGGCGGGCGGGACCGCGTCGACGGGAGCACGACGCTCGGCGGCTACGCCGGTCGCTACATCGTGCGCGACAGCTTCGTCTACCACCGTCCGCTCGCCCTCGACCCGGCCGGTGTCGCTCCCCTCATGTGCGCGGGCATCACCGTCTGGGAACCGCTCCGGAGCAACGCGGTGGGGGAGGGCACGCGACTCGGGGTCGTCGGCCTCGGCGGTCTCGGACACCTCGCGGTCCGGCTCGGTCGTGCGCTCGGTGCCGACGTCACCGTCTTCACCACCTCCGAAGGTAAGGCGAGCGACGCCGAGCGGCTCGGGGCGTCGCGGGTGGTCGTCTCGACCGACGCGGCCGCGATGGCCGCGGCGGCCGGCAGTCTCGACGTGGTCATCGACACGGTCTCCGCCGAGCACGATCTCGCGCCGTACCTCCGCGTCCTCGACCTCGATGGGACGCTCTGCTCGCTCGGCACCCTCGGTCCGATCTCCGTCGAGACCATGGACCTGCTCCTCGGCCGGAAGCGTCTGACCTCGTCGGGCAGCGGCGGTCGCCCGTGGACGCAGGACCTCCTCGACTTCTGCGGCACCCACGGCGTGACGGCCGACGTCGAGGTCGTCCGATCCGCCGACGTGGACGTGGCTCTCGACCGGCTCGCGCGGAACGACGTCCGGTACCGCTTCGTGCTGGACCTCGCCGACATCGACGCCGAGCTGGGCGCGGAGCGGGACACCCGGCCCGCCTGACGATCAAGCGGGTGTCGTCGCCTCGCGTCCCATCACGCCGTCGAAGAACGCGGCGAGTTCCGCCGTGGCGGTCAGTGGCAGGACGTGGGCGACGTACTGGTCGGGCCGAACCACGACGATCGCGCCGTCGCGGTCGATCCCGCGCTCCTCGAAGATGTCGACCTCGGGGTGCACCGCGTAGACCTTCTCGTAGTCGACGAGGTCGAAGGGGCCGACCCGCGGGAGGAAGACCTGCGGCACGGTCCCGAGATCGATGTCCGTGTGGTGCTCCTGGTAGACCACCTTCACGTCGAACCAGTCGTCCGCCCGCACGCCGTCGGGCACGTGGTTCAGTGGCGATTCCGGTGCGTCCTGGAGCCAGGCCGCCAGCTCCGCCGACCGCCCGGCGACGGGAGAGGCGCCGTCGGCGAACACGTAGAGCCGCCACCGACCGTCGGCCGTGGCGTGGTGGCCGAGGTGGACGTGGTTCGCGTCGGCGACCCGCGAGGTCAGGACGGACTTGAACCGTTTGCCGAGCGGGAAGCCGGTCGCGAGGTGCTGGTGCGTCGCCTCGCCGACGATGGCCGACGCCGCGTACTCGGTCATGAACCCCGCCGGGAACTCGGCCGTCCGCACGTAGAAGTCGGCGAGCTCCGAGGGGTCGGCGAACTCCTCCGGTCGCTTCGCCATGAGCGTCGACCACTCGCGGTCGAAGTCGATGAGGTCCTGTGCGACGACCTGCCGCTCGGCCGAGTAGGTGGCGAGCAGGCTCTCCGGGCTGCGGCCCTCCAGCACATGTCCGAGCTTCCAGGCGAGGTTGAAGCCGTCCTGCATCGACACGTTCATGCCCTGCCCGGCCTTCGCGCTGTGGGTGTGGCAGGCGTCGCCGGTGATGAACACGCGCGGCGTGCGCGTGCCGAGCTCGTCGAGCGGGACGTCGTCGAAGCGGTCGGTCAGTCGGTGGCCGACCTCGTAGACGCTGTGCCAGGCGACGTGCTTCACGTCGAGCCGGTAGGGGCTGAGGATCGCGTTCGCGTGCTCGATGATCTGCTCGATGGAGGTGGACCGGACCGCTGCGCCGCCACCCGCCGGCACCTCGCCGAGGTCGACGTACATGCGGAACAGGTGCCCACCCTCGCGGGGGATGAGCAGGATGCTGCCGCCCGAGCCCGACTGGATCGCGCACTTCGTCCGGATGTCCGGGAAGTCGGTGACGGCGAGGGCGTCCATGACACCCCAGGCGTGGTTCGCCTGGTCGCCGGCGAGGGTGCAGCCGATCGCCTGGCGTACGCCGCTCCTGGCGCCGTCCGCCCCGATGACGTATTTGGCGCGCACCGTCTTGGCGCGCACCGTCCTGGTGCCGCCGGTCGAGTCATCGCTGCTGTCGAGGAGGGTCACCGCCACCGGGTACTCGGCGGTGTCGTCGATCTCGAGGCCCTGGAACGCCCATCCGTAGTCGGGTCGCATGCGCGTGGGTGCGTTGGCCATGTACTCGGCGAAGTAGTCGAGCACGCGCGCCTGGTTCACGATGAGGTGCGGGTACTCGCTGACGCCCGTCGTGTCGTCGAGGGGGCGGGCGCCGCGGACGATGCGGCTCGGGTTGTCGATGTCGGGCTTCCAGAACGCCATCTCGGTGATCCGGTACGCCTCGGCGGTGATGCGCTCAGCGAAGCCGAACGCGTTGAACGTCTCGACGCTGCGCGCCTGGATGCCGTCCGCTTGGCCGATCGCGAGGCGTCCCGGTCGTCGCTCGACGATCCGCGTGGTGATCGTGGGGAACCGGGAGAGCTGCGCGGCGGCGATCATGCCGGCGGGCCCACTGCCGACGATGAGGACGTCGACCTCGTCCGGCAGCTCGTCGGGCCGGTCGATCCCGACCCCTGCGGCGGGGAGCACGCGTGGATCGCCGGAGACATAGCCATGGTGGTGGAACTGCATCGATTCCTCACTTCGTCGTCAAGAATTCGATAATGGAACACAGTGTTCGCTTATCGCACGGCAGACACTACCCTGCGTCGACGCACGGCGGAAGGCCGGACGCCGATGCAGGGCGATGTGGCGCGCTCAGTCCTTGGTCGCCCAGGTGCCGAGGTCCTTCACCTCGATGGCCGTGGGGAGCGCGTCGGCGTCACCGAGGAAGGCCTGGCAGGCGACGAGCGGCGCATCGGGTGCGACCCCGGGGGTCGCGTTGCCGTCCGGCGTGCAGTCGAACTGACCGATCACCTGGATGGGCCGGTAGGTGCCCTTGCCGGTGAGCTTCCACTCGTCGGTCTTCGGCACCGGCAGGGCCGAGCGGTCGGCGTCCGCGATCTCGCCGTCGGTGAGCGTGACCGAGTACGTGACGAAGTACGGGACCTTGCCGTCGTCCGAC
Organism: Plantibacter sp. VKM Ac-2880; assembly: GCF_015351235.1. GTDB lineage: Bacteria > Actinomycetota > Actinomycetes > Actinomycetales > Microbacteriaceae > Plantibacter. The sequence continues at coordinate 492,024 of NZ_JADKSJ010000001.1, forward strand.
GGCGTCGACTGCAAGCCCATCTCCGCGAGGTCGCTGAGCTTCCCCTCCCGGACGTCGTCGATCGAGAACGACATCTCGACCCCGGTCCCGACCTCGACGGCCACGCCCGTGCCGATCGCCAAAGCGTCATCGGGAGCCTGCTGAGAGCCGGCGGAGCATCCGGTCAGGGCGACCCCGAGGGTCGCGGCGACGAGGGCGGTCAACGTGAGGGCGCGGCGGGAGCGGGTCATGTCCTCGACGCTATCGGGGACGGTACGCCCGCGCCTACGGGGACAACTCCCCATCCATCGTCGAGGTGGATGCGGGCCTCGTCCAGTGCCCCGGCCGGTCGATGGTGGTGGGAAGCAGGGTCGCCGCATCACCCCGCGCGGCGTTCACCTGCGCCTGCGTGAGGAACAGGGTGTCCGTGAGGTCGGCTCCGTCGAGTCGCGCACCGCGGAGGTCGGCACCCAGGAGGTCGACGCCCGCCAGGTCCGTTCCGCGGAGATCGGCGCCGATGAGCAGCGCCCCGCGCAGTTCGGCTCCGCACAACCGCCGATCGCGGAGGTCCCGGCCGACCAAGTCCGCCGAGGGCTGGAGCGTGTCGTCCGGCTCGCCGTCCGCGCTCGCCAGGTACCCGCCGCGCGCCTCCTCGCTGATGTCGACCAACACCGTCCGGACGGCGGCGCGGAGCCGGTCGACGTCAGCAGCGAGGATCTCGGCCGTCCCGCCGTCGAGGACCCGCATGATCTCCGCGCGGAGCTGATCGACCGGTTCAGCGAGGTCGGTGTCGCTCGCGCGCTCCGATGCCTCGACGAGGTACCAGCGCATCTCCTGCAGCTGCCGGACGACGCCGAACGTGCGGAACATCTCGGCGCTCGTGTCGGGGCGTTCCCGCCAGCTCGTCCCGCCGTACAGCTCTTGCGACACGAGCTGGCCTGCGCCGAAGCAGTCGAACACGGTGCAGCCGCGGAAGCCTCGCGGGCGGAGGGACTCGTGGATGGTGCAGGAGAAGTCGTCGGCCAGGTTTTGGCAGGGCGTGCCGGCCGGTTTGTCGATCGGGAAGTCCGCGGATCGTTGGAACCCGAAGGCGGTGCAGCAGAGCGCGAAGCAGTCAGCGCAGTTCGCGCGGAGTGCCGAGCGGGCGTCGGGAGGGGTGACGGAAGTGTCGTTGGTAGGCATGCGTGGGTGGTCTTTCCGGAGTGGTTTCGAGTGATGGCCGGGATGCGGGGGAACTCCGCAGGGAGCTCCCCTTCCGGGCGCACGAAATCACCGCCCCTCGTCGGAGGAGCGAACGGATGTCGCTGGAGGGGCTCTGGGTCACAGAGGGAAAGAACGGTTCACTGCCGAACAGAATATCGCCGGTCCGCCACTTCCCGGTGTCCTTCACGATCCGGACGCCGACGTCGGAACAGCGCGTCCAGTTCGACGGATGACTCCGCTGCGTCTCAGTCCCGGATCAGGCCGTTCATCGCGGCCCAGCCGAGTGCGGGAGGCTGCGCCGATGTCGCGTCGGGGGAGTCGAGCATCGACGAGGCCCACTGGTGCGCGAGGCTGTAGGCGGCCTCGGCGATCGATGAGCCCGCGCTGATCCGGCTCGCCCCGGCCTTCGCGAGGTCGCTGATCGACAGGGTTCCTGGACCGAAGGCGACGTTGACCGGGAGGGTGGTCGCGTCCGCGAGTCGTTGGATCGTGTCGGCGCGGAGGGCGCCGAGCACGAAGATGCCGCTCGCACCTGCCCGCGCGTACGCGGCGGCACGGGTCACGGTCTCGTCGAACCAGCGGTCGCCACCGATGTCACCGAGTCGATGCGTGTCGATCCGCGCATTGATGAAGAGGGGGATCCGGGCCTCGTCGGCTGCACTTCGTGCGGCAGCGATCCGTTGCTCCTGTTCGCCGACCGGGCGGAGCGAGTCCTCGAGGTTCACCCCTGAGGCGCCCGCCTCGATGCAGGCGGCGACGGTGCGGGCGACCTGGGCCGAGGTGTCGCCGTAACCGCCCTCGATGTCGGCGGTGACCGGCACCGGCACGGCGGCGGCGATCCGACGCACGGCGTCGAGAGCCGTCTCGCGGCTGAGCTCGTTCCCGTCGCGGTGCCCGAGCGACCAGGCCACACCGGCGCTCGTGGTCGCGATGGCCTGCGCGCCCGCCGCGAGCACGGCACGGGCTGAGGCGACGTCCCACGCGTTGGGGAGGATCAGCGGGTCGCCCTGGACGTGCATCGAGTGAAGGGCGAGGGCGCGTTGGAGGTGATCGGTCATCCTCCCAGTCCAGCACATGACCGAGGTGTCGCCGACCGCGCCGCCGCTTGCTAGCGTGGGCGTCGATCGAAGGCGGGTTCATGCGTCCAGTGGTGTTGTCAGGCGGCCCAGCGGTCGGGAAGTCGACGTGCGGGCGCCTGCTGGCCCGGGATCTCGCCCGCGCCGCCTTCATCGATGTCGACGACATCCGGCAACTGGTGGTGTCGGGTGAGGCCACGCTGTGGAGCGGAGACGAAGGGGTGTCCCAACACCTCCTCGCGGCCCGGAACGCGTCGGCCATGGCCAGGAACCTCATCGCAGACGGCTTCGCGGTCGTCATCGCCGACGTCGTCACGCCGGAGGCCCTCGCGGTCTACCGGGCGGAACTCCCGGACAGCCTCGTCATACACCTGGCGCTCCCACTCGAGGAGGCGCATCGGCGCGCCACGACCCGTGCCGTCTACTTGTCCGAGGACGAGTTCGACCTGCTGCACGACCTGCTGACGCCCCCGCCGGAGGTCGATCACGTCATCGACGTCAGTGGCATGACGGTCGATCAGCAGCTCGAGGCGATTCGCGACGTATGGGCTTCGCTGCAGACAGACGGGCGTGTTCCGTCTCCCGATCCGCACGACGGACGGGAACGGGCGGACCGGGAGATCGAGACGGGTTGGAGCACGCGCTCGACAAGGACGGTCTTCGAGGGCCGGGCCACCTTGGTCGAGCACGAGGTACAGCTCCCGGATGGTTCCCATCTCGGCTACCTCGTCGACGAGAGTGTGCCCTTCTCGGTCGCGTCACTCATCCTCGATGGGGACGACGTGATCCTGACGCGGCAGTACCGATATCCCCTCGACCGATGGATCCACGATCTGCCGGGTGGCGGAGGCCGGAGCGAGGAGCAACCGCTCGATGCTGCTCGGCGCGAGCTCGAGGAAGAGCTGGGGCTGATCGCGGATGATCTTCGACCGCTCCACACCTTCTTCATGAACCCGGGGCGTGCGGCGTGGCCGACGCATCTCTTCATCTCCACGTCGGGCTTGCGAGCGGGGCGTGCCGACACATCCGACCCCGGCGAACAGGTCCGCCTCGTGCGCATGTCGCTGATCGAGCTCGACCAGCTGATCACGAACGGGACGATCGTCGATCCGCCGCTCATGGTGGCGCGAGCGGTTGCGGCCGCCCGTGGTCTGCTCCCGCCGCTCGGGCCGATCGCCGGGTGACGGAGGCGCTCAGCTCCTGACGGCGCTTGCGCGCCCTGAGACCGCCGGCGGCCGCTCCTGGATCACCCAGGTGTTGCCGTCCGGGTCGGCGAAGAAGACGAACGAGTTCCAGTCGCCGCCCCGGCCCTCCAGGCGGACACCGTCTTCGAAGTGCATGACCGGTGTCACGTCGACGCCGCGCTCGGCGAGTTCGGCCCGGGCCGCGTCGACGTCGACGACGACGAGCTGCAGGCCTTCGAGGCGGGAGTCGCCGGCCTTCAGTTGGATGCTGCTGGCCGAGCCGGGTGGGGTGAGCTGCACGATGCGGAGATCGTCGCTGACCCGATGGTCGAGGTCGAGATGGAACCCGACCTGCTCGTCGTAGAAGGCTTTCGCCCGGTCGACGTCGGAGACACTGACGGGGACGACTTCGAGATTCCAGTGCATGGGACGCTCCTTCGTGTGGTTCAGTCGGCCGAAGGCATCGGCCGGTACCGCATGGCGACCGCACCCGAGCCGAACGGTTCGCGGTGCACCAATTCGAGCTGGATCTGTTCGCTCAACCCGGCGAGCAGGGTCGGTCCGTGGCCGGCGATGACCGGCTGCACGACGAACGCGTACTCGTCGATGAGCCCCAAGTCGGCCAGCGCGCGGGGGAGCGTCACACCACCCACCCACAGGCCCGCGCCGGGCTCCGCCTTGAACCGCTGCACGGCTGCACCGACGTCCCCGCGGAGCAGCTCGGCGTTCCAGTCGACCGACGCCAACGTGCTCGACACCACGATCTTCTGCGCTCGGTCGATGGCCTCCGCGAACGCGATCTCCGAGGCGCCCATCCAGTCGGGCCAGACGCCGTCGGGTGGCCGCCGCCAGGTGGACTCCATCATCTCGTAGGTGACCCGTCCGAAGAGGAGGGCGTCGGCTCGCTCCAGTTCGGCCGTCCAGAAGCGCATCGACTGCTCGTCCGGTGGAAGCCCGGCCTCGTGATGGCAGCAGCCGTCGAGCGTGACGTTGATCGAATACCGGAGTGGTCGCATCGCATCGCTCCCTCGTGATGGCTCGGGCGCATGGGGTGCCCTGACGCCCCCACTGTAGGACGATCCGCCGGCCGTGGGGAGGGGTGATGGGCATCGTCGCCGCGCCGCGGTTCAGTGCCCGACCGGCACGCCCGCCGCGGAGAGTGCAGCGCGGAGTGCGCGGACACCGTGGAAGTGGTGCGTACGCATGCCGACGGCGTCGGCGCCGACGAGTTTCGACGCGGTGTCGTCGGTGAAGAACACCTCGTCACCGGTGACGTCGAGCGCCTCGAGCACGTGCTGGAACGCCCGGACGTCGGGCTTCGCGAAGCCGATGACGGCCGAGTTGAAGATCGCGTCGAACCGCCCAGCGAAGCCATGAGCGTCGACCTCGGCCGCAATGGTGTCGGTGCCGTTCGTCAGGATCGCGGTCCTGAGGCCCAGTCCTCGGATCTCATCTGAGAGGTCGAGAACCTCGTCGTCCACGATCGACGGGTGCCGACCCCACTCTTCAGCGGCAGCGTGATCGCCGAGTGTCTCGCCCACGCGCCTCACCCACTCGTCGCGCGTGATCCGTCCGGTGGTGACCTCCTCGATCAGCGGCTTGGAGAAGGCGACCCGCTCGATCGACCCTGGGTTCACGCCGCGACGGTGTTCGAGATCCGTCATGAATGCAGGGTCGAAGTGCCGGACGAGGCCGTCGAGATCGAAGAGGACGACGTGGATCATCCGGCCATCCTCCCCGATTCCGTGGTCGACCGCAGCCTCTGAGAGGGATCGCTCAGTCGACGGAGCGGTTCGCGGCGACTGCGGCGTTGAGGACCGCCTGCACGCTCGCCTCGAGGACGGAGCGGTCGCGGCCCGCTGCCCAGCCCGTCCGGTGGCCGAGGCGGTACTCGACGAGGGTGAGCGCCTGCGCATCACTCCCCGCTGTCAGCGAGGTCTGGTGCAGGGAGACGATCTCGACCGGCAGGCCGTGCTCGGCGAGGAGGAGGGTCGTCGCCTCCACCGGACCGACGTCGGGGAACGTCGCGGCGCGGATCGAGCCGCCGACGTCGATCCGCAGCGACGTCCTGGTCGTCCCGTTCGCGCTGGCCGTGTCGAGCTCGACCAGGCGTACCGACTCGGGCTGCGCGAGATAGTCGCGCTCGAAGATCCCGAACAGCGCCTGGGCATCGAGTTCGCGCCCGGAGTCGTCCGCGTGCTGCTGGACCCGGCGGGAGAAGTCGACCTGCAGACGCCTCGGCATCTCGATGCCGTAGTCACGCTCCAGCAGGTAGGCGATGCCGCCCTTACCCGACTGCGAGTTCACACGGATGACGGCCTCGTAACTCCGCCCCAGATCTCCCGGATCGACCGGCAGGTACGGCACCCGCCACGGGAGGTCCTCGGCCCGGCTGCCGCTCGCTTCGGCCCGGGCACGGTGCTCGGCGAAGCCCTTCTTGATCGCGTCCTGGTGTGTGCCGGAGAACGCCGTGTGCACCAACTCGCCGACATAGGGATGACGCGGGTGGACGTCGATGCGGTTGCTGTGCTCCACGACCCGACGGATGTGGTCGATGTCGGAGAAGTCGATCATGGGATCGACGCCCTGCGTGTGGAGGTTCAACGCCAGCGTCGCGATGTCGACGTTGCCGGTGCGCTCGCCGTTCCCGAAGATGCAGCCCTCGACGCGTTGGGCGCCGGCCAGCACCGCGAGTTCCGCGCACGCGATGCCGGTGCCGCGGTCGTTGTGCGGGTGCACGGACAGGATGACCGACGACCGTCGGGCGAGGTTCCGGTGCATGTACTCGATCTGATCCGCGTACACGTTCGGCGTCGCCGCCTCGACGGTCGCCGGCAGGTTGAGGATCACCGGTCGGTCTTCAGTGGCGTCCCAGAGGGTGGTGACGGCATCGCAGAGCTCCAACGCGTAGTCGGGCTCGGTCAGATTGAACACCTCGGGTGAGAACTCGAACCTGACGCCGTCGAGGTCGCCGGCGAACTCGAGCACATCCGATCCGCCCTGGAGGATCAGCGACCGCAGCGAGTCCCGGTCGTGGCCGAGGACGACCTCGCGCCAGAGCGGAGCGGTCGCCGTGTACATGTGGATGACGACCGGGTTGCGGATGCCGCGGATCGACTCGACGGTCCGCTCGATGAGGTCCCGGCGGGCCGGGGTGAACACCACGATGGTGACGTCCTCGGGGGCGATGTCGGTGTCCGCGATGAGGCGGACGAAGTCGTAGTCCGTCTGCGAGGCGGAGGGGTAGCCGACCTCGATCTCCTTGTAGCCCATGGTGACCATGAGCTCGAAGAAGTTCCGCTTGCGCGCGGGGTCCATCGGCTCGGCCAGCGCCTGGTTGCCGTCGCGCAGGTCGACCGGCACCCAGAGCGGGGCTTCGGTGAGGCGTCGTGCCGGCCACTCGCGATCGACGAGTGGCACGTCGACGCGGGAGAACAGGTCCTGGTAGCGGTCGGACGGCATCTGTGAATGCCGCTGGCGGTTCCAGGCGGGAGCGTGCGGCGGAACGGGGCCGGCGGGGGTGGCGAGGCGGGAGTGGGAGAGGATCACGCGGCCACGGTAACACAACTTGTCAGACAAGCTGAGGACTATGATCGATCCATGACCACCGTGCGACGCGAATCCCTCTCGGACCAGGCGGCCCGCCTCCTGCTGGCACGGATCCAGACCGGCGAGTGGGCGATCGGCCAGAAGCTCCCCGGCGAGACGACACTCGGCCCGCAGCTCGGGGTCGGCCGATCCACCATGCGCGAGGCGATCCGGCAGCTGGCGGGACAAGGCATCCTGACGAGTCGCCAGGGGTCGGGGATCTTCCTGCAGGCGCTCGCGCCACAGCAGGACTGGGAGGCGCTCGTGCTCCGGACGAACATCGCCTCGATCCTGGAAGCACGCCTCGCCATCGAGAGCGAGGCAGCGGCGCTCGCGGCACAGCGCCACACGCCAGCCGACCTGCGCGTCATCCGGGAAGCGCTCGACCGCCGGAACGTCGAGCGGGCGACGATCCCGTCGAGGGTGGACGCCGACACCGCGCTCCACCGGAGCATCGTGGCCGCCTCTGGCAACCCGATCCTGACCGAACTGTTCGACACCTTCGCCGAGCGCAGCCGCGACGCCATGATCCAGATGTTGCGGCTCAGTGGTGAGCCGGGGACCGATCACGATCAGCAGGTGCACGAGCGCATCGTCGACGCCGTCGCAGACCGTGATGGCGAGGTCGCGTCCGCCCTGAGCCGTGCTCACCTCTCCGCGCTGCGCGACGCCGTCGTCGGCCACGGTGCGGGAGGAGCGTCCGCCGGGTCCTGAACGACCTCGGCGTCAGCCCTTGCCTTCCGGGGGTTCGACCGGCAGGATCTCCAGTGTTCCTTGGGGAGGTCCTATGCGTGTCTTCGGTGTGATCGCCATCGTCCTGGCGGCGCTCGGCCTGGTGGTCGGGGTGCTGCTGCTCTTCGGCAACCCCGATCTCGCGTCGCCGGGGCCGCAACTGCTGCCGGCTGTGGCGTACGACTCTTGGCGGTTCCTGCTCGGCGTCCTGCTGTGGTTCGCGTCGCTGCTCTTCGTCGCAGGCGTCCTCGCCGTGTCGCGTCAGCCCGGCCTCGCCTGGCTGATGCTCCTGGCGTTCATCCCGCTGCTCGTGGTCTACCTGCTCGGTGGCGGGCTGATGCCGAGTCTCGCCCTGGCGATCGTCGCGGTGGTCGTGCTCGGACTCGTCGTCCCCGCGATCATCGCCGCCGTCGGTCTCGCGATCGGGGGTGCGGTCCGTCGGCGGAAACTCCGCACGGCGACCGTCTGACCGACCAGCTGCGCTCCGAACTCAACGGACGGACGGGGTGAGCGCTGAACCCAATCGGGACAGTGGGATCGCGCCCGGGAACTGCGCACGCACCGGCTCCCAGCCTGGTTCGGCGAGACGCCGCTCGGCGATCTTCTTCGTCTGCCCGTCCCAGATCCGGGTGAGGACATTGCCGGTGCGCCGGCTCAGCATGGTGGTGATCAGGTTGAGCGGCGAGATCGGAACGGGCATCTCGACGTCGAGCAGGATGCAGAGCCGACCCGAGTACAGGAACTTCGGATCGTGGTTCACGAACCACCCGCCGCCGCCGATCCGCAGGTAGGTCTCTCCGATGTATCGCGTCGCGCCATCGTTGAAATCGGTGTCCTGCTCCTGTGCGAAGGCGTGGCGGTCCGGCCAACGGTCGATGATGAGCTGCTCGAGGGACACGAGCGACTCTCGCGTGTAGTCGGTGACGACCTCGCGCGGGGTGAGGAAGTCCTCGAATCGCGCCAGACGCGGGTGCATCATCGCCAGCCATTCGAGCAGCGCGCTGTCTTGCTCCGGCAGGTTCCGTGGCTCGCCGGCCCCGGTGCGTTCGTCGTCGGTCATCCCTCGACCGTACCGGGCGGTCGCCGACCGCTGAATGGGGAGTCCTCCCCTCGGCGGTCTCCTCATCCGCGTCTGGCGTTCACCGCGCACCCTCGAACGTCTGCGTGCCGAGCACGGCGAGCAACTTCAGCTTGCCCTCCGCCGGCGTATGTGGTGCTGCGGTGAGCACGAGCAGGGACTGCGACTGGTCCTCCGTGAAGAGCGCCTGGCAGTCGAGCTCGATGGGGCCGATCTCAGGATGGACGAGCACCTTGTGGTCCTCGAACCGTCGCCCGACCTCGTGCGTCGCCCACAGGCGTCGGAACTCTTCGCTGCGCTCAGTGAGGTCGTCGACGATCTCACCCGCCGGCGACTGGGCGCCGAGCGAACCGTACGCCGCCCGGAGGGAGGCGACCTGGGATCGACTCTGTCGCTCGCGGTCCTCCTCCGGGTAGCGGAGTCGCTCCTCAGGCCGGACGAACCAGCGGTAGATCGCGCTGCGTTCGAGGCCCTGGTACCGGCTTGCATCGCCGAACAGTGCACGGGCGGGATCGTTCTGGACGAGGGTCTCGCCGAGGGCCGACAGGATGAGCGCCGGCGTGTCCGTGAGCCGGTCGAGGACGCGGAGGAGCGCTGGGGCGACGTAGTCCGACGTCGCGAGGCGCGTGGGTGCGTTCTGGCCGGCGATCCGGTACAGGTAGTCGCGTTCCTCGGCGCTCAACCGCAGCGCACGGGCGAGCGAACCCAGCATCTGCGTGCTCGGCTGTGGGCCGCGCTGCTGCTCGAGTCGCGCGTAGTAGTCGGTCGACATCGCGGCGAGCTGAGCGACCTCCTCGCGTCGGAGCCCCGCCGTCCGTCGTCGCGGACCGGCACTCAAGCCGACATCCGCGGGCTGCAAGGCTGATCGGTGACGGAGGAGGAAGTCTGCGAGCGCTGGGCGATCCATCCCGCCAGTATCCGCCCCTGAGGTCCAGCGATCCAGGGACCGCGGATCCCTGGATCGGCGAACCCTGGTGGCGCCAGTCGGACGGCCGCAGACTCGACCCATGCAGATCACCGGAAACACCGTCTTCATCCCCGGCGCGACGAGCGGCATCGGCCTCGCTCTCGCACGACGCCTCCACTCGGCCGGCAACACCGTCATCGTCGGCGGGCGCCGCACGGAACTCCTCGAATCGATCGCCGCCGAGGAGCCCGGACTCCACACCGTGCGCATCGATACCGCCGACCCGGCGAGCATCGAGGCGGCGGCGGCACAGGTCATCGCCGAACACCCCGAGCTCAACGTCCTCATCACCATGGCGGGCGTCATGCGCGGCGAGGACTGGACGGCTCCGGACTTCGTCGCGACCGCGGAGGAGATCATCACGACGAACGTCCTCGGCCCCATCCGGCTGATCGGTGCGTTCATCGAGCACCTCCGCAGCCGGCCTGACGCCACCATCATGACCGTCTCCTCGGGCCTCGCGTTCACGCCGTTGCGCGTCACCCCGACGTACAACGCGAGCAAGGCCGCGATCCACATGCTGAGCGAGTCAATCCGCCTGCAGCTCGCCTCGACGAGCGTGCACGTCGTCGAACTCGTGCCGCCCGCCGTCCGCACCTCGCTCATGCCGGGACAGGAGACGAGCGACTTCGCGATGCCGCTCGACGCCTACGTCGACGAGGTCATGGAGCTCATCGAGGCCCAGCCCGACGCGTCCGAGATCCTGGTGGAGAACGTCAAGTTCCTCCGGTTCGCCGAGGCGCGAGGCGACTACGCGCAGACCGTCGCGACGGTCAACCAGCTCGACCCGCACGGGAACTGAGTCGGACCGAGCCCTACCGCGCCTCGATCTCGACGACGACGTCCGTCATGCCCGCTGAGGAGACGGTCGCCGTCACGACACCGGGGCCGGTGGGGCGGATGATCGCGAGCGCCCGCCCGTCGAAGGTGGTGCGGGTGGTGGCGTCGAACCGCTCGGTCGTGCTCGGCGTGCCGGTGCCGAACCCGGCCAGGACGCCGACACCGGAGACGGTGACCGAGACCTGGCGGTCGGCGCCCGACACGAGCACCCCGGCCGCGTCGCGCAGCTCGATCGCGACGAAGGATAGGTCGGTGTCGTCGGCGCGGATGACCGTGCGGTCGGCGGTGGCGGTCAGCCTGGTCGGGCCGGCGGCGGAGACGAGCGAGGTGCGGCCGACCTCCGCTCCCGCGCGGTAGGCGACGGCTTCGAGCGTGCCCGGCCGGTAGACGGTCTCGAACGACGCGAGCATCGGACGGCGTCCACCCACCGGCCCCCGCGCGACCTCCGTCCCGTCGAGAAGCAGCGCGACCTCGTCGGCGTCGGCCGCGACCTCGACCGTGACCGGAGCGCCCTCGAAGCCCGGCCACGTCCACGAGCCCACCGAATCGCTCCACGCCCACGGCGACTGCATCGTCACCGTCTGACCGTGACGCTCGGGGCGCAGTACAGCGATCGCCGGCTCGGTGCGCAAGCCGAAGACGATCTCCCGGTAGTACGACGCGGGGCGGCGCCAGCCCGTGAGGTCGAGGTCGCCGCACCAGGCGGTGAGGTACGGGAACTCGCGTTCGAGCGCCCCGTTCGCCTCGGGGTCCTCGGCGTAGGACGTCGCCCCGATGCCGACCTCGCCGAGGTAGTCCCAGCCCGTCCAGGTGAAGTCGCCGATGACGTTCGGGTTGGCCTTGACGAGCGGCCAGAGCTCGCCGATCTGCGTGGGGAAGGTCTCAGAACCCACGATCACGCGGTGGGGGAACCGTTCGGCGTCGCTCGCGTAGCGGCCGTCCGCGTAGTTGAGGCCGAGCACGTCGAGCGCTGCGCTGGACTCCTCCGTGCGAGTCGTGACGGCGTCGGAGGAGCCGATGAGGCTCATCATGTTGGCGCCGGCCTCGCCCATCAGTTCGTTCAGCCCCTGGTCCGACGCCATGATGTCGTCGAGTTCGTCGAGCACCGACAGGGTCGCGTTCACGCCGTTGGTGACCGGTCGGGTCGGGTCGAGTGCGCGCACGTGCTCGGCGAGCTCTCGGGCCAGGATCGCACCGTGCGGGGTCCCGACCTCGACGATCTCGTTGCCGATCGAGTACATGATGACGCTCGGGTGGTTGCCGTCCTTGGCCACCATCGACTCGAGGTCGGACCGCCACCACTGCTCGAAGTCGAGGGACGGGTCGAAGGTGGTCTTGCCGCGGTGCCACTGGTCGAAGGCCTCGTCCATCACGAGCATCCCGAGGCGGTCGCAGGCGTCGAGCATTGCCGGTGAGGCGGGGTTGTGGGCGGCACGGATGGCGTTGAACCCGGCGTCCTTGAGGAGTTGGATGCGACGCTCCTCAGCACGGGCGATCGAAGCGGCTCCGAGCGGGCCGTTGTCGCTGTGGATGCAGGCACCCCGCAGCAGGACGGGTTCGCCGTTGATCCGGAGTCCCTTCCGGGGGTCGACGGTGACCGTGCGGATGCCGTGGACGGTGCGCACGGTCTGGCCGGGGTCCGAGTCGTCATCGGCGGGTGCCAGCGTGGTCTTCGCGGTGTACAGCGACGGGGACTCGACGCTCCAGCGTGCCGGATCCTGGACGTAGAGCCGCTGCCGGATGGTCGCCGTGCCGGCGGGCGCGACCGTGACGGGTGTGCGGTCCTGTTCGACGACGACCCCCTCGGGGGAGGTGAGCTCGGTGGTGAGGACCCGGGAACTCGTCGCGAGGCCGCGGTTGGTGACGGTGGTGGTGACCTCGAGCACGGCCTGGTCGTCCTCGATGCGGACCGTCGTGATGCGGACGCCGTCGGGCACGATGTGCGTCGGCTCGTCCACGTGCAGGAGGACCGGCCGGTGGAGGCCGGCACCGGCGTACCACCGCGAGTCCTGGCCGGAGCGGACCTCGATGCGCAGGGTGTTCGTCGCGCCGGCTCGGAGGTAGGGCGTGAGGTCGACGAAGAACCGGGCGAAGCCGTCGGACCGGTTGCCCGCGAACTCGTCGTTGAGGTACACCATCGCGTGGCGGAACGCGCCCTGGACCTCGAGTCGCACGATCCGCCCAGCCCACGCGGCGGGGGCCTCGAACGTCTTCACGTAGCTGAAGGCCCCGGCCGGGAAGTAGGCGGCGCCACCCTTCGCTGGAGCGTCGGGGGAGCGGTCGGCATCGCGGAGTGCGTCGTGCGGAAGCGTCACGGCCACCGAGTCGTCGGCTCCGCCCTGGACAGCCGCGAAGGGCCCTCGCGGGGCTCGGACGATCCAGCCGTCGGTGAACGAGGTGATGGTCATGGTGGGCTCCAGCGTGGTTCGATGCGAAAGTCTTTCGTCGGCGGTCGACGGTTCGCTCACGGTATGCGAGAGCGTCAGCGCTGGTCAACGCGACGGGTGCGAAACAGTTTCGCTACGCTGGATCGACTCGTGACCCCGACGCTGGAGGAGACGCATGGCGCGCACGCCGATGACCGGCCCGACCCTGGCGTCGATCGCGGAACACGCCGGGGTCTCCGTCGCGACCGTCTCCAAGGTCGTCAACGGCCGCCAAGGCATGTCCGAGGCGACGCGGGCGCGCGTGGAGGCGGCCGTCCGCGAGCTCGGGTACCGCCCGGCCGCGCGCTCGGGTGGCGGCGGTCCACGTCAGGTCCACGTCGTGTTCGACACCCTGCACAGCGTGTACTCCCTGCGCGTGCTCGACGGCATGGTCGCGGCCGCGCAGCGCCTCGACGTCGACCTCGTCACCCGGGTGCTGTCGCCCGCCTCGGGGTTCGGGACCGACGGCATGACCGGTGACGAGGTGCCGCTCGACCGCGCCTTCGTCGAGCGGGTCGCCGCGAGGGGTGCGCTCGGCATGATCGTCGTGACCACACCGATCGACGCCGACGTGGTGGACGCCTGCCTCGATGCGGGCGTCGCGCTCGTCGCGGTCGATTCGCCGGATCCGCTCGCCCGGTCGGTGGCGAGTATCGGCTCCAGTCACGCGGTCGGCGGGCAGCAGGCCGTCGAGCATCTCATCGGCCTCGGCCATCGGCGGATCGCCTTCGTGGGTGGCCACCCGGCGAACCCTGGACTGCGAGCGCGGGCGGTCGGGTACCGCGAGGCGCTCCGCTCAGCGGGGATCCCGCTCGACCCGGAGCTCGTGTCGGAGGAGGGGATGGGAACGTCGGCGCCGGCCGTGGAGCGCATGCTCGCACTCGAGGACCCACCCACGGCCGTCTTCGCGACCAACGACGCCGACGCCTTCGCCGTCATCCGCAGCCTGCTGCAGGCGGGGCTCCGCGTGCCGGAGGACGTCAGCGTCGTCGGCTACGACGACACGTACTCGGCCATGCTCACCGTTCCGCGCCTGACCACGGTGCACACCTCGATGCACGACATCGGCCGCGCGGCCATCGACACGCTCCTGCGGCTGCAGTCGGGCGAGCGGCCGTTCTCGCACCACCTGGAGCTCGCGACGACGCTCATCGAGCGGGAGTCGACCGGTCCTCGTCGGCCAGCCGGGCGCTGATCAGCGGAAGCGTCGCAGGTCGGCGAGCGTGAACCGCCCGGCGGGGAGCGCCGCGCGGATGCGTGCCTCGTCGAACCGGTGCTTGGGGCGCAGCGACTCGGGCAGTTCCGGTGTCGGCGGGGCTGCGGCGCTGACGCCCTCCGCGAGCATCTGCGCCTGCGCTTTCGCGACGAGCGGCGTCACCATGAGTCGCTCGGTCAGGCGCGCGAGGAGTCGGATCGTCCAGACCGGCACCGGGATGTAGAGCGGTCGTCGGCCGGCGACCCGTGCGATCCGCCGGACGGCCGCCCCCAACGGCAGCGTCTCGGCACCCATGACCGCGACCGTCGGCTCGGTGATCCGACCCTCGAGGGCGGCGACGAGGACGTCGACCGCGTCGGCGACCGGCACCGGGCGCACGAGGCGTTCGCGGTAGCCGACGGTCGCGAACACGGGGAAGGTGCGGACGGCCTTCGTCACGTGGTCGATCATGTGGTCGCCGGCCCCGTAGATCATCCCGAACTTCAGGACCGTGTGCGGGACGCCCGAGCCGCGGACGAGCTCCTCGGCCGCCCATTTCGTCTCGTGGTAGCCCGAGCCGCAGTCGGGCCGGGCGCGGAGGAAGCTCACGAGGACGAGGCGACCGACGCCGGCGCGGCGGGCCGCGTCCACGACGGCCCGGGTGCCACGCACGTGCACGCGCTCGAAGGTCTGCTCGCCGATCTCCCGGTTGATCCCGGCGCAGTGCGCGACGGCGTCGCAGCCCGCGAACGCCGCCGCGAGTGCCTCGGTGTCGTCGATGTCGACGCCGGTGCGCCGCGAGACGACCACCGTCTCGTGGCCGTCTCCCTGCAGGCGTTCGACGAGGTGCCGGCCGACGAACCCGGTGCCGCCGGTGATGGCGATGCGCATGATGACTCCTTCGCTTGTTAGCAATAGAGCTAAACCGTATATCGCAATTGTGCTAGATTGCAACCATGGCAGATACGGCATCGGACATCTTCGCCGCACTCGCGCACCCGACGCGACGACAGATCCTCCAGGACCTCAAGGACGGCGAGCTGGCCGCGGGCGAGATCGCGTCGCGGTTCGACGCCACGGGACCGACCATCTCCCGCCACCTCAGTGTGCTGCGGCAGGCCGGGCTCGTCTCCGAGCGCCGCGACGCCAACCGGATCCTCTACTCGCTCGTCGGCGAACGCCTCGCCCTGTCGGTCGGCGACTTCCTGTCGACCGTGTGCCCGGAGCAGATGGTGCTCCGTGAGGTGCGCAAGCGCCGCACCGCCTAGCCGCGGGACCGGTCGTCTCCCGGTCGGATCAGCGCGGGCCACGGGCGACGCTCCGGACGATCGTCTGCGTCGCCGCCTTCCCCGAGCGGGTCGGCAGTAGCGCCCGCTGGGGAGAGCTCCCCATCGCTCACGTGCCGGAGAGCGGACAGACTGACGGCATGCCCCGTCGCCGCTTCCTCCCATCCGTCGCCATCGCTCTGCTGCCGATGGGACTCCTGCTCACCGGTTGCAGCTTCAGCGCCAGCGCCGGTCTCACCGTCCCCGCCTCGGACATCGCGGACGCCGCGGCCGGCGCCCTCGAGGAGCAGGTCGGCACCCGGCCCGACCTCGACTGCGGGGACGAGCGCGTCAAGCTCATCGACGAGACCACCGTCGACTGCACGCTCACCGACCCGTCCTCGGGCTCCGAGTACGACGCCGTCGTCACGATCAGTGACGTCGAGGGCACGAAGTACCACGTGGCCGTGCAGGTGGCCGACACCGCGAACTGATCACGCGATCGGTCCTGGGCTTGCTCGGGTCGCATCGGTGCCCTCCTGACGCGCTCGGGCCCCGCGCTGCGTGGGAGACTGGCAGACGGCGTCGGTCGCTCGATCACGCCGTCGCAGCCCGCCCCGGAAGAAGCGCATGACCGTCGTGACCCCAGCCAGCATCGAGTCCGTCTCCTGGGACGACGAACGGGCCGTACGCCTGCGAGCCGCGATGGACGAGGAGATGGGTGCGCGCTACGCCTCCGCCTGGGAGGACTGGGATTCCGAGGCAGCCCAGCGGGCGCAGGCGGCGTTCACCGTGGATCCCGCGGACATCCGGGCGACCTTCCTCGCGCTCGTCGACGGCGAGCCGGTCGGCCATGCCGCGCTGCGACGGCTCGGCGAGGAGTGGGAGCTGAAGCGCGTCGTCACGCTCCCCGGCCACCGTGGCCGGGGTGTCTCCCGCCGGCTCATCGCGGCCGTCGAAGATGCCGCGCGGGCCGAGGGGGCCTCGCGACTCATCCTGCAGACCGGCGACCGGCAGCCGGAGGCCGTCCGCCTCTACGAGTGGCTCGGGTACGAGTCGATCCCCATCTACCCGCCGTACGAGGTCATCCCGATGTCGCTCTGCTACGCGCGGCAGCTGCACTAGCGGCCACGTCGTCCGGCCGCCACCGTCAGTGCGACGTGGCCGCCGGCCGCTTGCCGGAGCGCAGGCGAGAGATGCCGAGGACGGTCCCGACCACGATCAGGCCGAGCACGAGTCCGAACACGGCCGACATCGCGGTGTCGGCGATCCAGACGACGACGGGTCCGGCCGCTTCGATGGCGTGCGTGACGACGTGGAAGAGGTCCAGCGGGCCGTGCCAGATCGTCTCGGCGAGATTCGCGACGACGAGGTGGCCACCCACCCACAGCATCGCGACCGTGCCGACGATGCTGATCACGCGGAAGACGGCGGGCATCGAGGCGACGATGCGCGCGCCGGTGCGGCGGACGCCGCGCGAGGGGTTCTTCATGAGCCGGAGTCCGATGTCGTCGATCTTCACGAGGAGCGCGACCGCGCCGTAGACGACGGCCGTCATGACGAGGCCGATGACGAGGAGTGCGCCCAGGGTCATCCAGATGCCGATGTCCGCGTCGAGGCTGGCCAGTGAGATCAGCATGATCTCGGTGCTGAGGATGAGGTCCGTGCGGACGGCGCCGGAGACGAGCTTCTTCTCGTCGCGGACGTCCTCCTCAGCCGCCTCGTGGTGGACGCCGAACCACTCCATGACCTTCTCGGCGCCCTCGAAGCAGAGGTAGGTGCCGCCGATGATGAGGAGGAACGGCAGGACCCAGGGTGCGAAGGCGGTGAGCAACAGGGCGATCGGGATGATGATGACGAACTTGTTGATCAGGCTGCCGCGGGCGATGCGCCAGACGACCGGCAGTTCCCGCGCCGGCGTGAGCCCCTGCACATACTGCGGGGTGACGGCGGCATCGTCGATGACGACGCCCGCGGTCTTCGCGCTCGCCTTCAGAGCGGCGCTGAGGATGTCATCGACAACGGCGAGCAGGCCGACCGACATGTGCTTCTCCTTGACTCGGGTGTCGCGCCACCGCGGGCTCGGCAGGGACGGAGTCCAGAGTAGTGCGGATCCACGGCGTCGCAGGCTGTCGAGCGCGCATCACAAGCACCCTGGCGCGGGCGTCTTCCATCGGGTAGGGGCTGCTCCCTTCCGCTCGGATACCACCCCGGTACTGTTGGCACTCACGACAGATAGGGGATTTCGAATGGTCGAGACCACACCGCGCCGCTCACGGTCGGCCGTGCTCGCGCTGACCTTGACGATCGGAACGCTCGTCGCGGCGGCGATCATCGGCGGGTACTTCATCATCGTCGGCGATCAGGCCGACATCGCCGGACGCGTCTGGCTCACACTGCTGTTGCTCGCGGCGTTCGTGGGTGCCGTCTCCCTCGACGCGGCAGCCGGACACGGGCCCAACAAGTGGTACCTGGCCGTCTCGACCCTGGTGAACATCTTCCTCGTCACGGTCGGGTTGCTGAAGCTGTGGAACGGGTGGCTCCAGCCCCCGAACACCGACGACGGCTTCGTCTGGTCCGGACAGATCATGCTGTTCTTCGGCATCGTCATCATCACCCGCGTGGCACTGATCATCATCCAGGTGTACTTCCTGCACTTCGTCACGCGCGCCTCCTCCACCGTGATCAGGGCCACCGGCATCGTGACGATCACACTCATCATCGCGACGGTCCTCGTGCTCGTGCTGCCGATGGCGTTCCCCGAGGGCACCTGGGCGGACTGGTGGTGGCGCATCGCTGCGGCGACGACGCTCGCTGCGGCGATCTCCGCCGTGATCCCGGTGATCGTCCGTGCGTTCTCGCCGAAGCCGGAGGGCGAACCGGTGAACTACGGCCAGCAGCCCTACCGTCCCGAGGTGTACCAGAGCGCGCCCGCGTACCCGGTCCAGGGTCACCCCGGTCAGCACCAGCCGCACCAGCCGCCCTACCAGGGGCAGCCGCAGCAGGGCTATCAGGGGCAGCCGCAGCAGGGGTACCAGGGTCAGGGCTACCAGAACCAGCCGCAGCAGGGGTACCAGGGTCAGCCGTATCCCGGTCAGCCCTACCAGGGGCAGCCGAGCCACGGTCAGGGGCAGGGTCAGCAGGGCCAGGGGTACCAGGCTGCGCCGTCACAGGGGCAGTACGGGCAGCCGCAGGGGCAGCCCGCACCGCAGCCCGGCCAGCAGTGGTCGGCACCCGCGTGGCAGGGCTCGGCGCCCGGTCAGCAGGGGCCGACGCCGAACGCGGCACCGCAGCAGTGGGGGCCGCCGCAGGCCGCGTCGCAGGCGCCAGGACAGCCGTCGAACCCGCAGCAGCCGCCCGCTCCCGCGCAGCAGCCGACTGTTCCGCCGCAGCAGGAGCCGCAGCAGGTGCAGCCGCCCGCTCCTCCGGAAGAGGTGGCGCCGCCCGAGCGGCCGACGCCGCCCGCCGAGTAGGCGAACGCACGATGAACCGGCTGGAAGTCCTCGCTTCCAGCCGGTTCTGTCATGTGTGCCGTCCTGCGCAGATCCGCGTACGGCCGGACGGGGCATCCTCGCCTCACGGCGGATGTGCGACGAACGGCCTCCCGCGAGGATGGAATCGGCGCGGTGCGACCGCCCGCCGCCGGCTCCACACGACGGGTGACGATGCGCAAGCTCCTGAAGGTTCCACTGATCACGATCGCCACGATCGCCGGGCTGATCGGAGCGACCCTCGCCACCACGAGTATCGTCAACGCCGTCGCCAACGCCTCGGAGGAGGCGGAACTGCACCCGTACGGGCAACTGGTCGACGTCGACGGCAAACGGATGAACGTCGTCATCAGCGGCGACGCACCCGAGACCATCGTCCTCCTGCCCGGGCAGGGCACCGCCGCACCCGGGCTCGACTTCCAGCCGCTCGTCGCCGAACTCCGCGACCAATACCGCGTGGTCGTCGTCGAACCCTTCGGATACGGCCTCAGTGATCAGACCGACGTCCCCCGAACCTCGGCCAACATCGCCGACGAGGTCCACACCGCCCTCCACAGCCTCGGCATCCACCGCTACGCGCTCGCCGGACACTCGATCGCCGGCATCACCGCCCTGGAGTACCTGCAGCGGTACCGCGACGAGGTCACCGCGTTCATCGGCATCGACACGAGCGTCCCCACGCAACCGGGTGCGGACGAGGCCACGCCGACCGACGGCCTCGAGGCCCTGAAGTCGCTCGGGATCCTCCGGGTGCTCACCGCGATCGCGCCCGACCCGACCGCAGGGCTGCCCTACGACACTGCGACGAAGCGACAACTCGCGATCCTCGCGAACCGCAACGCCATGAACCCGACGCTGCTCGACGAGATCGCGCACACCCCCGCCAACTTCCGCGCCGCCCGGTCGCAGTCGTTCCCGGCCGACCTCCCGATCCTCATGTTCGTCGTCGGCGACGACCCGGAACTCGCCGACTGGGTGTCCCTCCACGAGGCCCAGCTCGCCGGGATCGACCGGTCCGAGCTCGTCCTCCTCGACGGCGGACACTACCTGCATCACACCGAGTCACCGCAGATGGGCGTGGACATCAAGCGGTTCCTCAGCGACACGCCGACCGGCTGACGACCCGGGAGGATCGGGGCTGGCGTGTCGTCGGATGTCGGGTTAGGCTCGCTGTCTATCGAACATATGTTCGAACGACGGGAGGCCATTCATGTTGATCACGAGCACCGAGATCGCGGTCTGGACGACGCCAGCGGGTGTGCCGGAGCGGTTGTTCTGGGAAGGGGCACGGTACCTCGTGACCGACACTCCGACCCCGCTCGAGCCGAACGTCGCCTTCCTCACCCACCCGCCGGCGGCCACGCCGGCCTGGCGGTTCCAGGCGACCGCCACCGACGGCCGGACCTTCGTCTTCGACATCCGACTCGACGTGGTCCGAGGCCGCTGGCAGCTCCTGCGGGCCTACGAATGACCCGCGTCGCCGGTCATGACAGCCGAGCGCCGGCCGGCTGCAGCCGCACCACGATGGCCTTCGAGACCGGGGTGTTGCTGCGGTCGGCGGTCGAGTCGAGCGGAACGAGGACGTTCGCCTCGGGGAAGTACGCCGCGGCGCACCCTCTGGCCGTCGGATAGGAGACGGCGCGGAACCCCAGGAGCTCCCGGTCCGGCTGCCCGGGCCACTCGCTGAAGACGTCGATCGTCTGACCATCCTCCAGGCCGAGTTCCGCGAGGTCGTCCGGGTTCACGAACACGACGTTGCGTCCCTGCTTGATCCCCCGGTACCGGTCGTTCAGGCTGTAGATCGTCGTGTTGAACTGGTCGTGCGACCGCAGCGTCTGCAGGAGCAGGCGGCCCGGCGGGCAGCGGAGCGGTTCCAGCTCGTTCACCGTCAGGAGCGCACGACCCTCGGGGTTCGTGAACGTGCGGGAGTCGCGGGGCCCGTTCGGCAGCACGAACCCGTCCTCGCGGCGGATCTGCTCGTTGTAGTCCTCGCACCCCGGGATGACCCGCCCGATGTGCTCGCGGATGGTGTCGTAGTCGTCCTCGAACGCCTGCCAGGCGATCCCGGAGTCCTCGCCGAGGGTCGCGCGCGCGAGTCGCGTGATGATCGCGACCTCGGAGAGCAGCCCGGGCGCTGCGGGCGGGATCCGTCCGTGTGAGGCGTGGACGGCACAGACGGAGTCCTCGACGCTGACCATCTGCGGGCCGCTCGCCTGGAGGTCGATCTCGGTGCGCCCGAGCGTCGGCAGGATGATCGCGGCGTCGCCCGTGACCACGTGCGAGCGATTGAGCTTCGTGGAGATCTGTACCGACATGCCGGTTCCACGGATCGCCGCCTCGGCGGCGGCGGTGTCGGAGATCGCGGCGACGAAGTTGCCGCCGAGCGACACCCAGGTGCGGATCTCACCGCGTTGCATGGCTCGGATCGCGTTCACCGCGTCGACCCCGTGTGCTCGCGGCATCGGTACGCCGAACTCGTCCTCCATCGCGGCGAGGAAGGACTCCGGCATCTGCTCCCAGATGCCCATGGTCCGGTCGCCCTGCACGTTGCTGTGCCCACGGATCGGCGAGGCGCCGGCACCGGGCTTGCCGATGTTGCCGCGGAGCAGGAGCAGATTGATGATCTCCTTGATCCCGTTCACGGCGGCCTTGTGCTGCGTCAGCCCCATGGCCCAGGTGACGATGGTCGCGTTCGAGTCGATGTAGCGCTGGGCGAACTCGTCGATCTGCTCGCTCGTGAGTCCGGTCGCCTCGAGCACCTCGGCCTCGTCGAGGTCGGCCAGGTGCGCCGTGAGCTCCTCGAGCCCGAGGCAGTGCTCCGTGAGGAAGGCGTGGTCGAGCACGGTCCCGGGCGCGGCGGCCTCGGCTGCCAGAACCCGCTTCGATACGGCCTGCAGGAGCGCCATGTCACCACCGAGCCGGATCTGCAGGAACTGGTCCGAGATGACCGTGCCCCGTCCGACCATGCCCCGCACCGTCTGCGGGTTCTTGTACCGTTCGAGCGCGGCCTCGGGGAGCGGATTCACGGAGACGATGGTCGCCCCGGCACGCTTCGCGTCCTCGAGGGCTGTGAGCATGCGCGGGTGGTTCGTGCCCGGGTTCTGGCCCATGACGACGATGAGGTCCGCCTGCTCGAAGTCGTCGTAGGCGATCGTGGACTTCCCGATGCCGATCACCTCGCCGAGCGCGGTGCCCGTGGACTCGTGGCACATGTTCGAGCAGTCCGGCAGGTTGTTGGTGCCGAACGCCCGCACGAACAGCTGGTAGGCGAACGCGGCCTCGTTGGACGCCCGTCCGCTCGTGTAGAACGCGGCCTGGTCGGGCGACTCCTGCCCGCGCAGTTGCTCACCGACGAGCGCGAACGCCTCCTCCCAGCTGACCGGCCGGTAGTGGTCGGAGCCAGCCGGCTTGTAGACCGGTTCCGAGAGTCGGCCCTGCATGCCGAGCCAGTACTCCGACTTGTCGGCGAGGTCGGTGAGCGAGTGCTCCGCCCAGAACGCGCTCGGGATGACGATCGGGGTCGCCTCCCAGATCACGGCCTTCGCCCCGTTCTCGCAGAACTCCAGCTTCTTGCGGTCGTCGGGGTCGGGCCAGGCGCAGCTCATGCAGTCGAAGCCGCCGCGCTGGTTGATCGACGTCAGGAGCTCGGCGGTCCGCAGTGGCCCGAGCTGGCGGAGCGCCGGCTCCATGGAGTGCAGGATGCCGGGGAGCCCGACGGCCACGTGCTTCGGCTCGGAGACCTTGATCGCAGCGTCGGTGACGTCCTCGACGGGCGGCTCCGCGCTCATGCGCTGACCCCGTGCTCGACCACGCCGTGTTCGACGACCTCGTGGACGACCGCCGGGTCCGGCGACGCCAGTCGGTGTGCCCCGCTGTAGACGACCATGGAGTCGCCGCGGAGGAACCCGACGAGCGTCATCCCGAGTTCGGTCGCCAACTCGGCGGCGAGCGACGACGGCGCGGAGACCGCGGCGAGCATCGGGATGCCGGCCATCGAGGCCTTCTGGGTGAGCTCGAAACTCGCCCGACCGGACACCATGAGCACCATGGACCGCAGCGGGAGCAGGCCCTCCTTCGCCGCCCAGCCGACGACCTTGTCGACCGCGTTGTGCCGACCGACATCCTCCCGGAGCGCGAGCATCTCTCCGGTCGTGGCGTCGAACAGGCCCGCAGCATGGAGGCCGCCGGTCCGTTCGAACACCGCCTGCTGGGCGCGGAGGCGGTCGGGGAAGGTGACGAGGACTGCTGGGTCGAGGACGAACGCGTCGTCGGCCACCCGGTACCGCGAACTCGTCCGGACGGCGTCGATGCTCGCCTTCCCGCAGAGCCCGCACGAACTCGTGGTGAAGAAGTTCCGTTCGAGGCTCGGGTCTGGGGCGGGGACGCCGGGAGCGAGGGCGACGTCGAGCACGTTGTAGGTGTTGACGCCCTCGTCGGTCGCGCCGGCGCAGTACCGGGCGGTCCTGACCTCGTCACCCCGAGCGACGACGCCCTCCGAGACGAGGAACCCGATGGCGAGGTCGACGTCGTGACCGGGCGTCCGCATGGTGATGGCGAGCGAACGGCCACCGACGCGGATCTCCAGCGGCTCCTCGACGGCGAGGACGTCCTCGCGAGTGCGTGCGGGCTGTCCCACGGTGATCCGGGTGACGCGTCTGCGCGCCGTGATGCGAGTCATGGCTCATGGCTATCACCACCTCCCGACGAGGGCAAGGTGCCTCACTGGATCCGCAGCCCCCGGTGAGGCTGACGAGCGGCCTAGGCTGGTGCCATGCCCGTCGACGCGATCATCCTCGCGGGAGGGCGGTCGTCCCGTCTCGGCGGGGTCGCGAAGGCCTCGCTGCTGCACGACGGACGGACGCTGCTCCAGCTCGCGATCGAGGCCGCGCGCCTCACCGACGGCGCGATCGTGGTCGTCGGCCCCGACGTTGAGACGACCGGTCCCGTCCGCTTCGTCCGCGAGCACCCCGCCTTCGGTGGTCCCGCCGCCGCCATCGCCGCGGGACTGGACGTGCTCCGCGAGCCCGGTTCCCTCCCGTCCCTGGGCCGGTCGAGGGGCGTCGCCATCCTCGCCTGCGACATGCCGGGCGCGGCCCCGGCGCTCGCCGTGCTCCTCGAGACCGCAGCGCTGGCGACCGACCCGGAGCCCGGCGTCGACGGTTGGATCGCGGTCGACGCTGGCGGCCGCGACCAACCGCTGCTCGGCGTCTACCGGAGCGACGCCCTCGAACGTCGGGTCGCCGAGCTGGAGGCCGCCCAGCCGAGCGGCGACCTCACGGGGGTCGCCGTGCGTCACCTCCTGTCCGGACTCGAGCTCCGACGCGTCGCCGTCCCCGAGGGCGGCTCCGCCGACGTCGACACCTGGGCCGACGCTGCCGAGTTGGGAGTCGTCGCGAGCGACGCCCCCTTTCCAACGCCGGCAACGGGCCCAGCGCCCACCTCGACGACCACCACCACGTCCAGCACCCCCAGGAGCTCCCATGACCGATGACCTGCACGCCGTCCTCGCCGAGTGGAGCGACCGGGTGTCTGCGGCGCTCGAGCTCGGTGACGTCCCGGTCGACATCGGCGCCGTCCTGGGACTCGCCGGCACCGCGGCCCACGCGGTCCGCCGTCCTGCGGCGCCGCTGACCACCTACCTCGTCGGTATCGCTGTCGGGAAGGCCCTCGCCGCGGGGGCCGACCCGGCGGCCGTCGCGCAGGCGGCGACGGTGGTGGTCGAACGGCTGGCCGCCGAGGCGTCCGACGAACCCGACAGCGATACTCCCCACACGAGCGGCACGGCATGACGAGGTCGTCGTGGTGGGACGCCCGGCGGATCGCCCACGCGGCCGGGGCCGAGCAGCGACCGCAGGTCGTCGACAGCGTCGAGCTCGCCTCCGCGCTCGGTCACGTCCTCGCCGCGCCACTCGTGTCGCCCATCGCGATCCCGCACTACGCCTCCTCGGCGATGGACGGGTGGGCCGTCGGCGGAGCAGGGCCGTGGGAGCTGCTCCGCGGGGTCGCAGCGGAGCGCGCGCGCTCGGTCGGCCTGGAGCTCGGAACCGCGGTCGAGGTCCTGACCGGCGGGCTCATCCCGACCGGTGCCGTCGCCGTGCTGCAACGGGAACACGGCGTCGTGGAGGAGACCGCCGACGCCCCGAGACTCGGGCTCTCCCCGCAGGCTCCGCGAGAGGAGCCTGCACCTGGTCGCCACATCCGCGACGCCGGGAGCGAGTCTCCGGCCGGGGCGACTCTGCTGGACCAAGGCACCCGGCTCGGCCCAGTGCACCTCGCGGTCGCGGCCGGCGGCGGGTTCGATCGCGTGCCGGTGGTGCCTCGGCCGAAGGTCCGGCTCGTCCTCACCGGTGACGAGGTCGTGACGAGCGGGGTGCCCGGTGCCGGCTTCGTGCGCGACAGCTTCGGCCCGTCGCTGCCTGGCGTGATCGCGTCGCTCGGTGGTGTCGTCACCGCCAGCGTCCGGGTGCGGGACGACGCGTCGGCGACGGCCGAGGCCCTCGGCACCACGACGCTCGGCACCACAGCGCTCACCGAGACGCACACGAGACGGCCAGGCGAGGTCATCGTCACCACGGGCGGGACCGGCGGGTCGCGAGCCGACCACGTCCGAGCGCTCCTGCGCGACGCGGGAGCGGAGTTCCTCGTCGACGGCGTCGACGTGCGCCCGGGTGGTCCGGCCTTGCTCGCCCGGCTACCGGACGGGCGGCTCGTCGTCGGCTTGCCGGGTAATCCGCTCGCCGCGTTGCTCAGCGTCCTCACGCTGGTGCAGCCGCTGCTCGCCGGCCGGCAGGGGCTCGGGCTTCCGGCCCTCCGGCCAGTGGTGCTCGCGTCGCCCGTCGACCCGACCCGGTCCGAGACGGTGCTGCGTCCGTTCCGGGCGGTGCTTGACGCCGAGACGGCGGCCGTCACCGCGGAGCCGTCACCGTGGCACGGAGCCGCCATGCTCCGCGGCCTGGCCGACGCCGACGGCGTGCTCGTGTGCCCGGGCACCGGCGTGACGGCGGGCACGGTGGTGCCGTCCCTCGACCTGCCCTGGTAGCGAGCGCGCGGTCAGCGGATCAGCGGCTTGCTCGCCCGCCCTGCGCCGCGGCCGTCATGAGCCGGAGCAGCTCCTCGCCGGCGAGGATGCCACGTCGACCGGTGACGGTGAGCGTGTCCATCGTGAAGCCCTCGTCGTCGAGTTCGCCGTGCGCCGGTCGGAAGGCGAGGTCGGCGGTCTCGAGCATCGACTGGTCGAGGAGGGAGTCTCCGGCGGCGAGGACGAGCGGGCCGTCGAGGCGACGGGCGACCTCGCTGACGGCGTCGTGCTTCGTGAGCGTCCGCGGCACGCAGTAGAGCTTGCGCCCCTGCAGGGACACCGTCCACCCGAGCCGTTCGCACTCCTGCTCGACCTGCTCCAACCAGCCCGCGGGGATCGCGTCGCGTTCGACGATCGAGTAGAAGAACAGGGCGTCCGCCACG
Source organism: Plantibacter sp. VKM Ac-2880 (assembly GCF_015351235.1). Classification (GTDB taxonomy): domain Bacteria; phylum Actinomycetota; class Actinomycetes; order Actinomycetales; family Microbacteriaceae; genus Plantibacter. The sequence continues at coordinate 518,509 of NZ_JADKSJ010000001.1, forward strand.
TTCGTCTTGTGGATCCACGTCGGCGACGCCAGCTCCTCGAAGCGCGCGAGCGCCTCGTCCAACGGTGCGGTGTGGTCGGTGAGGTGCGTCCGCACGCGCTCACGCCAGTCGGCATCCGGGACGCCGTCGACGAGGATCTCGCCGCCGTTGCTCGTGATCGCGTAGTCGGGGGCACCGCCCGGCAACTGCACCCGCTGGTACTGCGCCACGGTCCGGGTCGTCACCGGCATGAACACGGCCTGCGTCCGCAGCTCGATGAGCAGGCGCTCCGATTCGCGCGTCATGAACGAGATCGGGACACCGTTCCAGAGCTCGGAGACGACGATCGACGGCGCCTCAGGGTCCGGGGTCTCGAGCCAGAACGCCTTCGGCGAGTAGATCAGGGTGCGGTCGAGGTCGCAGGCGACGAGGGCGCTCACTGGGCGTCTCCGGCGGCGGCGTCGCTCAGCGGGTTGATCAGTCCGACACAGCTGTAGGGCAGGCCGGGCACGACCTCGACCGGCACGCCGCGTTGCTCGGCGAGGAGGAGCACGTGCGCGACGTCGTCGAGGGCGTCGGGCGACACGAGGACCTTCCACGGCACCCGGCGGAGGAGGACGCGCGTGGTCTCGCCGACGCCGGGCTTCACCAGGTTGACGCTCGGGATGTCGTACTGCTCGCGGATGCGCTCGACGGCGGCCCACCCGATCCAACTCGGCTCACGGTCGGCGGTGGAGGCCTCCTGCACGCCGGCGGCGACGTCGTCGATCACCTCGGAGAAGCGGCCCGACACGGCGTCGAGGAAGTCCCCGGAGACGTCGTGGCTGCTCAGCTCCCGGTAGAACTTCGCGCCGTGGAACTGGTCGTCGGAGAGGAGATCGCGGTTGTAGACGGTGCGGGAGACGAGCCCGGAGACGGTGGAGTTCAGGCAGGCCGACGGGATGAGGTAGTCGTCGCGGGTGCCGTACACGGGGACGCAGTGACCAGGATCTGCGAGGACGGCCAGCTCGTCGGAGAAGCGGATGCCGTCGGTCCGGGCGAACAGCTCCAGCGCCTCCGTGAGTTCACGCGCGATGGCGCCCTTGCCGGTCCAACCGTCGACGAAGGCGATCTGCTCGGGGTCGTGGTGGGCGGCGAGATAGCGGAGCGCGGTCCCGTCGACGCCGACGCCGCGGACGATGCTCATCGTGTAGTGCGGGACGTCGATCCCGCGGACCTCCTTCGCCCAGCGGCGCATGAGGATGCCGATGGGCGTGCCGGCGCGGGCGAGCGACACCAGCACGGGACGGTTCGCCCGGGACGCCAGGACGAGGTCGGTGACGACGCCGACGGCCACGGCCAGACGGCGGCTCGACCGCACGAGGGCGTCCCGGTACAGCTCCTCGTACTCGGGCGACGGCAGGTACTCGATGGGCAGGGACTCGGCGTAGTGTGCGCGACCGCTCTGGATCGCGGCCTCGCGTTCGGACGCGTCGGCTTCGAGGCGGGTGTCGCCGAGGTCGGTGAGGAGCCACTGCACCTCGCTCGCGTCGTACGACCCGAAGGCGGGGCCGGTGAGCGGCTCGGGCAGGGCGGCGGCGTCGATGGTCACGGTGCGGGGTTCCATTCGGCTGGGGTGGGGACGGATTCGGCGAGCAGGACGACGAGGACGACGTCGGTGACGGTCCGGAGTGCCTCGACGACGCCGCCGGCCTCGAGCAGCAGCTCGCGGTCGGCGCCCGGTTCGGGGAACAGGACCACCGCCGCGAAGCGGGATCCGCCGCGCGAGAGGTTGTAGGCGAATCGGGGACCACGGCCGTCGATGGTGCGGTCGTGGCTCGTGAAGGACACGGCGCTCGCGACGGCGTAGTCGTCGCGGTCGATCACCGCGATGGGCGACCTCGTGGTGGTCGAGAAGCGGGTTGCCCCGCGAGCCTCGTCGAGTCGGTCGGCGACGGCGAGCGGCACCGCGATGAACTCCTCGGAGCCGAGGACGAGGACCTCGCCGGCGGGGAGCGACGGCAGGACCCGTTCGGCGACCGCCCGGACCGCCGCCTCGTCGAACCGGCCGGCGGTGCCGAACCGGGCGCTCCGCACCGGCGGGAGGTCCGAGGCGTCGACGAGGTCGAACACCCCGGCGGCCCGCTCGGTGCTGGCGGCCGACGGTGCGGCGTCGATGACCTGCCGGGCGAGCGACAGCACGTCGCCGGGGAGGTCGACGGCACCCGCGCCGAGCGCCACCACGGTGATCGTCGTGCCGAGGCGGGCGGCGAGCTCGTCGAACGCCCGCCGGTCCTCCTCGGATCGGAGGTCGATCAGGGCGGCGACGACCCAGCGGGACTGCGGGGTGCTCGCGTGGAGCGCGGTGATGGTGTTCCGGACCGTGCGCCCGGTGCTCAGCTCGTCGTCGACGAGCACCGTCGTCCCGCCGGTGGTGGCCCAGTCGGGATCGCTCGGGTACAGCCGGTGGTCGCTCGCGTGGGAGTGCTCCTCCTCGAAGGGCGTGAAGGGGGCGTCCTCCTCGTGGCGCGTCGAGTGGAGATAGGGCGAGCGGAGCGCGTCGGCGACGACGTGGCCGAGCCCGGTGGCCGTCTCGGCGTAGCCGATGGTGACGAGCTCGGGGCCGGGTTCCGGTGCCGCGTCACGGAGGTCCGCCAGCTGCTGTCGGACGGCGCGGAGCTCAGCGAGCCCGGCTGCGTCCGGTCGATCGCGACGGGCCAGGAGCCTCGCGACCGTCTCGTACGGGGTCGGGTCGGGTGCGGTGCCGTCGAGCGCGCACCGCACGAGGAGGCCGAGGAGCTCACCCGCCGCGAGGGCGAGCGCCGGCACCGTCGGGACGTGCTTGGCGAGGACCGTCGAGACGAGCAGCTGCGCGCGCTTCGGGTTGTCGCGCAGGGCCAGCCCGACGAGGTCCTCAACGGGGATCAGGCTCCGGTGCTCGTCCGAGCGCAGGCGGATGCCCACGGCCTCGCTGACGAAGCCGCCTGTCCAGACCGTCACCGCATGCTCGTCTCGAGGAGGTCGACGAACGTCGTCTCCTCGGCGGCGACGCCGAAGGCGTCCGCGCGCAGCAGGGTCTTCCGGGCCCAGGCCTGGTGGGGCTTCATCTCGTTCATCTTGTTCCGGTACGGCGAGGCGTTCGCGCCGCCACCGACGTCGCCCACCACGGACAGGGCGTCGACGTACTCCTCGTGGCTGACCACCGACATCGCGTGGACGACCGGGACGTGGCTCGGGTGGATGACCGTCTTCCCGAGCAGGCCGTTCGCCTGGTCGAGGGCGATCTCGCGGATGAGACCGTCGAGTCCCTTCAACAGCAGCTTCTGCCGCAGCTGCGCCTCGTTGGCGTCCTCGAACGGGGTCATACGCAACTGCGGGCGCATGAGGCGCTCCGCCGTCTGGAAGTGCTCCCAGACGGTTCCGGTGATGACGAAGTCGTCGCCGGGGCGACCGAAGACGTTGACGACGTCGGCGATGACCGAGGAGACGAGCTTCACGTCGTACACGGTGAGGTCACGGGAGCGCCGGAGCGAGAAGGCACTCGCGAGGTCGGTGGCACCGATGCGGACGGCGAGCACGTCCTCGCGGTGGGCCTTGGTGACGTCGACGATGCCCGAGAGGGTGTCGTCGCGGGTTTCGCGGTGGATCATCCGCGGCGACTCGAGGATCGGCATGACGCGGAGTCGTCGCGCGCCGTTCGAGCCGTCCTGCCCGTAGTCGCGCTGCACCCGGCCGAGCGCCTCGAAGAAGCGGTCGGCCACCCCGTCGCTGTTCTCGTACTTGGGGATGACGAAGCCGCTCAGGAGGTCGAGGCCCGGGCCGAGGAGGCCGGCGATCCGCTCGAGCTGCTCCGGCGTGCGGACGCGGATGAAGAGCAGCGGCAGCACGAGCCGCTTGGACCCAGCGCGCTTCGCGGCGAGCTGTTGCATCGCCTCCGCGACGTTCGTCTCGGCGACCTCGACAGCGTCGTCGGGGACCGAGTCCTCGAGGCACAGGACCATGCTCAGGCAGCCGTGCTTCGCCTGCTTCACGACGTCCTTCGCGAGGGTGGTGCGCGTGCCAGGGCTGTACAGCGTCGCGCCCAGTGCGGCCGCGAGATGCTCGGGGGGCGAGTCGATGCTGATGGGCTCGGGGAGCTTGTGGAACAGTTTCGCGGCGCGCTTGCCGTCCACGTAGCTGAAGTGGCGCATGGTCATCGTCTCCGGGGTTCGCGGCCGACGACGTACGGCGTCGGCTCGAAGCCGAACTGCCGGACAAGCGTCTTGAGGGGGATGTCTGCTGGGAGTGGTTCGAGGCGCAGCTCGAGACGGGACCCGATGCGGAGCAGGGAGACGACCGGCACGCCGCCCGCCTCGTCGGCGGCGGCGAAGTTCTCGTCGTCGAAGAGCTGCACGGTGAGGGGCTGTCCCGGCGCTCCGACGAACAGGGCGCGTCGGATGAGGTGCACGTGTCGGAGGGCGAGGATCGCGTCGCCGCCGTCGAAGCCCAACAGCGGCCGGTTGCCCGGCGTGGTCACGGGTGTCCCGTCGGCTCCGCCGTCCGACGATGCGACGCCCGTGACGCGTTCGACGGTCTCCCAGACGATCGCCGTCGCGCCGCCGACGATGAGGCTGCCGATCGCCGACTGCCGTGGATCCAGCCGTACGAGCGGGGTCTCGTCGTCGAGGACGCGGACCTCCTCGGCCGTCGGGGCCGGGAACGGCTGCGGGGTGCTCGGTGCTGCGGGGGCGGCTGGGCGCGCCGACGATGTGGCCGGAGCTGCGGTTGGCTCGGACGATCCACCCAGCGTGAGTCCCGTCGACGCCGGACGCGTGGTCGTGGGAGCCGGTACCGACGGCGCAGGACTCGACGGCCCGCCGAGCGTGAGCCCCGTCGACGGCGCCGCGGCTGCGGGTGGTGCGGCCTGCGGGGCAACCGGTGCCGCAGCCGCTTCCGGCTGAGCCGCAGCAGCCACCGGTTCAGGCCGCGGCTTCACCCGACGGCGGAGGTAGTCGATGTCCCGTCGCACCTGGGAGGTGTTGAGCGGCACGGCTCAGAGGTCGATTCGGAAGTCGCGCGCGACACCGGCGAGCCCGCCGGCGTAGCCCTGACCGAGGGCGCGGAACTTCCAGTCGTCGCGGTGCCGGTACAGCTCGGCGAGTAGCAGCGCCTGGCTGGAGCGCACCTCGGACATCGGGATGTCGAAGCGCACGAGCTCGCGGTCGTCGGCGGTGGCGACGCGGACGAAGGCGGAGCGGACGGGGGAGAAGTCACCCGGCCCACGGACGTCGGGGTCGATGTACAGCAGGAAGGCGATCTTCGTGACCGCATCCGGAACACGCGACAGGTCGACGTCGATCTCCTCGTCGTCGGCTTCGGAGGCGAACGTGACCGCGCCGTCCTGGCTCTCGACCTGGTTGAAGAACACGAGGTGGTCGTCGGAGAGGGCTTTGCCGTCGTCGCCGCACATGATCGCCAGCGGTACGGGTTCACTCTGCGGGCCGCGGCTCGCGATGACGTCCCAGCCGAACCCGACGAGGAGCTTGTCGAGGCCGGGGTTCTCAGCGGTGAGCGCGGCGTTCGCGCCCGCGATGAGCGACGCCATCAGTGCTCGCCCAGCACGAGCCCGGCGTCGGGCTCCTGGAATTTGTCGGAGAGGAACCGGCCGTGGGTGGAGAGTTCGGCGATCGCGCCGATGCGGATCTGGTTGAGGAGGTCGCGGATGGTCTCCTCGATGAGCTCCAACTGCCGCGCGAAGACGATCGTGCTGCGGGAGTCGTCGCTGCGGTCCTCGGCGGGGAGGGCGAGGAACGAGCGCAGCGGCGTCGGCAGGTAGTCGGTGATCATCGCGTCGAGGAGCACCCGCTGCTCCGTCGAAGCGCCCTGCTCGGCGATCGTCGCGACCACGAGCCGCAGTTGGTCGTCGATCTGCCGCAGCTGCGAGGTGAGCAGCGTCGGGAGGTCGCGCCCCACGGAGCGGACCGAGTCACGGAGCTCGTCGAGGTGCCGGGCGGTCGCTTCGTCCTCCGTCTCGCCGACCGGTGCCGGCGCGGCGTCGACGACGCCCAGCGGATCGGTCCCACCGGTCCGCAGTGCGTTCAGCAGTCGTCCGAATGCCATCTCTCGTCCCCCTCGTCCTCGGCGCCCTGACCTCGCAGCGAGCCGAGACTAGCGGAGTTCGCGCTGCTCAGCCTGACGGCTGCGCTCGAGGTACGGCTTCGCCTTCTCGAGGCCGGTCTCCAGGGCGGTGACCGTGCCCTCCATGTTCTTCGCGGCTTCGGCACGGAAGGTGTCGATCGCGTCCATGGTCTGGAACACGTTGTCGAACGCGCGCTGCAGGGTGTCGACGCTGACGCCGGCGGTGGAGGCCTGCTGGTGGATCCGCGTCGTCTGGTCCTTCAGCATCTCGCTGGTCTGCAGGATCATGTTGTTCGTCGTGGTGTTGATCGCGTCGATCTGGTCGAGGACCATCTTCTGGTTCGCGAGCGCCTGCGCGACGATGACGGCGGTCCGCAGGGCGGCGATCGTCGTGGTGCGGGCCCGGTCGACACCCTTGATGAGTTCGAGGTTGTTCTTCCGGATGAGGTCCATCGCGAGGTAGCCCTGCACCGACACGGCCAGCTGGGTGAGGATGTCCTGGTGGCGCTGGCGCACGGGGAAGAGGACGTCGGCCTCGAGCTTCTGCGCCTCCTCGACACGGCCGGCGGAGCGCGCCTGGTCGATCTTCTCGACGCACGCGGCGTCGAGCGCCTTGGCGAAGACGGCGTACTCACTGAGCGCCTGCATCGTCTCCCACAGCTGGACCTTCTCGCCGGCGAGTGCGGCGTTGTCCTTGAGGAGTTCGTCCTGGCCGGCCATGAGCGACTTGATGATCTTGTCGAGCTGGGTCTGCGCGGACTCGTACTTCTGGAAGTACTTCGCGAGCTTGTTGCCACCCGGGATGAAGCCGAGGATCTTCCGGCCGACGCCGAGGTCGGCCTGGTTCGGCGTCAGGTCTTCGACGGTGCTGCGGAGGTCGCCGAGCGTCGTCGCGACCTTGATCTGCGCGCTGTCGCCGGAACGCTTCGCGCCGGCCACCGAGGTCGAGGAGCGTTCGAGCATGCGGGAGGAGTAGCCGCTGGACTGCACCATCTCCTTGCCGCCGATCTGGTTGATCCCCTCGATCTTCTGCGTGAACTCGGGCGAGCGCGGGTCGAGCGTCGCCACCTCGGTCACGAAGGACCGCGCCTGCTGCTGGATCTCGGTCTGGCGCTCAGCGGGGACGGGCACCATGCCGGGCGCCTCTTCGGCTTGCACGACGTCCGGTGCGTCCGGTGCGTGCAGCACGAGGGAGGCAGCGGCCTGATCGTTGGCGTCCGGCGGAGTGAGTGGCGTGCTCATGGCTTCGACCTTGCTCTCGTGTGTGACTGCTCGTGATGGGGTGCGTCGGGTGCTCAGCCGAGCGGGACGCCGAAGTCACCGGCGATGCCGGCGAGACCGGTGGTGTAGCCCTGACCGAGGGCCTTGAACTTCCACTCGGATCCGTTGCGGTACAGCTCCGAGAACAGCATGGCGGTCTCGGGGGCCGCGTCCTCGCTGAGGTCGAAGCGCACGATCTCAGTGCCGTCCTGGTCGACGACGCGGCAGTACGCGCCGCGCACCTGCCCGAAGTTCTGGCGACGCTCGTCGGCCTTGTCGATCGACACGGCGATGACCACGCGCTCGACGTCGGCCGCGACCGCGTTCAGGTCGACGGAGATCTGCTCGTCGTCGCCGGCACCGTCACCCGTGCGGTTGTCGCCGAGGTGCTTCACGGAGCCGTCCGCAGCGGCGGGCTGGTTGTAGAAGATGAAGTCCGCCGAGGAGCGCACCTTGCCGTCTGCTCCGATGAGCAGGGCCGAGGCGTCGAGGTCGAAGGCCTCACCGCTCGTCGTGCGCGGGTCCCAACCGAGGCCGACCGTCGCGACCGTGAGGCCCGGGCTGGTCTTGGTGAGCGAGAGGTTGTTGCCCTTTTCGAGGGTGAGTCCTGCCATGGTGATCGCTTCTCCTTCGATGGAACACGCGCTGACGCGCCGGGGACTGCTGGGGGTGGTGCTAGAGGACCTGGGCGGCGGGGCCGAGGAGGTCCATGACGGAGCGGCCGTTGGCGCGCTCGCCGATGGCCTTGAACGCCCAGCCGTTCGCCTCGCGCGACACCTTCGACATGATCATCGCGGTGTGCGGGCCGGAGTCGGTCAGCTGGTAGCGGGCGACCTCGGGCGAGCCCGGGGTCGAGTCGTCGATGATGCGGCTGAACGCGTTCTGCACGGTGTCGAAGGTCTGGCGGCTGTAGCTGCTGATCACGAAGACGATCTGCTGGACCGACGGGGCCACGCGCGAGAGGTCGACCAGGATGGTCTCGTCGTCGCCGTCGCCGGCACCCGTGAGGTTGTCGCCGGTGTGGGAGGCTGAGCCGTCCTTGCTGGCGAGCTGCTGGAACCAGATGGTGTCGAGCACCTTGCCGGTCGCGTCGAAGAAGATCGCCGAGGCGTCGAGGTCGATGTCGGGAGCGGAGGAGCGACCGAAGAGGCCGCGCTTCACCGGTGCGACGCCGTCCCAGCCGAGGCCCAGACGGATCCGCGTGAGTGCGCCACCGTCCTGCTTCGTCAGTGAGAGCGACTGGCCCTTTTCCAGACTCAGACCCATGGTTCCGTCTCCTAGATGCATCATCGTGTTGCGGGTGGTGAGGTGTCCGACGTGCGCCCCCGGCCGAAGCTGGGAGCGCACGTCAACGTTATCGGTTCAGCGAGGTGAACGCCCGGATTCCCGGTCCGTTCAGAGCAGACCGCGCGAATCGGAGTTCTTGGCGTGGAGCTCGTGCGCCCGCGAGAGCAGTCGCTGGAGCTCCTCATCGTCCGCCGCCTTGGCCTGGTGCTTCGGCTTGAGGTTCGCGAAGGACTTCTGACGCTCGACCATGCGGGTGTAGCTCGTCTCCAGCTCGACCTCGTCCACGTGGTGTCCGTCCGGGATGTCCTCCGGGGAGTCGGCGTGGAGCACGATCTTCTTCGCCTGGCTGCGGGCGTCGCTGATGATCGTGTGGGCGCGGCCGGCCGGGCTGAGCAGCGAGAGGAGCACCGTGACGATGAGGATGCCGACGATGACCGCGAGCGACAGGCCGGTCTCGATCTCGAAGACCGGGACGTGCTCGCCACCGTTGATGAACGGCAGGGTGTTCTCGTGGAGCGCGTGCAGGACGAGCTTCACACCGATGAAGCCGAGGATCGCCGCCAGGCCGTAGCTGAGGAAGATGAGGCGGTCGAGCAGGCCGTCGATGAGGAAGTAGAGCTGACGGAGGCCGAGGAGCGAGAACGCCGTCGCGGTGAAGACGATGTACGGGTTCTGCGTGAGGCCGAAGATCGCGGGGATCGAGTCGAGCGCGAAGAGCAGGTCGGTGCCACCGATGGCGACCATGACGAGCAGCATCGGCGTGAGGACCTTCTTGCCGTTCTCGATGGTGACGAGCTTGTCGCCGTCGTAGCGGTCCGTGGTCTTGAACAGGCGCTTGGCGAGACGGATGACGAAGTTGTTCGCCTCGTCCTCGTTCTCCTCCTCCGGACGGAGCAGCTTGACGGCGGTGAAGATGAGGAATCCACCGAAGATGTAGAACAGCCAGGACCACGCGTTGACCGCGGCTGCACCGAGGAAGATGAAGCCGGTGCGGGCGATGAGCGCGAAGACGATGCCGAAGAGGAGCACCTTCTGCTGGTCGGCGCGCGGGACGCGGAAGCTCGACATGATGATGAGGAAGACGAAGAGGTTGTCGACCGACAGGGCCTTCTCCGTGATGTAGCCGGCGAAGTACTCGGAGCCGAGCGTCCCGCCGCCGAAGATGAGCACGCCGACGCCGAAGATGAGGGCGAACCCGACGTAGAGGGCCGACCACTTCGCGGCTTCCGGCAGGGTCGGCTCGTGGGCCTTCCGCACGTGGAAGATGAAGTCGAAGGCGAGGAGGGCCAGAATGCCGACGATCGTCAGCAGCCAGACGTATCCGGGGATTTCCATGGGCTGTGTTCTCCGCAGCGCTCGAGGTGGGGGACAGTTGAGGGTTAGTTGGTGCTGTCCCACTATATAGTTGGTATGGTCCAACGAACACCCGAACGCCCGTATTCAGAAAGAATTCAGCTATGAGCGAGGATCTCGGCCCAGACGACGCCGGCGCGGTCATCGAAGCCTCGCTCGCGACGGTGTTGCGCTGGTCGAGCCGGGCCGACAACCGACGGACGCTCCACGACGCCGACGGCGCGGCACTCACGAGCACGGACGCCTGGCTTCTCGACTACGTGCTCTCGGCCGGGCCGATCCGCATGTCCGCCGTCGCCGGCTGGATGTCCGTCGACAAGTCGACCGCCACCGCCGAGGTCCGCCGTCTCGAGCAGGGCGGGCTCGTCGAACGCGTGACCGACCCGAGCGACCGCCGTGCCGTCCTCGTGAGCGCCACCGAGGAGGGGCGGATTGCCCTCGACCGGCACCGGGAGGCGGCCCAGCAGGTCTACAACACGCTCGTCGGCAAGTGGAGCGAACGCGACCGCACCGAACTCGCCCGGCTCCTGTCCCGCTTCGTGGACGAGTTCTCCTGGGTCAGCGACGCCGTGTCGCAGCACAACGCGAGTCGCTGACGGGCGGGCCTCAGGGCTCGACGCGTACCGGGATCGGTTCCGTCCGCTCCGCCCGCGGCCCGTACACCCAGAAGCGGTAGAGCACGAAGCGGAACGCGGAACCGAGGGCCAGGCCGACGAGGTTCGCCGACAGGTTGTCCGCCAGCGGCGTCGTCAGGTGCAACGCGTCGTGGGACACCCAGAGACAGGCCAGGGCGATCGCCCCGCCGGCCAGACTCACCAGACCGAACTCGAGCGCTTCGCGGGCGACGTCCGGCCGCCGATGCGCGCGGAAGGTGAGAAGCCGGTTGCCCACCCAGTTGGCCACGATGGCGAGCGTCGTGGAGACGCCCTTCGCCACGAGCAGCCCGGAGGTGCCGGTGTGGAGGAACACCGTGTACGCGAGGAGGTTGAAGACCCCGATGTCGACGAGGAACCCGGCGCCGCCGACGAGGCCGAAGGCGGCGACCTCGCGGACGATCGGTCGCCGGAGCAGAGCGCGCGGATGCGTGAGGGGTCGGATCACCACGTCGTCACGACCTGACCAGCTCGAAGACGATGCTGCGGTGGACGGGGATCCGCTGCTCGACGTGGTAGCCGAGCGCCTCCAGATCCGCCACGTTCGGAGAGGTGCTCGACCCTTCGACGACCCAGACGGTGTCGTGGCCGATGAGTCGGTCGTGGATCTCGGACAGCGGCGCGGCCAGATCCCAGAGCTCCGGGCGGTCGCGGTAGCTCGTCACGAGCGCCACGTCGTCGAGGCCGGCGAAGGCCTGTGGGTAGAGGTCGATCGCGAGCCGCGACTTCCGCGAGGGTTTCACCGACTGGTCGAAGACGACGGCGTCGCCCGGCGAGGCGTGCGCCTCGACGACCTCCGCGGTCTGCCGGAGGTCGCTGCCGTCGTCCTTCGCGAACGGTCCGCGTTGCTCGACGAGGACGGGCGCGGCGAGCGCCAGGACGAGTGCGACACCGGCCGCGGTCGATACCGCGTGATCCACCCGCTTCGGCAGGAGGTCGACGATCGTCCGGAGGCCGAGCGCCATCATGATGGCGACGGCCGGGACGCAGAAGGTGACGTAGCGCAGGTTGTACATCGGGGTCACGAGGGCATTGCCGACGATGAGCAGGACGGTCGGGGCGAGTGCCCAGACGGCGATCATCGCCAGTGCACGCCGCTGTCGGGACGATCGGCGCACCACGAGGACGCCGATGGGTGCGAGCACGATGAGCAGCCAGGCGAGCACCGCGAAGGCCGGCGTCTGGAACCACTGCCCGACGAGCACCGACTCCGGTGTCGCGTAGTCCCGCCGGCCCAGGAACGCGATCTGCTCGCGTTGCGCGATGCCGGCGATCACGATCGGAGCCCCGAGGACCAATGCGCCGGCGAGGGACCAGCCCCACGCCCGGACGACCCGCGGCCCGGGGCGTCGGAGCAGCATCCAGGTGGCGTGCACGATGAGGAGCATCGCGAGGTACAGGAACAGGTACATCGAGGCGGCGCTCGCGACCGCGAAGAGCGCCCAGCTCCGGCGGGACGTGGACCGGCGTCGGACGAGCGACACGAACCAGACCGTCAGCCAGACGACCGCCGCCATGCCCAGCGCGTAGGAGCGTGTCTCGGCGCCCATCCGTATCACCTGCGGAATGACGGCGAAGATGAGGCCCGCGGTGACACCGACCGCCGGGGTGAAGAGCGACCTCGCGAGCACGACCGTGCCGGCTGCGGCCAGACCGACCCCGATCGCACTCGGGAACCGCGTGACGGCTTCGGCGGTCCCGAAGGCGCCGGTCCAGACATGGAGGAACACGTAGTACAGGCCGTGGACCGCGTCGATATGGCCGATCATCCCGAACAGGACGGGCAGCGGGCGCTCGGCGGCGAGGACGCTGGCGGCCTCGTCGCCCCAGTAGGACGGCGTCCCGATGCCGATGAGCGACACCGTCGTGGCGAACAGGCCGACGGCCCAGGGTGCGGCGCGGCCACCCAGCAGGGTGCGGAGCGCGTCGCGGCGAGGTCGCGATCGCGCGGTCGGCACGGTGATCGTCGCGGTCATGGGTTCCCCTCGGACGCGACAACCTGGCGCGTCGTCTCATCGTCCGCCGGGCGGATGAACGCCAGCAGAGAGAATCCTGTGAGGGGGTGGGGGATCGGCGGGTCCGGCTGCTGGGCCGACCTCGGTGGGGAGTTGTGCCCATCGCGCCGACGGGCAGGGGTGGACAGACTGCAGGAGTCCGCTGTCGAAAGGAACTCCGATGCAGCTCTCCCGCGTCACCGCCCTGATCACCGTCCCGATCGCCGCTGCCCTCGTGCTCGCCGGATGCGGCATGCTGCCGGGCCCTGAGGCGAAGCCGAAGGAGACGGCGTCCGCATCGGCGTCCGTGACCCCGTCCGAGAAGCCGAAGGCGTCGGGATCCGCCGACGGTGAGGTCACCGAGCCCGGTGCCAAGGTCGGCATCGACGAGGAGATCGTCTACGAGTCGCAGGGGACCGACGACGTCACCGCACTCATCAGCGCCAAGCTGACCGAGGTCACACCCGCGACGCCCGAGCAGGTCTCGTTCCTGAAGTCGCAGTTCGACGGCGGAGAGCTCGACGGCCTCAACCTCACGCTCATCCGGCTCGAGATGACGAAGGTCTCGGGCGACCCGGTGGCGTTCAACAGCGACGCGACCTCCTTCGCCCCGGTCGACGCCGACGGCGAGAAGGTCCAGGAGGTCACGCTCATCGGTTGGGACGAGTGCGGCTCCGAGTCGTTCACCGAGGAGTTCGACGGTGGGGCACCGATCACCCAGTGCTACGTCGCGGCGGCACCCTCGGGCGGCAACGCCCCGGCCGGCCTCATGTACGACGGCGGGTTCACCGAGCCGAACCCGTACGACTCCTACGACGGCGAGCCGATCCTCCTCATCAAGGACTGACCGCCGCAGACAGACGAACGCCGGTGACCCGTGGGGTCACCGGCGTTCGTGTGATCTGGAGGTCAGTTCTTGAACGCGTCCTTCACGTTCTCACCGGCCTGCTTCACGTCGGACTTGGCCTGATCGGCCTTGCCCTCCGCGACGAGCTTGTCGTTGTCGGTCGCCTTACCGACGGCCTCCTTGGCCTTGCCAGCGAGGTCTTCTGCGGCGTTCTTGATCTTGTCTGCTGCGCTCATATGCTGCTCCTCACATGTTCTCCGGGCTGTCGATCCGCATCGATCGAATCGGACAGGGCGACCTGGTGGACGCACGTCAGGTCTACACCCCACACGGCGCCTCATGGCTGAGGGCCAGGAGACTCCCAGACAGTCCTACGCGCAGTGGATAGTCCGACCGAGCACCGCGCCCGTGCTCCGCGTAGACTGGGTGCCGGTGTGCCGGGAAGTCTGGTCGGCGGGTGGTCATGATGACCGCTCTGATCCTCGACCGAACCCGCCCCGAAGGACCCCATGACCGACGCACATCGCTCCCACGAGCTGCCGGCCGACCAGGCGCCGCACTCCATCTGGCGTGGCATCCACCAGACACTCCAACAGGACACCGTCGGCGGAGCCCTCCTCGTCGTCGCCACCGCCCTCGCCCTCGTCCTCGCGAACACCGGCGCCTCCGAGTTCTACCTGAGCGTCCGAGACTTCACCTTCGGCCCCGAGGCGCTCCACTTGAACCTCTCCGTGGGTGCCTGGGCCGCCGACGGTCTCCTCGCGATCTTCTTCTTCGTCGTGGGACTCGAGCTCAAGGAGGAGTTCGTCGCCGGCAAACTCCGGAACCCGAAGACCGCCGCGCTCCCGATCGCCGCCGCGGTCGGTGGTGTCGCCGTCCCCGCGCTCATCTACGTGCTCGTCAACCTGCGGTCCGGCCCGGACGCGCTCCAGGGGTGGGCGATCCCCGCGGCGACCGACATCGCGTTCGCCGTCGCCGTCATCGCCGTGGTCGGGAAGTTCCTCCCGCCGGCGCTCCGCACCTTCCTGCTCACCCTCGCCGTCGTCGACGACCTCATCGCCATCAGCATCATCGCGATCTTCTACACCGACCACATCGAGTTCGTCCCGCTCGCGCTCGCCGCGGTGCCGCTCGCGATCTTCGCCGTGCTCGTCCAGCGCGGCGTGCGGGCCTGGTGGATCCTCATCCCGCTCGGGCTCGCCACCTGGGCCCTCATCCACGCTTCGGGGATCCACGCGACCGTCGCCGGTGTGCTGCTCGGCTTCATGGTGCCCGTCGTCGCGACGAAGCGCGCACGCGTCCGCGTCGGGGAGGACGCGAGCGGCAAGCCGATCTACGACGGCCTGGCCGCGCACTTCGCCGACCGCTGGAGCGTCGTGTCGACCGCCGTCGCCGTGCCGGTCTTCGCGTTCTTCTCCGCCGGTGTCGTCATCGGCGGTCTCTCCGGCCTCGTCGAGTCGTTCCAGGACACGATCGCGCTCGGCATCGTCGCGGGTCTCGTCCTCGGGAAGCCGATCGGCATCACCCTGACGACGCTCCTCGTCACCCGGCTGCCCGGGCTGCGGCTCGACCCGTCGATCCGGTGGGTCGACCTCGTGGGCATGGCCTTCGTGGCCGGGATCGGGTTCACGGTGTCGCTGCTCGTCGGTGAGCTCTCCTTCGGCGTCGGCAGCGAGTCCGACGACCACGTGAAGGTGGGCGTACTCGCCGGTTCGCTCATCGCGGCGGCCATCGGTGCGGCGATCCTCAGCGGCCGGAACCGGGTCTACCGCCGGGAGGTCACGCCTGGAAGTAATACGCCGAGTGGAGCCGGCAGCCGGGGTTGAACGCCGCCGAGCAGTTCGGGCACGCGTCGACCGTGAGGTAGCGCTCGATCGTCAGCTCGCTCGAGCACACGCCGCAGAGGATCGCCTCGCGGTCGCGCTGCTCGCGCGGCCACTGCTCGGCCGGATGGTCGACGCACTCGGCGTGGCAGCGGTGGCACGGGTAGTACTCGCCGCAGCAGGCGAAGCGGATGGCGATGACGTCGAGCGGCGTCGCGTAGTGCACGCAGCGCGTCTCGTCGTCGACCGTCCGGCCGAGCACCCGCACCCCGCTCACCGGACGCCCCGTGCGGTGAGGGCGTCGCCGAGTTCGTCGGCGTGCTTGAGCGACACCACGAGGAACGGGACGACGAAGGTCACCGGGTTGGAGCGCACCCCGCGGGCCCGCTGGGCGTCCCGCACGCCGGCCGCGAGGCGGGCGAGCACCGGGATGGTGTTGATCGCGACGGCGAGCATGAGGGCGATCCTGGCCGGGTCGACCCCGAACCGGCCGAACGGTCGGAGGGCGCGCTCGAAGGCGTCGAGCAGCTCGGCGACGCGCGTGCTGAGCACCAGCAGGGCCGCGAGGAGGATGGCCGCGACGATGCGCGCGGTGTTGGAGACGGCCGACTCGAGGTCGACGAAGAGCAGCTGGCCGACGACGGTGATCGTGATGATCCAGCGGATGAGCACGAGCTGACGACCGAGCTCCGCGAGGCCCAGTCCTGAGACGAGGTAGGCGAGCACCGTGACCGCCGCCGCGATCCCCGCCGTCCACCAGCTGGTGGGGAGGAATGAGATGGCGAGGACGACGAGGAGAATGCCGAGCGCCTTCGGCCCGGCGGGTGCCCGATGCAGCCAGCCGGTCCCCGGTCGATACAGGGTGATCACGACGTCACGTCGCCAGACTGGCGCGATAGCTCGCGATGACCTCGGCCGGGTCGCCCTGCGCCGTGACCCGGCCGCCGTCGAAGAGGAGCGCGACGTCACAGCGTGCGGCGAGCTCCAGGTCGTGCGTCACGAGCACGAGCTGGTGCCCGGCCTCCGGTCGCAGGAGGTGGCCCGCCACGGCGGCACTGTTGCGGGCATCGAGGTAGGCGGTCGGTTCGTCGGCGATGAGGAGCGCCGGTCGGCGGATGACCGCGCCGCACAACGCCAGGAGCTGCTTCTGGCCGCCGGACAGCTCGTGGGCCGAGCGATCGGCCAGCGCCGACAGTCCGAACTCGTCGAGCGCCCTGACGACCCGCTCGGCCGTCTCGGCCTTCGAACCCGACGTGCCGCGGAGGGAGAACGCGACGTCCTCGGCGACGGTCGGCATGACGATCTGCGCGTCCGGATTGCTGAACACGATGCTCACGAGGCGTCGCAGTCTGGCCGTCTCCCGCGCGGTGTCGACGCCGTGGACATGGACGGTGCCCGACGTCGGTCGGCTGAGGCCGCCGAGCAGGCGGGCGAAGGTCGACTTGCCCGAACCGTTCGCCCCGATGACCGCGATGCGGGGGCTGTCGAGCTGGAGCGTCACGTCGTCGAGGGCGACGGTGTCGCCGAGACGCGCGGTGACGCGGTCGAGTCGGATGGCTGGGGGTTCGATGTCCTCGATCATCGCACGACCTCGAACACGGCGGCGACGCCGAGGCCACCGCCGACCGAGGCTGCGGCGAGGCCGAGGGTGCCGGCCGGGGCTCCGCCGCGGACGAGCCGGGAGAAGAGCCGGACGACGGACACCGCGCCGCTGGCACCCCAGGGGTGGCCGAGCGCGAGGGCGCCGCCGTCGGCGCAGAGCCGCTCGTCGTCCTCGGCGACGCCCAAGCGGTCGAGGACCGCGAGGGTCTGCGCGGCGAACGCCTCCACGAGCTCGATCGCCTGGACGGAGGTGAGGTCGACGTCCGCCCGCTCGAGGGCCTCGAGGATCGCCGGGGCGGCGCCGATCCCGGGGAGGGACGGGTCGCATCCGACGACGGCGTGCCCACGGAGCGCGAGGCCTGGTGCAGCGCCCCGTGAGGAGGCGCCGCCCGGAACGAGGAGGACCGCTGCCGCGCCGTCGCTGACGCGGCAGGTGTTGCCGGCGGTGAGTGATCCGTCCGCGAACAGCGGAGTGAAACGGGGGAGCAGGCGGTCGAGGTGCCGCGTGGTCGGCTCGTCATCGTCGGCCGCGCCGGGCAGCGGGACCAGCTCGGCGGTGAAGCGGCCGGCTGCTTCCGCCTGCGCGGCACGCTGCGTGCTCCGTGCCGCGTACGCGTCCTGGCGCTCACGGGAGACCCCGTCGTGGCGCGCGAGGTCCTCCGCCGCCCGCGTCATGTCGGGGTCGTGCCAGCCCGCCGGCGCGAACGGGGCCCGGGCGTAGGCGATGCCGTCGACGGAGCGCACCGGGGCGGTCGACGCGCTCTCGACGCCGCCCGCGATCCGGGGTCGGTCGTCGCCGGCCTCGATCGCGGTGGCCGCCTCGATGATCGCTGCGAGCCCGCTGCCGCACTGGCGGTCGACCGTGAGGCCGGGGACCGCGAACCCGAGCCCGGCGCCGAGGGCGGCGACGCGGGCCGGGTTGCCACCGGGGCCCATGCAGTTGCCGAGCACGACGTCCGCGATGTCGGTTGTCCGGCCGAGCACCGCACCTGCGTCCTCGTGCACGGCGCGGACGACCGGGACGGCGAGCTGCTCGACGGTCAGCGCCGCGAGGGCCCGGCCACGCGTCGCGATGGGGGTGCGGCGGGCGGCGACGACCACCGGGCGGGTGCGGACGGTGGGGCTGGTGCTGTCCTCAGGGCGCAAGGGTGGCCACCTCCCCGGCGCGAACCCGCTCGATGAGGGCGGCTCGCGCGGCCTTCCCCGTGGTCGTCCGGGGCAGCTCGTCGACGATGAACCACCGGCGCGGGCGGTGCGACGGCGGGAGGAGGCCAGCGACGGCGGCCCGCAGCTCGGCGCGCGTCGGACGGGCGCCGGACCGCGTCTCGACGACGGCGGTCACGAGTTCGCCGACGCCCTCGTTGGGGAGCCCGAACACGACGGCGTCCGTGATGTCGTCCACCAGCCGCAGTGCCTCCTCGACGTCGGACGGGATGACCGTCGCGGCGGCCGTCAGGATCGCGTCGTCACGGCGTCCGAGGAGGGAGAGCCGAGCGCCGTCGAGGCGGGCACGATCACCGACGGTGGCCCAGTCGCCGTCGCGATGCAGCGGCCCCGACCCGCCGAGGGTGCTGCTGGCGAGGTAGGGCGACCGGACCCAGAGCACCTCGTCGCGCACCTCGAACTCGACCCCGGGGAAGGCGCGGAGGCCCGGCTGCTCCGGGTCGGCGCCGTCGTCGACCGCGACGAAGGAGAGCTCGGCGGCGCCGTAGTACGAGACCACGCGGACGCCGTGCTCGGTCGCCCGTGCGCGCAGCGCGGGATCGAGGGAGGCGCCGCCGACGAGGGCCGCACGCAACCGAGGGGGCCGCCCGTCGTCGAGGAGTCGTCGCAGACCGCTCGGGGTGCCGTGGAAGAGCGTCGCGTCCTGCGCCTCGTCGGCGGTGAGGACGTGACGGGTCGGGAGGATCAGCGCGAACCCGGCCGCCGCAGTGTGCGCGATCGAGAAGAGTGAGAGGGAGGAGGCGGGCGGCGAGGCGAGGGCGAGCACATCGTCCGGACCGGCGCCCAGGAACTGCGCGACCGGCGCGAACGAGCTCGCCCAGGACTCGGCGGTCCGCAGCACGATGCGCGGGGCGCCCGTCGTGCCCGAGGTCGTCGTCGCCCACGCCTGGCCGGTCTGCGGTCCCGCAGCGCTGGCGCGATCGCAGACGGCGCGCCAGTACGGCTCGCTCCACCGGTCGTCGCCGAGTAACGGGACGTCACCCGCCGCGCGCACCTCCAGCGCGCGTCGGACGAGCTCCGTCGGAACCTCTCCGCGCAACGGGACGATGCGTCCGGCGTCCGTCGTCATACGACCCTGGCGGGCTCACCCGGTCGCGTCGACCCGACACCGGCGGCATGACGGAACGCCCGGGGGTAGGCGCGGGCGAGCGTCATCGTGATGACCGTCGCGAGCACCGCCTTGACGAGGTCGCCGGGCAGGAAGACGAGGCTCTGCAGCACGGTCTCGCCGAGCGACAACCGGGTGACGAGGGACTGGACGGGGACACCGACGGCGTAGATCACGACGATGCCGCCGAGGAGGACGCCGAGGGCCGTCCGCCACCAGCGCAGCCGTCGGCCGCCGGCGTGCACGATGAGACCGATGACGAAGGCGCCGACGATCCAGCCGAAGAGGTAGCCGGCGCTCGGACCGACGAAGACGCCGACCCCGCCTCGGCCGCCCGACAGCAGTGGCAGCCCGATCGCGACGAGGGCGAGGAGGACGAGCATCGAGAGCATCCCGCGCCACGGACCGAGGACCGCCCCGGCGAGCATGACCCCGAGCGTCTGCGCCGTGATCGGGACGGCCCCCAGGACGGAGAACGCGCCCGGCAGGCCCAGGGCGGCGACGATCGCGGCGAACACGGCGATGCGGGCGATGTCGGTCGCGTCGATGCGCAGCCTGCTCATGTGGTGCCTCTGTCTCGGGGAGGGTTGATGGTCGATCCGTCCAGGTGGTCCTGGCGGGTCGAATCCCACCTGAACACTGTTCACCTGAACAGCGTTCACTATAGTTGGAACCATGTCCGGTTCCGCAACCACCCGTCGTCATCGGCGCGACGACGTGGCCGAGGTCGCCCTCCGGATCCTCGACGACCACGGCCTGGCCGACCTCACCATGCGTCGCCTCGCCGCCTCCCTCGACGTCCAACCGAGCGCGCTCTACTGGCACTTCGAGAACAAGCAGACCCTCATCGCGGAACTCGCCGACCGCATCGTCGACGCCCACCCGGCCCCGGTCGACGCGGTGACGGACGCCGGTGGCGACTGGCGGGAGCGGACGCGGATCGAGGCAGCAGCGCTCCGAGACGCCCTGCTCGCCTACCGCGACGGCGCCGAGGTCGTCTCCAGCACCTATGCGCTCGGGCTCGGCTCAGGACGCGTGCTCCGCCGGCTGACCGACGCCGTGGCGCTCGCCGGTCTCGACGAGGCGACCACCCGACGCGCGGGCACCGCGCTCCTGCACTTCGTCCTCGGCCACGTGTCCCACGAGCAGCAGCGCCTGCAGTACGACAGCGTCGGCGTCCTCGGTGCCGGCGCGACGTCCGATCCGCGAGGCCCCGACGAGCAGGCGGAGGGGTTCGCCTTCGGTGTCGGACTGCTCGTCGACGGACTCGGGGCACTGGTGGTCCGCTGAGTCGAATGACCGGTGGCTCACCGAGGTGGATCGCTTACCACAGCGGCGTGAGCGGACGCCTATCCTCCAGCTGTGGCGGAGCCCAGGGTAGCGTTGGCGAGGACACGAGGAGGACCGACGATGGCGATGGGTGATGACGACGATGTGGACATCGTCATCGACGCCTGGGCCGCGGCGTTGCCCGACGTGGACTTCGCGCCGCTCGACGTCGTGTCGCGCCTGCGCCGCCTCGTCCCGCACCTCCAGGAGGTCCGTCGGGTGTCCTTCGCGGCGAGCAAGCTCCGGCCGTGGGAGTTCGAGTTCCTCTCCATGCTCCGACAGCACGGCGCCGAGGGGATGACCCCGTCGATGCTCGCCGCGCGACTCCATGTCACCAGCGGCAATCTCGCGAGCCAGCTCGACCGCCTGGCGGCCCGCTCGCTCGTCGTGCGCCAGAAGAACGCCGCCGACGGCCGGAGCAAGATCGTCGTCCTCACGACGCTCGGCCGGCAGCGGGTGGACGAGGCGATGCGCCGCCTGGTGGCCGATGAGAACGCGATGCTGTCCGGCCTCAGCCGTGACCAGATCTCGGTGCTCATCGAGAGCCTCCGCGTGATCGGCGCGACCCTCGAACGTGGCGAGGGGCGCGGCTAGCGCCCTTCGACAAGCTCAGGGACCGGGGTGGGGCTCGGGGACCGGGGTAGGGCTCAGGGACCGGGGTGGGGCTCGGGGACCGGGGTAGGGGTCAGGGACCGGGGTGGGGCTCAGGGACCGGGCCCGCCCCTACTCCACGAGCTTGCCGACGACGGAGACGTCCTGCATGAGCTCCTGGATCTCCGCCGGGATGGCGGGGATCGCCTCGCGCTCGATGCGACCCGGCCCCGACCAGACGAGGTTCACCTGCAGCTCCTCGTCGAGCTCCGGGAAGTCGGACCGGTTGTGGCACCCGCGGGTCTCGCGGCGTTCGAGCGCCGCTTCGAGCGTGGCGCGGGCTGCGAGGGCGGCCGACTTCAGGTCGAACGCATGGGCGAGGTCCTGGAACCCCGCGATGTCCGGGTGGACGCCGACGTCCGCGATCCGCGCCTCGATCGCATCCAGCTCGGCGAGCCCGGCGAGGAGCCCGGCTTCGTCGCGGACGACCCCCGCGTGCTCGGTCATCGTGTTCCGGATCCCACGCTGCAGGGCGCGGACGTTCTCCGGCCCGTCACTGGCGAGGAGCCCGTCGATCTCCGCCCGAGCCTCGTCGACCGCCTCCGCGGAACGGACGTGGGCCTCGAGACCCGCCGAGTACGCGGCCGCGGCCTCGCCGACGATGCGCCCGAACACGAGTAGTTCGATGAGGGAGTTGCCGCCGAGCCGGTTCGCGCCGTGCAATCCGGACGACGCCTCGCCGATCGCGTACAGCCCGTCGACGTCCGTCCCGTGGTCCTCGGGCCGCACCCACACGCCGCCCATCGAGTAGTGCGCCGTCGGGGCGATCTCGATCGGGGTGGTGGTGATGTCGAGCATCTGCAGCTCCAGCAGCGTCTGGTAGACCCGCGGCAGTCGCCGCATGATCGTCTCGCGCGGCAGGTGCGAGACGTCGAGGAGCACGCCGCCGTTCGGGGTGCCGCGCCCCTCCTTGATCTCGGTGTACGCGGCCAGGGCGACGCGGTCACGGGTCGACAGCTCCATGCGCTCCGGGTCGTACCGCGCCATGAAGCGCTCGCCGAGCCCGTTGCGGAGGATGCCGCCCTCGCCGCGTGCCGCCTCGGAGACCAGGGTGCCCGCGGCGTTCTCGGGCTCGATGAGGCCTGAGGGGTGGAACTGGACGAGCTCGGGGTCGCGGATCCGGCCGCCGGCCTCGACCGCGAGGCGGAACGAGTCACCGGTGTTCTCGTCTCGGCGCGAGGAGGTGCGTCGCCAGATGCGGTTGTGGCCACCCGCGGCCAGGATCACGGCGTCGGCGTGGATGAGGTAGCGGGTCCCGGTCTCGAGGTCGAAGCCGTACGCGCCGAAGATGACGTTGTCGCGCACGAGGAGCCTCGTGATGTAGACGGTGTCGAGGATCGGGATGTCCAGCTGCGCCGCGCGGTTCACGAGTGTGCGCTGGATCTCGAGTCCGGTGTAGTCGCCGGCGAAGGCGGTGCGCCGGAAGGTGTGGGCACCGAAGAACCGCTGCGAGATCCGGCCGTCCTCCTCACGGGCGAAGGGCATGCCGTACCGCTCGAGGTCCTCGATCCCGCGGGCGGCCCCCTCGGTCACGATCTGCACGGTGTGCGGGTTGGCGAGCAGGTAGCTCTCCTTGAGGGTGTCGGCGGCGTGCTGCTGCCAGGAGTCCTCGGGGTCGATCGTCGCAAGGGCCGCGTTGATGCCGCCGGCCGCGAGCGAGGTGTGCGCGTCGGCCTTCTGGCGCTTGCCGACGGCGATGACGTCGACGCCGCGTTCCGCGAGTTCGATCGCTGCGCGGAGGCCGGAGCCGCCCGTTCCGATGACGAGGACGGAGGTGGACAGGCGTTGCTCGTGCACGGGAGACTCCTTCGGCGGTGGGGCGCATGATGCGCTCACCCGTGCAGCATAGGCACGCCGATGCGGGGAACCAAGGGAACCCTAACTGAGGCTCGCCTTATCGGTAGTCGGGGAATGCCAGGGCTGGTCGTGTCGGCTCAGAACCGCAGATCGCCGGGCCGTTCCAGCTCGATCCAGGTGTCGATGTCGGGTCGGACCGTCGCCGGGGCGGCTTCCAGGACGTCCGCCCGGCTCAACGGCCCGAAGTCGAGGCCCGTGATGCTCGCGAGGTCGAGGATCGGCAGCTGGAACGTGCGGAACGGGCCGAGTGGGGGAACGGCCTCGTCGTCGCGGTCACCCGTGGCCGTCGGCTCGTCGAGCTCGATGTCGTCGAGCTGCGCGGACTGGTCGAGGAGGTAGCCGGAGGCCGCGAGTGCACCCCCCGACGACCACGCCGCCACCTTCCAGAACCGCGTGGGGATACGGATGCCGCGGTAGAGCGGATCGTCGCCCTCGAACACGGGGCCCGTGAAGACGGACAGTCGCAGGCGCCCGGCCGAGGCGTACTCGAGGACGAGGTCCTCGAGGCCGTTCCACAGCTCGAGGGACTGGTTGAAGTCCGCGGCCTGCGGAGCGGCGTTCGTGTAGCAGAAGGTGTCGACGTTGGCGCGGCGGGCGACATCCGCGGGACCCCACACCGGGTCCCGGCGGCGCACGAGGTGGCCGCGGTCGAGGTCGTTCCGCGCGTAGAGCTCCGGCCCGGCCTGCTCGTCGGCCGGGATGCGCTCGTCGAGGTGCCAGTCGTCACCCCGACCCAGGTCGAGCAGGGCGGCGCCGTCGATGTTCACCGCCGTGGCCGCCGCGAGCCGGCGGTCGGGATCGAGGAGGACGGAGAAGTGCGTGTAGTCGAGGCGCCGGAGTCGAGCGCGTCCCTGCGGGTCCGCCGGGGCGGGGAGCGCGAGCGGTTCGTCGAGGTCGAGGAAGCCTGAATCAAAGCCGGTCATGGGTATGAGTCGATCATGATTCTGACCGGATCGGAACGCGGAACGGCCGCCCGCATCTCCCCGTCTCCGACCGTTCATCGTCGGGCAACCGGTTCTGCAACAAATGAGAGCGCTCTCTTGACCTCGTCCGAACGAGCGCTTAGTGTGTCCTGCATGCCCGTGGGAACGTTCCCACGGAATCGCGCCGCGGACCCTGCAGACGGGTTCAGCGGCCACCGAAGCGCACACACAAAGGAGTGACTGTGAACAGCACGCGCCGCGGCATCGCCGCCGCATCCATCGCGGGGGCCTCGATCCTCGCCGTCCTGGCCACCGGGTGCAGCTCGCCCGCCGCCGGCGGCGGTGACGAGAAGATCACCCTCTCGATCACCACCTTCGGCACCATGGGCGTCGACGCCAACTACGAGAAGTACATGGAGGAGCACCCGAACATCACCATCGAGGCGACCAACCTCGAGGGCGGTGGCGCGGCCCGTGACGACGCCTACGCGAAGATCGCCGCAGGCACCGGCCTCAGCGACGTCGTCGCCATCGAGGAGGGCTGGCTCGGCACCATCTCCGAGGTGAGCGACTCCTTCGTCGACCTCCGTGACTACGGCATCGAGGACGTCAAGGACACCTGGCTCGACTGGAAGTACGAGCAGGGCACCGACGCCGAGGGCCGTGTCATCGGCGCCGGTCTCGACATCGGCCCGCAGGGCATCTGCTACCGCGGTGACCTGTTCGCCGCAGCCGGCCTGCCGAGCGACCGGGCCGCCGTCGCCGAGTACCTCGGCGGCGAGGACGCGACCTGGGACCGCTTCTTCGAGGTCGGTGAGGAGTACGTCGCCGCGACCGGCAAGGCGTTCTACCACAGCCCCCGATTCTTCTGGAACTCGTTCGTGAACCAGCAGGAGGAGGGCTACTACAAGGCCGACGGCGAGACCCTGAACATCGAGGGCAACGACGTGCTCAAGGAGCAGTTCGAGAAGATCGTCGAGGCGGAGAACGCCGGCCTCGGTGCCGGGCTCCCCGGCTGGGACGTCGGTCCGGAGGCCAAGGAGGGCAAGTTCGCCACCTACATGTGCCCGAGCTGGATGCTCGGCATCGTCCAGGGCTACTACGACGAGGGCACGACCGACAGCGGCTGGGACTTCGCCGATGTGATGCCCGGCGGTGCGGCCAACTGGGGTGGCGCGTTCCTCGGTGTCGCCGAGAACTCCGAGCACAAGGAGGAGGCGGCCGAGCTCGCCCTCTGGCTCGCGTCCCCCGAGGCGCAGGCGGCGTCGTTCGAACTCGCCGGACCGTTCCCGAGCACGCTCGACGGGCAGGAGCTCGTGAAGGGCTCCACCAACCCGTTCTTCAACGACGCACCGGTCGGTGAGATCTTCGCCGCACGATCCGAAGGCGTCGTCGCCCAGGTGAAGGGTCCTGAGGACTCCAACATCCAGGACAACGTGTTCGGTCCGATCCTCGACCGCGTGAGCCAGGGTGAGATCACCGACGGTGAGACCGCCTGGAACGAAGCGGTCAAGCTGCTCGACCAGCTCGTCGGCTGACCTCCTCTCCGACGCAGCTCGCCGGGGCGTCCGTTCGCACGCGGACGCCCCGGCACCCCTCCCGCTCCCTCCTCCGGATTGGCAGAGCCATGACCAGCACCGCAACCGTCCGCCGGCCACCGGCCGCCCTGACCTTCAAACAGAAGCTGAACCGCTTCGACTACCGAGCGTCGCCGTACCTGTACATCGCGCCGTTCTTCATCCTCTTCGCCCTCATCGGCATCTTCCCGATCGTCTACACCTTCAACGTGTCGCTCTACGAGTGGCACCTGCTGAAGGGGCAGGGCGACTTCGTCGGACTCGACAACTACGCCTCGGTCCTCTCCGACCCGTTCTTCTGGAACGCGTTCGGCAACACGATCAGCATCTTCCTGCTGTCGGCCGTCCCGCAGCTCGTCATCGCGACGGTGATCGCTGCCCTCCTCGACCAGACGCTCCGCGGGCGCACCTTCTGGCGGATGAGCATCCTGCTGCCGTACATCGTCGCGCCGGTCGCCGTCGCCGTCATCTTCCTGCAGATCTTCAACCAGTACCACGGACCGATCGCCGGGCTCCTCGAGCTCATCGGGCTCGACCCGATCCGCTGGGCGTTCGACGTCTTCCCGTCCCATGTCGCCATCGCGAGCATGGTGAACTGGCGCTGGACCGGCTACAACGCCCTCATCCTCCTCGCGGCGATGCAGGCCATCCCGCGCGACGTATACGAGTCGGCCGCCCTCGACGGCGCGAACAAGATCCGACGGTTCTGGTCGATCACGATCCCGATGATCCGCCCGACGCTCATCTTCGTCGTCATCACCTCGACGATCGGCGGGCTCCAGATCTTCACGGAACCGAAGCTCTTCGACCCACGCAGCAACGGGGGATCGGACCGGCAGTTCCAGACGATCGTGCTCTACCTGTACGAGCTCGCCTTCCCGAGGCGCGACTTCGGGCGAGCCTCCGCGACGGCGTGGATCCTGTTCCTCGTGATCATCCTCGCCGGGCTGATCAACTTCGCGATCACCCGGGCGATCCGCACGAACGACGCGCGCCCGGTGCGCATCCCGAAGGTGCGCGACCCCCTCATCACGACGCGGGCGATCACCACGACGTCGACCAAGCGCCGTGCCAACACCACGAGCCGTGTGGACACCACGAGCACCACCGAGCAGCGAGGCGGACGAGCATGAGCACCCTGATGGAACGCACCCGGACCGCGCCACCCGTGACGCCAGCGGCACCGCAGTACCGGAAGGGGAAGGACCACGAACGCCCCGGTGTCCTCACCTACGCCATCCTCATCGCCTTCTTCGCGATCTCGGCGTTCCCGCTGTGGTGGTCGTTCGTCATCTCCAGCCGGCAGTCGTCCGACACCAACCTGGTGCCACCAGCGATCCTCCCCGGCCCGAACTTCCTCAGCAACGCGACGAAGGTGTTCGAGTCGGCGCCCTTCCTCCAGGCCCTCGCGAACAGTGTCATCATCTCGGGCGCGATCACCGTCTCCGTGGTCTTCTTCTCCACGCTCGCCGGCTACTCCTTCGCGAAGCTGAAGTTCCGGGCCAGCAACGGCCTACTGCTCGCCGTGATCGCCACCATGGCCATCCCCACGCAGCTCGGCATCATCCCGCTGTTCATGCTCATGGCCGAGTGGCAGTGGGTCGGGACGCTGCAGGCCGTCATCATCCCCGGACTGGTCACCGCGTTCGGTGTGTTCTTCATGCGCCAGTACCTCGTCGACGTCATCCCCGACGAACTCATCGAAGCGGCCCGGGTCGACGGCGCGTCCATGTGGGGCACCTTCTGGCACGTCGCCCTCCCGGCCGCACGCCCGGCGATGGCGGTCCTCGCGCTCTTCACCTTCATGGCCGCATGGACGGACTTCCTCTGGCCGCTCCTCGTGCTCGGCCCACGGAACCCGAGCGTGCAGACCGCGCTCGCCGCACTGAGCGCCAGCGGGGGCCAGACACCAGACCACTCGCTCGTACTCGCCGGTGCCGTGCTGTCGGTCATCCCCCTGCTGATCCTCTTCATCCTCGCGGGCAAGCAGTTGGTCGCCGGGATCATGCAGGGCGCGGTCAAGGGGTGACGCCCGCGCCGCATAAGGTGTCTTCACACCGGCACGACTGAGGAGACAGACCATCGACACCGATGCGGACATCACCGTCCCCACACTCATCGCGGTCGCGGCGCTCGCCGGCGTCTCGAAGTCCACCGCCTCGCGGGTCATCAACGGGTCCTCCCAGGTGACCCCGGAGGCGGTGGCCTCCGTGAACGCCGCCGTCGAGCAGCTGCACTACGTGCCCAACCGCGCGGCCCGTAGCCTCGTCCGCCGGCGGGCGCAGACGATCGCCATGGTCATCCCGCAGCGCACGGCGGAGTTCTTCGCCGACCCGTACTTCGCCGAGGTCATCCAGGGGGCGGCCATGTACGCGTCGTCGACCGACTACACGCTGACGCTCCTGATCGAGTCCGACGTCGACCCCGACAAGACGCGTCGGTTCCTCACTGGAGGCAACGTCGACGGGGCGCTGGTCCTGTCCCACCACACGAGCATGCAGGCGTACGCCAAGCTCGCGGCCTCGCTCCCGGTGGTCTTCGGGGTCCGCGGGCTCGAACCGACGGACCCGCCAGGGCACGTCGTCGACGTCGACAACGTGGAAGCGGGGGCGCTCGCGACGCAGCGGCTCGTCGAGGCGGGGCGGCGTGACATCGCGACGATCACCGGTCCGCTCGACACCGCGGCCGGCGTCGACCGCCTGGCCGGGTGGCGACGCGCCTTGGCTGCCGCGGGGCTCGAGCCGGGGCTGCAGGAGGAGGGCGACTTCACGCCGACGAGTGGTGCCCGCGCGATGGAGCGGTTGCTGGCCGACGGGCGACCGGTCGACGCGGTGTTCGCGGCCTCCGCGCAGATGGCGACGGGGGCGCTCGGGGTGCTGCGCGACCGGGGGATCCCGGTGCCCGTGCGGATCGCGATGACGTCCGTCGACGACAACGTGTTCGCGGCGGACGCCTACCCGGCGTTGACGACCGTCGACCTCCGCACCGCCGAGAAGGGCGCGTTGCTCGTGCAGACCCTCCACCGGCTGATCGCCGGTGAGGACGTCCCCGAGATGACGACGATCCCGTGTGGGCTGGTGGAGCGCGACTCGGTGTGAGGGTGCGGGGCTCCAGCCCCTCAGAATCGGATCTGCGTCTTCGGTCCCGCTCCGGTCGCGCGGGGGAGTCCGTCGGCGAGGACCTGGGGGACCTCGTCGAGGGTGATCACGGTGCCGATCAGGCGTCGGACGGTGTCGGGCATGGTGACGAACCGGCTGGCGGCTTCGTCGATGGACGCCGAACCGCCGAGGACGGCATGGACGGTCGCATCGCGGGCGATGAGCGTGCCGGAGGGGAGACCGGCGTCACCGGCGGGCACCCCGAGGAGGGCGATGCGGACACCCGCGGTCGCGTTGTCGAGCAGGCGGCGGGTGACGTCGCCGGAGCCGGTGGCCTCGATGATCACGTCGAACCGTTCGTCCCCGAGCTCCGCCGGATCCCGGGTGTCGAGGTCGAACCCGGCTGCGAACGCCCGATCGGACTCGCGTCGGGCGGCCACGGTGACGGTGGCTCCGGTCTGGGCGGCGAAGAGTGCGGCGAACATCCCGAGGGTTCCTGCGCCCCACACGAGCACGCGGTCGCCGGGGCCGACCTCGGTGAGTCGGACGCCACGGAGTGAGCAGGAGGCCGGCTCGACCATCGCGCCGAGGTCGGCGTCCACGCCTGCCGGGAGGCGGTGCACGGCGCGTTCGGGGAGGACGAGGAGTTCCGCGAGGGCGCCGTCGAGCTGGCCGAGCACGCCGAGCTCGAGGTGTTCCGGGCAGAGGTGGTGGCGTCCGGCTGCGCAGCGGTCGCAGTGTCCGCAGCCGATGAAGGTGTCGCCCGTGACGAGATCGCCCGCGGTTGTCGTGGTGACGCCGTCGCCCACCGCGACCACGCGACCCGCCCACTCGTGGCCTGGTTGGAGGGGCAGGGTGGTGCGTCCGTCGGCGAGGTAGGGCATCGTGCCGCGGAAGAGGGCGACGTCCGTGCCGCAGAGTCCGGCGCGTTCGATGCGGACGAGGACGTCGCCGGGGCCGGGCTGTGGGTCCGG
Source organism: Plantibacter sp. VKM Ac-2880 (assembly GCF_015351235.1). Lineage (GTDB taxonomy): Bacteria > Actinomycetota > Actinomycetes > Actinomycetales > Microbacteriaceae > Plantibacter. The sequence goes on from NZ_JADKSJ010000001.1 coordinate 548,144, forward strand.
TCGGTCGAGGACCGTCGCCGTGTTCGGGGCGGTGATGCGTAGGGCTCTCATGCGGTCGCTCCATCGTGACGGCGTGTGTGCTCAGCAGCGTAGCGTCGGTGGGTCGTCCGGCGTGCCTCGGGCGCGGCCGTGTGGCCCGCGCCAGGCTCGTCGAACCCGCCAGTCCCGGTCGCCGAGCGTGTCGAGGTGTGCCGAGTGGCGGGCCCGCGACTCGACCGAATCCCGCCGACCAGACCCGGTCACTGAGCTTGTCGAAGTGCTCGCGAGATGCGTCCACACCCGGGCTAAGCCTCGGTCGCCGGGCTTGTCGAGGTGTGCCGAGTGGCGGGCCCGCGACTCGACCGAATCCTGCCGACTAGCCCCGGTCACTGAGCTTGTCGAAGTGCTCACGAGATGCGTCCGCACCCGGGCCAAGCCTCGGTCGCTGGGCTTGTCGAGGTGTGCCGAGTGGCAGGCCCACGACCCGACCGAATCCTGCCGACCAGCCCCGGTCACTGAGCTTGTCGAAGTGCTCACGAGATGCGTCCGCACCCGGGCCAAGCCTCGGTCGCCGGGCTTGTCGAGGTGTGCCGAGCGGCAGGCCCGCGACCTTACCGAATCCTGCCGGCCAGACCCGGTCACTGAGCTTGTCGAAGTGCTCACGAGATGCGTCCGCACCCGGGCCAAGCCTCGGTCGCCGGGCTTGTCGAGGTGTGCCGAGTGGCAGGCTCGCGACCCGACCGAATCCGACCAACCAGCCCCGTTCACTGAGCTTGTCGAAGTGCTCCGCACGACAGGCCCCGGACCCGACAAAACCCCGCCGACCAGCCCCGGTCACTGAGCTTGTCGAAGTGCTCACAGAGATGCCTCCACACCCACTCGAACTCAGCATCTGGAATGTCAGTGGTCCATGGTGGACTGGAGTCATGACCAAGAGCCCCACCGCGATCCGCGCGAGCGACGAATACGCCGCGCGCCTCGCCGAGTTCTCGGATGAGTACGCGGAGATCAGTCGACTGCGCGCCGTGCTCGACGCGCGTGAAGCGCGGTTGCTCGCCCGCTCGGCCGCGTATGCGGATGCGCTCGCGGACGCCGTCGTCCCGGCGATCTATCCACCAGCCGAGCGGCGCGCGCTGTCGCGCCGCTCGACGTGCGCGATGCTCGCGATGGCGACGCGTTCTTCGGAGCGGACGGTCCTGCAGGCGACGGACGACGCCGAGCGCCTGGTGAGCGAGGCGCCCGCGGTGTTGGCGGCGCTCGAGGCGGGCCGCATCTCCGGCCGTCATGCGCGCACGATCACCGACCAACTCCGCGAGGTCCCCACCGCTGGTCGCGCTTCGTTCCTCGCCGAGGTGCTTCCGATGGCTGAGCGATTGACCGCGACGCGACTCAAGAAGCGCGCGAAGGACCTCCGCGAGCGGTTGCACCCGGAGTCCATCACGGCGCGCGCGATCCGTTCCGAGGCGGACCGACGCGTCGAATTCGAGCCGGCCTCGGACGGTATGGCTTGGGTGCACCTCTTCACGACGGCGCCGATCGCGCAGGGTATCGTCGAGCGCGTCGAGACCGCAGCGTCGGAAGCGCGTCGCGCTGGCGATCAGCGCACCTGCGCTCAGCTCCAGGCCGATGCCCTCGCCGCCCTGGCCCTGACCGGCGTCACGCCCGAGGATGTCGCTTCGAACCCCGTGCTCCCGCACCCGATCGAGGTGCAGGAGCACATCAGGCCCACCGTGCAGATCACGGTCCCGGCGCTCAGCATGGCCGGGGTGAGTGACGCTCCGGCGACGCTCGACGGCTATGGGCCGATCGACCCCGAGACCGCGGCTCGCATCGCGGTCAACGCGCCCAGCCTGACCCGGATCCTCGTCCAGCCCGAAACCGGAGCGGTCCTCTCCGTTGGCCGCGGCCAGTATCGCGTTCCAGCCGACCTGCAGCGGGCGGTGCGTCTCCGAGACGGCACCTGTCGCGCACCAGGGTGCGGGCGGAGGGCCAGGGCCTGCGACCTGGACCATTCGGTCGCCTGGCAGGACGGCGGGACAACGGATGTCGGGAATCTTGCCTGTTTATGTCGACATCACCACCGAATGAAGCACCTGCCGGGCTGGAAGCTCAAACACGGCCCGGGCGGGGTCCTCGACTGGACGACACCCGACGGCAAACACCGCCGCACAGCGCCGGACCCCGCGCCGTTCTGAGTACTTCCGTTCCCTGAGCTGCGCCGCACTGCGCCTGTCGAAGTGTCGAATGGGTTCTCGTGGGCACTTCGACAGGCTCAGTGACCGGCGGGAGGTGTGCTCAGTGACCGGCGGGAGGTGTGCTCAGTGACCGGCGGGAGGTGTGCTCAGTGACCGGCGGGAGGTGTGCTCGGTGATCGGCCGAGGTGTGGCCGGATCAGCTCGGTCCCTGAGCTTGTCGAAGGGCGCTCAGCCTGCCCCTCGACTCCCCGGCCCGCCGCCGGCGTCAGGTCACCAGACGGACGAACCGCTACCGTCGACGACCTCGCTGGGGCGCCGCACCTCGGCGAGCCGCGACGTCCGGAGTGGCGTCGTCTCCCACCAAGCGTCGAACGTGCCCGCCGTCGGATCGACGACGAGATGCATCCGATGCGGGGTCTCGACGAAGATCGCCTCGACCCGCAGCACGCCACCATCGACACCCCACGCGGCACTCGCCACGACCGGACCGTGCGTCCGCCACTCGCCGAAACCGGGCACGATCTCCACTCGGTCGTCACCCTCGTGCACGACCAGCAGCACCTGCTCTCCGTCACCGGCCGCCACCTCCAGCGCCGTCAACTGCGGGAGCGCTGAACCGGGATCGGCAGTGAACGTCCGCCCGACGAGGTCCCGGAACGAAGCCTCCGATGCCCCGGGCTCCGCGTCAGGAACACCCTGACCTCCCGCCACCCCGACTGGCGGCAGCGCGAGCCCTGCGAGTCGCTCGAGCAATGCCTGGTCCGCATCCCCGCTCGCGCCCTCCACCGACTCCGTCTCATCACCACGCCCGAACGCCGGCAACAGGTGCTCCCACGCAGCGTTCAGGACGGCCTGCATGTCGAGGCTCTGACCGGTCACCGCCAGGACGACGTCGTGCTCCGGCAGTACGACGCAGTACTGGCCGTACGCACCATCGCCTCGGAACCCGTGGCGCGCGATCCAGAACTGGAAACCGTACCCCTGCGCCCAATCGGACTCCGGGTCGTCACCGTTCGCGATGTGCGACCTCGTCGCCTCGGCCACCCAGGACTCGGGCAACAGCTGCCGACCCTCCCAGACGCCGCCCTGCAGGTAGAGCTGCCCGAGCGACGCGATCGCCTCCGTCCGCGCGTGCAGGCCGCTGTACCCGAGCTCGAAGCCCTGGTCGTCCCGCTGCCAGTCGAAGTCGCCGATGCCGAGCGGGTCGAGCAGGCGCGGACGCAGGTAGTCGGTGAGCGTCCCGCCCGTGATGCGCTGGATGATCGCCGCGGCCGTGTAGGTGCACGGTTGGTTGTACGCGAAGACGGTGCCAGGGTCCTCGTCCGGCGGCAGGAGCAGGAACCCGCGGACGAGGTTCGTCGGGTCGATCGCCGCCGCCCGCATGATCGTCTCCTCCCGGTGACCACTCGCCATCGCGAGCACGTGCCGCACGAGCATGGCGCGGCTCCGGGGGTCGGTCACCTCGGCGTCGAGTTCCGGGAAGTGGCTGATGACGGTGTCGTCGAGGCTGAGGAGTCCCTCCTCGACGGCGAAGCCGACGGCGGTGGAGGTGAAGCTCTTGCTCAAGGAGTACAGGAGGTGCACGCGCTCCGCGGAGTACGGCGCCCACCACCCCTCAGCGACGACCTGGCCCGACCGCAGCAGCATGAGGCTGTGGGGTTCGACGTTCGGCAGATGCTCGAGGGCGTCGATGAAGGCTTCGATCCCGGAGGCGTCGACGTGCTGGGCTGACGGAGTGCTTCGCTGCAGGCTCATCCCTCCATGCTGCCACTTGCCGCCACCTGTCGCGCAGCTTCCGCGCTCAGTCCTCGACGGCGTCGAGCCGATCCTGGAGTCCTCGATTGGCGTCCTCGAGATCGAGCACCCGGGCGATCCCCGCGATGTTGACGCCGTCGTCACGCAGGTCCGTCACGCGTTTGAGTCGTTCGAGGTCGTCCTCGCTGTACCGCCGGGTGCCACCCTCCGTCCGCGACGGCGTAAGCAGTCCCTTGCTCTCGAACAGCCGCAGGGTCGCCTCGGGCACACCTGCGAGTTGGGCCGCGACGGCGATGCCGTAGACGGGTGTCGTCGAGTCACGCTCAGCCATGCTTGAAATCTCCTGAAAACGAGTTGCCACGGAATCTGCGTTCGATGTATAAAAAATCTACACCACGAAGTGCAGATCCAAAGCCCCGGATCTCCACCTCCTGGACAGCGACAACCGATGAGCCCGACCGTCATCGGGCGACAGGGAAGGAGAACACTCATGGCAATGACCCTCGATCCGATCAGTCAGCTGGACCGCTTCGCAGCCTCCGTGCTGGACTCCGTTCGCGCACCCCGGCCCATGCCGGTGGACCTCTACCGTGACGGCGACCGCTACGTGATGGTGGCCGACCTGCCCGGCATCGACCCCGGTTCCATCGACGTCGACGTCGACGGCGGCCAGCTCACCATCCGCGCCCAGCGCACGGCCGACAGCCGCGAGGGCGTGCGCTGGCTCGCCCGTGAGCGAGGCGGCGGACACTTCCTCCGGCAGTTCACGCTCGGCGACGGCCTCGACCTCGACGGCATCACGGCGTCGTACGACAGCGGCGTGCTCTCCGTGATCATCCCGGTGAGCGAGCGGGCGAAGCCCCGGAAGATCACCGTCGACTCGGTCGACCACCCGGAGGCGATCAACGCCTGAGCAGCGACCGGCACTCGTCCGAACGAACGGCCAGAACGCCCCACCCACAGCTCCTTGGGTGGGGCGTTCGTCTGCCCAGGACCCGACGCTCGCCATACTGGTGGCATGTCCCGTGCCCAGCGCATCGTCGTGGCCTCCGTCCTGCTCGTGATCGCCGCGTTCGGTCTGCTGGTCGTGGCGACCCAGATCACCACGACGTACTACCTGCCCCCGGCGGATGACGACAGCTTCGCCATCGAGCGCGTCGTCGCGTTCGAGCCGGGCGTGGTCGGCACCGTCATCGGCGCGGTGGCGGTCCTGGCACTGCTGACGCATCTGGTCGTCGTGATCCGGCGGGCGGCACCTCGGATCCAGTGGGTCGTCGCCGTCGTCCTCGTCGTCGCCACGGTGGTCGCCGCCGTCGTCGTGTCCTTCGCGGACCGCCCCACGGGCTAGCGAGCGTCGGCTCTCTCGCGCCGCCCTCAGCGGAGCAGCTCGGCCAGCAGGGCCCGTGTGGTCTCCTCGTCCGCTCCGGGCGCCCGGAGATTGACCCAGTCGTCACCGCGCTGCGCCGTCTCAGACGCATCCTCGTCGCCCGCCGACCCAGCGTCGTCGATCCCAGCCCCGTCGATCGGAGCGTCGTCACGGAACAGCCATGCGCCCCCGGGCAACACGGTGAAGCGGAGCAGTTCGCGCGAGTCCGCGGAGAGCAGCCGGCAATCGAGGCCGCCGACGCGTGTGAGAGCGTCCTGAACGAGGTGGTAGCTCGGGGTGGCGGTGCTGACATAGCTCGCTCCCGCCGCACCCGTGCCGAGGATCGTCTGCACCGATGCCTCGGGCAGCGTGGCCGTGCAGGACCGCGAACCGGTGCCGGGAGCCGAGCCGCTGCCGGACGCCACCGGATGCGGGGTGGGTGCCGGAGCGGCGGCGAGCGCGGCCCGCGCGACGTCCTCCGTGCGCTGCCCGTCCGGGTCGTCGAGGCCGACGGAATCCACCTCGATGAACCGTTCGCCGTCGAGCGCATGAATGGAGCAACCGTCGTCCGAGCACCTCGTCCCGTTGATCTCGCCGACGGTGTCGGTCCAGTCGGTGTGTTCGTACCAGTGGTTGAACGCTGCCCAGTGGTCGACGCCCTCGCCGACGAGGCGGATCGTCAGGCTGGCGCCGGTCGTGTCGTCCGCCCACGCGCAGACGGTGCCGCCGTCCTGGAGGACGGGAGCTTCCGCGATGGACGGCGCCACCGTGGCGGCACCGTCGCCGAGGAGCCCGGCGACGACGTCGGGCCTGGCGAGTTGCTCGCACGCGAGTCCGGGGAAGTCGGCGACCGGCAGGTCCGGGAGGTCGCGCGACGAGGACGTCGGGGGAGTCGACCCTGCCGTCGGGCCCCCGGATGCCGGATGTGGCGACGGACCGACGCACGCGGTGAGGGCCGCGATGGTGACGATGGCGACCAGTGCCGCCCGTCCCACGCGTCCGACCGTCCTGGGCCTCCCGGTCCGCTCGTCGCTCATCCTCGCCGGAACAGTCCGCGCTTGCGGCGGTGGAACGGCGGGACGCCCTGCAGCAGATGCTTGGCACCCGGTGCCGCGTACATCACGTCGATCGGCACGCTGGCCGAGTACGTCGCGAGCGTCCGGGCGAGGGGACCACTGACGACCTCGCGCGCGTTCGGGGCGCCGACGATGACGAGCAGGTAGCTCTCGTCGAACGACCCGCCCTCCTGCGGCGTGACCTTCCAGCCCAGGATCGCTTCGTCGACCTCGCGGTGCTCGGCGAGGGTCGCCGTCAGCGCCTCGGTCATCCCCGGTGGCACGCGGGCCGGCTGTCCCACCATGACCTCGGTCTCGCGCTCGATCACGCGCGGGGTGAGCACCGCTTCCCCGTCGAGCAGCTGGGCGATCTCGCCCGGGAGGAACTCCTTGCCGTGCGCGGAGTGCGGGTTGAGGACGAGCCTGCGGCCTCGGGTCATCTGCCAGAGGACGCGGCAGGGAAGGGCGAGAAGGTGCTGTTCGAACGTCGGAACGACCTGGAGGGTCTCCTGGAAGCGCTCCTTCGAGGTGTAGAACGGCTGCACCGAGCTGCCTTCCGCGTCGAGGAGGTCTGCCAGGGTGGCCATGCCGTCGTCGGTCACGGTGCCCGCTACGATCACCGTGCTCTCGAGCAGTGCCGTCACGAAGGCCGGCGCCTGGGAGCGGTCGCTCGCCGCGGCGGCGAGGAGGGCTTCGATGTCGGGAGCGTCTGCGGCGTCGGCTGCTGGCATGCTTGCAGGCTATCCCGCCCCGGTGACGTGTCGCACGCGCTCAGCAGCAGTCGCAGGCGTCCGAGCCCTCTGAGGTGAGCGAGGAGACCGGTCGCTTGCACGCGTCACCTCGCCACGCTTCAAGCCCCTCCTTGACGGCGAAGACGGCGATCACGAGGGTGGCCACGGCGTCCGCCCATGCCCAGCCGAGGGTGCTGTTGAGGACGAGACCGATGAGGACCGCGGCCGACAGGTAGGAGCAGATGAGCGTCTGCTTCGAATCGGCGACGGCGGACGCGGAGCCGAGCTCCCTCCCGGTCCGGCGCTCGAACAGTGAGAACGCGGGCATGATGACGACGCTGATCGCGGCGAGGACGATGCCGACGGTCGAGTGCTCGGCGGTGGAGAAGCCGGCGAGCGACCGCACCGCGTCGACGGTGACGAAGGCCGCGAGGCCGAAGAACGACACGGCGATCACCCGGAGGGCGAGCCGTTCGCGACGATGAGGCTCAGGGCTTGAGAACTGCCAGGCGACCGCTGCGGCGGACAGCACCTCGACGATCGAGTCGAGACCGAATCCGATGAGTGCCGTCGACGACGCAACGGCCCCGGCGGACAGGGCGACGATCGCCTCGACGACGTTGTAGGCGATCGTCGCGGCCACGATCCACCGGATGCGCCGCTGCAGGGTCGCGCGTCTGGCGGGGGTCAGCTGGGCGCGGAGGCGTGGGCTCGGCACGCCGACGGCACTCATGCGCAGGTGCACTGCTCGCCGGAGCAGCAGTCGGGGTCGACGACCAACACGAGGCGCAGGAGGTCGTCGAGCGCGGGTGCGAGATGCGGGTCCGCCAGGCGGTACCAGGTGTTCCGTCCCTCGCGGACGCCCTCGACGAGCCCGCAGCCACGGAGGCAGGCGAGCTGGTTCGACATGACCTGCCGCGAGACGCCCAGCGCGTCGGCGAGATCGGACGGGAACGCCGGGGCTTCTCGGAGCGTGAGGAGGATGCGGGCCCGCGTCTCGTCGGACAGGGCGTGCCCGAGCCTCGCGAGCGCAGCGGTGTGCGTCAAGGTCGCGGTCGGTGTCATGGTGTCGGTCACGGAGAAAACAGTACACGATTGGCTGTATTGACATCAGCTCCCGACCGCCCGAACTGCCGCGTTAGGCGACCCGAAACGCTGACAATCACGCACCTCGGCTTGCCGCACACCCGCCGCCCTGGCAACGTTGACGGGTCCTCGAGGCGATCCGCCCGACCACGGTTCCGCGTGCAGGACGCTCCGCAGAGAAAGACCCCCGCGACATGACGTTCTGGCCGCTGCTCCTCATCGCGCTCGGCGTCTCAGCCGACGCCTTCGCCGTCGCCCTCACCAAGGGCCTGCACATGCGGCGGTTCGACGTGCGGCACGCGCTCGTGATCGCCGGCACCTTCGGCGTCTTCCAAGCCGTCATGCCGCTCATCGGATGGGCGCTCGGCACGCAGTTCGCGCCCTCGATCAGGGAGATCGACCACTGGGTCGCCTTCGGCCTGCTCGCCCTCGTCGGCGGGAAGATGCTCTGGGAGGCGTTCTCGAGCCACGAGGACACCGAGGTCGACTCCGACCGCATCGACGTCCGCCGACTGCTCGTCCTGGCGTTGGCGACGAGCATCGACGCGCTCGCCATCGGCATCACGCTCGCGTTCCTGCCCGGTTCCATCATCGAGGCCGTCGTCCTCATCGGACTCACGACGTTCGTGCTCGCCTTCCTCGGCGTCTTCATCGGACGCCGGGTGGGGGAGCGCTTCGGGAAGCCCGCCGAGATCGCCGGCGGCGTCATCCTGATCCTCATCGGCACCAAGATCCTGATCGACCACCTCACCGCCGGGTGAAGATCGCCCCCGTCGTCACGTCGGCACCGAGCGCCTCGAGGCTGCGTCCCCGCGTCTCGGGGACCTGGGTGGCGACGAACAGGAGCGCGAGCACCCCGACGCCGGCGAACAGGAAGAAGGTGCCCGTGATGCCGAGCCCGTCGACCAGCGACGGGAAGTACAGCGACAGGAACCCGTTGCCGACCCAGAGCATGAAGATCGAGACGCCCATGCCCAGGCCGCGCATCCCGAGCGGGAACACCTCGGCCAGGTAGACCCACACCGCCACGTTGAGGAACGTCTGCATGGAGCCGACGAACACCACCACGAGGAACAGGATGACCCACGGGCGGGCCGGGTCGCCGGGCGCGAGCAGCATCGACGCGCAGCCGATGAGCAGATGGCAGGCGGTGGTGAGGGAGAACCCGATGATGAAGGTCTTCCGTCGGTCGAGTCGGTCCATGTAGGTGAGGGCGATGAACCCGCCGATCACGGCGATGATCCCCGGGGCGATGTTGGCGATGAGCGCGCTGCTCTCGTCGAAGCCGGACTCCACGAGCACGGTCTGGCCGTAGTACATGATCGAGTTGATGCCGGTGAGCTGTTGGGCGATGCCCACTCCGACGCCGACGAGCAGGATGCGGACGAGCCACGGGTTGCGGAGGACGGCCCGCAGCCCGATCCGCTGTTCGTTCCGGTGCTCGATCGAGGCCGCCTCGACGTCCTCGAGCTCGGCCGCCGCCCGCTCGTCGGAACGGACGGTCCGCAGGACCTCCAGCGCCTCATCACGGCGTCCGTGGTCGACGAGCCATCGCGGTGATTCGGGCATCCGCAACATCCCGACGAAGAGCGCGACCGCTGGGAGGGCGCAGACGGCGAACATGATCCGCCACACGCTCGGGTGTCCGCCGAAGAGGTTCCCGATCACCGCGTTGATCACGAAGGCCGACAACTGGCCGATGACGATCGCGACCTCGTTCCGCCCGGTGATGGACCCGCGGATCTCGTACGGCGCGAGCTCGGCGAGGTAGACCGGGACCACGGCCGACGCGCCGCCCACGGCGAGGCCGAGCAGGATGCGGCCGGCGACGAGCAGTTCGACGTTCGGCGAGCAGACGACCGCGAGCGTGCCGACAAAGAAGAGGACGGCCAGCGCGACGATGCTCGGGCGGCGGCCCCACGCGTCGGACACCCGACCGCCGAGCAGTGCGCCCACGGCAGCGGCGAAGACGAGCGAACTGGTGACGACGCCCTCGGTGAGCGGGGTGAGCCCGAGCTCCGCCGTCATCGGACGCAGAGCACCGTTGATGACCCCGGTGTCGTAGCCGAAGAGCAGACCGCCGAAGCAGGCGACGATCGAGATGAGGCCGAGGTGTCGCCGGTGCGGGCCCGGTGTCAGGGCCGGGAGTGGGCGCGAGGCGCGACGGGCGGTGGGGGATCCGGACATGCTGCTTCCTCGTCTGCTCGGTCCTCGTGCCGGACGGCGCCACGGACCTCATGAGCGTACCGGTCGGGGTCCGGCGACTCGCAGTGCACGGCCGCGTGAACGGCTGCGAGGTGCTGCCTCAGCGCGCACCTCGCAGCCGTCGCCGGCACCAGGCTGAGGGAGCTGCGTCGGCACAGATGGTTCGGGTCTCATCTGCCTCGTCCACGGTATGAGCGCGGTCCGATGCCGGTGAACGTTTGGAGATCCGAGCGGTTTGACATACGGTTCGCTCCTGGAGGTACCCGGAGCCCTCGTTCAGTCGTCGGCGCCCGGCCGCAGCAGACTGTTCGTGGTCGGTGTGATGGCGCCGTTCAGTCGTCGGCGCCAGGCCGGAGCAGACCGCTCTCGTACGCCAGGATGACGAGCTGAGCGCGATCATGGGCGGCGACCTTCGTCATGATGCGGTTCACGTGGGTCTTCGAGGTGTGCGGTGAGATGACGAGTTCGTCGGCGATCTGCTGGTTGGAGCGTCCGCGGGCGACGAGGAGCAGTACCTCGAGTTCCCGCTCGGTGAGCAGCGTCAGCTCGGCTGGGACCGTGCGCGGACTCGACGGTCCTTCCTCGGCGACGACGTACCTGGTGATGAGGCTCCGGGTGGCCGCGGGGGAGAGGAGTGCGTCCCCAACGTGCACCGCGCGCACAGCACGGACGATCTCCTCGGGCTCCGAGCCCTTGCCGATGAACCCGCTCGCACCGGCCCGCAGCGTCGCGATGAGGTTCTCGTCCTCCTCGAACGTGGTGAGGATGAGGACGCGCGTGTCCGTGAGCCCGGGGTCCGCGCAGATCGCAGCGGTCGCGCCGATACCGTCCAGCACGGGCATGCGGATGTCCATGAGCACGACGTCCGGCCGCAACTCCCGGGCGAGCGCCACCGCCTGAGCACCGTCCACGGCTTCGCCGACGACGTCGAGGTCGGACTCCGACGCGAGGATGTCGGACACGGCCTGGCGGATGAGCGACTGGTCGTCGACGATGAGCACGGTGGTCATGCGCGGGACTCCTCGTGGTGTGTCGGATCAGGGTGCGTCGGATCAGTGGTCGGGAGCGTCGCGGACAGTCGCCAGCCGCCAGGGGTCGCGCCGACGTCGACGGTCCCGCGGACGGCGGCGACGCGCTCGCGGATGCCGAGGAGCCCGTGCCCGGTGGTCGGCGTCGTGTCGAGCCGCCCGCTCGGGACGCCGGGCGTCGTCGGGTTGCTCACGCTGACGACGATCCCGCCGTCGCCGCTCTCGACGAGCACGTGTGCACGACGCTCAGGACCGTGCTTCAAAGCGTTCGTCAGCCCCTCCTGGACGACGCGGTACGCGACTGTGTCTGTGGCGGTCGAAAGCTCCGGTACGTCGGGGGCGATCCGTGTCGTGATGTCGAGGCCTGCGGTGGTGAATTCGGCGATCAACGCGTCGAGTCGGTCGAGTCCCGGCTGCGGCAGCGTTCCACGGAAGCCTTCGCCAGCGTCCCCGCCGTCGCTCCGGAGGACCTCGAGCAGATCACCGATCTCGCCGAGCACCGTCCGCGACGCCCGTCGGATCGAGACGAGCGCCTCCTTCGCCTTCTCCGGCCGCGACTCCAGGGAGCTCGACGCCACCCCGGCGTTCAAGCTGATCACCGAGATCTGATGGGCGACGGTGTCGTGAAGATCGCGGGCGATCCTGAGTCGCTCCTCGGTCACCCGCCGCCGCGCCTCGGCCTCGCGGGTCTGCTCGGCCCGCTCCGCACGCTCCGTGATCGCCACGATGTACGCGCGGCGCGAGCGCGTCCCGTCCCCGGCCGCAGCGGCGAACGCGATCATCACCGCGAACTGGACCGTCCGCGGATCGAAGCTGCCGATCGACGCGAGCAGGCTGAGGAGCGCGACGGCGACCATCGTCGAGACGGCCGTGATCAGGGTCGTCCGCCGCCCGGAGCGCACGGCCACCCCGAACATCGCGATGGCGGCCGCGATCACGACACCGGGAGCGAGGGTCCCCGTGATCGCCGCCGCCCCGTAACAGGCGACGACGGCCGCGAGCACCGGGATGGGCCAGCGTCGACGGAGCGGGAGCAGGAGCGCCGGCGCGACGACCAGGGCGACGACGAGTGGGCTGCCCGGCCGGAACTCCGCGTTCGGGAACGGGATGAAGGCGGAGGCGATGATGAGGACCGCGGCGACCACGTCGCCCACCCACGCCGGAGGTCGAGGACGCGGATCGCGCATCCGGCGATCCTGCGTCGCGATGGTCATGGGCCCAGTCTGCCGCGAACCCGCGCCCGGCGACTCCTCCGCACGTGGCATTCCGCGGTACCACGGACGCGGTACGCGGGTGTCCGCCGGTGGGGGACGCGCCGGCCCCGCGTCGCGGCGAGTCTGGACTGGTGCCGGAGCATCCGGCCCCAGACGAGGAGACACCATGCAGAGCACCACAGCGCCGCCGATCATCTCGGTCCGGGACGTCCGGCGGTCCTACGGTCGCGGTCAGAACCGGTTCGACGCGCTGAAAGGGGTGAGCTTCGACATCCACGCGGGCGAGAGCGTCGCGATCGTCGGGAAGAGCGGCTCCGGCAAGTCCACGCTCATGCACGTGCTCGCGCTCCTCGAAGCACCGAGCTCCGGCACCGTCGAACTCGAAGGGGTCGACACGAGCACCCTCCGCGGACGCCGCCTCAACACGACCAGGAACAAGACCTTCGGGTTCGTGTTCCAACAGTTCTTCCTCACCGCCAACGCGACGGTGCTCGAGAACGTCCTCCTCCCGATGAAGATCGCCGGCGTCCGCCGTGGAGACCGACGTCGCCGGGCGCTCGCCGCACTCGCGCAGCTCCAGCTCGAGGACAAGGCGCGAAACCGCGCGGTGAACCTGTCCGGTGGGCAGAAGCAGCGGACGGTGATCGCCCGTGCGCTCGTGAACAACCCGCGGATCATCTTCGCCGACGAGCCGACCGGCAACCTCGACACGGCGACCGGCGCCGTCGTGGAGGACATCCTCTTCTCCCTAAACCGGGAGGGCGGCATCACGCTCATCGTCGTGACGCACGACGAGGAGCTGGCAGCACGCTGCGATCGGCGGATCCTCATCCGCGACGGACTGCTCGTCGAGGACGAGGCGGTGGCCGCATGAGAACCGTCGACCTCATCGGGACCGCCGTCGCGAACACCTTCCGATCGAAGACCCGCACCATCCTGACCATCCTGGCGATCTTCGTCGGAGCCTTCACGCTCACCCTGACGAACGGGCTCGGCACCGGCATCAACGCCTACATCGACGACACGGTGTCGAGCGTCGGCGCGTCCGACACGATGACCGTCACGAAGACGGCCGACACCGGGTCGGGCATCGGCGCGGCGACGAGCGGTCCGAAGGAGTACGACCCGGACACGGTCGCCGCCAGCGGTGCCGGAGCGCCGGGATCGACCGTCGTCGCCCTCACGCCGGCCGATCTCGACGAGCTCGGCGGGATCGACGGCGTCCTCGACGTGCAGGCCGTGAAGTCGATCTCGACCGACTACATCGAGGCGGGCAGCGGCACGAAGTACGTCGTCGGTGTCGGCGGACTCATCTCCGGGCAGAGCGTCACGCTGCTGGACGGTGCTCAGCCCGACGATGATACCGACACGCTCCAGCTCGTGCTCCCCACGTCCTATGTCGAACCGCTCGGCTTCGGAAGCGACGCCGCCGCGGTCGGGAAGACCGTCACCGTCGCGATCACCGATGCGCAGCGCACGCAGCACACCGTGGACGCGACCGTCGTCGGGGTCGCCGAGGAGAGCCTCGCCTCGCCCACCGGTGCCTCGATCGTGCCGAACGCCGCGCTCACCGACCTCCTCTACGAGACGCAGAACATCGGTGTCCCGTCCGATCAGGTCGAGCGGTACGCGCAGGCGTCCATCCGGTTCAGCGCGGACGCCACCGACGAGCAGGTCACGGCGTTGAAGGATCGCCTGACCGACGCGGGCTACACGGGCACGACCGTCGCGGACCAGCTCGGCACCATCAAGACGGTGATCGACGGCATCGTGCTCGTCCTCAACGCCTTCGCGATCATCGCCCTCCTCGCCGCGAGCTTCGGGATCGTGAACACCCTGCTCATGTCCGTGCAGGAACGCACCCGCGAGATCGGGCTGATGAAGGCCATGGGGATGGGCAGCGGCAAGGTCTTCGGGCTGTTCAGCCTCGAAGCCGCGTTCATCGGATTCCTCGGCAGCGCGATCGGCGTAGGCATCGCGGTGCTCGCCGGTACCGGCATCAGCGCCGCGCTCTCCGGATCGCTCCTCGCCGACCTACCGGGCCTCGACCTCATCGCGTTCGATCCGGCGTCGCTCGCGATCATCGTCCTGGTCGTCATGGTGATCGCGTTCCTCGCCGGAACCCTGCCCGCCGCCCGTGCCGCCAAGGCCGATCCGGTGGAGTCGCTCCGCTACGAGTGATGTGCGCGTGGCGGGTCGGCGGTGACGTGCTCGGGTCGGAGTCCGATCCCGATGAACCTCGCCGCAAGCGGTCGGACGAGGGGTGTTGCGAGCCGCAGGAGTCGGATCGCCCACCGCGGCGCGATGCGGTCGCCGGTGGTGGTGCGGGAGATGACCCGATGCCCGGCCCGCTGGATGCGCTGCATGATCCTGACCGGTCGCTCGCGGCGGCGTTGGACCGCCGCGAGCACCTCGGACGGTGCGTCTCCTGCGGCGAGGTGGCGCGCGATCGCGTTGGACAGGGCGACCGCGTCCTGGATCGCGTAGTTGACGCCCACACCGAACATCGGCGACATGGCGTGCGCGGCGTCGCCGATGGCGATGAAGCCCGGGCGGTGCCAGCGGTCGAGTCGATTGAGCTGCACCGAGAGGAGCTTGATCTGGTCCCAGTCGGTCAGGGTGTCGACGACCGGACGCAGGACGGGTGCGGCATCGACGATCCGCTGCCGGAGCGCCGGTAGGCCATCGGCTCGGAGCCGGTCGGCGCCACCCTTCCGGATGACCATGCCGGACTGGTACCGGTCACCCCGGTCGATCGTGAGCACCATGCCGCGTGGTGAGAGGTAGGCGAGGGTTGGCGGTGGCGGGTCAGCCGGCTTCGGCAGGCTGAACCAGAGGACGTCGATCGGGACGCCGCTCTCGTCGGGGATGAGTCCGGCGGCGTCGCGGAGTGCCGAGGTGCGTCCGTCCGCCGCGACGGTGAGGGTGGCGCGGATCTCGATGTCGGTGGAGGTGTCGGCTGTCGGATGGGTGTCGGCGGGTGGGGTGGTGTCGGTCGTGGCGGTCGCGCGCAGGCCGCGCACTCGGCCCTGCTCCACGATCAGGCCGGTCGCCTCGGTGCGCCGGAGGAGCTCGAAGTTCGGCAGTGCGGCGGCCTCGTCGGCGAGGAAGTTCAGGAAGTCCCACTGCGGGGCGAGGACGAGGAAGCGGTCGGGTGCCGGCAGGGTGCCGAAGTCGACCATCGTCATCCGTATGCCGTCGATCACGGCGTCCATCGTCTGCAGCCGGTTGTGCGGCAGCCGCAGGAACCGCTCGCGCAGGCCGAGCTCGCCGAGCAGGGTGATGGTCGACGGGTGGATCGTGTCGCCGCGGAAGTCCCGGAAGAAGTCGACGTGCTTCTCGAGCACGGTCACGGTGAGGCCCGCCCGGGCGAGGAGGTAGCCGAGCACCATGCCGGCAGGGCCGCCGCCCGCGATGACGCAGTCGCGGGCTGCGGTGTGGTCGGCGGTGCGGTCGCCGTGATCGCTGTCGGTGCGGGTCGTCGGTTCCATCGCGCTGCTCCCGTCGGTCTCTTCCGGACACTACCCCGGAACCCATATCGTCGACGTCATGCGTCTGTTGCAGCGGGCAGGACTGCCTCTTCTCGTGTCCGGAACGATCGTGCTGGCGCTGTCGGCCTGCACCTCCGCTGGGGACCCCGGTGGTGGGGCCGCCGGCAGTGCGTCACCCGCTGCGTCG
Source organism: Plantibacter sp. VKM Ac-2880 (assembly GCF_015351235.1). Lineage (GTDB taxonomy): Bacteria > Actinomycetota > Actinomycetes > Actinomycetales > Microbacteriaceae > Plantibacter. The sequence continues at coordinate 564,436 of NZ_JADKSJ010000001.1, forward strand.
GTGCCGGCGGAGTCGTCAAGCGGAGGCTCGGGAGGCGGCTCGTCCGTGCAGGTCGACTGCGCAGTGGTAGAGGCAGCCGTCGCGCCGTACATCGAGGGACTCGTCGCGCGGGAGGACAACGGGGCCGACGAATACGGGGCCATCTGCGGCTGGGAGGCGCCGGAGGGGACGATCGATACGGCGGACATCCGATCGGTGGAGGTCGTCGTCTCTCCCGAATCGAGCGAGATGCTGTCCGCTGACGAGCTGACCGCGGCCGGGCTGACGCCGATCCCGGATGCGACGATCGAGGCCGCCGGAGGGATCGCCTACAGCGCGACGGTCGAGGCCGGTGTCGCCGCGGTGATCGTCACGACGGTGGTTTTGCCGGAAACCGAGGTGTCGGTCACGGGTGGGCAGTGGGTAAACCATCCGTCGCTGGACGGGCCGGCGGCGGTGGAGGTCGTGAAGGCGCTCATGGGTCGGTGAGGGTAGGGTTCTCCGTGACCCTGAGGAAGCCTCCACCGGTCCCTGGGTGCCCCCCTCCGGTCCCTGGGTGACCCCCTCCGGTCCCTGGGTGCCCCCTCCGGTCCCTGAGTACCCCCTCCGGTCCCTGAGTACCCCCTCCGGTCCCTGAGCTTGTCGAAGGGCGCACCCGGACATCCACCGCCGACACGGCTCACCATCTGGAATGTCAGTGGTCCATGGTGGACTGAAGTCATGACCGAGACCATCACCTCCGCAGTTCGAGCCGGCGATGCGTACGCAGCGCAGCTCGCGGAGTTCTCGGATGAGTACGCGGAGATCTGTCGGCAACAGGCCGTGCTGGCCGCTCGGGCGGCGCGACTCCTCGCCCGCTCGGCGGCGTACGCCGACGCCCTCGCAGACTCGGTCGTCCCGGCCGTGTACCCGCCGGCTGAGCGCCAGGCGCTCTCCCGCCGGTCTACCTGCGCTGCGCTCGCCATGGCTACGCGGAGGTCCGAGCAGACCGTCCAGCGGGCGACGAACGACGCGGAACGCCTCGTGAACGAGGCTCCGGCCGTGCTGGCGTCGCTCGAGGCCGGCCGCATCTCGGCACGGCACGCACAGACCATCACGGATCAGCTGCGCGATGTGCCGACCGCGGGGCGGGCGGCGTTTCTGGATGCGGTCTTGCCGGTCGCCGAAGCGACGACCAACGCGAACCTGCGGAAGCGTGCCCGCGTCCTGCGGGAGCGCCTCCACCCGGAGTCCATCACGGCTCGGGCCCGGCGGTCCGAGGCAGACCGGCGGGTGGAGTTCGAGCCCGCAGCGGACGGCATGGCGTGGGTGCACCTCTTCACCACGGCACCCATCGCGCAGGGCATCATCGAGCGGGTCGAGGCGGCGGCCGCGGAGTCGCGCAGAGCGGGAGACACCCGCACCTGCGCGCAACTCCAGGCGGACGCCCTCGCAGCCCTGGCCCTCACCGGCGTCACGCCCGACGACGTCGCATCGAGCCCGGTACTCCCGCACCCGATCGAGGTCCAGGAGCACATCACGCCCACCGTGCAGATCACGGTGCCGGCGCTGAGCCTGGCCGGTGTCTCCGACGCACCCGCCACGCTCGACGGCTACGGGCCGATCGACCCCGAGACCGCGGCCCGCCTCGCGGTCAACGCGCCCGGCATGACGCGCATCCTGGTCCAGCCGGAAACCGGCGCCGTCCTGTCCGTGAGTCGGGACCAGTACCGGGTGCCCGCCGATCTGCAGCGCGCTGTGCGCCTCCGGGACGGCACTTGTCGGGCACCCGGCTGCGGGCGCCGAGCCAGGGCCTGCGACTTGGACCATTCGGTCGCCTGGCAGGACGGAGGCACGACAGATGTCGGGAATCTCGCCTGCCTGTGTCGACATCATCACCGGATGAAGCATCTTCCCGGGTGGGACCTCGACCACCAGCCCGGCGGGGTCCTCGACTGGACCACACCCGACGGAAAACGCCACCGAACCGAACCGGATCCCGCGCCGTTCTGACCACCCCCGGTCCCTGAGCCTGTCGAAGGGTTCTTCGTGGGCACTTCGACAAGCTCAGTGATCGGAGGGGGCACCAGACGCGCTTCGGTCCCTGAGCTTGTCGAAGGGTTTCTCGTGCGCACTTCGACAGGCTCAGTGACCGGAGGAAGTTCGCCGGACGCGCTTCGGTTCCTGAGCTTGTCGAAGGGTTCTTCGTGGGCACTTCGACAGGCTCCGTGAACGGAAGAGGTTCGCCGGACGCGCTTCCGGGACCACCTCCGACCCCGCCGGGTAGGCTCCAACGGTGGGCACCGACGAAGATCAGATGCTGTCACTCGTGTATGCGAGCACGGCGACACAGCCGTTCAGCGACGAGGACCTCACCGCCCTGCTCGCCACCAGCCGCGAGAACAACGCCCGCAGTGGGCTCACCGGCATGCTCGTCCACCGCGACGGCCGGTTCCTGCAGGTCCTCGAAGGACCGGAGGCCGCCGTCCGCGGGCTCATGGACACCCTCAGCGCCGACCCCCGCCACACCGGCATCCGGGTGATGTTCGAAGAACCCATCCGCGAACGCCAGTTCGCCGACTGGACCATGGGCTTCGAACGCGCCGACAGCGGATCCGCCCCAGACCTCGACGGCTACCGCGACACCTTCGACGACCTCGACCGCGACGACCCGACCGCCACCATGCGGGCGTTGCAGGAACTCGCCCGCTGGTTCCGCAGCCGCGCCACGCGGAGCTGAGCCCCGCTCGAGCCCTCGGTCAGCGCTCGAGCTTGCCGATCGGGCTGTCGTCGAGCTTCGCGAGCAGCTCGGCGACGTCGCCGTAGACCGCGACCGCACCCGCATCACGCAACTCCTGCTCGCCGAACCCGCCGCTCCGCACACCGATGCATTCCACACCGGCCCGAGCGGCCGCCTCGATGTCCCAGACGGCATCGCCGACCATGACCGCCCGCGAAGCCGGCACCCCTGCGCGGTCGAGAGCGACCTCGACGATGTCGGGTTCGGGCTTCGCCGTCTCGACGTCACCGGAGGACGTCGCGGCGAAGACCGCCTCGTCGACGTCGAGCAGCTCCCGCAGGATCTCCAGCTCGTTCTCCGGCGCCGAGGTCGCCAGGACGACCGCGATCCCGCGCTCAGCCAGCTCGCCGAGCAGCTCGCGCGCCCCACCGATCACCCGCAGCCGGGACGTGTTCTGCAGGTAGTACTCGCTGTGCAGCTCCTTCGCCCGCTCGCCGTACTGCTCGACCTCCTCGGAACCGTCCAGCAGGGACTCGAGGAGTTCACCACCGTCCTTCCCGATCGACCGGTGGATCCGCCAGGCGTCGACCGGTCTGCCGGCATCGGCGAACGCGCGATCCCATGCGTCGACGTGCAGATAGTTCGAGTCGACGAGCGTGCCGTCGATGTCGAAGAGCACCGCGATGCGGTCGTCGGCGTTGTCGGGGACGGTGTTGTCGGGGACGGTGGTGTCAGCAGTGTCGGTGGAATCAGTGGTGTCGGCCATGCCCCCAGTCAACTCCTCCACATCCGTGCTGTGAAGCGGTGGCGATCAGACGGAGAACATGCGATCGTGCCCGAGCTGATCCGGGCCGGCCGCTACTGGAACCGGCTCGTCAGGATCACGGTCCGGGTCGCGTCGTCGAGGACCACGACCGTCGAGCGCCCGTCCACCGAGAACGCGTCGTCGATGGCCTGCGAGCGCACGAACGGTCCGCTCGGCAGTGCATCGCCGAGGCCGGGGTCGAGCTCGGGAAGCTGGGCATCCTCGTCGAGTTCCGACGACCCCGCCTGCGCGCGCACCGCGGCGTAGTTCGCCTCGTCGAGGGTCACGACGGCATCGATCCAGTACGTGCTGGGCCCGGGTACCCGGTCGTCGCCGAGGGTCCCGGACATCCAGGTCGCGTCCGTCGCCCCCTCGAGCTGCGGGAACCGCTCGGTGAGCGGGCCGAGGTCGTGCCGGATATCCCCGGTGCCCGAGCGGGCGGCTGCATCCGACGCCGATGCGGATGGCGCGGTCGTGCGGTCCGGCGACGGCGACGGCGCGCAGCCTGCCAGGAGACAGCTCAGCGCGACCGCGAGGACGGCCCCACGCAGGGCGAAGCGACGAGTGGGAGCATCCATGCCAGCAGCCTAGAGGTCGACGACGACTGTCCATTCGGCCAGCCCGGGACTGGACGTCGGGCGGGGGTGCCGGAAGCCGCCAGCGCGGAGGCTGAAGGCATGAACACGACATACCCTCACTCGATCGAGGCGCGCGGGCTCCGGAAGACCTTCCACGGCCGCCCCCGCGTCGACGACGTCTCCTTCACCGTCGACCCTGGCCGGGTCGTCGGACTCCTCGGCCCGAACGGCGCTGGGAAGACCACCACCATCAGACTGCTGCTCGGCCTCGCCCGCGCCGACGCCGGGGAGAGCCTCATCCTCGGCCGGCCGTACCGCGAGCTGGACCAGCCGGCGCGCGCCGTCGGAGCCGTGCTCGACGCCGGTGGGCTCCACCCGGCTCGCACCGGGCGACAGCACCTCCGTATCGCCGCAGCGCGCATCGGAGTCGACGCCTCCCGGATCGACGCGGTCCTCACCGAGGTGGGGATGAGCCGCGACGCCGACCGCCCCGCCGGCGGGTACTCGCTCGGCATGCGCCAGCGCATCGCGATCGCCGCAGCTCTCCTCGGCAACCCCTCGGTGCTCATCCTCGACGAGCCCTCCAACGGCCTCGATCCCGCCGGCATGCAGTGGCTGCGACACCGCCTCCGCACCTTCGCCGACGCGGGCGGCACGGTGCTGTTGTCGTCGCACCTGCTCTCCGACGTGCAGGACATCGCGGACGACGTGGTCATCATCGCGGACGGGCGCGTCCTGGCCCAGTCGTCGATGGGTGAGATCCTCGCTGCGACGGGAGGTGACCTCGAGGCCTACTACCTCCGGGTCACCGGAACCGCCCAGCTCGCCGAGCACGGGGAGGTGCGCTGATGTTCCGCGCCGAACTCCTCGGGCTGGTCACCACGACCGCCACGAAGGTCACCGCCCTGGTGGCCGTCGTCGGACTGATCGTCACGCAACTCGCCTTCGTCACCCTCATGCCCGCCCTCGCCGATGGTGACATCGGGCCGGGGCTCGACGCCCTCGGGAGCGACTTCCCCGTCCTGGACCTCGCGTCCCGCGCCGTCCAACTCGACGCGCTCAACCCCCTCGGTGCGTCGATGGGCAGCGGCTCCATCGGCGTCGCACTGCTGGCGATCACCCTGCTCGGCGTGCTCGCCGGCACGAGTGACGACCGCTACGGCGGCATCGTCGGCGCTGTCCTCGCCTCGCCGAAGCGGTTCCGCATCGTCGCCGCGAAGGCCGGCGCGGTAGCACTGATCGGCGCCGCCCTCGGTGTCGTGCTCGCCCTCGTGAGCCTCGTCACGCTCGTGATCACCCTGGCAGCGACCGGGACGCCGTTCGTCCTCGGTCTCCCGGCCCTCGCAGCACGCTTCGGGCTCGGTGTCCTCGCGGTCACCGCCCTGTCGGTCATCGGCCTCGCGGTCGGACTCATCGTCCGCACACAACTCGCCGGCGTCCTGACGATGATCGCGATCCTCTTCCTCGAACCGGTCGTCGTCTCCATGTTCCAGCTCGTCACCGGCGGGGTGCTGCCCGTCTGGACCCAGTTCCTGCCCGTCGCCCTGGCGCAGGGCGTCATCCACGGCGGAACGGGCGGGCTCGGACCGTCCGTCGTCATCATCGCCGTCGTCGCCCTCACCGCCGCCCTGACCGCGGCCGCCTCCGCTGCGCTCTCGCGCCGCGACATCTGAAAGGACCCACCCACATGAACGACCAGAACCAGACCGAGACCTCGACCAAGACGCAGCACCAGACCCAGAACCGTCACCGTACCCTCATCGCCGTTTCGGCCGCCGCCGCCCTCCTCGCCGGGACCGTCTCCCTCAGCGCCTGCACCAGTGCCACGGAGCAGACCGCCGGGCCCGGCTCCGAGTCCGGCCCGCTGCAGGACCGGATGCAGTCGCTCGTCGACGCCGGCTACCCCGCGGCGCTCGCTTCGGTGATCGGCCCCGACGGCACGTCGACCGACGTCGCGGCCGGCATCGGCGACCTCGCGACCGACGAGCCCGCCCAAGTCGACGGCGAGGTGCGGATCGCGAGCAACACGAAGATGTTCGTCTCGACCGTCGTCCTCCAGCTGGTCGAGGAGGGGAAGGTCGCCCTCGACGTCCCGATCGACACCTACCTCCCGGGGCTCATCACCGGCGACGGGATCGACGGCACCCGCATCACCGTCCGGCAGCTGCTGCAGCACACGGCGGGGCTCCCCGAGTACGCCGATCAGATCGCCGCTGACGCGTTCGCCGCGCAGGAGCGCTACACCTCGCCCCGCGAGATGCTCGACATCGCCCTCGCGAAGCCGGCCGTGTTCGCACCGGGGGAGCGCTGGGAGTACAGCAACACGAACTACCTCGTGCTGGGGCTCATGATCGAGAGCGTCACCGACCGGGCGCTCGGCCAGCAGATCGACGAGCGCATCGTCAAGCCGCTCGACCTCGAGCACACGTACTTCCCGGCGCCGGGCGAACGCGAGCTGCGCGGCGAGCACCCCAAGGGGTACCACGCGAAGACCGTCGGCGACCTCGTGGACTTCACCGCCCTCGACACCTCGTTCGCCTGGTCCGCCGGTGCGCTCGTCTCGACGCCGCACGAGCTCAACGTCTTCATGAAGGCGCTGCTCGACGGGGAACTGCTGAACGAGGAGACCCTCGCCGAGATGCAGACCACGGTCCCGGCGGGCGACGAACTCTGGCCGGGAGCCGGTTACGGGCTCGGCCTGCAGAGCTACCCCCTGAGCTGCGGCGGCGTCGCCTGGGGGCACGGTGGCGACATCCCCGGAACCCAGACGCGCAACGCGGTCGGCCCCGACGGTACAGCGGTCACCATCGCCGTCACGTCGCTGCCGTGGGCGGTCGTCTCGCCCGACGACAACGAGCGACTGATGGAGCAGTACCGGATCGTCGTCGACGCCCTCGACGCGAGCCTCTGCGAGCGATGACCGTCTCCCACCGGCAGCCGAGCGTCGACCCCCGCCGGGGTCGGCGCTCGGCGTGGTTGACTCGACCCATGACCTCGTCCGCACGGCCCGCACCTGTCGCGGCACGGTTGCGCTCGGCGCTCCCGCCGGTCCTGGTCCTCGCCGGCGCGGTGGGGTATCTCGGGGTCGTCCCGTGGGTCGACGAGCTGCACGCCGTGCCGGGACAGGTGTCGCCGTGGGCGCACGCGGCTCTGGTCGTGCTCCAGGCCGTCGCTCTGCTCTTCCGGCGTCGGCACCCTGTCGCGGTGTTCGGCGTGGCGGTCCTCCTCGACCTCGTGATCCTCGGGTCCAGTGGTGGAGAACTCGGGATCGGCTCGTTCGGCGTGATCCTCGCCACCTATGCGCTCGCTCGTCACGAGGAGCGTCGCACGGTGATGACCGCGCTGGTGACAGGCGCGGCGGCCACGACGGTCGTCGGCGGCATCGCCATGGCATTCGGGTCGTCCGAGCAGCCGCTCATCCTCGTGTTCGCAGCCGTCGCGCGGATCGTGCTGCAGTACGTGCTCCCGGCGGGCGTCGCCGAGTACGCCAGGGGGCGCGAGCGGTTGCTGTCGGCGATCGAGGACCAGGCGCGCATGGCGGAGAACGAGCGCCGGATCAGCGCCCTCAACGACCTCCGCTCCGAACGCACCGCCCTCGCCCGAGAGCTGCACGACATCGCCGGGCATCACCTGTCGGGGATCATCGTCAGTGCACAGGCGGCCACCGCGCTGATGGAGCGCGACCCGGAACGTGCTCGGGCGATGCTCCAGACGGTGCAGTCCGACGCTCGCACCACCCTCGTCGACCTGCGGCGGACGGTCGGCCTGCTGCGGAGCGACGACGCGGACGCCCAGGGCGGCGGAGACGGATCGACCCTCGGGCCGGCGACCATCCCGACGATCGCGGCGATCCCGGAACTCGTCGAGGCGGCGCGGTCCCGGGGACAGCACGTCGCGTACACCGTGACCGGCGAGCCTCGCGTGCTGGGTCCGCTCGCGGAGACGGCCGCGTACCGGACGGTCCAGGAGTCGCTGGCGAACGCCGCCCGGCATGCTCCCGGAGCCACCGCTCACGTCCTGGTGCGGTTCGACGCGGACACGATCGAGCTCACCGTGACGAACGCCCCGTCGTCGCAGCGGCCTGCGGCTCCGTCCCGTGACGGCTACGGCCTGTGGGGCATGCGCGAGCGGGCCGAGCTCATCGGGGCGCGATTGACCTCGGCGCCGACAGACGACGGCGGATGGCGCAACCGCCTGACCATCCCCGACGAGCAGCGGAGCGATTCATGATCCGCCTCCTGATCGCCGACGACCAGGCCGTCGTCCGCGCCGGCCTCTCGGTGATCCTCGGCGCTGAGGCGGACATCGAGGTCGTGGGTGAGGCCATCGACGGTGCCGACGCGATCCGCCTGACCCGCGAGCTGCGGCCGGACCTCGTCTGCATGGACATCCGCATGCCGGGCACCGACGGCATCGCGGCGACCCGCACGATCACGGCCGACCCGGAACTCGACGCCGACGTGCTCATCCTCACGACCTTCGATGTCGACGCGGATGTATTCGCCGCGCTTGAGGCCGGGGCGGCGGGCTTCCTGCTGAAGGGGGCGGACGAGGCGACGCTGCTTGCCGCTATCCGGTCCGTCGCCGCGGGGGAAGGCACGCTCGACCAACGGCTCACCCGTCGTATCCTGCGCGAGTTCTCCGAGCGCCGCAGCACGACCGCGCCGGCCGCCACGGCTCCGGCCGAGTCACCGCTCACCGACCGCGAGTTCGACGTGCTCCACCTGTTGTCGGAGGGCCTGTCCAACGCGGAGATCGCCGAGCGGCTCTTCGTCGAACCCACCACGGTGAAGTACCACCTCGCCGGACTGCTGCAGAAGACCGGCGCACGCGACCGCCTCCAGGCCGTGCTGTGGGGTATCCGCGCCGGGCTGGTCGACCCGCGGTGAGCTGCAGTGGACGTTTACGATCGTCGAATGATCGTTGCGGTTGAGGGTCCGAGCGCTGCCGGCAAGACGACCTGGTGTCGAGCGGCAGCGGCCGAGTTCGTCGCCGAGTATGCGCCGACGGGGGAAGAACCTGATGGAAGCGACCCGGAGGCTCAGGCGAGGTATTGGACCGGGGTGAATGGAGATCGCTGGTCGCAAGCGATCGCTCTCGAGCGGCGAGTGGGAGTGGCTCTGTGCGACAGCGATCCTCTCAAACTGCACTATTCATGGTGCTTGGCGCGCATCGGCGAGGCTCCGGTCGCGCGCTTTCTCCATGAACTGGCCGCTGTCCGCGCGGCGATGCTGCGATGCCAGATCGGGTTCGCTGACGCCGTCCTCCTGACCCTCCCCGACGAACCTGCTCTGCGGCGTCAGAAGAACGGCGACAGGACACGGTCCCGGCGCACCTTCGACCTGCATGTCCGCTTACGCGGCCCCCTCGAGGAGTGGTATCGCACGGTGGATCAGCTCCGTCCCGGTACCGTGATCTGGGAACTGCCACGAACGGGGGCGGAAGATCTCGTGCCAGCGGTTCAGGACGAAGACCGGTACGACGTTCACCTGCTCGATGCGCTCGCATCCGAACTGCCACAGACCTGCTGACAGCAGACCCTCCGCGTTGAGCGCGTGTCATACGGGTCATCCTTCGGCTCGACCGTTCAGACCGCTCCCGATTCGCGCCCTCCAGTCAGGTAAGGCTATCCTTCCTGGGTCCCCGCCCTGAATGAAGGAGTCGACGTGCACCAGCGCGCCGCCAGCAGTCTCGCCCTCGCAGCCGTCCTCGCCATCGGACTCTCCGCCTGTGGTGCCTCCGAAGCCGTCGAGCCGGAGGCGACCGCCGCCGCAGGCCAAGGAGCGACGGAGTACCCGCTCACGCTCGACAACTGCGGCACCGAGGTCACGATCGACGCCGCACCACAGCGGGTCGTCTCCCTCGACCAGAACTCGACCGAGATCCTGCTCTCCCTCGGACTCGAGGACCGGATCGTCGGCACCGCCTCCTGGACGGACCCCGTCCTCGACTCGCTCGCGGACGCCAACACCGATGTCCCGCGGCTGGCCGACAACGCCCCCACGTACGAGGTCGTCCTCGGCGCGGACCCGGACTTCGTCACCGCCTCCTTCGGCCGCCACTTCAACGAGGGCGGCGTCGCCCCACGCGAGCGCTTCGCCGAGACCGGCGTCGCCAGCTACCTCTCGCCCACCGATTGCGACAACGGCACGAGCATCAACGGCGGCGGCACACGCACGACACCGCTCACCATCGACGCGCTGTACCAGGAGATCACCGAGATGGGCGAGGTCTTCGACGTGTCCGACCGCGCGGCGACACTCGTCGCCGATCTGCAGGCCCGGGCCACGAAGGCGACCGAAGGTGTCGACTTCGACGGCACGACCGTCGCGTTCTGGTTCGCCGACACGAAGACGCCCTACGTCGGTGGCGGGCTCGGCTCGGCCGCGCTCCTCGCCTCGACCACAGGCCTCGAGAACGTCTTCACCGAGGCCACCGACGACTGGCCGGCGACCACCTGGGAGGACCTCGTCGACCGCGACCCGAAGGTGCTCGTCCTCGGCGACCTGCAACGCGACCGGTTCCCCGGCGACCGGCTCGACGACAAGATCGCGTTCCTCGAGTCCGACCCACTCACGAAGACGATGGACGCGGTCCGCAACCAGCGGTACATCGCCCTCCACGGTGCCGAGCTGAACCCGTCCATCCGCTTCGTCGACGGCCTCGAGAAGATCAAGGCGTGGTGGGTCGAGCACGAGGACGAGCTCTGAACCCCGACACGGTGACGAAACCGGATACAGCGACGAACGTCGACACCGCCCGGCGGCCCGCGCCCCGAGCCCGCCGCGCGGTGATCGCCGGGGTCCTCGTCCTCGCCGGCGTGCTGCTGCTCCTCGTCTCCGTAGGCGCAGCCATCACCCTCGGTCCGGCCGACATCCTGCTCGTCAACGTGCGCGACATCGTCACCAACCACCTCGGCCTCACCGACATCCCGGTGAAGCTGTCGAAGGACGCGATCGTGTGGGAGGAGCGCCTGCCCAGGGCGTTCGTCGCCGCCGCATGCGGAGCCGGACTCGGGCTGTGCGGCGTCATCATGCAGTCGCTGCTCCGGAACCCCCTCGCCGACCCGTTCATCCTCGGGATCTCCTCCGGTGCGTCGACCGGGGCGGTCGCCATCGGGATCCTCGGACTCGGCGGCGCATCGATCGGGCTCTCGGGTGGTGCGTTCATCGGAGCCCTCGTCGCGTTCGGACTCGTGCTCCTGCTGGCCCGGCTGTCGGGCGGCGGGACCGACCGGGTCGTGCTCGCCGGCGTCGCCAGCACCCAACTGTTCTCGGCGCTGACGTCACTGGTCATCTTCGCCTTCGCGGACTCCGACGAGACCCGCGGCGTGATGTTCTGGTTGCTCGGCTCGCTCGAAGGCGTGCGCTGGGACGACGTGATCCTGTGCGCGATCGTCGTCGTCGCCGGCTCCCTCCTGTGCCTGCGGTACGCCCACGCGCTCGACGCCTTCGCGTTCGGCGAGGACGTCGCCGCGTCCCTCGGCATCCACGTGGGGCGGACGCGCGCGGTCCTCCTCGTCGCGACCGCCCTCATGACGGCGACCCTCGTGAGCGTCGCGGGGGCGATCGGCTTCGTCGGACTCGTCCTCCCGCACGCCGCCCGCCTACTCGTCGGCCCGCGGCACGGTCGGCTCATCCCGGCGACCGCGATCATCGGCGCCATCTTCATGGTGTGGGTGGACGCCGGCTCGCGGGTCGCGTTCTCGCCGACGCCCCTGCCGGTCGGTGTCGGGACGGCACTCGTCGGGGTGCCGGTGTTCATCGCGCTGCTGGCGCGGAGGAGGAAGCGGGTATGACCCTCCACGCCGAGAACGTGACCTGGAACCGCGGCGGTGCGCTCGTCGTCGACGGCGTCACCCTGCACCCGGAACCGGGACAGACCGTCGGCCTCCTCGGTCCGAACGGTTCGGGCAAGTCGTCACTCCTGCGGGTGCTCCACGGCCTCGTGAAGCCGACGGCCGGACTCGTGACGCTCGACGGCGTCGACCTCGTGTCGGTCGGTCGGCGTCGCATCGCGCGTTCGGTGGCCTCGGTGACCCAGCACGCCGAGACCGACGTCGACATCACCGTGCGGGACATCGCCCGGCTCGGACGGATCCCGCACCGCTCGGGACTCGGCGGCGACACCGCGACCGACGATGCCGCCGTCGAGCGCGCGCTCGCGCATGTCGGCCTGCTCGACCAGGCCGGGCGCCTCTGGCACACCCTCTCCGGAGGCGAGCGTCAACGCGCGCAGATCGCGCGGGCCCTCGCGCAGGAGCCGCGCGAGCTCCTCCTCGACGAACCGACGAACCACCTCGACATCCGGCACCAGCTGGAGCTCCTCGACCTCGTCTGCGCCCTTCCACTGACCACCGTGATCGCCATCCACGACCTCAACCTCGCCGCGATGTACTGCGACAGCGTGGTCGTGCTCCGCGCCGGCCGGGTGGTCGCCGCCGGGGCACCGAGCGCAGTGCTCACCGCGGAACTCATCGCCGACGTCTACGGCGTGGCAGCCGAGGTGACCATGGACGCCGAGCGCGGGTATCCGGTGGTCACCTTCACCCGATCGGGCTGAAGTGACTCGTCCTTTCAAGCAAACTTGAACGACGTGTCGCCCGAGTAAAGCAAATCGCTCTGGGCTTTAATTCACACCGCTGTGATGTAAAGCTGGAGGGCGATCTGTTGTTCACCCGATCGGGCTCGCCGTCCCCGACACGGTGATGCCGCCGGTGGCCGGGACGTCGACGGTCAGCAGGCTGGGGGCACCGACGTGGTGGCCCTGCCGGACGAGGATCCGCGCCGGCGGCGCGATGAGACCGAGCACGCGCAGGTAACCGCCGAGGGAAGCCGCCGCGGAGCCGGTGGCCGGATCCTCGGTGATGTCCCCGACGGGGAAGAGGTTGCGAGCCTCGACGAGCAGGATGCCGGCTTCGTCGAGTCCGTGGCAGTGCACGACCGTCACGGTTCCGGCCCACCCCTGCTCGTCCATCAGCCGGCGCAGCGCGGACGGGTCGAAGGTGAAGGCGTCGAAGACGTCCTGCTCGCGGACCGCGACGACCGGGTGCCGGTTGCCGGCGAACGACTCGCGGAGCGGCCACCGCTCATCGAGGTCCGACCGCTCGAGCCCGAGGATCGACAGCAGCCGGTCGGCGACCTCGGGATCGAGATCGCGCACGGTCGGCTCGACGCTCGTGAACGACGCGGTGATCGAGTTGGTCTCGGGGTCGTCATGCGTCTCGACGACGAGGGGTCCGACGTTCGTCTCGAGCGTGAACCGACCGACACCTCGGCGCTCGGCGAGGACGACGGCCGTCGCGATGGTGGCATGGCCGCAGAACGGCACCTCGGCACCGGGGGAGAAGTAGCGCAGCCGCACGTGGCGGTCGTCGCCGTCGATACCCGTGTCGACGACGAACGCCGTCTCGGGGTACGCGACCTCGGTGGCGATCGTCTGCATCTCGGCGTCCGACAGCTGCGAGGCGTCGACGACGATTCCGGCCGGATTCCCACCACCCGGTTCGGCGGCGAAGGCCGTGAGGCGCAGGATCTCGAGAGGTGCGGTGGTCGACATCCGACGATGCTATCCCGCAGCCTGCGACCCTCGCAGGTCAGGCGCGCTTCCCTCCCCGCAGGGCGACGAAGTACCACGCGAGGACCGCCACGACGTCGGCGACGAGGGCGCCGAGCAGCAGGCCGCCGAAGGGGTCGTCACCGTCGATGGCGTCCAGCTCACGGATACCGAGCATCATCGCAGCGACGAGCGCTGCCGGGGTCAGCCAGCGCACCGCATCACGCAGGAATCCCGGCTCCCGCACCCGGTCGCGGCCCCGCGCGGTGCCGATCGCGCCGATCACGGCTCCGAGGATCGAGACGCCGGCGAAGACGAGGGTGAGGAGCCCTGGTGCCAGCGCCGCCGTCCTGGACCAGGCCGCGGCATCGGCGTCGGTTCCGGCGACCGTGCCGGCCGGGAGGTCGAGGGTCGCCCCGAGGTCGTCGTAGCGGGCGTCGGGCGGCCACCGTCCGTCGTCCGGCGCGAGGTCGAGCGTGGCCGTCTCCTGCCCGGATCCGTCTTCGGCCGCCGACGGTCGCCAGGGCGCGGCCTCGTCCGGGGTCCAGCCGGCGCTGACGGCGTCGTCGAGGAACGCGTCATCGGCCGTGAAACTGAACCGGAACGGTTCCGGCGGGTCGTCCTCGTCGAACGAGGCACTGCTCGACCAGCCGTCGAGGAGGGCGACCCAGCGGATCCGGTCGACGTCGCGGCCGTTGAGGGAGCTCGCTGTCGCGGGCGTCGTGGCGGTCGTCTGGATCACGACGTCGTGCAGACCGGTGAGCACCTCGCCGAAGGTCGTGCGGAGCAGCAGCCGACCGTCCTCCTGTTCCGTCGTGAAGGGTGCGTCCTCACCATCGATCGTCACAGTGTCCACGGTGAGACCCAGGTCCTGTCCGTCGACGACGGCGGGCCACTCACGGACCACCTGTCCGGGCACCGCGCCCTCGTCGGAGAAGTCGACGCCCAGCCGTTCGGTCGTGCGCAGTCGGGCGCCGTCGCGATCGGTCCGCTCCAGGACCGCGTCGAACTCGGCCGAGGCGATCCGCGTGAGGGTCGATCCGGCGATGTCCCCGGTGTACGAACGAGGCGTCGCGGAGTCCGTCGAGGGTGCGGGCAGCACGTTCACCGCTACGATCGCGCCTGCCACGAGGAGCAGGGCGAGCACGCGGACGGCGATGCGGGGTGCGGTGAGGAAGCCGGTCCGCGATCCCTCGGCACGCGAGGCACGATCGGCCGCGGCGGCCGGCATGGTGATCTCCGGGGCGATCAGTGCGGCCACCCGTCGGCCGGTCGCGCGGGGCGACGCGCCGAGCACGGCGTAGGGGAGGAGCCGGTCGCGGAGGCTGGCGCGGTCGAGCAGCTGCGTGCGCTCCGCGAACACCCGGATGCCGAGGAGATGCTGCTTCACGAGCGCGCCCTTGCGGGTCAACGGCCTGGCGGTCAGCGCGATCGCGAGGACGATGACGGCGAAGGCGGTCGAGAGCGCGACGAAGGCGAGCGGCCACCACACCACCGCCAGGACGGTCTGGTGCGACAGCTGCCTGACGATGCCCCACTGGAGGAGCGTCAGGGCGATCGGTGCGGCGATGAACCAGTCACGGACGAAGCCCTTCGGCACCCGGCGGAGGCCCTCGCGCACCTGCCCGGCTCGTTCCGGCCCCGTGAGGTACCGGCGCAGGGCACGGGGTCGATCACCCAGCCGGCCGGCCCGCTTGGCGGCACCCGCCGCGGCGATGAGGCGCGCCTGTCGCTTGGCCTGCTGCTTCGTTCCGCTGATCGCGGCGTCCTTGAGCCGTTCGGCGAGCTCCATCGTCGCGGGCGACCGGAGGAGGTGAGCGGCCATGCGCGGCGAGATGCCGGCAGGCGGCTCCGACTGGGCGACGTACCACGGGCGTCCGCGGGCGTCGCCCCACGCGACGGCCCGGGCGGCGAACGACAGGAGGAGCGTCGCGGCGAGGACGAGCATCGGGAGGACCGGACCGAAGGTCTGCAGCCAGAAGATCCAGGACTGCGGGGGCATCGTGATCGAACCCGCCTCGAAGTGCATCGTGAACCGCGCCTGCGAGTGCGGCGGGGCCGTGTCGTCGACCGTGAAGCCGTAGGTGACCTCGCCTGGTGCCGCGTCGGGCTCGGGGGTGAGCCACTGCCCGGCACCCACGAGGGTCCAGGCGAAGGAGCCGCGCGGTTGCCGGACGAGCCGGTCGTCGAGCTCCTGCGGGATGGTCACCCGCACATCGATTTTCGCCACGGCCTGCTGCAGGTCGGGTCCGAAGACGTCCCACCGGAGCAGGTCGACGGGCTGCCCGGTGGCGGTGTCCTGGGTGACGTAGGCGAGATCCGAGAGCCGGTACCGGATGACGAGGTCATGGTCGCCCGAGAGCCGCTCGCCGGGGTCGACGACGAGTCGCAGGAAGACCGCCGCCCGCTCCCGGGTCACGTCCTGCTCCACACCGTCGAGGGTCACCGTGATGCCGGACGGGTCGAGGGCGTGCCCCTCGTACTCGGTGGCGAGCACCCGTTCGATGGTGGAGTCCTCGAGGTCCTTCGGGAAGAAGGCGTCGATGCGCTCCTCGACGTCGGTGACGAGCCGTCCGTCCTCGTCGGTGGTGACGTGGTAGTCGGCGGAGAAGGAGCGGGCGATCCAGCTGTCCGTGACGTCGGGCGCCTCGTCGGTGAGGTCGTCGAGGGTCAGCGGCGGGTTGATGACCGGGCCGACGAGGAGCAGGATGCCGCCGATCGCGACGAGCCCCCAGAGCTGCCACAGCACGCCCCGCAGTCGGGAACCGCCGCGGGACTGTAACCATCGCTCGACGCGCAGCAGCCAGGCGGACAGGACGGTCCACAGCGGCGTGTGTTTCGGGGCCGGGTCCGCGATGCGGGTGTCGGTGCTGTCGGATGCGCCGGTGCTGTCAGGTGCGTCGAGCTCGCCCGTTCCGTCCGATCCGATCACGTCGTCGAGTGTATCCGCGAGACGCCTAGCGGCTGGTCGTGAGGGCCTCGTCGAAGTCGAGTTCCGGGTCGTCGAGTATGCGGAGGGTGGCTCGGGCGTGCGAACGCGCCGGCTCCGGGGTGACGTCGGTGGTCGCTGCCTCGGCCGCGTCGCGTCCCAGCTCGCCGATGGAGAGGAACGCGCGGGTCAGGCTGAGTCGCACCTCGCGGTCGCCGCGCCCGAACTGGCGTGCGAGCAATTCGGCGAGCGCCGGTGCCTCGCGCTCGGGGACGACACCGGCGGCGGTGCGCCACGCGGCACGCGCGACCTGGTCCTCGTCGTCCTCCAGCAGCGCGAGGGTGATCGCCGACCAGGTGCGCGGGTCGCCCGTCTTCGACAGGGTGTGGAGCGCCTGGCTGCGGGCCTGCGGGAAGACCGAGCCGAGTTCCTCGATGAGGCGCGGCACGGTGACCTCGGGGTCGTGGCGCACGAGGGCCCAGGTGAGCATGTCGCGCACGAAGAAGTCGGGTTCGACGGCGCATCGGTCGACGAGCACCTCGATGTAGGCGGGCTTGGGTGTGGTACCGGCTGCGAGCGCAGCCTGGAGCCGGTCCGAGGAGGCCGGCACACGCAGGGCGCGGGCGAGCCCGTTCGCGGCCGCGTCGTCGTACTCGGAACTCATCTCGATCACCTTCCGTGGCGTTCTGGGGACCGTTCCAGCGTAGGCGTCGGGTGGTCCCGGAAGCCCCGTATGACGACGGTCGTCGGGGAACCGCCAGACTGGGACCCATGATCACCATCCACCTGCGCTACCGGATCGACCCGGAGCAGCTCGACACCTTCAGCGAGTACGGCCGGCGCTGGATCCGTCTCGTCAACCGACTCGGCGGCGACCACCACGGTTACTTCCTCCCCGCGGAGGGCGACAACGACGAGGCGTTCGCGCTGTTCACCTTCCCGTCGCTCGCCGCGTACGAGCAGTACCGCATCGCGGCCGAGACGGACCCGGAGTGCATCGAGGCCTACGAGCTGGTCCGCGGTACCGGCTGCATCCTGCGGTTCGAGCGCCGGTTCCAGCGGCCGCTGTTCGGCGACGAGCGCGACGAGGGGGTGGAGGCATGACCGTTCTGACGGTGGACACCTCGAAGCTCTCGAAGCTCGACACCCTCACGACCCCGAGGCTCCGGTTGGTCCCGCTCGGCCCGGTCCACCTCGAGCCGACCCTTCGCGGCCTGGCCGACCCGGAGACCCTGCGTCTCACTGGGACGCGTGGACCCATCCCGCGCGAAGCGATCGAGCGGCACCTCGCGACCGTCGGCGCGCGGGACGACCGGGCCGACTGGGCCATCACAGCGAGCGATTCGGGCGAGTACCTCGGTGAGGTGGTGCTCAACGAGCTCGACGAGGACAACGCCTCGATGAACTTCCGGATCGCGTTGGCTCCCGGCCGGACCGGTCAGGGCTTCGGGACGGAGGCGACGACGGCGGTGCTCGACCACGCGTTCTCCGTCCTCAAACTGCACCGGGTGGTCCTCGACGTGTACTCGTTCAATCCTCGGGCGGAGCGCTCCTACGTCAAGGCGGGGTTCGTGGTCGAGGGGCGTCAGCGCCACACCCTCCACTGGGACGGCGAATGGGTCGACTCGATCCTGATGTCGGTGCTCGCCACTGACGACCGCGCGAGCACCCACTAGTACGGAGCGCGGAACGTCAGCGTGAAGGAGGTGGGTGCATCCTCGGTGAGGAGCGTCCCGTTGAGGAGTTCCGCGCGCTCGGTGAGGCCGACGAGCCCGTGGCCCGCCGACGACCACGTGGTCGTCGCCGACCGAGCCGGACGGGCGTTCCGGATCACGACGGTGACCTCGTCGGGTGAGGCGCTGGCCCGGAGCTCGACGGGTGCTCCAGGCGCGTGCTTGCGGGCGTTCGTGAGGCCCTCCTGCACCGTCCGGTAGATCGCACGCTGCAGCGGGGCCGGGAGCCCGTCCGGCAGCTCGATCCCTGCGGTGACGTCGATGCCACTGTCGGCGATCAGCCGACTCAGGTCCTCGACCGTCGGTTGCGGCGCCAACGGTGCGTGCCCCGTCTCCGCACGGAGCAGGGTGACCATGTCCCGGAGCTCGTCGAGGGTGCGCGAGGCGAGCGAACGGATCGTGACCGCCATCCGCTTCGTCCCCGGCTCCTCGGTCTGCACCTGGATCGCCCCCGCCTGGACGGCGATGAGGCTGACCTGGTGGGAGACGACGTCGTGCATCTCCCTCGCGATGCGCGTGCGCTCCTCGACGAGGACGTCGGAGGCGATGCGCGCCCGCTCGGTCCGACGGACCTGCTCGAGATCGCGGATCCGGTCGAACAGCTCCCGTCTCGTGCGCACGAGCAGGCCCAACGCGATCGGCGCCGCCGCGTACAGGCCGGCGTAGACGATGGCCAGGATCGTGTAGTTGGCCGAGTTCCAACCCCACCACGGCACGGCCGCGAGGACGAAGACGACGACGCCCGTCGCGACCAGCCGCCAGCGTCGGCGCTCGCGGACCGCGACGGAGAACAGCGACGCGAGGCCGGCGAGCGTCGCGAGGTTGAGGGTGAAGGCAGGCACGGCGAAGAGGAGGGCGATCCACGGCCACCGTCGTCGGAAGATCAATCCGACCGCCGCCGCGATCGCCAGCCCCGACTCCCAGGGAGTCGCCCATTCGAGCGTCGTGAGGCTCTCGACGACGGCCGCCGCGATGATGGCGAGTTCGACGAGGACCGACCAGAGCCGGGAGCGACGGGTCATGCGTGGTCCGTCTCGTCGGCGCGGACACCGGCGCGCTCTGCGATGATCGCCGCCTCGAGCCGGGTCGTGACGTCGAGCTTGCCGAGGATCGCACTCACGTGGTCCTTCACCGTCGCCCGACTGAGGTGCAGCGCCTCGCCGATCTCCGTGTTCGACGCGCCCGTCCGCAGCGCCGCCAACACGTCCTGCTCGCGGCCGGTCAAGGCCGACAGCCGCCGGGCCGCCTCGCGGTCGGCACTTCGGGCGAAACCGCCGACGAGTGTCCGGGACACCTGCGGCGAGAGCACGATGCCGCCTGCCGACAGTGAGCGGAGCAGCATGGGGAGCTGCTCCGGGTCGGTGTCCTTCACGAGGAACCCCGCGGCGCCACTGCGCAGGGCGCGCGCGATGTAGTCGTCGGAGTCGAAGGTCGTCAGGATCGCGACGACGGGCGGATCGTCCCACGTCTGCAGTTCGTCGAGGATGTCGAGCCCGTTCCGGCCCGGCATGCGGACGTCGAGGAGGACGACGTCGGGACCACTCGCGCGGATGGCGTCGACGGCCTCCACCCCGTCGACGGAGGCGACGACCTCGATGTCCTCGACGGCGCCGAGGATGAGTTCGAACCCGGATCGCACCAACGCCTCGTCGTCGACGACGGCCACTCTGATCACGGGGTCTCCTCAGCTCGACTCTCACCCTACGAGCACCGGGGATGGAGCGGTGACGGTCCGGTTCGGGAACCCGCCAGGTGGCGGGGGTGGAGTAGCCCGCAGCAGGATGCGCGACGATCGTCGTGCGACTGATACTTGACCACCCGGGCGGGCTCCAACATGCCCGGTGGGTCGGTGCGAACCGCCCGATCGACATCCGGGGGGATCAGCATGAGGGACGACACGTGAGCGCAAGACGACGGGACGGTGAGCGTCGCGCCACCGTCGAGGACTCGCCGATCGTCGGTATCGGGATCATCGCCACCATCGTCATCGTCGCGGTCGTGATCGTCGCGGCGGTCTTCATCGTCGCGCTGCTGCTGGGTGGCCGATGATGGCCGAGGTCGGGATCTCGCCGCGGATCCCGCTGTCGAAGCCCTACCGTGCCGCCGGTGAACTCGACCAGCTCGAACAGGTGCTCGCCTCGGACCACGTCCACGGCGACGGCCGGTTCACGGCGTCGGCCTCCGACCGACTCCGGCAGCTCACGGGCGCCCCGCACGTCCTCCTCACCACCTCGGGGACCCACGCGCTCGAGATGATGACCCGGCTGATCGGCATCGGACCCGGCGACGAGGTGATCCTCCCGAGCTTCACGTTCCCCTCCGCGGCGAACGCGGTCGTCCTCGCCGGAGCGACCCCGGTCTTCGTCGACAGCGACCCGGCGACGGGCAACCTGGACCCGCAGCACGTCGCCGACGCCATCGGACCCCGCACCCGGGCGATCTCGGTCATGCACTACGGCGGAGTCCCCGTCGACGTGCCCGCCTTCCTCGGTCTCGCCGCTGTGCACGGGCTGCACCTGCTCGAGGACAACGCGCACGGCCTCGGCGTCGCCGGCGCAGGCGTCCGGCTCGGAACGGTCGGGACGATGGCCGCGCAGAGCTTCCACGACACGAAGAACGTGCACTGCGGCGAGGGCGGTGCGCTGCTCATCAACGACGAGTCCGTGCTGCTCCGAGCCGAGATCATGCGTGAGAAGGGGACCGACCGCGCACAGTTCCTCCGCGGCCAGGTCGACAAGTACAGCTGGGCCGACCTCGGCTCCAGCTACCTGCCGAGCGAGCTGAACGCCGCGGTGCTCGACACCCAACTCCGTGACTTCGACGTCATCCAGGCGCACCGCCACCGGATCTGGGACCGGTACGCGGCCGAACTCGCTGAGTGGGCGCACGATCGCGGTGCGACGCTCATGGACCCGCCCGGCGGCGTCCACGCCGCACACCTCTTCTTCCTCCTGCTCCCGGACGCGGAGGTGCAGCAGGAGTTCCTCCGCCACCTGCAGGCGCACGGCATCGGTGCCGCCTTCCACTACGTGCCGCTCCACTCGAGCGCCGCCGGTCGGCGCTACGGTCGGGTGGTGTCGGAACCGCAGCATGCGGTCCGGTTCGCCGAACGCCTCGTCCGGCTGCCGCTGTGGCCGGCGATGACCGACGGCGAGGTGGACCGGGTCGTCGCCGCGGTCCGCGCGTTCGGTGCGACCCCCGACCTCACGACGGCGATGACGGCATCGACGGGACAGGATTCCATATGGGCATGATCGAGCAGGGGCTCCGCGCCATCCGTGGCGAGGGTGTCCGGTCGACGCTCTGGCGTGCCGCGCACTTCGCCGACGGACGGTTCAATCCGATGCGCCGGAAGCCGACCGACCTGTACCCGAGCGACGCGATCGCCGCCGACTGGACGGTGCCGAAGCACTTCAACGCCGCCGAGTTCCCCAGGCGCCCCTACGACGTGGCGTGGCTGATCTCGCCGCCGAGCCGCACCTCCGGCGGGCACCAGAACGCGTTCCGCTTCATGGAGTTCCTCGAGCGCGCCGGTCACCGCCTCACGATCTACCTGTATCAGGCGTCAGCGCAGCCCGCCGTCGACATCCCCGGGATCCGGGCGATGATGGCGGCCAGCAGCGCCTACCCGGAGCTGCAGGCCGACATCGTCCGGTACGACCCCGCAACCGGCATCGCGCCTGGCGCGGACGTCGTCGTGTCCTCCGACTGGCAGACGGCCTACCCGGCGTTCCGCTACCAGGGGCCGGCGAAGCGGTTCTCGTTCGTGCAGGACTTCGAGCCGTGGTTCTACCCAGCCAGCAGCGAGTACGTCCTCGCCGAGAACACCTACCGCTTCGGGTTCCACGGGTTCTCGGCCGGACCGTGGTTGGCCAGGAAGGTCGCCGACGAGTACGGCATGAGCTGCGACCACTTCGACTACTCGGTCGACAAGCAGCACTACTCGCACGTGAACGACGCACCGCGCACCGAGATCCTCTTCTACGCCCGTCCCCCAACGCCTCGGCGCGGGTGGGAGATCGGCGAACTCGCGTTGACGGAGTTCCACCGGCTGCGCCCCGACATCACGATCAACCTCGTCGGCTGGGACATGTCGGGCTATGAGACGGGCTTCCCGTTCGTGAACCGCTCGGCCATGGACATCTCCGAGCTGAACGCCGTCTACAACCGCTGCGCCGCAGGGCTCGTGCTGTCGCTCACCGACATGTCGCTGCTCCCGCTGGAGATCATGTCCTCCGGGGTGGTGCCCGTCGTGAACGACAGCCCGAACACCACCGGCGTCCTCGACAGTCAGCACATCGAGTACGTGCCCCTGTCGCCCGCCGCGATCGCCAGGCGACTCGTCGACATCGCCGAGCGTCCCGACGCGATCGAGCACGCCAAGCGCATCTCGGCGTCGATCACAGCCGCCGACTGGTCGGACCCCGGCGCGCAGTTCGTCGAGCAGTTCGAGCGGGCGATGCGCTCGTCCATCTGACGCCCGGCGCGGCGTCAGCCCACCCGCGCCTGCCGACGGTGGGCGTCGAGGTCGGGGAGCATCTCCGACACCGGTGGGGTGGCGATCGACCGCAGCGCGTGTTCGACCGCCTCGCGGATACTCCGACCGCTCGCGGTGATCGCGTGCAGCTGCGCCAAGGCCTCGGGGTCCACGATGACGACGGAGACGGGCGTCTCCTGCTCGGGCGCGTCGACGACGGAGCCGGCCCGTGCACGACGGGTGGCGAGCCCGTGAGCGATCCATGCACGGTTGCGCTCCACGTCGACCTTCAGCAGGCGGGTGTTGCGCCGCACCCGCTCGGCGACGAGCTTCCCCTCGTGGATGTCCGAGTACACCTGCCAGCGCGGGTACAGCAGGCGGGTCGCGAGGTCCGACGGTCGGGTCGGGACCGGGAGGTCGTCGATGAAGTCCTGCAGCACGGCATCGGAGAGCGCCGAACGCAACCCACGTCGCTGCACGCTGTCGTCGGACGAAGCGGGGAACGTCAGGGTCATGGGGATCCGGTGGTCATGGGGCGGGCGGTCGATCGGAACAGCAAAGACTGGAACAGTCTTGCGCCGAACCCTGGGCCCAAGGCGTCCGGCGGCTGGAAACCACCCCGGAACCAACCCTGCAAGTGCTTGACCTCGATCGCGCGGGCCCGGCCTGGAACCCACGTGCGCCCACCGCCGGGTCGCTGTTAGCCTCGACGCACGAACACCACCGTTGAGGGAGGAATCGTCATGGGCAACGACGCCGGACGACAGGACCGAGCACGTGCAGGATCGAACCGGGGCGGAGCACGGCAGCCCGCCGGTGGGGGCGAGGCGGAACCCATCCTCGTCCAGGATCCGGAGCTCCCACCCACTGCGGTCGACGAGGCCGACCACGCCCCGCGCTGGACCCCGGCCAAGGTGGTCCTCTGGGTAGCCATCGCCCTCCTCGGCGGCTTCGCGTGGACGATGCTGGCACTCGTCCGCGGCGAGACGGTCAACGCCATCTGGTTCGTGTTCGCGGCCGTCTGCACCTATCTCATCGCCTACCGCTTCTACTCGAAGCTCATCGAACGGAAACTGCTCCGCCCCGACGACCGCCGGGCGACCCCGGCCGAGTACCTCGCCAACGGCAAGGATTTCGTCCCAACGGACCGGCGGGTCCTCTACGGGCACCACTTCGCCGCGATCGCCGGAGCCGGCCCGCTCGTCGGCCCTGTGCTCGCCGCGCAGATGGGTTACCTGCCCGGCACGATCTGGATCATCATCGGGGTGATCCTGGCGGGTGCCGTGCAGGACTACCTCGTCCTCTTCTTCTCGATGCGCCGCGGCGGCCGCTCCCTCGGCCAGATGGCGCGTGACGAGCTCGGCGTGATCGGTGGGACGGCCGCGATCATCGCGACGCTCGCGATCATGGTCATCATCGTCGCGATCCTCGCCCTCGTCGTCGTCAACGCCCTCGGCGAGAGCCCCTGGGGTGTCTTCAGCGTGTCGATGACGATCCCGATCGCGCTGTTCATGGGTGTGTACCTGAGGTTCATCCGGCCGGGCAAGATCACGGAGATCTCCATCATCGGCTTCGTCCTCCTCATGTTCGCGATCGTCGCGGGCGGCTGGGTCGCCGAGACGGAGTGGGGCGCCGCGGCGTTCACCCTCGACCGCACCGTCATCGCCGTCGGCATCATCGTCTACGGCTTCGTCGCCGCGATCCTCCCCGTGTGGCTCCTGCTCGCACCCCGCGACTACCTCTCGACGTTCATGAAGATCGGCACGATCGTGATGCTCGCTGGGGCGATCGTCCTCGTGCGTCCGGAGATCACGGTGCCGGCGTTCAGCGAGTTCGCCGGCGGTGACGCCGGTCCGGTGGTCAGTGGTTCGCTCTTCCCGTTCCTCTTCGTCACGATCGCGTGCGGCGCCCTCTCCGGCTTCCACGCGCTCATCGCCTCAGGCACCACGCCGAAACTCGTCGAGAAGGAACGCCAGACCCGCTTCATCGGTTACGGCGGCATGCTCATGGAGTCGTTCGTCGCGATCATGGCCCTCGTCGCAGCCCTGTCCATCGACCGCGGCATCTACTTCGCGATGAACTCCTCCGCCGCGGCGACCGGCGGCACGGTCGAGGGCGCCGTCGCCTTCGTGAACTCGCTCGGGCTCGCCGGGGTGAACCTCACCCCCGATGTGCTCACGCAGACCGCCGCGAACGTGGGGGAGGAGTCGATCGTGTCCCGCACCGGCGGTGCACCGACACTCGCCCTCGGCCTCGCGCACATCATGCAGCAGCTCATCGGCGGCACCGCGCTCATGTCGTTCTGGTACCACTTCGCGATCATGTTCGAGGCCCTGTTCATCCTCACCGCCGTCGACGCCGGCACGCGCGTGGCCCGCTTCATGCTGCAGGACACCTTCGGCAACATCATCCCGAAGTTCCGTGACCCCGACTGGCGGCTCGGTGCCTGGATCTGCACGGCCGTGATGGTCGCTGCATGGGGAGCGATCCTCATCATGGGCGTCACCGATCCGCTCGGCGGCATCAACACCCTGTTCCCGTTGTTCGGCATCGCGAACCAGCTGCTCGCGGCGATCGCGCTCGCGGTCTGCATGGCGATCGTGGCGAAACGCGGGAACTTCCGGTGGCTGTGGATCGTCGCCGTGCCGTTGGCTTTCACCGCGGTCGTGACGATCACCGCGTCGATGTTCAAGATCTTCTCGCCCGTCCCCGCCGTCGGGTACTGGGCGCAGAACGCGGCGTTCCGCGAGGCGCTCGCCGCCGGTGAGGACAGCTTCGGGAACGCACCGACGCGGGCGGCGATGGAGGCCGTCGTGCGGAACACCACCGTGCAGGGCGTGCTGTCGATCCTGTTCGTGACCCTCGCGATCATCGTCATCTTCTTCGCGATCCTCCACACCGTGCGGTCGTTCCGCACGGGTGGTGGGCCGAGTTCGGAGGATCCGGCGCTCCCGTCGCGTCGCTTCGCACCATCGGGGATCGTCGCGACGAAGGCGGAGAAGGCGCTCGAGCGCGAGTGGTCGACCGTGGACGACGACCAGCGTCCAGCTCGGTCGGGGCACTGATGTCCGGCACGGGCTCGGCCGCCGGCCCTGGGACGGTGGGGCTCGCGGTCCGGCGGGGCTGGGCGTCGGTGCGGTGGTTCGTCACCTCGCTGATGGGCGACACCGCCTACGCCACCTATGTCGAGCACCACCGACGTGTTCACCCGGACACCCCGGTCCCCGACGAGCGCACCTTCTGGCGGGAGCGCTTCGCGGAGCAGGACCGCACGCCCGGTTCGCGGTGCTGCTGAGCCCCCGGCGAGTGTCGCCGACAGCCGGTCCAGAGGCAGATGTCACGGTTGGATAACAGCGCGTTGCGTCAACGCGTTTGACGCTCATACCGTGACGTCAATCGTTTGCAGTCAAACGATTGACACTCGGACCGATGGAGGCGCGATGCTGACGATGAAGGATGTCGCGCTGCACGTCGGCGTCTCCGTCTCCGCGGTCTCCCTCGTCCTGAGCGGCCGCGGTTCAGGGCGGGTGAACGCTGAGACGGCGGCCCGGATCCAGGCGGTGGCCGACGAACTCGGCTACGTGCCCAACCACCTCGCGCGCTCCCTGAAGACGAAGCAGAGCCGGACGATCGGCGTCGTGTCCGATCAGGTCGCCACCGTGCCGTTCTCCGGCCAGATGCTCGCGGGCGCCCAGCAGGCGGCCTGGGACGCCGGCTTCATGCTCATGCTGATCGACACCTCCGGCAACGAGGCGGTGCAGACGCCGGCCGTGCAGTCGCTGCTGCAACGGAACATCGAGGCGCTCATCGTCGCGACCAACTTCCACCAGCTGGTGGACGTGCCGTTCGTGCCCGCCAAGCTGCCCGTCGTCATCCTCGACGGTCGACCGGAGCGGGAGGGCGACGCCACCGTCGATTTCGTGGTGCCCGACGAGGAGCGCGGTGCGTACACCTCGACGAAGCTCCTCATCGACGCGGGACACCGTCGGATCGGCTTCTGCAACGTGGCCGCGTACCCGATCGCCTCGCGGTTGCGGGAGCGGGGCTACGCCGGTGCGCTGGCGGAAGCCGGTATCGAGCGGGACCCGGCGCTCACCGTCGTGGCCGAGGACGCGGCGACCCGTCACGCGATCGCGCCCGCCGAGGCCTTGCTCGACCGGCCGGACCGACCGACGGCGGTCTTCGCGTTCAGCGACCAGACGGCGATGGGCTTCTTCCACGTCGCGCGGCGGCTCGGCCTCGCCATCCCGCATGACCTGTCCATCACCGGCTTCGACAACCAGGAGTTCGTCGACGACGCCCTCGACCCCGGATTGACCACCGTGCAACTTCCCCACCGCCAGATGGGTGAATGGGCGGTGAATCGGGTCATCGAACGGCTCGACGGCACGCTGGACGGTGTCGGACGGGAAGGGTGCCTCATGCCCTGCGCGCCCGTCATCCGACACTCGATCGGACCCCCTCCCACCTGACCCGGCGGCAGCCACCTCGCGCAGGGTGACGCCTCCGTCCCGGACGGAGGCGCCCCACGCTGGCGGGAGCCTGCCCGGATCCGCCCCGGATCCTGCCCACACCTACCCGTCCCACCCCAACACCCGATGCAAAGGAGCAACGCCATGGCACCATCCCGAACCCCCGCTCGGCCCCGATCCTGGGTCCGCCTCGCCGCCACGACGGCGGTGATCGCCATCACCGCGACGA
The DNA here is from genome assembly GCF_015351235.1 of Plantibacter sp. VKM Ac-2880. Lineage (GTDB taxonomy): Bacteria > Actinomycetota > Actinomycetes > Actinomycetales > Microbacteriaceae > Plantibacter. Next base: position 591,912 of record NZ_JADKSJ010000001.1, read on the forward strand.
GTCTCGCCGCGTGCAGCGCCGACGGCGGCGACGCCGGCAAGACCTTCACGATCCTGCAGTACGAGGACCCGACCACCGCTCAGGGCAAAGGCTGGGCGCGAGCCGTGGAGCTGTTCCAGGAGCGGCACCCCGACGTGAAGGTCGACTTCCAGACGACCAGCTTCGACGCGGTCCGCAAGAACGCCAAGCTCGTCCTCGGCGGCAACTCCGTTCCCGACGTCGTCGAGTTCAACAAGGGCAACGCGGACGGCGGCCAACTCGCGAGCCAAGGGCTGCTGCAGCCGTTGACCGAACAGGTCGAGCAGTACGGCTGGGACGACAAGATCACCGGAGGCATGCAGTCCTTCGCCAAGTACGACGAGTCCGGCAAGGCCGGGTCGGGCGACTGGTACGGCATCCCCAACATCGGCGAGTACGTCACGCTCTACTACAACAAGGACCTGTTCGCGCAGGCCGGCATCACGGCGGAGCCGACGACGATGGACGAGTTCGTCGCAGACATGGCGAAGCTGCAGGCCGCCGGGATCACCCCGGTGTCATCCTCGGCCTCGACGAACCAGGGGTTCAACCAGATGTGGGTCTGGTACTCGCTCGTCTCGGCGTACGCCGACCGTCAGCAGATCGACGACTTCATGTTCCTGCAGGGTGACGTCGACTTCTCGACGGGGCCCTGGAAGCAGGGTGTCGACCAATTCGAGGACTGGATCCAGCAGGGGTACCTCGGTGAGGACCTCGCCGGCCTGACCTACGAACAGGCCATCGTCAACTTCCTGAGCGGCTCCACCGGCATGCTCATCTGGAACAACGGGGCGTTCTCCCGCGTGAAGGACCAGTCGTCGTTCGACTGGGGGTACTTCACGCTGCCGGGCGCCGACATGTCGATGGGATCGTCGGGTCACCTGTGGGGTGTGCCGGCGAAGGCGGCGAACAAGGAGCTCGCCTACGACTGGATCGACATCACCCTGAGTCCCGAGGTCCAGAACCTCATCGGTGAGAACGGTGGCCTGCCGCTGGCGGGAGATTCCTCCACCATCACGGATCCGGTCACCCGCGCCTACACGGAGCGATTCGACCAGCTCGTCGCCGACGACGCCCTGACCTTCTACCCCGACTACCCGGTGCCGGGCTTCCTGGACTTCATCCAGACGAACATGGCCGCGATGTCGAACGGCAACGAGACCGCCGCCGAGTACACGAAGAAGCTCCAGGAGTTCTACGACGACGGCAAGCGCGCCGTCGACGAGGGCTGACCGAGGATCGGACGCCGGGCCGGGGTCGCACCCGTCGCGACCTCGGCCCAGCGAGCCCCACTCCCACGACATCCGCTGCTTGGACCCCAGGAGATCAACCCCATGACCATCACCACCCCAGCGCCGGTCCGCCCACCAGACCGGCACCATCCGAACCGCACCAGCAGACGACGCCCGAGTAGCCGGGGTTACTGGTGGTACCTGGCGCCGATGATCGTCGGCACCGTCGCCATCGTCCTCGTGCCCTTCGCCGTCAACGTCGTCGTCAGTCTCTTCCGGTGGAAGGGCGGGCTCTCGCCCATGCGCTGGAACGGGCTCGGGAACTACGCCGAGCTGCTCGGCGACGCGCAGTTCTGGCTCGCCTTCAAGAACACCGTCTTCATGATCGTCGGCATCGTCGTCATCCCGACGGTGCTCGGTCTCCTCCTCGCCGCGATGCTGTTCGACTACATCGGCCGCGAGTTCGGTGCCCGGGCGGCTGCGTTCCTCCGGGCCACCTACTACCTGCCGCAGATCCTGCCCATCGCCGTGGCCGGGTTCATCTGGAGCTGGGTGCTCGCCACGCAGAACGGGCTGCTGAACAGCGTGATCGAGGCGATCGGCGTCACCGATCCTCCGGACTGGCTCGGGAACGCGGACATCGCCATCTACGCGGTGATGCTCATGCTGATCTGGCTCCAGATCGGGTACCCCGTGGTCATCTTCATGGCCGCACTCCAACGGGTCGACCCGGAACTCTACGAGGCGGCCGCGCTCGACGGGGCCGGCTGGTGGCGGCGGTTCTCCGCCATCACGATCCCGCAGATCCGGCCGGAACTCTTCGTGGTCGTGATCACCGCGACCGTCGGCGCCCTCAAGGTGTTCGCCCCGGTGCTGATCCTCACGGGTGGTGGCCCGGAGGGGTCGACGATCGTGCCCTCCTACTACTCGTACCGCAACTTCTTCGAGCTCTCGAAGGTCGGCTACGGCTCGGCCATCGCGACGGCCATGTCGATCGTGATCTTCGTGGTCGCGGGCGTCATGCTCTGGTTGCAGCGTCGGGATGCCTCGGACGGAGCCCGCTCATGACCGCGCCGACGTCGACCGTGCAGCGTGTGCGACGGCCGAGGCCGCTCCGATGGGTGATCCTCGCGCTCGCGATCGTCGTCGCAGCGGTGATGCTCGCGCCGCTCCTCCTCCTCGTGCTCAACGCGTTCAAGACCGGAGCCGACTATTCGGCTCACGGCCCGCTCGCCTGGCCGACGGCCTTCACCCTCGATTCGTTCACCTCCTACCTGCAGCGTGTCGACTACCCGCGGGCGCTCGTGAACTCCATCGTGATCTCCGGTTCCGTCGCGGTGCTCGCCGCGGGGATCTCCCTGCTGAGCGCCTACGCGATCGGGATCGGCAAGGTCAGGGGCAGCACGGCGCTGTTGGCTGTCTTCCTGCTCGCGACCATGCTGCCGCAGGAAGCACTCATCTACCCGCTCTTCTACGGAGCGCAGGCGACCGGGACGTTCAACACCGTGTGGAGCGTCATCATCGTGTTCACCGTCCTGCAGGCGGCCTTCGGCACCTACCTGCTCGCGAGTGTGATCTCCACCCTGCCGCCGGGGCTCCTGGAAGCGGCCGCGCTGGACGGTGCCGGTCGGTGGCGGATCCTCTGGTCGGTCGTGTTCCCGCTCATGCGGCCGACGCTCTCCGTCCTGATGGTCTTCTTCTTCGTCTGGACCTGGAACGAGTTCTACATCCCGCTGATCCTCCTCTCGGACCAGTCCGTGCAGACCGTCCCGATCGCGCTCGCGACCCTGCAGGGGCAGAACTCCATCGACATCACGGCGCTGAACGCCGGGTCGCTCCTGTCGCTGCTGCCCACCCTCGTCTTCTTCATCATCTTCCAACGCACCCTGAGCCGCGGTGTCACCGTCGGCTCGATCAAGTGACCGACCCCAACCCGAGGAGAACCATGCTTCCCACCATCACCGAACTGCAGGCGCCGACAGGTGTCCGGTCCCGGTCCATCAACGCTGAGAATCCGACGGGGGCGCCGGGCCTCGGCGCCGCGACCGCATCGGATCTCGGACCCGGACGCAAGGGGAGCGCCTGGCGCCCCGTACCGGCCGGCGGTCGGCTGGAGCTGGCGGACATCGCCGGCCCCGGCATGATCCGTCACATCTGGATCACCGTCCCCGACCGCACCGAGGGCGGCCCGTTCGTCCTCCGCGACCTCGTGTTGCGGATGTACTGGGACGACGAGACCGAACCGTCGGTCGAAGCGCCGCTCGGCGACTTCTTCTGCAACGGGTTCGCTGCGCGGGCGCTCGTCACCTCGGAGCCGATCGTCGTCGCACCGACGGGCGGGATGAACAGCTACATCCCCATGCCGTTCCGGCGCAGGGCGCGCATCGTGATCGACAGCGACCACGCGGTCGACATCGAGCACGTCTTCTTCCAGGTGGACTACACCGTCGGTGACGAGGTCCCGGAGGACACCCCCTACTTCCACGCGCAGTGGCGACGGTCCAACGCGTCGACCGCGCTCGGCGAGGACCACACGATCGTGGACGGGATCACCGGACGCGGTCGCTATCTCGGCACGTACATCGGTGTCGCGGCGCTGTCGCGGTTCTGGTGGGGGGAGGGGGAGGTGAAGTTCTTCCTCGACGGCGACACGGACCTCCCGACCCTGTGCAGCACCGGCCTCGAGGACTACGCGGGCGGCGCGTGGGCGTTCCAGGACGCCCTCCGCCGTGACCCTGAGCCCCGCCCGATCCCGTTCAGCGCTCCGTACTGCGGCTACCCGTTCTTCAGTACGACCGATGTCACGGGCGCCTCGGAATTCATCCACGCGACGGCACCGATGCGCGCCGTCTACCGCTGGCACCTGCCCGACCCGATCTTCTTCGAGCGCGAGCTCAAGGTCACGGTGCAGCAGATCGGCACGTGGGACCACGGGCTGTTCGAACGCTCCGACGACATCTGTTCGGTCGCCTACTGGTATCAGAGCGAACCGCACACCCCGTTCCCGACCCTGCCGGATGTGGCTGGTCGCGTCCCGCGGTGAGGGCGCCGTCGGGCCACCTATCGTGCGGCCGCCAGACCCCCGAGGTCGGGCCGCCCACCCAGGTGGCCGATGGTGCGCGCCGCCGCCCGTGAACCGAGGTCGGCGGCGGCCGCCGGGCCCAGGCCGTCGCGCAGCCCGGTGACGAGGGCGGCGACGAACGCGTCGCCGGCACCGGTGCGGTCGACGACCGGGACGTCCCGGAGGGGGATGAATTCGGCGCCCGACGGCCACACGACCATCTCGCCCTGGCCGGCGACCGTGAGGACGACGAGGTCGGGCCCGGCGGAGAGCAGTTCCTCCGCTGCGGCCCGGGCGGCGTCGACGGTGTGCAGCGTGCGGCCGGTCAGCAGTTCCGCCTCCGGTGCGTCGGCACGCACGACGTTCGCGAGGTGCAGGAGCGCTCGGATGTGCTGGGTGGCGGCCCCGTCCAGCACGATCCGGAGCGACCGCGCACGGGCGAGTTCTGCGGCGGCCAGCGTCACCGCCGGTGGCTGCTGCAGTTGGATGCACATCGTGTCCGCCTGGTCGAGGAGGCCGGAGGCGGCGGCGCGCTCGAGGTCCGCCGCCGTGACGAGGGACGACTCCGGAACGTGTTCGTAGAGCCGGCGGGTGCCTCCGCCGTCCACGATGTCGACGAGCAGGGCCGATCGCCCACGCCGGACGACGCCGGTGGCGGTGACGCCGTCCGCCTCGAGCTGACGGATCAGCTCTCCGCCGTCGTCCTCGCCGGCGACCGCGACAAGGCCTGCGCGGACCCCGAGCTGCTGCAGACCGATCGCCTGGTTGGCACCTTTCCCGCCGAGCACCTCCACGCGCTCGAGCACGTCGGCGCTGCCGTCCGCTTCCGGGTGTCGATCGACCCGCAGGACGACGTCCCGCCCGAGCTGTCCGACGACGACGACCTCCACCGGTGACGCCCCACCCTGCGCTGATTCCTTCATGGGCCACCACGGTACTCCCCGAGGTGGCGGACGTGCGCGGCGCCGGAGGCTTGCGCCCCGTCGATCGTCACGGCTCGCGAGTCACCACCACTTTCACGTTCGCGCCGTCGATCGCGGCGGCGAACGCCTCGGCGACGTCCGCCAGCGGATACCGCGCGGTGATGAAGTCCGCGGCTCGCACCTCGCCGGCGGCGATGATCCGAGCTGCGGTCTCGAAGTCCTCGGCCAGGTAGGTGGCACTGCCCTGGACGCGCACCTGACGATCCTGGATCTCGGGGAGCGGCACGGTCACCGGCCGCGCGGGGACGCCGACGATGACGACGGTCCCAGCCTTCATGGCGAGCGCGACCGCCTGGTCGACCGTCGATTGGACGGAGACGCAGTCAAAGACCACATCAGCGCTCTCGCCCAGCTCGGCGCGGATCGCCTCGACCGCGTCCGTCCTCGTGCCGTCGACGACGGCATCGGCACCGAGCCGCAGCGCCCGCTCCCGTTTGTCAGCACGGACGTCGGTCATGACGATCCGTGCGGCGCCCGCGTGACGAGCCGCCGCGAGCGTCAGCAGGCCGATGGTGCCGGCGCCGATGATCACCACGGCCCTCCCCGAGACGTCACCCGCCAGTCGGACCGCGTGGACCGGGGTTGCGAGCGGCTCGATGAGCGCCGCGTCCCAGTCCGACATACCGGCCGGGATGACGTGGAGCCGATCGGCCCGGATCGTGAAGAAGTCGGCCATCCCGCCCTGCGGGTGGCCGCAGCCGAAGAAGTCGAGACGCTCGCAGAGGTTGCCGCGCTCGGTGCGGCACATCTTGCACGCACCGCACGGCAGCGTCGGTTCGACCGTCACATGGTCGCCCTCAGCGACGCCCTCGACGCCCTCCCCGACCTCGCGGACGACCCCGACCACCTCGTGCCCGGGGAAGTACGGGAACGAGATGAACGGGTGATGGCCGGCGGCCGCGTGGGTGTCGGACCCGCACACGCCGCTGACCATCGTCTCGACGAGCACCTCGCCTGCCGAGGGTTCCGGGCGCTCGACCTCGATCAACGTGATCTCGTCTGCGCGCACGATCGTGCGTTGCATCATCTGGGGCATGGTCGCCTCCGGTCCGGGGTGTGCGTGATTCCGCGGGACGGTCCGCGTCGGGTGTTCGGTTCGACGGGACCGCCCGCGGCGAATGCGCTCACCGTATGACATCGATGACAGTCACACAAGAGGCCGCGGAAAAACGCCATTGACATCGATGTCAACGCCGAGCTACGTTGACCTCGGTGGTGTAGAGGCCGCCGAAAAACAGAGAGGTTTTTCACCAATGACGCACACAGCGAAACACATCAGGCGGGTGGTGGCGGGCGCTGCAGCAATCGGGGTGGCGGTCGCGCTCGCAGGCTGCTCCGGAGCCGGAGGCGGTGGAGGAGCCGCCGGCGGCAAGGTCACGCTCAACCTGGCGACCGTCAGCAATCCCCAGATGAAGGACATGGAGCAGCTGAAGGACAAGTTCGAAGCCGAGCACCCCGACATCACCGTCAACTTCATCCAGATGGAGGAGAACGACCTCCGCGACGCGGTCACGAAGGACGTCGCGACCCAGGGCGGCCAATACGATGTCGTCACGATCGGTGCCTACGAGGTGCCGCTCTGGGCTGAGAACGGCTGGCTCACCTCCCTGTCGGAATACACCGACGACGCCTACGACGTCGACGACCTGTTCGAGCCGGTCCGCACCTCCGTCTCGGTCGACGACAAGCTGTACGCCGCCCCGTTCTACGGGGAGAGCTCCTTCATGATGTACAACAAGGACATCTTCGCGGCCGCCGGCCTCACCATGCCGGACAACCCCACCTGGGACCAGATCGCCGAGCTGGCACGCCAGCTGAAGACGCCTGAGCAGGCGGGCATCTGCCTCCGGGGCAAGCCCGGCTGGGGCGAGGGCATCGCCTCGCTCAACACCGTGGTGCACACCTTCGGCGGCGCGTGGTTCGACGAGGACTGGAACGCGCAGATCGACCAGCCCGGGTTCACCGAAGCGCTGACGTTCTTCTCCAGCCTCGTGCAGGACGCCGGTGAGGCGGACCCCGTCTCCTACGGCTTCACGGAGTGCCTGAACCTGTTCACGCAGGGCAAGGCGGCCATGTGGTACGACGCGACGTCGGCCGCCGGCACCGTCGAAGACCCGGAGGCCAGCAGTGTCGCAGGCAAGGTCGGATACGTCCCCGCTCCGGTGAAGGAGACCGAGGCGTCCGGTTGGCTGTGGTCGTGGAACCTCGCCGTGCCCGCCACCTCGGAGAAGAAGGACGCCGCGTGGGAGTTCATCGACTGGGCGACGAACAAGGACTACGCCAAGCTCGTCGGAACCGAGATGGGTTGGAGTCGCGTACCACCGGGAACCCGGGTCTCGACCTACGACCTGCCGGAGTACCAGGAGGCTGCGGCGGCGTTCGCCGACATCACCCGTGAGTCGATGCTCGCCGTCGATCCCGCGCAACCAGGTGTCGCGCCACAGCCCTACGTCGGTATCCAGTACATCGGCATCCCGGAGTGGCAAGATCTCGGCAACCAGGCGTCGCAGTCCTTCGCCGACGTCTACGCCGGCCGGGCGAGCGTCGCCGACGCTCTGGCCGCCGTGCAGAAGCTGGCCCAGGCCGCCGGGGACGCCCAGAAGAAGTGACCCAGCCCGGGTGGGTGGGTCGACGCGGCCGTCGGCCCACCCGCCCGGCTCCTCGATCAAGGGACCCCCATGTCGGCATCGACCACCGTCACCACCCCGCCCATCGCGAACCCGGACCGCGAGGCCTCCCTCCGCGTCCGAAGTCGCCGAGAGGCCACCATCTCCCGGGCGCTCGTGCTTCCGGCGCTCATCGTCGCCGTACTCCTCACGCAGATCCCCTTCCTCATCACCATCTACTACTCCTTCCAGCGGTGGAACCTCCTGAAACCAGCGGACGTCGGGTTCGCCGGGATCGACAACTACGTCACCCTGTTCACCAAGGGCGACTTCTTCAGCTCGCTGTGGGCGACCGTCGTCATCACCGGGAGCTCGGTGGTGCTGTCCGTCGTGTTCGGGCTCCTCATCGCGCTCCTGCTCGACCGGAAGTTCCACGGTCAGGGATTCGCCAGGACGCTGCTCATCACACCATTCCTCATGATGCCCGCGGCAGCCGCCCTCATCTGGAAGTGGTCGCTCTTCGACGCCAACAGCGGGATCTTCAACTGGCTGCTGTCCATCGTCGGCATCGACCCGGTGGCGTGGAACACCGACTATCCGGCTCTCACGATCATCTGCGTCCTCACCTGGCAGTACACGCCGTTCATGATGCTCATCCTGCTTGCCGGACTGCAGGGGCAGAGTCAGGACGTGCTCGAGGCGGCCCAGGTCGACGGCGCCGGACCGCTCCGGATCTTCCGGGCGCTCACGCTTCCCCACCTCCGGCAGTACATCGAGTTGTCGGTGCTTCTCGGCGCGATCTTCATGCTGCAGGTCTTCGACCCGGTCCACATCATGACGAAGGGGACGGGCGGCTCGAAGACGCTGCCGTACCTGCTCTACGAACGCGCCTTCATCGGCCTGAACGTCGGGGAAGCGGCGGCGTACGGCGTCGTGACCGTCATCCTGACGATCATCGTCGCGTCGGTCGCGCTCCGCACGTTGTTCAGGATCTTCTCGCAGCAAGGAATCAAATGACCGCTCACGTCCAGGCCAAGCCACCGACCCGTCGCCGTCGCGGCACCGTCCGCGGCAGCCTGCTCACGATCCTGACCTGGATCGTGGCGTTCGCCATGTTCTTCCCGATCCTCTGGATGGTCTTCACCTCGCTGAAGAGCGAGCGTGACGCGGCCTCCAGCCCGCCGACGTTCTTCGTTGAGCTGTCGTTCGACCAGTACGCGGGGGTCTTCAGTCGGGGGATCGCCCCGTACCTGATCAACTCGTTGACCGTGAGCGTGCTCTCGACCGTCTTCGTGCTCCTGCTGGCGATCCCAGCTGCCTACGGTCTGTCGATCCGACCGGTGAAGGGATGGCGCGATCTGCTGTTCTTCTTCATCTCCACACGGTTCATGCCGGTTGCGGCATCGATCATCCCGCTCTATCTGATCCTGAAGACCATCGGCGGACTCGACAACGTCACCGTCCTGTCCGTGCTGTACATCGGCATCAACCTGCCGATCGCGATCTGGATGATGCGGTCGTTCTTCTCCGAGGTGCCGCTGGAGATCGTGGAGGCGGCGCGCGTGGACGGAGCCGGCGTCCGGACGGAGATCATCCGGATCGTCCTGCCCATCGTCGCGCCGGGCTTGGCGGCAGCTGCGCTGATCTGCTTCATCTTCGCGTGGAACGAGTACTTCCTGGCGACCATCCTCACGGCGTCGACCGCGCGGACGGCACCGCCATTCCTCGGGAGCTTCGTGGACGGACGCGGGCAGTTCCTCGCGGCCCTCAGCGCCGCGTCCACCCTCGCGGTGTTGCCCGTGGTGATCGCCGGTTGGGTCGCGCAGAAGCGGCTCGTCCGCGGACTGGCCATGGGCGCGGTGAAGTGAGGACCCGGAGCCGGACCTGGACCCGGACCCGGGCTCGCGATCTGATCAGCGGGACGTGTAGCCGCCGTCGATCGGCAGCGACACCCCGGTGATCATCGCCGCCCCGTCGCCGAGCAGGAAGACGACCGGGGCGGCGATGTCTGCCTCGGTGGCCCACCGGCCGAGGGGCATGGCCGCGAGGAACGGATCCTGGATCTCCGGCTGGCCCCAATACGACGCCGACATGGGCGTCATGACGACGGTGGGGTTCACGGCGTTCACCCGGATCCCATGCCGACCGAGTTCGAGGGCGGCCGTGCGGGTGAATCCGTCGACCGCGGCCTTCGACGCCGCGTAGGAGGCATGTCCGTCGAGACCGACCAAGGCTGCCTGGCTCGAGATGTTGACGATGGATCCGCCTCGCCCGGCACGGATCATCGACCTGGCGGCGTGCTTGGTGGTGAGGAAGGTCCCGCGCGCGTTGACGCCCATCACCCGGTCGAACAGGTCCGCATCGGCGTCGACGAGCGGCGCCACGGTGCCACCGAAGCCGGCGCAGTTCACCAGCCCATCGATGTCGAACCCGGTCAGGGCCTCCGCGACTTCGGTCTCGACCGAGACGTCGAACACCATCGTCTCCACGCCGTAGGCGTCCCGGACGCCGGCGACCTCCTCGGCCGTCCGTCCGGTGGCGATCACGTGTGCGTCGGCGTCGACGAGGTGCCTGACGATCTCGCTGCCGATTCCGCCTCCACCTCCGGTCACGACGATGCGCTTGCCGGTGAGTCCGCCTGTGATGGTCATGGAGTACCGCTCCTTCTCCGGTCGCGACGTCCGTGGCGCGACCCGCGCCCAGTCTAGGGCGGCTGTGACATCGATGTCATCTGCGCGACGACGGGGATGTCTTCGAGGTCGGAATCAGGTGGTCGTCGGCGTCGGTGGGGCGACGGACGAACCCCGGACGATGAGCCCGACGTCGTACACCGTCCGCAATTCGTAATCGCCGTCGGGGTCGGCGACTCGGAGCAGAGCCCGTTCCGTGGCGGCTCGACCCAACCGGCCAGGGTTCTGGTCGATGACGGAGATGGACGGCCTCAGGAGGTCGGCCATGGGGAAGTCGCCGAAGCTCACCAACGCGAGGTCGTCGCGATCGAGGCGCTGGAGTGCGGGGATCAGCTCCACCGAGGTGCGGGCATTCGAGGAGAACAGGGCTGTCGGCGGATCGGAGAGTTCGAGGAGTCCGGACAGGGCGCCGCCGGCTTCGCCAGGACCGGCGAACGCCACCAGGCGCTCATCGGTCGGCAGTCCGAGATCGTCGCGCGCGGTGCAGAAGCCGAGCAGTCGCTGCGTCGTGGTAGCGACGGCGTCGTCGGCGCCCAGGAAGGCGATCCGGCGGTGCCCCAGCTCGAACAGGTGGTGCACGGCGAGCTCGCCGCCGCGGCGGTCGTTCTCCAGGAACACATCCGTCACGAGCCCCGTCGGCTCGCGGTCGATCACGACGATCGGAGTCCTCGACGACCATGCCTCGAGATAGCGCTGGTCGTCGCTCGTCGGAGCGATGATCAGCGCATCGATCTGCGTCCGGAGCAGCCCCTCCACGACCGAGCGCTCGTGCTCCGGGTCGCTGCCGAGGTTCGTGACGGCGATCGTGTGTCCGTGCGTCTTGGCGACCTCGTCGACCGCCTCGACGACTGAGGCGAAGAAGGAATCCGACAGGTTGGGGATCGCGACACCGATCATCGCGGCCCGGCCCTCGCGGAAGGTGCGTGCGAGCATGTTCGGGACGAAGTGCAGTTCGCGCATCGAGATGTTCACCCGCTCGCGTACGGACTCGGAGACATGCTGCTCATTGCGGAACACGCGGGAGACCGTCTTCGCGCTGACGCCTGCGTGCGCAGCCACATCCCGCATGGTGACCATTCCGCTCCGATCGCATCGCCCCGCACCGCCTGGTTCCGGCGGCGCTGCGGCACCAACTCTATTCCTGCCAACCCGAGGATCCGCTGGTGCCGACCTGGGACAATGGGGCCGGACCTCCACCACGCCCCATGCCGAAGGAACCCTCATGAGCATCGACGACCGCACGATCGGCCGACGCGAACGGAACAAGCTCGACAAGCTGGCCCGCATCACGGCGGCGGCAGGCGAGCTCTTCACCGAACGGGGGGTCGACGACGTGACGACGCAGGAGATCGCCGACCGCGCGGACATCGGTACCGGGACGCTCTTCCTCTACGCGAAGACGAAGGGCGAGCTGCTGCTGCTCGTGCAGAACTCGACGTACGCCGACGCGCTCGCCGAGGGACGTGAGGCTGCGGCCGCCGCCGGGACGATGACGGACGGGGTCCTCGCCGTGATCCGGCCCGTCGTCGAGTGCAACCGCAAGCAGATCGACAACGGCCGCACCTACCTCCGGGAGATCGTGTTCGGCGACCCGGAGGAACCGCACCACCGCGTGGCGCTCGACCTCACCCAGCAGACCGAGGCGCTCATCGCCGAGGTCCTCGTCGACCGCGGCGGTGTCCCCGCCGAGATCGCGAGCACGCTCGCCCACGTCGTCTCCGCCATCATGTTCGTGAGCATGGCGGCGACGGTGAACGCGGCCCGGACGGTCGACGAGATCGTGGACGAGATCGCCGCGCAGGTCCGTGCGATCCTGCCCGGTTGATCGGTTCCCTGCTCGTCGCCGGTCAGCCTTCGTCCACAGCGTGGACGAAGAGCACGACCTGCTCCTCGGGGACCAACGCCTCGATGGCCTTCCGCGCACTCGGGTAGTCGCGACCCTCGGCCTCGATCGTCCGTGTCGCGACGGGCCGGTAGACGGCGGTGCCGACGAGGTCGCCGTTCACGCGCCCGCCCCCGTGCAGCGCGGCGAGCGTGTGCCCGGGCGGGGTGGCGGCGAGGACGGCGGCGCGCAGACCAGCGACATCGGGTGCGGCGGCTTCCGTGGTGATGGTCGCGCGGTCGCGGAGGGTGGCGATGAGCTTCACCCCTCAAGCCTACGGAACACCGCCGACGGCTCGGTAGCCTGGGCGGATGACTGAACCGATCGCCGAAGCACCGGGGCTCGAACTGCTCGCTGACGGCCCCCGGATCCTCGACACGATCGCCGGCCTCTCACCTCGCCAGGCGGCGACGCACCCCTCTTTCTGGCCGCTGCTCGGTGTCCCGGCGATCGACCGGGGCGCGCTCGTGATCTTCCCCCTGGCCGTCGCCACGATCAGTGCGACGGACCGATCCGCGCTCGAGCGGCTGCGCGAGGTGTGCGCCGCCCTCCAGCAGGAGTGCATCCACTTCTACGGCGGAGACCACTTCCACGGGGAGACCACGCTCGACCCCGAAGAGGATCCGTACGGACGACGGCTCGCCGAGGTGGGAGCCCATGACACGACACCGCGAGGCGTGGTGGTGTGGCGCGTCCGCGATCGCGGTGCGGCACTCGTCCTCGTGGTCGACGAGCCCCGCGGGCAGGCGACGCTCGCCTTCCACCTGGTGCCGAAGGACTGGATCTGGAATGGGCCGTCCACACCCGCGACCAAGCGCGAGGCGTCCCGTCGCCGGTCCGCGGTGAAGGAGCAGGCGGCGGTGGACGTCGTCTGGTCCTGGCCGGCGCCCGACCTGGCTCAGGCCCCCTGACCGGCGGCTCCACGCGGTTGGTCCGGTGGAGTCGATCCGTTCAGTTCCGCATCCCGCTCGGCGTCGGCGGTACGAGCGGCGAAGAGCGCGAGCGACACCACGATCCCGGCCACCAGGGCGAGGATGGGCGGGAACCAGAACGACAGATCCTCGATCTCACCGGCGCGGATGGCCAAGCACACGAGTGCGACCGCGGCGAAGAAGGCGGTTCCGCCGGCGATCTGCATGGCTCGGGTGCGGACGGCGCCATGGTCGCGACGCCCGATGCCCCACTGGAGGAGGACGTTGATGAACGCGAGGCCGTAGCAGACCGCGACGACCGGGAGGCCCCTCTCCGCCGGGAAGATGAATTCGCCCAGGTCACCCGAGTTCCCGGTGCCTCGCGTCTCTGCCCGGGAGAAGGTGAACGGCGACATCCACAGCCACCCTGCTCCCGTCACGAGCCACATGATGGCCGTCACCGTGCCGAGCACGCCGATGCGTCGATAGCTCTCGACGACGCTCGGCCGGATCCGCTGCTTCGACTGCTCGCGGAGTTGCTCGTACATGTCGTCGAACGCCGCCTCCTCGGTCGTGAACCATCGCCGGGTGCTCCCGACGGGGCTCGCCGTATGGTCGGTCGTGTAGACCGTCCACCCACCGTCCATCGGTGCGAACACCACCGACCGCGGCGCGACCGTGTCGCCCTCGTCGAGGAACAGCGCGTTCCCCCGGTCGGCAGCCGCGACGCCGAGCGCCGTCAACTCCTCCCGCTTCACGACTCCTCCGTCAGCGGTCGGCCCGTCGCGACCGCGGATCGTCCCGGGCGGGCATCGACGCCGCCGAACGCGGCGACACGGTCCCACAGCCAGTCCGTCAGGCTCGACGCGACCTCCTCGTCGTCGCGGCCCACGCCGCGTCGGTACAGACGGCCACCGGCACCCTCGAAGAGGTAGGCGTCCGCATCGTCGCTGAAGAGCAGGGTGAAGTACTCGTGCTCGGCGTCCCACTGCGGCCAGGCCTCAGGATCCCGTTCGATCGCCTCGTCCAGGGCTGCGACCTCGGCGCCGCTCAGCAGTCGGAAGGGCCGCCCGTCACCCCACAGGCCGCCGGAGCCGGGATGCTGTCCGTCGCGCCAGGCGAGAACCTTGTCGTCTCCGCCGCTGGCACGCGCGGCATCACGGTCGAGGGGCGGACGCAGCGACGACGCCAGCTCCGCCGGAAGCAGCGGGTCCAGCGCGGCGAGTGCTTCGGCGAGCCCCGCTTCGAACACCTTGTCGCGCAGGATCCGCCACGCGATCTCGCCCATGCCGGCCCGGCGCAGGTCGTCCATGGTGCCGGCCCCGCGTTCGATGGGGTCGAGGAACCCGCGGGCGACGATCATCCCACCCTGGGCCACCTCGTCCGTCGGATCCTCGCGGAGCACGCGGGCCAGCAGCTCGGCCGCCTCCTGCGGGCGGTAGTCGTAGAGGTAGGCGAAGGCCAGGGCGGTCGACAGGGTCGTCTCGCTCGGGTCGGCTTCGATCGCTTGCTGGGCGGCCACGAGGAACCGGGTGGGCGGGGCGCCGGTCGACAGGAAGTGGAGGGCACGGAGCCCCAGCGCCCCGGCATACGCCTCCGGCGCGGTGCGACCAGCCAGCTCGACGGCCTCGTCCATCAACGCCCAACCCCGTTCGGGGTCGGCGGTCATCGAGACGGCTGCCGCGAGGTCCATGCGGTCGAACCAGTCCGCGTCGGGATCCTCGCGGAGCACGAGCTCGCCGAGGCGCATGGCCTCCGCGAAGTCACCGGCGGACGCCTCGAGGTCGCGGAGGCGCCGGAGCGCGCCGAGGAACTGCCGGTCCCGACGTCCGAGCAGCTCCCGGAGGAGTCGCCGTGCTTCGTCGACGTCGCCGCACGCCTGGCGGTGCATGGACAGCAGGATGATCATCCCGGTGAACTGCGGCGCCCGGGCCAGGACGCTCATCGCGAGTTCGGGGATCCGCGGGTGCTGTGGCTGGAACTCGAAGAGTTCCCAGGCGAGGTCGCGGTCGTGTTCGATGGCCTCGCGTTCGACGCCGATCGGCTCGTTCATCGGAGACCGTGCTGCACGCGGTAGGTCCGGAGTTGGGCGAACGTGCCGTCGTCGACCCCGTATTCGAGCACGGGCGCGACCTGGTCGAACCAGGACGCCGTGGACGGGATGAGGCCGGCCGCGGCCTCGAGCAAGCCCTCGGTGGTGACGGGCACGATCGCGCCCGACTCCATCGACGCCGACAACGACCGCTGCAGGGCGACCCGTGAGACCTGCGCGATGTCGGCACCGGAGAATCCCTCGGTCGCCGCGGCCACTGCGATGACGTCGACCCCCTCGGCAGGCTTGCCCTCGAGGTCGCCCTGGAGGATGGCGGCCCGAGCCACGGCGTCCGGTGGGAGCACGAGGACCGTCTTGTCGATCCGCCCCGGACGACGGAGCGCCGGGTCGATGTCCCAGGGACGGTTGGTCGCGGCCAGGAAGTACACGCCGTCGTTCTCGTTCGCGACACCGTCGAGCTCTTCGAGTAGCTGGGTCACGATCGTGCGCATCGACTGCGACCCGCCGCCCGAGGTGCGTCGGCCGCCCAGGGCGTCGAACTCGTCGAAGAAGATGACGCAGGGTGCGGCTGCGCGGGCGTCGTGGAAGACGCTCTGGATGGCCTTCTCGCTGTCGCCCAGCCATTTGCTCAGCAGGTCGGCGAGGGTGACGTGGATGAAGGAGGCGCCGAGGTCTCCGGCGATCGCTTTCGCGATGAAGGTCTTCCCGCACCCGGGTGGGCCGTACATGAGGAGTGACCCGCCCGGCTTCTGCCCGAACGCTGCGGCGAGTTCCGGGTTGCGCAGCGGAGCGAGGAACGTCGAGTCGAGGTGCTGCTTGACGTCGGCGAGACCCGCGACGTCCGCCAGGGTGATCGCGGGCCGCTCCGCGTCCCAGAGGCTCGGTTGTCCGATCCGCACGAGTGCCGGGTCGGGCGCCGACGCGGTCGGGACCGCCGCCGGCCGGGTCGGTGTCGAGGAGCCCGGTGCCGACTCGTTCGGATGCATCTCACTCGGGGTGCCTCCCGTCGTGCCACCGCGCAACCGCGCCGCCATCACCCGCGCTCGGAGCAGCCGCACCCGCGCCGGATCTCCGCCGTACCGTTCGAAGGTCGACACCTCCTCCGCCGCGCGATCCACGTCGTGCTGGAGCAGCAGCGTGACGAAGTCCTCGCGCAGCGCCGCGTTCTGCGGATCCTGCGCCACCTCGGCGGCGATCACCTCGAGGAAGTCCCCGTCCTGTGTCATCTCGTCCCCCCACGGTCCGTGTCAGATGTCGACCATCCTGCCAGCGTGGTGCCGATGAGCGACAGTCGCCGGTCAGAATCGGTCCCGCTCGAGCATGGGGAGTGGTCCCCATCCGTCACCCCGGGCTGGTGTACCGTCGACAGCGGGCCGAACCTGAAGGTGGCTTGAGGTCGGTTGGTGAAAGGGCGGGTGAGGCGACGTGCACCAGCCGGACGAGTTGCTCAGCGTCGGCGAGATGAGCCGCCGCACCGGCGTCGCCGTCTCAGCCCTCCACTACTACGAGCGCCTCGGCCTCATCGCGTCCGAGCGGTCGGCCGGAAACCAGCGCCGGTACCCACGACACATGCTGCGCCGTGTCGCCCTCATCTCGGTCGCGAAACGCCTCGGCATCCCGCTCGAGGACGTCGCCGAAGCGTTCGCCGACGTCCCGCTCACCAGCACTCCCAGCCACGACGACTGGCAACGAGCCTCACGCCGGTGGCAGAAGGTCCTCGAACAGCGCCGACGCGGCATCGAACAGCTCGAACGCGAACTCACCGGTTGCATCGGGTGCGGCTGCCTCTCGATGAAGGCCTGCACCCTCCTCAACCCGGACGACGAACTCGGCGACACCGGCACGGGCGCTCGCCGCATCCCGGTCTGAGCGCGCTGCCGGGAGCTCAGGCGTCGCCGCGCTGCCCGAAGGTGGCGGGGTCGACCGGCCGCAGGCGTTTCGGCAAGCCCTCGACGACGAGGAGGTACGACTCGGTCACGAGGTCGTCGACGAACGCCGGTTCGAGCCCGCCGTCCGGCTTGAGCGAGATCCAGTGCCGCTTGTTCATGTGGTAGCCGGGGACGATGTCGGGGAACGCCTCGCGCAGGCTGCGGCTGTCCTCGGGGCGCGCCTTCAGGGTCACGAGCGGTTCGCCCGTGGCCCCGGTCTGGAGCATGAACACCTTGCCACGCACCTTGTACACGTCCCACTCCTCACCGAAGGGGTGGGTGAGCTCCGCCCCCGGCAGCTCGTCGGTCCGGCGGGCGGCGCGCTCCTGCAGCTCGACACCGTGCATCGTGATCCTCCCGGGTGGACGTCTCAGAGCTGTTCGGACGCCGGCCGGAACCGCGCCAGGTTCGGCAGCGGGACCCACGAGCCGAGCCGCGGGTAGTCCAGGGCTACGCCGACGACGCCGCGTTCGCCGAAGGAGAGGACCCAGTCGATCGCCGCGGGGATCGGGACCGCCAGGAGCGAGACCGTGGCGTCCGGAGGGACGAGGCCGTTCGCGTAGGCCGCCTCCTGGGCCCGCGTCCCGCTGCTGTATACGCAGAGGAGGTTCCCCGGCTGAGCTGCGAGCGCGTAGGGACGCGGCTCGTCGTCGGTGCCGCGGTTGATGAAGACCCAGCGGTCGAGGGACGCGACCGCCTGCCAGAGCCGGATCTGCGGGTCGATCTCGTCTGGTGCTGTGCGGCAGGCCGCGTCGAGTGCGTCGAGCTGCGCCAGGACGTCGGGACTCGGTTCGAGGGTTCGGCCCTGGTTCGGCTGGTCCGTGGCGTCCGTCTGCTCATCGCTCGGGCTGGTGTCGGACGGGCGATCATCGGACGGGCTGCCGTCGCGGCGGAACGGGTTCTGCATGGTCACTTCCTCGTGGCTCGGCGTACGGGTTCAGGACCCCGCCAACGCTAGCGCAGGCGTTCCACCGGCGACCAGCGGCTCAGAACGCGCTGCCGAACGCCAGCGCTTCCGCCGCCGCCTGGGCGGGCGAGCCGAAGAACGCCGGCCCATGCCCGGGCAGCACGATCGACGCCGGGAGCCCGGCCAACTTCGTCAGCGACTGTCGGGCGCGCGGCAGGTCGCCGTGGAACATCTCCGGGAGCAGCTGCGGTCCGTCGTGCGGGCTCGTCGGGTGCGCGGTGATCAGGGCGTCGCCGGCGACGAGGACCCCGCGCTCGACGAGCAGGAATCCCAGGTGGCCGCGCGTGTGCCCGGGAAGGGGGATCGGCCGGATCTCGACGCCGAGGGCGCCTCGGAGTTCGGGGACCGCTTCGACCGCCACGACCGCGGTGGGCGGCACGACCTCGAGTCCGCCGGCCTCCACGGCGTGGTTCAACCAGGTCGCGACGCCCGGACGCTCCAGGTGGGGCTGGACGTCGGCGAGTCCGACCTGCTCGAGCACGTCTCGTCGCACGTTCGGGATCTCGTCGCGTGCGGCGAGGACGTCGCAGTCGGCGAGCCCGGCGATGAAGGCGGCGTTGCCGATGTGGTCGCCGTGTCCGTGGGTGAGGAGGATCGCCCGGACGTCTTCGACCGCGTAGCCGAGGGCGCCGAGGGTCGCGGTGACGGCGGCGCCGTCGCCCGGGTAGCCGGTGTCGATGAGGATCGGCCCGAGTTCGCCCTCGACGATGATCCAGTTGACCGCCGGGCCCTGGACGAAGTGGACGCCGTCGGTGACGGTGGTGCTGCGCGTGGTCGGTGCCGGTGCGGCTTCGCGCTGCGCTGGTTCACGCTGGGACATGGGCGTCCTTCCGGGTGCGGAGACTGGTGCGGAGGCAGATTCTGAGGAGGTCACCGTCAGGCCGGTCCGCTCACGAGCTCGTGCGCGGCGGCGGCGGCGGTCGTGGCCGCGGCTCCCGCCGGGTCGACGGTCGCGAGGATCGGGCGGATGAGCGTGATCAGTCGGGAACGGAGCTCGGCCGCGTCGTCGTCGCCCACCGTCGTGGTGACGAGGCCGAAGCAGGCGTCGAGCAGGACGTCGGAGACGCCGTCGAGGTCGGGCAGGTCGAGGTCGTGCGCGGCGGCCTCCATGCGGAGGTTCGTGCGCGTGTAGGCGCGCCAGTCGAACACCGTGTAGACCGGGTCGTCCATGCGGGGGAGTTCGTGCAGCAGCCGGATGGCGCCCATGGCGATCGGGGACCGCTGAGCCTCCCGAGCCGAAGCGAGGATCATCGTCACCCACCGGAGCGCGCCGTAGGGCACGCCGATGGTCGCGTCCGCCGCCTGCCACCGTTCGTCCTGCTCCGCGATGACGGCGTGCGCGAGGCTCCGCTTGGACGGGAAGAGGTGGTACCCGATGACCGACTTCGGTTTGCCCATGACGGCGGCGATGCCGGAGAACGAGGTCCCCGCGTAGCCGTTCCGCCCGAACTCGAGGCCGGCGGCGTCGATGATCTCGTCGCGGACCTGGTTCATCGCGTACTGGCGCAGACCGCTCACCGGCGCTCCTTCGAAGTGGGTGACCATCCGGTCTGGTGGGTGTCTGAGGCCTGATCAGACGATCGTCTGAGGAGGACGCCGTCCAGCTTAGACGATCGTCTGGGAAGAACCTGAGGGGCTCCGAAGCCCTCCCGTCCGACCGCTCAGAGGTTGATCATGTGACCAGTCAGCCCGTGGATCGCCTCCTGAAGGGCTTCGCCGAGCGTCGGGTGCGTGTGGACGTTCCGAGCGAGCTCCGTCGCCGTGAGGTCCCACCGCTGGGCGAGGGTCAGTTCGGGGAGCAGCTCGGCGACATCGGCACCGATGAGGTGGCCACCGATGAGTTCGCCGTACTCCGCGTCGGCGATCAGCTTCACGAACCCGCTCGGATCGCCGAGCCCCTGCGCCTTGCCGTTGGCGACGAACGGGAACGTCGACACCACGATCTCGCGGCCCTCGGCGCGCGCCTGCTGTTCGGTGAGTCCGAAGGAGGCGACCTGCGGCTGGCTGAAGGTCGCCCGGGGCATCATCCGGTAGTCCTCGATGGGCATCGTCTCGGCTCCGGCGATCGTCTCGGCGGCCACGACGCCCTGCGCTTCGGCGACGTGCGCGAGCTGCAATTTCGCGGTGACGTCGCCGATCGCGTACAGGTGGGGGACCGAGGTGCGCATGACCGAGTCGATGGCGATCGCGCCGCGCTCCGTGAGGTCCACACCGGTGTGCTCCAACCCGTAGCCCTCGACCCTCGGTGCGAAGCCCACCGACATCAGGACCTTGTCTGCGCGCAGGGTCTCGGCCGCCCCGTTCGCGGCGGTGTAGGACACGGTGACGCCGGCACCGTCGTCGACGATCGTGTCGACCCGCGCACTGGTCACGAGGTCGACGCCGAGCTTCCGATACTGCCGAGCGATCTCCTTCGACACCTCCTCGTCCTCGTTCGGGAGTGCCCGGTCCAGGTACTCGACGATGGTCACCCGCACGCCGTAGTTCACGAGGACGTAGGCGAACTCCATCCCGATCGCGCCGGCGCCGACGATGACGATGGACGCCGGCAGCTCGCGCGAGAGGATCTGCGACTCGTAGGTGACGACCCGCTCGCTGAGCTCGACGCCGGGGAGGAGGCGCACGGTCGACCCGGTCGCGATAATGGCGTCGTCGAAGGTCACCGTCTCGGTCCCGCCGGCGGTCAGGGCGACGTCGATCGTGCCGGCGTCGCGGAAGATGCCGCGGCCGTCGATCTCAGTGATCGCGTTCTTCCGCATCAGGAAGTGCACGCCCTTCACTCGACCGTCGGCGACGCGGCGACTCCGGTCGAAGGCCGCGCCGTAGTCGAAGGTGACCTCACTCGAGATGCCGAACTGCTCCGCCTGGTGGGTGAAGGTGTGGGCGAGCTCGGCGTTCCGCAGCAGCGCCTTCGAGGGGATGCAGCCGACGTTGAGGCACACGCCACCCCAGTACTGCTGCTCGATGACGGCGACGTTCCTGCCGAGCTGGGCGGCGCGGATCGCGGCCACGTAGCCGCCGGGTCCGGCTCCGAGGACGACGAGGTCGTAGTGGGTGCTCATGAGGTGCTCCTTGAGATGTCGGTGGAACGGATGAGGACGGCTGAGATCTGCGCGCGGATGTCGGCGAGGATCTCGGTGTCGGGGCGACGGAGGTGGATGGTGGCCGTGGTGGTGACGTGCATGATCGCCGAGATCACGCGGGCGAGGATCGCGGGCGCGTCCGCGGTGGGATGAGGTGCGGCGTGGGTGTCCGGCCGGAGGATCGCTGCGACACCCTCCTCCAACCGCCAGGCGAGTGCGAGTCCGTCGCGACGGAACGGCTCCGTCGGATCGCCGAACACGAGTTCATGCAGGTAGGTGCGGCCGTTCTCGGGGTGCTCGCGGACGCACGTGACGACGGGCGTGATGAGCGCCATCACCCGCGACACGACGTCACGCGGTGCCTGGGCGGCGGCGAGGCCGTCGTCGATCGCTTCGGCGAACTTCTGGTTCTGGACCATGATCAGCAGCTCCGCCTTCGTCGAGGCGTACAGGTAGAGCGTGCCGATGGCGACGTCCGCGGCATCGGCGATCTGCTGGGTGGTCACCCCGCCCACGCCGTGTCGTGCGAAGAGGCGTTTGGCGGCGAGCATGATCCGTTCACGCTTGTCCTGTTTGGCGCGTTCCCGCCGGCCGGGCGGTCGGTGATCGGTCTGCATGGAACCTCCTTGACAAAAGAACTGAGCTGACTCATGATTGAGCTTACTCGGATAAACCGGGGAACGCGACCGAAGGACACGAGATGACCGAGCAGGCAGGCACCGCCCGCTTCACCGAGGTGGACACGGAGAGGATCGCCGTCGACGGAGCCGAGATCGCCTACCGCGAGCTCGGACCGGCGGAGGGGACCCCGCTCGTGGCCCTCAACCACCTCGGAGCCAACCTCGACGACTGGGACCCACGCATCGCCGACGGCCTCGCCGCGGGTCGACGGGTCATCCTGCTCGGCTACCGCGGCGTCGGCCGATCGGACGGCGCGGTCCGCGCCTCCATCGACGAGATGGCGGATGACGCGCTCGCCGCCGTCCGCGCCCTCGGCCTCACGCGCTTCGACCTGTTCGGGCTGTCGATGGGCGGGATGGTCGCACAGCGACTGGTGGCCAAGGGCCCCGAATCCGTCGAGCGACTGGTCCTCATCAGCAGCGGCCCCACGGGCGGCCCCGAACTCGTCGACCTGACCCGCGTGATGATCGGCGGCACCGTCCGGGCCATCCTCGGGCGCGCCGACCCCAAGGCGAGCCTCTTCTTCACCCGCACCGCGGCGGGGCGCCAGGCTGCACAGGACTACACCGCTCGGCTCCAGGAACGCACCCGCGACCGCGACCGCGCCGTAGTCCCGAACGTCCTCCGCGCCCAACTGTCCGCCGTCCACCGCTACGGCAAGCAGCCTCGCCCCGCGAGGTCGACCTTCGACGGCCCGGTGGCGATCCTCCACGGCGACAGCGACCGCATGGTGCCGCTCGCCAACGCCGCGGCGCTCGCCGAGGTCTTTCCCGGCGCATCGGTCACCGTCCTCCCCGACGCCGGTCATGGTGCCGTGTTCCAGCACCACCGCGAGGTCGTCACCGCTGTGCGTTCGTTCCTGCAGCGCTGACCGTCGACCTCCCTCCCACCTCACCCACCCCGTCCAGACCAAGGAGCACCACCCCATGAGAGCGTTCGCCGTCTCGAGCTACAAGACCGCACTGCACGAAGCCGAGGTGCCTGAGCCGACCGTCGGCGACCACGACGTCCTCGTCCAGGTGCAGGCCGCCGGAGTCAACCAACTCGACGAGAAGATCCGCCTCGGCGAGTTCAAGCAGATCCTGCCGTACCGCCTGCCGCTCGTGCTCGGCCACGACGTCGCCGGTACCGTCGTCCGCGTCGGCGGATCGGTCCGAGCGTTCAAGCCCGGTGACGAGGTCTACGCCCGCCCCCGCGATCACCGCATCGGCACCTTCGCCGAGCGCATCGCCATCGACGAGGCGGACGTCGCCCTGAAGCCCGCGTCGATCACGATGGAGGAGGCCGGGTCCCTCCCGCTCGTGGCGTTGACGGCATGGCAGGCACTCGTCGAGATCGGGAACGTGCAGACCGGTCAGAAGGTCCTCATCCACGCGGGTGCCGGCGGAGTCGGGTCGATCGCGATCCAGCTCGCGAAGCAGCTCGGGGCCGAGGTCGCGACCACGGCCAGCGCCGCCAATGCGGGATTCGTCCGGTCACTGGGCGCCGATGTCGTGGTCGACTACCGCTCGGAGGATTTCGCCGAGCGGTTGTCCGACTACGATTTCGTGCTCGACAGCCTCGGCGGCGACAACCTGGAGAAGTCGCTCCGGGTGCTGCGTCCGGGTGGCACGGTCGTCGGCATCTCGGGTCCTCCGACGCCGGAGTTCGCGAAGGCGGCCGGGCTGAACGCGGTGCTGCGGCTCGCGATCGCCGCCCTCAGTGCGAAGGTCCGCAAGCAGGCGAAGCGCCTCGACGTGCAGTACCGGTTCCTCTGGATGCACGCGAGCGGTGATCAGCTCCGCGAGATCACGGCGCTCGTCGAGCGCGGCGTGCTCCGGCCCGTCGTCGGGCGCATCTTCCCGTTCGACGACACCGTCCGGGCGCTCGAGTCGCTGGCGTCCGGTGGTATCCGAGGCAAGGCCGTCATCAGGAATCCCTGACCGCCACCCGGCGTCAGCCGTCCCCGAAACCACACCGCATCCCTCCAGAAGGAGCATCATCATGAGCAGCTCATCGAACGAACCGACCATCACCTCGTACGCGCAGGCGCCGGCGAAGACCATCTCCGCGAACGGCGTCACGTACGCGTACCGCGAGCTCGGGCCGAAGGGCGGGATCCCCGTCGTGTTCTTCGTGCACCTCGCGGCGACCCTCGACAACTGGGACCCGCGCGTCATCGATCCCATCGCGGCGCACCGCCACGTCATCACCTTCGACCAGCAGGGGGTCGGCGCGTCCAGCGGGACGGTCCCCGCCACGATCGAGGCCGCGGCCGACGACGCGTACGACTTCATCAGCGCGCTCGGGTACAAGACGATCGACGTGTTCTCCTTCTCGATGGGCGGCATGATCGCCCAGGACCTCGTGGTCAAGCACCCGGACCTCGTGCGTCGGCTCGTCCTCACCGGCACCGGCCCGCGGGGTGGGAAGGACATGGACAAGCTCGTCGGCACCACGTACTCCGACATCCTCCGCGCGACGTTGACCCGCTCCGACCCGAAGGAGTTCCTGTTCTTCAACCGTGACGCCGAGGGGAAGCGTGCCGCGAAGGCGTTCGTCGAGCGGTTGAGCGAGCGCACCGTCGACCGCGACAAGCCGATCGGCACGAAGGCGTTCCAGACGCAGCTGAAGGCGATCCAGCGCTTCGGCCGCTCAGCGCCGTCCGATCTGTCGAAGCTCACCCAGCCGACCCTCATCGCGAACGGCGACAACGACCGCATGGTGCCCTCGGTGCTGTCGAACGACCTGCATCGCCGTATCGCCGGCTCCGAACTGGTGATCTACCCGAACAGCGGTCACGGTGGCATCTTCCAGTACCACGAGCGGTTCGTGCCGGTCGCGGTCGAGTTCCTCACCCGCTGACCGCCGGCCCGCTGACGGCTGTCGGGAGCGCGCGGCTCAGGCCGGGAGTGGCTCGATGAGGTGCGGCCCGGTGTTGCGGACATTGTTCACGTCTCGCGTGACCTCGTAGTGGGTGAGGTCGTGGGCGACCGCGAAGGACTCACGGTCGAGCAGCTGCAGGAGCTGGTCGGTGTCGAGATGGTCGCCGAGCCAGTCGTCGTAGCCGTCGGGGGTGAGGCAGGCGGGCATGCGGTCGTGGACCTCCCCCGGTGAGACGTGGGCGTCGCGGGTGATGATCGCCATCGACAGCCGCCACTTGTCAGGATCGTCCTCCGCCTTGCCCGGGTCGGGCCAGGCGCTGATGATGCCGGCCATGGCCAGCTCCGTATCGGGGTCGTGGATGAAGTGCGGCTGCTTGCCCGTCTCGGTCACCACCCACTCGTAGTACCCGCTGGCGGGAACGATGCAGCGGGCCGAGGCGAACGCCTTCCGGAACATCGACGCCGTCGCGACCGTCTCCATGCGCGCGTTGATGGGCTGCGGCCGTTGCTTGGCGAAGTCCTTCGCCCAGCCCGGTACGAAGCCCCATCGGGCGGCGGTCGCGGTCCGTTCGTCGTGCCGGGTCCTGACGACGGTCACCGCCGTGGTGGGCGCGACGTTGTAGTCGGGCGCGGGCGCCTCGAACTCGTCCACGAGGTCCGCGAGGAGGGTGGACGTGGAATCGGTGACGACGAAACGACCGCACATGCGCTCAGCATAGGAGCGCACGTGCGGCCGGTCGACCCCTGGTGCGGTGCTGGTGCGTCGACTACTCGGCGGTCTTCGCGAGCCGCGGGTACACGGCCTCGAGCGGCGCGCTGAGCCCGGCGCGGGCCTGGCGGGAGGTGTCGTCCGCGAGGACCTCGTACTCTCCGGCGGCCATCGCGTCGTAGACCTGCGCGACGAGCAGCGCCGGGTCGAGCTTCGGATCGGTGGTGTGCGCTGCCATCGCGGTGTCGACCCAGCCGACGTGCACGCCGATGACGTGGACGCCCGCGGGGAGGAGTTCGAGGCGGAGCGAGTTCGTCACCGACCACAGGGCCGCCTTCGTCGCACTGTAGATCCCGTTGACCGCGTACCAGCTGAGGGCCGAGTGCAGGTCGATGATGGTCGCGCCCTCGCGCCCCGAGAGCAGGGGTGCGTAGGCGCGGGCGAGGAACAGCGGGCCGAGGAAGTTGGTCTCCACGTTGCTGCGGATCTCCTCATCGGTCTGGGTGAGGATGCCGGGGGTCGCGACGGCGACACCGGCGTTGTTGATGAGGACGGTGACGTCGGGGGCCGCCTCGACGAGCGCGGCGATCGAGGTCGGGTCGGTCACGTCGAGGGTGAGGGGCACGACCCGCTCGTCGTCCCACGTGCGCGGGGTGCGGGCGGTCGCGTAGACCTTCGCGGCGCCCCTGGCGAGGGCTTCGTGGACGAAGTGGGTGCCGATGCCGCCGTTCGCGCCGGTGACGAGGACGACTGCTCCAGTGAGTGAGGGCATGGTGGGTCTGCTTTCCGTTCGATGACGACTGTGCTCAATACTGACTCTAGTCAGATACTGAGCACAGTCGTCCCGTAGCCGTCAGGTACTGCGGATGCGACTACTGCTCGAGACCCGCCCGTGCGTCGCGGCGGGTCTTCGCGAGCGAGGCGACCGTCGCCACCGTGATCGTCAGTGCGATGAACAGCAGCGAGAACCAGATCGGGATGTCGGGGATCCAGTCGATGTGCTGCCCGCCGTTGATGAACGGGAGCTCGTTGACGTGGAGGGCGTGGAACACGAGCTTCACGCCGATGAAGGCGAGGATGACGGCGAGGCCCTGCGCCAGGTAGACGAGTCGCTCGAGCAGGCCGCCGATGAGGAAGAACAGCTGGCGCAGACCCATGAGCGCGAAGGCGTTCGCCGTGAACACGATGTACGCCTGCTCGGTGAGGCCGTAGATCGCCGGGATGGAGTCGACCGCGAAGACGAGGTCGATGAAGCCGATCGCGACGATGGTGAGCAGCATCGGGGTGAAGAAGCGCTTGCCGTCGATCTTCACCGAGAGGCGGTCGCCGTGATACGTGTCGGTGATGGGGAGGATGCGGCGGGCGAAGCGCACGAGCTTGCCGTTCGCCGGGTCGCTCTCGTGGTCGCTGAACGCCTGGCGGTACGCGAGGAACAGCAGCAGCGCGCCCATCAGGTAGAAGATCCAGGAGTAGTTCTCGATGAGGGCGGCGCCGACGGCGATGAACGCGCCACGCATGATGAGGGCGATGATGATACCGATCATCAGCACCTTCTGCTGGTACGCCTTCGGCACGGCGAAGCCGGCCATCACGATCAGGAAGACGAACAGGTTGTCGATCGACAACGCCTTCTCCGTCAGGTAGCCGGCGAAGTACTCGCCGCCGTACGTCCAGCCGGAGACGATGCCGATGCCGACGCCGAAGAGCAGCGCGAGGCTGACGTAGAAGATCGACCAGCGGGCGGACTCGGCGATCGTCGGCTCGTGCGGCTTCCGCACGTGCGCGAAGAACTCGTAGACGAAGAAGAGGATCGTGACACCGATGGTGATGATCCAGATGAGCGGGGTGACGGCCATGACGGCTCCAAGGGGTCGAGGGACACGAAGTTCCGGCGACGGCGCCGGAACAAGGTCTTCTCCGCTCTCGATGAGAGCCGGCACCCCGGGATCCCGACGGTGGGTCCGTATTGACGAGCATGCCGCGAAGGAGTACTCCCCTTGCTCCGTCCAGCTTACGGGCGGTGGGGAGTCCGGCTTCGGCGCGGGGGTCGGACTCCCCAGGGTTTCCCACCCGACTCCAGGTTCTTCCCAGCCTCAGTTCGACGGGGACGTCAGCTGCCGGTCTCCGGGGAGATGAAGTCAAGCGTTCCGGGCCGTTTCTCCGCCGAATCTACGGTGGCCGGATGAATGAACAATCGTTGTTCCGGGAGATGGGTCTGCTGCGTGCGGCATACGACCAATTGGCCCGAGCGGAGGCCAGGGTCGAGGAGCAGTTCGATGCGACGGTGGCGGCGCTCCACGAGGCCGGCTTCTCGATGTCCCAGATCACGAAGATGACCGGTGGGTCGTCCGCGGCCGTCTCCCGAAGCATCAACCGGCTCCGCGATCACCGCTCAGGATGAGTGGCGCACGGTGCGTCATCGGCGAGAACGGACTCCTCCTGCTCCTGCTGTCAACACCCGCTCGAGGAAACTTCTGCGGACGTACGGTCGATGTTCAACGTTCGGGGAAGGGGGTCCAGGATGGACCGGATGGATGTGCGCGGTGCCCCTGCCGCGGTGCTGTTGTCGCCGACGGGCGAGGCCGGGTGGAGGGCGACCGATCCGTCGTATCCGCTGACGGATGCGCGGAGTCTGTTGGCCTACGTGGAAGCGGTGGCCGGCCGGTATCTCGTGACGTCACTGGTGCCGCCGATCGGCAGCGTCACGGAGGTCGGCTCGCTGGACGACGCCCGAGCGACGATCGAGGCGGTGCTGATGCCGAGCTGGAACGGCGGCCCGGCGCGATCGACCGGAGCGAGGGGTGTCGGTCATGACTGACGCGAACATCCGGCCCTCCGGGACGGGCTTCGTCATCGACGACCAGTTCGACTTGTCGATCTTCGACGACGCGCCAGGCACCGGCCCGTACCCGTCCTTCCAGGAGGCGCAACGGGCCGACGTGCTCAGGACGCATCTCGCGTCCGGCGGCGCAGCGGACTGACAGCCGACGTCGGCAACCAGCACCGACGTCCGAGGGCAGGACACGCTCCTCAGTCGAGCGGGACGCCGAAGTCGCCGGCGATCCCGGCGAGGCCGGTCGTATAGCCCTGCCCGACGGCGCGGAACTTCCACTCGCCGTTGTGGCGGTAGATCTCGGCGAACAGCATCGCCGTCTCCTGCGAGGCGTCCTCGGTGAGGTCGTAGCGGACGATCTCCTGCTGGTCCTGGTCGAGCACGCGGCAGAAGGCGTCGCGGACCTGACCGAAGTTCTGGCGACGGTTGTCGGCGTCGTGGATGGAGACCGCGATGACGATGCGCGAGACGTCGGCTTCGACGGTGCGGAGGTCGATCGTGATCTGCTCGTCGTCTCCGTCGCCCTCACCGGTGCGGTTGTCGCCCTGGTGCACGACCGAGCCGTCCGGCGTCGACATCTGGTTGTAGAAGATGAAGTCCGCTGGGCTCCGGATCTTGCCGTTCTCCGCGACGAGGATCGCCGAGGCGTCGAGGTCGAACGCCACGCCGACGGTGGTGCGCGGATCCCAGCCGAGGCCGACCGTGGCGATCGTCAGACCAGGGCTGGTCTTCGTGAGTGAGAGGTTGCTGCCTTTGGAGAGGCTGAGGCCTGCCATGGGTTGTTCCTTCGGGAGTGCTCGTCTGGTGTTCGAACCTCCATCCTGCCGTGTTCCGGCTGAGAGTGGAGGGGGTTGCGACCGATTTCCCGACGACGAAGCCCCGTGAGCGGCGGCGGACTACTCGTCCGCGGCCACGGGTGTCCCGCCGACGACCTCCTCGAGCGGCACCTCTTCGCGGGCGACCGCGGCGGCGACATCGCCGAGCCGCCGTTGCCGGGTCCGGGCGTACTGCCGGATCATGCCGAACGCGGTGTCCATGTCGACGCCCGCCGCCCGCGCCAGGTACCCCTTCGCCTGCTCGATCGCGATGCGGCTGTCAAGGGCCCGCTGGAGTTGTGCGGTGGCGAGGGTCGCGTTCTCGATGGACCGCTGCTGCAGGAGGCTGATCGTCGCGACGTCGGCCAGCGCCTGGGCGGCCAGGGCGTCGGCACCGTTGAGTGCGCCCTCGGTCTCACGGAACAGGTTCAGCGACCCGACGATGGTGTCGCGGAGGCGCAAGGGGATCGCGTGGACACCGACGTACCCGCTCTCGTTCGCGGCCTCCGCGAACCTCGGCCAATAGATGTGGAGTTCCTCGGCCGTCTCCACCGTCACCAGGTGGCCCGAGGTGACCGCGGCGATGCAGGGTCCCTCACCGGCGTTCAACTGGAGGAGCCCGAAGAAGCTGCTGCGCTCGCTCGTGGAGGCGACGACCTTCAGGGTGCCGTCGCGGTCCGTGAGGTGGATCGCCCCGGCCGCGGCGTCGAAGAGTTCGACGGCGCGGTCGACGAGGAGCTGCAGGATCTCGACGACGTCATAGGTGTCGATGAGGCTGTCGGTGAGCGTCACGAACGTTTCGATGAGTCGTGCTTCGCGTGTGTGGTCCATGGCTGGGTTCGTCCTCAACTGTCGAGTAGCGGATCAACCGTAACCGAGCTGGAACCCCTCGGAGACACCCTGGACGCATCGGTTTCGCTCTGATTTGCATCGGTCGCCGGGGCCGTCCTACGCTGAACGGGCGCTGCCCTAGACCCCGGTCGCCGGACAATCCCTCCACATCCGTTCATGCCCAGGGAGCATCATGCGCACGCACCGATCAGGCCCGTCCTCCACGCGCCGTCGGCGATCATCGACCTCGACGACACCGCCCGTCCACCCGCCGGAGCGGGTCCGGTGACGGTCGAACGCAGCACCGGGTTCCGCAAGACCGGTCCGAGCAGCACGCCGCGGGCCGGCGGTACGTCGAGTTACTCCGCGATCCTCGCGCAGGTGAAGTCAGCCGGTCTCCTCCGGCGGCGGTACGCGTTCTACTGGACCCTCTTCGCCGTGCTCGTCCTCGCGACCGCCGGCTGCTGGGTGGCCTTCGCCCTGCTCGGGGCGTCCTGGTGGCAGCTGCTCGTGGCCGCGGCCCTCGGCGTGCTGTTCACGCAGTTCGCGTTCCTCTCGCACGAGGCCGCGCACCGGCAGGTGTTCGAGTCGCGCGCCTGGAACGACCGGGCCGGGCGCTTCCTCGGGACCTTCCTCGTGGGCCTCAGCTACTCGTGGTGGATGAACAAGCACACCCGTCATCACGGCAACCCGAACACGGTCGGCAAGGACCCCGACATCGAGCCCGACACGATCCGCTTCCTGCCGGAGGACGTCAGCGCGGTGCACAACCGGGCGGCGAAGCTCTTCTACCGCCACCAGGGCTGGCTGTTCTTCCCGCTCCTCACCCTCGAGGGCCTCAACCTGCACTGGCTCGCGATCCGCTCGGTCGTGAGCGGGGTCGGCACGAGGGCCGGCGGGCGCGACCGGCTGCTCGAGGGGGTGCTGCTCGTCGCGCGGTTCGGTCTCCTCCTCGGCGTCGTGTTCACCTTCCTGCCGTTCGGTATGGCGTGCGCGTTCCTCGGGGTGCAGTTCGCGGTGTTCGGCGTCATGATGGGCGCGTCCTTCGCGCCGAACCACAAGGGCATGCCGACGATCGCCCACGACGCGAACGTCGACTTCTTCTCCCGCCAGGTGCGCACCTCGCGGAACGTCACCGGTGGCCTGTGGGTGTCATTCCTCATGGGTGGCCTGAACTACCAGGTGGAGCACCACCTGTTCCCGTCGATGCCGCGGCCCGCGCTGAAGGAGGCGCGGCGGCTCGTGCGTGACCACTGTGCCGCGCTCGACGTGCCGTACACGGAGACCACGCTGCTGCGGTCGTACGGCATCGTCATCCGCTACCTCAACCGGGTCGGCCTCGGGGCCCGCGATCCGTTCGCGTGTCCGCTCGTCGCCGAGCTCCGCATCCACTGAGCCCCATCACCACGCTCCATCTCCGCACGAATCAGGAACCCACCCCATGCAGATCATCATCGTCCTCCTCGTCCTCTGGGCGATCCTCTCCATCGTCGGGTTCGCGTTGAAGGGCCTGCTCTGGCTCGGCATCATCGGCATCGTCCTCCTCATCGGGACGATCGTCTTCGGTGCACTCCGCCGCGCTGCGAGCAAGCGCAAGCTGTAGCGACTGAGCCGCACGGCACAGGCGGGTCGGGTACGCTCTGCCGGATGCGGAACCTGGACTGGGACGGCCTGCGCAACCTGAGAGACCTCGGCGGCCTGCCGACGCCGCTCTCGTCCACCGGCGTGACCGTCAGCGGGCGGATCGCGCGAGGACCACGACGGGAGCTGCTCACCGAAGCCGGGTGGGCGGCGGCGACGCGATGGGGGCTGCGCTCCGTGGTCGATATCCGGAGTGCCGACGAGGTCGGTGCACGAGACGCCGACCCGGACGCCCGGCCCCCGGCGGATCTCGTCATCACGCTGGCGCCGACCGAGGACCAGGCGGATCCCGAGTTCCGCGAGGTCTGCCTTCCGATCCTCGATTCGCCCGAGTACTGGCAGCACAACGTACGCATCCTGCCGGGCCTTGTCCGTGTCGCGCTGGAGACGGTCGCCTCGAGTGAACCCGGGGTCCTCGTGCACTGCGCGGCCGGCCGAGACCGCACCGGCCTGGTCAGCGCGCTCCTCCTCGCCAACGCCGGTGTGCCCGAGGACGCCATCGTCGACGACTACGCGGCGTCGGTGCGTGCCATGGCGGGAGCTGCGCCGCACGGAGGACCGACGCACGATCGCCAGGCCTCCTGGACGGCGGAGCAGGTCGACGCCTTCCTCGACGAGGTCACCCCGCACGTGCGCGCGTTCGTCGCCGAGGTCGACGCCGTCTTCGACATCCTGGGTGTCGACGAGGCGGTCCGAATCCGCCTGCGTCGGCTCCTCGTCGAGTGACCGGTTCCGGCCGACGCAAATGCCGTCCTGCTAGGGTCCTGCCTGATCGTCACCCGATCCCGCCAGCCGCCATCACCCCCAGAACAGGAAACCCACACCCGTGCAGAAGTTCGCCGTCGTCATCGTCGTCCTCCTCGCCCTCTGGGCGGTCCTCTCCATCGTCGGCTTCGTGCTGAAGGGGCTGTTCTGGCTCGGCGTCATCGGCCTCGTCCTCATCGTCGGCACCATCGCATTCGGAGCCGTCCAGCGCTCGCTGAACAACCGGCGGTAAGCCAGGAGCGCCACAGCGCGCACGGCGATGCTGCCATGATGTCAACTCGTGGCGGGCGACGTGGAATGGGGTGGCTGATGCGATTCGAATCGTCGGAAGCGCTCATCGCCGCGCTCCTCGACCTCAGGGCGAAGGGTCGACCGGAACGCGCGTGCGCACTCGTCCGGGCATCTCTGGCTGCGCTCGGGCACCCGTTCACCGAAGAGCACTGGGAGACCTTCTTCGACCCGGAGGAGTCCTTCGCCAATGCGATGTATGACTGCGGCACCGCCCTGTGGGAGCTCGACTGGTCCGATCGGGACGACATCCGTCCGCAGGCGGCCATCCTCGCGTTCGAGGCCTCTGCAGCCGCTGGGCTCGAGCTCGCCGGATTCGCCTTGGCGCAGGCGCTCGACTGGCTCGGCGATCCTCGCACCGAGGCGGTGCTCCGCGACTTCGTATCGCTCCACCCCGACTGGGAGGATCCCAGGCTCTTCGGGATCCTCGGCGGTCTCATCGCGGACCAATACGACGACGAGGAGCACATGGACGAGGCGCTCGCCTGTCTCGACCGTGTCGGTGACAGCGAGGACATCTGGGTGTGTTGGCGCGCCTTGGCGATCGCGAAGCTCGGCCACGTCGAGGATGCGATCGCACTGTTGCGCGACCAGGTGACAGCGGACGGCCCGGACGCGTTGGCCGTGCTCGGGGACATCCACCACTGGGCGGACGATGTGGGCCGGGCGCAGGACGCCTATCTCCGGGCGATTGCCGTCGGAGATGCCCGCTCGGCACGGATGCTCGGCAACTTGCTCCACACGCTCGGCGACGATGCTGCGGCGAGGCAGGCCTACGAGATCGCCGCAGCGCGCGGCGACGGGTACGCGACCGAGCTGCTGCGCGATCCGCTGTGGGAGCTCCCCGGCTGACGGTGGAGCGCCCGGGGCCGGGCAGCGGCGTCTCCCTCCCGAACGCACCCGTTGTCCAGAGAACGCAACAGCCCGTCCCGCTTTCGGGTCCGTGATTACGCTGATGCCGACAGGACCCTTTCGCCCTGTCGGGGTTCCCGGCCGACGTTCCCTCGATTTCGGCCGGGACCCACCCCGCCGCGAGGACGGCCGTCCGGGCCAGCTGGGCCAGCTGGGCCAGCTGGGTCAGTCGGGTCGCTCGGCGCTCGCCGCGAGTAATCCGCTCGCTCCGGCGACCATCGCGGCCTCGGTCCGGGTCGACACGCCGAGCTTCCGCAGGATGGCCGAGACGTGGACGCTGGCCGTCTTCGCGCTGATGAACAGGCGCTCACCGATCTGCGGGTTGCTGAGGCCCTCCGCGACGAGCTGCAGCACCTGGCGTTCGCGCGCGGTCAGCTCCACCGACCCGCCCGACGTGCGTGCCCGAGGTCGGCCGTCGAGGTTCAGCGATGCCCGCGCCGCCAATGCCCGAGCACCGTCGAGGACGAGCCCGGCGCCGAGTGTCGTCGCCTCCGAGACGGCCGTGATGAGGGCATCCTGCGCCCGGGGACGATCGCCGGCGGCCACCAGCGCCTCCGCCAGCCGCAGCGCCGTGTACGGCGCGAGCACCGCCGGTGCGAACGGGCGCTCGGCCATCGCGCGAGCCGTCTCCCAGGCTGCGGAGTCCTCGCCGGTGCCGTCCGGCCCGCCGAGTTCGGCGTCGACCAGGGCACTCCACAGCGGTGCGGTCGGCCAGAACCGCTCTTTCGCGATGAGCGCCCGCCAGCGCGTCGCCTGCTCCCGGAGGCGTGCGTCGTCGAGGCCGGCGAACGGCCCGGATTCGAGATCCAGGGTGCCAGCTGCCCGGGCGATGCGCACCTGGGCCAGGACCCGAGCTGCGTCCGCCAGCGCAGGAAGGTCGTAGGCCGGCATCGGGCGGTGGTCGGGGGCGTCGAACACGCCGACGCCGGCGGGCGACCACGCTCCGGCGAGGTCGCCGGTGGCGAGACCGACCTGCATCACGACCCGCGCGACGCCGAACCGGGTCTGCACCTCCAGGCCAGACAGTGAGAGCATCCCCTTCCGCCACCGGCGGTAGAGCGTCGCTGCGGTCTCGGCATCGCCACGCCACAGCATGAGGAGGATGAGCGACTGGCGGAGGTACACGGAGAACGCGAGCGGCGGCTGCAGCGCAAGCGCGCGGTGCACCCGTTCCTCCGCCTCGTCCCATCGACCGAGCGCCACCAGGGGGTCGACCGCGTTCGACGACAGGATGAGCCCAGAGCTGCGCTCGACGCCCAGTGCCCTCGCCCGCGCGACACCTTCCAGCGCCGATGCGAGCGCCTCCTCGTACGAACCGAGCAGGTTCGCCATGTCGGAGGCGTTCACCCGGTACCGGAGGAGCGCGCTGCCGTCGCCGTCGGCCAGCGACTCCGCGGTCGCGAGCATCGGCCTTCCGGCGTCCAGCTCACCACGGTGGATGCGGGCGATGCCGCCGATGTTCGCCGCGACCGAGGCGTTCCGCGCCGAGCCGGTGCGCGCGGCCTCCTGCGCGGCGGCGTCGGCGTACTCGATCGCCCGCTCCAGTCGACCGATGATCATGTGTCGTGCGGCGAGGCTCGTGAGCAGCACACCGCGCAGCTCGCCCGGGGTGTCGGCGGGGACGCGGGCCAGGGCCTGTTCGAGAAGCTCCACCGACCCTGGCCGCCCGAGGTTCGCGAGGTAGAACGCCTTGTCGCGCAGCAGCTTGGCCTGATCGAGGTCGTCGCGGTCCTCCGGCGTGGCGAGCACCTCGTCGACCATGGCGATCGCCCGGTCCGTCCAGCCCGCGTTCCGGAGGGCGCTCGCCGTCCGTCGCATGAGTTCCGACCGTGAGCGGCCGACGAGGTCCTGCGCCTCGGGGATCTGGTCCCAGATCTCGAGCAGGCGTTCCCCGAGCTGCGCCTCCGTGCTGTACGCGAAGGCGGCATGCGCCTGCTCCATGGCTCGCACGGTGGCCGGGAACGCCCGCCCGACGTCGCGAGCGAGCATCCAGTGGTAGGACACCTCGGCCGCGACTGGTTCGACCCCGGCCGCGGCCTCCAGGGCCTCGGCGAACCCGGCGTGGAAGCGGGTCCGTTCGCCCGGCAGCAGGTCGTCGTGGATCGCCTCCCGGACGAGCGCGTGACGGAACGCGTAGGTGGTCGCGTCCGCGACGAGGACGTTCGCCCCGATGGCCTCCCGCACGCCGGCGTCGAGGGCGTGGTGGTCGCCGGTGAACACCCGTTCCAGGAGCGCGTGCTCGACGCGGACACCGCCGGCGGAGATCACGCGCAGCAACTGTTGGGTGGTGGGCGTGAGCCGTTCGTAGCGGGCGAGGAGGAGCTCGCGGAGGGTGTCGGGCAGATCGTCGCCGTCATCATCGCCGTCGCGGTCGTCGCCGAGTCCCAGGAGTTCCTCCACGAAGAAGGGGACGCCCTCGCTGCGGGCGTACACGCTGTCGATGGAGACCGTGTCGAGCGAGCTGCCGCGGATGGCGATGGCCTGACGCAGCACATCGCCGCGGCTCAGACGCTCGAGGCCGTGCCGTTCGACCCGCCTCGTGCGGTCGAGTTCGGCCAGAAACCCGCGCAGGGGGTGTCCGCGCGACACGTCCTCGTTGCGGACGGTGAGCACGATCATCACGTGGGCATCGGTCAGGACGCGCACGAGGAACGCGAGCAGGCTGAGGGTCGCGCCGTCGGCCCAGTGGACGTCCTCGATCGCGACGACCACGGGCTGCTCTCGGGAGAGCGCCTCGAGCAGGACGGCGACGGTCTCGTGGAGCCGCCCCACGCCGCCGTCGCGCTGGTCCTCCGGCTCCACACCGGGCGACGGCAGGAGGGTCTCGAGCGAGGCCCGGCCGGGCCCGGCGGCGTCGAGCACGGCCTCGCGGCTCCGTCGTGCGACGAGGTCCTTCATGAGGCCCAGCACGGGTGCGTACGGCGCGGCGACGTCGCCGAGGTCGACGCACTGCCCCGTGATCACGAGCGCCGACGAGCGGACCGACCGGGTGAACTCCGTCAATAGTCGGGTCTTCCCGATCCCGGCTTCGCCGCTCAGGACCATACTGCGCGATCCGTCCGCGGCGACGGTGTCGAAGACGGACCGCATCGCAGCGAGGTCGGACGCGCGCCCGATCATCGTCGGGCTCGTCGCGGGCAGGGTCACCTCTCCATGGTCCCACCCTGGTCGTGGTGGGGAGCGCCCTCGTCGAGCAGGCGCTCGCGGTGTCGCCGCCGCCGTTCGAGGTCCTGCTCGAGCTGGTGCTCGAAGAACCGTCTCGTCTCGGCCGACATGGCCGAGCTGTAGGTCGCGCTCGTGATCATCATGGCTGTCCCTCCACGAGCCGGCTGCGGATGCCGTGCTCGGACACCAACGTTCCGCTCTGAGGTACCCCCACTACCTCGGGCACCTGCCCTATTCCGGCCGTGGGGCGCGGCGGGCTTCGCGATGAGGGGCACGTCCCGGCTGCGGAGGGCGTACGGTTGCCGTTCACGCACCATGACCTCATTGAGGACATCACGATGGAAAGCAGCACTCTCACCCTCGGCGGGCTCGTCTACGACCTGGCCCCGAACACCGTCATCACGAAGCTGAAGGACACGATGGAGCGGGCAGCGCTCTCGGGCGGCGGCTTCGTCGATCTGGACGTCGTCGGCGAGGACTCGGCGAGTGTCTTCGTCAGTCCGGGGACGTCGATCTACTTCACGACCAACGAACGCCGCGGACCGCGCCCGGTCCGTCCGCGCGAGCCCTCCGGGGTCGCCCTCAGTGCGACCGAGGCGGTCGACTGGGAGCTCGGCTTCTACGGCCTCTGATCCGGGCGGCCGGGCGGCCGACGCTCAGGGACGGATGCGGAGGCGGGATCAGTCCGCGTTCGACCGAAGGTAGGTCTCCATGTCCATCGGTGGCACGCCGGTGATGTCCTCGATCGCCGGGCTCACCTCAGCCATCGCGCCGCTGCCGATGGCCGTGTAGGTGCTCACCCAGGCGTCGACCTCCCAGTCGGGTGCGCCGTAGGAGGCGCGCGACGCGTAGGCCTCCTCGATCGTCTCGTCGTGGAAGGTGACCTCGCGATCGCGGACGCGGCTGATCGTCGCGGCGACCTCCGCCATCGTGAGTGCTTCCGGGCCGGTGAGGTCGTAGGTGCGACCGGCGTGGGGCGCCGGGTCGACGAGGATCGCCGCGGCGGCCCGGGCGATGTCGGCGCGGGCGACGAAGGACGCGCGACCGTCGCCGGCCGGCCCACGGATGACGCCGTCCTCACCGACGAGGGCCTCCATGATGTCGAGGTAGAAGCCGTCCCGGAGGAACGTCCACCGCATACCCGACGCTCGGATGTGCTCCTCGGTCGCGTGGTGGTCGCGCGCCAGCGTGAACACGGCATCCGGCGCCGCAGCAGCGAACGAGGTGTACACCAGGTGCTGCACGCCGGCGGCGGCCGCGGCATCGATGAACGAGCGGTGCTGGTCGACGCGGTCGGCGCTCTCCGCCCCCGACACCATGAAGAGGGTGTCGACGCCCTCGAGTGCGGCGCGGGCCGCCGCCTGGTCGGTGTAGGTGAACCGGTGCACGGTGCTGCGGGGATGCTGCGGCGCCTTCGCGGGGGTGCGGACCAGCAGGCGTTGCGCGGTCCCGCGGGCGGCGAGGTCCTGCGCCACGAGGCTGCCGAGCGCGCCGGTCGATCCGGTGACGGCGATGGGCCGGGGTGTGCTCGGGTTCACGGGGTTCCTCTCGACGCGGCGATGCAGGGCGGGGCGATCAGGGACGGACGCGGACGCTGCGCCCTTCGAGCGACACGACGTCGTCGAGCTGCAACTGCCGACCGCGTCGGCGATCGACCTCGCCGTTGACCTGCACGGCGCCGTCGGCGATCGCGGCCTTCACATCTCCGCCGGAGTCGAGCAGACCCGCGAACTTCAGGAACTGCCCGAGTCGGATGCCCTCGCCGCCGATCGGGACGTCGGTGATCTCTGCCGGGTTCGTCATCCCCGAATGCTAACAAGGTCCTGGGGGTGGGGTCCGCAGGCGGCATGTGGCTGTACCCTCAGCGGTACAGGGTCACCGTGGCTCGCAAAGGAGCACCAACATGGGCGAGAAGTCAGCACGTAAAGAGGGCGGCAAGACCGCACCGGCGAAGACGCTGAAGGAGAAGCGGACCGCGAAGGCCGACAAGAAGGCCGGCAACGCGCGTTCGGAGAACACCGACGCGGTCACGCGGGTCAAGAACCGCTAGTCCCGATCGACGACCCTCGCGGTCGGCGAAGAGCTCAGGCACCAGTCCCCTCAGGGAGACGGGCGCCTGTTCTGGTCTTCGGGCGGTTCCCGGACGATCCGCCCCGCTATCGTCGTGGCATGTCCGACCTCAGCCCCGGCGACGACGCGCTCGAGCTCGCCCGCCTGCTCGTCTCGATCGACTCCGTCAGTCCGAGCCTCGTGCCCGGTGCACCCGGCGAGGGGGCGATCGCGGCCGTCATCGCGCAGCGGCTCGAGGGTGCCGGCTTCGCGGTCGACCTCGTGCCGGCACCGGAGGACCCGCGACGCGTCAGTGTCGTCGCCGTCCACGAAGGCTCGGAGCCGGGACGCACTGTCGTGTTCAACGGGCACCTCGACACCGTCGGCGTGGAGGGGATGGACGCCCCCTTCACGCCGCGCGTCGAGGACGGAAAGCTCTTCGGGCGTGGCACCAGCGACATGAAGGCGGGGCTTGCGGGGCTGATCGTGGCTGCGGAGCGACTCGCCGGCGAGGGCCACCCCGGCACCGTCGTCTTCACCGCCGTCGCGGACGAGGAGGATGCGAGCGTCGGGGCCGCGGCCGTCCTGCAGCACCTCGCCGACCGCGGTGTGACCGCCGAGGTGTGCCTCATCGCCGAACCCACCTGGCTGGACCGGGTCGCGGCGCACCGGGGCTACGCGGTCGTCGAGGCCACCCTGCAGGGGACGGCCGGGCACTCCTCGCAACCGGCGTTGAGCGTTGATGCACTCCGTGCCCTCGGCCACGTGCTGCAGGAGGTGGAGCTGGCCGACCAGGAGCTCCGTCAGCGGCCGGCGCACCCGCTGCTCGAATCCGGTTCGTTCACGGCGACCGTCGTTCGGGCGGGCACCGCGCCGTTCACGATCGCCGCCGAGGCCACTGTCGTCGTCGAACGACGCACGCTGCCCGGCGAACGCGCCGAGGACGCCCTCGTCGAGGTGCGGGCCATGCTCGGCGCGGTCGCGGCGCGAACGCCCGGACTCCGGACGGATGCCCGGCTCACCCATCATCGCGAGGCCTGGGAAGCCGACGAGCAGGGCCCGGCCGCGCGATTCGCCGAGTTCCTGGCGGCCGCGCTCACCCGCGATGGTGAGACCGTGCCAGCCGCGATCGGCGCTCCCTACTGGATGGAGTCGGCGCTGTGGCAGGCGGCGGGGATCGCGACCGTCGTGTGCGGCCCCGCCGGCGGAGGACTGCACGCGGCCGAGGAGTGGGTGGACGTCGAGCAGCTTCGTCGCTTCCCTGAGGCGGTCATGGCCGCGACCCGCGATGCGCTCGCCGATGCCCGCACGAACGCTGATGCACGGGAGGAATGACGCATGGACCCGAACCAGGACGACGCACCGGTCGCCGCACCCGACCTCGACGCCGCCAGGGCGATGTGGCGGGCGTACGCCGCGCATCATGACGGCGTTGACGCAGACGACGCCGACCACACCGTCGAGCACTTCGGCGACACGGCGCGCCTCGCCGACGAGCTCCTCGACGTGGTGCTCAGCGGCACGAAGCGGGCCACCGCCGAACTCGTGTCGGAGTTCGCCCATCGCGGCGATCCGCTCCCTCGGATCGGCTCGCATTGGATCGCCTGCGACAGCACCGGGGCTCCACGGATCGTCATCCGCAGCACCTCGCTCCGCGTCGGCCCGTTCGCGAGTGCCGACGCCGCCTTCGCGTTCGCGGAGGGCGAGGACGACCGCACCCTGGTGAGCTGGCAGCGCGAACACCGGCGCTACTGGGAGCGGACCAGTGCGGCGCGCGGTGCCGTGTGGTCCGAGTCCGAGGAGATCGTGTTCGAGTACTTCGCCGTGGTGTGGCCGCCGGAGCACGCCGACTGACACGTTCCGGTCAGGCCCGTTCCGTAGACTCCCCGCATGCCGATGTCCGACTACGTCGCCTCGATCCGCTCCCACATCGGAACCGCGTTCCTCATGCTCCCCGGGGTCACCGCCGTCATCAGGGACGGCGACCGGTTCCTGCTCGCCCGCCATCGCCACTCCGGCCTCTGGAGTCTGATCGGTGGCGGCGTCGAGCCCGGCGAGGAACCGGCCGACGCGCTGCTGCGCGAGGTCCTGGAGGAGACGGGTGCCCGCATCCGCATCCGCGGCATCGTCGGGGTGTACGGCGGTGAACCGATGATGGTGCGCTACCCGAACGGCGACCACGTGGGCTACGTGACCACCGCCTACGACTGCGAGCCGCTGAGCGAGGCGAACCCCGATCAGGAGGAGCTCCTCGAACTCGGTTGGTTCGCCAGGGACGACATCCAGTACCTGTCACGACGCGACTGGATCGACCGCGTCATCGCCGACGCCCCCGGTCGCGCACCGGCGGACGAGGCCTGACCGGCGCAGCGCTCAGGCCGAGGCGAGCTCCTGAGCGGTGAGGACCCCGGTCTCGAGTGCCGAGAGGGCCACGACCTTGTAGCCCTCGGCCTCGAAGAAGATGGTGACGCGGTCGGGTTCGACGCCCATGACGGTCCCCGGCCCCCACTCCCGGTGGTGCACCTCCTGGTCGACGTGGAGTGGGGCCGTGCCGGTGGCGGAACCGAGGCGCTCCTGTTCCTGCTGCGCCTCGTGTCGCTCG
The DNA here is from genome assembly GCF_015351235.1 of Plantibacter sp. VKM Ac-2880. Taxonomy (GTDB): domain Bacteria; phylum Actinomycetota; class Actinomycetes; order Actinomycetales; family Microbacteriaceae; genus Plantibacter. The sequence goes on from NZ_JADKSJ010000001.1 coordinate 633,481, forward strand.
CAGCCGTCGCAGTTCCCGCACCACTCGGGGGCGTCGACCCCGAAGTACTCGAGCAGCATCCGGCGGCGGCAGTGGGAGGTCTCGGCGTAGGCGCGCATCATCGCCAACCGCGATTCGGCGATGCGTTCCCGTGATTCGAGCATCTCTTGGACGGCTCGGATGGCACGCTTCGGACCGATGTCGTCGACCGCCCGGACGCCGTCGGTGGTGTCCACCAGCTGAGCGTCCGCGAGGTCGTTCACGACCCGGGTGATCGTGCGTCGCGGCTGATCGAGCTGTGCCGCCAGATCGGAGATGCTCAGTCCGGGCGTGGAACGGACCGTCCGCCACACCGAGCGCACCGCCGACTCCGACACCGAGCGTTTCGTGAAGAACCGTCTGAGCCCGAGGTCCTCCGCGCGGTAGTGCAGGACCGTCGTGGCGGGCTCGCCGTCGCGGCCCGCGCGGCCGACCTCCTGGTAGTACGCGTCGAGCGACTCCGTCGTCGTGGCGTGCAGGACGAACCGCACATCGGCGCGGTCGATCCCCATGCCGAACGCGGAGGTCGCGACGACGACGTCGAGCTCACCGGCCCGCCACCGGTCGTGGACCGCACGCCGATCCTTGGGCTTCAAGCCGGCGTGGTACGCGGCGACCCGGCGTCCATCGGCGGCGATCTCCTCGGCATACCGCTCCGTCTCCCGGCGCGTCGCCACGTAGACCAGTCCGGGGGCGGTCCAGCTACGGGCCTCCTCGACGACCGCCGCCCGCTTCTCTGGCTCGCGCTCATGGCGGTGCACGACCAGGCGGATCTCCGGGCGGTCGACCCCGTGCACCTGCACGTCCGGGTCGTGCATGCGCAACCGCTCGATGATCTCCGCGCGCACGGGGCCCGAGGCGGTGGCCGTCATGGCGAGCACGGGTGGGTCGCCGAGCTCGCGACGCGCGTCCGCCAACCGCAGGTAGTCGGGCCGGAAGTCGGTTCCCCACGACGACACGCAGTGGGCCTCGTCGACGACGAACAGGGAGACACCGGCCGCCGCGAGCCGCGCGACGGTCTCCTCGTTCGCGAGCTGTTCCGGAGCCAGCAGCACGTAGACCGGGCCGCCCTCGTCGATGCGTTCCCACGCCGCCTCGATGGCCGCTGTACCGAGCGAGGCGTTGAGCGCGACCGCGGGAGGGGCGGCCGGTGCGGCCTCGATCGAGGCGAGCTGATCGGCCTGCAGGGCGACGAGCGGCGAGACGACGAGGGTCACCCCGCCGCGCTGGGCGCCGGCGATCTGGTACACCGCCGACTTCCCGCCACCGGTGGCGAGGACCACGAGGGTGTCGCGGCCGGCGACGGCCGACTGGATCGCCTCACGCTGCCCCGGCAGGAGCGTGTCCCAGCCGAAATCCTCGCGCGCGATGCGATCGATGGAACCGGCGGCCGGACGTGAAGTACCCATGTCCAGGACGGTACCTCCGGGCACCGACGTCGTGATTCCTCTTGACGGGTGCGACGGCGTCTGCAACACGGTGCCGTGGTGTCGGAGGCTCGATCTACGCTCGGACGTGGTCGACGTCGCATCCCCAGCTGACAGTCCTCGGTCCTCACCGGTGAGGGTTGAGCGAGACATCTTCGCGACGTCGGCCCGACCTCGCCCGAGCCCCCGCCGCGCACACGAGGGCCACCGACGTCATGATCACGAGCGGCGGTGTCGCGGCCCCGACACCACCTCCCGCGATGAGGACCCCGGTGAGTGCGGCGCTCGCCGCGATACCGGAGGCCGAGGCGGAGTTGATCCACGTGAAGCCTTGCGTGAGCTCCGCCGGAGCGACCGACGCCTGCACGATCTGCGAGGACGAGGCGAGCAACGGCGCGATGGCCGCCCCGCCGCCGACGACGAGCATGACCGTGAGCCCGGTCAGCACCGGCCAGACGGCGCCGACGAGTGCGGCCAGGACGAGCAGGACCGCCGCCGCCAGCTGCACCGTCTGGGGGCGCGGGACCGATCGGACGGCGCCGTAGAGCGTGCCGGCGGCGATGCTCGCCGCGCTCGAGCAGGCGAGGACGACACCGGTCAGCGGTTGCAGCCCCTGCGCCGCCGCCGCTGCGGTCACGAGGAGCGGCACCGCGCCGAAGAAGCATCCCAGCCCGAGGTTGACGCCCAGGGTCGCGAGGAACGGCGGGGCGAGGAGGGTGCTCCTGCCGCGTCCCTCGACGGGCGCTCGCGCGCCACGCGGTTCCGGTGCCGTGCGGCGCTGCAGACTGAGGACCACGCAGCCGACCGCGACGAGCGTCGCCGCCACCGCCGACCCCGCCGCCGGCAGGAGCAGGGTGCCGGCGAGCGTGGCGAGGATCGGCCCGGTCAGGAACACGAGGTCGTTGACGTTCGCCTCCAGGGAGAACGCGGTCCGCAGCGCCAGGGGGTCGGGGATGAGCCCGGACCAGCGCGCAGCGGACAGCGCGCCGGGCTGCGGGATCGCAGCGCCCGCGACGACGACGCTCGCGAGGGTGACCCAGATCGGCGCGTGTCCGGCGGTCGTGATCGCCACGGCGATCGCGCCGAGGTGGACGAGGACGGCCGCCGGAACCGTGGCCGTCTGGCCCCACCGGTCGACGATCCGTGCGAGCTGCGGCCCTGCGGTGGCCTCCGCGAGGGCGAACAGTCCCGTGGCCGCGCCCGCGGTGGCGAACGACCCCGTCGCATGGTGGATCGTGAACAGCAGCGCGAGCCCGGTCATCGCAACGCCGAGTCTGGCGACCGCTGCGGCGAGGAAGAACGGCAGCGCCCCGGGATGGCGGAGGACGTCACCGTACCGGCGGGTGGCAGAGCGGAACGATCCGCGGATCGAGGGCAGGAGTGAGCGTGCAGTCGTCATGGACGATGCCTCCGAGGCGGTGCGGGGGATCCGTCGGCAGACAAGTCGGCCTGGGCTTCGACGATCACCACGGCGCCGCGGTTCCCCGCCATGATGCCCGCTGCGCAGGCCCCCGCGCAAGGAGGACGGGCGACCGCGCCTAGGCGTCGGCGAGGAACGCGGACACGGAGGTCGCGATGCGGTCCGCTCCCTCGTGGTCCTCGGCGGTGATGGTCACGACGGCGTCGCCGGCGAAGACGAGGAGCTGCCCGTAGGCGCCGTGGAGTCGCCAGGCGGCACCCGGGCCGTCCCACCCGGCGAGCGCGTACCGCTCGTAGCCGGGACCGGTGCCGGCCGGCACCCACTCGGTGTGCATCGCGTCGACCCAGTCCGATGCGAGGAGCTGCACGTCGTGCCAGCGGCCACGGTCGCGGATGAGACGTCCGATGCGCGCGAGCTCCGTCGTGCGCAGTGGTAGGCCACCGCCGGCGGCGATGAACCCGTTCGGGCATCGCTCCCACTCGGCGTCGTGGATACCGAGCGGTGCGAGCAGGCGCAGGTCGAGGTACGCGCCGACGTCGCCGACGCGGGTCTCCAGCGCGCGCATCGCGGTGTAGGAGCTGGCGTTCGAGTACTGGAAGACCGCTCCCCGTGACGGTCGGCGGAGGAACTCGAGGGTCAGGTCGGGCCAGTCGGTGAGCAGCGTCGGCGACCAGGGGAGGTCGACGCCGCTCGTCATGTTCAGGAGGCGTCGGAGGGTGACGTCGGCCGTGCCGTCGCCGAACTCAGCGTCTGGGAAGACGGAGCCGAGCGTCGTGTCCATCGTGATGAGCCCCTCGTCGACGGCGAAGCCCACAGCGAGCACGCAGACACCCTTGGCCGCCGAGTGGACGTCCTCGCGGACATCTTCGGTCCACCGGTGCCCGGCCTCGTCGTCGCCGACGAGCACGTGCAGGCCGTGGGCGCCGAAGCCCTGCTCGGCGACCTCCCACACGATGCGGTCGCGGAGGAGCTCGGCCCTGGTGGTGCCCGCTCCGGCGGTGTCGGCTCGGCTCATCGGTCCAGTCTGCCCGACGGGCGTCCGCTGATCACGTCGGTGAGCCGATCGCACGCTGCGCTCACCGGTGCCCGCCTTCGCCGTCGCCCGCCTGCGCCGTGTCGAGTCGTCCGGCGAGCAGGACGCCGAGGAGTCCGAGTGCTGCGGTCAGTCCGAACACCGCGAGGAAGGCCGGGGTCGTCGCTCCGAGCCGGGCGACGATGGCCCCGCCGACACCGGCGACGGTCGCAGTGGCGAGCGTCTGGGCGAGTTGCAGACTGGCGCTGACCCTGCCCGCGCTGTCGGCCGGCGTCGTCGACATCGTCGCCGAGGTCGCGGCGTTGAAAGCGACACCCATGCCGATCCCGGCGATGGTCCAACCGATGACCGCCCATCCGGCCCACACCTCGGGCAGCGCGACGGCGACGCCCATGATGAGCTCTCCGCCCACGAGGGCGAGAATGCCGAGGCGTGTCGCCAGTGCGCGCCGTCCGGGACGCACGGCGTCGATGCGTGCCTGCGCGAAGGAACCCGCGGTCCAGGCGAGCGCACCGGCGGCGAGCCCCAGGCCGGCGAGGGTGATGCCGAGTCCGTGGACGCTCGTCAGGCCGAGGGGGAGGAAGGCCTCGGATCCGAAGTAGACGCCGCACAGGACGAACCGGATGACGAGGCCGGTCGGGGCGCCGCGACGGAGGCGGAGGGTTCCGGTCGGCAGGATCCATCGCAGTGCCACGATCGCGCCGACGAGCCCGCCGATCACGAGTGCGACGAGTGCGAGGAGGGCGTCGAGTTCGAGTCCGAGGAGGACGGCGCCGGTGCCGGCGGCGAGCAGGATCGAGAACCACACGGGCGCCGGGATCCGTCGGCGCGGGCCCGAGGCCGGACGCGGCGCAGTGGATGCCAACCGTCGTGCGTCCGGGAGCACGAGGGGGAGGAGGAGCAACGTGAGCGGCGCGATCGACCAGAAGACCACCCGCCAGTCGAGGAGCGATGCGAGTGCTCCGGCGAACACCGGCCCGACGAGCGAGGGGATGGTCCACGCCGAGGAGAGGAACGCGAACATCACGGCCTGCAACCGTGCCGGGTACGCGATGCCGACGAGGCTGTAGGCGTAGGCCATGATCGCCCCGATGCCCAGTCCCTGGAGAGCGCGGGCCACGATGAAGACGCCCCACCCTGGCGCGAGGCCGGCGAGCAGGCAGCCGAATGCGAAGACGAGGGTTCCGACCAGGACCGTCCTGGCGGGTCCTCGACGGTCGATGTCGACGCCCGCGATCACGGTGCCGACGATGTTCGCGAGCATGAGCGCCGAGAGCCCCCAGCCGTACCCGCCCAGGCCGCCGAGCTCGGTCGCCACGGACGGCAGGATCGTCGCGACCCCGAGGGATTCGAACGCCACCGACCCGACGCTCGCGAGCAGACCGATCGTGAAGCCACGGAACCTCGGTGAGAACACCCCGCCCGTGTCGTCGGTCATCATGTCGTCGTCCATCGCCACTCCTTTTATTTCATTCCACTCCGGAACGTAATGAATCTAGAGTACGATGGTGGCATGGAGCAAATAGACCGTGCGGAGGGGTCGCCGTCGTCGTCGGCGGCACCGGGCCGCCCGCGAGACACCACGATCGACGCGAGGGTGACCGGCGCCGTCGTGGAGCTGCTCGCCACCGTGCCCTACAGTGCGCTGACGCTCGAGGGTGTCGCCGCCGCCGCCGGCACGAGCAAGCCGGCGGTGCGTCGGCGCTGGGGGAGTCTGCCCGGGGTGGTCGTGCACACGCTCATCTCCGTGCTCGGGACGACCCCGACACCCGACACCGGTTGTGTCCACTGCGACCTCATTGCCGGCATCTCCACCCTGTCGGACACCTTCCAGGCCTCCCCGATCACCAGGGCTCTGCCGGGGCTCGTCTCCGACCTCGAAGCGGATCCGGAGTTGCGCGAGGTGTTCCGTCGGGACTACTTCGAGGCGCGACGAGCGACCTCCCGTGCGGTGCTCGAGCATGCGGTCGAGCGTGGCGAGCTCCAGGACGGCCTCGACCTGGAGCTCACCCTGGACCTCCTCGCCGCGCCGATCTACTACCGCGCGTTCTTCGGGCACCAGCCGATCGACGACGGCCTGGCCGAACGGACGGTGTTGAGCGTCCTGAACGGCGTCGCGACCGCAGACTGGCAGCGTCACCACCGGGCGTCGCGCTCCTGACCGAGAACCTGGGCGCCCGGAACTCCGCCCGGCGGTCGCGGCCCTCAGGTCGATGTGACGAGCTGCCGGAGATCCGCCGGAGCGGTCCAGCCTCCCCGTTCGCGTCCCCCGGAGCCGGCGGGAAACGGACGTCGCATCGGGCGGTGCAGGACCACAAGCTGTATCAGGTGATCCTGCGCCGCTGACCGTCCGGGTGCACACTGGGGTGATGACACACGCCCGGATCGTCTCGGTCAGCAGCGACGATGAGCACCGCTTCTCCAAGCCTCGACGCGAGGCGATCACGCTCGTCGCCGGTCTCGGTGTCGATGGGGATGCGCACTTCGGGGCGACGGTCCAGCACCGGTCCCGTGTGCGACGCGACCCCACGCAACCCAATCTCCGCCAGGTGCACCTGATCCACCGCGAACTGTTCGAGGAGGTCGACGCCGATGTAGCGCCGGGGGAGCTGGGTGAGAACGTGACCACCGAGGGGCTGGACCTGCTCGCCCTCCCCACCGGCGCGGTGCTCCGGCTCGGATCGGACGCCGTCGTCCAGGTGACCGGCCTCCGCAACCCGTGCGTCCAGATCGACCGCTTCGAACCCGGCCTCCTCAAGCAGCTGGTGGGCACGGACGCCGAGGGTCGCACCGTCCGCAAGGCGGGGGTCATGGGCGTCGTCCTCGCCGGGGGCGTCGTGCGTCCCGGTGACGACGTCGTCGTCGAGCTCCCGGACGGCGTCGGGGAACCGCTCGCACCGGTGTAGCGGCAGGCCACCGCCGGCGGCGATGAAGCCGTTCGGGCACCGCTCCCACACGATGCGATCGCGGAGGAGCTCGGCCGTGGTGGTGCCCGCTCGGGCGGTGCCGGCTTCGGTCGGATCGGGTCGGACTGCGACATTTCGGGTCACCCGTCAAGTGGGCACGGTAGATCCGTTCAATTCCCGTTCACCGGGAAACGTCACGCTAGGTTGAAGACTGCATCAGCGGTCACAACGTCGTTACTCATGCGCGGCGACCCCGGCAACCCCGGGCGTTCGTCCCGAAAGGAATCCCGTGAAGCGTTCAGCGCCCCGTTCCCTCGCCATCGCAGCCCTCGTCATCGGTGCGCTCGGCCTCAGTGCCTGCTCCGCGGGAGGCGACGCTGGATCCGACGGTGGGGGCGACGCCTCCGGCCCCCTGATCGTCTACACGAACTCCAACGGCGACGGTCGCGGCGAGTGGGTCACCGCTGAGGCGAAGAAGGCCGGCATCGACATCGAGATCGTCGGCCTCGGCGGCGCCGACCTCGCGAACCGCATCGTGGCCGAGAAGAACAACCCCGTCGGCGACGTCGTGTTCGGGCTGAACAACATGTTCTTCGAGACCCTCAAGGCCGAGAAGGCCATCACCGCCTACAAGCCGGCCTGGTCCGGCGAGGTCGACCAGGCCTCGGGCGACCCGAAGGACGGTGCGTTCTGGCCGCTCGTCGAGCAGGCGATCGTCACCGTCTACGACACGAACACCATCCCCGAGGCCGACGCGCCGACCGAGCTCTCCGAGCTCTGGGAGGACTCGAAGTACCAGGGCAAGTACGAGGTCAACACCGTCCTCGGCCAGGCCACCCCGCAGCTCGTCCTCGCCGGACTGCTCGCCCCGTACAAGGACGCGGACGGCGACCTGGGCATCTCCGACAAGGGTTGGAAGGTCGTCGAGGAGTACTTCAAGAACGGTTCGCCCGCCGTCGAGGGCACCGACCTGTACGCCCGGCTCACCCGTGGCGAGGTCGACTTCGGCACGATCCCGAGCAGTGGCATCACGAGCCGCGACGCCGAGTACGGCACGAAGACCGGCGTCATCGCCCCGAAGTCGGGCGTGCCGTACGTGACCGAGCAGATCGCCGAGATCACGGGCACGAAGCGTGAGCAGCAGGCGCAGAAGTTCATCGACTGGTTCGGCAGCGCCGAGACGCAGGGTGCGTTCGCGAAGGAGTTCTCCGCCTACCCGGTGAACGAGAAGGCGAAGGCCGAGGCCCTCCCGGAGGTCGTCGCGCTCATCGACTCGCTGCCCAAGCAGGACATCGACTTCGAGTTCGTCCGCGAGAACATCGGAGCCTGGGTCGAGAAGACCGAGCTCGAGTACCTCCCGTAGATGATCACCTACGACGGCATCCAGGTCGCGTTCGGCGACCACCTGGCGATCCCGGACCTCAACCTGACGATCGAGGAGGGTGAGTTCTTCACCCTCCTCGGCCCGTCGGGCTGTGGCAAGACGACCGCGTTGCGCACCCTCGCCGGTTTCATCCAGCCGACGGCGGGCGAGCTGATCATCGGCGGCAAGACCGTCACCCGGCTGCCGAGCGAGCAGCGACGCGTCGGGATGGTGTTCCAGAACTACGCCCTCTTCCCGAGCATGAGCGTTCGGGAGAACATCGCGTTCGGGCTCCAGGTGCGGAAGACGAAGCGGCCGGAGACGACGAAGCTCGTCGACGAGATCGCCGAGCAGGTCGAACTCACCCCGGAACAGCTCGAGAAGAACGTCGCCGAGCTCTCCGGTGGGCAGCAGCAGCGCGTCGCCATCGCCCGCGCGCTCGTCCTCAAGCCGCGCATCCTGCTGCTGGACGAGCCGCTCTCGAACCTCGACGCGAAGCTGCGCGTGCAGTTGCGCGAGCAGCTGAAGCGACTGCAGAGCGAGCTCGGCATCACGACGATGTACGTGACGCACGACCAGGAAGAGGCGCTCACGATGAGCGACCGGATCGCCGTGTTCAACCAGGGCGTCGTGGAACAGCTGGGCACGCCGGAGGAGATCTACAACCACTCCGCCACCGAGTTCGTGGGCACGTTCATCGGCGCGATCAACCAGCTCTCCCCGGAGACGGTCCGGGCGCTGGCGGGTGCTGGTGCGCCCCTCGACCCGTCGGCGTCGGCGTACCTGCGGCTCGAGAAGGTCGCCGTGGTGGCGGCGGACGACCACCGCACGCCGCCGCCCGGTCTGGTCGCATTGCAGGGCACTATCGTGGAACGCTCCTACCACGGCGCGTACTCGACCTACACGGTCGAGGCCGTCGGTGGTCGGATCCGTGCCATGGTCGTGGAGAGCGGCACCGACGCCTTGAGCCCCGGGTCGCCCGCCGAGCTGCGCATCGACCCGAGCCACGTGCTCCAGTACTGAGGCCGACATGACCACCTCGACCCGTCCTGCAGCAGCCACGGACGCGGGCGCCGGCAAGCCCCGTCGTCGCCGACGTTCGGCGAAGCCCTCGACGCTCGGACCGATGTTCCGCTCGCCGCTCGCCATCATCGTGATCGTCGTCCTCACCTGGTTCGTCGTCACGTTCCTGCTGTTCCCGAACCTCAACCTCCTGGTGGGGACCTTCTTCCCCGACGGGAACTTCAGCGCCCGCGCGGTGGAGAAGCTGTTCAGCTCCGAGCGGGCCCTCAAGGCGCTCGCGAACAGCTTCCTCCTGGCTGTGACGCTGTCGGTCACGGTGAACGTGGTCGGGATCTTCATCGTCCTCGTGACGAAGTACTTCGTCGTGCGCGGGGCGCGAGTGCTCTGGCTCGGGTACGCGACGACCCTCATCTACGGCGGCATCGTGCTCGCCGCCGGGTACAACTTCATCTACGGTCGCTACGGCTTCGTCACCAACGCGGTGCGGAACGTGTTCCCGGACATCGACCCGAACTGGTTCTCGGGCTTCTTCGCCGTCGTCATCGTGATGACGTTCGCGACGACGACGAACCACATGCTCTTCCTCTCCTCGGCGCTCGCCAAGATCGACTACCAGACCATCGAAGCCGCCCGGAACATGGGCGCGTCGACGTGGACGATCCTGTGGCGCATCGTGCTCCCGGCACTCCGACCGATGATCTTCGCGGTGACGGTGCTGACGTTCCTCATCGGCCTCGGGGCACTCACCGCGCCACTCGTGCTCGGCGGTCCCGACTTCCAGACCGTCGCGCCGATGATCGTCACGTTCTCGAAGAGTTCCAGCTCGCAGGACCTCGCCGCGCTGCTCGCGATCATCCTCGGCCTGGCGACGATCGTGCTGCTGGCGATCATGAACCGCGTGGAGAAGTCCGGCGTGTACTTCTCGGTGGCGAAGGTCGCGACCCCACTGCAGAAGCAACGGATCCAGAGTCGCCTCGGCAGCGTGGTCGTGCACGTCGTGGCCTACCTGCTCTTCCTCCTGTACGTGACGCCGGTGCTGCTCATCGTGCTCTTCTCCTTCCTCGATTCGACAGCGATCCAGCGCGGCGTGATCACCCCCGGTGACTTCACGCTGGCGAACTACGTGACCGTGTTCGGGACCCCGTCGGTGCTCCGACCGTTCATCGTCAGCATCGTCTACAGCGCCCTCGCCTCCGTGATCGTCGTCGGCGGGCTGCTCTTCGTCTCCCGGATCATCCAGCGCTACCGCAACCGGGTCACGGCGACGTTCGAGTACCTGCTGCACATCCCGTGGATCCTGCCGACGATCCTGATCGCGCTCGGGCTCATCATGACCTTCGATCGGCCGAACCCGCTGCTCGGCGGTGCCGTCCTGACGGGCACGACCGTGCTGCTCCTCGTCGCGTACATCATCGTGAAGATCCCGTTCACGCTCCGCCTGCTGAAGGCCGCGTTCGCCGGGATCCCCGACTCACTCGAGGACGCCGCCCGGATCCTCGGCGCGAAGTCGCTGTTCACCTTCCGCAAGGTGCTCTTCCCGCTCGTGCTGCCGACGGCCGCGGCCATCACGGCGCTGAACTTCAACAGCCTGCTCGACGACTACGACGCCGCGGTGTTCCTGTATCAGCCGCTGTTCGAACCGCTCGGTATCGCGATCAAGGCGAGCACCGAGGGCGAGAACAACCTCGACTCGATGTCGATCACCTTCGTCTACACGGTGCTGCTCATGATCATCATGGGTGTCGCCATGTACCTCGTCTACGGGCGCTCGGCCGGCGGGCGTCGATCGCGGAACGGGTCGCGCGGATCCCGGGTGCGTCCGGTCGCCGCGGCGGCCACGGCGTCGACGCCCACCACCGCGACGACGACGGCGCCGACGGTCGGCGCGAGCCGCCCCGAGGAGGATCCCGGCTTCGACCGCCGGTGAGGTGTGGCTGTGCGGGCCGATCCTGACGGATCGCGCCGCCTGAGGGACCTGGCCGGGCTCCGGCTCACTCCACCGGGACCCCGGCGGCGATGCTCGACAGGGCGGCGAGGTGGGCTTCGAGGGCGGCCGAACCGGCGGGGGTGAGGGCGATCCAGGTGAGGCGGCGGGAATCGGTGCGTGTCGACGACCGTTCCTTGCGGAGGGCGATCAGCTCGGCGTCGGCCAGCACCTTCAGATGCTTCGAGAGCTTGGCGTCGTCGATGGCGAGGGCGTCGCGGACCACCGAGAACTCCAGTTCGTCGACAGAGCGGAGCAGTCCGCAGATCCGGAGCCGCAGGGGCGCATGGATCACCTCGTTGAAGGCGGGTGCCGGTGTGCTCATCGTGCGGGTCGCACCGTCGGGGCGGCGATCTCCTGGCGGAGCGCCTCGTCGTATCGGCGTCCGAGGACGACGGTCGCCACGAAGGTCACGCCGGCCGGGACGAGCGCCCACCAGGGCGAGACGTCGAGGAACTTGAACGCGATGCTGCAGGACATGGCGGCGACGAGCACGAGGAGCGTGGCCAGGAGCAGCCGTCGGCTCCGCGGGCCGGCCGGCTTCGTCACCACGACACCAGCCGTCCGGGCGTACGTCGTGGTCAGGACGGGGATCGCGGCGATCCCGAGGGCGATCGCACCCAGCGGCCACGCCCCGGGGAGGGCGTGCGCACCGGCGAAGACGGCGGTGATGAGTCCGAGCGCCGGGTGGTACCACCAGGGCGTGATGATGCGGGAGGCGAGGTGCTCCTGATCGCGGGTCATGTCGTCGAGCGCGGTCTGCGCCTCGGACGGCGACGTGCTGGATGATGCCGGGCGTCGGTCCGGCACGGGGTCCTCGAAGTGACTTTCCATGGTCGCAACTCTACGCCGAGGGTTGCGATCATCGCAAGTGACTGTGCCGCGGGCGCGCTCGGCCTGGCTACCGGCGTGCCTCCGGGGCGGACGACTCCCACCGGACTTCGCCGTCCTCGATCGTCGCCGTTGGCCGGAGGCCCTGCCGCTGCGCCACACGCTGGGAGGCCGTGTGCTCCGGGTGGATCGACGCGGCGAACCGCTCCACCCCGTTGGCCTGCAGCCAGGTGACCATCCGGCCGGCGGCCTCGGCTGCGAACCCGAGCCGCTGGTGGGTCGGGTCGATCACCCAGGCGATCTCGGCGAGCATGGCCTCGTCCACATCACCCTCGTCCGCTGCGCGCACCGTGGCCTGGACGAAGCCGATGAGGGTGTCGGTGTCGTGGCGGCGCACCATCCAGTTGAGCCATGCTTCGGAACCGTCCGCCGGTCCGCGCAGCTGCGACCGGTACCGCGCCGTGAGCGTGGCGAGCGACGGCGCTTCCCCACCCGTGAAGGTGTACAGGGCCGGGTCGGCGAGCACGTCGACCATCGCCGCGGCATGGTCGACCGAGAGCGCCTCCAGCGTGAGGCGTTCCGACGTCAGCGATTCGATCACGGGGAGGGGCATGCGTCGAGCTTGGCAGTCTCCTGGTGGACGGGCGTGCCGGCCCTGCGAACCTCTGCGCGTTTCGCGGCGGACAGGTGCTGTCCTCGTTCCTCCCTATCGTCGCCGGCGTGGTGCGGCTCATCGGAGCCCACCCGCGAGGGAAGGAAACCATGATGCACACCGACATCCACCCGTTCCGGATCGACATCCCGGAGGACGCGATCGACGAGCTCACGTGTCGACTCCGGGCCACCCGCTTCCCGCCGCCGCTGCCGGGCGACGACTGGTCGACGGGGGTTCCGGTCGACTACCTCCGCCGCGTGGTCGAGTACTGGACGGATTCCTTCGATTGGCGTGCGCAGCAGGAGGCGCTGAACGGGCTCCCGCAGTTCACGACGGTCATCGACGGGCAGACCATCCACTTCCTCCACGTCCGCTCGGCGGTCGACGGCGCGCTCCCACTGATGCTCACCCACGGCTGGCCGGGATCGTTCGTCGAGTTCCTGGACCTCATCGGCCCACTCAGTGACCCCGAGGCTCACGGGCGAGAGGCGGCTGACGCCTTCGACGTGGTCATCCCCTCGCTGCCCGGCTTCGGGTTCTCGACCCCCGTCGTCGAGGGCGGTTGGGATGCGGCGCGGATCGGGCGGGCGTGGGCGACGCTCATGGAGCGGCTCGGCTACGAGCGGTACGGCGTGCAGGGCAGCGATATCGGCGCGGCGGTGTCGCCACAGGTGGCGAGGGCAGCGCCGACGCGCGCGGTCGGCGTGCACGTCAACGGCTCGGTGGGGATGCCGCTGCAGGCACCGAGCGAGGCCGAGCTGGCGAGGTTCACCCCGCTGGAACACGACGGCCTCGCACGGGTCCAGGCCTTCATGCGGGACGAGTACGGCTACATCGCGATCCAGTCCACCCGGCCGCAGACGATCGGAGCGGCGCTCGTCGACTCACCCGTCGGCCTCCTCGCGTGGATGTTCGACAAGTTCCACGCGTGGACGGTGCCGCACGAGGCGCTCCCTGAGGCGATCGTCCCGCTCGATCGCCTGCTGACGAACGTCTCGCTGTACTGGTTCACCGAGACCGCCGGCACCGCCGCCTACGTCGGGTACGCGCAGCAGGCGGCGTGGGGTGCGGTCGACGAACCGTCCGGCGTTCCCACCGGCGTCATCATGTTCGCCCACGACGTCGGCATCCGTGCCTACGCCGAACGGGAGCACACCATCACCCGGTGGAGCGACGTCCCCGACCGCGGTGGCCACTTCGCCGCCCTCGAGGAACCGGAGGCGCTCATCGACGATCTGACCGCGTTCTTCAGACCGCTCCGGTGACCGGTCGCGGGTCGGTCTCCTGGGCCGGCCCGTCCGGAAGCGATGGGGCCGGGTTCGACCTGGCCGCCCGGCCCGCCTGCTCCGCCACCCTGCCGAATGCGGCCCGCAGGCCGTCGGGTTCGATGACCTCCACGTCTGCCTGCACCAGGAGCAACCACCGGGCGATCGCGTCGTAGCCGTCTGCGCCGGCGCGCACCACCGTGACCTCGGGGGACACCGCTTCGACGCTGCCCCACGCCGGCGCGACCCACCTGGCCACCGCCTCGATCGGGGCGTGGACGCGGACGGTGCCGGTGACCTGCTGCCAGCCGACGGTGAGCTGTCGGGTGACCCATCCCTCGACATCCCGATCGGGGAGCTGGCGTTCCCTCGTGGGCAGCTCAGTGGCCGCGAACTCCGAGATGCGGTCGACGCGGAACGTGCGCCACGCGTCGGCGTCGAGGTCGAAGGCGACCAGGTACCAGCGCCGTGCCGTGTTGACGAGTCGGTGCGGGTCGACGCGGCGCGGGGTCGAGGTGTCGTCCCGCCCCGTGTACGCGAACCCGACTCGGCGCCGCACCAGGCATGTCCTCGCGAGGTCGCCGAGGAGGCTGATGTCGACCGTCGGGTGGTCGATCGGCTCCAGGGCGTCCACGGGTGCGTCGAGGGTGACGGCTGCGATCGCGTCGACGATCCATCGGGCTCGAGGCGGCAGTGATGCGACGACCTTCGTGAGTGAACCGGCTGCGAGGGTCCCTTCGACGTCGTCCTGCCAGCGCCGGAGCGCAAGTGCGCAGGCGAGCGCCTCCTCGGTGGTCAGGTGGATCGGTGGCAGCACAGCGCCCGGTTCGATCGAATACCCGCCGTCGACACCGAGGCGCGTGTCGACCGGGTACCCGAGATCGCGGAGCCGTGCCACGTCGCGGCGCACGGTCCTCGTCGTCACGCCGAGGTCGTCGGCCAAGCGCTCGGTGGCCATGAACCCGTTCCGCTGGAGCAGCTCCAGCAGTCGGAACGTCCGTGACGTCGTATCCCACATGGACCAAGCATGCTCCAGGCCGAGGACACGCCCTGTCCTCGTGGGGTCAGGCGGCGGGGTGTCCTGTCACGGCCAGGTCAGGGCGGAGGCCCTCGAGCACGATCTGCAACATCACCGAACTGTCGGGGTCGTCGCTCGTCATTCGGGCCATACGAGCGGCGTGGGCGATGCCGCACAGGAGCAGCAGCACCTGGCCCGGGCCGACGTCCGGCCGCAGGTGACCGAGCGCGGCGGCGCGCTGCATCAGCGTCCCGAGGTCCTCGATCAACGCCGTCTGCAACTGCGTCGTCCGTTCCAGTGCCGTCTCCCGTCTCGAGACGACCTTCTCGAACAGGGGGTCTTCCACGAGGAGGCGGAAATGCGCGGAGAGCGCCCGATCGAGGTGCTCCGGACCGGCCTGGTGGAGGATCGTCGCAAGGGCGTCGAACCGGTCCCAGACCAGTGCCTCTTCGAGTTCGGCGACCGTCGCGAAGTGGCGATAGACCGTCCCGACACCGACGTCGGCCGCGTGGGCGACCGTGTTGAGGGCGGGCGTCTCCCCTGCGGCGACCAGGGAGCGAGCCGCCTCGAGGATGTGCAGCCGTGTCCGAGCAACGTCTCGCCGAGGGGTAGCCATCGTCACAGCGTACCCGGACCACCGTCTGGTGCGGATAGAGTATCCGTGCGGATAGGTTATCCGTTTCTGACTGAAAGGCCCATCGTGCCTCACTCCTCTCGCCCCGTGGCCGTCATCACCGGGGCCAGTTCCGGCATCGGCGCGCAATTCGCACGCAGGTATGCCGCCGAAGGGTTCGACCTCGTCCTGGTCGCCCGCTCCGGCCAGGCGTTGCGGACCCTGGCGGACGAGCTCGCCTCGGCCCACCAGATCGTCGCGCAGGTGCACGTCGCCGACCTGACCCGCACTGCCGACGTCGATGCGCTGGTCGCGGAGCTGAGCGATGGCCTCGTGCGCGTCGACCACCTCGTCAACTCAGCCGGAATCGCGCCCGAGGGGGATCTCTCGGACACTGCAGAGCGTGACCTTCGCGACCTGGTGGCGCTGAACGTGACGGCGCTCACGCTCCTGAACCGTGCGGCGGTCGTCCGCATGCGGGCGCAGCGCACGGGCACGATCATCAACATCGGCAGTGCGGCCGGCTATCAAGCGATGCCGCACTTCGCCGCGTACTCCGCGACGAAGTCCTACGTGATCAACCTCTCCGAGGCGCTGTCCGAGGAGAATCGGCCGTTCGGGCTCCGGATCTTCGCGGTCTCCCCAGGCGACACCGACACCGGCATGGGGTCCAATCCCTCGACCAACAAGCGCACGCCCGAGCAGGTCGTCGACACCGCGTGGCGCGCGATGCGCGGGGCGGCACCGTCGGTGGTCGACGGTGCCGCGAACAGCATCCTCGCCCTGGTGTCCTCGCGCGTCTTGTCGAAGCGGTTCGGTCTGCGGATCGCCGAACGGATGATGCGCCGCATGGTCTGAGCCTGGTCTCCGCGAGCGGTGATGACGCGGGTGGCCTCAGCTGGAGCTGGCGCGCCAGCAACGTTTCCGGGGGAGGGAGCGTCATCGCGTTCGTCGCCCTGATGCCGCCCGCCCACGGGTCAGCTGATCGGGTCGCCGAGGCTCAGCTCCCACACGGCGAGACCGTGCACGCCCTGCTGTGTCGCGAGGGCCTTCCGCAGGCCGAGGGTCTTGGCGTCGGACCACCAGATGACCGTGCCGTCGGCGAGCTTCGCGGTCCACTCCTGCTGCTTCGCGTCGAACGTCGCACGCTTCCCGGCCTTGGCGCGGGCTTGGGCGACGGTCAGCTGCACACCGTCGGTGCCGTCTCCCGGCCAGGTGTACGCGTACTCGGCGACACCGAGGTCGATCTTGTCTTTCGGGACCCCGGTCGCGATGAACGCGGTGAGGACGCTCTTCACCCAGGGGGCACCACCGATGGGGCCTGCCTTGGTCCAGGTGGGGCCGTGCTGGTCGTAGGCCATGAGGACGAATCGCCCGACGGAGGCGTTCAGGGCGCTCAGCTCGTAGCCCTCGTCCGCGTAGCCCGCTGCGGTGTCGGTCGCCATGAGGGCCATCGAGATGGTCGACGTGGCCGGGAGCGCGGCACGCAGTTCCGTCATGAAGCTCGTGAGACCGGCCGTGTGCGTGTGGTCGAGCGATTCGAGGTCGACCTGCACGCCGTCGAACCCGCCCCGCTCGACCCTGGACACGAGCGACGCGATGACGGCTTTCCGGTTCGCCATGCTGCTGAGGAGCTTGGTGGCGACGGCGGGGGAGAAGTCGCCCGCGGATGCGTCGAAGTTGCCGAAGAGGAGTTCGGTCTTCAGGCCGTGCCGCTTCGCCTCGGTGACCATGGCCGCGGCTTCCCTCGGGGTCGCTGTGACCTTCGCGCCGTTGGAGGACAGGTTGACGCCGTCGATCCCGACGAGCGAGAGGGCTGCGGCACTCGGGGCGAGGTGCTGCGCGCCTGACCCCGTCATGAGGTATCCCTCGATCGGCAGCCCCGCGGCGGCGTTCGCGGGGGTGGACACGAGGAGGGGGACCGCGAGCGCCGCGACCGTCAGCGCGACGAGGACGCTCCGGCGGTTCCGTCGGGTGTGCATGTCTGATTCTCTCGGTCCTCGGACGCGATCGGGCACCGGCGTCTCACTGCGGCGTCGGTTCGTGCGCTCCTGCCGGACTCGAAGCGGGTCCGTCGTCGTGCCGGCGGGCGAGGTCTGCCGCGAGTTCCGCGATGCGTCGACGGGCGGCTGCCGGGGCGAGCACGTCGATGTGATCCCCGAATTGCAGCAGCTGACGCACGGCTTCGACCTCGGGATAGGTGACGGTCAGGGTCTGCCAGCCGTCGCCGTCGACCGGTCCGGCTGGGTGTAGTCGACTTCCCAGGATGCGTGCGGCGAGGTCGAGTCGGCTTGCTCGGAGTCGGATGGTCACCACGACCTGCCCTGGGGCTTCCGTGCGCTCGCGGAGTCGGGTCCAGACCGAGCGCAGGTCTTGTCCGTCGGGCGTCACTGCCCGTCCGTGGAGTGCCTCGTACCGTTCGAGGCGATCGAGCGCGAAGAGCTTCGGCGTCCGGTCGTCATCGGCGACGAGGTACCAGCGGCCGGACTTCGACACCAGCCCATAGGGGTCGACATCGCGGGTGGTGGCGTGTTCGGCACCGCTTCGGCGGTAGTGGATCCGAAGCCGTGGGCGGGAGCGCAAGGTCATCGCCAGATCCGCGACGTCCGGCTCTCGAGTCTCGGCGGCGAGCCACCCCGAGTTCTCGACGATGACGAGCTCGGCCAGGTTCGCGCCTTCGTCCCCGGTGCGGCGGGCGGCGATCTTCCGCAGGGCCATGTCGTGAGCGGCCGCGATCCCCAGCTGTTCGCGCTGCGTGTCGTCGAGCCCGGCGACCGCCAGCGAATCCATCTCGGCGGGATCCAGATGTGATGCGTTCAGCCGAGCGCCGGGAAGGAGCACGATGCCGCCGTATCTGCCGCGTTCGGCGTACACGGGCACGCCCGCGGTCGAGAGGGCTTCGACGTCGCGGAGGATCGTCCGCGTGGAGACCTCCAGCCGCTCGGCCAGCTCGACGGTGGTCATGCGCTGCCGGGTCTGGAGGAGGAGCAGGAGGCTCAGGAGTCGGGCGGCCTTCATAGGATCAATGTTCTCGTGAAACCTGACAGGCCCTGTCGTGATTCGCCGATTGGCTGGGAACACCTCGATACACACCGATAGGAGATCTCCATGTCTGCACCGAACCTCTTTCTGATCCAGGTTCAGGACGCCCGAGCCGCCACCGCCTTCTACAGCGAACTGTTCGAGATCGAGCCGGTCTTCACGAGCCCGCGGTACGTGGCGTTCCCAGTGGCTCCGGGTGTCCTGTTCGCGCTCTGGACGGGTCGCAACGAGCACGCGGTACCCGGCACGCCGCGCACGTCCGAAGTGGGGCTCATGGTCCCCGGCTCGGGGTCCGCCGTCGACCAGCTGTTCGAGGAGTGGACGGCCAAGGGCGTCACGGTCGTCGAACCGCCGTACGACGACGTCTTCGGCCGGACGTTCGTCGTGACGGATCCTGACGGGAACGTGATCCGCGTGTCGCCCGTCGATTGACGGTCGTCTTCCTCGCTGTCAGGACGAGGAGCCCGCGGTGGGCGGCTCGCCCATGGTGAGCTCCGGTTCGATGCCGGCTGGCACCGGGAACCAGGCGAGGAAGGTGACGCCCTCGTCGGTCGCGTCGAAGCGGGTGATCGTCTCGTTCGCCGGTTCGTGGAAGGTGTCGCCGGCGCGCAGGACGGTCTGCTCTCCGGAGCCCACTTGGAAGAACACGGAACCCGATTCGACCACGCCGAAGACGGGCCCGTTGTGCCAGTGCGCGCCGGGGTGGACGTCCGCGGGGATGGTGATGCGGCGCACCTCGACGGAGGCGAAGGACGGCGCACCCTCCAGCTCCACGGTGGCCAGCGTTTCGCGGGTGATCGACGGAGTGCTCATGGGTCGATGATGTCATCGCGAGGTGCGGTGGACCAGGCACACGAGTGGTGACGATCCGGGGCAAGCGGAGCGTTCGGCTGTTCGTCAGTGGCCGATGACGCCCTGGAGGTCGACGGCGACCTGGATGGAGGCGATGGTCTCGCGCTTGCGCAGGTTCTCGACCGTGGCCGTGCCGCCCAACGAGAGCAGTGGCTCGAAGACGAACGACTGCTCGTAGGGGAGGTCACCGTGCGTCGCGACCGCCTCCGGGAAGATGTCCCAGTGCAGGGTGTCGGACAGCTCGTCGGGGCCGTCGAGATCCACCATGAAGAGGAAGTTGTCGACGGAGGTGTTCAGTCCCACCGTTCTCCCCTCGCGGAAGAGGATGCCGACGACACCGATGCTCGGCTCCCAGGTGATGAGGTCGCCGAGACCGGTGACCATGATCGGGATGGCGATGCCGTCACCCTGCGTCTTACCGATGCAGTCGCCGACCTGATCCTCGTAGCGCCTCGGGTCGATGACGCGCAGGAAGCCGTGACCGAAGGTGCCGTACCCGTAGCGTTCCCACACCTCGACGAGTTCCTCCGGGACGCGGCCCCGATACTCCTCGATGAGCTCTTCCGGGACGGGGCCGTGCGTGACGAAGTCGGAGATCTCAACCATGATGTCCAAGTTACCGGGCGCGTGCCCGTGGCGGTCCGCGGGACCAGGCCTCCTACGGCGCCCCGACCGCATCCGCCAGGGCATCGGAACAGGACAGCGGAACGCGACACCCGTCGAGGGTGCCGCGCTCCGCCACGACTGGCTCCGCCACGACTGACGAGGGGACAGGCCTCAGAGGTTCGTCTGCGGTGCCGCCACCTGGACGGCACGGCTGAGTGCCGTCGTGGCCCAGCCCAGGAGGGCGAGGATGATGCCGACCCCGATGGCGAAGACGGCGACGCCGAACGACACGACCGAGGTGAAGAGCGAAGCGCGGAGGAACGAGGCGTCCATCACGGTCGCTCGGATCGGGTCGTCCTTCTCGAGCTGTGCGTACGTCTTGCCGTCCGCCATCGCGGTGGCGTGCATGTTGATCGCGTCAGCCTGCGCCAACGCGCTGAACGGGCCCGTCACCGGTGCGTTGGCGAGGAACGCTGCGTCCTCGCTCACCGTGATGTGCTGGTCGGCGAGCTGTGAACTGACGACGCCCCACACCACGCCGCCTGCGACGATCATGACGATTCCGGCGACGATGGCGAGGATTCCAGCCCACCGGGCGAGCAGGCGAGTGCGGGACGTGAGCGTGGTGGCTGCAGCGCTGTTGGTGGTCGTGGTGCTCATGGTGTGTGCTTCCTGTTCGTTCTGCGCGGACGGGGGAGGGGCGGCGCCTTCGAAGACCATCGTCGTCGCTCGTCGTTCGCGAGGTGAGGGCCGAAAGTCCCATGGGTTTTCGGACGCTGTTCGACGGGGCGGAGGGTCGAACGGCCCTACC
Source organism: Plantibacter sp. VKM Ac-2880 (assembly GCF_015351235.1). Classification (GTDB taxonomy): domain Bacteria; phylum Actinomycetota; class Actinomycetes; order Actinomycetales; family Microbacteriaceae; genus Plantibacter. Next base: position 654,348 of record NZ_JADKSJ010000001.1, read on the forward strand.
GCGGCAGGTCCGCGCGCGGTTGCCTGAGAGGACACGACGACAGATCGAGGAACGCATGACGGTACGAACGGTGGACACCGCACGATGGCAGCAGCTGTGCCACGCCACCCGCGAGCGACTCGCACGCAAGGGCACGCTCGACCGACACCGCGACGGCAAGATCGACGGGGCCGCGGCGCCAGACGGTCCTCCGCCGGAGATCGGCCGCCGTTCAGCTCCGTGACCGCGCTTACCCTTCGAGGCCGCCCACCTCAGGGCCTCGGACGATTGGTGTGCGTGAGCCCGTACACCGCAGCCTGAGTCCGCCGCTCCACACCGATCTTGCCGAGCAACCCCGACACGTAGTTCTTCACCGTCTTCTCGGCGAGACCGAGATCCACCCCGATCTGCCGGTTCGTCATGCCTTCGGTGATGCGCGACAGCACCTGACTCTCGCGCAACGTGAGACGCGCCTCGTCGGTCGCGGGGTGATCGAGCAGTCGTCTGCGTGCACGAAGCACGAGTTCCGCGTCCATGAGCTGGGCGCCGGCGCTCACCTGGCGGATGGCGCTCACGAGACCGGCGCCGCGGATGTCCTTCAAGAGCCACCCCTGCGCTCCCGCGAGCACGGCGGCCTGCTGGGCGTCGTCGTCGTCGAACGCGGTGAGCATGATGCAGGGGAGTTCCGGATGAGCCGAGCGGATGTCGCGGCAGGCGTCCACCCCCGATCCGTCCGGAAGCCGCACATCGAGCACCACCACGTCGGGGGTCGTCGCGTCGACCCGGGAGACCGCGTCGTGGACCGTGCCGGCTTCTCCGACCACCGTCAGGTCCGGTTCGCGTTCGATGACGTCGATGACGCCCCGTCGCACCAGCTCGTGGTCGTCGAGGAGGAAGACACGGATCATCGGGAGGATTCCTTCGAGGGTTCAGGGAGCGGCGCTCGCCAGATCAGGACGCTGCCGCGCTCGGCGCCGGGGGTCAGGTCGCTCGATCCGCCGTGCGAGGCCGCCCTCGCGGCGAGATTGGCGATACCGCTCGCCGCGCGAGGACCGTCGTCGCCGAGCCCGAGCCCGTCATCGGTGACGCGCACCACGAGGACGGACGAGCTCGCCGATCGCGTCGCACTCGGTTCGATCATGATCGAGACGGCGACCGAGGTCGCCTGAGCGTGACGAGCGGCGTTCGACAACCCCTCGCGGACGACCGCCTCGACGTCGTCGAGCAGCACGCCCGACACCAGGAGGTCCACCTCCCCGTCGAAGATGATGCGCGGCGACGTCGGGAAGGAACCGGCCGCTTCACCGACGACATCGAGGAGACGGTGACGCGCGACGGCTTCCGGTCGACGTGTCGATCGGAGGGCGAACACGGAGGTCCGTATCTCGGAGATCGCCTCGTCGAGGAGGTCGGAGATCCCGTCCACGCGAGCGCGCGCCGACGTCGGGAGGGCGTGCAGGTCCAAGCCGTTGAGCGCCAGGCCGGCCCCGAACAACCGTTGGATGACGTTGTCGTGCAGGTCGCGGGCGATCCGCTCCCGATCCTCCAGGAGCGTGACGCGTTCCCGTGACTCACGGGCGCTTCGGAGCTCCAGAGCGACACTCGCTTGTGCGGCGAAGTCCGTGATCATGTCGAGGTCCAGCTCGACGAACCGCGCAGAACCGGTGGGGCGGGCCACGAGGAGGACGGAGTCGGCACCGCCTGGCCGGGCCAGGGGCACGATCATGGCACTGCCGGTGAAGTCGCTCTGGTCTGGTGACCCGGGACGGGGAAGGCCGAGGGACAGGGCCGGGTTCCCCGAGGCGATGACCTGTGCTGCCGGTGTCGATGCGGCACTGAAGACGCGTCCGAGGTACGCCTCCGCGTCGTCACCCCACGCCATGTCGGTGGCGAACGCGTCGGAGTCGGTGCGGGCGACCAGCGCCACCACGGCGGCCCCGGTCAGGCGTATGACGGAGGCGGCGATCAACCCGAGCGGGTCCGCACCGTCCTGATCGAGGAGCGCGGAGGACACTTCGGCCGAAGCGAGCGCCCAGCGCTGTCGGCGTTGCGATTCGCCGAACAGCCGCGCGTTGTCGATCGCGACGCCTGCAGCGCCGGCCAAGGCCTGCAGGAGCTCCTCGTCCTCAGCGCTGAACGGGCCGTCCGCCCGCTCGGTGAGGTAGAGATTGCCGAACACCTGTCCTCGGACCTGGATCGGCACACCCAGGAAACTCTCCATCGGGGGGTGCCCGTCGGGGAAGCCGACGAACCGGTCGTGGTCGGCGAGGTGGTCGAGACGCACCGGGCTCGGGTCGTCGATGAGCGCGCCCAGGACACCGAGCCCGCGGGGGAGATGACCGATCGACCGTGCCGCCTCCGGGTCGATGCCGACGTGGATGAACTGTTCGAGCATCCCATCCGGCCCGATGACCCCGAGAGCACCGAACCGTGCGCCGGCGAGATCGACGGCCGCTTGCGTGATGCGCCGCAACACGACCTCCACATCGAGGTCTTCGGAGATCGCGCGTGTGGCCGAGAGGAGGTCGCGGAGCCGCCCCTGCGTCTGGAGCACGCTCTGCGCCTTCTGGACCAGCTCGTCGATGGCCTTCTCGAGTTCCGACCTCGGCAGCTCCGGAAAGCCGATGGATGGGTCCGTGCGCACAGGGCTCCTTGGGAAGGGTTCGATCCGATGGGACTTCCGGCCCTATGGCAGGCGCTCGCGTCGCTGAAGAGTTGAATCTACCAGCACCGTCAGAACGAGGGGAGAACGACTGTGGAAGAGGCAATGACGCTGCCGCAGCGGGCACAGATGACGGTGAGCGGACCGCCGAGCGAAGGACGCGGTCGATGCGTCGTCGGGTTCGACGGATCCTCGGCAGGGGTCGCGGCGCTCGACTGGGCCGTCACCTGGGCAGCGCGGAACCACCGTGACCTGCACCTGGTGGGGGTCGTCGACGACGACGCCGGAACCATGAGTGGCACCAGCGCGAGCGACAGCGACCACGCACGTGCACAGTTGTTGTCGGAGACGGTCGCGCTCTTGACGCAGCAGCACCCCGGAATCACCGTCACAACCCGGCTCATCACCGGGCCGGTCGCTGCATCGCTGGCGGCCGCCGCTCGACCCGGCGACCTCGTCGTGATCGGGTCGGACAAGACGGGATACGCGCACGGACGACTCTTCGGCGCTCGCAGTGTTCAGCTCGCCGCCCTCGTACCCGGTCCGCTCACGGTCGTCCCCGCAGCGGATCTCCGATTCCGAGCCGGCGTCCTCGTGGCGATCGACGGGACGCCGGAGTCCTCGCGTCTGGCCCGCGCCGGTGCCGAGGAGGCCGTGGCTCGACAGTGCGCCGTCGCCCTCGTCCATGCCATCGCCGTCGACGCCACGTCCGAGCGACGGCAGCTGGGCGAGGCTGTCCTGCGTGAGGCGTTCGAGGCGGCTCGAGCAGTGGCACCCGGGCTCCAGATCAGCCGCCACCTGGCCAACCGGCGACCCGCTGAGGCGATGCTCAACCTCGCACGGGATCGTGCGCTCCTCGTCATGGGTCGTTCCCGTCGCAACGCCGCGCCCGGAGTCGGGGGCACCCTGCACGAGGTGCTCATCAACGCGAACGTCCCCGTCATGGTCCTGCCCTGACATCCGTCCCTCCACCAGCGCAACGACAGGAATGAACATGGCCACCCGAGAGAACAGCAAACTGACCGTCGTCGGCGCCGGAAGCGTCGGCGCGAGCGTCGCCTACGCGGCCTTGATCCGAGGATCCGCACGGCACGTCGCGCTCTACGACATCGCGACGGACAAGGTCGAAGCCGAGGTGCTGGACCTGGCGCACGGCACCCAGTTCGTCGGCGCGAGTGAGATCACCGGCGGCTCGGACCTCGCCGTCGCTGAGGGCTCGCACGTCGTGGTCATCACCGCCGGGGCCAAGCAGCGTCCCGGGCAGTCGCGCACCGAACTCGCCGACGTGAACGCGGGGATCATCGAGGGCATGATGCCCGGCCTGCTCGACGTCGCGCCCGACGCGGTGTTCATGCTCGTCACCAATCCATGCGATGTGCTCACCGTCATCGCCGCCGAGGCGTCCGGCCTGCCGCACCATCGGATCTTCTCCTCGGGCACCGTGCTCGACACGTCGCGTCTGAGGTGGAAGCTCGCGCAGCGCGCAGGCGTGTCGACGAGCAGCGTGCACGCCAACATCGTCGGAGAACACGGCGACACGGAGTTCCCGCTCTGGTCGGAGGCGATGATCGGGCCGGTGCCGATCCTCGAATGGGAGACCGACACATGCCCGAGGATGACGGTGGAGGAACTTGACCGGATCGCCATCGACGTGCGCGACGCCGCGTACCGGGTGATCAAGGGCAAGGGTGCCACCAACCACGCGATCGGTCTCTCCAGTGCCCGGATCGTCGAGGCCGTCCTGCAGGACGAACGAGCGGTGCTGCCGGTGAGCACCGTGTTGACGGACTTCCACGGGATCGACGGTGTCGCGCTGTCGGTGCCGTCGATCGTGGGCGCCACCGGCGCCGAACCCGTGAGGAACACCCCCTTCTCCGACTCGGAACTGACGCTGCTCGGGCGCTCCGCAGAAGCGTTGTCGTCGGTCATCGCCGGACTGGACCGGTGACGACCATGTCACCTCAGGACACCTGGCTCCAAGGCCTCGACCCGCTCGGTGCGCCGTGGCTGTCCGCCCTCGTCGCCGCCGTCCCCATCGTGATCTTCCTGCTCTGCCTCGTCGTCTTCAAGCTGACGGGGCTCCAGGCGGCAGGCGTCGCGCTCGCCGCCGAGCTCGTCGTCGCCATCGGCGTGTTCGGTATGCCCGCTCCCTCGGCCGCGGGTGCCGGACTCCTCGGCGTGCTGAACGCCGTCTGGCCGATCGCGTACATCATCGTCATGTCGGTGTGGTTGTACCGCATGGCGGTCGCGAGCGGGAAGTTCACGGTCATCCGCTCGTCGATCGCGCTGATCTCGCCCGATCAGCGCATCCAGGTGCTCCTCATCAGTCTCTGTTTCGGAGCGTTCCTCGAGGGTGTCGCCGGCTTCGGGGTCCCCATCGCGATCTGCGCCGCGATGCTCGTCCAGCTGGGGTTCCGGCCGGTCCGAGCGGCGATGGTCAGCCTCGTCGCGAACTTCGCGGCGGGCGCGTACGGCGCGGTGGGCATCCCCGTCATCGTGGGTGCTCAGGTCGGCGGCGTCGACGTCATGGACCTCTCCCGCGATCTCACCTTCATCCTGCAGCCGGTGACGTTCTTGATCCCGTTCCTCCTGGTCGTGATCCTGGACGGGTTCCGCGGACTCCGCGAGACCTGGCCTGCGACCCTCGCCGTCAGCGTGGTCTTCAGTGGCAGCCAGGCCGCCGTCCTCCTCTTCTTGGGCCCGGAACTCGCGGCGATCCTGCCGGGGCTCCTCGGCATGCTCACCCTCGCCGCGCTGCGGTTCGTCTGGTCGCCGCGCCGCGTGTTCCGTGAGGACGGCGCCGCGGTCGTCGAGATGGATCGTCACACCCCTCGGGAGGTCCTTGAGGCGTGGAGTCCGTTCTACGTCCTGACGGTGCTCGTGTTCGTGTGGAGCACACCGGCGTTCAAGGCCCTGTTCGCACCCGGGGGCGGGTTGGCGTGGTCGGTGGTCGACGTGCCTATCCCGGAGGTGACGGGACGGATCACGACCGCGGGAGGGACGGTGGTCCAGACCGTGTGGAGCTGGTCCCCACTCGGAGCCACCGGTACGGCGATCCTCCTCGCGGTGATCGTCACCGCCCTGACCACACGGTCGCTGACCGCGGCGGTCGTCTGGGCGGAACTCCGCTCCACCCTTGCGGACCTCTGGCGGGCGTTGATCCTCATCGCCGCGATCCTCGTCCTCGCGCAGATCGCGAACCTGTCGGGCGGCTCGGCCAGCATCGGCACCGCTCTCGCCGGGGCGGGGGCGCTCTTCCCCTTGCTGGCTCCCGTCATCGGGTGGGTCGGCGTCTTCCTCACCGGTTCCGTCGTCAACAACAACACCTTGTTCGCCCAGCTCCAGGCGACGACAGCCGGACGCATCGCCGTCGACGCGACGCTCCTGGTGGCGGCGAACACGGCCGGGGGTGCCGCAGCCAAGGTCATCTCCCCGCAGTCGATCGCCATCGCCGCGGGTGCGGTCGGCTTGTCCGGTCGTGAGAGCGAGATCCTGCGCGCTTCCATCGTCTACAGCGTCGGCATCCTCGCCGTGTTGAGCGTCTGGACGTTGGTGCTGTCGTTTGTGGTGGTCGCTTGAGCCGGCGGGGTCCAGGTGGGCATCGCCGCCGGCGAGCGGGCTGACCGACACTGGACGAGCGCTCCGCCGGGCGCCTAGCTCGTCGGCCGGGGCAGTGCGCAGGCGGGCGTGCCGCCGGGGAGACGATGCCGGTAGCGGGCGATGAGGAAGTAGCCGACTCGCGCCGCCCACGAGAACGGCGGTGTGACCAGCAGGTTGCCGAGGAACCGCCAGCCGAACGCCGGCTGCATGCGCAACAGTGCGGCGAAGGCGGCGTGCCCGCGGTGCCGCTGCTCGCCCGACAGGAACCAGGCGGCGGTCGTGACATCGCTGTTCGTGAGGCCGACCTCGTCCAGGTCGAGCCACTGCCACGGCTGTGCCTCCGGGAAGACATCCAAGACCTTCTTGAGTCGCTCCACCCAGGTGGTGCAGAAGGCGCAGTCGCCGTCGTACACGAGCAGTGAGCGGTTCAGGTCCATGACTGTCGATCATAGATCGAGGGCGCGCGATGGGCGACAGATGCTGCGCATGACCGTGGGCGTCGAGAGAGCAGTACCTGATCGGCCTCAGCGACGAGATCGCCGGCCTGACCAGGTAGTTTGGAGCGGATGACGGGAATCGAACCCGCGCTATCAGCTTGGGAAGCTGAAGTTCTACCATTGAACTACATCCGCGTGGCGCCGGAGCGTCCTCAGTAATCGTACATGAACCGGCGGGCCCCCGTTCGGCCCCTGGGGGTTGTCGACGGGCGGGGTGTTCTCGTGCGCCCTTCGACAAGCTCAGGGACCGGAACTGAACCGCGCCGGGTCGGCGAGCGGGATCGGCTCGGTCAATGGGGCGCACGAAGCTAGGCTGGTTCACCGTTCCCCGCGTGGGACGGGACTGAGGAGGCGACGTGCAGCGCACCGCGGGTATCGTCCTGGCCGGCCTCGCGACCGCGGCCGCCGCGGGATTCGGGGTGGCGAGCGCCATGGTGGCCCGCCGCGTCATCTCCGCAGGACGGGTGCATTACAGCGACCTGCTGCCGAGCTCGTCTCCGATCACCGTGCGCCTCGATCGGAACGCGGCCACCGGCCTGCCAGGACGCTACGGGCTCGAGTTCGACGACGGCTCCCGGGCCATCGTCGGCCCGGTCATCGGCCGCGAAACCACGGACGGTTCCGTGATGCGTCGGGCGATCCTGGGTCTCTGAGCTTGTCGAAGGGCGGGGTGCATCCGTGGGCCCTTCGACAGGCTCAGGGACCGGGGTGGTTGGTTTGCGGGATCGGCTTGGGTGGGTGCGTGGTGCCCTTCGACAGGCTCAGGGACCGGGGTGGTTGGCTTGCGTGATCGGCTGGCGTGGTTGCGCGGGCCCTTCGACAGGCTCAGGGACCGGGGTGGTTGGTTCGGGGAATCGGCTTGGGTGGGTGCGTGGGCCCTTCGACAGGCTCAGGGACCGGGGAGCAGAACCTACTTCGCGTAGCGGTAGCGGGCACCCGTGTGCTCCTCGGGGAGGCGGTCTCCACGACCGTGGAGCTTGTGCCGCAGGCTGCCCTCGACGTACTCCTCCGGGTAGGCACCGCGGCGACGGAGCTCGGGGATCACGAACTCGACGATGTCCTCGAAGGTGCCCGGCGTGATCGCGTACGCGAGGTTGAAGCCGTCGACATCGGTCTCCTCCACCCACTCCTGCAGAGTGTCGGCGATCTCCGACGCACTCCCGACGATCCGCGGCCCGAGACCACCGATCGCCCCCATACGCGCGATGTCCTTCACCTTGAACTCGCCGCCCTCCTCGTTGGCCGCCTGGTAATTGGCGACCGCCGACTGGATGGCGTTGCTCTCGACGTTGCCGATCGGCTCCTCGGGGTCGTACTGCGACAGGTCGATGCCCATCCAACCCGACATGAACACGAGCGCACCCTCCTGCGACGCGTACTGCAGGTAGTCCTCGTGCTTCGCCTGGGCCTTCTCGCTCGTCTCATCGGTGATGATCGTGACGAGCGTGTAGATCTTCGCCGAGTACCGGTCGCGACCGGCCGCCTCCAGCGCGTCGCGGATCCGACTGACGGTCGCCTTCAGCCCCGCCTTCGTCGACGCACCGACGAAGATCGCCTCCGCGTTGCCCGCTGCGAACTGGATGCCGCGCGGCGACGCGCCCGCCTGGTAGATCACGGGCGTGCGCTGGGTGGACGGCTCCGACAGGTGGATGCCTGGCACGGTGTAGTGCTTGCCGAAGTGGCCGATCTCGTGCACCTTCGTCGGGTCGGTGAACACGCCCGTCTCCCGATCGCGCACCACCGCGTCGTCCTCCCACGAGCCCTCCCACAGCTTGTAGAGGACCTCGAGGTACTCGTCGGCGACGTCGTACCGCTCGTCGTGCTCGAGCTGGTCGTCGTGCCCCATGTTGCGTGCCGCGCTCGGCAGGTACCCGGTGACGACGTTCCAGCCCACGCGACCCTTGGTCAGGTGGTCGAGCGTCGACATGCGCCGCGCGAACGGGTACGGGTGCTCGTAGGCGGTGCCCGCGGTGACCCCGAACCCGAGGTGCTTCGTCACCGCGGCCATCGCCGAGACGAGCAGGATCGGGTCGTTCACCGGCACCTGCGCGCCGTTGCGGATCGCGGCCTCATTGCTGTCGCCGTACACGTCGTAGGTGCCGAGGACGTCGGCGATGAAGATGCCGTCGAAGTTCCCACGCTCCAACAACTGGGCGAGATCCGTCCAGTAGGAGAGGTCCTTGTAGGTGCTCGACCGGTCGTCGGGGTGACGCCACATGCCCGACGCCTGGTGGGCGACGCAGTTCATGTCGAAGGCGTTGAAACGGATCTGACGAGTCATGAGGACGATCCTGCATCACCCGTCCCGGACGCCGCCTGGCAATCCGGGATCGCCGTAACAGGGCGTCATCTGCGCTGCGCGCATTAGCTCCGGGTGGGTTCCTCCGCCGCGAGCGCCTCGGCGTACTCCGTGTCGCTCAGCGCTCCGACCGTGGAGTGCCGGCGGCCGTACGCGAGGTACAGGGCCGCCCCGGCGAGCATCCACACGAGGAAGACGAGCCAGGTCGTCCCGCCGAGCGACACCATGAGCCCCAGGCACATGACGATGCCGAGCGCCGGTACGACCGGGAAGAGGGGGACCGAGTAGCTGCGGTCGAGGTCCGGACGCAGCCGGCGGAGCAGGATCACCGACAGGTTCACGAGCGCGAACGCGAACAGGGTGCCGATGCTGGTGGCGTCGGCGAGTTCACCGAGGGGGATGAGCGCGGCGACCACGGCGACGACCGCGCCGACGATGACCGTTCCGGCGACGGGCGTGCCGCTGCGGCGACCGACCCGAGCGAACACCCGAGGCACCATGCCGTCCTGCGCCATGCGGTACAGGATGCGGGTCTGGCCGTAGTAGACGGTGAGGACGACGCTCGCGATCGCGATGACGGCACCGATCGAGAAGAAGAGCGCGACGATCGGTTGCCCCGTGATCTCGGTGAGGATCCCGACGAACGCGGACTCGTCGTCGGCGAACTCGGTCCACGGGCGGGCCCCGATCGCGGCGATGGCGACGAGGATGTAGACGGCGGTGACGATGACCATCGACAGGATGATCGCGCGCGGCAGGTCGCGGCGCGGGTTCGTCGCCTCGTCGCCCGCCGTGGACGCCGCATCGAAGCCGATGTAGGAGAAGAACAGGCGGCTGGACGCTGCGGCGATCCCGGCGACACCCATGGGTGCGAGCGGCTCGAAGTTGCCGAGGGAGAACGCCGAGAACGCGATGACGACGAACACGAGCAGGACGGCGAGCTTCACGAACACCATGACCGTGTTCGCCCACGCACTGTCCTTCGCGCCACGGACGAGCAGCAGCATGGCCAGCAGCACGAGGGCTGCGGCCGGCAGGTTGATCAGGCCGTCGGCGACACCGATGGGGTTCGCGAGTGCGGGCGGGAGGCCGAGGCCGAACACCGCGAGCGCCTCGTTCACGTACTGGCCTGCGCCAACCGCGACGGCTGCGACGGAGACCCCGTATTCGAGCACGAGGCACCACCCGCACACCCAGGCGACCCCTTCGCCCATCGTCGCGTAGGCGTAGGAGTAGCTGGACCCGGAGACGGGCACCGAGCCGGCCATCTCGGCGTAGGACAGTGCCGACAGGAGCGCTGCGAGCCCGGCGACCGCGAAGGCGATCCACACGGCAGGCCCGGCGAGCGGGACCGCGGTGCCGAGTACGACGAAGATGCCGGTGCCGAGCGTGGCACCGACGCTGATCATCGTGAGCTGCCACACCCCGAGCGAGCGGCGGAGGGATCCACCCGACTCCGCCGGATCCGTACCGAGGCGGACGAGCGGCATGCGCCGGCGCAGCTGCGCGAGGAGCGGGAGTCGGCGATCAGTCACGGGTACCCATGGTAGACGCGGGAGGCAGGGGCGCTCGCCGAGGCGGGATGATGCGGTTCGCTCAACCCGTCTCGGCGAGCTCCGGTCTGGTCTCGTGTCGTCGGCCGTCGGGTGTGGTCCAGGTGAGGATGCCGCCTGGATGGTGCTCGAGATTCCAGCCCGGCAGATGTTTGAGTCGGTGATGGTGCCGGCAGAGACAGGCGAGGTTGTCGATCGCCGTGCTCCCGCCGTCCTGCCAGGCGACCGAGTGGTCGAGGTCGCAGCTCCGGGCGGCTCGCCCGCAGCCCGGAGCCCGACACGTGGTGTCTCGCAGGCGGACGGCACGCGCGAGGTCTGCCGGCACCCGGTACTGGCCGCGTCCGACGGACAACACGGCTCCCGTTTCCGGCTGCGTGAGGATGCGGGTCATCGACGGAGCGGTGACGGCGAGGCGGGCGGCGGTGTCGGGGTCGATCGGGCCGTACCCGTCGAGCTCGCCGGGTTCATCGGTGACGCCGAGGGCGGACAGTGCCGGAACGGTCATCTGCACGGTGGCCCGGATGCGGGCCTCGATGCCGACCGGCTCGGCGAGCAAGGGCGTGGCCCCGGCGGCGACCGCCTCCTCGGCGATCCTGGCGGCGTCGTCGAGCGGCGCGGAACCGGGGAGCCACGTGAACGTCCCGGTCGTCTCCGGGTCGACGGGGATGGGGTCGGCGTCGTCCTGCACCGTGCCGGCGACGGCGAGCGAGGCGAGGGCGTCGGCGCGCAGCTGCGCGAGCGTTCGAGGGTCGCCGGCGACGCGTGCCGGGACCGCGACGGCGTCGAGCCGGTTCCTGATCTCATGCGCCAGCGGGGCCGTGGTGAAGAGGTGCACCCAGGCCATGCCGTCGGCCGCCGCCTCGAGCTCGACACGGCGGTCGGTGATCGACCGTGCGCGCCGAGCGGTGAACGATTCGGGGTGCAGCCGCTCGCGCACCACCCTCGCGCGCTGCCGGAGGCGAGCGGCCGTGGACCGGGTGGCGACGGGCAGCACCTGCTCGAGGAACACCACGCGGCCCTCGGCTGGGACGTCGCGGAGTTGGTCGGTGATGGCTCGGGCGTGACCGCCACTGATGGCGCCCCGCGCGAGCGCCTCGAGCACGGCGGGCGCGTGATGGACGAGGGTTTCGGCGTCGCCAATGCGCGCCTGGAGGGTCGGTTCCGACATCCTCGTGGCGATCGCGAGCGACGCGCACATCGACCGCCGCGCGAGGTCGCGGGCCTCGGTGGAGGAGGTGCCCGAGGAGACCAGGGCGGACGCGGTCGCATCGGCATAAGAGCAGGCCTCGGCGAGGAGCCGTGCCTCCTCGGCGTCGAGTGCCGCGCGGCGGCGGGTGAGGTCGACGAAGCGGTCGGTGAACGACGCGATGCGGGCCGCGAAGGCATCGCTCGGGTGCGCCTGGTGCGCGGGCACTCCCGGCGATCCGGGCGCCTCGGGCCCCTGGATCGCGTCGTTCTCGGTCATGGATCCAGTCCATCACGGACCACTGACATTCGAGATGACCAGTTCGCCGGGCCCGGCGTCAGCGCGGACCGACCACCTCGCACAGCCCGGCCCCGAACGCCAGAGCGACAGCACCGTCACCCGTGACTCGTACGATGAGCTAGTGGGTATGCGTTCGCTGCTGAGTCAGCTGGCCGGGGGAGTCCGAGGAGCGGCGCCGGACGGCGTCGACGAGCAGACGGTCGTCCGCCTCAATGCCGAACGGCCCGTGCGTGAAGTCCTCGAGCTGGCCGGCCGGATCGGCGAGTCGATGCTGGCCCTCGGAGCCGCAGCGGCCGAGGTCACCGATGCCATCCGCCGGGTCTGCCGGGCGTTCGACCTCGAGTGCCAGGTGGACCTCACGTTCACCTCGATCCTCATCGCGCACGACGGGTCCGAGCTGTCGCCGGGTGTCACCGTGCTCCGCGTGGTGCGCTCGCCCTCCGCCGACTTCGACCGGCTCGCCAAGGTCGTCGTGGTCGCCGAGGGCATCACCAACCGATCCGAACCGATCATGACGGTCACCGACGTCGCCCCCGACGAGGAGGCCGACGTCCGCGACGAACTCCACGCCCGCCTGGGCGCCGCCCACCGCGACCTCGACCGCATCCTCACCGCACGCCGCACCTACCGGCGAGGTTTCGTCACCGTGCTCCTGTCGACGATGGCAGCGGCCGTCGCCGTCCTCCTCGGGGGCGGCGTGGTCTCGATGCTGCTCGCCGCCGCCACCACTGCGCTCATCGACAGCGCGTTCCGCGCCTTGAACGTCTGGAAGCTGCCGGTCTTCTTCCTCCAACTCACCGGGGCGGCCATCGCCACGACCGTCGCCGTCCTCATCTCGATCCTCAGTCCCTACGTACCTGACGACCTCTCGGCCCTGCCGCCCGCCCTCATCGTCGCGTCGGGCATCGTCGTCCTCCTCGCCGGCGCGTCGCTCGTCGGGGCGGCCGACGACGCGATCAACGGGTTCCCGGTCACCGCGAGCGGACGGCTCGTCGAGGTGATGCTCCTGACCATCGGGATCGTGGTCGGCATCGGTGGCGTCCTCGACCTCGCCCGGCGCCTCGGCATCTCCCTCGTGCTGTTCGACCTCCCCGTCAGCCCCTGGCCCGTAGCCGTGCAGATCGTCGGCGCGGCGGTGGCCTCGGCCGCCTGGGCGATGGCCTCGCAGGCGGCCCTCCGCGCGGCGTTCTTCGCGGGGATCACCGGCGCGGTCGCGTTCTCCGTCTTCGTGTTCGTCTCCGGCAGTGGCGTCGCTCCCGCGGCGGCCAGTGCGCTCGCCGCGCTCATCATCGGCTTCGCCGCGGAGGCGCTCGGCCCGCGGCTACGGATCCCGGCGATCATCCTCACCATCTGCGGGATCGTCCCGCTGCTGCCTGGGCTCGCGATCTACCGCGGCATGCTCGCGCTCGTGAACGGCGAGCAGGGTTCCGAAGGGGTCGAGCAGCTGCTGCAGGCGGGACTGACCGGCCTCGCCCTCGCCGCCGGTGTCACCCTCGGCGAGATCCTCGCCCGCCGCACTGGCGTCTCGGGCCGCGTGCTGCTGCCCGGGTACATCCGGCGTTCCAAGCGGCATCCGCGCTGAGCGGAGGAGGGTGCGGGGGAGCGGAGCTGCCCTTCGACAGGCTCAGGGACCGGGGGGTGCGGTTCAGGGACCGGGGGGTGCGGTTCAGGGACCGGGGGGTGCGGTTCAGGGACCGGGTGGTTGCGGCTCAGGAACCGGGGGTTGCGGTTCAGGGACCGGGGGTTGCGGTTCAGGGACCGGGTGACAGGCTCAGTGCCCGGTCGGCATGGCCGTCCGCTGCTGCGGCTTCGCCGCGGACGTCAGGAACGACGCCAGGACGACGACGGCGAGCACCACGATCATCGCACCCCGCAGCCCGAAGTGCTCCCCGAGGAAGCCGAGCAAGGGCGGCCCGACGAGGAACGCGACATAGCCGGCCGAAGCGACTGCGCCGACCGTCGTGGTCGGGTCGTCGCTCTCGCCCGCAGCCGACAGCGTCACCGGGAAGCCGAGCGCCGCACCGAGTCCCCACAGCAAGACCGCGAGCCCCGCGACGAGCACGTTGTCGGAGAAGACGACGAGGGCGATGCCGACGGCTGAGACGATCGCGCTCACCCGCAGCACGTTCGCCTTGCCGAACCGGGCGATCAACGGCTCGCCGGAGAACCGACCGATCGTCATGGCGAGCGCGAACCCGGCGAAGACGATGGACCCGACGGCAGCCGTGGTGCCGTGCCCGTCGACCATGATGAGCGGCAACCAGTCGCCGGCGGCACCCTCCGCGAGGGCGAGGGCGAGCACGATGAGGCCGAGGAAGATGACCCGCTGCTGCCGCCAGACCGCGAGCTGCGCGCGGATCCCGGGGGAGCCGGCGCCCGTGTCGGACTGCCGTCCGGTCTCGGCCGGGATCTTCGGCATCGCCCACACCAACGCCGCCAGCGCGACGGCCGCGACGATCAGCAGGTGGATCGTCACGGGGAAGGCGATCGCCGTGAGTGCGATGCCGGCTACGGAGCCGATGACGGAACCGAGGCTGTAGCAGCCGTGGAGGACGGGCAGGATCGATCGGCCGGACAACTGCTCGATGAGCGCACCCTCGATGTTGATCGCGATCTCCGCGAGGCCGAAGCCCAGCCCGATGCCGACGAGACCGAGGAAGACACCGATGCCCTGCCCGGCGCCCGCCGTGATGGCGAGCAGAGCCAGCCCCGTGACGAAAGCCGCCCCGCCGATGACGATCGGTCGACGCGCGCCGAACCGACGGACGAGGGCCGCGGACGACAGGATGCCCGTCATCGACCCGACGGAGATCCCGAAGAGGATGAGGCCCATCTCGGCGGTGCTCGCGTGGACGAGGTCTCGGACGGCGGGCGTGCGGACGATGAACGACGACAGGCCGACCCCGACCGTCAGCATGAAGACGAAGATCGCCCCGCGCCGCCGCCGGAGATCGGCGGACAGCGCGGGGCGGGGGTTCGCCTGACCGGCGCGGGCACTCATGCTCCGAGCCTAGAGGCGGTGAGGCGGTGATGCGGTTGGAGGGCCGTGTCGCTAGCCCGAAGGGTTCTCGACCGGGTCGCCCTCGGCGTCGGTCCCCGTCTCGGGGTCGACCTCCTCGGGGTTCGGCACGGCGTCCTTCACGTCGTCGTCGTGCGTGTGCGGGGGACCGGGGCGGGGGCCGTCACTCGACATCGCCACGCCATCCCTGTCCGGTCTGACCCTCGGTCTCGACGAGCTGCTTGAAGTTGCCAAGGTCCTTCTTGATGGCGTGGTTGTCCACACCGAGCGCCGATCCGAGGTGCTCGAGGAGGCCCTTGGGCTCCCAGTCGAGCTGCACGGTGACGCGGGTCTTCGCGTCCTCGAGACGGTGGAACGTGACGACGCCGGCGTGATCGACCTCGCCACCGGTGCTCGTCCACGCGACGCGCTCGTCCGGGTGCTGCTCGGTGATCTCCGCCTCGAAGGTGCGGGTCTGTCCGGCGACGTTGACGGTCCACTCGGTGAGGACGTCGGTGACCTGGGTGATGGACTCGACCTCGTCGAGGAACTTGGGGAAGTCCTCGAAGCGGGTCCACTGGTTGTAGGCGACGGAGACGGGAACGTCCACGTCGATGGTTTCGATGACCTGCGTCATGGGAGCCATCCTCTCTGCTTGCGGTACCTGCGTGTGTCTCGTCCGGAAAGCCCGAACGCGATTGCGACGGTACGCGTGCAAGCTGCGATTCCGGGGGCGTAGCCGGAGACGCGGCAACCTGTTACCCTGCCCGGCCTCGGCTCAGAGCTGGAAGCGGTACCCCATGCCGGCCTCGGTGAGCAGATGGCGTGGCGTGCCCGGCTCAGGCTCGAGCTTCTTCCGCAGCTGGGCGATGTACAGCCGCAGGTAGCCGGTGTCGGTCACGTGCGTCGGCCCCCAGATCTCCGTGAGCAGCATCTGCCGGGTGACGAGTTTGCCGGCATTCCGGAGGAGGAGTTCGAGCACCTGCCACTCCGTCGGCGTCAGGCGGACGGTGACCGGTGTGGCGCCGGGGACCTGCCGGGTGACCTGCTTCGCGGCGAGGTCGACCACGATGTCGTCGAACTGCACGGTCGGTTCCGCCTCGGCTCCCGGCACCCGCCGGGTGAGCGCACGGATCCGCGCCAGCAGCTCGTCGATCGCGAACGGCTTCGTCACGTAGTCGTCGGCCCCGGCGTCGAGCGCCTCGACCTTGTCCGTCGATCCGGCCCGCCCGGACACCACGAGGATGGGCGCGTCGGTCCACCCGCGCAGCCCCTCGATCACCTGCTTGCCGTCGAGTCCCGGCATGCCGAGGTCGAGCAGGTAGAGGTCGGGGCGGTGCTCCGTCGCGGCGTTGAGGGCTGCGGTGCCGTCCTCGGCGGTGATGATCTCGTAGCCGCGCGCGGTGAGGGTGATACGGAGCGCGCGGAGGATCTGCGGGTCGTCGTCGGCGATCAGGATCTTCATCGGGCTGCTGGCTCCTCGGTCGGCACGGCCGGCAGCGACACCACCATGGTGAGACCTCCGCCCGGGGTGTCCTCGGGTTCGAGTGTGCCACCCATCCCCTCCACGAAGCCCTTGGAGAGGGCGAGACCGAGGCCGAGGCCCGTGAGGTTGTCGGTGTCGCCGAGCCGCTGGAAGGGGACGAACACGTCTTCACGTCGGTCCGGTGCGATCCCCGGGCCGTGATCGACGATGCGGATCTCCACGGCACCGCGGAACGCACTCGTCGCGATCCGGACGGGGGTGTCGTCCGGGCTGAAGCGCTGCGCGTTCGTCAGGAGGTTGACGATGACGCGCTGCAGGAGGCCTGCGTCGGCGAGGACGGGCGGGAGGTCGGGCGCGAGGTCGAGCTCGGCGTCCTGCGGCCCGATGCCGAGCTCGTCGAAGGCGGGGAGGATCGCGTCCTCGACGTCGATCGGCGCGACCGTCACCGCGAGGACGCCGGCCTGGAGACGGCTGACGTCGAGGAGGTTCGTGACGAGGGCGGCGAGCGTGCGCAGGCTGTCGTCGGCGGTCTCGAGGAGGTCGCGGCGGTCCGCCGTGGTCAGCTCGACGTCGGTCGCACGCAGGCCGGTCACCGCGGCGGTGGCGGCGGCGAGCGGGCGGCGGAGGTCGTGACTGACCGCGGAGAGCAGCGCGCTCCGCACCCGGTCGGTCGCGGCGAGCGGACCGACCTCCTGGGCGGTGGCGCGCAGATCGGTGTGCTCGAGCGAGGCGTCGAGCTGCGCCGCGATGACGGCGAGCAGTCGGCGGTCGGAGGCCGCCAGCACGCCGCCGTGCAGCTCGAGCACCGCTCGGGTGCCGATCGGGATGCTCGTGAACTCGCCGCCGCGGATCGGTTCGCCGTCGACCGCGAGGACCTGCTCGCCCGCCACGAGCCGGACCCCCGCCAGCGAGAACGACTCGCGGGTCCGACTGACGAGCGCCTGCAGGGCGCCCTCGCCGCGGAGCACGCTGCCCGCGACCGTCGCGAGCAGTTCGGACTCCGCCGCCGCGCGCCTCGACACCCGGGCACGACGCGCCGAGAGGTCGACCACGCCGCTCACGATCACCGCGATGACGACGTAGAGCACGAGCGCGACGAGGTGCGCCGGATCGTCGATGGTCACGGTGTAGAGCGGTTGGACGAAGACGAAGTCGAGCGTGACGCCCGAGAGGACGGCGGCGAACACCGCCGGCCAGAACCCGCCGACGAGGGCGACGAGCACGACGAGGAGCTGGTAGGACAGCACCTCGCTCGTGATCGACTCCTCGGTGCGCGCGAGGTGGAGGAGCCAGGTGACGAGCGGCCCGCCGATCAGCGCGAGGGCGAAGCCGGCGATGTGGCGCCGCGCACTCAGCGCACCGCCGAGCTTCGGCAGCCGGAACCGCCCGCCCGCCGCCTCGTGGTTGACGATGTGGACGTCGATGTTGCCGGACTCGCGGATGACCGTGTTGCCGATGCCGGGGCCGGTGACGGCGGCCGAGAGCCGACTGCGCCGGCTGACCCCGATGACGAGCTGGGTCGCGTTGGCGGCCTTCGCGAAATCCACGAGGGCTCGAGGCACGTCGTCGCCGACGACCTGGTGGAAGGTGCCGCCGAGGGTGTCGACGAGTGCCCGCTGCTGCGCGAGCGCACCGGGGTTCGCGGTGCGGAGGCCGTCCTGCGTCGTCACGTGCACCGCGATGAGCTCCCCGCCGGAGGAGCGGGCGGCGATCCGGGCGCCGCGTCGGAGCAGCGTCTCGCCCTCCGGGCCGCCGGTGAGGGCCACGACGACCCGTTCGCGCGCCTCCCAGGTGCTGTCGATGCCGTGTTCGGCGCGGTAGTCGCGGAGGGCGGAGTCGACCTCGTCGGCGAGCCAGAGCAACGCCAGCTCGCGGAGCGCGGTGAGGTTGCCGAGGCGGAAGTAGTTGGACAGGGCGGCGTCGATACGCTCGGCCGGGTAGACCCGACCACCGGCCAGCCGATCGCGGAGGGCCTGTGGAGCGAGGTCGATGAGCTCGATCTGATCGGCGGCCCGCAGGACAGCGTCCGGGATCGTCTCCCGCTGCGGCGCCCCGGTGATCTGCCGCACGACGTCGTTGAGCGACTCGATGTGCTGGATGTTCACCGTCGACAGCACCGGGATGCCGGCGGCGAGCAGGGCTTCGACGTCCTGCCAGCGCTTGTCGTTCGTGGAGCCCGGCGCGTTCGTGTGGGCGAGTTCGTCGACGAGGGCGAGTCCGGGGCGGCGCGCGAGGACGGCCTCGAGGTCCATCTCGTCGAGCGTCACACCCCGGTGCTCGACGCCTCGACGCGGCAGCGTCTCGAGGCCCTCCGTCAGAGCGGCCGTCGCGGCCCGACCGTGGGTCTCGACGACCGCGACCACCACGTCGACGCCCTCCGCGGCGAGGCGGTGGCCCTCCTCGAGCATGGCGTAGGTCTTGCCGACCCCGGGGGCCGCGCCGAGGAGCACCCGGAGTCGTCCGCGCTGCATGGTTATCCGTCCAGTCCTGCCACGGCGAGGTTGAGCTGCAGGACGTTGACCGTGGACTCCCCAAGGTAGCCGAGGTCGGGACCCTGCGTCAGGCGCTCGACGAGGGCGCGGACCTCGTCCTCGTCGAGGCCGCGTTCGGCGGCGACGCGGGGCACCTGCAGCAGCGCGTACGCCGGGCTGATGTGCGGGTCGAGGCCGGACGCGGAGGCCGTGAGCGCGTCGGCCGGGACGCTCGCCGGGTCGACACCCTCGAAGTCGGCGATGGCCGCCCGGCGCTCCTCGATCGAGGCGACGAGGTCGGTGTTCTCCGGCCCGAGGTTGCTGCCGCTCGACGCGCCGCCGTCGTAGCCGTCGCCCGCTGCAGACGGACGCGACTGGAACCACTGCGGCAGCGGCTTGCCGTCGGCGTCGGTGAACGACTGCCCGATGAGCGCCGAGCCGACCGTCTTCCCACCCTCCGTGACGGCCGATCCGTTCGCCTGCCACGACATCGTCGCCTGTCCGATCCCGGTGACGATGAGGGGGTAGCCGACGCCGAGGACGACGGTGAGGGCGAGCATGGCCCTGATGGCGACCCAGTACTGGGCGATGCCGCTGCGGGATGCACTCATGATGTTCTGTCTGCTTTCGTGTGCTGGAGGGGTTAGAAACCGGGGATGAGCGTCACGACGAGGTCGATGAGCTTGATGCCGATGAACGGCGCGATCACACCGCCGAGCCCGTAGATCAACAGGTTCCGGCTGAGGACCTTCGAGGCGCTGAGCGGTCGGTACTTCACGCCGCGAAGGGCGAGCGGGATCAGGATCACGATGATGATCGCGTTGAAGATGATCGCCGAGAGGATCGCCGACGCCGGGGAGTGCAGCTGCATGACGTTGAGCAGGGCGAGCCCCGGGAACACCCCGGCGAACATGGCGGGGATGATCGCGAAGTACTTGGCGACGTCGTTCGCGATGGAGAACGTCGTGAGGGCGCCTCGCGTGATGAGCAGCTGCTTGCCGATCCGCACGATGTCGATGAGCTTCGTCGGGTCGGAGTCGAGGTCGACCATGTTGCCGGCCTCCTTCGCTGCCGAGGTGCCCGTGTTCATCGCGACACCGACGTCGGCCTGCGCGAGCGCCGGGGCGTCGTTCGTGCCGTCGCCGGTCATCGCGACGAGGTTGCCGCCCTCTTGCTCCTTGCGGATGAGTTCGAGCTTCTGCTCGGGCGTCGCCTCGGCGAGGAAGTCGTCGACCCCGGCCTCCGCGGCGATCGCCTTCGCCGTGAGCGGGTTGTCACCCGTGATCATGACGGTGCGGATGCCCATCGCGCGCAGCTCGGCGAAGCGTTCCGCGATGCCGGCCTTGACGACGTCCTTCAACCGGACGACACCGAGGACCCGGGCGGTGCCGGTGGTGTCGGTCTGCGCCACCACCAGCGGGGTGCCACCGCCGGCGGACACCGCTTCGACGTGCTCCTGGAGCTCGGCGCGGATCGCCTCGTCGAGCGCGGTCGACTCCTGCACCCAGGCGAGCACGGCCGAGCCGGCGCCCTTACGGATCTGCGCGCCGTCCGGCTGGTCGAGACCGCTCATGCGGGTCTGCGCGGTGAACGGGACGATCTCACCGGCGACGGATCCGCCGAGGTGGACACCCCGCTCGGCGGCGAGGTCGACGATCGACTTGCCCTCGGGCGTCGGGTCGCTGAGCGAGGACCGGGCGGCGGCCTGCGCGAGCTCGTCCGGGGTGACACCGCGGAGGGCGATGAACTCGACCGCCTGACGGTTGCCGTAGGTGATGGTGCCGGTCTTGTCGAGCAGCAGGGTCGTGACGTCGCCGGCCGCTTCGACCGCACGGCCCGACATCGCGAGCACGTTCCGCTGCACGAGGCGGTCCATGCCGGCGATGCCGATCGCGGAGAGCAGGGCACCGATGGTCGTGGGGATGAGGCAGACGAGGAGGGCGATGAGTACCGGGACGCTGACGGGGGCCGCCGCGTAGGAGGCGATCGGGTTGAGTGTGAGCGCGACGATGACGAACACGATCGACAGGCTCGCGAGGAGGATGTTGAGCGCGATCTCGTTCGGCGTCTTCTGCCGCGCCGCACCCTCGACGAGGCCGATCATGCGGTCGACGAAGGTCTCGCCGGGCTTCGAGGTGATGCGGACGACGATGCGGTCGGACAGCACCCGGGTACCGCCGGTGACGGCGCTGCGGTCGCCACCGGACTCGCGGACGACCGGGGCCGACTCGCCCGTGATGGCCGACTCGTCGACCGAGGCGATACCCCAGACGATGTCGCCGTCACCCGGGACGAGTTCGCCGGCGGTCACGACGACGACGTCACCGAGCGTGAGGTCGGCGGAGGAGACCTGCCCGATCGCCGCGTGCTCGGCCGAGGGGTCGGTGTCGGGTTCGTAGGCCGTCACCTGGTTGGCGAGCGTCGAGGTGCGCGTCTTGCGGAGGCTGTCGGCCTGGGCCTTGCCTCGGCCCTCGGCGACGGATTCCGCGAGGTTCGCGAACACGACCGTGAGCCACAGCCAGATCGCGATGCCCCAGGTGAACGACGCCGGCACGGCCGAGCCGCCCGACTCCTGCGCGCCACCGAGGAACGGTTCGGCGATCGCGAGGACGGTGGTCAGCGCGGCCCCGACCTCGACGATGAACATGACCGGGTTCTTGACCATGAGCCGCGGGTCGAGTTTGCGGAACGCGCCGGGTGTCGCGGCGAGCAGCTGCGCCGGACCGAACGCGGCCTTCGCGGGCTCGTGGTGGTGGTCCTGCTCCTGCTCGGGTTCCGCCGGGGCGGGAAGCGTGTGCGTGGTGGACATGGTTTATGACAGCCCTTCCGCCAGGGGACCCAGCGCGAGTACGGGGAAGTAGGTGAGTGCGGTGATGATCACGGCGACACCGGTGAGGAGGCCGACGAACTGCGGCCGGTTGGTCGGGAGTGTCCCGGCCGTCGACGGCACCCGGTCCTGCGCGGCCAGCGAACCGGCGAGCGCGAGGACGAGCACGATCGGGACGAAACGACCGAGGAGCATCGCGACACCGAGGGCCGTGTTGAACCACGGGGTGTTCGCCGTGAGGCCTGCGAACGCGGAACCGTTGTTGTTCGCGGCGGAGGTGAAGGCGTAGAGCACCTCGGCGAGGCCATGGAGGCCCGGGTTCCAGATCGACGTGGTCTCCACATCCGAGCGGACGCCGGGGATGGCGAAGCTCAGGGCGGTGCCGGTGAGGACGAGCGTCGGCGTCACGAGGATGTACAGGCTGGCGAGTTTGATCTCCCGCGGGCCGATCTTCTTGCCGAGGTACTCCGGGGTTCGGCCGACGAGCAGCCCACCGATGAAGACGGCGATGACGGCGAGCACGAGCATGCCGTACAGGCCCGAGCCGACGCCACCGGGGGCGATCTCGCCGAGCATCATGTTGATCATCGGCATCATGCCGCCGAGTGCCGTGTAGGAGTCGTGCATCGAGTTGACGGCACCGGTGGAGGTGAGCGTCGACGTCGAGCCGAACAGCGTCGAGGCGAAGATGCCGAAGCGCTGCTCCTTGCCCTCCATCGCGCCACCGGCCGCCATCGGTGCCGCTCCGAGGCCACGGGCTTCGAGCGCCGTGAGGATCGAGAACGACGCGAGGAAGATGACGCCCATGACCGCGAGGATCGTGTAGCCCTGCTTGTGGTCGCCGACCATGCGGCCGAAGGTGCGCGGCAGGGAGAACGGGATCGCGAGCATGAGGATGTTCTGGACGAGACTCGTCCAGGCGGTCGGGTTCTCGAAGGGGTGCGCGGAGTTCGCGTTGAAGAACCCGCCACCGTTGGTGCCGAGGAGCTTGATGGCCTCCTGCGAGGCGACCGGGCCGCCGGGGATGGTCTGCGTCGCGCCCGTGATGGTCGTGACGTCGGTGAAGCCGTTGAGGTTCTGGATGGTGCCGCCCGCGATGAGCACGACCGCCATGACGACGGAGAGCGGCAGCAGCACGCGGAGGGCGCCGCGGGTGAGGTCGACCCAGAAGTTGCCGATGGTGCCGCTGCGCCGGCTCGCGAAGCCGCGGACGAGGGCGATGGCGACCGCGATGCCGACGGCGGCGGAGACGAAGTTCTGCACCGCGAGGCCCGTGAGCTGCACGGTGTAGCCCATCGTGACCTCGGGGGAGTACGACTGCCAGTTGGTGTTGGCGACGAAGGACGCGGCCGTGTTGAACGACAGACCCTCGGGCACGGCGGGGAGGCCGAGCGCGAAGGGCAGGACGGCCTGCGCCCGCTGGAGGGCGTAGACGAGGAGGACGCCGACGAGCGAGAAGGCGAGCACCCCCCGGAGGTAGGCCTGCCAGGTCTGCTCGGAGCGGGCGTCGACACCGATCACGCGGTAGAAGCCGCGCTCGACGGCGAAGTCCTTCCCGGAGGTGTACACGCGGGCGAGGTACTCGCCGAGCGGACGGTAGAGCAGCACGAGGACCAGGACGAGGGTCGAGACCTGGAGGACCGCGAAGAGGGTCTGCATCAGAACCTCTCGGGTTTCACGAGCGCGTACACGAGGTACACGACGGCGGCTGTGGCCAGGACGGCGGCGAGGAGTTCGAAGACGATCACAGTCTCTCCACTCCCCGGGCGACGAGGCCGACCACAGCGAACACGGCGATGATGCCGAGCACGTAGACGAGGTCGAGCAAGAGGACTCCAGTGTGTGAATGGTGCGTGGTGCTGATGCATCCCGTTCGGGACAGCTCAGAGCCAACACCCGTCAGCAGCCCGGATCGGCGGTCCTCACGGTTTCCATACGCCTTCCGCGTCGATCCTCACGACCTCCCTACGGTGCGTGTGCAGGGACGGCGCGATCCGCCGCGCGTCCGCGGCTGCAATACGCTTGGAGGTCGAGGGTGACGGGGGAACGGTGTCGGTGTCGGTGACGGAGTCGATGGACCTGCGGTGGCTGACGGCGCCCGAGGACGAGGTCGCCGCCGCCATCGCGGAGGAGCGCCGCTCGGCCCGGTCCAAGGGCGTGCCCACCGGGCGGAGAGTGGTCTTCCACCTCTACTTCAGCCTCGTCCTCTGGTACCTCGCGATCGCCCTCGTGTCGGTCGGCATCAGTGTCGACGAGTACCACGACAGTCGCGTCGAACCCGATGACGTCATCGGCCTGGTCGTCGCCGCGCTCATCCTCGTCGGGTTGCTCGCCGGCGCCTGGTTCCTGCTGCGCTGGTCGCAACGCCCGCCGTCACCGAAGGCTCGCCTGGCGGAGTGGCGTCGACACCTGACCGCGGTGGAGAACGGCTTCACCGAGGAGCCGAAGTCGCGCGCGATGTTCTCCTCGCTCATCACCACGACCGGGAAGTACCACAACGCGTTCATCTCCACTCCCGGACCGCAGTTCGTGTCGGACCCCCGGTTCGTCCGCGACGAGGTCGAGTTCGGCAACCTCCTCGACGAGGCGAAGCGCTCGGGGGACTGGCACTACCTCGTGGTCCGGCTGCCGGCGCCGCTGCCGCACCTCCTCCTCGACGCGACGAGGAACGACACCGTCCGCAGCGACCTGCCACCAGGCCTCGACCGCGGCGGTCGGATCTCGCTCGAGGGTGACTTCGACCGCTGGTTCCGCGTCTACGCGCCCTCCGGCTACGGGGTCGACGCCCGGTACGTCCTGACGCCGGACGTGATGTCGTCGCTCATCAGCACCGCCGCGTACTACAACGTCGAGATCCTCGACGACCGGGTCGTGTTCTTCAGCAAGCCCGCCGCCGACTTCGCCTACCCGGCACCGTGGACCGCCGTCGACGCCATCCTCACCGACCTCGTTCCGCGGCTCGTCCGCAAGGCCGAGCGGTACCGCGACGAACGGGTGGTGGGTCAGGATGCCGAGAGCGTCCTCGACGCCGCCCGGAAGGCCATGGAGGCCGAGCAGCAGTGGACGAAGGGGCGGACGGTCGTCTCCGAGGAAGGCCGACGACTCCGGGTCCGCGCCCGCTTCCACGCCCTGTGGGGCGTCGTCGGGGCGGCCACCTGGCTCATCACCCGCACGCTGCTGTACATCATCCCCGGAGCGTTCGCCTTCGCCGGGATCATGTCCGTCGTCGACGGTCGCTGAGGCGGAATCGGACGCCTGTGGAACATCGCCGGGCGTGATCGCGTTCGGCCAGGTGTGACCCTCACGCTGCCGGCTGTCGCCGAGTCCGCACCAGACACCCTCGACCGCGCGCTCGCGAGCCTCGAATGGACGATCCACGGCACGTACCGCGACCGCCTCGCGGCCGGTACCTGCCTCGATCGGGGGCACCCGGCCTCTGGCTTCCTGTACGTGTCGAGCGGGCGTGCACGGCTCACCACCCCGGAGGATGCGCTCGACCTCGACGCCGGCGACCTCGTGTTCTTCCCCCGCGCGCACACGACCGTCCTGCTGTCGCTCGGCGACGCCGAGGTGCTCGAGGTCGGTCTCGAACCGTCGCGGCAGCGGCAGGCGGTCGCCGACACGCTGCCCGAGACGCTGACCGTGCGGGACTTCGCCGGTCAGGAGCGGTCCATGGTGGCGCTCATCGAGGGCATGGGGTGCCCCGGCCCGAGCGGCCGCGCACGCCCCGGCGACGCCGTCATCTGCAGCCGGATCGCGACCACGATCGTCTCCGCCGCCCTCCGGTCCTGGAACGAGGCCGGGTGCGCGCCCGAGCGCTGGCTGCAGCGCATCGGCGACCCGCACATCGCCGCCGTGCTCGACGCCCTGCACGCCGAACCCGGTCGCCCGTGGACGTTCGAGAGCCTCGCCCGCATCGCCATGATGTCGCGCTCCGCGTTCGCCGAGCGGTTCAGGCAGGTCGTCGGTCACACCCCGCGCGCCTATCTCACGACGGTCCGGATGGAGACCGCGAAGGGACTCATCGTCACGGGCGGAGCGACGGTCGCGGAGCTGGCCGGCGAGCTCGGCTACGCCTCCGAGGACGGCTTCGCGCGTGCCTTCCAGCGGTACACGGGCCTGACGCCCGCCCGCTGGCGAGCCGAGGCCGCCGCCGCGTAGGCGTCGAGCCCCGGCCTTCGGCGCCGACGTCGCTGCTGCATCAGCGGGCGGTGCGCGCCGAACCGAAGATGACCCCACCGACGATCGTGGAGCTCGCGGCGACGATGAGCGCCGGCACGATGCCGACCGCGTCGACGAGGATGCCGCCCACACCAGCACCGACGGTGATCGCGAGCTGGAACCCGGCGACCACGAGCCCGCCGCCGGACTCCATGCGGTCGGGGACGAGCCGGCCCATCCAGGTGCTCAGCGTCGTGAGCCACGCGCCGAACCCCATGCCCCAGGTGGTGATCGCGATGGTCACGATCCACGGCTGCCCGGGGAACGCCGTCACGAGGGCGATCGAGACGCCGATGAGCGCCGGGACCACGTAGCGGAGTGCGGCCAGGTGTCGGTCGACGAGCAGGCCGATGACGAAGTTGCCGACCACGCCGCCGAGCCCGAAGGCGGCGAGCAGCACGGCGACGCCGGCCGCGTCGAGGTCGGGCACCCGCTCGATCGCGAGCCGGATGTAGGTGAACGCGATGAAGTGCCCGAGCACGGTGAGGATGTGACCCGTCAGGCCCATACGGATGCCCGGGACGCGGAGGGTGTCGACGAGCGACCGCAGCCCGCCGCTCGACGGTGCCGGCGCGACGGGTGGGAGGACGAGCCGCAGCGCGACGGCGACGACGGCGGTGATCACGGCGACGGCCGCGAAGATGAGCCGCCAGTCCATGATCGACCCGAGGTAGGTGCCCACGGGGACGCCGGCGACGGTCGCGACGGTCGTCCCGGTGTTCACGAGCATGATCGCGCGACCGAGGTGCTTCGGGGCCGAGAGTCGGGCGGCGATCGCGATGGACATGGCCCAGAACGCGCCGAGCGCCGCACCGAGGAGCAGGCGGGCGATGAGCAGCATGACGAAGTCGGCGGAGATCGCGACGAGCGCACTCGAGACCGCGGCACCGGCTGCGAGGAGCACGAGCAGCAGGCGGCGGTCGAGGCGGGGGACGAGGATGCCGATGGTCGGCGCCGTCAGGAACCCGACGAAGGCCGTCGCCGTGACGGCTTGACCGGCCTGCCCCTCGGAGATGCCGAGCGACGCGGCCATGGACGGCAGGAGACTCGGCGGGAGGAACTCGGCGAGCACGAGCACGAAGCTCGTCGCCATCATCACGGCGACGGACGCCCAGGCGGTGCGGTCGCGCGGGGTGCCGGCGACGGGGACGGAGCCGGTGCGCGGTGAGTCGAGGGTGTCTGGGGTGCTCATGCTCCCAGTCTGACGGGGCCTGACCTCGCCCGCCCGACGCTCCGTCCGCGGGGCCCGACCGTTCGTCCGCCGACGCTCTGGTGTCGCGTTGCTGGCAACTCGGGGAACCCGCTGTCAAGAAGTTGCACTCCGTGCATCGGTGCACGTAGTGTACCCACGTGTCCACCACCGCCCCTGCTGAGGATCGACGCGCCGCCCTGCGTGCGCGCCACCATCGCGCGATCCTCGACGCTGCCCGCGTCATGATCGCGGAGCATGGCATCGCGGGCTTCAACGTCGACCTCATCGCCGAGCGCGCCGACGTCTCGAGGCGTACGGTGTTCAACCACTTCTCCTCCGTCGACGACCTCGTCACCACCTCCTGCACCGAGGAGCTGGCCGTCGTGATCGAGAGCTTCCGCGCCGCCGTCAACGCGCGCCCGGCCGGCCCAGGGTCGCGGGTCTCCATGTTCGAGGACGTCGCAGCGGCCCTCCGCACCACGGACATCCCGCGCGTCATCGCCTTCCTCTGGAACGCGCTCGGCGGCTTCGCCCCCGAGGACTCGCGGCCGCAGCAGCTCTTCCAAGCCACCTTCTCCCGCACCACCCAGGAGCTCGCCCACGAACTGGCCGAGCGCAACACCGATGTCGACGAACTCGAGGCCGCCTTCCTCGTGTCCTCCCTCATGCACGGCGTCGAAGTGCTCGCGCACCACTGGATCGCGAGCACCGGCGCCACCACGGACGATGATGCCCGTGCACTCTGGACCACCCTGCTGGAACGGCTCATCGCGAGCGTCCGCACAGGCTACGGCTCCACGCACTGATCCCATCCCCCCCGTCCCCGCACCTCTCCCGAAGAATCGAGACTCCCTTGGCTGAACTGCTGTATCGCCTCGGACGCTTCTCCGCGCGCCGCGCGTGGGCCGTCCTCATCTCCTGGATCGTGATCCTCGGCATCTCGGTCGGCGCGTTCCTCGCGTTCGGCGGCACGCTCTCGAGCGCGGTGACCATCCCCGGCACGCCGACGGCGAAGGTCACCGACCAGCTGTCCGAGTCGTTCCCGAGCGCGTCCGGCGGCACCGGGGCGATGGTGTTCCACACCAAGGACGGCGACGCCTTCACCGAGTCGCAGAAGACCGCGATCGGTGAGCTGCTCGACGAGACCGCCGACCTCAAGGGCGTCGACTCCACGGTCAACCCCTTCGAGACCCAGGAGACGATCGCCGACCAGGCGAAGCAGATCTCCGACGGCAAGGCGCAGGTCGACGCCGGTCGCACGCAGCTGACCGACGGACAGGCGCAGCTCGACGCCGGCCAGCAGCAGCTGACCGCCGCGCAGACGCAGCTGAGCGCCGCGCTCGCCCAGGCGCAGCAGGCGGCCGGCGGCACGCTCCCCGCCGCGGCACAGGCCCAGTTCGACACGCAGCAGGCGGCGATCACCCAGCAGCAGGCCGCGCTCGACGCCCAGCAGACCACGATCACCGACAACCTCGCGACCCTCGACGAGCAGAGCACGAAGCTCGAACTCTCCTCGCAGCTGCTGGACCTCTCCTCCGGCATCCGCACCGTGTCGACCGACGACACCACCGCGGTCGCGAACGTCGTGTTCGAGGAGCGCCAGCAGGAGGTCACGCCCGAGACGAAGCAGTCGGTCATCGACCAGGTCTCCGACGACGTGCCCTCAGGCGTCGAGGTCGAGTTCTCCAACGAGCTCGCGCAGAGCCTCCCGCAGCTGTTCGGCGTCGGTGAGGCCATCGGTCTGATCATCGCCGCGATCACCCTGCTCGTCATGCTCGGCACCGTCATCGCCGCATCGCTCCCACTCGTCTCTGCGATCGTCGGCGTCGGCGTGGGCGTCACCGCCTCGCTCGCGATGTCCG
Source organism: Plantibacter sp. VKM Ac-2880 (assembly GCF_015351235.1). Classification (GTDB taxonomy): domain Bacteria; phylum Actinomycetota; class Actinomycetes; order Actinomycetales; family Microbacteriaceae; genus Plantibacter. The sequence continues at coordinate 683,481 of NZ_JADKSJ010000001.1, forward strand.
GTGTCGTCGACATGCTGTCCATCACGCCGGTGCTCGGGGTCATGCTCGGGCTCGCCGTCGGGATCGACTACTCGCTGTTCATCCTCAACCGCCACCGCAAGCAGCTGCTCGACGGCGTCGACCTCCACGAGTCCATCGGCCTCGCGAACGGCACCTCGGGCAACGCGGTCGTGTTCGCCGGGTCCACGGTGCTCGTCGCGCTCCTCGCGCTCAACGTCACCGGGATCCCGTTCCTCGGCATGATGGGCACCGTCGGCGCGATCTGCGTGGCCGTCGCCATCCTCCTCGCCGTCACCCTCACGCCGGCGCTGCTGTCGCTGCTCGGACTGCGGATCCTCAGCCGCAAGGCCCGCGCCTCCATCGGCACCCCGCGCCCCGACGCCGTCCCCACCAAGCCGATGGGCACGATCCGCGCGATCGGCACCCTGGTGGCCGGGCTCGTCGTCCTCGGCGTCGTCGCCCTGCCGGCCCTCGACATGCGGCTCGGCCTCCCCGACGGCAGCTCAGAGGCCGTCGACTCGACCCAGTACAAGTCCTACACGCTCATCGAGGACAAGTTCGGTGCCGGCGTCAACGGCCCGCTGCTCGTCGCGACCCTGCCGGACGCCGCGACCGACGACGAGGTGCTCGAGGAGCAGGTGCGCATCGGTCAGAAGATCGCCGACGTGCAGGACGTGAAGGCCGTCGCCCCCGTCGGCGCCTCGGACGACAACTCCGTCCTCGCGTTCCAGGTGATCCCCGAGGAGGGCCCGAACGCGGTCTCCACGGAGCAGCTCGTCCGCGACCTCCGCGACCTGTCGCCGTTGTCAGGCGACGTCGACCTCGGCGTGGCCGGCAGCGCGAGCGGCAACATCGACGTCTCGAAGCAGCTGTCCGACGCCCTGCCGCTCTACCTCGCCCTCGTGGTCGGGTTGTCGCTCATCATCATGATCCTGGTGTTCCGCTCGATCCTCGTGCCCGTCACCGCGACGCTCGGCTTCATGCTGTCGCTCGCGGCGACCTTCGGTGGCATCACGGCGATCTTCCAGTGGGGCTGGCTCGGTCCGGTGTTCGGCGTCCACGACCCGGGGCCCATCCTGAGCTTCCTGCCGACGATCCTGATCGGCATCCTGTTCGGCCTCGCGATGGACTACCAGCTGTTCCTCGTGTCCGGCATGCGCGAGGCGTACGCCCACGGCGCTCCGGCCCGACTCGCGGTGCGCCGCGGTCTCCACGCCGGTCGTACGGTGGTCGTGGCCGCAGCGATCATCATGATCTCCGTCTTCGGCGGGTTCATCTTCTCCCACTCGGCGATGATCCGGTCGATCGGCTTCGGTCTCGCGTTCGGCGTGCTCGTCGACGCGTTCGTCGTCCGCATGCTGCTCATCCCGGCGATCATGCATCTCCTCGGAACGAGCGCCTGGTGGATCCCGAAGTGGCTCGACCGCATCCTGCCGAACGTCGACGTGGAGGGCGCCGCGCTCGAACGCAGCCACCCCCACCACACCGGTTCGGTCACGACGGCGCCGCAGCAGGACACCCCGCGGAGCGCGGTCGACGGTGCGGAGACGGCTGCGCTCGGTGCCGGCGTGACCGCGGCGACCGCCGCCCACGTGGCGTCGCCCTCCAGCGAGCTGACCCGGCGTGAGGCAGCGGCTGCCGCCGAGCGGCCGCACCCGGCGCACGTGCTGACGACGGACCCGGACCCGGGCGAGCAGCAGGTCTCCCGGGTGGAGCCGGGCCTCGACGTCATCGTGCACCCGGCCTCGGCCGGCGTGCAGCGGGTCGCCGTCGGTGCCTACGTGATCGCGGTGGACGCCGACAACGGGACGGCCGTCGTCGAGCCGCCCGCCGGCGGCGTCGTCATCGTCCGGGCGCCCAGGTAGCGCCTCGCCAGGCTCGGTGACCGGCGCCTCCGGTCACCGAGCCTGTATCTCCAACGCGCGACGCCGGTTGTCACCGTCGAACGCACGCTCGGCGACGACCGCGGCCTCAGGCGAGATGCCGTAACCGATCGCGACCGTCCGCCAGTCCATCGTGCGCTCCGCTGTGTCGCGGATGATCGAAGCGGCGGCCGTCGCCGAGAGGCGGAACGCGTCGTGCACCTCGCAGAGTTCGCGGATGTCACGACCGTATCGTTCGCCTCCTTCGGTGATGGGAGTGGCTTCCACCCGGTCGGGGCGCTTGTTCGGTTCCAGGTCGTAGACGGGTGACAGCTTCCAGCCGGTGTGTTGCCGGAGGAATCCGTGGTTCCGGAAATGGTCGTCCACGTTGCCGATGAGCAGGCTGAGCGCGACTCGTCGGAACAGTTCGGCGAGATCCACTCGCGGGGTCGGACTGGCGAATGCGACTGCCTCGGCCAGGTGGACGTACGACAGGGGCTGGTTCTCCGGTTTCGTCGTGAGCGAGTGAGCACTGAGATACCCGATGCGCTGCTCGCCGATGCGGTCGAACCGTTTGGTGAGCAGGATCGACCGGCCCTCGGCGATCCGTTCCAGCTCGAAGTCCGGTGTCTCGACACCCGACTGACGCGCGAGCGCGAGTGCGGTCGCCTCCCAGGCCATCGGGTCGGAGTATTCGGTGTCGCGAGCGAACTTCGCCATCCAGAGTGCGTCGTGATGACGGACGACCGCCTTCGGTCGCGCTCCTCCGGCACTGGTCCCTGCCTCGATCAGCACCGCGAGCTCATCGTCGGACTCGGTGCCCGTCTCGAATGCCCGTGCTGCTGCGAGGATCCGGGGCAGGTCGTGCACCTGGGCCACGGGATGGGTGCGTCGCCCGAGGAACGTGCCTTCCACCGCGAAACGTAAGGCGCCCTGACGGGTCTCGTCGTTCACGTGCAGCAGGTAGTCCAGACCGCTTCGCGCCTGCGTTCCGGCGCGGATGATCCGACGCCCCCAGCTGTCGGGCATGGCGTCGCCGAGTGCGCCGAGCGCTTCGCGGCCGGACCATGCGCGGAGCGGACCAGCGCTTCGGGGCATGTCGGGCGACAGGTCGTAGCCGCGTGGCTCGAGGAGGAACGAGTCCGCGTATCGGAAGACGATGCCCGGCGCGGCCGACCCCGGGAGCCCGTCGGTCGCCACCCGGCCAGCCGGGACTTCGACTCCGTCTGGCAGGACGATGCTCACGTTCGCCTCGACCAGGTGGTCGGGCGCCAGGTCGACGGTCATCGTTGATCGTCTGCGGGCGTCGGTGCAGGAATCCGGACGCGCTCGACGCCAGCTCGAGCGAAGTTCCGCGAGCCGAAATCACTCGCCAGAGGATCTGATGCGTCGACGACCTGGGACAGGATCCCGACAGCTCGGAGTGCTGCGAACAGGTTCTCGGAGGAGGTCGACCGTCCGTTCTCGATGGCGCGCAGCGTGTCCCGCGAAATGCCGGCGCGCTCAGCGACGATGTCCGCCGTCAGGCCGACGATCTTGCGCCAGGCTCGGACGTTCGATCCGAGACGGACCATCTCCCGACTCAGACCTGGACCGGCGGCCATGATGGCGTCTTCTCGATAATGGCGATCATGTTCGTCATTATATGCGTTAATGGCGGAAATGCTCTCCATACGGAGAGACGGCCGGTGGTCGCCTCCCCGTTACGGCTGCAGGCGGTCGACGACCCAGCCGCCGTCGGCCGCGAGGTAGCGGAGGCGCCGGTGCATGCGGTCGCGGCTGGCGTGCCAGAACTCGACCATGTCGGGGACGAGCCGGTAGCCGACCCACGTGGCCGGTCGCGGCACGTCGTCACCCGAACGCTCGAGGAGCTCGTTCGCCTGGGCGATGAGCGCGTCGAGCGTCTCCTCCGGGCCGTCGGCGAACGGCGTCGACTGGTGCGCGACCGCTGTGGCGGCCCGGGACTTCGGTGAGCGGTCGGCGAACAGCGCGTCCGACTCCTCGTCGCTCAACCGCTCGACCCGGCCCTCGAAGCGGAGCTGCTGCATCGTCTCGCGCCAGTACACCTGCAGGGCTGCGCTCGGGTTCTCCGCCAACTGCCCGCCCTTGCGACTCTCGGTCGAGGTGCCGAACACGAGGCCGCGGTCGTCGATCGTCTTCACGTCCACGGTCCGCGCGCTGACCACGCCGACGGCGGTTGCAGTGGCGAGGGTCATCGAACGGGGCTCGCTCACCTCGCGCTCCACGGCCGAGGCCAACCACGCCTGGGCGAGCGGCATCGGCTCGGTCGGCGGGGTCTCGAACTCGGGCAGGTGCAGGGAGTCGTCTCCGGAGAGGGGTTCAGCGCTCATGGCGCGAGCCTACCCGCGCCGCTCGGGCTCCGGAGCCTTGGGTGCCCGGCACAGTCCCCGCTTGAAGCGTGGTGCACCGACACATGGTGCGGGCTCGGGGCGCGGGTTAGCCTCGGAGCCGATCACGAGGAGAGTGGGCACCGCATGCCGTACACCGACACCGACGACGTCTCGATCTACTACGAGGTCGAGGGTGACCCCGCCGACCCGGTGATCGTGCTCATCGCCGGTGGTGGCGCGCAGATGATCGCGTGGCGCCCCGAATTCCGCGCGATGCTCGTGGACGAGGGCTTCCGGGCGGTGTGGTTCGACAACCGCGACGTCGGGTTCTCCCAGCGCTTCGGCGGCGAACACGACGTCGACGGCGGCTACTCGCTCGGCGACATGGGTGACGACGTCCTCCGTGTGCTCGACCACCTCGGGGTCGCAGCGGCGCACCTCGTCGGCCACTCGATGGGCGGGATGATGGCGCAGATGGTCGCCCTCGAGCACCCCGAGCGCGTGCTGAGCCTCGGCCTGTTGTCGACGATCCCCGGCCAGGACCCGCGCTACATCCTGCACGGCGAGCGGCCGGAACTGCTCGTCGACCCCGTCCGGTACAGCCGCGAGGAGTCCGTCGCCGCCATGGCCGAGCTGGCCGCACCCGTCCCCGGCGCCCGCTACCAGCCGGACACCGCGTGGGAGGTGTGGGCCACGGGCGAGGCGTACGACCGCGGCTACGCGCCGGAGGGCTTCAGTCGGCAGTGGGCGGCCCTGCGCCGCGCGCCCGAGCGACTCGACCGGTTGCGCGAGGTCACCGTGCCCACCCTCGTGCTCCACGGACGCGAGGACGACGTGCTGCACTGGAGCTCGGCCGTGGACATCGCCGAAGCCATGCCGGCAGCCGAACTCCACGTCCTGCCCGATATGGGGCACCTCATCCCGGCGGGGGTGTGGCCGACGCTCGCCGCGGGCATCGTGCGCGTGGCGCGGCACGCAGAGAAGGTTTCGTCCGGTCATTGAGCTTGTCGGAATGCAGGGACCGGGGCTGCCCTTCGACAAGCTCAGGGGCCGTGCGGGGCGGGACAGGGACCGGGGTTGCCCTTCGACACGCTCAGGGGCCGTGCGGGGCGGGACAGGGACCGGGGTTTCCTACGGCATGCCGATGAGGCGCACCCGACAGGCGAGCTCGGCCGCGAAACGCACGTCGGGATCCGCGAGGTCGAGCTCGAGCGACTGCTCGATGCGGCGGATCCGGTAGTTCACCGCGTTCGGGTGGAGGTTCAGCTCGGCGCCCGCACGCACGAGCGAGTTCCGATGACTGAGGTAGGCGAGGAGCGTGCGGACCGCGATCGCCGCGCGCTCCGGCCCGAGGTCGTCGAGTGGCGACAGGATGTCGTCGAGCAGCGTCCGGCTGAGCGGTGACGCGTAGAAGTCGAGGAGCACCCGGCGCAGCCCGGTGACGTCGGTCGCCTCCATCGTGCCGAACCGCCCACCCGCGATCGCCGCCTCCGCAGCGACCCTGGCCTCCGTCGCCGACTGCCGCAGCCCCGCGGCCCCGCTCTGCGGCGTGCCGAGGCCGACGGTGAACGTCCACTCCGGCCCGGCCACCGACGAGGCGTGCGCGACGATGCGCTCCATGACGTCGCGGAGCCGCCGCTGGTGGTCCGGTGCCCCGAGCTCCTCCGAGGCGATGACGACGATCTCGTCGCGACGCATGGCCAGGTGCCACTGCTCGTCGCGTTGGTCGACGAGCTGCAGGGCGAACAGTTCCACGGATGGGGCGAGCACCGTCGGCGCACGGCGGTCCGGGTCGCTCACGTGCTTCGGCGTCAACCACGCGACCGCATGCGACAGCTGCAGGGGGAGGCCGGCGCGCACGGCGTCCATCGCGAAACCGTCGATGCGGGAGGACTCCGCGAAGATCAACTCGATGATGAGCTCCGCCCGGGAGCGCACCGACCCGAACCGGCCGTGGAGCTCGCGTTGCAGCGCCCGCGACAACACCGAGGCGATGACGGGGAGCGCGATGGCGGCGGCCGGGTCGTCGCGTTCGGCGTGCACCCGGCCGATGGGGATCTCGCCGATGCACACGGCGTCGGGTTCGAGCCAGCTCGCACCGGCGTCCTCGACGAGGGTGACCGGGACGCCGAGCGTGGTGCTCGCGACCTCGAGGATCGCCTCGCGGACCCCGACACCGGAGGCCTGCTCCGTCTCGGCCGCCGAGGCGGCGATCACGCGCTGGATCGCGAACTCGGCGCGCGACATAGCCTCCTCCGCCCCGCCGCGGATGGTGCGGTCCATGAGCACGGCGAGGTCGGATGCGATGCCCTGGCTCATGATGACGGGCAGGCCGCCGCGCCCCGCGAGCGCACGCGAGGTCTCGGCGATGGGGAACTCGCCGACGAACACGAGCGCCGCACACCCCGCCGCGATGGCCCGGCGGATGGCGATGTCCACCTGGTAGGGCCGGGGGACGGCACCGTCCGGGGTGGTGACGACGGCGATGGCGTGCTCGGTCGCGTCATTGAGCTCGTCGAGGGCGAGGATCTCCACACCGGTGACGAGGACGTCGGCCGGTGAGCCGGCGACGCAGCGAGCGCCGAGATGTTCGGCTTGGAGGATGACGTCGGCGACGGTGACTTGGGCCATGAGCACATTCTGCCCCGATTGTGTGGGCTGCGGGAACATTGTCGTGATTCCGACCCCTGCCTACGCTCGGTACATGTCAACGAACCACCCCGCCGCGCGGTCCGCGGCGTCGGCCACCCCGGTCACGAGCATCACCCTGGCCGACGTGCCCGCCCTCGCGGCCGGTTGCGCCGTCTTCGGCACCGGTGGCGGCGGCGCGGTGCAGACCCCGCAGCTCGGCGTCGAGATCGCGCTCGAGCAGTACGGCCCGGTGCCGGTCAAACAGGTCGCCGACCTCGACGAGCACGACGTCGTCGTCGCGATGTCCGGCATCGGCGCCCCCTCTGTGGGCTTCGAGATGCTCGCGGCGACCGGGCAGGCCGAGATCATCGTCGAGGAGATCCAGCGGCTCACCGGCAAGCGCATCACGACGATCATGGCGACGGAGATCGGCGGCAGCAACGGCGTCGGTCCGGTCGGGTGGGCGGCGAGCCTCGGTCTGAGCATCCTCGACGCCGACGGCATGGGCCGCGCGTTCCCTGAGGCGCCGATGACGGCGATGAACGTCGCGAACCTCCCGCCCGGGTACGCCGTCCTCAGCGACGTGATCGGCAACGTCTCGATCCTGCGGCCCGTCAGCCTGTCGTGGCTCGAGCGTCACGCCCGCGCCCTCACGGTCGCGAGCGGCGCCATCTCGATCGGCGCGAACTACGTCATGGACCGCGACACCATCCGCGGCGCCGTCATCGAGGGCAGCGTGAGCCGGGCCGTGCAGGTCGGGCGACGGCTGCTCACGGCCACCGACCCGGTCGAGGCGCTCACCGACGAACTCGGAGCCGCGCTCATCACCGGCGGCAAGGTCGTCGACATCGAACGGCGCACCGAGGGCGGCTTCACCCGCGGTTCCGTGACGGTCGAGGGCATCGGCGAGCACCGAGGTCGCCTCACCCGGGTGGAGATCCAGAACGAGAACCTCGTGGTCATGGAGGACGGCGCGGTCATCGTGAGCGTGCCCGACCTCGTGACGATCGTCGACTCGGAGACGGGCGACGCGATCTCGACCGAGATGCTGCGCTTCGGCCAGCGGGTGAGCGTGCTCGCCTGGGCGTGCGACCCGCTGTGGCGGACACCGCGCGGCCTCGAACTCGCCGGCCCCCGGGCGTTCGGCTACGACCTCGACTACGAACCGTTCGGCACGACGAGTGCGGCCGAGACCCTGGGAGCGACCCGATGAACGCCGGCACCAGCACCGTCACGGACACCTCGGGCGAACTCGCCATCGGCATCGACGTCGGCGGGACCAACACCGACGCCGTCGCGCTCGCAGGCGACGGCGAGGTCGTCTCGTGGACGAAGCAGCCGACCACCCGCGACGTCACCGGCGGCATCCGCGCCGCCCTCGCCGACGTCCTGGAGCAACTGGGCGACGCCCGTGGCCTCGTGACGCGCGTCATGCTCGGCACGACCCACGCGACGAACGCGATCGTCAACCGCCGTGACCTCGGTCGGGTCGTCGTCATCAGGTTGGGCTCGCCCGCCGCCACCTCGCTCCCGCCCCTCGCCGGGTGGCCGCGGGAGCTGCGCGACGTGGTCCTCGCCGGCAGCGTCCTCGCGGGCGGCGGCCACCTCGTCGACGGCTACCCGATCGCACCGCTCGACCGCGACCTCATCCGGCGCGAACTCGACGCCCTGGCCGGCACCTTCGACGCGGTCGCCGTCTGCGGCATCTTCAGCCCGTCCTTCCCCGAGCAGGAGCTCGAGGTCGAGGCGCTCGTCCAGGACCACGTCGGGGTCGACGTCCCGGTGTCGCTCAGCCACGAGATCGGCGCGCTCGGGCTCCTTGAGCGGGAGAACGCGACCGTCCTGAACGCCGCCCTCTACGCCGTCGCCCGCGACGTCACGGCCGCCCTCACCACGGTCGTCGCCGAGGAGCAGCTCGACGCGACCACCTACTTCGCCCAGAACGACGGCACGCTCATGGCCGTCGAGTACGCGGCACGCTACCCGGTCCTGACGATCGGCTCGGGCCCGGCGAACTCCATCCGCGGTGCCGCGTTCCTCTCGGGTGCCGACAACGCGATCATCATCGACGTCGGTGGCACCACGAGCGACCTCGGCGTGCTCGTCGACCGCTTCCCCCGCGAGTCGACCCTGCCGCGCGAGGTCGGCGGCGTGCGCACGAACTTCCGCATGCCCGACATCCTGAGCGTCGGTCTCGGCGGTGGCACGATCGTCGACACCGCGACGGGCGTCCCGCGGCACGACTCGGTCGGCTACCGGCTCACCGAGGAGGCCCTGCTCTTCGGCGGCTCCACCCCGACGCTCACCGACGCCGCATCGCTCCAGTTCGGCATCGCCGACCGGGAGCTGCCGCCGCTCGACCGCGCGACCCGCCAGGCGCTCGAACACGCCCTCGGGGTCGCCCACGAACGCATCGAATCCGCCGTGGAACGCATGTCGCTCGGTCGCACGGGCCTCCCGCTCGTCGTGGTCGGTGGTGGCGGCTTCCTCGTGCCGGACTCGGTCCTCGGAGCGAGCGAGGTGCTCCGCCCCGCGCGCGGCAACGTCGCCAACGCGGTCGGCGCGGCCATCGCGCTCGCCGGCGGGCGTTCCGACCAGCTCTGCGACTTCGCCGACCGCGCAGCCGCCATCGAGGAGGCAGGACGCTCCGCGATCGAGAAGGCGATCCAGGCCGGCGCAGACCCGCGCACGGTCGAGATCGTCGACGTGCTCGAGACCCCCGTCTCGTACGCGACCCGTCCCACCCTCAAGGTCTCCGTGAAGGCGGCGGGTCCGCTCGCCAGGATCGGGACCGCGACGAGACAACCCGTCTGACGGGCAGCACCAGCCGATTCCCCGCACCACCGCACCGGGCACCACGCATCACAGCCATTCCAGCACCGCACCTCACCCCATCTGATCCGGCCACCCGCGCACCACGGCCACCGAGTACGAAGGATCCAGCATGAACAGCAAGCAGAAAGCCGCGGCGGCCCTCGCCACCGCGGCGCTCACCGCGGTGGCCCTCACCGCGTGTACCTCCTCGCAATCCTCGGATTCCTCCGGCGAGTACGTCTCCGGCGGCACCTTCGTCACCGCGATGAGTGGCGACCCCGGCAGCCTCGTCCCCATGACGGGGATCAGCCTCGAGGCCCGCGAGATCATCAGCTTCCACTACGAATCGCTCGTGTACGTCGACGCCGACGGCGAGCTCGTCCCGTGGCTGGCCGAGAGCTGGGAGGAGGACGCCACCTCCATCACGTACACGCTGAAGGACGGCATCACCTGCGCCGACGGCACCCCGTTCACCGCTGAGACGGCCGCGGCGAACATCACCTACAACGCCGACCCGGCCAACGCGACCTTCTACTACGGTGCGCAGGTCTCCGAGCGGATGACCGCGACCGCCGACGGCAACCAGCTCACCGTCACGAGCACGACGCCCGACCCGTTCATCCTCGCCAACACCGGCACCGTGGAAATGGTCTGCCAGGCCGGCCTCGACGACCCGGACTCCCTCGTCGAGACGATGAACGGAACCGGCCTCTTCGCGCTGGACAAGGCGACGCCCGGCTCCAGCTACACCTTCACGAAGCGTGACGACTACACCTGGGGTCCAGGGGATGTCACGAGCGACACCAAGGGCCTGCCCGACACCTTCGAGGTCCGGGTCGTCACCGACCCGGGGACTGCGGCGAACCTGCTGCTCTCCGGCGACGTGAACGCCGCGAGCATCGGCGGTGCCGACCAGGACCGCGTCGAGGCCGCCGGTCTCGGCAGCGAGGGCGTGCGCAACCCGATCGGCGAGATGCTCTTCAACGAGCGCCCGGAACGCCCCACCTCCGACCCGCTCGTCCGTGAGGCCCTCGTCACCGCGATCGACCGCGAGCAGGTCGGCGAGGTCGTCACCGACGGCACCGCCGAGGAGTCCAAGTCGCTCGTCGTGAAGAGCCCGTACCTCTGCGTCGCGGACGGCCCGCAGTGGACGCTCCCCGAGACCGACGTCGAGAAGTCCGGCGAACTGCTCGACGAGGCCGGCTGGACGCTCGGCTCCGACGGCAAGCGCTCGAAGGACGGCGAGCCGCTGACGATCAAGTTCATCTACGACGCGGCGACCCCGAGCCACGCGGCAGCGGCCGAGCTCGTGCAGCAGACCTGGGACGAGCTGGGCGTCACGACGGAGCTCTCGGGCAACGACGCGAACGCCTGGTCCGAGCAGCTGTTCTCGACCTTCGACTGGGACACCGGCTTCGTCCAGATCGCCCCGGGCGGACCGGTCATCGTGAACACCTTCTTCGGTGGCGAGACCCCCGACAAGGGCGGCAACAACTTCATGTTCGTCGACAACCCCGAGTACGAGGCCCTGGCCGAGCAGGCCAAGACGGCCTCACCTGAGGAGACCTGCGACCTGTGGCAGCAGGCCGAGGCGAAGCTCATCGAGCGGACGGACGTGTTCCCCATCGCCGACGCGCAGGACTTCCTGTACCTGAACGGCGCCGAGGTCGAGCGTCCGAACTTCATCCGCCCGACGAGCATCCGGATGGTCGGCTGATCATGGCGATCCCCTCGACCGTGACCACCGGACAGGCCACCGACCAGGCCACGGGCCCCGGCGGCCCGGCGGTCGCGCGTCGAGGGGGTCGTGGTGTCCTCGGCGGACTCTCGCCGCGGACGTCCTTCATCCTCCGACGACTGGGCCGGGTGCTCGTCTCCCTCGCCATCGTCATCGTCGCGACGTTCCTCATCGTGCAGCTCGTGCCGGGCGACCCGGTGCGGGCGGCACTCGGGAACAGCGCGACCCCCGAGCTCGTGGAGCGCACCAGGGCCGACCTCGGCCTGAACGTGCCGGTCCCGGAGCAGTTCGTCAACTACGTCAGCGGCCTGTTCCGCGGCGACTTCGGCACGGCGATCGGCTCGCAGCGTCCGGTCGCCGACACGATCGCGCAACGCTTCCCGGTGACCCTCACCCTCGCGGTCGCGTCCTTCCTCCTCGCGGCGATCGGCGCCTTCCCCATCGGTGTCGCCACCGCGGTGTCCTCGCGGACCGGCCGTCGCCGCCTCGCCGACCTCGGGGTCTCCGGGCTCCTCGGGGTCCTCATCGCTATCCCGAGCCTGCTGCTCGCCGTCGGTCTCATCGCCGTGTTCAGCATCGGGCTCAAGGTGCTGCCGGCGGCCGGTTGGGGCTCGTTCGACCAGGCGATCCTGCCGGTGGTCGCGCTCGCCGTCGGCCCCATGGCCTACCTGGCGCGCATCGTGCACGTCGAGATGCTCGCGGTCCTCGAGATGCCGTACATGACGACGGCCCGCAGCAAACGGCTACCGACCCACCTCGTCTACCTGCGGCACGCGCTGCCGAACATGGTGACGTCGACGCTCACGATCGGCGGCATCATCCTCACGGGCATGGTCGCCGGCACCGTGCTCATCGAGACGGTGTTCGCGATCCCCGGCCTCGGCACGAGCATCGTGTCGTCGATCACGTCGAAGGACTACCCGATGATCCAGGGCATCGTGCTCGTGTACGCGATGCTCGTCCTCGGCCTCAACCTCCTCATCGACGTCGCGCTCGCGACGATCGATCCGCGCTCGTCGATCACGGAGGGCTGAGCCCATGAGCACACCCACCCGCACCCGTCGCTCGCCGCTGCTCGACCGCCTCCGCACCCCGCGCGGGCTGACCGGCGCCCTCGGAGCGCTCCTCATCATCGCGGTCGCGGTCGTCGCCCCGAGCGTGTGGGGGACGGCGGCCGACACGACCTCCGTCGCCGACCGCCTCGCCACCGCGAGCCTCGCCCACCCCTTCGGCACCGACGAGCTCGGTCGCGACGTGTTCGCGCGGGTCATGGTCGCGACGCGGGTGTCCGTGCTGCTGACGCTCGGCGCGACGGCGATCTCCGTCGTCGGCGGCGTGCTGCTCGGCGCCGTCGCGACGGTGCTGCCGCGCCCGCTGCGTCGCCTCGTCACGGCGCTCATCGACATCCTCCTGTCGTTCCCGTGGCTGCTGATGGCGCTGTTCTTCTCCGTCATCTGGGGTGCCAGCGCGACCGGGGCGATGCTCGCCGTCGGCTTCGCCGGCGTGCCGACCTTTGCACGCCTCACCTACACGCTCGCCTCCTCGCTCATCGGCCGCGACTACGTGAAGGCCGCGCGCATCGCCGGCGTCGGCCAGGCCGAGGTGCTCGTCCGGCACGTGATGCCGAACATGCTGCCGCCGATGCTCGTGAACGCGGCCGTCTCGGCCTCCGGCACACTCCTCGCGTTCGCCGGCCTGTCCTTCCTCGGCCTCGGTGTGCAGGCACCCGAGTACGACTGGGGTCGCCTGCTCGGCCTCGGCATCGCCCGCATCTACGGCAACCCGATGGCCGCGATCGGCCCCGGCATCGCGCTCGTCGTGTGCGGCGTCATCTTCACCCAGCTCGGCGAGCTCTGGAACGAGTCGTCGAAGCGGCTGCTCGGCCTGCCGGCGCCCGCCAGACGACGCGGCTCGCGTGCTGCGGCCGAGGCCGCCACGGCCGCCGTCCCCACCGAGGAGGCGCCGGTCGTCGAGGTCCGCGACCTCCGCGTCGCGTTCCCCGACCGCGACGGCCGGCTCGTCGAGCGCGTCCACGGGATCAGCCTCACGATCATGCCCGGCGAGGTCGTCGGCGTCGTCGGGGAGTCCGGATCCGGCAAGTCGGTGAGCGCGATGGCGATCGCCGCCCTGCTCGGACCGGACTCGTCGGTGCAGGCGTCTGAACTGACGTTCCGCGGGATCGACATGACCGCACCCCTCACCGCGGGGGAGCGCAGCCGCCTGGGCCTCGAACTCGCGATGGTCTTCCAGGACCCGCTCACCTCGTTGAACCCCTCGCTCACCATCGGCAAGCAGCTCCGCGAGACCGTCGAGGTCCACGAGGGCCTGTCGACGGCCGAAGCGACGAAGCGGGCCGAGGCCGCGCTCGAGTCGGTGCGCATCCCGCTCCCCGCGAAACGGCTCAAGCAGTTCCCGCACGAACTGTCCGGCGGCATGCGCCAGCGGGCCATGATCGGGATGGGCCTGATGGGACGCCCCAAGCTGCTCATCGCCGACGAGCCCACGACGGCACTCGACGTGACCGTGCAACGGCAGGTCCTCCGGGTGCTCCACGAGGCACAGGTCCAGACCGGCGCCGCGATCCTGCTCATCTCGCACGACATCGCCCTCGTGAGCGGCTTCTGCGACCGCATCCTCGTCATGAAGGACGGCCGCATCGTCGAGTCCCTCGACGCCGACCGCCTCCACGAGGCCCGCCACCCGTACACCCAGGGGCTCATCGCCTGCGTACCGGACATGACCTCGGACCGCACCATGCCGCTCCCGGTCATCGGCGAGTCGTTCCTGGTCCCTGCCCTTCGACAGGCTCAGGAACCGTTTGTCGAAGGGCCCATCACCACCACCGAAGGGCAGCGCGCATGACCGGTCTCGAGTTCTCCGGCCTCACCGTCCGCTACGGCCACGGCGCTTCGGCGCACACGGCGGTCGACGGCTTCGACCTCACGGTCCGGCCCGGCACCTCCCACGGGCTCGTCGGGGAGTCGGGCTCCGGGAAGTCGACCGTCGCGGCGGCCGCCGTCGGCCTCGTCCTCCCGACGGCCGGGAGCATCCGCCTGAACGGCGCCGACATCGTCGGACGCTCCGCCGCCGCTCGTCGGGCCCGCCGCCGCGTGCAGCTCGTCTTCCAAGACCCGTACTCCGCACTCGACCCGCGCATGCCGATCGGCCTGTCGATCGCCGAGGGCTCCCGCGCCACCGGGCGCTCCTGGAGTCGCGCGGAGCAGCGGTCACGCGTCGGCGAGCTCCTCGAACGGGTGCAGATCGACCCGGACCGGGCCTCGGAGCTGCCGTCCGCCTTCTCGGGCGGTCAGCGGCAGCGCATCACGATCGCCCGAGCGCTCGCCGCCGAACCCGAGGTGCTCATCGCGGACGAGATCACCTCGGCACTCGACGTCTCGGTGCAGGGCATCGTCCTCAACCTGCTGCGCGAGCTGCAGCGCGAACTCGACCTCACGGTGCTGTTCATCTCCCACAACCTCGCCGTCGTCAACTACATGTGCGACTCGGTGAGCGTCATGCAGGCCGGCCGGGTGGTGGAGGCGGGCCCGACCTCGACGGTCCTCGCCGCACCGGAGGACGCGTACACCCGTGAGCTCCTGGCCTCCGTGCCCGTGATGGGCCGCCGCATGACCTGGGACGAGGAGTAGCGGCCCGGCCGTCGGGCCGGGCCGCTCCTGTCGTCAGCTCTCAGGTCAGCCCCGCTGCTTGCGCGGCAGGGTCTCCGGGAGGAACGCGATGCCGACGATGCCGATCGCACTGAGCACGAGCAGGTAGGCGGCCACGAGCCACGGGGCTCCGCCGCTCGCGGCGACGAGGGCCGTGGCGACGAGGGGGACAGTGCCGCCGACGAGCGCCGCTGGGATCTCGCGGGAGAGCGCGATGCCGCTCCAGCGCATCGACGTCGGGAAGATCTCCGCGAGCAGTGCCCCTGAGGTGCCGATCGTGGAGCCCTGGATGACCGCCAGGCCGAGGATCAGGCCGAGCGCGACGACGACCGACTGTTCCGTGTTGTAGAGCAGGAACATCGGGAACGCGTACAGGACGCCGAAGATCGCAGCGCCCATCAGGACGGGCTTCCGGCCGATGCGGTCGGCGAGGCGGCCGAAGAGCAGCGCCGTCGGGATGGTGAGGACCTCGGCGACGATGAGGCCGATGAGCGCCTCCGTCGGGTTCACCGTCAGGGTGCCCGTGACGTACGACAGCGAGAACACCTGCACCACGTAGACCCACGGCAGCGCGAACGCGAACAGCGCCATCCCGCAGATGATCACGCGCCAGTGCGAGCGGATCGCGCCGACGAGCGGTGCGGAGCTGGTCGAACCGCGCTCCTCGGCACTCTCGAAGGCCTTCGTCTCTTTCACCCGCAGGCGGAAGTAGAGCGCGAAGGCGACGATGACGACGCTCGCGAGGAACGGGAGGCGCCAGCCCCAGCTCTGGAACTGCTCGGTCGGCAGCGCGCTCACCACGGCGAACACGGTCGTCGCGAGGGCCATGCCGACGTAGACGGAGGCGCCGGGGAAGGAGGCTGCGAACGCGCGGTGCTTCACGTCGGCGGACTCGCTCGCCATCGTGATCGCGCCGGCGAACTCGGCACCCGATCCCATGCCCTGGAAGATCCGCAGGACGATGAGGAGGATCGGCGCCCAGATGCCGATGGTCTCGGCGGTGGGCAGCAGCCCGATGAACGTCGTCGCGACGCCCATGAAGAGCAGCGTGATGAGGAGCGTGGGTTTGCGACCGAGCTTGTCGCCGTAGTGGGCGAAGATGAGCCCGCCGATGGGGCGTGCACCGAAGCCGACCGCGAAGCCGGCGAACGCCCCGAGCAGCCCGGCGAGGTCGCCGGCGCCCGGGAAGAACAGTGGGGCGAACACGAGTGCCGACGCCAGACCGTAGAGGGTGAAGTCGTACCACTCGATGACCGTGCCGACGGAGCTGGCGAGGATGGCCCGCCGGCGCTGCACCCGGGAGTCGAGCCCGTCGCGATCGATGTCGCTCTGTCCTCGGGCGGTGTCCGTTCCGCGGGGGGCGCTCTCGCGCGCGCTGTCGATGGCCATGGCACTCCTTCGTGTTGGGCGCACCGGGACGGCCCGGACGCCTGAAGAGGCTACCGGCTGCCATGAGGACCGCCCATGTGCCCTCGACACACTCCGATGGGGCTTCGGTGCGTCGAGGTCACATGGGCGGAACGGTCGGGGTTACAGCGCCTTCGACTCGCGGAGGACGCCGGCGAGCTTCTCCATCTGCTTCGCCTGCGAGGTGTAGTCGAGGGCGGCGGTGTTCCAGGAGTGGATCTGACCGGCGACGAGGGCCGGGTGCGAGGCGAAGGTCGCCTGCGCCTCGAGGTCGCTCTGCTGGAAGCCCTCGACGTTGACGAGGAGGACGTCACCGGTCATCATCTGGGCCGCGTTCTCCCAGCTGTAGATGTCCCAGTAGTAGTAGCCGTCCGGGTTCGCGTTCGTGTACTTCACGCCGAGTTCGCTGTAGAGCTCGGTCTCCGGCTCGTCCTGCGGCTTCACGACGTAGACACCGTCGGCGTCCGCGTACATCTGCGTGACTTCGAGGTCGGTCTCCTTCGCGGCGGCGGTCAGGTCGGCGGCAGCGGCGTCGTACCGCTCCTTGGCTGCGGCGATGGTGTCGTCGTCGGCTCCGAGCGCCTCGGACAGCTTGTTGAGCGAGGCGATGACGTCGGCGCCCTTGCCGCCGACCTTGATGGCGACGACCGGTGCGATCTTCTCGAGCTGCTCCTGCTGCTCGACGTCGGCGACCCCGTAGTACGGGCCCTTGAGGTCGAGGGTGCCCTCGCGGTCGGTCGGGTAGAGGCCGGTCACGATGAGGTCGGGAGCGGCCTCGGCGAGGGCTTCCAGGTCGATCTCGCCGTAGCTGTTGCCGACGATCGCGGTGTCGCCGAGGTCGTAGTCCGCGAAGCGCGGGTCGGTCGCCACGTCGACGCGTCCGAAGACCGCGACGGGGTCGACGCCGTTGCCGTGCAGGCCGAGCGCGTAGTCGGCGAAGCTCGCGATGCGTTCCGGCTGCTTGTCGAGCTTGACGGTGGTGCCGGTGTCGTCGGTGTAGCTCCAGGCGCCGCTGTTGTCGGCGTCGGATGCGGCGGAGGGGGAGCAGCCGGCGAGGCCGACCAGGGCGAGCGCCGGCACGAGCACGAGTGCGGCGCGGCGGAGGCGTGAGGAGATCGTCATAATACTTAGGGTAGCCGAACCTAAGTTACAAAACGATATCGGAATCCCTGCTCGCCGGGATCACCCGGCGTCGAGGGCGATCGCGTCGTCGGGGTCGACGGGCACGATGAGGGGGGAACCGCTGCTCGGGTCGGGGATGACGATCGCGTCGAGGTCGAACGCCTCCCGGAGGACGGCCGGGGTGAGGACTTCCCAGGGGGTGCCGTCGGCGATGATCCGACCGCCGCCCACGACGACGAGGCGGTCGGAGTACCGGCCGGCGAGCGTGAGGTCGTGCAGGACCATGACGACGGTGGCGCCACGTTCGCGGTTGATCGACCGCACGAGCCGCAGCACGTCCAGCTGGTGGCTGAGGTCGAGGAAGGTCGTCGGCTCGTCGAGCAGGATGGTCGGTGCCCGCTGCGCGAGGACCAGGGCGATCCACGCGCGCTGGAGCTGCCCGCCGGACAGTGAGGCGGTGTCGCGGTCGGCGAGCGTCTCGAGGCCGGTGGCGGCGAGGGCCTCGTCGACGGCGATCGTGTCGGCGGGCGTCCACGGCTTGAGCAGGCTCTGGTGCGGGTGCCGCCCGCGGGAGACGAGGTCGCGGACGGTCGTCGCGGACGGCGTCAGCGGCTTCTGCGGGAGGATCGCCAGCCGGCGCGCGACCTCGCGGGTCGGGATCGAGCGCACGGCACGTCCGTCGAGCTCGACGGTCCCGGCCGTCGGCGTGAGGAGCCGACCGAACGCCTTCAGCAGGGTCGACTTGCCGCACCCGTTCGCGCCGATGAGGGTCGTGACCTGCCCGGACTCAATGCGGAGGTCGAGCTGCTCGAACACCACCGTCTGCTCGTAGGCGAGCGAGACGCCGCGGGCCTCGAGGGCGGGGGCCGGGTGCTGGTTCGTGGTCATGACGGGCTTGGTCATGCGGTGGTCTCCCGTTCCTTGCGGCGCGTCAGCAACCAGATGAGATAGGGCGCGCCGACGATCGCGGTGATGATGCCCACCGGGATCTCACCCGGCAGGACGCCACGGACGAGCGCGTCGCCGCCCGTCACGATGACAGCGCCGAGCAGCGCCGAGGCGAGCAGCGGCGGACGGCCGGTGCGGGCGATCCGGCGGGCGAGTTGCGGTGCGACGAAGGCGACGAACTCGATCGGCCCCGCAGCCGACACGGCCGCGGCGACGAGCAGGACCGCGCACGCGATGACGATGATCCGGTGCCGTTGGACGGCGACGCCGAGGCCGGTCGACAGCTCGTCGCCGAGCTGGCTGATGTCGAGGCTGCTCGTCTGCAGGACCGCGATCGGGGTGAGGATGACGAGCGCGACGAGCACCGGCCACACGCTCGACCACGAGATGCCCGAGAGGCTGCCGACGAGCCACTGCGCGGCGGCCGCCGCTTCGGTGATCTGCGCGCGGGCGATGAGGTAACTCGTGATGCCACCGAGGGTCGCGGTGGCGCCGATGCCGATGAGGATCAGTCGGAAGCTGTCCACCCCGCCGCGCCAGGACAGCGCGTAGACGGCGGCGGAAGTGACGAGCGCGCCGATCGCGGCCATGGCGGGTAGGCCGAGACTGAGCGCGCCGGCACCGACGGAGTAGCTGCCGCCGACGAGGACGATCGCGGCCACGGCCCCGAGCGCGGCACCGGAGGTGACGCCGAGGATGTCCGGGGTGGCGAGTGGGTTGCGGGCGAAGGTCTGGGTGAGCGCCCCGGCGAGGCCGAGGGCGGCGCCGACGAGCAGGCCGCCGACGACGCGGGGGAGGCGGAGTTCGAAGACGATGAGCTCCTGCCCACCGGTCCCGCCGCCGAGCAGGGTGGTGATGACGTCGGGGATCGTCAGCGAGGAGGATCCCGCGACGATGCCGAGGAGCGCGAACACCAGCGCGACGACGAGGCAGACGCTCGTGACGACGACGACCCGACCGCGCCACAGGCGGCCGAACACCCGGCTCCCCTCCTGACCGACGCTCACAGCTCGGCCATCCGTCCGCGCCGCACGATCATGATGAAGGCCGCGCCACCGATGACGGTGAGGACGACGCCCACGGGCACCTCGGCCGTGCCGCCGATCAGGCGTCCGATCACGTCGCAGGCCAGGAGCACGCTCGCCCCGACGAGTCCCGACGCGGCGAGGAGCCAGCCGTGATGCCCGCCGACGAGGGTCCGGGCGATGTGGGGAGCCGTCAGTCCGACGAAGGCGATCGGTCCGGTCAGCGCGACGGCCGCCGCCGTGAGCAGGGTGATCGCCGCGAGCCCGACGAGGCGTGCCCGGAGGAGGTTCTCGCCGAGTCCGTTCGCGAGTTCGGTCCCGAGCGCCAGGGCGTTCAAGGATCGCACGTTCGCGATAGCGAACACGAGGCCGAGCCCGGCGAAGACGAGCGCCGCGTCGACACCGGTGAGCGACCGCCCGGAGAGCGAGCCGACCACCCAGATGCGGTAGGCCGCGAGCGTCGTCTCGTCCGACAGCACCAGGTAGGAGGTGAGGGCGACGAGCAGGGCCGAGACGGCGGTGCCGGCGATCGCGAGCGGCACGGGGCTCGAGAGTCCGCGGCCGAGTGCGGCGACGGAGAACACGACGACGCTGGCGACGGTGGCACCGAGCAAGGCCAGCCAGAGGGTGGTGACCACCGAGCTCGTGCCGAGGACGTAGACCCCGACGACGACGGCGAGGCTCGCCCCGGCCGAGACGCCGAAGAGGCCGGGGTCGGCGAGCGGGTTCCGGGTCTGCCCCTGCATGACCGCCCCGGCGATCCCGAGGCACGTGCCGACGAGGATCCCGAGCACGGTCCGTGGCACCCGCGAGCCCCAGACGACGGCACCGGTGTCCTGGGCCGGGTCGAACAGGGCGGTGACGACCGCCACCGGGCTGATGAGGTTGCTGCCGAGCATGAGGCTCGCGAGGGCGATCACGAGCAGGGCGGCTCCGAGGGAGCCGACGGCGAGCGCGCGTCTCGATCGGAGGAGGGTCGCGCTGCGCATGAAGTAAGCCTAGCCTCACCTATCCTCGTCGTCGTGCACGGGCGCCTGGTATCGGACGGAGCCCGGCACGCGACGGAGTCGCGGCCCATGGAAGTCGGGCGCACGTGTGCGGTTCACACATGGGTCGATCCTCCAGCGCCCGATACCGTTGATGGAGACGGATGCAGCACGGCGAAGGTGCTCCCGCGACGCCGGAACGCGGCACGCCCGATGCCCAGGAGGACACGCATGACCGAGCAGCAGCAGCCGAACGGCGCCGACACCGCGACCATCCTCGCGGCCACGGAACGACTCGCCGTCCCGCCCGGCTCCCTCGAAGGCGTCGTCGTCCTCGACCTCTCCCGCGTGCTCGCCGGCCCCTACGCCGCATCGATGCTCGCCGACCTCGGCGCCACCGTCATCAAGATCGAGAATCCGAACGACCCCGACGTCTCCCGTGGCTTCCCGCCCTACCTCCGCCACGGCGATGAGGAGTTCAGCGGATACTACGGCCAGTACAACCGCGGCAAGTTCGGCCTCGCGCTCGACCTCGCCAGCGAGGCCGGCAAGGAGGTGCTGCGCGACCTCGTCGCGAGCGCCGACGTCCTCGTCGAGAACTTCCGTCCAGGGACGATGGCGAAGCTCGGACTGCCCTACGAGGCGCTCGCCGCCATCAACCCGAAGCTCGTCTACACCGCGATCTCCGGCTACGGACAGACCGGCTCGCGCAGCCGTCGCCCGGCGTTCGACAACACGGCACAGGCCGCGGGCGGTCTCTGGTCGATGAACGGCTACGCCGACCAGCCACCCGTCCGCGTCGGCGTGACCATCGGCGACCTCTCGGCGACCATGTTCGGCGTCATCGGCACGCTCGCGGCCCTCCGGCACGCCGAGCGCACCGGGGTCGGCCAGCTCGTCGACGTCGCCCAGGTCGACAGCATCATCGCCATGACCGAGACCGCTGTCGTCGACTACACCGTCGACGGAACCGTCGCCTCGCCCTCCGGCAACGAGCACGCCTGGGTGCGCCCCTACGAACTGTTCCCCTGCGCCGACGGCCAGGTGTTCTTCGGCGCCTACACCGACAAACTCTGGAAGGCGAGCTGCGAACTCTTCGGGACACCCGAGGCGATCGCCGACCCGGAGATCGACACCATGCGGAAGCGCTTCGACGAGGAGGTCTACGCCCGACGGGTGAAGCCGCTCGTCGTCTCCTGGTTCGCCGACCGCACCCGCGCCGAGCTGGAGGAACTCGCCGGCGACGTCGTGCCGCTCACCGCGGTGAAGACGATCGGCGAGGTCGTCGAGGACCCGGGCACCGCAGAACGCGACATGGTCGTCGAGACCGACTACGGCTCCTTCGGCACGCTCCGCTCCTTCGGCCAGCCCATCAAGCTGAGCGCCACCCCCGCGACCACCGACCGTCCGGCGAACCACATGGGCGAACACGCCGACGACATCCTCGCGGCGCTCGCCGGGTACGACGCCGAGCGCATCGCCGGGCTGCGCGCCGACGGAGTGATCTGAGTGGAACGCGAGGAACGGCTGGAGCCGGGGGCGGCGTCCTGGTACCGGACCACCTTCGCGACCGGGATGCCGGAACCGGTCGCCGGCGAGGAGCTCCCCGCCGGGTGGGAGGGCGTCTACTTCCCGTTCACGACGCCGTTCGCCCAGCTCCGTGAGGACGGCTCGCCGGCCGAGGACGGGGTGCTGCCGACCATCGACCTGCCACGCCGCATGTACGCGGGGGAGGACACGGAGTTCCTCCGACCGCTCCACTACGGCGAACCGGTGACGCAGCGCACGAGTCTCGGTTCGCTCGTCGAGAAGCAGGGGCGGGCGGGCCGTCTCGTCTTCGCGGACCTCGTCCGCGAGTACCTCGTCGACGGCGAGGTCGCCGTGCGCAGCACCTGGCACGACGTGTTCCTGGAGGCGCAACCGGCGGTCCCGTCGCCGCGGGTGTCGGCACCGGCACCGGCTCCGGAGGACGCGGCCGATCCCGATGAGGGTGCCGACTGGTCGGAGCGCCAGTCGCTCGACTCCCGACAGCTGTTCCGGTTCTCGGCCGTCACCGGCAACACGCACCGGATCCACTACGACCGCCGCTGGGCGCGCGACGTCGAGGGACTCGACGACCTGCTCGTGCACGGTCCGCTGACCCGCATCCTCGTGCTCGACGCCCTTGCGGCGCACGCCGACGGTCGCCGACTCGCGTCGGTGCGGTTCCGGGCGAAGGCGCCGGTGCTCGTGGACACGACGTTCAGCATCGTCGGCACGGATGACGCTGCGGGCACCTCGGTCGTCGTGCGTGCCACCGACGGCACGGTGCTGGCCTCCGCCGAGGCCGCCTGGCGCCCGTGACAGGAGCGCAGGCCGGTCGCTGAGCGCCCGCTTTCGGTCTCTGCGCGCCCGCTTGGGTTACTGGGCTTGTCGAAGTGCTTCCGGGGTGGCGTTGCCCTTCGACAGGCTCAGGGACCGGTGTGCTTGGTTCGGCGTGCCGCTCGCTTCGGTCTCGGAGCACCCGCTTGGGTCACTGAGCTTGTCGAAGTGCTTCCGGGGTGGCGTTGCCCTTCGGCAGGCTCAGGGGCCGGGGTGCTTGGTTCGGCGTGCCGCTCGCTTCGGTCTCGGAGCACCCGCTTGGGTCACTGGGCTTGTCGACGTGCTTCCTGGGTGGCGTTGCCCTTCGGCAGGCTCAGGGGCCGGTGTGCTTGGTTCGGCGTGCTGCTCGCTTCGGTGACTGAGCGCCCGCTTGGGTCACTGAGCTTGTCGAAGTGCTTCCGGGGTGGCGTCGCCCTTTCACAGGCTCAGGGACCGGGGTGCTTGGTTCGGCGTGCCGCTCGCTTCGGTCTCGGAGCACCCGCTTGGGTCACTGAGCTTGTCGAAGTGCTTCCGGGGTGGCGTCGCCCTTCGACAGGCTCAGGGACCGGTGTGCTTGGTTCGGCGTGCCGCTCGCTTCGGTCTCGGAGCACCCGCTTCGGTCACTGAGCTTGTCGAAGTGCTTCCGGGTGGCGTCGCCCTTCGACAGGCTCAGGGACCGGACCGGCCTCCCGTGCGTCCTAGGCGTCGATCACGAGCGTCGGCGTCAGCGACCGCGAGACGCACGGGTACATGATCATCGATGCGTCGTCGGTCGTCAGCGAGTCGCGGTGCTCCGGCGTCCCGTCGACCACCTGCACCGCACACGAGCCGCAGACGCCCCGTAGGCACGAGCCGGGGATGCCGACCCGCTCGGCCTGCATCGCCTGCAGCATCGTCTGCCCGGCCGTGACCTCGACGGTGCGCTCGGAGCGCGAGCACTCCACGGTGAACGCCGTGTTCGGCAGGTAGGCGCGTGGCTTCGGTTCGAACCGTTCAAGGTGCAGTCGGCAGCCCTCCGGCAGGGTCTCCGCGAGGTCGGTGAGGGTGTCGGTGAAGCCGCGCGGGCCGCAGGCGGACACGTCGGTGCCCGGCTCGAGCCCTGCGAGGAGCCCGGCGAGGTCGAGCCGTCCGCTCTCCCCGCTGACGTGGATCCGCACGTGGTCGCCGAGGGCTTCGAGCTCCGGGCCGAACGCGACGTCCTCGCGGGTGCGCACCGCGTACACGAGCGTCCAGTCGGCATCGCCTGCGGCGAGTCGTCTCGCCATCGTGAGCAGCGGCGTGATCCCGATGCCGGCGGCGAGGAGCAGGTGGCGTTTTGCGTCGGAGAGCGGGAACAGGTTCCGCGGGGGCCGGATGAAGACCTTCCTGCCCACGCGGAGGAAGGTGTGGATGTAGTGGGACGCGCCCCGCGAGTGCTGTTCGCGGAGGACCGCGATCCGGTAGTGGAACTCGTCGGCGGGATCGCCGCAGAGCGAGTACTGCCGTTCGTGGCGGGTGA
Organism: Plantibacter sp. VKM Ac-2880; assembly: GCF_015351235.1. Lineage (GTDB taxonomy): Bacteria > Actinomycetota > Actinomycetes > Actinomycetales > Microbacteriaceae > Plantibacter. The sequence goes on from NZ_JADKSJ010000001.1 coordinate 707,868, forward strand.
TGAGCTGCAGGTCGATGTGGGCGCCGGGGTCCCACGCGGGCAGACGGCGACCCTCCGGGTCGGCGAGCACCACACTGACGATCGTGGGCGTCTCGCGCACGATCTCCTGGACGATGAGCGGGGTCATGCCCGCGCGGTTGCGCATCAGTGATCCCTTGTGTCGATGGCGTCGTCGATCTGGAGATTCGGACCGGTCATGCCCGCGCGGTTGCGCATCAGGTGTTCCTCTTGCTTCCAGCCATCAGTACAGGCTCTGGTTGCCGACGGCGACGGCCTCGTCGATCGCGTCGCCGACCTCGGTGCTCAGCCCGGACATGCTCGCCCAGATGCGGCCGGCGCTCGGCACCTCGTCCGCGAGCTCCTGCATCTCGGCGTCCCAGATCCCACCGCGGAGAAGCGCCCGACCGCAGTGCAGGTAGACCTCCTCGGTGCGCACCACGATCGCGAGCTGCGGTGTCACGTGGTCCTGCTCGAGCATCGCCATGAGCGCCGGGTCGTCGGTGACGATGGCGGTGCCGTTGATGCGCAGGGTCTCGCTCATGCCGGGCACGAAGCACAGCATGCCGATGTGGCCGTTCTGCACGATGTTCTGGAGGGAGTCGGCGAGCCGGTTGCCGAGGCGTTCCGGGATGACGAGGGTGCTCGGGTCGAGTGCGCGGACGAACCCCGGGTAGTCGCCGCGAGGCGAGTTGTCGCAGGTGCCTGCGGCGTCGGAGGTCGCGATGGTGCAGAACGGCGAGTGGGCGAGGAAGGCGAGGCAGTTCTCGTCCAGCTCATCCATGATCTTGGCCGTCGCCGCCGGGTCCGGTTCGCCGAGCGAGCGACGGATGGCGTCGACGTCGATGGATGCGAACGCGTTGGCCGGCATGGCGGACCCCTTCTCTGTCCCTCCGACCCTACGGTCGGCCCCCGTCCGCATCAATGGTCCGTCAACACACGGTTCGGGTGGTTCCTGTGCCATCGTCCCAAGCCGGGTCATCGGCTGAAGGATCGACGGAACATCGCCTTCGCGCGTGCCGCGGTGTCCGCGCGATGGGATGCGGGGATCCGCGTGAGGGTCGCACCCACCATCGAGATGGCCATGAGGATGTCGTCGGGCTCGACGTGGTCGGCGATGCGGTGGGCAGCCAGTTCCTTCGCATGCAGGGCGTGCGCGAGCCGGTCGAGGCGGGTGCCGAGTGCGATCACCCGCGGGTCGTCGCCCTCGCCGAGGATCGCCTCGACGAAGGGTGAGGTGACGAGGGCCTGGTCGATCACCACGTCGAGCAGGGTGTCGAGGGTCGCCTCGGGCAGTCCGGCGTGCTCCTCCAGCTCGCCGACGTTCTCGTCGAGGACCGCGAGCGCGAGGGAGAGTCGGTCGGGGAAGTGCCGGTACAGGCTGCCCTGTCCGACGCCCGCCCGCTTCGCGACCGCGCTCAGCGGAGCGCTGAAGCCGTCCGCGGCGAACACCTGACGCGCCGCGGCGACGAGCGCCCGGCGGTTCTCGGGTCCTGCGCTCGGGCCGCGATTCGGCTTCGGGGGCGTGGACGACATCCCGGTAGCGTAACGCCGCGCGGCGCCTCCGGTGCACCCGGCTGGGAGCCGACCGTGAGGGGTGGCGGCCGTGCCGTGCGCGGCGTAACGTGTACCGGACAATGATGTCCGGTATGGATCGAGGCCCATGCGACCCCGCCGTGCGTCACCATCCCGAGAACGAAGGAACCCCATGAGCGTCCTCACCGCCAACACCCCGATCGCCGCCTGGCTCGCCGACCCCACCGGTGGTCCGCTCATCCGCGGGCTCCTCGTCCAGCTCGGCACCGAGGAGTCGCAGCTGGCGCCCATCGCCGGCCTGCCGCTCCAGCAGCTGGTTGCCCTGAGCCAGGGCAAGCTGCCGCAGTCGCTCATCGACGAGCTCGTCCTCGCGGCGAACGACGGCGTCACGCCGGTCGATGCGGCGCCCGAGGGGTGGCAGGAGCGCATCACCGCCGGACGGTTCGCCGGGAAGACGGTGATCGTCACCGGCGCTGCCTCCGGCATCGGTCGGGCGACGGCGTCGCGCGTCGCCCGGGAGGGTGGCCGGGTCGTCGCCGTCGACCTGTTCGAGGACAAGCTCGCCGACCTCGCCGCGAGCCTGCCGGACGCCGACGTGGTGACCGTCGCCGGCGACATCACGAAGCAGGGCGACATCGACGCGATCGTCGCCGCCGCAGGTGACCGCGTGGACGCGCTCGCCAACGTCGCCGGCATCAACGACGACTTCTCACCGCTGCACGAGACGAGCGACGCGACCTGGGACCGCGTCATGGGGGTGAACGTGACGGGCGCCTTCAAGCTCACCAGGGCGGTCCTGCCGGCGATGGTCGCTGCCGGCTCGGGTTCGGTCGTCAACATCGCCTCCGAGGCCGGGCTCCGCGGCAACGCCTCCGGGAACGCGTACACGACCTCCAAGCACGCGGTCGTCGGCATGACCAAGAGCGCCGCGTTCATGTATGGGCCGCACGGCGTGCGCGTGAACGCCGTGGCCCCCGGCGGCGTGGCCACCGGTATCCCGTTCCCGCCGAACGTGTCCGAGGCGGGTTCCGCGCGGCTCGGCCCGTTCCAGGCGGCGATCCCGACGATCGCGACGGCGGAGCAGCTCGCCGCCTCCATCACCTTCCTCCTGAGCGACGACGGGGTGAACGTCAACGGCGTGATCCTGCCGTCCGACGGTGGGTGGTCGGTGCAGTAGGAGGACGCTCTTGACGATCTGATAAGAACCCTGGTTCTTAACGCTCGATTCGGGCCGGGTGCGCGCTCGAGTTCTGCAACGGTTGAAGGACACAGGCGCGCTCAGCGTCGCCCGTCACCTGCGAACGGTCTGCACGAGTACGGCCGGAACGACCGTCGCAGCGCGGTAACACCGCACTCAGGGCCCCACCGATCTTGGCGGAAGGTGGGGCCCTGCGCTGTGTCCGGAGTCCGGTCCCCGCAGGCCCCGAGCACGCCCGTTCAGTGCGTGATCGGTGCGGCGAACCGCCACGGCTGCGAGCGGATCGTCGAGATCGCACGGGTGATGGCGCCGAGCGCCACGACGTCCGCCCCGAGTTCGGAGGCTCGGACGAGCGGGGTCGGCGCGTAGACGCCCTGGTCGAGCCAGCGGTGGGCGGCGGCGATGACGGAGGAGGCGACCCGCGCCACACCACCGGCGACGACGACCTCCTCGACGTCGAGCAGGCTGCCGAGCACGACGCACACGCGGCCGAGGCGCTCGCCGAGTCGCTCGACGAGCGCTTCCGCGTAGGCGTCGCCCCGGGTGGCGGCGTCCACGATGTGGCTCACGTCGAGGGCGTCGACGGGCGTCAGGGCGAGCGGCGACGCCGCGGGCACCCGTCCCGTCCGGCGGTCCTCCTCCAGCCAGGACCGGGCCGCGCCGTCGAGTCCCTCCGAAGAGCCGACGCCCTCGACCATGCCGAGCACGCGGAGCTCGCCGGCACCACCGGCGCCGCCGTGCAGCAGGACGCCGTCGACGATGAGGCCGGCGCCGAAGCTCACACCCGCGAGGAGGACGGCGATGGACTCGCGGGCCACGGCCCCGAGGGCCCGCTCAGCGGATGCCGCCAGATTGGCGTCGTTCTCAAGCACCACCTCGCCCCAGGGGCCGAGCCGGGTCGCGAAGTCGGGGTTCATCCGAGCCCAGTAGTCGTGGTCGCCGCGCGGGGACCGGCCGTGCGCGTCGACCGGAGCCGGGACCCCGACCGCCGTCACGAGCACCTGGCCAGCCGTCGTGCCGGCCTGGGTGGTCGCCTGCTCGACGACGGCCCGAGCGGTCGCGAGGCGGAGGTCGGGATCCTCGTCGCCGCCCACGATCGGGAGTTCCGCCCGGCCGATGACGTCGCCGCGCAGCGTCGCGACGAGCGCGGCGACCCGGTGCTGTCCCACGTCGAGGCCGACGACGAACGCCGTGTCGGCGGCCAATTCGTAGCGCCGCGCGGGCCGGCCCCGCCGGTAGTCGCCCGCGGCTCGGGCGTCGTCGAGCTCGCGGATCCAGCCACGGTCGGCGAGGATGTCGCAGGCGTTGAGGACGGTCGCGCGGGTCAGCCCGGTCTCGTCCATCACCTCGCTGGCGGTGAATGGGCCGTGATCGAAGGCGTACGCGGCGACGAGTTCGACACTCGCTCGGCCCGTCTCGACCCCCGGTTCGACCATGGGGCGACTGTAGCAGGGTTGCAAAACTAGATATGGTCGCTATATTTAGTGGCGAAGGTCGACCACCGCCGGTCATGACTCCGTGCCCGGCATCCGCACCCCGAAAGGATCCGCCCGAGCATGGACACGAGCACCACCACGTCATCGTCGAAGGCTCCGGACCTCCGGGTCGGCGTCATCGGCCTCGGCTTCGCCGGGACCACCCACCTCGACGCCTTCACCGCCCTCCCCGGCGCGACGGTCGTCGCCCTGTCGGGCCAGGAACCGGCCAGGCTCGCCGAACTCGCCGAGAGCCGCGGCGTCCCGGACACGTACGCCGACTGGGAGGACCTCGTCGCCCGCGACGACCTCGACATCGTCTCGATCGGCGTGCCGAACGCCCTGCACCACCCGATCGCCGTCGCTGCACTCCGCAGCGGGAAGCACGTCTTCTGCGAGAAGCCGCTCGCGACCACCGCCGACCTCGCCGCCGAGATGGTGGAGGCGGCGACGGCCGCCGACCGCGTGCTCGAGGTCGCCTACAACCACCGGCGTCGTGCCGACGTCGCCTACCTCGCCCGCTACCTCGCCGAGGAACCCATCGGCCGCGTCTACCACTCGCGGGCGTCCTGGCTGCGTCGGCAGGGCGTCCCCGGCATCGACTCCTGGTTCACGAACAAAGCGGCCGCGGGCGGCGGACCGCTCATCGACCTCGGCTCCCACGTCCTCGACATCGCCCTGTCACTGCTCGGCGAACCGCGCGTGACGCACGTCTCCGCGGTCGCCTACAACGAGCTCGGCCGCGCCGGCCGTGGTGGCTCCTCGGGCGGCGGTCCGGTCTCGAGTCGGTCCACGCACGCGTTCGACGTCGAGGACTTCGCGTCGGCCCTCCTGCGCTTCGAGGACGGCGGCAGCCTCCACCTCGAGGCGTCGTGGGCGTCCTACTCGAAGGCCCACGAGGACATCTCGGTCGAACTCCTCGGCTCCGAGGGCGGCGTCCGCCTCCACGTCGACAACTACAACACCGACGGCACCGTGACGATCTACCGCGACGTCGCCGGTGCGCCGACGATCGAGCGACCCGCCGTACACGTACCGGCCGGCCACCACCAGTCGGTCATCGCGGAGTTCCTCGAGACCATCCGTGCGGGCGAGTCCGCCGGCGGCGAACTGCGGTTCGCCGGTCACCACGGCGAGTACGCCCTGCACCGCAGCCGCGTCATCGACGCCGCCTACGCCTCGGCTGCCGCCGGGCACGAACTGGAGGTCCCCGCATGAGCACCACGTCCCCGATCCGTATCCGCGTCTGGAACGAGTTCGTCCACGAGTCCCGCGGTGACGCGGTCGTCCTCGGGCACTACCCCGACGGCATCCACCGGGTCATCGCCGACGGACTCGAGGAGTCGCTCGGCGAGGCCGTCAGCGTGACGACGGCGACGCTCCAGGAGCCGGAGCACGGGCTCACGGAGGAAGCGCTCGCGAACACCGACGTCCTCTTCTGGTGGGGCCACATCGCCCACGACCAGGTGTCGGACGAGGTCGTCGAACGCGTCGTCAGGCATGTCCACGCCGGCATGGGCATCGTCGTCCTGCACTCGGGCCACTACTCCCGCGTCTTCCAGCGCCTGATGGGGACGTCGTGCGCGCTCAAGTGGCGCAACGACGGCGAACGCGAACTCGTCTGGACCGTGCTGCCCGACCACCCGATCGCCCAGGGGGTCCCGCACCCGATCGTCATCGACCGGCAGGAGATGTACGGCGAGCACTTCGACATCCCCCGACCCGACGAGGAGGTGTTCCTCTCCACCTTCGCCGGAGGTGAGGTCTTCCGCTCGGGTGTGGCCTACCACCGCGGGCGTGGGCGGGTCTTCTACTTCTCGCCCGGCGACCAGGAGTACCCGGTCTACCACCACCCCGACATCCGTCGGGTGCTGGCGAACGCCGCCGAGTGGGCGCGTCCGACGATCGAGCGCACCCCGCCGACCGCCGACCAGCACCCGAGGGATTGGTTCCTGGCCTGATCCGACGCAGGCCGCGGCCGAGCGCTCAGTACTCCTGGAAGGCAGGGGCTTGGGCTCGTTGCGTGGCCGTGGCCTGCGCGTTCAGACCAGCACACCAACTCGGGTACACCCGAAACCCGCGCTTGCCTGGTCGCCTCCCGGAGGTGACGCCGAGCGCGGCGAGGTGGGCACCGGTGAAGCGGAACACACCGCGTGCGCCCTCCTGTTCGACGAAGACGAGGAGACCCGCTGCGCGGTCGTCGTCGCGGAACGGAGCCGTCGCCCCGTCCGCGTCGCGCCGCCAGAAGGCGACGAACGCCCCCGGCTTGGTCGGCGTGTTCCGCGCCGTCCGCAGATGCCAGGTCTCGGCACCGAGCTGCGCGAGTCCCGACTCGTACTCGCTGTTCTGCGGCTCCGGGGTCACGAGCATCGGTATGCCCATCGTGGTCGCGTAGCTCCTGAACGCTTCGAACGGCATCCGGCCACGGTATCCCAGTCGGGCGTAGCGCGTGGGCACGCGATCCACCACCCCGTGCGCGTGGCGGGCGGTCGCGGGACAGTGGAACAAGGTCGGTGACCGCCGAGCCGACCGCCCACCGAGGGAGGAACCGATGCCAGGGAAGCAGAACCCGTCACTGAAGGACCCGGAACTCTACGAGAAGCTGCGCGACGACGGAGCGTCCAAGAGCAAGGCTGCTCGCATCTCGAACGCCGCGGCGAAACAGGGACGCTCGACGATCGGTGAGAAGGGCGGGGAGTCCGGCTCCTACGAGGACTGGACGGTCGCCGAGCTCCGTGACCGTGCGAAGGAGATCGGCCTGAGCGGGTATTCGGGCAAGCGCAAGAGCGAACTCGTCTCGATGCTCCGGAACAGCTGAGCACGCGGCGCCGCCACCGGCTGGGTCACTCCGACCGGGGGGCGGTGCCGTCGTCGCTCGACGCATGCACGACGACTTCGCCCGTGTTCGCCTCGTGCATGAACGACTCGAGCAAGGAACGGTCCATCTCGCTGACCTCGTCGGTGTCGAAGGAGAACTGCAGCGCGATCGACGGGTGCAGCCAGAGCGTCGTCCGCCCCTCGGAGGTGGAATCCTGTCGCACCGTCAGCGCGAACGACTCGTTGCGGCGGAGCTTCATCAACGCGATCGTTTTGACGTGGGCGAGCATGCGGTCGTCGAGACGCACGCGAGCGTCGCCCATACCGTAGACCAGTTGTCCCATGGGAACCCTCGACTTCCGACCCCGGGAGACAGCCGTCGGCGGACGGCCGACATCTGCGCGCAACCGACGGGGTCCAGGTCGGAGCCGCGCACAGCCAGGATACGAGACATCCGTGGGGTTCGCCCGATTTTCCACAGACCGCGTCGGTCGACCGACCTGATCGGTCAGCCTGCGCGTATTCTCCGCCCCTCGGGCGTTCCGCGCAATGGCCCCTGCCGCCCTCGCCCGCCGCGCTAGCGTGGCACACCTGAGAGGGGAGCTGACGATGGGATTCCTACGCCTCGGTGCGCTCCGATCACAGGTCGACGACCAGACACTCGCCCAGCTCGAACACGTGATCCTGACGCGCATGCTCGACGATCAGTCGTTCCGTCTGCAGCTCCACCGTGGGCGGTTCCATTCCTCGGAACCCGTCACGGTGTCGCCGGAGCAACCGATCGTGTTCGCCTTCGACGCCGAGTTCGAGCCGCCGATCGACGAGCGGATGGCGGCCGAGATGCTCGAGGAGATCGAGATCACCGGCGGGCTCCACGTCGTCGTCGCCTGATCGCGATGGGAAGTCAAGCGGGGGTCGTACAGCGGCCCGCCGGACTACGGTGGCTGGACCGCGAACACGACAGGAAGCAGGAGCGACATGAGCGACTTCACCGGAGCAGACGCATTGGGCACCGACCCCGACATGGTCGCGGGCACCCCTCCGACCGAGATCCCGGACGAGCCGACGGGTGAGGACACCGAGGACGAGCCGGACGTGCTCGAGCAGCCGGACGCCGCACCACTGCACGACGCGGACGGCCACTGAGCCCCCAGAACCCGCAGAACGACGAAGCGCCGCCGACCCCAGGGTCGGCGGCGCTTCGTCGTGCTGACGGCCCTGGCTCAGGCCTCGTCGGTGTCCTCGGGGTCGGCACCCGGGCGGACCTGCGCGTCGTCGCGGATGTCGATCCTCGTGACCCCGTCGCCCTGTTCGGTCACGTCGATGCGGGGAGCCGCGTCCGCTTCGGTCGCGTTCGGTGCCGTGGTCAGCTGGTCGTGGCGGTTCTCGTCGTGCGTGTGCGGAGTCTGGTCGCTGTCGGTCATGCCCAGACGATAGCGCACGGGACGCGCGCCACTCCCGGTATACCTTTCCGGCCCGGGATTCAAGGTCTGCCGAGCCGCCGGCGCGGTTTCCGAGAATGGTCGTATGAGAAAGCTGTATTACGCGAGCGGCTATCTGCTGATGGCCGACCAGACCTGCAAAGCCCTGCTGCGCTACGCGCGCGCCCTCGCCCAGACCGGCGAGTCCGACATCGTCACCGTGCCGACGATCAACGAAGGAGGGAGCATCGGCTTCGCGCACCTCCTCATCGGCCCAGCGAGTCAGTTGTTCTCGACGCCCGTCGAGAACGCGTCGGAGGAACCGCTCGACGAAGCCGTCATCATCGAACTGGAACAGCGCACCGCCGAACTGCAACCGGCCCGACCCGAATGGGCGACGGAGCTGACCGACATCGACGACCTGGAGTTCGACGAACGCTCCAGATGAGTTCCGCACACGACAGCGGGCCGACGGGGAACCGTCGGCCCGCTGTCGTCTGTGCGCGTCAGACGCGCGGTCCCGGCTCCGGCATGAGGACGAGCCCGTGCGTCGAGTCCGCGCTGATCGCGAGCACCTCGAGCCAGGCGCGGTTCAAGTCGACCGGGACACTGCCCGCGTACTTGAAGCGCAGCGACATCGCGGGGTGCAACCAGATGGTGGTGCGGCCGTCGCCCGCGCGTGGGTCGTCCTTCCAACCGAAGTAGAACCCCTCGCCTCGGCGGAGCTTCGCTCCGATCACGTGCTGCAGGTGCGCGAGCACCCGGTCGTCGAACGTCACGCTGACGTCTGCGTCGTAGATCATCTTGCCCATGGGTCCTCCTGTCCTCACGCCCGTCCTTCCACGGTAGGCCTGTGTCGCCGGAAGCGCCACGGTGTCCTTGGGGGTTGCGGAATCACCGATCGGGCACGAATGGTGCAACACCCGGGGCCCGATCGCAAGCCTTCGCAGCGGACCCGACGGGCGATCTACCGTGACGTCATGACTGACACTCCGACCCCGCCCAACCGTCTCGACACCGCCTTCTCGCCCACCCGGGCGATCGTCACCGCCTCCGACTCCGGTATCGGCCGCGCGACCGCCGTCGCGCTCGCCGAAGCCGGGATGGACGTCGGCATCACCTGGTACACCGACGAGGAGGGCGCCGAAGCCACGGCCGAAGAGGTGCGTGCCCTCGGCCGCCGTGCCGTCGTCGCCCAGCTCGACACCACCGACCTCGCCTCCTGCGGTGACGCCGTCGACCGGCTCTGTGACGAGCTCGGTGGCCTCGACGTCTTCGTGAACAACGCCGGAACCGGTGCCTCGACGCCGTTCCTCGAGATCGAGCTCGAGGAGTGGCGCGAGGTCGTCGCCGCCGATCTCGACGGCGCGTTCGTCTGCATCCAGCGCGCAGCCCGACACCTCGCCGAGGGTGGATCCGGCGGACGGATCATCGCCGTCACGAGCGTGCACGAACACCAGCCACGCGTCGGGTCCACCGCTTACGACGCGGCGAAGCACGGGCTCGGCGGTCTGGTGAAGACGGCCGCCATCGAACTCGCCCCGTTCGGCATCACCGTGAACTCCGTCGCTCCGGGTGAGATCGCGACGCCCATGACGGGCCAGACCGACGAGGACCCGCATGACACCGAGCGCCCCGGGATCCCCGTGGGTCGTCCGGGCGATGCGCGGGAGATCGCCTCCGTCATCGCGTTCCTCGCGTCGCCGGGTTCCAGCTACCTCACCGGGGCGTCCATCCCCGTGGACGGCGGCATGCTCCTCATGGGGCCGCAGGCCGGCTCGCACATCACCGCCCAGGACTGGCGATCCGCCCACAGCCAGTAGCGCTGGACAGTGGCGGCGCGCACGAGAGCGGCACCGGTGCTCGACCGGTGCCGCTCGCCTGCCGCGCATTCAGGCGCTGATCGGCAAGGCCTCGGCGATCGAGGTGCGGTGCAGGACGTCCCAGCGGCTCGTGTAACTGCGCTCGGGGAGTGAGCCCAGCGCCTCCACGAGGTCCGTCGGCAGCAGGTCGCGGCGAGCCTCGCGGACGAGGTCGCCCGGCCGGCACGGGTACTCCATGCTGCGCAGGAAGTGATCGAGCTCGGTGAACATCGTTGCTCCTCTCTCTGGGCGCGGCGCGGCGCCCGATGTCGTGCGGGTAGGCCCTTCCGACAGATCGTCCGGTCGCGCCGTTCCCCCTCTTCGAGTGTCCTTCGTGCTCGGGGAGGTGACCGCGCTCTTGCGATCCGGTGAACGACGTGGTACTGCTCCGGACCCGTTCCCGGAGTGCAGGTGCGTACCACGTCGACGCCCTGGGGCGAAGCCCTGGGGGAGCTCGGCGGGGCTTGCCACCATGGAGGCATGTCCAAGTTCGGTGCCCTCCTCCAAGACGAATCCCTCTCGCTCCTCACCCGTGGGTACGGGTTCGGCGCCCGTCTCTGGCGGCGTCGACCGGCCGGTGCGAGGGCGGTCCCGCTGCGGCTTCTCGGCGACGAGGCGCTCCTCGTCCGCGGCGAGGACGCCGTGTCCCTCTTCTACGACGAGGGGCGGATCGCCAGGCACGGTGCGATGCCGGCCATCGTGCAGGAGACGCTCTTCGGGCACGGCTCGGTGCACAGCCTCGACGGCGAGGAGCACCGGCATCGGAAGGCGACCTTCGTCGACGTCGCCTACGAGGACGAGCAGGTCGAGCGGCTGCGCCCGCTCCTCGAGGAGGAGTGGGGCCGCGAGCTCGACGCCTGGATCGCCGGCGGCGATCGCTCGGCGTACGAGGCGGCCGTCGGGGCGTTGGGCCGCGCGGTGATGCGATGGGCCGGGGTGCCGGGGACCGCCGCCGCGAGGACGCGCTGGGCTGCCCGCCTCGCGCAGATCGTCGACGGCTTCGGCGCACCGTACTCGCCGGCGTACCTCATGGCGATCGGGAACCGCGTCTGGTCGGATCGGCACGCGCGCCGCCTCATCGTCGCCGTGCGCGACGGCTCGTTGCAGCCGTCCCGCGGGACCGCGCTGCACGAGTGGGCGTGGCACCGGGACCCGGAGGGGGAGCTGCTCGAACCACGCCTCGCGGGCGTCGAACTCCAGAACGTCCTCCGGCCCATGATCGCGGTCGCCCGGTTCGTCGCGTTCGCCGCGAAGGCCCTGCACGATCACCCCGAGTCGCGCGAGCGGATCGCGACCGAGACCGCGGACCGCGGTGTGTTCGTCGGCGGGCTGTTCGCCACGGCCTTCGCGCAGGAGATCCGACGCACGGCCCCCTTCGTCCCGATGCTGCCCGGCTGGGCGCTCACCGACATCGAGTTCGACGGCGAGCGGCTTCCTGCGGGCGGTCGGGTGCTGCTCGACATCCTCGGCACCGACACCGACACCCGCTCTTGGGGGCCGGGGGCGGACGTGTTCGCGCCCGGCCGGTTCGTGGGGGTGGAGGACTACGAGGCCGTGACGACCTTCATCCCGCACGGTGGTGCGCAGGTCGCGACCGGGCATCGGTGCCCGGGTGAGAAGCTGGCGATCGCCGGTCTGAGCGCCGGGATCGCGGTGATGAGCGATCCGCGGGTCACGATCCTCGACGCAGGCCTCGAGGTGAACCGGCGGCGACTGCCGACGATGCCGTCGTCGGGTGGGCGGGTGCGGAAGGCCGGTGGCGCGTCGCGCTGTCCGTTCCACTGAGTGGCGGCGGGGCCACGCAGCCCCGCCGCCTCATCTCAGCGCGGGAGGCCGCCAGGCCTCGCGTCCTTCGACGTCCCCGCGTCGGGTGCGTCGATCCCCGGACCACGGCCCTCGGGCGGCGGAGCCTCCGGGTGGTGCAGATCCCAGGCCGGCGCCTCCGAGCGGATGCGCGGGATCGAGGTGAAGTTGTGGCGCGGTGGCGGGCAGGAGGTCGCCCACTCCAAGGAGCGTGCGGTACCCCACGGATCGTCCTCCGTGACCTTCGCGCCTCGCCGGGCCGTCTTCAGGACGTTCCAGAAGAAGGGGAGCATCGAGAGCGCGAGGAGCGCCGAACCCGCGGTCGACAGCTGATGCATCCACGTGAACCCGTCCTGCGGGCTGTAGGTCGCGTACCGCCGGGGCATGCCGACGACGCCGAGCCAGTGGTGGATGAGGAACGTCGTGTGGAACCCGATGAACAACAACCAGAAGTGCCAGTACCCGAGCCGTTCGTCGAGCATCCGGCCCGTCCACTTCGGCCACCAGAAGTAGAAGCCGGCGAACATGGCGAACACGACCGTGCCGAACACGACGTAGTGGAAGTGCGCGACGACGAAGTACGTGTCGTGCGTGTGGAAGTCGAGCGGCGGTGACGCCAGGATCACGCCGGTGAGCCCGCCGAACACGAAGGTGATGAGGAACCCGAGCGACCACAGCATCGGCGTCTCGAAGGTGACCGATCCGCGCCACATCGTGCCGACCCAGTTGAAGATCTTCACCCCCGTCGGAACCGCGATGAGCATGGTCATCAGCGCGAAGAACGGGAGCAGGACGGACCCGGTCGCGTACATGTGGTGGGCCCAGACCGTCACGGAGAGCGCGGCGATGGCGATGGTCGCGTAGATGATCGTCTTGTACCCGAACAGCGGCTTCCGGCTGAACGCCGGGAACACCTCGCTCACGATGCCGAAGAACGGCAGGGCGATCACGTACACCTCGGGGTGCCCGAAGAACCAGAACAGGTGCTGCCAGAGGATCGCGCCGCCGAAGCCCGGATCGAAGATGTGGCTGCCGAAGATGCGGTCGGCGGCGAGCCCCGCGAGCGCCGCAGCGAGCACCGGGAACGCCATGAGCACGAGGATCGACGTGACGAGCGTGTTCCAGGTGAAGATCGGCATGCGGAACATGGTCATACCGGGAGCGCGCATCGTGATGATCGTGGTGATGAAGTTGACGGCGCCGAGGATGGTCGAGAAGCCCGTGAGGAACAGCCCCATCGTCCAGAGGGTGCCGCCGAGCTCGGGACTGAAGGTCTCCGTCGACAGTGGTGTGTAAGCGGTCCAGCCGAACGCCGCGGCACCGCCTGGCGTGAGGTATCCGCTGACGGCGATGGCCGAGCCGACGAAGAACAGCCAGAACGAGAACGCGTTGAGACGCGGGAAGGCGACGTCCGGTGCACCGATCTGCAGCGGCATGAGCGCGTTCGCGAAGCCGGCGAACAACGGGGTCGCGAACATGAGCATCATGATCGTGCCGTGCATGGTGAACAGCTGGTTGTACTGCTCCTTCGTCTGGATGACCTGCATGCCGGGGGCGAAGAGCTCCGCACGGATGAGCAGCGCGAGGACGCCACCGAAGCAGAAGTAGAGGAACGCCGTGGCGATGTAGAGGTACCCGATCGTCTTGTGGTCGGTGGAGGTCACCGCCTCCAGCAGTCGGCTGCGTCGCATGGCGGCACGAGGGCTCCCCTCCGTGGGCACCCCGACCGGTGTCGTCTTCTCCGTCGCACTCATGGCACCCCTCAACCCCTCGTCCGTGCGTGCAGTCCGGCGAGCAGCGCCTGGGCCGTCGCCTCCCAGTCGTGCGAGCGACCCGGGAGGATCACCCGCCGGTCGTCCTCGATGGTGTAACTCCAGCCCCACCCGATCGGTGTCAGTCGGCGGAAACTCAGCATCCCGACGGCCGCGCCGACATGGACGACCCACTCCGTATGGGGAGGGACGTCGGTGAAGAAGTGGACGGTGCCGTCGGGGAGCCGATAGCAGAACCACTCACCTCGGCACGGTGGCGTCGCGGACTGTTCTGGTTGCACACGGGCACGCTATGTCGGCGGTTCCGGGCGCTCTCGGCGCTTGCGATCCGAGTGCTCACCTGGTAAAAACCGTGCCGTCACCCAGGGCCGCGCGACGCACGTTCTAACCCGCGCTCCGCGGGGAAGTCAAGCAATCCGAGCGACCGGAACGGCCGACCTAGCGTGGATGGCGAGCCGATCGGCTCCCTACGCATCGAGGAGGAACCATGATTCGGAACGTCGCCCGCATCCTCGGGATCATCGTCGCCATCCTGGCCATCGCCGGCTTCTTCGTCGAGGGGGAACACCTCTTCGGCCTCATGAACGTCGACCTGACGCTCGACATCCTGCGCACCGTCCTCGCCGTCGCCCTGCTCGTCGTCGGGTTCGGCCGCGTCCCGCTCGGCGCCGTCCGGGCGGTGGTCGCCATCGGCGGTGCGCTCTACGTGGTGATGGGTCTGCTCGCCTTCGCCGACCCGACCATGTTCGGTCTGCTGCCCACCGGGTTCACCGGCTTCGACATCGGCTTCCACCTCGTCGTCGGTCTCGGCTCCCTGATCGTCGCGTTCGTGCCGACCCGGCGGGAGCAGCCGGCGACCACGGCCCGCCGTTGAGCGCCGGGACCGCCCGTCGGAACGGCGCGGACGACCTCGTCCGGTCGAAGCACCCGGCGACGATCCTCGCCGGACCCTACGGTCACCCGTTCCACGCGATGGTGGTGCTGATCCCGATCGGGGCCTGGACGGCGAGCGTCGTCTTCGACATCGTGTCGCTGTTCACCGACGACCGAGAGCCGTTCGTCGTCGGTGCGCAGTGGCTCATCGGCATCGGGGTCGTCGGAGCGGTGTTGGCCGCCGTGTTCGGCCTCATGGACCTGCGGGTCATCGCCCCGGGCACGAGGGCCCGCAAGACCGCGCTCACGCACCTGGGGTTCAACCTCGCCGCGGTGGTGCTGTTCGCCCTGAGCTGGATCGTCCGCGCGGCCGGGCCGGAGGGCGAACTGAGCGTCCTCGGCCTCGGGCTCGCGTGGGCCGCGTTCCTACTCGTCGGTGTCTCCGGTTTCCTCGGCGGCGAACTGTCCTATCGGTTCGGCGTCCGCGTGGCCGAGGAACAGACGCAGCGCAACGGGTTCCTCGCACCCGCCGCCGAACGCCGTTAGCGAAGGCTGGACGTGTCACCGAGGAAGGACGCACCATGACCGATCGTCATCCGGTGGCCGAGCAGGTCATCGTCATCACCGGCGCATCCAGCGGGATCGGCCGGGGCACGGCGCTCCGGCTGGCCCAACTCGGCGCGAACGTCGTCGTCGCCGCCAGGCGCGGGGACGTGCTCGACGGCCTCGTCGGAGAGATCACCGCCGCCGGGGGCACGGCGCTCGCCGTCCCCGTCGACGTGAGTCGACCCGACCACGTCCTCGCGTTGCGTGCTGCCGCCACCGACCGCTTCGGTCGGATCGACGTGTGGATCAACAACGCCGGGATCGGGGCGCTCGGACATTTCTGGGACGTCCCCGTCGAGGACCACCTCCGCACGGTCGACGTCAACCTGTCCGGCCTGATCCTCGGTGCACACGTGGCATTGCGGTTGTTCCGGGAGCAGGGTCGTGGAACGGTCGTCAACGTCGGTTCCGTCGACAGCGAGGTGCCGCTCGCATACCAGGCCGTCTACGCGGCGACGAAGGCCGCCGTCCTCAGCCTGTCGCGGTCGCTCAACGAGGAACTCCGCCTGGCCGGCCTCACCGACATCCGGGTCGGCACGGTACTGCCCTGGGCGGTCGACACGCCGTGGTGGACCCACGCGGCCAACTACACGGGGAAAGCGCCGCGGATGGCGGCGCTCGACGACCCCTCCGTGGTCATCGACGCCCTCGTCGCCGCCTGCTCGGACCCGAAGGAGCACCAGACCGCCGGCATGAAGGCCCGCACGGCTGCGATCTCCCATCAGCTCATGCCCGACGTGACGAAACGGGTGTCGGCGAAGGTGATCGACGGGGAGCTCGCCCGGGCATCTGCGGCTCGGCCGACCACCGGGACGATCCACGTGCCCGGACCCGCCGGCATCACCGTCGACGGCGGGGTGCGCGAACGGATGCGTTCCGAGGAGCCCGCCGACCCGGACCCGCGGTCACCGGCGGCCTGATCCGCCGTCGACACCCGGATGCCTCGCCGCTAGCGTGAGCGCATGACGAAGCTCAGGGTCCACAATCTCGCCGTCTCCCTCGACGGCTTCGCGACCGGCGAGGGGCAGTCCTTCGAGACGCCCTTCGGCCATGCGGAACACCGGCTCATGCACTGGTTCCTGCCGACCAACACCTTCGTGGCGATGAGCGGGCATGAGGACGAGTCGGTGGGCGCGGGGACGCGCGGCGTCGACGACGCGTTCGCGTCCGCCACCGGCGACCGCATCGGTGTGGAGATCATGGGCCGCCGGAAGTTCGGCCCGCAGCTCGGGCCCTGGGAGGACGAGAGCTGGCGCGGGTGGTGGGGTGAGGAGCCGCCGTTCCACAGTCCGGTGGTCGTCCTCACGCACCACGAGCGACCGGACCTCGTCGTGGGGCGGACGACATTCCTCTTCCGCGAGCTGTCGCCGGTCGACGCCCTGGCGCTCGCCACCTCCCTCGCCGACGGACTCGACGTCCGGCTCGGCGGGGGCCCGACGACCGTCCGGGCCTTCCTCGAAGCCGACCTCGTCGACCACCTCCACGTCGTCGTCGTCCCGATCCTGCTCGGCCGCGGGGTGCGCCTGTGGGACGGGCTCGAAGGCCTGGAGGATTGCTTCACGGTGGAGGTGACGGCGGCGCCGAGCGGCGTGGTCCACTACGTCTTCACGAGGAAGACACGCTGAGGGCCCGCCTCGGGTGAGGCGGGCCCGCAGGTCGTGGTTCAGCCGCGCAGCATCCGCACCGCGCGGCGGCCGCCGAGGAACACGAGGCCGAGCGCGAGCAGCCACGGCCCGCCGACGAGGATCGGGTCGATCCACTGGTGCTTGACATCGACGCGCCCACGGCGGAAGCGTGAACTCCAGCCGGAGTACATCGTCTCCGCGAGCACGCCCGTCTCGGTGATCGGGTTGTCGGGCCGGACCGTCAGGAACGACCGCGCATGGCTCCCGGCGGCGTCCACGCGGTCACCGAGGAGCAGCAGGAGCCAGTGCGCGGCGCGGCCCTCGCTGTAGCGTCGGTAGGCCAGGCGCTTGATCGCACCCGACAGCCCCCGCAGCGGCACGCTCGTGCCGAAGACGGGGGTGAGTTCGAGGTGCTCGATCGACCGCTCGCGAGGCCCGTGCTGCTCCTGCGGTTCCGGCTTCACCCAGTGCGATCCGGGCGCGGGCGTCGGCGGCCACTCCCGGGGGACCGACGGGCGGTCGGCCGGGTCGAGGTCGGCTCCCCAGCCGGGGATCCTCGCGCGGAGTTCCTCGCTGCTCGGGGTGGGGCGTCCGCCGTCTGCGGTGTAGGGCATGGTCGGATCCTTCCTCCGTCGCTCAGGCCGCGCTCGGCACGATGACGGGCTTGATGCAGTCGTCGAGCTTCGCGGAGAACAGGTGGTACCCCTCCGCGATGTGCTCGAGCGGGATGCGGTGGGTGATGATCTCGCTCGGCTTCAGATGACCGGCCCTGATGTGCTCGAACAGCCGAGGCCATTGGCGTTTCGCGGGGCACTGGTTCATCCGCAATGTCAGCCCCTTGTTCATGGCGTCACCGAACTTCACAGCACTGAACATGGGCCCGTACGCGCCCATCACCGAGACGACCCCACCTTTGCGGACGGCGTCGATCGCCCAGTTGAGCGCGACCGGCGAGCCACCCTGCAGCTTGAGTTTCGCGGCCGTGATGTGCTGCGTGAGGTTGCCGTCGGCCTCCGCCCCGACCGCGTCGATCACCGTGTCGGCGCCGAGTCCGTCGGTCTCGAGTTTGAGCCGGAGGACGATGTCGTCCACCTCGCCGAAGTTGATCGTCTCGGCGAAGGCGAACTCGCGGGCCTTCGCGAGCCGGTACTCGAGGTGGTCGACGACGATCACCCGGCCCGCACCCATGAGCCAGGCCGAGCGGGCCGCGAACAGCCCGACCGGTCCCGCGCCGAACACCACCACGGTCTGCCCCTCGGTGATATCGGCGAGCTGCGCGCCGAAGTACCCGGTCGCGAGCGCGTCGGTCATGAGCAGCGCGTCGTCCTCGTCGATGTCGTCGGGGATGCGCTGCGGGCCGACGTCGGCGAACGGCACCCGGACGAGTTCCGCCTGGCCGCCGTCGTAGCCGCCGCAGGTGTGGGAGTACCCGAAGATGCCGCCAACAGCCGTCGCATTCGGGTTGACGTTGTGGCAGTTCGAGAACAGGCCGCGGGCGCAGAAGTAGCAGGTGCCGCACGAGATGTGGAACGGGACCATCACCCGGTCGCCCACGGCGAGGTGCTCGACGCTGGAACCGACGGACTCGACCACCCCGACGAACTCGTGGCCGAAGGTGGAGCCGACCCGGGTGTCCGGCATCATGCCGTGGTACAGGTGCAGGTCGGACCCGCAGATGGCAGCCCTCGTGACGCGGATGATCGCGTCGTTCGGGTGCTCCAGCCGCGGGTCGGCCTTCTCCTCGGCGCGGACCTTGTACGGCCCGCGGTAGGTCATCGCTCGCATGCGGCGCCCGTCACTCCGAGATCCCGGCGACGGTCTCGCCGGTCTCCGTCGCGCTCAGGCGGCGGGCGACGTCGGCCTGGCTGAGCATGCCGACGAGGTCGTGGCCGTCGATCACCGGCAGGCGACGCACCTGGTGCTCCTCCATGGTGCGCAGCGCTTCGCGGACGTCGTCGTCGGCGCCGATGGTGACGGGCTTGCCCTGGCCGAAGGTGCCGGCCTCGACCGTGGTCGGGTCCTGTCCCTCGGCGAGAGCCTTGACGACGATGTCGCGATCGGTCACCACGCCCTTGAGCCGTCCGTCCTCGCCGCAGATCGGGAGGGCGCCGACGTCGAGGTCGCGCATGCGGCGTGCGGCGTCGACGAGGGTGTCCCGTTCGCCCACACACTCGGCGCCTGGCGTCATGATGTCTCGTGCGGTCGTCATGGTCGTGCTCCGTCCTGATCGGCCACCCCCGACGGGCGGCAGGTGATCCGAGGCTAGACAGCCGCACGGGATGCGGATCGGGCATTGCGATTCCCCGGCCGGTGGCGCAGACTTCGCGCCCGCGGGCGATGGCGACGGCGGGGACCGTCCCGGCGACGCGCGCGCGTATTGTCCACACGCCGGACCAGGAAGTCCAGTGCCGCGAGCCGGCCGCGCCGGGAGCGTTGACTGGCCGTTCCGCCGAGCCGAGTCGACGAGGGACGTCGGCCCGAATCCGTCCGGCGGTGCAGGAGGTGAACAATGTTCTTCCATCGACAGGAACTACAGCACACGGCCACACCCGACAAGCCAGACGCCGTCTACGCGAGGAAGCTGCAGGAGGTGCTCGGCGGCCAGTACGGCGAGATCACCGTGGCGTTGCAGTACCAGTTCCAGGGGTGGAACATGCACATCCCCGGCAAGTACCGCGACCTCGTGTTCGGGATCGGCGCGGAGGAGATGGGACACGTCGAGATGCTGGCGGTGATGATCGCCCAACTGCTCGAGAAGTCGCCGCTGGGGATCACCGAGGACGCGGTCCAGGACGACCCGACCGTCGCGGCGATCATCGGTGGCACCGACGTGCAGCACGCCATCGTCGCCGGCGCCGGAGCACGACCCGTGGACAGCATGGGCAACCCGTGGCAGGGCAGCTTCATCACGAGTAGTGGAAACCTGCTCGCCGACTTCACCGCGAACGCGAACGCGGAGATGCAGGGCCGCGTGCAGGTGGCGCGGCTGTACCACATGACCGACGACTCGGGGGTGCGAGACCTGCTGGCGTTCCTGCTCGCCCGCGACACGATGCATCAGAACCAGTGGCTAGCCGCCGCTGCGGAACTCCGGGAGGAAGGCGTGGAGGATCTGCCGGTGCCGAGCAACTTCCCGATCGAGAAGGAGCATCGGGACGTCTCCTACCAGTACATCAACTTCTCCGACGGACAGGCTGCGGCCGACGGACGTTGGGCGAGCGGGCCGACGCCGGACGGCAAGGGCGAGTTCACCTACGTGCCCGAGCCCCAGGCCGGCGTGCCGATGCCGCCGCCCACGCACCCCGACTCGCGCCTCTACGGCACGACGGAGCTGCCGAACCCCGTCGAGAAGCTCGCGGGACGCGTGCAGGACAAGCTCCACAAGGAGTGAGCGCCGCGGAGCGGGCCCGCGGTCGTGCCGGAACCCACGGTCGACCGCGGCTCGCGCCACCGCACGCACTCCTGCACGCCGACCCCGACCGGAAGGACCGCCCATGCCCGGAGCCCGTCGCCCACGCGCGACCCTCCACCGATCGGTCGCGCCCGGCGTCCACCGGCTCGAGCACGCGTACACGAACACCTACCTCGTGGAGGATGAGGACCGTCTGACCCTCGTCGACGCGGGCCTGCCGGCGACCCACGGCTACCTGCTCCAGGCGCTCGCGGCGATCGGCCGTCGACCGGAGGACGTCGTGGCGCTCGTCATCACGCACGCCCACTTCGACCACCTGGGCACGGCCGCCAGGCTGCGAGACGAGCTGGGCTGCCGGGTGCTCGTCCATGACGAGGACGCGTCGCTCGCGGAGCACCCCTACCGGTACCTCCACGAACGGCCTCGGTCCCGCTACCCGCTGCGCTACCCGGCGGCGCTCCCGGCGCTCGCGTCGATGACGGCCGCCGGCGCGCTGTGGGTGCGGGGCACGACGCGGACGGAGGCGCTGCCCGGATCCGGCACGCTCGACGTCCCCGGCTCGCCCACCGTCGTGTTCACGCCGGGCCACACCTTCGGGCACTGCGCCCTCGACTTCCCCGACCGGGGTGCCGTCATCGCGGGTGACGCGCTCGTCACCCTCGACCCGTACACCGGCGAGACCGGACCGCGTGTGGTCGCCGGAGCGGCGACGGCGAACTCGCGACTCGCGTTCGAATCGCTGGAGGTGCTCGCCGCCCTCGGCTCCAGGACCCTCCTCCCCGGCCACGGCGCCCCCTGGCGAGGGGATCTCCGCGAGGCCGTCGAGGCGGCCAACCGTGCCGGCGTCGCCTGAGGACGTCGCCGCCTGAACGACCCCACCACACCCCGGTCGGCGACCGTCGCCGATCGACATCGAAAGGAGCGGACCATGACGACCACCGGACCGCAGGACAACCCGCAGAACCACGACCTGGTCGACGACGCCGGCGTCGACAAGCCCTCGCAGGCGGAGGGCTCCGAGGACCAGGTGCCCGACGCTGCCGAGCCGAATGAGGACGACGCGGTCGGCTGACCGAGGCGGGAACCGCCCGACACCGACATCACCACCGGATCACACACAGAACAGGGGACACCATGGCTGAGAAGCCCACCGCCATCGAACTGCAGAAGTACCTGTCGGGGGTCGACTACCCGGCGAGCAAGGACGATCTCGTCCGGACCGCCCGTGACCAGGGCGCGCCGGACGACGTGATCGAGGCGCTCGAACAGGCCGACCAGGACGAGTTCGACGGCCCGACCGCCGTCTCGAGCGCGGTCTCGGGAGACTGAATGACGAGCCGGCGACCATCCGAGCGGTGGGCGGCCGGTGAGGTCGACGACGACGTCGCGATCGACGTGCTCGTCCCGACGGCCGGGCGTGCGGCAGAGCTGGCGGTGACGCTGGCGGGACTCGCCGCCCAGGACGACCCGTCGTTCCGGGTGATCGTGAGCGACCAATCCGACGACGGGTCCGGCGTGCTCCAACCGAGCACCCAGGCCATGGTGCGGGTGCTCCGCGCCCAGGGGCGGGAGGTCCGGCTCGTCCGGCACCTCCCGCGCCGGGGGCTCGCGGAGCACCGCCAGTCGCTGCTCGACCGCGCCACCGCACCGGCGGTCCTGTTCCTCGACGACGACGTGTGGCTCGAACCGGGCCAGCTGCAACGCTTGCACGACGCCCTGCGGACCCTCGACTGCGGGTTCGTCGGCGCCGCCGTGCAAGGGCTGTCCTACCTGGACGACGAACGGCCCGAGCAGCAACGGCCGTTCGAACTCTGGGACGGCGAGGTCGTCCCGGAGCGGGTGCGTCGCGGGACGGCGGCCTTCGACCGCTGGCCGCTGCACAACGCCGCGAACCTGGCGCACATCGCGCGGGACGTGCCGATCCCGGAACGGGGTTGGTCGGCGTACAAGGTCGCCTGGGTGGGCGGCTGCGTGCTCTACCGACGCGACGCGCTCCTCGCCGCCGGCGGCTTCAGCTTCTGGGAGGAGCTGCCCCCGATGCACTCCGGGGAGGACGTGCTCGCCCAATGGCGGGTGATGGAGCGCTTCGGCGGGGCCGGCATCCTGCCGAGCGGTGCCGTGCATCTGGAAGCACCGACGACGATCCCGGACCGACCGGTGGACGCGTTCGACGTGGTGCGCGCGTGAGTCGCGCTCGCGGACGGGTGCTCGCGGACGGGTGCGCGATTCTGCCCCAGCCGCCCGGAGAAGGCAAGCG
Source organism: Plantibacter sp. VKM Ac-2880 (assembly GCF_015351235.1). Lineage (GTDB taxonomy): Bacteria > Actinomycetota > Actinomycetes > Actinomycetales > Microbacteriaceae > Plantibacter. The sequence goes on from NZ_JADKSJ010000001.1 coordinate 730,522, forward strand.
TTGATCGTGCCCTCCTCGCTTCTCGGAACCTGGAGCACATGACGATGGATCGAACGGACACACGGCTCCCTGGTGAGGTGCTCGGACGCGAGGAGGCCGAGGCGCTCGTGCTGGAGCACCTGTCACTCGCCGAGGCGATCGCTCGCCGGTACTTCCGGCGCGACCCCGCGCGGGACGAGGACCTGGTCCAGGTCGCCTACATCGGTCTGGTGAAGGCCGCGCGCCGGTTCGACGTCGAACGTGGCGGCCCGTTCGCGGCGTTCGCCTCGCCGACGATCTCCGGGGAGATCAAGCGTCACCTCCGCGACCACGGCTGGTTCGTCAGGCCGCCACGGCCGGTCCAGGAACTCCGCGCACGGGTCGCCGAAGCGGTACCGCGCCTCGCCCAGGAGCTCGGGCACGGCCCGTCGGTACCGGAACTGACCGCCGACCTCGGGGCGAGCGACGAACTCGTGCGGGAGGCCATCGCGTGCCAGAACCACCTGCGGCCGGCGTCGCTCGACGCCCTCGTCGGGTTCGACCATGAGACGAGCCTCGGTGACATCATCCCCGCCGAGGACGGCGCCCTGGAGCGCGCCGAGTCGGCCGCCATCCTGTCGACGGCGCTCCGGGTGCTGAGCCCCCGCGACCGGCGGGTGCTGCAGCTGCGGTTCGCGGAGGACCTCACCCAGCAGGAGATCGCCAAGGAGGTCGGGGTCACGCAGATGCAGGTGTCGCGCATCCTGAAGCGCTCGCTGGAGTTGCTCCGGGACCGGATCGTCCACGGTGAGCCGAGCGCGGAGCAAGCCGGGCGGCGTCGGATCGCCTGACGGGGTCAGGCGGTGGCGTCACCTCGGGCTGCGGTGCGCTCGGCACGGACCACCGCGTCCAGGACGTCGTCGACGCCGACCGCGAGGATGGCCGGATCGGGGGTGTCCGCGAACGCGTCGCCACGACGGACGCTCGCGTCGGTGAGCACGATGTGCGGCCCGGGCGGCGGACCCCAGTGCTCCGGGGCCGCCGGCCCGAACAGGACGACCGACGGTCGTCGGTAGGCCGACGCCAGATGCGCCGCACCGGTGTCCGCCGACACGACCACCGACGCGTCCTCGACCACCCCGGCGAACTCGGCCAGGCCGATCCGTCCGGCCAGCACCGAGGACTCGTCGAGGCGTGCGAGCTCCGCCACCCGCAGGGCGCGGTCGCGTTCGCCGGCGCTGCCCGTGAACACCACGCGGCGCCCCTCATCGGCCAGGGACCTGGCGACGGCGGCGAAGCGCTCGACCGGCCAGCGCCGCGACTCGTAGAACGCGCCGACGTGCACCACCGCCGCGCCGACGACGTCGACGCGCTCCGTCGAGGAGCGGAGTCCGACGTCGTCGGGGTCGGCGGCCACCCCGTAGGCGGAGAGGAGGCGCACCCACCGTGCGCGCTCGCCGAGGTGCGGTGACCACGCCGGCGGGACAGGGCCGTCGACCTCCGGACCGTCGATCTCGGGCACGTGGTGGACCATCGAGACCCTCGCTTCGAGCGCGTCGATGAGCCGCCGACTCTCCGGACCGCTCCCGTGCAGGTTCACCGCGACGTCGACCCGGCCGGGTGCGAGGGGCAGGAGGTGGTCGAGTCCCGGCGTCGGGAGGAGGGCGTCCACCCCGTCCACCAGCTCGACGACGGGTTCCAGCCAGCCGGGCACCGCCAGCACGAGGCGGTGCCCGGGGAACGCGCGCCGCAGACCGTGGATCGCCGGGACCGCCACGAGCAGGTCGCCGAGTTTCAGGGTCCGGAGGGCGAGCAGCTCCGGGCGGTCGTCGGTGCGGTCGTCGTCTTCGGGGTCGAGGTGCAGCATGCGCCTCACCATTGCACGTCGGGCACCGAGTGGTCGAGCCCCGCAGCAGGACGTTTACGTCGTCGGAGAAGTGGGGACGAGCAGAAGCATGACCGATCTGCCCGCCCCGATCGACGCGGTCCTCTTCGACCGCGACGGCACCCTCGTCGTCGACGAGCCCTACAACGGTGACCCCGCACGCGTGGTGCCGATGCCGACCGCGCACGCCGCCGTCGAACTGCTGCGGCGCAGCGGGTTGCCGCTCGGAGTCGTGTCCAACCAGTCGGGGATCGGGCGCGGCATCGTGACGCGTGAGCAGGTCGACGCCGTCAACGCCCGCCTCGACGAGCTGCTCGGCCCGTTCGACGTCTGGTGCATCTGCCCGCACGCGCCTGAGGCCGGCTGCGACTGCCGGAAGCCGGCCCCCGGACTCGTCCTCGAGGCTGCGGGGCGACTCGGCGTGGAACCCGGCCACTGCGTCGTCATCGGCGACATCGGTGCCGACGTCGGCGCGGCCGAGGCGGCCGGCGCCATGTCGATCCTCGTCCCGACCGCCGTGACCCTCCCCGAGGAGGTCGACGCCGCGCCGCGGCGCGCCCTGGACCTCCTCGCCGCCGCCGAGCTCGTGCTCACCGCGGTCGTCGCCGGGCACGACGCACGGGGTGGGCGATGACGCGGCGCGCGCTCGTGGCGAGGCTCGACAGCGTCGGCGACGTCCTGCTCAGCGGCCCCGCCGTGCGGGCGGTCGCGGCGTCACCGGACGTCGACGAGGTCTGGCTCCTGTGCAGCTCGATCGGCGCCTCGGCGGCCCGGCTCCTCCCTGGCGTCGACCGCGTCGTGGTCTGGGACTGCCCGTGGATCACCCAGTCCGCCCCGCCGGCCACCCCGGAGCACCTGGCGGCGCTCGCCGCGATCATCGACGACTGCCGCCCGGAGACCGCGATCATCCTGACCTCGTTCCATCAGTCGCCGCTCCCGCTCGCGCTCCTGCTGCGGTCGCACGGTGTCCCGCGCATCGTCGGAGCCTCCGTCGACTTCGCCGGCTCGCTGCTCGACGTGCGGCTGCGGCCCGGGGAGGACCTCGCGGAGGACCAACCCGAGCCGGAGCGTGCCATCGCCATCGCCGCGGCCGGTGGCTTCGCCCTGCCGTCGGAGGACGACGGCCGGCTGCACCTCGACCAGGCGCGGCTCGACCGGGCACGGCTCGACGAACCCGCACCGCACACCCTCCCCGAGCACTTCGTCGTCGTCCACCCTGGCGCCTCCGTGGCATCGCGACGGTGGCATGAGGAGCTGCACGCCGAGACCGTCGGCCTCCTGCACGAGGCCGGGGTCGAGGTCGTCGTGACCGGTGGACCGGCCGAGACCGCCCTCACACGTCGCGTCGCCGGGACCGCGGGCCGCGACCTCGGCGGCGGAACGGGCCTCGGTGCCCTCGCCACGATCCTGGCGCAGGCCGACGTCGTCGTCACCGGCAACACCGGTCCGGCGCACCTCGCCGCAGCGGTCGGCACCGCCGTGGTCAGCCTGTTCTCGCCGGTGGTGCCGGCCGTGCGCTGGGCGCCGTACGGCGTGCCCACCGTGCTCCTCGGTGATCAGCACGCCGCCTGCGCCGGCACGCGGGCGACGGACTGCCCGATCCCCGGGCACCCGTGCCTGACGAGCGTCCGGCCCGCCGAGGTGGTCGACGCCTGCCGACGACTCGCCCCACGGCTGTTCGAGGCGGTCCGCTCCACGCCCGGCCGGCGGCACGCCCAGGAGGTCCTGCGATGAGGATCCTCCTCTGGCACGTGCACGGCGGCTGGACCGACGCCTTCGTCCGCGGCGGGCACGACTACCTCCTCCCGGTGAACGACGCGCGCGACGGCTGGGGACTCGGCCGCGCCGATCGCGACTGGCCGGCGTCGGTCGTCGAGATCCCCGTCGGAGAGCTCCGGGAGACGGACGTCGACGTCGTCGTCCTCCAGCGGCCCGACGAGGTCGACGCGGTCGAGCGCCTCACCGGGCGGCGGCCGGGGCGGGACCTGCCCGCCGTGTTCGTCGAGCACAACACCCCGAAGACCTCGATCACCGACGCCGTGCACCCGCTCGCGGATCGCGAGGACATCCCGGTCGTGCACGTCACCCACTTCAACCGGATGTTCTGGGATACCGGCCGGGCACCCACCACCGTCGTCGAGCACGGCGTCGCGGACCCAGGCCACCGGTACACGGGCGCCCTCGAGCGCCTCGGCGTCGTCATCAACGAGCCCGTCCGCCGCTGGCGGGTCACGGGCACGGACCTCTTGCCCGCCTTCACCGAGCTCGCCCCGGTCGACGTCTTCGGCATGGGCGGCGACGGTCTGCCGACCGCGCTCGGCACCTCGGCCGAGCGCATCCGCCCGGTCGGCGACCTCCGCACGGGTGAGCTGCACCGCGAACTCGCCCGCCGACGCGTGTACCTGCACCCCCTGCGCTGGACGTCGCTCGGTCTCGCACTCCTCGAGGCGATGCACCTCGGGATGCCCGTCCTCGCGCTCGCGACCACCGAGGCACCCCGAGCCGTCCCGCCTGCGGCCGGCCTCGTCTCGAACGACCTCGACGCCCTGCGCGACGCCGCCCGGCGATACCTCGCCGATCCCGACCTCGCCAGGGCGACCGGCGAAGCGGCCCGCGCCCACGCCCTCGCCCACTACGGACTGCCCGCCTTCCTGCACACCTGGGACCGGGTCCTCGCCGAGGTCCGGGAGACCGGGACCGTCCACCCGACCCCGCTGTCGGCTCTCGAAAGGAGACTGCGATGAAGATCTCGATGGTGTCGGAGCACGCCAGTCCACTCGCCGTGCTCGGCGGTGTCGACGCCGGCGGGCAGAACGTGCACGTCGCCGAGCTGTCCTCGGCGCTCGCCGCCCGCGGGCACGAGGTGACCGTGTACACCAGGCGGGAGGACCGCTCGGTCGACGAGCGCGTGCGCCTCTGCGACGGGGTGGAGGTCGTGCACGTGGACGCGGGACCGCCGGAGCGCGTGCCGAAGGACGAGCTGCTGCCGTACATGGACGCGTTCGGCGACCGCCTGGCCGAGGACTGGAGCCGCGAGACCCCGGACATCGTGCACAGCCACTTCTGGATGTCGGGTCTCGCCGCCCTGCGGGGTGCCGATCGTGCCGACGGATCCCGTCCGCCCGTCGTCCACACCTTCCACGCCCTCGGGACGGTGAAGCGTCGGCACCAGGGGGCCGAGGACACGAGCCCGATCGAACGCGTCGACCTCGAACCGATGGTGGGGCGCTCGGTCGACCAGGTCATCGCGACCTGCTCGGACGAGGCCTTCGAGCTGAAGGCGCTCGGGGTCCCCGGCTCGCGGATCACCGTGGTGCCCTGCGGCGTGGACACGCGACTCTTCTCCCCGAACGGTCCCTCGGAGACGGCCGACCGTCGCTTCCGGATCATGACCGTCGGCCGGCTGGTGCCGCGGAAGGGCGTCGGGCTGACGATCTCGGCCTTGGCGACCCTCGTCGCCGCCGGTCGTGACGACGTCGAACTCGTCGTCCTCGGCGGCTCGAGTGGCCCCGACCGCATCCAGGAGGACCCGGACGTGCAGCGACTCCTCGCCCACGCCCGCTCCCTGGGTGTCGACGACCGCGTGGTGTTCCGCGGGCAGGTGCGACAGGACGAGCTGCCCGCCGCTCTGCGCTCGGCCCATGTGGTGGTCTGCGCGCCCTGGTACGAACCGTTCGGCATCGTCCCGCTCGAGGCGATGGCGACGGGTACCCCGGTGGTCGCCGCGGCCGTCGGCGGGCTCATCGACAGCGTCGTCCACGGCCGGACCGGCTTGCACGTCCCGCCGCGGGATGCGGGAGCGATCGCGGACGCCGTCGCCGTGCTGCTCGACGACGCCGAGCTGCTCGCCTCGCTCGGCGCGGCCGGTGTCGAGCGGACCAGGTCGCGCTACTCCTGGGCGAGGGTCGCGGCCGACACCGAACGCGGTTACCGGCGGGTGCTGGGGCGCGCGAGACGGTCCGCCCGGTCGAGCGGTGCGGTGGTGACCCGATGAACGCCCTCACCACGACGACGGCGGCCGCTGCGGCGGCGACCGCCGCAGCATCGGCCCCGACGGTCTCCGACCCCACGGCCCCGTCGATCGATCGGATCCTGCACGGCCACCTCGACGACCACCTCGGTGCGATCCAGGCGCTCCGCGACCAGCTCCCGCGGATCACGGCCTGGGGCGATGAGCTCGCCGACCGACTGCTGCACGGGCAACGACTGCTGGCAGCGGGGAACGGCGGCTCGGCGGCTGAGGCACAACACCTCACCGCCGAACTCGTCGGGCGCTTCGACGGGGAGCGACGTCCGTTCTCCGCCGTCTCCCTCCACGCGGAGAGCTCCAGCGTCACCGCCATCGCGAACGACTACGGCTACGACGAGGTGTTCGCGCGGCAGGTGCTCGCCCACGCGAGGGCCGGCGACGTCGTCATGCTGTTCTCCACGAGCGGCCGGAGTCGCAACCTCCTCCGGGCCGCGGAGGCCGCACGACGTGTCGGTGCGCGGAGCTGGGCCGTGACCGGCACCGGGCCGAACCCGTTGTGCGAGGCGTGCGACGAGCACCTCGCCCTCCCCGGCCCCGCCGCCGGTGCGCAGGAGGCGCACCTCGTCGCCTTGCACCTGCTGTGCCGGGTCTTCGACGATCGCATCGCGCGGCGCGACAGCGCTGGGAACGGGAGGACTGCATGAACATCACACCACCCATCACGGGCACCCGGGACCGGGGGCCACGGATCGCCGTCGTCGGCGACGTGCTGCTCGACGTCGACCTGCTCGGGCGAGCCGACCGCCTGAGCCCCGACGCCCCGGTGCCGGTGGTGTCGGTCGCCCGGTCCGTCCCGCGGGCCGGTGGGGCCGGACTCGTCGCCACCCTGCTGGCGCGCGACGGCGTCGACGTCGTCCTCGTGACCGCCCTCGGCGACGACGACCGGGTGGGGGAGCTGCGCGCTGCACTCGACACGACCGCGTCGTCGGCCGGTGCCGGGACCATCACCGTCCTAGCCGGCCCGTCCGGGGCGCCGACGCCGGTGAAGACCCGGGTCCGTGGCGACGGGCAGGCCATCGTGCGGATCGACGAGGGCTGCGAAGCACCAGGAGCGCCGACGGTCACGGCCGACATGCTCGCAGCGCTCGACGCCGTGGACGCGGTCGTCGTCGCCGACTACGGCCGCGGTGTGGCCGCAGACCCCCGACTCCGGGAGGCACTCGAGGCGGCGGGACGCCGGATCCCCGTCGTCTGGGACCCGCACAAGAACGGCTCGCCGCCGGTGCGGACCGCCACGGTCGTGACGCCGAACCGGAGCGAGGCGTTCACGCTGGCCGAGGGAGGCGCGTCCTCCGCTGACGACATCGCCGGAGTGGACACCGTCGCCGGTACGCTGCTCGACGCGTGGGGATGCGGGGCCGTCTTGGTGACCCTCGGTGCGAAGGGCGCGCTCCTCCGTCGGCGAGACCGGGGCACCCCGGCGGTCCCGCACCTCGTGCCGGCCACCCCGTCGGACGCCACCGATCCCTGTGGCGCCGGAGACCGCCTGGCCGCGACCGTCGCGTCCGCACTCGCCGCCGGGCAACCGCTCGGCGACGCGGTGGCCGCCGGTGTCGCCGCCGCGGCGCGGTTCGTCGCGAGCGGTGGGGTCGCCTCGCTGGACCGGCCCGCGAACACGAGCCGGCTGCCCGGGGACTCCGCAGACGCGCTCGCCGTCGCCCACGCCACGCGCGAACGCGGCGGTGTCGTCGTCGCGACCGGCGGCTGCTTCGACCTCCTCCACGCCGGTCATGCGCGCACGCTGGCCGCCGCCCGGGCCCTCGGGGACTGCCTCATCGTGTGCGTCAACAGCGACGACTCCGTCCGGCGGCTCAAGGGGCCGGAGCGACCGATCATGGCCGAGGACGACCGGTCGGACCTCCTGCTGGCGCTCGAGTGCGTCGACGCCGTCGTGGTGTTCGACGAGGACACCCCGGAGGCCGTCCTCCGGAGGATCCAGCCGGACGTCTGGGTGAAGGGCGGCGACTACGTCGCTGCCGACCTGCCTGAGACCGGTGTGATCGCGGCCTGGGGTGGCCGGACCGTCACGGTCCCGTACCACCCCGGTCGGTCGAGCACCCGCCTCGCCGGAGCCCTCGCCCGCGTCGGCTGACCGGCTGCACGAGCACCCTGCACGACCACGTCTCTGAGACATCAACCCCGAAAGGACCCCATGACCTCCACCCGCCCCCTCGGCAACGTCCTCATCAGCGGCGGCTCCGCCGGCCTCGGCGCCGCGGTCGCCGCCGCCGTCCGCGAGCACGGCGGCCGGCCCATCGTGCTCGACCTCCGAGTCGACCCCGACGCGGTCGACGCCTACGCCGTCGACGTCTCCGACACCCGGGCGACCGAGGAGCTCGTCGCCCGCATCGCCACGGAGGTCGGCGGCCTCGACGCGGTGGTGACCGCTGCGGGCATCGACCGCCCGGCACCGTTCGGTGCGCTGCCCGGCGCTGAGTGGGAGCGGATCGTCGCGGTGAACCTGCTCGGTACGGCGGCCGTCGTCCGCGGGGCCCTCCCCGCGCTCGAGGCAGCACACGGGCGGGTGGTCACGATCGCGTCCTCGCTCGCCCTCCGTGCGCTCGGCGACGCGACCGCCTACTGTGCGTCGAAGTTCGCCGTCCTCGGTTTCTCGCGCTCGCTGGCGGCGGAGTCGAAGGGACGCCTCGGCGTCACGACGGTGATCCCCGCCGGCATGGACACGCGCTTCTTCGACGGGCGCGACGAGCAGTACAAGCCGGGACCCGACGCCAAGCTCATCGACCCGGCCGAGGTCGCCGCGGCCATCGTCTTCGCGCTCGAGCGCCCACGCGGGGTCGAGCTGCGTGAGCTCGTCGTCTGCCCGGAGGAGGAGCCGTCCTGGCCGTGAGCTGCTGGCCGAGGTGAGCTGTCGACGCGTCCTGCGCCCGCCCTTGCACTCGGCTCAGGCGACGCTGCGGAGGGTCCGGGCGTTGAGGAGCGCCTCGACGTCGGCGTCCACCTCGTCGACTCCGACCTCGGCGACGAAGGAGTCGTCGTGCTCGCACCGCTCGGCGGTCCACCCCACCTGCGTCACATCGCGGTCGCACACCGGGCATCTGGTGGTCCAGGACAGGTGCACCCGCTGCGTCGCGCGGCTGAGCGGCCCGCCGTTGATGACGTTCCCGACCCAGTAGATCCCCACCGTCGAGGTGCCGACCGCCTGCGCCAGGTGGCGCGGCCCGCTGTCGTTGCCGACGAACACGTCGGCGCGGGAGAGCACGCCGACGAGGTCGGAGAGGGACAGCTTGCCGGCGAGCGACACGACCTCGGTCCGGCCGTCGGCCGCAGCCTGCTGCGCGATGCGGTCCGCGAGCGGCGCATCGCCGGCGTCACCGACGCAGACCACGGTGTTGCCTCTGGCCGCCGCACGTCGGGCGAGTTCTGCGAACCGTTCCGTCGGCCAGCGTCGCCGCGGGTCGGTCGCTCCGGGATGGATGACGACGACGCCCGAGCCGCGGCGTCCGAGCAGGGACCGACCGCGCGCGCGTTCGGCGCGGCTCACCACCACCCTGGGCTCGCCGGCCACCGGGAGCGCGCCCGCGAGAGCGACGGTCTCCAACCAGCGGACGACCTCGTGCTGGTAGTAGACGTAGGGCAGCATGCGTTCGAGTGGCTCGGCGTCCGGGGTCGCGGTGCCGACGGTGTGCTTGGCTCCGAGGCCGAGGAGGAACGGGTTGGAGTTGCGGCCGCCGCCGTGCAGCTGGCACGCGAGGTCGAAGCCCTCTGACCGCATACGTTCGAGGAAACTGCGCGTACCCTCCTCGTCGGTCGAACCGTCGGCGCTGTGCACCCCGGCGGTCGTCGGCAGGACCTCCACCCGTGAGACCGGACCGGGTCGCTGGTCGAGCAGTCGTCGGTGCAGCGGGGTGCCGAGCAACACGATCTCCGCCTCCGGGTAGGCCTCGGCGAGTGCGTCGAGTGCCGGCATCGCGAACAGGAGGTCCCCGAGGCCGCCGCCCCGCAGGACGGCGATCTTCAGAACCCCCGTGAACCGCGCGTCCTCCTGCAGCCCTGTCCGTCGCACGTGCTCACGTCCTCTCCATCGCGGTGACCGTCGAAGCCTCACTGCACCGATGGCTTCACCGTTCCCCGCGGAGCACCGTCCGAAACCGTTTGCACGCTTCCCGCCCACCACGTGTAAACGGTCGTTCGCCTGGGTACGAGGCGTCTATGACCGCCCACCTGATGGCCGCAACCGAGTCCGACCGGTTCGAGCAGCCCGACGCCCTCTCCATCACCGACCCGCGCACCGGCGAGTCCGTGGGGTCCGTCCGCATCGCGACCGCGCACGAGGTCGCCGACGCCGTCGTGGTGGCCGGGGCCTCCTTCCCGGCGTGGACGGCGCAGTCGCCTGCCGAGCGGGGCGCGGCGCTCCACGCCGTGGCCGATGCGCTCGTCGCCCGCGAGGAGGAGCTGGCCGAGCTGAACCACCGGGAGACGGGCAAGCCGTTGGCGGACGCACTCGGCGGTGTCCGTGCCGCCATCGCGACCGCGCGGCAGGTTGCGGAACTCGGCCCGTTGCACGCCGGACGTGCGCTGCGCGGGCCGTCGACGGCCGTCGACTTCACGGTCGCCGAGCCGCGCGGAGTCGTCGCGGTGATCACCCCCTGGAACGACCCGGTCGCCGTGGCCGTCGGTCTCATCGCGGCAGCGGTGGTGACGGGGAACACGGTCGTGCACAAGCCGAGTGAGCGCTGTCCGCACGTGGGTGAACTGCTCGGATCGGTGTTGGCGGACGCGTTGCCACCGGGCGTCGTCGTGACGATCTCGGGGGACGGACGCACGGGCGCGGCGCTCACCTCCTCCGTGGGTGTGGCGATGATCGCCCACGTCGGGTCGTCGGCGACCGGAGCGCGGATCGCCCGCGCCGCCGTCCTCACCGGTGCCCACGTGATCCGCGAGAACGGCGGGAACGACGCCATCCTCATCGACGCCGATGTCGACCCGGCGTGGGCGGCGGCCCAGACGGCGCTCGGTGCCTTCGCGAACGCCGGCCAGATCTGCACCTCGGTGGAACGCGTGTTCGTGCACGCCGACATCGCCGAACGGTTCCTCGCCGCCCTCGTCGCCGAGGCGGAGCGGTGGACGGCGGACACGGCGTCCGGGCCGCTGGTCGACCGCGAGTTGCGGGGCATCGTGCACGGGCATGTCGTCGACGCGGTGGAGGACGGGGCCAGACTCCTGACCGGGGGCACCGTCCCCGAGGGGCCGGGCGCGTTCTACCCGGCGACGGTCCTCGCCGACTGCCGCCCCGGCATGCGGGTGATGCGGGAGGAGACCTTCGGTCCGGTGGCGCCGGTGATGGTCGTCGGGAGCTTCGACGAGGCCGTCCGTCTCGCCGGAGCCGACCCGTACGGGCTCGCCGCGACGGTCCTCACCGGTTCGATGGACCACGCGCACCGGGCGGTCGCAGACCTACCGGTCGGCACGGTGAAGGTCAACGCCGTGTTCGGTGGGGCGCCCGGTGGTTCGGCCGAACCGCGCGGGGAGAGCGGCTCCGGCTTCGGATACGGACCCGGCCTGCTCGACGAGATGACCCTGACGAAGGTCGTGCACCTCGAGGCTGCGCCGTGACCGACGACGGTCGTGGCGCCGACCAGCACGTCGACCGCGTCGCCTTGCTCGACGTCGCGGGCCGGATCCGCGCCGCAGCACCGCGCGTCGTCGTCGCCGGCGACGCCATCCTCGACCGGTGGTTGCGGGGTGACGTCACCCGGGTGAGTCGCGAGGCGCCGGTACCGGTCGTCGAGGTCGACGAGCCGGAGCTGTGCGCCGGCGGTGCCGCGAACACCGCCGTGAACCTCGCGGCACTCGGAGCCTCGGTGTCGCTCATCGCGGTCCTCGGCGCCGACGAGGACGGTCGGGCGCTCGACGCCCTGCTGCGGCGAGCCGGCGTGGACACCTCCCGCACCCTGGTGCGGGAGGGGGTGTGCACGGCCTCCAAGACCCGCGTGGTGGGTGCCGACCAGATCGTCGTGCGGGTGGACCACCTGCCCAAGGGCGGGCCGTCGGACGCGCACCGCGCGGCGCTCCGGCAGGCGCTCGCGACGGTGGGCGAGGACGACGTCCTCATCGTCTGCGACTACGGCACCGGGTGCTTCGACGACGACACGGTCGCCTGGCTCGCACGGCATCGGCCGCCGGCCCGCACCCTGATCGTCGACGCCCACGACGGCCGACGGTGGGCGCCGATGCACCCGGACCTCGTGACCCCGAACGCCCTCGAAGCCGGCCTGCTCCTCGGGCACCCGCTCGGGCCCGGTGCTCCGCGGGCCGAGGCCGTCGCCGAGTCCCAGGAGGAGCTGCTGGCGGCCGCCGGCGCGTCGCGTGCCGTCGTCACGCTCGACCGCGACGGCACCGTCGTCCTCCGACCAGGCGATCCGCCGACGCGCACCAGAGCGAGGATCGCCCCCGAACATCAGGCGTCGGGTGCCGGGGACACCTTCGTCGCCGCACTCGCCACGGCCGTCGCCGTCGGCGCACCCCTCGACGTGGGTGCCCGGTTCGCTCAGGCTGCGGCGGACGTCGTCACGGCGCGACCGGGCACCGCGGTCGCGCGACTCGCCGAGGTCGAACGCGCGCTCGGCGACCCGGGCGGGGGCGGCAGCACGCGGTTCCTCGATGCACCGGACCTCGTCGAGGCACTCGCGGACCGGCGTGCGGCAGGGGGCCGCATCGTCTTCACCAACGGGTGCTTCGACGTCATCCATCGCGGGCATACGACGCACCTCCGGCAGGCGAAGGCACTCGGGGACGTCCTCGTGGTGGCCCTGAACGACGACGCGTCCGTCCGCCGGCTCAAGGGCCCGGAACGGCCCGTGAACCCGCTCGGGGATCGGGTCGCCGTGCTGGAGGCGCTCGACTGCATCGACTACCTCACGACGTTCGGCGACGACACCCCGATCGCGCTCCTGGAGGCGCTCCGTCCGGACGTCTACGCGAAGGGCGGCGACTACACCCCCGAGATGCTCGCGGAGACGGAGGTCGTCCGTGCCGCCGGCGGTGAGGTGCGCATCCTCGACTTCCTCCCCGACCATTCGACGACCCGGGTCGTGGACCGTATCCGGTCGACGGCTCCGACGTCGTGACGGGTGTCATGTCCCCGGATCGCAGTGTGCCGACACCGCAGCGCACCACGTTCCCCCCGCGGCTGTCAAGGTTCGATCGCCGACGGTCAGCGACGCCTAGCGTCGGGGTGATGGACGACTCGAACCGCATGCGGGACCAACCGGCACTCACGACCACGCGAGGGGACGCGTGGGTCGTCATCGGAGGCATCACCGCCGCGCTCCTCGTCGGGATGTACGCCCTCCTCGGGACCGTGCAGCCCGTGATCGCGTGGGGGACGGCGGCGACCGTGCTCCTCGTGTACGCGGCCATGGTGGTCGTACGGACGCGGGGTACCGCTGGACGTCGGCGCCTGCGCTCGCTCGCGGCGCTCTATGGCGCGATGGTGGCCCTCAGCCTCGTCGCGGTCCTCGTCCTCGTCGGCGTCGCGTGGACGGGGACCGGCCGATGAGCCCGCCGATCCGCCTCCCCGACGCCTTCGGAGACCCGGGGGCCGCCGTCCCCCTCGACGCTGTGGCCCGCACGGGTCGTGCGGTGGGGATCGTGCTCGTGGTGCTCGCCGTCGTGGGGGCTCCGATGGAGGGGCGCCACCTCTACGGTCTCATGGCCGTCGATGCGCCGCTCGACCTCGTGCGCGGGTGTATCGGTGGGGCGCTGCTCGTCATCACCCTCGGCAGGACCGATCGCGAGCGACGCGACCGATGGATCGTCGCCGCAGGGATCCTCCTGCTGATGGTGGCGGTGAGCGGCCTCGTCGACCGTCAGCTGTTCGGGCTCGTGCCCAGCTCGTTCACGCCCGTCGACCTGCTCGTCACGACCGCTCTCGGGGTCCTGTTGCTCCGGGCCGGGATCCGTGGAAGCAGACGCACGGCGGACCAGGAGGACCCCGCAGAGGCGGGCTGACCGCTGCGGCTGGGCTGGGCCGTTGCTCCGATTCGCTGCAGTTCCAGCTACAGCGTCAGGCGCAGTTCGACGACGTCGCGCGCGACGTCCACGAGCGGCCGACGTGCACCGCGTGCGTGCTTCCGGAGCCGGTCGAACGCGTCCTCGACGGAGATCGAGGCCGTGTAGGCGACGACGCCCTTCGCCTGCTCGATGATGACGCGGGACTGCAGGGCGCGCTCCAACTGGTCGCGAGCGACATCGCTCGCCCGCAGCGTGCGCTCATGCAGGATGCCGATGGTCGCGACGTCGGCCATGGCCTGCGCGGCGCGCGTCTCGAGCTCGTCCAGATCCTCGCCCGCCGTCCGGAAGAGGTTGAGGGTGCCGATGGTGGTGCGCCGCAGCCGGAGCGGCACCGCGTACACCGAGGTGAACCGGGCCTCGGCCGCAGCCTCGGCGAACCGCGGCCATCGGGCGGAGACGGCGCCGATGTCCGGTACGGCGACGGCGGTCCCGCCGCGGAAGCTCTCGATGCACGGTCCCTCGTCGGCGCTCAGCTGGATCAGCTCGACGAGCCGGCTCGACTCGCTCGTCGACGCGATGAGGTCGAGGTCGCCGTGCTGATCGGCGAGCAGGATGCCGGATGCGTCGACGTCGAGGAGGTCGACGCTCGCGTCCACGAGGGTCTGCAGGAGGTCGACGACGTCGTAGTCGTCGACGAGGGTGTCGGCGAGTGTCGCGAAGACCTCGAGCAGTTCGGCGCCGTGACCGAGCGCTGTGCCGCTGCCCTCCCCGCTCATCGATCGTCTTCGATCGTGTCGTCGCGCAGCAGGTAGCCGGTGCGCCGCTCGAGGATGTCCTCGGCGACGTCGGCCATGGACCGGTTTTGGGCGAAGGCCTGGGCCTGGATGAACAGGTGGGCGTCGTCGGCACCGAGTCCGAGCTGGGCGATGACGAACCCCGTCGCCTGGTGGATCCGGCGTCGTGCGTGCGGCTTCAGCTGCTCCGTTTCGGGCTGGCTCGCGTGCTCGAGCGTGCGGCGGAGGACGTACCGGCTGAGCGGGCGCGTCAGCGACATCATCTCCTCGACCGCCTGCTCGCCGAGCGTGCGCTCCTCGGTGTCGTAGAGCTCGACGGCGCCCACCTGCAACGGGCCGACGCGCAGCGGGAAGGCGAAGACCGAGCCGACCGCGTGCCCGCGGATCGCCTCCGTGAACGATGGCCAGAAGGCGTAGCCGTTGCGCTGGATGGCGGCCTCGAGCACGGGGTGCCCGCTGCCGACCGCATCCCAGCAGGGTCCCTCGGTCAGGTCGAACTGGATCTCGTCGAGCAGGGCCACCTGGGAGTCGCTCGCCGCGATCGTCTCCGCGCTGAGGGCGTCGCCGAGGGTGGCGATGGAGACCCCGGAGAGCGGCAGCAGGCGCAGGATCGGCTCGACGAGTTGGTCGTCGTCGTCGACCCGTTCGAGCGCGCTGTACACGACGGCGAAGGTGTCGCTCATGACGCCGCTCCTTCCACGATCGACGAGGGTTCTGCCCACCATCGTAAAACGCATCGCCTCGTCCGTGCCGGGTTGATCCGATTTGCGAACGGTCGCGCGCGGGGACGCAGAGCATACGCCTGTCGGGTCCATGTGACCAGCTTCGATCGCCCTCCCGGAGGATTCCGCAGGCTGGATGGCATGGCCGCACACGCATCTCAGCGAAGCGGCCTCGATGAAGAAAGGGCTCACCCATGACTGATATCGATTCGCCCTCCTCGGGGCACGGCGGAGCCGTCGACACGGCCAGGGAACAGGCGGGCGACCTCGCGGCCAGTGCGAAGGCGTCGGCCGGGGACGTCGCCGGAACCGCGAAGGACGCGGCCACCCAGGTCGCCGGCGAGGCCCGCCGACAGGCGAAGGATCTGCTGCACGAATCCCGCAGCGAACTCGTCGAGCAGGCCGGCCAGCAGCAGCAGCGCGTCGCGGCCGGACTGCGATCGCTCGGTGAGGAGCTCGGCGGCATGGCGCGTTCGAGCGATCAGCCGGGCATCGCCGCCGACCTCGTGTCGCAGGCCGCGAGCCGTGCCGACGCCGTCGCCTCCTGGCTCGACGCGCGTGATCCCGGGTCGCTCCTCGGCGAGGTCAAGGACTTCGCCCGCCGCAGCCCAGGCACGTTCATCGGCCTCGCGGCGCTCGCAGGGATCGTCGCCGGTCGGCTGACGAAGAACCTGGCCGCCGAGGCGAAGGAGAGCTCGTCGGACACCGGGTCGTCGGGTCCGCGATCGACAGCGTCCTCGACGACCGTGCCACCGGCACCGGTCACCACCGATCCCACCGATGCCGACGTCGAGCTCGCCCCTGCGAGCGTGCCGGTCGTACCGTCGCCCTCTGCCGGTCCGAACGTCGGCGACCCCGTCTTCGACACGACGAGTCCCGTCGGCGACCCGACCGGCCGTGTCGGTGAGACCACGAACCAGTTCGGCTCCGACGACCTCGCCGTCGGCGGGACGGGGGCCGGCGACGCGGGCGTGGGTGACACCGAGGGGACCAGACCATGACCGATCATCCGACGCCCTCGGAGCAGCAGGCGGCGAACACCTCGCTCGGCGATCTGCTCGGCGAGGTCTCGCGCGACATCTCGACGCTCATGCGTCAGGAGGTCGAGCTCGCGAAGGCCGAGGTCCGGGAGTCCGCGAAGCGCGCGGGAACCGGTGCCGGCCTCATGGGCGGTGCCGGGTACGCCGCCCTCATGACGGTGTTCTTCCTCTCCATCGCCCTCTGGTGGGCGCTCGGCACCCTGGTCGGCAACGGCTGGTCCGCGCTGATCGTCGCCGGGGTGTGGGCGATCGTCGCGACGATCCTGTTCGTGGTCGGCAGGTCGGCGATGCAGAAGGTGAAGGGCATGCCGCAGACCATCGACACCGTGAAGCACATTCCAGACACGCTCAAGAAGAACGAGGAGAACCGATGAGCGACATCAGCAACACCACGGGTCCCGCGGGTGGCGCAGGACCGACCGACAGCAGCGACCCGGACCGGATCCGGGCCGACATCGAACGCACCAGGGCAGAACTCGGCAGCGATGTCGACGCCCTGGCCGACAAGGTCACGCCGTCGAAGATCATGGATCGGGAGAAGGCCAAGGCGAAGGACGCCCTCGGCTCCGTCAAGGACCGGGTCTTCGGCGTCGCCTCGGACCTCTCCGACACGGCTTCCGGCGCGGTGGGTTCTGCGGGCGGCTCCATCTCCGCAGCTCCGAAGCGGGCGGTGGAGAAGCTGGAGGGAGCGCCCATCGCCGTCGGGCTCATGGCCTTCGGCGCGGGACTCCTCGTCTCGGCCCTCCTCCCGTCCAGCACCAAGGAGCGCCACCTGGCGTCGTCCGTCAAGGACGCGGCGCAGCCGCTCGTGGACGACGTGACGGACGCGGCGAAGGAGGCCGCCGAGCACCTGCGTGAGCCGGCGATGGACGCGGTCGACGCCGTGAAGTCGGAGGCCACCGAGGCCGCTGGCCAGGTGCGCACCGAGGCCAGCGGAGCCGTCCAGGACGTCAAGGACGAGGCGAGCCAGGCGAAGCACGCCGTCCAGGACTCCAACCAGTAGCGACTGACGCCGCCGGCGACACCACGGCCGGGCCACGACGCATCCGCGGAGTGGCCCGGCCGTGGTGTTCCCCCAGCACCAGCCCACCACCAGCACCAGCCCGCCCCCAGCACCAGCCCCAGTCCACCGCCCCGACCGGCCCGAAGGAGTCACCATGGCCGAGACCGTCCGGAGTACCGATCGCACCGACGCACCCGACCCGGAGGACCGCCGCAAACCCGACGGGCCGACGGACCTCCGCAAGCCGTCCTGGTCGTTCGTCCTCAAGAAGACCGTCCACGAGTTCACGTCCGACCAGTGCTTCGACATCGCTGCGGCGCTCACCTACTACGGTGTCCTCGCCCTGTTCCCCGGGCTCATCGCCGTCGTGTCGCTGCTCGGCGTGTTCGGGCAGAGCGAGGAGGCGCTCGAGCAGGTGCTCGGTATCGCGCAGAGCGTCGGCCCGGCCGAGGTGCTCGACACGCTCCGTGGGCCGCTCGAGTCGATCTCGTCGTCACCGGGGGCCGGCCTCGCCCTCCTCACCGGTGTCCTCGTCGCGCTCTGGTCCGCGTCCGGCTATGTCGGCGCGTTCAGCCGGGCCATGAACCGTATCTACGAGATCGACGAGGGACGGCCGTTCTGGAAGCTCCGACCGATGCAGCTGATCGTCACCGTGGTCGCGGTGGTGCTCATCCTCCTCGTCGCGTTGCTCCTCGTGGTCTCCGGTCCGGTCACGGAGGCCGTCGGCGACGCGCTCGGCCTCGGTGAGACGGTGCAGCTCGTGTGGTCGATCGCCAAGTGGCCGGTCATCGCCCTGGCGGTCGTCCTCATCATCGCCGTGCTGTACCACGCGACGCCGAACGCCAAACAGCCGAAGTTCCGCTGGCTGAGCCTCGGCGCGGTCATCGCGATCGTCGTGCTCGTGATCGCCTCGGGCGCGTTCGCCCTCTACCTCGCCACCTTCGCGAACTACGACAAGACCTACGGCTCCCTCGCCGGGGTGATCGTGTTCCTCCTGTGGTTGTGGATCGCGAACCTGGCACTGCTGTTCGGGGCCGAGTTCGACGCCGAACTCGAGCGGGGCCGAGAGTTGCAGGCCGGCATCCGGGCCGAGAAGCGGATCCAGTTGCCGCCGCGGGACACCCGGGCGAGCGACAAGGCCGAGCGGACCGAGTCGCGTGACGAAGCGGAGGGTCGCCGCATCCGGCAGCGTGCGGGGCGCGGAGGGGAGTAGCCCGCTACTCCGCCTCCGTGCTCGTCTCGTCGTGCGGCGTCCCCACGGGCTTCGACTCCGACGACCCCCGCTGACGCAGGTAGATCGAGAAGACCACCATGCACCCGACGGCGAGGAACTCCGACTGCCAGTTCTGCAGGGTCCGGTTCCAGAAGTCGGGGGAGGCGAGGTAGCCGAGGAGGTCGACCGGGGGTTGCCCGTGTTCCTGTTGCT
Source organism: Plantibacter sp. VKM Ac-2880 (assembly GCF_015351235.1). Lineage (GTDB taxonomy): Bacteria > Actinomycetota > Actinomycetes > Actinomycetales > Microbacteriaceae > Plantibacter. The sequence continues at coordinate 749,354 of NZ_JADKSJ010000001.1, forward strand.
CGGCGTTGTAGGTGACCCGTCCGGCGACCGCCTGGGCGGCCCATGAGGCGAGGAAGACGGCGCCCATGACGAGCAACAGCGAGTTCGAGTACAGCGTCCGCCGCCACCCGGCCACGCGCGCCCACTTCGGTGCGTCCGCTGGTGCGTGCTCACCGAGGAGTTGTTCCTCGTCGCTGCCGATTCCTTCGTCGCCAGGCTGTTTCGACTCGGGTGAGCCCCGCTGAACGAGCCACACGGTGGCGAGGATGAAGAGGAAGAACTGCAGGAACTCCGACTGCCAGTTCTCGGCCACGTCGACGACGAACGCCGAGGACGTGACGAACTCGAGGAAGCCGACCGGCGCGAGTCCGTGGGAGCGCTGGTCGTCGTTGAACGCGGCGAGCCCGACGAGGGACTGGCCGAGGAGGGCGAGGGCGAAGATCGCGCCGAAGAAGATACTGAGGGCGTGGTCGCGGAGGTGTCGCATGGCGTTCACCGATTCCAGATTCCTGTGGTGGACATGAGGGCGGTGCTCAGGGCGTGGTCGCGAAGGTGTCGCATGGCGTTCACCGGCCCGACAGCCCGATGGCGAACAGGTAGACCAGTCCGATCACGACGACGAATGCCCACGCGGTGAAGACGATTTTCATGGCCGAGACACTACGCCGATCCCCGGGCCGGTCGCCGCGCTTGCGATTCCCCTCGGAAGCGTGTGTGATTCGCCCTCCCTGGGAATGCCGACCCTGGGAATGCAAGGGGCGGCGTCGAACAGCCGACCTCCCCTAACGTGGCGTCATGCCCCAGACCATCGCAACCCCTCGAGTCCTCTCAGCTCCATGTTCCGCCGCCATCGAACGGTTCGTGCGATGAGCCGGGGTGTCGCAGTCGTCACGGGCGGTACGGCAGGGCTCGGCCGGGCGACGGTCCGTGAACTCGCGAAGCGTGGCTGGGACGTCGCCGTGCTGGCACGCGGTGAGGACGGACTCGCGGCGACCGTCGCCGAGGTCGAGCAGGCCGGGCGACGAGCGCTGGCCGTGCCGACCGACGTGGCCGACCGTGAAGCGGTCGAACGTGCCGCCGATCGCGTCGAGACCGAGCTCGGACCCATCGAGCTGTGGGTCAACTGCGCCATGGTCGGCGTGTTCGGCGACTTCCTGACGACCGAGCCGAAGGACTTCGAACGCGCCGTCGCCGTCAACTTCTTCGGCTTCGTCAACGGCACGCGCGCAGCGCTCTCGCGCATGGTCCCGCGCGATCGCGGACACGTCATCCAGGTGGGCTCGGCGCTCGCGCACCGCGGCATTCCGCTGCAGGCGGCGTACTGCGGGTCCAAGTTCGGTGCGCGCGGGTTCACCGAGTCCGTGACCGCGGAACTCATCCACGCCGGCAGTGCCGTCAAGCTCTCGACGGTCGACATGCCGGCGCTGAACACCATCCAGTTCAGCTGGGTGAAGTCGCAGCTGCCCGAGCACCCGCAGCCCGTGCCGCCGATCTACCAGCCCGAGGTGGGTGCCACCGCCATCGCCGACGTCGCCGACAAGCCGCGACGACGCACCTGGGTGGGGGAGTCCACCGTCGGTACCATCCTCGGCGACCGCTTCGCCGGTTCGTTCCTCGACTGGTTCCTCGCCAGGACGGGCTACTCGGGACAGCTCGCCCCCGACAAGGACGACCCGCGCATGCCCGACAACGTCTACACGCCCGCCCCCGGCGACCACGGTGCTCGCGGGGTGTTCAGCGACAAGGCGCGCTCCTGGAGTCCGCAGACCTGGGCGATCCGGCACCGTCCGGCCGTGTACGCGACCGCGGTGGGCGCCGTCGCAGCGGGTGTCGCCCTGGTGACCGGCGCGGCGAAGCGACGCTGACCGTCGTGGGGGCAGGCATGCGCAGGTCGACGGAGGAGTTCGATGCGGTGGTCGTCGGTGCCGGCCCGAACGGGCTCGCCGCGGCGGTGACCCTCGCGCGGGCCGGCCTGCACGTGCAGGTGGTGGAGCGGGGCGACACCATCGGCGGCGGGGCCAGGACCGCGGAACTCACCCTCCCGGGCTTCCACCACGACATCTGCTCGGCGGTCCACCCGATGGCGCTCGCTTCGGGGTTCTTCCGCTCCTTCGGCCTCGAACGCCGGATCGAGCTGATGGTGCCGGAGATCTCCTACGCGCACCCCCTCGACGACGGCCGCGCGGGTATCGCCTACCGCGACATCGACCGCACCGCCGAGGCGCTCGGCCGCGACGGACCGGCGTGGCGCTCGCTCATGGGGCCGCTCGCCGCGGACGCCGACCGCGTGTCGCAGTTCACCGGCGGCAAGCTGCTGCAGGTACCCCGTCACCCGGTCACGGTCGCCAGGTTCGGCCTGCGGGCGCTCGAGCAGGGGAGTCCCGCCTGGAACCTCCGGTTCCGCGAGGACACCGCCCCGGCGATGCTGAGCGGGGTGGCCGCGCACTCGATCCGGCCCATGCCGAGCCTCGCCACCTCGGCGGCGGCCCTGTCGCTCGGCGCCTACGCCCACGCCCGCGGCTGGCCGATCCCCATCGGCGGCAGCCAGGCGATCGTCGACGCGCTCGCCGCAGACCTCCTCGCCCACGGCGGCGAGATCGTCACCGGCACCGAGGTGCGCTCCATCGACGAGCTCCCGTCCGCGCGTGCGGTGCTGTTCGACACGACGCCGAAGGCGCTCGCCGAGATCGCCGGTTCCCGGCTCCCCGACACCTACCTCCGCCGCCTCTCCCGCTTCCGGTACGGCGACGGCGTCGCGAAGGTCGACTTCGCCCTGTCCGGTCCGGTCCCCTGGACGAACCCCGAACTCGCGAAGGCGGGGACCCTCCATCTGGGCGGGAGCCGGCCGGAGATCGCCGCGGCCGAGCGGGACGTCGCTCGTGGTCGGCACAGCGGATCGCCCTACGTCCTCATCTCGCAGCCCGCGGTCGGCGACCCGGGACGTGCGCCGGGCGATGCGCAGGTCCTCTGGGCGTACACGCACGTGCCGAGTGGCTCCGCGCTCGACCAGACGGAGGCGATCACCCGGCAGATCGAACGGTTCGCCCCGGGCTTCCGCGACGTGATCCTGACGTCCGCATCGATGACCGCTCGCGACATGGCGCGGTACAACCCGAACTACGTGCTCGGCGACATCGCCGCCGGTGCCGCGAGCTTCGCGCAGCTCGTCGCGAGACCGGTGCTGTCGAACGACCCGTGGCGGACGCCGACGCCCGGCATCTTCCTCTGCTCGTCCTCGACGCCACCCGGCCCAGGCGTCCACGGGCTGGCCGGGTGGCACGCCGCCCGCAGCGCGCTCCGCTCCGTCTTCGGGCGCGACCGGATGCCCTCGCTCGCTCCGGATTGAGCACCACCCCGCCGATCACCGACCGCCGCCACCTGTCCACCGAAAGGAACCTCATCGTGTCCCACACCACCCGCATCCTCGATTGCCCGCCCGATCGGGTGTTCGCCGTCTTCGCCGACGGGTGGCTCTTCCCGTCGTGGGTGGTCGGTGCGTCCCGCATGCGTGCCGTCGGCGACCGCTGGCCGCATGTCGGCGGCAAGCTGCACCATTCCTTCGGCGTCTGGCCGGCCGTGTTGAACGACGAGACGACCGTGTTGCAGTGGGATCCGCCGCACCGCTTCGTCATCCAGCCGAAGGGCTGGCCGATCGGCGAGGCGCGGGTCGCGGTCGAGGTCGAACCACACGAGCGAGGCTGCGTCGTCCACCTCCACGAGCAGGCCGTCACCGGGCCGGGTGCCCTGATCCCCGTCTGGCTGCTCGACATCGGCCTGCACCTCCGGAACATCGAGACCCTGCGTCGGCTCGCGCACCTCGCGGAGGGCGGCGCGGGCGGGACGCACCCGGTGGACGCGGCCGAACCGACGGAGGCGGACCGTGCGCCGGCCGAGTTCCCGAAGCGGTCGTTCGCTGCGAGGACGGCGTCACTCGTGGTGGTCGCCGCGCCCCTGCTCTTCCTGGCGGGTCGGCTCCAGCGCCGCCTGTAGCGCATGAGCGGCGGCCGGTGCAAGGTCCGCCGCCGCTCTTCGCCGCTCCCATACCGTGTCAGCATGAGCACCACTGAACCTGCGACGAAGGAATCACCGGCCGGCCTGAAACGGGACATCTCGGGGAAGATGCTCTACCTCTTCATCCTCGGCGATGTGCTGGGTGCCGGGATCTACGCCCTCATCGGTCAGATCGCCGGTGAGGTCGGCGGGGTCACCTGGGTTCCCATGATCGTGGCGCTCCTGCTGGCGCTGCTCACGGCGGCGTCGTACGCCGAACTCGTCACGAAGTACCCGAGGGCGGGCGGCTCGGCCGTGTTCGCGGAGCGGGCGTACAAGCGGCCGGTGGTCTCCTTCCTCGTCGGCTACTGCATGCTGGCGGCGGGCGTCGTGAGTGCCTCCGGGCTGGCGTTGGCGTTCGCCGGCGACTACCTCGCGACCTTCGTCGAGCTCCCGCCGGTGCTCGGCGCCGTGCTGTTCCTCATCGTCATCGCCCTCATCAACGCCCGGGGCATCAAGGAGTCCGTGCGGACGAATCTCGTGATGACGATGATCGAGACCACCGGCCTCGTCCTCGTGGTGGTCGCCGTCGCGATCATGCTCGGTGGTGGCAACGGCGACCTCGGCCGCGCGACGCAGTTCCCCGAGGGTGCCAGCCCCGTCATCGCGGTGTTCGGCGCGGCTCTGCTCGCGTACTACTCCTTCGTCGGCTTCGAGACGAGTGCGAACGTCATCGAGGAGGTGCGCGACCCGTCGCGGGTGTACCCGAAGGCGCTGTTCGGTGCGCTCGCGACGGCCGGTGTCCTCTACGTCCTCGTGGGCACCGCGGCGTCGATCGCCGTGCCGGCAGACGAACTCGGTGAGTCGACCGGCCCGCTGCTGACGGTCATCCAGGCGACCGGCGTGGGCATCCCGGCGTGGCTGTTCAGCCTCATCGCGCTCGTGGCCGTCGCGAACGGCGCATTGCTCACGATGATCATGTCGAGCCGCCTCGCCTACGGCATGGGGTCGCAGGGGCTGCTTCCGAGCGCGTTCACGAAGGTGCTGCCAAAGCGTGGGACGCCGTGGGTCGCGATCCTCGTCACCACCGGTGTCGCGATGGTCCTCACCGCGACGGGCAGCATCGCCACCCTCGCCGAAACCGTCGTCCTGCTCCTCCTCATCGTGTTCCTGAGCACGAACATCGCGGTGCTCGTGTTGCGACGCGAGCGGGTCGAGCACCAGCACTTCCGTGCCTGGACGGTGCTGCCGGTGCTCGCCGTCCTGTCGTGCCTCATCCTCCTCACGCAGCAGAGCGGCGAGGTGTGGTTGCGCGGTGGCATCATCGTCGCGGTGGGTGTGGTCCTGTACGTGATCACGCGGGTGGTCCGTCGTCGGAAGAGCGGTTCGGACGTCACCGCACAGTGACCCTGTGCCCGCTTGGCCCGCTCGCGGCTTCGGCGGTAGCATCCCTCCATGCGAACAGGACGACGTGTGTCGGGTGACGGGATCGGCTGATGTCCGCCGCCCGTGACACCGCCGCCGCCCGGCCTGAGGACGGTCGCGACGAGACGCTCAATGAGCGTTCCGACCGCAACTGGTCGGAGCTGCTGCAGGAGTTCCGGGTGCTCCAGACGGGCACCCAGATCCTCGCGGGGTTCCTCCTCACGCTGCCGTTCCAGCCGCGGTTCGGGGAGTTGAACGCCTTCGACCACGTGCTCTACCTGATCCTCGTCGTGCTCGCCGTGACGGTGACGCTGCTCGCGTTGGCGCCGGTCACCATGCACCGGCTCGTGTTCCGGCAGGGGGCGAAGCCGCAGCTCGTGCAGGTGTCGAGCAGGATCCTCATGGTGTGTCTGGCGGCGGCGTCCCTGTTGTTCGCCGGGATCGTGATGTTCGTGTTCGACTTCGTCACCTCGCCCGCCGTCGGGGCGTGGGCCGGTGGGGCTGTCGTGGTGCTCATCGGTCTGGTGTGGATCGTCGGCCCGCGGTGGATCCGGGCGGCTCGCGACCGCGCGGCCTGAGTCGTCGACGCGTGTTGGGCGACTGTGCCTGGTGACCGACCGGACAATGGGGTGATGTCCGACACCTGTATCTTCTGCCAGCTCATACGCGACGAGCCCGCCGACGTCGTCTGGGTGGAGCGCGAAGACGAGGCCGTCGCGTTCCGGCCGTTGCCCGAGTCGGCGCTCGCACCGGGGCACACGCTCGTCGTGCCGCGGGCGCACAGTGTCGGCCTGCTCGACGCTGACCCGCGGGCGTTGCAGGCGACGACGGCGCTGGTGCAGCGGGTGGGTCGCGCGATGCGGGCGGCGCTCGGTGCGAACGGGGTCGTCGTGTTGAGTGCGTCGGGTGCCGATGCCGGCCAGAGCGTCCCGCACTACCACCTGCATGTCGTGCCCTGCTGGGACGACGACGGGGTCACCTTCTGGCCCGATGGGCTGTCGCAGCATCGGGTCGACGGTGACCCGTACGAGCTCCTGGCGGAGATGTTCGAGTAGCTGGAACTCGCTGCGCCTTGGGTTGACCTCAAGGCCGATTGAGGTTCTACGGTTGAAGCATGACCATTCCCACCACGCCGTCCACCGATCCCGACGCCCTCGCCCGTGCCGCGACCGTCGACGGGTTCAAGACGGCGTTCCGCGACCACCCGGCCGGCGTCGCGCTCATCAGTGCCGCAACCGATCGAGGCGACGTCGGCCTGACGGCGTCATCCGTCGCGTCCGTCGCCGTCGACCCGCCCATGCTGTCGTTCTCCGTCACCCGCGCGACGGGTTCCGCCGGCGGGCTCCTCAGTGCGGGGACCGTCGTCGTGCACCTCCTGGCGGATCACCACCTGGAGGTCGCGAAGGCGTTCGCGAAGACCGGCGAACCGCGGTTCACGCCGGAGCAGCACTGGGAACGGCTCCCGACCGGTGAGCCCTACCTGCCGAGCGCCCGTGCCGCGTTGCGCTGCCGGATCGTCCAGAGCGTGCCGGCCGGCAGCTCGATGCTCGTCATCGCCGAGGTGCTCGAGGTCATCCCGCCCGGGACGGACGCGCCGGCACTCGTCTACCAGAACCGCAACTTCCACCGTCTGGAGTCCGACCCGCTCGGTTGAGCGTCGGCCGGGCGGGATGAGCCTCAGACGCGCTCAGCTGACAGTCGGAGCCGCCGGCGCGGGTCTCCCGAAACCGTGACTCCCGATCCGGCTGAGCCTCAGACGCTCGCCGCGACCGCGCCGATGTCCGCGATCGCTTCGATGACCCGCTCGGGGTGCTCTGCGATCCGGTTGAGGACGTAGAGCCACCACTCGGGTCCGTAGACGAGGTACTCGCGTGTGGTGAAGCCGCGGCGGCGGAGATCGTCGAGCAACGCCGTGCCGAGTCCCTGGAGCATCTCGAACTCCACGTGCGGCTGGCGCAGCTCATCACCGAGTGCGGCCTCGAGCGCCGCGATCAGGTGCGGGTCGTGTGTGGCGATGTTGACGCGGTGGCCGGCCCGGACGAGACGCGTGATCATCGCGATGTACGCCGCCGTCATCGGTGCGGCGTCGCGCGGGTGAGCCACCTCGGTCGATTCGAGGAAGGCGCCCTTCACGACGCGCACCGGCCCTGGACGGGTGAGCACGCGCTCGAGATCGGCTGGGGTGCGGTGGAGTCTCGCCTGCAGGGTGATGCCAGTCTCCGGGAACCGGTCGGCGATCTGCTCGAAGATCGAGAGGACGAGATCGGTGCGGTCCGAGCCCTCCGCGGAGATCATGATCGAGGTGTCGGCGTCTCTGGCCGCCTGCGCGAGCGTCAGACCGTTCCGGAGACCGAGCTCGGCGGAGACCACCGAGCCGATGTGCGAGAGGTCCAGGGAGATCGTGGCGGTCTGCTCTGCCGCGCCGATGCGTCGCGCGAGGTCGACGAACTCGACCGTCTGTTCGTCGGCGATGCAGGCGTCGCGGATGGACTCGCCGACGAGTTCGATGCTGCCGAGGTGCCCGCGGTCGGAGTTCGCGGCGAGGAGTCGCAACGCCGAAGCGGCATCGTCTCCGGCGATGTACCGGACGGCGACCCGTCGGGCGATGGCGGCGGCCTCCGGGTGGGCGAGGACCCGTGCTTTGAGGTCCTCGTCGAGGGCCCAGGCGCGCAGGGTGTCGGCGGCGCGTGAAAGGGTCTCGTCGTTCATCAGCATGGTCCGACCCTATCTAGTCCGTCTGCGTGCCCATCTCGTCTGCGTGCCCGGCTCGGTAGGAGCACCTGTGCGGTGTGGGCGGTGCGCGCTACGCTCGCTGACGTGGCGAGCTTCGAGGAGAAACCGATCCTGGACCTCACGCTCGAGGAGTGGGAGGCCTACCTCGTCGGTGCGCCGAGCGATGCGGGGGTGCGGCTGAAGCTGCGCAAGAAGACCTCGAAGGCACCGGGTATCACCTGGTCGGAGGCGCTCGACGTGGCGCTCTGTCATGGCTGGATCGACGGGCAGAGCAAGCGCCTCGACGACGACTACACCTTGCAGGCGTTCACTCCGCGACGGAAGAACAGTCCGTGGTCGCAGATCAACCGGGAGCACGTCGCCCGGCTCATCGACGAGGGGCGGATGCGTCCGGGTGGGCTCGCCGAGGTCGACCGGGCGAAGGCAGACGGTCGGTGGGACGCCGCCTACCGGCAGAAGGATGCGGTCATGCCGGCCGACCTCCAGGCCGCACTCGATGCCGATCCGGCTGCGGCGGCGTACTTCGCCACCCTCGGTCGTACCGAACGGTTCCGGGTCTTCTTCCGATTGAACGGCATCAAGACGCCCGCCGTCCGGGCCGCTCGTATCGTCGACGTCGTCACGAAGGCGGCGCTCGGCGAGCAGCACTATCGGTGACGGGGAGGAGCACGGATGACGGTTTCACCGAGGATGGTGTGGACGGTGGTCCATGCCGAGCGTCGGAAGCTCGTCGCCGACCTGGCCGGACTCAGCGAGGCACAGTGGGCCACCCCGTCGCTCTGCGCGGGATGGGATGTGCACGACGTCGTGGCGCACCTCGTCGATTCGGCGAAGACGACACGTCTGGGATTCGCTCGACGGCTCATCTCCGCCCGGTTCGACTTCGACCTCGACAACGAACGCGGCATCGAGCGGGAGCGGCGCGGCCGTCCATCGGAGACGCTTGCAGCCCTGGCCGCTGCCGCCGAGCTGAGCCACACGCCGCCGGCGCGCCTCACGACCAGGCTCGTCGAAGCCGTCGTGCACGGCGAGGACATCCGCCGGCCGCTCCGTCTTCGCTCGAGCTACCCGACGACGGCTGTCGTACAGGCGTTGGAGTATCAGCTTCGGACGCGCGTCTCGATGGGCGGCGGCAAGGAACGCTGGCAGGGTGTCCGACTCGTCGCTGACGACACCAGCATGAGCTGGGGTGGCGGGCCCGAGGTCCGCGGTTCTGCGCTGGACCTCCTGCTTGCGGTCTCGGGCCGCCCAACCGGGGTCACCCTGCCGGGATTCTGAGGGGGAGAAGCGGGCATGTGCCCTTCGACAAGCTCAGGGATCGAGAGTCTGCGGGACCGGGAGTGCTACGGCGGGGGACAGGGTGGCGCCCTTCGACAAGCTCGGGGATCAGCGTGTTCCGGGCGCACCTGGGCCGGTCACTGAGCCTGTCGAAGTGCGCACGACAACCCCTTCGGAAAGCTCAGGGGCCGAATCGTTCCCGACGGACCACGCCCGGTCACTGAGTTTGTCGAAGCGCGCACGAGGAACCCTTCGACAGGGAACGGAAGTGCTTAGAACGGCGCGGGGTCTGGCGCTGTGCGGTGGTGTTTGCCGTCGGGTGTGGTCCAGTCGAGCACGCCGCCGGGGCCATGGTCGAGGTTCCAGCCCGGCAGGTGCTTCATCCGGTGGTGATGGCGGCAGAGGCAGGCGAGATTCCCGATGTCTGTCGTTCCGCCGTCTTGCCAGGCGACCGAGTGATCGAGGTCGCATGCTCTGGCGCGTCTCCCGCAGCCGGGTGCGCGACAGGTGCCGTCTCGGAGGCGCACCGCCCGCTGCAGGTCGGCGGGAACGCGATACTGGCCGCGGCCAACGGAGAGGACAGCGCCGGTTTCCGGTTGGACGAGGATCCGGGTCAGGCTGGGCGCGTTGACCGCGATGCGGGCTGCGGTCTCGGGATCGATCGGCCCGTACCCGTCGAGCGTTGCGGGTGCGTCGGAGACGCCGGCCATGCTGAGCGCGGGGACGGTGATCTGCACGGTCGGCTTAATGTGCTCCTGGACCTCGATCGGGTGCGGGAGGACGGGGTTCGAGGCAACGTCATCTGGGGTGACACCGGCGAGGGCCAGTGCCGCGAGGGCGTCGGCTTGGAGCTGGCCGCACGTGCGGGCGTCGCCGGCTTTGCGTGATTCGGCCGCCGCGGCCTCGAGGCGCTCGACGATGCCCTGCGCGATGGGCGCGGTGGTGAAGAGGTGGACCCATGCCATACCGTCCGAGGCGGGCTCGAACTCGACGCGGCGGTCCGCTTCGGAACGGACCGCGCGGGCGGTGATGGACTCCGGGTGGAGTCGCTCGCGGAGGTCTTTCGCGCGCTTCTTCAGGCGGGCGGCGGTCGATCGCTCGGCAAGGGGGAGCACCTCGGCGAGGAACGAAGCGCGACCGGCGGTGGGCACCTCGCGGAGTTGGTCGGTGATCGTGCGCGCGTGCCGGCCCGAGATGCGGCCAGTCTCGAGCGCGGCCAGGACGGTGGGCGCCTCGCTCACCAGCCGCTCGGCATCGTCCGTCGCCTGCAGGACCGTCCGCTCCGAAGAACGCGTCGCCATCGCGAGCATCGCGCACGTCGAGCGGCGCGACAGCGCGCGCCGCTCGGCTGGTGGATAGATCGCCGGGACGACGGCGTCCGCGAGCGCATCCGCATACGCGGCCGAGCGGGCGAGCAATCGCGCTTCACGCGCGTCGAGCACGGCGCGCAGTCGACTGATCTCCGCGTACTCATCCGAGAACTCGGCGAGGCGCGCGGCGTATTCGTCGCTCGCGCGGGCCGCGGTGGGGGTCTCGGTCATGACTCCAGTCCACCATGGACCACTGACATTCCAGATGCTGAGCGGGGGCGGATGTGGAGGCATCTCTGTGAGCACTTCGACAAGCTCAGTGACCGGGGCTGGTTGGCGGGGTTTTGTCGGGTCCGGGGCTTGTCGTGCGGCGCACTTCGACAAGCTCAGTGACCGGGGCTGGTTGGCGGGGTTTTGTCGGGTCCGGGGCCTGTCGCGCGGAGCACTTCGACAAGCTCAGTGACCGGGGCTGGTCGGCGGGGTTCTGTCGGGTGGCGAGCCTGCCGCTCGGCGCACTTCGACAGGCTCAGTGACCAGATGGGGCTCAGTGACCGGGGCTGGTTGGTGGGACTCGTCGACGGTGCGACAGGCCCTGAAGCCGCCACCGCCTCCGATCAGACGGCTCGAGCCAGCAGCTCCGTGACCCGCTTCGCGACGGCGTCGTTCCAGGCGGTGATGCCGAACGCGGTCGGCCACATCTCGCCGTCGTCGAGCTTCGCCGAGTCGTTGAACCCGAGGGTCGCGTAGCGCGCCTTGAATTTCGCCGCGGCCTGGAAGAACACGACCGCCTTACCGTCGGCGCCGACGTAGGCGGGCATGCCGTACCAGGTCTTCGCAGCGAGACCGTAGTCGCCACCCATGATCAGCTCGTGCAGCGGCTCGGCGATCGCCCGGTCGGCGTCCTCCATGTCCGCGATCGCGTCGACGACACCCTGCAGCGCCTCCTCGCGGTTCGCCGCCGCCTTGAGCTCCTTCGCCCGCTCCTTCATCGCCGCACGCTCTTCAGCGCTGAATCCACTCTTCGTGCTCGACTGCCGCTCGGCCATCTCGACGTCCTTCCGCTCTGGGTTGTGGTCCGCCTCTCACGGTAGCCCGGCGAGCCCCACGGCGCTGCTCGAATCCCGCTCAGTCGTCCAGCGCCCCCGGGCCGAGCACCGACTCCACGATGACACGGATGGCGTAGGCACTCGTCTCGGCGAGGTCGACGTCGGCGGGGTCGATGAGCCACTGCACCTGCAGGCCGTCCATGACCGCCAGGATCGACGCCGCAGCACGATGGATCGTCTCGGGCGCGTCGACGCCGCGCTCAGCACACACCGCCTGGAACGCCTCGGCGATCTCACGCCGCAGGGTCCGATAGCGGTCGTCGAAGTAGTGTCTGGCCGGGTGGTCCTCCGTCACCGACTCCGCGGACAGGACGACGAACGCCTGCACGATCCCCGCCCGCTGCGCGTTCGTCGCCGCCGTACGGATGAGGTGCTTGAACAGTTCGATGCCGCCCGGGATGTGCTGGTCGTCGAGGTTCTCGACGTCGGTCGCATCGCGGTAGCTGAGCACCTCGAGGAGCAACTGGTCCTTCGAGCCGAAGTGGTGCAGGATGCCGGCCGGCGTCATGTCGACGAGTTCCGCGATGTCGATGAGCGTGCCGTTCGCGTACCCCTTCGCACCGAAGACGTCGAGCGCCGACCGCACGACCTCCGCCCGTCGCGCGACCGTCGCGGGACGCGGCTGCGGTTGTCGCTTCACCGTGCTGGGTCGTTTCACAGTGGTCATGCCGTCCGTTCCGCGATGAGCCTCGATGCGGAGAGGATACCGCGCTTGCCAACTTACTGAATGGTCAGTAAGTTATCACCGAATCCCGACTTGCGCCGCACTGCCGCAGCGCACACCCAAGAGGAGAAAGCGATGAAGCTGAGAACCCCACTGCTGGCCGCGTTCGCGGCCACAGCCCTGCTGCTCACCGGATGCACCGGTGGCGGCGGGTCGAGCGACGGCCCCGAGAAGGGTGCCGCACTGACGATCGCGAAGCCCGACGGCTCGATCGCCACCGAGTCCAACAACCCCTACGTCGGCGACTCGTCCGCCATGAAACTCGGGTACATCAACGCGATCCTCGAGCCGCTCGCGATCATCAACCTCGTCGACCCGAGCGCCGAGGCCAAGCCGTGGCTCGCGTCCGAGATCGCCTGGACCGACGACTACACCTCCGTCGCCCTGACCGCTCGCGACGGCGTCACCTGGAACGACGGCGAGGCGTTCAGCGCCGACGACATCGCCTTCACCTTCCAGCAGTTCATCGACCACCCCGAGCTCGACAACTCGGCCCTCGGACTCACCGGCGTCGCGACCGAGGGCGACACCGTCACCCTGTCGTTCACGAACCCGATGTTCGTGAAGCAGGACAAGGTCCTCCTCAAGCAGATCGTCCCGAAGCACATCTGGGAGTCCGTCGACGACCCGGCCACCTTCGAGAACCCCGAGCCCGTCGGCACCGGCCCGTACACGCTGACGAGCTTCAGCACGGAGAGCGTCGAACTCTCCGCCCGCGACGACTACTGGGGCGAGCAGCCGGCCGTGCCGACGCTGTACTACGTCTCGTACAACGACAACACGGCCCTCACCACGGCCCTCGCGAACGGCGACGCCGACTGGGCGCAGGCCTTCATCCCGAACGTGCAGTCCGCATACCTCGACAAGGACAAGGAGCACAACGTCTACTGGGCGGCCGCCGGTCTCGCCGTCGACGCGATGTTCGTGAACACGCAGACGAAGCCCTTCAACGACCCCGCGTTCCGGCAGGCCGTCAACCTCGTCATCGACCGCGAACAGCACCAGCAGATCGCCCGCGAGGGCGGCGTCCCGGAGCTCAGCTCGGTCACCGGACTGCCGACACCGGCCGGCGACGCGTTCATCCCCGCCGAGTTCCAGGGCGAGGACTACACCGTCGACGCGAAGGCCGCGAAGCAGGTCCTGACCGACGCCGGGTACACCTGGAACGACGACGTGCTCACCGACCCCTCGGGCGAGGTCGTCACCTTCACCCTGTCCGTCCCGCAGGGGTGGAACGACTACGTCACCGGCATCAGCCTCATCGCCGACTCGGTGAAGTCGCTCGGGGTCACCGCCACCGTCGACACCCCCGACCAGGACACCTGGTGGGCGGCGAAGTCGGACGGCGACTTCCAGGCGATCCTCCACTGGACCGACACCGGCTCGACGCCGTACGACCTGTACTCCGACATCATGGACGGCCGCTGGCTCGTCGCCGAGGGTGAGGCCGCCGACTTCAACTTCGGCCGCTACGACAGCCCCGAGGCCACCGCGGCGCTCTCGGCCTACGCCAACGCGACGGACGACGCCACGCGGGCCGCAGCGCTCGAGACGGTCCAGAAGCTGTTCGTCTCCGACGTCCCCGCGATGCCGATCGGCACGCGCCCGTTCATCGGTTCGTACAACACCCGCAACTACACCGGGTGGCCGAGCGAGGACGACCCGTACGCCCCGGCCGACCCGACGCAGCCGACCGCCGTGTACATCCTCACGCAGCTCAAGGCCGCGAAGTAGGGGTACCCACACACCGACGGGCGGGGCGCTCATCCGCCCCGCCCGTCACCTCCCGCATCTCATCAGCACAGAACGGACTCACGCAGTGACCAACGACGACCTGCTGACAGTGTCCAACTTCAGCGTCACCTACGACGTCGAACCCCCGGTCGAAGCCGTGCGCGACGTCTCGCTCACCCTTCGTCGCGGCGAGATCCTCGGCCTGGCCGGTGAATCCGGTTGTGGCAAGACGACCCTCGCCTATGGCCTGCAACGGCTCCTCAAACCACCGGCCGTCATCACGGGTGGCAGCGCCGTCTTCCACGACGAATCGGGCGAGGACGTCGACCTCGGCACGCTCGGCGAGGAGGAGATGCGCGCGTTCCGCTGGGACAAGGCCTCCATGGTGTTCCAGGGCGCGATGAACGCCCTGAACCCGGTGACCTCGATCGGCCGCCAGTTGGACGACGTCTTCACCACCCACCGCCGAGGGATGACCCGGCCCGAGCGCCGGGAGGAGACCGGCAAGCTGCTCGACATCGTCGGCGTCGGCCGCGACCGGCTGAAGTCCTACCCGCACGAACTCTCCGGCGGCATGCGCCAGCGCGTCATGATCGCGATGGCACTCGCCCTGAAGCCGCAGCTCATGATCATGGACGAGCCGACCACCGCGCTCGACGTGCTCGTGCAGCGCGAGATCCTCCAGCAGATCTCCGAGCTGCGCACCGAGTTCGGCTTCTCCGTCATCTTCATCACCCACGACCTGCCGTTGCTCCTCGAGATCTCCGACCGCATCGCCGTCATGCGCGCCGGCCGCCTCGTCGAGATCGACACGGCCGAGCGCATCTACCGTCAGGCGAAGGACCCGTACACCCGGAAGCTCCTCGCCTCCTTCCCGAGCCTCACCGGCGAACGCGGCGACTTCGTCCGCGGCGCACAGACCGGAGTGACCGCATGACCACCCTCGAGTTCTCCCACGTCTCCAAGCGCTACCGGGTGCGCGGCTCCGGCCACATGCTCGCACTCGACGACGTGAGCTTCACCCTGCGCTCCGGCCAGACCCTCGCGCTCGTCGGGCAGTCCGGCAGCGGCAAGTCCACGATCGCGAAGATCCTCACCCAGTTGGAACGGGCGACGAGCGGCGACATCCTGCTCGACGGGAAGGCCATCCCACGGCGAGGTCGCGCACTCCGCCGCTACCGGCAGCAGGTCCGCATGGTCTTCCAGGACCCGTTCGCCTCGCTGAACCCCTCGCACACGATCCGGCATCACCTGGAGCGTCCGCTGCGCCTCGACCACGTCGTGCCGGAGGCGGAGGTCGAAGACGAGGTGCACCGGCTCCTCGAGCGCGTGCAGCTCGACCCCGCCGGCACCATCGACCGGCGCCCACACGAGCTGTCGGGCGGTCAGCGGCAGCGGGTCGCCATCGCCCGCGCGCTCGCCTCGCGACCCTCCCTGCTCATCGCCGACGAACCCGTCTCGATGCTCGACGTCTCCATCCGACTCGGGGTCCTCAACCTGCTCGCCGAGTTGCAGCGCGAGTCGCAGCTGGGGGTCCTGTACATCACGCACGACCTCGCGACCGCGCGCCACTTCAGCGACGAGATCATGGTCCTGCACCACGGCGAGGTGGTCGAGCGCGGTCCCGCCGACGACGTCATCCTCCGCCCCCAGCACCCCTACACGCTCGCGCTGCGCAACGCGTCACCAGACCCGGACCGCCACTTCGCCGGCGAGCAGCTCTCCGAATCGGCAGGGAGCCGACCATGACCTTCTTCCTCCGCCGCGCCGCCTTCTACGCGTTCACCGCCTGGGCCGCGATCACGATCAACTTCTTCCTGCCACGCATGCTCAAGGGCGACCCGGTGTCGGCGTACATCGCGAAGAACCAGGGCCGCATCAGCCCCGAGGCCGCCGACTCGCTCCGCACCCTGTTCGGCCTCGACGCCGACAAGTCGCTGCTCGAGCAGTACCTCGACTACTGGCGGCTGCTCTTCTCGGGCGACCTCGGTCGGTCCTTCTCGAAGGGCCTCGCACCCGTCACCGACGTGATCGCGGCGGCGCTGCCCTGGACGGTCGGCCTCGTCGGCATCGCGACGATCCTCTCCTTCGTCCTCGGCACGTCCATCGGCGCCCTCATCGGCTGGCGGCGGGGGAGCAAGGCGGACTTCATCGTCCCGCTCTCCACCTTCTTCTCCACCGTGCCGTACTTCTGGATGGGACTCATCGCGATCGCGGTGTTCTCCACCCTCCTCGGCTGGTTCCCCGCCTCCCACGCCTACGGCAAGGGGTCGAGACCGGAGTTCACGCTCGACTTCATCGGGCAGGTGATCGCGCACGGCTTCCTCCCGGCGGCGACGATCGTGCTCGCCTCGCTCGGCGGGTGGATCCTCGGCATGCGCAACATGATGGTGACCGTCCTCGACGAGGACTACGTCACGGTCGCGCAGGCGAAGGGCCTCCCCACCCGCCGGGTGCTCGTGGACTACGCCGCCCGCAACGCGATGCTGCCGCAGCTGTCGAGCTTCGCGCTCTCGCTCGGCTTCATCGTCGGCGGCACGATCGTCATGGAGATGGTCTTCTCCTACCCGGGCGTCGGCAAACTCCTGCTCGACGCCACGACGGCGAAGGACTACCCGCTCATGCAGGGCCTGTTCCTCGTCATCACGCTCACCGTCCTCGTCGCGAACATCCTGGCCGACGTCGCCTACGCGGTGCTCGACCCCCGCACCCGCCAGATGGAGTCCTGACATGACCATCCCCACCACCCAGGCCGTCACTGCAGACGCCCGCGCCACGACCGAGGCCCTCGCCACCGCTCCGAAGCCGAACCCGCGAGGTCGCTCGTTGGGCGCCCGGTTCGGTGCGTCGTTCGCGATGTTCCGCAACGGCAAGTCGATCACCGGCCTGTGCATCCTCGGGTTCTTCGTCCTCGTCGCGGTCTTCGGCGACCTGCTCGCCCCGTACGGACCGCTGGAGAAGGACTTCACCGCGCTCCGGCAGGCGCCGTCGGCCGCGCATCTCCTCGGGACGACCCACATGGGCGAGGACGTCCTCAGCCAGCTCATCTACGGCACCCGCGGCGTTCTGGTCGTCGGGTTCCTGGCCGGGGTCTTCGCGACGATCATCGCGGTCGCCATCGGCGTCACCGCCGGGTACGTGTCCGGGTTCACGAGCGAGTCCTTGTCGGCCCTGACGAACGTGTTCCTCGTCATCCCCGGCCTGCCGCTCATGATCATCGTGGCGTCGCAGTACGACGACCCGAGCCTGTTCCTCATCGCCGGCGTGCTCGCCCTCACCGGGTGGGCGTGGGGCGGCCGGGTCCTCCGCGCGCAGACGATGTCTCTGCGGAACCGGGACTTCGTCCAGGCGGCGAAGGCGAACGGCGAGTCCCTCTTCCGGATCATCACCGTCGAGATGCTGCCGAACCTCACCGCCATCATCGCGTCGAGCTTCGTCGGCACGGTCACCGCGGCGGTCCTCGGCCTCACCACGCTCGCCTTCATCGGTGTCATCCCCATCACGAACCTCAACTGGGGAACCATCCTGTTCTGGGCGCAGCAGAACGGCGCGTTCCCCGACTTCTGGTGGTGGTACGTGCCAGCCGGTGTGTGCATCGCGCTCCTCGGCGTCGCGCTGTCGCTCATCAACTTCGGCATCGACGAGTACGTCAACCCGCGGCTGCGGTCGGCGGGCGAGCGCGCCAGGGCGCTGCGGAAGCGCGGCATCAAGCCGGGGGCGAGCGTCACCGCCGTCCGTACCGAAGCGGTCACACGAGCCCGCACGACCCCGACGACCGACCGACCCGACACGACCGACCCCGAACGCGCTGGAGCGACCGAACGATGAAGACCGAGACCGCCCGCTACCTCGACGCCACCCTGCCGATCGCCGCGCGGGTCGACGACCTCGTCGGTCGCATGACCGTGCGCGAGAAGGTCGGGCAGATGATGCAGCTCGACGCGCGCGACGACATCGAGGCACACGTCCTCGAGACCCAGGTGGGCTCGATCCTGCACGCGTCGCCCGAGCGGCTCGCGACGGCCCATGCGTTGACCAGGCGCACACGACTCCAGATCCCGCTGATCGTGGGGGAGGACTGCATCCACGGCCACTCCTTCCACCTCGGTGCGACGATCTTCCCGACGCAGTTGGCCATGGCCGCCAGCTGGGACGCCGGGCTGCTCGAACGTGTTGCGAGGGCCACAGCCGTCGAGGTCGCCGCGACCGGCGTGCACTGGACGTTCTCGCCCGTGCTCTGCATCGCCCGCGACCTCCGCTGGGGACGCGTGGGGGAGACCTTCGGCGAGGACCCGTTCCTCATCGGCGAGCTCGCCTCGGCGATGGTCCGCGGCTACCAGGGCGACGGCCTCACGGACCCGACCGCCATCCTCGCCACCGCGAAGCACTTCGCCGGGTACTCCGAGACGCAGGGCGGCCGGGACGCGAGCGAAGCCGACATCTCGCCGCGCAAGCTTCGGTCCTGGTTCCTGCCGCCCTTCGAGCGCGTCGCCCGCGAGGGGTGCGCCAGCTTCATGCTCGGCTACCAGTCGATCGACGGCGTCCCGATCACGGTCAACGAATGGTTGCTGAACGACGTCCTCCGCGACGAGTGGGGCTACGAGGGGACCCTCATCACCGACTGGGACAACGTCGGGCGCATGGTGTGGGAGCAGCAGGTGAGCCCCGACCGCGTCCACGCCTCCGCCGCAGCGATCCGCGCCGGCAACGACATGGTGATGAACACGCCCGGCTTCTTCGACGGAGCCCTCGAAGCACTCGACCGCGGCATGCTCGAGGAGTCCGACCTCGACCGCGCCGTCCGTCGCATCCTCACGTTGAAGTTCGCCCTCGGGCTCTTCGAACACCCACGGCACCCGGACCCGGCCGAGCAACTCGCGGTGATCGGTTCGCCGGCACACACCGACCTCAACCTCGAGACCGCTCGTCGCTCGCTCGTCCTGCTCCGCAACGAGGGCGTCCTGCCGATCAGTGGCGGCTACCGTGCCGACGAGACCGGCCGTGCGGTCGCACCGTCCGCGGTCGGACCGGTGCGCGTCGCCGTCGTCGGCCCACTCGCCGACGACGCGCAGATGCAGTTGGGCGACTGGGCGGGCAACTCCGGTCAGGCGGGGTGGCTGCCCGACGGCCAGCCGCGCGAGCTGATCACGACCGTGCTGGACGGCCTGCGGGCGATGACACCGGCGGGCAGCACGGTCACGACCGCGTTCGGGGCCGGCATCCTCACGCTCTCGCCGGATCCGACCGGAGCGACCTTCCCCGACGGACAACCTCGTCCACCGCTCGTCACCCCGGCCGAGCCGGACGCGGCACTCATCGCGGAAGCCGTCGCCCAGGCCGAGCAGGCCGACGTGGTGGTCGCCGTGGTCGGCGACCGGATCGAACTCGTGGGCGAAGGCCGCTCCACCGCGACCCTCGAACTCGTCGGTGGTCAGATCGCCCTCCTCGACGCCCTGGCGGCCACCGGTACCCCGCTCGTGGTGGTACTGCTCGCCTCGAAGCCGCTCGTCCTCCCGCCGTCCGCGCTCGCGGCGGACGCGATCGTGTGGGCGGCGAGCCCCGGCATGCAGGGCGGTCGAGCGATCGCCGAACTCCTGCTCGGCCTCATCGAGCCGACCGGACGCCTCCCGATCTCGTTCGCCCGGCACGCCGGCCAGCAGCCGACGTACTACAACCAGATCCGCGGCCAGCACGGCGATCGCTACGCCGACCTCACCCAGGACCCGGCGTTCGCGTTCGGCGACGGCCTGTCGTACTCGACCGTCGAGTATGGGGAGCCCCGCCTCGACCAGGTCGTCCACGAGCGCACGGACACCGTGCGTGCGGAGATCGAGGTGCGGAACACCGGGACCCGTCCTGTGCTCGAGACGGTGCAGGTGTACGTCAGCGACCTGGTCACGTCGGTCAGCTGGGCGGACCAGGAACTGAAGACGTTCCGTCAGGTCGCCATCCAGCCGGGCGAGACCGCGGTGGTCACGATCGAGCTGCCGGTCGCCGAGTGCACGATCGTCGACACTCGCGGGCGCCGCGTGGTCGAGGCCGGGGACTTCGAGCTGCGTGTAGGCGGCTCATCACGGGCCGAGGCGCTGCACGCGGTCCGCTTCACCGTCGTGGACTGAGGCGCTGCCGCACCGGGGCGCCGCAGCACTGCATCCACTCGCTCGGACGGCGTGAAGCCGCTCCGATGGGCCACACGAAGCCCCTCCTGGTTCGTGCGGCCCATCGGAGCGGCTTCATGCCGCGTGCACGGTCCGTCAGGCCAGTTCTTCGACGTCCGAGCGGACGGTGACTTCGCCGCCGTTGGCGCCGTGCATGAGGTCTTCCAACAACGGGCGGTCCATCTCGAACGTCTCATCCGACTCGAAGCTGAACTGCAACGGGATCGACGGGTGCAACCAGAGCGTGACCCGACCGCGCTCCGTCGAGGTGTCGCGCAGCGTCACCGAGAACGACTCGTTCCGGCGGAGCTTCATGAGGGTGATGGTCTTCACATGAGCCAACATCCGGTCTTCGAGGTGGAAACGGTTCTCGCCCGTTCCGTAGACGATCGCGCCCATGGTGTCTGCCCTTCTCCGGACCTCCGTCGATCGACGCGACGAGATGCGTCGGTGTCGAGCGGCCAGCCTGGAGACCCACTTCAATGTCCGCCGGACAAGTCTAGGAAGCTTGAAATCGTCGATCGAAACTGTTGCCTTCGACGGGTCATCTGCGCTATGCGCGGTGGGGCTCAGTGGGGTCAGGAGAGGAGGTCGGAATCCGCCGTCAGGGGCATCGTCGCTGCCGGGGTGTCTTGTGACTCACCGTCGGGCGTCCCCATGGCGATGCCGATACCCGGGCCGATGAGCAGGTTGATGGGCTCGAGCTGCCCCTCCCCGCGATCGACTTGCAACCACCGGAACGTTCCGGAGGCGATGCTGTCGAGGACCTCGGCGCGGAACGCGTCCGGGTCGGTGACGGCGATGGAATACGGGAGGCCCTGGTAGACGATCTCCATACGGCTCATGCGTTCTGTCCTGTCCGGTTCGGAGCGGGCTCGGCGATGACCGACAGGCCGTGCGCCGAGTTCGCCGTGACGTTCAACGCGTCGATCCACGCGCGATTGAGGTCGATCGGGACGCTGCCCGAGTACTTGAAGCGCAACGGCACCGAGGGGTGGATCCAGATCACGCTGCGTCCGTCGCCGGCCCGCGGGTCGTCCTTCCACCCGAAGTAGAACGCCTCGTTCCGTCGGAGCTTGCCTCCGATGACGAACTGCAGGTGAGCCAGCAGCCGATCCTCGAACGTGATCGAGACCTCGGAACCGTAGATCAGTTTTCCCATGGCGGGTCGTGCTCTCCTCATCGTGCGTCGCGCGGAGTCTCGCGCGATGTGATGCTTCACCATAAGACTCCAGGCCGTGAATTCCCAGCCAGTGCACATTCGGCACGCGCGTGATGCACAATCAGGGCCCACCCGCTGCCCACGCCCGAGCGCGAGTGGAACGATCCGGAGGTCGTGTCAAGGGGCCCGGAATCCTCACCCGAGGTGCGTACCCTCCCGTGGAGGAGGTGCCAAACCATGGCAACAGCAGAGAAGACCAGCACGACCCGATCGGCTGCCGGAGGAACCGGTGCGAAGCCCACCCGCCGTCAGAACGCGGAGAAGGGCTTCGTCGCGTCGAAGGCCCTCGACGAGAACATGCAGGCGGTCCTCGTCGACCTGATCGAATTGTCGATCCAGGGCAAGCAGGCCCACTGGAACGTCGTCGGACGCAACTTCCGCGACACCCACCTGCAGCTCGACGAGATCATCGACGCAGCCCGCGAGTTCAGCGACACCGTCGCCGAGCGGATGCGGGCCCTGCACGCCGTGCCGGACGGCCGCAGCGACATCGTCGCCGAGACGACCACGCTGCCCGAGTACCCGCAGGGCGAGATCGACACGACCGAGACGATCGACCTGATCACCGTCCGACTGGAAGCGACCGTCGGCACGATGCGTCGGGTCCACGACGACGTCGACGAAGAGGACCCGACGAGCGCGGACGTCCTCCACGCGATCATCCAGCAGCTGGAACAGTTCGCGTGGATGATCAGCGCGGAGAACCGGACGGCGACCCGCAGTCGATGACCAGGGGCGGCGTCCGGAGACGATCACTCGTCTTCGTACGCCGCCACCCGAGGTCGTGCGCCCAGGTTCAGCGACTACTCGTCTTCGGCGCCGCCACCCGAGGCCGTGTCCTCACCATCGGTGGATTCGGAGCCGTCCGAGCTCGAACCGTCGGGGATCTCCTCCGCGTCGGGACGTGAGGATGATGCAGATGCGTTCGTCATGTTCGCTTCCTTCCTGGTTGTCGCCATCGGAGATGACGACACCAACGCTAGGCCGCAGAGCTGATCGGCGGGTGGGGGTTGACGCCCTGACAGGGCGAGACCAGCATGGCGGCTGTGATGAGCGATGATCCGGTGAAGGCCCGCGAGACGAGCACGGGGAGCATCCGCACACCCCGGCAGCGGCTCCGTGCCTGGATCACGCCTGCGCTTCGCCCGTGGCGGCTGATGCTCGCGCTGAAGACCGCCATCGCCGCGACGGCCGCCTGGTTCCTCGGCGGCTTCATCCCCGGCGAGCTGGGAGAGTTCTCCTACTACGCACCGCTCGGCGCGCTCGTGAGTCTCACGCCGACGCTCATGGACTCCGTGCGGTCGAGCTTCCAGACCCTCATCGGGCTGGGACTCGGCATCGGCCTCGCCTGGGCGCTCATCGTCTCACCGGCACCGGGCTGGGTGTCCGTCGCCCTCTCCGTCGGGCTCGGCACGATCCTCGCCGGTCTGCCCGGCCTCGGACAGGGACGCGACTACGTGCCCATCGCCGCCCTCTTCGTCATCATCATCGGCGGTGCCAACGCGAACGAGTTCTCGCTCGGCTACCTCGTGCAGATGGCGCTCGGCGTGCTCGTCGGATTGCTCGTGAACCTGCTCATCATGCCGCCACTGTTCGTCCGGGAATCGGCCGCGGGCATCACCGCGGCGCGCGCCCGCATGGTCGACGCCCTCCGCACCATGTCGACGACCCTGTCGTCCGAGACGGAGCCGGCGCCCGACGACCCGCCACCGTGGGAGGGATCCGTGACGTCGCTGCGGCACGACATCGACGCCGCACGGGGACTCGTGCGCGACGCGGCGGAGAGCCGTCGTGCCAACCCGCGGACCAGATGGAACAAGCACGACTTCCGTGGCGACCAGGGTGCGCTGGAGGCGCTCGAGCGGATCGCCCCAGCGGTCGTGGAACTCGGCGACGCGCTCCGCGCTGCCCTCTGGGGGATCCCCGTGCCCGTGCGGCTCGGGACGGAGGTTCGCGGGACGCTGGCCGACGCCTTGGACGCCGCGGCCAATCTCGTCGACGCCGCGATCGACGACGAACGGCTCCCGGAGGCCCTCGAGACCTCGGATCGGACGCTCGTCGCGCTTCGGCGTGCGGTCAGGTCGGCCCACGTCGACGCGGTGAACCGAGCAGGACCAGACGGTGGATCGGCCAGTGGATCGGCCGACGACCCGGCCGACGACCCTGGCGGGGAGAACCTGCTCTTCGCACTCCGACGCATCTACGCCGAGGTCGAGAGCTCGAAGCGGACCGACCAGGCGGAGTGACGGGAGGGGCCGACGGAACGCCCATCTGGGACGTCCCGTCGGCCCGGTCGCCGGTCAGAGGATCGGCTTGCCGCCCGTGACCGCGATCACGGCACCCGAGATGTAGCTGCCCTCGTCCGAGGCGAGCAGCACGTACGGTGGCGCGACCTCGGCGGGCTGTCCCGGGCGCCCGAGCGGGGTGTCCGTCCCGAACGACTCGACCTTCTCCGGCGGCATCGTGGACGGGATGAGCGGCGTCCAGATGGGGCCGGGGGCGACGGCGTTCACCCGGATACCGTCGCCGCCCAGCATCTGCGCGAGCGACGAGGTCATGCTCGCGAGACCGGCCTTCGTCATGGCGTACGGCATGAGCTGCGGCGTCGGCGCATCGGCCTGCACCGAGCTGGTGGCGATGATCGACGATCCCGGTGCCATGTGCGGGACGGCCGCCTTGCTCAGGTGGAAGAAGGCGCTCAGGTTCGTGGCGAGCGTGTGGTCCCACTCCTCGTCCGGGATCTCGGCGAGGCTCTCGCGGGTCATCTGGTACGCCGCATTGCTCACGAGGATGTCGACCTTGCCGAAGCGCTCGACGGTCGCGCGGACGATCTCGCGGCAGTGCTCGGGGCTCGTCAGGTCGCCGCCGATGCTGAGCGCGGTCCGCCCGGCCTCCTCGACCCAGCGAACCGTGTCGGCCGCATCCTCGTCCTCGTCGAGGTAGCTGACGACGACGTCGGCGCCCTCCCGCGCGTAGGCGATGGCGACGGCCTTCCCGATGCCGCTGTCACCACCCGTGATGATGGCGACCTTGCCCTCGAGCTTGCCGGAGCCCTGATAGCTGGTCTCGCCGTGGTCGGCCTCCGGAGTGAGCGCTCCTTCGGTTCCGGGCGGCTGCTGCTGCTGAGCGGGCTGATTCATGGTGTTCCTCCCTGTGCTGCTGTGGATGTGGGCATGCTGCGGTGTGCGGTCCTTCCACCCAAGCCGATCCGAGAGATCCGCCTCCAGGGGTTGACGCCCGGCCAGGGCGAGGTGGACAGTGCTAGCAGTCGGGTGGGGACCCCGCCAGCCCCGATGGATCCGGGATGCGGCTCGTAGGGTGAATCGCATGACCGCAGCTGGCGAAGACCTCCGTTCGTACGCACCGATCGGCGACGGGCGCACCGTCGCCCTCATCGGCATGCGAGGTCAGGTCGACTGGCTGCCGATCCCCGACCTGAGTTCGATGCCCGTGTTCGCGAGGCTCCTCGACGACGACACCGGCGGGTGCATCGAACTCGAGCCGGTGGGCGAGTACACCGTGAAGCGGCGCTATGTCGCCAACACGAACGTGCTGCGGACGACGTTCACCACCGAGCGCGGGCGTGCGTCCATCACCGACGCCCTCGTCACCGGCATCGCGGGGCGCCTCCCGTGGGCCGAGCTCGCCCGCCGCATCGACGGCATCTCCGGCAGCGTCGAGTTCCGGTGGCGGGTGCGACCGGGGACCGCGCTCGGCACGGCGTCCCCGTGGATCGAGGACAGCACCCGCGGTCCGATCATCCGCTCCGGGGCCACGACGATCGCGGTCGTCGGCGACGAGCACGGCCCGGCACCGGTCGACGGCGACGGATCCGGCGCCACGGAGCTCACCGGCCGGTTCACCACGAGCGAGGACTCCCGTCATCTCCTGATCGTCGTCGCCACCCACGGCGAGCCCATCCACCTGCCGGTGCCCGCCAACGTCGACGCCGGCATCGACCGGACGATCGAGAACTGGCGTGCGTGGTCGCGGGCGTTCTCCTACGACGGCCCGTGGGGCGAGCAGGTGCAGCGCAGCGCACTCGCCCTCAAGCTGCTGATCTTCAGCCCGACGGGCGCGATCGCCGCCGCGGCGACGACGTCCCTGCCGGAGAACCCTCGTGGGGCGAAGAACTGGGACTATCGGTTCGCCTGGGTGCGCGACCTCGCGTACACCGCGCACGCGCTCGTCCGCTTCGGCCTCCGCGAGGAGACGCACGCCGCGGTCTCGTGGCTGCTCAGGACCATCCGCGAGAACGGGCCGGAGCTGCACATCTTCTACGGCCTCGAGGGCGGTGTACCCGACGGGGTGGTCGAGCACGACGTCGCCGGGTGGCGCGGCATCGGCCCGGTGGTCAGCGGGAACCCGGCCCAGGGGCAGCTGCAACTCGGCGTCTACGGGGACCTGATCGCGATCTGCCGCACCTACGTCGACGCCGGCAACGTACTCGACGTCGAGACGGGTCGGTTGCTGGCCGAGGTCGCGGACCGCACCTGCGACCTGTGGCGCAACCGCGACGCCGGCATGTGGGAGCTGCCGGACGACGAGCACTACGTCTCGTCCAAGATGGGCTGCTGGCAGGCGCTCGGCGACGCCGTGCACCTGGCGGAGCTCGGGCAGGTGGCGGGTAGCGCCGACCGTTGGCGGGCCGAGCAGGCGAGGATCCGCGAGTGGATCGACGAGCACGGCTGGTCGGAGGAGCGCGGCGCGTACGTCATGCACCCGGGCAGCGACGACCTCGACGCCTCGGTGCTCCTCCACGCCATGAGCGGCTTCGACCAGGGCGAGCGCATGTCCTCGACGATCGACGCGCTGACGGCCGAGCTGGGCGACGGCGCACTGCTGTACCGCTACTCCGGGGTGCAGCAGGAGGAGTTCACCTTCGTCGCGTGCGCGTTCTGGCGAGCCTCCGCCCTCGCCTGCGTCGGCCGCCACGAGGAGGCGATCGACGCCATGGACGAACTCGTCGGCATGACGAACGATGTCGGCATCCTCGCGGAGATGATCGACCCGGCGAACGGCGCGCACTGGGGCAACCTGCCGCAGGCGCTCAGCCACCTCGCGCTCATCAACACGGCGCTCACGATCGCGGAGGTCACCGATCGGCGCTGACCGGTGCTGACCAGCGCCGAGCGGCACGGTCGCGCACGGGAGTAACCCCTCGGCCTCGGGATTGCAAGCCCCGGGGTCGGAGCCCGAGGAATCCGTACCGTTGCAGCGATGGATGTTCAACCGCAGGTCTTCCGAGACACACCCGCCATCCTCGTCGAGAGCATCTGGTGGGACGACCGCACAGACGAGCTCGTGTGGGTCGACATCGCTGCCGGCACGCTCCACCGCGGCCCGATCGACGGGGCCGTCGACGGGAGCGACGACCGCGTCACGGAGCTCCCTCCACCCCTGAGCGCCGTGCAGCCACGTGTCGGGAGCGGGTACATCGCCGCGCTCGGTGACCGCATCGCCACCCTCGATGAGGACGGACGCATCGACGAGACCCTCGCCTGGCTCGACCACGCCCACGCCGGCATGCGGAGCAACGAGGCGAAGGTCGATCCGTTCGGACGGTTCCTCGTCGGGTCGATGAACGCGACCACCGGCGAGCCCGACGCGGCGCTGTACCTCCTCGACGACACCGGGCTCCGCACGCTCCTCGGCGGTTTCGGGGTCGCCAACGGCTTCGAATGGTCCGACGACGGGCGCACGGTCTACCTCACCGACACCGCCGTCAAGACGGTCTACCGTGCCGCCTACGGCGAGGACGGTCGCCTGGGACCGCTCGAGCCCTTCCTCGTCGACTACGACTCCGACGGGCTCGCCCTGGACACCGAGGGCCGGTTCTGGAACGGCGTCTCCGGAGCCGGAACGGTTCTCCGTTGGGGCCCGGACGGCGCCGTCGAGGACCGCCTCGCGGTCCCGGTGCCCGGCGTCACCTCCGTCGCCTTCGGCGGGCCTGACCTCTCGACGCTCTTCGTCGGCACGTCCCGCGACGGCCTCTCCGAGGACGAGCTCGAGCGCGCCCCGCTGAGCGGTGCCATCTTCCGATTCGACGGACTGGCGACCGGCCGACCCGTCAACACCTACGGACGTCGGTCGACCTCGGCAGCCGCCCCCGCCGGCACCCCGACCTGACCCACCCCGACCACCCACCGACCGCACACTGAACGAGAGGACCATCACCATGGCCGACGACCAGTACACCTTCACCGACCCGGCGAAGCTCTATGCCCACATCTCCGCCGAGCAGCAGCACCAGCCCGAGCCGGGGCTCGACGCGGAGCTCGACCCCAAGGCCGACCTCGGTGAGGAGAGCTACCGGGGCACCGGGCGGCTCACCGGCCGCAAGGCGCTCATCACCGGCGGCGACTCCGGCATCGGTGCCGCCACCGCGATCGCCTTCGCCCGCGAGGGTGCCTCCGTGGCGCTCTCCTACCTCCCCGAGGAGGAGGAGGACGCGCAGCGCATCGCCGGTATCCTCCAGGACGCCGGCGCGACAGTCCTCACCCTTCCTGGCGACCTGCGCGACCCCGCCTACTGCCGCGACCTCGTCGCCAAGACGGTCGAGGGCCTCGGCGGCCTCGACATCCTCGTGAACAACGGCGGCAAGCAGAAGTTCAACGAGGACCTCACCACCCTCACCGACGAGCAGTTCGACGACACCTTCAAGACCAACGTCTACGCGATGTTCTGGATCACGAAGGCCGCCCTGCCGCACCTGCCGGCCGGTTCGTCGATCATCAACACCACATCGATCCAGGCGTACTCGCCCTCGGACATCCTCGTGGACTACGCGTCTACGAAGGCGACCATCAACGCCTTCACGAAGGCGCTCGCCCAGCAGCTCGCGCCGAAGGGCATCCGCGTCAACGCGGTCGCTCCGGGGCCCATCTGGACCCCGCTGCAGGTCTCCGACGGTCAGCCGCAGGAGAAGATCGCGGAGTTCGGCGAGGACACCCCGCTCGGTCGCATGGGCCAGCCGGCCGAGCTCGCCCCGGCGTACGTCTTCCTCGCCTCCCCGGAGTCGAGCTACGTGCTCGGCGAGACGCTCAACGTCAACGGCGGCATGCCGACGCCGTAACCGTCGGCGATACGACGAAGCGCACGGTCCCTCGGGGCCGTGCGCTTCGTCGTGTGTGTTGTGCGTGTCGTGCAGCTCGTCGTCAGTCGGCGCGGTCTGCGGCGCGGCGGACCCGACGTCCCTCGAGGACGTCCTTGGCGTCGCGCTCGGCGACGGCCTTGATGGCGGCGTCCGACCGCAGGGGGAGCTGCAACTCCGTCTCCGCCGCGACCCCCGCCGCCAGCTGGCGACCACGCTGGATCTCGATGTCGAGCTGGGCGCCGAACAGCAGCGCCAGGTTCGCGATCCAGATCCACAACAGGAAGATCACGATGCCGGCGAGCGAACCGTAGGTGGCGTCGTAGTTGCCGAAGTTCGCGATGTAGAACCCGAAGCCGAGCGAGGCGACGAGCAGGATCACGAGGGCGACGAGCGCGCCGATGCTGATCCAACGGAACTTGGCGGGCTTCACGTTCGGCGTGGCCGAATACAGCACGGCGAGGACGAAGACGAGCGCCACGGCCATGACGGGCCACTTCGCGATCGACCAGACGGTGAGGCCGGTCTCGCCGAGACCGACCGCCTGCCCGATGGCCTGGGCGACCGGGCCGGAGACGATGAGGGCGATCGCGATCAGCGACACGACGAGCAGGACCACGAGGGTCACGATGAGCTGCGTGGGCCGCAGGGTCCAGATCGTGCGGCCCTCCTCCACGCCGTACATCCGGTTGAGCGCGCGTCCGAACCCGCCGACGTAGCCGGAGGCCGACCAGATGGCACCGGCGATACCGGCGATCAGGGCGAAGCCGATGGCGGGCGACTCGACGAACTGGTTCACCGCGTCCGTCAGGAATCCGAGGCTGTCGCCGGGTGCGAGGTTGCCGACGATCTCGAGGAGGGCGTCGGTGCCGCTGCGGCTCTGCCCGAACAGGCCGAGGATCGAGACGAGCGCGAGGACCGCCGGGAAGAGCGACAGGATCGCGAAGTAGGTGAGTCCTGCGGCCAGGTCGGTGCACTGGTTGGAGAGGAAGGAGTGCAGCGTGCGCTTCAGCACGTAGCCCTTCGGGACAGGGATGCGCTGCGGCCGCATCGTCTCCTCGCCGTCGTCCGCGTTCCGGTTCTCCGGGTCGTCCGGCTGGCTCGCGTCGCTGCGCTCACGGCCCTGCTTGGTGCTCTCAGACACGGTGCCCCCGGTTCGCGCGCCAGAGCAGCACGCCGGCACCGACGACGGCCACCGAGGCGACGACGATCGCCGTGGTCCGGAGGTGGTAGGCGACCGCGGTGCGGACGTCGAACTTGCGGAACAGGAGGTCGAGCGTCTGCGCGAGGTGCTCCCGTGTCTCCTCGACCTCGAGCTGGAGGCTGTTCAGACCGGCGCCCTCGGGCGGGGTGGGGCGGGTGAGGTCCTGGTCGCTCATGCTGCGGCCTCCTTGCGGTCGTGCTTCGAGTCGTGGTGCGGCTGGTCGGCGACGTGGTCGCCGGTGAGGGCTTCGACGCTGCGCTCCGGGACGGGCTTGGCACCGGCCTTGAGCTTCTTGACGCCCACGAGGGCGAGGATGACGGCGACGAGGATCAGGACGACGCCGACGATCAGTGCGGCCAGCCACGCCGGGAGGACCGTCGCGAGGCCGAGGACGGCCGCGGCGATCAGGGTCCCGAATCCGAAGAGGACGAGCACGAGGGCTGCGACGAGCAGGCCGGCCCCGATCCCGAGGTCCTTCGCCTTCTTCGTCATCTCGGCCTTGAAGAGGGCGATCTCGCCCGTGACGAGGCGGACGACGTCCTCGCGGAGATCGGTGAGGAGGGTCTTCATCGGGGGAAGTCCGCGGCGACTCCGTCTGCGGTCGGCCGCGCTTCTGGCATCGGTCATGTCAGCACTCTTCTCGTTGTGGTCCTCCAGCCCACACCCCTCGCGCGCGCGAGGCAAGGGCTTGACAGGCGTGTCCGGTGATCCGGAATACCGTGCCCCCGAAATGGTTATAGCTACAAGTAATATCGACCCCGTGCGCATCGCCGCACCACCGAACGGAGACCGCATGTCCACTGTGCTCGACGAGCGACTGCTCGCCCCGGAGACGACCATGGGCGCGGTCACGCTGCGCGTCGGCGATCTGGACCTCATGTCCGGGTACTACGCCAACGCGTTCGCGATGGAGCCGCTGGAGGAGCGGAGCCGTGCCCGCGAGGTGCACCGGGTCCTCGGGCGCGGCGACACCCCGCTCGTGCGTCTCGTGCACACACCGGACCTGCCGGCCGTGGACCGCCGCCAGGCCGGTCTCTTCCACACCGCGTTCCTCTTCGAGGACGAGGCGAGTCTCTCGGCGACCGTGTACCGCGCCGCGCAGGACCCCCGCGGCCAGTTCGTCGGGTCGAGCGACCACTTCGTGAGCGAGGCGTTCTACTTCACCGACCCCGAGGGCAACGGCGTCGAGCTGTACACGGACCGCCCGCGCAGCACCTGGGTGCGGTCCGGCGACCAGATCGCCATGACGACGACGTACCTCGATCCCAACGCCTACCTGCAGCGGCACCTCACCGAGGACGCCCTCGGCGCCGGCCCCTCCCGCGCCGGCGCCGTCGGGCACGTGCACCTGCAGGTCGGCGACCTCGCGACGGCCCGCGCGTTCTACGTCGACGCCCTCGGCTTCGAGACGACGCAGACCGAATATCCCGGAGCGGTCTTCGCCTCCGCCGGCGGCTACCACCACCACGTCGCGATGAACGTGTGGAACAGCCAGGGCGCCGGCCCGCGGGCGGCCGCGCTCGGCCTCGGGGACGTCGCCATCACCGTCCCCGACCTCGCGAACCTCGATACGCTGACCGCACGACTGCGTTCGCACGCGATCCCGTTCGACGCGGACGGCCGGTCCGTGAGCGTGTCCGACCCGTGGGGCACGCGCGTCACCGTCGCCCTGCCCGACCTCTCGACCGAGGAGCTGCTGTCCCGATGACCACCACCCTGCGCGACGTCCGATCCGCCGACTGGTCGGACACCGCCGCCTCCGCGCCGACCGTCGCCGTGCTCCTCCACGGCTACGGCTCCCACGAACACGACCTGACGGGGCTCGTCGAGCCGCTCGCGCTCGGGATGCCGTGGGCGTCGCTGCGTGCGCCGCTCGAAATGGGCCACGGCGGTGCCGCGTGGTTCGAGATCACGACGCCGGGCAACCCCGACCCTGAGCCGATCGCCCGCGCCACGGACGAGGTCTGGGCCTGGATCGACGAGCACGTCCCCGCTGAGGCGCGCATCGTGCCGATCGGCTTCTCGCAGGGCGGCTTCATGGCCTCGCAGCTGCTGCGTACACGCCCTGAGCGGGTCGTGGCTCCGGTGATCCTCGCCGGGTTCGTGCTGAGCGCCCCGCAGCCCGGCGACGAGGTGCTCGCCGCCGCGAAGCCCGCGGTGTTCTGGGGACGTGGTCTCGAGGACCGCGTCATCGCCGCGCCGGCCGTCGCGCGCACCGCAGCCTGGTTGCCGCTGCACACCACGCTCACCGAACGGACCTATCCCGGGCTCGCGCACGGCATCGATCAGGCCGAGATCACCGACGTCCGGGCTTTCCTCGACGAGCACGCGCGCTAGCGGTTTACGGAGCGCTTCCTCAGTCGGACGGCTGGGCCGGCGACACCACCTGGGGCCGGACGTGTTCGTACACGACACTCGTCCGGACGTCGGCCACCTCCTCGCGCTCCGTGAGCTTGTCGATCACGAACGCGTAGAGCGCGTCGTTGTCGGCCACGGCGACCTGGAGCAGGAAGTCCTCGTTCCCGGACACGACGAAGACCCCGATCGTCTCAGGGAGGGTGATCGCCCAGCTCCGGAACGCGTCGATGTTGACCCGCGACGGCGGGCGGATCCGGATCGCGATGAGCGCTTCGACCGAGCGACCGATGGACGGCAGGTCGACGTCGAGTCGTGCACCGCGGATGACGCCTCGGCGGAAGAGGCCGCGGGTCCGGTCGAGTGCCGTGGTGGGGGAGACGCCGACTGCCGCCGCGATGTCGCGATTGGTGCGCCGCGCATCGCGTTGCAGTTCGCGCAGGATCGCCGTATCAAGTTCGTCCATGTGGTCGATTCTCGCAGCATCCCCGTATGACGTACGGGCAGAGTTCGGAGCCGGTGCCGATCGACATAGCCTGATGGCCGTTCCACGCACGACATCAGGGAGAGACATGACAGAAGAGCAGCTCGTCGGCTTCGCGCCGGAGGAGATCGACACGGCCGCACCCACCCGGTCCGCGCGCCTGAAGTGGGTCGTCGTCGTCCAGGAGGATCTGCCCGCCGGTCGGGCGGTGAACGCTGCTGCCTGCGTCTCCGCCGCGATCGGTGCCCGGGTGCGCGGCCTCCTCGGCCCGGATGCCGTCGATGCCGACGGATCCAGCCATGCCGGCCTGCCCTGGGCGGGATGCAGTGTGCTCGCTGCATCGGTCGAGCAGCTGACGGCGATCCGGGGCAAAGCGGCCGGCTCCGACGGGGTGCTCGTCGTCGACATGCCGGAGGTGGCTCAGCTGACCCGGGTCTACGACGAGTACCGGCAGGCGGTCGCCGAGACGCCGTCCGCGGCCCTCGCCCCGCTGGCGGTCGCGCTCGTCGGCCCCCGCAACCGGGTGGACCGCATCGTCGGCAGGTTGCCGTTGCTCGCCTGAGCGCAAGCCCAGTCGCTACGGAGGAACGGGTGCCAGGCGCTGGTTAGGGTTGTCGGGTGCGTTCCCCTGTCCAGTCTGCCGAGCGCGCGCCGTCCGCCGCGGCCATCGCCACGAGTCGCGTGGTGTACCTGCTGATCGCCGTCATCATCGCGATCTCACTCGTCATCCAGATCGTCCTCGTCATCACCGGCGGAGCCGACGCACGCTCGGGCGGCGTGGACATGTCCGTCGGCCTGGCAACCCGCTTCGCCCGGATCTTCAGTGCCTTCACGATCCTGAGCAACCTCATCGTGCTCACGGTCTCCGTCCTCCTCGCCATCGATCCCCTCCGCGACGGACGACTGTGGCGGGTCGCGCGACTCGACGCCCTGCTCAGCATCGTCATCACCGGCATCGTCTACGCCGTGGTGCTCGCGCCGCAGGTGGACCTCACCGGCTGGGCGCTCGTCATCACGATCGGGTTCCACTACCTCTCGCCCTGGCTGACGCTCGGTGCGTGGCTCGTGTTCGGCCCACGCCCGCGGTTCACCTGGGGCACGGTCGCCTGGGCGTTCATCTGGCCGCTCACCTGGGTGGTCTTCACCTTCGTCCGCGGCGGGATCACCGGCTGGTACCCGTACCCCTTCCTCGACGTGACCCAGCTCGGTCTCCCGGGGGCCGTGCGGAACGCACTGCTGGTGCTCGTCGTCGCGATCGTGTTCGCCGTGCTCCTCAAGCTCGTCGACCGCGTGCTGCCGGCGATCCTCAAGGGTGCAGCACGACCTTGCCGTTGAGCGTCCGGGACTCGGCGAGCTCCATTGCGGGGACGATGTCGCTGAGCGGGAACCGGGCCGCGATGTTCGCTGTGAGGTCGCCGCGCTCGAGGAGCCGGAAGAGCTCGCCGAGGTCCGCCTCGAGGTGGCGGCGGAAGCGGGCCGGGCGGAGTCGGTGGCCCGCCCATAGGTCGTAGAACGTCGCACTGCGGCCGTTCGGAAGGGCGGACCACAGCACCGCCTGCCCGATGGCCTTGAGGAACGGCGTCATCAGGGCACCGGAACCGCCCATCACGGAGATGATCGAGTAGGTCACGAGTGAACCACCACGGGCGAGGAGCCGGAACGCCATCCGGGTGGTCGCCCCGCCGACGTTGTCGAACACGGCGTCGACGCCGTCAGGAGCCAGTTCGCGCACGCGGTCGGCGAGTGCCGGGTCCGCGTAGTCGACGGGGATGACGCCCGCGGCGCGCAGGGCCTCGTGGTGTCGTGGTGAGGCGGCGCCGATGATCCGCACGCCGTGGAGTCGAGCCAGCTGGATGAGGATGCCGCCGACGCCGCCGTTCGCGCCGAAGAGGAGGATCGTCTGGCCCGGCCGCACCCGCGCGGTGCGGTGGAGCATCTGCCAGGCGGTGACGCCGTTCACGACGACCGTCTCGGCGTCCTCCGAGCTGACGCCGTCGGGCACGAGGATGCTGTCGCGGGCGGCGACGAGGGCGTGGGTCGCCCAGGCGCCCGTCTTGGTCAGGGTGGCGACGCGCTTGCCGAGCAGGTTCCGGTCGCCACCGTCGCCGACGGCGAGCACGCGTCCGACGAGGTCGTATCCGGGGACGAAGGGGAAGGCCGGCTGGCCGAGGTAGCGGCCCTTCCGCATGGACTGCTCCGCGAAGGAGATGCCGGTCGCCTCCATCTCGACGAGGATCTGTCCGCGGCCGGGCGACGGCGCGGTGCCCGTCGTGACGACGAGTCCGGACGGTTCGACGAGGCCGGGGAGGACGACCTGGGTGGTGGCGAGCTCGGATGCGGGGGTCGGTGTGGTGTTCATGATGGGCTGCTTTCTTTTGTGTGTGACTGGACAGTCACTTCGATGGGTATGGAACGATGACGACCGGCGGTCGTCGTGGGTCAGTCGTGTCGGATGCCGTGGTCCACGACGCGAGCCCAGTCGGCGTCGACGTCGCCGAGCCCCGCCTGGACCACGAGGTGGCAGAGCTGGCCGTAGGCGAGACTGCGCTGCACGGAGACCGCGTCCGCCCCCGAGTCGCGGGACATCACGCGGACGACGAGTGCGAGGCCGGCGCGGACGGCCTCCTGGATCTCTGGGACGTCGCACGCGCTCTGAGCGTGCACCTGGAGGGCGATGAGGCTGCGATCGCCGATGAGTTCGATGTACGCCTGGGTCATCGCGTCGAGCCTGTCCGTCGGGCTCCACTCGGGGTGGTCGGCCACGGCGCCCGACATGGCGGCCGCCACCTGCTCGTAGCAGTGCTCGACGGCGGCGACGAAGAGGCCGAGCTTGCCGTCGAAGAGGCGGAAGACGTAGGCGGGGGAGATCTTGGCCGCCTTGGCCACGTCCGTGACGGGGGTGGCCCGGTAGCCCGCGATCGCGAAGACCTCGACAGCGCTCGCGATGGTGCGCACGCGCTGGTCTTCTGCGGTCGATCGGCTCATGTGACTGATTGAACACAAACAAGCGATGGATGTCAAGCACCCGTGTCAGGATGGGGCATGCCCGTCGTCGAATCCCGCTGCACCGTGCCCGTCACCCCGGACGTCGCCTTCGCGATCTCCCAGACCACCGGCGCGACCAGGCTGCGCTGGGACCCGTTCATCCGGCGCCAGTACTTCCTCGACGGCGCGACGGCCGCGGCGAAGGGCGTGCGCACCTTCACCGTGCAGCGCTTCGGGTTCCGCATGGTCAGCGAGTACGTGTCGTACCACCCGCCCACCAACGTCGGCATGAAGATGACGAAGGGCTCGTGGTTCTTCGAGCGGCTCGCCGGCGGTTGGCGGTTCAGCGCGGTCGAGGGCGACGAGGGGAGCACGCTCGCCGTGTGGCGGTACAACTTCACCTGCCAGCCACGCTGGTTGGCTCCCATCGCCGAACGCATCGGTGCGTTCGTCCTCCAGCGCGACATCGACCGTCGGATCCGCGGGTTCGCGCGCGGGTGCGAGGACCCGGTGGTCGTCGCCGCGGTCACCACCACCGACTGACCGGGTTCACGGGCGCAGGAACGACCCGATCCCGAAGCGGGCGTTGACGCCCGGGCTGAACAGGACGGAGTCGGGCTCCCGTGTCACGATCCCGGGGAGGCCCGCCGCCGCCGTCAGCTCGTCGCGCACGGCGGTCACCCGCGCCGGGTGGAGCACCCACGGCTCATGCTCGTTCGGCAACCACTGCGTCCGTCCGAAGCGGCTCTGGAACAGACCCCAGCGCGCGGTGAGGAACTGCGACAGCTCGTCGTCGACGGTCGTGGTGCCGTCCACGTCGACCCCGAGCCGGAACCCGGGACCGCGCTTCGTCGGTGACGCGGTGATCCGGCGGGACGCGTACTCCCAGCCGTTCGTCGTCGGCCGCTGCGCGGTCCGCGCCCACTCGTAGGGCAGACCGAACATCGCGCGGGCCGCGAGGACCGCCGGCAGGCTCGACGCCTCGAGCGAGCGGAACACGACCCCGCGGCGCCCCTCGGCGTCGACCCCGTACAGCCGCACGTTCACCTCCGTGAACGACCCGCCGATCGGCGACGGCGGCAGTGGTCCGATACGGGCGTCGCCCAGCTCGAACGCGATCAGCCCGACCCAGGTGGAGCCGTCGAAGACGTCAGGGACGACACCAGGCGGAAGGAGCGGAGCGACGGCGCTCGCCGGGACCCGCCAGTGCACGAAGGCGAGGTGTCGCCACTCCTGGGCCGCCACGACGGGACCTGCGAGCGCCGTCGCCGTGGGGGAGATGGTGGCGAGGCGGACGCCGGGTGCGTCGGTCACGCGCGGTCCCGGAGGGGTTCGAGGTGCTCGTACTCCGGCAGACCGATCGTGTCGGCCGGCGGCGAGAAGAGCTGTGCGCCGACGAACTTCGCCGGCTTCGAGCCGGCCACTCGCAGCGCCGTGCGGAAGGCGGTGACACCGGCCTTCGAGGTCGGGTTGGCGAGCTGCGGCGTGCCCGGCGGGAGCGTCTGCGCCTGTTCGACGTACGGACGCATGATCCGCTCGTACCCGCGGAACGCGTCCCGGTGGTGCACGTGCGCGGCCAGCTCGCCGGCGAGGACGTAGGCGCCCACGATCGACAGGCTCGTCCCCATGCCGCTCACCGGCGACGCGCACCAGGCGGCGTCACCGAGCAGGGCGACCCGGCCGGACGCCCAGCGCGGCGTCCGGACCTGACCGATGGACTCGTAGTAGACGTCGTCGGCGTGGTCCAGGGCGTCGAGGACCCGGTTCGCCTGCCACGGGAGCCCGGCGAACCGATTGCGCAGGTGCCGTCGCTGCGCCTCGAGGTCGCGGCGTGCCGGCATGACGCCGTCGCCGCGATCGGAGGTCACCTCCGTCAGGACGGCCCGGGTGGTGCCGTGCCGGTCCGGACGCAGGGTGACACTCCGGCCGCCGATGCCCGAGTACCACTGCCACCAGGGGACGTCCGCGTCGTCGCGGGGGATGGTGAGGTACGTCATCTCGAGCCCGAGGGACCTGATGACCGCTTCGCCAGGGAACGCCACCTCGCGCGTCGAGGAGCGGACGCCGTCCGCAGCGACGACGAGGTCGAAGTCCTCCTCGTCGCCGTGCGCGAACGACACGCGCACCCGCTCGCCGTCGTCGTCGAGCCCGGTGATGTGGTCGCCGTACCGGTAGGTGGTCGCGCCCTCGGTCGCGTCGACGAAGATGCGCGCCAGGTCGCCGCGGAGGATCTCGACCTCGGCCGTCGCGCCGTCGGTCTCCGAGGACTCGGACACCGGGAACTCGGCGATCGTCTCGCCGGCGTCGCCCACGAACCGGGTGCCGCGTTCACCGGTCGTCGCCTCCTTCGCGGCGTCCTCGAGGCGGGCACGTCGCAGGACTTCGCGGGCCGCCCCGCGCACGTCGATGTTCTGGCCGCCGTCGCGGAACGCGGGAGCCCGCTCGATGACGGTGGTGTCCCAGCCGTAGCGGTTCAGCCAGAAGGCGAGGGAGGGGCCGGCGATGCTGGCTCCGGAGATGAGGACGCGGGGGACGGTCATGATGGTGCACCTCTCGAGGAGCGAGGGATGGCCGCTCCGGTCACTCCCATCTTCGCGCCCGCCTGGCCGGATCCCGCACGGTTGACAGCTCCGGTCATCCGGGTGCCCACCACTTGTACGCTTGGGGCATGTCGAGGATCGAGCGCAAGCGTCGCAAGCGGAGTGTGCGGGTCGATCGCGTGTACGACGGCGACGTCTACGTCCGCGTCAACTCCGTGGGCTCCAGCGGCGACCGCTCCTTCATCCTCATCCCCGGCATCGGTGTCTCCTCGACCTACTTCGAGCGGCTCGCCCCGCACCTCAACGAGTTCGGTCCCGTGCACGCCCTCGACCTGCCCGGTTTCGGTGGCGTCCCGCACCCGACGTCGACGCTCACGATCCGCGAGTACGCCGACCTCGTCGGCCGGGTCATCGACGAGCTCGACCTGAAGGATCCGATCATCGTCGGTCACTCGATGGGCAGCCAGGTCGTCAGCGACCTCGTCTCGCGTCGTCCCGAGCTGTCGACGCTCATCCTCATCGGCCCGGTGGTCGTGCCCGGCCAGCGGCGCGTGTTCACCCAGGCGGTGCGGTTCCTGCAGTCGAGTTGGCACGAGCCGTTCACCGTCAAGGTGCTCGCCATCAGCGCCTACGTCTTCTGCGGCTTCAAGTGGTTCTCGCGGGTCCTCCCGGAGATGCTCAGCTACCCCATCGAGGAGGCGCTGCCGAAGGTCGAAGCGCACACGCTCGTGATCCGTGGCGAGTACGACGCGGTCGCTCCACGCGAATGGGTGGAGCGGGTCGGTGAACTGCTCCCCTCCTCACGGCTCTGGGAGATCCCGGGCGCGGCGCACTCCGTCATGTACGCGCACGCGGAGGAGGTCGCCAAACTCTGCGTCGATCACGCCAGGCGCACGGTGGCGGACGGCGACGACGACCGCCTCCAGGTCTTCCCGGAGGACGAGGACCGGAGCGACGACCATGAGCCGGAGGCGCCGCAGCCCGCCGCGGTCCTCCAGGCCGTGCAGGGGCGGATCGTGGAGACCATCGGCATCGTCACGGACGACGACGACCGCGTGGCGGAAGGCAAATCGCAGGTGGCCGACGCGGTCGCCTCGATCGACCACGACTGAGCCTTTGCCGCGGTGCGCCGGGCGGGGTGATCCGCCCGGTTCAGAGGCGCCTGGCGAGGATCGCGCCGTGGGGGCGGTGATCCAGCGTCGTCCGCGTGTGGGTCTCCACGACCTCGAAGCCAGCGTCCCGCATTCGTTCGCCCAGCTCTGCGAGCGGCCACCGATAGGCGGTGACGACGGCGTGGTCGAACGCCTCGACCGTCGGCCCCTCGAAGCAGCCGATGAGCAGCTCGCCGCCCGGCCGGAGGACGCGCGCGAACTCCGCGAGCGGCGTTCCGATCGTCTCGGGATCGTGGTGGATCAGCGAGTACCACGCGAGCACCCCACCCATCGAGTCGGTCTCGGCGTCGAGGGCGTCGACACTGCCGAGGTCGAACCGGGTCTCCGGGTGGTGGGTGCGGGCAAACTCGACGAAGTCGGGGACCAGGTCGACCCCGCGGATGTCGAGTCCACGTGCGGCGAGGTGCGCCGTCCAGTGACCCGGCCCACAGCCGGCGTCGATCGCGGGACCGGTGATCCGATCGGCCCAGGAGGTCACGAGTTGCACGTCCGACGGGTGCACCGAGGCCATCGATCCGAGGACGTCCGCGTACTCGGCGGCGCGGTCCGCATAGGCGTCTCGGACGGTGCTCATCCGGCCACCGTAACGCGTGCCGGCCAGAGCCCCGCGACGGCGAGCTCTGACCGGCACCAGATCACGAGGCTGCTGATCCGTCCGCGGCGCTCACCCGACGCGGGGCGAGCCGGGAGAGCGCTGCCGCGACGACGACGAGGGCGACCGCGGCCGCGCAGATGCCGACGACCGCGGTGGGTGCCCCAGCCGCTTGGATGAGGACACCGGCGAGCGCGCTCCCCGTCGCCGCACCGATGTTGTGACCCGTGTTCACCCAGGTCGTCGCGGCGTTCTGCTGGTACCGCCCGCCGGCCGCGTGCGCGGCGACATAGGACACGATCATGATGGGCGAGAAGAACAGACCGGCGACCGCCAGCACGATGCTGACGGCGAGGAACCCGGTCACCGCGGCGATGAGCGACGCCGCGACGAGAAGGGCCCCCGCGAGCGTGACCAGCTGGCGGATGGCGGACCCCGGCACTGAGAGCGCGCCGTAGAGCAATCCGCCGAGGGCGCTCCCGCCGGCGAAGAGGCCGAGGGCGATGCCGGCGGCCGCCGCACCGCCGTGCTCCGCGAGGACGACCGGCACGGCGACGCTGATCGTGCCGGAGACCGCGCCCGCGACCAGCACCGGCAGGAGCACGGCGATGAACCGTGCATCGAGGAGGAGCGATCGCCCTCGGTCCTTCCGGGGGACGCAGCGATCCTGCGGTGCCATACCACCGACGGTCGACGTGCTCACGAAGAGGAGCCCACCGATGAGGACGAATGCGGCTGGCACGAGGAGCGCCGTCCCCGGGGCGATGACGGCGAGGGCCAACCCGGCTGCCGCGGGTCCTGCGAGGTAGAGGAGCTCCTCGACGACCGCATCCAGGCTGAGCGCTTTCCGGAGGAGGGCGCCGTCCGGGGTGAGTCGACCCCACGCGACGCGCATCGTCGGCCCGAGCGGCGGAGCGAAGGCCCCCGCGAGCCCGGCGAGCGCGATCAACGACGCTCCGGGGGCTGCGGTGAGTGAGGCGATGGCCAGGGCCGCGATGGCGGCACCGAAGACAAGGATCAGGACGGTCAGGACGCGACGTGCGCCGAAGCGGTCGATGAACCAGGCCCGGACCGGGGCGAGGAAGCTCGCCGTGGCGCCGTAGACGGCCACCGCACCACCGGCGAGGGCGATCGAACCGGTCGCATCGGACACGGCGTAGAGCAGGGGGAGCAGGACCAGCGTGTACGCGGATCTGCCGACGAGTGCCGACCCGAAGGTCAGCCGGACATGGGGGAGAGCGAGCACGTCGAGATACCGTGCTGTCGGGGTCGCAGACAAGTGGAAAGACTCCAGGAAAAGGGCACGCCGAACGGCGCGCGGGTGATCAGGATCGGTACGACGGGCGTCGGGAACGACGCACGGGCCGATCAATCACGAACTGGAGACATGTGGGGCAGCCTACCGGTGACAGCGCCTGTCGCACCTTCGTGCGCTACAGCGTCGCCAGGAACGCCCGGATGTCGTCCGCGAGGAGCTCGGGCTCTTCATGGGGCGCGAAGTGACCGCCGCGGGGCAGGACCGTGTACCGACGCACGTCGTAGCTCCGCTCTGCCCAGCTGCGCGGCGGGCTCGCCAGATCGTGCGGGAAGAGCGCGACCGCGGTCGGCACGTCCACCCGGTCGATACGCGTCGTGGTCCCGGTCGCGAACTCGTAGTACGGGCGGAGCGAGGTACCGATCGCGTTCGTGAACCAGTAGACGGAGGCGAGCGTCGCGAGGTAGTCGTCGCTGAAGCGGGACGAGACGTCGCCGTCGCAGTCGCTCCAGGCCCGGTGCTTCTCGAGGATCCACGAGAGCAGGCCGACGGGGGAGTCGGACAGCGCCGGGGCCAGGGTGAGCGGACGCGTGTGGTGCTGATGCTCGTACGCACCCTCCTCGGCGTCCCAGACCTCCACCCGGGCGACGTGTGCCCGCTCCTCCGCGGTGAGGGTCTCGGCATCGACCTCGCGCGGTGCGGCGACCGCGAGGAGGTGGATGCCGGCGACGGCCTCGGGGTGGGCCTGCCCGAGACGCGAGGTGATCCCCGCCCCGAGGTCACCGCCGTGCGCCGCGTACCGGGCGAAACCGAGGTGCTCCGTCATCAGGGTGTGCCACAGCTCATGAGTCTGCTGGCCGAAGGTCGGCCGCTGCGGCGAGAACGGCAGCCCGGGCAGAGCGGGGACGATGACGGTCACGGCGCTCGCCGGATCGCCGCCGAAGTGGGACGGCGTCGCGAGGCGCCTGGCGAGTTCGACGAGTTCGAGGGCGGTGCTCGGCCATCCGTTCGTGAGGACGATGGGGATCCCACCCGGAGCCTCGGCGTCGAACCGGAGGTAGCTGATGTCCGCCCCGTCGATCTCGACCCGGTGCCACGGCAGGGCGTTGATCGCCGCCTGCTGTGCCGTCCAGTCGAAGCCGTCCGCCCAGTAGGTGACGAGCCGCCGCAGCTCGTCCTGGTCGGTGCCGGCCTCCCAGCCCTCCGTCGGCCACCGTTCGGGCCAGCGGGTGTCGCGGAGTCGGCGGCGGAGGTCGGCGAGCTCGTCGGCGCTGACGTCAATGACGCTCTGACCCGCTGGCGACCGCGTCACCTGGTAGCGGCGCTCGATGCCGGCGGTCGCGCGGCCCCACTCGCTCGACGCGACGCGCGTCTGGTGCGCTTCGAACGCCTGGTCGCCGTCGAAGACCTCGGCGACGTCCCAGACGAGCGGGTCGTGCGACCGCGTCACCTCGAACGACACGCAGCCCGGTTCGGCACGAGTGAGCGCGAGGTGCTGCGCGAGATGCGCTTCGACGGTCGCCGCCTCGGTCGGTGTCGCGCAGATCAACTGGCCGGTCAGGTGCACGGTGGTCATGGTCTCACCGTAGCGAGGGTCGGTCGCCCGAGCGTTTCGTTCCGAGCTCGGCGCCGCGTTTCCAGAGCCACTCGACGGGGCCGAGGGCGAAGCGACGGAGCCAGAGGTGGGCGAAGCCGGTCACGAGGGCGGCGACCACGACGAACGCGGCGACCGTGACCGGGACCCGCCACTCGGCCGTGAACTCGGCGAGGCCGAAGCCCCAGCCATAGAAGACCGCACCACCGAGGAGGTTCTGCAGGAGGTACGCACTCAGGGCGACCTTGCCGAGTTCCTGGAGGCGTCGTGCGACCCATCCGTCCGTGCCGAAGCGCCGGCACAGCTCGACGGTCGCCCCGAGGACACCGAGGGCGACGAGTGGAGCGGCGAGGTAGCGCTCGGCGAGAAGCCCAGCGGTGCCTCCGGCGATGCCGAGCACGAGGTCGACCGGCAGGGCGCAGGCGCCGATGATCATGAGTCGGCGTCGGAGCGGACCACCGGTCTCACCGAAGACGCCGGCGCGGAAGAGGTGCGCGCCGGCGAGGAACATCGCCAGGGTGAGGAAGCCGATGAGGACCGGTTCCGCACGGAACACGGCGAGGTTGTCGAGGCGGAAAGCCGCCAATCCGAGGAAGGAGTCGGTGGCGTACGGGCTCGGCCCCGCTGGGAGCTCGAGATCACCGGACGCCGACGGTGTCGTGGCGATGAACGCGACGATCGCGGTGATGAGGAGGACGTGGAGCGTGCCGAAGACGACGATCATGACCCGCTGCGTCCTCGGTCTCGTGAGGAGGAGCCAGGCGACGATCGCGCCGGTGATCGCGTAGCCCATGAGGACGTCGAACTCCGCGATGAGGACGTAGTTCACCGCACCGTCGATGAGCAGCAGGGTCGCCCGCCAGAGGTAGCGGCCGGGCCAACGGCGTTCGCGGCGCCGGGCGGCGTCGTGCTGGATGACGAGACCGACGCCGAACATGAGGGTGAGCAGGGCGAGGAACTTGCCCTGGGTGAGCGCCATCAGCGCGAGCTGGGTCACCTCGGCGGCGGGCCCGGTCTCCGGTGTGACCGGGGCGGCGAGCATGCCGAGCAGGCCCCAGGGGTGCGAGAAGACCCAGATGTTCGTCCCGAGCGTGCCGAGGATCGCGAGTCCGCGGACGACGTCGAGGGCAGCGATGCGTCCGGAGGGTCGGGACGACGGCGGCAATACGCTCGTATTGGTCACGGGAAGACCGTACCCTGTCCAGTGGACCAAGTGAAGGCGGAGACGGTGGCGGACGAGGGTGGCAGTCGGGCTCGGATCGTCGACGCCCTCCTCCGGATCATGTCG
Organism: Plantibacter sp. VKM Ac-2880; assembly: GCF_015351235.1. Classification (GTDB taxonomy): domain Bacteria; phylum Actinomycetota; class Actinomycetes; order Actinomycetales; family Microbacteriaceae; genus Plantibacter. Next base: position 793,575 of record NZ_JADKSJ010000001.1, read on the forward strand.
TCGCAAGGCGCCGACGCGCTGACGATCCGCACCGTCGCGAGCGAGGCCGGTGTCTCCGTGGGTGCCGTCCAGCATCATTTCGCGACGAAGGACCGCCTGCTCGTCGCGGCGATGACCGAGGTGAACGAGCGGTTCCGGGCCCGGGTAGCCGGGCGTCTCGAGGCCGTCACCTCGGACGAGGAGCGGCTCCGCGTCTTCTGCCGTGAGATCGCGTGCATCGAGGGCGCGGACCTCACGGACGGGATCGTGTGGGTGGCGTTCGCGTCGCGCGCGAGCACCGATGCCGACATCCGGGCGATCCACACCGAGGACTGGGCGCGCACCGAAGACGTGCTGCTGCGCCTCCTCGTCGCTGCCTTCCCCGACGCTGTCCTCACCGACGACGACGCGGCACTTCTCCTGGCCGTCCTCGACGGCATCGCCGTGGCGCGTGCCGCGGAGCAGTCCGACCGGATGACGCCGTCACGAGCCGAGCGCCTGATCGATGCGACGCTGCGCAGCCTCGGGCGCGCGGGCTGAAGCGCGCGGGCCAGGTTCGCGGAAGCGCTAGCTTCGCGCCAGCGTCAGACTTCGTCGACGTCGAGCTCGACGAGATAGCCGACCAGTCGGGGCTCGACCTCACCCGGTGGTGGGACGGTCCCGCGCGCTGCATGTGCTTCGGCTTCCGCGTCCGCGGCCGCGTGTGCCGCTGCTCGTGCTGCTGACCGGGCGCGTGATGCCGACCGGGCGTCGGCGCGGTCGGCCCCGCGCCCGGGTGGGATCCGCGGCGTCTCCTGCACGACGGGCGGCCCTGGCACGGTCTCGTGGTGCGTCACGAACGGGGAGTGCGGTACGCCGATGTATTCGCCGCTGCCCGGAGGCCCCACGAGGCGTCTCGCCGCAGGCAGAGCTCCGAGTGGCAGCGGAGGGCGTTCGCTGTGGATGAGGCGCGAGAGCACGGACACCGTCGACAGCCTCGACAGCGTGCCCGTCAAGCGCTCCGGAGCGGGTTCCTCCTCGTGGTGCCTCTCGACACCGTCGATCCGCGCCGCGAGATCGGCCCCGATCTCATCGATCAGCCAGGTCCGCTGTCCGTCGTCGACGGGCCAGACGGACAGGGTCGCCTGCTGCCCGGTCGCCAGGGGGCCGCCGCAGCAGCCCCACTCCCAGCGGGTGAGCCAGAGGGTCCGCCGGGTCATCCGCCCACCTCCGGGTCCGGAACGCTGAGCTCCGCCGCCAACTCGGCGGTGGGCGCCGTGAGGACCCGGAGCGCGATCGCATCGCCGGGCATCGGCACCCGACCGATCTCATCGAGTCCCCAGTGGCGGTACATCGCGGCGACCGCGGTCGCGCGCTCGTAGACGCCGATGAAGGTCTGTGACTCCGTGCGATCCTGCAGCAGCGCGGCGAGGCAGGTGCGCCCGATGCCGCGTCCGCGTTCGGACGCCGTGACAGCGAGCTCGTGGACGACGACCGCGTCGTCAGGCTGGGCGAGCGCTGCGCCCGCAGCATCGCTTCCCTCGGCGAGCTGCGCGAGGATGCCGAGCCAGGCAGGGTCGGCGTCGAGCCCGTGTGCGAGCGCGAAGCCCACGAGGCGTCCATCGGTGGACGCGGTGACGAGCCGCCCACCACGGTGCCCGAGGTGTTCGGGACCCCACTGGCGGATGGTCCCGAGGTCGAGCGCGTCCTCGAGGTAGGGCTCGGCCGTGAACGCCTCCACGAACAGTGCGGTGACGTCGTCCCACACGGCATCGGGTGCGGATCCCGTGAAACTCTCCAAGGCGACCGGGTTCGTCATCAGGCCAGCATAGGGAGGGGAAGTCCCCGTTCATTCGCCCATCTTTGGGCGAAGCGGCGTTCGTTCGCCCAAAGATGGGCGAACGAAACGCGCCCTAGAGCGTGTTGCCGAGCTTGAAGCCCTGCGCCTCGTCGCCCTTGCGGGTGTAGGAGAAGCCGTCGGCACCGATGGTGACCTCGAGCTCAGAGTCGTCGGTGCGGGAGAGGACCGGCTTCGGCTCACCGTCGAGGTCGAGCACGAGCGAGGCGTCCGTGTACCAGCTCGGCACGACGGCGTTGCCCCACCAGTCGCGACGCTGGTTGTCGTGCACGTCCCACGTGACCACCGGGTTGTCAGGGTCGCCCGTGTAGTAGTCCTGCGTGTAGATCTCGATGCGGTGGCCGTCGGGGTCGCGGATGTACAGGTAGAACGCATTCGACACCCCATGACGACCAGGCCCACGCTCGATGACGTCCGACATGCGCAGGGCGCCGAGCTTGTCGCAGATCGCGATGATGTTGTGCTTCTCGTGCGTCGCGAACGCCACGTGGTGCATGCGCGGGCCGTCGCCACCCGTCATCGCCGTGTCGTGCACGGTCGGCTTCCGCCGCATCCACGCGGCGTACGTGGTGCCGGCCTCGTCCTGGATGTCCTCCGTCACCCGGAACCCGAGGTCCTCCATGTGGGCGACCGCGCGGGGCACGTCCGGCGTCACCTGGTTGAAGTGGTCGAGCCGCACGAGTGCACCCGGCGTGTACAGCTCGTACCGCCATGCCAGACGCTCGACGTGCTCGACGTCGTAGAAGAACTCGATGGGGAACCCGAGCGGATCCTCGACCCGCACCGAGTCGCCGATCCCCCTCACGTACCCCTCCGCACGACGCTCCACGCGGCAGCCGAGCTCCGTGTAGAACGCGACCGCGCGATCGAGGTCCTCCGGGCTCCGCAACCGGTAGCTGAAGGCCGCGACGGCCGCCACCGGACCCTGCCGCAGCACGAGGTTGTGGTGGATGAACTCCTCGAAACTCCGCAGGTAGACCGTGTGCTCGTCCTCCTCCGTCACCACGAGGTCGAGGACCTCGACGTAGAACTTCCGGCTCGCCGCGAGGTCCGTCACGACGATCTCCATGTACGCGCACCGCAGGATGTCCGGTGGCGTGGCGGTGGGCGTCGGGATCCGGTTCCCGGGCGCGGGGATCGGGTCGGTGTCGGTCACGACGGGCTCGGGGCCGGCAGGGGTGATGGGGTTCGACATGGATGCGTCCTTGCGTGATGTCTGATGGGAGAGGGGTGTCGCGGGTGGCGCGTCAGTGCGCGGGCTGCAGCGGCCCGCCCGTGCCGAAGCGCGGGGAGTGCGCCTGGTTGAGGGTGATGTGGACCGCCTGCTGGTCGGTGTAGAAGTCGATGGAGCGGTAGCCGCCCTCGTGCCCCAGCCCCGACGCCTTCACGCCGCCGAACGGGGTCCGCAGGTCGCGGACGTTGTTCGAGTTCAGCCACACCATCCCGGCCTGCACGTTCTGCGAGAAGGTGTGCGCACGCTTCAGGTCGTTCGTCCAGATGTAGGCCGCCAGCCCGTACTTCGTGTCGTTCGCGAGCGTGAGCGCCTCCTCGTCGGAGTCGAACGGCGTGATCGCCACGACCGGGCCGAAGATCTCCTCCTGGAAGATCCGTGCGGTGGGGGCGACGTCGGCGAACACGGTGGGTGCGACGTAGTTGCCGGTCGGGAAGCCCTCCGGCCGCCCGCCACCGGCGACGAGGCGGGCCTCGCCCTTGCCGATCTCCACGTAGCCCATGACCTTCTCGTAGTGCTCCGGGTGCACGAGGGCACCGACCTCGGTGGCTGGGTCGTTCGGGTGTCCGACGACGATGTTGCGAGCCCGCTCCGCGTAGCGCTCGACGAAGTCGTCGTACACACTGCGCTCGACGAGGATGCGGCTGCCCGCCGTGCAGCGCTCGCCGTTCAGGGAGAAGACGCCGAACACGGTCGCGTCGATCGCGTCGTCGAGGTCCGCGTCGGCGAACACGACCGCCGGCGACTTGCCGCCGAGCTCCATCGACAGCCCCTTCAGGAAGGGTGCGGCGTTCGCGAAGATGAGCTGACCGGTGCTGCTCTCGCCGGTGAAGGAGATGAGCGGCACGTCCGGGTGCTTCACGAGTGCGTCGCCCGCGTCCTCACCGAGGCCGTTCACCAGATTGAACACGCCGTCGGGCACGCCGGCTCCACGGAAGATGTCCGCCCAGAGGCTGGCCGACAGCGGCGTGAACTCGGCCGGCTTCAGCACGACCGTGTTGCCCGTCGCGAGCGCAGGGGCGAGTTTCCAGCTCTCGAGCATGAACGGCGTGTTCCACGGGGTGATGAGCCCGGCGACGCCGATCGGCTTGCGGTTCACGTAGTTCACCTGGCGACCGGGCACCTTGTAGGTGTCGTCGTGCTGGGCGACGATCAGGTCCGCGAAGAACCGGAAGTTCTCGGCGGCCCGCTTCGCCTGCCCGAGTGCCTGCGTGATCGGCAGGCCGGTGTCGAAGCTCTCCAGCTCCGCGAGTCGGGCGTCCTGGGCTTCGACGGCGTCGGCGACGCGGTGCAGGATGCGGCTCCGCTCGCGGGGGAGGAGCTTCGGCCATGGGCCTTCGTCGAAGGCGCGCTTGGCGGCCGCGACGGCGAGGTCGATGTCGGCCTGCTTGCCCGCAGCGGCCTGCACGTAGGTCTCGTTCGACACCGGGTCGAGGACGTCGAAGGTGTCGCCGTCGACCGAGTCGACGAACTCGCCGTCGATGAAGTGCCGGATACGGTCGGGCAGCGCTGCCGGAACGTGCTGGGTCATGAGTGGTTCCTCCGGTGGGTGGTGGATGACGACGATGACGACAACGGTGCCGCGCTCGGCGGCTTGTGGTCGGCCTGGTAGGCGAGCATCGCGTCGAGGGTCGCCGTGCGGTGGTCGCGCGCGGCGATCTCGATCTCGAGCGGCTGCGCTCCCGCGACGATGAGCTCGAGGATGCCGTCGTGTTCCGCGACGGACTCCCGCGCGCGGCCGGGCACGAAGCTGAACGTCGAATCGCGGAGCGCGTTGAGACGGCTCCAACCGCGGTGCACGAGGTCGAGCACGTGGGGGTTCGGGCACTCCTCGAAGAGCACGGCGTGGAACTCGAGGTTGAGTGCGGTGAACGCGTGCGGGTCGAAGTCTTCGAGGGTGCGGCGCATGCGCTCGTTGATCTCGTGGGCGCGGGCCAGGTGGTCCTCGGTGAGGTAGGCGGCACTCATCGACGTCGCCGCGCCCTCGACGAGCGCGAGTGTCTGCATGGTGAAGAGGTACTCGGTCTCCTGCAGCAGCGCGACCTGCGCGCCGACGTTCCGCTCGAAGGTGACGAGCCCCTCCGCCTCGAGGCGGCGGATCGCCTCGCGCACGGGGACGACGCTGATGTCGAGCTCGCCGGCGATCTGCCCGAGCACCAAACGGTACCCGGGGACGAACCGACCCTCGTCGATGCCCTCGCGGATGAAGCGGTAGGCCCGCTCGGACTTGCTCAGGGTGGGTCGCTCGGCGGTCATCGGCCCTGCTCGCTCTCATATCGTGCGCGCCACTCGGCGTTCAGGGGGAAGAGGCCGTCGACCGCGGCGCCCTGGAGGACCTGCTCGGCGATCCAGGCGTCCTCGGCCTCCTGCGTGACGGCCTCGGCGGCGACCTCGGCGGCGAGCGCCCGGGGGATCGCGATGACCCCGTCACCGTCGCCGACGATCACGTCGCCCGGCAGGACGGTCGCGCCGCCGCAGGTGATGGCGACGTCGATCTCCCACGGCACGTGCCGACGCCCGAGGACGGAGGGGTGCGGGCCCTGCGAGAAGGTCGGGAGCGTGAAGCCTGCGACCTGTTCGGCGTCGCGGATCCCGCCGTCGGTGACCACCCCGGCCGCACCGCGCTGCTGGGCGCGCAGGGCGAGGACGTCGCCGACGGTGCCGGTCCCGCGTTCGCCTCGTGCCTCGATGACGATGACCTCGCCCGACTCGACCGTGTCGAAGAGGCGCTTCTGCGCGTTGAAGCCGTTGCCGCGTTCGGCGAAGAGGTCGGGCCGGTGGGCGACGAAGCGGAGCGTGCGGGCGACACCGACCATGCGCGTCCCGGGACGTGAGGCGTGCACGCCCTCCACGAAGACCTCGGTGTAGCCGCGTGCGCGGAGCTTGGCGCTGAGCGTCGCGGTCGAGACCGAGGCGAGCTGCTCGGCTACCGCAGGGTCGAGCGGTTCGGCCACCCGGGAGGTGGCCCCCTGGTCCCCGAGCGCTCCCTGGTCCCCGAGCGCGTTCTGGTCCCTGAGCTTGTCGAAGGGCCCGCCCGCCAGCTCGGCGTCGCCCCAGGCCTCGACGCGCTGCCGGTCGTCGACGGCCGGCTTCGAGCCGACGTCGCCGAAGGGCACGGTGCCTTCGACGACGGTGGTCACGAGTCGGCCGCTCGTCGGCGCGCCGGGAGCGGTCGGGGCATCGACCTCGACCTCGACGACGTCGCCGGGGACGACGACGGAGGAACCGGCCGGCGTGCCCGTGAGGATCACGTCGCCGGGTTCGAGCGTCGTCAACTGCGAGAGGTCGGCGATGAGCTGGGCGAAGGGGAAGAGGAGGGTGCTGCTCGTGTCCTCTTGGACGAGCGCGCCGTTGACCCAGGTGCGGACGCGGAGGGCCGCGGGGTCGATGCGGTCGGCGGGGATGACGGCCGGGCCGAGGGGCGTGTAGCCGTCGCCGCCCTTGGACCGGAGGTTCGAGCCCTTGTCGGCGGTGCGTAGGTCGTAGAGGCCGAAGTCGTCGGCAGCGGTCACGCCGGACACGTGCTGCCAGGCGTCGTCGACCGTGACGCGCCGGGCCGCGGTGCCGATGATGATCGCGATCTCACCCTCGAAGGCGAGGAGTTCCGCGCCGGCCGGCCGCTCGATGGTGGCGCCACTGCGGGCGACGGAGGACCAGGGCTTGAGGAAGTACGAGGGGTGCGCGGGGGTGCGTCCGCGTTGGGCGGCCCGCGAGGGGTAGTTGAGGTGCACGGCGATGATCTTGCCGCCCGCAGCGATCCGGAGATCGCCCTCGTCATCGTGGTTCGTCATCGTCTGTCCTCAGCTTGGTATATGTAATCGTATACGATCCGCTTGGATTGCGGAAGGGTCAGTAACCGTCGCTGCGAGGAGTGGCACGACGGCCGTCGATGAAGCGCTCAGCCAGGCCCTCTGAGGCCCGCGCGAGCAGCGAGACGTCGGCCCCGACGAGGACGAACGACGCACCGTGATCGAGGTAGTGCTCTGCCACGGCGGGGTCGAAGGCGTTCACGCCGGCCGGCTTCCCCGCGGCGGCAGCGGCGTCGAGCACTCGCTCGACGGCCGCGATCACCGTCGGGTGGCCCTGCTGGCCGAGGAGGCCCATCGAGGCCGAGAGGTCTGCCGGCCCGACGAACACCGCGTCGACACCATCCACCGCGAGGATCTCGTCCGCGTGCTCGACGGCGTCCACCGACTCGATCTGCACCGTCAGCGACACCGAACCGTTCGCCAGCGACAGGTAGTCGTCCACCCGGTTCCAGCGGGACGATCGGGCCAGGGCGCTGCCGACCCCGCGGACACCCTGTGGCGGGTAGCGCACCGCCCGGACGAGCTCGGCGGCCTGAGCGGCGGACTCGACCATGGGCACGATGAGGTTCTGGGCTCCGAGGTCGAGGACCTGCTTGATCACGACGGGATCGCCGAACGGCACCCGCACGAGCGGGCACACCGGGAACGCCGCGACGAGCTGCAGCTGCAGCTGGATGCTCTCGAGCGTGTTCGCGGAGTGCTCGCCGTCGATGAGGAGCAGGTCGAGGCCGCTGCCCGCGGCGATCTCCGCGGCGACCGGACTCCCCGACACCACCCACATGCCCACCAGGGGGCGGTCGGCGGTGCGCAGGCGCTCGCCGAACGTCGGCGGCAAGGTCATTCGAATCGGCATGTCACGGCTCCCAGTCCCTGGTACTCGGCGTGCACGGTGTCGCCGCGCTCGACCCACATCGGTCTCGTGAAGGACCCGGCGAGGATGATCTCCCCGGCTGCGAGGCTGCCGCCGTGCTGGGCGAGCTTGCCCACCAGCCACGAGACGCCGAGCGCAGGGTGCCCCAGGACGGCTCCAGCGACACCCGACTCCTCGATCGTCTGGTTGCGATAGAGGAGCGCGGACACCCAGCGGGGGTCGATCGCGTCGGGTCGGACGGGAGTGCCCCCGAGCACCATCGCCCCGAGTGCCGCGTTGTCGGCGATCGTGTCGACGATCGTGCGGCCTTCCAATTCGATGTGGGAGTTGAGGACCTCGAGCGCCGGCACGACGTAGTCGGTCGCGTCGAGCACCTCGAAGATGGAGCAGCCGGGGCCCTGGAGTGGGCGGCCGAGGATGAAGGCGAGTTCGACCTCCACCCGCACGTTCGAGTAGGCGTCGAAGTCGAGGGTGGCGCCGGAGTCGAACACCTGGTCGTCGAAGATCACGCCGTAGTCGGGCTCGGTGATCCCGGTGGCCTGCTGCATCGCCTTGGAAGTGAGGCCGATCTTGTGGCCGACGACGTGGTGTCCCGCGGCGATCCGGCTCTCGGCCCAGAGTGCCTGGACGGCGTAGGAGTCCTCGATCCCCATGTCGGGGTGGCGGGCGGTGAGGAGCGGGATGATGCTCCGCTCGTCGTGGGCGGTAGCCAGCTCGGCGGCGATCGCCCGGCGTTCGTGATCGTGCATCGGTCCCGTCCTCATCTGCGTCGACTGCGGTCTGCGATCACGATACGGTGCGTCGTCATCGACTGCCTCTTGCGCGTTCCCCACGATTGTATACGATGTGGTGTACATTCTGGTGGCCCAACGGTGGGTCGCGACGGACAAAGGGGTCTCGAGACAATGACAACCGCATCTCTGGCGCGGGCGACGACGCCCGCGGAACTCCGCCGGGTGGCCTTCGCCACCGTCATCGGCACCACGGTCGAGTGGTACGACTTCTTCCTCTACGCGAGTGCCGCTGGACTCGTCTTCTCGCAGCTCTTCTTCCAACCGGCCGGTCCGCAGGCGGCGCTGCTGCTGTCGTTCGCGACCGTCGGCGTCAGCTTCCTGTTCCGCCCACTCGGGGCGTTCGTCGCCGGGCACTTCGGCGACCGCATCGGGCGCAAGCGCATGCTCGTCATCACGCTCTTCCTCATGGGCGCGGCCACGACGCTGATCGGTCTGTTGCCCACCTACGACCAGATCGGCATCCTCGCGCCGGCACTGCTCGTCTTCCTCCGCATCCTCCAGGGGCTGTCCACCGGTGGCGAGTGGGGTGGCGCGGTCCTCATGGCCGTCGAGCACGCACCCACCGGCCGGCGTGGGCGGTTCGGCGCGTTCCCGCAGATCGGCGTGCCCATCGGGCTGCTGCTCGCCTCCGGCATGCTCGCGCTCATGACCGGTGTGATCTCGCCCGGTGCCGCGTTCCTCGAGTGGGGCTGGCGGATCCCGTTCCTGCTGAGCTTCGTGCTGATCATCGTCGGCTACGTCGTGCGTCGCAAGGTCGACGAGAGCCCCGTCTTCGTCGCCCTCGCGCGGAACAAGGAGCGCCGCCGCGTCCCGATCGTCGAGCTGTTCCGTCACCACTGGCTGCTCGTCCTGCTCGCCGCCCTCACCTTCGCGGGCAACAACGCCGCCGGGTACATGACCACCGGCGGGTACATCCAGAACTACGCGACCACGCCCCTCGCCGACGGCGGACTCGTCGGGATGGAACGCACCCCGGTCCTCCTCGCGGTCACCGGCTCGGCGGTGGTCTGGCTGATCGTCACCTGGTTCGCCGGCTCGCTGTCCGACCGCATCGGGCGGCGCAACACGTACATCATCGGCTGGATCGCCTTCCTCGCCACCGTGTTCGTCCTCTTCCCCCTGGTGAACACGGGCAACCCGGTCCTCCTGTTCCTCGGACTGGCGCTGTTCACGATCGGCAACGGCTTCACCTACGGGCCCCAGGCGGCGTACTTCGCCGAACTGTTCCCAGCGTCAATCCGGTACACCGGCGTCTCGGTCACGTACGCGATCGGTGCGATCCTCGGCGGTGCGTTCGCGCCCACGATCGCGACCTGGCTCGTGCAGCTCACCGGCTCGGCGACGAGCGTCGCGTTCTACATCGCGGGCATGATCGTCATCGCATTCGCGGCGACACTGCTCCTCCGCGACCGCACCGGCATCCCGCTCGGTGGCGAGGCCGAGGAGCAGCAGGGTCGCGGACAGGTGTACGGCACGCGGATGTAGGCGGGCTCAGACCGACGACGCGATGGTCGCGGCCCCCTCGATGAGGCGGGCCGCGATCTCGTTCTCGGGGCGGCTGCTCGCGACGTAGACGACGGCGAGGGCCGCGGCCGGCGACCCGTGCACGGTGAGCGGCACGGCGACCGACCGTAGCCCCGTGATGACCTCGTCGTGGCTCGACGCCCAGCCCTGTTCGCCGGCCGCCGCCAGCTCGGCGCGATGTGCGTCGTCGAGGGTATGGGGCCACTGTGCGCGCGGCAGCCGGGACGCGATCGCCTTGCCCGGCGCACCCACGCCGATCGGGTGTCGGGTGCCCGGCCGCTGCGCGATCGACCCCATCGTGTGCCGCGGTTCGACGCTGACGAGCGTGACGATCTCGTCGCCGTCGAGCACCGCGAGGAAGCAGGTCATGCCGAGTTCGTTGGCGACGGCCGTCAGCTCCGGCAGGGCCGCCGCCTGCAGGTCGTGGGAGACGCCGGCGGCGAGGGCGGCCAGTCGGGAGCCGAGGGCGATTCGACCGGCGGTGTCGCGAACGACGAGTCGGTGGTCCTCCAGCGTGCGGAGGAGTCGGTAGGTGACGCTGCGGTGGAGGCCGAGCGCCGTGCTCAGCTCGTCGATCGTCAGCGGGCCCCGGGCGTCGGCGAGGACCTCGAGGATGCGGATGCCGCGCGAGAGCGTCTGCGAATGGGCGCTTCTGGCATCGGTCACCTCTCGACAGTACCCAGTGGCGACGGTCAGGGCGCGGTCGGGTAGGCGACGAACGCGAAGCGCGTGCTGTCGGGTGCCCAGCTGTTCACGTTGATCGTGCCCTGGCCGCCGAACACCGGGTACCGGCGGAGCGGCGTCGCCCAGTCGTCGATCGAGACGAGCCGGACCTCGACGTCGAGGTCGGCCGGGTGTCCGATCGTCCCGGCGGGGAACGCGATGTAGGAGGCGAGGCGGGCGTCGGGGGAGAGGTGCGGGAACCAGTCGACGGTGTCGCTCGCCACGAGGTGTTCGAGGGTGCCCCCGCCGTCGGGGATCCGGGCGAGCTGTGCGTGACCGGGCTCCGTGCCGAAGTGCTCGGTGTTGCAGACCAGCCATCGGCCGTCGGGCGACCACTCCGGACCGTCGAGGTGCCCGTCGCCGGTGTCGAGGACCGTGACCGGGCCGCCACCCTCGACCGCTGGGGCGACCGCGAGCCGGCCGGGGTGCTCGAAGCCCTCGAGTTCGACGTAGGCGATGCGCGCGCCGTCGGGCGAGACGCCGTGCAGGAAGTGCCAGCGGTCGTCGTCGGCGGTGAGCTTCGTGACGGAGCCGCCGGAGAGGGCCGCACGGTAGATGTGCCTGTCCATGGCCGAGAGGAGGATGTGGTCACCGTCGGGATCGAGCACGTGGTCGTTGTTGAGCTCCGGAAGACCCGTGAACTCGATCCGGGTCAGCCCCGCACCAGGGTCCTCCACGCTCAGCGACCACAGCTGGCCGTTCCCGTTCAGGTACAGGGTGCTTCCGTCGAGGGACCAGTTCGGCGCCTCGACGAGCAGTTCGTCCGTCTCGAACAGGACCTCAGGCTCCGCATCGGACGGGCTGCCGAGAAGGACCCGGGAACGCTGGCCGGGGGTGAGGGCGCGGAAGGTCATGGGTCCATCGTCCTCCTCCGAGACGGCGCCCGCACGGTCGGATCGCGGCCTTCGTTGTAGCGGCAAGCATTACGCTGGGACCATGACGGACACCCGCTGGCTGAGCGACGCGGAGCAGCGGGACTGGGTGCGGTTCGCGGCCGTGCTCGAGCTCCTCCCTGCGGCCCTCGACCTGCAGCTGACGCGAGACGAGCACCTCACGCACTTCGACTACTTCACCCTCGCGATGCTGTCCGAGGCCCCCGAGCGCACGCTCCGCACCTCCGCGTTGGCCGCCCGCACGAACGCGACGCTCCCACGACTGTCGCGGGTACTGACCCGTCTCGAGGGGGAGGGCTTCATTGCACGCTCACCGGTGGTGGAGGACCGACGCGCGACGAACGTGACGCTCACCGACGCCGGGTGGGACAAGGTCGTCCAGGCCGCGCCCGGGCACGTCGGGAACGTCCGGTCGCTCGTGCTCGACGCACTCAGCGCCGAGCAGGTCGAGCAGCTCGGCGCGATCTCCGCGGCCCTCCTGACGCGACTCGACCCCGACGGGCGGATGTTCGCCAGCGAGACCTGATCTCCGTCGATTGGGGGATTCCGGCCCCGGAAGGCTCGGCGTAGCGTGGAGATCGTTGCCGCGCGCACCACCGACCGCGTGGCGGATCGGAGCGAACCATGACCGGATCGACCGAGCCCGAGCCCGAGCCCGCACCGCACGGCGACGGATCACCCCCGAACCCCGGCGCTGCCGAGCCGGCCGCAACGGACGCGGCTGCGACCGGCCCCGGATCCTCCACCGGCGGCACCACGGCCGTCTGGTTCTTCGTCGGCGCGACGTTCCTCTTCGCCGGACCCGTGATCTTCGGCTTCGGCGAGATGGGGTTCCTCCGCATCCTCACCCTCGTGCTCGGCGCCATCGTCTTCGTGAGCGGCGTCATCGTGTGGCGTCGGGAGAACGTCAAGCGCTCCTGAGCCGAGGTGCGTCAGCTCGCGAGGAACGCGCGGAGACCGTCCAACAGGCGGTCCACGTCCTCGTCCGAGGTGTACGGGGCGACGCCGACCCGCAGGCCACCGACGTCGTCGAGGCCCAGCGCCGCGAAGGGTTCGACCGCGTAGAACGAGCCCGACGGTGCGAGGACGTCGCGGGCCGCGAGGAACGCCGAGACGTCCGCCGAGCGGCGACCAGGGAAGGTCATGAACAGGGTCGCCGTGCGCTCCGCGGCCCGGGAGTGCAGCACGACGTCGGGGGCGAGGTCGGCGAGTTCCTCCTCGATGCGGGTCCGCAGTGCGAGCTCCCGCTCGTGGACGGACGCGGCGGAGGCGACCAGGCGGTCGCGTCGGGTCTCTGCGTCGCCGGGGTCGATGGTGGCGAGCACGCCGACAGCCGCGGTCACGCCGGCCATGAGCTCGTAGGGCAGGGTGCCGAACTCGAAGCGCTCCGGCACCACGTTGGTCGACGGCTGCAGTTTGTCGGGGTGGATCGATTCGAGGAGCGCCGGAGATGCGGCCAGGACGCCGCAATGCGGTCCGAAGAACTTGTAGGGCGAGCAGACGAAGAAGTCGGCGCCGAGCGCTTCGACGTCGACGACGTGGTGCGCCGTGTAGTGGACGCCGTCCACCCAGACGAGCGCGCCTGCCGCGTGCGCCCGGTCTGCGATGGTGCGGACCGGCGGGATCGTGCCGATGAGGTTCGACGCCGCCGTCACGGCGACGAGGCGGGTGCGCTCGCTGAGGGCCGCGTCGAGCGAGTCGAGGTCGAGCTCGCCCGTCGCGGCGTCGAGTTCGATCCACCGGACGGTCGCCCCGGTGTGTTCCGCGGCCTGGATCCAGGGCCGGACGTTCGCATCGTGGTCGAGGCGGGACACCACGACCTCGTCACCTGCCGACCAGTCGCGGGACAAGTGCTTCGCGAAGTCGTAGGTGAGCTGGGTCGCGCTGCGTCCGAAGACGATCCCGCGCGGGTCCGCGGCGAGCAGGTCGGCGCAGGCGGCTCGGAAGGCGGTGACCGCGTCGTCGGAGCGGCGCTCGGAGGCGACCGACGTGCCGCGGTTCGAGAGCGGGCCGGTGAGCGTGTCGAGGATCGCCTGCCCCACCGCGAGCGGTGTCTGCGTGCCGCCCGGGCCGTCGAAGTGGGCGATGCCCGAGGCGAGGGAGGGGAACGCGGTCCGGAGTCGTGCGACGTCGAGGGTCATGCGTCCATCCTGCCGCGCGCTGAGCTTCGAGGGTGGGAACGACGGGGGAGCAGGCGCGCCGTCGCTTGATACAGTGCCTGTGTGTCCCTGATCATCGCTCCGCCCCGTGTCGGGCGTCTGGAGGTCGTCGGCGTCTCCAACGCCGGCCCGAGAGCACAGTCCATCCGGTCGATCACCTCACCCACCAGGTGAGGACGTCGACCCCGTGCAGCGCGCTCATCCGAGCCGCCGACGGGGTCGCGCACCCGACGTACCCGCTGCGGCGCTCAAACGCCCGGAGGGTTCCTCCGCCGTCGCTCCGACGGCCCAGCCGAAACCGGTGAACCACATGATCCCCCTGAACGACTCCCAGATCAGAGCTTCCTTCGTCAACGCCTCACGCAAAGAGGTGAGTGACGTGATGCTGCCCGCCGAGCTCGAGACGATCGACTTCGAGGTCCGCGACTTCCTCGGGTGGCGCGACAAGAAACTGCCGCGGCGCGCCTATGTCGTGACGATCGTCGACGGAGCGCCCGTCGGCATCCTCCTCCGGCAGGCCGACGCCATGCCACGGACCCGGCCCCAGTGCGCCTGGTGCCAGGACGTGACCCTCAGCAACGACGTCGTCTTCTCCAGCGCCAAGCGTGCCGGCCAGGCCGGGAAGAACGGTGACACGGTCGGCACGCTCGTGTGCGCCGAGTTCCAGTGCTCGGCCAACGTGCGCAAGCTGCCGCCGCTCGCCTACGTCGGATTCGACGCTGAGGCTGCGCGGCAGGAGCGCATCGCGACGCTGCAGCAGCGTGCGGTCGCGTTCACCTCCTCCGTGCTCAACGGCGTCGGCTGAGCAGGCCGCATCGCCCGCCGCCCCGTGACCGGGGGCGGCGGGCGATGACCTGCCACAGGGTTCGGCGTCCGGGCGGTCTACGCCGCGAGGAGGGCGTCGATCTGGCCCATCGCCTGCCCCATGCCCTCCTCCATGCCCATCGCCAGCAGTTGCTCGAGGTGTTCGAGGCTGTCGAAGCGGTTCTCGATGGTCATGCGCGTGCCGGTCCCGAGGGCCTCGAGCGTGACGGTGGCGTGCACGACGCCCATGCCCTCCTGGCGTGCGCCGTGTTCGTCGGCGAACCCGTCCTCGTAGCTCAGGGATTCGGGTGCCCGGGCCGCGGTGATCTCCCACCAGCCGTGTGCGCGCTCGCCGTCCGGCCCGGTCATGAAATACGCGGACTCGGACCCCGGGGTCAGGGTGTGCTGCGTGAACGTGGCCGGCCAGGTCGGCGGTCCCCACCAGCGCTCGAGCTGACGCGGGTCCTCCCAGATCTCCCAGACACGCGTCGGCGGTGCGTCGAATTCGGCGACGAAGGTCAAGGTGAGCTGGTCGAGGTCCTTCTCGGCGGTGAGCGTACTCATGGTCCAGTCCTGCTTCCGGTCGGTGTGTCAGGGGGTGTTCGGTGTGTCGCCGCGCTCCGGGCCGTCCTCGGCGAGGATCGCCCCGATGCGCAGCGCCCGTTGGTTCCAGACGTCCGCGTAGGCGTCCAGGAGGCGGGCGGATCGCTGCACGGTCGTGACGTCGCCGTGCACGATCTGCTGTCGGCCACGTCGTTCCTTCACCACGAGTGCAGCCCGTTCGAGGACGGCGACGTGCTTCTGGACGGCGGCGAACGACATCTCGTACTGCTCGGCGAGTGCCGTCACCGACTGCTCCCTGGCGAGCACCCTCGTGAGGATGTCCCGTCGGGTCGCATCGGCGAGCGCGTGGAAGAGGCGGTCCACCTCGTCGGTGGACAGCTCCGGTCCTGCGTCAGTTTGTACAACCATTTGGTTGTAGGTTAGGTGGCTCGCGTCGTCGGCACAACCCCCTGTCGACTGCGGACCGTGCGGAGAGCGCCTCGCTCGACTACGGTTCGAGCAGGTGTGCGACGCGGACCGGCGCGGTGGGAGGGCGGACGAATGGGCGAGCAGCGACGTCAGCGGACACTGACGACCCGGGGATGGCACGACTTCTGGGCGAAGGGCGGCATCTGGCGCTCGTTCGTGCTGGCCGTCGTCTACCTGGCGCTCTACCTCGGAGCGGGCTGGCTCGTCGGGCAGCTGTTCGGCGACCAGATCGAGGCGGACCTGTTCGCGACACCGCAGAGCGTGTTCTTCGGGCTCATGCTGCCGCTCATCGTCGGGTCGCTCCTGCTCACGGCCTTCGTCCTCTCCGTCGGCTGGTTCCGCGAGCTGTTCGCCCGGCAGCCGATCCGCGGCCGCTGGTGGATGTGGATCGCGCCCGTTCTGATCCTCGCCGCCATCGTCCTGCGACTGCTCGGCATCGACTACGGGAGCTACCAGGGCTCCGTGGTCGCGGTCGCGATGCTCTCCGGGATCTTCATCGGGTTCGCCGAGGAGATCCTCACCCGCGGCATCATCGTGAAGATGCTCCGCGATGCCGGAAGCTCCGAGTGGATCGTGATGGTGATCTCCTCGCTGGTGTTCGCGCTGCTCCACTCCGCCAACCTGCTGTCCGGTCAACCGGTCACCACCGTGCTCGTCACCGTCGTCTACACCTTCGGCTTCGGCGTGTGCATGTACCTGACGCTGCGCGCGACCGGCAACCTCGTCTGGCCGATGCTGCTCCACGCCCTCTTCGACCCCACCCTCTTCCTCTCGACCGGCGGCATCGACCACGCGGGTGCGGCGGCCGGGCAGAACGTCTTCCTGACCATCGCTGGGCCGGCGAACCTCGTGATCATGCTCGTGGCCGTCGTCGGACTCGTCTTCGTCCGCGGGCACGTGCAGGCCAGACCCGTCGACGACGTGCTCCGGCCGTAGCGCGGCGACGCGCTCGGTACGCTCGACAGGATGACCACCGTGCGGCAGTACCCGTCGACGATCGCGGCGCCGGTCGAGCACGAACTCGTCGTCAAGAAGTCGCGGTTCATCGGGCTGGCGCACCCGGTCGCCTCCCCGGACGACGCCGAGCAGGTCATCGCCCGCGTGAAGAAGCAGGCCTGGGATGCGCGGCACCACTGCGTCGCGATGGTCACGGGGCTGCTCGGCGACCAGGCGCGCTCCTCCGACGACGGCGAGCCGTCCGGCACCGCCGGCATGCCGATCCTCGAGGTCCTGCGCCGGCGGGAGTTGACCGACGTCGTCGTGGTCGTCACGAGGTACTTCGGGGGCGTCAAGCTCGGTGCCGGCGGCCTCGTGCGGGCGTACTCCTCGGCGGCGTCCGAGACGCTCGACCTCGCGGCGGTCGTCCGCCGGGAGACGCTCACGCAGGCGACCCTCGTCGTGCCCCACGCCGATGCCGGTCGCTACGACCACCTCCTCAGGGACTGGGCGCAGAGCAACGGCGCGACGCTCGGCGAGACGCGGTACGCGGCTCGGGCCGAGTTGGAACTGTGGGTGCCACCGGCGCACCTCGCGCGCCTCGAGGCGGACATCGCGTCGGCCTCCAACGGCTCGCTCGCGGTCACGGTGGGCGCAGAGCGGGTCGTCGACGTCCCGGGCGCGTCCTGATCTCCCACCGATAGGGTCGCAGCATGCACACCGACGTGACCCGCATCGCCGGGCTTCCCGACCTCGCCTGGACCTCCACCGCCGGCCAGGTCCACTACGACGCCGACGCCGGAGCGCTGACGATGACCTCCGCCGCGCAGGTGGACTGGAGCAACAGCTCCCTCGGCGGCGCGCAGGAGCTCGGGGCGACGGCGCTCGCGTTCGCAGCACCCGAACGGTTCACGCTGTCGGCCCGCATCGCGGTCGTGAGTGAGCGCAGCACCTTCGACGCCGGGGCCATCGCGCTCTGGGTGGACGGCGACCACTGGGCGAAACTCTGCTTCGAGCAGTCGCCGCAGGGGCAGGCGATGGTGGTCAGCGTCGTGACCAACACGTGGTCGGACGACGTGAACTCGACGCCCGTCGACGACGACGCCGTGTGGATGCGCGTCAGCCGGCTGGGTGAGGCGTGGGCGTTCCACAGCTCGACGGACGGGGTGCGCTGGGACTTCGTCCGACTGTTCCGACTCCACACCGATGCCCCGGTGCAGGTGGGCTTCCTGTCGCAGGCACCGGTCGGTCCGCCGTGCACCGCGCGCTTCGACCACATCGTGCTCGGCGACGAGCCGCCGTCGGACCTCCGCGACGGCAGCTGACGGAGGATCGGTGTCGCTCGGGTGTCGCTCCGGCGGCTCTCCGCTTGCGATTGGGAACCTATCTTCCTAGAGTGATCGCATGGCACGCAGACGACCCGGCACACTCTTCCCGCTCGAGCTCGACATCCTCGACGTCGGCACGGTGCTGCAGTCCGCGGACGGCAGCTTCTACGGGTTCGCGCTCGCCAAGCAGCTCGCCGCGGGTGGCGACGGCGGGCTCACCGCCCACGGCACCCTGTACAAGGCGTTGTCGCGCATGACCGAGGCCGGCCTCATCGAGGCGAGCTGGGAGGATCCGGCGGTCGCCGAGGGGGAGGGACGACCACGGCGTCGGCTCTACCGGATCACGGGCGAAGGCGCGACCGCCCGCGACCGGGAGCACGCAAGGCTCGCCAGTGAAGCGGCTGCCACAGCCCGCCCGGCCGGCGCCGCCTGGTCGCAGACGCCAGGGGTCATCGCGTGAGCGCCCTCCGGACGCCCCAGTACCGCTCGGCCTCGCGGCGGGTACTCGGCTGGTGTGGCTGGTACACCCGCGACCTCGTGCCAGAGGTCGCCGGCGAGCGTCGGGACGAGATCGCGTCCGACCTCCACGAGCACGCCGTCTGGGCGGACGCGGAAGGGATCCCGCCGACGCGACTCCGCCGCGACATCCTGCTGCGTGCCGTCCGCGGCATCCCGCACGACCTGTCCTGGCGCTCCGGACAGCTCCGCGCGGGTCGCGGCCTGGACCCCGTGTCGCTCGGTACGAGACGTACCGGGAACGTCCTCACCGCCCTCGTCCTGACCGGCGGCGTCATGGTCGCCGCAGCCGCGGTCTTCCTCCTCGTCCGCGTGGTCCGTGCGCTCTGGATCGGGGACGTCGTCGAAGCGCCGATCGGAGCGGTCGGGGTGGCGCTCGCCGCGCTGCTGGCGGTGGTCGGGCTCCTGCTCGCGCTCCGTCAGCGGTCGCGGTGGCTCGGATCGGCCGTGCTGGCCCCGGCCGCCGCGCTCGTCGGCCTGCTCGCCGGCGACATCCTGTACCGCGTGAGCGCGACGGGCGTCCTCCTGATCTCCCGACTGACGTCCCACAATGGCGGTCTCGAACCCTGGTGGGTGCTGAGTCTGTCCATCGGCGTCGGTGCAGCGCTCGGCTTCATCGGCGCCGCCGTGTGGTGGTGGCCGGGTGGTCGACGGGTGATCGGACGGGACGCCGGCGGGTCCGAACGGATGCAGGGGGAGTCGGCATGACGCACGACACGTTCGAGGACGCCCCGGCCCCTCGGGCGGCCGGCACCATCCGTCGCCGGATCGGACTCGGCATCGCGATGAGCGGGGTGCTCGCGGTCGTGGCCGGAGGCGTGTTCGTCGGGGTCGCGAACACCCGAGCGGCTGCCGATGACGCGCGGTCGATGGAGGCGGTGGCAGAAGCGGCGGCGTCGATCGACGACCTGCCACCCGTCGAGCCCGTGGTCCCCGCCGACTCGACGCAGGACCCCGGAGCACCCGAGTCGCCCGCGGCCCGCGTCGACTACTCGAAGACCCCGGAGGGGTGGTTCGACGCCACGACCGACCCGGCCGACGTCGTGATCCCGCCGACCGACGACCGGGGTGAGCCCAGCACCGGGATCTGGGAGAAGCAGCGGCAGATCACCGCGAAATGCATGGCGGATCAAGGGTTCTGGTACGCGTGGACGAACGATCGATCCAAGCTGGCCGACCCGACGAGCGGGATGATCCTCGCCGACGAGGACGAGGCCGCGCGGCTCGCGCTCTGGGGCACGAACCCCGATGACCAGCCCTACGACTGGCGGCTGGGAGGCTGCGACGGCTACGCCGTCCACACCACCGGGATGGACGACGCCCACTGACGAGCACGCTGTCCGAGCACGGTGCTAGCGTCGCCCGCATGAGAATCCTGTTGATCGGCGCGAGTGGACACATCGGACGAGCGGCGGAGGCAGCGCTGCGGGACCGGCACGAGGTGATCGCGGTGTCGCGGTCCACGTCACCAGCGGTCGACACGACCGACGAGGCCTCGATCGAAGCGCTGTTCGCGGAGGTCGGCGAGGTCGACGCCGTGATCGTCGCCGTCGGGTCCGTGCCGTTCAAGCCGCTCGACGCCCTCGGCCGCGACGACTACCGTGCCGCGTTCCTCGGCAAGGTGTTGAGCCAGCTCGACGTCGTGCGGATCGGGACCCCGTTCGTCCGCGACGGCGGCTCGTTCACCCTCACCACCGGCATCCTCGCCCGGGAGGCGATCGCGAGCGGTGCCGCCGCGTCGATGGCCAACGGCGCGCTCGAGTCGTTCGTGATCGGCGCCGCCGTCGAGCTGCCTCGCGGCATCCGCATCAACGCGGTCAGCCCGACGGTCCTCGCCGACGCCCCCGGGTACCACGACACCTTCCCCGGTTTCCTGCCGGTCACCTCCGAGGTGGTCGGCCTCGCCTTCGTCAAGGCCGTCGAGGGCGTCGGAACCGGCCGGGTGCTCGCGCTCGACTGAGGGTGCCGAGGCGGTGACCGGTGCCCGTGATCCGACGGGTGCTCAGCGACCGGCGGACAGGGCGGCGGCCAGTTCGACGCGACTCGCGACACCGAGCTTCCGGAGCACGTTGGCGACGTGGAACTTCACGGTGTTCTCGCTGATCGTGAGGGTTTCGGCGATCGCGCGGTTCCGTGCCCCGCCGGCCGCCAGCTCCGCCACGCTCCACTCCCGCTCCGTCAGCGCCGCCGACGCGCCGGAACGGTTCTGCGCCGCGGGAGGTGGATCGAGCGGCAGCGTCACGTGCAGCTCCGAGCCCCAGCCCGGCGTCGCCTGCAGCTGCAGATCGCCACGCAACGCCGTGACGCGCGCACCGAGCTGCTGCACGCTCGGCGTGTCGATCGTCAGTTCGCCAGGGCCGTCGTCGCGGATGCCGATGAGGAGGTTGCTCCCGTCGCAGTCCCACTGCACGCGCACCCGCCCGACGGTCGACTGCTCCACCAGCGCGAGCACCGTCCCGCGGACGATGGCGCGCCCGGCGTGGGCGACCTCGCCAGGCAACGCGCGGCCGTCGACGGGCGGCTCGATGAACTGCACCTCCGGTCCGCCGAACCTGGCGAGCGGACGGAGGTCGTCCTTCAGCCGCGCGAACGCCTGCGCGACGGGTTCCGAGGCGAGCTGGCGGTCGCGGTCGGAGACGGCGCGGAGCTGGACCATGGCCGCCGAGGCGATCTCCGTGACCGCCCGGCGAGCGTCCTCAGCGGTGGTCTGCCGCGACCGGGTGACCGCGAGGATCGACTCGAGGGTCGTCGCGTGGGCGTCGGTCAGCTCGGCGATCGCGTCCGCCCGCTCGCTCGATGCGGCGCGCGAGTCGCGGAGGTAGTCGGGAGCCGCGGTCGTGACCTGTTGGCGGATCTCCGCTGCGACGATCTCCCAGAGCGCGCCGATGAGGGCGTCGTCGATCGGTCCACGCGGGTCGGTCAGGACGAGGAGGGCGCCGGTGTCGGCCAGCCAGGCCGCGATGGGCCGTTCCGCTCCGGCGATGACGGCGGACGTCGGGCGGGCGGTCGGCGCCGCCTGCGTTGAGACGTCCCGCCGACGCGGCGTGCGCTGCCGAACGGCGTCCAGCTCGGCGATGGTGATGCCCTCGACGATCGACGGGTCGCCCGCCTTCTTGCGCGGCCGTCCGGTGCAGTCCTCGGTGAAGATGACGAGGGCAGAGTGCTGGACGACGGGTTCGAGGACCGCCCGAAAGGCGCCGGCGATGCGGAGCAGCGAGCTGGACGCGACGACGGCCATCCCCTGCAGCAGTTCCATCGGGTAGGTGTCTCGGTGTCCGTCCATCGTCGAACCCTACCCCAGCCCGTTCAACCCACCCGTTCGGGTAGGCGAAACCGTCCTCCTGGCCAGCGGCGTACCTACCCGTTCGAGGACACGATGAATGGATGCCGAGTACGACGCCCACTGATCACCAGCCCGGAACCGACCCGCAGCGTCCCCCGACGACCGTGCAGGGTGCGCTCGAGGCCATCGACACGGAACTGCATCGCACCGTCACGGCGCTGCTCTCCGCCGATGCAGCACCGTTCGCAGAGACCCTCACGCGGCTCCAGGAGGCCGAGCGGATCTTCGTCCTGGGTGCCGGTCGTTCGGGCCTGGCGCTGCGGATGACCGCCATGCGCCTCATGCACCTCGGACGCACGGTGCACGTCGTCGGCGAGACCACGACACCGGCCATCGCCGCGGACGACGTCCTGCTCGTCGCCAGTGGGTCCGGAACGACCGCCGGCATCGTCCGCGCGGCCACGACCGCGGTGTCCGTCGGTGCCGGCGTCATCGTCCTCACGACCGACGGCGATTCCGAGCTGGCAGGGCTCGCCTCCGTGGTCGTCGTCGTGCCGGCCGCCCAGAAGACCGACCACGGCGGCACGCGGTCGGTGCAGTACTCCGGTGGTCTCTTCGAGCAGACGGTCATGCTCCTCGGCGACGCGATCTTCCACGCCCTCTGGCAGTCCGCCGGGGTCAGCGCGGAGGAGCTGTGGCCGCGTCACGCGAACCTCGAATAGTCCGCCCCATCCTCCCCACGCGGCCGACGGACGTCGGTCGTCTCCCCTCACGACAGAAAGCAGCACCACATGAAGCTCCAGGTAGCCATGGACGTCCTCACCACCGAGGCAGCCCTCGAACTCGCCGGGAAGGTCGCGCCCTACGTCGACATCCTCGAGCTCGGCACCCCGCTGATCAAGGCCGAGGGCCTCCGTGCCGTCACCGCGATCAAGGACGCCCACCCCGACAAGATCGTCTTCGCCGACCTCAAGACCATGGACGCCGGCGAGCTCGAAGCCGACATCGCGTTCTCGGCCGGTGCGGACATCGTCACGGTGCTCGGCACCGCCGGCGACAGCACCATCGTCGGCGCGGTGAAGGCCGCCAAGGCGCACGGCAAGTCCGTCGTCGTCGACCTCATCGGCGTCGCCGACAAGGTCGCGCGCGCCAAGGAGGTCACCGCTCTCGGCGCCGCCTTCGTCGAGATGCACGCCGGTCTCGATGAGCAGGCGGAGGAGGGCTTCACCTTCCAGACGCTCCTCTCTGACGGTGAGGCCGCTGCCGTGCCGTTCTCGGTCGCCGGAGGCGTCAACGCCTCGACGATCGCCTCGGTCCAGCAGGCCGGTGCGCAGGTCGCCGTCGCCGGTGGGGCCATCTACTCGGCCGACGACCCGGCCGCTTCCGCCGCCGAGCTCCGCGCCGCGATCGTCGCGTAACCTCTCGCAATTCAGCACTCGTCGGGTTCGGCCAGCGCGGTGCGCTGAGCCGGCCGCGGTGCACTGCACGTGAGCGCGGGTCTCCAGAGACCCGCGCTCACGCGTGCGGGGCGCGCCCACGTGGCAGCACCGCGCTGGCCTCCCCGACAGCTGGCTGAGTGAACCCCGAGCGTTGGACGGGATTCGGGGTCCCGAGCGGCATACTGAGCAGATCACCGCCCGACGTCCGTCGCACATCGTGCCGGACGAGCTCCCGGAGGACCTGCCGATGACGCCCGATCCCACCCCAGCGCACCCCATCGTCCAGACGATCGCGGGTGCGGTCCGCGGCGTTCGTCGGCCAGACGGCTCGTCCGCCTTCCTCGGCATCCCGTTCGCCGAACCCCCGTTCGGCGCCCGCCGCTTCCAGGCACCCGAGCCGACCGCCCCGTGGGAGGGCGTGCGCGACGCCACCGCCTTCGGCGCGACGCCGCAGCGGAAGGCCATGGCCGAGATCACCACGATCCCCGAGCCGTCCATCCCCGGCGAGTCGACCCTCAACGTCAACGTCTTCACGCCGGACCCCTCGCCCGCATCAGACGACGCCGGACTCCCGGTCCTCGTCTGGATCCACGGCGGCGGCTTCATCGCGGGTTCCCCCGCCAGCCCCTGGTACGACGGCCGCTCGTTCAACCGCGACGGCGTCGTCACCGTGTCGATCTCGTACCGGCTCGGATTCGACGGCTTCGGCTGGCTGCCCGACGCGCCGGCGAACCGCGGAGTCCTCGATTGGATCCTCGCCCTCGAATGGGTCCGCGACAACATCCAAGCCTTCGGAGGCGACCCCCGACAGGTGACCATCGCCGGCCAGTCCGCCGGCGGTGGCTCGGTGATGACCCTGCTCACCGCGCCTGCCGCCCAGCGGCTGTTCCACCGGGCGATCTCGCTGTCCGGCGTCCCCGGCGACGTGCCGGTCGAGCAGGCCCGGTCGCTGACCGAGCGCTTCGCCGCCCACCTCGGGGTCGCACCAACGGCCGCCGGCTTCGCGAGCGTGCCGGAGACCACGCTCATCGAGGCGCAGGGCTTCGAAGCGACCGTCGGCGGGTCCCGCGACGCGGAGTCCATCCTCCGCGCGATGACGACCATGGACGGCCGCCTGGGCCTCGGACCCGTGGTCGACGGCGAACTCCTCGTGGACACGGTCGACGCCGGCCTGGCCGCAGGACGCGGGGCCGACAAACCCCTGCTCGTCAGCGCGACCCGGGAGGAGTTCGCCGGCTTCTTCACCGGGCGACCGGCCGACCTCGACGCCGTGCCACCGGCCCGTGCCGTGCACCTCATGGGGGCTCCGGAGGCGCTGGCCGAGGCCTACGTCGCGACGCAGGCCGGTGAGCCCACCAGCCTCGTGGCCGGACGGTTCCTCAGCGACGTCATGTTCCGTGAGCGCATCATCCGTTGGGCGGCGGCGCGCGGTGACGCCGAGACGTGGGTCTCCGACTTCGTCTGGCCGTCGGCGGTCAGCGGCATCGCCGAGCACTGTCTCGACGTCCCCTTCTTCTTCGACCTCCTCGACGACCCGGACGTCACGCGGGTCGCCGGGCCCGCCGCGCCGCAGGAGTTGGCGGACCGACTCCACGGTGCTGCCGTCGCCTTCATCCGGAGTGGCTCGCCGGGCTGGGCGCCCGCGGGGCGGTCGGCGTCGGACATCGAGGTGTTCGACGCCGCGGGCGCGCCGGCCACGCTACCGTTCGCGAGCGCCCGGGTGATCGCCGAAGCCAGACGGCTCGCGGACGGGTCACCGACGCTGTCGCCGACCGCGTAGGCCGTCCCGGGTGGTCCCGCCAGGGGCTGTCACGAGCGCGTGCCGCGCGTTACGGTCTCCACACGACGAAAGGAATCAGCATGAGCGACCCACGAGACGAGATCGACGACGCGATCGGCGACGCCCAGGAGGCCATCTCCCGAGCGCTGCCCGACAACGCCCCGGAGAGCGACGACCCGATGGCGGCGCCGACGGACGACGACCCGCGTCCCGAAGCCGGCGACGGCGACCCGGCGGACCAGCCGGGCCTGCTGTAGCCCCTTCGGAAGCGTCGTCGCCCAGCCCCCGCGCGGTGTGCAACGCGGGGGCGCTCCGCGCGCGTATCGGAACGGCGGTGGACGATGTCAACCCCAGGACGGAATGACCGCACCCCAATACGGTGGTCACAGTTCTGCGAAAGGAGCTTCACCATGAACATTCTTCTCATCATCGTCATCGTCGTTGCCATCGTTCTCGCCATCACCGGTGGGTTCGTCCAGTCCCTCAACTTCCTGCTGTGGGTCGGCCTCGTGCTGCTCGCGATCGCGATCATCGCGTTCTTGATCAGGACGATCACGGGTCGCAAGGCCCTCTAGCTCGAACTCGAGCTTCACGAAGCGGTCGGAACCTCCGGGTTCCGGCCGCTTCGCCGTGTCCCGGCCATGGCGCGCGCCGGTGGCTCGGTCCTCAGCGCAGCGACGGGTCGACGCTCGTCCGGCGCAGCACCGCGTCGGCGAAGGCTCCGAACAGTCGCTCGCCGGCCGCTCGCATCGGCTCCGCGATGGCGGCGAGTTCCGCCCGCAACCGATCGGCGGCCTCGGCGGCGGTGCCCGTCACGAACGGCAGATCGCGGAGCATCGCGGGCTCCTCGAGCCAGTGGTCGAGCGTCGCCGGGTCCACCTCGAGGTGGAACTGGGTTGCGAACACCCGGTCATCGATCCGGAACGCCTGGTTGGGCGTCGAGGGCGAGGACGCCAACACGGTGGCCCCGTGCGGTGCCTCGACGACGTCGCCGTGCCAGTGCAGCACGGGGACCTGTTCGCCTCGCATCCCGAGTTCGCCGTCCACGAGCAGCTCGACGTCGCCGACCCCCACCTCATGCGCGGACGCGCTGTGGAGCGTCGCCCCGAGGGCCGTCGCGATGAGTTGATGCCCGAGGCAGATGCCGAACACGGGGATGCCGAGCACCGTCGCGTCGCGGACGAGCTGTGCCTCGAGACCGAGACCGGGGTGTTCCTCCACGTCGAGCGCGCCCATCGGACCGCCGAGGAGGACGAGTCCGTCGAACCCGGTGATCTCGCGTTCCGGCGGGAGCTCGCGACGCGAGACGACGGTGTCGAGCGTCCAGTCGATGCCGGACGCCGTGAGGACCTCGCCGAGCACGGCGGGCTGCTCCCAGGCGACGTGTTGCAGGATCAGGACGTGCGGTCTGGTCATCAGAGGCCTCCGGGTCGCTGCGGCGCCGACTGCTCGCCGCCCGGTCGGGGGAGTCGTCGCCGTGCGAGCATCGTAGCGAATCCACGCGAGCGCACCCGCCCTCGGCGCCGCGCTCCCGGCCGATACACTGACAGCGTGCTGCTCTCGGATCGTGACATCAAAGCCGAACTCGACGCCTCCCGCATCGCGCTCGACCCGTACTCGCCGGAGATGATCCAGCCCTCGTCGATCGACGTGCGGCTCGATCGCTTCTTCCGGCTCTTCGACAACCACAAGTACCCGTTCATCGATCCCGCCGAGGACCAGCCGGAACTCACCCGGCTCATCGAGACCCTGCCGAACGAACCGTTCATCCTGCACCCCGGCGAGTTCGTCCTCGGGTCCACCTACGAGCGCGTGTCCCTCCCGGACGACGTCGCCGCGCGGCTGGAGGGGAAGAGCTCGCTCGGCCGCCTCGGCCTGCTGACGCACTCGACCGCCGGCTTCATCGACCCCGGGTTCACGGGGCACGTCACGCTCGAACTCAGCAACGTCGCCACCTTGCCGATCAAGCTGTGGCCGGGCATGAAGATCGGTCAGATGTGCTTCTTCCGGTTGACCTCGCCGGCCGAGCGCCCCTACGGGTCGAGCGAGTACAGTTCCCGGTATCAGGGACAGCGTGGACCCACCGCCTCCCGTTCCTTCCAGAACTTCCACCGGACCGACGTCGGCGAGACGCAGCGCTGACGGAGGTCTGAGGCGGGCGTTTCTCCCGCGGGCCCGCTGGTGGACCAGTAGAAAGGCTCCGCCATGAGCACGTCAGAGCGTCCGGACTTCGCCAGCGCGATCACGGCCGACGGGCCGACCCCGTTCTACCCGCGTCGGATGGTGCGGTTCGGGCAGTTCGTCGGCTCCTGGGACGTGCACTCGAGGCGGCTGGACGATGAGACCGGCGAGTGGGTGGAGTCCGACTTCCGCTGGATCGTGTCGTACGTCCTCGAAGGGCGGGCCGTGCAGGACGTCCAGCTCGTGGTGAATGACGACGAGCCGTCGGGCTGGGAGACCGTCGGTACTGCGTTGCGGGTCTACGACCGGTTGATGGGTGCGTGGCGGGTCAGCTACGTCGAGCCGCGCCGTGGCGAGTTCTGCCAGCTCGTGGCGACGCCGCACCGATCGGACGGCATCCGGCAGGACGGCACCCGCAACGACGACAAGTTGATCCGGTGGAACTTCAGCGCGATCACCGAGTCGTCCTACACGTGGGAGAGCTGGGTGTCCGACGACGAGGGCGCCAGCTGGTGGCTGCAGGAGCACAACGAGGGACGCCGCATCGTCTGAGGCTCCCGCCAGGGTGGCTCAGGCGCCCGCGAGGCGCTCGAGGAGTGACGCGAGCTGCTCGCGTTCGGTGGCGGAGAAGCCTGCCAGGAGCCGTTCCTCGGCGGCGAGGTGGTCGGGCAGAGCCTGTTCGACGAGGTCCTTCCCCGCCGGCGTGAGGGCGACGACCGTCCCGCGTCCGTCGTGGTCGCTCGGTCGACGGGTCACGAGGCCACGGTCGACGAGTTTGTTGACGCGCTGGGCGATCGCGCTCGACGTCACCATGGACCAGTGGGCGAGGTCCTTCGGGGGAAGCTCGTGCGGTGCGCCGGCGCGGAGGAGGGTCGCCAGGACGTCGAACGAGGCGCTGTCGAGGCCGTGTTCCGCGAAGGTCGCCGCGAGGCGGGTGTCCACCGTCGTCGCGGCCCGCGAGAGTCGTCCGATCACGGCCATGGGGGAGACGTCGAGGTCGGGTCGCTCGGTTCGCCACTGGCTCAGGATGTCGTCGACGCGGGTGCTCATGAGACCACTCTAGCGATTCGCTTAGCACTGAGCTATATTTGCTCAGTGCTAAGTAAAAACCTCCGTGTCACCGCGATCACCGCGCTCGCCCCCATCAGCTGGGGGACCACCTACCTGGTCACGAGCGAACTGCTCCCGCCTGGCCGCCCGCTGCTCGCCGCGGTCCTCCGGGCGTTGCCCGCCGGACTGCTGCTGCTCGCGATCACCCGCACCCTTCCGGTCGGTGGCTGGTGGTGGCGGTCCCTCGTCCTCGGAACCCTCAACATCGGCGCCTTCTTCGCCTTCCTCTTCCTCGCCGCCTACCGCCTGCCCGGCGGGGTCGCAGCCACCACGGGCGCAATCGGTCCGGTCCTCGTCGCAGTGCTCGCCAGTCTGCTCGTGGGGGAGGCGTTGACCCTTCGCCGCATCCTGGCCGGCCTCGCGGGGATCGGCGGCGTCGCGCTCATCGTGCTGCAGGCGGATGCACGCCTCGACGCGGTCGGGGTCGCCGCCGCGCTCGCCGGTGCAGTGTCCATGTCGCTCGGCTCGGTGCTGAGCAAACGGTGGGGCAGGCCGTCGGTGGGCCGGCGACTCGGTGGCCGACGCCCAGGTTCGTCGAGCCCCGTGTCCGGGCTCGCGGTCACGGCCTGGCAGCTCGTCGCCGGCGGTCTCGTCCTCGTGCCGGTGCTGCTCCTCGTCGAGGGCCTGCCGACGGATGCGCCCGATCCCGCCGCGGTCGGGGGGTACGCCTACCTTGCCGTCGTGGGCACCGCGCTCGCCTACGCCCTGTGGTTCCGAGGCATCGGCGTCCTCCCGGTCGGCTCCGTCTCGTTCCTCGGGCTGCTGAGCCCGGTCGTCGCCGTGCTCCTGGGGGTCGCCGTGCTGGGTGAGGGGCTGAGCCTCGGCCAGCTCCTCGGCATCGGGGTCGTCGCCGGCTCCCTCATCCTGGTCTTCACGGCGCGGGCGCCGAAGACCATACTGAGCGCATGAGGTTCCACACCGTCATCGAGCTGCAGGGCAACAACACCGGCATCCTCGTCCCCGACGCCGTCATCGACGAGCTCGGCGCAGGCAAGCGCGTCCCGGTCGTCGTGACCGTCGGCGCGACCACCTACCGCAGCACGATCACGCCGATGGGCGGCCGCTTCCTCATCGCGCTCAGCGCCGCGAACCGGGCCGCGGCCGGGGTCACCGGCGGTGACGAGGTCGAGGTGGAACTCGAGGTCGACACGGCTCCCCGGGTCTTCCCCCTCCCGCCGGAACTCGAACAGGCGCTCGCGGGTGACGGGCAGGCGCTCGCCGCCTACGGGGCGCTGTCGTTCAGTCGGCAGCGGGCGCTCGCCGAGCCGATCGCTCTCGCGAAGACGGACGTGACGCGCGACAAGCGGCTCGCCGTGGCCGTGGAGGCGCTGCGCGGCGCGTGACGGCGAGCCGAGGCGTCCGGAGCAGCGTCGGGGCCGGACTCAGCGCGCGGGCGTCTCCGCGAGGAGCGGGACGACGAGCGGCAGCTGCAGCGTGAGCCACGGGCTGAACGCGAAGGGCGCACGCTCCACCGAGTCCAGGAGGGAGGCGGGCTCGGCCCAGGCCCATTCCATGACCTCGGCCGGGTTCGGCTCGGGCACAGCGTCGGTGTAGGCGACGTAGACCGGACAGATCTCGTACTCGACCACGCCCGAGGCGTCGACGGCGCGGTAGCGGAAGTCGGGCAGGACGAGGTGCGGAGCCGAGATCGGCAGGCCCAGCTCGGCGCTCGCGCGGCGGAGGACCGCGTCGACG
Source organism: Plantibacter sp. VKM Ac-2880 (assembly GCF_015351235.1). GTDB lineage: Bacteria > Actinomycetota > Actinomycetes > Actinomycetales > Microbacteriaceae > Plantibacter. The sequence continues at coordinate 823,499 of NZ_JADKSJ010000001.1, forward strand.
CTGTCCTCGTCGGGGCCCGGGTGTCCGCAGAACGAGTTCGTCCAGACGCCAGGCCAGGTCAGCTTCGACAGCGCGCGGCGGGTCACGAGGATGCGGCCGTCGGGACCGATGACGTGGCAGGAGAACGCGAGGTGGAGGGGCGTCTCCTGCGTGTGGACGGTCGCCTTCGGCGTAGTGCCGATGCGGGTGCCGTCCTCGGCGAGCAGGACGACGAGTTCTTCGGGTACCGACATGTGTCCATTGTCCCCGACGAGCGGGACGAACGCGAATGGACAGCTAGCGTACTAATCTCCAGGCTCGGTGAAGTAGCCTCGTGCTATGGAGACCCACCACGTCGTCGACGTGCCCTACCGGCAACAGCACCAGGTCGAGGATGCCCTCGAGCGGTTCCTCGAACTGGCGAAGACGCAGGCGGTGTCGTTCGGCGGCGCCGGGTACCTGCGGCTCTGGGAGACCATCGAACGCAGCATGGCCGGCGGCAAGCGTTTCCGGCCCCGTATGGTCATGACCGCGTACGAGGCGCTCGGTGGTGACGACGTCGTCGCCGCAGCCCACGTCGCCGCCGCCTACGAGCTCCTCCACACCGCCCTCATCGTGCACGACGACGTGATCGACCGCGACTTCGTGCGGCGCGGCAGTCCGAACGTCTCGGGCAGCTACCGGGACATCGCCCAGACCGCCGGCATCCCCCTGCCGCTCGCCGAGCACCGCGGCATGTCCGTCGCCGTCATCGCCGGCGACCTCGCCCTGTCGGCGTCCTACCGGCTGATCGACCGCGCCGGCAGCGCCGACTCGGTCCGCACCCGTCTCCGCGAGATCCTCGACGACGCCATCTCCGCGTCGGCCGCCGGTGAACTCGCCGACGTCGACTTCACCGTCGGCGGCGTCGTCCCGACGGTCGACGACATCATCCGCATGGAACGCCTGAAGACCGCGTACTACTCCTTCGAGGCGCCGCTGCAGTCCGGCGGTGTCCTTGCCGGTGCGCCGGAGGCCACGATCGACGCCCTGGGTGCGTTCGGGCAGCAGATCGGCATCGCCTACCAGATCATCGACGACGTCCTCGGGGTCTTCGGCGATGCGAAGACCACGGGCAAGACCACGATCGGCGACCTCCGCGAGGGCAAGCTCACGGTCATGGTGGCCTTCGCCGCCGAGCAGCCCGAATGGCACGCCGTGGAGCACCTCTTCGGCGACCCTGACCTCGACGAGGACGGTGCCGCCGTGTTGCGGGAGGTCCTCACCTCCACGGGTGCGCGCCAGCACGCGACGCTGCTCGCGGGGGACTACGCCAACCGGGCCTGGGAGCAGCTGGCGTCGCCGAGCATCCCGCAGCAGCTCCGGGAGGAACTCCGTCCCATCGTGGCCACGGTGCTCGAGCGGTCGCGATGACCGCGGGCGGGAACGGGGCGGAGCACCCGAACGACGACTCGTCCGTCGGTGGCGCCCGACGGCTCTACGACCGGGTCGCGCAAGAGACGGCCAGCATCGTGATCCGGCGCTACTCGACCTCCTTCGGCCTTGCGGCCAGGCTCCTCGGTGGTGAGATCCGGCAGGACGTGGAGAACGTCTACGCGCTCGTCCGGATCGCCGACGAGATCGTCGACGGGGTCGCCGCGGCCGCCGGGCTGGGCCCCGAGCGGGTCCTCGCCATGCTCGACGCCCTCGAACGCGACACCGAGGACGCCGTCCAGACGGGGTACAGCAGCAACCTCGTCGTGCACGCCTTCGCCATCACGGCGCGGTCGGCGGGCATCGAGACCGACCTCACCCGGCCGTTCTTCGCGTCCATGCGGGCGGACCTCTCGCGGACCGTCCACACGCCCGAGACCTTCCGCGACTACGTGTACGGCTCCGCCGAGGTCGTCGGCCTCATGTGCCTCCGGATCTTCCTGCGCGGCCACGACGTCGACGACGCCCAGCGCGCTGCGTTCGTCGTCGGGGCCAGGAGCCTCGGTGCGGCGTTCCAGAAGGTCAACTTCCTGCGAGACCTCTCGGCCGACCACGACGAACTGGGTCGCAGCTACTTCCCGGGCGTCGCCGTCGACGACCTCTCCGAAGCACAGAAGCACAGCCTGCTCGACGACATCGAGGCCGACCTCGACCGCTCGGCCGCCGTGCTCGCCCAGCTGCCGAAGTCGAGTCGTCGTGCCGTCGCGCTCGCGCAGGAACTGTTCTCCGAGCTGGCGAGACGGATCCGCACGACGCCCGCGTCGGACCTCGTCCGCACCCGCGTGCGCGTCCCCGACCCCGTGAAGCTGCGGATCGCCGCTGGCGCGCTCGCCGGCCGGACGCCCACCTCCACCGGCACCACCGCCTCCATCCCGACGATCGACGAGAGCTCGCTGTCATGACCACTTCTCCCAACCGCACCGTCGTCATCGGCGGCGGCATCAGCGGACTCGCCACCGCGGCCCTGCTCGCCCGCGACGGTCAGCAGGTCACCCTGCTCGAACGCCGCGACGTGCTCGGCGGGCGGGCCGGCACCTGGGAGCAGGACGGGTTCACCTTCGACACGGGGCCGAGCTGGTACCTCATGCCGGAGGTCTTCGACCACTTCTACCGACTCCTCGGCACCTCGGCGGCGGAACAGCTCGACCTCGGCCGCCTCGACCCGGCCTACCGGGTCTACTCCGAGGGCCGCGACGGCCACCTCGACCTCGCCGCGAACCGCGCCGACAACCTGGCACTGTTCGAATCCGTCGAGCCCGGCGCCGGCGCGAAGATGGACGAGTACCTCCGCAGCGCCAAGGAGACGTACGAGATCGCGATCCGGAGCTTCCTCTACACGACCTTCGAGTCGTACCGCACGCTCGCGAGCCGCGAGGTCCTCGCGCGCATGCCGAAGCTGGCGAAGCTCCTGACCGAGGACCTCGACACGCTGACCGCCCGTACGGTGTCCGACGTCCGCCTGCAGCAGATCCTCGGGTATCCGGCGGTCTTCCTCGGATCCTCGCCGTTCGACGCACCGAGCATGTACCACCTGATGAGCTACCTCGACCTCGAGGACGGCGTGCTCTACCCGCAGGGCGGGTTCTCCCGAATCATCGACACGATCGCCGAGCTGGCGCGCGCCGAGGGCGTCGAGATCGTCACCGGCGCGGAGGTCACGGGCATCACGACGATGCCCGCCGGTCGTCGCTCGCGCGTCGCCGGGGTCAACTACCTCGACGCCGACGGTCGCCGTCAGCTCCTGCACGCCGACAACGTCGTGTCCGCGGCAGACCTCCACCACACCGAGACGACGCTCCTCCCGCGGGAGCTGCAGACCTACCCGGCCGAGTACTGGGAGAAGCGGACGGCCGGCCCCGGCGCGGTGCTCGTCATGCTCGGCGTCCGCGGTGAGCTGCCGGAACTCCTCCACCACAGCCTGTTCTTCACCACCGACTGGCGCGACAACTTCGGCCGCATCTTCGGTGAGGTGACGAGCGTGCCCGACCCGGCATCGCTCTACGTCTGCCGCCCGAGCGCCACCGACGCCGGCGTCGCCCCTGAGGGACACGAGAACCTGTTCATCCTCGTGCCCATTCCGGCCGACCCCACCATCGGCGGCGGCGGTGACGCCCAGGTCACCGAGATCGGTGACGCAGCCATCGCGCAGATCGCCGCCTGGGCCGGCGTGCCCGACCTCGCCGACCGCATCGTCGTCCGCCGCGACGTCGGTCCCGCCGACTTCGTGAACGACCTCAACGTGTGGAAGGGCACCTCCCTCGGGCCGGCGCACATCCTCTCGCAGAGCGCCATGTTCCGCAGCGGCAACGTGAGCAAGAAGGTCGACGGCCTCTACTACACCGGCGGCTCCACGATCCCCGGCATCGGACTGCCCATGTGCCTCATCAGCGCCGAACTCGTCGTGAAGCGCATGCGTGGTGACATCACCACCGGGCCGATGCCTGAGCCGTTGCGCAGACGTCCCGTGGCCGCCGACTGATGGGTCTGCTGTACCTGCTCGCACTCCTCGTCTCGATCACCGGGATGATCATGCTCGACCGCCGGTTCCGCCTGTTCTTCTGGGCCGACCGACGTCGCGCTGCCGTCATCCTGCCCGTCGGCGTCGTGTTCTTCCTCGTCTGGGACCTGTTCGGCATCGGCCTGGGGATCTTCTTCCGCGGCGAGACCTCGTTCATGACGGGTCTGCAGGTCGCTCCCGAGCTGCCGATCGAGGAGGTCTTCTTCCTGACCCTCCTCTGCTACCTGACGATGAACCTCTTCGGGGCCGCACGGCACCTGACCGCGCGCTTCGCCCGACGGACGGACACCGCCACCGGGGTGAGCGGACGATGACGTACGCCGGACTCAACGCATGGTTCCTCGCCGTCGTGGCGGTCGTCGCCCTCCTCGCGGTCGTGCGGATGGACGCCCGCCGTCGTCGTGGCGCGCCGACGAGTGGCCCGACGGCCGGCACCTGGCTGCTCGGTGTCGGCGGCGTGCTCGTCGTGCTGCTCCTCATGACCGCCCTGTTCGACAACGTCATGATCGGGATCGGGCTCGTCGGCTACGACCCCGCGCTCATCTCCGGCGCCTTCATCGGTGTCGCACCGCTCGAGGACTTCGCCTACGCCATCGCCGCCGCCGTCCTGCTCCCGTCGCTCTGGGTGCTGCTCGAACGTCGTGCCCCGTCTCCCGTCTCCCCATCCCCGTCCCAGGAGGACCCGGCATGAACCGACTCGGCCAGCTCGTGCTGTCCTCACGACCGCTGTCGTGGATCAACACCGCCTACCCGTTCGCGGCGGCCTATCTGCTGACGACCCGAGAGCTCGACCTCACGTTCTGGCTCGGGACGCTCTACTTCCTCATCCCGTACAACTTGGCGATGTACGGGATCAACGACGTGTTCGACTACGAGTCCGACCTCCGGAACCCGCGCAAGGGCGGCGTGGAGGGCGCGGTGCTCGACCGGCGGATGCACCGGCTGACGATCGTCGCGGCGATCGCGACGAACGTCCCGTTCCTCGTCTACCTCGTCGTCGTCGGGTCGCCGCTGTCCTGGCTCGTGCTCGCGATCAGCGTCTTCGCACTCGTCGCCTACAGTGCGCCCGGCTTGCGGTTCAAGGAACGGCCGTTCCTCGACTCGCTCACCTCGAGCACGCACTTCGTGAGTCCCGCGGTCTACGGACTCGTGCTGGCCGGCGCGGTGTTCACCCCGGCGCTCTGGGCCCTGCTCGTCGGCTACTTCCTGTGGGGCATCGCCAGCCACGCCTTCGGTGCGGTGCAGGACATCATCGCGGATCGCGAGGGCGGGATCGGCTCGATCGCGACGGTCATCGGAGCGGCCCCGACGGTTCGGTTCGCGTTCGTCGCCTACCTCGCCGGTGGTGCGCTGATGCTCGTGACGCCGTGGCCCATCCCGTTGGCGGGCCTGCTCGCGCTGCCCTACGCCGCGAGTGTGCTGCCGTTCTGGAACCTCCGCGAGGAGGACGCCGAGGGCGCCAACGCGGGCTGGAAGCGGTTCCTCCGCCTGAACTTCCTGACGGGGTTCCTCGTCACGATGCTCATCATCTGGTACTGGTTCCTGACGTCCTGACGTCTTTTTCCTCTCCCTAACTCAGGAACCCCACGGCGCGTCGCCGGTCCCGCAGGCGGGAGCGGTGTGACACGCCGGGAGCGTCCTGAGTTAGGGGAACGGAAGGGTGGGGTCAGGTGCCCGCGAGGCTCAGAGCTCGAAGGAGAAGCCGAGGTCGTCGGGGTACTCGCCGAGCTCGGTGAGGCCGGTCGCGGCGCGCTGCAGGGCGGCGAGCGTCAGGCCGAGCGTGCCGGGTCCGAAGCTGACCCGGGAGACGCCGAGCTCCGCCAGGCGCTTGAGCGGCACGGCGCCCGGGTGGCCGATGACGGAGATGCGGCCGTGGACCTGTTCGATCGCCTTCGCGACGAGCTCCTCCGTGCCGAGTCCGAGGAAGAAGATCACGTCGGCACCCGCCTCGAGGTAGGCGTTGGCGCGTGCGACGGCCTCGTCCCACGCCTCAGGGTCGCCGGCGAGGGTGTCGACGCGCGCATTGATGACGAGCGGGACACCCGCGTCCTCGGCTCCGGCGCGGGCGGCGGCGACACGGGCCGCTGCCTCCTCGATCGGGAACTGGGGCGCCTTCGCGGCGCCGACGGAGTCCTCGAGGTTGATGCCGACGGCACCGGCCTCGACGATCAGGCGACGGACGTTCTCGCGCACACCGGCGGCGTCGTCGGCGTAGCCCTTCTCGAAGTCGATCGTCACCGGCAGGTCGACGGCGCTCACGATGATCTTCGCGGCGGCGATCGCCTCGTCGACGTCGAGCCCGCCGCCGTCTTCGAGGCCGCGCACGTTGGAGACGGAGTGGCTCGCCGAGGCGAGGGCGGCCACGCCGGGCGCCTCGGAGACGACCTTGGCGGTGATGGCGTCCCACACGTTGGTCACGATGAGCGGGGTGCCCGGCTGGTGGAGGGCGTTGAGGAGGGTGGCTTTCGCCTGCAGATCGGTCATCTCCGCAGTCTGGCAGCGTCCCTCCACCAGCTGTCCGACAAGCGTCCGGAATTCAGCGAACGTTCGGGTTCGATGCGGTCCTGGGATGGCACGAACCGGGCGGAGAGCCGTGTCCCGTCACGGAAGACGGTCCTCCGCCGCACGACATCACGGGGCCGTCGCCGACCGGGCGATCGTGATGCCGTGCGTATCATTGGTCCCCGAAGGAAGGCGTTCCCATGACGAAACCGCCGACGGTCTACGACGTCGCGCACCACGCGGGCGTCTCCATCGCCACCGTCTCGCGGGTCCTCGGTCGTCCGGACGACGTGAAGCCGGCCACCCGCGACAAGGTGCTGGCCTCGGTCTCGGAACTCGGGTACGTCCCGAGTGGTGCCGCCCGTGGGCTCGCAGCCCGGCGCACCGGTGTCATCGGGCTGTTCTTCCAGGGGCTCGACGCCATGGACGACCTCGGCGACATCGCGCTCGAAGGTGACGAGGCCGCTGCCGGGGGAGCCCGCGTCGTCCGCGACATCCCCGAACGGACCGACACGAGGACGCTGAACCTGTACTTCGACGAGGTCCTGCGCGGGTGCGAGCTCGAGTCCTGGCGGAGCGGCTTCGCCCTCCTCGTCGGTGTCGGCCGTGGGTCGACGGCGACGCAGACCGTGCGCGACATGGCGGGGCGCGTCGACGGGCTGATGGTCCTCGCCGGCAGCGCGAGCGAGGAGGAGCTCGCCAGGCTGTCGCGTCACGTCCCGATCGTGGTCATGGCCGGGCCCCGTCGCGGCGACGACCTCGACCACGTCTCGGTGAGCAACACCGAGGGCATGCGGACCCTCACGGCGCACCTCATCGACGACCTCGGTGCCCGCGAGCTCGAGTACGTGTCGGGCAGTCTCGGCTCGCCCGACGACGCGGAACGCTGGAGCGGCTTCCAGGCGGCGCTCGCCGAGCGCTCACTGAGCGTCCCGGAGGCGCCGACGCTGCGCGGCGACTTCACGCGGGAGGGCGGTCGCCGGGTGGGGCGGGAGCTGCTGAACCGGGGTGGCCTGCCGCGAGCGGTCGTCTGCGCCAACGACCAGATGGCGCTCGGGGTCATCGACGCCGCCCGGATCGCCGGGGTGGCGGTTCCGGACGAGCTCATCGTCACGGGCTTCGACGGCATCGACGCCGGCCGCCTCTCGACGCCGAGGCTCACGACCGTGCGCCAGCCGATGGAGACCCTCGGCCGGGTCTCGGTGCAGGCGCTCACCCGCCGACTGGCCGAACCGAAGCTCCCGGCGATGTCCGTCCGCCTGCCGGTCGAGGTCCTCCTCCGGGAGAGCTCCGAGTCGGGCGTCACCGTGTCCCTTCCCTAACTCAGGACGTGAGCGGCGTGTCGCCCGCGGAGCGCGAGTGCGTTGGCGGACACGCCGAGCCCTTCCTGAGTTAGGGAAATACGACACGGGTTGCACAGGGCAATGTATGCGCTTACACTCAACGGGTACAGACTTCAGCAAGGACGGTGGCGATGACGCACACGACGCACGAGCGGACCAAGGTCCGCAGGCGCAGACGACTCGGAGCGGCGGCGATGATCGCCGCGGCGGCCCTGCTCGTCTCCGGCTGCAGCATCCAGATCAAGAGCGAGCCGGATCCCTCGATCCCCGCCGACACGATGCTGCTGGCCTCCGACAAGGGCACCCCGATGCTCGAGCGGAACTTCAACCCCTACCTCGTGAACAAGCGCTCGGCCTCGAGCTACATCTACGAGCCCCTCGTGATCATCAACGTGCTCGACGGCAAGGAGACGCCGTGGCTCGCCGAGAAGGTCGACCTCCCCGACGCGCGCACGATCGACTACACGATCCGCGAGGGTGCGACCTGGTCGGACGGCGAGGCCTTCACGCCTGAGGACGTCAAGTTCACCTTCGACCTCATCAAGCAGTACCCGACGCTCGACCAGAAGGGCGCCTGGCAGCACATCGACACGATCGAGGTGAAGGGCCAGCACGTCATCATGCACCTGCTCGACGACGACGCCCCCGCGGCCGACATCGTCTCGCAGACGCTCATCGTCCCCGAACACATCTGGAAGGACGTCAAGAGCCCCGACACCTGGCGCAACCCGAACCCGGTCGGCACCGGCCCCTACGTCCTCGGCAACTACACCTCCCAGCAGTACACGATGGACAAGAACGAGACGTACTGGCAGGCCGACAAGATCGAGGTCAACCACCTCGTGATCCCCGCGGCCACCGGCGAGCTCGACATCGTGACGAAGGGCTTCGACTGGGCCTACTCGTTCCTGTCGAACGTCGAAGGCACCTGGGGTGCGGCCAACGACCACAACAAGTTCTGGTTCCCGCCGGGCGGCGTGATCGGGCTCGTGCCCAACATGGACGTCGCCCCGTTCGACAACGTCGACGTCCGTCGCGGCATCGCCCTGGCGCTCGATCGCGACAAGATCGCCGACGCGGCAACGGAGGGTTACCTCGGCGCGGCCGGCCAGTCGAGCCTCATGCTCCCGAACCAGGAGGACGAACTCGACCCGACCCTGCCGAACCAGGGCATGATCACTCAGGACACCGCCGGGGCCCTCGAAGCCTTCGCCGCCGCCGGATACACACAGCAGGACGGCAAGCTCGTCGACGCGGCGGGCAAGCAGTTCAGCTTCTCGATCACGACGGCCAACGGCTACGCCGACTGGCTGCGCGCGGTCCAGGAGGTCCGCAAGGAACTCGGTGCCCTCGGCATCGACGTGCAGATCAAGCAGCCGCAGCCCCCGGGCTACCAGCAGGCCATCCAGAGCGGCACCTTCGAGGTCGCGATGGGCGGCATGGGCAACGGCATCATGTTCCAGGGCTTCAACAACAGCTTCAACAGCGAGTTCGCGAAGCCGCTCGGCGAGACGACGTCCAGCAACTTCGGTCGCTACCGCAACCCGCAGATGGACGCGCTGCTCGCCCAGTACAAGGCGACCACCGACGAGGCGACCCGCCTGGGGCTGAGCCACCAGATGCAGCAGATCGTCTACAGCGACTTCCCGGTCATCGGGATGTACTACGGCGGACTCTGGGGCCTCTACAACGACAAGAAGTTCACCGGCTGGCCCGACGCGGACAACCCGTACGCGCCGCTCCAGACCTACGACCAGACCCCGCTCCTCGTGTTCACGCACCTCAAGCTCCGGAAGGACGGTGAGTGACCGTGTACATGGTGCGCAAACTCGGCCTCTTCGTCCTCACCCTGTGGGCGGCCGTCACGCTGAACTTCCTCCTGCCGCGGCTGATGCCGGGTTCCCCGACCGACGCCGCGATCGCGAAGCTCGCGCAGAACGGTCCCGTCTCCGCGGCGACGCGGGCGGCGATCGAGGCGCAGCTCGGTGTCCCCGGTGGCAACCTGTGGGAGCAGTACGTCACGTACCTCCACCAGGTCGTCACCCTCGACTTCGGGGTCTCCTACACCTTCTTCCCACAGTCCGTCGGTGAACTCATCTGGCAGGCGTTCCCGTACACGATCATCCTGCTCGGCATCGTCACGATCGTCGCGTTCATCCTCGGCACGCTCATCGGCGTGCTGGCGGCCTGGCGACGGAACACCTGGCTCGACGCCCTGCCGACCCTGACCGGTACCTTCGCGAGCACGTTCCCGTACTTCTGGACCGCGCTGCTCCTGCTGTTCTTCGCCGGGTACGTCCTCCACTGGTTCCCGACCTCGGGCGCCTTCGGACCGACGGCCTCACCGGCCTTCACCTGGGACTTCATCGTCGACGTCGCGTACCACGCGGTGCTGCCGGCGCTGACGATCCTCGTCACCAGCCTCGGCGGGTGGATCATCGGCATGCGCAACGCGATGATCAACACGCTCGGTGACGACTACGTGACCTTCGCCGAGGCGAACGGGCTCCGCGGTCGCACGGTGGCCGTCAAGTACGCGGCCCGCAACGCGATCCTCCCGAACCTCACCGGCTTCGGGCTCGCGCTCGGCGGTGTGGTCGGTGGCTCGATCCTCGTGGAGCAGGTGTTCGGATACCCCGGTATCGGCTTCCTCCTGTTCAACGCGGTGATCGGTCAGGACTACCCGCTCATGCAGGCGCTCTTCCTGCTCATCACGGTGAGCGTGCTCGTCGCCAACTTCCTCGTCGACATCCTGTACGGCGTACTCGACCCAAGGACCCGCCGATGACCACCACACAGCACGTCAAGACACTGCAGTCCGACGAGGCCGTCCGTCCGCCGAGGAAGTTCGCCTTCATCGGTCGCTCGGCGGCGACGCTCTGGGCCAACTGGAAGTCTCGCCTCGGCCTGATCATCCTCGGCTTCTTCATCCTCGTGGCGATCTTCGCGCCGCTCCTCGCCCCGTACGGTGCCAGCCAGGACGGCTTCCCGCGGAACGCCGACTCGAGCCCCGAGCACTGGTTCGGGACGACGGCGGCGGGCGAGGACGTCCTCAGTCAGCTCATCTACGGCTCGCAGATCAGCGTCACCGTCGGTTTCATCGCCGGCATCCTGTCGACGATCGTCGCGGTCCTGATCGGCCTCAGCTGGGGCTACATCAAGGGCTTCGGCGCCGAGGTCGTGAACTTCATCGTCAACCTGTTCCTCGTGGTGCCGGGTCTGCCGCTCATGATCGTCATCGCCGCGTACCTCCAGAACGGTGGACTGGTGATGATCGTCGCGGTCATCGTCATCACCGGGTGGGCGTGGGGAGCCCGCGTGCTCCGCAGTCAGACGCAGTCGCTCCGTTCGCGGGACTTCGTGACGGCGGCCCGCTTCTCCGGCGACCGCCCGTTCCGCATCGTGTTCAACGAGATCCTCCCGAACATGACCTCGCTCATCGCCGGTGGCTTCTTCGGTGCCGCGACGAGCGCGATCCTGGCCGAGGCGGGCCTCGAGTTCCTCGGACTCGGCGACTCGTCGATCGTCAGCTGGGGAACGATCCTCTACTGGGCGCAGAACTCCAACGCCCTGCTCACCGGTCAGTGGATCCTCCTGTTCGCCCCCGGTCTCTGCATCGCGCTCCTCGCGATGAGCCTCACCCTCATCAACTTCGGTGTCGACGCGATCAGCAACCCGCGCCTCCGTGAAGGGAAGTCCCGATGAACGCCGTCAACCTCCAGGCCGACAGCGCACCGGCTCCGGCCCCCGGCACGGGAGCGCTGCTCGAGGTCCGTGACCTGTCCGTCGTCTACGAGTCCGTCGGTGCCGCACCGGTGCAGGCCGTCGACCACGTGTCATTCTCCGTCGGTGCCGGTGAGTTCATCGGCCTCGTCGGCGAGTCGGGCTCGGGCAAGTCCACACTCGGCTTCGCTGCCACCCGGCTGCAGAAGCCGCCGGCCCGCATCAACGGTGGCCAGATCCTCTTCGGGGGATCCGACATCCGCGAGCTCGGCGAGGAAGCGCTCCGCGAGCAGCGTCAGGGCGGGTTCGCCATGGTGCTGCAGTCGGGCATGAACGCGCTCAACCCGGTCCGCACGATCCGCAACCACTTCGTCGACATCTTCAAGGCCCACGGGCACGTCTCCCGCGACCGCTGGGACGCACGGATGGCGGAGCTCGTCGAGAAGGTCGGGCTCACCCCGCAGGTCCTCGCCCGCTTCCCGGGCGAGCTGTCCGGCGGCATGCGCCAGCGCGTGTCCATCGCGCTCGCCCTCTCGCTCGAACCGCGACTCATGGTGTTCGACGAGCCGACCACCGCGCTCGACGTGCTCGTGCAGCACGCGATCATGGACACGATCACCGAGCTGCAGCAGTCGGAGGGCTTCACCGCCATCCTCATCAGCCACGACCTCGGCGTCGTCCTCGAAGCGACGCAGCGGGTCCTCGTCATGCATGAGGGCCGGATCGTCGAGGACGCCCCGAGTCGCGACATCCTCGAGCGTCCGCAGGATCCGTACACCCGGATGCTGCTCAGCCACTACGCCGACCCGCGTGCCGCGGTCGTCGAACTGCCCGGCTTCCCGTCGCGGGCGAACCGCGGGACGGCTCCCGTCTCCGGCACCACGACGAGCGTCCCGACCGCGACGAGCGCGAGCTCCGAGTCGGGCAAGGCCTCGTCGCGCGCCGGTCGTTCGGCGGAGTCGGCGGTCATCGTGGACGCCGTCTCGAAGATCTACCCGCCGCCGCGCCGTGGAGAGTCCGCGGTCACGGCCGTCGACGACGTGTCGTTCACGCTGGAACCCGGGCAGTCGCTCGCCCTCGTCGGCGCCTCGGGCTCCGGCAAGTCGACGATCGCGAAGCTCATCACGGGCATCGAGAAGCCGACGTCCGGCGCGGTCCGGTTCGGCGACCTCGACGTCGCCCAGCTGAACCGGAAGGGCATCCGGAACCTGCACAAGAACGTGCAGATGATCTTCCAGGACCCGTACGCGGCGCTGAACCCGCTCCACACCGTCGAGTACACGCTCACCCGCCCGGTCGTGAACTTCACGGGGCTGAAGGGCGACGCGGTCCGCAGGCGCGTGCTCGAGCTCCTGGAGACGGTGGGCCTCTCGCCGGTCGAGCAGTTCGCGGCGAAGCTGCCGCACCAGTTGTCGGGTGGACAGCGGCAGCGTGTCGTGATCGCCCGGGCGCTCGCGAGTGACCCGCAGGTGCTCATCGCCGACGAGCCCGTGTCGATGCTCGACGTGTCGCTCCGGGCCGGCGTGCTCGCCCTGCTCGAGGACCTGCGCGAGCAGTGGGGCGTGTCGATGCTCTACATCACGCACGACCTGCTGTCGGCGCGACTCGTGACCGACAACATCATGGTCCTCAACCAGGGTCGCGTCGTCGAGCGCGGCGAGACCGCGCACGTCCTGCAGCACCCGCAGGATCCGTACACGATCCAGCTGCTCGACGCGGTCCCTAACCCGGCGCGCGCCAAGCGCTGAGCCCCTTGGTCCCTGAGCTTGTCGAGGGGCCACACCACTTCCGGTCCCTGAGCTCGTCGAAGGGCCCAACCACGAACACGAAACAGGAGCAACACCCGTGCTGACCTTCCCCGACGGCTTCCTCTGGGGCGCCGCCACCGCCGCCCACCAGATCGAGGGCAACAACATCAACAGCAACTGGTGGGTGCACGAGCACGAAGCCGGGACGAACATCGTCGAGCCCTCGGGCGACGCGATGGACAGCTACCACCGCTACCGCGAGGACATGCAGCTGCTCGCCGACGCGGGGCTCAACACCTACCGCTTCAGCATCGAGTGGGCACGCATCGAGCCCGAACGCGGTGTCGTGTCGCGCGCCGAGGTCGACCACTACCGGCGTATGGTCGACACCGCGCACGAGCTCGGCCTCAACCCGGTCGTCACGCTCATGCACTTCACGGTGCCGCGCTGGTTCGAGCGTGACGGGTTCTGGCGGGCGAAGGACGCCGCCGACCTGTTCGCGCGCTACACCGAGCTGACCCTGCCGATCGTCGGCGAGGGCGTCGAGCACGTCTGCACGATCAACGAGCCGAACATCGCCGCGATGCTCGCCGGTGGTGAGGACGCCGCGAACCTCGTCGCGTACGGGCTCCCCAATCCGGACCTCTTCGTCGCCGACGCGCTGCTCGAATCGCACAAGCGTTCGCGTGAGGTCCTGTCACAGGTCTCGGGACTGAAGTCCGGCTGGACCATCGCCACCCAGGCGTTCCGCTCGAACGGTGAACCCGGTTCGGACGAGATGCTCCGCGAGTACGGCTACCCGCGTGACGACTGGTACCTCGAGCAGTCCGCAGGCGACGACTTCCTCGGTGTCCAGGCGTACACGCGCACGTTCATCGGGCCGAAGGGTCCGCTGCCCGTCGAGGACGGCGTCGAGACGACCCTCACCGGGTGGGAGTTCTACCCGCCGGCTGCCGCCGAGGGTGTGCGGAGCGCGTGGGAGCTGTCTGGTGGCGTGCCGATCATGATCACCGAGAACGGCATCGCGACCTCCGACGACACGCGTCGGATCGACTACACCGACGGTGCGCTGCGCGAGTTGCACGCGTGCATCCAGGACGGCATCCAGCTCGAGGGCTACCTCCACTGGAGTGCCCTCGACAACTACGAGTGGGCGAGTGGATTCCGGCCGACCTTCGGGCTCATCGCCGTCGACCGCGAGACCTTCGTACGGACGCCGAAGCCGAGTCTCGCGTGGCTCGGGAACGTCGCGAAGGCGAACGGCCTGACCGACGAGCGGAGTATCGCTGCTGCCCTGTCCTGTCCCTAACTCAGGAGACGTGCGGCGTGTCGGAGGCCCCCGGGTACCGGAGGGCGGCGACGCGCGGCGAAGTCCTGAGTTAGGGACGGATGGGTCTGGCGAGGAACGCGTTTTCTCCAACTCAGGAGAGGTGCGGCGTGTCGGAGGGCCCCGGGTGCCGGTGGGTGCCGACACGCGGTGAGGTCCTGAGTTAGGGACAGGCGGGACGAACGGAGTGAGCCCCGGGCAGCGGTTGCTGCCCGGGGCTCTTCGGGTGGTGGTCCGGTGCGGTCTGCCTGCATGGGCCGGTGACGCCGGCGACCGATCAGCGGTCGCCGCGAGGGCCGCGACCGGAGCGACCACCTGGGCCGCGTCCGCGGGCCGTGCGCGCGTCCCAGCCGAACGCGCGGGCGATGCTTCCGAGGCTGGCGACGGTGGTCGCGAGGTCCTCGGGCGAGACGGCGTCGGCGACGGTCTGGCGGACTGCGTCGACCTTGGTGCGGAGCGCGTCGTGCGCCTCGCGGCCGGCGTCCGTCAGGGTGATGCCGTCGGCGTCCACGGTGACCCAGCCGCGCGCGGCGAAGTCCATGACGATCTCGGCGGTCGAGCGACGGGGTCCGCGGTGTCCGCGGTGGTGGCCCGGGCCGAACGGTGCACCGCCGGAGCGGTGGTCACGGCCGAAGTCGCGCCCGGCGGGCCTGCCGTGTCCGAAGGCACGGTCGTGGCCGGAGTGGCCGTGCTCGTGATCGCTCGGACGCTCGGCCGCGTCGGTGTCGGTCGCCGTCTCAGCGGTGTGCTCAGGACGGCTGAATCCGCGACCGGGGCCGAACCCGCCGCGGCGACCGGATCCTCCGGGGCCGTGCGGTCCGCGACGGTGCGGGAGTGACGTGTCGATCTCGTCGACGCCCGTCGCGCCGGAGGCGATGAGCTCGAGGGTGCGCCAGCTTCGGCGACCGAGGCCGTCCTCGGCGAGCACATCGTGCATCGAGTGCTTGATCGCGTGGTCGACGGTGCGGAGCCAGAAGCCGAGCGGGCGTTGGGCGGACTGGCTGGTGGACTGCTCTGGGGAAGTCGTTGGGGTGTTCATGAGTGGTCTCCTTATTTGCATGCTCTGTTACATGTAAATGTATAATGACATGTATGTCCGACGATCGTCAAGCGCAGCCCAGCGAACCCACAGCAAGCGACCCGGTGGAGCTGATCGAACAGGCCCTCACTCAGATCCGGCGGGACCAGGCAGGCCGTCGGTTCGGCGGCCGCGGCGGGCGTGGCGGCCCCGGGCATCGTCATCACGATGAGCACGGAGGAGACCACCACCACGAAGCCCACGGCGGCGGGGACGAGCGCGGACGCGGGCGTGGTCCGGGCTTCGGGCCCGGCGTCGGTGGGCCCTGGGCTTCCGGCGGTGGCACCCGGCATCCGCGCGAGCAGGCGATCGCCCAGGCTGCGCGGTTCCGGATGCTGGACGCGCTCGCTCGTGAGGCGGCGTCCGGTGGCATGGGTATCAGCGCGCTCGCCGAGGCGATCGGGGTCGATCAGCCGCGCGCGAGCCGACTCGTGGCCGAGGCGACGAAACGGGGCGAGGTCGCCCGCGCGGTCGACCCGAACGACGGACGACGGAGTGTGGTGCAGCTGAGTGCCGCCGGTCGCGCGGTCCTGCAGGAGGCGCACCGGGGGCGGCGTGAAGCGGTGACCACGGCGCTCGCGGACTTCACGTCCGAGGAGGCGGCGCAGTTCGCCGCCTTCCTCGAGCGTTTCGTCGCCGCGTGGCCACGCCCCGACGTCGCGGACCCGCCCGC
This sequence comes from Plantibacter sp. VKM Ac-2880, assembly GCF_015351235.1. Lineage (GTDB taxonomy): Bacteria > Actinomycetota > Actinomycetes > Actinomycetales > Microbacteriaceae > Plantibacter. Next base: position 839,863 of record NZ_JADKSJ010000001.1, read on the forward strand.
CTGAGCCTCGACTCCGTGGTTCACCATTCAGGAGCGTCCCGGCGGGTCGAGCTGGATCGTCTCCGCAGCGGTCGGACGCGCCGACTCGCGCCTGAGTTCTGGACCACCGAGTCGAGCGCGACCTCGCGTTACTGGGGACGCAGGCGCAGTTCCTGCATGCCGCCGTCGACGGCGATCGAGGTGCCGGTCGTCGAGCCGGACCGCGGACTCGCGAGGTAGGCCACGGCGTCCGCGACCTCGGTCGCCGAGACCAGACGGCCGTGCGGCTGCCGTGCTTCGAGGGCTGCGCGTTCGGCGGCCGGGTCGTCGGCGCTGTCGAGCAGACGCCCGACCCACGGGGTGTCGGCCGTGCCGGGGTTGACGCAGTTCACCCGCACGCCCTCGCGCAGGTGGTCGGCGGCCATCGCCCGGGTGAGCGAGAGGACGGCACCCTTCGTCGCGGAGTAGAGCGCGCGTTGCGGGAGTCCGGCGGTCGCCGCGATCGACGCGGTGTTCACGATCGATGCGGCGGGCGACTCGCGCAGGTGGGGGAGCGCTGCCCGGGCGACCCTGGCCATGCCGACGACGTTGATGTCGAAGACACGGTGCCATTCCTCGTCGTCGTTGTCCTCCACGCTGCCCTGCGCGCCGATCCCGGCGTTGTTCACGACGATGTCGAGGCGACCGAACCGGGCGACGACGGCGTCGACGGCCGCTCGCACGGAGGCGTCGTCGGCGACGTTCGTGCGCACCGAGAGTCGGCTCTCGGAATCCCCGTCTGCGGCGGGGTTGAGGTCGAGGATCGCGACCTTCGCGCCGTCCGCAGCCAGGCGGTCGACGATCGCCGCCCCGATGCCGGAGGCTCCGCCGGTCACGACGGCCACGAGTCCGGCGAACACGCCCGTCTCCGAGTCGCTCATCGGCCGGCCTCCATTGCTGCGAGGGCTTCCGCAGGCTTCGCGGCCGGTGCGACCCCGGGAACCGGATCGACGAAGCGCTGCCGCTGTCGGCCCAGCCCCTCGATCTCGATCTCGCACACGTCGCCGGCCGAGAGGTAGGGGAACCGGCCCGACAGGGCGACCCCCTCCGGCGTGCCGGTGAGGACGAGGTCGCCGGGTTCGAGTTGCAGGTACTGGCTGAGGTGCCAGATCACGGTGGCGACGTCGAAGATCAGGTCGGCCGTGGTCGAGTCCTGGCGCGGTTCGCCGTTGACCCAGCTCCGCAGGCGGAGGGCGCCGGCGTCGACCTCGTCCGGCGTCACGAGCCAGGGGCCGGTCGGGTTGAATCCAGGAGCGCTCTTGCCCTTCGACCACTGCCCGCCGCTCACCGCCAGTTGGAAGTCCCGCTCCGAGACGTCGTTCGCGGTGACGAAGCCGGCGATGCGCCCGAGGGCCTCGTCCGGGCTGTCGAGGTACGAGGTGCGTTCGCCGATGACGACGCCCAGCTCGACCTCCCAGTCGGTCTTCGTGCTGCCGCGGGGGATGCGGACGTCGTCGTTCGGGCCGACGACCGTGTTCGGCGTCTTGAGGAACATGATCGGGATCTCGGGTGGCGCGGATCCCGACTCGGCGGCGTGCGCGGCGTAGTTCATCCCGATGCAGACGACGGCGCTCGGCCTCGCGATCGGTGCGCCGATCCGGAGGGATCCCGCGTCGTCGAGCACGGGGAGGGCGCCGGACTCGAGTGCGGCGCGAGCCCGTTCGACACCGCCGCCGGCGAGGAACACCCCGTCCACGTCGGCGGTGATCGATCGGAGGTCGTGGGCGGTGTCGCCCGAATACACGACGGGGATCTCCTCGTCCACGGGGCCGAGTCTGGCGAAGCGCATGCTGATCCTTCCGGTTCCGCCGGGTGTCCGTAGGCGAGGGACCCGGCCTCCTAGCCGATAACGTCTGAACTCTACCCCGAGGATGTCGACGATAGGAGTGGATTCGCGGGTCGATCCCAGCATTGACAGCACAGACATCGGATGTTTATGCTCGGGGCACCAGCCGAAGGAGCACACCGCCGTGAGTAGCATCATCGGATTCGAGACGCATGACGTCCGCTTCCCGACCTCGACCACCCTCGACGGTTCAGACGCCATGAACCCGGACCCCGACTATTCGGCCGCGTACCTGCGTCTCGTCACCGACGCGGACGACGGTCACGAGGGTCACGGCTTCGTCTTCACGATCGGCCGGGGCAACGACGTCGAGGTGGCCGCCATCCATGCCCTCCGCGAGCACCTCCTCGGGCGCGAGGTCGAGCCGATCCTCGACGCGATGGGCGCGTTCTGGCGTGAGCTCGTCTACGACTCCCAGCTGCGCTGGCTCGGACCGGAGAAGGGCGTCATGCACATGGCGATCGGTGCCGTCGTGAACGCCCTCTGGGACCTCAAGGCGAAACGTGAGGGTCTGCCGCTCTGGCAGCTGCTGTCCACCATGACGCCGGAGCAGCTCGTCGAACTCGTCGACTTCCGCTACCTGAGCGACGTCCTCACTCGCGACGACGCGCTCGAGATCCTCCGGGACGCGGAACCCGGCCGCGCGGCCCGCACCGAAGCCCTCCTCGCCGCCGGCTACCCCGCCTACACGACGACGCCCGGCTGGCTCGGATACTCCGACGAGAAGCTCGACCGTCTCTGCCGGGAGGCCGTCGCGGACGGCTTCGCGCAGGTGAAGCTCAAGGTCGGTGGTGCCGTGGAGGACGACGTCCGTCGCCTCGCCATCGCCCGGAACGCGGTGGGTCCGGACATCCGCATCGCGGTCGATGCGAACCAGCGCTGGGACGTCGCCGAGGCGATCGACTGGATGGCGCGACTCGCTCCGTACGACATCGCCTGGATCGAGGAGCCGACGAGCCCCGACGACATCCTCGGCCATGCGGCCATCGCTCGCGGCGTCGCCCCGATCCCGGTGGCGACCGGCGAGCACATGGCCAACCGCATCATGTTCAAGCAGTTCCTGCAGGCGGACGCCCTCCAGGTCCTCCAGATCGACTCGACCCGCGTGGCCGGGGTCAACGAGAACGTCACGATCCTCCTGCTGGCGGCGAAGTTCGGCGTGCCCGTGTGCCCGCATGCCGGCGGCGTCGGTCTCTGTGAGGCCGTCCAACACCTCTCGATGTTCGACTTCATCGCCGTCTCCGGCAGCGAGGATGGACGCATGATCGAGTTCGTCGACCACCTCCACGAGCACTTCGTCGAGCCGGTGGAGATCGTCGCCGGCCGGTACCGCGCGCCCCTCGCCCCGGGTGGCGGCTCCGAGATGCTCGCGACGTCGATCGCCGAGTTCACGTTCCGGGCTGCCGATGCCTGAGCTGCTCGTCCCCCGCCTCGCCTACGGCGCCGCCAACCTCGGCAACCTCTACCGGGAGCTCGGTGACGACGAGGCCTGGGCGATCCTCGACGCGGCCTGGGAGCACGGCGTCCGGTTCTACGACACCGCACCGCACTACGGACTCGGCCTGTCCGAGCGCCGACTCGGTGCCTTCCTCCGCACGAAGCCGCGCGACGAGTACGTGTTGTCCACCAAGGTCGGGCGCCTGCTCGTCCCGAACCCGGACGGCGCGGGGACGCTCGACACCGACAACGACTTCGTCGTCCCGGCGACCCTGCGGCGCGAATGGGATGCGAGCGAGTCGGGTGTGCGTCGCTCCCTCGACGAGTCCCTCGAACGTCTGGGACTCGACCACGTCGACGTGCTCTATCTCCACGACCCCGAACGCAATGACCCGGAGTCCGGGATCGCAGAGGGCATCCCGGCGCTCGCCGCCCTGCGTGACGAGGGGCTCGTCGGAGCCGTCGGTATCGGCTCGATGGACGTCGAGGCGCTCCTCGCCGCCGTCCGCACCGGGCTGACCGACCTCATCATGATCGCCGGTCGGTTCACGCTCGCCGAGCAGCCCGCCGCGGCGGAGGTGCTCCCGGCCTGTCTCGACCACGGGGTCGGGGTGGTGGCCGCCTCGGTGTTCAACTCCGGGCTGCTCGCACGCTCGGTGCCGGATCCGGACGGTCGGTACGAGTACGGCGCCGTCCCACCCGCGGTCTTCGACCGCGCGGTCGCCATCGCCGAGGTGTGTCGCCGGTTCGACGTCGAGCTGCCCGCCGCCGCGCTCCAGTTCCCCCTGCGGCATCCCGCCGTGCGGACGGTCGCGGTCGGTGCCTCCCGCCCGGAGCAGATGGTGCAGAACATCGAGCGCTTCGAGGCGCCCATCCCCGGGACGTTCTGGGCAGAGCTCCAGGCCAGCGGACTCCTCGGCTGATGCGCACGGTCGACGCGCACCTGCACCTCTGGAACCGCGCCGACGGGTACCGCTGGCTCGACGGTGCCGATGAGGCCTTGCGTCGGGATGTCACGGCCGAAGAGGCCGGAGCCGAGCTGCGTGCGGCCGGTGTCGACGCGGCGGTCCTCGTCCAGGCGGACGACACGGAGGCCGACACGGAGTTCTTGCTCGACACGGCCGAGGCGCACGACTGGGTCGCAGGCGTCGTGGGTTGGGTGCCGATCGACGATGCCGTGCGCGCTGAGCGCCTGCTCGACCGCTGGGCGGATCGACGCCTGCTCCGCGGGGTGCGCCAGCTCCTCCACGACGACCCGCGCGACGGCCTGTTGGCCACACCGGACGCGCGTCGGCTGGCCGTGCTGCTCGCTGAGCGCGACCTCGTGCTCGACGTGCCGAACGCCTTCCCGCGGCTGCTCGCCGATGCCACGGCGCTCGCAGCAGCGGTGACGGACCTGACGATCGTCGTCGACCATCTCGCGAAACCACCGACCGACCCTGCGGGGTTCGACGTCTGGTCGGCGCAGCTGAGGGCGATCGCCGCGCTGCCGAACACCGTCGCGAAGGTGTCGGGGCTCAGCACGGCCGGTCGTCGGTTCGCTGCCGATGATGCCCGGCGGGCGTGGGACGTCGCACTCGACGGATTCGGTCCCGATCGGCTCATGGTCGGTGGCGACTGGCCGATCACCCTCACGAGTGGCGGGTATGCGCCCGTCTGGGCGGCGTTGACCGAGCTGGTCGGCACGCTCTCGACAGCTGAACGGGACCTGCTGCTCGGCGGAACCGCCGCGCGGGTGTACCGACTGGACGACGTGGCGTGACGGTGGACGGACAGACTGACATGATCGAAAGACCGACGAGGAGGTCACCATGTTGACAGGGATCGATCCGATGCTGAGCGGCGAGCTGCTGCTGCACCTCGACGCGATGGGACATTCGGACGCGGTGGTGATCGCGGACGCGCACTTCCCTGCGGCACGGCTCGGCGCGCGCGTCGTCGTGCTGCCGACGCTGTCCACACCCGAAGTGCTGCGGGCGGTGCGGACCGTGATCCCGCTCGACGACGAGCCGGTCCTCGACCTCATGACGAGCGCCGACGGGACGGTGCTCGAGGTGCAGCGCGAACTCATCGCCGCCGCCGGCACGACCGAGGACGCGGCGCGCTTCGTCGACCGTTTCGCCTACTACGACGAGGCGGCGACGGCGTTCCTCATCATCCGCACCGGTGAGACCCGGAAGTACGGGAACGTGACCCTGCGGAAGGGGCTCGTGACGCCCGGCGCCTGAGCCCGACCCGCGTCGTACTCACCAGCAGAGCGCGACGATCGCGATGCCCACCGCCGCGTACATCCCTGCAGTGATCTGCTGACGGCGGGTGCGCGGCTCGACGGGGGTCTCGATCGTCGCGCCGTGTTCATCGAGCGACCGCTTCGGCTTGGGTGCGTGCCAGGGGAGTGAGCGCCAGCGCAGGGCTGCGCCGGCCAGCCCGAATCCGGTGATCGCGACCGCGAGCACCCAGACCCACGACCAGACACCGACCGGCGAGGCGAGCGCACGGACGAGGGCGAGGATCACGATGCTGTCGACCGCGTCGACGACCAGTCGATGGCGATCGGTCGTGGCCCACCGGCCCGTCGACCACGCATGGACGACCTGGAGGGCGACGAACCAGGCGATGACGAGTGACACGACCACGGGGATGAGGATCTCGGTCATCGTCCTGCTCCGATCTGCTCGAGGAGGGCGACGCCTGCCGCGTCGACCGACTGCTGGGTGGCCGAGACGAGGACGACCGTGGTGCCGGTCGCCGGCACGACGCCGACGAAGGACGCGAACCCGCCCGTCGCGCCGTTGTGCCACACGAGGTCGTCGCCGTCGATGGCCTCGCGGTCGACGATCCAGGCCCATCCGATCTCACGATCGCCGAACGCCGCCTTCGGCTCGAGTGCCTCGATGCCCGGCGCGCTGCCGTCGGCCAGACGTTCCGCGAAGCGGGCGAGATCCTCGGTGTCCGAGCGGATGCCACCGGCAGGTCCGATCGCCGTGCCGGTCCATGCGTCGGCGGTCCGTCCGCCGGCGGTCTCACCGAGGAGGTCGAGGTCGCCGAGCTCGGCCGCATCGCCCACGGGGGCCGTCGAGTCGAGTCCCATCGGACCGGTGATCCGCTCCTCGAGCAGTGCGGCGTAGCTCGTGCCGGCTGCCGCTCCGAGCGCCGCGCCGAGGAGTTCGAAGCCGAGGTTGGAGTAGGTGCCCTTCGGGGTGTCCAGGGAAGCGGACCGGGCCTGCTCGAGGAGCTGGTCGAGGTCTTCGCCGTAGGGGTTCGCCGTCGTGAGCGCGAACCAGCTCGAGGAGAGGATGGTCGAGAGGTCGATCGGGAGCCGGGGGAGCCCTGAGCTGTGGGTCGCGAGCTGCTCGAGGGTCACATCGGCGGCGGGTGCGTCGCCGAGTTCGAGGAGTTCGCCGAGCGTGGTGTCCGGGGCGACCTCGCCACGCTCGATCGCGTCGGCGAGCAGCAGCCCCGTGAAGGCCTTGCTGACCGAACCGATCTCGAACCGGGTGTCCGACTGGGCGCCGATCGTCGTGGTGCGGGTGCCGTCCGGGGTGACGACGACGGCCAGGAGGGCCCGGTGATCCGAGCCGGCGAGTTCGCGGACGGTCGCTGCGAGCTCCGCGTCACCCGTCGCCTCGGCCGGGAGGGTGGACGGGCCCGGCCGGAAGACGAGGCCGATCGCGAGGGCGACGGCCGTGCTGGCCGCTGCGATGATCCAGACCCGTCTGGATCGGGACGCGCGGCTTGCTGGGGTGGTCATGCTGAGTCCTCTCCGTGGTTCGGTGGTCATTCCATGGCGGCGACGGCGACGAGCAGTGGTACCAGCCGCGTGGGCGGGACGGCGACGCGTCCTCGTCCGGCGGCCTGCAGCCACCCCGCCGCGGTGAGCACCCGGACGTGGTGGTAGATCTGGCCGGTGGTGCCGATGCCCTCGAGCTCGCCGAGCTCGGTGAGGGCCGTCGTGCCGTTCGCGACGGCCAGGAGCAGCCGGAGGCGGACGGGCGACCCGATGGCCGCGAGTCGTGCGGCGGTCGTCGCGATCGGGACGGACGCTGCGACGTCGGCGGATCCGGCGTCCTCGCCGAGCGAGAGGAGGTCATCGGTGGCCCTGGCGTACTGCCACTTGACCGGTGCCCCGCCGGCGACGACGGATCCGGTGAACAGGACGGCACCGTGTTCGAGCGACGCGGTCCGTTGTTCGAGTCCGCGGAGCGCCCAGAACGTGTCGTCGGAGGTGGCGTCCGGCGGGACGTCGTCGGAGTTCTCGGCGGTCTGATCGTCGCCGTTCGGCCCTCCGAAGACCGCGGCCTCGAGCCGACGGAGGCGTGCCTCGTGATCATCAGGGTCGACGGTCGTCATGACCCAAGTGTACAAATAACGTAATTACGAAATCAAGAGGCTGGGGCGGTGTCACCCGCCTCGGTTCACTGGCGGGCGGAGAGCCGGCCCTGCTTCGCGTGGACCGGGAGGAGGAGTCCGAGGCCCACCAGGAGCACGAGCACGATGCCGAGGATGCCCCAGAACTGCTCGCCGCCGAGGGTGACGAACAGGGCGAAGGCGGTCGGTGCGAGGAAGGAGACGGCGCGCCCGGTCGTGGCGTAGAGGCCGAAGACCTCGCCCTCACGGCCCTCCGGGATGATCCGTGCCAGGAACGAGCGGCTCGCGGACTGTGCCGGGCCGACGAAGAGGCAGAGCATGAGCCCGAAGATCCAGAAGATCGTCGCACCGCCCTCGTGCAGGACGAAGACCGCGCTGCCGGCGATCACGAGGCCGATGAGCGACGCGACGATGACCGGCTTCGGGCCGACCTTGTCGTCGAGCAGGCCGATCGTGATGGTCGCGATGCCGGCGACGACGTTGGCGGCGATGGCGAAGATGATGACCTCGCCGGGCGAGAAGCCGAAGGTGCCTGCGGCCAGGACACCACCGAAGGTGAAGACGCCCGCGAGGCCGTCGCGGAACACGGCGCTCGCGAGCAGGAAGTACAGCGTCTGCCGGCTGTCGCGCCAGAGCTCCGCGATGCTCTTCGCGAGCACGCCGTAGGAGGCGAAGAACCCGACGTGCGGTCGGGCGACGGCCTGGGGTGCGTGGTACTCGGGCACCGCGAACAGCACCGGGAGGGCAAAGATCCCGAACCAGGCGGCCGAGACGAGCATCGCGACCCGGACGTCCATGCCGTCGTCGCCCGTCACGCCGAACAGGCCGACCTCGGGGGAGATGAAGCCGAAGTACACGACGAGCAGCAGCACGATGCCGCCGATGTACCCCATGCCCCAGCCGAGGCCCGAGACCTTGCCGATGGACGACGGCGTCGAGACCTGCGCGAGCATCGCGTTGTAGTTGACGCCGGCGAATTCGAACACGATGTTGCCGACCGCGAGAAGCACGAGGCCCAGCCAGAGGAAGTTCGGATCGGGTGCGACGAAGAAGAGGAGCGCGGTGATCGCGACGACGACGTAGGTGTTGAAGCCGAGCCAGAACTTCCGTCGGCCGGCCGAGTCGGACCGCTGCCCGACGACCGGCGCGAGGATCGCGATCAGCAAGCCGGCGGCGGCGAGTGCCCATCCGAGCGAGGCGGACACCGCGGCCTCCTCGCCGAAGGCGTCGCTCGTCAGGTAAACGGTGAACACGAAGGTGGTGACGACGGCGTTGAAGGAGGCGGAACCCCAGTCCCAGAGGCTCCACGCGAAGATGCGTCCCTTGCGTCCCGACTGCGCCTTCACGGCGGCGACCTGCGAGGTGTCGAGGTCCACGGTGGCCGCCGCCGCGTCCGGATCGACGAGCGGTGGAGGCGGGAAGTTGCGGGGGCGGGATCCGAGGCGTGGCGTGTCGTCGCCGGTGCCGCTCCGCTTGCCGGTGCCGTCGGTGCCACCTGGGGGTGTCGTGCTCATGCACCGAGGCTAGTGCTCCGCGGTGAACGGCCGGTAGCGCACGGACCGGCCCTTGCGGTCGACCATCTTAAACTCTACATTTGACATACCAGACAGAGAGAGGGCCCTCCGTGGACCAGCGGTACTTCCAGTTCAGTCATCCTGAGCTGCCCTTCTACTCGGCTGCGAAGGCACATCGGCGCGATGACGGATTCCAGCCGGAAGGTATCCCCAGCGACTGGCGCCGCTTCCGGCAAAGCGGCTGGGAGATGTGCGCTCCACCAGACGTGGACCTACCCGTTCAGGGTTGGAAGATCCACATCTCCGCAACTCCGGACACGGCCGCGGAGACCCTGCAGGCCACGGTTGACGTATGCGTGGCGATGACCGCGTCGTTCAAGTTCGTTCCGACCCGGGACGGTCTCGTGGCACGAAACTCGAAGAGCGCCGACAGGGCTGCGAGCGGAAAGTTCGTGACTGTGTATCCGTGCGATTCCCGTCAACTGGATAGCCTGATCGACTCACTATCCGCATGTCTCGACGGTCAGCCAGGACCATTCATCCTCAGCGACGTGAGAATCGGTGATGGTCCGCTGTATCTCCGCTACGGCGGGTTCATGCCCCTGATGGTCCCCAATGCAACCGACGAGCCGGTGCTTTCTCTCGTCGGCGACGAGTTCCGATTGATCGCCGACCTTCGCGTGCCGTACTTCGACATGCCTGCCAATGTCCCGATGACCGACAAAGTACGACACGCCATCAAGGTCTTCCGTGAGGCGCCCGCCGAGCAATCACCTCTCGATGACTATGACTCGCTCACCCCGTTGAAGTTCTCGAACAGCGGCGGAGTCTATGAGGCGTCGTCAGGTGGAGGGGCCATCCGCTCGATCGTGAAGGAAGCAAGGCCCCTTGCTGGCCTAGATGCGCGCGGACGCGACGCAGTCGAACGGCTCAGTGTCGAGAGTGAAACGCTGTCGCATGTGGCACATCTTGAGATTGCTCCACGGCCCATCCGGATGTTCACCGTTTGGGAACACCGCTTCCTCGAGATGGAGCACATCCCGGGTGAGTCGCTGAGTGCATGGGGGGCGAAGAACTTTCCATTCAGTCGGGAACGCCTAGCCAGTGATGAGCAGTCGCGCTTCGTCGATTGTGTGGATCGCATCATGAGTTCGATCGAACGGTGCGTTGCGATGCTTCATGAGCAGGGAGCGGTTGCTGGTGATCTGCACCCCGGCAATGTCCTTGTGCTTGCCGACCTGTCGGTTCGCCTCATCGACCTCGAGGACGGACGGCAACCGAATAGTCGAACGCGGTCGAGCTTCAACGCGCTGGGTTACGCTCCACCGCACGGGTATACCGCTGCAGAAGCTGACTGGTTCGCAGTGTCACGCATCGCCGCGTCTCTCTTTCAGATGAACAGGTCGATCGAGATACTCGCCCCAAGCCACTGGTACAGGACTGTAGATGTGGTCTCGGAGACGTTTGGCTCGAGGGCAGCGGAGATCGTCCGTCGCGCTTGTGTCAAACTCCCGTGTCAACTAACGACTCGGGTCGAGCTGACACCGGCTGAGTCGCCATCCGTGTGGGACGTCGAACGGCTGGGAGACCCCGTCACGCGTGATCGACTTGCTCAGGGCATTCTGGCGTCCCTCCGTGCAACGCCCGGCGCACTCTTTCCTGGCGATGTGGCGCAAGTTGACCCATTCGGCACGGTGAATGTTGCAAACGGCGCTGCCGGAGTGTTGCTCTCCGTTGCGCGAGCGGATGTCGACATCACGTCAGACCTCTCTGAATGGCTCGTCGCCGCGGCCGATACCTCGCCTCCCGACACGAAACCCGGTTTGTTCAACGGCCTTGCGGGCGTCGCTGCGGCACTCAGCGAACTTGGTGCACACGATGCAGCGAGGCGCCATATCAATCGATCACTGGAGGCGCGAGGCAAGACACGTAGCCTCAACCTCTTCGGTGGACTCGCGGGGATTGGCCTTTCAGCCGTCGGCGCGGCGCTCGAGTATGAAGACTCGGAATACTTCGAGATTGCGCTGGAGTGCGCCGCCCGCATTTCGGCACAGCTGTTCTCCGACGGTGCGTCCAGCGCATCTGAGGCACTCGACCGTCGGGCAGGGTTGCTGTTTGGATGGTCGGGCATCTCCTTGTTCCTGTCCACACTCGCGCGACACCGCGATGACACGGGCATGATGCGACTCGCTATCCGAGCAGTCGAGCGCGACCTGTCTCGTACGCGGTCATACGCGGATGGCCTCGTGGGGATTGACGACGCGGAGAACGCGAGGACACTTCCCTATCTTGCTCGAGGCAGTGCAGGGGTCCTCGTGGCGATCGCGCAATTGCAGGACCGAGTCGAACTCGGCAATCAAGTCTCGCTTGCGGCAGTCGGCCTACGTCGCGCCTGCACGAGCCACACGTACGCGTTTTCTGGCCTGTTCAACGGCCGTGCGGGGATTCTCGCAGCGCTCGCCGCGGACCGGGCTCCGACCGCTCCAGACGGTGCCGAACTTCAACGAAGCGCTCTCGCTCAAGACGCATTGAGTTGGAGGCAAACGGCGCAGTTTGCGGGAGAGAACTACCTTCGACTGTCAGCCGACTTGGCGACTGGAAGTGCAGGTATCCTCGCCGCGCTGACAGCACAACGTCGAAGAGACCTGTCCTGGCTGCCGCTGATGCAGCAGCCCGGGCTGTTCGAGCGAACCCAGGGTTCGCTAAGTCCTGATTGGAGAGGAGGTGATGAACATGAACAAGGTTCTCGACCTTCAGCGCCGTGATGCGCACCGGGGCATCGGAACGCTAGGCAGTAACTGGAGCTGGTGGGCCTGCGGCGAAAACCAGCCGGAGAGTTCGGCCAGCCTGTTCGCGTGCGCGGGCGGCTGATGAGCGGGGGCTGCTGCGCACACGAGTACATCGAGCGCAGCAGCTCCAATGCTCACGACCGACCTGTGCTGATGGAGACACCGTGACTGAACGACGAAAGACACCACAGCGATGAGCCTGGAAGCACACGATCTCTCATTCAGCTATTCGCGGCGCCGCCGCGATCCGGTCGTTGTCCTGCGAGGGGTGAGTCTCTCGGTAGCCGTCGGTGAGTCGTTGGCCATCGTCGGGCCCTCGGGGTCCGGGAAGTCGACACTCCTGCACTGCTTGTCTGGTCTCCGCGCTCCGACACGTGGACGCGTCGTGGCGTTGGGGGCGGAGCTGTCATCCCTGTCCGAGCGGGGGCGTTCCCGGTTCCGGCGGCGGTCCGTCGGCTTCGTGTTCCAGGACTACAACCTGATCCCCTCCCTCAACGTGCGGGACAACCTCGCGTTGCCAGCGCTCTTCGCCGGTCGCGTGGTAGGACGTCAGGCGGTCGCAGTTGTCGCCGCGGACATCGGACTGTCTTCGCGCCTCCGGCATCGCCCGGATGAGCTGTCAGGCGGTGAACGGCAGCGCGTCGCGATCGGACGGGTGTTGCTGTCGCAGGCTGAACTGGTCTTCGCCGACGAACCGACCGGTGCACTCGACACGTCGTCAGGACGGATCGTGCTCGACCTCCTGTTCGGATCGCTCGGTCCCGAACGCACGATGGTGATGGTGACCCACGACCTCGACGCTGCTGCGCGTGCGGATCGTGTGCTGGTCCTCTGCGACGGATCCGTTCACGCCGAGCTGACATCGGCCACCCCGGAAGCGCTCCTGTCCGCCATCGAGACGGCCCGCGCGGACAGCGTCCGTTCGTCCGTCGAAGCGTGACGATGGCCGGTCTCGTCCTCCGCACACTCCTGCAACAGTGGCGGGTGTGGATCTCCCTGCTCCTGTTCCTGGCACTCGCGAACGCGATCCTCGTCAGCGTGGGAGCACTCGTGGAGGCCGCCGATGGGCTCCCCGTCCGGGAACAGCGCATCGTCCGGAATCTGAGCACGCCGATGTACGGGATGGCCTCGATCGCCGTCCTCGTCATCACCTCGAGTGCGGTCTCCCTGGCGGTGCAACTCCAGCGTCGACCGTTCGCGACCTGGAAGCTGGCGGGGATGTCGTCACTGCGGATCGCCGCCGTCCTGGTGTCGCAGCTGATCGTGCTCGGGACCGTGGGCGGAGCGCTCGGGGTGCCACTGGCCATGTTGGTCGCTCCGCGGTTCACCGGCTGGATACTGCAGGCCAATGCGGTCACCACGATCGTCGACGTTCCGGCGAGCACGACGGCCCTCCTGTCGACCTGGGCCCTGCTCATCGGCATCCTGTTGCTCGCCGGTCTGCGAGGTGTCGGCTCGGTCCTCCGGGTACCGGCGGTCGACGCAGTCCTGAGCGCGGAAGTCGTCCGCCGTCGCCCGATCGCGTTCAGGCTCGCGGTCAGCCTGGTCATGTCGGCGGCGGTCCTCGCAGTGGCGGCTGGGATGGTCTCTTCGGCGAGCGGCGACGTGTTCAGTCGGCTTGGTCTCCTCGTCGGCCTCGCGATGCTCCTGTCGTTGCTGATCATCCCGCTGATCGCACTGCACGTCTCGCGGATCGCGACGCTGTTCCTCGCGGCGTGGACGTGGATCGTCCCGCGTCGATGCTCGACGGCTTGGTACCTCGCGCGTCGCGGCTGCGCCTTCCACTTGGATCGTGTCGGCGTCTCCCTCGTTCCGCTCTACGTCGCGATCGCCCTCGCGAGTTCGATCTACACCGTGTTCGAGACCGCCAATTCCGCCAGGAGGGCGGCCGGGCTCGTGATCGCCGGCGAGCAGGGCATCAATCACTCGGGTGTCTGGACCATTCTCGGGCCGACGGTCGTCCTGGCGATCGCCGGCACAGCGACGGTCGTGGCGATGGCCGCTCGTGAGCGAGCGCACGAGCGGGCCCTGCTGTCTGTGGCCGGCGTCAGTCCCCGGTCGGTCGTCGGCGCCATCGTCGTCGAAGCCCTCATGTATGCCGTGACCGCGACGGTCCTCGGGCTCCTGACGGCAGCGGCTGTCTCGGTGGTGGAGGCTGAGGCATTCGGCCGCCTCGAAGCGGGGGCGCCCCCGGTGCTCGCCGTCGGGCCAGGCCTCGTGGTCGGCGCTGGGGGCTTCTGTGTGCTGGCTGCCGCCCTTGCTTGGCCTGCGGTGCTGGAGCATCGCCGGGCGGCGGTGGACAGGCTCGCTAACTGAAAGGTCGCTGGGACGCGGAAGGCGCTCGGGAATAGCTTTGGCCGCTCCGCGTTGGACTTGAGCGTACGACACTCAAGTTTGAATCCAGGAGGTTCACGTGCCCGAAGACTTCACCCAGGGCGGCGCAGCAGCAGACGGCGGATCGTCGTCGTTCGACGACTTCCTCGCCCGATACCTCGAGGGCGAGCGGGCGCGTTCGGCGCGCACCATCGACCTCAGCCGCTTCCTCACCTCACGGACGCAGGAGATCCTCCAGCGCGCCGGTCGGTTCGCGCTCGAACGCGGACAGAACGAACTCGACGCGCTCCACATCCTGCGCGTCATCGTGAGCGAGGAGCCCGCGAAGGACGCCGTCGCGCGTCTCGGCGTCGACCCCAAGACCATCGCCCGCGCCGCCGAACAGCGGCTCCCGCAGGCGTCGTCGCCGAGCGTCAAGGACCCGGCGATCACGCCGTCCGCGCAGCGAGCCCTGTTCCACGCCTACCAGGTCGCCCGGGCCGCAGGCTCCACCTACGTCGACCCGGAACACCTCTTCTTCGCCCTCGTCATCAACCAGGACTCGCCGTCCGGTGAGGTGCTCGCGCGCGCCGGCGTCACGGCCGACGCGCTCACGCAGGGCATGCGCCAGACCGTCGGCGACCCCGGCGTGGCGACCGAGGACCGGACCGACGCGGATGACGACGACACCGATTCCGACACCCCGATGCTCGACCGCTTCGGTACCGACCTCACGGCCCTGGCCGCCGGTGGCTCGCTCGACCCCGTGATCGGCCGTGCCGACGAGATCGAGCAGACCATCGAGATCCTCTCGCGCCGCACCAAGAACAACCCGGTGCTCGTCGGCGAGGCCGGCGTCGGCAAGACCGCCGTCGTCGAAGGCCTCGCGCAGGCGATCGTCGACGGCAGCGTGCCCGAGCAGCTGCGCGGCAAGCGCGTCGTCTCGCTCGACCTGCCCGCCATGGTCGCCGGCACCCGCTACCGCGGCGACTTCGAGGAACGCCTCACCGGGCTGCTCGACGAAATCGCGGCGAACCGCTCCGAGCTCATCGTGTTCATCGACGAGGTGCACACGGTCGTCGGTGCCGGCGGGTCCGGCGAAGGCGGCATGGATGCGGGGAACATCCTCAAGCCTCGTCTCGCGCGCGGCGAGCTGCACCTCATCGGTGCGACCACGCTCCGCGAGTACCGCGGCATCGAGAAGGACCCCGCGCTCGAGCGTCGGTTCCAGCCCGTGCGCGTCGGTGAGCCCTCCATCGAGGACGCCGTCCTCATCCTGGGCGGCCTCCGTCCCGCGTACGAGGAGCACCACGACGTCCGCTTCACCGACGACGCCCTCCGCGCCGCGGTGGAGCTCTCGGCCCGGTACCTGCCGGACCGCGTCCTCCCGGACAAGGCCATCGACCTCATCGACCAGGCCGGCGCCAGGCTCCGGCTGCGGCTCGGCAAGACGGTCGACGTGAGCGCCCTCGTCGAGGAGCTCGCGACCCTCGAGGCCTCGAAGAACGCCGCGGTCTCGGCCGAGCACTACGAGGAGGCCTCGCGCGTCCGCGACGAGATCACCGCGGTGCAGGCCAAGCTCGACGCCGCATCCAGCGGGCCGGGTGCCCGGACGGACAGCGCCGCCGTGGTCGACGAGACGCAGATCACCGGCGTCGTCTCCCGCGCGACCGGCATCCCCGTCAACCGCCTCACCGAGGGCGAGCGGGAGCGTCTCGCCGGCCTCGAGGACGAACTCCACGCCCGCGTCATCGGTCAGCACGACGCGGTCGCCGCGGTCTCGAAGGCCGTGCGTCGCAACCGGACCGGCATGGGCGACGCGAACCGCCCCGTCGGCAGCTTCCTCTTCCTCGGCCCGACCGGTGTGGGGAAGACGGAGCTCGCCAAGGCGCTCGCCGGATCCCTGTTCGCCGACGACACCTCGGTGATCCGCTTCGACATGAGCGAGTTCGGTGAACGCCACACGGTGTCGCGACTCGTCGGTGCCCCTCCCGGGTACGTCGGCTTCGACGAGGCCGGCCAGCTCACCGAGCGTGTGCGGCGCAACCCGTACTCGATCGTGCTCTTCGACGAGATCGAGAAGGCCCACCCTGACGTCTTCAACCTGCTCCTGCAGGTGCTCGACGACGGACGCCTGACCGACGGCCAGGGTCGGACGATCGACTTCCGCAACACGGTCGTCGTCATGACCTCGAACCTCGGTTCCGAGTTCCTCGCCTCCCGGTCGGGAGCGATGGGGTTCGTCGCCGGCGGTGCGGACGACCCGACGGGCTTCGGCTCGGAGGAGGCGCTCCGTGCCCGGGTCATGGGCAAGCTGCGTGAGGCGATGCGGCCCGAGTTCCTGAACCGGATCGACGAGATCGTCCTGTTCCGGAAGCTCGACCAGGCACAGCTGCAGGAGATCGTCGGGCTCATGCTCGGCCGCACCGGCGAGCGTCTCGCCGCCCGGGGCGCGTCCCTCGAGACGACGCCTGCGGCACTCGCGCTCCTCGCCGAGCTCGGGTACGAGCCGGAGTACGGAGCTCGTCCACTGCGCCGCCTCATCCAGCGCGAGGTCGACGACCGGATCGCCGAACTCGTCGTCGCCGGTGGGGTCGCTGCGGGCTCCCGCATCCACGTCGGCGCGAGCGACGGGGCGATCGTCGTCACCGAGCAGACCGCGGTGCTCGCCGACGCGGCCTAGGGATCACCCCTTCGACAGGCTCAGGGACCGGATCTCCGGACCCTGAGCCTGTCGGCGTCTCTGGCCCCCGATCCCTGCGCCTGTCGAAGGGCGGTTCCTGAGCCTGTCGTCGTCCCGGTCCCTGAGCTTGTCGAAGGGCACCCTGGTCATCCGCTGGGAGTTGAGCCGCCCGCACTCAACTTTCTTGACGACGAAACGGGCCTTCGCTAACATTGAGTCATCGGGGCTCAAGTCTCGTGCATCATCGGCAACACCCATCCAATCAGCTCGGTGCCGAGCTCGTCGAGTCGGCCGGAAGCGGCAAGCATGCCGTCCGGGTCGACGAGTTCTGAACCGGCAGTCAACACAAGGAGAACCAACACATGGCACGTGCAGTAGGCATCGACCTCGGTACCACCAACTCGGTGGTCGCCGTCCTCGAAGGTGGAGAACCCACCGTCATCGCCAACGCCGAGGGCTTCCGCACCACCCCCTCCGTCGTCGCATTCACGAAGGACGGCGAGGTGCTCGTCGGTGAGACCGCGAAGCGCCAGGCCGTCACCAACGTCGACCGCACCATCGCGAGCGTCAAGCGCCACATGGGCACCGACTGGAAGTTCGACGTCGACGGCAAGAAGTACACCCCGCAGGAGCTGTCGGCCCGCATCCTGGCCAAGCTCAAGCGCGACGCCGAGCAGTACCTGGGCGACACCGTGACCGACGCGGTCATCACCGTCCCCGCCTACTTCAACGACGCCGAGCGTCAGGCCACGAAGGAGGCCGGTGAGGTCGCAGGCCTCAACGTGCTCCGCATCATCAACGAGCCGACGGCCGCCGCCCTCGCGTACGGCCTCGACCGCGGCAAGGAGGACGAGCTCATCCTCGTCTTCGACCTCGGTGGCGGTACCTTCGACGTCTCGCTGCTCGAAGTGGGCAAGGACGACGACTTCTCCACCATCCAGGTGCGCTCCACCTCCGGTGACAACCGCCTCGGCGGCGACGACTGGGACCAGCGCGTCGTCGACTACCTGATCAAGCGCTTCAAGGACTCGACCGGTGTCGACGTCTCGGGCGACAAGATCGCGAAGCAGCGCCTCAAGGAAGCCGCCGAGCAGGCGAAGAAGGAGCTCAGCTCCTCGATGTCGACCTCGATCCAGCTCCCGTACCTCTCCCTCACGGAGAACGGCCCGGCCAACCTCGACGAGACGCTCAGCCGCGCCAAGTTCGAGGAGCTCACGCAGGACCTGCTCGAGCGCACCCGCAAGCCGTTCAACGACGTCATCGCCGAGGCCGGCGTGAAGGTCTCCGACATCGCGCACGTCGTGCTCGTCGGTGGATCGACCCGCATGCCCGCCGTCGCGGAGCTCGTCAAGAAGCTCACCGGTGGTCAGGAGCCCAACAAGGGCGTCAACCCTGACGAGGTCGTCGCCGTCGGCGCAGCCCTCCAGGCCGGCGTGCTGAAGGGTGAGCGCAAGGACGTGCTGCTCATCGACGTCACCCCGCTGTCGCTCGGTATCGAGACCAAGGGTGGCATCATGACGAAGCTCATTGAGCGCAACACCGCGATCCCCACCAAGCGGAGCGAGACCTTCACCACGGCCGACGACAACCAGCCGTCCGTCGCGATCCAGGTGTTCCAGGGCGAGCGCGAGTTCACCCGCGACAACAAGAACCTCGGCACCTTCGAGCTGACCGGTATCGCTCCGGCTCCGCGCGGTGTGCCGCAGGTCGAGGTCACCTTCGACATCGACGCCAACGGCATCGTGCACGTGTCCGCCAAGGACAAGGGCACGGGCAAGGAGCAGTCGATGACCATCACGGGTGGCTCGTCCCTCGGCAAGGAGGACATCGAGCGCATGGTCCGCGAGGCCGAGGAGCACGCTGCGGACGACAAGGCCCGCCGCGAGCAGGCCGAGGTCCGCAACAGCGCCGAGCAGCTCGCCTACTCGATCGACAAGCTCATCAAGGAGAACGACGACAAGCTCCCCGAGGACGTCAAGACCGACGTCCAGGGCGACGTCGACGCCCTGAAGAGCGCGCTCGCCGGTGACGACGAGGACGCGGTGAAGACCGCGTTCGACAAGCTCAACGAGAGCCAGGTCAAGCTCGGTGAGGCCATCTACGCCCAGGCGCAGGCCTCCGAGTCCGCCGCAGGAACCGAGGCCCCGGCCGAGGACACGACCTCCGATGAGGACGTCGTGGACGCCGAGGTCGTCGAGGACGAAGACGACAAGGACAAGAAGTAACCATGACTGACGAGAACCAGAACCAGAACCAGGACGATCCCATCATTCGCGACAAGCGTCGGATCGACCCGGAGACCGGCGAGGTTCGTCAGCCTGGCACCGAGGGGGCTGACGCCGACGCGTCGGCCCCCTCGGGCGCACCTGCCGAATCCGCCGACGCCGCCGCGTCGGGTGCCGAGGACGAGCTGACCGTCGAGGACATCCTCAACGCCGCTCCCGAGGAGCCCGTGCAGGCAGGCGAGCTCTCGCCCGCCGAGCAGCTCGCCGCAGAACGCCTCGGCGACCTGCAGCGCGTCACGGCCGAGTACGCGAACTACCGCAAGCGCACCGAGTCCGGCCGCGAGGTGGAGCGCGAGCGCACCACCGGCGAGGTCGCGAAGGTCCTGCTGCCAGTGCTCGACGACCTCGACCGTGCCCAGAAGCACGGCGACCTGGAGGGCGACTCCCCGTTCGCGCAGATCGCGGCGAAGCTGCGCACCTCCGCCGAGCGACTCGGTCTGAAGCCCTTCGGCGCGGTCGGAGAGACCTTCGATCCCAACGTGCACGAGGCCATCTTCCAGCAGCCCACCCCGGGCGCCGAGGGCGAGACCGTCCTCGACGTCGTGGAGACCGGATACACCCTGGGCTCCACCCTGCTGCGCGCCGCGAAGGTGGTCGTCGCGGTCCCGGCGAGCTAGCCATGGCGAGTCAGGACTGGTTCGACAAGGACTTCTACAAGGTCCTCGGCGTCTCGAAGGATGTCACGCCGGCGGAGCTGAAGAAGGTCTACCGGAAGCTCGCCAGGCAGTATCACCCGGACTCCAACCCGGGCGATGCGAAAGCCGAGGCGAAGTTCAAGGAGATCAGCGAGGCCCACTCCGTGCTCGGCGACCCCGAGCAGCGCAAGGAGTACGACGCCGTGCGCGCGATGGGCGGTGGAGCACGCTTCACCGCTCCGGGCGCCGGCGGCGGTCAGGGCGGCTTCGAGGACGTCTTCGGGTCGATGTTCGGTGGGGGTGCCGGTGGCGGCGGGCGCCAGAGCTACAGCTACCAGCAGGCCCCTCCGGGCTACGAGGACATCCTGGGCGGCATGTTCGGCCAGGGTGGCTTCGGCCAGACGACCGGCGGGTTCCGCGGCTACGGCGGACCGACACCCGGACGCGACATCACCGCGCACACGACGATCGACTTCATCACGGCCACCCAGGGCGACACCATCTCCCTGCAGACCTCCGAGGGACGCACCATCAAGGTGAAGATCCCGGCAGGGGTGTCCGACGGCCAGAAGATCCGACTGCGCGGCAAGGGACAGCCGAGTCCGGACGGCGGTGAGGCCGGCGATATCGTGGTCACCGTGAGTGTCCGCAAGCATCCCGTGTTCGAACGCGACGGTCTGAACCTCCGCGTCACCGTGCCGGTCACTTTCGTGGAGGCCGCGCTCGGCGCGACGATCGAGGTTCCGACGCTCGGCGGCGAACCCGTCAAGCTGCGGGTCGCCCCCGGTACGCCGAGCGGACGCGTGCTCCGCGTCAAGGGTCGGGGCGTCGCGACGACGAAGGGCACGGGCGACCTGCTCGCCGTCGTGCAGATCGTCGTTCCGGCACACCTCGGCGGCGAGGCGAAGGAAGCACTCGAACGGTTCCACGAGTTGGAGCCGAAGGACAATCCCCGCGACGAGCTCATCGCCCGCGCGCGGGGCTAGGCACCACCGGAAGGGATTGGGCGCATGGACGAGAACTCGCCGGTCTTCGCGATCGCGATGGCTGCTGAGCTCGCCGGCATGCACCCGCAGACCCTCCGGCAGTACGACCGGCTCGGCCTCGTGTCACCCACGAGGACGGCCGGGAAGTCGCGCCGGTATTCGATGCGCGACATCGCCCAGCTCCGGGAGGTCTCCCGGCTGAGCGCCGAGGGCGTCAGCCTGGAGGGCATCTCCCGCATCCTGACCCTGGAGAACGAGGTCACCTCGCTCCAGGGTCGGGTGCGCGAGCTGGAGCACGCCCTCGCCAACGCCCTGCTGCGGTCCCCGGGCAACCGGGTGTTCGCCGCCGGCATGGAGGGCAGTGTCGTCCCGATGCGGAGCGGCACCCGCACCCGCCGTCGCACCGAGGTCGTCGTCTGGCGACCGTCGCTCTCCGAATAACCGACCACCGCGCACCCCTGGTCGTCGTCCCGAGTGGATGACGGCGCGGGTGCGCTGTCGTATGCGTAGGGTTGGGGCATGAGCGCGCAGCCCGTGGTGACGAAGCCGGATCCGGCACAGACCGCTCCGGCGACCGCCCGGCGGCGACGTGGCGCCCGGCTGACGGGACTCTCGGCCTATCCGCTCATGTACTTCGGCGTCATCGCCGGGGTCCTCCCGCTCGTCACCCTCGTCGTGATCGGTGCGTCGATCCTGTTCGGCGTGCTCTTCGGCGCCGGCGAGGCGGAGTGGGTCGACGGCTTCTCACGCGCGTTCGGGTTCATCCTGCTCTTCCTGACGCCGCCGTTCGGCGCCTGGGTGTGGGGCTACGTCGCCGTCGGCGTCGTCGCCTTCCTCGGCGGCATCGCCCTCAGTCTGCGGATCCTGCGCAGCCACGGCGTGCGTCGTGCCGGGGCCGTCACGCACTGGGGCATGTGGGCGACGGTGCCGTTGCAGCTCGTCTTCGCCGTCGTCAGCCTCCTCGTCGTCGTCGGAGCGACCGCCTCCCTGCGGGCCGGGGACGCGAGCGGGGTCGAGACCGTGCGGGCGTTCGGTCAGGGGATCGCCATCGCGACCGGCGTGAACCTCCTCGTCTCCGCCGGCCTCGGCGTCCTCATCTTCCCGGCCGTCCTCCGAGCCGTGAAGGCGGAGAAACCCGCGAAGGCGCAGCGACCGGGGAAGCGCTTGCGGCGCCGCGGCTGAGCCCGCGAAGCCCTGCCGACGACCCGCCGGTACGCTGAGGGGATGCCCGAGTTCTCCTTCGACGCCCTGCGTCGGTTCCCCGATCACGAGGCATCGAACCTCTTCGCCGTCGACGCGACCGACCGGTTGCTGCTCGACGAAGCGGCCGCGGCCCTCGACGGGCGGGTACCCGGCGCCGGCGAGATCGTCGTCGTCGGTGACGCCTACGGCGCGCTGACGCTCGGCGCGATCGCCCTGCTCGGGGCGACGGACGTCCGGGTCCACCAGGACGCCGCGGTCGGCGAGCGTGCCCTCGCGGCGAACGCCGAACGGCTCGGCTTCGACGACGGCTTCCGCAACCTGCCGCTCGGCGAGGAGCTGTTCGCGGGCGCATCGCTCGTGCTCCTCCAGCTCCCGAAGCACCTCGAAGCGCTGCACGAGATCGCCGCCGCCGTGGCCCGCTGGAGCACGGCCGACGTCCGCCTGCTTGCCGGCGGGCGGGTGAAGCACCTGACGCCCGCGATGAACGACGTCCTGGGACGGAGCTTCTCGACCGTCGCCGCGAGCCTGGCCCGGCAGAAGTCCCGGGTGCTCCGCGCGAGCGGACCGGTGGTCGCCGTCGGCGCCGAGGGCCGGCCTGCCGACGCCGACACCACGGCATCGACCGCGCTGCGCACCGAGCACCACGCCGACATCGGCCTGACCATCGCCGCCACCGGCACCGCGTTCGCGGGCACGAAGCTCGACATCGGCACCCGGTTCCTGCTCGAGCTGCTGCCGGACATCGCGCCGACAGCCCGGACGGCCATCGACCTCGGCTGCGGCACCGGCGTCCTCGCGGTGTCACTCGCCATCGAACGACCCGAGCTCGCAGTCATCGCGACCGATCAGTCCGCCGCCGCGGTCACGTCGACGACCGCGACCATCGCCGCCAACGACGACGCGGACCGCCGGTTGGCCGAGCGCATCACGGTCGTCCGCGACGACGGCCTGTCCACGCAGCCGGACGCGTCAGCCGACCTCATCGTCCTGAACCCGCCGTTCCACAGCGGCACCACCGTCCACACCGGCGTCGCACACGACCTCTTCGCCGAGGCAGCTCGCGTCCTGCAGCCGGGCGGCACCCTCGCCGTCGTGTGGAACTCGCACCTCGGCTACCGGGCGGCGCTCGAACGGCTCGTCGGTCCGACCACGCAGCTCGCGCGGAACCAGAAGTTCACGGTGACGCTCTCGCACCCCCGGGCCACCGGCGGCACCACCAGCTGACCTCGGAGGGTCGACGTCGGGCGGCGCTGCCCAGTCGTTCGAGGCGTCCGAGTCGAGGGCGCCCCGGGTCTCAGCCCAGGTGCGGGACTGGCCCGTATGCTGGCCCGATGTCCGAGCCGTCCCTGCCAGCCGACGCAGCGGGTCGCGGCTCCCGCCGGGCGGGCGGACACGAGCTCACGGCAGTCGAGCGGTGGATCGACGACCGTGCGAACCGGCTCCTGCGGGACGCCCCCGGCGGCGGGGTGCGCGCACGGCTCGTCGAGTTCCTCGTGTTCGGAGCGAAGCAGGCCTGGGCGTGCGTCTTCGGTGCCGCGATGCTCCTCGTCATCGTCGCCGCCCGACTCTGGTACCCGGACGACGTCTGGCTGGCCCGCAACGACGCCCTCGTCGTCGCCGCCGTCGTGATCCAGGTGGTCATGATCGCCACCCGGCTGGAGACCGGCCGCGAGCTGTGGGTGATCGTCCTGTTCCACCTCGTCGGGACGGGCATGGAGCTCTTCAAGACCGGCGTCGGGTCGTGGGAGTACGACGGCGGCGGGGTCCTCCATCTCGGCGCCGTGCCGCTGTACACGGGGTTCATGTACGCGGCGGTGGGCTCGTACCTGGTGCGCGTGTACCGGCTGTTCGACCTCCGGTTCGACCGCTACCCGCGCGTCTGGCTGACCACCCTGATCGCCGCGGGCATCTACGTCAACTTCTTCAGCCAGCACTACGTCGTCGACCTGCGGTGGGTGCTCCTCGCGGCCGTCCTCGTCGTGTTCGCCCGGACGATCATGCACTTCCGGGTCTTCCGCCGGACGTATCGGATGCCGGTGCTGCTCGCCTTCCTCCTCGTCGCCGGGTTCATCTGGATCGCCGAGAACATCGGTACCGTCACCGGCGCCTGGCTCTACCCGAACCAGGAGGACGGGTGGCAGCTCGTGCCGCTGACGAAGCTCGTGTCGTGGTTCCTGCTCATGATGATCTCCGTCGTGATGGTGACGTGGGTCTACCCACCGAAGCGGCCGGATCCCCGTCCGGCCTGAACCGCCGCGGACCGGGGATTGTCGGGCGTGTCCCGGTACCCGGTAGGGTTCCGAAGTGAGCGGCCCGATCCCGGTGTCCCGCTCGTCCATTCCGGAGAGCAGCCATGGCCCAGCGTCAGCCCCAGGACCCACGGTTCCGCGAACGTGCCGGCGCGCAGCCGCGTCCCGTTCAGGCGCGTCCCGCGCAGCCGGGTGCCGATCGGCCGCAATCCGCGCAGCCCGGTCCCGTTCGGCCGGAAGCCGCCCGCCCCTCCGCGATGCCGGTCGTCGGCATCACCGTCCCGGCTGCGGCCGTCGCGCCCCTGCCCCGGACGAACCACCTCTTCGCCGGCGCGCAGTTCGCGTTCATCGCCTCGATCGTGATGCTCGGTGGGTACATCGGCCTCACCTCGACCTGGACGCTCCTGGCACCCGACTTCCTCATCGGGCTCTCCCTCACTGCCGCGGCGACCTCCCTGCTCTTCGCGGTGCCGGCGTCGGGTGCGGTCCGGGGGCTGCTCGTGCTCGTTCCGACGATCGACATGCTCGCTGTGGGGTTCTTCCGCGACACCCTGCCGAATCTGCCGACGTCCGGTCTCCTGATCGTGATCCCCGTGCTCTGGCTGGCGGGTGGGTTCGGGGTCTCGGCCCTGCCCGTGCCGGTGTTCGGAGCGATCTTCGTCTCCCTCGTCCCGGTGGCGCGCGCGGGAGCCTGGCCGACGACGCCCGGCGGTTGGGGCGCCATCTGCATCCTGCCGGCGCTCGTCCTCATCATCACCGTGACCGTGCACCTGGCCGCCCGACAACTCCGTGCGCACGAGGGACGCGCGCGCATCGCGCTCGCCGCGGCGACCGAGGCGGCCGCCGTCGCCACGACCGTGGCGGAGTCCGTGGACGCCGCCGTGGTCTTCTTCCGCCCCGACGGTTCGGCAGCGATCCGCAACCAGGCGACCTACGAACAGGCTGCGCTGGCAGGGTTCGACCCGAAGACCCGCTCCGGTGTCCACGTGTACGCGGCCGACCGGATCACGAGGTTGCGGCCCGAACAGCAGGTCATCAACCGGGCGCTCCGCGGGGAGAGCTTCCGCGGCGAGCTGTACTGGGTGGGGGAACCGGGCGACCAACGCGCCATCATCGGGAATGCACGACAGGTGCACTCCGAGGACGGCACCTTCCTCGGGACCATCACCGTCGGTCACGACGTCACCGACCTCGCCAACGCGGTGGCGCTCCGGGAGGCCTTCCTCATCGACGTCTCCCACGAGCTCCGCACCCCGCTGACCTCGATCATCGGGTACCTCGACCTCCTCACCGAGGGGCACGACCTCAAGGGACTCGGCCTCGAGCGCGAGGTCGCCACGATCCAGCGCAACGCCGAGCAGTTGTACGCGATCATCGGTGACCTCCTCGCGGCCGGAGACGCGGAGATGCGGGTGCGCATCGCGCTCACCGACCTCGGCGACATCGCCAGGGAGAGTGTGGCCGCGATCATGCCGCGCGCCTCCGAGGCCGGGGTCGCCGTCCGCGCCGAGGTCCCGCCGCACGTCGAACTGGAGGGTGACGGGTCGAGGCTCCGCCAGGTCCTGGACAACCTGCTCTCGAACGCGGTGAAGTACACCCCGCGCGGTGGTCGCGTCGTCCTGACCGTCTCCGCGGACGACGACACCTCCACCGTCACCGTCGCGGACACCGGTATCGGTATCTCGCCGGACGACCAGCGGCAGCTCTTCGACCGTTTCTTCCGGGCCAGGGAGGTCCGCGACGAGGCCCAGCCGGGTGTGGGGCTCGGGCTGTCGATCGTGAAGTCGATCACCGAAGCGCACCACGGGTGGATCGCCGTGTCGAGCCGCCCCGGCCGCGGCTCCACCTTCACCGTGACCCTGCCACTGCGCCAGCCGCGCGCCGGCACCTCCGCCACCGCCTGAATCGGCCGCCCGCAGGGAGGCGCCGCCGCACGCATCGTGGGAGGCTTGGAGGATGGCGCAGATCCTCGACCAGCCGATCGTCGACGAGGCGACCCTCACCATGCAACCGTGGGTCACCATCGTGTGGAACGATCCGGTGAACCTCATGTCCTACGTCTCGCTCGTGTTCCGCAGCTACTTCGGCTACACGCACGAGGAGGCCGAACGACTCATGCTCGCCGTGCACCACGAGGGCCGCGCCGTCGTCGCGACCGGCAACCGCGAGGAGATGGAACGCCACGTCGAAGCCATGCACGGGTACGGGCTCTGGGCCTCCCTCGCGAAGGCCGACGCATGAGCGCCTTCGTCCGGCCCCCGGCGGGGCCCGTCGTGCTACGGCTCGACGAGCAGGAGACCTCGATCCTCGGCCAGCTGGCCGGGCAGCTCGTCGAGATGCTCGAGGACGCGACCCGTGCCGGCCTGGCGAACGCCGTCGAACTCGACCCCGCGATGGCCCGTCTGGTACCGGAGGGCTACCGCGACGATCCGGAGGCGGCCGCCGAGTTCCGTCGCTTCACCGCCGACGACCTCGTCGGCGGGAAGGTGAACGCCGCCCGGACCGTGCTGGCCGCGCTCACGACGGACGACGGTGACGCCTCGGTGTCCGGCGCGTCGACCGGACCCGAGGACGGCGCAGCGGTGACGCTCGAGGGCGAGACGGCGTGGACGTGGTTGCGGTTCCTCAACGACACCCGGCTCACCATCGCCGCCCGGCTCGGGATCGAGGAGGACGACGCGGAGGGCTTCGAGCCGCCGACGCCCGAAGCGGACGACGAGCAGGACCCGCAGCTGATGCTCGCGATCTACTCCTGGCTCGGCTACCTGCAGGAGTCGATCGTCGCGGTGCTCGACGAAGCCTGAGCGGCTCCGCGAGCGCCACGGGTAGCCTTGGGGACCATGCACATCCTCGTCTTCAGCGACCAGCATCCCGAGTCGTCCGGCGGGGCCCAGGTCTCGATCCGTCTGCAGCGGCGCTTCCTGGAGGCGGCCGGTCACACCGTGACGGTCTGTGCACCGCGGATGCACCAGACCCACGACGACGACCCGCACTACCTCGACACCCCGTCGATCCCCATCACGCTCGACCGCGAGTACTCCATGACCGTGCCCGGCCGGCTCACCGACCGGTGGCTCGACGCGCGTCTGGCCGCGCTGCCACCGGTCGACGTCGTGCACGTGCAGGCCGACTTCTGGCAGGCGATCACCGCCTACCGGTACGCCGAGCGGCACGGGATCCCGGCCGTGCACACGATGCACAACCGGATGGACGTCGGGATCGAGCAGACGATGCCGGCCCCTGAGCTCGTCATCGGCGCCCTCTCCTGGTGGCAGCGCCGAGTGCTCCGTCCGCGCCTCTCGACCCTGCCCACCGGCGTGTGGGCTTACCTTCAGGAGTTCGCCAAGCGCGCGGCCGTCGTCATCGCGCCGTCCCACCACTTCGCCCGGGTCCTCCGCGAGCAGGGCGTGACCGCGGACGCCGAGGTGCTCTCGACGGGTGTGGACGACGCGGTCCTCGATGAGATCCTCGACGAACGCGCCACGACGCTCCAGGTGCCGCACCGCCTGCCGTCCTTCGTGTGGATCGGTCGGTTCAGCCAGGAGAAACGGCTCATGGAGTTCCTCGAGGCCGTCCGGCTGGCCGAGGTCGACGCGGTGTTCCGCCTGTACGGGGCCGGCCTCCTGCTGTCGAAAGCGCAGGCGTTCGTCGCGGAGCACGACCTCGCCGACAACATCGTCTTCGCCGGGCGCGTGTCCTACCCGGATTCCCTCCGCGCCATCGCCGACGCCGACGCCCTCGTGCAGACCTCGATCGGGTTCGAGACGCAGGGCATGACCGTGTTCGAGGCCGCCGCCCTCGGCACGCCCTCGATCATCAGCGACCCGAACATCGCCGCCGAACTGCCCACCGGCACGATGTGGCAGCCGACGGACGGCAGCGTCGAGGCGCTCGCCGCATCGATCCGCCGCGCCGTCACCGACATCGACGCCGGTACGGCACCCGTCGTCCCGCTGGAACTCGCGCGCACCCTCCGTCAGTCGGCCCAGACCACCCGGCTCGTCGCCCTCTACGAGGCCGCCGTGGCGGATGGAGTGGCGCGCTAGCATCGCCTCATGCAGCGGACGACGACACGGGACCCCGCCACGGGCGGCGAACGCATCCTGATCCTGTCGGCGGGGGTCGGTTCCGGACACAACAGTGCGGCCGCAGCCGTGGAGCAGGCTTGCCTCGGGCGTGCGGACGTCAGTGAGGTCCAGGTCCTCGACGTGCTCCAGGCGAGCACCTCGCTGTACCGCGACGTCCTCGGCAAGGGCTACTTCGTGCTCGTCGAGGAGACGCCGTGGCTCGTGGAGTGGGGCTACGACATCAGCGACGCGCCGTTCCGGCGTCGCGGCCCGCTCGACCCGTGGACCCGGGCGAACGCGATGCCCGTCGTCGCGGCGATCAAGCGGTTCAAGCCGACGGCCATCGTCTGCACCCACTTCCTCCCGGCCCAGCTGCTCGCGTCGCTCATCCTGCGCGGCACCGTGGACGCACGGACCGCCGTCGTCACGACGGACTACGACTTCCAGGGCCTGTGGCTGACGAGCGCCTTCCACTCGCTGTCGCTCGCGCGGGAGGAGGGACGTGTGCAACTGACCGCCCTCGGTCTCCCGCCCGACCGGGTCGTCGCCACGGGCATCCCCATCGCCGCCCAGCCCAGCACCCCGGCCGAACGCGATCCGGATGCTCCACCCGCGCTGCTCGTCTCCGCGGGTGCCTCGGGCGGCGACTACGCGCTCGCGGTCGTCCGGCAGACGCTGCATCTGCGTTCGCCGTTCACCGCCATGATCGTGTGTGGCCGGAACGACGCGCTCCGGCACCGCGTCGAGGAGCTCATCTCGCCAACGGACGACCGGTACACGGTGCTCGGCTTCACGGACGAGATGCCGCAGCTCCTCCGCCGAGCGGACCTCTTCGTCGGCAAGCCGGGAGGCCTGTCGGCGTCGGAGTGCATGGCGGCCGGGCTCCCGATGGTGCTCGTGAACCCCATCCCCGGGCAGGAGGTCCGCAACGGTGACTACCTCATGGAGCAGGGCGCCGCGGTCCGGTGCAACACCGCGACGACGATCGGCTGGAAGATCGACGAGATCCTGCGCGAACCGGGGCGGCTGCAGCGGATGCAGGCGGCCGCTCGGCGCATCGGTCGCCCGGACGCCGCGCGGGACGTCGTCGGCCGGTTGCTCGACGGGCCGTCGCGACCGTTCGTCGTGACGAGGGCGGCGCAGAAGACGATCTTCGACGCGAGCGCACGTCGCGTCGTCGCGAGCGAGTTGACGGGGGAGGCGGCACTCGTCCGCCTCGTCGACCCGGTCGCCGAGAGCACGGTCGCCCTGCTCCGCGCTCGCGAACTGGACGAGCTGCAGCAGCGCTACACCGGTCCGGACGGCACGCTCGTCCTGCGCCGCGACGACGCCGTCCTGTCGGTCCGCCGCGACACGCAACGACTCCTGCGGGCCGTGCTCGGCCGGGACGAGGAGCTGGCCGTCCGGGTGGACGGACTCGCCGGGTCCGGGTCGCCGTCCTCGCGCTGAGCGGCCGGCCGCCGCGGCTCAGCCGGCCGCGCCCTCCGTCGCGACGTCGTCCTCGGCTGCCGCGCCATCGTGCCGGAGCGCCACGGCCGACGACCAGTCGTCCGGGCTGTGCTGGGCGGCCTGGAGCATCCAGTCGCCCGGTCGCGCCGACCAGCGTCGGGTGACCGGGTCCCGCTCGAGTGTCGGGTTCGGGTCCAGGCTGACGCGGACGATCCGCTCCTCACCTGCCCGCAGGGTCACCTTCCGGAACCCCAGGAGTTGGGAGACCGGCCGCGCCCTGGCGATGTCCGCGGCGTAGAGCTGGACGACCGTGGACCCCTCACGCTCGCCGGTGTTCGTCACGCGGACCTCGGCGGTCCCACCCGAGGCGTCGAATCGGTGACCGAGGAGGTCGTGGTCGATGGTCGTGTAGCCGAGCCCGAACCCGAACGGGAAGGCGGGCTTCCGGCCCTCGTCGTCCAACCGGCGCTGGCCCCAGCGGTCGTCGTACACGACGGCCTTGGCCGTGCGGTCGAACGGTGGGAGGTGCGCCGGATCGGTCGGGATCACGAACGGCAGTCGCCCGCCGGGTTCGACCACGCCGGTGAGGACGTCGGCCAGCGCTCGACCGCCCTCCATTCCGCCGTACCAGGCGAGCACGAGCGCGGGGACGCGGTGGCGCCAGCTCTCGGTGAGGATCGCGCTGCCGCCGACGAGGACGACGACCGTCCTCGGGTTCGCGGCCGTCACGGCGAGGATGAGTCGTTCGTCCGAGGGGCGGAGCCGGAGCGAGGTGCGGTCGCCGCCACGCACGAAGCGCGAGGCCAGGTGGGCGACCGCGGTGATGGCGCCACGCAGCCGGCCGGAGTCGAGGGCCGCCCCCAGCACGCCGACGTCGACGCCACCGGTGACGACCGACTCGCCCTCGTCGTGCTGATCGAAGCCGACGACGACGATCGCCGTCTCGGCCGCCGCTGCCGCCGCGACGGCAGCCCGGACGTCCCGCGACGGCACCGTCATGATCTCCGCCTGCGGCAGGGCGTCCCGCAACCCCTGCAGCGGCGAGACCGTGGAGGGCGGGCGGACGCGGGAGGAGCCGTGGTCGCCGAGGTTCTCCTGGTCGGCCAGCCGACCGAGCACGGCGATCCGACGCGTCGTCGACGGCAGGGGGAGGAGCGGTGTGCCGTCGACCGGGGCGTTGGCGAGGAGGACGATGGACTCCTCGGCCACGTGCCTCGCGAGGGCCCGGTGCGCCGACCCGGCCACGATGTCGGCTGGCGGTTCCTCCGGGGTGCGGGTCGCGGCGTGCAGGAGCGTGGTCCGCAGGATGCGTCGCGCGGACTGCAGCACGGTGGCACGATCGAGGGTGCCCTTCCGCAGAGCGGCGGGCAGTTCGTGCGCCCGTCGCAGGCGGAGCGGCATCTCCACGTCCATCCCCGCCTCGAGGCTCCCGACGGCGTCGTGGGTGCCGAAGACCCAGTCACTCGTCACGAACCCGGTGAACCCCCACTCCTCGCGGAGGACCCCGGTCAGGAGTGGCCGGTTGACGTCCATGTACTCCCCGCGCACCCGGTTGTAGGCGCTCATGACCGAGTCGGCTCCGGCGTCGACCACGGCCTTGAAGTGGGGGAGGTAGACCTCATGCAGTGCGTGGTCGTCGACCGAGACGTCGACCTCGAAGCGTTCGTCCTCCATCGAGTTGAGGGCGAAGTGCTTCACGCAGGCCATCGTGTGCACCCGGACGCCCCGGGTCATCGCCGAACCCATCCGGCCCGTCAGCACCGGATCCTCGCCGTAGCACTCCTGCGCGCGCCCCCAGGCGGGATGCCGGAGCAGGTTGATGCAGACGGAGGCAGAGTAGTTCGCGCCGCGCACACGGGTCTCAGCCCCGATGGCCGTCCCGACCTGCTCCTCCAACTCCGGATCCCAGGTGGCCGCGCGCGCCATCGTCACGGGGAAGGCCGTGGACGAGCCGATGACCACACCGCGAGCACCGTCGCTGAAGCGGATCCCCGGGATCCCGAGGCGCGGGACCGCGCCTGCCACGAACGGCCGACGGTGGAGCAGGAGGGGGATCAGCGGCAGCATGCGCCGCGGGGAGTCGCCGTCGAGCAGCCCGAGGAGCTCCCGGTCGGTCAGTCGCTCGATGAGCCGCTCGGCACCGGCGTCCGCGTCGATCCGCCCGTCGCGGATCTGCCGGACGACCTCGTCGTAAGCGTCCGGGTCGGGTGATCCGCCTGCGCGGCGCTGTCTCGGCGGACGAGCGTTGCGACGCCCGGTGACGATTCCCATGCTCTGCATTCTGCACCCTCGCCGGCCCCCTGCGGCGCGAGGCTCTCGCCCGGATCCGTCGCGCGGCGGAGGACACCCGGGCACCCGCCTGCCAGGATGGAACGATGTCGGCACACGTGGGGGGACCGGCTGCCGAGACGCAGCCGCTGATCGAGGCCGACGAGGTCAGCGCCGTGATCGACGGCGAGACGCTGTTGGCGCCGACGGACATCCGGGTCGAGCGGGGGATGGCGCTCGCCGTCCGAGGGCGCAACGGCTCGGGCAAGACGACCCTGCTCCGGATCCTGAGCGGCCGGATGCGCCCGTCGAGCGGCACCGCGACGATCGGCTGCCGGACGATCGACGACCGCGACCGCTCGGTCCGGCGGTCGGTGTCCGCGCTCGTCGGCACCCCCGCTTATGCCCCCGACCTGACGCTCCGCGAACACCTGCGGTACATCTCCACCACCTGGGGTGTCACCGGAGGAGCGGCCGACGATGCCGCCGACGAGCTGCTCGCCGAGCTGCGCATCGACGCGCTCGCGCGACGGTTCACGACCGAGCTCTCCTCGGGCCAGTCGCAGATGTTCGCCCTCGCGACGGCTCTCGTGCGGCCCTTCGACGTGCTCATCCTCGATGAACCCGAGCAGCGCCTCGACGCCGAGCGGCGGGCCCTGGTCGCCGATCGCATCGTCCTCGCGAAGGAGCGCGGAGCGGCGGTCGTCTTCGCGAGCCACGATCCCGGACTCATCGAGCGGATCGCCGACGAGGCGATCACGGTCGAAGCCCCGTGACTTCCCCCGACGTCGGCACGGCGCGCGAGGACCGCCGGATCTTCCGCGCGAGCCGCGCGGTCCTCGCCGCGCGCGACGGTCGCCCACGGGCCGCGGACATCGCGTTCGTCCTCTACGCCGGGTTGCTGACCGCCCTCATCGCGGGTGCGCCACTGGTGCGGTTCGCGGTGCTCGGACTGATCGAACCCGATGCCGCCGGCGTCGTATCGGCCGTCCGCCCCGGGGTGGTCGCGCTGATCGCGGCGCTCGCGACGATCGTCGTCGTGCTCGGCGGGCGGTCGCGTGGACCGGTCGTGCCCCGCCCCATGTCCGTGCAGTTCCTCGCGGACTCGCCGCTGCCCAGGCGGCTGACCCTGCGCAGGCCCTTCATCGCCTCCGTCTTCGCGCTGACGGGGCTCTCCGTCCTGGCGGCAGGGGTGGTCGGGCTGTCACGCCTCCTGGTCTCGGGGGAGCCCGCCGCCGTCTCGGTCGGTGCGACAGTCGAGAGCACCTCGCTGATCGGCCTCTCCGGTCCGACCTCACCCGCCGCCGTCGTGGCCCTCCTCATCGGCGCCCTCGGGTTCGCGCTCCTCCTCTCGGTGGCCTGGCTGGTGGGCCAGCAGGGCTCGCGGCGCGCCGTCGCCGTCATCGCCTCCGTCGCCGGTGGTGCTGGGATCCTCGGGCTGCTCGTCCCCGGTGGGCTGCTCCTCTCCCCGTGGGGATGGCTGGGACTGCTCTGGTCGCCCGTCGTGGGTGGCGTCGAGAGTCTCGTGCTCGGGAGCGCCCTCGCGACCGGCGATTGGGCGGCGCTGTTCACCTGGGGTGGCGGCGGCTGGTTCGCGGTGGTCGGCGTGCCGGTCGTGTGGTGGCCGGCGGTCGCCCTGGTCCTCCTCGGGCTCCTCGCGCTCCTGCTCGTCCCGCGCGAACTGGACCGGCTCCGGAGCGGGCCCCTCCTCGAGCAGGCCCTGCGGTGGCAGCGCGTCGGGATGATGGTGCAGAGCGGCGACGCCTCCGGTGCCGTCGGCGGCTTGCGCGCCTCGCCGACGCGAGGCCGTCGGATCCCGCTGCGGATGAGTGGTCCGTTCTGGCTCGTCGTCCTCCGCCGATCGGTCGTCGGCGCGCGCCGCACGCCGGGTCGGATGCTGCTCGGCTCGTCGATGCTGGTCGCGTCGGGAGCCGCGGTCGTCATCGCGCTCGGTCTTCCGGACGGCGTGCGATGGATGCTGGCCCTCCCGGCCGTGTTCGGCGCCTACCTCGCGGTCGGTGTGTGGTGCGATGCCGTCCGGCACGGGGTCGACAGCGCCGGTGCTCCCACCCTCTACGGTCGGAGCCCGCGTGCGCTCGTCCTCACCGGTGCCGTCGCACCCCTCATCGCCGTCCTCGGCTTCGGCGGCGTCGGAGCCGCGCTCGGCCTCCTGGTAGTCGCGACGTCCGGCGGGACCCTGCTCCTGCAACCACTGGGGTGGTGGCTGCTGCTCGGGCCCTGGCTCGTCGTGCTGCGGGTCTTCGACGCTGCAAAGGGGCCGTTGCCGATCGGCCTGCTTATGCCGATCCCGACGCCCGTCGGTGACGTCTCGTCCCTGAACGTCCTCATGTGGCAGTCGGACGCCGTCCTGCTGGCGTTCCTCGTCGGTGGCGGGCTGACCGTGCTCTTCCCGGTGTCGGGAGGGGTCGCCGTCGCCCTGCTCCTCGCTGGCCTCCTCCTCGTCGGGTTGCTGGGCGCGATGCGGCTGCGGACGCTGGTGCGGCCGGCCTGACCGACGCGGGCGGTGGAGGCGGAGAGCACGAGAGCCGGAGGGAACACACGGTTCCGTCCGGCTCTCGAGTGCAGCCCCTTGCGGGGTGCCGCTGTGCCTACTTCGCGACCTTGGCGGCGGCCTCGGCGAGCTTCGGGACGAGCTGCTCGAGGACCACGGGGATGCTCAGCACCGATGCAGCGCTGTAGGCCTGCGTGAGCTCGTCGGTGGGGTCGAGGACGATGGCGCGGCCGTCCTGCACGACGGGGAGGCTCGCGAGCAGGGGGTCACTGGTCGTCTCGGCGGCGGTGAAGCCGATCGGGAGCATGACCGCGACGTCGGCGTCGAAGGCGGAGACCTGTTCGGCCGACACGGCTGCGTAGAAGCCGGCCGTCTCGAGGTCGAGGACGGCGGGGTTCTGACGGAAGCCGAGGTCGGCGAGGATGTCGAAGCGCCCGTCACCCTCGAGGTAGGCGCCGTAGGCGTCGCCGAACTTCGTCGCCGCGACCGCGGTGAGGCCGGCGAACTCCTGGTGGAGGTCTGCGGCCTCGTTGATCGACTGCTTCGTCGCGGACACGAGTGCGTCGCCCTCCTGGGTCTTGCCGAGCGCTGCTGCGACCTGCTCGAGCTGGACGTCCCACGGGGTCGCGAACGCGGCGGTGCCCTTCGGCGCGAACACCGTCGGGGCGATCTTGGAGAGCCGCTCGTACTGCTTCTCGTCGCCCGCGGAACGCGTGTTGAGGATGAGGTCGGGCTCGAGGGCCTGGATCTGCTCGTAGTTGACGGTGTCGCCGCTGTCCTCGATGATCTCGGGAGTGACGTCGCCGAAGAGCTCCGTCGCCCACGGGCCGACGCCCTTGTTCTCGGCTCCGAGGGACTGCCAGTCGTAGACGCCGACGGGCACGACGCCGAGGGAGAGCGCCATCTCCGCGTCGGACCATCCGAGCGCGACGACGGTGAGGTCGCCGGCGGGTTCGGGGACCGTCACCTCGCCGAACATCGTGTCGACGGTGCCGAGGGTGCCCGTGGACGCGTCGTCGGTGGAGGACCCGGCGGTGCAGCCGGCGAGGGCGAGGCCGGCGACCGCGAGTGCGGCGACAGCGGTGAGGGTGCGGGGCATGCGGCGCATGTTCTGCTTTCCGTAGAGAGTGCGGGGGATGAGGTAAGCCTAAGCTTCCTGGGTCACGTCCCGGTAACGACTGGTGGAAGGACTCGTTGCGCGGCATATGTCGGTGTAGGCATATCTGCTCTGTGGATAACCCTGGGAGGGTGGGACAGCGCCCATAGCGTCGATGGATGCCAGTCACTCAACTACCTCGCGCTCTCTCCGCCCTCACCCTCGTGGCGTCGATCCTCGCCCTGACCGCGTGCACCGCCCCCGATCCGACACCCCCGACGAGCAGTTCGCCGCCGCCGGTGTTCGCGAACGAGGAGGAGGCGTTGGCGGCTGTGACGGCGAAGCTCGATGCCTTCATCCTTGCCGTCAACACGATCGGGGCGACAGGCGAAGACCTCGAGCAACTCGACGAGGTATTCACGCCCGAGCTGTCCGAGGCAGAGTCTGAGGGCTTCGCCGAGATGTCCTCGAACGGATGGCACACCACGGGGGAGGCCTCACTGAAGCGAGTCGAACTCGTCCACTGGTGGGACCGACCGGACGCTGTCCACGTCGTGGCGGTCGTGCGAGCTTGCATCGATTACACCGGCGTCGATGTTCTCGACGCAACCGGAGCGTCGGTTGTCAGGCCGGGGCGGGACGAGCTTCGCGCCACGGAGATGCAATTGGTCTCGGAGAACGAGGCACTTCTCATATCCAGCAAGAACCCCATCTCGGAAAGTGACATCTGCGCATGATCAAGCAAGCCTTTCAAGCCATGGTCATCTCCCTAGCGGTCGCGATGACTGTCACCGCGCCGCTCTCCGCCGCCCACGCGAGCGGTTGTACGGAGGTGGACTATCTCAACGGCGCATGCATCGGCAGCGGTTCGGTCGACATCGGCGGCAGCGTCGAACGTCCCGGGTCCGGTGGTGGCGGCTCCGGGGGCTCTGGCGGCGGTGAAAGCGGCGGCGGTTCGGCCGAGCTTCCGCCCGGCGTGACCGACGGCCCCAACGGCGAACGGACCGTGTGCAGCCTCATCCGCCCCGACGACTGCTACACGATCACTCCCGGTGAGCTGATCCCCGGCTTCGAACCCACACCCGCCGCACAGCCGGTCACCATCCGCGAGCTCATCAGCTTCGCGCCCGCCGCCCCGACCATCACCACCGAACCCGACGCCTGGGGCGTCCGCGGGCTCCACACCAACGTCATCGCCGGCGCATCAGGACACACGCGCTCCGGGACCCTCCTCGGGCAGACGGCGGAGGTGAACTTCATCCCCGTCGGCTTCACCATCGATTACGGCGACGGCACGACCGCCACCAGCAGCACGGGCGGTGCCACCTGGGCCTCGCTCGGTCTCCCGGAGTTCTCCAAGACCCCGACCAGCCACCGCTACACGACCGTCGGCACCAAGACCATCACCGCCGAAGTGGAGTACGCGGCCGAGTACCGGGTCGGCGACAGCGGGTGGCTCCCCGTCAGCGGAACCCTCAGCATCCCGACGGACACCCCGCACCCCATCCAGATCGTCCGCAACGCGACGGTCGGCGTCGACAAACCCTGCCGACCCGGCAAACCCACCATCGGCTGCTGAAGCCGGCACCCGTTCACCGCCGTGGGCGAGCCCCGGCGGCGTGAGCGCACCTCTCCGGAGGCCCGTGCTCACGTCACCGGGGCGCGCCCGTGCCCGCAGCACCGCGCTCAGGCCAGCGCACCGCGCCGGCAGCGACCGACCGCGATCGACGAGTCGCGTCAGTGCGCGCCCGTGAGTGGGATGACCAGGGGCGTGTGCGACTCGGGGTCGTCGATGATGCGGCAGCGGAGCCCGAAGACCTCCTCCACGAGCTCGGCGGTCACGATGTCGGCCGGAGCCCCCTGCGCGACCACACGACCGTCGCGCATCGCGATCAGGTGGGTCGCATACCTGGCCGCCTGGTTCAGGTCGTGCAGCACCGCGACGAGCGTGCGGCCACCCTCCTGGTTGAGGCGGGTGAACAGGTCGAGGAGCTCCACCTGGTGCGTGATGTCGAGGAACGTCGTGGGCTCGTCGAGCAACAGCAACGGGGTGTCCTGGGCGAGCGCCATCGCGACCCACACGCGTTGACGCTGGCCACCCGACAGCTCGTCCACGAGACGACCGGACAGCTCGACGACGTTCGTCGCCTCCATCGCCGCGATCACGGCCGCTTCATCGGCCGCCGACCAGCGCTTGAGGATCGACTGATGCGGGTACCGCCCGCGCGACACGAGGTCGATCACCGAGATGCCGTCGGGCGCGATCGACGTCTGCGGCAGCAGGCCGATGCGCTTCGCGACCTCCTTCGACGGGAACCGGGTGATCTCCTGACCGTCGAGCAGCACGTGTCCCTGCGTCGGCTTGAGCAACCGCGCCAGGGTGCGGAGGAGCGTCGACTTGCCGCAGGCGTTCGGGCCGACGATGACGGTGAACGAGTCGTCGGGGATCGCGAGGTCGAGCTCGTGGATGATCGTCCGCTGGTCGTATCCGACGCGGAGGCCGGAGCCGGCGAGTCTCGGGGAGGGGGATTCGGTCTTCATGTCAGCGCTTTCCCGCCTGCGTGATGAGCAGGGCGATGAGGTAGATGCCACCGAGGGTCACGGTCACCGCGCCGACCGGCAGTGCGGCCGGGGCGATGATCCGTTGGGCCACGACGTCGCTCACGAGGAGCAACGCCGCACCCATGGCGGCCGAGGGAACGAGGGTGATGCCGGCCGACTTCGTCAGCCGTCGGGCGAGTTGCGGTGCGGCGAGGGCGACGAAGACGATCGGGCCGGCGACCGCGGTCACCGTCGCCGTCAGGGCGACCCCGACGACGAGCAGCAGCAGTCGCGTGCGCTCGACCGGGATGCCGAGCGCCTTCGCGATGTCGTCACCGAGTTCGAGCATGCCGAGCCGACGCGACAGGAGCCCGAGCAGCGGCACCAGGACGGCGACCGCGATCGTCACCGGGACGACGTCGCTCCAGCCGAGGTCGGCCAAGGAACCCATGCCCCAGCTCGCTGCGGCGATCGCCGCGTTGAGGTCCGCGCGCAACTGCAGGTAGTCGTTGAACGCATTGAGGACGGCGCTGATCGCGATGCCGATCACGATGAGCCGGAACCCCTGGACGCCCCGCGACCAGGCGAGGACGTACACGACGAGGGCGGTCGCGAGCCCACCGACCAGCGCGCCGGTGACCGTCGCGGCGTACCCACCGCCGACGACGAGGGTGACGATCAGTGCACCCGTGAAGGCCCCGGAGTTGAAGCCGATGATGTCCGGACTGCCGAGCGGGTTGCGGGTGATCGACTGGAAGATCGCCCCGGACAGCCCGAGGGCGATGCCTCCGACCACCGCGATGACCACCCGGGGCAGTCGCCACTCCAGCACGATCCGCAGCACGCTCTCCGAACCGTCACCCGCGAACGCCGCGAGGAGCTTGTCGAGCGGGATGCGGTACTCGCCCTGGGTGAGCGCGAACGCCCCGACCGTGAGGACGATCACGGACAGGATCGCAACGACGACGAGCTCGCGCCGATGCACCACCCAGCTGATCGGACCGAGGCGCACGGTGCGGCGCCCCGGCTCGGCGAACGCGGTCACAGCCCCTGCGCCTTCGACCGGCGGATCAGCACGATCAGCACGGGCGCCCCGATGAACGCGGTCACGATCCCGACGGGCATCTCACCGGGGACGGCCACCCGCCCGAGGAGGTCGGAC
Source organism: Plantibacter sp. VKM Ac-2880 (assembly GCF_015351235.1). Classification (GTDB taxonomy): domain Bacteria; phylum Actinomycetota; class Actinomycetes; order Actinomycetales; family Microbacteriaceae; genus Plantibacter. The sequence continues at coordinate 879,284 of NZ_JADKSJ010000001.1, forward strand.
AGCAGGAAGATGATCGGGGCGAACGCCATCGTGAACGGCAGCGTCCAGCGCTGGTCCGGACCGACGACGGCCCGGGCGAGGTAGGGCGACATCAGCCCGAGGAACGCGATCGGCCCGGCCGCCGCGGTGGCCGAACCGCACAGGAGGGTGATCGCGACGACCGACAGCACGCGGGTCCGGAGGACCTTCGTGCCGAGCGAGGTCGCGAGGTCGTCCCCGAGGGCGACGGCGTTGAGCGACCGGGAGACGACGAGCGCGAGCAGCGCGCCGACGACGAGGAACGGCAGCACCCCGAGGAACACGTCCAACTGGCGGTTCTGCAAGGATCCGGCCTGCCAGAAGCGGATCTTGTCGAAGATGTCCGGGTTCCGGATGGTGATGGCGAAGGTCACGCCCTGCAGCGTCGCGGAGAGGGCGACTCCGGCCAGGACGAGGCGAACCGGGGTGGCGCCAGCCCGACCGCGCGAGCCGATCACGTAGACCACGACGGACGCGACTCCCGCGCCGGCGAACGACCACCAGACGTACGAGCCGAGGTCCGCCGTCCCGGCGATGGCGACGGCCAGGACGACCGCCAGGTACGCCCCCGCGTTGACGCCGAGGATGCCGGGGTCGGCGAGCGGGTTGCGGGTGACCGCCTGCATCATCGCCCCGGCGAGTCCGAGCGCCGCACCGACGCCGATCGCGAGGAGCATGCGTGGCACGCGGAACCCGCTCACGAGGATGGCGTTCGTGTCGTCGCCGCCCTGCGTGAGGGCCCGCCACACCTCCGACGCGCTGATGGTGCCGGAACCGATGAAGAGACTGCCCGCGGCGATGACCGCGAGGAGGAGGAGCGCGGCGACGAGCAGGAGGCAGCGCGCGGTCGTCGTCCGAGCGATGCCGGTGGAGGCCTCGCGTGCGCGGGCGGCCGCGGTCGGGAGCCGCAGGCTGTCGAGGTCGGCGCTCACCGGCTCATCGGTTGTCTTCGGCCCTGCCGTGGCGCCAGTAGCCCATGAACGCGACCGACTTGCGGTCGACGCCGCAGCCGGAGACGAGGTGCCTGCGGAGGGTCTTGATGGCGGAGGCTTCCCCTGCCAGCCAGGCGTAGAGCGGCGCGCTCTCGAGGACCGGCCCTCCGGTCGCGTTGACGGGCGCCTCCCAGAGCAGCTGGGTGTCGACGTCGACGTCCTCCAGTGCGGGCTGCGTGGCGATCGTCGCGGTGTCGACGGATGGCGCGAGGCGCCCGGCGATCCGCTCGACCTCGGGGATGAGGAGGGTGCCGACGGGCTGCGTTCCGCGGGGGAGCACGATGAGCTCGACGCCGTCGGGCTTCGTGGACAGGGCGGCGACGTCGTCGGCGTGGGGGAGCTCGACGACCGCGATCCCGCGGGCGGTGTCCGGCAGGCTCTCGAGGATGCCGGCGATCGCCGGCAGCGCCGTCTCGTCGCCGGCGAGGAGGACTTGATCGACCGTCGCTGGTGCGTGCCAGTCGATGCCGCCCGCCGCCACGGCGGACCGCGCGTTCGGGACGTTGACGATCAGCTCGTCTCCCACCTCGGCGTCCATCGCCCAGGAGGAGGCCGGTCCGACGCGGCCGTGGATGGCGATGTCGACGTCGAACTCGGCGAGCTCCGGCCGGACCTCGCGGATCGTGTAGGTCCGCATCGGGTGGCGCTTGTCGTTGGGCAGCATCCGCCAGGCCTGGTACCAGTCGTCGTGCATGGGCAGCTCGTCGAACCCGGTGTCGGGCAGCGGGAAGAGGAGTTTGATGCGCTGATCGTGGCGGTTGTCCGCGATGTGCTGGACCTCGGGCCCGGTGAACGTGAACCGCCGATAGCTCGGGCTCACCTGCTCGATCCGCCGGACGACGGCTGCGAGGAGGATGAAGATCGAGTCGGGGGTCTGTTCACTGAGGCGAGGCATCGATAGGTAAGCCTACCCTTCGATGAGCTGGAGGACACCTGCTGTTCGGACCTTGTCGACCGGTCAGTGCGGTGGTAAACTTGAGTCAGATTCACTCAAGTTTGAACAGGAGACCGTACCGATGCCAGCAGGCCAGACGCCTCAGCAGGAGGATCAGCGCAGCGCGCTCGAGCAGTACGGCGTCAACCTGACCGAGATCGCCGCGTCGGGCAAGCTCGACCCGGTCATCGGCCGCGACGCCGAGATCCGTCGTGTGAGCCAGGTGCTCACCAGGCGTACCAAGAACAACCCCGTCCTCATCGGCGAACCCGGGGTCGGCAAGACCGCCGTCGTGGAGGGCCTCGCCCAGCGCATCGTCGCGGGCGACGTCGCCGAGAGTCTCAAGGGCAAGCAGCTCGTGTCGCTCGACCTGTCCGCCCTCGTGGCAGGTGCCATGTACCGCGGACAGTTCGAGGAGCGGCTCAAGGCGGTGCTCAAGGAGATCGACGAGTCCGACGGCCAGATCATCACCTTCATCGACGAGCTGCACGTGCTCATGGGTGCCGGTGGTGGTGAAGGCTCCGTCGCTGCGGCGAACATGCTCAAGCCCATGCTCGCCCGCGGTGAACTGCGACTCATCGGCGCGACCACCCTCGACGAGTACCGCGAGTTCGTCGAGAAGGACGCCGCCATGGAACGACGGTTCCAGCAGGTCTTCGTCGGCGAGCCCAGCGTCGAGGACACCATCGCCATCCTCCGCGGGTTGAAGGAACGCTACGAGGCCCACCACAAGGTGGCCATCGCCGACAACGCGCTCGTCGCCGCGGCCTCGCTCTCCAACCGGTACATCACGTCGCGCCAGCTGCCCGACAAGGCCATCGACCTCATCGACGAGGCGGCCAGCCGCCTCCGCATGGAGATCGACTCCGCCCCGGTGGAGATCGACGAACTCCGACGCAGCGTCGACCGCCTGAAGCTCGAAGAACTCGCGCTGAAACGGGAGAAGGACGACGCCTCGAAGGAACGTCTCGCCCGCCTGCGGGAGGACCTCGCCACACGCCGGCAGGCGCTCGGCGAGCTGCAGGCCCGGTGGGAGAAGGAGCGCGCGAGCCTCAACCGCGTCGGCGACCTCAAGAAGCAACTCGACGCCGCCCGCAGCAAGGCCGAACGCGCGCAACGCGAGGGCAAGCTCGAGCAGGCCTCGAAGCTCCTCTACGCCGACATCCCCCAGCTCGAACGCGAATTGGCGATGGCGGAGTCCGCCGAGCAGGACGCCGACGGCGAGCCGCGCATGGTCAACGACCAGGTGACGGCGGAGGACATCGCCGCCGTGATCGCCGCGTGGACCGGTATCCCCGTCGGCCGGCTCCTGCAGGGCGAGACGGAGAAATTGCTGCACCTCGAGCAGGAACTCTCCCGCCGCCTCATCGGTCAGCACCGCGCGGTCGCCGCTGTGTCGGACGCCGTCCGCCGCACCAGGGCCGGTATCTCCGACCCCGACCGCCCGACCGGGTCCTTCATGTTCCTCGGCCCCACCGGTGTCGGTAAGACGGAGCTCGCGAAGGCGCTCGCCGAGTTCCTCTTCGACGACGAGAAGGCCATGGTCCGGATCGACATGTCCGAGTACGGCGAGAAGCACTCGGTCTCCCGACTCGTGGGCGCCCCTCCCGGCTACGTCGGCTACGAGCAGGGCGGCCAGCTGACCGAGGCCGTACGTCGGCGGCCGTACTCGGTGGTGCTCCTCGACGAGGTGGAGAAGGCGCACCCGGAGGTGTTCGACATCCTGCTCCAGGTGCTCGACGACGGACGACTGACCGACGGTCAGGGGCGCACGGTCGACTTCCGGAACGTGATCCTCGTGCTGACGTCCAACCTCGGCTCGCAGTACCTGATGGACGCCTCGCTCTCCCTCGAGCAGAAGGAGGAGGCCGTCCAGCAGCTCGTCCGCCAGGCGTTCAAACCGGAGTTCGTGAACCGGCTCGACGACATCGTCGTGTTCCAGCCGCTCAGCGAGGAGGAGCTCGGCCAGATCGTCGAGCTCTACATCGACCGCCTGCAGCGTCGCCTCGGCGAACGGCGACTGCGCCTGGCCGTGACGCCCGATGCCCGGGCCTGGCTCGCGGAGCGCGGGTACGACCCGCTGTACGGTGCCCGTCCGCTGCGTCGACTCATGCAGCGGGAGATCGACGACCGCCTGGCGCGGTCGATCCTCGACGGGTCGATCCGCGACGGCGACACGGTCCACGTCGGGTTGGCGCTCGACGGCGACGGCCTGACGGTCGAACGCGCGGAGGTCCCGGCCTAACCTTGGGCTCGCATCAACCGCGAGGCCGGGGTCGGGTCGCTCCACGTTCCGCGTCGTGAGCGCACCGGCCGCACAGCGGAGTAGCGTGAGGCGCACCCGATCCGAGACACCCGAGGAGACGCCCATGCTGGGACGCAAGACCTTCGAACAACGCGAGGTCGACCAGGCGAAGGCGATGATCGCCGCCCTCATCGCCGGACGGGCGACCCTCGCCGAGGCCGGAGCCGACCCCGCGGCGGTGGCCGTGGTCGACCCGGAGTTCTTCACCGGCCTGACGCTCGTCCTCGACCGACCCTTCGTCCACCGGGTGCGCTCGGTCCTCGGTCGAGGGCCGGGCGCTCTCAATGAGCTGGAACTCATCGTCGCATCGATCATCGAACACGAGCGGGTGTTCACGGTCGGTACCGTCCTGACGTACGCGGTGGAGGGCTCGTTCACCGGCCTCGTCCCCGACGAGACGATCCGGCTCGGTGCCGAGCAGTTCGAGCGCCTCGCCGTCGGCGTCTTCGCCGAGCTGGAGGAGCTGTTCGTCGTACCGGCGTGAGCTGCGTCGTCGGCCGCGAGCCTGCGCCGTGAGCCAGGCGGACGATGCCACGATCAGCTCGTGAGCTCATCGACACCAGGACCGATCATGGTTCGGCACGGCGCGAAACTCCGGCTGTCCGTCTCCGCCCTCATCGGCCTGGTCGTCGGCGTGGTCGCCGGTCTGCAGTGGTTCTGGGCGGGTGCGATCCTCGCCGGTTGGGGTGCCACCTGCGTGGTCTTCGTCGGATCGCTCTGGGTGAGGATCTGGCGGATGGGCCCGGACCGGACGCGGGAGCACGCGACATCCGAGGAGCCGGGGCGGACGACGAGCGAGGTGCTCATCGTGCTCGCGAGTGTCGGGAGCCTCGTGGCGCTGAGCGTCGTCATCCTCCAGGCGCGGGCGTCGTCCGGCGTCGAGCAGGGCGTGCTCGCGGGCTTCGCCGTGCTGAGCGTGGCACTCTCCTGGGCGCTCATCCACACGATCTACACGCTGCGGTACGCGCGCATGTACTTCGCGGCACCGGAGGGCGGGATCGACTTCAACCAGGAGGAGGCTCCGCAGTACAGCGACTTCGCCTACCTCGCCTTCGACCTCGGGATGACCTACCAGGTGTCCGACACGACGCTCCGCACGAGCGAGCTGCGGCGCACGGTGCTGAAGCACACGCTGCTCTCGTACCTCTTCGGTTCCGTGATCCTCGCGACCGTGATCAACCTCGTCGCCGGGCTGTAGCGACTGGCCCGTCGACGGGCCGGGACAGGGGCCCCGGAACGACGACTGCGCAGCCCGGCGGACCGGACTGCGCAGCAGGGTGGAGCGAGCGGGCTACTCCTGGACGATGACGAGGTCGGCGATGGGGCGACGCTCGCGCGGAGCGCTCTCGCGGTCGCGGAGCATGCCTTCCGGCAGCAGCTCGGGCTCGCCGAGTTCGCCGAGGGCCGTGACGGTGAAGGGCAGCAGGCCGTCCGGCAGGGAGAATGCCTCGCGGAGGCCATCGGCGGAGAAGCCGGCCATCTGGTGGGCGAAGAGCCCGTCGCTGTGGGCCTGGACGCTCAGGTGCGCCATGGCCTGGCCGAGGTCGTAGATCGCCCACGGGCGCTCCTTGCCCTCGTCGTCGAGGGTCTCGGCGACGGCGACGACGAGCGCGCCCGCCTGGGCGGCCCACCCGCGGTTGAACGGCACCAGCTGCTCGGCGATCTTGTCGAACGTCTCCGTGCCCTTCGTGCCGACGATGAACCGCCAGGGCTGGCTGTTGTTGGCGCTCGGCGACCACCGTGCGGCTTCGAGCGCGGAGGCCAGCTTCGCCGCGTCGACAGGCTCGCTGACGAAGGCGCGGGGGCTCCAGCGGTCGGCGAGGACGTCGAGGATGGGGGCATCGGTCTGGGCGGTGCGGGTCACGATGGACATGGATCTCCAAAGGGGGACGGGGAATGGAACAGGGTCGGCGTCTCCATTGACGATGGATGCAACTGCATGGATCCGCGGGCTATTCCCCGGCCTGCTCGATTCGGGCGGCGTTCACGATCTCGGCGATCCGGTGCGGGGCCGACTCGTCCTGGAGCGACGTGGTGTCGCCGAGCGGGCGGCGGTCGACGATGTCGCCGAGGAGGCGGCGCATGATCTTGCCCGACCTCGTCTTCGGGAGGTCGGGGACGACGAAGACGTCGCGCGGTTTCGCGATCGGCCCGATCTCGTTCGCCACATGCGCGCGGAGCGCCGCCTCCAGGCTCGCGGAACGCCCCAGCCAGTACGCCTCCTCGTCGGCCTCGGGCCCGTGCGAACGTGAGGACGGGATGACGAAGGCCGCGATCGCACTGCCGGTGATCGGGTCGTGCACCCCGACCACGCCGGCCTCGCCGACGTGCGGGTGCGAGACGAGGGCCGACTCGATCTCGATGGTCGACAGCCGGTGGCCCGATACGTTGATGACGTCGTCGACCCGGCCGAGCACCCAGATGTCGCCGTCGGCGTCCCACTTCGCGCCGTCACCGGAGAAGAAGTAGCCCTGCTTCCAGTACGTCGCCCAGTAGGAGTCGCGGTACCGCTCCGGGTTGCCCCAGACGGTGCGCGCGATCGAGGGTCCGAACCGGCTCACGACGAGGTACCCGCCGGAACCGTAGGGCACCGTCTCACCTGCTTCGTCGACGACGAGCGCTTCCAGGCCCGGCAGGGCGCGACTTCCTGAGCCCGGCTTGATGATGGTCGCGCCGGGTAGCGGCGCGATGACGGCCGACCCCGTCTCCGACTGCCACCAGGTGTCGATGACGGGGGCCTCACCGCGCCCGATGCGCTCGCGGAACCACATCCAGGCCTCGGGGTTGATCGCCTCGCCGACGGTGCCGAGGAGCCGGATGCTCGAGAGGTCGTGCTCCGGGGGCGGGCCCTCCGGGAACCAGGTCATGAGGGTCCGAATGAGCGTCGGGGCCGTGTAGTACGTCGTCACCCCGTACCGCTCGATGATCTCGAAGTGCCTCGCCTGATGCGGGGTGTTCGGTGTGCCCTCATAGATGACCTGGGTGAGGCCGTTGGAGAGGGGCCCGTAGATCTCGTAGGTGTGCGCCGTGACCCAGGCGAGGTCGGCCGTGCACCAGTGGACGTCGTCTTCCTTGGCGTCGAAGACCGCCCAGTGGGTCCAGGAAGCCTGGGTGAGGTACCCGCCTGAGGTGTGGACGAGGCCCTTCGGCTTCCCCGTCGTGCCGCTCGTGTAGATGATGAACAGCGGGGTCTCGGCGTCGAAGGCCTGGGCCTCATGGGTGTCGGCGGCGACGCCGACCGTGTCATGCCACCAGACGTCGCGCCCGGGCGTCCATGGCACGTTCGGGGTCTCCTCGCCCGTCCGCGCCACCACGACGACGTGCTCCACCGACGGGACGCCGTCGACGGCCGCGTCGGCGTTCTGCTTCACCGGCACCGCAGCACCGCGACGGTACTGGCCGTCGGTGGTGATGAGGAGCTTCGCCTCCGTGTCCTCGACGCGGAACCGCAGCGCCTCCGCCGAGAACCCGCCGAAGACGAGCGAGTGGATGGCACCGATACGGGCGACCGCGAGCGTCGCGATGACCGTCTCCGGGATCACGGGGAGGTAGATGACGACGCGGTCGCCCTGCCCGATGCCGAGTTCCGTGAGGGCGTTCGCCGCCTTCGCGACCTCGCGCTGCAACTCGGCGTAGGTGATCGAGCGGCGGTCGCCCGGTTCGCCCTCGAAGTGCAGCGCGACCTTGTCGCCCCGCCCGGCGTCGACGTGTCGGTCGACGCAGTTGACCGCGACGTTGAGCGTGCCCCCGGCGAACCAGGTCGCGGCGGGGACGGTGAGTTCCGGCGAGGGGTCGTCGGGATCGGAGCCGTCGACCGGGCGCGCAGGCTCCCAGGTGTGCGCCGTCTCCCAGGGGGTGACCCAGTCGAGTCGGCGTGCCTGTTCCTCCCAGAACGCGACGGGGTCGGCCGCGGCACGCGCCCACTCGCCCGGGCCGACGTTCGCCTCACGCGCGATGTCGGCGGGCGGCGCGTAACTGCGGGTCTCGGCGAGCAGGTTCGCGATGGTCGCGGAGGCCGCGGCGGACGTCGATCCATCAGTGGGAGGCATGTTCCAACGCTACGGGGGCCGCACCGACCGTTGCCATCCGGCGGTCATCCGGCGTCATGCTCGGCCACCCCCGGGGCGCTGTGGAGGAGGGTCGGGAGTAGCCTCGGAACGCCGCCTTCCAGGGCGGCGACCGTCGACGAGCGGCGCTCCGCCGCGTCACGAGAAGGGAACGACATGGCCACCGTCATCCAGTATCGGGAGCTCGGATCCGCAGACGTCCTCGAGACCGTCGAGGTTCCGACCCCGCACGCCGGTCCGGGCGAACTCGTCATCGAGGTCCGCGCCGCCGGGGTGAACCCCGTCGATTGGAAGCTCCGCAGCGGCATCCGCGGCGGCGAGCTGACCGGGACGCGCCGAGTCGGGAGCGACGGTTCCGGCGTGGTCGCCGAGGTCGGCGAAGGGGTCGAGGGATGGTCGGTGGGCGACGAGGTCGTCATCACGAACGCCTCAGGGACCTACGCGACGCACGTCGTGGTGACGCCGCAGCAGATCATCGCCAAGCCGGCGGGCGTCTGCTTCGAGGAGGCGGCGGCGATCGGCATCCCGGTGAGCACGGCGTATCAGGCCCTGCGCTCGCTCGGGGTGACCGAGGGGACGACCCTCCTCATCCACGGCGGCTCAGGCGCAGTCGGGCACGCGGCCGTGCAGTTCGCCGTGGCATTGGGCGCGACGGTCGTGGCGACGGCCAGCGAGCGGAACCACGGGCGTCTGCGCGAACTCGGAGCCGTCCCGGTCGCCTACGGACCGGGCCTGGTCGAGCGCGTCCGCGAGGTCGCGCCGCAGGGCATCGACCGCGTGCTGGACGCCGTCGGGACCGACGAAGCGCTCGACACCTCCTTCGAGCTCGTCGACGACCGCCGGAACATCGGGACGATCGTGGTCGGTGCGAAGGCGGCAGAGCTCGGGATCCAGGCGTGGTCCGGCGGCAATCCGCTGCCGCTCACCGAGCAGGAGCAGGCGTGGCGTGCCGAGGCGATCCCGGCCGTCGCCGAGCTCGCCACGGCCGGATCGGACGGTCACCGACGGTTCAGCTTCGAGCTCGGCACGATCCGGCCGCTGGCCGAGGCCGCCGAGGCGCACCGCGAGAGCGAGACGGGGCACCCGAGCGGGAAGCTGATCCTCGTCCCCTGACGACGAGCTGACCGCGGCCCCTCGACATGCCAGGGGACCGAGGTCGGCGACCTCCTACTCGGGGCCCTCGCCGTTGTCGTCGCCGACCGGCGCGTGGTCCGCGAGGTCGTCGGCGTCGTCGAGGTCCTCCAGCGAGGCCTCGGTGTCGTCGGCTCCGTCGAGTCCGGCGTCGCCGACCACGTCGTCCCCGCCGACGCCGTCGCCGGCGTTGCTCAGGCCGCCGTCACCGGGGGCCGCGTCGTCGCCCGAGCGGTCGAACGCGTCGCCGTCTGGGACGACGCCGCCGACGGAACTGTCGGTCGCGTCCTCGCCGGGCACGTGTGCCTGAGCGCCGGGTCCACCGTGCGCGAGCGCGTCGCGCTGCGCATCTGCTGCTGCTGCATCCATGGGATCGGTCATGTGGGCAGCCTAGGCATCCCCTGCTCCCACCGCTCGGGCTTGGCCGACGGCGCTCGGACGCCTATCCTCTGCGCTGCTCGCCGAGCTCCGGCGCCGTGCCGTCGTCCTGCAGTTCGGAATCGTCGTCGGCGTCGTCGATGTCGTCCGCGAGCTCGTCGTCGCCGGGGCCGACGCGGGTGTCGTCGAAGGGGTCGAAGGCGTGGTCGTCCGTCGGACGGTCGATCGGGACCTCGTCGCCCGTGTCGTCCAGATCGGATCCGTCGTGTCCGTCGGGGGTGGCGTCCTGCGCGTCGGTGACGAGCGGGCCGTCGGTGCCGTCGGGGACGGTCGCGCCGCCGTCGTCGATCGGTTCGCCGAGGAGGGGAGCGCCCGTGCCCTGGCTGATCGGCTCCTCGCGGGCGCTGGTGGGGTCGTCTGGTCCATGCGTCGTGTCGGTCATGCCCGCCAGCGTAGGTCGGTGCATCGGGCGCCGTGCAGGGCTGGTGTGCTCCGGCCGACCGATCTATCCTGTCCGCGCGGGAGCGTGAGACCTCCCGAGGGACCGAGGAGCGAGGGGAGACGCCGATGACCTGGAGCTGGTTCGACGCCGGTGACTCGTTCATCGCCCGCGAGGTCCTGCAGCGAGGGGTCGCCGCCATCTTCCTCGTCGCATTCGTGTCGACGGCGAACCAGTTCCCAGCGTTGCTCGGCGAACGCGGGCTGCTGCCGATCCCGTCCTTCCTCCGCCGCATCCGGTTCCGCCAGTCGCCGAGTCTCTTCCACTGGCATTACTCCGACCGGCTGCTGCTGGTGGTCGCCTGGGGCGGGGCACTCGTCGCCGCGACCCTCGTCGTCGGCCTGCCGCAGCTCGGACCGCCCTGGCTGCCCATGCTGGCGTTCCTGCTCCTCTGGGCGGGGTACCTCTCGATCGTGAACGTCGGACAGACGTTCACCTCGTTCGGCTGGGAGACGCTCCTGCTCGAGGCCGGGTTCATCGTCGCCTTCCTCGGCTCCGGTGCGGTGGCGCCGCCGGTCCCGGTGCTGCTCTTCCTCTGCTGGCTCGTCTTCCGGCTGGAGTTCGGTGCTGGGATGATCAAGATCCGCGGCGGGCGGGAGTGGCGCGACCTGACGGCGATGGAGTTCCACCACGAGACGCAGCCGATGCCCGGCCCGTTCAGTTGGCACGCGCACCGGCTGCCCCGCTGGGCGCACCGCGTGGAGGTCGTCGGCAACCACGTCGTGCAGCTCGGGGTGCCGTGGTTCCTGTTCGCGCCGCAACCGGTCGCCTCGGTGGCGGCAGGTCTCGTCATCCTCAGCCAGCTCTGGCTCATCGTCACCGGCAACTTCGCCTGGCTGAACTGGATCACCGTCGTCCTCGCGTTCGCCGCGGTCGACGACCGGAGCTTCCGTGCGGTCCTGCCCTGGCTGCCGCCACCCGATGGGGCGGCGACGCCGGAGCCCGGATCGTCGCCGCTCTGGTGGGTGCTCCTCGTCACCGCCGTGACCGCCGGGCTCCTCCTCCTCAGCATCCGTCCGTTGGTCAACCTCTTCTCGCGCCGACAGCTGATGAACGCGAGCTTCAACCGCTACCACCTCGTCAACGCCTACGGCGCGTTCGGCACGGTGACGAAGGTCCGCCGAGAGCTGATCGTGGAGGGCACCGACGCCGCCGACCCGGACGAGGAGACCGGGTGGCGCGAGTACGGGTTCCGCGGCAAACCGGGCGACCCCCTGCGTCGCCCGCCGCAGTTCGCGCCGTACCATCTCCGACTCGACTGGCTGCTGTGGTTCCTGGCGCTCGGCGTCCGCGACACCGCCTGGTTCGAGCGGTACCTCGAACGCCTCCTGCAGGGTGACCGGGCGGCCCTCGCGTTGCTCCGTGACGACCCGTTCCCCGACGGGCCGCCCAGGTGGATCCGGGTGACGGTCTGGCGGTACCGGTTCACGACGCGACGGGAACGCCGCGAGACCGGGGCGTGGTGGGTGCGGACGCGCCTCGGGGTGCTGGTGGAGCCGATGACCCTCGGGGAGTGAGCGCGCCGTTCGGCGTCAGCGGCCGCTGTGCTCCGCGATGATCGCCTTGATGCGGTCGACGTCGGCCGGCACGATCTCGAACCGCTGCTCCAGGCCCTCGATGCCCTCGAACGCCGCCGGGCGTTCCGGCTCCTCGCCGAGCGCCTCGCGGACGATCTCGGCGAACTTCGCGGGCAGCGCGGTCTCGAGGACGAGCATCGGGACACCCTCCCGCAGGTGACGTCGGGCGACCGTGACGCCGTCCGCGGTGTGCGGATCGATCGTGACGCCGTAGCGCTCGTGCACGTCGCGGATCGTCGCGACCCGGTCGGCGTGCGTGCTGCGGCCGGAGACGAACCCGAACTCGCTGATGCGCTCGAACTCGGGCGTGCCGGAGAGGTCGAACCCGCCCTCCTCGTCGAGCGCACGGAACAACTCGCCGAGTCGCGAGGCGTCCTGTCCGACGAGGTCGTAGAGGAAGCGCTCGAAGTTCGACGCCTTCGAGATGTCCATGCTCGGGCTCGAGGTGTGGTGCGTCTCGGCCGCGGACCGCGGGCGGTACACGCCGGTGCGGAAGAACTCGTCGAGCACGTCGTTCTCGTTGGTGGCGACGACGAGCTGGTCGATCGGCAGCCCCATCGAGCGCGCGATGTGGCCCGCGCAGACGTTCCCGAAGTTGCCGGACGGCACCGAGAACGACACCTTCTGGCCAGGACCGTCGGTGGCGAGCAGCCAGCCGTGCACGTAGTACACGACCTGGGCGACGACGCGGGCCCAGTTGATCGAGTTGACGGTGCCGACGGCGTGGAGCGCCTTGAACGGGGCGTCCTTCGAGACGGCCTTCACGATGTCCTGGCAGTCGTCGAAGTTGCCCTCGACGGCGAGGTTCACGATGTTGTCGTCCTGGAGGCTGAACATCTGCGCGCGCTGGAAGCTGCTCATGCGGCCGTGCGGGCTCAGCATGATGACCCGGATGCCCGTCTTGCCGCGCATGGCGTGCTCGGCTGCGCTGCCCGTGTCGCCGGAGGTCGCGCCGAGGATGTTCAGCTCGTCGCCGCTCTTCGCGAGCGTGTACTCGAAGAGGTTGCCGAGGAGCTGCATCGCCATGTCCTTGAAGGCGAGCGTCGGGCCGTTGGACAGACCGAGGAGCCGGAGTTCGGTGCCGCCCTCTTCACCGAGGGTGCGCAGCGGGGTGATCAGCGAAGCGTCGTCGCCCTGACGACCGTTCGAGTAGACCTCGGCGGTGTAGGTGCGGCGCGTGATGTCCTGGAGGTCGGCGGCCGGGATGTCGTCCGCGAACTTCGACAGCACCGCGAAGGCGAGGTCGGCGTAGGAGAGCTCGCGCCACGACTCGAGCTCCTCGGCCGTCAGCTGCGGGTACTCCGCCGGCAGGTAGAGCCCGCCGTCGGGTGCGAGCCCGCCGAGGAGGATGTCCGAGAAGTGCTGGGGCAGGTCGTGTCCCCGCGTCGACTGATAGTGCATGACCGTCTCTCTCATCCGGATGGAAGCCCGACCACCAACCTTGCCACATCGGGGTTGGGTGCGCGTGGGCGGGTGTCACGCAGGAGCTAGGCGCGCGCGAGTTCGTCTCGGATCGCGGCGACGAACGCGTCGATGTCCGCTTCGGTGGTGTCGAACGAGCACATCCACCGCACCTCGCCCTTCGCGGCGTCCCAGTCGTAGAACCGGAACCGTTCGCGCAGGCGGTCCGGCACCCCGGCCGGCAGGGTCGCGAAGACCGCGTTCGCCTGGGTCGGCTGGCTGAACCCGAGACCGGGTGCCTCGCCGGCTTCGATGAGGGCCTCGAGCGAGGAGCGCAGGCGAGCCGCCATCGCGTTCGCGTGGGAGGCCGAGCGCAGCCACAGGCCGTCGCCGCCGTCCGCCGCCGGTTCGAGCAGGGCGATGAGCTGCGCGGCTCCGAAGCGCATCTTCGACGCCAACTGCATGTTGAGCTTGCGCAGGTAGATCAAGCCCTCCGACGCCGAGGGCTCGAGGACGACGATGGCCTCGCCGAACATGAGTCCGTTCTTCGTGCCGCCGAACGACAGCACGTCGACGCCGGCATCGGTGGTGAACGCCCGCAGCGGCACCCCCAGGGCTGCCGCGGCGTTGGCGATGCGAGCGCCGTCGAGGTGCAGCTTCATGCCGTGCCCGTGGGCGTGGTCGGCGATGGCCCGGATCTCCTCCGGCGTGTACAGCGTGCCGAGCTCGCTCGTCTGGGTGATGGAGACGACGAGGGGCTGCGCGCGGTGCTCGTCGCCCCAGCCCCAGGCTTCGCGGTCGATCAGCTCAGGCGTGAGCTTGCCGTCCGGAGCCTCGACCGTGAGGAGCTTGATGCCGCCGACCCGCTCGGGTGCGCCGCCCTCGTCGGAGTTGATGTGCGCGGTCGTCGCCGAGATGACGGCTCCCCAGCGCGGGAGCATGGACTGCAGACCGACGACGTTCGCACCCGTGCCGTTGAAGACGGGGAACACGGCGACGTCGCGACCGAAGTGGTCGGCGAACACCTCGTGGAGGCGACGGGTGTAGTCGTCCTCGCCGTACGCGATCTGGTGGCCACCGTTGGCCGCAGCGAGGGCCTCGAGGATCTCGGGGTGGACCCCGGAGTAGTTGTCGGAGGCGAAGCCGCGGATGGAGGAGTCATGCAAGGAGTCGGTCACTGATCCATCCTCGCGCATGCCACACGCAGGTTCCGTGCGTCGCGGGCAGACTTCCTGCGTGCTCGACCCGGTGTCGTCGGTCTCCCCAACTCAGGAGTGTTCCGGCGTGGCGGCCGGTGCGCGTGGCCGTCACGCCGCGACACGCCAGGACCTTCCTGAGTTAGGGGACTGGAGACGGGTCAGTCGGCTGCGTGACGCGGACCGTCGGAGGAGGGGACGACTTCCTCGGGGACGGCGTCGATCGCGGCGTCGACGTCGGCGTGCGCACCCGGCTCGGGTTCGGCGTCCGGCGTCTCCTGGGCGAGCGCGTGCTCGTACGCGAGGGCGTGCACGGCGATCGAGGACGCGACGGCGGCCTCCTCGTCGTCGCCCACGGTCGGGATCGAGCTCGAGGCGGCGTTCGCGGCGGCCTGCTCGGGCGTCAACCGCGCGTCCTGGTCCTCCTCGTCCTCATCCACGAGGTCGAGCACGATGGGCTCGTCGCCGTAGATGTCGCCGACCGGGTCGCCCGCGAGCGGGGCGGGCGCGGGGAGGCGCTGCTCCGCGTCGAGGAACTGCTTCGCCTCGAAGGCGCCGGGGTTGAAGACCTCGTCGATCCCGCCGAGCCCGCTCATGCCTTGAGCGCTTCCGAGATCTTGACGCGTCCACCCATTTTGAGCAGCGAGTTCTCGTAGATCCGCGAACCGACGAGGATGACGAGCGCCGCGGAGACCGCGAGGATCAGGAGCGACAGGATCGGCTCCCACCACTGCGCCGAACCCACGAACAGGCGGACGGGCATACCGACGGCAGCCGAGAACGGCACGTAGGACATGATCGTCATGATCAGCGGATTGTCATTGAAGAGGATGACGGCGAAGTACGGGATCATGATCAGCATCGTAATCGGCGTGGTGGTCGATCCGATGTCCTCCTGCCGCGAGACGAGCGATCCGGCGGCCGCGAACAGCGCGGCGAGCAGGATGAAGCCGAGGATGAAGAACACCACGAACCAGACGACCGGGGTCCCGAGGCCCGCGAGGAGCTCGCTCTGACCCGTCACCGTCAGCCCGATCACCGACAACGCCGCGATCGCGAGGATCTGCCCGAACGCCAGGATGCTGTTGCCGAGTACCTTGCCGGCCAGCAGGGCCTTCACCGGGATCGCGGACATGAGGATCTCGACGACGCGCGTCTGCTTCTCCTCCACGACGCTCTGCGCGATCGACGCACCGAAGGTCGTGGCCGACACGAAGAACACGAGTCCGAAGCCGAGCGACACGATGTAGAGCAGGAAGCCCGCCGACCCGTCGCTGTCGGGGTCGAGGATCGTGACCTCGGGCTGGACGCTCATCTGGGAGACGAGCGCCGGGTCCGCCTCGGTCGCGAAGATCAGCTCGAAGCCGGTGGCGTTGCTGTCGCTCGGGACGATCGCCGCCTCGACGTCGCCGTCCTTCACGAGCTGCTCGGCGGCTGCGGCGTCCGGCACGCCGGTGATGTCGAACTTCCCGGCGGCACCCTCGGTGAGTCCGCCGCCCGGGCTCCCCACGACCGCGACCTTCATCGCCTCGGACGCCGTGTTCTTCGCCATGAAGCCGCCGACGACGATGCCGGCGAGGATCACGAGGAGCAGGATGCCCGTCGAGATGAGGAAGGTCTTGCTCCGGAGGCGCATCTTCACCTCGCGCTCGGCGACGAGGCCGATGCTCTGGACGAGGGTCGGTGAGGCGGGACCGTTGTGACGGCGTCCGCTCGGCTGGGTCGGCGTGTGCGTTGCGGTGCTCACTGGATGACCTCCTTGAAGATCTGGGCGAGGGTGGGACGGAGGGGGGCGAAGCTCGTGACGTCGCCGTGGGTGAGCGCCTCGCGGAGGACGGCTTGGGCCGCAGCAGCGTCCTCCGCGTCGAAGAGCGCGTAGCCGCCGTCGAAGTCGACGACGGTGATGCCCGGTCGTTCGCGGAGCCAGCCGGTGTCCGCCGTGGTGAGGAGTTCGTAACGGTTGCCGGCGTGCGCCTCGCGGAGGGTGTCGCGTGAGCCCGAGGCCCGGATGGTGCCGGACGCGATGATCACGAGGTCGTCGCAGAGTCGCTCGACGATGTCGAGCTGGTGGCTCGAGAACAGCACGGGGGCTCCACCCGAGGCGACCTCGCTGAGCACGCCGACGACGACGTCGACCGCCATCGGGTCGAGACCGGAGAACGGCTCGTCGAGGACGAGGACCTCGGGGTCGTGGACGAGCGCCGCCGCGATCTGCGCGCGCTGCTGGTTGCCGAGCGACAGGCTCTCGAGGGTGTCGTTCCGGCGCTCGCCGAGGCCGAGCCGCTCGAGCAGTTCGCCGGCGTTCCGCTTCGCGGCGTGCGCGGTGAAGCCGTGCAGCCGCGCCAGGTACACGAGTTGCTCCTCGACGCGCATCTTCGGGTAGAGGCCGCGCTCCTCGGGCATGTAGCCGAAGCGACGGCGGTCCTCGGGGGTCAGGGCGGTGCCGTCGAGGGTCACCGTGCCGGCGTTGGCCGTGAGGACCCCGAGGAGGATGCGCATGGTGGTCGTCTTGCCGGCCCCGTTGCCGCCGACGAAGCCCGTCATGCGTCCGGGAGCGACCTGGAAACTGACGTCGTCGAGCACCTTCCGTTCGCCGTACGACTTGTCGATGTGGCTGAGTTCGAGCATCGGCCGCCTCCAGTGAGCGTGTGTCCGGCGGGGGCCGGGGCGGGGGTCTCCCCGTCTGCTCATCACGCTACGGCCGTCCCGCATGCACCGGCATCCCCCGCGGGGCGGGTTGACGCGACGACGCCCGGCGTCCCCCGTCCGTCTGACGGGGGAGACCGGGCGTCTCGAGTGGCCTGATCAGGCGGGACGCGACTCCGGGGAGACGGTCTTCGCCGGGTCGGTCTCGGCGACCGACGCGACGGCCTCGTCGATCCGGGCGATCACCGAGTCGTCGAGCTTCACGCCGGCAGCGGCGGCGTTGGCCGTGACCTGCTCCGGGCGTGAGGCGCCGACGATCGCTCCCGCGATGTTGTCGTTGTGGAGGACCCACGCGAGCGCCAGCTGCGCCATCGTGAGGTCGAGCTCCTCGGCGATCGGCTTGAGCTGCTGGACCGCGGTCAGCACCTCGTCGTCGAGGAAGCGCTTGATCGTGTCGGCTCCGCCCTTCTCATCCGTCGCGCGGCTGCCCTGCGGCAGTTCGGCACCCGGGAGGTACTTGCCGCTGAGGACGCCCTGCGCCACCGGCGACCAGACGATCTGCGAGATGCCGAGCTCGCGGGAGGTCGGGACGACCTCCTCCTCGATGACGCGCCACAGCATCGAGTACTGCGGCTGGTTCGAGATGAGCTGGAAGCCCAGCTCCTTCGAGAGCGCGTGGCCGGCGCGGAGCTGCTCCGCGTTCCACTCGCTGACACCGATGTAGAGGGCCTTGCCGGCACGCACGACGTCGGCGAAGGCCTGCATCGTCTCCTCGAGCGGCGTCTCGCTGTCGTAGCGGTGCGCCTGGTAGAGGTCGACGTAGTCGGTGCCGAGGCGCGTGAGCGACCCGTCGATCGACTCCATGATGTGCTTGCGGGACAGGCCCACGTCGTTGTGTCCCTTGGGGCCGGTGGGCCAGTAGACCTTCGTGAAGATCTCCAGGCTCGCGCGTCGTTCGTCCTTGAGAGCGTCGCCCAGCACCTGCTCGGCCGCCGTGTTCGCGTACGCGTCCGCGGTGTCGAAGGTGGTGATGCCCGCGTCGAGGGCGGCCCGGACGCTCGCCGTCGCGACGTCGTTCTCCACCTGTGAGGCGTGGGTCAGCCAGTTGCCGAAGATGATCTCTGAGATCTTGAGTCCGCTGTTGCCGAGGTATCGAAATTCCATGGTCGTCACGGTACTCCTCCGGCCGGTTCGGGGGACGGGGTTGCGCCGAGGCGGAGCGAACCCTCAGCTGCGCGGTGCGGCGAGCCCGTGCTCGTAGATGTAGATGACCGCCTGGATGCGGTCGCGGAGGGCGAGTTTCTGCAACACCTTCGAGACGTGCGACTTCACGGTCGCCTCACCGACGAAGAGGGTCGTCGCGATCTCCTGGTTGGACAGACCCTGGGCCACCAGGTGCAGGACCTCGCGCTCGCGCTCCGTCAGCTGCTCGTAGTCGGAACCGGTCGTGCGGACGGTCGGGGTCGGTGCCTGACCGGCAGCGGGATCGGGGGCCGCCGCGGTCTGCCGGGTGAAGCCCTCGATGACCCGACGGGTGACCGCGGGGGACAGCAGCGCCTCGCCGTCGGCGATCACCCGCACCGCCGCCACGAGCTCCTCCGGCGACGAGTTCTTCAGCAGGAACCCGCTCGCGCCGGCCAAGAGTGCTTCGGCCAGGTAGTCGTCGCGATCGAAGGTGGTGAGGATGAGGACCGCGGCGTGCACCTCGGCGTCGGCCACGATCCGACGGGTGGCCTCGAGGCCGTCCATGCCGGGCATCTGCACGTCCATGCAGATGACGTCGGGCGCGAGGGTCGTCGCGAGTGCCACCGCCTCGGAACCGTTCGACGCCTCGCCGACGATCTCGATCCCCGGTTGTGAGCCGAGGATGATGCGGAACCCCGCGCGGAGGAGTTCCTGGTCGTCGACAAGGAGGATACGGGTGGGGTGCTCGGTCATGCGGGGTCCTCCGTCATCGGGGTCGAGGGGCGGGCTGCTGCGGACGACAGTGCCCTGGTGTCGTCCCGTGCGGGGTCGACCGGTTCCATCGCCTGGTCGCCGGATCGCCCGAGCGGGATGGCCGCGCGGACGAGGAAGCCGCCCCGGGCGCGGGCGCCGACCTCCAGGACGCCGCCGGAGGACGCGACGCGCTCGCGCATGCCGATGAGCCCGAGCCCGCCACGTCTGGCCACCGCGGGCACGGTGCCCGTGTTCGTCACCTCGAGCTCCACGGCGTCGGTCAGGTAGCGGAGCCGAACCTCCGCCGTGGCTTCGGTACCACCGTACTTCCGGGCGTTCGTCAACGCCTCCTGCGCGATCCGGTACAGGTTGAAGGAGACCACCGCCGGAATGGGGACCGGATCGCCGATGCGCTCGAACCGGGTCGGCAGGCCGTTCGCGCTCGACTCGTCGGCGAGCTGACCGAGCCGGCCGACGCCCACCGTCGATGGTCCGTCCTCCTGGTTCGTTTCGCCGTCCGCTCGCAGGGTGCCGAGCATCTTCCGCAGTTCGTCGATCGCGCTCCGGGCACCGAGCTCGACGTTCGTGAGGGCGTCGCGCGCGGCCGCGGGGTTCACATCCAGCACGGTGCGCGCCGCCCCAGCCTGCACGCCCATCACGGAGACGTGGTGGGCGACGACGTCGTGCAGTTCACGCGCGATCCGCACCCGCTCCAGCGCGACCGCCTGCCGGGCCGACCGCGCGCGCTCCTGCTCGAGCTCGATCGTCCGCGCTTCGAGCACCGCCCGCTCCCGCGCGGACTGGTAGGCGCGCTCGCCGAAGAAGTAGGCGCCGCCGAAGTACAGGATGTTCGTGAGGATCTGGATGAGGAGGAACGCGACGAGCGGCGAGAAGAGGCCGACCCGGGACAGGTTCGGGAGGGCGTCGGGGTCGGTGGCCTGGATGAACATGGCGACGAGTAGCCAGGTGAACATGGCGAAGATGATGAGCACCCGGACGAGCGCCGCTCTGCGTCGGTCCGACACCCAGGCGCCGACCGTGTAGATGGCCATGAACAGGGCGATGTTCGTGAACAGCACCTCGGGGACGAGCACCGTGCCGCCGATGATGAACATGACCCCGACGATGACCGACACGGTGCAGGGGGCGCGGCGACGGAAGGCGAGGGGCGTGGTGATGCCGATCGCCCAGAGCACCGACGCCCACATCGGCGCGGGCTCGGGATAGAAGCCGGCGATCGTGTAGAGCGTGAGGCTGAGGAGGGTGCCGACGCCGAGCGCGATGGCGAGGACGATGTCGGAACGGAGTTCTGCGGTGGTTGCCGCCGGTCGCCGCCACTCGGCGTCGTACGGGTCGACCGGGCGTGACTCGTGCTGCTCGGCGGCGGTGGCGCTCATGCCGTCAACGCTAGCGCGGCGCCTGTCAGGCGGCATCCGTCGTTCGGCGGAGGGCGATGCCACGGAGGCGGACGCGGACGTTCCTCTTGAAGTTCCTGGCTTCATTTCATGATTCTGAAGCCAGAAGCTTCATTCTCAGAGAGTGAAGATATAGCCTTCACTCATGAATCCGTCCCTCGCCGTGATCGTCGACATCTCGAGATCGAAGGAACACAAGGACCGCGTCGTGCTGCAGCGGACCGTCGAACGCGCGCTCGCGCAGGCGGGTGAACACGTCGCGGCCAGCCAGCCGTTCGTCCCCACGGTCGGCGACGAGTTCCAGGCGGTCTTCCCAGATCTCCCCGCAGCGCTCCTGGCGTCGTTGCTGGTGCGCCTCGAACTGCCCGCCGGTGTGGACTGTCGCTTCGGCCTGGGGTTCGGCGAGGTCAGGGAGATCGGCGCCGGGCTGCGCGTCCCCCTGCAGGACGGACCCGGATGGTGGGCCGCGCGCGCGGCGATCGACCGGGCCCGCGCCCACGAGTACGCCAGGTTGAACGAGCTCAGGACCTGGTTCGCCGTGGGTGGCACGCACGCCGACGCGCCGGACGAGGCGTTGGTCAACGCCTACCTCCTCGGACGCGATCACCTCGTGGGCACGATGTCGGACCGCGGCCGTAGGCTCCTGCTCGGGAAGTTGTCGGGACGGACGCAACGCGAGCTGGCCGAGCGCGAAGGCGTGTCGGACTCCGCGGTGTCCCAGACCGTGCGGGCGCAGGGCGTGCTGGCCGTCTTCGAAGGACAACGGTTGATGACGGAGGTCCTCGGATGATGGTGGTCGCCACCCTGTTGATCGCCGTCGGTGCCTCGGACGTCGCGCGGCTCGTGCTCGGCGCGGCCCTCGGCTGGCGACGGGATCGACTGCTCGGCACCGCCGTCGGCGTCGTACTCGGCGCGGCCGTCGCCCTGGGGGTCGGGATCGGCGCCTGGGTGGCCGTGCTGCTGTTCGTCACCGTCTGGCAATTCGCCACCCGCCCCGGACGACACCGCGCGGCGGCGGCCGTCGTCGGACTGCTCGGGCTGCTGGTCGTCACCGTCTTGGGCCTCGGCTCGCTGCAGCCGTCACCGACGGGGCCGTTGGTCACCTGGTACGACGCCCTGCCCTACGCCGGCCTGGCGACCGTGCCGCCGGAGGTCGCGGCGATCGTGGCCGGCTCCACCCTCTTCCTCATCGAATCGGCGAACGTGGTCGTCCGACTGGCGCTGGCTCCGCTCACCGCGAAGGAGGCGACGGCGGAGGAACGGCGTGCCGACGACGGCGCCGTCCTGTTCCGCAGCCCCGACGACGTCCTCGAGCTCCCCCTGCCCGGCGGACGACTCATCGGACCGCTGGAGCGCATCCTCATCCTCGCGCTCGCCCTGGCCGGGCAGTTCACGGCGATCGGCGCGGTCGTCGCGGCGAAGGGCATCATCCGTTTCCCGGAGATCTCGAAGGACTCCGCCGGAGGCTCCAAGGCCGAATTCTTCATCGTCGGCAGCCTTGCCAGCTGGGTGCTCGTCGGTGGGGCTGTGGCGCTCACCGGCCTGGGCGCAGCCTGAAGCCCGGAGCGCCCCGCAGGGTGCGGCTGCTCCGGGCTCCTCCGCGGCATGGTCGGGTCAGGCCGCGGAGCGCCCCGTGATGCCGGCCGTCGAAGCGATGACCTCGGTCATCTTCTTGCCGAGCGCCTCGTAGAACATCGACAGCGGGAACTCGTCGTCGAGGACCGCATCGGTCAGCCCGCGCGGCGGACCGCTGAGGATCTCGTCGGACAGCCCTCGTGCCCAGTTCGACGCGGGGTGCGGGGTCAGTGTGGTGCGGACGAGGTCGTACGCCGCGAGCCAGTGGGCCGTCTTCGGGCGGTCGATCGAGCGCCAGTACAACTCGTCGATGCTCTCCCCGAGCTGGACGACCACGTCCGGGACCTCGTCCCAGTCGATGGTCAGGCGGGTGTCGGTCCAGTGCAGCACGCCGCGCTGGTGCATCCACGCGAAGAGCAGTTGACCGCCCAGTCCGTCATAATTGCGGACCCGCGAGCCCGTGATCGCGAAGCGGAAGATGCGGTCGAAGATGATCGCGTACTGGACGAGCTTCGTGTGCCCGAGGATGGCCGCATCGGCGGGCTCGAGCGTCTCCGTCTCGGAGCGGAGCGTCAGGGACCGCTCCAGCTGCACGGACTCGCGGAAGGCCGTGAGGTCGCAGCGCAGTTCCTCGAGGGAGTAGAGGAAGAACGGCATCCGCTGCTTGATCATGAACGGGTCGAAGGGCAGGTCGCCGCGCATGTGCGTGCGGTCGTGGATGAGGTCCCACATGACGAAGGTCTCTTCCGCCAGCTGCTGGTCGTCGAGGAGGGAGGCGGCGTCGGCCGGGAGGTCGAGCTTGGTGATCTCGGCCGCGGCACGGACGACGCGTCGGTAGCGCGCGGCCTCACGGTCCTGGAAGATCGCACCCCAGGTGAACGCGGGGATCGCGCGCATGGCGACCGTCTCGGGGAACAGGACTGCGGAGTTCGTGTCGTAGCCGGGAGTGAAGTCGAGGAAGCGGATGGGGACGAACAGGGCGTTCGTGTAGTCGCCCGCTTCGAGCGCGGCGATGAACTCCGGCCAGATGACCTCGACGAGCACCGCCTCGAGGTGGCGGTCGGGGGAGCCGTTCTGCGTGACCATCGGGAACACGACGAGATGACGGAGGCCGTCCACCCGGTGCTGCTCCGGGTGGAAGGCGACGAGGGAGTCGAGGAAGTCCGGGACGCCGAACCCGTCTCGTGCCCAGCGCTCGAGGTCGGTGACGAGGGCCTCGAGGTACCCGGCGTCGTGGGGGAAGCGTGGGGCCAGGGTCGTGACGCTCGCGACGATCGTCGCGATGTGCGCTTCGGCCGCGGCGTGGTCGCCCACCTCGGGGATGGATCCGTCCTTCGCCTGGACGGCCTGCACGGCGGTCGCGGCGGCCTTGAGCTTCACCCAGGCCGGGTCCGCGGCGAGTGAGGCCGCGTCTTCGACGACCTCCGGCTCTCCGACGATGCTCTTCGTGTGGGTGGTGGCGACGTTCGACATGGTGAACCTCCTGACCGCTGCGCAGAATGCCGCCTCACCGGGTGGGAGGCGATCTCTTCGAGCGTACGGGCGGAGCAGGCGGTGGTTTCTTGCGTCGAGAGCGACTTCGCTGCAACATCCGGGCATTCGCGCCGCGGACGTGCGGCAGGCGTCGGTTATCCCCAGCGGCGCTTGATCCAGCGGTCGAACACGCCCACCAGGGCGTCGGTGAGGGCACCGAGCAGGGCGAGCACGATGATGACGAAGAAGATCCGGTCGACGCGGCCGTTGTTCTGCGAGTCGACGAGGCGGAAGCCGAGGCCCATCGACGACGCGATGAGTTCAGCGGCCACGAGGAACAGCCACGACTGCGCGAGTGCGAGACGCAGCCCCGAGACCACCGAGGGGGTCACCGCCGGCAGCTGGACGGTGCGGAAGAGCGCGACCCCGTTCAGCCCGAACGCGCGGCCGGCCTCGACCAGCTGCCGGTCGACATGACGGAGGGCGGCCGACACCGTCGTGTAGACCGGGAAGAAGGCGCCGATCGCGATGAGGGTGATCTTCGACTCCTCGCCGATCTTCAGCCACAGGATGAGTAGCGGCACCCAGGCGAGCGACGGGACGGCGCGGATAGCGGCGAACGTCGTCGACAGCAGGATGTCGCCGAGGCGGGAGAGCCCCACGACCGCGCCGAGGACGAGTCCGAGCACAGCGCCGATGAGGAAGCCGATGAGGACCCGCTGCACCGAGATGGCGACGTCCTGCTGCAGCCAGCCGCGTTGCGCGAGGTCGACGCCCGCGGTCCACACCTCGGCGGGCGCCGGGAGCTGCGAGGCGGGCACGAGGCCGAGTGCCGTGACGAGCTGCCAGGCCACGAGGATGAGCACCGGGACCAGGAGGCCGCCGAGGACGACGACGATCCTGCGGGACCCGAGGACGGCACGCGCCTCGCGGCCGGACCGGGTGGCCTGGGCGCCCGCGAGCGCTGCGGTCGGGGTGCCGAGGCCGGGTTGGTCGCTCACGGGTTCCTTTCGGGACGGGGTCGTGGCCCTTCGACAGGCTCAGGGACCGGGGGTTGGCTCAGGGACCGGGGGTTGGCTCAGGGACCGGGGGTTGGTTCAGGGACCAGGATGTGGCGCAAGGACCGAGGGCTACTTCGCGCCGATGGCGGAGGGATCGGCGCCCTTGACGAAGCTCGGGTCGAAGAGGTCCGCCAGGGCGTCGTCAACCTTGTCCTGCGAGGAGACGTCTCCGGACTCCACGAAGATCGGCCCGATGATCGACAGCACCTGCTCCTGCGCTTTCCCCGGGGTCGGGTCGACGTCGAGGTTGGAGCGTTCCGTGATCACCTTCGTCGCGACCGCGAGGTCGAGTCCGGCGGCGTCGGCGAGGATCTGGGCCGTCTCGTCGGGGTTCGACGCGGCCCACTCACGGGCGTGCTCGTAGGCGTTCACGACGGTCTGGGCGACGTCGGGTCGCTCGTCGATGAAGGACTCCGTCGCGGCGAGGATGCCGTAGCTGTTGAAGTCGACGTTGCGGTAGATGAGCTTCGCACCCGCCTCCTCGGCACCGGCCATGATCGGGTCGAGCCCCGCCCAGGCGTCGACGGAGCCGTTCTGCAGGGCGGCCCAGCCGTCGGCGTGCTGGAGGTTCTCGATCGTGACGTCGGAGGCCGAGAGCCCGGCCTCCTCGAGGGCCTGGAGGAGGAAGAAGTACGGGTCGGTGCCCTTCGTGGCGGCGACCTTCCTGCCCTTGAGCTCGGAGACGTCGGTGATCGGGGAGCCCGCGCCGACGACGATCGCGGACCACTCCGGCTGGGAGAACACGTCGATCGCCCGGATGGCGGAGCCGTTCGCGCGGTTCAGGAGCGCCGCCGAACCAGCCGTGGAGCCGACGTCGATCGCGTCGGCCCTGAGCGCCTCGTTGGCCTTGTTCGAACCGGCCGACTGCACCCAGTTGACGGTGATGTCCTGCTCGTCGAGTGCGTCTTCGAGCCAGCCCTGGTCCTTGATGATGAGCGAGAGCGGGTTGTAGGTCGCGAAGTCGATGTTGAGCGTGCCGCCCTCGGTGACGCCGGCGGAGCTGTCGCCGACGGCTGCCGGGGCGTTCTCGCCGGCGACGCAGCCGCTGAGGAGGAGCGCCGCGGTCGCGGTGGCGGCGACGAGCGCGATGCGTCCGGCTCGGGAGGCGGTGAAACGGCGTCGAATGGGCATGCGGTGGTCCTTGCTGTGGATCGGTGCGCGATGGGGTGGTGCCGGGTGGGGGCTGCCCGGGTCAGTACGGGAAGTGCGGGATGGACGGCAGTCGCTGATCGCCGCGGGCCAGGCCGTGGCGGTCGATGCCGAGTCCGTCGAGCAGGCGTCCGCGCAGTTCGGCGAGTTCCGCCGAGCCTCGGTCGCGTGGTCGGTTGCCGGGGACGGTCACGGTCTGCGCGATGGTCGACCCGGGTTTCCCCGGCTCGCGTCCCAGGAGGATGACCCGGTCGGCGAGCTGGAGGGCCTCGTCGACGTCGTGCGTCACGAGGAGGATGGTGGTGGGTGCTGCGAGGTGGATCGAGAGCAGGAGGTCCTGCATCTTCAGCCGGGTGAGGGCGTCGAGGGCGCCGAACGGCTCGTCGAGGAGGAGGACGCCGGGGCGCCGGGCGAGTGCCCGGGCGAGTGAGGCGCGCTGGGCCATGCCGCCGGAGACCTCGCGGGGCCGGTGCTCGGCGAAGTCGGCGAGGCCGACGAGCTCCAGGAGTCCGGCCACGCGCTCACGCCCCTCCGCCGAAGGCGTCCGCTTCGGAAGTCCGAGCGCGACGTTGGCCGCGATGGTGCGCCAGGGCAGGAGTCGCGGTTCCTGGAAGCCGAACGCCATGCGGGGGTCGATGCCGGCGACGGGGGTGCCGTCGATGAGCACGGAGCCTGCGGTGGGGTGGTCGAGGCCGGCGGCGATCCGCAGCAGGGTCGACTTGCCGCAGCCGCTCGTCCCGAGGATGGCGACGACTTCGCCGGCCTGGGCGGTGACGGTGACGTCGCGGAGCACCGGACGTGGGTCGGCGGATGCGGTGCCGGGGCCGTTCGCGAAGGCGCGTCCGACGGCCTCGAAGGCCACCGCCGAGGCGCGGGTCTCCCCGGCTGCGGCTCCGGATCCCGCCGCACGGGCGGCGGTGGAGCGGCTGCCGGCGAGCGGGCTGCGGGCGGCGTTCGTCATGGGTCGATGGCTCCAGGGGTGGGGTGCCCGCCATGCTACGGGAGCCCGTCCGGCCCCTCTCGGCCGCTGCAACAGGGCGTCACATTCGCGCGCGCCCGTGACACCCTGGACCGCCTGGAGTCTGCGCCGACTACCAGCGCGCGACCTGCGAGACCGCGACGTCGAGGATCGCGACGGCTTCGTCGCGGTTGACCCTCGCGAGCAGGAGGGCGCTCACCGAGAGCGAGGTGAGCTGGCGTGCCTCGGCGGCGAGTTCGGCCGCATCCGCGTCGGGCCGTGCGCGGGCGAGCGCGTCCGAGACCGCCGCGGTGAGCTCGGCCCGGTAGCCGTCGACGACCTCGCGCAGGGCGTCGTCGTGGGCAGCGAGGCCCGCCGCGCTGTTGAGGAGGAGGCAGCCGCGGCGGGGGGAGTCGTCCGGCAGGGTCGCGATCACGTGCTGCACCCCGGAGAAGTAGGCGGCCAGTCCGGCGCGCCCGTCGTCCGCCCGGGCGAGGACGGCGAGCCGAGGTCGGATGACCGTGTCGAGGTAGTCCTGGACGGCGGCGTCGAAGAGTCCGCGCTTGCTCTCGAAGGCGTGGTACAGGCTCGATCGACGCAGTCCGGTGGCGGCCTCGAGATCGGCGAGTGAGGTCGCCTCGAATCCGTGATCCCAGAACACGTCACGCGCCGCCTGCACGACGGCGACCGTGTCGAACTCCTGTGTGCGTCCCATGGACGACCTCCTCGTGGCTCGGCCGTCCGCGATGCGGACGGGGTTGTGGACCGAGCGTTCTACTATTATAGTAGACCTATCGGTACAGAAGTCCCTCACCCTGAGCGACTCGATCCCGACCTCTCGGAAGGCCCGTCCATGCTCGTCGTCAGTCTCGTCCTCGTCGGCATCGCCGCGCTCGTGCACGTCTACATCTTCATCCTCGAGTCCCTGCGCTGGACCGAGCCCTCCACCCGCAAGACCTTCGGCACCTCAGAGCTGGAGGCCGAGACGACGCGGGGGATGGCCTACAACCAGGGCTTCTACAACCTCTTCCTCGCCATCGGCACCATCGTCGGCATCGTGTTCCTCATCACCGGCTCGACCGGGATCGGCGCAGCCCTCGTCTTCGCCTCCGCCGGTTCGATGCTGCTGGCCTCGCTCGTCCTCATCACCTCCGACCGCACGAAGGCCCGTCCGGCCGTCGTCCAGGGCCTGCCCCCGCTGCTCGGTCTCATCGCGCTCGTCATCGCCCTCGCCGTCTGACCCCG
This sequence comes from Plantibacter sp. VKM Ac-2880, assembly GCF_015351235.1. Classification (GTDB taxonomy): domain Bacteria; phylum Actinomycetota; class Actinomycetes; order Actinomycetales; family Microbacteriaceae; genus Plantibacter. The sequence continues at coordinate 907,242 of NZ_JADKSJ010000001.1, forward strand.
GTCCGAGCGACCGCGTCGCCCACCGGCGACACCCCGTCCGCAACCCGACGTCGTGCTGCGAGCTCCAACCGAATCACCGCACCAAGGAAAGGCACCACGTGAACACCTCCGCGCTCAGCACCCAGATCCAGCTTGTCTCACGACCGGAGGGCTGGCCGACCGAGTCCGACTTCCGCACCGTCTCCGTCGAGTTCCCCGAGCTCGCGCCGGGCCAGTTGCGGGTCCAGAACCTGTTCCTGTCGGTCGACCCCTACATGCGTGGCCGCATGAACGACGCGCGCTCCTACGTCGCGCCGTACCAGCTCGGCGAGACGATGACGGGCGGAGCCATCGGCCGCGTCGTCGAGTCCGCCGCCGAGGGGTTCTCCGCGGGTGACGTCGTCCTGCACCAGTTCGGCTGGCGCGACCTCGTCCAGGAGGACGCGAGCGGCTTCCGTGTCGTCCCCGAGCTCCCGGGCGTCCCGCTGTCCGCCTACCTCGGCGTCCTCGGCATGACGGCCCTCACCGCCTACGTCGGCCTCCTCGAGGTGGCGAAGTTCCGCGAGGGCGACACCGTGTTCGTCTCCGGTGCGGCCGGCGCCGTCGGCACCATGGTCGGTCAGATCGCTCGCCTGAAGGGCGCGAAGCGCGTGATCGGTTCCGCGGGCACGGCCGAGAAGGTCGCCCTGCTCACCGAGAAGTACGGCTACGACGCGGCCTTCAACTACAAGGACGGTCCGGTCACGGAGCAGCTGGCCGCCGCCGCACCCGAGGGCATCGACGTCTACTTCGACAACGTGGGTGGCGAGCACCTCGAAGCCGCGATCGACGCCTTCAGCGACGGTGGACGCGCCGCGCTCTGCGGGGTCATCTCGCAGATCAACGAGACCGACCGTCCTGAGGGCCCCCGCAACCTGGCGAACATCGTCACCCGCGGCCTCACCCTCACCGGCTTCACGGTCGGCAACTACACGCAGCACTTCCCGGCGTTCTCCGCCGAGATGGCCGGATGGCTGCAGCGCGGCGAGGTCGTCTTCGACGAGACCGTCTACGAGGGCCTCGACCACACGCTCGACGCGTTCCTGGCGCTCATGCGCGGCGCGAACACGGGGAAGATGGTCGTCAAGCTCTGACGCACCCCGGTCCGATCGCCCGTCGCAGGGCCACCCGCGGCCCGCTCACCCTCCTCGGGTGAGCGGGCCGCGGTCCGTGGTCACACCGCCGCGAGGACCCCGGCGGCCGCGTCGATCCGCGACATCGCCAGCCGCTCGGCGGCGACGAGCGTGGTGACGCCCGTGGCGGCGGCATCGCGGTAGACGGCCTGCACCGTTCGACCGATCGCCGACACCCGCTGCTCGATGGCCGCCGCATCGGCACCCGGCTCCGACGCCATCGCGAGGTAGATCACACCACCGGCGTTGGCGACGAAGTCCGGCGCCCAGAGGATCCCGCGCTCCTCCAGGGCGAGCGCGTCCGCCCTCGTGGCGAGCTGGTTGTTGGCCGCGCCGACGACGGCGCGGCAGCGCAGCTGACCGATGACCCGCCTGTTGAGGGCACCGCCCACGCCGCAGGGGACGAACAGATCGGTCTCGACGAGGTGCTCGTCACCCGGTTCGATCCAGCTGGCGCCGATCTCCTCGGCGAGCGCGCGTTTGCGCGGGTCGACGTCGGTGACGATGAGCCGTGCACCCTCCGTGGCCAGCCGACGCGCCAGCCGCCCGCCGACCTGGCCGAGGCCGGAGATCGTCGCCCGGTGCCCGGCCACGAGCGGCGTTCCGAAGACCGTCTCGAGCGTCGCGGTGATGGCTGCGTGCACGCCGGCCGCGGTCGCCTCGCTCGGTTCTCCGACGCCACCCCGGTCGGCCGGGAGGCCACTCACATGGGCGGTCCGCTCCGAGACGACCGCCATGTCCTCCGCCGTCGTCCCGACGTCCTCCGCGGTCCGGTACCGCCCGTCGAGGGCTTCGACCGCGTCACCGAGGTCGAGCATCGCGTCGCGTCGTTCCGCGTCGTCCAGGGTGCGGCCCGGTGGGAGATGGATGACCGACTTGCCGCCGCCGTGGGCGAGACCGGCCGCCGCGTTCTTCATCGTCATCCCGGCGGCGAGTCGGAGCGAGTCGTCCACGGCCTCGACCCAGCTCGGATACCGCCAGAGGCGCGCACCGCCGAGTGCCGGACCGAGCGCGGTGGAGTGGAGGGCGACACTGATCGTGAGGCCGGAACGCGGACCGTGCGTGATCGACAGGCGTTCGTGGGGGAGGGTGGTGCTGTGCATCGCGTCGCCGGACGCGGCAGGGTCGAATGACGTCATCGTCGGATCTCCTCGTGGGTGATTGCTGCGGGCTCCTCGTGGGAGCGTTCGGTGGGGCCGTGGTGGTGTCACGGCTCCTGACCAGATTCTCCACGGCCGGTGGCTCGTCCACAACCGTCGGCTCACCGGGCGGCACGCGAACCTGCGCCTAGGCTGGGAGGCATGGGTGGAGTGTTGACGGGGTTCGCGATCATCGGCACCGTCATCCTCGTCGGCTACCTCGCCGGACGTTTCGGCGTCGGAGGCCCGACCACCGGGCACGTCCTCAACCGGGTCGCGTTCTTCGTCACCAACCCCGCGCTGCTGTTCACCGTCCTCTTCTCGGCCGATCTGCACGAGGTGTTCAGCAGCTTCATCTGGGTCGCGCTCACCAGTGCGCTCGCGGCCGCAGCCCTCTTCCTGCTGCTCAACGCGGTGTGGCTCCGGAAGGACCTCTCGGTCGCGACCATCGGCGCGCTCGGTTCGGGCTACGTGAACGCCAACAACATCGGCATCCCGGTCGCGGTCTACGTCCTCGGCGAGGCCGGGTACGTCGCGCCGGTGATCCTCCTGCAGCTCCTCGTCTTCGCACCGATCGCGCTCACGATCCTCGACGTCAGACAGCGCGGTTCGGTCTCCTTCCTCGGCATCGTCACCCAACCCTTCCGGAACCCGATGATCATCGCGTCGATCATCGGCGTGGTGCTCAACCTGTTCGGGGTGCGGCTCCCCGAGCCGGTCCTGGCACCGTTCGAACTCATCGGTGGCGCGGCCGTCCCGCTCATCCTCATGGCCTTCGGCATGTCGCTGCACGGCATGCGTCCACTGCAGGCGGGGAGTGGACGACGGGAGATCTTCGTGGCGACGGCGATCAAGGCCGTCGTGATGCCCGCTTTCGCGTACCTCATCGCCCACTTCGGCTTCGGGCTGAGCGGCACGCCGCTGTTCGCCTCGGTCGTGCTCGCCGCGTTGCCCGCCGCTCAGAACGTGTACAACTTCGCGAGTCGGTACGAGCAGGGGGTCGCGCTCGCCCGCGACACGGTGCTGTTGACGACCATCCTGTCGGTCCCGGTCCTCATCGCCGTGGCGGCCCTCCTCGCCTGATCGAGCGGTGCCGCGCGCCACCCGATGTCCCCAAAAGAACGGACACCTGTGGCCGAAAAAAGCGAACGTTCCCGACTAACGTGGGGCGGGCGCCTCCGAGATATACCAGCCAACGTCTCGATGGGCGGCAGTGCGAACCGCCCGTGATTCGAGGAGAACGACATGACCGACGGCACGACACCCAGGCACGGACGCGCAGGCGATCGGGCCGAATCCCGCGAGACCGTCGGCGACGAGATGCTCGCCGTCCAGGACTTCTCGGGCGAGGAGCAGGGCTACCACAAGACGCTCAAGCCACGCCAGATCCAGATGATCGCCATCGGCGGCGCGATCGGTACGGGGCTCTTCCTCGGCGCTGGTGGCCGGCTGAACAGCTCGGGTCCTGCGCTCATCCTCGTCTACGCGCTGTGCGGCTTCTTCGCGTTCCTCATCCTGCGCGCGCTCGGCGAGCTCGTCCTGCACCGCCCGTCTTCCGGCTCGTTCATCTCCTACGCCCGCGAGTTCTACGGCGAGAAGATGGCGTTCGGTGCCGGCTGGTTGTACTTCCTCAACTGGGCCATGACCTCGATCGTCGACGTCACCGCCGCAGCCCTCTACATCAAGACCTTCGGCAAGCTCTTCGGGTGGAAGGAGCTCGAGGACTTCCCGCAGTGGGTCTTCGCGCTCGGTGCGCTCGTGATCGTGCTCGCGCTCAACCTCGTCTCCGTGAAGCTGTTCGGTGAGATGGAGTTCTGGTTCGCGCTCATCAAGGTGTCGGCGCTCGTCGTCTTCCTGATCGTGGGCGTCTGCTTCATCGTCTTCGGCGGTCGCACCGACATCGGTGCCGTCGGCTTCTCGGTGATCGGCGACAACGGTGGGCTCTTCCCCGTCGGGGCGTTCGCGCCGATGATCGCGATCTCCGGTGTGGTGTTCGCGTACGCCGCGATCGAACTCGTCGGGACCGCAGCGGGTGAGACGGCCGAGCCGAAGAAGATCATGCCGAAGGCCGTCAACACGGTCATCTTCCGCATCGCGATCTTCTACGTCGGATCCGTCCTGCTGCTCTCGCTCCTCCTGCCGTACACCGCCTACCAGGCCGGCGAGAGCCCGTTCGTCACGTTCTTCTCCCACATCGGTTCCGAGCAGGCCGGGGCGATCTCGGCCTCGGTCATGAACTTCGTCGTCCTCACGGCGGCGCTCTCGAGCCTCAACGCGGGGCTCTACTCCACGGGTCGTATCCTGCGCTCGATGGCGGTCAACGGTTCGGCTCCCGCGTTCACCGGGAAGATGAGCAAGAACGGGGTGCCCTTCGGCGGCATCCTGCTCACGGCGGCGCTCACGCTGCTCGGCGTCCTGCTGAACGCCCTGTACCCGTCGAAGGCGTTCGAGATCGTGCTCGAGATCTCGGCCATCGGCATCATCGGCGGCTGGGCGACGATCATCCTCTGCCAGATCCAGTTGCAGCGATGGGCGAAGCAGGGCAAGGTCGAGCGGCCGTCGTTCCGGTTGTTCGGTGCCCCGTTCACGTCCTACCTGACGCTGGCCTTCCTGGCGTTCGTCCTCGTGACGATGGGCTTCTCGGAGACCGGGCGTTGGGTGCTCGCCTCGCTCATCGTCCTCATCCCGATGCTCATCGTCGGGTGGTTCGCGGCGAAGCCGAGGATCCTGGCGGCGGCGAAGGCCAGGGAAGGGCACACGGGCACGTGGCCCGTGGTCGCCGAGCGTCCCGCGATCGACGCCAACAAGCGGAAGCGCGGTGGCGCGCCGCGCTCCTAGGAGCACGCACGAGCAGGGCTCGATCCGCGAACCGTGGCGAATCGCTAAGCGATAGTGATCACTTGGGGCCGGTTCCGAGCATTCCCTTGCACGACGGGATCCGGTTCAGCAGGATGTGGGCAACCTCTTCCGTGCACCACCGGATCCCGTTGGAGTTCCCGTGAACCGTCGTCTCCGTCTCCTCGCCGTGCTCGCCGCCTGCGGGCTCGCCGTGGCCACCCCGCTGAGTGCCGCGGCCCAGGCACCCGCTCCGACGCCCGCCGGCACGGTCCTCTACGAGGCGAGTGACGCGATCATCGCGAACCCGGAGCGCGGCTTCGACCACACGAACAACACGCACTACTACCCGGAGGGGACGGCGGGCGGCCCGGGTTACACGCCGCTCGATGTCCCGACGCTCGCCGCCTACCGTGAGGAGGGCATCACCGAGCTCGTCCGCGTGTTCTACCTGGAGCGGTTCGTGGCCGAGCCGACGCTCGATCCGGCCTGGCTCGCGCTCGTGCAGGCGGACTTCGACGCCGCCCGCGAGGCGGGCATCTCGATCATCCCGCGCTTCGCCTACCTCGCGGGTGGGGACTCGCCCTACACGCCGCCCTACGGTGACGCACCGCTCGACATCGTGCTCGGACACATCGAGCAGCTGACGCCGATCTTCCAGGACAACGCCGACGTCATCTCCGTCGTGCAGGCCGGCTTCGTCGGGCTCTGGGGTGAGGGCTACTACACCGACCACTTCGCCGCCGACCCGGCGAACCCGGGTGTGCTCACGGCCGCGGACTGGGCGAAGCGGCGTGCCGTCGTCGACGCACTGCTCGAGGCGGTTCCGGCCGACCGGTCCATCCAGCTGCGGACGATGAGCATGAAGCAGAACATCCTCGGGGTGCCGAGCGGCACCGAGGGGGCGATCACCGAGGCGCAGGCGTTCGATGGCAGCGCCATCGCGCGGATCGGTCACCACAACGACTGCTTCCTCGCCGCGCCCGACGACTGGGGCACCTACCTCTCCGACCCGTTGACCCTCGACCAGGACTACCTCGCTCAGGAGAGCGACTGGGTGCCGGTCGGCGGCGAGACCTGCAACGTGAACCCGCCGCGTTCCGAGTGGGAGACCGCCTCGGCGGAGATGGAGCGGTACAACTTCAGCTACCTCAACTGGGACTACCTGCAGGACGTCCTGCAGTCGTGGGGTCAGGAGAACCTCGACACGACCGCGAAGCGCCTCGGGTACCGGTTCGTCATGACGGGGAGTTCGGTCGCCGAGGGCACCCTGTCGCTCACGATCCGCAACGACGGTTGGGCCGCACCCTACAACAGCCGCCCCGCGTACCTCGTGCTGTCGAACGCCGAGCGCACCGTGCGAGTGCCCTTCGGTTCTGACGCCCGCACCTGGGCCGCCGGCGAGACGGTGACGCTGCAGGCGTCGCTCGCCGACGTGCCGGCCGGACGGTACGACACCGCCCTCGCCCTCCCGGCCACGCATGAGACGGTCGCGGCCGACTCGCGGTACGCGGTGCAGACGGCGAACGTCGGCACCTGGGATCCGGCCACCGGGCTGAACAGCCTGCAGCGTCAGGTCACGGTCGCGGACGGCGTCGTCATGGCCGAGCCGGTCGCCGGTGCCGCGCCCCGGTTGCCCGACACCGGTGTGGAAGCGGCCCTGCCGGCTCTGGTCGGTACCGGCGTTGTCGGGCTGGGGGCCTTGGCGCTGGTGCTCAGCCGACGGCGCTCAGCCGAAGATCATGGGTGAGTCGTCGTTCTCCTCGTCGGAGAGTGAGAAGTCGAGGTCGACGACGACCGGCACGTGGTCGCCACGTGTCCC
>NZ_JADKSJ010000001.1:914288-1443567 GCF_015351235.1 Plantibacter sp. VKM Ac-2880
GAAGATCATCGGTGAGTCGTCGTTCTCCTCGTCGGAGAGTGAGAAGTCGAGGTCGACGACGACGGGCACGTGGTCGCTCGGGCTGTCGCCCTTGCGCTCGTTGCGGTGGATCGACGCTTCGACGACGTGGTCCGCGAAGGCCTGCGAGCCGTAGATGAAGTCGATCCGGAGTCCTTCGTTCCGCGGGAACCGGAGCTGCTTGTAGTCCCAGAAGGTGTAGCCCTCCGGGACGAACGGACGCACCGTGTCCTGCAGGCCGGCGTCGACGAACGCGGCGAGGGCGGCCCGCTCGGGCGCGGAGATGTGTGTGGAGCCCGGCCCGAAGCTCGGGTCGCCGACGTCGGAGTCGAGCGGTGCGACGTTCCAGTCGCCCATGAGGGCCAGGGGCAGCTCGGGGTTCTCGGCGAGCCAGGTGCGGGTGTCGGCCTCGAGGGCGGCGAGCCAGCGCAGCTTGTAGTCGTAGTGCGGGTCGCCGACCGCGCGCCCGTTCGGGACGTAGAGGCTCCAGAGGCGGACGCCGTCGACGGTGGCTCCGATCGCGCGGGCTTCGAGCGGGAGCCCGTCGGCGTCGAAGCCGGGGCCGTCGAGGGCGAGGCTCGCCGGTGGCTTCCCGAACCCGGGCATGTCGGGGAACCCGATCTGTACGTCCTCCATGGGCAGGCGGCTGGCGATGCCGACGCCGTTCCACTGGCTGAGTCCGTGCAGCTCCACCTGGTAGCCGGCCTTGGTGAAGGCCTCCATCGGGAACTGCTCGGGCTTGCACTTGAGTTCCTGCATGGCGAGGACGTCGACGTCCTCGCGGACGAGCCAGTCGACCACGCGGCCGACGCGGGTACGGATCGAGTTGACGTTCCAGGTGGCGATGCGCATGCCCCAACGCTATCGAACCCGCCCCGCCCTCGGTCCCGGTCCGATTTCCCCAACTCAGGAGACGCGGGGCGTGTCGGCCTGTGCTCGCCGCCGGTCAGCCCCGACACGCCGGTTGCTTCCTGAGTTAGGGGGGCCGGGCGTCGGGCGTCGGGCAGGACGACGGGTGGGGGATTGAGCGGATGTTCCCAGGGACAGCGAGCAGGTGTCGCGTAGCGTCGATGACATGACGACGTCCACCGCCGCCACGATCAGCCTGCCCACCGCCTCGACCGGAGGTGACAGTGCACTCGGAGGCGTCGCCGAATGGGCGGTCGGACTCATGGAGACCCTGGGCGGCCCGGGTGCCGCGCTCGCGATCGCGCTCGAGAACCTCTTCCCCCCACTGCCGAGCGAGGTCATCCTGCCGCTCGCCGGGTTCGCCGCCAGCCAAGGCAAACTCGGCCTCGTCGAGGTCCTCATCTGGACGACCGCGGGCTCGGTGGTCGGGGCGCTCGCCCTCTACGCGATCGGCGCCGTCCTCGGGCGTGACCGCATGCGTCGCCTCGTCGCGCGCGTCCCCCTCGTCCACGTCGAGGACGTCGACCGGGTGGAGGCCTGGTTCCAGAAGCACGGCTCGAAGGCGGTGTTCTTCGGGCGCATGCTGCCGATCTTCCGGAGCCTCATCTCCATCCCCGCGGGCGTCGAACGGATGCCGGTCCTGCGCTTCGCCCTCCTGACCCTGGCCGGCAGCGGCATCTGGAACACCATCTTCGTGCTCGCCGGGTTCTTCCTCGGAGAGCAGTGGCACATCGTCGAGGAGTACGCGGGCATCCTGCAGAAGGTCGTCATCGCGGGTGTCGTCATCGCCCTCGGCTTCACGATCTGGAAGGGCGTGAAGCGGTACCGCCGGGAAGGCAGCGAGGCCGCTTCGTCCGACGACTGAGCACGATCCGGACGGGTCACACCCAGCGCGGGGTGGTGAGCTCCTCGGGCTCCGCTGCGGTGTGCGAGGCGGCGACCGACCGCGCCTCGGTGCGGATCGCCTCGAGGACCGTCCGCACGGCGAGCCGCTCGGCGCGGTCCGGGCGGGACAGCGCGACGATCCGCCGGGTCGCGTCGAGCCCGGCGATCGGCCGGAGGACGATGCCCCGCTCCGGACCGCTCGCCGTGAACCGCGGGAGGAGGCCGATGCCGAGTCCAGCCGCGACCATCGCCTCGGCGATGCGATTGTCGCTCACCCGCTGCACGACGCGCAGCTCCGCGCCCGACTCCGCCTCGATGCTGCGCAGCAGTCGGTCGAGCGGGTAGCCGACCGGGACCCCGATCCAGGACTCGTCCGCGAGGTCGGCCGGCGTCAGCACCGTCTGGCCACTGAGCCGGTGCCCGATCGGCAGGACGACGTCGAGGGGCTCAGCGAGGAGCTGGGTGATCCGGAGGCCGCGACGCACCCAGGTGCGCTCGCCGCTGATCGCCTGGGCGATGACGATGTCGAAGTCGGCGGCGAGGTCGGGGAAGTCCTCCAGGTCCGGGTCGCGGTCGCTCACCTCGACGCGCAGGCCAGGGACTGCTTCGAGCGCGCGGAGTGCCGCTGGCACCACCATCTGCCCGAAGGTGGGGAACGTCGCAAGCGTGACGGTGCCGGTCGGATGGTTGCGGTACTCGTCCCAGACGCTCGTCGCGCGCTCGATCGCGACGGCGACGTCCGTGGCGCTCGCGGCGAGCGCCCGGCCGGCGTCGGTCAGGACGAGGCCGCGGCCGCGACGCTCGGTGAGGGGGAGGCCGGCCTCGCGCTCGAGTACCTTGAGCTGCTGGGAGACCGCAGACGGCGTCCGGTGGGTCGCCGCGGCGACCGCGTGCACGGTGCCGCGGTCGGCGAGTTCACGGAGGAGATCGAGTCGGCGCACGTCCATGTAGCGAGGCTACCGAGTATCGACAGTATTGTGAGCTTGTCCTTCATGGCGAACGGGCGTTTCATAGGAGCATGACCATCTACCTCGGCATCATCGCCCTCCTCGCTGCCAGTGCAGCCGTCGGTTCCGTCGTCGTCGTCAAGCGCGACGGCTACCGTGCCATCCCGGCCCGCACCTACCCGAAGTCCATCTGAGACCTCGCACCCGCCGGCACGTCCGGCGCATCCGACCTCCTCGCGACTCGTCGCCGGGAGGTCGTTCCATGTCCCCCTCGACAGGCTCGGGGACCGGGGGAGCTCAGGCGAGGAAGCCGCGGAGCAGGGCCTCGGACCCGGCGACGTGCTCGGCCATGGCCTGGGCCGCCTCGTCGGGATGCCCGCGCAGGATCGCCTTGACGATGCGCTCGTGCTGCTCGTCGGAGTGGGCGATGTTCACGGCCAGCAGCGGGATCCCGTTCAGCAGTTCGTTGACGCGCATCCGTGACTCGGCGACGAGCGGCAGGAGGCTCGGTGCACCGACGAGCTCGGCGATGAGCAGGTGCAACCGGGAGTCGTGGCGGCGGTAGTCGGCCGGGGCGGCGTCGCGGCACTCGCCGAGCGCCTGCCAGAGTCGTTCGCGGTCGGCGCCCGAGAGCTTGCACTGCGCCGCCTCGCGGGCCGCTCCCACCTCGAGGATGCTGCGGAGGACGAGGGTGTCCTCGATCCGTTCGGCCGAGACCGCGACGCGTGCGCCCTCCTCGGCACCGAGCCCGTCGACGGTGTCGTCGTCGGGCAGCTCGTCCATGACGAAGGTGCCGCCGTAGCGTCCGCGACGCGAGGTGAGGTAACCCGCCTCGGTGAGCGCGGCGATCGCGTCCCGGACGGTGTCGCGACTGACCCCCTGCATGGCTGCGAGGTCGCGTTCGGCTGGCAGGCGACCGCCGGGCTCGATGAGCCCGAGGCGGATCGACTGCAGCAGCCGCTGCACGGTCTCCTCGAACGCGTTGCCGGCACGGCCCGGGCGCAGGAGGAGCTCCGCGCTCAGCACCTCGGTGCCGTCGTCCCCCTTGCGCGTCTCGCTCATCGGATCAGTCTATTTCCCGCGAGTCGCCGCCCCGCCCGGGCACCCTGTCAGCTCATTCCGGGGTGACGTAGGCCGAGGAGATGCCGCCGTCGACGAGGAACGTCGAGCCGGTGATGAAGGAGGAGTCGTCGCTCGCGAGGAAGGCGACGGAGGCGGCGAGCTCCTCGGGCTCCGCGAACCGGCCGATCGGGATGTGGACGAGACGCCGTTGCGCGCGCACCGGGTCCTTCGCGAAGAGCTCCTGGAGCAGCGCGGTGTTCACGGGGCCGGGGCAGAGCGCGTTCACCCGGATGCCCTGCCGCGCGAACTGGACGCCGAGCTCGCGGCTCATCGCGAGCACGCCACCCTTGGACGCGGTGTACGAGATCTGCGAGGTCGCCGACCCTAGCACGGCGACGAACGACGCCGTGTTGATGATCGAGCCCTTGCCCTGCCGCACCATGTGGCGGATCGCCGCGCGCGAGCAGAGGTAGACCGACTTCAGGTTGACGTCCTGCACCCGTTCCCAGGCGGGCAGCTCGGTCGTCTCGATGGAGTCGTCGTCCGGCGGCGAGATGCCGGCGTTGTTGAAGGCGATGTCGACGGAGCCGTAGGTGTCGGCGGCGGTGTCGAAGAGGTGGTCGACCTGCGCCTGGTCGGTCACGTCGACCTGGACGAAGAGCCCGTCGACGTGCTCGGCGGCCGCCTGTCCACTCGTGGGGTCGAGGTCACCGATGACGACGATCGCGCCCTCCGCGGCGAAGCGCTTGGCGGTGGCGAGGCCGATCCCGCTCGCGCCGCCCGTGATGACGGCGACCTTCCCGGCGAGCCGCTGCGTGAGGTCGATGGGGGTGATGGTCATGTGGTGCTCTTTCTGTCTGCCCGCCCTTCGACAGGCTCAGGGACCGGGGGTGGTGCTCAGGGACCGGGGGTGGTGCTCAGGGACCGGGGGTGGTGCTCGTGGACCGGGGTGGCGCTTGTGGACCGGGGTGCTGCTGGTGGAACGGCGTGGTGCTGGTGGGTCAGTCGGTGGCGATGAAGACGTTCTTCGTCTCGGTGAAGGCGAGCGGCGCGTCCGGTCCGAGCTCCCGCCCCAGGCCGGACTGCTTGAACCCGCCGAACGGGGTGGAGTAGCGCACGGAGGAATGCGAGTTGACGGACAGGTTCCCCGCCTCGACGGCGCGGGCCGCGCGGAGGGCGCGTCCGACGTCCCGCGTCCAGATCGATCCCGACAGCCCGTACTCCGTGTCGTTGGCGAGGGCGAGCGCGTCGGCCTCGTCGTCGAACGGGAGCACGGTGACGACCGGCCCGAAGATCTCCTCCCGCACGCTCCGGTCGCCACGCTCGGGCGTGAGCACGGTCGGAGCGAACCAGTACCCGGGGCCGTCCGGCGCGCTCCCCGTGAACGCGACGGGCGCGTCGTCCGGCACGTAGGAGCGGACGGACGCCAGGTGCGGTGCCGAGACGAGCGGGCCCATCTCGGTGGCCGGGTCGTTCGGGTCGCCGACGACGACGCCTTGCACGGCCGGTTCGAGCAGTTCCATGAAACGCTCGTAGACGCTCCGTTGGACGAGGATGCGGCTGCGGGCGCAGCAGTCCTGGCCGGCGTTCTCGAACACGCCGTACGGGGCGGTCGCGGCCGCTCGTTCGAGATCGGCGTCGGCGAACACGATGTTCGCGCTCTTGCCGCCGAGCTCGAGGGTGACCCGCTTCACCTGCTCGGAGGCGCCCGCCATGATCCGTTTGCCGACGGCCGTCGAGCCGGTGAACACCACCTTCCGAACGGTCTCGTTCGTGACGAACCGCTCGCCGACGACCGATCCACGGCCGGGGAGCACCTGGAACAGGCCCTCGGGAAGCCCGGACTCGAGCGCGAGCTCGCCGAGGCGGATGCTCGTGAGAGGGGTCCACTCCGCCGGCTTCAGGACGACGGCGTTTCCCGCCGCCAACGCCGGTGCGAAGCCCCAGGCGGCGATCGTCATGGGGAAGTTCCACGGGGTGATGATGCCGACGACACCGAGCGGTTCGTGGAAGGTCAGGTCGATCCCGCCGGCGACGGGGATCTGCTGCCCGAAGAGCCGCTCGGGTGATCCCGAGTAGTACTCCAGCACGTCGCGCACGTGACCGGCTTCCCAGCGTGCCTGAGTGATCGGGTGCCCGGAGTTGACGACCTCGAGGCTCGCGAGGTGCTCGCGGTCGGCGTCGACCGCGTCGGCGAACCGGCGGAGGGCCTGCGCCCGGTCGGCCGGTGCGAGCGCGGCCCACGCGCGCTGGGCGACGGCCGCGCGGGTGATGGCGGCGTCGGTCTCGGCGACGTCGAGGTGTTCGACGGTCGTGACGACGTGCTCGTTCGCGGGGTTCAGGATCGTGTGACTCACTGGGCGGTGCTCCTGTCAGTGGTACCGGTGGTGCTGGGGGTGCGGTCGGTGCCGTCGCGGTGCCGGCGGGCGGCGTCGACGAGGCCGGCGAAGAGGCGTCGGTCGGCGGTCTCCTCCTCGGGGTGCCACTGCACCGCGAGCCCGAACGGCACGTCGCGCAGCTCGACGGCCTCGATGACGCCCTCCTCGGTGCGGGCGGTCACGACGAGTCCGTCGGCGACTCGGTCGATCGACTGGTGGTGGTACACGTGCACGTCGAGCTCGTCGTCGTCCTGGCGGAGCAGGGCGGCGAGCCGCGAGTCGGCGTCGATCGCCACGGTCTTCGGCCCGAAGACGCCCTCGCCGGGCTGGAACGAGTCGTCGCCGACGACGTCGGGCAGGTGCTGGATGAGCGTCCCCCCGAGGGCGACGTTGAGGAGCTGTGCACCGCGACAGATGCCGAGGAACGGCAGCTCGGCGTCGATCGCAGCGGTGAGCAGGGCCTCCTCCCAGGCGTCCCGATCGGTGCGGGGTCGACCGGTGCGCGGATGGGCGACCTGCCCGTACAGCCCGGGGTCGACGTCGGCGCCGCCGGAGACGATCAGCCCGTCGAGGCGTGACAGCACGGAGGCCGCGACCGCGCGGTTCACGGGTTGCGGCGGGAGGAGGACGACGATCCCGCCGGCGTCGGTCACGGCGTCGAGGTAGACCTTGGGGAGGAAGGACGCGGGCACGTCCCACACGCCGGTCTGGGCCTGCTCCAGGTAGGTGGTGACGCCGATGAGCGGGGCGCTCGAGACCGGCGCCTCGGGAGTCGGCGCGGACGGCTCGGGGCCGTCCTGATCAGAGGCGCTCAAAGCCGCGCACCCGTTCCCAGTCCGTCACCGCCGCGTCGAAGGCGGCGAGCTCGACCTTCGCGAAGTTGAGGTAGTGGTCGACGACCTCGTCGCCGAAGGCCTCGCGGGCGATCGTCGACCGCGAGAACAGCTCCGCCGCCTCCCGCAGCGACGTCGGCACGCGTGGGGCGCCGCCCGTGTAGGCGTTGCCGGTCGTCGCCTCCTCGAGTTCCAGTTCGTTCTCGATCCCGTGCAGCCCGGCCGCGATGAGCGCGGCGACCGCGAGGTACTGGTTGACGTCACCGCCCGGCACCCGGTTCTCGACGCGCATCCCGAGCCCTCGTCCGACGACGCGCAGCGAGCACGTGCGGTTGTCGTGACCCCAGGCCACCGCGGTGGGGGCGAAGCTGCCGTCGACGTAGCGCTTGTAGGAGTTGATGTTGGGCGCGAAGAACATCGTCAGTTCACGCATGGCGGCGATCTGTCCGGCGAGGAAGTGCCGGAACAGCTTCGACATGCCGTCGGGGGCGTCGGGGTCGGCGAAGACCGCCGAGCCGTCCTCGCCGCGGAGGCTGATGTGGATGTGGCAGCTGTTGCCCTCGCGCTCGTCGAACTTCGCCATGAACGTGAGGCTCTTGCCGTGTGCGTCCGCGATCTCCTTCGCACCGTTCTTGTAGATGGAGTGGTTGTCGCAGGTGGCCAGGGCGTGGTCGTACCGGAACGCGATCTCCTGCTGGCCGAGGTTGCATTCGCCCTTGACGCCTTCGCAGTACATCCCCGCGTCGTCCATCGCGTTGCGGATGTCGCGGAGCAGGGGCTCCATGCGCGTGGAGGCGAGGATCGCGTAGTCGATGTTGTAGTCGGTGGCCGGGGTCAGCTTCGTGTAGTCCTTCGCCCAGGCCTCGCGGAAGGTGTCGTCGAAGACGAGGAACTCGAGCTCCGTGCCGACGAAGGGGACGAGTCCGCGTTCTGCGAGCCGTTCGAGCTGGGCGATGAGGATCTGCCTGGGGGAGGCGACCACGGGGGTGTCGTCGAGCCACTGCAGATCGGCGGTGACGAGGGCCGTCCCCGGGAGCCAGGGCACGTGACGGAGGGTCGAGAAGTCGGGGATCATCGCCATGTCGCCGTAGCCGCGCTCCCAGCTCGACATCGCGTAGCCGTCGACGGTGTTCATCTCCACGTCGACCGCGAGGAGGTAGTTGCAGCACTCCGCCCCGTGTTCGGCGACGTCCTCGACGAAGAGTCGCGCCGAGACGCGCTTGCCGACGAGTCGGCCCTGCATGTCGGTGAAGGCGAGGATGACGGTGTCGATCTCCTTCGCCGCGACCGCGGTCGTGAGCTCCTCGAGCGTCAGGTTTCCTGAACGTGGGTGCATGGGAGCTCCTCGTGGGTCGGGGACCCGCCGTCGGTCGTTCTGCAGCGGCGGAGAACTGAAAGGTCGCGAACTCGACCATTACACCACAGCATGCCCGAGACGCGCAGGAGTTCAACGGACCGGATCTGCCACAAAGGTATGTACACGCGACCATTGCAGGTCCTATAGTCGGGCCAACCGATCTGAGGACGTTGTGCGGGCCCGACGAGCGCGCAACCCGAGCGAACAGGACCTGTCGATGGCCAACGAAACGCGCAAGATCTCCGGGGTGACCTACACCGCGGCTGGCGAGGGCTACTTCGAGAAACGCAGTTTGAAACGATCCGCCGGCGTGTGGGGGCTCTGGGGCCTCGCCGTCGCGGCGGTCATCTCCGGAGACTTCTCCGGCTGGAACTTCGGCATCGACTTCGCCGGGTTCGGCGGCATGCTCATCGCCTTCATCATCCTCGTGGCGATGTACTACGGCATGATCTTCTCCATCGGGGAGATGGCGGCGGCCATGCCCCACACGGGCGGTGCGTACTCCTTCGCGAGAGCGGCGATGGGTCCGCTCGGCGGCTTCGTCACCGGGCTCGCCGAGACGATCGAGTACGTCGCCACGACCGCGGTGATCGTGTACTTCTCGGCCTCCTACGCCGACGCCATCACGAGCGAGCTCCTCGGGTTCTCGATGCCGTCACCGGTCTGGTGGGCGATCCTCTACCTCGCCTTCATCGCGTTGAACTCCGCCGGCGCGAGCATCTCCTTCCGCTTCGCGATCGTCGTCTCGATCATCTCCATCGGCATCCTGCTCGTCTTCTCGGCCATGGCGGTCTTCTCCGGCCAGTTCGCGTGGGCGAACCTCTTCGACATCGCGCCCGACCCCGGGCAGACGGAGTTCCTGCCGCACGGCGTGCTCCCGATCCTGTTCGCCCTGCCGTTCGCCATGTGGTTCTTCCTCGGCATCGAGGAGCTGCCGCTCGCCGCGGAGGAGTCCCACAACCCCGCGCGCGACATCCCGAAGGCCGGCTTCTGGGCTCGGGGCACCCTCATCGTCACGGGTCTGCTCGTCCTGTTCCTCAACACCGGCGTGATCGGTGCCGAGGCGACGGGGACCGCGGGCGAACCGCTGCTCGACGGCTTCCGGGCGATCGTCGGTGACGGTGCCGCCGCCGTGCTCGCCCTGTTCGCGCTGATCGGCCTGCTCGCCTCGCTGCAGGGGATCATGTTCGCCTACGGCCGCAACATGTACTCGCTGTCGCGCGCCGGGTACTACCCGCGCTTCCTCTCCCTGACGGGGAAGCGCCAGACCCCGTGGGTCGCGCTCGTGGCCGGCGCCCTCATCGGGTTCGTGGCGCTCCTCATCGTGGAAGCAGCGGGCGGCTCGGGCGGTGTGGCCGGGGCGATCGTGCTGAACATCGCCGTCTGGGGCGCCGTGCTGGCGTACCTCATGCAGATGATCGCGTTCCTGCTGCTCCGGAAGAAGTTCCCGAACGCGAAGCGCCCCTACCTCAGCCCGTGGGGTGTGCCCGGTGCGGTCATCGCGGCCGTCATCGCTGCACTCATCTTCGTCGGCTTCCTCCTCAACCCGACGTTCCTGCCGGCGATCATCGCGATCGTGGTGGTGTACGTCGTCATGCTCGTCGCCTTCGCCGTCTGGGGGCGCCACCGCCTCGTGATGTCGCCGGAGGAGGAGTACGCGGTCTCCGGTGGTCTGCACGGCGACCCGGAGACCGAAGGTTACGGTGGCGCGACCGAGGCCGGACTCCTCGCGACCGACCCGCCTGAGCAGCCCGGGTCCGGCCAGGTGCGTTGACCCCCGGCCCCGCCTCCCCGTCTCAGGACGGTGGCGGTGTGGCCGCACCGAGCCCCGGCGCGTCGACCCGACACGCCGGGGCTCTCCTGCGTCGGGGGGATCCTATGCCCCCATCCGGGCGACTGCGGCGATGGGGGTCACAGCTTGTAGACTCGTCGGCGTGACGGACGCACGAGCTCAGCTCATTGACCACATCTCGGCAGAAGCCGTGTTCCACGGTGACTTCACCCTGACGAGCGGCAAGAAAGCGACGTACTACGTCGACCTCCGCAAGGTGAGCCTCGACCACCGCGTCGCGCCGCTCATCGGCCAGGTCATGATCGACCTCATCGCCGACGTCCCCGACGTCTTCGCGGTCGGCGGACTCACCATGGGAGCCGACCCCGTCGCCGCCGCGATCCTGCACCAGGGTGCCGCCCGCGGCCTGACGTACGACGCGTTCGTCGTCCGCAAGGAGCCCAAGGACCACGGCCGCGGCAAGCAGGTCGAGGGCCCGGACCTCCAGGGCAAGCGCGTGATCGTCCTCGAGGACACCTCGACCACGGGCGGCTCGCCGCTCAAGGCCGCCGAGGCACTCGAGAAGATCGGCGCCGAGGTCGTCGCCGTCGCCGTCGTCGTCGACCGCGCCACCGGTGCCCGCGAGATCATCGAGGCAGCCGGCTACCAGTACCTGGCCGCCATCGGCCTGGAAGACCTGGGACTCGCCTGATGTCCGGCGACGGGACCGACCGCGGCGGCTCCGGCCTGCCGGACGATTCGGCAGACGGAACCGACTGGCTCCTGTCGCAGCTCGACGCCGACGACACGGAGGCGATCGAGACCCAGCCGGACGACGCTCAAGCCGAGCGGCCCTCCGCGCCTCCCGTCGTCCCCGACCCCGTACCGGCTGAGACGCCCGCGCCCGAGTCGGCCCCCGCTCCCGCGTGGACGCCCGCACCCGAGTCGGCTCCGGCTCCCGCGTGGACGCCCGTGTCCGAGTCGACGCCGGTCGCCGAGCCCACTCCCGCGCCCCAGTCCACCCCGGCACCCGAAGCCGCGTCCGCCGAGTCGGGCGCGCTCCGGCACCCGAACGCCCTCGAACTGCCCGTCGTCCCGCCGACCCCGGCCCCGGCGGCTCCGGTGCCGCCGGCTCGCAACGAGCTCACGGTCGACACCGACTCCGTCCTCCAGCACGCTCCCGCCGGCACGTTCCGTCCCGCACCGACCAATCCGGTCGTCCTCCCACCCGTCGACGACGAGCCCTGGAGCCTCGGCGCGAGCGATGACGACGCGCGACCGGCACCGGAAGACGTCTCGACGATGGCCCTGCCGACCGCGCGGGCCCTCGCTGCGGACGATCCCGAGGCCTGGGCGGCCGTCGACGCGGAGCACGCGCCCCCGACGACCGACACCCCGGCGCGCCCGAGTGGCTTCGTCACGGCGCCGGACGCCGAACCGGCCGCGCCGCAGCCCGCCGACCCGGCGCAGCCTGCTGATGCACCGCAATCCGTCGACGCACCGCAGCCTCCCGCCGCGACGTTCGGCGCGCAGCGGGTCGAGCCGGCCTTCCCCCCTGCGGACGCCGACTCGGACGACGACCTCCCGGAGGGTTCCTGGAGCCTCTCCGAGACCTTCGGTGACGACGTGCTCGGCGGTGAGACCGTCGAGGTCCGCGACCGCGCCACCGACACGGTGACGACCGACTCCACGGTCCCGGCCGACGCCCGGACGGCCACCGACGCCGCCCCAGATCACGCCTCGACATCGGACGACGCCACGACGTCCGCCCCACGGACAGACCCCCTCGCCTGGCTCACGGAGCCGTTCGGCGAGACGTTCGGCGCGAACCAGACGTCACCGGCTGCCCAGCCGTCCGATGCCGCCGATCCGGTCGACACGGACGCGGCTCCCGAGTCGGCCGACGCCGCCGACCCGATCGCAGCGCAGCCCTGGCCGCTCGAGGCCGAGTCGCGCGCCGACGTCGCCTCCACGGACCCGGCTTCCGAGCCGGTCGATGTCGTCGACGACTCCCTCGCCGCGCAGCCCGCCCCGATCGAGCCCGAGACGGTCACCGAACCGACACCGGACGCCGCCGCGAGCTCAGCACCCGTCACGCCTGCCGCCCCGTTCCGCTGGGACACGGTCGTCGCCTCGCCGACACCGGCCGCGCCGAGTGCACCGGCCGAGGTGCCGTGGCCCGAGACGGTGCCGGACGCCTCCGCCGAACCGCTCGACGAGACGCGGCCCTTCGACAGCCTCGGCGGCCCCGGATTCTCCGCCCTCGGTGGCGCGGCTGCAGAGCAGCCGTTCCCGGTCGACCCCGAGCCCGTCACCGCGGAGCGATCCGCCGGCACCGACGCCCCGGTGGACGACGCGGCCACGGAGACCTCCGAGGTCCCGCCCGCCTTCGGCCCGCCGACCCCCCAGGCCGAGCGCTCCATCACCGAACTCATCTCCCTCGACGGCGTACAGCCCGAGCCGACGGTCAGCCCCTTCGGGAGCGCCCCCTTCGTCTGGGACCTGGCTCCCAACGACGCACTCGACCCTCTCGTGCACGCCGCTCCGACGACACAGCCGATCCCCGTGCCCGCCGTGCAGTGGGAGGGCACCGACACGCCTGCGGTCAGCGCCGAGTCGCCGTCGGAGCTCGCCCTCGAGGGCGAGGTCCCCGATGCGGCGTTCATCGCCGGCGACGTGCAGCCGTTCGCTCCCGGCCTCGCCGCGGAGACCCTCGGCCGACCGCTCGTCGACGGCCCGGGCGACGAGTTCGCGAGCTGGCGCGACGACGCGATCGACGACGCGGACTCGGACACGCCTGCCGTGGTCCCCGCCGCGAACGACACGGTCGACCTGTTCCCGACGCTGTCACTCGGCGGACTCGACGCCAGCCTGGATGCCGCAGCCGCAGCCGGTGGTCTCGGCGTCCTCGGATCCGCGGCGCCCGTCCTCGGGGCGGACCTCGACGAGCGTGCACCCGGCGACACCGAGGACGCTGCGGCTTCCGTCGACGCACCTGCGTCGCCGACGGACGACGCCCGGCCGGCCGAGCCGGCCGGGTTCGCGGTCGATCCGGAGGAACTCGACGACGAGTTCGATGAGGAGATCGTCCAGTTCGACGCGGTCCCGCTCTCCGCGGCCGCCGCCACGCCGCTGCCGTCCTTCTCGCCCGATGCGCCCGACGCCGAAGCAGCGGACGCCGACGCCGACACGCCCGACGCCACCGAGCCGGAGCCCGTCAGCGAGGAGCTGCGGCTCGAGTCGCTGTTCGACGTCGGCCCCGACACCGACACGGTGGAGGTCCCGGTGTCCGACGGTGAGCCGTCCGACACCGAGCCGACGGATGGTCCGGCCTCGGCCACGCCGACGACACCGTCCGATTCCCTCGCAGACGCCTTCGCCGCCGAGGGCGGATGGTCGCTGCAGACGGACGCCGTCGCCGATGCGGAACCAGCTCCCGCCGATGCCACGGTGCCGGGCGCAGAGGATGCGACGGATCCGGACGAGCGCAGCGCCGACGACGCCTCGAGCGGGTCCGACGCACCCACCGCAGGCGAGCACGCCGCCGGCCCGGCACCCGCCTACGGTGCGGCTCTGGGCGCGCACGCCGCCGCCGTCCCGTCGCAGGGTCCGGCCACGCATCCTGTGCAGACGGCTCCCGCGGCCCTTCCCGGTGAGACGGTCGCCTTCCCCGAGCTCGACGGCTCGAACGGCTTCGTGACCCCGGCCGCGGCCGCCGGGATCGTCGGTGCCTCCCTGCCGCCGCAGCCCACGAGCGCACCGTCCCCGACGCAGCAGTCCGCCACGCCGACGTCGGTCCCGGATCGCGACCTCCCCGAGTACCGAGGCGAAGCGCTCGACCAGAGCATCCCGAAGGCGCTCCTGTGGGTGGTCGTCGGACTGGGCGCGGCGGTCCTCCTGCTCCTCGCGTTCTACTTCGGCACCCTCGTCGGCGCGGCGAACGCGGCCGGTGCGGCGGGTGCGGCGGGAGTCACCCCGCAGCCGACGGTGTCGTCCTTCTCCTCGGACACGTCCGAGGAGGGTTCCGCCTGACGCTCGCCCGTCGAGCGCAGCACACGCGCCGGACGGGCAGGGTGACCGCGACCGCCGCCTCGCTCAGGCGACGTCGATGACCGTCACGCCCGTCGACCGGTCGCCCGAAGCAAGAGCGACGAGCGCCGACGGTGCCTCGTCCAGGCCGATGCGATGCTCGATGAGGTCCTGCGGGCGCAGCGCGCCGCTCGCGACGAGGTCCAGCAGCTCGCGGTAGTCGGATGCCGGCATGCCGTGGCTGCCGTGCAGGGAGAGCTCCTGGGCGATGATCCGCGGCATCGGGAGCGTCGGCTCCGAGGAGAACAGCCCGATCTGCACCTGGCGGCCCAGGGGCGCCAGCGCCAGGAGACTCAGACGCATCGTGGACTCCCGACCGAGGGCCTCGACCGAGACCTGGACGCCGCCCGGGCTGACCTCGGCGATGCGCGCGAGCACGGCGTCCTCGTCGAGCCCGCTGGAGTCGATCGTGTGCGTGACGCCGATCGACCGGGCGCGGGCGAGGGCTGCGGCGTCGATGTCGACGGCGACGACCTCGGCACCCAGGGCCACCCCGATCATGGCGGCACTCAGCCCGACGCCACCGCAGCCGACGACGAGCAGGCGTTCACCGCTGCGCAGCGCGGCCCGGTGCACGAGCCCCCGGAACGCCGTCGCGAAGCGGCAGCCGAGGAGGGCTGCGGCGCCCGCGTCGAGCGACTCCGGTACCGGGATGAGGTTGACGTCCGCATCGTGCAGGGCGACGAGTTCGGCATACGACCCCCAGTGGGTGAAGCCGGGCTGGGTCTGGTTCGGGCAGACCTGGCCGTTCCCGGCGAGGCATTCGGCACAGCGGCCGCACGCGCACACGAAGGGGACGGTGACGCGGTCGCCCACCTGGAACCGCTCGACGAGTGGCCCGACGGCGTGGACCCGCCCGACGAGTTCATGACCGGGCACCTGCGGGAGGGCGATCCCGTCGTCGTGGCCGAGCCACCCGTGCGCGTCGCTCCGGCACAGGCCGGTCGTCTCCACACGCACGACCACGCCGGCGTCGGACGGCTGCGGATCCGGGACGTCCCGAACGGTCGGCTCGGTGCTGAACTGGTCGTAGACGACGGCGCGCATGGGAGATCCTCGAAGCTGGGGGAGCGGGTCGGTGTGGCTGCGGGAGGGGCTGGACTAGATCTCGACCTCGACGGGGTCGGTCACGAGGTCGATGACCCCGCTGAGGATCTCGTTCGGCCGGAACGGGTAGCGGTTGATCTCGGCCTCGTCGCTGATGCCTGTGAGGACGAGGATCGTGTGGAGACCCGCCTCGATGCCCGCGACGATGTCGGTGTCCATGCGGTCGCCGATCATGCCGGTGTTCTCCGAGTGCGCGCCGATCTTGTTGAGGGCCGAGCGGAACATCATCGGGTTGGGCTTGCCGACCACGTACGGCTCCATGCCGGTCGCCTTCGTGATGAGCGCTGCGATCGCACCGGTCGCGGGCAGCGGGCCGTCCTTGCTCGGTCCGGTGGCGTCCGGGTTCGTGACGATGAACCGCGCGCCGCCGGCGATCAGGCGGATCGCCTTCGTGATGGCCTCGAACGAGTAGTTGCGGGTCTCGCCGACGACGACGTAGTCGGGGTTCGTCTCCGTCATCGTGAAGCCGGCCTCGTGGATGGCGGTGGTGATCCCGGCCTCGCCGATGACGAATGCCGACCCTCCCGGCTCCTGCTCGGCGAGGAAGGCGGCCGTGGCGAGGGCGGAGGTCCAGATGAACTCCTCCGGAACGTCGAGGCCGGAGGCGCGCAGGCGGGCGCTCAGGTCGCGCGGGGTGAAGATCGAGTTGTTCGTGAGGACCAGGAAGGGCGTCCGCTGGTCCTGCCACTGCTGCAGGAGTGCTGCTGCACCCGGGAGGGCGTGGTTCTCGTGGACGAGTACCCCGTCCATGTCGGTGAGCCAGCACTCGACCTCGTCGCGACGTGACATGCGTTCCTCCAGGTGGTTCGGGCGGGCCGAGGGAGCGGCGCGCCTCATGGGGTGGCGCGGCGTCGGGCCCGGATCTCCAGTCTGGCACGGCGCGGGTAGGGTTGGCTGGTGCCAGAGACCCCGCCCAGCCAGGACGATCCGGCCGTCCACCCCGCCGATCCCGTGGCGCCCGCGAGCCAGGGCGGCGTCGGCCCGTGGCAGGGGGACTGGCCCGAGGATCCCTGGTACGACCAGGCGCTCCTGCGCGACGGCGACACCCGCAACGTCGTCGACCGGTACCGCTACTGGACGATGGAGGCCATCGTCGCCGACATCGACGAGCACCGTCACCCGTTCCACGTCGCCATCGAGAACTGGCAGCACGACATGAACATCGGCTCGATCGTGCGCACCGCCAACGCGTTCGCCGCCGACACCGTGCACATCGTCGGTCGACGTCGCTGGAACAAGCGCGGGGCGATGGTCACCGACCGCTACCAGCACGTCGAGTACCACGCCGACGTCGCGGGCCTCGTCGCCTGGGCGCGCGACGCGGGGCTACCGATCATCGCGATCGACAACGTCCCCGGTTCGGTCCCGATCGAGACCACCAGACTCCCCGAGCGATGCATCCTGCTGTTCGGACAGGAGGGCCCCGGTCTGTCGGCGGAGGCGATCGCGGCGGCCGATGCGGTGCTCGAGATCACCCAGTTCGGCTCGACGAGATCGATCAACGCGTCCGCGGCAGCGGCTGTCGCGATGCACGCGTGGGTCATGCAGCACGTGTCCTTCGACTGACGTCGACAGGGTTGTCCCCCGTCCGCGGGTGGTTCCGAGGGATCCCCCTATGCGTTCCTCAGGAACACCTCAAGATTCCCTCAATTGCGGACGTAGTCCCCCAAAGTGCCGACACGGACCGGCATACTTTGTATCGGAGCAATGCTCCACCGCTGAACCCGAATCCCTCCCGGCACCCGAAGCCACTGAGGGCCACCGCACGGACCCGAATCCGTGCGGTGCGCATCGGCGGTCACCCGAAGGATGAACTGAAGATGAAGCACAGCTCCGCCCTGGGAGTCTCGCCCGAACGAGGATCCCGCCCGTCCCTGGTCCGTGGCGTCACCGCGCTCGCCGTCCCCGCTGCGCTCGCGATCGCCCTCCTGGTGGGCGTCGCTGCGCCGGCTCAGGCGGACACCCGCGCCGACGACACCTCGGTGTCGATCAGCGCAACGCAGACCGGCCCGAGCGAGCTCATCGCCCCTGCCGGTGCGTTGTTCGCCTCGCTCCTCATCTGGGGTGCGGGAGCCGCGTTCGCGACCCGTCGTCGGATGCTCGCGGAACAGCGCGAGGAGGCGTCGCTGATCCCCTTCTGATCAGCACGCGTCGTATCTGCACCTGATCACGGTGGCCCGAACCGCCGCGATCGTGTGCGCCCAGACGGAACCGCACCGTTCCGTCGCACCGGTGGCCGCCGGGAGTCCCCCCACTCCCGGCGGCCTCCGGTGTTTCCGGGCGAGGCCTGAGGGGTTCCACCCGCTCGTGACCTGTTCCGAGGAATCTGCCGCATTCCGCGTCATGATCGCCCGCTCCGTCGATCACTCAAGGGAGCGAGACGACGGCGGGCGCACCCGAACCCGATCGAGGTCGCGCTCTTCCCGCCGTCAGCGATCGATGCCCGACCCGAATGGGCGTCGCACGGAAGCGGCGAACCACGCGCGCCGGAGCGTCGTCCCCACCCGAGGACGACACTCCGGCGCGGATTCCACCGCGTCCGGCCCGACCGCTAGCCGATGAGGCTGGGGCGGAGATCGCGCAGGGTCCTCGCGTGCGTCATCCGGGTGACCCCGACGGCGGAGAGGCTCAGCGCGATCGCCAGCCATGCGAGCAGCACGCCGGCGTCCTGCAGCGCCGCGTCCATCCGACCCCCGTACATCAGCTGCCGCATGCCGTCGACGGCGTACGACATCGGGAGCACATGGTGGAGCGCGGCGAGCGGGGCCGGCAGGGTCTGCCAAGGGAACGTGCCGCCGGCGGTGACGAGTTGGGCCACCATGAGGACGAGCCCGAGGAACTGGCCGACACTTCCGAACCACACGTTCAGGGTGAGGATGATCGCCGCGAACGTCAGCGAGGCGAGCGCCATCATGCCGTAGGTGCCGAGCGGGTTGTGGACCTCGAAGTGGAGGGCGCCCGCGAGGATGCCGAACAGGGCGACCATCTGGATCGTGCCGAGGAGGCCGGGCGTCAGCCAGCCGGCGAGCGTCACCTTGATCGGGCTGTGGAGGGCGGTGATCGCTCGGCGCGACACCGGCTTGACGATGAGGAAGAGGGCGTAGATGCCGATCCAAGCGGCGAGGCTCACGAAGAACGGGGCGAGGCCGGCGCCATAGGTGCCCGCGCTCGTCACCGAGGCGTTGGTCAGCTTCACCGGGTCGGCGATCGTCTTCGCCTGCAGCGTCCGGGAGTCCGGCGTGGTCGCCGGGATCGCGTCGGCGCCCGACTGCAGTCCGTCGCGGAGGGTGACGATGCCGTCGCGCAGCGTGCCGAGGCCCGTCTGCAGCGTGGTGAGGCCGGTCTGCAGCGATGCGGCGCCGTCGGCGGCCTGTTGCGTCCCGGCGGCGAGCGCCGGCATGGCGTTGCTCAGGGCCCTGGCGCCGCCCGCGACCTGCTGGGCGCCGCTGTTCAGCTGGTCGACCTGCGACACGACGGTCTGGACCCGCTCGTTGGCCGTGGAGGCATCGGCCGCCACCGGGTCGAGGAGGGCCAGGACCTGGGCGATCTGCTCGGCCGTGAAGCCGTTCTCGGTCAGGGTCTGCGCGATCTGTGCACGCGCCGCCGGGATCGAGTTCACGAGTCGTTGGGCGGCGGCGCCGACCTCGTCGCCCTTGCCGGCGAGGGTCGAGGTGCCCGCGGCGACCTGCTCGGCGCCCGAAGCCAACTGGTCCGTCTGAGCGGGCAGGCTGGCCGTGCCGGCGGCGATCTGCGCCGTGCCCGACGCGAGGGTCGCCGCACCGGCCTGGGCGGTCCCTGCGCCGTCGAAGGCCTGCTGGGCGCCGTCGGCCAGCTGCGTGGCGCCGGTGGTGGCGTCCACGAGCTTGGTCTTGATGGAGTCGAGGGCGGTGAGGAACCGACCGGCGGCCTGGCGGTTGACGGTCTGCACGATCGTCGCCTTGATCTGCTTGACCGCCTGCTCACCGATCGTCGTCGCCAGGTAGCTGTTCGCGTCGTTCGTGGTGAGCTGGACCGTCGCCTGTCGCGGCGCGTCGCCGGACGCGGAGGTGAGGGAGGTCGAGAAGTCCGCGGGGATCGTGACGCTGAAGTCGAACGTCCCGTCGTTCACGCCCCGGGCGGCGTCGGCCGCGCTGACCTCGTGCCAGGCGAAGGAACCGTCCTCGATGAGCTGCTCGGCGATGTCGTCGCCGTAGTTCTCCGTCTCACCGGTCGCATCGCCGGTGGTGTCGTCGGTCGCCGGCGCACCGGAGTCCTCGACGACGAGGGCCACGGGCACCTGGTCGAGCTTCGCGTACGGGTCCTGGTTGGCCCACAGGTACAGGCCGCCGTAGAGCAGGGGCACGCACATGAGGGCGACGAGGGCGAGGCGCGACATGGGGGTGGCCCACAGGCGGGAGAGTTCGGCGCGGATCATCGCGAAGATCTTCACAGGAGGTCCTTCTGGGGACGGGTGGTGATGGCGGAGGGGAAGGCGGGGTCGGGGCGGCGCACGTGGTGCGTCACGACCAGTCCTGCTGGAAGAGGGGGACGAGTTCGTCCGTGGCGTTCTCGGACACGGGGGCGTCCGACATGGCGTTGATCGCGGTGGCCGAGGCGTCTCCGGCGATGACGAGGACGCCGTAGCCGCGGGCCGCGAGCCGGCGGGCGATGGTCCACCAGCCGATCGGATCGCCGCCGTGCCGGTCGGGGGAGACGAGGACGAGCGCGGTGACGTCTTCGCGGAGGACGGCGAGTTCGGTGAGCAAGCGCACACGCTCGGTCGGCGCGACGGTCGAGATCGGCTGCTTCGCGAGCGAGGCGAGACCGAGGGAGTCGAGGAGTCTCGCCACGGCGAAGGGGTGGCTCGCACGACCGGCGAACATGAGTTCCTCGGCGACGACACCGGTCACCGCGACGCCGCTGGCGGGTTCGGAGACGTCGGGCGCGTCGATCAGGGCGATCGTGCGGCGCATCGTCTTGCGGTCGGTCGTGCCGTCGACGAGCACGGTGCCCGTGTCGGGCTTCATGCGTCCGGATGCGATGAGCCCGAGGACGGTCGGGCGCTGCTCGGTCTCGGCGCGGGCGAAGGTCGCTTCACCGGTCCGGAAGGAGAGCGAGGTGGGTTCGAGGACGATGCCGCCCTTTCCCTTCGAGACGCCGTCGAGTTCAACGCGCATGGGTGGTCTCCTCGTGGGTGTGGGTGGCTGCGCGGTCGGCGACGGCGCTCGCGTCCTGCCAGGAGAGGCCGACCGCGCCGAGGGTGGCGAGCATGACGAGCCGACGGCCGGCGTCGGTCGAGAGCTCGGAGCGGCTCGCCTCCTCCAGCACGCCGATCGCGGTGCTCTCGACGAGGCGGGCGAGGATGTCGGCCTCGATGTCCGGACGGATGGAGCCGTCGGCGATCCCGGCCTGGACGGTGCGGAGGAGCAGGGTGCGGACGGGTTCGAGGGCGGCCGCCGTGACGGCGCGCAGTGGGCCGCGAACGGCGAGCGGCGCCATGATGCGCACGTGGTCGACCTGTGCCCAGAGGACGTCGCCGATGAGCGCGATCGTCGTGAGCGGTTCGTCGCCGCGGACGGCCGTGATCGAGGAGGCCACGCGTTCGGCGCCCGCCACGACGACGGCGTTCACGAGCTCGTCGCGGGTGGCGAAGTGCCCGTAGACCGAGCGGCGGGTGAGACCGGCGGCCGCGGCGATGGTCTCGAGGCTCGCGTCGGGGTCGCTGCGAAGGGCGAGGCGGGCGGCCTCGAGCAGGGCGACGCGGTTCTCGGTGGCGTCACGGCGTGGAGCCCGGGGTGGACTCGGCGGCGCTTCGGTGGTGGTCATGACAGCGATCGTACTATCTTGCACAGCGGTGTGCAATATCGTTCGCGACGCATGCGGCGAGCTCTCAGCGAGGGCTGCCAGCTTCCTCCCACGCCGGGCTCCGGCAACGGAGCTATGGTTGAACGATGACCGGTGAGAATCTCATGGCAACCCCTCCGACACTGCTGCCGGACGACAGCGCCACCGAAGCCGAGTTCCACGCGGCGATCGGTTCGATCGAAGCGCTGGCCGAGCTCCTCGCAGCCCACCCTCGCTCATCGCTCGGCTGGGCCCTGCTCGCCGACGCGGTGCACGACCCGCAGTCGCCGATCCCCGGCTACGCGGCAGCGCGCGTCGGCTACCACCGGGGCCTCGACTCCCTCCGCGCCGCCGGCTGGCGCGGCCAGGGGCCGATCCCCTGGTCGCACGCACCGAACCGCGGCGTGCTGCGGTCGCTCTACGCCCTGCGTCGCTCCGCGAAGGCGATCGGCGAGACAGAAGAGGTCGAGCGACTCGACACCTTCCTGCGCGAGGCCGACCCGACGGCGTCCGAGGAGATCGAGTACCTCGTCGCCGCAGCGGCACCGCCCACCTCGGCGATCGTCATCCTCGGCTCCGACTAGCCCTTCGACAGGCTCAGGGGCCGGGGCGCGGATCAGGGACCGGGGCGCGGATCAGGGACCGGGGCGCGGATCAGGGGCCGGTGCGCGGCTCGGGGACCGGCAACACGCGCAGGGACGGGTGCCCCTACAGGCCGAGCGACTCCAGGTACGCGGCCGTGTCCTGCCAGCCGTGGACGGCGACCGACGGCACACCCAGGGCGAGCACGGGGTAGTCGTTGCCACCCTCGTCGAGGCGGTCGCCCACGAACACCATCTCCTCGAGCGGGATGCCGGTGTGCTCCGCGAGGCGCGTCATGCCGAAGGCCTTGTCGACGCCCGCCATCGTGATGTCGACCGAGGTGGATCCGCCGGAGCGCACTTCCAGGTCGGGCAGCAGCGCCTGGACCGCGGAACGCAGCGACTCCTTCTTGACTCCGTCCGGGTCCCAGGCCGTCTTCTCGTCGACCGGCGCGGTCTGCCCGAGCGCGGAGAAGGTGATCTGCGAACCGCGGTCCTCGAGGATCGGGCCCCAGGTCTCCTCTGCCCAGAGGCCGAGTCGCTTCGCCTCGGTCTCGAGGGCGCCCATCGCGCGGGCCTTCTGGTCGTCGCTCAGGTCGTGCCGGTAGACGGTCGTCCACGCGGTGCCGTCGAAGCGGTCGTAGCGGGTGCCGCACGTGGGCATGAGGTGGAGGCGGCCGAGGGCCTCGGGCGAGGCGGCGCCGATGCGGTCGAGCACCTGGTTCTGGAACTGGACGATCTGGCCACCGGAGATGATGCACACCGAGGTGCGCTCGAGGAGGGCGACGAACAGCTCGGCCATGCGAGGGTCGAGCGCGGACTTCGACGGGGCGAGGGTGTCGTCGAGATCGAAGGCGACGAGGCGCGGCAGGGAGGTCATGGATTCCGTTCGGTCGGTCGGGAGGTCGGTCGTCGAGGGCGATCGGCGTGCGGGACGGCCGGCCGGGGCCTGAGCATCCCATCATGGTATCGAGCGCGGGCCGGAACTCGGTGCCCGAGACCCGGCTCCGGTACGATGGACGGGTGCGTGCACGAGACGCCCGCCCGCAGAGGGTGGGCGTCCGGCCTGTCAGGGCTGGGTTCCTCCGGGGGTCCGCCGGGCACACGAGAATCCGGAAGGGGCGGCATCCAGATGCCAGCAATCGTGATCGTCGGCGCCCAGTGGGGCGACGAAGGCAAGGGGAAGGCCACCGACCTGCTCGGTGACCGCATCGACTACGTCGTGAAGTTCAACGGCGGCAACAACGCGGGGCACACGGTCGTCATCGGCGACGAGAAGTACGCCCTGCACCTCCTGCCGTCCGGCATCCTGACGAACGGCGTCGTGCCCGTCATCTCCAACGGTGTCGTCATCGACATCGAGGTGCTGTTCCACGAGCTCGAGGCGCTGCAGGCCCGCGGGATCGACGTCTCGCGCCTCCTGGTGAGCGCCAACGCGCACGTCATCACCCAGTACCACCGCACCATCGACAAGGTGACGGAGCGCTTCCTCGGCAAGCGTCAGATCGGCACCACCGGCCGCGGCATCGGCCCGGCCTACGCCGACAAGATCAACCGGGTCGGCATCCGGATCCAGGACCTCTTCGACGAGAACA
This sequence comes from Plantibacter sp. VKM Ac-2880, assembly GCF_015351235.1. Lineage (GTDB taxonomy): Bacteria > Actinomycetota > Actinomycetes > Actinomycetales > Microbacteriaceae > Plantibacter. Next base: position 937,644 of record NZ_JADKSJ010000001.1, read on the forward strand.
TCCTGCGCCAGAAGGTCGAAGGCGCGCTCGACCAGAAGAACCACCTCCTCGTGAAGGTCTTCAACCGCCGCGCGATCACGGTCGACGAGATCGTCGCCGACCTGCTCGCCTACGCGGAGCGCCTGCGCCCGATGGTCGCCGACACCGCCCTCGTGCTGAACGAGGCACTCGACGAGGGCAAGATCGTCCTCTTCGAGGGCGGCCAGGCCACGATGCTCGACGTCGACCACGGCACCTACCCCTTCGTCACCTCCTCCAACGCCACCTCGGGCGGCGCAGCCACCGGTTCGGGTGTCGCACCGAACCGACTCGACCGTGTCATCGGCATCGTGAAGGCGTACACCACGCGCGTCGGCGCCGGTCCGTTCCCGACGGAGCTGTTCGACGAGTCCGGCGACTACCTCCGCTCGAAGGGCTTCGAGTTCGGCACGACGACGGGGCGCCCGCGCCGTGTCGGCTGGTACGACGCCCCGATCGCGCGGTACGCGGCACGCATCAACGGGGTCACCGACTTCGTCCTGACGAAGCTCGACATCCTCGACGACCTCGCCACCATCCCGGTCTGCGTCGCCTACGAGGTCGACGGCGTGCGGGTCGAAGAGGTGCCGGTCTCGCAGAGCGACTTCCACCACGCGGTCCCGATCTACGAGGAGTTCCCCGGCTGGCAGGAGGACATCACCGGTGTCCGCCGCTTCGAGGACCTGCCGAAGAACGCGCAGGACTACGTGCTGGCGCTCGAGTCGATGAGTGGTTCGCGCATCTCCGCGATCGGCGTCGGCCCCGGCCGCGACGCGATCGTCGTGCGTCACGACCTCGTCGACTGAGCCGAGGAGGAGCGTCGCTCGCCGTGGTGAACGAATCCGGTCAGCCGTCCCTGCCAGGGCTCCCGCCGGTCGAGGAACTCTCGACCGGCGTGGTCCGGCCACGGTCGGCGGCGCGTCCCTCGCGTGACACCGGCACGCTCGACCCACGGGTCCGGCGTGCCCTGGCGACCCTCGACGACGACCCGGACCTCTCACTCGTCACCCTGGCGAACGCCCTCGGCATCACGCGGGCGACGCTCATCCGGATCGTCAGGGAAGCGATCGGCATGAGTCCGAAGGAGTACGCGGCCGGGGTCCGAGCCCGCCGCGCCAGCTGATCCGACACGGGTGGGCGTCGGTGCAGGTGGGAGACTGTGGGGATGAGCGACGACACCCCTTACCTCCTCCTCGGTTCCTACACGGCTGAGGCCGACGGCACCGGTGCCGGGATCAGTCTGCTGCGGCAGGACGAGGCGGGCACCCTCCGGCTGGTGCAGTCCTCGGAGGCGCAGTCGCCGTCGTTCCTGACGCTGCACCCGACGCTGCCGATCGTCTACGCGGCCAGCGAGTCGACCGGCGCGGTGGAGGCGTTCAAGCGCTCCGGCGAGTTCGGCCTCGCACCCTTCGGCAAGCCACTCGAAGCGGGCGACGGCGTCTGCCACGTCGCGACCGTCCCGGGCGCCGACCTGCTCGTCGCGAGCTGTTACGGCGACGGTCGGGTGGTGTCCGTGCCGCTCGCGGACAACGCGGCGTTCGGAGGCGACCCGCGGCTCGGAGAGGCGTCCGTCGACCCCTGGGCCTCACCCACCGCACTCGCCGCCGAATCCGCGGACGCCGGTGAGGACGCCCTGACGCTCCTCGCGTTGGAGGCCGCCGTCGGCGAGGCGCTGCCGTCCCGGCCGTCCCGTGCACACGCCTCCGCCCTCCTGCCCGACGGCCGGATCGCGACGACCGACCTCGGCCACGACACGGTCCGGATCTGGCAGCTGCGGGGGAGTCGGCTGGTCCTCGACCACACCGTCGTGTTCCCGCGCGGCACGGGTCCGCGGCACCTCGTCGTCCACCCGAGCGGTCACCTCCACGTCATCACCGAGTACTCGGTCGAGGTCTTCACCCTCGGAGTGGACGGGACGGACGGCCACTGGCACATCCTCGCGGCCACGGTCGCGCCCTCGGAGGGGGTGTCGGAGGGTGACACGGGTGCCGAGATCAGCCTCGCCGCGTCGCGCGAGCAGCTGCACGTCGGGGTGCGGGGGAGCGACCGCATCGCCACCCTGCGCGTGACGGGCGACGGCTCGCGGGTGGAGGCCGTGGCCGACGTCGAGTGCGGTGGGACGATGCCGCGCCACCATCGGGAGTCGGGCCGCTTCCTCCACGTCGCGAACCAGCTGTCGGACACCGTCGCGAGCTTCCGACTCGACGAGCGCACGGGTGTCCCGACGACGCTCCTCGGGACCCTCGACGCGGGTTCACCGACCTGCCTCATCCTGGCCTGACGTCGACATCATGGTGATCGGCTCGCGAGCGGATACGGTGGAACGGTGACCGCACGACGCCCTGTACCCCAGCCGATCGAGGGCCGGACCATCCGGCTCGAACCGCTCGACCGCTCGCACTATCCCGAGCTGTTCACGGCGATCGCGCACCCCGAGGTGTTCGCCGGCGGGTACGGCGGTGGACCAGAGGGCTTGCCGACCACGCAGGCCGAGTTCGACGTCTTCGCCGACGGGTACTTCACGACGGGCGTCCGGAACACCTACGTCATCCGGCTCCTCGGCGGCGACCACGACGGGCTCCTCGTCGGCACCTCCACGCTCGGCGATTTCGACGAACCGGGGGAGGCGGCCCACCTCGGTTGGACGGCGTACGACCCGCGCGTCTGGGGCACCGCCGTCAACGCGGAGACGAAGCTGCTGCTCCTCGGCCTCGCCTTCGACGCGGGTTTCGGGCGGGTGAAGATCCAGGCCGATGAGCGCAACGAGCGCTCGCGCACCGCGATCCTGCGGCTCGGGGCCACCTTCGAGGGCCTCATCCGCCGCGACAAGCAGCGGGCCGACGGCACCTGGCGGACCACCGCCCTGTTCTCCGTCATCGCGGAGGAGTGGCCGGAGGTGCGCGCCGGTCTCGAGGAGCGTCTCGCCAGGAGCCCCGGGCCCGTCGCGCTCCGCGGCTGACCCCCTGGTCCCTGAGCCCACCCTGGTCACTGAGCCCACCCCGGTCCCTGAGCCCACCCCGGTCACTGAGCCCACCCCGGTCCCTGAGCTTGTCGAAGGGCACTGTTCACCCGCGAGACACCGTGCGGTCCCGATCGCGCTACGTGGCGACCCTAGCTTGTCCTCCAGACGACGGACGCGGTATCCGACGGCCCGACAGCACGGGCGGCCGCCGACGTCACTGGAGGAACCGTGAACACCAGGCGTATGACCGCCCTCGCCATCGTCGCGCTCGCCGCGACGACGCTCACCGCATGCTCCGCCGGAGCGGACACCGGAGCCGCCTCCGACGTCGACGCGAAGAAAGCGACCTCAGCCGAGGACTTCGGCGGCATGGACGCGCTCGTCGAGGCCGCCAAGGCGGAGGGTGAGCTCAACGTCATCGCCCTCCCCGACACCTGGGCGAACTACGGCAAGATCATCAGCGCGTTCGAGGACAAGTACGACATCACGGTCAACTCGGCCGACCCGGACGTCTCGAGCGCCGAGGAGATCACGGCCGCCAAGAACCAGCAGGGCCAGGACACCGCCCCCGACGTCTTCGACCTCGGGTCCGCCGTCGCCCTCGACAACCTGGACCAGTTCGCGCCGTACCAGGTCGCCAACTGGGACGACATCCCCGAGGGCTCGAAGGAGAAGACGGGCCTCTGGGTGTACGACTACACCGGCCTCGTCTCCATCGGGTACGACGCCGACGCCGTCCCGGCACCGAAGTCGCTCGACGACCTCCTCGGTTCCGAGTTCGCGGGCAAGGTCGCGCTGAACGGCGACCCGACCCAGGCGGGTGCCGCCGCAGCCGGCGTCTACCTCGCCGCACTGCAGTCCGGTGGTTCGGCCGACGACATCCAGCCCGGTGTCGACTTCTTCCAGAAGCTGAACCAGGCCGGCAACTTCCTGCCGCTCGACCCGACGCCGGCGACGATCGCGTCCGGTGAGACCCCCGTCGTCATCGACTGGAGCTACAACAACCTGGCCGCGGCGACCGAGAACGAGGGTCAGCGCAACTGGAAGACGACCGTGCTCCCCGGTTCGGCCGTCGGCAGCTACTACAACCAGGCGATCAACGTCGACGCTCCGCACCCAGCGGCGGCCCGTCTCTGGCAGGAGTTCATCTTCAGCCCCGAGGCGCAGAACCTGTACCTCGCAGCCGGCGCGTACCCGTCGACCCTTGCTGCGATGGTCGAGGCCGACACCGTCGACCAGAAGGCCCTCGACGCCGTCGGTGAGATGCCCGCCGACCTCGTGCAGTTCACGCCGGAGCAGACCGAGCAGGCCACCTCGCTGCTCGCCGAGAAGTGGGCGGCAGCGATCTCCTGATGAGTGCCTCCGCCACGCGGCGGAGTGGGGCGGGGTCGGTGGAAGCCGACCCCGCCGTCTCGCTCCCGCCGACCACCACACCGGACGCCTCGGCCGATCCCGCCGCGGCGCGCCCCCGTCGCCGTCCGCGCTGGGCCCTCCTCGGGCTGACGCCCTTCGCGCTGTACACCCTGCTCTTCCTGGCGATCCCGACGGTCACCGCGCTCGCCACCGGCTTCTTCGACGGTGACGGCGCGTTCACCCTCGACAACCTGACCGCTCTCGGCGAGCCGGCGGTGTTGGGCGCCTTCGCGAGCTCGTTCTGGGTCTCGGCGGTCACCGCGGTCGCCGGCGCCGTCATCGGAGCCCTCGTCTGCTACGCCCTGCTCGCGGTGCGACCCGACGGGCTCGTCCGCACGTTCGTCGACGCGGCCTCGAGCGTGCTCGCGCAGTTCGGCGGCGTCATGCTCGCCTTCGCCTTCATCGCGACGATCGGGATCCAGGGGCTCGTCACCGTGTTCCTCAAGGACCGGCTCGGCATCGACCTCTTCGCGGACGGCGTCTGGCTCTACCAGGTGCCCGGTCTCCTCCTGCCCTACCTGTACTTCCAGGTGCCGCTCATGGTCATCACCTTCATGCCGGCGATGGAGGGGCTGAAGCGCACCTGGTCGGAGGCGAACGCGACGCTCGGCGGCACGCGCTTCACGTACTGGACCCGCATCGCGATGCCGATCCTCGCTCCCTCCTTCCTCGGGTCGCTCCTGCTCCTCTTCGCGAACGCGTTCTCGAGTTACGCGACCGCCGCTGCGCTCATCAGTCAGGGCGCCCAGATCGTGCCGCTGCAGATCCGCGGTGCCCTCATCAGCGAGACGGTCCTCGGGCGGGAGAACCTCGCCGGCTCGCTCGCGATCGGCATGATCGTGGTGATGGTCGTCATGATGACCGCCTACTCCGCGCTCCAGGCCCGGACGGAACGGTGGCAGCGATGAGCGCCGTCCGCGACTCGGCCACGCCGTCGAAGCTCACGAGCCGGATCATCCTCGTCGTCGTCGCGCTCGTGTTCGCCGTGCCGATCCTGTCGATGCTCGAGTTCACGCTCCGCGCCGGGATCGACGGCGGTCACGACCTCGGCCACTGGGCGGCGATCGTCGACCCGGAGAACTCGCGGAAGTACCGCGTGCTGTTCCAGGGCATCGGCAACTCCGTCGTGCTCGCCGCGGTGACGGTGCTCATCGTCGTCGTCCTGCTCCTGCCGACGATGATCCTCGTCAAGCTCCGCTTCCCGAAGCTGCAGCGGGTGCTGGAGTTCGTCTGCATCATCCCGATCACCGTGCCGGCGATCGTGCTCGTCGTCGGACTGGCGCCCGTGTACTCGGTGGTGGCGAAGCTGCTCGGCAGTGCCCCGTGGACGCTCGCGTTCGCGTACGGGATCACGGTGCTGCCCTACGCCTACCGGGCGATCGCTGCGAACCTGCAGTCGGTCGACGTCGGCACCCTCGCCGAGGCCGCCCGCACGCTCGGTGCCGGCTGGGGGACCGTCCTGTTCCGGGTGCTCCTGCCCAACCTTCGGCGAGGCGTGCTCACGGCCGCGGTCATCTCGGTGGCCGTCGTCCTCGGCGAGTACACGATCGCCTCGCTCCTCGGGCGCAACACCCTGCAGACCTCGCTCGTGCAGGTGTCGAAGAGCGACCCGTTCGTGGCGGTGGCCTTCGCCCTGCTCGCGCTCGCGTTCGCCTTCGTCCTGCTGTTCATCATCGGCCGCGTCGGATCGATCCGCCGCATCAGGGAGACACCATGACCTCGATCGACCAGTCGGCATCCCCGGCTGCACCGGGAGCCGACCGCCCGACAGGCGCCGCGGTGCGGTTCGAACGCGTCGTGAAGGACTACGGTTCGGGCGCCCGTGCCCTCGACGGCGTGAGTCTCGACCTCGCGCCGGGCGAGTTCGTCGCCCTCCTCGGCCCCTCCGGCTGTGGGAAGACGACCGCGCTGCGCAGCCTCGCGGGGCTCGAGGACATCACCTCGGGCAGCGTGCTGATCGACGGGGTCGACGTCGTGTCGGTGCCCACGAACAAGCGCGACCTCGGCATGGTGTTCCAGTCGTACTCGCTCTTCCCGCACCTGACCGTGTTGGAGAACGTGGAGTTCGGCCTGCGCATGCGCCGGGTGCCGAGCGCCGAGCGGCAGTCCCGCGCGGCCGAGAGCCTGGAGCTCGTCGGTCTCGGCCACCTCGGCGGCCGCTACGCCCACCAGCTGTCCGGTGGGCAGCAGCAGCGCGTCGCCCTCGCGCGGGCGCTCGTGACGAGACCGCGGGTCCTGCTCCTCGACGAGCCGCTCAGCGCCCTCGACGCCAAGGTGCGCGTCCAGTTGCGCGACGAGATCCGTCGCATCCAGTCGGAGCTGCAGATCACGACGCTGTTCGTGACGCACGACCAGGAGGAGGCGCTCGCCGTCGCCGACCGGGTGGCCGTCATGCGGGCCGGGGTCATCGAGCAGATCGGCACGCCCGAGGAGTTGTACTCCCGACCGTCCTCGCCGTTCGTGGCCGAGTTCATCGGGTTGAGCAACCGGATCCCGGGAACGCTCGTCGACGGTGGTGTGCTGGTGCTCGGTCAGGTGCTGCCGGTGCTCGGCGAGCCGACGGCCGATGGGGACGTCGTCGCGCTCGTCCGGCCGGAGGATGTCGTGTTCACGGACGAGGGGGAGCAGCCCACTCGTTCGTCCGACGCGGTGGTGCTCACCTCGAGCTTCCTCGGGCCGGTGCGTCGCACGACCGTCGAACTGCCTGACGGGACGCTCGTCGCGGTGCAGCATGGCGCGACCGAACGGCTCGAGGCGGGGGAGCGGGTCGGGATCCGTTTCGTCGGTCGGCCAGTGCCGGTGCAGTCGATCTGATCCCGCGGGCTCCGCTCGGCGGGAGCCGCGTGTTCCGCCGGCCCGTGTGGTACCGGAGGATGAGTCCGCGCCGGTGAGGATCACCCGACTGCGGGATGTGCGTCGGACGGCCGCTCGGCACGATGGGAGCATGTCCTCCAGCACCCAGTCGCACGCCGTCCACACCCGGGTCACCGCTCCGCTGCGGGCGGTCCCGGTGCAGGGTGCGGTCGAGGAGGACCCTGCGCCCGTGGAGGTCGCCGAGCGAGTCAGGGCCTCGGCGCACGTCGCCGGCGGCGCTGCGGGTGTCGACCTCTCGGCCGCGCCGGCTCCAGCGCCGTCGGGTGACGCCACCGACACCGGCTCGGGACTCCGCTTCCTCGGTGCGGGCTGGGCCGCCGACGCCGCCCTCTTCGCGCAGTACCGCCGCCGCGGCGTCTGACCTCGCGGCCGACCCCGGGTCCACCTCGCGGATGACCGCCGCCTTCCAGCGTGCATCGCCCGGCCGACGCGCCGCACCCGGTCCGCCGCGCACGATGGGATCATGAACACATCGATCCTCTCCGCCCGCGGACTCACGAAACAGTACGGGGCCACTTTCGCCCTCGCCGGCGTCGACCTGGACATCCTTCCTGGCGAGTCGGTCGCCATCATGGGCGCCTCCGGCTCCGGCAAGACCACCCTCATGCACGCGCTCGCCGGGATCGTCACCCCGGACACCGGTTCGATCGCCTTCGCCACCCCGACCGGCGTCGTCCGCGTCGACCAGCTCGACGAGAAGCGGCGCTCGCAGTTGCGGCGCGAGTCCTTCGGGTTCGTCTTCCAGCAGGGCCTGCTCATCCCCGAGCTGACGGCCGTCGAGAACGTCGCCATCGCCCTCATGCTGGGCGGCACGCCGCGGGCCGCGGCCGAAGCGAGTGCGGCGGCGTGGCTCGCTGCCCTCGGTCTCGCCGGCCTCGAAGGCCGCCGGATCGGCGAACTGAGCGGCGGTCAGGCGCAGCGCGTCGCGATCGCGCGTGCCCAGGTGACGGGTGCCCCCATCGTGTTCGCCGACGAGCCGACCGGCGCGCTCGACTCCCGCACCTCGGCCGACGTGATGGGTGCGCTCCTCCACGCCACCACCGGTCAGGGCCGCACGCTCGTCCTGGTGACGCACGACGAGACCGTGGCTGCCCGCTGCTCGCGCACCATCCGCCTCGCCGACGGCCGCATCGTCGGACAACGCCAGGACGCGGGGCCGCTGAGTGCGCCGCCCGCGCCGCAGCCGCCGTACCCGGTGGCGCAGCAGGGTCAGGCGTACCCGCCGCAGCCACAGGTCCAGGCGTACCCGCCGCAGTCACAGGTCCAGGCGTACCCGCAGGCCGGCGTCGTCCCGAACGGCGCACGCTCATGAGCGCCGTCATCGACACGGCCCCGCCGCGGACACCCGTCCCCGCCGGGTCGGGTCGGAGCCCCGTCCTCCGCCTCACCTGGATGCTCGCCCGGCCGGGAGCCCAGAGCCCCGCGACGATCGTCCTCCCGGCGGTCGCGTTCGCGGTCACCACGGCCCTCGTGCTCACCGTGCTCGGCGGCGCGATGATGTTCTGGCGGTGGACCGGCGAGACGGCACTGCTCTACCAGGTGCTCAGCGTGCTGGCCCTGGCGCTGCTGCTCGTCCCGCTCGGCTCCCTCGGTGGAGCGGCCGCGCGCTTGTCCGCGCGCCGTCGCGACGACCGACTCGCCACCCTCCGGCTGCTCGGCGCGACGCCCGGCACCGTCTCCGCGATGACCGTGCTCGAATCGGCGGCGGTGGCGCTGCTCGGCTCCTTCGCCGGCATCGTGCTGTACCTCGGCATGCTGCCCCTCGTCGGCCTCATCCCCTTCGGCGGTTCGCCGATCGGCATCGAGGGTGTCTGGGTCGGTGTGCCGGTCGCGGCGGCCGTGGTGCTCGGCGTCACGCTCCTCGCGGCGGCCAGTGCGGCCATCGGTCTGCGCGCCGTGAACGTGAGCCCGCTCGGGGTCCGCACGAAGCAGCAGGCGCCGACGGTGCACTGGGTGCGCGTCGTCATCGGTGCCGCCGTGGTCCTCGTCGCCTACGCCATGCTGTCCGTCGTGACCGGGCTGCAGGAGGTCGCCGCCATCGTCGCCGTCCTGGGCGTGGGCTTCGGCGCCGGCGTCGGTGTGCTCGGGTTGATCGGCCCGTGGGTCGTCGGGATGATCGGGCGGGGGTCGGCGAAGCGCGCCTCGTCCCCGGAGCGGCTGCTCGCCGCCCGGAGCATCCTCGAGTCGCCGAAGGCCGCCTGGCGGCAGGTCAGCGGCGTGGCGATGACGAGCTTCGTCGCCGTCGTCGCCGGCACGGGCGTCGCCCTCATGGACGCCGCCGGAGGCGCCGAGCTCGACCGGGAGAGCGCCATCCTCATCGACGACATCCGCACCGGCGTCATCATCACGCTCGTCGCGTCGTTCCTCATGGTCGCCTGCTCCGTCGGGGTGAACCAGGCCTCCGCGGTGCTCGACCGACGAGACCTGTACGTGAGCCTCGACCGCCTCGGAGTGCCCCGGCAGGTCATGGAGCGGGCTCGGACCCGCGCCGTCATGCTGCCGCTGCGGGTCGTCGCCCTCGGCTCGGCCGGACTCGGCGTCCTCCTCGTCCTCCCGATGGCGGGCATCAGCATCATCCTCGCCCCACTGTCGGTCCTCGTGATCGTCGGGTGTTTCGTCGGCGGCATCGGCCTCGTCTGGGCGGCGCTCCACGCCACCCGACCGGTCGTCACCCGGGTGCTCGGCGCGCCGGAACGCGTCTGACCACACCCGGCGCTCCACGCGGAGAGCGCCCGTCCCGTCGGCTGGATCCCAGCATGTGACGGAACGGGCGCTCTCGAACTGCGATCGGTCCTAGCCGGTGACGACCGCGATCTCGTTCGGGACACCGGGCAGCTCGCCCGTCGTGATGTCACCCGAGGCGAGGTCGACGGCGTGGAGCGTCTTCGTCGCCGGGTCGGTCACGTAGGCGACACCGTCGTGGACGACCAGCGCCGGGTGGGCGTCCTGCCACTCGGCCGGTGGCTCCCACGCGTCGATGACGGCGATGGTGTCGGTGACGGCACCGGTCTGCTCGTCGAGGACGTGCAGCGATCCGTCGTTGCCGAGGACGACGACCTCGTCGTTGGGCCCACGGGCCACGTCGCGCCAGGTGTAGCCGACACCCTCCGGCAGGTCGACGATCTTCGTCGTCTTGGCGACCGTGTCGGTGAACGCGAGCTGACGGAGGTCGTAGCCCTCGGCGTCGGGGTCGCTGTTGTAGTCGCCGACCGCGATGGACGACGTCTCGCTCACGTACTGGTTGCCGGTCCGGCCGTAGGTGTCCGGAGCCTGGATCTTCGTGAAGACGCCGTCGTCGTAGACGAGGACGCCGTCGCTGCACCCGAAGACGACGGTCTCGTCCTTGACGGTGCCTTCGCCGTGGACGGAGGGGCACTGCTCGTTGCGGGCGATCTCGGTGCGCGACTCGTCGAGCACGCGGACACCGGTGCGGGCGTCCGGGGTGCCGATCGTCGACAGCAGGGTGCCGTCCTCGAGCTCGATGGCGACGCCGTGGTGCGCGGCCTCCGAGGAGACGGTCTCGGTCTCGGGCAGCTCGTCGGTGGCGTCGAGGAGGTCCGCGCTGTCGAAGATCGTCGTGTCACCGGAGCCGTCGGCGAAGAGGATGGTCTTCCCGGCGTGACGCACGACGTGGCCGGCGGTGTCGGCGGGGAACACGAGGTCCGTGAGGACCGGCTCGGCCTGCTTCGAGGTGCCGTCCTCGTCCGTCCACGTCCCGGTGTCGAGCACCTGGAAGCCCTTCGTCGTCGTGACGAGGACGTGGCGGCCGTCGCCCGCGGCGTTCACGCGGTTGAAGCCGGCGAGCGGCATGTCACCGACGACGTCGAGGGTGGCGGCGTCGACGACGAGGAGGCCACCGTCGTAGGTGAGGGCGATCCGGCTCTGCGGCCCGTCGGACGCGGAGGCGCTCGGGTCCGGCGCGGAACCGCTCGCGGTCGAGCATCCGGTGAGGAGGAGGGCCGCGGCGGTGCCGACGGCGAGGAACGGGGTCCGGCCGCGCTTCGTGCGCGAGGCCAGGGGACTGCGGTGGTGCTGCTGCATGGTTTCCTTCTGGGTTCGTGGACGCCCGCTCATGGCGAGAGTCCGGTGGCGATGCGCTCGGTGTTGGCAAGCATCATGGTGAGGTAGGTGGGTGCTTCGCCGGATCCGGCGGTCAACGACTCGGTGAAGAGCGGGACCACGGCGACGTAGACGTCCGCCTCGTCGGCGAGCACCTGGACGAGCCGGTCGGGTTGCGAGGAGTCCGCGAAGATCGTGTGGACGCCGGCGTCCTCGATCGCGGTGGACAGCTCGTCGAGGTCGGAGGCACTCGGCGCCGCGAGCGTCGTCCCGCTCGGGATGACGGCTCCGATGACCGCGAAGTCATAGCGCGCGGCCAGGTAGCCGAACACGTGGTGGTTGGTGACGAGCTTCCGCTGCTCGACCGGGATGGCGGCGAAGGCCTCGGCCATCTCCGCGTCGAGTGCCTCGAGCTCCGCGGTGTACCGCTCGGCGTTCGACCGCACCTCGGCGGCGTCGACACCCGGCACCTCGTCGATCACGGCCTCGGTGACCCCTCCGACGACCGCGACCATCTGCACCGGGTCGGTCCAGAAGTGCGGGTCCGCCGCGCCGGACGCCGTCTCGAGGACGTCGACGAGCGACCCCGCCTCGACGAGCGGCACGCCCTCCTCGGCCGCGGTCTCGAGGTGCTGGGCGAGTCCCTCCTCGAGCCCCAGCCCGTTCGAGACGATCAGTTGCGCACCGGTGATCCGAGCCGCATCCCTCGCCGAGATCTCGAAGGAGTGCGGATCGGCGTCCGGCGGCATGAGGGTCATGACCTCGGCCTGGTCGCCGAGGAGTTCGCCGACGACGTCACCGAGGATGTTGGTCGTCGCCACCACCAGCGGGCGCTCGCCGGCGCTCGCCGCACAGCTCGTGAGGCCCGCGCCGAGCACGAGGGCCGACGCGAGCACGGCTGCGGTGCGGAGGAGCGCGGTCGGTCGGGGGATGGTCGCACGCATGGTCAGCGTCCCGTCTCGGCGAAGAACGCCGGTGCCGTGTCGAAGGTGAAGGTCCGGGCGATCCGCGCGGCGTCGCCGTAGTCGATCTCGACCACGGTGCGGGTGCTCGGGAGGTTGAGGTAGGCGCGGTTCTGGTCGACCTCCAGCTGGACACCGGCGGCGAGGTCGGCGGCACCGACGAGCGCGGTCGCGGACCCGGTCACGGCACCGGTGGCACCGTCGAGGACGAGGAGGTCGCCGGTCGTCGTCAGGCCGACGACGTGCTGGTCGCGGTCGTCCACGGCGGTGACCAGCTGCAGGGGTGTGGGCGTCGGCAGCAGGGTCCAACGGCGTTCGCGGGTGTCGAGGAGCCAGACACCGGACGTACCGGCGACGGCGGCGACGGTCGGACGACCGGGACGCGCATGGAAGGACGTCGCGCGCCCGTCGGCGGAGACGGCCTGCGGATACGGGATCGCCTCGAACGCGGGGACCGGGTCGGGGTCGCTCGAGCTGCGGTCGACGACGGCGAGGAGCGCGCCCTCGGCGCAACCGATGACGACGCCGACGTTCGTCGCGATGGTGCCTGCCGGTTCGGTGCAACCGGCGAGGAGGACGTCGGCCGCGGTCACGGACGCGGACGAGGGGTCGAGGAGTTCACCGTCGGCGCCGTGGACGCGCAGCCTGCCGCTGCCGTCGGTGGCGACGACGGTCTCGCCGATCGGGACGGCCAAGCCGGGGGCGCCGGGGGAGGTCTCGATCCGTCCGGACTCGGCGAGGTCGCCCGTGCCGAGCGCGGCGGTGTCGAGGAGGACGGTCTCGCCCGAGCCCGCGAACCGGACGGTGGTGGTCGTCGAGCCGGCGATGACATCCGCTGGTCCGTCACCCTCGACCTCACCGACCACACGCGGCTCGGCCCGGTAGTAGTGCTGGTGGTCCTCGTGGTCGACCGTCCAGACGCCGGTGTCGATGATCGTGACGGTGCCGGCGGGCTCGGAATGTGCGGCGACGAACCGTCCGTCGCCCGTGAGCGCTGAGAGCGGGCCGAGCTCGGCGATCGTCGCACGCTCCTCGCTGAGGAGATCGGTCAGTTCGACGGTGCCGGCCTGGTCGGCCGTCGCGAGGTGCAGTTGCGGCTCGGCGAGTTCGCTCGCCCCCTCGACGTAGCCGTGGCCGCGCGCCTCACCGGTGTCGGTCGGGGTCGGCGATGCCGCGCCGGGCGACGCGCAGGCGGTGAGGGTCAGCGCGAGCGCGGCGAGAGCGAGTGCGGTCCGCGTGGTGCGGGGGCCGCGATGGTCGGTGCCGGCAGTGGGGCCGGTTCGGATGATCGGTCGGGGGAGTCGGTGCACGGTGCGCTTTCCAGGTGGGTCGGATCGGTCGAGGGTTCGAGGTGGGGGCTGCCCGGCCGCCGGATGCGCGCGACGAGCGACCGCACGGCCCACGACGCGGCTGCGAGCAGGATCGAGCAGGCGGCGATCGAGGCCCCGGCGGCGGTGTCGCCGTACCAGGAGACGAGCAGGCCGAGGAGGACGGCGAGCGCGCCGAAGCCGGTCGCGAGCAGCATGATCAGCGGGATGGATCGGGCCCAGTGGGCGGCGGCGACCGCCGGGCCGAGGAGGAGCGCCACGACGAGGAGCGTGCCGACGGCGCTGTACGAGGCGACGACGGCGAGGGTCACGAGGCCGACGAGCGCCGCGTGGGCGAGGCGTGGGCGCAGGCCCATCGTCGCGGCGACCCGACGGTCGAAGGCGAGCGCGACGAACGGGCGGTGGAACGCGATCGCGACGAGCACCGTGACGATGAGGGCGACGGCGAGGCCGAGCAGGTCGGCGTTCCGGATCGCGAGGATGTCGCCGAAGAGGATCGCCGTGAGGTCCGTCGCGAACGATCTGCTCGACGAGACGATGATGACCCCGAGCGCCAGCATGCCCACGAAGAGCAGGCCGATGGAGGTGTCGTGGGAGAGCCGGCCGCGTCGGGAGACGAGGCTGATGCCGGCGCTCATGACCACGGCGCTGACGGCTGCGCCGGCGACCGGCGGGAGCCCGAGCAGCGCCGCGGTGGCGACGCCGGGGAGCATCCCGTGGGCCATCGCCTCACCCAGGAAGGCGAGTCCGCGGAGCACGACCCAGGTGCCGACGACACCACAGATCCCCGCCACCAGCACGCCGCCGACCAGGGCGCGCAGCAGGAAGGCCGCGGTGAACGGCTCGGTGATCCAGGTCATGGTCGAGCACTCTACATGAAAATGATTCTCAGTATTGATAGAGTGGCGCCATGCGAACCACGCCGAACCGTCCTGCCCAGGCGGGGCCCGACCGTCCGGCGCCCGTCGTCGTCCGACTGCGCCAGGTGTCGGCCGAATACGACGGTGAGCGTGTGCTGCACGGGATCTCCGCCGAGGTCCGGTCGGGCGCGATCACGGCCGTCACCGGCGCGAACGGAGCCGGGAAGTCGACACTGCTCGCAGTGCTCGCCGGGATCCACCGCCCGATCGCCGGCGAGGTCGACGGGCTGGCAGGGCGTCCTGTCGCCTACGTCCCGCAACGGAGCGCCGTGCCCGAGCACTTCCCGGTGACGGCACGCGACGTCGCGTCGATGGGGCGGTGGCCGACGCTCCGCCATCGCTGGGCCCGGCTCGACGCCCGCGATCGCCGCATCGTGGACGCGAGTCTCGATCGCCTCGACGTCCTCCCCCTCGCGCCGCGATCCTTCGGGGAGCTCTCGGGCGGCCAGCGTCAACGGGTCCTCATCGCGCAGGCGCTCGCGCGCGAAGCCGAGCTCCTCCTGCTCGACGAACCGACCGTCGGCCTCGACCTGGCCGCAGGGCGGGCGATCCGAGCGGTCCTGCGTGCGGAGGCGGATCGGGGCGCGACGGTCGTCGAGGTGACGCATGACCCGCTCGCGGTCACGGAGGCCGACGCGCGCTTGCACCTCGAGTCCGGCCACCTCGTCCCGGCGTTGCGGTGAACCGGCTGCGTATCGCCTGGTCGCCTGCTGCGCGGGCTCGGCGCGTTGCTAGAGTTTCGGCATGAGCCAGGCCGACCAGCACCCCGAACCCACCGCCGGCGCAGCTGCGACGGATCCAGCGGCCACCGAACGTCTCGGCCGGCTCCGG
This sequence comes from Plantibacter sp. VKM Ac-2880, assembly GCF_015351235.1. Lineage (GTDB taxonomy): Bacteria > Actinomycetota > Actinomycetes > Actinomycetales > Microbacteriaceae > Plantibacter. The sequence goes on from NZ_JADKSJ010000001.1 coordinate 953,011, forward strand.
AGCAGCATCGACAACATCGACGCCGCCCTCGTCCACCTCCTCGCCGAGCGCTTCAAGTGCACGCAGGAGGTCGGCCGACTGAAGGCCGAACACGACATGCCCGCGAGCGACCCGGCGCGCGAGCAACGCCAGATCACGCGGCTGCGGGCGCTCGCCGAGGAGTCCCACCTCGATCCGGCCTTCGCCGAGAAGTGGTTCAACTTCGTCGTCGCCGAGGTCATCCACCACCACGAGCGCCTCGCCAACCAGCACTGATCCGAGACACCCCTCGAATTCCGCCGCGCAAGGGGTGACCCACTTCGGGCGGCGCCCAGCGTCCTGCGCCAGGATGGGTCCATGACCTGGAACGCCGACTCCCTGCCCGATCAGACCGGACGCGTCGTCCTCGTCACCGGGGCGAACGCCGGCCTCGGCTTCTGGACGAGCCTCGGGCTCGCTCGGGCGGGCGCGGAGGTGATCCTCGCGTCGCGGAGTGCGTCGAAGACCGAAGCGGCCATGCGCGCCATCCGGGTGAAGGTGCCTGGCGCCCGGCTCAGCCACCTCCCGTTCGACACCTCCTCGCTCGACTCCGTGCGCGCGACGGCCGGACGGCTGTCGGAGCTCGACCGGCTCGACGCCCTCGTCGCCAACGCCGGCATGGTGCACATGCCGAAGGAACGGCAGGAGACCGCCGACGGCATCGAGTTGGTCTTCGCGACGAACGTCGTCGGGCACGCCGCCCTGCTCGCCGAAGCGCTCCCCGTGTTGCAGCGCACGGCGGACGAGCACGACACCGCACCCCGCGTCGTGCTCCTCGGAAGCCTCTCCACCCTGCTCGTCCGATTCCACGGCGACGACCTCCAGCTCCGTGAGGGGTACAGCGGCTGGCAGGCCTACGCGCAGTCGAAGATCGCCCTGTCGTCGCTCGGCTTCGAGCTCGACCGCCGGCTCGCCGCGTCGCACAGCACCGTCCGGGCGCTCGTCGCGCACCCCGGCTACTCCGTCAACGGACTCGACCGTCGTGTCCCCGGCGTGAACGAGCCGACGCGCGGACGTCGCTGCTCCGACATGCTGCAGTCCGTCTACGCGCAGAGCAAGCAGCGCGGTGCTGAGCCGACGCTTCGCGCGGTCACCGACGAGTCGGCCGACGGTGGTTGGTTCTTCGGCCCCCGGTGGCTGACGAAGGGTGACGCCGTGCGCCAGACCCCTGCGGCGATCACGACCGACCGGGACGTCGCATCGGCACTGTGGACCGAGCTCGAGCGGCTGATCGGCACGCCGATCCTGCCCACTCGCTGACCATCGCCCGATCCGCGCCGCTCAGTCGGCGGGGGTGGCCGGGGGTTGGAGCACGCGCAGCCATTCCTCGGTCTGCGCGACGTGGGCGGAAGCCGCCCCGGCCGCACCCACCGGGTCGCGGGCGATGATGGCCTCCGTCATCGAGCGATGGCCTCGGTTGCTGACCCGCCGCAGTTCGTCGCCGTCGGGCAGGCTGAAGACGTCGTAGGCCCGCGAGCGCGAGCGGAACACCTGCAGGAGTGCCGTCAGGGTAGCGTTGCCGGCGGTCCGAGCGATCAGTTCGTGGAACCGGTGGTCGAGTTCGCTCGACTCCGTGGGGTCCGTCGTCTCCTCCATCGCCGCGACGAGTGATGCCAGCTCGGCGTGGACCTGCTCGCCGGCGCGGGCGGCCGCTTGCGAGGCCGCATGGGTCTCGAGGACCCGCCGGAGCTCGTACATCTGCAGCAGGCCGTCGAGGGGGAGAAGGTCGACGGTCAGCGACAGACTGCCGATGATCTCCTCGGGACGCAGCATCGACACGTAGGTGCCTGATCCGTGGCGTGACTCGATGATGCCGAGCGCCGCGAGCATGCGGACGGCCTCCCGCAACGAGCCACGGGACACACCGAGTTCGTCGCACAGCTCGCTCTCCGCAGGGAAGCGCTGACCGGCGACGAGGCGTCCGGAGGCGATCATGTGCCGGAGGCCGTGGAACGCCGTGTCGACTGCTGACATGCCGGTCCTCCCAAGGGTCGTCACGCCATCGTAGCGGCCGGGGCGACGCGTGCAGGGGGCACGTGAGTCGACGAGACATCCGATGACTGTACGCGTCCGACGTAAGTCATCCGATGAATCACGCCCACAAGTGTGCTTTCGACGAGTTGTAACACGATAGAAACCAAAGTCATCAAACGTGGCCCCTATGGTTATCGGACAATCCACTGCATAATCGACTCGGAGGAACGTCACTGTGGACACTCGCACCATCGCACGGCCAGCGCCGCTCATGCTCGGCGACGGCCGACCGGCTACGGCCGCGTGGACGCTGGATCCGACCAAGCGCCACATCAACCACGGTTCCTTCGGTGCTGTCCCGATCGTCGCCCAGGACCACCAGCAGGCGCTCCGCCGCGAGATGGAGGCCGCGCCGCTCACCTGGTTCCCCGCACTCCCCGCGAAAGTCGCCGCAGCGCGCGTCGGCATCGCCGAGTTCCTCGGCGCATCGGTCGACCAGCTCGCGATGGTCCCGAACGCCAGCGCCGGCGCCAGCGTCGTCTTCTCCAGCCTCCCGGTGCAGCGCGGCCTGGAGATCGTCGTCACCGACCACGGCTACGGCGCCGTCACGATGGGTGCGGAGCGCCTCGCACGTCGCTGGGGTGGCACCGTCAGGACCGCGCGGATCCCGCTCGGCGCCGACGCCCAGGCCGCCCACGACGCCGTGGTCGCCGAGTTCAGCGACCGCACGGCCCTCGTCGTGATGGACCAGATCACCTCGCCGACGGCCCGCCTCCTGCCGGTCCAGCAGATCGCGGACACCGCCCGTGCCGCCGGGATCCCCACCCTCGTCGACGCCGCCCACGTCCCCGGCCTGTACGCCGATCCGATGCGCGACCTCCACTGCGACTTCTGGGTCGGCAACCTCCACAAGTTCGGGTGCGCGCCGCGAGGGGCTGCCGTCCTCGTCGCCCGCAGCCCGCTCGCGCAGGAGCTGTACCCCCTCATCGACTCCTGGGGCTCGCCGTACCCGTTCCCTGAGCGCTTCGACACCCAGGGCACCGTCGACGTCACGAGCTACCTCGCGGCCGGCACCTCGCTCGGGTTCATCGAGGACAGCTGGGGCTGGGACGAGGCGCGCACCTACATGACGGAGCTCGCGGACTACGCCGTCGAGGTCGTGTCCGACGCGGTCTCCGCCATCACCGGCGAGGACAGCCGGGTCGACGTCGGGATGCCCGTCAACGCCCTCCGACTCGTGAAGCTGCCGACGGGTCTCGCGACGACGCACGCCACCGCCGACGGCCTCCGCGACCGCGTCTCGGCCGAACTCGGTGTCGAAGGGGCGTTCACGAGCCTCGACGGGATCGGCTACGTCCGCCTCTCGACCCACGTCTACAACACCCCCGAGGACTTCGAGGACTTCGCCGAGCACGCCGTCCCGGTGCTCGCGCGATGGGCCGAGCAGGAGCGCGCGGCCACGAGCTGAGCGTCGAGAGCGGCCCCGCCACATCGTCATACCAGCACCCCACACCGTCACACCAGCACCCCCACACAGCACCCCCACCAGCACCACTCAAAGGAGAAGCGAGCATGAGGAAGTCACGTGCATCGGCCGCCATCGGCCTGTCCGTCGTCGCCGGCCTCGCCCTGTCGGCCTGCGCCGGCGGAGCGAGCGACGGCACCGTCACCCTGCAGATGGTCGAGAGTCTGACCAACCCCGCCCGGACCGAGGTCCTGAAGACGCTCATCGCGGACTTCGAGGCCGAGAACCCGAAGATCAAGGTCGAGCTCATCTCGCCGCCGACCGATCAGGCCGACCAGAAGATCACCCAGATGCTGCAGTCCGGCTCCGGGGTCGACGTGCTCGAGGTCCGCGACATCACCGTCGGCCCGTTCTCCACCAACGGCTGGCTCGCCGACATGGACAGCGAGCTGAAGGACTGGAAGGGCTGGGACGACCTCACCGACAACGCGACGAAGTACGCGAAGGGTGAGGACGGCAAGGTCTGGTACGTGCCCTACGGCTTCTACGGCCTCAGCCTCTTCTACCGCACCGACCTCGTGAAGGAGGCCGGATTCGACGGCCCGCCCGCGAGCTGGGAGGACCTCCTCGAGCAGGCGTCGGCCATCCAGGACCCCTCGAAGAACCAGTTCGGCTACGCCTTCCGCGGCGGCACCAACGCCAACAGCAACGTCGTCGCCGCGATCGAGGCCTACGTCGCCGACGACCTCGACACGGAGAACGCGTTCAAGCTGACCAACGGCGACACGATCTTCTCCGCACCGGAGGCGCTGGACGCGGTCAACACCTACTTCGACCTCTTCAAGGAGGCTTCGCCGCCGTCGTCCGTCGCGTGGGGCTACCCCGAGATGGTCGAGGGCTTCTCGAACGGCTCGACCGCATTCCTGCTGCAGGACCCCGAGGTCATCGCGACCGTCGAACAGTCCGAGGCGATCACGGCCGAGCAGTGGAGCACGGCGCCGCTGCTGACCGGACCGACCGGCAAGGCCGCGCAGCCCATGGCGACCGCGGGCTGGGGCACGGCGGCGTCGAGTGAGCACAAGGCGGAGGCGGCGAAGCTCATCGAGTTCCTGTCCGAGGACAAGCAGGCGACGACGTTCGCCCAGGAGAACAGCCTCGTCCCGATCGTGAAGAGCGCCGCCGAGAGCGACTTCTACAAGACCGGTCCGTGGGCCAGCTACGTCACGATGAACGAGAACCCGGACACCTACCTGAGCGTCACGCAGCCGCGCGGCTCCTCCTGGTGGACCGAATGGATCCAGAAGTCCGACTCCGAGATCCAGCAGGTCCTCATCGGCCAGCTGACGCCGGAGAAGCTCCTCGCGGGCTGGGACGAGTACTGGACCGAGAAGTGGAAGAGCGAGTAACCGTCCATGACGACCACCACTGACGAAGCGGGTCGCAGGCAGCAGCCTGCGACCCCGACACCCCCGGCCGGTCCGTCCAGGACCGCCGGCGGGCGTCGGCGGCGCACCTTCACGGTGCGCCGCGGCTTCGGCCTCCTCGCGTTCCTCGCGCCGGCGTTCATCTTCGTTGCGATCTTCATCTACTACCCGATGATCGCCGGCTCCCAGATGGCGTTCCGCAACTGGAACCTCGCCAACCTCACGGACACGTCCTGGGTCGGTTTCGCGAACTTCCTGGCGGTGTTCGCCGACCCCGCGTTCGGCAAGGTCGTCGCGAACACCGTCCTCTGGGTGGTCGCCTCGATCGTCCCGCAGTTCGTCATCGGCTTCGGCATCGCGCTCTGGTTGCGCCGGAAGTTCCGCTTCCGTGGGCTCTACCAGGCGATGATCTTCTTCCCGTGGGCGATCTCCGGATTCCTCATCGGCATCCTGTTCCGCTGGATGTTCAACAGCGAGTTCGGTGTCATCAACGACCTCCTCCAGAAGGTCGGGCTCATCGACACCCCGATCCCGTGGCTCGCGGACCCGAACTCCGCGATGTTCGCCGTGATCGTGGCGAACGTCTGGTACGGCGTCACCTTCTTCGCGATCATGATCCTCGCCGCCCTGCAATCGGTGCCCGAGGACCTCTTCGAGGCCGCCGCGCTCGACGGTGCGGGGAAGGCGCGCATGCTCTTCCAGATCACGATCCCGTACATCCGGACGACGCTCGCCCTCACGGTACTGCTGCGGGTCATCTGGATCTTCAACTTCCCTGACATCATCTACGGCATGACGGGTGGCGGTCCGGCGAACCAGACGCACATCCTCACGACCTGGATGATCGCGACCACCCAGCGCGGTGACTACGGCCGGGCTTCCGCGATCGGACTCATCGTCGTTGCGATCCTGCTCGTCTTCACGGCGTTCTACCTCCTGTCCATTCGCGAGAAGAAGGTGAAGGCATGATCGACCAGGAGACCCGGACCGCGAAGGTCGTCAAGTTCCTCTTCCTCGGGCTGTGGCTCGTGATCACGGTGTTCCCGCTGTACTGGATCGTCGTGACCTCGTTCAAGAAGCCGGGGGCGATCTTCTCCTACCCGCTGACGTACTGGCCGGAGGTGTTCTCGATCGAGAACTACCTGGGCCTGTTCAGCAAGGCGCAGTTCGGCACCTACGTGCTGAACAGCCTCATCGTCGCGACGGTCGCGGCCGTCGTGGCGACCTTCATCTCGATGCTGTCGGCCTACGTGCTGGCCCGGTTCGAGTTCCGGAGCAAGGGAGCGATCCTCCTCGCGTTCCTCGCCACCCAGATGATCCCGTCGTTCATCGCGCTGGGGCCCCTGTACCTGCTGATGACGCAGTTGAAGCTCGTCGACAACCGGTTCGGGCTCATCCTCATCTACATCGCGGTGTGCATCCCGTTCTGCACCGTGATGCTGCGAGGGTTCTTCGAGAACATCCCGGACGCACTCGAGGAGGCGGCCATGATCGACGGCTGCTCGCGGTTCGGAGCCCTGTTCCGGGTGCTCGTCCCCGTGCTGAAGCCCGGCATCGTGGCGGCGTTCATCTTCAACTTCGTGAACTGTTGGAACGAGCTGTTCCTCTCGGTGACGCTCATCAACAGCGACGCGAACAAGACGATCCCGACGGCGCTCAACGGCTTCATCACGAGCTACAACATCGACTGGGGCTCCATGTCGGCGGCGGCCGTGCTCACGATCATCCCGACGATGGTCCTGTTCGCCTTCGCCAGCCGGTACATCGTGCAGGGCCTGACCTCGGGGGCGGTGAAGGGCTGACGCCTGAGCGAATCGAACCTGGACGCGAGCTGGTAGTTCGACTCTCTAGCGATCTCCAGGTGGATGATGAACCATGTTCGGTTCGAAGCAGACGACGAAGTCCCTCCGATACGCCCGCTACGGCGGCCCAGACGTGCTCGAGTTCGTCGAGTCGGAGATGCCGCATCCGCGATGGGGTGAGGTCGTCGTCGACGTCCTCGCGAGCGGGATCAACCACATCGAGGCCTTCGTCCGCGAGGGGAACCTTGCAGACACGGTCCCGATCGAGTTGCCGACCGGGCAGGGGAGCGACTTCGCCGGCCTGATCCGTGAGGTCGGCACGGGCGTCACCGGGTGGAAGCGCGGCGACGAGGTGATCGGCCACGCGGTCCGCGGGGCGCATGCCACGCAGGTCGTGGTCCCGGCGTCGTCGCTCGTCCGCAAGCCCAAGCGCGTGAGCTGGGAGGAGGCGGGCGGTCTCTACCTCGCCGGGCTCACCGCGCTCGAGACCCTCGACGGCCTGCACCTGAAGCGCGGTGACACGCTCGTGATCTCCGCTGCTGCCGGCGGTGTCGGGAACATCGAGGCGCAATTGGCGACCTTCGCGGGTGTGCGGGTGATCGGCACCTGCGGTGAACGGAATCATGACTTCCTCCGCGAACAGGGCGTGAAGCCGGTCGTCTACGGCGACGGGATGGCCGGTCGGATCCGGACCCTGGCTCCCAACGGCGTGACGGCGTTCATCGACAACTTCGGCCAGGACGGGCAGCAGCTCGCCGCCGAGCTCGGTGTCCCGGCGGAGAAGTACCGGTCGAGTGAGGACCGGAAGGCGATCGAGCTGGCGGCGCTCGAGCCCGACGAGGAGTTCGCCGCGCACGCCACGAAGCAACTCGAGCGGCTCGCGGAGTACGCGGCCGACCACGCCTTGAAGGTCGTCGTCTCGGCGTTCTACCCGTTCGACCTCATCATCGACGCCTTCGAGGACCTCGAGCGGCTGCACGCCCGCGGCAAGATCATCGTCGGCATGCGACCGGCGAACCCCGACCGCATCGTGAAGCAGCGCGACCTGCACGACGCGAGGCCCTAGCCTCGGTCGGCGTCCCGGTTGGTTGCCGTGAAGCCGGTCTCGGCTAGTTGAAGATGAAGCCGAGGACGGTAGCCCCTCCGCCGCCGAGGACGAGCGCGACGACGAGCACCCAGGCGACCAGCCGCTGACGGCGCTTGCGCTGCTCGCCCCACTCGGCCAGTTCCCGGTCTTCGCCACTGCTCATCACCCCAGCCTATCGGCGAGGTGGTTCACCCCGGCATCAGGCGGTGGCCGGGACGAGCGCTTTGACCGAGGTGGTCCTCACCCGGGCGACCGCGAAGGCCGTCGCGGCGAGTGACCCGAGGAGCCAGAGCACGAGGCCCACCACGCCGGCCGCCGCTCCCGTGTCGCCGATGGCGATCGCCTGCAGACCGCCGAGCGCTGGGGCGATCGGCAGGAAGGCGAGGAGCTGGTCCAGCACCTGGGGGACGGTCGCGATGATCCCGGTCGCCAGGCCGACGATCGCGACGATCATCGAGATGAACCGACCCGCACCGCCGAACAGGGCGTTGAGCGCCTGGTTCGCCGCGGCGAACGCGAGCCCGGCCAGCACGGCGATCCCGGCGTACGCGGTCCACCCCGCCGGGTCGAGGTCGAGCAGCGGCGCGGTGATCACGGCGACGAGGAGCCCCTGCAGCATCCCGATCGCACCCGCGGGCACGAAGGCGCCGAGCGCGAGTCGCAGCGAGGAGCGGGTGGAGCCGAACGCCCGCGTCGGCACCGGCCGGAGCACGAGGAAGCTCGCGAGGGCGCCGAGCCAGAGGGCGAGCACGGCGTAGAAGGGGGCGCTGTTCGTGCCGAACGACACGGTCGCCGAGTCCCCGGCGGACACCGGGTCGGCGACGACGTCGGCGAGGTTCTTCCGGTCGTCGCTCGTGTACGTCGGCAGGCTGTCGACGGCGCTCTGCAAGCCGGAGGAGAGGGAGGTGATCCCACCGGACAGGGTCCCGGCGCCCGACGCGAGCTGGCTCGACGCGTCGGCGAGCTGGGTGGTGCCCGTGGCCGTCTGGCCGGCGCCGTCGGCGAGCGCGGACGCACCCGTCTGCAGCTGCGCCGTCCCGGTGGCCGCCTGGGACGCACCGTCGGCGAGCCCGGCCGCACCGGCGGCGATCTGTGCCGCGGCCGTGTTGAGCTGGGCGATGCCGGCGACGAGGGCCGGCATCTTCGAGGAGAAGGTCGTCGCCCCGGCCGCCAGACCGGCGGCGCCGTCGGCTGCCTGGGCGGTGCGGTCGGCCAGCGACGCGGTCCCCGGGTAGTCCGTGGGCGCGCCGATCGGCCCGCCGGTCGCGACCGTGGTGGCGAGTCCACTCGCCTTCGCCACGTCAGCGCAGTAGATCGCGGACGCTCCAGATGCAGCGCAGTCGGCGGTGAGCGTGGCCAGCTGTGCGGCGACGGAGGCCGTGAGCTGCTCGGTGGCCTGGGCGCCGGCCGACAGCCCCGCCAGCCCGGACGACACCTCACCGGCACCACTCGCGAGTTCCGCCGCTCCAGCGACCAGCCCCGGGTTCTCGGTGCTGCCGTCGCCCTGCGCCCCGGCGTTCAACGTCGCGGCGCCACTGGCGAGCTGGCTCGCGCCGCCGCTCAGCTGGGTCGCGCCGGAGGACAGCTGCGTCGCGCCGTCGGCCAGCGCCCCCACCCCGTCGCTCAGCTGCGTCGCACCCGTCGACAGTTGCGTTGCTCCGGTGGCGAGCTGCGTGGTGCCGTTTGCGAGTTGCTGCGCGCCCTGCGCCAGGGAGAGTCCGCCGACGGAGAGCTGCTCAGCGCCGTCGGCGGCCGTACCGAGCTGGTCGTGGAGGGTGTTGAACCCCACGTAGACGTTCTCGAGGTAGCTGGTCGTGAGCTGGCGCCCGAGGAGCGAGGCGGCGGTCTGCGTGATGGTCTGGGAGATGGCGTCGTCGACGAGTTTGCTGCGGTCGCTCGTCGTGACGTCCAGGCGTGCCCGCTCGGCGTCGGCCGCGTCGCCCGAGAAGGAGGTCGCGGCCTTTGAGAAGTTCTCGGGAATCGTGACGACGGCGGTGTAGGACCCGTCGGCGAGTCCGGCTTTCGCGTCCGAGGCGTCGGTGATGACCCAGGTGTAGTTGGTCTCCTGGTCGCCGTCGACGAGCCCGGCGGACAGCTGTCGACCGAGTGGCACCGTCTGTCCGTCGACGGTGACCGGCTCGTCCTCGTTGACGATCGCCGCCGTGACCTGGCCGAGGCGCTCCGCCGGGTTCCACAGGGCCCAGACGAGGCCGCCGGCGATCACGAGGGGTACGAGGATGAGGCCGATGATGGAGACGACCGTGACGCCCTTGCCGGTGCGGGCCCGTTCGAGACGGTTCAGGATGGTGCTCATGCGTCGACCTTCGATTCAGCGCTGGTGGTGGGGGAGAGGGCGGCGTGATCGAGGTCGAGACGGTTCAGGATGGTACTCATGCGTCGACCTTCGATTCAGCGCTGGTGGTAGGGGAGGGGGCGGCGTGATCGAGGTCGAGCACCTCGGTCGCGCCGCTGGGCAGCACGTCCGACAGCGACGCGACGTCGTCGGTGCCGATGACGACCGTGAGTGGCCGGGCAGCCCGGGCTGCTGCCTGCTTCGCGACGAGGAGCCGCTCGTACAGGGCGCGCCTGGTGTCCGCGTCCGGCACGGTGTCGACACCGTCGAGGACGACGACCGCCGGACGCTCGGCGAGCGCCGAGGTGAGGGTGGCCACCGGTTCGCCGTGGTCGAGACGCACGTACGCGACGCGGGACCGGACGGCGCCGGCCCGGACGGGCAGGACCAGTCCGGCGACCTTGAGGCGGCCGCTGTCGGGCTCGAGTCGGCCTGCGAGCGTCAGGAGGAGCGCGGTGACGGAGACCGGTCGGGATCCCTGGACGGCGAGCACTTCACCGACGGACACCGTCGTCTCGACGTCGCGGTACAGTGCGCCGCGAGGGCCCGCGAGGGTGAGCCCGTCCGCGGCGATCGCCACGTCTGCCTCGCCGCGCCAGGCCCGCAGCTCGAGTTCCCGCTGCAGCCCCTCGCCCTCGACGTCGAAGGAGGGAAGGACCCTGTCGAGCCATCGCGGCAGATACCAGGCGCGGTCGCCGAGGAGGGCGAGCACCGCGGGGACGAGGGTCATCCGGACGATGAACGCGTCGACGAACACCCCGACGGCGAGCCCGAGCGCGATGGGTTTGATGTTCGTGTCGCCCTCCGGCACGAAGGCGGCGAACACGGCGAACATGATCACGGCGGCCGCGGTGACGACCTTGGCCGAGCCGAGGAAGCCGGTCTCCACGGATCGGCGCGCGAGCTTCGAGTGGACGAAGTCCTCGCGCATGCGGGAGACGAGGAAGACCTCGTAGTCCATCGCGAGCCCGAACAGCACGCCCATGAGGATGATCGGCATGAAGCTGATGACCGGCCCGGTCCGCGCGACGTGCAGCGCCTCGGCGAACACGCCGTGCTCGAACACGAGCGCGACGACCCCGAAGGAGGCCGCGACGGACAGGAGGTAGCCGAGCGTCGCCTTGACCGGCACCCAGATGGACCGGAACACCATCGTGAGCAGCACGAGGGAGAGGCCGACCACGATGAGGCCGAAGGGGAGGAGTGCGCCGCCGAGGCGGTCGGAGATATCGATGCCGATCGCCGTGAACCCAGTGACCTTGAGATCGACGTCGTACTCGTCGAGGAAGTACTGGTGCAGCCCGCGGATCTCGGCGACGAGGTCCTTGGTGGCCTGCGAATCGGGGCTGCCGCTCGGGATCACCTGGATGATGCCCGTGTCGGCCGTCGCGTTCGGGGTGGCGAGCGGGACGGCTGCGACACCGTCGAGTCCTTCGATCTCCTGCTTGAGGTCGGCCATGAGCCCGAGCGGGTCCGTGCTGCCGACGATGCTCCCCGTGACGACGAGGGGGCCGTTGAAGCCTTCGCCGAAGTGCTCGGAGACGAGGTCGTAGGTGATGCGGGCGCTGTCGCCCTCGGGGAGCGAGCCCGCGTCGGGGAGCGCGAGCCGGAGCGACAGGGCGGGGATGGCGAGGGCGCCGAGCACGGCCACGACGGCGACGATCGTGACGATGGGCAGGCGGGTGACGCCGCGGACCCAGCCGAGGAAGAAGCGGTTGGGACGCGCTTCGGCCGGCTCGGGGGCCGGCTCGTGCCCTTCGACAAGCTCAGGGACCGCGTGGTGCGGCTCAGGGACCGCGTGGTGCGGCTCAGGGACCGGTTGCTGCTGCTCAGGGGCCGGGGCGTGCCGCTTGGCGCGCTTCACCTTCGGCCGGAGCCGTTCGCCGGCGAAGCCCAGCATCGCGGGGATGAGGGTGAGTGAGATGACGACCGCGATCGCGACGCCGACCGCCGCTGCCACGCCCATCGTGGTGAGGAAAGGGATGTTCGCGACGGCCAGGCCGAGCAGCGCGATGATGACGGTGAGGCCGGCGAAGATCACGGCGGAACCGGCCGTGGCGGTGGCGCGGGCGGTCGCCTCCTCCGGATCGAGACCGGTGCGCAGGCCGTCCTGGTGCCTCGAGATGATGAAGAGGGCGTAGTCGATCCCGACGGCGAGGCCGAGCATGAGCGCGAGCATCGGCGTGGTGGAGGAGATCGGTCCGAAGACCGTCGCCACGAAGATGAGCGCCATCGAGATGCCGACCCCGAGCAGCGCGGTGATGAGGGGCATGCCGGCCGCGAGGAAGGAGCCGAAGGTGAGGACGAGCACGACGAGGGCGACGACGACACCGATGAGCTCGATGATGCTCAGCGTGGGCAGGCTGTTGCTGAACAACTGCCCGCCGAGCGACGACTGTGCGCCCGTCGGCAGGCTGTCGGCGAGGTCCGCCTCCGCTCGCTCGAGGCCGGCGACGGTCTTCGCGGTGATGTCCGACTGGGCGCTGTCGAACTGGATCGAGATGAGGGCGGCCCGCTGGTCGTCGGAGACGGCGCCGGTGATGTTCTCGTCGAACGGCGACACCGCCTGCTCGACCTGGTCGATGCGGCCGAGCGAGGTGACGGCGTCGTCGATGGCGGACCGGACAGCGGCGTCCTCGACGGTGTCGCCTGCGGGTGCGACGACGACGATCTGGGCGGACGCGCCGCTGACCTGCGGGAAGGTGTGCTCGAGCGAGTCGAGCGCCTCCTGCGACTGGGTGCCGGGGATGGAGAAGGCGTTGTCGGTGCCCTGGTTGAGGAGCAGTGCGCCGGCGCCGGCGAGCGCGAGCACGGCGATCCAGAGGATCAGCACGAGCTTCCGGGCGCGGAAGGCCCAGCGGCCGAGGGTGTACAGCAGTGAGGACACGCGTCGCTCCTAGCGAGGCCGGTGCGCTGCGAGCAGTCGGACCGGCCGACGGGTTCGGACAGATTCGATACAGCGGTGTATCCGATACATGACTGTATTCGATACACTCGTGTATCGGCAAGGGGCCGGAACTGCTGTCAGTAAGGTGTCAGGATGCACGTGCGCGAAGGAGTCGAGTCCCCGAACGACGAGGCGCCGGTCGAATCGGCTCGCCGGCAACGGACCCGCGAGCGGCTCGTCGACGCCGCCTACGAGGTGTTCGCCGAACTCGGGGTGCATGCGGCTTCGGTCGAGCAGATCAGTGAGCGCGCCGGGTTCACCCGGGGTGCCTTCTACTCGAACTTCGACTCGAAGGAGGAGCTCTTCTTCGCGCTCGAGTCGCGCGAGAACCAGCTCCGGCTCGACCGCCTGGAGGCCGGACTGCAGACCGTCAGCCCGTCGCTCCTCGACGCGGCGGGTCGGTACACCGAGGGATCGCTCGAAGCCCTGATCCGCGCATTCCTCGAACTCCAGCCGGACGACCGCCGCTGGTGCCTCGTGCAGTCGGAGTTCCGGATGCTGGCGATGCGCGACGCCGACGTCGCCGCCCGGTATCTCCAGCATCAGGAGAGCGCGGGCCGGCAGCTCGCTGCGTGGCTCGACCAGGCGGCCGGGCTGGCGCACGTCAGGTTCACGATCCCGACGCCGGACATCGCGAACATCGTCGTCGCCCTCTACGAGTCGGCGATCCAGACGGCGGTCCTCATGGACCCGGACGGCGACGAGGGCTCGCCGCGCGAACTCGCCATGCGCACGCTCCCGGCCATCGTCCGTGCCCTCACCGAGGCGGTCGACGACTGACGGTGGTTCCGCGTGTCCGGGCCCGCTCCGGTGTCGCCGTGAGCGGGCCCGAGACGGCTGCGTCGGGTTCCGGGTCCCTCGGCCGGCTCAGCCGCTGAGGGCCGAGGTCGGCGGGGTCCTGGCTGCGCGGATCGCCGGGTAGAGGCCGGCGATCGCCCCGATCGCCAGGGTGGCGCCGACGCCCGCGAGCAGCACCTCCGGCGGCACAGCGGTCGGCCAGTCGTTCATCGCCGCAACGACACTCGTCACCGCCGTTCCGAGGCCGGCGCCCGCGACCCCACCGAGGGCGGAGAGCAGCAGTGCTTCGGTCAGGAACTGCGACCGGATGTGGCCGCGCGTGGCACCGAGCGCCCGACGCAGGCCGATCTCACGGCGGCGTTCGAGCACCGAGATCACCATCGTGTTCGCCACCCCGATGCCCCCGACGAGCAGCGCCACCGAACCGAGTCCGAGGAGCAGCCCGGTGAAGGCCTGATCGGCGGCCTGCTTGGCGGCGAGGGCGTCCGACGGCCTGGAGACCTCGACCTCCTCGGGCGCCGCAGGGTTCACCGTGCGGGGGAGGAGGTCGCGGACGGCCTCGACGCGCTCGTCGGTGGACCGTTCGTACACCGTGGTCGGTTCGCCCTCGTACCCGAAGCGTTCGGTGGCGACGTTCTCGCCGACCATGGCCGCGGTGTCGAGTTCCGGTGCGAGGTCGAGTGGATCCAGGATGCCCACCACCGTGACGTACTGGTCGCCGAGCTGGACCATCGACCCGACCGTCGTGATGCCGAGACGTTCGGCGGCCTTGGACCCCAGGACGACGGCGGGATAGCTGCCCGTCGCCCGGTTCAGCCAGTCGCCGGTGGCGAGCGTCCCGCCGACGACGTCGAGGAGACCCTCCGACACCGCGGCCGCCCAGAGTCCGCCGCTCGACGCCCGGTCGATGAGGCTGCTGCGATAGACGAGCACGCCGTCGAGCGCTGCTGCCGAGCCGGCCTGTTCGACGCCGTCGATCAGTCCCACCTTGCCGACGGTGTTCGCGGGCAGGGTCGCCGCCTCGCCGAACAGGTTCTGGCCCGGTTCGACGGTCAGCAGATTCGTCCCGAGGGCCGAGAGCTGCGCCTGCAGTTTCGCCTGACTGGACGAGGAGATCCCGACGACCGCGATCATCGCCGCGATGCCGATCGCGATCCCCAGCGCGGACAGGACCGCACGCGTCGGCCGTGCCCGGAGACCCGTCGTCCCGAGCCGGAGGATGTCGCGACCGAGGAGCCGTGACCGGCGGTCGTGGTCGGGGTCCATGCGGGGCCCGTTCATGCGGCCCGCCCCGAATCGCTCACGACGTGACCGTCACGGATCGCCACCTGTCGGGGGAGTCGGGCTGCGAGTTCGGCGTCGTGCGTGATGACGACGACCGTCGTCCCCGCTTCGTGCAGTTCGTGCAGGAGATCGACGATGCTCGCCCCGGACACGGAGTCCAGATTGCCGGTGGGCTCGTCTGCGAGGAGGAGCGGCGGGTCGCCGACCACGGCGCGCGCGATCGCGACCCGCTGCCGCTCACCGCCAGACAGTTGCGTGGGGCGGTGGCCGAGACGGTGTCCGAGGCCGACCCGTTCGAGGGCGACGACCGCTCGTCGTCGGCGCTCGGCCCGGGGGACTCCGGCGTAGATGAGGCCGTCGGCGACGTTGTCGACCGTAGTCGAGCCGTCGGCGAGATGGAACTGCTGGAACACGAAGCCGATGCGGTAGGCACGGAGGGCCGAGAGCTTCGCATCCGAGAGGCGCCCGACGTCCGAGCCTGCGATCCGGGCGGTCCCGCTGGTGGGACGGTCGAGCGTTCCGATGAGGTTGAGCATCGTCGACTTCCCGGAGCCGCTCGGCCCGACGATCGCGACGAACTCGCCCTCCTCGACCGCCAGGTCGACACCGGCGAGCGCGAGGGTGGGTGGCTCTCCGTACTCGCGGGTGACTCCCTCGAGGTGGATGATCGGTGGTCTGGCCGTCCGCGCCGGTGTGGCGGACGATGCCGTCAGCAGGTCGCTCATGACACCGGCACCACGACGTCGAGGCCCTCGCGGACACCGTCGCCCGA
The DNA here is from genome assembly GCF_015351235.1 of Plantibacter sp. VKM Ac-2880. Classification (GTDB taxonomy): domain Bacteria; phylum Actinomycetota; class Actinomycetes; order Actinomycetales; family Microbacteriaceae; genus Plantibacter. Next base: position 968,935 of record NZ_JADKSJ010000001.1, read on the forward strand.
GACCTCGACCCGCCCGTCGGCGAACAGCCCCGTGGTGACGGGGACCTGGCGGTGCTTGCCCTTCCCGTCGACGACCTCGACGCCGAAGGTCGTGTCGTCGATGGCGATGAGCGCTTCGACCGGCACCGAGAGGACGTTCTCGCGTCGTTCCGTGGGGAAGCCGACCGTGACGGTCGCACGTTGGAGGTCCGCGGCCGCCGCCGGGTCGTCCAGGGTGACACCGACGGGGATCGTGACCTTCTTCTGCCCGTCCGCGTCCGATTCGGTCGGGACGCCGACCTCGCTCACCGTGCCCGTCGTGCGCTGGCCGCCGGGGAGGTTCACGTCGACCTTCGTCCCGACGACGCCGAGACGCTGATCCGCGAGCTTCAACGGGACGTCGATGCGCTTGATCAGCGACGACACGGTGACGACGTTCTCCGAGGCGGCGGCGCCGACCGCTGCGTCCACCGAGGCGATCCGCACGTCGCCCGGCATGAACACGACCGAGCCGAGCTCCAGTCGTCCCGTCTCCTGTACGCCGAGGGCCTCCTGCCAACGCTCGATGGCACGCGCGGTGGACGCGGCGAACTCGTCGTCCGGTTCGCGGTCGAAGTACCCGAGCGCCGCGAGGCTCATCTCGAGTTGCCGGACGTCCGGTCCGTCGCTCATGCCCGATTCGAACGCACGCCAGGCGGGGAGTGGTCCGTGGAGGAGCGTGACCGGGACGTTGTCGAGGGCGTAGAGGGTGCCGCCGAGCGACACCGTGCTGCCGGGGGTGGGGACCGTGGTGACGATACCGGCTCCGCCGCCGATGGTCCGCTGATCGGCGTAGTCGAGGGTGCCGGTCGCCTGGGTCGTGCCGGCGAGGTCGCCTGCCGTGATCGGCGCGGTGCCGGTGCGGACGGTGTCCGACGGCTCCTCCTGACCGGTGGCTTCGGCCGAGGACAGGGCGGCGATGCTCGCGACGGCGCCGCCCGAGATCAGGACGGCGCCGACGCAGAGGGCTGCGATGATCCGAGGACGGATGCTCATCGGTCGGTCGAACCGAGCGAGCTGCCGTTGCTCAGCTCGAGGCCGCAGGCGTCGAGCACGTCTTCGGGGATGTCACTCGGGATGTTCATCGCCTCACCCTTGACCGGGTCGGGGACGTCGATGCCGTGCTCTCGGAAGCACTCGGCCATCGTGAGCTGATCGTCGAACCGGTCCGAGACGGGTACGTCGCCGCTCGACGGCGCGGGCGGGGCCCCGAGCTTGTCGGTGCACGTCTTGGACGCGGCCGTGAAGGCTTCCGGGTCGGCGTCGCCGAGGCTGATGGCGGCACCTGAGCCGTCCTTGCCGGGGTCGGGCAGGTCCACCCCCTCGTCGCGCATGCAGGAGGCGAAGGCGACCTGCCAGTCCTCGAAGCTCTGGACGGTCGACGGTGTCTTGGAAGGAGACTCGGATGCCGGTGAGCCTGATGCGCAGGCGGCGAGCGATCCGACGAGGAACGGGACGGCCAGCAAGGCCGCGATCCGGGCCGCGGGGCGGCGGGTGGTGGTGGTGTTCAGGGACATGGTCGCTCCTTCGTTGCGTGCTGACTGGTGACGACCAGTCCACTCGGCGACGCGTTGCCTGGGCGTCAAGGAAAACGTTGACGTTCTCGGAACGTCGCGCAGCGCACGATGAGTAACCGACATTCGGGGGATGCCCGATCGGTGTCCGTACGCTCGCCGGGTCGCCCATCCACCCGCCTATCCGCCCCATCGAAAGGAACCTCATGCGCGTCTTGATCGCCGAGGACGAGGTTTACCTGGCCGAAGCGATCCGTGCGGGCCTCCGGCAGGCCGCGATCGCCGCCGACGTCGTGCTCGACGGTGATGCCGCGCTCGAAGCGCTCACGATCACCGACTACGACGTCATCCTCCTCGATCGCGACCTGCCGGGCACCCATGGTGACGACGTCTGCCGCACGGTCGTCGCCGAACACCCCGAGGTCCGCGTCATGATGCTCACCGCGGCCCGCCGACTCGACGACACCGTCTCCGGACTGGGGCTCGGCGCCGACGACTACCTGGCGAAGCCGTTCGAGTTCCCCGAGCTCATCGCGCGGCTGCGAGCCCTGGCGCGCCGCACCTCGGAGTCCCGCCCGCCGGTGCTCGAGCGCGCCGGTGTCCGGCTCGACCCGTTCCGACGGGAGGTCTTCCGTGACGGCACCTACGTGAAGCTGTCGCGTAAGGAGTTCGCCGTCCTGGAGCAACTGCTGCTCGCCGACGGCGGTGTGGTGAGCGCAGAGACGCTCCTCGAGAAGGCGTGGGACGAGAACGTCGACCCCTTCACGAACACCATCCGCGTGACGATCTCGAACCTCCGCCGTCGCCTCGGCCGACCGTGGGTGATCACGACGGTTCCCGGTGTCGGGTACCGGATCGAGGGTGACTGATGCCCCGCACCGCCGCCGCGGACCGGGTCACCCGACCCAGCCGCCTGACCGTCCGCCTCCGCCTGACGCTCACCTACGCGGCGCTGTTCACGATCGCCGGGTCCGTCATGCTCGTCCTCATCTACACCTTCATGCGGTACGTCCCGACCTACGCGATCACCTCGATCCGCGCGACGGCGGGCACCGGTAGCGCGACGCGTCTCGAGTCGGCGACACCGACCGACGGTCCTGGTGACGCCGCCACCTACCGACCGGCGGAGGGACTGACCTCGGCCGATGGTGGCGCTGCCCTCGTCGTCTCCGATCAGGGCGACATCCTGAACACCCTGCTCGTCTGGTCGCTCATCGTCCTCATCGTTCTGGCCGGGGTCAGCGCCTGGGCCGGATGGATCCTGGCCGGTCGACTCCTCCGCCCACTGCAGGAGATCAACCGGGCGGCGCAGCGCGCGGCCGCCGGCTCGCTCGACCACCGGGTCGCACTCGCGGGACCCCGCGACGAGATCACCGACCTCTCCGACACCGTCGACCACATGCTGGAGCGGCTCGAGCGGTCGTTCCAGGCCCACCAGCGGTTCGCCGCGAACGCCTCGCACGAGTTGCGGACGCCGCTCGCAACGACGCAGGCGATGCTCGACGTCGCCGCACAGGACGAGCACCTCGGCGAGGCGACGTTCCGTGACCTCGTCGCCCGCCTGCGCGACACGAACACGCGCAGCATCCGGACCGTGGAGGCCATCCTCGACCTCGCCGACCTCGGACACGCCGAACTCGGGGCCGCGGAGGTCGGGCTCGACGAGATCGTCGCGGACGCCGTCGCCGCGGTGTCTGCGGCCGCAGTGGCCCGTGGTCTCCGGTGCACCACCGATCTCGAGGAGTGCTCCGTCCTGGGCGACGCCGGGATGCTGCAGCATCTGTGCGGAAACCTCGTCCAGAACGCCGTCCGACACAATGTCGACGGCGGGTTCGTGCACGTGTCACTGGCCCGCGCGGGCACACCGGCGGGCGCCGTGGTGCTCCGGGTCGAGAACTCCGGCGCGCACCTCCCGGCCGAGGTCGTCGCGCGGCTCACGGAGCCGTTCTACCGCGTCGGCGGCCGTGTCGTGGGCGGCGCCGAGCGGTCACGGGGACTCGGACTCGCCATCGTGGAGAGCATCGTCGAGGTCCACGGCGCGGAGCTGCGCCTCGCCGCCCGGCCTTCGGGCGGCCTCGTCGTCACCGTCACGTTCCCGGCACGCGGTGCCGACGCTGCCGTCGGGTCGGCTGGTCAGCGGGCGGGCACGACCCGTTCACCGCGCGCCCACACGAAGAAGCCGGCGAGCGTGAACGCGCCGTAGAACAGGTACATGGACGCCGACACCCAGTATCCGGCCCCGAACAGGAGCGGCACCCCGACGATGTCCACCGCCACCCAGATGAGCCAGAACTCGACCCAGCGCTTCGCCATGCCCCAGGTGGCGAGCAGGGAACCCATGAAGATCCAGGCGTCGGCCCAGACCGGTTCGTAGGAGCCGAGCGCCCGGAACAGTGGCGTCAGGAGGAGTGTCCCGCCCACCAGCAGGGCGACGAGCACGAGGCGGACTCGCGTACCGGCCCATCGTGGCCTGATGACCGACACCGGACCGGTCGCCGTCTCGACGTGCTCGTTGCGCCGCCACTGCACCCAGCCGTAGACCGAGACGACGATGAACATGAGCTGTCGGCCGGCTTGGCCGAGGAGGTTCGTCGGGTTCGGCGTGTGGAACACGGCACCGAGGAAGACGGTCAACAGCAGGGCGTTCCCGATGATCCCGACGGGCCAGGCCCAGGCTCGGCGACGCATACCGCCGAGGGCGCTCGCCAGGCCGAACAGGTTGCCGACGACCTCACGCCAGAGGACCACCTGGTCGCCGATCGTGAAGGTCGCGTCGAAGAGCCAGAGGAGGAATCCCACTGCTGTGCTCCGTTCCGACGACCCGCGGCCACGCGGCCGACGGTCCACCGTACAACGAGCGGAGCCGCCTCCCCGATCGGGAAGCGGCTCCGTGACGGTGTGAGGCGGTCAGCTCCCGGCGGGGACGCCGCCGCCGGCCGCGACGACCTGCTCGAGGAAGGCGTCGGTGGCCTTCGCCTGGGTGCGCATGACCCGCTCGGCGTCCTCGGCACTCCGCGCCTCGGCGGCGTCGACGAGGCCGGCGACGTACGCGGCGAAGATGTCCCACTGGAAGAACTCGATCGTGGGCAGCGCGGTGTACGTCACCCGCGTGTTCATCTGGCGGGCGACCTGCTGCAGCAGGGAGTTGCCGGAGCGCTCGACCATGAAGTCGGCGAAGTCGGCGGAGGACCGGAGGACGTGCTTGTCGCGGGCCTCGATGTCGGCCAGGACGGCATCGCCGAGCGAACGGAACGTCTCGACGTCCTCATCCGTGAAATGCGGGATGCTCCAGCGGGCGCTGAGCTCGTGGAACCCGTTGAGGAGTCGCAGCGCCTCCGCGTACTGCTCCAAGGTCGGCTTGGCGACCCGCGTGTACCGCTGTGGGGCGGTCTCGACGAGTCCGATGTCGGCCAGCTTGCTGATGGCCTCGCGGATCGGGGTGCGGGACACCCCCAACCACTTCTCGAGTTCCTCGTCGTTCAGGCGTTCCCCTGGCTCGAGCGTGCCGTCCTCGATGGCGGTCAACAGCTGGTCGAACACGATGTCGCGGAGCAGCTTCCGAGGGCTCGACTCGACGGTCTTGGGCACGGGCATGGGTCTCCGATCGTCGAGCTGGGATGTGGTCAGTTCAGGATACCGATATCCGAGGTGTGTTGGACAGTTTCACGCCTCATGTGTAGTGAATCATCCGGAAAACGTCGACATCTGTACAGATATGTGACGCATGTTCCCCTCGAGGACGAGCCTGCCACTCCTGCCCCGGTACTCGTTCTCGCTTCGTCGCAATCCAGCCTGAGTGGTCGTCCGGGCACGTCGACCCGGTGCGGCCCACGCCGTCGGCACCGCTCCTCTCGGCCCGAGGCTGAGCTGTTGCTATCCTGGCGCCCACGGATGCTCCCCCGGCATCGCGGGAAGGCGGGAACCATGTCGGTCGCAGGTTCGGACGCGGGCGGGGTGCGTCCTCGACGGATCCACCTGTTCCAGACGCTCGGTGCGCTCCTCGGCGGGGTGACGCGTGTCACTGTCCCGACACTCGACGACGCCGAACGCGCTTCGCTGGTCGCCGAGATGGATGCGGTCGTGCAGGTGATCGGCCAGGCCGACCCCGTCGCCTACGCCGAACGCTCCTGGCTTCTCATGGACCACCTCGTGGCCTGCTGCCCGAACCGCATCCTCGTCACTACCGCCCGCGACGCCCTCGCGCTCCTGTCACCGCAGCTGTCGGTTACCGCCGAGACCGAATGGCTGGACTGGGCCGAGCTGGGCGTCGACTTCCCGATCCTTCGTGGTGCCGTCGCCGAAGGTGACGCGATCGCGGCCGAACTGGCCGTCGAGCGCCTGTTCGGCATGGCTGCTTCTCCTGCATGACGCATGATTCGGACGCATTCCAACATCTGATATGCTGATGGAGTCGCTTGCGACCACACCCACGGAGACGCCGGCCCGGACATTCGGGTTCCCGGCCTGAGCGCCCGTGGGTGAGTCGGGTGGGTGGGTTTCGGGTATCCGCCCACCCGACGGAACAGCCCCCGCGCCTTCGGGCGCGGGGGCTGCATCACGGCTTCGGATCAGCCGGTGGTGATCAGCCGATGACCGGCCCGAAGCGCTGCGGCAGGACGCTCTTCGACACCTGGCGCAGCTCGGACACCGTCATGGTCAGGACGTCCTGGATCTCGAGGGCGGGCTCGGTCGCCTCGCCCACGGCGGAAGCGTCGGTCACGCCGATGCGGAGCACGGGGTACCCGCGACCCTCGCACAGCCCCTGGAACTTGACGTCGTCCTCGCGCGGAACGGAGACGAGCACGCGGCCCGTGGACTCCGAGAAGAGCGCCGTGGTGAGGTCGACGCCGTCGCGGCTGAGCACCTCGCCCAGGAAGACGCGCGCGCCCACGCCGAAGCGCATGACGCTCTCGGCCAGCGCCTGAGCGAGACCACCATCGGAGAGGTCGTGCGCGGAGGACACGAGGCCCTCCTTCGCCGCGGCGTGCAGCAGCTCGGCCAGCGTCTTCTCGCCAGCGAGGTCGACCTTCGGCGGGTGACCGCCGAGGTGGTCGTGGATCGTGCCGGCCCAGGCGGAACCGTCGAGTTCGAGTGCCGTGGTGCCGAGCAGGTAGAGGTTGTCGCCCTCGTCCTGCCAGCCGCTCGGGATACGGCGCGCGACGTCGTCGATCACGCCGAGCACGCCGACGACGGGCGTCGGGAAGATCGGGACGTCGCCCGTCTGGTTGTAGAACGACACGTTGCCGCCCGTGACGGGCACGCCGAGTTCGAGGCAGGCGTCCGACAGGCCGGCGACAGCCTCGGAGAACTGCCACATGACCTCGGGGTTCTCCGGTGAACCGAAGTTCAGGCAGTCGGTGACGGCTGCGGGCACCGCGCCGGTGACGGCGACGTTGCGGTACGCCTCCGCGAGGGCGAGCTGCGCGCCCTGGCGGGGGTCGAGCTGGCAGTAGCGGCCGTTGGCGTCGGTCGCGATCGCGAAGCCGAGACCGGACTCCTCGTCGACACGGATCATGCCGCCGTCGTCGGGGAAGGAGAGCGCCGTGTTGCCCATGACGTAGTAGTCGTACTGGTTGGTGATCCAGCTCTTGTCGGCCAGGTTCGCAGAGCCGAGGAGGGCGCGGAACTGCTGCTCGAGCTCGGCCGGAGCATCGGTGCGGGGGAGTCTCGCCGCCGAGTCCGCCTGCAGGGCGTCGATCCACGTGGGGTACGCGACCGGACGCTCGTAGACCGGGCCGTCGACCGCGACCGTCGAGGGGTCGACGTTGACGATCTCCTCGCCGTGCCAGTTGATGACGAGGCGGCCGGTGTCGGTGACCTCGCCGAGCACGGAGGTCTCGACGTCCCACTTGTCGGTGACGGCGAGGAAGGCGTCGAGCTTGCCCGGCTCGACGACGGCCATCATGCGCTCCTGCGACTCCGACATGAGGATCTCCTCGGGCGTGAGCGAGGGATCGCGGAGGAGGACGTGCGAGAGCTCGACGAACATGCCGCCGTCGCCGTTGGCCGCGAGCTCACTCGTGGCGCAGGAGATCCCGGCGGCGCCGAGGTCCTGGATGCCCTCGACGAGGCTGTCGCGGTACAGCTCGAGACAGCACTCGATGAGCACCTTCTCAGCGAACGGGTCGCCGACCTGGACGGCCGGTCGCTTCGTCGGGCCGTTGGCGTCGAAGGAGTCAGACGCGAGGATGGAGGCGCCGCCGATGCCGTCGCCACCGGTGCGGGCTCCGAACAGGACGATCTTGTTGCCGACGCCCGAGGCGTTGGCGAGGCGGAGGTCCTCGTGACGCAGGACGCCGACCGACAGGGCGTTGACGAGCGGGTTGCCCTGGTACACCTTGTCGAAGTAGGTCTCGCCGCCGATGTTCGGCAGGCCGAGGCAGTTGCCGTAGGAGGAGATGCCGGCGGTGACGCCGTGCACGACGCGCGCCGTGTCGGGGTGGTCGATGTCGCCGAAGCGGAGCTGGTCCATGATCGCGACCGGACGTGCACCCATCGAGATGATGTCGCGGACGATGCCGCCGACGCCCGTCGCCGCGCCCTGGAAGGGCTCGATGTAGGAGGGGTGGTTGTGGCTCTCCACCTTGAAGGTGACGGCCCAGCCCTCACCGACGTCGATGACGCCCGCGTTCTCGCCCATGCCGACCATGAGGTTCTTCTTCATGTCGTCCGTGACCTTCTGCCCGAACTGACGCAGGTAGATCTTGCTGGACTTGTACGAGCAGTGCTCGCTCCACATGACGGAGTACATCGCGAGTTCGCCACTCGTGGGGCGCCGGCCGAGGATCTCGCGGATCTTCGCGTACTCGTCGGCCTTCAGACCGAGCGCGCCGTACGGCTGCTCGCGATCCGGGGTCGCGATCGCGTTCTCGACGGTGTCGGCGACGGCGGAGCTGGTGGGGGTGGTGGTCGTCACGAGGGCAGGACTCCAAAGGAAGAGGGGGGATGCCGGACCCACCAATCTTAGCGGCGCGCGGTGACGAACAGATCCTCGGATGGGCGTCGGAGGTCGAGGCCGATTCGTCACGGTGTGGTGCTGGATTCGGGGTCGCTTCACGAGCTTCGAGATGGACCGTGACGAACGGCGTGATGGCTGCGTCCTATCACCAACGAAGCGATCAACCGCTCGCTCGAGACGAACCAGGAAGGGCAACACCATGTCGAACACCACCTCCTCCCCGAAGCCCACCGTCACGAAGGGTGTCGTCGGTGAGAACAACGCGGCGACCCAGGCGAACACCTACGGCAAGACGGTGATCGACAACGGTGTGGTCGCGAAGATCGCCGGCATCGCCGCCCGCGAGGTCCGCGGCGTGCACGCCCTCGGTGGCGGTGCAGCCCGCGCCTTCGGTGCCATCCGCGACGCCATCGGCTCCTCCGACCTGTCGCAGGGCATCCGCGTCGAGGTCGGCGAGACCCAGGTCGCCGTCGACGTCGTGATCGTCGCCGACTACCCGGTCGACCTGCAGGCCGTCGCCGGCGAGGTCCGCGCTTCGATCATCCGCGCGATCGAGCAGTTCGTCGGCATGGAGGTCACCGAGGTCAACGTGACCGTCAGTGACGTCTTCATCCCGTCCGAGGACGAGGACCAGGACGCTGAGGCGCGAGTCCAGTGACCGCGACCAACACCGGCATCCTGATCGGCGCCGTCCTCGCCCTCAGCTGGGTGGCCTTCGGGTTCTGGGCGTTCGTGTTCGTCGCGGTCGCGATGGGGATCGGTGCCCTCGTGGCCCGCATCGTCACCGGCCAGACCGATCTGAACGCGATCGTCGACGCCGTCCGCGGGAAGCGCGTCTCGTCATGACCACCGCCGTCCTCGACCGCGGGGTCACCCCGGTCGCCGAAGCGCCCGTCGTGCACCCGCACGGCGGGCCGGGCCGGACGCGGATCACCGCGAAGGCCCTCGAGCACGTCGCCGTCAACATCGCGGCCGAATCGCTCGGGGTCCCGGCGGGACGCGTGAAGGTCGACCTCGCCGACGACCGGGGCGCGCTCGCGCTCATCGTCACCTCACCGATGAGCGCGATCCCGTTGGCGCGCGTCTCGGCCACTCCCGAGGCGTTCCAGCGTTCAGGGGGTTCCATCGTCGAGCGGGTCTCAGCCGCCACCACGGCCATCGCCGCCCGCGTCGAACAGTTGTCCGGCTCGCACGTCTCCCGGGTCTCCATCCGCGTGAGCGGACTGGAGATCGACCAGGAAGGACGGATCTCATGACCGCCACCGCAGCCACGACCCCGGCCGCCGGCCCGACGAAGGTGCTCCGCCGCCTAGCTCGCCGCGAACTGCACTCGCCGCGTTCCACGGCCGCGATCCTCCTCGCCGTCCTCCTCGTGCTCGTCGCGCTCTGGATCGCCGTCGAGACGGTCCTCGCCCTCATCGGCGTCCGCCCGCTCCTCGTCGCTCCGGGCGAGATCCCGAACGCTGCCGCGAGTCTGCCGACCACGCAGCCCGTCATCCTCGGCGTCGCGGGTGCGCTCGTGCTCCTCCTCGGCGTGCTCCTCCTCGGGATCGCCCTCGGACCCGGGCGTCGACACCGTCACCTCTTGTCGACCGGTCGCGTCCTCGCGGTCGTCGACGACGAGGTCATCGCCTCCGCCCTCGCACAGCGCGCCTCGACGGCGGCCGGCACGCACCCGGACGGCACCTCGGTGGCGGTCGGGCGACGGTCCGCGGCGATCCGCATCACCCCGGCCAGCGGTCTGCCCGTCGACCGCTCGGAGGTCGACCGCGCCGTCGCAGCAGACCTCGACGCGTTCGGGCTGCAGCCGTCGCTCCGGGCGACCACCTCCATCTCGTCGAACGGGAAGGTCGGACAGTGAACTCCACCAACCGCGGACTCAACCGCCTGTTCATCCTGATCATCGGACTCGTCCTGGTCGTCCTCGGGGCTGCGGCGCTCGCGGCCGTCACCGTGCCCGTCGTCGCCGACTGGTGGCGCGACAACCGGGGTGCCGTGCTCGACACGATCGACGGCTGGTTCGCCTGGAACCCGTTCGTGGCGGTGCCGGGCACGGACGCCGGTCGGACGGCCTCGATCATCGTCCCGATCGCCGGGATCGTGCTGCTCGTGATCGTCGCCGCCCTGCTCATCTCGTTCGTCCTGCGCCAGGGCCGTGGCCGGTCCGGTGTCGTGCACCGCGCGACCGTGGAGCACGGCGACATCGTGCTCGAGACCGACGTCGCGGCCAACGCCCTCGGCGATGCGCTCGACGACACCGAGGCGTTCTCGGCCGTCCGCGTCTCCGCTTGGGACGTGAACCGGGCGCAGGCGCTCAAGGTCGCGGTGACCTGCCGGCGCGGCGTCTCGCCCCGGACGGCGGTGGAGACCGTCAGCTCGGCCGTCGAATCGCTCGACCGCCTCCTCGGCGTCGAACTCCCCGTCCTCGTCGAGGTCGGTGGCGGCTTCCGAGCCGCCAAACCGAAACGCGTCCTGCAGTGATCGTCACTGCTCCGGACGCGGCGGTGCAATTGCAAGCCCCCGTCCGAATCGGGCGATCCGCAGCAGGGAATCGCAGAATGCAGTGAGCACCACCGCCACTGTCGAACGCCCCACGGCGCATCCGTGGGAGAGGGAGCAACACCATGGGTAAGAAGATCCTCCTCATCATCGTCGGCCTCATCGCCTTCGGCGCCTACACGCTCGGCGCGAAGGCCGGGCGTACGCGGTACCGCGAGATCAAGCACGCCGCTGAAGAGTTCTGGAACGACCCGCGCGTCGAGAAGGCGCGCAAGCAGGCCGTGAAGAAGGCGAAGAAGGCCACGGCGAAGGCGCAGAAGGAAGTCCAGAAGAAGCTCCACTGAGCGGAGCTCCACTGAGTCGAGCAGGCCCCGGGTCATCCGCCCCGTCGGCCCGTCACCGCGAGAACGCCGTTCGCCCGCCTGGACTCAGGTGGGCGAACGGCGTTCTCGCGTCGGTGCGGTGCAGATCAGCCGGCGAGCGGACGGAGCCCCTCGACCAGCGGCGTCGTCGGGCTACCGATCAGGCGGCTGAGGTCGCCGCTCGTGTCACCGAGCAGGCCGTCGCGGGTGTTGCCGTCGAGCGCGACCACGAATCCTGCGGTGCCCTCGTCGAGACCGGCGGCCAGCAGCGCCTTCGTGTGGTCCTCGGGGGAGAGGTCCTGGTACACGACCTCACGGCCGATGACCTCGCCGATCGCCTGGGCCAACTCGGGCTGGGACCAGGCGACGTCACCGGAGAGCTCGTACACGGCGCCCTCGTGGCCGTCGGTCGTGAGGACCACCGCCGCTGCTTCGGCGTAGTCGGTGCGCGAAGCGCTCGACACCAGCCCGTCGCCGACGCTCCCGACGAAGGATCCGGTCGCCTTGGCCTGGTCGACGGCCTGGCCGTAGTTCTCCGTGTACCAACCGTTGCGCAGGATGGTGAACGGGACGCCGGAAGCGCGGATGAGTTCCTCGGTCGCTTTGTGCTCCGGCGCGAGGATGAGGGGCGAGGTGTCGGCCTTCGAGGCACTCGTGTAGACGATGCGGGCGACGTCGGCGCGCTTAGCTGCGTCGATGACGTTGGCGTGCTGGGCGACGCGCTGACCGACCTCGCTGCTGGAGACGAGCAGGACGGTGTCGCCGGCCTCGAGGGCGGCGTCGAGGGTCGCCGGGTCGGCGAAGTCGACCTTCGCGGTGCGCACACCCTGTGCGGCGAGGTCGGCGAGGGCCTCGGTGCGGCGGCCGGTGGCGACGATGGAGGCGGGATCGGTTCCACGGGCGAGCAGGTGCTCGACGACGAGGTGGCCGAGGTGGCCGGTGGCTCCGGTGACGACGAGAGACATGATGGTCCTTTCGTTGGGGTTCGCTGAGGAGGAACCCGCTCGCCATCACATTACTTCCCGATCTGCAGTACCCACTTTCAGGTAAGCTACTGTCCTCGACGTAAGGAATGTGCCATGACAAGCGGAACCGTTCAGCTGGGAAGACGCCCGGGATTCACCGACGGCATCCTGCCTGCGGCGTGCCCGTCGCGCACGGTGCTCGACCACGTCACGAGCAAGTGGGGTGTGCTCGTCCTGCTCGCCCTGTCCGACGGCACCCATCGCTGGGGCGAGTTGCGGCGGGTGGTCCAGGGCATCAGCGAGAAGATGCTCGCGCAGACCCTGCGGACCCTCGAGGAGGACGGGCTCGTCGTCCGGGTCGCCCACCCCGAGATCCCGCCCCGGGTCGAATACAGCCTGAGTGACCGGGGCCGGGACCTCAACGAGCACCTGATGCCGCTCATGGAGTGGATCGACGGGAACGCGTCGGAGATCCTCGGTCGTTAGGCGGTCCGCCCGAGCGCCGTAAGGACGTCGACGAGGGTCGACGGATCGCCGACGTTGCCCGGCACGACGACGTAGAGCTTCTCCTCGTCCTCCGGGGTCACCACGCTCCAGACGCTCACGCCCGGCAGCACCTGGCCGAGCACCCGCGCGCGCCGTGCACCGAGCCCGACCCGGGCGACCTCGGCGGAGGTGATGCCGCCCTTCGACACGACGACCTCCACCGATCGTCGGAGCGCGGCGGTCGCCGACGTCAGCGCGATCATCACGCGCTCGCCGTGGTCGAGCGTGTTGTGCGCGGCGTCCCGTTCCCGCTCCGACGAGATGGCGGCGAACCCCGTCGCGGCGAGTCTCGGTCGAGCGACCTCCGCCACGGCCCGTCCGGTGGCGACCGGATCCTGGAGGGCGTCGCTCGTGGGGACGGTCTCGGCGGGGCCGAACGCCGCCTCGACGGGCGCGAGCTGTCGCGTCGCACCGATGGTGTGGGAGCCGCAGACGAGAAGCACGGCGATGGGCTCTGACACGAGCGGCGAGGGCAGCAGGCCGTCGCTCTCGACGCCCGCTATGGCCGCCGCGAGGGGTGACGCAGACCGGACGACCACGTCGGCTCCGTCGGCCCAGGCCGCCGTGACGGCCTGCGCGATGATCCGGACGTCGTCTCCGGTCTCCGCGTCCGGAAGGAGCACCGTGCCGGGAACGGCGTCACGGAGCGCTGCACGGAACTCGGTGGCACCGTCGCGGAGACCCGCCAGGCCGAAGTGGGCGGCCTCCCGCCCGGACTGTTCGCGCACGTAGTCCGGCAGGTGTCCCGAGCGGAACGGGAACACGGGGTCCTGGGCGTACTCCGTCTCGTGGGCGGGCAGCGTCTCGTCACCGATCCGGACGTAGTGGGTGCCGTCGATCGTCGTGCGCCCACCCTCCGGGAAGGCCGGGACGAACACGATGACGCTGCGGTCCCCGGTGAAGACGGCGGTCTCGGGGAACACATGCCCGCGCAGGGTCGAGTCGCCGCGGAGCACGACATGGATACGTTCTCCCAGACGACGCCCGGCCTCCGCCGCCTGGTCACGAGTGCGTTCGAGGAGCGACACGGCCTCGTCCTCCGGGACGGCGCGGGTGTTGGTGAGCAGGTAGACGGCGTCGGCGGATCCGAGTGCGGTCTCCAGGAGGTCGGCGTCCCACTCGAGGAGCACGTCGACGCCGGACGCCGACTGCGTGCCCGTGGGGTCGTCGTCGAGGATGAGGGTCTTCATGCGGTGACCTCCTGATCGGCTGGGTGTGCGGTGTCGGTCCGGAGCCCGCTCACGCGTCGGCATCCTGGTAGGTCTCGATCACCCGGGAGTCATCGCGTGCGCCGAGGCCGGATGCTGCTGCGGCGAGGAAGCGTTCGCGCGCTGCGTCGAGGACGGGGGTCGCGGCTCCTGCCGCGCTCGCCGCATCGGCGACGAGGCCGGTGTCCTTCACGAAGATGTCGACGCGGCTCATGACCGGTGCGTCGGTGTCCTGCAGCATGCGGGGGCCGCGGTCCGACAGCATCCAGGAGGCGGCTGCGCCGGACTCGACGAGGGGGAGGACGGCCTGTGGGTCGAGGCCGAGCGAGGAGGCCAGCGCCAGGGCCTCGGCGGCGGCGGCGATGTGGACGGCGCAGAGGTGCTGGTTCACGACCTTGATGGCCTGGCCGTCACCGATGGCCTCGCCGACGATCCTGGCGGTGCCGAGGGCGGCGAGTGGCCCGGCGGCTGCGGCCGTCGCGGAGGGGGAGCCGGAGACGAACATGGTGAGCTCGCCGGTGCTGGCGCGTGCCACGCCGCCGGTGACCGGGGCGTCGACGACTGCTGCGCCCGCGGCTTCCAGGCGGGCTGCCTGGTCGATGACGGAGGCGGGTCCGACGGTGCTCATGATGATCCAGGTCTGGCCGGCGGCGTCCGTCTCGGCGAGGGCGATGTCGACGAGTTCGGCGAGCTGATCGGGTGTGGCGACCATGACGACGACGGTGTCGGCACGCGGCGCCTCGGTGATCGACCCGACCGCGGTGACGCCGGCGGCGGACGCGCGTTCCCGAGCGGCGGGGAAGGGGTCGACGCCCGTGACCTGGTGTCCTGCCGCCGCGAGCTGGGTGGCCATCGGGAGGCCGATCGCGCCGGTGCCGACGAAGGTGATGGTCGATGCGGGCTGTGGCGTCGATGCCATGGAGTCCTCCAGGGGATTGGTTGGACCAATCGTACCGGCGGGGGTGTGCAGAGGCAAGCATCAGAGCCACACCTCCGCCGGTCACTGAGCTTGTCGAAGTGCCCACGAGGAACCCTTCGACAAGCTCAGGGACCAGAGTGTTCTGGACACAACTTTCCGGTCACTGAGCCTGTCGACGTGCCCACGAAGAACCCTTCGACAAGCTCAGGGACCAGAGTGTTCTGGACACAACTCCTCGGTCACTGAGCTTGTCGACGTGCCCACGAAGAACCCTCCGACACTTCGGCAGGCTCAGTGCGGCGCAGCTCAGGGATCGGAGATGGTCAGAACGGCGCAGGGCCCGTGCCGTTCGATGGCGTTTGCCGTCGGGTGTCGTCCAGTCGAGGACCCCGCTCGGTCGGTGCTCGAGGTTCCAGCCCGGGAGGTGCTTCATCCGGTGGTGATGTCGGCACAAGCACGCGAGATTGCCGACGTCTGTCGTGCCGCCGTCTTCCCACGCGAGTGAGTGGTCGAGGTCGCAGGCCCGCGCGCGCCTCCCGCAGCCCGGTGCGCGGCAGGTGCCGTCCCGCAGGCGCACCGCGCGCTGGAGATCGGCGGGCACTCGGTACTGGTCGCGACTCACGGAGAGGACGGTTCCGGTTTCCGGCTGGACGAGGATTCGGGTGAAGGAGGGTGCGTTGACCGCGATGCGCGCTGCGGTCTCGGGGTCGATCGGACCGTACCCGTCGAGCGTGGCGGGTGCGTCGGAGACGCCGGCCAGGCTCAAAGCCGGGACGGTGATCTGCACGGTTGGCTTGATGTGCTCCTGGACCTCGATCGGGTGTGGGAGCACCCGGTTCGACATCACGTCTTCCGGCGTCACTCCGGCGAGGGCTAGCGCTGCGAGGGCGTCGGCCTGCAGCTGTCCGCAGGTGCGAGCACCGCCGGCCTTGCGTGATTCGGCAGCCGCTGCCTCGACCCGTTCGACGATGCCCTGCGCGATGGGTGCGGTGGTGAACAGGTGTACCCACGCCATGCCGTCGGCGGCGGGCTCGAACTCCACCCGACGGTCGGCCTCCGAGCGGATTGTGCGGGCGGTGATCGACTCGGGGTGGAGTCGTTCGCGGATGACACGGGCGCGCTTGCGGAGGTTGGCGTTGGTCAGCTGCTCCGCGACCGGCAACACCGCCTCCAGGAACGCCCCCCGCCCGGCGGTTGGCACGTCGCTGAGTTGGTCGATGATGGTCTGGGCGTGCCGGGCGGAGATACGGCCATCCTCGAGCGAGGCGAGCACGGCGGGTGCCTCGTTGACGAGCCGTTCGGCGTCGTTCGTCGCCCGCTGGACCGTCTGCTCAGGTGTCCGTGTCGCCATGGCGAGCGCCGCACAGGTGGAGCGGCGGGAGAGGGCCCGGCGTTCGGCCGGCGGGTACACGGCCGGGACGACGGAGTCGGCGAGGGCGTCGGCGTAGGCCGCCGAGCGGGCCAAGAGTCGCGCCGCCCGCGCGGCCAGTACAGCCTGCTTCCGGCAGATCTCCGCGTACTCGTCCGAGAACTCCGCGAGCTGCGCGGCGTACTCATCGCCAGCTCGAACTGCGGAAAAGGTGCTCTCGGTCATGGATCAAGTCCACCATGAACCACTGACATTCCAGATGCTGAGCTGTCACGGTTGCGGAAGTTCTCCGTGTGCCCTTCGACAAGCTCAGGGACCGAACACCGAAGGCGGTGCGCGAGGCTCTAGGGCCGAACGCGGGGGCGGTGCGCGAGGCTCTGGGGCCGAACGCCGAGACGGTGCGCGAGGCTCCGGGGCCGAACGCTGAAGGCGGTGCGCGAGGCTCTGGGACTGGCATCGCCGGCGCACAGCTCTCCCGGTCACTGAGCTTGTCGAAGTGCCCTCACGGAGCCCTTCGACAAGCTCAGGGACCGAGACTTGAGCAGCCCTTCGACAGGCTCAGGGACCGAGACTTGAGCAGCCCTTCGACAGGCTCAGGGCCGAGACTCGAGGAGCCCTTCGACAGGCTCAGGGACCGAGACTCGAGCAGCCCTTCGACAGGCTCGGGGGCCGAGACTCGAGGCTCATCGACCGGCTCGGAGGGGACGGTGTGCTGGATGGAGGTCTGCCGTGGGCACCTCGACAAGCTCGGTGAGCGGAACCGGGTCTCGGTTCGGAGGACCGAGCAGGTCAGCCCAAGCGGTCGTCCACGCCGAGCTGCAACCAGTCCTCGAAGTGCTGATGCATCGCCCGCCGCGCGGCCTCGCCGTCCCGCGCTGCCAGGGCCTCGACCACTGCGTAGTGCACGCTGTCCGTCCGTCGAATGCCACGATCGTCGGGCTGCTCCACCTCGACCGCCTGGAGGCGACGCTGCCGGATCGTCTCCCGCAGCACATGGCTGAACCCGTCGTGCATGAGCCGGAGGATCGGATCGTCGACGATCGAGTTCAACCGGGTGTGGAAGGTCACGTCCGCCTCCAGCGCCTGCTCGTGATCCTCGGCCAGCGTCGCTGCGATCATCCGGTCGACGTCTGCGCGCAGGAGCTCGACCTGCTCGTCACTCACCAACCCGGCGGCGGCCTCCGCGACGGTCTCCTCGAGGAGCATCCGCGACCGCGCGAACTGCGCATCCGTGAGGTACCCGAGCTGGCGGGAGATCGTGAACCAGCTGCGGACGAAGTCGTCTCCGGGGGCGTCGATGTACGTGCCTCTGCCCTGGGTGCGATGCAGGAAGCCGAGCCGTTCGAGCACGGCGAGTTGCTCGCGAAGGGCTCCCCGGCTCATCTGCAGGGCTTCGCCGAGTTCACGTTCCGGTGGCAGTCGTCGAGCGGTGGTGCCCGGCTCGGGGGTCGCCAGCTCCACAAGCTTCCCGACGAGCGCCTCGAGCGGCTCCGACATGCTGCCCCCTCGATTGGTCCGACCAGTGACGATGGTAGCCGGTGGTGCCCTTCGACAGGCTCAGGGACCGGAGGGGTTCAGGGACCGGAGGGGTTCAGGGACCGGAGGGGGGTCGGGGACCGGAAGTCACTTCGTCGACGCAAGCACGCCCGCCCCGACGGATCGGGACGGGCGTGGAGACGACGTCTGCTGGCTAGACGGCCTGGAGGGCCTGCACCGCACTGGTGAAGAAGGCGAGACCGTCGACACCGGAACGCATGGCGAGCGGGGTGTCGGGACCGAAGCCCGGCTCGATGGCGTGCTCGGGGTGCGGCATGAGCCCCACCACGTTGCCGGCCGGGTTCGTGAGGCCGGCGATGTCGTCGAGCGAGCCGTTCGGGTTGACGCCGGCGTAGCGGAACGCGACGAGCCCCTCGCCCTCGACGCGCTTGAGCGTCTCGGCGTCGGCGATGTAGCCACCGTCGGCGTTCTTCAGGGGGATCGTGATCTCCTGCCCCTTCGAGAACTGGTGGGTCCAAGCGGTGTCGGCGTTCTCGACCGTGAGCAGCTGGTCGCGACGGATGAACTGCTGGTGGGCGTTCCGGATGAGGCCGCCGGGCAAGAGGTGCGCCTCGACGAGCATCTGGAAGCCGTTGCAGATCCCGAGGATGGGCATGCCCTTCCCGGCCGCGTCCTTGAGTTCCGTCATGATGGGCGACACGGCGGCGATCGCACCGGCCCGCAGGTAGTCGCCGTAGCTGAAGCCTCCGGGGAGGATCACCGCGTCGACACCCTTGAGGTCGTGGTCGCCGTGCCAGAGCGCGACGGGCTCCGCATCGGCCATACGGACGGCGCGCTGCGCGTCGCGGTCGTCGAGCGAACCCGGGAAGGTGATGACGCCGACGCGGGTGGTCATGCCTCGGGGCCCTCGGGGTAGTGGATCGCCACGACGTCTTCGATCACGGCGTTCGACAGGATGTCGTCGGCGATCTGCTGCACCGTCGCGCGCGTCGCGTCGGTGATGGGGCCGTCGACCGTGAGCTCGAAGCGCTTCCCGATGCGGACATCGGTGAACTCGCTCTTGCCGAGACGCGCGAGGGCGCCGGCGACGGCCTTGCCCTGGGGGTCCAGCAGTTCGGCTTTCGGCATGACTTCTACGACGATGGTCGGCACGGAGATCTCTTTCGTTGCGACGCGGCGGGGATGCGAACAGTCTAGCGTCGAGCGAACGACACCCGTCCGATGCGGCGCATCGAACGGGTGTCGGGCTCGACCGGTCACTCGGGCAGCGCGGCGTCCGCCTCGTTCGCGTCGCCCGCGATGCCACGGGCGAGGGTCTTGTTGCGGAAGAAGTCCGGACGGAGCTTCGCCTGGATGAACATGATGACGATGCCCGCCAGGATGATGATCATGCCGAGGATGAACACGAGGCCGACGCCACCGATGTTCGACCCGGAACCGTAGGACGGGTCGGCGCTCTCGATGATGGTCGTGAAGAACAGCACGCCCAGGATGAGGCCACCGAGGAGCGGTGCGATGAACTGGAAGAAGCAGTTCCGCACGCTCGAGAACCACTGCTTCCGGAAGTACCAGACGCACGCGAACGCGGTGAGTCCGTAGTAGAAGCAGATCATCATGCCGAGCGTGGTGATGGTGTCCCACAGCACGTCCTCGGAGATGAACCGCATGACCGCGTAGAACACCGAGGCGACGACGCTGGAGACGATCGTGGCGTAGCCGGGGGTGAAGAACTTCGGGTGCACCTTGGAGAACTTCGGCGACAAGGCGCCGTAGTGGCCCATGGCGAGCAGGGTGCGCGCCGGTGAGACGAAGGTCGACTGCAGGGAGGCCGCCGAGGACGACAGCACGGCGATCGACACGAGGATCGCCAGGGGCCCGAGGATGGGGCCGGCGAGCGAGAAGAACACGTTGCCCTGGATGTCCTCGTTGCCGAGCCCGAACTCCCCGTCGCCGACGCCGGCGTAGTTGATGAGGGCGACCGACAGGAACAGGTACAGGACGACGATGATGACGACGGTGGCGGTGGCCGCCTTGCCGGGCGTCGAACTCGACCCCTTCGTCTCCTCGCTCATCGTCAGGGTGACGTCCCAACCCCAGAAGATGAAGATCGAGAGCGACAGGCCCGCGGCGAACGCGCTGAACGAGCCGACCGCGAACGGGTTGAACCAGTCGAGCGAGATCGGCAGGGCGTCGAACGCGTCGCCGCCCGCGACATGCGCGAACGCGACGATGCCGAACAGCACCATGACGAGGAGTTGGAAGCCCACGAGCACGTACTGCAGCTTCTGCGTCGTCTGCATGTCGCGATAGGAGATGAGCGTCGCACCGAGCATGAACGCGAGACAGGTGATGACGTTGATGAACGGGTTCGACGTCAGGCCGGCGATGTCGGGGTTCTGGAAGATCTGCGACAGCATCAGGTAGAAGAAGTCGACCGCGATGCCGGCGAGGTTCGACAGCACGACGATCGTCGCCGCGATGAGGCCCCACCCGGCCATCCAGCCGACCCAGGGGCCGAACGCGCGCGTCGCCCAGGTGAACGAGGTGCCGGAGTCGGGCATGCGGCTGTTGAGCTCGCGATAGCCGAAGGCGACGAGCAGCATCGGGATGAAGCCCACGAGGAAGATCGCAGGTACGTGGGTGCCGACCTCCGCGACCGTCGGGCCGAGTGCTCCGGTCAGGGTGTACGCGGGGGCGATGCACGAGATGCCGATGACGATCGCGCCGACGAGGCCGACGGTCCCGGCTCCGAGCCCCTTCTTGGAGAGGGCGCCGGTCGCCGTCGTCTCGGGGTGGGCGACGTCGCGTGCCGGGGTGGATTCGGGAGGAGTCATGTCGGGTCTCCGAGGGTCAGCACGGAGTCGCGGGGCACGACCACCATGGGTACGGGCAGCTCGCGCAGCATCTTCGCTGCGGTGGAGCCGAGGAAGAGGTGCTTCGGAGTGGCGAGCCGGCTGGACCCGACGAGGACGATCTCCGCCGGCTTCCAGTCGAGCCCGGCGACGGCGTCCTCGATGCGGCTGCCGGAAGCGATCTCCGTGGTGACGTCGACGTCGGACGGCAGATGCTCGGTCGCGTACGCGAGCACCTCCGCCGCGTGTACCTCGGCCCGGGTGGTCGCGTCGGGGTGCTCCGCACCCTCCGGCTGGTCGAGGGCGACGAGCGACACGAGACGGAGCGGGATGACCGCGTTCTTCGCGACGACGATCGCCGCGTCGAGCAGCTGGTGTGCGCCGGCCCTGGTGCCGATGGCGCAGGTGATGCGACTCACCGTGCCGCCGGTCGGCTGTGCCTCGAGGAGGTCGCGGCTCCCGACCGGTGCGAGGGCGACCGGAACGACCGCCGAGTGCAGGAGGGTGTTCGCGACGCTCCCGAGGGTGAACCGCCCGAGGAGTCCGCCGCGGGCGGCGCCGATGATGATCAGACCGCCCTCGAGGATGCGGGAGGCCTCCAGCAGGCCCTCGGCGAACGACTCGTCGTACACGAGGTGGGTCTTCGCCGTGACATCGGACGGGATAGCGTCCAAGGCCTCGGCGAGCCAGCGTTCGGCGGTCTCGCGGAGGAACCGTTCATAGCCGGGGTCCGCCGGCGTGATCGTCGGACGCTCCTCGTTGGCGAGCACGAGGACGATGTCGAGACGGGCACCCGTCGTCCTCGCGATCCTGATGCCGAGCGCGAGCGCATCCCGACCGGCCGGGGTGTCGGTGTAGCCGACGATGTATCTCATCTGGTGTTCGCTTTCGATCGGGTGCGAGCGTGTGATGGCGGTTCCTGCCTTCGACAAGCTCAGGAACCGTCGGTCGAAGAACAGGGACCGGGACCGGGATGCACGGCGGTGTGCGGGTGTTTCGTTGGTGCAGGGTATCGACGGGGGTGGCCCTTCGACAAGCTCAGGGACCGGACGGCGGGTGGAGCGGACTGTGGGCGGGGAGCCTGTCGAGGTGCGGGCGCGCCCTTCGACAGGCTCAGGGACCGAGGTGGTCGGAGACGCTACGCCTGGTGGTGGGCGATGATCGCCGCGGCGGTGTCGGCGCCCTTGCGGATCGCGCCGTCGACATGCTGGTACCCCTCGGCCGCGAGGTCGCTCGTCGACCAGTAGATCGGTCCGACGGGCGTCGACTGCATGGCACCGTAGCGGGACAGTCCGCCGAGGTCGAAGCTCGCGGCGTAGGCACCGCGCGTCCACTCCTCGCTGCCCCAGTCGCTCTCGTAGTACACGACGGGCGACAGCGCCTGCTCGCCGTAGTAGTGGGAGAGGGACGTGAGGATGCGCTCTCGGCGCTCCTCGGCGCTCAGCTTGAAGACTTCGTCGGCGCGTTCGTCCGAGACGAACCCGACGAGGGTGCCGCGTGGGTCTTCGTGGTTGGTGTTGTCGTACGCCTCGTGGACGAGCTCGTACGGGCTGAACGCGGTGGCGGAGAGCCCGTCCTCGCGCCAGAACGGCGTCTCGTACACCGCGTGCACCTTGATGACGAGGCCGAGTGACATGTGCTGGTGCATCTGGTGGCTGAGTCGCGGCAGCGGCGGCTGGAAGTCGATCCGCGAGTACAGGTTCGGCGGGACCGCGACGATGGCGTAGCGCGCGTTGACCGTCACCTTGTCGGCCTCGGCGGAGACGCCGGTATCAGACCACTCGAGTCGGCGGACGGGGGAGGACAGGTGGACGTCGTCGCCGAGGGCCTCGGCGAGCTTGATCGGGACCTGCTGCAGGCCGCCGACGACCCGCTTGTCGAGGATGAAGTCCGCCTCGACGAGGTGGGTGAAGCTGCCCGCCGACGCCGCCATGAGCAGTGCCTGCAGCAGCGAGAAGGAGTGCGAGGGCTTCGTGAGCATCGCGGCGGCGATGAACAGGGCGATGTTGTCGCGTGCTTCGACGTCGTCGGTCTGCTCCGCCAGCCAGGCGCTCCAGGAGATGCGGTCGTACTCGGTCGCCTGCTCGTGCGCCCACGGCTCGGTGACCCCGACCTGTTCCACGAGCTCGTCGAGGAGGGTGATCAGACGCTCCATCTCGGCGGCCGTCGACTCGGCCACTGGGAAGATGTCGCCGGTGAAGCGGGTCCGCACGCCGTCGGCGTTGACGTAGACGCTGTCGCCCTCGCGGTAGCGGGAGTAGGTGTCGAGCCCCAGCTCGTCGAGCGTGGCGAGGAGCGCCGTCTGGTCGGGGGAGACCCATTGGCCGCCGAGCTCCAGCATCGCGCCGTCGATGTGGTTCGTCCACAGCCGACCACCCACGCGGTCGCGAGCCTCCAGGACGGCGACGGACAGGCCAGCCGCGCGGAGCTTGGTGGCGGCGGTGAGCCCGGAGGCCCCGGCGCCGATGATGACGACGTCGCGTTCGATAGCGCTCATGAGGGTGTCTTCCTGTTCATGGCCCTTCGACAAGCTCAGGGACCGGGATGGTGCTCGGGGACCGGGGCGGTGCGGGTGATGCACGGGAACGGGTGGTGCGGGTGGACCGGGTGATGCTGGCGGCCGGGGTGCGCGGGTGGGTGACCTGGTCGGGATCCGCGTCGATAGTCGAGTATGGCGGTTCGCGCCGTCGGATGGAACCTCCGGTGTCGATCTCGACGGTCGATCCGGCGGACGGCGACGCTTTCGGTCGTCACCCGCCGGATCGGCGGCGGCGACCGTCAGTCGATGGGGGTCATCGTGTACTTCGGGTACAGGTACTCGTGGATGCCCTCGAGTCCACCCTCTCGGCCGATGCCGGACTGCTTGATGCCGCCGAACGGTGCAGCCGCGTTGGAGATGACGCCGACGTTCAGGCCCATCATGCCGGTCTCCAGCTTGCCGATCATGCGCTGTCCGCGCGCGAGGTCGGTGGTGAAGACGTAGGAGACGAGGCCGTACTCGGTGTCATTCGCGAGGCGCACGGCGTCGTCCTCGTCGTCGAAGGGGACGATCGCGAGGACCGGGCCGAAGATCTCCTCGCGGAGGATGTCGGACCCGGGGACGACGCCCGTGACGACGGTCGGCTGGAAGAACGTCCCGGCCCCCTCGACGGCCTCGCCACCGGTGAGCACCTCGGCGCCGCGTCCGACGGCGTCGGCGACGAGCGTCTTCGCCTTCGTGACCGCCCGGTCGTCGATGAGTGGGCCGATGGTGACGCCGTCCTCGGTGCCGCGGCCGATGCGGAACGCCCGCACCCGCTCGGTGACGCGCTTCGCGAACTCGTCGGCGACGTCGCGGTGGACGATGAAGCGGTTCGCCGCCGTGCACGCCTGTCCGATGTTCCGGAACTTCGCCGCCATCGCACCGTCCACGGCCTTGTCCAGGTCGGCGTCCTCGAACACCACGAACGGGGCGTTGCCGCCGAGCTCCATGGAGGTGCGGAGGACGTTCTTCGCCGACTGCTCGATGAGCTTCTGGCCCACCGGCGTCGAGCCGGTGAAGCTGAGCTTCCGGAGGCGCGGGTCGGCGATGATCGGCGCGGACACGGCCGAGGAGCTGGCCGTGGTGATGACGTTCACGACCCCGGCCGGGAGACCGGCGTCCTCGAGCAGCTTCACGAAGTACAGGGTCGTCAGCGGGGTGAGCTCTGCCGGCTTCACGACGACGGTGCACCCGGCGGCGAGTGCCGGAGCGATCTTGCGGGTCGCCATCGCGAGGGGGAAGTTCCACGGCGTGATGAGGAAGCAGGGCCCGACGGGGTGCTGCGAGACGGTCATCATGCCGGTGCCCTCGGGGTTGGAACCGTAGCGACCCGAGATGCGGACGGCCTCCTCCGAGAACCAGCGGAGGAACTCACCGCCGTAGGTGACCTCGCCGTTCGCCTCGGCGAGCGGCTTGCCCATCTCGAGCGTCATGAGCAGAGCGAACTCGTCGCGACGCTCCTGGAGGAGGTCGAACGCCTTCCTGAGGATGTTCGATCGCGTGCGGGGTGCGGTCGCCGCCCATTCGTCCTGCGCGGCGACGGCGGCGTCGAGCGCGGCGGTGCCGTCGGCGACGGAGGCGTCGGCGATGGTCTTGATGACGTCGCCCGTGGACGGGTCGCTGACGGTGAGCGTGCCGCCGTCGGACGCGTCACGCCAGACGCCCCCGATGAAGAGGCCGTTCGGGACCTTGCTGAGCAGTTCGGTTTCGCGTGCATCGGTCATGGGTGGAGCTCCTTGCTGGGGTCGATGGCGTCGGTGACAGTGTTTCAGCGTGGGTGCCCCCCGACAAGCTCGGGGAGCGGGGTTGCGATGTCGTCGTGGCGCCGGGGGTGCTGGGGAGCGGGCTCGTGGCGTTCCGCCCGTCGACAGGCTCGGGGAGCGCTGCCGACGGGTGGGGCGTCAGTTCGTGGCGAGCGCCTCGAGCACGACGTCGAGTCCCTCGTCGAGCAGCTCGAGCGGGATGGTGAGCGGCGGGAGGAACCGCACCACGTTGCCGTAGGTGCCGCAGGTGAGCACGATCACACCGGCCTGGTGCGAGGCCTTCGCGACGCGTGCGGTGAGCGTCGCATCCGGCTCGCAGGTCGCGGGGTCGACGAACTCGACCGCCATCATGGCACCGCGCCCGCGGATGTCGCCGATGCGCGGGTCGGTCGCCTGTGCATCGGTGAACCGTTCGACGATGCGGGTCTCGATCGCGCGGGCCGCAGCGGCGAGGTCGTCCTCCTCGTACGCCTCGATGGCGGCGAGGGCGGCGACGCAGGCGAGCGGGTTCCCGCCGTAGGTGCCGCCGAGACCGCCGGCGTGCGGGGCGTCCATGATGTCGGCACGGCCGGTCACGGCCGAGAGCGGCAACCCGCCCGCGATGCCCTTGGCGGTGATGATGAGGTCCGGGACGACACCGAAGTGCTCGGACGCGAACATGGCACCGGTGCGGGCGAACCCGGTCTGCACCTCGTCGGCGATGAAGACGACGTCGTTCGCGCGGGCCCAGTCGAGCAGGGCGGGGAGGAAGCCGTCCGCCGGAACGATGAAGCCGCCCTCGCCCTGGATGGGTTCGATGATGATCGCCGCCAGGTTGTCCGCGCCGATCTGCTTCTCGATCTGCGTGATCGCCCGCTGCGCCGCCTCGGCGCCGGACAGTCCTCCGTCGCGGAACGGGTAGGAGAGGGGTGCGCGGTACACCTCGGAGGCGAACGGCCCGAAGCCGCTCTTGTAGGGCATCGACTTCGCGGTGAGGGCCATGGTGAGGTTGGTGCGGCCGTGGTAGGCGTGGTCGAACGCGACGACCGCCTGCTTCTTCGTGTGGCTGCGCGCGATCTTGACGGCGTTCTCGACGGCTTCCGCGCCGGAGTTGAACAGCGCCGTGCGCTTCGCGTGGTCGCCGGGGGTCAGCCGGTTCAGGGCTTCGGCGACGTCGACGTAGGAGTCGTAGGGGGTGATCGTGAAACAGGTGTGGGTGAACTCCTGCAGCTGACGGGTCACCGCTTCGACCACGCGCGGGTTGCTGTTGCCGACACCCGTCACGGCGATCCCGGAACCGAGGTCGATGAGCGAGTTGCCGTCGACGTCGACGAGGACGCCACCGCCGGCGCTCGCTGCGAAGACGGGCATCGTGGTTCCGACACCGGACGCGACCGCAGCGTGCTTCCTGGCCATGAGCTCCTCGGAGATCGGTCCGGGGATGGCGGTGACGAGACGACGCTCCTGGGGGAGCGAGGGTCCGCCGAGGACGGTCGTGGGGGCGCTGCTCGTGCTCGTCATCGATGCTCCGTTCGATCTGGCGGTCGGGCGTCGTTCCTCGACGTCGGCCGCTCGTGATGCAGCCATGCTAGGCAGCGCCGGTCCGCCGAACACTCGACATCGTGTCGATATTGCCCGACATCATTGGACGGATTGGCACCGCGACGTAGACTCACGCCGTGGCCCCGTCGTTGCAGCACCTCCTCGATCGTCATGCCCTCGGCCTCCGGCTCGTCGTCGCCGGGACGGCGGGGTCGCTCGACCGCCCGGTGGCGTGGGTGTCGAGCTCCGACCTGCCGGACCCGACGCCGTTCCTCATCGCGGACCAGATCGTCCTGACGACCGGGACGCAGTTCGGTACGGCGGTGTCCGCCACGCAGGTGGAGGCGTACGTCGCCCGCCTCGCGGCGGCAGGAGTCGCCGGCCTCGGGTTCGGCACCGAGGTCATCACCGCCGGCCCGCCGTCGGAACTCGCCCAGGCCTGTGCCGAGCAGGGCGTCCCGCTGTTCGAGGTGCCCTACCGCACCCCGTTCATCGCAGTCATCCGTTATGCCGCCGACCTCATCGCCGAAGCCGACCGGGAGCGGGACGCCTGGGCCCTCGCCGCGCAGCGGTCCATCGCCTTCGCAGCGCTCCGCCCGGACGCCTCGCCCGCGGTCGTGACGGAGCTCGCCCGTGTGCTCGGCGCTTGGGTGGTGCTGCTCGACGCCCACGCCGCGACCATCGCCGACGCCGCTGCCGACGGCGGGCGACTCCGGGTTGGAGACCGCCTCCTCGAGCGGGTCGCGGAGGAGGCGCAGGGGCTCCTCCGACGCGGCCAACGCTCGGGGGCGACCTTCACGAGCCCGAACGGGACGGTCTCGCTCCAGACGCTCGGTCGCCGCGGAGACCTCCGCGGGGTGCTCGCGATCGGCGGTGCCGCCGGCCCGCTCGACGCAGCAGCCCAGGGCGTCGTGACCTCCGTCGTCGCGATCACCGGCCTCACCCTGGAACAGGGCGGGGCGCTCGGACGGGCCGGTCGGTCGTTGCGGGTCGGCGTCTGGCGGTTGCTGCTCGCCGGTGAGCCCGACGTCGCCAGGGCCGTCGCGGAGGACCTCGCGACCCCCCTCCCGACAGGCACGGTCCGTGTCGGTGTCGCGACCGCCGCCGAGGACGGCCGTGATGCGCTGCTCAGCGAGCTCGAGCGCGCAGCGGCGCTCGCCACCGGGGACCTGTTCGTGGCGGAACACGATGGCCGACTGTCCCTGCTCGCGTCCGACGCTCCCGGTACGGACGCCGTGCTCGAGGGGCTGTTCGGCGGCACGCCCGGCCGTCACCTCGGGCTGTCGCGTGCCGTCGGACTCGCCGACCTCGCCCTCGGCACTGGGCAGGCGGTGTCGGCCCACGCGCAGGCGATGGCCGAGGGGCAGCCGATCGAGCGGTTCGGGGCGGTCGCGGTCGGCGGGATGACCGGTCTCCTCGACGCTGCACGGTCACGTCCGATCGCCGAGGACGTCCTGGGGCCCGTGCTGCTCGCCGATCGCGAGGAGGGCTCAGCACTCGTCGAGAGTCTCCGGCAGTGGCTCGAGGCCAACGGGCAGTGGGATCCGGCCGCGAAACGCCTCGGGATCCATCGGCACACCCTGCGCAACCGGATCACCAGGGTGGAGCGGCTGCTGGGGCGCCCGCTCGACACCTTCGCGGCACGGATCGAGGTCTGGCTCGCCCTCGTGAGTCTCGACGGCGCGGGCGTGGGCAGCGCAGGGGACTGAGTCGGGGTGCGTCCGGCCCGCTACTCGGACGCCGCCGCCGGGTGCTCCTCGTGGAGCGAACGGAGGGCGGTGACGACGTCGTCGTGCCAGCGGCGCGCGGCCGGCAGCACCCCGCCGAAGATCGGGGTGTCGTGCGTCGCGCCGAGGTACAGCACACCGCTCGCGTCGACGCCGTCGGCACGGAGGGCGGCGAGGTAGGCCGCACCGTCGCCGCGCAGCGGGTCGTATTCGGCCGTGAGGATGACCGCCCGGGGGAGGCCGGCGTGCGAGCGCGCGAGCAGCGGCGACGCATGGGGCTCCTTCGCCTGACGGCGGTCGAGGAGGTACGTCTTCGCCACGGACCGCAGCTCCTTGATCGCGAAGAAGCGCGGAATGCCCATCTCACGGACGGGTCGGAGGTCGATGTGACCTCCGGTGAGGTCGGTGACGGGCACCTCGAGCAGTTGGAGACGGATCGGGCGCCGGCCGCGCTCACGGTTCACCAGGGTGAGTGCCGCAGCGATGCTGCCGCCCGCCGACACGCCTGCGACGGCGATGCGCTCGGCGTCGATCCCGAGTGTCGTCGCCTCGGCGAAGAGCCATTCGAGCGCCGCATGCGCCTGCTCGAGTTGCGTCGGGTACCGGTGTTCCGGCGCGAGCGCGTAGTCGACGGCCGCGATCACGACGCCCGCGTCCGCCGCCCGCCGCCGGAAGCCCGCGTCGGTCGTCGGGTAGTCGATGCCGCCGATCCGGAACGCCCCGCCGAAGCAGGACAGGACGGCGGGCACCAGCGCCCCCTGGTCCGAGGTCGGCGGGTAGTAGAGCCGGACACGGACGTCGGGGAACCCGGTGACGGCGACGGTGTGCTCCTCGATGCGCAAGGTCGGGCCCGGCACACCGACCGTGGCGAGTTCCTTCTTGTCCCAGTTGAGGGCCGCCTTGCGGTGCTGCTTGCGGGTCTTCTTGCGGCGAGGGGCCGCCGTGGTGGCCTTCGCCGTCGTCTTCGCCGTCGCCTTCGCCGTCGCCTGCGGCCGGCCAGGTTCCGGCGTGGTCCCCGGGGTCGGCTGCGGCCGCCTCACGGTCGTCGTCTTCGGCCGGAGGAAGAACGCCTTCGCCTGCTCGAGCACACTCGAGATGAGGTAGGCGCGGTGCGTCCGCGCCCGTTCCACGAAGATGGGATCGAGGGGCATGTCGGGTCACCTGCTGTCGTCGGGACGGTGGGGTCACAGCAGTCTAGAGGCGGCGGCCCGAGCCGT
Organism: Plantibacter sp. VKM Ac-2880; assembly: GCF_015351235.1. Lineage (GTDB taxonomy): Bacteria > Actinomycetota > Actinomycetes > Actinomycetales > Microbacteriaceae > Plantibacter. Next base: position 998,391 of record NZ_JADKSJ010000001.1, read on the forward strand.
TCGAGTGGTGGCGGAGCGGCGGCCGGTCGCATCCGTCGCCGGTGGTTCACCCGCTGTTCACCGGGCGTCCCGGCCCCGTTCGAGTGCCACTCGTAGCGTGGCGGGGACGCCAACGGGGGAACCATGCACACGACGCTCACCGCTCACGTCGGCAAGGACGTCTTCGTCCGGCCGTCGCCCGTCGCCATGGTCTGGCAGGGGCCGGGCACGCGGCACCAGGCGATGGCGGTCCCGGGTGTCACGCTCGGGTCGGGAGACGTGCTCGTGGAGGTGGAGCTCGCGACGGTGTGCGGCTCCGACGTCCACACCGTCCTCGGGCACCGTGAAGCGGCGACGCCCCTCGTCCTCGGGCATGAGCAGGTCGGTCGTGTCGTCGCGGTCGGCGGCCCGGTGACGGCGATGGACGGCACGCTCCTCGTGGCCGGCATGCGCGTCGTGTGGTCGATCGTCGTGAGCTGCGGCGTCTGTGACCGGTGCTCCGCCGACCTCCAGCAGACCTGCCGCCGACGCGCCACGTACGGACACGACCGCGTGCACCGCGGGTGGGAGTTGAGCGGTGGGTTCGCGACCCACGTCGAACTCCTGGAGGGGACGGCCATCGTGATCGTCGGGGAGACGCCGCCCGCCGCCGTCTTCGCGCCCGCCTCCTGCGCGACGGCCACCGCGATCGCCGCACTCGACGCCGCTGGGCGCGACCTGACCGGAACCGCGGTCCTCGTCACCGGCGCGGGGATGCTCGGGCTCACGGTCACGGCCATCGCGACGGACGCCGGCGCGCGCGTCGTGGTGAGCGACCCGGACCCGGCTCGTCGGTCGCTCGCCGGGCGCTTCGGGGCGGTCGCCACCGTCGACCCGGCGGCCGGCGCGGCCGAGCATCTCGACCTCGCGCGTCTCGCGGTGGGTGTCGAGGGCTTCCCGGTCGCCCTCGAGGTGTCCGGTGAGGCGAGCGGCGTCGACGCCGCGATCGAGGCCCTGTCGATCGGCGGGACGGCGGTGCTCGTGGGCAGCGAATCACCCGGCGCGCCGCTCGGTATCGACGTCGAGCGCATCGTCCGCGGGCTCCTGACCGTGCGCGGTGTGCACGACTCCCGACCACGTGACCTGCAACGAGCGGTCGACTTCCTGACCGGCGCCTGGCGGCGCTACCCCTTCGCCGAGCTCGTCGGTGCCGAGTTCGCGCTGGACGACGTCGACGAGGCGCTCGTCGCCGCAGCGTCCGGTGCGTTCCCCCGGGTCGGGGTGCGACCCTGAGTCACCACCGGTCAGAGCCGCGCATCGCAGGGTGCGTCGGCCATTCATCGCCGACGCACGACGTGACCCCTTCGAGCGCCCCCCATTCCGGGGGCCAGCACAGCTGCATTCCCGCGGATTCCCGCCGGTTCCGGGCCCGAAACCGCCCCGGATCACCCACCTTGTGGGGTATCCTCGCCCCATGACGGTCACGACTCGCCACCCTGGTGTGGTCCGGGTGGGTGGCCGCCTCATGGTCGTGGATCCATTCGCGGAACGAGGCGAGCTCACCGCGGGTCAGGAGCGCGTCCACCAGCTCCGACGTCGGATCACCATCCTCCTCGGCACGTTCCTCCTCCTGGTCGGCTTCGTCGTCGGCGCGGTCGTGGGTGTGCTCGTCGAGTGGATGCTCGTCCACGACGAGACCCGGTCCGTCTCACTCCCCGGCTTCGACCCGGAATGGGTCCCGGGACTCGACGTCGTCGGCGCACTGCTCGGCGTGATCCTCGTCGCCGTCCTCCTGCTCGTCTGGGCCGAGCGGCGGAACCACCATCGTCGGCTGGACGGCGGTCACCAGCCGTCGCGCTGGGTCGACCCGCTCAACGACCACCTGATCGGCCTGAGCGACGACGTCTCCTGGACATCACTCTGGACGCTCACCCGCATGTACGCCACCGCCGAACGGTTGCAGCGCGAGCTCGTGGAGCGCAGCGCGGCTCGACGCGAGGTGGGGGCCGACGACGAGTGCGACCTCCTTGAAGCGCGGCTCGCTGCCGACGACGCGCGAGACGCGCTCGAGAAGACGGCCCAACTCATGGGTGTCATCGTGCCGGAGGGGCCGCTGCCCGACGCGCAGGCCATCGCGGCCGACGGAGCGCGACTCCGGGCCCGTCGACGGATGCTCTGAGCTCAGCGAGCGGCCGGGAGACCGGTCAAACGCTCGAGGAGTTCGCGGTACCGTGCCGCGGTCTGCGTGACGATCTCGGACGGCAGGGTCGGTGGCGTGGGGGTCGCCTCGTCGTGCTGGTCCCAGTTGTGGGCGAGCCAGTCGCGCACGATCTGCTTGTCGAAGCTGGCCATCCGCTCGGTCGGGTCGTCGCCGGCGAGGTAGACGTCGCGATCCCAGTAGCGGCTGGAGTCGGAGGTGAGCACCTCGTCGCCGAGCGTGATGACGCCGGTCTCGGGGTTCCGGCCGAACTCGAACTTCGTGTCGGCGAGGATCACCCCGTGGCGTTCGGCGGTGATCGACGCCGTCCGGTAGATCTCGAGCGACAGGTCCTTCAGGGCGACTGCGTCGTCCTCGCCGATGAGCTCGACCATGCGACTGAACGAGATGTTCTCGTCGTGCTCGCCGAGCGGCGCCTTGTACGCGGGCGTGAAGAGCGGCTCCGGCAGCTGGTCGCCGTCACGCAGGCCGTCCGGCAGGGGAATGCCGCAGACGGTGCGGCTGGCGACGTACTCCTTCCAACCTGAGCCCGTGAGGTAGCCGCGCACGACGCACTCGACGGGGAACATGTCGAGCTTCCGGACGAGCATCGCCCGACCGGCGAACGCTGCGGGAATGGTCGACACCGCGACGCCCGAGTCGTCGAGCCGGTGGTCGGGGACGAGGTGGTTCGGCACGTTCCGCAGCTGGTCGAACCACCAGAGGCTGAGGCTGGTGAGGAGCTCGCCCTTGCCGGGGATGCCCGGTTCGAGCACGTGGTCGAACGCGCTCACGCGGTCGCTCGCCACGACGAGCAGGACGTCCTCGGGGCCGTCGGCCGGTTCGTACAGGTCCCGGACCTTGCCCGAGTAGACGTGGTTCCAGTCGTTGGTGTCCGAGGATGCGCTCACCCCACCAGTATCGTGCATCGGCGAGCCGGGGGACCGACGGCCGGCTTGCGAGGGTAGGTGCATGGGCGTATATTCCACCCGCCCCCTCGGCTGGCACGTGCCGGGTGCCGTCGCCCCACTCCACGAGCAGTCGGCCACCCCTTCGGTGTCCACCCTCCGCTCGACCTCCTCCGCCGGAACCGGCTGAACGGTCGGGGACACCTGACCAGCCAGCGCCCGCGCGACCTCCTCCCCGCAGAAAGAGACACCATGTCCACCTCCTCGTCCACGCCACCGCAGGGTGTCAGCGGTCCGACCCCGGGAGCGGTGCGGCCGTGGCCGGCCCTCTGGTCCCTGGTCATCGGCTTCTTCATGATCCTCATCGACACCACCATCGTGTCGGTCGCGAACCCAGCGATCATGCGCGGCCTCGACACCGACATCAACAACGTCATCTGGGTGACGAGCGCGTACCTGCTCGCCTACGCGGTGCCGTTGCTCATCACCGGCCGCCTCGGCGACCGCTTCGGGCCGAAGAACCTCTACCTCGTCGGCCTCGTCGTCTTCACGCTCGCGTCGCTCTGGTGCGGGTTCTCCGGCACCATCGAGATGCTGATCGTCGCGCGCGTCGTGCAGGGGCTCGGTGCCGCGCTCATGACCCCGCAGACGATGGCCGTCATCACGCGTATCTTCCCGCCCGACCGCCGCGGTGCGGCCATGGGTCTCTGGGGTGCGACCGCCGGTGTCGCGACCCTCGTCGGCCCGATCCTCGGCGGGGTGCTCGTCGACGGCTTCGGTTGGGAGTGGATCTTCTTCATCAACGTGCCCGTCGGCATCGTCGGGTTCGTCATGGTCTGGCGCAACGTGCCCGCCCTCGCCACGCACCCGCACCGCTTCGACATCCTCGGCGTCGTGCTCAGCGGGCTCGGCATGTTCCTGCTGGTGTTCGGCATCCAGGAGGGCCAGAGCTACGAGTGGGGGACGATCGCCGGCCCGATCACCGTGTGGAGCCTCATCATCGCGGGGGTCGTCGTGCTGGCCCTCTTCGTCGTCTGGCAGGCCGTCATGAAGGGCGAGCCGCTGCTCCCGCTGGCGCTCTTCCGCGACCGCAACTTCTCGGTCGGCAACCTCGCGATCTCGACGATCGGCTTCACGGTGACGAGCCTGTCGCTGCCGCTCGTGTTCTTCTACCAGACGGTGCGCGGGCTGACGCCGACGCAGTCGGCGCTCATGCTCGTCCCGATGGCCGTCCTGTCAGCCGGGCTGGCGCCGGTCGTCGGTCGGGCCATCGACCGCGTGAACCCGAAGTGGTTCGCGCTCGCCGGGCTCCTGCTGCTCGCTCTGTCGCTCGGGTGGTACTCGATCCTGCTGACGCCCGAGCAGCCGATCCTCATGCTGCTGCTCCCGAGCGCCGTCCTCGGTCTGGCGAACGGGTTCATGTGGGGTCCGGTCTCGAACCTCACCACCCGTGGTCTGCCGCAGCACCAGGCGGGCGCCGGCTCGGGTGTCTTCAACACCACCCGTCAGATCGGTGCCGTCCTCGGCAGCGCCGCCATCGCCGCCCTCATCCAGGGCCGACTCGCGGCGGAACTCCCGGCGGCTCCCGGTGGGGCGACCGGCGGCGTGAGCGAGGTGACCGGTGGGGAGCTCCCCGAGGCCCTGCATGCGGGCTTCACCGCGGCGATGTCGCAGTCGCTGCTCCTCCCGGCGGGGTTCGCCCTCCTCGGTGCGATCATCGTCCTGTTCTTCCAGAAGCCGAAGGCTGCGGCGTGGTCGACGCCCGAGACCCAGCACGGCCAAGCCGCTGCGGCCGCCGAGGCTGCGCGGGTCGAGACGGAGTAGCCGGACGCTGCGGCGGCACCGGGTCGGGTCAGGGGGCATCGAGCTCCGTGACCGTCCTGGTGTCGCCGTTCCAGAACCGGAGGCCGAGGACCTCGCCGTCCGGAAGCGGTCCGAGCGAGGCCAGCGCCTCGAGCGCGGCTCCGGTCTGCTCCGTGACGATGCGTCGGGAGAGCGTGACGTGCGGCGTCCAGGCTCCCGGTCGCGTGTGGTCGAACCCACCCTCGACCACGGCGGCGACCCGATGGTGCAGCTCGAGGAGGTCCAGGGTCGGCACGACGCCGAGCGCGAGCACCGCGCCCGATCGGCGCGGGAAGGTCAGCGGCGCCCCGAGCCGGACGGTGAACGGCTCGAAGGCCGGCCGCCCGTGCAGGTCCAGTCTCTCCCCGGCGAGCAGGGTGATGTGCGGGCGGTTGCTGGCGCCCTGATGCGTCGACAGGCTCGGCAGGCCGAGGTCCGACAGGGCACGCCACCGCACTCGGACGGCCTCATCGAGTTCGTCGTCGAAGGTCAGATCGACGCTGTGCACCATCAGTCCGTCGCCACCGGCCAGACGTAGTCCAGCGTCGCCGGGTCGTCGGGGAACACCTCCGTGTAGAACTCCGGAGCCTTCGCGAGGAGCTTCGACCGGTGCGAGCGATGCACCTCGGGTCGTCCGAGCCACGGTGGCAGTGGGAACTCGTCCGCTTCGTAGGCCTCGAGGTCCTCCGGGGCGTCGGCGAGCGCGAGCAGGGTCTTCTCGAGACAGGTGTCAGCATGGCCGCGTGCCATCCAGACCGCGCAGGTGGCGACCTGGTAGTCCATGAGCGCCGGGCGGTACCCGCGCCACATCGCCGTCACCGGGTGGTGCTGCCACCCGTAGCCGGGGACGATGAGCGCCTTCATGACCTGCAGCGTCTCCACCCGCTGTTTCCCCAACCGCTTGTCGTCGAGGACCTCGGCGCTGGCGTGGAAGTCGGGGTACGGAAGGAACGTCTGCACCGCACCAGTCAACACCGGACGGGTTCTCGGTGGCAGGGCTTGCGGTCGGGCCTCAGTCGGCGGGGAAGAACGGGGTCACGGCGGCGCCGAAGGACCGCGGCTGCTCGACCCAGGGGTAGTGGCCGCAGCCGTCGAGCACGATCGCCTGCCCGAGTGGGAACCGCTTCGCGAGGTCGAGGACCGGTGCGAGTCCCGTGAGGCCGTCCTCGGATCCGGCGACGACGAGCACGGGCGCGGCGAGGTGACGGAGCGCGTCACGGAGGTCCTCGACCTCGTCGGGCGTCGGCGTGTGGACGAAGGCGTCCTGGGCGACCGGGTGCCAGGCGCCCAGTCGCTCGTGCTCCTGCGCCGTCTCGTTCCAGTCGCCCCAGGCGATGGGGGCGACCGCGGGGAAGAGCCGGTTGCCGGTCGCCGAGTCCGGTGCGGCGAGCAGAGCGGGGAGCGCGTCGAGGAAGTCCTGGTACCAGTCCGCAGCGGCGTGCCGGGCGATGATCTCGGCGCTGTCGTCGTCGGCGTCCACCAGCCAGGTGGCCGGAGGGGTGACGAGGCACAGACGGTCGAGGTGCTGCGGGTACCGGGCGGCGTAGCTGATCGCGACCCGCGTGCCGGCGGAGTGGGCGAGCAGCTCGAAGCGGTCGAGGCCCAACCACAGCCGGACCGCTTCCACGTCCTCGGCGAGTTCCGGCCACGTCGCCGTCGTCCCGGCCGGGCCGGCGTCCGACTCGCCGACCCCGCGCTGGTGGAGGACGATGAGCCGCCGGCGTGCGCTCAGGCCGCCGAGGTCGCCGAGGTAGACCGGGTGACGCGCCGGTCCGCCGGCGAGCACGACCAGCGGCGGGAGGGACTCGTCGCCGATGAGGTCGACGTGCAGGCGCGTGCCGTCGTGACTCGTGAGGCTCGGCATGGTGTCGGTCGTCGTCGCGTCAGGAGACGCGGGCGGCGATGTCGGTGCGGTACTGCCCGCCCTCGAGCTCGATGCGCGACAGTGCCTCGTAGGCCCGGCCCCGCGCTTCGGCGAAGGTCGACCCGAGCGCCACCACGTTGAGCACGCGTCCGCCGGTGGCGACGAGTCCGCCGTCGACGTCCGCCGTCGCTGCGTGCACCAGGTGCACGCCCTCCACGGCGACCGCGGCGTCGAGCCCGGTGATCCCGCGTCCGGTGACCGGCGTCTCCGGGTAGTTCTGGCTCGCGAGCACCACGGTGACCGCGCTGGCTTCGGCGAACGCGGGGCGCGGCTGCTCACCGAGGGTGCCGGTCGCCGAACCGAGGAGGAGCGCCGACAGCGGCGTCACCAGGCGGGGGAGGACGACCTGCGTCTCGGGGTCGCCGAACCGGGCGTTGAACTCGATCACCCGGATCCCGCGCTCGGTGAGGATGAGGCCGGCGTAGAGCAGCCCCTGGAACGGGTTGCCCTCAGAGGCCAGCTGACGGACGACCGGCACCGCGACCGTCTCGAGCACCTCGTGGACGAAGGCGGTCTCGCTGCCGAAGCGGTTGTCGAGCCACGGCAGCGGCGAGTAGGCGCCCATGCCGCCGGTGTTCGGTCCGGCGTCGCCGTCGAGCAGGCGCTTGTAGTCCTGTGCCGGGGAGAGGGGGAGGACCGTCTCTCCGTCGGTGATGAAGAAGAGGGAGACCTCCTGGCCGTCGAGGAACTCCTCCACGAGGATGCCGCCGTAGCCGAGCCAGTTGGTCGCGTGCTGGATGGCCGCTTCGCGGTCGTGGGTGACGAGGACGCCCTTGCCGGCGGCGAGGCCGTCGGCCTTGACGACGTAGGGGGCGCCGAACTCGTCGAGGGCGGCGATCGCCGCGTCGAGGTCCTCCGCCCGGACCGCGCGGCCCGTGGGCACTCCGGCTTCGTCCATGATGCGCTTGGCGAAGGACTTGGAGCCCTCGAGGGCGGCGGCGGAGCGGTTGGGGCCGAAGACCGGGATGCCGGCAGCGCGCAGCTTGTCGGCCACGCCGGCGACGAGCGGCGCCTCCGGGCCGATGACGACGAGGTCGACCGCTTCGTCGCGGGCGAAGTCGCGCACGATCGACGGGTTCTCCTGGTCGAGGCCGACCACGGTCACGTCGCCCGCGATCCCCGCGTTGCCGGGTGCGGCGATGATGTGGTGCCCCGCCTCTTCGGAAAGGAGAGCCTTGATGATGGCGTGCTCGCGGGCACCGGAACCGAGGACGAGGATCTTCACCCGTCTAGCTTAAGGCGCAATGCCCTAGCCTCGGATGCATGGTCAGACCCAGGATCACGGACGCCGTCGGCCGTGCCGCGCTCGAGCAGGCGCTCGGTGACGGTCCCGTGGCGCGCACCGACACGGCGACCGCGGTGCGGTACCTGCTGGAGCTGCTCGTCGAGCGGGCGCCGGGCAACACCGTCGAGGTGCGGGTGCCGCCGTTCGGAGCGGTGCAGTGCATCGAGGGCCCGCGCCACACCCGGGGAACACCGCCGAACGTCGTCGAGATGGACGCGTCCACCTGGCTCGCCCTCGCCTCCGGTCGCATCGACTGGGCGACGGCGATGGCCGGAGGGACGGTCCACGCCTCGGGGCAACGGGCGGACCTCTCCGGTCTCGTGCCCCTGCTCCTGCCGCGCTGACCTGAGGCGCCGACCACCACCGGGCCGCCTGCAGTGGCCTCCGGGTACATTGGTGCGGTGACCTCCAACATCGATCCCTCGCCGAGCCGTCCCGACGACGCCGAGCCTCTCGGCACCCACGATCCCGTCCACGCCGTCGAGGAGACGACGCTCGACGCGACGATCGTCATCCCCACGTACAACGGCGAGATGTACCTGGAGCAGATCCTCATCGCGATCGAGGGGCAGGAGTACGACGGGACCTTCGAGACCCTGGTGATCGACTCCGGTTCGACCGACCGCACCCTCGACATCGTCGCCGCGCACCCGGACGTCCGCCTGCACATCATCCCGAACAGTGAGTTCGGTCACGGCCGGACCCGCCAGCTAGCTGCGCGGCTCGCGCGGGGGAAGTACGTCGCCTACCTGACGCACGACGCGATCCCCGGCGACTCCCGTTGGTTACACGAACTCACCGCGCCACTCGACCCCGATGGCATGGACGTCGTCGCGGTCATGGGCAAGCAGATCGCCCGCCCGACCTGCTTCCCGCTGCTGAAGTACGAGATCACCGACGTCTTCAACAACTTCGGGCCCGACTTCGGGACGACGGTCTTCGCGAACGACGGCTTCGCCGACGGGAACGGCGGCCTGCTCGACGCCCTGGCGTTCTACTCCGACGTCAACTCGGCCACACGGCGGGACCTCCTGCTCGGCGACATCCCCTACCGCGACCTGCCGTACTCGGAGGACATGGCGTTCGGCGCCGACATCATCGCGGCGGGCCTGCGGAAGGCGTACGCGCCGCGCGGATGGGTGATCCACTCCAACGACCTCACGCTCGACGAGTACCGCAAGCGCATCTTCGACGAGACGACGGCGCTCCGCCGGATCGGCAAACCGGTCGCTCGACTGCGGCGCTCGCGGCAGATCGGGTACACCGTCGTCGGTGCCCTGCGCGACGCGAAGCGGATCGTCCGTGACCGGCAGTACGGCTGGAAGCGCCGTGCGTACTGGTTCGTCATGAACCCCGCGTACCACGTGGCGAAGTGGAGCAGCTACTACGTCGCCTCCCGCGTCGACCTGAACGATGAGGCCGCCATGCGCGCCGGATCGCTGGAGCACAGCCGCAAGTAGCCCGTCACGTGCTCGCCCGCGGTCGAGGGGCGCTCAGCCGATCTCGCGGAGCAGAGCGAGCCGACTGCGCGTCCGGACCGCGTCGCGGGCGAAACCACCCCGACCGAGCCCGGGAGCGGCGATGAAGGTCTCCCGGTCGGTCGCCGCGACGGCGTGCAGTTCGACGCCGAGGTCGCAGAGGGCGTCGACGAGGTGCACGAACCGGGCGCGAGCCTCACGGGTGAGGTCGTGGGACGCCGGCAGCGCGTCGAGCACCCACCGGTCGTAGTCCGCCGCCCAGGCGAGGTAGTCACCGACGGAGGTCGGACGCTCGAGGAGCTCCGCGCCGGTGAACCAGACGGTGCCGTCGCCCGCGGCGGCCGCGTGGAAGGTGTGCCCGCTGATCGCGAGCGTCGTCGCCTCGTCGGGCCCGGGACGGTTGAGCCCGACGGCGGCGAGGTGGGCGTCCGCGGCCTCGCCGGCGACGGACCAGCTGCCCCGGGCGAAGCCGTCGCGTCGCCGAATCGGGGAGGAACGGCGGTGATCCGTCGACCCCGCGAGCTCGACCACGGTCATGTTCGCCTCGATCATCGCGATGCCCGGCTCGAAGAGGTGGTGGTACACCGGATCGGGTAGGAGGTCCTGAGGCCGGAAGTTCGAACTCGTCAGCAGGGTCACCTGCCGAGCGAACAGCGCCTCGAGGAGTCGGATCATGAGCATGCCGTCACCCGGATCGTGCACGTGGAACTCGTCGAAGAGCACGACGTCGACGTCGTCCAGCAGCTCGTCGACGGCCTGCTCGACCGCGTTCACGACCGCTCCGGCGGCCGCGCGGGAGCCGGCGCCCGGTTCACCCGTCGCCCGTGCGGTGTCGGCGGCCTCGGTGCGGAGCCGATGGATCGAGGCGTGCAGCCCGCGGAAGAAGGAGTGGAAGTGGACCCGTCGTCTCCGCGGCGTCGGCAGGGCGGCGAAGAACGTGTCGAGCAGCCAGGTCTTCCCGCGACCGGCGGCACCCCAGAGGTACAGGTGGGCGGGCTCGTCCCCGCCGATCGGCAGCGCCGCCAGCCGGCGCACCACCTCGAGCTGTTCGGGCTCCAGCGTGAACCCGGCGTCGCTGGCTGCGGCGTCGACCGCCGCGAGCAGATCCCGTTCGGACGCGTCGTCGGACGGGATCGCCCCGGTCGTCTCGATCGTGTCCACCGCTCGATCGTAGTCGCCGACGGATGTCGGCCGGCGTTCACCAACGGTTCACGGTGGCCGGGATCGTGGGGGAGAATGGACTCATGACAGATGCCACCGGGCAGCCAGCGCCGGAAGCTCAGCTCCCCTCCGAATCCGCCACCGACACCGAGGTAGCGACCGTGTACTCCTCGGGGTCCGTCGCCGTCCGCCGCTCGCCCCGCTACTGGCGGTTCCTCGTCATCGGGGCCTTCGTGGGGATCATCGCGGCCCTCGTCCTCACCTTCGCGTTCCCGACGAGCCCCGACTATTCGCTCACCCAGGTCTTCGGCTTCCTGTTGCTCGTGTGCATCGTGGTCTTCGGTGCCGCCGCCCTCGGGATCGGCCTGCTCATCGACCGCTCGATGGCCCGACGGACGCGGATCGTCCGAGCGGATAGAGTTGACGTGCATCCAGCCGGAACCCCCGCGGCAGACGCGGAGCCGACCGGTTCCGCGAGTGCCGAGCCAGGTGAGTCCGGCCCCCCGAATCCACCCACCGCAGAAGGTTCAGGACGGTCATGACCTCATCCACCACCTATCGGGAAGCCGGTGTCGACACCGCAGCCGGTGACCGCGCCGTCGACCTCATGAAGGCGGCCGTCGCCAAGACGCACGGCCCCGAGGTCTTCGGTGGGTTCGGTGGCTTCGCCGGCCTCTTCGACGCGTCGGCGCTCACGTCCTTCCGTCGCCCGCTGCTCGCGACCTCCACCGACGGCGTCGGCACGAAGGTCGCGATCGCGCAGGCGATCGACAAGCACGACACCATCGGTCAGGACCTCGTCGGCATGGTCGTCGACGACATCGTCGTGGTGGGCGCGAAGCCGCTCTTCATGACCGACTACATCGCCTGCGGCAAGGTGCACCCCGAGCGCATCGCCTCGATCGTGTCGGGCATCGCCCGCGCCTGCTCCGACACCGGGACCGCGCTCATCGGCGGCGAGACGGCCGAGCACCCGGGGCTCCTGGGGGTCGACGACTACGACGTCGCCGGAGCCTGCACCGGAGCGGTCGAAGCGGATGCGATCCTCGGTGAGCACCGGGTGGAGGACGGCGACGTCATCCTCGCCCTCGCGTCCTCCGGTCTGCACTCCAACGGCTTCTCCCTCGTCCGCCACATCCTGGCTCAGGCTGGTGTCGGTTACGGCGACCACAGCGACGAGCTCGGCACCACCTTTGGTGAGGCGCTCCTCGAACCGACGCGTCTCTACACCCTCCCGCTCCTGCGCCTGCTCGACGCCCCCGCGTTCGCCGGCGGTGTGCACTCGCTCAGCCATGTCACGGGCGGCGGCATCGCCGCGAACCTCGCACGCGTCCTCCCGAAGGGCTCCTGGGCTGAGGTCGATCGCTCCACGTGGAGCCCGGCTCCCGTGTTCCGCACGCTGAGTGACCTCGCGGGCTCCACGCTGGAGTCCAGCGAAGGCACCTGGAACCTCGGTGTTGGGTTCTTCGCCGTCGTGTCGCCCGCCCTGGCCGCCGACATCACCACCGCACTCGAGGCCGACGGCATCGCGACCTGGCAGGTCGGAACCGTGCACCTCGGTGCAGACGCCGCCACCCACGACCTCACCGGCTTCGAGCAGGGCGCGAAGGGGGTCGACGGCGGCGCCGTCCGCCTCGTCGGCGCCTACCGCGACTGACGCCACCGCCGCACGTTCCCGCTTCCCTCCGTTCCGTCACTCGCCCAGCACGAACCACAAGGAGTCCCCACGCATGTGCGGCATCGTCGGCATCGTCTCAACCGAGCCTGCCAACCAGCAGGTCTACGACAGCCTCCTGCTCCTGCAGCACCGCGGTCAGGACTCCACCGGTATCGCCACCGCCGACGGCAGCACCTTCCACATGGTGAAGGCGAAGGGGCAGGTGCGGGAAGCCTTCCGCACGCGCGACATGCGCTCGCTGCTCGGCAACATGGGGCTCGGCCACGTGCGCTACGCGACGAAGGGCGACGCCGCCAACGAGAGCGAGGCGCAGCCGTTCTACGTGAACGCGCCCTACGGCATCACGCTCATCCACAACGGCAACCTCACGAACACGCGTGAGCTCAGCAAGGACCTGTTCCACGTCGACCGCCGTCACGTGAACTCCACGAGTGACACCGAACTCCTCCTCAACGTCCTCGCGACGGAGCTGCAGGGGCAGATCAGCGGCCTCGACCTCGACCCCGACCAGGTGTTCAACGCCGTGGAGAACGTCCACGAGCGCGTCGAGGGCTCCTACGCGACGATCGCCCTCATCGCCGGCCACGGGCTGCTCGCCTTCCGCGACCCGTTCGGCATCCGCCCGCTCATCCTCGGGAAGCGCCAGACGGGCTTGGTCGGGAACGACTGGGTCGTCGCCTCGGAGTCGCTCGTCCTCGAGGCCGGCGGCTACGAGACCGTGCGCGAGATCGCCCCGGGCGAGGCCGTCTTCATCACCGCCTCCGGCGAGCTCTACTCCCGCCAGTGCGCCAAGAACCCGCGGCTCGTCCCGTGCTCCTTCGAGTACGTCTACCTTGCGCGGCCCGACTCGGTCATGAACGGCATCTCGGTCTACGAGGCACGGCTGCGGCTCGGCAACCGGCTCGCCGACACGATCGCCGAGTACACGCCGATGGGCGACATCGACGTGGTCATGCCGATCCCCGACTCCTCACGGCCCGCGGCCATGCAGGTGGCGCAGAAGCTCGGCATCGAGTACCGCGAGGGGTTCTACAAGAACCGATACGTCGGCCGCACCTTCATCATGCCGGGCCAGGCCCAGCGGAAGAAGAGCGTGCGCCAGAAGCTCAACGCCATGGGGTCGGAGTTCAAGGGCAAGAACATCCTCATCGTGGACGACTCGATCGTCCGCGGGACCACCTCGAAAGAGATCGTCGACATGGCCCGGCTCGCCGGTGCCAACAAGGTGACGTTCACCTCCGCGGCCCCGCCCGTCCGGTACCCGCACGTGTACGGCATCAACATGCCGTCTCGGCAGGAACTCGTCGCGCACGGGAAGAAGATCCCCGACATCGCGCGCGAGCTGGGTGCCGACAACCTCATCTACCAGGAGGTCGCCGACATGAAGGCCGCCATCCTCGAGGGGTCCGGCATCAGCGACCTGGAGATGAGCTGCTTCACCGGGGAGTACGTGACGGGCACCGTCTCCGAGGAGTACCTCGAGTGGGTCGAGCGCTCGCAGCTCTCCTGAGCGTCTGACCTTCCGCACCTGAACGACGACGGCGCGCGACCCCGGTGGGGATCGCGCGCCGTCGTCGTGTCGCGGGTGTTACTCGGTCGTGCCCGGCTCGGTGGCCGTCGTCGGAGCATCGGTCGGCGTGACCTTCGGCTTCGTCGTGCGCGGCTTCGCCGGTGCCTTCGCCGCCGGGGCCTTCTGCGTACCGTCCGTGGTGGAGGCGGACGTGGTCCGCTTCGTCCCCGTGGCCTTCGCGGCGGGGGCCTTCGCTCCGGCTGTCTTTGGTGAGGCGGTCCCGGTGGAGGCGCGGGTCGAGCTCGTCTTCCGAACCGTGGTGCCGGCGGCCGTCGCGGCCTTGGCGGCGGGCTTCCTCGGGGCCGTCGAGCGCGTCGTCGTCTTCCGCGGTGCACTGACCGTCGCGGCAGGGGCCGCGGCGGCGGACGTCGTCGCCCGGTCGCTCGCGCCGTCGGTGGTGCCCTCGGAGGACACGTGATCGGTCGGCGTCTCACCGTCCAGTCGTGCCTGCGTCTCGTCGGCGGCCGCCGTCACCGTCTCGGTGTCGCCGGTGGCCGTGGACTCGAGGACGATGGACTCGGCCGGTTCGCTCGGCGCGTTGTCCGTTGCGGTCGGCAGGCCGGTGCCGGAGAAGACGGCGGCGAACTGCTCGGTCGGCGTCGGCTCGGTGGTCCGGGGCGGAGCCGGAACGGCAGTGGCGGTGGTCTCAGGCGACGGCTGCTCCTGCGTGCCGTACTGCTGGGTGCCGGTGTACGCCTGGGTCGCCGATTCGGGCGACGGCTGGGCGCCGTATCCGGGCGTCGGGCCGGTCTGGTACTGCGCGGTGTCGTACGAGCCCGTCTGGCGCTGGTACTGCGTCGGGTCGTATGCGGGCGCCTGGACGGTCTGCCCGTTCTGGTACACGGAGGGGTCGTAAGCGGCGGTCTGGCCGCCGGTGTACTGCTGGCCCTGCTCGTACGTGGGCTGGGCGGCGGCCGCACGTGCCGCGGCGCGCTGCTGCTGACGGTCGACCAGACGGGCGACCTCGGCGTCGATCGCATCCTCGGTGATGTGCTTGGACGGCCCGTAGGCGTCGAGACCGACGAACAGGACCGCGATCCCCATCACGAAGATCGGCCAGATCGGCCAGAAGTAGCCCCAGGCGCCCGTGAGGAGCCAGATGACGACGAGGAGGACGGAGACAGCACCCCAGACGGCGAGGAACTGCTTGAAATCGTGTTGCGCCTTCAGGCGCTTCTTGGCGGCACTACGGAGCTCGTCGGTGTTCATCCGTCCAGGCTAGTCTCCGCCTCGTCAGAACTCCATTTGCCCAGGGTCGTCGGAGAAACCCCTCAGCTGCAGGCGACGGCTCCGGCGACGGACGCCACTCGACGAACGGGGAGGACGCGACTACGCGCCCTTCGCCTCGCCGTCGGCGTACTTGTCGGCGTACTCAGCCCACTTCGCGATCTCGTCGTCGTAGCTCTCGTCGACACCCGTGTTCGGGCCGTCGGCGGAGTGTCCCGTGAGCTCGCGCTCCAGCGCGTTGTAGTTCACGTCCGGGCTGAACGACTTGAGCTCACGAGCGATCTTCGTGTGCTTTGCCTTTTGACGGCCACGACCCATGCGAGACCCCCTCATGATTTTCTGACCGGCCGCGCTTGCGGGGCGTCCGGGGCTTTCGCCTACCAGGGAACGATAAAGACTAGCGTTCAGCTTACCATGCTGCCCGTGGCCGGAGCGCTCGTGCGGGAGGACCCGCTCGGCGGGCGGCCTGCACGGCGTGCCGCGCCGGGGGTGGGCCTGCGCGACGACTGGTGGGACGATGGTGGCATGACCGGAACCCTGCACATCACGGGAGACCAGGACGCCGACCGACTGCTGTCCTCGGATCCGCTCGCCCTCCTCATCGGCATGCTCCTCGACCAGCAGGTCCCCATGGAGACTGCCTTCGCCGGCCCGCTGAAGATCCGCGACCGCCTCGGCTCCTTCGATGCTGCGAGCATCGCGTACACCGATCCCGAGGCGTTCGCCGCGGTGTTCTCGACGAGTCCGGCCGTCCACCGCTTCCCCGGTTCGATGGCGAAGCGCGTGCAGCAGCTGTGCTCCGCGATCGTCGAGCAGTGGGACGGCGACGCCGAAGCGATCTGGACCCGAGGCGGACCGGACGGTCAGGAGGTCCTCACGCGCCTGCTGGCCCTGCCGGGCTTCGGCGACCAGAAGGCGAGGATCTTCCTCGCGCTCCTCGGCAAGCGCTACGGCCTGAGCGCCGACGGCTGGCGCGAGGCGTCGGAACCCTACGGCGAGGACGGCAGTCTGCGATCCGTCGCCGACATCGTCGACCCGGAGTCGCTCGCGCAGGTCCGAGCCGTCAAGCAGGCGGCCAAGGCGGCGGCGAAGCGCGCCAAGGAGCAGTGAGGACATGAGCTCCCCGCAGCAGGGTACGGCGATGGTCGTCGGCGTCACACCGCATCAGCCTGATACCGTCCTGCTCGAGGCGGCGTCGTTCGCGCAGGCGTTCGGCTGTCGGCTCCTGCTCGCCCACGTCGACGCGAGCCGGTTCGTGGTCGTCGAGAACGCCGACGGGTCCGTCACCTCGATGCCCTTCGACGCCGATCTCCACGATTTCGACCCGGAGCCCGGCGACCCGGGGATCGCGATCACGGCGCACCGCGTGCTCGATCCCCTCGGGGTGCCGTGGGAGCTGACCCAGCTGGCCGGTGATCCGGCGCGAGCTCTCGGGCGGCTCGCGGACTCGGTCGGAGCCCGGGCGATCATCGTCGGTACCCGGGAACGCGGGCTGCGAAAGGGGATCCTCGAGTTCCTCACCGGTTCCGTGGCCGCCGCGCTCGCGCATCGCCAGGCTCGGCCGGTGATCGTGGTCCCGCTCGCCCCGAGCTCTTCCGCGGACCCGTTGTGGGACGCGTCCCTGGGCGAACCGCAATGACCGCAGGCGCTGCGACCCCGCGCCCGCCGCATCTCCGACCGGCCGTCATGGCGATGGTCGCGCTGGGCGGTGCCATCGGCACGGGCGCGCGGGAGGCCATCTCGCTCGCCGTTCCGCCGGTCGACGGCGTCCCCGTCGCGATCCTCGGCATCAACATCGTCGGGGCGTTCCTCCTCGGCGTCCTCCTCGAGACCTTGCTCCTGCGCGGTCCCGACGTCGGTCGGCGGCGCGACCTGCGGTTGTTCCTCGGAACCGGCGTCCTCGGCGGGTTCACGACCTACAGTGCCCTGGCAGTTGACAGCGGGCTCCTGCTGCTCGGCGGCCGGCCGGTCGTCGGTGTCCTGTACGTGGTCGGCAGCGTGGTGCTCGGTGTCCTCGCGAGCGCGCTCGGGATCGCCCTCGCCCGACGGGCCCGTGGTCGGGGCACGACAGCCGGACCGGTGCCCGACGGCGGCGAGGCCGCATGACCCCGCTGCTGTTCCTCGGGATCGCCGCGGCCGGTGGCGTCGGTGCGGCGGCGAGGCTCGTGGTCGACGGCGTCATCCGTTCACGGCTCGGCGGTGCGGCGCCATGGGGCACCGCGGTGATCAACGTCACCGGATCGCTGCTCCTGGGCTTCGTGACCGCGCTCGCCCTCGGCGGGGTCGTCGACGACAGCTGGCGGCTCGTCCTCGGCGGTGGACTGCTCGGCGGCTACACGACGTTCAGCACCGCGAGCATCGAGACGGTCCGGCTGCTCCAGGACGGGCACACACGGGCGGGCGTCGTGAACGCGCTCGGCATGCTGGTCGTCGCGGTGCTCGCCGCTCTGCTCGGCTTCTGGGTCGGTTCGCTCGTCGCCTGAGCGACACCCGTCACTCGAACCGGCGGTTGTGCCGGACGTTGAGCACGATCGGGATGCCGAGGGCGACGACGAGCAGGAGGATGCTCCAGAACCCGATCTCCGACCACAGGAGGAACACGCCGAACACGCCGAGACCGCCGGAGAGTCCGCGCAGGATGATCGTGAACTGGGGGAGCCGCTGCGGCCGCCCCTGCCACATCGGCAGGGGGGAGTCGGGGTTCGTCGCGATGAGTCGCGCCATCGAGAGGGTGCCGAACACGGCCGCGAGGAAGAGCAGCGAGAGACCCCAGGTGAACATGCCTTCAGTCTGTCAGTTCGTCGGGCACCGGGGAGGCCGCGAGGATGCGCGCCTCAGGTCCTGGTGCGGCCCGTGTTGCGGTCGATGTGCGGCTTCCGCTCGATCGGTTTCTTCACGCGCACGATCTCGCCGCGTCGCTCCTGTCCGGGTAGCGGACGGGACCGGCGGCCGTAGATGAGCTCCGAGGAGTCGAGCAACCACGGCACGAGGGCCACGGTGACGCCGTGCACGAGCATGATCTGGTTGCGGATCCGTGAAGCCCGCCGGTTGTGGAGGAGGCTCTCCCACCAGTGGCCGACGATGTACTGCGGCATGTAGACCGTGACGACCTCGGAGCCGTGCTCCGCGCGGTGGGCCTTGATGTACTTCGCGAGCGGCATGGCGAACTCGCGGTACGGCGACTCGAGGATGACGAGCGGCACGTGGATGTTCTGCTCGATCCACTGCTGCTCGAGCACCTTCGTGGACTCGGGGTCGACCGAGATGTGCACGGCCTCGAGGCTGTCGTGCTTGGCCGCGATCGCGTAGTCGAGCGCTTTGAGGATCGGCTTCTGCATCTTGCCGACGAGGACGATCGCGTGGTCGCCCGTCGCTCCGAAGGTGGTGGTCGGGTCGACCTCGACCTCCTTCTCGACGTCGCGGTAGTAGCGGTTGACGCCCAGCATGAGCACGAAGAGGATCGGCATGAGCACGAAGACGAGCCACGCGCCGTGGGTGAACTTCGTGATCGTGACGACGATGAGGACGCTCGCGGTGAGGAGCGCGCCGAACGCGTTGATCGCGAGGCCGCGGTAGACGGAGCCCCGGTTGTCGCAGCCCTCCCGGAGCATGCGCAGCCAGTGCTTCACCATCCCGGTCTGCCCGAGCGTGAACGAGACGAAGACCCCGATGATGTACAGCTGGATGAGCTGCGTGAGGTTGGCCTGGTAGACCACGAGGATCGCGCAGGCGGCGAGCCCGAGGATGATCATGCCGTTCGAGAACACGAGGCGGTCGCCACGGGTGTTGAGCGACTTGGGGGCGTAGGAGTCGCGCGCGAGGACGGATCCGAGGAGCGGGAACCCGTTGAAGGCGGTGTTCGCGGCGAGGAGGAGGACGCAGGCGGTCGCCGCCTGGATGAGGAAGAACGGGATGCTGTTCGCGCCGAACACCGCGGTCGCGACCTGCGCCATGAGACTCGGCTGCGGCGTGGTCGCGCAGTTCACGAAGCCTTCGAGGTGGCAGGCGTTCTCGGCGTAGTGCACGCGGGAGATGAGCGCGAGGGCGGTGAGTCCGACGAACAGCACGATGGCTGCGCCGCCCATGAGGACGAGGGTCTTCTGCGCGTTCTTGATCTGCGGACGTCGGAACGCGGGGACGCCGTTCGAGACCGCCTCGACGCCGGTGAGCGCGGAGCAGCCGGAGGAGAAGGCGCGGAGCAGGAGCAGGATGAACGCGGCCTGCGTGAGGCTCTCGCCCTGCACCGTGAACTCGGCGCTCGACGCGACCGGTGCGTCACCGAGGAAGGTGCGCGCGAGCCCGGCGACGATCATGACGAGCACGCTCGCGATGAAGAAGTAGGTGGGGATCGCGAAGGCCTTGCTGGACTCGCGGACGCCACGGAGGTTCACGGCCATGAGCACGAGCACGAAGCCGACCGCGAGCTCCACGCGCCACGGGTTCAGCCCGGGGATCGCGGAGATGATGTTGTCGACGCCGGAGGCGACCGACACGGCGACCGTCAGGACGTAGTCGACGAGCAATGCCGAGGCGACGACGAGGCCGGCCTTCTCGCCGAGGTTGCGGTGCGCGACCTCGTAGTCACCACCGCCCGAGGGGTACGCCTTGATGAGCTGTCGGTAGCTCGCGACGACCACGACCAGCAGGATCACGACGCACGCGGCGACCCAGGGCGCGAAGCTCAGGAACGCGAGCCCGCCGAGGGTCAGGATCATGAGGAGTTCCTGCGGAGCGTACGCGACACTCGACAGCGCGTCGCTCGCGAAGATCGGCAGCGCGAGGCGCTTGGGGAGGAGCTGGCCCTCCAGGTTCTCGGTCGGCAGCGGGTCCCCGATCAACCAGCGTTTTGCTGATCGTGGTTCTGTCCCGGGCTCGCGACCCTCAGTTGTCACGAGCGGCGATACTACTCCTTCGTCAAGGGGAGTCAAGCGGAGATGAGCTGGATGGACAGGCATCGTCACCCGACCGTGACGCAGTGTTCATCGAGCGGGGGAGTGGCGGGCCAGGATGGCCGACCAATATCCTGATCGACGGCTGTTGCCTGGCTGTGAGCCGGGAGTGCCGCCCGTGATCGACCACCCACCGCAAGGACCTTCATCGTGACCACTCACCGTCGTCTCCTCCCACTCGCGCTCGCCTCCCTCGCCGCGGCCCTCACGCTCTCCGGCTGCAGTGTCGTCGAGGGCATCCTCTCGAAGCCGGCCGAGACCCGTGACGCCCAGTCCGGAGAGATCGTCGGCGGGGGCACCACCGACGTCTTCACGCTCTCCGTCGGCGACTGCCTGAACGACGAGTCGTCCTCGGAGGAGGTCTCCGAGGTGCCCACCGTGCCGTGCTCCGAACCCCACCAGTACGAGGTGTACGGCGAGGTCACGCTGACCGGCGACGAATGGCCGGGTGACGAGGCGGTCACGCAGCAGGCCGACGACGGCTGCTCCGCGCAGTTCCAGCCGTTCACCGGGATCGCCTACGAGGACTCCACGCTCGAGTTCAACTACTACACGCCGACGAAGGGCAGCTGGGAGGAGATGGACGACCGGCTCGTCACCTGCGTGATCTTCGACACCGCCGCGACCACGGGCTCGCTCGCCGGCGCCGCGCGCTGACGCGAGGACGACGAAGCGCCCGCCTCCCGATGCGGAGGCGGGCGCTTCGTCGTCCGTCGATGGTCAGGAGCTGCGGAGTCGCTCCTGCAGGCGGTCGCGGACGGCGACGAGGTCGGCACGCAGGGCGGAGACGGTCGCCTCGTCGAGGACACCCCCGCGTGCGACGTGATCGCGGAGCTCAGCGCGGACGGTCTGCCGGAACTCGTTGATCGACACGTCCGTCTCGTGCAGCGCCAGGCGGCCCTGCACCTTCTGGTCGGCGCTCTCCTCGGAGGCGGTCGTCCAGCTCGGCCCGGGCTTCGACGACTGCTTCGCCTCACGCGCCGCGGAGGCGAGATCGGCGCGGAGGCTCTTCATGGCCGCCGTCACCCCACTCCGGACCTCATCGGCGATCCGGCGCACGGAGTCGGTGAGCTGGTCCTCGATGCCGTCGAGTTCGCCGGCGCGTGCCGCGAGTTCCGCTCGGCCGGCCTCGGTGATCTCGTAGACGGTCTTCCGGCCGTCGCTCGTCTTGGTGACGAGGCCCTCCTCCTCGAGCTTCGCGAGGCGGGGGTAGATGGTGCCGGCGCTCGGACTGTAGGTGCCGCCGCTCCGATCCGTGAGTGCCTGGATGAGCTCGTATCCGTGCTTGGGCGACTCCTCGAGGAGGCTCAGCAGGTACAGGCGCAGACTGCCGTGCGCGAAGACGGGGCTCATGCTCCGGCCTCGCTCCCGGTCGTCGCGGTGGCGGGCTCGGCCGTCGCACGACGGAGCACGGTGACCGCACCGCCGACGGTGTTGAGGCGCACCTCGGCGAACTGGCCGGACAGGGCGCCGGTGTGCGAGTTGTAGCCGCCGCCGCGCAGTCCCTTGAGGACGACGCCGTCGATGGCGAGGCGGCCGCCGACGGAGTTCGCCGTGTAGCGAGCGGCGAGGTCGTCGTCGAGGCGGACCGTGATCGCGCCGCTCACGGTGTTCAGGTCGAGCTGCTCCGCGGCGCCGTGGATGTCGAGGAGGAGGTCGGAGGACACGCCGTCGACGGACGCCCTGGTGATGTCGCCCGAGACGGTGACGTCCCCGGACACGGTGTGGGCATTGATCCGGCCGGTGTGGTGCTGGACGGTGACCTCACCGCTCACCGAGTTGAGGTCGAGGCGTCCGGTCATGCGGTCGGCCACGAGGTCGCCCGAGACGGTGTTGAGCTTCACGTCGGCGGTGAGCCCCGAGACGAGGGCACCGGCGCTCACGACGCCGAGCGTGAGGGCGATGTCGCGCGGGACGAGCACGCTGACCTGGGCGGTGGCGCGGTTCGCACCGAAGTTCGAGAAGACCTCGAGGAAGTTGTCCCAGCGCAGCTGCGGGTGGTCGATCTCCGCGACGTCGCCGTCGATGGTGATCTTGAGGTCCTTGCCGGTGACGCCGCCGACCTCGATGCGTGCACCGGGCTCGTCGTGTCCGATGATGTCGACCTGGCCGCCGATGAGGCCGACCTTCAGCCGCCTCACGAGCTCGAGGTCGATGATGCGGCTCTCGCCGGGGGCGATGATCCACTTCTCCTGTGCCATGGTGCGCTTCCTTCCGATTGAACGCGATATATCGCGTTGAGCTGAAACTCACGATATATCGCGTTCCGTCGGGCGGCAACCCCGGGAACGTCAGGGATCACCCTGAGTCGACCCCGGGATCGGCTGCGCTCAGTACCAGCGCGAGATGTTCAGCTCGTCGGGTAGCGGGACGTTCTCCGGAGGCGGGGCGTCCTCGCCGGGAGCTGGCGCAGTGTCGAGGCAGCTGTCGCCTGACACGATGGGGGCGGTCGGCCGCCAGGGATCCGCGTCCTCGTCGTGGAAGGGCGCGTAGGCAACACGGTCGGTCAGCCGAAGGGACACGTGCGACTCGAACGCCGCGGTGAAGTCACCGAGCTCCTTCACGGCGAACACACGCGCCGCCCCGAGCTCACCGGAGCGATCGAAGGAGCACGAGACGGCGACGGGTGTCCACCCGGCGTCCCGAACGGTCTCGAGCAGCGAGCGGGCCTCCTCCAGGGTCGCACCCGGCACCACCGTCCCATCGTCGGCGAGCGGTGCCTCCCACTCGTCGGCGCGCGTCACGCTGCCGCGCTGCACCGTGACGTTGGCCGAGGTGTCAGGTGCGTGCGCCTCCTGCACGACGCCGCCCGCGAGCAGGGGATCCGAGGCGAGCCGCATGAGTCGAGCGTCGTCGACGTCGTTCGGGACCACCGCCGGGCGTCCGATGCCGCAACCGGAGCACAGGGCGGTGAGGACCACGATCGTGATGGCGGAACGCACCGATCGTCTGCGGGTGCTGCGCTGGGTCATGGCGTGGCTCCCGTCGTCGGCAGGTCGATGCCCACCACGCTAACCGACACCAGCGCGACCAGCCAGGGGTCAGACGCGCCGGTTGCGTCGGCGGGTGATCAGCATCGCCGCTCCGACGGCGAGCAGCATCGCCACGGGCAGGGCGATCGCGAGCGGGATGCCGAAGGGGACGTCGAGCAGCGCGGCGACGGCGAGGGCGATGGCGAACCCGAGGCCCACACCGGCGCCGGTCATCGCGCTCATCACGATCGGGTCGATGCGGGTGGGTCGAGCGGAGCGGGATGAGGAGGTCGTCTGCGAGGTCATGATCCGAGCTTAGGAAGTGGGCCGTCATCCGACATCCGTCGGCTGGCGGAGCGCTCCGGTGCAGCCGACTCCACCGAGCGGCGGAGGCGGGAGCCATGCCGCCTCATCGCCAGCGGTACTCGAGCTCCGGTCGCCCCGGGGTGCCGTACCGCGGTGAGCGCTCCACCGCGCCCGTCTCGGCGAGGTATTCGAGGTACCGTCGCGCCGTCACCCGCGAGAGCGAACCGGCGGTGGCCGCCTCACTGGCGGACAAGGGCTCGGTCGCCTGCCGCAGCAACTCGGACACCAGCCGGAGGGTGTCCTCCGACAGTCCCTTCGCCAGTTGCGGCCGCGACGACGGCGCTCGCAGGGTGGCGAGCGTGAGGTCGACCTCGTGCTGACTCGCGACGGCACCCTCGGCGGTCATCGTGCGACGGAAGGTCCGGTACGCCTCGAGCTTGTCGGCGAACGCCGGAAAGGCGAAGGGCTTGATGAGGTACTGGACGACCCCGGCCGACACCGCCGCCCGCACGATCCGCAGGTCGCGCGCCGCCGTGATCGCGATGACGTCGACGTCGATCCCCGCGGTCCGGATGCGCCGGCACAGTTCGAGACCGTGCGCGTCGGGCAGGTTGAGGTCCAGGAGGACGAGGTCGATGCGGTCGTCAGACGAACGCTGGGCGTCCGCGGCCCGCAGCAGGTGCATCGCGGTGGCCGCGTCCCCGGCGACACCGGCGAGGGTGAACCCGTCCACCCGGCGCAGGTAGGCGGCGTGGGCCTGCTGCGCGATGGGTTCGTCCTCGACCACCAGGACGCGGATCGACTCGCTCATGCCGTCGCCTCGTCCCGGACGCCGACGGCAGCCGGCAGGGTCACGACGAACGCCGAGGCCGGTTCGCGCACGACCTCGATGGTGCCACCGAGCCGGGTCACGGCCTGCCGGACGAGCGCCAGCCCGAACCCGCGACCGTACCGGCCGGGCTCCTTCGTCGACCACCCGCGCACGAAGGCGAGGTCGAGCGCTTCGGGATCGAGCCCGGGACCGCTGTCGGTCACCTGGATCACCAGTTCCGTCGCGTCCGTCCCGGCCGTCTGGTCCGTCGCGGACGGATCGGCCAACCCCTGCCCGAGGTAGACCTCCACCCAGGGGCGATCGCCGGACGCCGCGTCGATGGCGTTGTCGATGAGGTTCCCGAGGATCGTGACGACGACCGCCGGATCCACACGGACCCGTCCGAGTGCCGGGTCGCTCTCCAGGTGCAGCTCGACCCCCTGCTCGGCGGCCTGCGCCGTCTTCCCGAGCAGCAGGGCGGAGATCACCGGCTCCTGTTCGGCGGCGAGGACCCGGTCGGTCAGGCGCTGGCTGGCTCCGAGACCCTGGGCGGCGAGTTCGAGCGCCTCGTCGCGGCGATCCAGTTCGATGAGCGAGACGATCGTGTGCAGGCGGTTCGCGAACTCGTGCGTCTGTGAGCGGAGGGCGTCGCTCATGGTGCGCATCGACGCCAGCTCGCCGCTCAGGTGCTCGATCTCCGTGTGGTCGCGCAGCGTCATCACCCAGCCCCTCGGGTGCGGGCCGCCGGTGTCGTCCGGGCCGACGGCCGACTCCTGGTTCACCACGAGCACGTGGTCCTGTGTGAGGTGGATCTCGTCGACCGCCTGTCGTCCGCTGCCGAGGAGCTCGCGCAGGCCGGCGTCGATCGGCAACTCGTCCACCGGGACCGCACCGGGGGAGCGGTCGCCGAGCGGGAGCCCGAGGAGCTCGGCGGCCTGGTCGTTGACGAGCACCAGGCGCCGTTGACGGTCGACGAGGACGAGTCCCTCGCGGACCGAGTGGAGCACGGACTCGTAGTAGTCGAACATTCGCGCCAGGTCCTCCGGGCCGCGGGAACCGGTGACCCGCGACAGGTATCGGCGGAGCGTCCAGGAGGCGATGCCGCCCACGACGAGGACGAGCAGTGCCGTGCCGAGCAGCCACGGCACCCGCGTCTCGAAGGTCTCGGACACGTTGCTCACGGTGACCCCGGCGGCGACCAGTGCCACGACGGTGCCGTCACCGTCCCGGATGGGTGCCACGGCGCGCACCGAAGGGCCGAGGGTGCCCGTGTACGTCTCGGTGAAGGTGCGCCCCTCGAGTGCCGGGGCGATGGTGCCGATGAACGGCTTCCCGATCTGCTCGCGCTCGCGATGCGTGTAGCGGGTGCGGTCGGGAGCCATGATCGTGACGAAGTCGACCCCGGTGTCGCGCATGAGCGCCTCGGCGTAGGGCTGCAGGGTGTCCTGGGGGCGCCGGGTCGTGACCTGGGCGACGACGAACGGGTTGTCGGCGATGCCGTTCGCGACATCGAGGCACTTCGCGACGGCGCGTTCCTCGGTCTCGGTGCGGGCCTGGAACCAGAGCAGGACACCGGCGACGAGGGTCATGGCGACGACCGCGACCAGCTGCACGAGGAAGAGGCGTGAGGCGATGCTCATGGACCGACCGGCCATCGTGCCACCTCCGTCTGCTCCGTCGCGTCGACCCTCCCAGTATCGCGGGGTGTCGGCTCGGCCGCGGCCGTCTGCGGCGACCAGTACGACCACAAGCGGTCACTACGACCACAACCGGGGCGCGACGGCCGATCGGTCCCAGAGTGGGGCCACTCGACCACCCGCTGCCGCACTGACGCGACACCGACGAAACGGATCCGGAATGGCAATGACGCTCTCCTCCCTCAAACGGCTGGACAAGACCCACTACCTCTACATCGCGGTGATCCTCGCGGTGCTCGCCGGCATCGTCGTCGGCCTCACCGCCCCGGAGTTCGCGAAGGGGTTGAAGCCGGTCGGCGACGCGTTCGTCGCCCTCATCAAGATGATGATCGCCCCGGTCATCTTCTGCACCATCGTGATCGGCGTCGGCTCCATCGCCAAGGCCGCGACGGTCGGCAAGGTCGGCGGCCTCGCGATGCTCTACTTCATCGTCATGTCGACCTTCGCCCTCGCGATCGGCCTCGTCGTCGGCAACCTCATCCAGCCGGGTGCCGGTCTGAACCTCGCTGAGACGAGCTACCAGGTGGAGGGGGAGGCGAAGAGCACCACCGAGTTCATCCTCGGCATCATCCCCACCACGCTCGTGTCGTCGCTGACGGGCGGCAACATCCTCCAGGTGCTGTTCGTCGCCCTGCTCGTCGGGTTCGGCCTGCAGAAGATGGGCGCGACGGGCGAGCCGATCCTCCGCGGGATCAAGCTGATCCAGGCGCTCGTGTTCCGCGTGCTCGCGATGATCATGTGGATCGCGCCCATCGGGGCCTTCGGTGCGATCGCCGCGGTGACCGGGTCCGCCGGCGCCAGCGCGCTCGTCGGGCTCGCGACGCTCATGATCGCGTTCTACATCACGTGTGCGGTGTTCATCGTCGTCGTGCTCGGTGGCGTCCTGCGCCTCGCGACCGGGTTCAACATCTTCGCGCTCATGAAATACCTCGGCCGTGAGTACCTGCTCATCGTCGGTACCTCCTCCTCGGAGGCCGCCCTGCCACGGCTCATCGCGAAGATGGAGCACCTCGGCGTCTCGAAGCCCGTCGTCGGCATCACCGTCCCGACCGGCTACTCCTTCAACCTCGACGGCACCGCGATCTACCTGACGATGGCGTCGATCTTCATCGCCGACGTCATGGGGGTGCCGATGAACCTCGGCGAGCAGATCTCCCTGCTCGCGTTCATGATCATCGCGTCGAAGGGTGCGGCCGGCGTCACCGGTGCCGGGCTCGCGACCCTCGCCGGCGGCCTCCAGGCGAACCGTCCCGACCTCGTTGACGGCGTCGGCCTCATCGTCGGGATCGACCGCTTCATGTCGGAGGCACGCGCCCTCACGAACTTCACCGGCAACGCGGTCGCCACGATCATCATCGGCACCTGGGTGAAGGAGGTCGACCGTGCGCAGGTCGTCGAGGTGCTCGCCGGTCGGTCGCGGTTCGACGAGGCGACGATGAGCGTGGACGACCACACGGGTGCGGTGGCGGTGGCGAAGCGCTGATCGCGCCCGTCGACAGGCTCAGGGACCGGAGCACCGGACCCTGAGCCTGTCCGCGTCCCGGAGCCTGAGTTCGCTTCCCGGTCCCTGAGTTCGCCTCCGGCCCCTGAGGTCGCCTCCCGGTCCCTGAGCCTGAGTTCGCTTCCCGGTCCCTGAGTTCGCCTCCGGTCCCTGAGCCTGTCGAAGGGCTAGTTCGCCGGTGAGTCGACGATCGGCTTCGACGGCGGGGTGTCGCCCTCGAGTGTCGCCTCACCGGCTGCGGGGCGCGCGGTGCTCGGCGCGATCCGGAACAGCGGGATCGTGTAGCCGCAGATCGGCCCGATGAGGACGGCGAAGAGCACCGTTCCGATGCCGACGTTGCCGCCGAGGAGCCAGCCGACGCCGAGGACCACCACCTCGACGCCCGTGCGCCCGACCCAGATGGGCCAGCCGGTCACCCGGTGGATGCCGGTCATGAGGCCGTCGCGCGGGCCGGGGCCGAAGTTGCCGCCGATGTACAGCCCGGAGGCGACGCCGAGCAGCAGGAGTCCACCGGCGAAGAGGAGGATGCGTGCCCACAGGTCGAGGTCGGCGGGGATGAGGGCCAGCCCGATGTCGGCCGAAGGCCCGACGAGGAGGACGTTGAGGACGGTGCCGACACCGGGGCGCTGCTTCAGCGGGATCCAGGCGAGGAGCACGACACCGCCGACGATGATCGTGATGAGCCCGAAGGTCAGGCCGGTGCGCAGGTTGAGCCCCTGGGTGAGGACGTCCCAGGGGGCCACGCCGACGGCTCCGCGCACGATCATGGCGATGGCGATGCCGTACAGGAAGAGGCCGATGAGGAGTTGGAGCACACGACGGGTCATGGTGGACAATCCAATTCCACGATTGGCTTTGGCGCTAGAGGCCAATCTGGCTATCGTGGTTCAATGGCCTCCATCACCCTGAGCGCACGCTCACTCGCCGCCCTGCTCGGGCAGTGGAAGAGCGCTGCGCCCGCATACCGCGGTCTCGCGGACCGCATCCGCCTCCTCGTCCTCGACGGCCGCATCCCCGTCGGCACCCGGCTTCCCGCCGAGCGCGAGTTGGCCGAGCGGCTCGGGTTGAGCCGTACCACGGTGACCGCCGCCTATCGGGAGCTGCGGGAAGCGGGGTATCTCCGCAGCATCCGCGGCTCGGGCAGTGTCACCCTCCTGCCGTCCGCGCCGGTCTCGCTGGCCCCCGTGCCGCAGGGCGGGTTCCTCGACTTCAGCAAGGCCGCCGTCCCGCCGTGCCCGGAGATCATCGACGCGGTCCAGGCCGCCGCCGCCGACCTCCCGCGCTACATGCACGACTTCGACTACGACCTCGTCGGCATGCCGGAGCTCCGGCAGGCGATCGCCGACCGCTACACGGCTCGCGGCCTGCCCACCGACCCCGACGAGATCATGGTGACCGTCGGCGCGCAGCACGCCATCGCCCTCATCGCCCGCACCCTGCTGAGTCGCGGCGACCGCGTCCTCGTCGAGATGCCGAGCTACCCGCACGCCTACGAGGCGCTCCGGGCGGCAGGAGCCCGGCTCGGTGCGGCCACGGTCTCGTCGGAGACCGGCTGGGACGTCCGCGAACTCGAGCAGTGGTTCGAGCGCACCAGCCCGGCCATGGCCTACCTCATGCCCGACTTCCACAACCCCACCGGCGCTTCGATGCCGCTCGAGACCCGTCGACGCGTCGCGGCGGCTGCCCAGCGCCACGGGACGGTGCTCGTCATCGACGAGACCACGGCCGAACTCGACATCGACCGGCCCACGGACGAGGGGCTCGACGGCACCCCGTTCGCCGCGCTCGCGGGTGCGCCGGCGTCGATCGTCACGATCGGGTCCGTCGGCAAGACGATCTGGGGCGGCCTGCGCATCGGGTGGATCCGGGCTGAGCGGGGCACGATCAGGAAGCTCGTCTCGGCGCGGTCGCTGGGTGACCTCGGCACGCCGATCCTCGACCAGCTGACGGTCCAGCAGTTGCTGCCGGCGATGGACGGCATCGTCGCGCGACGTGGCCAGGCACTCGGCGAGACCCGCGATCGTCTCGTCGACCTGCTGGCCGAACGACTGCCGGACTGGACGGTACCGCGCGTCGACGGCGGCATCGCCACGTGGGTGAACCTCGGTGAGGCGGCGTCTTCGCAGCTCTCGCTCGCGGCTCGCGGTCACGGGCTCGTCATCGTCGCGGGACCACGGTTCGGCATCGACGGTGCGTTCGAGCGCTATCTGCGCATCCCGATCAGCTATCCGTGGGCGCAGACCGAGCAGGCGGTCGAGCTGTTGACCGAGACGTGGAACTCGGCCATGTTCGGCCACGTCCCCGCTCTGGACTACCTCGAAGACGTGGTCTGACCCGTCGTCGAGAGCACGAGATCGCTCCCCAGGACACGCGGACGCCCCCCGTGTCCACCGCCTGTGCGAGACCGCGGTCGAAGCGTTCTGCGGTGACATACTTGCAGAGTCGGCACCTCTCGCATCAACCGAAAGCGGCTCCGTGCATCTGCTCTCCGTCCTCAGCATGAAGAACCGCGCGTTGATCGCGCTCGTCACCATCGTGGCCGCCGTGTTCGGCGTCCTCGCAGTGAGCGGTCTCAAACAGGAACTCATCCCATCGGTCCAGTTCCCGCAGCTCGCGATCATCACGAGCTACCCGGGTGCTGCGCCCGAGGTCGTCAACGACGACGTCTCGACGCCGATCGAGACGGCGATCCAGGGGGTGCCCGGCATCGAGTCGACCTCGGCGACGTCGAGCACGAACACGAGCCTCATCTCCGCGACCTTCACCTACGGAACGGATCTCGCCACCGCCGAACAGAAGATCACGCAGGCGATCAACCGCATCAAGTCGACCCTGCCCGACACGGTCGATCCGCAGGTGGTCAGTGGCAGCATCGACGACCTCCCGGTGATCCAGATCGCCGTCTCCGGCGCGGCCGACCAGGACGGTCTGGCCGAGGTGCTGTCGAGCTCGGTCGTCCCCGACCTGAAGGACGTGGAGGGTGTGCGCGACGCCGCGATCGTCGGCGAGGTGGGCAAGCGGGTGACGATCACCCCCGACGACGCGAAGTTGGCCCTCGCCGGGCAGACGAGCCGGGTCATCGGCACTACGCTGCAGCAGAACGGCTCCCTCCAGCCCGCGGGCGACATCACGGAGGACGACAAGACCTTCTCCGTGCAGACGGGCACGAAGCTCACCTCCGTCGACGACATCGCCGCCCTGCCCATCACGGGCTCGTTCGCCGCCGACGGTTCCGTGCTCACCATCGGCGACGTCGCGACCGTCGCGCTGACGGACGACCCGATCACCTCGATCTCTCGGGTCGACGGCGAGCCGGCACTGACGATCGCCGTCACGAAACTGCCCGCCGCGAACACCGTCGAGGTCTCGCAGGGCGTGCGCGACATCCTGCCCGAACTCGAACGGACCATCGGCACCGACGCGAAACTCACCGTCGTGTTCGACCAGGCCCCCTACATCGAGCAGTCGATCGAAGCGCTCACGACGGAAGGCCTCCTCGGTCTCGTCTTCGCCGTGCTGATCATCCTCGTCTTCCTCCTCGACGTCCGGGCCACGATCGTGACCGCGATCTCCATCCCGACCTCGGTGCTCATCACCTTCATCGGGCTCCAGGTCGCCGAGTACTCCCTCAACATCCTCACCCTCGGTGCACTGACGATCGCGATCGGGCGCGTGGTCGACGACTCCATCGTCGTGATCGAGAACATCAAGCGGCACCTCTCGTTCGGAGACAACCGCACCGGGCCGCAGCGCGTCGCGTCGATCCTGAGCGCCGTGCAGGAGGTGGCCGGCGCGATCACCGCCTCGACCGTCACCACCGTGGCCGTGTTCCTTCCGATCGCGTTCGTCGGCGACGTGACCGGCGAGCTGTTCCGGCCATTCGCCCTCACGGTGACGATCGCCCTGCTCGCATCGTTGCTCGTCGCACTGACCATCGTGCCGGTGCTCGCGTACTGGTTCCTCCGCGCCCCGAAGGCCAAGCGGGCGGCCGCGGCCGCCGCGGAGGAGGAGGCACCGGCGGTATCGGCCGGGTCCGTCCGGAGCCGACGCGAGCGCCGCGTCAGCGTGCAGGACGAGGACGACCTGGAGACGCCCTCGCGGCTCCAGAAGGGCTACCTGCCGATCATCCACTGGACGCTCAAGCACTCGGTCACCACACTGGTGCTCTCAGCGGTGGTCCTCCTCGGTACCTCCGCGCTCATCCCCTTCATGAAGACGAACTTCCTGGGAGACTCGGGCCAGAACACGCTGACCGTCACCCAGACCCTGCCGGTGGGCACGAGTCTCGACGCCCAGGACGCCGCGGCTGAGCAGGTCGAGACCAAGCTGCGCGACATCGACGGCATCGACACCGTCCAGCTGTCGATCGGATCGAGCGGCAGCTCGGTGCGCGACGCATTCTCGGGCGGTGGCGGCGGGGCCATCACCTACTCCATCACGACGTCCGAGGGCGCCGACCAGACGGCGCTGCAGAAGACGGTCCGCAAGGACTTGGCCGGTCTCGACGACGTCGGCGAGATCGAGGTCGCGGCCTCGGCGGGCTTCGGCGGCTCAAGCGACATCGAGATCGACATCACCTCCGCCCGGCAGAGCGACCTGGCCGAGGCCGCCGACGCGATCCAGGACGCGGTCACCGGGCTCGACGGCGTCGACCAGGTCACGAGCAACCTGAGCGAGTCGCGACCCTTCGTCCAGGTGGCGGTCGACCGCGACGCCGCTGCCGCCGCCGGGTACAGCGAGGTCGCCCTCGGCGCCTACATCTCCCAGCTCATGCAGCCGACGACCGTGGGTTCCATCGTCATCGACGACACCACTCTCACCATCTACCTCGACGCACAGGACCCGCCGACGACCGTCGACGCGCTCGCCGCCACGCAGGTGCCCACGGCCACCGGTCCACGCCGCCTCGACGCCCTCGCCACAGTCTCCCAGGTCGACGGCCCGTCGAGCATCTCGACCGTGAAGGGGCTGCGTTCGGCGACCGTCAGCGCGACGCCGTCGAGCGACAACCTCGGCACGGCGAGCGCCGAAGTCCAGAACGCCATCGACGACGTCAAGCTGCCGGCTGGCACCACAGCCACCCTCGGCGGTGTCACGGCCTCGCAGAGCGACGCGTTCGGCCAGCTCGGCCTGGCGCTCCTGGCCGCCATCCTGATCGTGTACGTGGTCATGGTGGCGACGTTCCGCTCGCTGCGTCAGCCGCTCGAGCTGCTCGTGTCGGTCCCGTTCGCCGCGACGGGCGCGATCGGACTCCAGATCATCACCGGCATCCCGCTGGGCGTCCCCTCGATCATCGGCGTGCTGATGCTCATCGGCATCGTCGTGACCAACGCGATCGTGCTCGTGGACCTCGTGAACCAGTACCGTCGCCGGGGCATGACCGTCGCTGCGGCGGTCGAGCACGGCGCCGCCCGCAGACTGCGTCCGATCCTCATGACGGCACTCGCGACGATCTTCGCGCTCACGCCGATGGCCATGGGGCTCACCGGTCACGGCGGGTTCATCTCCCAGCCGCTCGCGATCGTCGTCATCGGTGGTCTCGTCTCCTCGACGGTGCTGACCCTCGTCGTGTTGCCGTCGCTCTACAACCTCGTCGAGGGCTTCCGCGAGCGTCGTGAGCTCCGCCGCGCAGCGGCAGAGAAGCCTCGGGCGCGTTCCGTGGCCGCGATCGAAGGCCCGCGGGCGACGGCGCCGGTCGAGGAGCCCGCGTTCGTCGGCGCCGGTGTCGGCAGCGTCGATGCAGCAGAGCGCCCGGCCACGACGGAGACCGGATCGAGCGAATCGACCGTGTCGACGGTCACGACCGGTCCGACCGAGGTGACGGCGCCGACCGATGTGACGGCGCCGACCGACACTGCCGGGACGACCGAGACGGTCGAAACGGCCAGGCCGGGCACAGGCACCGAATCGATCGACGAGGGCGCGACCGCGGACGCGGGCGAGCCGACGGCATCCACGGCCCACGAGGTGCACGGAGCACACGTCGCTACCGGCGACGAGCTCCCACGGACCGAAGCGATCACCCTGCCGGGCGCCATCACCCTGCCGGGCGCCATCACCGAGGCGACAGCGGCCGAGGCGCCTCACCACGGAGAACACGTCGCCGACGGTGCGCCGACGGACGCCGCACCCATCGCGGACACAGGGTCGACCACCCAGGTGGATCGGCCCGCTGACGTAGAGCCGTCGACGGACGCTGAGCCGTCGAGGGACGCTGAGCCGTCTGTGGACGCTGCGCCGTCGACGGACGCTGAGCCGTCGGTGGACGCTGCGCCGTCGACGGACGCTGAGGCGCTGACGGATCCGGAGGCGACCGCTGCGGGGCAGCCGACGACCGAAGCGGCACCGATCGCCGACGAGCAGGCGTCTGAGGCGCCCTCCACGGATGCTCCGTCCGCAGACGAGCCGTCGGCCACGGACGCCCCGTCTCCCGACGCGCCGTCGTCCGACGGACCGCAGCGGCCCAAGCGCCGTCGCGCCCAGTGGCCGTGAAGCCAACCGGCGTGAGCGCCCTGCGCTGAGCTCTCCCGGCTCAGTGCAGGGGGCCCACCGCCTCCGTCGCCGCTGTAACGACGGATCCGGCCTGCACCAGGGCGACGACAGCTTCGATCTCGGGTGACAGGAAGCGGTCGGGTCCTGCACCCGCGACGTCCGCCCGGACCCGCCGGACCACAGCGCCGGTACCGGTGCCCGGACGGAGCGGCGCCCGCAACTCGAGACCCCGTGCAGCGGTCATGACCTCGATCGCGAGCACACGGCCCAAGCCGTCGATCGCCCGACGCAGCTTCCGCGCCGCAGCCCACCCCATCGACACGTGGTCCTCCTGCATGGCGGACGACGGAATCGAGTCCACGGATGCTGGATGCGCCAGACGTTTCAGCTCGCTCACGATGCCCGCCGCTGTGTACTGCGCGATCATCAGACCGGAGTCGACCCCGACCTCGTGCGCCAGGAACGGCGGCAAGCCGTTGCTGCGCGAACGGTCGAGGAACCGGTCCGTGCGGCGCTCCGACATGGAGGCGACGTCGGCTACGACGATCGCCAGGAAGTCCAGCACGTAGGCGACCGGCGCGCCATGGAAGTTCCCGTTCGACTCGACCCGCCCGTCCACCGTCAGCACCGGATTGTCGACGGCGCTCGCGAGCTCACGCCCGGCGATCAGCTCCGCATGGGCGACCGTGTCGCGCGCGGCACCGTGCACCTGCGGGGCACAACGCAGCGAGTACGCGTCCTGCACCCGGGTGCATTCCGGGCCGCGGTGACTGGCTACGATCGGCGAGCCGTCGAGCATCAGGCGCAGGTTCGCGGCGCTGTCGGCCTGACCCGCCTGCGGGCGCAGCGCCTGGAGGTCGGCGGCGAACACCGCGTCCGTGCCGAGCAGGCCCTCGACGCTCATCGCCGCGGCCACATCGGCGGTCTGCAACAGCATCCTGAGGTCGTGCACGGCCAAGGCCAGCATGCCGAGCATGCCGTCGGTGCCGTTGATGAGCGCCAGCCCCTCCTTCTCGGCGAGCCGCACCGGCGTGAGCCCCGCGTCGGCCAACGCCTCCCCGGCCGGACGGTGCGCCCCGGCGGCGTCGACGACCTCACCCTCGCCCATCAGTGCGAGGGCGGCGTGCGCGAGGGGCGCGAGGTCACCGGAGCATCCGAGCGACCCGTACTCGCGGACCACCGGGGTGATGCCGGCGTTCAGCATCGCCGCGTACGCGCGGACGGTGTCGACGCGGACGCCCGTCCGACCCGTCATGAGGGTGGAGAGCCGCAGCGTCATCAGCGAACGCACGACCTCCGCTTCGACGGGTTCGCCGCTGCCCGCCGCATGCGAACGGACGAGGCTGGCCTGCAACTGCGCCCGGCGGTCGGGGTCGATGAACGTGGTCGCGAGTGCGCCGAAGCCGGTGGAGATGCCGTAGTGGGGCTCCGGATCGGATGCCAAAGCCTCGACGATCCGACGGGATGCCGCGACGCCATCGAGTGCCGCTTCGTCGAGGTCGATCACGGCGCCGTGCCGCGCGATCGCGACGACGTCGTCGATCGACAACGGCCCTGCGCCGAGGAGGACGGGCCGGTCGCGCCCCTCCAGCCGAACCCCGCCGGGTGCCGTCGAACCGTCGGGTGCCGTCGAACCGTCGGGTGTCTCCGTCGTGCCTGGGTGCATGTCCATCCTCCGATGCAACACCCGTGGGCCTGGTGGGGCGGTGCGCGTAGAGTCGTCCGTGTCTGGGATGCCAGACGCCCGGCACGGCGCAGCATGGAGCCACGCCAGGGCGCGCGGGCGGGGGAGGAGCGGGCCATGAGTCAGGTACCGGCAGCGGACGCCACCCTGCGCGTGCTGAGCCACCTCGCGGCGGCCCGTGGTCCGCTCCCCGCCGCGGCCATCGCGTCGGCGCTCGGCCTCCCGCGATCGACGGTCTACCACCTGCTCGGCGTGCTGCAGGAGCACGGCTTCGTCGTCCATCTGCCGGAGGCCCGCCGCTACGGACTGGGGGTCGCGGCCTTCGAACTCTCCGGCGGCTACGCCAGGCAGGAACCGCTCAGCATGCTCTGCCGACCGCTGTTGGCGGAGCTGGTCGATCGCCTCGGCGAGAGCGCCCACCTCGCGGTGCTGCACGGT
The DNA here is from genome assembly GCF_015351235.1 of Plantibacter sp. VKM Ac-2880. Classification (GTDB taxonomy): domain Bacteria; phylum Actinomycetota; class Actinomycetes; order Actinomycetales; family Microbacteriaceae; genus Plantibacter. The sequence continues at coordinate 1,034,469 of NZ_JADKSJ010000001.1, forward strand.
CGTGACGTGCTGTACATCGTCGAGGAACGGGCTCCTCGGCGGCCGCACCTCGTCACCGAGGTGGGAGTCCGGTTGCCTGCCCACCTCACCGCGAGCGGTTGCGCGATCCTTGCCGCGCTGCCGCCTGGCCAGCTGCGTGCGTTGTTCCCCGACCAGGCGGCGTTCGTCGACCGCACCGGCCACGGCCCCAAACGGTACCGGGAGCTGCGTCAGCTCCTCGCCCGGACGGCCCAGGACGGCTTCGCGCGGGAGGAGGGCGGTGTGACGGTCGGCCTCGCGAGTGTGGGGGTGGTCGTCCGTGACCACACCGGATGGCCGGCTGCGGCGATCGCCGTCACCTACGACGCGGACGACGGGCCGGATCCGGCGTGGTTGGCGAAGGAGATCGGGCCGGCCGCCGCCGAGCTCTCCCGTCGCATCCGCGGTCGCTGACCAGCCGGTCGGATCGGACCCGGGGCGGACCGCCTCCCTCGGCGTCAGTCGACGGAGCGCAGGATGAGTTCGAGCAACGCGGTCGCGTAGGCGTCGGGAGCGGTCGCCGCACTGAACCGACGCAGCTCGCCGCCGAGCTCGACGACGACCGTGTACGCCTCGGCGTCGCCGAGGGACAGGAGGACGTCGAGCTCCTCGTCGAGGGTCTGCTCCGCATCGGCGGGGTTCGGCACGGACACCGCCCGCTCGAGGGACCGGAACGATCCGCGCAGCAGGGCACGCAACTGGTGCTCCGAGGGAAGCCAGAGCGTCTCCTCCTGGTCGACCGAGTCGAGCGCCCACTCGGTCGTGCCGTTGAAGCCGAAGCTGCGCCCACCGGGGTGCTCGTGCACTTCGACGGTCATCTCGCTCACGGTGAAGACGTCGCCGGCGAGCTCGCCACCGTCGATGGTGAAGCGGTCGCCGGGTTCGGGCGTCCAGCGGAGACCGGCGGTACGGAGCGCTCTGGCGAGTTCAGCGGAGATCATCCGTCCAGTATCGCCGACCACGGTCCGACGGAACCCGCAACCCCTCGATTCGGAGGGTTCGCTCTGCGAGGGTGGGTGTCCTGTCCGAAGGGTCCGATGATGCCCGAGCACGATGACCGCCAGCCGGCGCGTTGTCCTGCGCGCGGACGCGTCACGACCACCCGGCTCTCGGGTGCGGCGGGCATGCAGGAGGCCTCCGGCGCCATCCGCTTCGTCGACGGCGACCCGGACCACTTCTCCATGACCATCGACGCCGTGGCGCTCGGTGACTACGTGGTCCACCGCAATCGCGTCGGTCCCGGCACCTTCGACGTCCTCGACGCCGCCGGATCGGAGGAGCCGGTCGCGATGATCGTCCTCCTCACCGACGGCGCGGTGAGTCTGATCCACGGTCGGCAACAGCTCGATCTGCATCCCGGCGGCGGCGCGCTCGCCGTGTCGGAGGAGGTCTACCGCACGACCGTCGACGAGCAGGCCACCTACCTGCACGTCTTCGTCCCGCTGCGCGCGCTGCGTCGCCTGGGTATCACGCCGACGCCGTTCGGGGCGCTCGCCCCGTCACCGCTGTTGCGGGCGATCGCCGCCTTCTTCGACGAGGTCGTCTCCGGTTTCGAGCCGATCGGTGGTGCCGCACAGCTGCGCCTGTGTCGCGTGATCGACACGATGCTCGCCACGCTGTACGCCGAGAACGACCTCTTCCAGGCGGACACCGACGCCGGACGTGTCCCGATCCGGTTGCGGATCATGGAGCACATCGCCGTCTCGTTCGCGGAGCGCGAGCTGCGACCGGAGACGCTCGCGCGCCGCTTCAACATGTCGACCCGGTCCCTGCAACGGGTGTTCGAGGGCTCGGGCACGAGCGCCGCCGGCGAGATCGCCGAACGCCGACTCCAGCTCGCCCTCGCGCTCCTCTCGGACCCCGACCACCGGACGTTGTCGATCGCGGAGGTCGCAGCCCGCTGCGGGTACCACTCGCAGGCGCACCTCCGTCGCGCGGTCGTGGCGCACACCGGCTTCAGTCCGACGCAGGTGCGGGAGCAGTCGACGGCGGGCGGCTCCTGACCGACGCGGGCCGGTCCGGTGGCCTCGGCGGTCAGCTCGCGGGACGACGATCCCGACGCGGGGCCGTCAGCCACGGACGGAGCATCCTCGTGACGAGCGGCAGGAGCCAGTAGGTCATGATCGGCGTGAGGATGAGTGTCGAGATGAGGACGTGCAGGAAGACGCCGAGCGGTTCCCATCCGGGGACGAGACCCGTCACCAGGAGCGTGAAGACGAGGTTCAGGGGGAAGAACCCCAGCCAGATGCTCACCGCCTGCTTCCACCGCGGGGGCGCGGGTGGCACGGGGTCGGGATCGTTCGACCGTTCGGCCTCCTCGACGCGCAGGATGCCCTCCGGCGCGTCGAACCACCCCTCGATCCCGCTGCGCCGCTCCACCCGTGACTGCTCCATGAACTCCCGCCCGCTCGACAACCACCAGGCGCGCTCCTTCGACTCCTCCCAGTCGGTGAGGGTCTGCTCGTCGGCGAAGCGGTAGAGCATGTACCAGATGTCGCTCTCGGCCCCCGCTCGCACCCAGCCGGAGCCGAGGAAGCCGGGGTAGCGGTTGGCGAGGTTGATGCCCGCCTGGACCCAGATGGTGGCCTCGGAGATCGACGCCGGGTTGACGCGTCGCTCGATCGAGACGGTGATGGGATCGTGTTCCATCCCTCCAGTAGACCGCACTCGTGTTTCGATCTCGTGTCCCGGTCGTGCGCCGTAGAGTCGAGGCATGGCGACTCCTGACTTCGTACTGGCCCTCCGCGAGCGGATCGGTCACGCGCCGCTCTGGTTGACTGGGGTGACCGCCGTCGTCCTCCGCGGGCTCGGGACACCGGGCGCCGAGGTGCTGCTCGTCCGGCGAGCCGACAACGGTGCCTGGACGCCCGTCACCGGGATCATCGACCCGGGGGAGGAGCCCGCGGTCGCCGCCGAACGCGAGGTGCTCGAGGAGGCCGCGGTGGTCGCCGTCGCCGAGCGGCTGTCGCAGGTGCAGGTGCTCCCGCAGAACGTCTACGAGAACGGCGACATCACCCAGTACATCGACCTCGTGTTCCGCTGCCGGTACGAGTCCGGTGAGCCCTACCCGGCGGACGGCGAGAACTCCGAGGCGCGGTGGTTCCCGCTCGATGCGCTGCCGGCCGAGGTCTCGCAGAACTTCCGCACCAGGATCGCCCTCGCGGCCTCCGACACCCCGGAGGCCCACTTCGTGCGCTGAGCCGTCGACGGCCGGTCAGCGCGCGGCGGCGGCGGCGGCGATGGCGTCGGCTGCGCGGACGAGTCCGAGGTGCGACAGCGCCTGCGGGGTGTTGCCGACCTGCCTGCCCTCCTGCACGTCGTACTCCTCGGACAGGAGACCCAGGTCGTTGCGGAACGACAGCAGGCGGTCCATCAGCGTCCGGGCGTCGTCCAGCCGTCCGGAGCTCGCGTACTGCTGGACAAGCCAGAACGAGCACGCCAGGAACGGGTGCTCCTCGCCGGGGAGTCCGTCGACGCCGCTGGTGGTCCGGTAGCGGAGGAGGAGACCGTCCTGCAGGAGGTCCTCCTCGATGGCCGCGACCGTCTTGAGCATCCGTGGGTCGTCCGGCGCGACGTATCCGATCTGCGCGAGGACGAGGAGCGACGCGTCGACCTCCGTCGTCCCGGCGTGCTGCACGTAGCACCCGCGGGCGTGGTCGACGTTCTCGCGTTCGATGGTCTCCCGCAGGGTCTCTCGGAGGGCCTCCCAGCGCTTGACGGGACCGTCGAGGCCGTGCTCCCGGACCGCTCTGACGCCGCGGTCGAGCGCCGCCCAGATCATCGCCCGCGAGTGGGTGAAGTGCTGCTCCTCGCCACGGACCTCCCAGATGCCGCGGTCCGGACGGTTCCAGTGCTCCTCCAGCTCGCCGAGCAGCGCACGCTGCAGGCTCCACGAGAAGTCGTCCTCGGCGAGCCCCACCGAGCGTGCCTCGTCGAGGGCGATCATGACCGAACCGAACACGTCGCCCTGGTACTGCGTGTAGGCGCCGTTGCCGACGCGCACGGGTGCGGCACCGAGGTACCCGGGCAGGCTGTCGAGCTCCTCCTCGACGAGATGGCGTTCACCCGCGAGGCCGTACATGATCTGCAGGTCGTTCGGGTCGCCGGCGATCGCGCGCAGCAGCCACCCCCGCCAGTCGTGCGCCTCCTCGGTGAACCCGTGTTGCATGAGGGCTTCGAGGGTCAGGGACGCGTCGCGCAGCCAGACGTAGCGGTAGTCCCAGTTGCGGACCCCGCCGAACGACTCGGGCAGGCTCGTGGTCGCGGCCGCGACGATGCCGCCGGTGTCCTCGTGCGTGAGGGCCCGGAGCACCAGCAGCGAGCGGACCACCGCCTCCTCGTATTCGGCGGCCGGGTCGCAGCGGGCGGCCCAGTCCCGCCACCAGTCGGCCGTGTGGTCGATCCGTCGGCCGACGTCGACGGGCTCCGGCACGTCCCGGTGCGAGGGGTACCAGGTGAGCGTCAGGTCGACGGTGTCGCCGGCGGATACCTGGATGGACGCCGAGTGGGCGTGGTCGGAGGCGGTCAGGCGCACCCCGCGGAGGACGACCGCGTCAGGACCGGCGACCGCGACGATGCCGGAGCGGTCGGGCAACTGACGGACCCACGGCACCGCGTCGGCGTATCCGAAGCGGATGCGGACGTCGACGTCGACGCTGACGGTGCCGCGGACGCCCTCGATCCGGCGGATGACGTCGGCTCGTCGATCCCCGTGCGGCATGACGTCCGTGACGCGGATCTCGCCGTCGCCCGTCGTCCAGGTGGTCTCGAGGACGAAGGTGTCGTCGAGGTAGCGGCGGGTCGCCCGGGCGTCCGGAGCGGCCGGGCGGACACTCCACCGGCCGTGGTCCTCGGTGCCGAGCAGAGCGCCGAACATGGAGGCGGAGTCGAAGCGGGGGAGGCAGAGCCAGTCGATGCTGCCCTCCGTCGAGACGAGTGCTGCGGTGTGGCAATCGCCGATGAGGGCGTAGTCCTCGATGGGGCTGGGCATGACCCCATGCTGCCACGCCACGTCGGGAGCGCCTGGGAGCGATGCCCCGTGACTTCTCAGGGTCGATCAGGTAATGTAGCGAAGTCGGCTCTAGACACCGCGTTTGTACCGCGGAGGGTTATGTCAGTCTGGTGGGCCGGTTTCGTCGGAGAGAACTCCGCGAACACACACACGATGTGAACGGTCCCGGCCATTGATCGCCCGGGTATGAGCATGCCGCAGCGCAGCCGAGGTTTCGGATGGCGCTGTGTGAGTCATGCAGGTCGTTCATGCGAACGAGTAATAACCCGGAAAGCAATTTCTCCATGCCCAAGAACAACACCCCCGCCGGCAAACGCCCGGCCAAGAACTTCGACCCCAAGTCCAAGTACGGCGAGAACAAGCGGCCCTTCGGCTCACGTCCCGGCGCGAAGTCCGGCAGCAAGAGCGAAGGCCACCGCGGGTACCGTCCCGACGCCGGTGGAGCGCCGCAGAAGTCCCGTTGGAACGCCGACGAGCGCGCCGAGCGCGCCGCCCGCTTCGAGTCGGAGGAACGCGGCGACCGTGCACCCCGTGGCGACCGGAACGAGCGTCCTGCGTACAACCGTGGAGGCGACCGCAACGAGCGTCCCGCCTACAACCGCGGTGAGCGCACGGAGCGTCCGTCGTACGGTGACCGCAACGAGCGTCCGGCGTACAACCGTGGTGGCGACCGCAATGAGCGTCCTGCGTACAACCGCGGTGAGCGGACCGAGCGTCCGTCGTACGGTGACCGGAACGAGCGTCCGGCGTACAACCGTGGTGGCGACCGCAATGAGCGTCCTGCGTACAACCGTGGCGGTGACCGCAATGAACGTCCTGCGTACAACCGCGGTGAGCGCACCGAGCGTCCGTCCTACGGCGACCGCAATGAGCGCCCCGCGTACAACCGCGGTGAGCGCACGGAGCGCCCGTCGTACGGCGACCGCAACGAGCGTCCGGCGTACAACCGTGGTGGCGACCGCAACGAGCGCCCCGCGTACAACCGTGGCGAGCGCTCCGAACGTCCGTCCTACGGCGACCGCACTGAGCGTCCGTCCTACAACCGTGGCGAGCGGACCGAGCGTCCGTCGTATGGCGACCGCACTGAGCGTCCGTCCTACAACCGTGGTGAGCGCTCCGAGCGTCCGTCCTACGGTGACCGCGCCGAGCGTCCCGCAGGCAACCGTGGTGGCGACCGCACCGAGCGTCCCTCGTACGGTGACCGCACCGAGCGTCCGTCCTACGGCGACCGCCCCGCGCGCCAGGGAGACCCCCGCCAGGCGAACCGCACCGATCGACCCGCACGTTCGTACGACGACCGTCCGAAGCGCAGCTTCGAGGAGCGTCCGGCCCGTTCGTACGACGACCGCCCCAAGCGTTCGTTCGACGACCGTCCGAAGCGCAGCTTCGACGACCGCGGCACCTCCGACGCGAGCCGCGGCAGCGACTACTACCCGAAGCGCGACGCCGGGTCGTACACGCCCCAGGACGACGTGGTGCTCGAGCGCCTCGAGGCCGACGCCATCCAGGCCGCCGACGTCGAGGGTGTGACCTTCGAGAGCCTCGGCCTCGGTGGCAACATCGTCCGGGCGCTCGCCGAACTCGGCGCTGCCAGCCCGTTCCCGATCCAGGCGGCGACCATCCCGGACGTCATCGCGGGTCGCGATGTGCTCGGGCGTGGCCGCACCGGCTCCGGCAAGACCATCGCGTTCGGTGCCCCGCTCGTCGAGAAGCTCATGGAGAACGGTGGCGCCAAGAACCGCAAGCCGGGTCGCAAGCCCCGCGCGCTGATCCTCGCCCCGACCCGTGAGCTCGCGCTCCAGATCGACCGCACCGTGCAGCCCATCGCTCGCGCCGTCGGCCTGTTCACCACGCAGATCTACGGCGGTGTCCCGCAGGGTCGCCAGGTCGGTGCGCTGCAGCGTGGCGTCGACATCATCGTCGGCACCCCCGGCCGCATCGAGGACCTCATCGAGCAGGGTCGCCTCGACCTCTCGCAGGTCACCGTGACCGTCCTCGACGAGGCCGACCACATGTGCGACCTCGGGTTCCTCGAGCCGGTGCAGCGCATCCTGCGTCGCACCTCGCCCGACGGCCAGAAGCTGCTCTTCTCCGCCACCCTCGACAAGGGTGTCGCAGCCCTCGTCAACGAGTTCCTTCCGAACCCGTCGGTGCACGAGGTCGCGGGCGAGGACCAGGCGTCCTCGACCATCGACCACCGCGTCCTCGTGGTGGAGCACAAGGGCAAGGACCGCCTGATCGAGGAGCTCGTGAACCGCACCGAGAAGACCCTCGTGTTCGCTCGCACCCGTGCGTACGCCGAGCGTCTCGCGGAGCAGCTGGGTATGGCGGGCATCCCCGCCGTCTCGCTCCACGGTGACCTCAACCAGGCGCGCCGCACGCGCAACCTGGAGAAGCTCACCTCCGGTCGGGTCAACGTGCTCGTGGCGACCGACGTCGCCGCCCGCGGCATCCACGTCGACGACATCACGCTCGTCGTCCAGGCCGACGCCCCGGACGAGTACAAGACGTACCTGCACCGCGCCGGTCGTACCGGTCGTGCCGGCAAGATCGGTCGTGTCGTGACGATCATCCCGAAGGCCCGTCGCCGTCGGATGACGGAGATGCTCGACCGTGCCGAGATCGAGGCCGCGTTCGACGATGCAGCCCCCGGCGACCAGCTCGTCGAGGACATCGCCACCGCGTAGTCCTTCACTGCAACAGAACGCCCGTCGGGCTCACACTCGGCGGGCGTTCTGCGTGTCCGGTAGGCGGTCTGCGGCGCCGACCGCCGCCAGGGGACCGCTACCGCGTGAGCGCGGCGCGCTCGTCGTCGCGCGGCGCGAGGACGACGGCGTCGTCGACCCCGTCGAAGGTCCGGACCGGCCGCGTGGTGTCCCACCGCTGCCACCCGGGATCGCCGGTCGTCGCGAACGCGACCCAGGCGTCGTGCATCGCGGTCGCGAGGGACTGCGGTGCGTCACGCCCGGCCATCCGAACCGACTCCGGGGAGTCGATCCGGTCGAACACGAAGCCGATCTCCATCGCGTGCGCGGCTCCGAGCGCCCCATTACCGTCTTCGCCGACGGGACTCCGCCAGGCGAACTCGTACACCCAGGTGTCCGCTCCGGCTGCGGCCCGGGCGTCGGCCACCCGGTTCAGCGGGACGCGCAGCAGGACGTCGGTCGCGATCGCACCCAGGATCTCACCGGTGGACGCCTTCGGGCGGTTCCGGCGGAACGTTCGGACCGTCGCCGCGGAGATGCCGAGCTTCAGGCGTGCCGCCAGCAGATGGACGCGCTTGATCGTGGGCAGGAGCCCGGCCGGCACGAGCCACAACCGGTACTCCTCGGTGGTGCTGCCGATCAGGACGGGGATACCCGCCGCCTGCCCCGCGAGCAGGGCGTCGATCGGGCTGCTCGGGACGAGCGCGCCGTCCGTTGCGAGAGCGAACCCCGCGCCGCCGTTCAGCGGGTTGCCGCCCGCCATGACCCGCTCCTGGGCGGCCACGAGCCCCTCGGGCGGAATGCGCCGGAACCCGGCGCGCGTCGCCGGGACGCCCAGGTCCTTCGCCATGAGCTTGGTGATGCGACCGGCGCGCTCGCGCGTCTGCGCCTCGAGCGGACCGCTCTGGACGATCGCCCGCCGCATGACCGCCGCAGCGTCCGGGTGCGCGAGGAGCGTCGCGACCGAGGCTCCACCAGCCGACTCGCCGAACACCGTCACCTGGTCGGGGTCGCCGCCGAAGCGCGCGATCTCGTCCTGCACCCACGTCAACCCGGCCAGCTGGTCCGCGATGCCGAGGTTCAGTGGCACATCGTCGAGCACTGAGAACCCCTCCGAACCGAGGCGGTAGTTGACGGACACGAAGACGATCCCGTCACGGGCGAACGCGGTGCCGTCGTAGGAGTCGAGGGCGTTCGAGCCATGGACGAACGAGCCGCCGTGGATCCACACCATCACCGGGAGCGCCCCGTCCGCAGCCCCGTCCGCAGCCCCGGCCGGTGCCCACACGTTGACGTTCAGGATCTCGTTCCCGGGCACCGTGACCGTGGAGAAGAGCTCGCCGACCGCGCCGGAGTACGGGGCCTGTGGCGCGGTGGCGCCGGGCCGGGTCGCGTCACGTGGCTCGTCCCACGGTTCGACGGGCTGGGGGAGCCGGAACCGGTCGTCGCCGAACGGTGCCGCCGCATACGGGATGCCGAGGAACCGGGAGACCCCCGCCTCGGTGCGTCCGGTGACGGGGCCGCTCCCCGTGTGCACGGTGACGGGTGTCGATCCGCCGTTCGGCAGGGTCGGTTCCAGCGCAGGCTCGATGCTCATTCGGGTCCGTTCGTCGATGCTCGGGTGACCAACTGTATCGACGGCGCTCGCAGGCGTGCCTGTGCATCGGGCGAGAGGCGGTGCGCGAGACTGGATCGATGCAGATCCGTCCGTTCACCCGATCCGACACCGACGCCGTCATCGCCCTCTGGCACGAGGCCGGTCTCACCCGACCATGGAACGACCCCGTGGCGGACATCGAGCGCAAGCTGACGACGCAGCCGGAACTGTTCCTCGTCGCTGAGGAGGCCGGCGCCGTCGTCGGAACGGCGATGGTCGGGTACGACGGCCACCGTGGCTGGGTGCACTACCTCGCGGTGTCGCCGGACCAGCAGGGCAACGGGCTCGGACGCGTCCTCATGGAGGAGGCCGAGCGTCTGCTCATCGAGCTCGGGTGCCCCAAGATCAACCTTATGGTCCGCACTGGCAACGACCGGGTGATCGGGTTCTACGAGGCGCTCGGGTACGGCATCGACGAGGTCGCTCTCCTCAGCAAGCGACTCATCCCCGACGTCTGACGTCGGTTCAGTCGCCCATATTCGGGCGAATGGGCGTTCGCTCGCCCGCAAATGGGCGAATGAACGGCTCAGAACAGGGTCGGTTGGACCTGGAGGCCGGTGGTGACGAATTCCGGTGCGCGCTTGCGCAGTTCGGCCCGCTCCCCGTACCCGTCGCGCAGCATGCCGAGCGCCGACGAGCGGACGCCTCCGGTGGCAGGGTCCTCGGTTCCTCGCTCGAGCCCGTGGTCGCGGATCATCGGCCGGATGCGGGCCGCGAGCCACTTCCGGTACTCCTTCGGGGCGTAGACGCCGTCGGCGTACATCGAGGTGTACCGGTCGATGAGCTCGGGGTGCTCCTTCGCCAGCCACTGCATGAACCAGGGTTTGACGCCGGCTTTCAGGTACAGCGTCGAGAACAGGACCGTGCTCGCACCGGCCTCCCGGATGCGCGACAGGGCGAGGTCGAGGTGCTCGACGGTGTCCGTGAGGTAGGGGAGGATCGGCATCATGAACACCCCGACGTCGAACCCGAGATCGCTCGCCGCGCGGACGGTCGAGAGTCGGGCCGCCGCCGTCGGGGTGCCGGGTTCGATCGACTGCTGCAGTTCGTCGTCGAAGATGGCGATCGACATGGCGAGGTCGACGGGCACGCGCTGGGCGACCTCGGCGAGCAGCGGCAGGTCGCGCCGGAGCAGCGTGCCCTTCGTGAGGATGGAGAACGGCGTCCCGGAGTCGGCGAGGGCGTTGATGATGCCGGGCATGAGCCGGTACTTGCCCTCGGCCCGCTGATACGGGTCGGTGTTCGTCCCGAGCGCCACCGGGTGCCGCCCCCAACTGGCCTTCGCGAGCTCCTTCTGCAGGACCTCGGCGACGTTCACCTTCACGATGAGCTGCGAGTCGAAGTCCTTGCCCGCATCGAGGTCGAGATAGCCATGGCTCGGCCGGGCGAAGCAGTACACGCAGGCATGCGAGCATCCCCGGTAGGGGTTGATCGTCCATCCGAACGGCATCACCGACTGTCCGGGAACCCGGTTGAGGGCCGACTTCGCGAGCACCTCGTGGAAGGTGATCCCGGCGAACTCCGGCGTCTGGACGCTGCGCACGAGGTTGTTCAACTTGGCGAGGCCGGGCAGCGCCGACGTCGCTTCGACTCCGAGTTCCTGTCCGCTCCACCGCATGCAACCATTAGAACATACGTTCGATCGTCTGACGTCGCCCGAGACGATGAGAGACTGACATCGATGATGATCCACACCGCACGGACGACGCTCGAACCCATCTCCCCAGCACTGGCGCGACGGATCGTCGAGCGTGACGAGTGGCATGGCGATGCGTGGCATCCGGAGTATCCGCTCGCCGACGAACTGGGTCCACTCCGAACCCATGCCCGGTCGACCGACCACGATCCGGTGTTCACGCTCTACCTCGTCCGCGACGCCGCGGGACTGGCCGTCGGAGGGTTCGGCTTCTTCGGCCCGCCCGACAGCTCCGGTGCGATCGAATTCGGCTACGGCCTCATCCCGGCGGCCCGTGGTGTCGGGCTGGCGACGGAGGTCGTCGTCGCGGCCCTCGCCGTCGCGAGCTCGAACGGCGCGTCGCGGGCGATCGCCGACACCGACATCGCGAACGTCGCGTCGCAGCGCGTCCTCGAGAAGGCGGGTCTCACCGAGGTGGAACGCTCCGGTTCGATGGTCTTCTTCGCAGGCGAGCTCGGCCCCTGAGAGCTGAGCTGTCCACGGGACGTTCTGGTCCCGGTGCTCAATGGTTCACCCGTGCGTGACCGGGCCAGGGCCGGCGGTGAGACTCCACCACACGATGGTGGCGCTCACGAGCCAGAAGAGGACCATGAAGATCCAGTCGCGCGCGCGGAACGGGACACGATACCGCTCCGTTCGCGTCTCATGGGCCCCGAAGGCGCGTGAGTCCATGGCGAGGGCGACCCGCTCCGCGTGCCGGATCGCACCGGCGAGCAGGGGTACGACGTACCCGGCCGTGCGGCGAACGGCGGCGATCGGGCCGCGCCCCTCGGCCATCCCGCGCACGCGGTGCGCCGAACGGATGACCTCGAGTTCGTGGCCGAACCGTGGCACGAACCGGTAGGCCGCGAGCGCCGTGTACCCGATCCGGTACGGCACGTGCAGCTGCTGGATCATCGCGCGGACCACGTCCCGTCCGGTTGAGGTGAGCCCGCCGATGAGCGCCAGCACGAGCAGGCTCGCCAGTCGCAGCGCCGTCGCGAGTCCGACGAGCAGCGCCCCGAGGAAGAATCGGTAGTCGCCGATCTGGAAGAGGAGGATGGACTGGTCGACCTTGCCCGGGTCGGTCCACAGGCCGAAGCTGAACGACATGATCCCCACGACGACCGGGAGCCCGACGAACAGGAGGAGCGCGACCGCCTTCGTCAGTCGAGCGCCGACGAGGATGATCACGACGGCGAGGGCGATGCAGAGCGTCGGCGTCAGGAGGTCCCTCGTGAACGCGAGGACCGCCATCACCGGGAGGGGCGCACCGAGTTTCGCGAGCGGGTTCAAGCGGTACAGGAACCGGTTCGCCGGGTTCGTCGCGTTCGTCGCGTACGGGTCGATCGACGCCGCGCTCACGGGAGGTCCGTCCCTGGCAGATCGGCGAGCCGCGAGAGATGCCGCCACTCGGGGTGGTGTTCCAACGCGCGCATGGCTCTTGCGAGCGGCGGCGGACGAAGGCCGGCTCGCTGGATGAGGTCGTCGTCGGCGAGGATGGCGCCGGTCTGGCCATGGGCCAGGAGCCGCCCGTCGGCCATCACGGCGACGTGGGTGGCGTGGTCAGCGACGAGCTGGAGGTCGTGGGTCACGACGATGACCGTCGTGCCCTGGGTGTTGAGCTCGGCGAGCAGGGCGAGGAGTTCGTTCGCTCGCGCGCGGTCCTGCCCGAACGTCGGCTCGTCGAGCGCGAGCACCGGGGCTCCGGTGATGAGCGCGCTCCCGACGGACAACCGCCGCTTCTGGCCACCCGACAGGAGGAACGGGTGCACCTCACGCGCCGACTCGAGCCCGAAGCGGCGCAGCAGCTCGGTGACGCGATGCTCGACCTCCGGCTCGTCGACGCCCCGGATCCGCAGGCCGTGCGCGAGTTCGTCGTGGACGGTGTGGGTGATGAACTGGTGCTCGGGGTTCTGGAAGACGAACCCGATGTGCGCGGCGACCGTCCGCACGTCGCTCCGGCCGGGGTCGACCCCGCCGACGTCGATGCGGCCTCGAGGGGGCTGGACGACGCCCGCGATCGCCTGGAGCAGGGTCGTCTTGCCGGCGCCGTTCGTGCCGATGACGGCGAGGAAGTCGCCGGTGCCGACCTCGAGGCTCACCTCGTGCAGGATCGGGGTCCGGTGCCGCCCCCTGCCGCGCTCGACGCTGAGACGGTCGACGCGCACGGCGACGGACCGATCGGCGCCGACGGGTGCCGCGACGGCGGTCGGGGGTGCCGAGAGCTCGATCGCGTCGAGGGCGGCGGTCAGCTCGTCGGGCGTCAGGGGGAGGCTCGGCAGAGGGACGCCCGTCTCCTGGAGGCGCAGGGCCGCGAGGGTGGCGACCGGCAGCCAGACGCCCATCTCGAGGAGCTCGCTGACGTGGCCGACGAGGACCTCGCGAGTCGGCCCGTCGAACCGGAGACGTCCTTCGCGGTCGAGGACGACGACGCGGTCGACGAGGTCGATGGCGGCGTCGAGGTTGTGCTCGACGAGCAGGATCGCGTGGTCACCCCGGGAACCGTCCGGCGCGGAGACGAGGGATCGGAGCGCTGCGTAGACCTCCTCGATGCCCGCCGGATCGAGGTTGGCGGTCGGTTCGTCGAGGACGAGCAGCTCGCCGCCCATGGCCAGGGCGCAGGCGATGGCGAGGCGCTGCCGACCTCCACCCGAGAGGCGGTCGGGATTCTCGGTCCGCCGTTCCCAGAGCCCGACCTGCCGCAGCGCGCGCTCTGCCCTGGCGAGGACCTCCTCGACGGGGAGCAGGAGGTTCTCCGGTCCGAAACACACCTCGTCGAGCACCGAACCGGTGACGATCTGGGCGTCCGGATCCTGGAAGACCATCGACACGTGCTCGCTCAGCTGGGCGACGGTCGCATCCGCGGTGTCGAGGCCGGCGGTGACCACGGTGCCCTCGAGTTCGGCGGGGAGCGCGTGGGGGATGAGGCCGTTGAGGGCGAGCGCGAGCGTCGACTTCCCGGACCCGCTCGGTCCGAGGAGCAGCACCACCTCGCCCGGGGCGATCCCGAACGAGACGTCGTCGGGGGTCCACCGCTCCCGGTCGTCATGACGGATGCGCACCCCTCGGACCAGGGTGGCGGGCTGCGCCGGTGGAGCGACGTCCACTCAGGCCCGCGTGTCGACGGATCCGCGGCCGCGCTGCACCGGCTTGGCGATGGAACGCCCGACCCCTGCTCTGGCGAGCGCTGCGGCCACACCGCGTCCGGCTGCGGTGAACGCGATCGGGCTGAGCACGAACAGGGCGATGTAGACGGCCTGTGCGACCGGGGTGAAGTGGTCGATGCCCAAGATGACGAGCACCGAGGCGGCGAACACGATCCCGGCGATCCCGGCGGCGAGGTAGAACACCCACGAGCGCCACACGCGGTACCGGGACACGGCGAAGGGGATCTCCTGGAGGAGGCCGATGGCGAGCCCCGTGCCGAAGTAGCGGAAGAACCACTGCGGGCTGAACGCGGCGGAGACGAGGCCGGCGGTGAGGCCGGTCATGAGTGCCACGCCGCCTCGGTGCAACAGCGCCTGCGCGACGACGCCCGGCAGGAAGTACACGCCGATGATGAGGCCGTAGAGCACCGGCGCGGTGGCGGAGATCGTGCCGCCGACGTACCCGGAGACGACGAAGACGAGGCCGCCCCCGACGCCGATCGCGGCGCAGGTCAGCAGCAGTCGCGTACTCAGACGTTGCATGAGCCCACCTTCACGAGCAGCCGATCTCCTGAGGACAGCCTATCCTCCCTTGGTCGGGCGGACGGCCGACGGATGTGGTCCGGATCGGGACGGTGAGCGCCGTCCGGAAGGGATCAGATCGAGCGCCGACGCGGGGTCAGCCGGACGTTCGGCAGTGGGGGAGCCGGGATGCGCTCGGCCCCGTGACCGGCCACCGAGCCGAACCTCGGCGACCCGGCCTCCCAATCCGCTCGGGCGGTCTCGATGTCCTCGTGGCTCCGACCGACGAAGTTCCACCACATGACGAGCTTCTCCGGGAACGGTGTTCCACCGAGGAGGACGAATCGGGCACCGCTGCCGCTGCTCAGGCTGAGGTGGTCGCGACCCGGCTCGAGGTAGAGCAGCGGGCCGGAGGCGATGGCGATGCCGGCCACCTCGAGCGCACCGTCGATCACGAGGACACCGTGCTCGAAGGCAGGGTCGACCGGCAGGGTCACCGCTGCACCGGGGTCGAGGACGACGTCGGCGCCGAGGAGCGGTGAGTGCACGGTCGCGGTGGATGTCGCGCCACCGAGCGTGCCGACGAGGACCGTCGCGCTGAGACCGGGAACGATGTGGACGGGCAGGTCCCGGTGCTGTTCGAACGCCGCCGGAACCGAGGAGGCGTGCTCGGGGAGCGCGACCCAGAGCTGGAGACCGTGCATCTCGTCCTCCTCCTCGCCGACGGAGAACTCGGAGTGGGAGACCCCGACGCCGCTCGTCATGAGGTTCAGCTCACCCGGGCGGACCACCACGTCGCTGCCGACGCTGTCGCGGTGCCGGATGTCGCCGGCCAGCGGCCAGGTCACGGTCTGGAGGCCGGTGTGCGGGTGTGGCAGGACCCGCATCCGTGCGCGGTCCTCGTCGAAGCGGTCGAGGAAGCACCAGGCGCCGATCATCGGCAGTTCGCGCTGGGGGAGGGTGCGGTGGACGCTCAGGCCTCGGACGCCGCCGAGGGGGACCTCGCGCGCCTCGAGCAGCCGCGTGCCAGAGCCGTCGGGCGCGTGGCAGACGCTGGGTACCGGATCGGCGTCGAGTCTCGTCATGAGCGCCTCCTTATCACGGCCAACGCTACTCCGCTCGGTCTGCCGCGGTCCTCGCCGACGTGCTTGACTGGGCGACGGGGCCGCTCTGGTCCCGTCGCTCCCGAGATTGGGGATCCCATGGGCCTGTTCGACAAGCACGACGGTACGCCCGAGCCGCTCGCCAGAGGACTCTGGCACGACCGCATCGGCACCCTCGCCACCCGCAGCGTCCAGACGCTCGCGATCGTCGCCGTCGCCGCGCTCATCGTCTTCGCGCTGACCCAGCTCTCCCTCGTGATGATCCCCGTCGTCATCGCCCTCATCCTCGCGTCAGCGATCTACCCGCTCATGCGGTGGATGCGCTCGAAGGGCCTCCCGTCGATCCTCGCCACCTGGATCGCCCTCGTCTCGATCCTCGTCGTCCTCGGCGGCATCGGCTGGCTCATCGTCTGGGCCGTCCGCAGCCAGTGGGACGACCTCGTCGACTCCGCCTCCAAGGGCTTCGGGCAGCTGCAGGACTGGATCGGCACCCTGCCCTTCGACATCGACGAGAAGCAGATCGAGGACGCCAAGCAGACCGCGGTCGACTTCCTCACCTCGAGCCAGTTCGGCAGCGGGGCGCTCGCCGGGGTCTCGGCGACGGCGAGCTTCCTCACCGGGCTCGTCCTCATGATCGTCGTGCTGTTCTTCTTCCTCAAGGACGGGCCGCGGCTCTGGGAGTTCCTGCTCCGTCCCTTCACCGGTGCCGCGTACGACCGCGCCAAGCGCATCGGCGGCAAGACGGTCGACACGCTCGGCGGCTACGTGCGGGGCACCGCCACGATCGCGGCCGTCGATGCGATCGGCATCGGCATCGGCCTCGCGATCATCGGCGTCCCGCTCGCGCTGCCGCTCAGCGTCATCGTGTTCCTCACCGCCTTCATCCCGATCGTCGGCGCGACCGCAGCGGGCATCCTCGCGGCGCTCGTCGCGCTCGTCGCCAACGGTCCGGTCGCCGCCCTCATCGTCGTCGGCATCGTCGTGCTCGTGAACCAGCTCGAGGGCAACTTCCTGCAGCCCGTCGTCATGGCACGCTCGCTCAAGTTGCACGCCCTCGTCGTGCTCCTCGCCCTGACCGCCGGCACCATCCTCGGCGGCATCGTCGGGGCGGTCCTCGCCGTCCCGATCGCCGCGGTCGCCTGGGGCATCGTCGGCGTCTGGAACGGTCCGGACCAGCCGGCGGAACCCATGCGACAGAAGCGCCCGGAGTCGGTCTGAGTCGAGCGGTCGCCGGCGCACCCGGAGTCGCCGGATAGCATGTGAGCGTGGACACCCACGACCTCCTCGGCCTCGTGTTCGAGGTCTTCACCTGGATCGGCTTCGGATGCGCCGTCGTCGTGCTCCTCGCCATGCTCATCGCCAGGGCGGCGGACGGCAGCTGGATCGAGACGCACGGCGTCATCGTCGACGGACCGGTCGATCCTGAGCGCCCGGAGGGGCCGGCCGGCCGGGAGGTCCGCTGGATGACGGAGGCCGCGGAGCTGTACTCCCGTCCCGTCTCCGATGCGGAGTTCGACGCGCTCCGCGACCCGGAGGAACCGAATGTCTTCTACGCCCGACGCGAGCCGTCGCGCGCCCGGTTCACGCGGAGCGCCGACCATGCGAAGGCCCTCCGGCTGCTGTTCTGGGTGAGCTTCGGCATCGGCGTGGTCTGCTCCGTCGCGTCGATCGTCCTGCTGTTCGTGGCCGACGCCGCCTGAGGGCGAGCGCGCTCCACCCTTCGACGGGCCCAGGCGCCATCCCCACCGCGGTCCTGACCAGGTCGAAGGGCGACCGGTGCTCGGGTAGTCTGGGGAGTCCGAGCGTCGACACCTGGTCCGCTCGTTCTCCCGGAGGCCTGGCATGACGGAACGGTGGGCTCGAGTCGCCCGCGGCACCGCCGCAGCCGCCTTCGCCACCTTCGCCGCCGCACTCTCGCACACGATCGGCGGAGCCGCGGCACCGTCCGCGTTCGTGCTCCTCGTGGGCGGCACCTTCGCCGTCCTCGTCTGCGTGCTGCTCGCCGGCCGACGCATGACCGTCCCGGGAGTCATCGCCTCCGTGCTCGTGAGCCAGCTCGGCTACCACGCGCTCTTCACCCTCGTCCCGAGCACCGTCAGCGCCTCGGTGACCTCGAGCGGCGGATCCGGCGCCGGCTCGTGGCACCGGCACCAGGTCGTCGAGCTGGCGGTCGGCGGCGGCATCGCGATGCACAGCCATGGCGCCACCGCCATGTGGGTCGCCCACCTCGTCGCCGCCGTCGCCACGATCACCGCCATCCTCTTCGCCGAACGCGCGACCCGCGCCGCGCTCGCGGCCTTGACGGTCCGGGTGCTCGCCCGCCGCGTCGCGCCGGTCCACCTCGTGCCGGCGCCTCGGCGGGTGCAGTGGGTCCGCGTCAACGAGCGCCCGCGCAACCTCGGCGTCGTCCTGCTCCACCTGCGTCACCGCGGTCCTCCGGCGTTCGCCACCGCCTGACCGCCGCGCCACCGTCCGACACGGACGGGTGCTGTGCGCGGCGTGGTCGGCCATCCGCATCGCAGCACCCATCGGCGCGCCCGCTCAGGCGTCGCCCCATCCGTCTCCGCAGGCTGGACGCCGCGGAGCAGTCGACAGGACATCATGAACGCAACGACCCCCCGCTCCGCCTTCCGCAAGCCCGCCGCCCTCGGTGCGATCGCCATCGGCGCCGGAGCACTCCTCGCCGTGGGAGCGCCGCTCGCCGCCAGCGCCCACGTGAGCGTCACGCCCACCTCGACCGCCGCCGGCTCCTACACGGTGCTGAGTTTCGCCGTCGGTCACGGCTGCGACGGCTCACCCACCACGAGCCTCTCCTTCGAGATCCCCGAGGAGATCAACGCGGTGACGCCGACGGTCAACCCGAACTGGACCATCGACAAGCAGATGGCCCCGCTCGCGAAGCCCATCACCGACAGCCACGGCGAGCAGCTCGCCGAGCGGGTCGGCACGGTCGTCTACACGGCCAAGACGCCACTCGCCGACGGCTACCGCGACACGGTCTCCTTCCAGGTCCAGCTGCCCGCCGACGCGGAGGGGAAGACCCTCGTGTTCCCGGTGACGCAGACGTGTGAGGCCGGCCAGACGGAGTGGACGCAGGTCGCAGAGAAGGGGCAGACCGAGGACGACCTCGAGTCGCCCGCACCCGTCGTCGTCGTCACCGCCGCGGAAGCCGGCGACCACCACGGTGGGGCCGCCATGGACGACGACGGCGACGGCGACCACACCGAGGCCGCTGCGGCCTCGGATGCCGGCACCACCGATGTGCTGGGACGCGTGCTCGGTATCGCCGGGCTCGTCGTCGGTGCAGCCGGCGTCGTGATCGCCGCGTCCGCGCGTCGCGCGGCGTCCGACGCGAAGCGCCAGGCCTGATGACGACGGCCCGTCGCCGCCGCCTCGTCGGATCCGTCGCCACCGCGTTCCTCGCGGCGGCGGCGGTGTTCGCCGTCGCCGGTCCGGCTGCAGCGCACAACACCATCGTGTCGACGAGCCCCGCCGAGGGATCGACGGTCACCGAGCAGCCGGAGCAGGTCGTCATCACGACGAACGACAACCTGCTCGACCTCGGCGAGGCGGGTCAGTCCAATCAGATCCAGGTGACCGGGCCCGGCGACGAAAAGCTCCAGTACGGCACGGCGTGTGCCGCGGTCAACGGACCGGCGCTCGTCATGCCGATGCAGCTCGGCGAGGCCGGGGAGTACACGGTCGTGTGGCAGCTCGTGTCGACGGACGGACACCCGTTGTCGGGGAGCTACACCTTCCAGTGGGCACCGGCCGAGGGGCAGGAGCTCGCCGCCGGCAGCTCTGAGCCGGCGTGCGCGACGAGCGGTGCCTCGTCCGTCGGACCGTCGTCGGCTGCGGGTGGCGCGGGCGACAGCGACACCGCGACTCCGGCCGCCGGTGGTCTCAGCGGCGACGTCTGGTGGGTGGTCGGCGCGATCGGTGTCGTCCTCGTGGCCGGCATCGGCGTGCTCCTCGTGACCCGTCGCAAGCCGGAGCTGGACGACCCGACCTCGGCGCCTGGCGGTTCCGGCTCGAACGGTCCTCCCGCCTCCTGATCGTCCTCCTCACCACGACGGCCCCGCCGGCATCCACTGCCGGCGGGGCCGTCGTCGTCCGGCTCAGGAGTGCTCGCGGTCCTCGCTCGAACGCTCGTCCTGCTGGTTGATGCGCGCCAGACGGGCGTTGTAGTCGCCGAGTTCGGCGTCACCGTCCCGCTCCGCCCGGCGGTCGTAGCGTTTCGCGGCGCGCTCGTCACTCTGGACCCACTGCGAGACGACGATGAGCGCGACGAGCACCGCCGGCACCTCGCCGACGCTCCAGGCGATGCCGCCGCCGACGCCCTGGTCGGCGAGGAGCGCGGCGGTGTCGGTGTACCCGAGCGCCGTCCACCAGTCGGCGGCGAGCACGGTCGAGCTCGACATGATCGCCAGGCCGAAGAAGGCGTGGAACGCCAGGGTCGCGAGCAGCAGGATGAGCCGGAACGGGAACGCGGGCCGGTTCGGGCCGGGGTCGACGCCGATCAGTACCCAGAAGAACAGGTACCCGGTGGCGAGGAAGTGCACGGTCATGAGGACGTGCCCCTGGTGCGCGATCATCGCCCACTCGAACCAGCCGGTGTAGTAGAACACCACGAGGCTGCCGGCGAACAGGACGCCCGCGACGGCGGGCTTCGAGAGGAGGCTCAGGTAGCGCGAGTGCACGACGGCGAGGATCCACTCGCGGAGCCCCCGCCCGCCGTCCGTCCGGGCCGGCAGGGTCCGGAGCGCGAGGAGGACCGGGCCACCGAGCACGAGGAGCGGCGGCACGATCATCATGAGCGCCATGTGCTGCAGCATGTGGGTGCTGAAGTGGATCTGGCCATAGGCGGCGAGGCCACCACTCGTGGCGTACAGCAGTGCGACGCAGCCGAGCAGCCAGGCGACCAGTCGGGTCACCGGCCACGCGTCACCGCGCCGTCTGAGCCGCAGGAACGCCCACAGGTACCATCCGGCGCCGACGGCTGCGATACCGGCCCACATCCAGTCCACATGCCACTCGGTGAACATCCGGAGCGGCGTCACGGGCGGTGGGTACTCGAACCCCAGGAGGCGGCGTCGGACGTCGTCGGCGACGGGCTCCTGCGAAACGGGCGGTTGGCTGCGGGACAGCGCGACGGAGACGCCCATCGTCACGGCCATGACGACGACTTCGCCCACCGCGAGGCGGATGAAGGCCCCCGGGTCACCGCCTGGACGCAGCAGCCGGGGGATGAGGCGACGTCGGTGCCAGACGCCTGCACAACCGAGGAGCACGAGCGCCACCGTCTTGGCCACGACGAGGAGCCCGTAGGGGGTCAGGAGGTCGGACGGTCCGGCCAGACGCAGCGAGGCGTTCACGACACCGGAGAAGGCCACCGCCCCGAACGCCCAGCCGGCCAGCACCGAGTAGCGCGCGACCACGACCCCGATCTCGTTCCCGACCGCACGGCGCAACAGGATCACCGCGACGAGGCCGCCCGCCCAGGCGGTGACGCCGATGAGGTGGACGGCGAGCGAGTTCACCGCGTTGCCGTGTTCGTCGGAACCGGCCGCGTGTCCGGACAGCGAGAGCGGCAACAGTGCGAAGACCGCGATCGCGTTCGCCGCGGCGACCCAGGCGAGACGGCGGGCGAGCACCAGGATGCAGCCGACGACGAGCACGCAGCCGAGCGAGGCGAGGAGCGTCTGGCCGAGTTCGAGCTGTGTCGCGTAGAAGAGGAAGGTGTTGGCGAAGGTGGGCGACGACACAGGGACGCCGATGGAGTTGGCGGCCGTGAACACGAGGACCGCGATACCGGCGGCCAACCAGACGGCCGACGACCAGGCCGCCCAGCGGATGGCCTTGGCCTGCGAGAACGAGACGATGCCGGGAACGATCCGTTGCCCCGGCAGGAGGAACGTCGCGGCGGTCAGGAGCCCGATCGTCACCGCCGCCGCCGCGTCGTGGATCACGCGCGCGATCGGGAGCCCCCTCGTGACCACGACACCGGGGTCGGAGAGCAGGGTCCCGGTCGAGAACGCCCCGGTGCCGACGAGCGCGAGCAGGGTGACGGCGACGGCGACCGGCACGGATGCGAGCATGATCGCCTCCGGTGCCCGGATCGGTGCCAGGCCGGGGGAGCGGTTCGGTGCGACCGCGAGGTCGTCGTCCGGTGGGGAGGAGGTGCGGGGTTCGGCCACGGTGGTGGCTCCTTTCCTGCGGGGTCGGCGTGTTCGTCCCTCGGGACGCGTCGCCGCCGCAGCACTGGCCGCTCGACGGGTCGGCGGGGACCGTGGTCGAGCGATGGGAATGGGGAGACGGGTCGCGCGGCGCTCCGGACGTCGGAGCGCGGTGGGACGACCCGCGGTGTGGGGCGGTCGACCGGGATCGGTGTGGTCCGGCCGGACCGCGTGCTCAGCGGATGGTCGTGAGCGGCGGACCGCGCAGGGCGGTCGTCTCCGGGTGGAAGCCGAGCGGGTGCGCCAGGCGGGGCTCGGTCGCCGTCTGGACGCGCGTCGGGCGCGTCGGCGGCGCGTCCGTCAGTGCCCTGCGGACGAGGCGGACGAGCACGAACTCCCGCACGGCGGCGAGGGCCGAGAGGAGCGTGCCCGCGCGCTGGAAGGCGGCGATGGTCACGAGACCGGCGGCGAGGTGGGCGGACCACATGCCGACGTCGGTGTGGTGGCTCGTGGTCGCGCCGGCGACGAGGTCGACCGTGGCGGCGGATCCGTGCGTGCCGTGCGCCATGGATCCAGGGTGCTGAGCCGTTCGCGGTGCGGTGCCGAGTACGAACAGGGTGTGGAACAGCACCTGGCTGACGACGACCGAGAGCGTGGTCCGCAGGAGGGTCAGACGCCGACCGGCGAGGAGGACGCAGGCCGCCGTGGAGAGGACGAGTGGGACGACGACGCCGAGCGCACCCGGGACCTGGCCCCCGCCCGCGACGTGCGACAGCAGCGCGATGAAGGTCGCGAACACCGCCGCGCTCGAGCCGCGGAGGACGCGGTCGGAGCGGTCTGACGGCATGGGTCCATTCTCACAGACGAGCGGTGGCACGGTGTCGCCGACGGTCGGCCCCGGAATCGACGAAGCAGCCCCGCCATCCGGTGCGGATGACGGGGCTGCGGGTGTCGCTGGTGATGCGTGCGGGTGAACCCGCGGTCGGCTACTTGGCCGGCGGCATCAGGACCGAGTCGATGAGGTACACGGTCGCGTTGGCGGTCTTGACGCCACCGCAGATGACCTTGGCACCGTTGACGGTGATGTTGTCACCCGAGCCCTCGACCTTGACGGTTCCACCCTCGACGGTGGTCTGGTCGCCATCGATGTCCGACGGCGCGATCTGGCCGGGGATCACGTGGTAGGTGAGGATCGACGTCAGCGTCGCGGCGCCCTCAGGCGTCTTGAGGCTGTCGATGGTCGCGGCGTCGATCTTCTTGAACGCGTCGTCGACCGGAGCGAAGACGGTGAACTCGGAGCCGTTCAGCGTGTCGACGAGGTTGACGTCGGGGTTCAGCTGGCCGGAGACCGCAGCGGTGAGCGTGGTCAGCAGCGGGTTGTTCGATGCGGCGACGGCGACCGGGTCGGCCGACATGCCGGCGACGGAGCCTGCACCGTCCGGGACAGCATCAGCGTAGGCGGCGCAGCCCGAGCCGACGAGGTCCGCTGCGGGATCTGCAGCCATGGACTCGGTGGGTGCGGAGCTGGGCTCCATGGAGGACCCGCTGTCCGAGCTGGAGCCGCTGGAACAGGCTGCGAGGCCGAAGGTCGCGACGGCGGCGAGCGCGAGCACTGCCATGTGGTTCCGCTTGATGGTACGCATGTGATTCTCCTTTGATGAGGTTTGGACCGGCTGTTCGAGTGCCTCTCAGAACCGGCCCTCGATGACACTTCGGAGCCCCCACAGGGGTGGTTTGGAAAATCTTCGGATCCGGCCTCGACGACCCATGGGCATTAAGAGGGACGAACTTTCCGTCCTGACCGCTGTGGAGGCTCGCGCGGCGATGTCGGCTGTGGCGGCTACGATCGACGGATGAGCTGGAGCACCGAACCCGACTGGATCCCGGACGACGCGGACGCTCCCGACGACTTCGACGCACCCCCGCCCGACGACGCCTACCTCGGCGGAGGGGTCAGCTGGGGCGCGGCGCCGTCCACGGCCGCTCCGGCTGCACCGCGTCCGGCGACCCCGGTCGCCGCGCGCGCCGCAGGCCAGAAGTTCGCCACGGCGCAGGAGGCCTTGCACACCGTCTTCGGGTACGACGCCTTCCGCGGCGAGCAGCAGCAGATCATCGAGCAGGTCGCCGGCGGTGGCGACGCGGTCGTGCTCATGCCGACGGGTGGCGGCAAGAGCCTCTGCTACCAGATCCCCGCGCTGCTCCGGCCGGGCACGGGCATCGTCGTGTCGCCGCTCATCGCGCTCATGCAGGACCAGGTCGACGCGCTCCTCGCGGTCGGCGTGCGCGCCGCCTTCCTCAACTCCACGCAGGATCCCGCGGAGCGCTCGCGGGTCGAGCAGGCGTATCTCGCCGGCGAGCTCGACCTCCTCTACGTCGCGCCGGAGCGGCTGAGCTCCGAGGCCACCCGCCGCTTCCTCGGGCAGGGCACCATCGCGCTCCTCGCCATCGACGAGGCGCACTGTGTGTCGCAGTGGGGGCACGACTTCCGCCCCGACTACCTCATGCTCGGCGAGCTGGCCGAACGCTGGCCCGACGTCCCGCGGATCGCCCTCACCGCGACCGCCACCGACGCGACGCACCAGGAGATCACCCAGCGCCTCCACCTCGGTGAGGCGAAGCACTTCGTCTCGAGCTTCGACCGCCCGAACATCCAGTACCGCATCGTGGGCAAGAACGAGGTCCGCAAGCAGCTCGTCGCGTTCGTGAAGGAGCAGCCGGCGGGCACCGCCGGGATCGTGTACTGCCTGAGCCGCAAGACGGTCGAGCAGACGGCCCAGCTCCTCCGCGACAACGGCGTGGACGCGGTCGCGTACCACGCCGGACTCGACGCCTCGGTCCGCGCCGCCGCGCAGTCCCGCTTCCTCCGCGAGGACGGTGTCGTGGTCGTCGCGACCATCGCGTTCGGCATGGGCATCGACAAGCCCGACGTCCGGTTCGTCGCCCACGTCGACCTCCCGAAGAGCGTCGAGGGCTACTACCAGGAGACGGGGCGCGCGGGCCGCGACGGCGAGCCGTCCATCGCCTGGCTCGCGTACGGCCTCCAGGACGTCGTGCAGCAGCGTCGCATGATCGCGGAGTCGCCGGGCGACCTCGCCCACCAGCGCAACCTCAGCGCGCACCTCGACGCCATGCTGGCGCTCTGTGAGACGGTCGACTGCCGTCGGGTCAACCTGCTGCGGTACTTCGGCCAGCCCTCGACCCCGTGCGGCAACTGCGACACCTGCCTCGAACCGCCGGTCACCTGGGACGGCACCGTCCCCGCGCAGAAGCTCCTCTCCACGATCGTGCGGCTGAAGCGCGAGCGCAACCAGTCCTTCGGTGCTGGCCAGATCATCGACATCCTCCGCGGCAAGCGCACCGACCGGGTCGCCCAGCAGCGGCACGACGAGCTCGCGACCTTCGGCATCGGCGAAGACCTCAGCGACCAGGAGTGGCGCGGCGTCGTCCGGCAACTCCTCGCGCGGGACCTGCTGGCCACCGTCGGTGAGTACGGCACGCTCGGGCTCACGGAGGGGAGCGCGGAGGTGCTCGCCGGCAGCAGGCCGGTCGCCATGCGGCGCGAGCCGGAACGCGCTGCCCGGTCCTCCTCTCGGTCGTCCTCCCGGTCGGCGGGCGCGAACGCGGAGCTGGAGCCGGCCGCCGCCGAGCTCTTCCAGGCGCTCCGTGCCTGGCGGGCCGGCGTCGCGAAGGAGCAGGGCGTCCCCGCGTACATCGTCTTCGGTGACGCCACGCTGCGGGCGGTCGCGTCGGCCAAACCCACCTCGCTCGGCGAGCTCGACGGCATCAGCGGCATCGGTGCGAAGAAGCTCGACGCCTACGGTGCGGCGCTCGTCGAGGTCGTGTCCGCGAACAGCTGAGCCACGCCCTGGGAGCTTCCTGCGACAGCTGTGGGGCATGGCCAAGCACGTCCGCCACGATGGGGTAGCCCCTTGTCCACATCCCACAGGTGCTTTCGGGCTTCCTTATGACAGTCCTACCATTGTGGGAGGTTTTCATGGGTGAAAGGCAGGGCACAGGGATGGTCGACACAGCGATCCGGACGAGCGTCAGCGGTACGACGGCAGCGACGGTCGAGGTGGCGCCATCGAATGCGCGGCTCGACGTCCCGGCGCTCGCGCACCAGCTTCTCGGGTCATGGCCGGAGGCGCGCCTCGCCTCCCGCGCGCTCGCCGCCCGCCCGGAGATGCAGCGCATCGAGGGGCAGTCGATGGACGACCACCGCGACCGCGTGTTCCACCAGCTGAAGCTGCTCGTCGAGAACGGTCAGGTGCTCAAGGCCTTCCCGACGCGTCTCGGCGGCGCCGACGATCACGGCGGCAACATCGCCGGGTTCGAGGAGCTCGTCCTCGCGGACCCGTCGCTCCAGATCAAGTCCGGCGTCCAGTGGGGCCTCTTCGGCGCCGCGATCCTGCACCTCGGCACCGAGCCGCACCACGACGCGTTCCTGCCAGGGGCGATGAACCTCGACGTCCCCGGCGCCTTCGCGATGACCGAATCCGGCCACGGCTCCGACGTGGCGTCCATCGCCACGACGGCGACGTACGACCCCGAGACGCAGGAGTTCGTCATCGACACCCCGTTCCGCGCGGCGTGGAAGGACTACCTCGGCAATGCGGCCGTCCACGGTAAGGCGGCGACGCTCTTCGCCCAGCTCATCACGAACGGCGTGAACCACGGCGTCCACTGCTTCTACGTCCCCATCCGCGACGACGAGGGTGCCTTCCTGCCCGGGATCGGCGGCGAGGACGACGGGCTGAAGGGCGGCCTGAACGGCATCGACAACGGTCGCTTGCACTTCACCGGCGTGCGCGTCCCACGGACCAACCTGCTCAACCGCTACGGCGACGTCGCCGAGGACGGCACGTACTCCTCGCCGATCGCGAGCCCCGGGCGTCGCTTCTTCACCATGCTCGGCACGCTCGTCCAGGGCCGGGTGTCGCTCGACGGCGCCGCCACGTCCGCCTCCGCCCTCGCGCTGCAGATCGCCATCACCTACGGCAGCGAGCGCCGCCAGTTCAACGCGGGCAGCGACACGCAGGAGGAGGTCATCCTCGACTACCAGCGCCACCAGCGCCGCCTCCTGCCTCGTCTCGCGACGACGTACGCGCAGATCTTCGCTCACGACCGGCTGCTCGTGAAGTTCGACGAGGTCTTCAGCGGGAAGGCCGACTCCGACGAGGACCGTCAGGACCTCGAGACGCTCGCGGCGGCGCTCAAGCCCCTCTCGACCTGGCACGCGCTCGACACCCTGCAGGAGGCGCGCGAGGCGTGCGGCGGCAACGGCTTCCTCGCCGAGAACCGTCTCACGGGTCTGCGTGCCGACCTCGACGTCTACGCGACCTTCGAGGGCGACAACAACGTGCTCCTGCAGCTCGTCGCCAAGCGCCTCCTCACCGACTACAGCCGCAAGTTCGCGAAGGTCGACGCCGGGGCGCTCGCGCGCTACGTGGTCGAGCAGGCGACCGACCGCGCCGTGCACAACAGTGGGCTGCGGAGCCTCGCGCAGACGGTGAAGGATTTCGGGTCCACCGCGCGTTCCGTGAGCCAGCTGCGCGACACGAACGTGCAGCGCGAGCTGCTGACGGAGCGGGTCGAGTCGATGATCGCCGAGGTCGCGACCAAGCTGCGCGGCGCCAACAAGCTGTCGAAGCAGGCCGCGTCCGACCTCTTCAACGCGCACCAGAACGAACTCATCGAGGCGGCACGCGCGCACGGTGAACTGCTGCAGTGGGAGGCGTTCACCGAGGGTGTCGAGCAGATCGAGGACCAGGGCACGAAGCAGGTCATGACGTGGGTGCACGATCTCTTCGGGCTCTCGCTCATCGAGAAGCACCTCGCCTGGTACCTCATCCACGGTCGGCTCTCGCCGCAGCGTGGTCAGGCCGTCAGCGCCTACGTCGACCGCCTCATCGCGCGGCTCCGTCCGCACGCCCTCGACCTGGTCGAGGCCTTCGGGTTCGCTCCCGAGCATGTGCGGGCGCCCATCGCGACCGGCCAGGAGGCGCAGCGCCAGCAGGAGGCCGCCGACTACTTCGCCGCGCGTCGTGCCTCGGGTGATGCTCCGATCGACGAGAAGACGCTCTCCAAGAAGCAGCGCTGATCAGCGGTATCCCCCGAAGCGGGGATAGGTGCTTCCGATACGCTGGGCGGAGTGCTCATCGACCCGACGGTGTGCCGAGTGGAGGGCAGTGGCATGACGGCTGATCTGATCGTGGTTGGGGCCGGACTGTTCGGCTTGACGATCGCGGAACGCGCTGCGAACGAGCTCGGGCTGCAGGTCCTCATCATCGATCGCCGCTCGCACATCGGCGGCAACGCCTACAGCGAGACGGAGCCCGAGACCGGCATCGAGGTGCACCGCTACGGCGCGCACCTGTTCCACACCTCGAACGAGCGGGTGTGGGAGTACGTGAACCGGTTCACGACGTTCACGCCCTACGTGCACCGCGTGTACACGAAGCACCAGGGTGTCGTCTTCCCGATGCCGATCAACCTCGGCACGATCAACCAGTTCTTCCAGGCGGCGTACTCGCCCACGGAGGCGCGGGAACTCATCCGCAGCCAGGCCGACGCAGCCGCCGGCACCGAGGCGACCAACCTCGAGGAGCGCGGGGTCTCGCTCATCGGCCGTCCCCTCTACGAGGCGTTCATCGCCGGGTACACGCAGAAGCAGTGGCAGACCGATCCACGCGAGCTGCCGGCCGACATCATCTCGCGCCTGCCCGTCCGGTACAGCTACGACAACCGGTACTTCAACGACACCTACGAGGGCCTGCCGACGGACGGCTACACGGCGTGGCTGACGAAGATGGTGGACCACCCGAACATCGAGGTGCGTCTCGACACCGATTTCTTCGACGAGACCCAGCCGATCCATCGCGGGAACACTCCGGAGGGGGTGCCCGTCGTCTACACCGGGCCGGTCGACCGCTACTTCGACTACCTCCACGGCCGGCTCGGCTGGCGCACGCTCGACTTCGAGCAGGAGGTGCACCCGGTCGGCGACTACCAGGGCACCTCGGTCATGAACTACGCCGACGCCGAGGACGAGTTCACCCGCATCCTCGAGTTCCGGCACTTCCACCCCGAGCGTGACAGCTACCCGGACGACAAGACGGTCATCGTGCGGGAGTTCTCACGCATGGCCACCGCCGACGACGAGCCGTACTACCCGGTGAACACCCCGACCGACCGGGAACAGCTGGCGCGGTACCGCGAGGCGCAGGCGTTCGAACCGGACGTGTTCTTCGGCGGCCGGCTGGGCACCTACAAGTACCTCGACATGCACATGGCGATCGCCTCGGCGCTCACGATGTTCGACAACCAGCTCGCACCACGACTGCGGGAGCTCGCGGAGTAGTCCGCGCGGCCGAACCCGTCCGACGACCGGCGTGGTCCGGTCGGTCGGAGCGGGTCAGGCTGAGCGCCGGGCCGCGGTACGTTTCGCGTACTCCTGGTAGACGAAGCCGGCCGCGCCTGCGACCATGCCGGCCCCCCTGGCCACTGCCCGCTCACCACGCGCGACGTGGGTGAGCTTGCCGGTGACGCGCCCGAGCAGGACCCGCCCGCTGCCACCGACGACGCGGACGACCCCGCCGAGAAGGTACTGCAGTCGCACGCGGATCGCGTGGGCGGGCCCTGATCCCGCGAGCCGCGCGACGGTCTCCTCGACGGTGCCGTTGCGGTACGCCCGGGTGAGGATCCAACGGCGGTTTAGCCGATCCTGTGGCACGTGCTCGTAGACGACGGCCTCGTCGCACCAGAGGATCGTGCCGCCGCCGCGGGTGAGCTGGGTGGTGAACAGCGAGTCCTCACCACCGCTGAAGGCGAGTCGGGTGTCGAAGCGCAGGCCGAGCCGTCGGACGACGTCGAGGTCGAGCAGCAGGTTGTTGGTCGCGACGGCGGGCAGGCGGTCCCCGGTGCGGTGCGCGGGACGGATGAACGCCCGCCCGGCCACGAGCCAGGCGTCCCGCTCCATTTCGAAGACGGAGACGACGCGGCCGAACACCGCCGCCGATCCATGATGGGCCCACATCGCGAGCATCGTGCCCAGCCAGTCCGGTGCCGGCTCCTCGTCGTCGTCCAGGAAGACGAGCAGTCGCCCGTCCGCTTCGTCGAGGGCCCGGTTCCGCACCGCGGCGAGGCCCGGGGTGCCCTCCAGGACGTAGCGCAACCGGCCGTCAGCGGACGGCGACAGCTCCTCGGCGACCGCGCGACCGCCACCGGCCGGGTCGTTGTCGATCACGAGCACCTCGGCGTCCCACTCCCCGCCCGCGGCCGTTTCGGCGAGCTGTGGCAGCAGCGCCGCGAGCAGCCGGCGGAGCTCCGCGTTGCGGTGGAAGGTCGGGACGGCGACGGTCACCCGCCGAGCCGACGGATGCTCAGCGACCACGACGGTTCCGTCCCGTCGCACGGCGCAGCGTGGCGGCCCGGCCGAACGCGGCGAGGTGACGCGTTCCGGCATCGGCCCAGTCACGGGCTGACAGATCCGGCTGCGCGGAGCGATCGCCTGCCTGCACCAGGGTCAGCGTCCGGTCGAGGTCGTCAGCGGTCAGTTCGCCCTCGTAGGTGTGGATCCATCCCGGCCCGACTTCGGCGGCGAGTGCGGCATTGGTTTCGTTCGCCGGGATGAGCACCGGCCGGTCGAGGGAGAGGGCTGCGAGCGTTCCGCCGGAGTTGTGCATGAACCGGTACGGCAGCACGACCAGCTCGGCGCTCGTCATGATCGTCACGAGTTCGGCGTCGCTCAGGAAGTGGAGCTCGAGACGGATGCGGTCGTCGTCGGCCGCGAGCTCCGTGATCGTCTCGGCCAGCTCGGTCGTCGAGGGACGCCCGCCGACGGTCAGGCTTACTGCGCGACCGCGCGCGGCGAGTTCGCGGAAGGTCGTGACGAGGTGCTCGACGCCCTTGTACCGGCGGATCAACCCCGCGTACCCGAACCGGCCCGGCGTCGCTTCCGACGCGGGGAACTCGGCGAACCAATCCCGGTAGTGGCCGTGGAGGATGGTCTCGACGGGCTGGTCGGCCGGGAGCGTGGTGGTCTCGTTGATGACGATGCGGAGGGTCGTCGCCCGCTCGAGCGCGACGAGGAGCGCCCGCTGGATACGGGTGATGTCCTGCGGCAGTTCGACGTTGTGGACGGTCCGCACCACCGCGATCCGCGACAGCCGGAGTCGTACCAGCAGGAGGGCGAAGCGCAGCTGGTTGCCGATCGCCTTCACCTGGTTCGACCCACCGAGGCGGGTCTCCGGCCAGTGCAGGTGCAGCACGTCGTAGCGTCCGAGCAGCGCTCGCCGCCAGGTGAACCGCAGATGCTCCATCCCGGCCGTGGACCCGAGGGCGCGGTCGAGCTGCACGATGTACGGATTGGTCGTGGGACGCAGGCGCTGGTACGCCTGCATGACGCGGAGTCGACGGGACAACGGCATCTCCTGCCGGGAGAAGGGGCGGTCGGGTGCGCGCTCTCGGCCGGATTCGGGTCGGCCTGGGCACTGCTGGGTAAGCCTAGCGGGCCGCGCCGTCGTCGGTGTGCGACGCGGGCACGAGGGCGGCGCGGAGCCCGGCCACGACCTCCGTCCAGTCGTACCGTTCGCGGAGCGCCTCGTACGCGTCGGCCGTTCCAGGGCGACCCCAGGCGGCGTCGATCGCCGAGCCGAGCACCCCAGGCGTCGCCAGCGGATCGACGAAGTGTGCGACGGAACCCACCGTCTCGCGGAAGACCGGGATGTCGCTCACGAGGAGCGGTGCGCCGAACCGCGCGGCTTCGATCGGTGGGAGACCGAACCCCTCGTCGAGGGAGAGGTTGGTGACGAGTGCGGCGTGCGCGTACAACCAGGCGAGCTCCGCATCGGTCACGTGCCCGAGGAAGCGGGCCTCGCCGCGCTCGACCGCTGCGCTCGCGGCGGGGGTGAGGGCGGTCTCGACCCCGGAATGCAGGGAGCCGCCGACGATGAGCAGCGGCTGCTCGGGGGTGATGACCTCGGCGGAGGCGGCGGCCTCGATCGAGGCCGCGAGGTTCTTGCGGATGTTCAGGCGTCCCACGGTGACCGCGAAAGCCTCGAGGCCGGCGACACTCGCGGGGGCCCGCTGTTCGAGCGATTCCAGGTCGTTGCCCACGGCGAGGCCGACCGCCGTCGCCCGGGGGAGGCGCGGGTTGAGGCGCCGGATCCGAGCGGCCTCGGTGCTCGTCGAGGTCGCGAGCAGGGTGGCCCGCCTGGCGAGCACGGGCATGAGCGAGAAGTAGGCGCGTTCCGCACGACTGAACCACTCCGGGTGCTCCTGGAACATCACATCGTGGATGAAGGTCAGGTTACGGCCGCTCGCCGGTGCGTAGTTGTGGGCGACGACCGCCTCCGCTCCCACGCGTCGGGCGAGGCGGGGGAGTTCGACGGCGTTCGACACCGCCTGGGGCCAGAGCCGCGTTTCGACCGTCTCGACGCCCTCCGGCAGATCGTCGACGCGGTCGCCGGCGTGCTTGCGACGCAGGGCGACGACGAGTTCGTCGGCGGGGAAGGCCTCGCTCCAGGCGAGGATGAACTCCCGCTGCACCGTCCGGTTCGCCCCGGGGCCGTGCACCCACCAGTAGCCGTCGAAGAGGACTCTCACAGCATCGCCTTCCCGTCGGTCGCCATATACTACCGCCAGTCGGCAGACGTCCCGAGTCGCCGGCGCGGAGGTGTGCGGTGGACCCGATGTATCGCGGTGACGGCCTGGCGATCGTGGTCGTCGACTACGGTTCGTCCGCCCTGCTCGCCGAGCACCTGGTCGCCGTGGAGCACGAACTGCCCGAGGCGCTCATCGTCGTCGTCCACAACCCGACCTCCACCGCGGAGCGCCAGGCGGTCGAGCGGCTCGTCGCCGAGCGCGGTTGGACCGCGGTCTACCCGTCGAGCAACCTCGGCTTCGGCGGCGGGGTCAACGCGGGCGTCGCCGCCGCGCTCGAGGAGGAGACGACGACGACGCTCATGCTCCTCAACCCCGACGCGAGCATCGGTGCGGAGGCGACCGCGCTGCTCGTCGACCGCGCCCGCCAGGACCCGCTCGCGCTCGTCGGCCCGACCGTGCGCCGCCCTGACGGCCGACCGTGGTCGAGCGGTCACCTCCTGTCGATGCACTCCGGGGCGATGCGTTCCCTCACCAGCACCGCGCCGTCCGACGACCCCGGGCCGTGGATGCCGTGGCTGAGCGGTGCGTGCCTCGTGCTGAGCGCGACGCTCTGGCGTACCGTCGGCGGGTTCGACGAGGACTACTTCCTGTACTGGGAAGACGTCGACCTCAGCAAGCGTGTGCTGGACGCCGGCGGTTCGATCGTCTTCCTGCCGGAGGCTGTCGCGCTCCACGACGAGGGTGGCACCCATGACGACGGCACCGGTGGCAGCCGCGCGAAGTCGCCGACGTACTACTACTACAACGTCGTCAACCGCCTGCGGTTCGCCGCGGTCCATCTGGACGAGGAGCTGCGTCGGCGCTGGTTGCGCGGCTCGCCGCGGGCGTCGTGGCAGATCCTGTTGCGGGGCGGGCGTCGCCAGTTCCTGCACCCCGTCGCCCCACTCGGCTCGGCTTGGCGCGGCCACCGCGACGGTCGCGCCCTCGTGAAGCGCGCCGCCACCGGGCCCTATGGTGGGGTCAGCGCCGGAACGCCGGTCGCCCTGCCCGAAGAGGAGACCGCATGAGCCCCGTCGTCCGCCGTGGATGGATCATCGGAGGCATCGCCGCCGTCGCGGTCATCGTGGTCGTGGTCATCGTGCTCCTCGTCGTCCGGCCGGCAGCCGCACCCGGGCCCGGTGCCAGCCCCACCACGACGCTGACCCCGAGCGCCGCTTCGACGCCGAGCGCGAGCCCGACGGACGGTGGGGCCGCCGAAGTGCTGCCCGAGTTCCCCCCGGCGCCCCTCGACGAGCCCGTTTCGGCCCCCAGCGGGCTCTCGGCGTCGATCGTCTCGATCGAGTCCGTCGACGGCGAGGCCGTCGGAGCCGGCGACGTCGGCGGTCCGGCGATCCGGGTCACCGTCCGCCTGACCAACGGGTCCACGACACCGCTCGACACCGCCCTCACCGTGGTCAACGGATACTCCGGTGCCGATCGCGAGCCCGCGGGCACGCTCGTCAAGCCGGGCGGCAAGCCGTTCAGCGGCACCGTCGGTCCCGGTGAATCGCAGGACGCGGTCTTCCTCTTCACCATCCCGGAGGACGCCCGGGGAGACGTGACGATCACCGTCGACTACGCGGCCGGACAGCCCGCGTTCGTGTTCCAGGGCGACGCTTCGACGGGCTTCTGAGCCGCCGAGTCCGCGAGCACGCACGGGTCACAACGACGGGTGTCAGCGCCCAGGGGTGGTGACCCCCGTCGGTGTGGCACCACCTTTGGGGGTGCTCAGGCCCTTGGCCGGGCCGTGAGCTGAGCCATAGTATCCACCCTGGGTACACGCAGTTCGGGTTGTCGTGTTTCCGCTAACGAATCGTGCTTTGTTACGGATTACGAGGAACCACATTGTCCAGCCTGCCTGCAGCCCGCGGTGCGTCCGATGACGCTGCCGCCCCCGCGCTCCGACGACTCGGTCGCGTCGTCCTGACCGCGCTCGCGACCGCCGCCGTCGTCGGCGGCACCCTGGTCTCGATGCCGACGGCCGCCGTCGCGGCCGAACCCGCGGCCGCCGCTGCCACCCCGCTGCCGACCACCGTCGCCGCGGACGCCCTGCCGACCGCGCAGATGGACGGGGTCGCGTGGGGCCAGGCCGTCGCCGGCAACACCGTCTTCGTCGGCGGTGACTTCGCGAAGGCCCGTCCGGCAGGCGCGGCAGCGGGGGTCAACACCGTCGACCGCAAGAACCTGATGGCCTACACGATCTCGACCGGTGTCATGACGTCTTGGAACCCGAGCGCGAACGGGCCGGTGAACAGCCTCGCCGTGTCGCCCGACGGCTCCCGGCTCTACGTCGGCGGCACGTTCACGACGATCAACGGCGTGACCCGGAACCGCGTCGCAGCGTTCGACACCGCGACCGGCGCGCTGATCTCCAGCTTCGCACCGGTCGTCAACGGCAAGGTCATGTCCGTCAAGGCGACCAACTCCACCGTCTACATCGGTGGTGAGTTCACGAGCGTCGGCGGCGCCACCCGCACGAAGGTGGCCGCGGTCAGCGCCTCCACCGGCGCCCTGCTGCCCTTCGCCGTCGACCTCCAGGGTGGCTGGGGCGTCCGCGCGCTCGTCGTCTCGCCCGACGGCGGCAAGCTCGTCATCGGCGGCTCGTTCACCTCCACCAACGGCTCCACGAGCCCCGGCCGCGGCCTCTCCGCAGTCGACGCCGTCACCGGAGCGACCATGCCGTTCGGGGTGAACAGCGTCATCCACAACGGTGGCGAGAACTCGGCGATCTACTCGCTCGCGTCCGACGGCACCTCCGTCTACGGCACCGGCTACGACTTCTACGGTGACAAGACGCTCGACGACTTCGAGGGCACGTTCAAGGCCTCCTGGTCGGACGGCACGATGCAGTGGATGGCCGACTGCCACGGCGACACCTACTCGGTCGACGTCGTCAAGGACATCGTCTACACCGCGAGCCACGCGCACTACTGCGGCAACATCGGCGGTTTCCCCCAGCCCGACCCGTGGGTGTTCCACCACTCGCTCGCCTTCAGCCCCAACGCCACCGGCACGATCACGCCGGACGTCCACGGCTACCGCAACTTCACCGGCAACCCGTCGCCCTCGCTCCTGCAGTGGTACCCGACGTGGCAGACCGGTACCAAGACGCAGCTGTACCAGGCCGGTTGGAGCGTCGTCGGCGCTGGGGACTACGTCCTCTACGCCGGTGAGTTCCTCGGCGTCTCCGGCGCGAAGCAGCAGGGACTCGTCCGCTTCGCGACCCGCGACAAGGCCCCCAACAAGCGGGCACCCGAGGTCTGGGGCGACAACTGGAAGCTCAACGCGCTGTCCTTCCGCGCGGGGCAGGTCCGCCTCAGCTGGCCCGCCAACTACGACCCCGACGACGCGACGCTGACCTACCAGATCTTCCGTCAGGACAAGGGCACCTCAGTCCCGATCTACACGACGACCGAGAGCTCGAACTTCTGGACCCAACCGGCGATGCTGTTCACGGACACGAACGTGACGGCCGGCCAGACCTACAACTACCGCGTCAAGGCGATCGACCCGTGGGGTAACTCCACGCAGACGAGCACCTGGGTGCCGGCGACCGCCACTGGCGGGAACTCCTTCAGCTCCTACAACGGTGCCGTGCTCGACGCGGCCCCGTCGAACTACTGGCCGCTCGGTGAGTCCTCCGGGACGAGCGCCTACGACTGGGCTTCCGGGAACGACCTGACGCTGGCGTCGCCCTCGGCGCGTGCCGTCTCCGGTCCGAACCTCGCCCAGGCCAACACGGCGACGTCCTTCGGGGGCACCTCCTCCTCCTTCGCGGCGTCGAACCTCGCGCAGCCTGCGCCCAACACCTTCAGTGTCGAGGCGTGGTTCAAGTCCAGCAGCACGCAGGGCGGCAAGATCGTCGGCTACGGCAACGCCAAGACGGGCAACTCCGGGAGCTACGACCGCCAGGTCTACCTCGACACCTCCGGAAGCGTCGTCTTCGGCGTGTACCCGGGATCGGTGCGGACCGTCCAGTCGGCGGCCGGCTTCAACGACGGCCAGTGGCACCACGTGGTCGCCTCGATGGGCGCCGACGGCATGACCCTCTCGCTCGACGGCAAGAAGGTCGCGAGCAGGGCCGACACCACGACCGGGCAGGACTACTCCGGCTACTGGAGGGTCGGCGGCGACAACATCGGCGGATGGCCGGGTGTCGGTTCCTCCTACCTCGACGGCAGCATCTCCGACGTCGCGGTCTACCCGACGGTGCTCAACCGGGCGACGATCGACGCGCACTGGGTCGCCTCGGGCCGTATCTCCACGGTGCCGGCCGCCCCGGCGGACACCTACGGTCAAGCGGTCTTCGCCCTCGACCCAGACCTCTACTGGCGGCTGAACGAGTCGACCGGTCCGAAGGCCGCCGACTCGGGACCCCTCGGGAACACCGGCACCTACTGGGGTGACGTCTCGAAGCAGGCTCCGGGCGCGCTCTCCGGCGTCACCAACACCGCCGCGACGTTCTCGCCGAACGGCAACTCCGGCGTCGGCAGCGACAAGACCTTCTCGAACCCGCGCAACTATGCGGTCGAGACCTGGTTCAAGACGGACACGACGAGCGGCGGCAAGCTCATCGGCTTCGGCAACCGCTCGACCGACGGCACCTCGAACAACTACGACCGCCACGTCTACATGACGCCTGACGGACGACTGAACTTCGGTGTCTACACCGGCAATACGGTCATCGTGTCGTCGCCGTCCTCCTACAACGACAACACCTGGCACCACGTGGTCGCCGAGCAGTCGAGCACCGGCATGCAGCTGTACGTCGACGGTTCCCTCGTCGCCTCCGGCACGGAGACGAACGCGCAGGACTACACCGGCTACTGGCGCATCGGTGGTGACAGCACGTGGGGCGGTGACAACTGGTTCCGCGGTTCGCTCGACGAGTTCGCCGTGTACGGCAAGACGTTGACGCCCGCGCAGATCAGCGACCACTACTCGCTCGGGAAGATCGGCCGTGTCAACGCCCTGCCGACCGCCGCGTTCACGGCGACGCCGAGCGACCTCGGCGCGACCTTCGACGCCACCGGCTCGACGGACTCCGACGGGACGATCGCCTCCTACGCCTGGGACTTCGGCGACGGCACGACGGGCAGCGGGGTGACCGCGACGCACACCTACGGCGCCGCCGGCAGCTACGCCGTGAAGCTCACGGTGACCGACGACCTCGGTGCGTCCACGACGCGCACCGAACAGGTGACGGTCGTCGCGCCCAACGTGGCGCCCGCCGCGATCTTCTCCGCCTCGGTCGCGGACCTGGCGCTCTCCGTCGACGCCTCCTCCTCGGCCGACCCGGACGGCACCATCGCCTCCTACGCCTGGAACTTCGGCGACGGCACGAGCGGGGTCGGTGCGACCGCGTCCCACACCTACGCGACCGCCGGTTCCTTCACGGTGACGCTCACGGTCACCGACAATCGGGGCGCGTCGGCCACCTCCACGCAGCAGGTTGCGACGGCCCTGCCGCCGAACCAGCTGCCGACCGCGGCCTTCACGCAGTCGAAGAACCTGCTGACCGTGTCGGTCGACGCCGCGAGCTCCACCGACGCCGACGGATCCATCACGGGCTACGCCTGGGACTTCGGCGACACGACGACGGGGACCGGCAAGACCGCGAGCCACAGCTACGCGGCCGCCGGCACCTACACGATCACGCTCACGGTGACCGACGACCGTGCCGGTACCGCGATCACCTCGCAGACCGTCACCGTCGCCCCGGCACCCAACGTGGCACCGACGGCGTCGTTCACCTCCTCGGCGAACCTGCTCGTCGCGTCGTTCGACGGATCCGCGTCGACCGACACCGACGGTTCGATCGCCTCCTACGCCTGGGCGTTCGGTGACGGGACCACCGGAACCGGTGCGACCGCCCAGCACAGCTACGCGGCGGCGGGGACCTACTCGGTCGTCCTGACCGTGACCGACAACCGCGGCGGGACGGCGACGGCGACCCGATCGGTGACCGTCGCGGCGGCCCCGACGGCGACCGTGCTCGCCCAGGACGACTTCGAGCGCACCAGCGCCAGCGGCTGGGGCTCGGCTCCGGTCGGCGGTTCGTGGGCGCTCCAGGGCGCGGCGACGACCTACAGCGTCGGCGACGGCTCGGGCATCGTGAACTTCGCGAAGCTCGACACCCGCGCCGCCCGCCTCGGTGCGAAGTTCGACGATGCGGTCACGACCGTCTCGTTCTCCGTGGACCGCACGGGTCCTGGCTACTACGTGGCGGTGATCGGCCGACAGGTCGGAGCCAACGCGTACACCGCCCGGGTGCGCTGGGAGGCAAACGGTCAGGTCCGTCTCTACCTCTTGAAGAACGAGACCCAGATCGTCGACTCGAAGCTGCTCGACATCGTGTACGCACCGGGTGACCGTCTGACGATTTCCGTCAAGGCGTCCGGCACGAGCCCGACCACGCTGGGTGCGAAGGTGTGGAAGACCGGCACGACCGAGCCCACCGCCTGGCAGCTGAGCGGCACGGACACGGATGCGACGATGCAGGCGACCGGTCAGATCGGACTCATCTCCTACCTGTCGAACTCCTCGGCGTCGGCGACCGCGAAGCTCCGCATCGAGCAGTTCACCTCCGTCGCCTCGGCCACGGCCACCCCGGTCACGCCCCCGGCGCCGCCGGCGAACGTGAACCCGGTCTCCGCGTTCACGATGGCGGCCACCGACCTCTCGGTGACGTTCGACGGCTCGACGAGTTCCGACAGCGACGGCTCCATCGCGTCCTACTCCTGGACCTTCGGGGACGGCGCGACGGCGACCGGAGCCACGGCGACGCACGCCTACGCCGCCGCCGGTGCCTACCCGGTGACCCTCACCGTCACGGACAACCGCGGCGGGACCCACACGAGTCAGCAGACCGCGACGGTCTCGGCACCGGTGCCGCCGGTCCTGCCGCCCGTCGACCCGCCGGTCGACCCGCCCGTGGAGCCGCCGGTCGACCCGCCGGCAGCGGAGGAGCCCGTCGCTCTCGACGACTTCGACAACCGCCAGGCGGCGAACGGCTGGGGAGCCGCCGAGGAGGGTGGCGCGTGGAGCACCACCGGACCGGCGACGAGCTACAGCGTCGCGAACGGCGTCGGGAAGATCACGGCGAACGCCACCGAGACGCGCAGCGCGGTCCTGGCCGGGGTGTCGGTCCGCGACGCGCTCGTCGAGACGACGTTCTCCGTCGACAAGGCCCCTGCGGGCGGCGCACACACGGTGACCATCGCCGGACGGAAGATCGGCAACTCGGTCTACTCCACCCGTGTCCGCCTCGATGCCGCCGGCCTCATCCGCGTCTACATCCTCCGGGACGAGACGCCGCTGGCCGACAGCTTCGTCCTCCCGGGCGGCGCGTACGTCGCCGGTCAGAAGCTCCACGTGACGCTCTCCGTCACCGGAGCTGGACCGACCACGGTGCAGGCCAAGGTGTGGCGTGACGCGGAGACCGAACCGGCCGCGTGGCAGCTGAGCGCGACAGACGCCACCACGGCCATGCAGGCTCCGGGAGCCGTCGGTGTCATCACCTACGTCACGGGCGCCAACAGCAACGGCACGACCACGCTCTCCGTGGACTCGTTCAAGGTCACGGGAGAATAGGGAGCGTGCCCCTTCCACACCTGACCATCCTCGTCGCCTCCGAGCTTCGTACCGAGGACTACGCGTCCCGGTACGAGGCCGGAGCGGCACCGGACCGGGCGCCGTACGGGGCCAACCACGTCCCGGGCGGCTGGCACTTCAGCGTCCTGGGCGGTGGCGACCCGAACGGGTTCGCGGCTCGGCTCTCGAGACTGTCGAAGCGCCTCCTGGTCTTCGACGTCGGCCAGGCGCTCTCGCACCTCCGCGACCTGCGGCGGTCCGAGTACGTGTACTGCCACAGCGAGGTCGAGTACCTCGGTGCCGGACTGGTGTTCCGGCTCCTCGGGATCAGGCGACCGGTGCTCGTCGGGCAGACCATCTGGCTGTTCGCGGAGTGGTCGAAGCACCCCCGGTGGCTGCAGCGCATCATGCGGTTCGCCCTCGCCCGGGTCGACCTCTTCGTCGCGAACGCCGAACCGAACGCGGAGGCGGGGCGGGCCCTCGTCCCGTCCGGTCGCCACCGCTACGTCCCCTTCGGCGTCTCCTCGGTCTTCGCGGCCACCTCGCCGACGGATGACGCGGAGCCGGCACCACGGCTCCTGTCCGTCGGGAACGACCGCGCCAGGGACTGGCGCACGCTCGAGCAGGCGCACCGGCTCCTCGGCGCCCCGTCGCTGCGGATCGCGTCCAACAAGAAGATCCTCGCGGACCACGATGCCGTCGAGACGCGCCCGACCACGACCGTCGCCGAGCTCGTGTCGCTCTACCGCTCGGCCGAGGTCACCGTCGTGAGCGTCACCCCCAACCTGCACGCGAGCGGCATCACCACGCTGCTCGAGCTCGCGGCCGCCGGTGGGGCGGCCGTCGCCACACGGGCCGGTGGATTGGACGCCTACTTCTCCGACGACGAGGTGCTCTTCGTCCCCGCAGAGGACCCCGAGGCCCTCGCCACGGCGATCTCCTCGCTGCTCGACGACCCCGAGGAACGCCGACGACGGTCCGAGCGCCTCGCCGCCGCGTTCCAGGAGCGTCAGTACACGACCGCCGCCTACTGGCGCCGGGTCACCGAGGCGCTGGCGGAGCTTCCGTCGCGCGTCCGAGACGCCTGATCCGCAGCGAGTACGGCAGGATCTGCCCGAGCGTCACGGCCAGCGCGTTGCCGAGCATCGGGCCGACGGCACCGAGCGTCGGGGTCAGCGCGAAGGCGAGGGCCACCGACACCGCGGCCATGAGCAGGGTCGGTGCGACCTGGAACCGGACCCCGGCGGTGTCCATCATGAACATGCCGAGGGGGTAGAGCGCTGCCTGGGCGGCGACCATCACGCCGAAGGCGAGCACGATCTCCACCGGGACCTCCACCTTGCCTCCGGAGATGAAGCCGAACACCCACGGACCGGCGACGACCATGGCACCCGTGAACAGCAGCACGCCGCCCGCGAAGCACGCGGCCAGGAGGAACGGCCCGGTCGTCGGGTTCCCGCTCGCGCGCGCCTTCGCGTAGCGCGGCCAGAGGGTCAGGCCCGCGGCGCTGACCAGGCCCTGCAGGGCGAAGAAGAACTGGCCGGCCATCGCGTACTGCGCCAATGCGGCAGCGGACACGAACTGCGCCAGCACGAACCGCTGGGACTGCATCGACAGGGGCGTGGCGAGGAGCTGGGCGAGCATGGGCCAGCCCATGTCCATGACGCGGACGCCGGGATGCCGCTTGACGAAGGGGATGCGCCGGGCAGCGGTGCCGATGAGTGGACTCGTGAACCGACGCGCGAGGAGGAAGCCGGTGAGCGCGACGCCCGCGGCCGCCAGCAGCGAGCCGAGCGCGAGGTACGGATGCAGGGTCTCGGGGCCGATCGTGAGCGCGAGCCAGATGAGGAGGAGCGTCAGGGGGGACTGCACGCCCTGGATCATGATGATGATGTGGTTCCGCTGCAGGCCGAGGAGGATGCGCGTCCAGATGCCCAGCGGGATGCTGCAGCAGAAGACGGTGATCGCCAGGAACGCCGCGAGCGAGGAGCCGGGGATGTCGCCGGCGTCACCGAGGAACGCCGGCCACACACCGGCGAGGAGGAAGACGGTGTTCACCGCCATCAGCACCGCGGCGAAGGTGAGCATGATCCGTCCGACGGTGGTCACCTGCGCCGTGAGGGTCGGGTCGTCGCGCGGGTGGTCGGTCGTGGCGATGCGGTTCACGAGCACGGCCCCTGAGCCGAGGTCCGCGAACGACACCAGCCCGGGGAGGGCGACGACGAGGGTGTAGAGCGCGTATTCGTGCACTCCGGCGTCGGCGATGATGAGCCGGGTCGTCGTGAGGCCGCAGATGAGCGCGATGAGCATGGTGACGGCTTTTGCGCCGACCGACTTGACGGTGTTCACGACGGGGATCCAAGCGGGGTGAAGGGGAGCGGTGGGCCGGCGGGCCGGTCACCGGCCGAGCGGGATGCAGGAGGCGTCGCCCTGGCGCGGTTCACCAGGACGACGGCGAAGAAGAGGGTCATCGTCACCAGGGAGCTCGGCAACGGACTGAAGAAGAGGTCCCACACGGTGCGGATGCCGAGGAACAGCTCGAGGCCGCTGATGCGACGGTCGGTCAGCCGGGAGGAGACGCCGAACAGGGCGAAGCCGACGGTGACGAGGAGCCACACCAGGCCGACGACGCCGAACAGGATCCAGACGTCGCCGATGATCGAGTGCACCTCGAAGCCCGGGGAGAACATGTACCGCTCGACGTACCCGTTGTTGGGGTCGTAGCCGAGGGAGCTCATGCCCGACTTCGCGACCAGCACGTCCGTCATCGACGGTGCGCTGCCGGAGCCGTAGCCGCCCGGTTGGTGGAGGAGGAGCGAGACCGTCGCGCCGAGCTCCGGTCGGCCTCCGAGGATGAGTGAGCCGGAGGCTTCGATCTGGGCCTCCGAGCGCTCTTCCGTACTCGTCCCGAGGTACCCCTCGAGGATCGCGGCCTGCGCGAGGAGGAACACGAGGTAGCCGACGATCGCCATCCGGCCGAGCGCCCACCAGGCGTGCGCGCGGCCACGCGCGACCGGGATGCGCTGCATGGTGATAATGGCCGCCGCCATGAGGAACATGGCCGCCGCCGACCGCGAGTCGTTGGCGGCGCTGATGAGGCTGAGGGCGATCAGGAGCACGATGTCGAGCCATCGGCGACCGGCCCACCAGGACAGGCCGAGGAGGAGGATCGCGATCGGGACGGACAGCCCGAACTTCCACGGGTTGGTCTCGAACGACGCACCGAACGGCAGACCGAACACCATCCCCAGCCCGTACAGCGAGGCCATGCGAGGCGTCCCGATGATGCTCCGTGCCCAGAGCAGCGCGCCGACGGACAACAGGATGCCGGCGATCCTCGCCGAGTTCATGGTGGCGAGGTAGCTCGAGACCACGTGGTCGCCGGCGGCGAACCCGGTGATGAGCAGACCGGACACGATCGCCAGGAGCCCGAGGAGCAGCATGGTCGCGGCGCCCTGGTACCGGCGGAGGGTGCTCAGCCAGAGCGGGGCGATGATCGCGCTGGCGGCGGCGGCGAAGAGGATGTCGTCGTAGCGCGGGTACCGCATGCCGATCGCGACGCACAGGGCGGCGGCGACCGCGAACTCGAGCGCCCGGCGGCCACGGTCGGGGTCGGCCCGGCGGGGCGTGAGC
The DNA here is from genome assembly GCF_015351235.1 of Plantibacter sp. VKM Ac-2880. GTDB lineage: Bacteria > Actinomycetota > Actinomycetes > Actinomycetales > Microbacteriaceae > Plantibacter. Next base: position 1,078,355 of record NZ_JADKSJ010000001.1, read on the forward strand.
CCCTGCCCGGGTCCGCCGCGCAGCGCCGCTGGGATGGTCGTCACGGCTCAGCGACCGAGGCGCTCGGCGACGGCGCGACGGACGCTCGAGACCGATTCGACCTCCGAGGTGTAGTACTTGCTGTTGCGGTCCCCGCGCTTGACGCGGTTGAGCACGACGCCGACGAGCTCTGCCCGTGCGCCCTCGACCGCGGACACGGCCTTCGCGAGGTGGCGGTGCCGGGTGAACCGTTCGCGCACGACGATGAGCATGCCGTCGGCCATGTTGCCGAGCCACAGCGAGTCGGTCACGGTGATGATGGGCGCCGAGTCGATGACGACGAGGTCGTAGTCGGAGGACGCCTGCTCGAGCAGCAGGCGCATGCTCGACGAGCTGAGCAGCTGGCTCGGGTTCGGGGGCGTCGTGCCGGCGGTGAGGACGTCGAGGGTGTCGGAGCCCCACGACTGCACGGCGTCCTGCAGGTCGTGCTGACCGAGGAGGACGGACGTCAGACCGACCGTGCCGTCGAGCTGCGTGTACGTCGCGACGGTGGGGTGGCGGAGGTCGGCGTCGATGAGCAGCACCCGCTGGCCGGACTCGGCGTGCTGCTGGGCGAGACCGATCGCGACCGAGCTCTTGCCCTCGTCGGGCTGTGCCGAGGTCACGACGACGGACCGGATGGGGCGGTCGATGCTTGCGAACCGGAGGTTGGCGGACAAGGTGCGGAACGACTCAGCGACGAGCCCCTGCGGGTTCGTGCGCAGCGACACCAGGACCGGTGCTCCGCGGCGCGCTTCGGAGATCTCGCCGAGGATGGGCGCCGCCGTGTCGTGGGCGACGTCCGCTCCGTCGGTGATGCGGGTGGACAGCGCGCGTCGAACGAACGCGAACACGATCCCGAGGAGCAGGGCGATGGCCCCACCGACGGCGGCGTACAGGGTCGAGCTCGGCGAGAACTGCGCGTTGGGGAGCGTCGCGGAGTTGATGCTCGTGAGGCGCACCGTCGGCTGGTCCTGGTCGTCCTGGGGGGAGACGTCGGCGACCGCGCTCGACAGTGATGCGACGACGGAGTCGTTGATCTGCTTGGCGCGGCTCGGGTCGGAGTCGACGACGGAGATCTCGATGATCGCGGTGTTGAGTGGTGAGTCCGCCGAGACGGACTTGCTGAGCCGCGCGACCGTGGTGTCGAGGTCGAGCTCGTCGACGACGGGCTGCAGGACGAGGTTCGACTCGGCGAGCAGTGCGTAGGTCTGGACGAGGCTCTGCACGTAGTTCGACCCCTGGGCGAGTTCCGAGGTGCTCTCGCCGCGCTCGGCCGAGAGCAGCACGCTGCTCGTCGAGCGGAACATCGGCACCTGGGTCTTCGCGACGACGTAGCCCGTCGCGCATCCGACGACCACCAGGACGGCGATGAGGACCCAGTACTTGCGAAGGGTCTGGACGTACTCGTGCAAGGTCATTTCGGGTCCCCCGTGGTCAAGGATGAATGGTCGTGTCGATGGGCTCCGAGCGCCGCGTTGCTATACTCGGTGCGGTTCTCAGGAGGCTGGATTGTCGATTGTTTCAACCGGCGTTCTCGCCGTCTGCCGTGCGAACGTGTGCCGGTCGCCGCTGGCCGAGTTCCGTCTGCAGCACGAACTCCCGGCCGCGTTCGGCGTCGAAGGTCTGCGCGTGGACAGTGCCGGCACCGAGACGGTGTCCGGGGCGAAGATCTGCGCCGAGGTGTACCGCCGGCTCATGCCCGCGGACGGAGCCGCGTTCGCCGCGAAGCACGTCGCGGCGCAGCTGGATGCGCAGCGCATCGATGACGCGGGCCTGATCCTGACGATGACCACGGCCGCGCGCGGTTCCGTCGGCGCCATCACGCCGTCCGCCCGTGCGAAGACGTTCACCCTCGTGGAAGCGGTCGGACTGCTCTCGCTCGAGCCCTCCGTCGCGGAACTCGACGTCCTCGCCGCCACTGCGGATCCGGTCGCCGCGGTCGCCGCCGTGCTGAACGGTCGCCGTGGCCTGCTCGGCGACGGGCCGAAGTTCAGCCGGTCGACGCGTCGGGTGACCGACGGTCTCGACGTCCTCGACGCGCACACGGATCGCGGAGCCCGGCACGGAGACGTGTTGCAGGCCGTCGACGAGCTCACCGCCGTCCTGGTGCGCGACATCGGGGTGCTCACGGCGCTCACGCCGCGCTGACGCAGTCACGATGCCCGTCCTCGCCGGGCGCGGAGCCGTCGGAGGACCATCGCCGGGTAGTACCTGGCGCGGTAGACCGCAATGAACCGCACTGCCGCGGCCGTGCTCGGGAAGAGTCCGCGGGCGACCCAGAACCGCGCGACGGCGAGCACGCCGTCGCGGTCCATTCGGGCGAGGGCGGTGCGGTGGACGGCGACGGTGGTCGTGGAGGACGCCATCGCCTCGTCGAGGATCGCACGGACCTGTGCGCCGGTGCGGTGCCGCGGCCAGACGGTCGGGCTCTCCAGCGGTTCGCCGGAGGCGACGTCGCGCAGCGTCTCGCCGTTCGCGAGCCGCGCTGCGGTGTACACGAAGAACTCGGTGAGGCCGGCGCGTTCGAACTCGGCGGAGAAGCCCTGCGGGTGGCGTGAGCCGAGGTCGGCGACGAGCGTCCTGACGGCCGAGGTCGACAGCAAGAACGGGGTGGCGGTCGAGGTGAAGCCGGCGACGAGGGTGTCGGCGTCGAGCCCGCTGTAGGCGAGCACGGTGCGCAGCTGCGGCTGCAGCGGGTGCTGCGCGTAGGAGTGCACCCCGCCGCTGGGGCGGCCGTCCGAGGCGAAGAGGTCGCCCGCGGCCGTCGGATGGATGAACACGGTCTTGGCGTCGAGGACGAGGTACCAGTCGGTCTCGACGCGGTCTGCGATGAGGAGCTTCAGGGCCTGCTGCGCGCGCCAACCGCTCGCCGCCGTCGGCCCCCTGACGAGGTCGTCCGGGCGGACGATCTCGAGCTTGGAGGCGAGGGGGCCGTAGGCCGCGGTCAGGTGACGACGCGCCCCGGTGCGAAGGCCAGCGGCGGAGTTGTCGATGACGAGGATCCGCGCGACGAGTGCCTGGTCGACGTACCGGGCGAGGGATCGGGCCTGGAGGCGCAGCAGGTCGAACTCCGGCTCGAAGACGACCGTCACGAGGGTGACGGCGTCCGGTGAGGGCTTGGTGTTCACTGCGTCCGCTCGTTCCGGAGATCAGGCCGTCAGATCGGCGTCGGGTGGTGGTTCCGCCCTGTCGCGCCCACCGGATTCGGGTCGGGTGGGCGGGACAGCGGCTGTTGAACATGTTCAGCGTATGGGGCCGGACAAGCGCCTTGTAGCCCCAGATCAGGGGGGACAACAAGTGGGGGGCGTCACCCCGACGGACCCCCGTCGGCGGCGCCGCAAGCCGTGGCCGCGACGATGCGCCGGGTTGTAGGGTGCGGACATGACGTTCAACGACAACGCCGACATCAGCGGGAACAAGGTCAAGCGCCGGGGCAAGACCACCGGCATCGCCGTCGGCGGCGGCGCGGTGGGGGTCATCGTCATCGCGCTCATCTCCCAGTTCCTCGGCGTCGACGTCTCGGGCCTCCTCGGCGGCGGGGGAGTCGGCGGCGGATCGCAGGAGGAGACCCTCCTCTCCGAGGAGTGCCAGACGGGCGCCGACGCGAACGCGAACGTCGACTGCCGGATGGGCGGCGCCTACTCCTCACTCGACGACTACTGGTCGGAGGAACTCCCCGCGCTCGGCGTGGACTACACCTCGCCGGCTGACTTCATCATCTTCGACCAGCAGACGAACACCGGCTGCGGCGCCGCCTCGAGTGCCACCGGCCCGTTCTACTGCCCGCCGGACCAGACCATCTACATCGACACGAGCTTCTACAGCGAGCTGCGCGACCGCTTCGGCGCCTCGGGTGGCCCGCTCGCGGAGATGTACGTCGTCGCCCACGAGTGGGGCCACCACATCCAGGCGCTCACCGGCGTGATGGATCGCGCCGACCGCAGCGGCACCGGGCCGGCGTCCGACTCCGTGCGCATCGAGGTCCAGGCCGACTGTTTCGCCGGCGCCTGGGTGGCGGCGGCGTCCGACACCGAGGACGCCAAGGGTGTCGCCTTCCTGAAGCCCGTGACGCAGCAGGAGATCGACGACGCGCTGAGCGCCGCGGCCGCGGTGGGCGACGACCGCATCCAGGAGGCGGCGACCGGCCAGGTGAACCCGGAAGCGTGGACGCACGGTTCGGCCGAGCAACGCCAGCGCTGGTTCATGACCGGGTACAACGGCGGTCCGGCCGCCTGCGACACCTTCTCGGTGTCGGCCGACCAGCTCTGACGACACCTGGGGGAACGGTGTGGTGGCGCCCCCGGCCGGACGATCCACGCCATGCTAGAACGACCAGTGCGACGCGTCGAGCGCGCACCGAGGAAGGACAGGACCATGGGCGAGCCGTATCCCGAGATCGAGCCGTACGAGACCGGCATGCTCGACGTCGGCGACGGACAGTCGCTGTACTGGGAGACCTCCGGCAACCCCGACGGGAAGCCCGTCGTCTTCCTGCACGGTGGACCCGGCGGTGGCACGAGCCCCGTCCACCGTCGCCTCTTCGACCCGAAGCGGTACCGGATCGTCCTCGTCGACCAGCGCGGCTGCGGCCGAAGCACCCCGCACGCGAGCGATCCCGCCGCCGACCTGTCCACGAACACCACCTGGCACCTCGTCGCCGACCTCGAGACGCTGCGGAAGGCGCTGAAGATCAAGCGCTGGATGGTGTTCGGCGGGTCCTGGGGCTCCACGCTCGCGCTCGCGTACGCCCAGAAGCACACGAAGCGCGTGACCGAGCTCGTCCTCCGTGGCATCTTCACCCTGCGCGACGAGGAGCTCGACTGGTTCTACGAGGGCGGCGCGGCAGCCGTCTTCCCCGACCTCTGGGAGGGGTACCTCGAGCCGATCCCCGTGGAGGAGCGCCGTCGGCTCATCGAGGCCTACCACCGGCGCCTGTTCGACGAGGACCCGGCCGTGCACGGTCCGGCGGCGGTCGCCTGGTCGCGCTGGGAGTCATCGACGATCACGCTGCTCCCGCAGGCCGAGACCGTCGCACGCTTCACGGACCCACGGTTCGCCGTCGCGTTCGCACGCATCGAGAACCACTTCTTCACCAACCGTGGTTGGTTCGAACCCGGCCAGCTCATCCGCGACGCCGACAAGCTCGCAGGCGTGCCCGGCGTGATCGTCCAGGGTCGCTACGACATGTGCACCCCGGTCTTCACCGCGTGGGACCTGCACCGGGCATGGCCCGAGGCCGAGTTCACGATCGTCCCCGACGCCGGGCACGCGTTCGACGAGCCGGGCATCCTGTCGGCGCTCATCGACGCGACCGACCGCTTCGCGAAGGACTGAGCGGCTCCCGTCGACGCCCTTCGACAGGCTCAGGGACCGCGTCGGGCTCGGGGACGCCCTTCGACAGGCTCAGGGACTGGGGCCGGAGCGCCGCTACTCCGTGAAGCGGGCGCGGCGCACGGCCTTGCCGCCGCGCAGCGCCTCGCCGAGCGAGCGGCCGACGAGACCCTCGCGGGCGAAGCCGCTGAGGAGCTCCTCCGCGAGCGCACCGCGGTCGACGTCGGGCTCCGGGCCGTCGTCGACACCGTCGGCAGGGCCGGCGAAACCGTCGTGCGCGAGCAGGATCGACCCCTGGTGGCAGTGGCGGACGGCGTGGGCGACGCGCTCGTGTTCGCCGACGTCTTTGACGTCCCACGCGGTCGCGGTCCACAGCACCGTCTGGAGGCCGGCCCGTTTGACCGCCTGCCAGGTCTCGATGCTCTGCGCGCCGTACGGCGGCCGGAACCACTCGATCCGCTGTCCGCCCAGATGCTCGAGCTCCTGCTTCGCGGCGAGCGTCCGCCGGTAGGCGACCTCCTCGGGGAAGTCGGTGAGGCGGACGTGGTCGTCACCGTGGAGGGCGAGTTCATGTCCCTCGGCCACGATGCGGTGAAGCAGTTCGGGGTGCTTCCTGGCCCGTCCGACGAGCACGAAGAAGGTCGCGGTGGCGCCGGCCGCTGCGAGGGCGTCCAGCACGCCAGGCGTGCCGTCGGGGCTCGGGCCGTCGCCATAGGTCATGACGACCGTGCGCTCCTCGGTGGCGACCCCGACGATGGAACCGTGGACGGGCAGTGAGCCGGTGAGGCGTGCCAGCAGTGCCTGCCGAGCCTTCGTCATGTGTCCACCGCCCCGTGTGTCGATCCGTCCAACAGTACCTCGATGCGCTGCGGATGGGGAGCGTGGGGCTGCTGGCCGGAAACCGGCGCTCGTGCAGGAGGACTCAGGCCTGGACGAGCGTGGCGTCGAGCTCGCGCTGCTCGTCGAGCTGGGCGAGTGCGCGTCGGAGCGCGGTGCTCGAGGTGCTCATCGTGTACGGGAAGTAGACGACCTCGACACCCACCTTCGCGAACTCCGCTTCGAGGCGGAGCCCTTCGGCGGTGCCGCGCCAGTCGTCACCCTTGAAGAAGATGTCGAACCGCAGCGCGTCCCACGCCTGCAGCTTGTCGTCCCAGGTCTCCTCGACCGCCTCGTCGACGAAGCCGATGTGGCGGACGATCTCGAGCCGCTCCGTCAGCGGCACGATGGGCTCGATGCGCTTGCGGGTGCGGAGCAGCTCGTCCGAGACGACCCCGGCGACGAGGTAGTCGCAGGCGCTCTTCGCGTGCCGGAGGATGTTCAGGTGACCGACGTGGAACAGGTCGAATGCTCCGGCGGCGTAGCCGACACGTCCAGTGCCTCGTTCATACATGTCGGGTGTTCCTCTCCTCGATCGGACGGCGATGTGCGGCGCCACGATGAGCCTGTTGTGAGCCTAGGGACGGGTGGTCTCCAGCGAGAGTCCACCTTCGGGTGCCGCCTGTTCGGGGGCTGGTCACGCGTCGACGCGGGCGGCGTCCAGTCGCGTCATGTCGCGGAACCACTTGATCGAGGCGAGGAGCAGGTGCCCGGCGTTCGCGACGAACATGAGGGTGTAGGCGGCGAAGAAGAGGTACGGCGCGCCCAGCAGGAGGAAGACCATGCAGAGGAAGCCGTAGTCGGTCGGGATGACGAGGAGCGAGCGCAGAGGCGTGCTCTTGCCCTCAGCGGTGGAGGTCGGATACCCGTAGGCCTGCTTGAGCTGGTCGTTGAGGATCATCGCGAAGAACGACACGGCGCCGACGATGCAGTAGCCGATCGGGATGAGCAGCATCTCGGGCGTCGGGAGATCGAACCCGCGGTACGCGGTGATGAGGACCGCGAGGTGCAGGGTCGAGATCTTCGTGGCGTCGACGACGTGGTCGAGCCACTCGCCGCTGGCCGAACCGCCGCCACGCAGCCTGGCGACCTGGCCGTCCGCGGAGTCGAAGGCGTACCCGATCGCGAGTGCGAGCCAGACGGCGACGCCGGACCACCACTCCAAGGGGAGGAGGAGCAGCATCGCGATCCCGGAGAAGGTGAACACGGCGCTGATGGCGGTGACGAGGTTCGGGGTGAGCCCCACCTTGTAGGCACCGGCGGCGAGGTAGCGGCCGGCCTTGCGGTTCACGTAGATCGAGTAGGCGGGAGCTCCCGCCGCACGCTTCTTCTGCGCGCCGGCGAGGCGGGCGACGATGTCGGCGTAGGACTCGGGGATCGAACGGGTGTCGGCAGTGATTCGGGTCATGCCAAGCCTCCGGTGGTCTCGGTGATGCGTGTCGGTGTGGTGTGTGCGACCGGTTTCGGGTTCCAGTCGATGGGGAGGCGGGAGAAGCGTCCGGTGCCGTGGATCGTCGCGCCGTCGGCGAGGCGCATGGCGAGCGCCTCGTAACCGTCGGCGATGTCGTCCCAGCGGTAGACCTCGGCGGCACGCGCCTGGAGGGCTGCTCCGACGGCGGCGGTGGCGGCCTCGTCCTGTTCGGCGCGTTCGATGCAGCGTGCGACCTCGTCGGTCGTGGCGAAGAAGGTGCCGGAGCCGCCGACGACCTCGTGGTTGAACACGGAGTCGAAGCCGATCACGGCCGTGCCGGCGCCCATGGCGCGCAGCAGCGACGGGTTCGTCCCGCCGACGGAGTGGCCGTGGACGTAGGTGAGCGCACCGGCGTAGAGCTGGTCGAGGAGTTCCTGGTCCCAGACGCCACCGAGCAGGTGCACGCGCGGGTCGCTCGCCGCGAGCGTCGCGATGCGCTCGCTGTGCTCGGCGCCGTACGGTGCAGACCCCACGACGACGAGGGGGTGACGGGCGTTGCTCGCGAGGTAGCCCTCGACGATCAGGTCGACGTGGTTCTCCGGTTCGAACCGGGCGACCACGAGGTGGAAGGCGCCAGCCTCGACGCCGGCTCCTGAGCCGAGGAGGTCGGTGCGGGGCTGCTCGAGGATCTTCGCGCCGTAGGTGAGGAGTTCGGTCGGGACTCCGAACTGCTGCTCGTAGTAGTCGGCGATCCCCGCCGCGTCGGCGATGAGCGCGTCGGCGGTGCGGACGGAACGCTCCTCGGCCCAGCGGTAGTACCGCTTGCCGGAACCGCTCCACTTCGCGCGCTTCCATTCGAGCCCGTCCACGTGCACGGCGGTCGGGACCCCCTTGGCACGGATGACGGGGACGAAGGGTGCGTTCGCGGCGTTGAAGACGAAGGCGACGTCGTGGCGTCTCGTGACGGCCATGTTCAGTACCGACAGGGCGGTGTGGCTGAGCGTCTCCAACACCTTCTTGCGGACGGCGGGCAGGTGCACGAGGCGCATCCCCAGGTGCTCGTCCGGCTGGTCGGCGGCGGTGCGACGGCAGAAGACGGTGACGTCGTGGCCGCGGGCGGCGAGCCGGCTGCCGATCTCCTCGACGGCCGTCTCGAACCCGCCGTAGGCGGCGGGGACACCACGGGTGCCCACCATCGCGATCCGGAGCGTGCCGTCGGCCTGGCGGCCGTGCGCGACGCTCCTGCGCTTCGGGGCCCTCATCGGGTGGTGGCCGCGGCGGATCGCGCGACGGACTGCAGGGTGGTGGTCATGGCTGAGTTCGGGTCTCTCATGATGTCGCTGCCGGCCCACGGGGTTCGGGTGTGCGCCGCTGCTGCTGTCCGGCGTCTCGGACGCCGGTGTTCGGGTATCGCGTGCTCGGTCGGGTTCCGGTGCACGGCGACGATGTCACGGCTCACGCTCACGGCCCGGTGGTGTCCGCCTTCGGGGGCGGACGGCGTCGATGCTCGCGTCGCTCGGGTAAGCGTCACGGATCTCGATGCACGATCGGGTTCGTGCGCGCGAGCGGCGTCATTGACCTGGTGAATCGTGTCGACGGGTTCGGGTGTTTCGGGTGTCGAACGACTCACCGGTTCGCGGTGATGGTGACGACTGTAGCGCGGTGTTGTCCCCTCCGGAAGGAGTTTTGTCCTCTTTTTGCAGGACACCCCTCGCTTTGGGGGCATCACCGACAGAAGTCCTCGCATCAGTACGCGCCGACCGGTTTCAGGACCACCTTGACGGTCTGCCACATGATCATGAGGTCGCCGGTGATCGACCAGTTCTCCACGTAGTAGAGGTCCAGTCGGACGCTCTCGTCCCAGCTCAGGTCGGAGCGTCCCGAGACCTGCCACATGCCCGTGAGCCCTGGCTTGATGTGGAGGCGACGGTGGACGTCCTTCTCGTACTCGGCGACCTCGCTCGCGAGCGGCGGGCGCGGGCCCACGAGGCTCATGTCACCCGTGAGGATGTTCCAGAGCTGGGGGAACTCGTCGAGCGAGTACTTGCGGAGGATGCGGCCCACCCGCGTCACCCGCGGGTCGTTCTTCATCTTGAACAGCACACCGTTGCCCTCGCTCTGCGCCATCAGAGCGGGCAGCGCGGCTTCGGCGTCGGTGATCATCGACCGGAACTTGAACATCGTGAACCGTTCACCGTTGCGCCCCACACGCTCCTGGCGGAAGAGGACCGGGCCTGGGCTGTCGAGCTTGATCGCGAGCGCGAGGAGCGCCAGCACGGGGGAGATGAGCAGCAGGCCGAGGCTCGTGAGGCCGACGTCGAGGGCGCGCTTCATGATGTGGTGGCCGCCCTCGAACTGCGGGATCTCCACGTGGATGAGCGGCAGCTCCTCGACGGGGCGGAAGTGGATGCGGGGGCCGGCGACGTCGGTGAGGCGCGCGGCGAGGACGAGCTCGGTCGCCGTCCCCTCGAGGTCCCAACCGAGGCGGCGGATGTAGTCACTGCCACCGTCGACGGGACCGGCGATGATGACGGCGTCGGCGGTGAGGTTCGCGGCAGCCTGGGCGACGCCGTCGACGTGGGCGATGACGGGGACGGATCGGCCTCGGCTCGAGAACGGCTCGGCGGTCTCCTCGTCGGTGATGGCCGCACCGACGACGGTGTAGCTCATGCTGTGCTGTTTGGCGACCTGTTGGAGGACGTAGTCGACGTCGTCGCGGCGGCCGACGACGACCGTCCGTGCCGTGTACTCCCCGACGCGGCGACGGCTGAGCAGCCACCGACGCCACATCCATCGGGAGGCGAGGAGGGCGAGGGTCCCTGCCGGCAGGGCGAGGATGAAGTAGCCGCGCGCGATGTCGACCTTGGCGATGAGGAACGCGATCGCGAGGATGCCGAACGCGAACGCGCTGGCGTTGACGACCCGCTTGTACTCGGTGACGCCGGAGCCGATGATGCGGCTGTCGCGGGTCCTCGTGAACCCGAGGAAGGCGAGCCAGACGACCACGATGAGGCCGGACAGCAGGACGTAGAGCTGCTGGGCCTCCGGGCCGACGGGCTCGTCGCCGAACCGCACGACGAAGGCCGCGGAGACGGCGAAGAGGGCGATGGCGCTGTCGGTGAGGACGAGCCAGCGGCGGTAGCGCTTCGACCACTCCCGCTGGGTGAGCGAGGTGACGGCGGCGGGTGAGGACTCGGCGCGGATCGCGGACGCTCGGCGTCGGCCCAGCGTGACCGGCGTCGCGATCGGGCCGGTCATCGGGAACGCGCTTTCGGAGAGTTCGGCGCTCATGCGTCGTGCCCTCGCGGTGCACGCTGCAGGACGGAGACCGCGGTTCGGGTGCGCGGGCGGGTCTGTCGGAAGGACCGACGGCGGTTCGGGTACGTCGTCATGGGGGCTGCTATCCACTTGTGGGTTCGGGTGTGGTTCGGGTGCGCGGAGCGCACGGGCGGTTCGGGCCGCCCGCGGAGAACGCGACGTCGTTCGTGTCCCCACGACCGATCGACGATGTCGATCGGGATGACCGTCCCCCTTGGATATCCCTCAACTGTAGGAAGCGGGGGTCATCGGCGGATCCCCCACTCCAGGGGGTCGGCGGCCCCCAATTCTGGGGGTGAGGCAGGGGTGTCACGCGCGATTCCGTCGTGGATCGACCTCCCGGCGACGGACTTCGTCGCTCGCCCCACAAGCGGTGGATTGGGGGACAGCACGCGTGCCCCGGGTCGTTGCGGCGGCTGGTGGAGGCCTCCTCCGAGGCTCGGGCACTACATTGGTGCCATGGATGGAGCACGCGCGACCGATGGCGTGGTCGCCGACGCCGCTCGCGATCCGATGGCGGATTGGCCCACCGGGCGCCTCCTGTCGACCGCCGCGCGCCTCATCGAGCACACCTGGCAACAGGCCCTGGACGGCATCGGCGTCACGCACGCCGGCCTCATCGTCCTGCACCTCCTGGACAGCGGGCCGGCGAGCCAGAAGGACCTCGCCCGACGAGCGCGCGTGCAGAACCAGACGATGTCGCGCACGCTCGATCGACTGGAACGCGCCGGACTGATCGAGCGCATCGCGGCCGCCGACGACCGCCGACGGCACGTGGTGAGCCGGACCGCGGCGGGAGACGAAGCCTGGCTCGCAGCCCACCGGCTGGAAGCCGACGTCTTCCCCGAGCTACCGGACGAGTCGGCGCTGCGCTCGCAGCTGCTCGCGATCATCCGCTCGGGCGAGTCCTCCCGCTGGTCGCCCGAGGACGTCGAACCCGCCTGACCCGTTCGCCCGGCGTGCCTGCTCCGGTCGCTGAGCTTCCTTCTCCCGGTCACTGAGCTTCCTTCTCCCGGTCGCTGAGCTTCCTTCTCCCGGTCGCTGAGCTTCCTTCCCCGGTCACTGAGCTTGTCGAAGTGCTCCGAGGAACTTTCGTGACGCGATCCCACCGAGCCCGGGCGGGCCGCCGACACACCCGCGCCCCCAGTCCGGGGGTATTCGAGCTGGTGCTGCGGGACGAGAGTGGCTAGTGTGATCAAAGTTTCTATTGTGACTGTTGTGACACGATGTCGACCGCGACCCGCCGGTGTCGGAGCGATCGTGTCGTCGGACTGGAGAATGATGACCCCCGCACGAACGCCCGGTGCGCAGCACGGCCGCCGCCGTCCCTGGCTGGCGATGGCCGTCTCCGTCGGCGTCGTCACCGCCTCACTCACCCTCGGTGTGCTGCCGGCCCACGCGGACGACTACCCGAGTTGGGCGGACGTCGAGGCGGCGAAGTCGAGCGAGTCTGCGAAAGCCGCCGAGATCACGAACATCACGGCGCTCATCACCTCGCTCCAGGAGCAGTCCGACGCCGCATTCCGCACGGCGCAGATCGCCGCTGAGTCCTACCGGCAGGCGCAGGACGCCGTGACCGAGGCGACCGCCCGCGAGTCCGCCCTGCAGGCGCAGGCCGACGCCGCTGCGGCGGCCGCGAAGGTGTCGAAGCAGCGTGCCGGCGCGCTCATCGCACAGCTCTCCCGAGGCGGTGGCGGAGACGTCTCGCTCGACCTCGTCCTCGGCGCGGGGAAGTCCGACGACCTCCTCTCGCGGCTGTCCGTCATGGACAAGCTCGGCGAGCGCAACGCCGCGAGCTACGCCGAGGCGGTCACGGACCGCAATGCGGCGTCCGGGCTCACCGACCAGGCGGAGGTCGCGAAGACCGAACGCGAGCGACTCGAGGGCGAGGCGCAGACGAAGTACGACGAGGCGGAGAGCGCTTCGGCTGCCGCATCGGCCGCGGTCGCCGCGCAGGAGCAGCAGGCCGAGCAGCTGTACGCGCAGCTCGCCTCCCTGAAGAACACCACGGCCGAGACCGAGCGCGGCTACGCGGCCGGTGAGTCCGCCCGTCAGGCGGCTGAGGCTGCAGCCGCTGCGGCGGCCGCAGCGGCGGCCGCAGCGGCGAACACGCCCCCGGCCTCGAACGGTGGGTCGTCGGGTGGCGGCGGCTCGAGCAGTGGTGGTGGTGGTGGTGGTGGCGGTGCCTCCAGCGGTGGTGGCGGGGGCAGCCCGGTCGCGCCGCCGAACTCCGCCGGCGTCGAGTCGGCGATCGCCTTCGCGCTCGCGCAGGTCGGTAAGGGCTACCAGCTCGGCGGCTCCGGCCCCGACGTCTGGGACTGCTCCGGCCTCACCCGGGCCGCATACGGCAGTGGCATCGGTACCCACTCGGCGACCAACCAGTACTACACGATGCAGTCGCAGGGACGCCTCGTGCCCTACAGCCAGAAGCAGCGCGGCGACCTCATCTTCTGGTCGAGCGGCTACGACTACTACCACGTGGCGATCTACCTCGGGAACGGGCAGATCGTCGAGGCGGCCAACGAACGGGCCGGCACGCGTGTCGGCTCGATCTGGGGATCCGGCGACGTCGCGGCGTACGTCGGTCGCCCGACGGGTTGACCCCATGACCTCCGCCGAGGTCGACGCCTATCTCGACTCCCTCTCGCATCAGCTGAAACCGGCGGTCGTGCGCTTGCGCGAGGCCGTCATGGCCTCCGACGAGGGGTTCTCGGAGCACCTGAAGTGGAAGGCGCCGAGCTTCGTCTACGCCGGCGAGGACCGCGTGACCTTCGCGCTGCACCCGGCGAACCGGATCCGCATCGTGCTCCACCGGGGCGTGCAGCGTCGGGCCGACGCCGACCGGTTCCGGTTCGAGGACCCGTCCGGTCTCGTCGTCTGGGCGGCGCCCGACCGCGGTGTCGTGACCTTCTCGAGCGTCGAGGCGGCGGCCGACGCCGAGGCCGCGCTCCTCGAGCTGATCGGACGCTGGGTGCGCGCCTGAGCGGTGCCGTGCGGTGCCCTGTGCGCTGGATCCGCCGACGTATGATCGACTGCCGAGCGAGCGACAGCACGCCGACCCACCCGTCCTGAAGGAGGCGCCCGTGCGCAGTGCCGTGCTCGGCGTCGTGCTGCTCGTCATCGGGGCGATCGCGGTCCTCACCGGTGTCCTCCCGGGGAGCGAGGCGCTCGGTATCGCGGATCGCGTGTGGCCGATCCTCCTGTTCGTCGTCGCGATCACCGTCGTCGCCGAACTCGCCGCGGATGCGGGACTGTTCACCCTCGTCGCCTCGCGCCTCGTGCGGTGGGGCCGGGGGAGCACCTGGTTGCTGTGGGTGCTCGTCGTCGCGCTGGCCACGCTCAGCACCGTGTTCCTGTCGCTCGACACGACGGCCGTCCTGCTGACGCCGGTCGTGATCACGCTCGCCCGGCACGCGGGACTCTCGCCGGTGCCCTTCGCGCTCACCACCGTGTGGCTGGCGTGCACGGCGTCGTTGCTGCTGCCGGTGTCGAACCTCACGAACCTGCTCGCCGAGCACGCGATCGACGAGGCCTCGGCGGCCTCAGGCGGCGGTCCACTGGGGCCGGGAGGCTTCGCCGGGCTCCTCGTCGTACCGGCGATCATCGCGGTCGTCGTCCCGTGCGTCGTCCTCGCGATCGTCTACCGCCGGCAGCTCACCGGCCGGTACACGGTGGACGTCGAGGCGAGCGACGACGATCGCGTGCTGCTGTGGGTCTCCGGGCTCGTCGTGCTCGTGTTGCTGCCGCTGCTGGTGTCCGGGATCCCGGTGTGGATGTCGGCGCTCGGGGCGGCCGTGGTGCTGGTGGTCGTGTTCCTCGTCAGGCGTCCGCGGGCGCTCCGACCGGCGCTCGTCCCCTGGCAGCTCCTCCTCCTCGCGTCCGGGCTCTTCCTCGTCGTCGAGGCCGCCCACGCGATGGGGCTGGCGCGTCTGCTCGCGTCGATCGCCGGGACGGGGGATTCGCTTCCCGCCCTCCTGCAGCTGGCCGGAGTCGGCATGGCCAGCGCGAACCTCGTCGACAACCTGCCGGCCTACCTCGCGCTCGAGCCGGTGGCCGGCGACCCGGTCCGGTTCGCCGCCCTGCTCATCGGCGTGAACGCCGGGGCGCTCATCACGCCGTGGGCGGCCCTCGCGACCCTGCTCTGGCACAGCCGGTTGCAGGCGGCGGACGTCCAGTTCGGCTGGGGACGCTTCATCGCGCTCGGGTTCGTGGTCGCGCCGTCGACGGTCGCCCTCGCGACCGTCGGGCTGTGGCTGGCGCAAGGCTGAGCGAGCCGGGCCGAGGCCGGGTCCTCAGTGCTCGTGGCGGGCGTCGGCGGCGCGGCGGCGGGCCAGCAGCTCGGTGACGATCCGATCGATGAGCTCGAAGGGGATCGGCCGACTGAACGGGAACTGGAGCGTGTCCTTCGCCGCGCGGTAGTCGGCGACGGCCGACTGGAGCGGTTCGTCGAACGGTGGGATCGAGTAGAGCGCGATGTGGTGCTTCCACGCGCCGAGGTAGAGCAGGTAGCGGTCGTCGAGCATGAAGGTCGGCATGCCGTACCGGATGGCCTCGGTGATCTCCGGGACGATCCGGTGCACGCGGAGACGGATCTCCTCGATGGCGTCGGCGGGGTCGGTCGGCAGCGCGGCCAGGTAGTCGTCGATGGTGCTCGGTGTACCAGGCATGTGCGTCCTCCCCAGGCTTCGGACGGCACGGGACCACTCGTCCCGTGCCGTCATCGTCCCATGTCCGTCGCCGGTGCGACAGTGGTGGTTCTACCGCTTCGCGAGGGCGCGGCGCACGTCGTCCTGCACGAGGTCGGCGTTCATGGCCGCTCCCGCCATCGCTCCGGCGGCCGCCGCCTGCACGACCTGGGGACGCAGACTGGTGACGTCCCCGGCCGCCCACACGCCGGGGACCGCGGTGGCGCCCATCGCGTCGACCCCGATCGCGTCGCCGTAGTGCGCTCCGGCCGGGTGCGGTTGCGTCTGCACGCCGAGCTCTGCGAAGGCGTCTGCGTGCACCCGGGCGACCGGTGCCACCGCGAGCGCGTCGACCGGGATCGTCCGGCCGTCGGCGAGGCGGACGCCCACGAGCCGGTCGTCCTCGACCTCGAGCCGCTCCACGAGGCCGTCGATGACCTCGATGCCTCGTGCGGCGAATGCGGCCTCCTGCTCGGGGCTGAACGCCTCGGCGGTGTTGCGGAGGACGACGACCCGCTCGCTCAGCTGGCGGAACAGCTGGGCCTGGTGCGCAGCCGCCTGGGCGTCCGTGCCGAGGATGCCGATCATCTGGTCCTGCACCTCCCAACCGTGGCAGTACGGGCAGTGGAGGGCGTCACGTCCGTAGCGCTCCCGGAGCCCCGGGATGGCCGGCAGTTCGTCGGCCGTGCCGGTGGCGATGAGGAGTCGTCGACCGCGGAGGGTCGCGCCGTCCGTCGTCGTCAGGACGAATCCGTCGGCGTCGCGGACGGCGGTGCGGACCTGGGCGTCGACGACCAGGACCCCGTAGGCGGTGACCTCCGCGCGCCCGAGGCGGACGAGTTCCCGAGGGGGGATGCCGTCGCGCGACAGGAAGCCGTGGACGCCGTCGGCCGGGGCGTTCCGCGGCCGGCCTCCGTCCACGACGATGACGGAGCGACGCGAGCGGCCCAGCATGAGGGCGGCGCTGAGTCCGGCCGCGCCGCCGCCGACGATGATCGCGTCGACGAGCTCGGTGGCGGCCGGTGCGGTGGCAGACGGGCGGGTGGCTGGGGTGGTCATGATCGTTCCGTTCGGTCGAGGGTCGGTGCGGGGTCCAGCGTGCGTCGCGGTGTGCTGAACTGGCAAGAAACTTTGCCGGAACGGCAACGGCCCGGGAGAATCGACCCATGGCGCATGGACACGAGGAGCAGCGATCGATCGACGGGGTGCTGGACGCGGTCGGGCCGCGCCTCCGCGCGATCCGGCAGCACCGGGGCACCACCCTCGCGGCGCTCTCCGCCGAGACGGGTATCTCGGTCTCCACCCTGTCCCGGCTCGAGTCCGGACAGCGCCGCCCCAACCTCGAACTGCTCCTGCCGCTCGCGAAGGCGCACCAGGTCCCGCTGGACGACCTCGTCGGCGCCCCGCAGACCGGTGACCCCCGCGTGCATCTGAAACCCGTCCAGCGCCACGGCCAGACGATCGTGCCGCTCACCCGCCGGCCGGGAGGCTTGCACGCGTTCAAGAGCATCATCCACGGCGGACCTGGGCCGCAGACCCCCGGAACGCAGCAGGTGCACGAGGGCTACGAGTGGCTCTACGTCTTGAACGGCCGGCTCCGCCTGTTGCTCGGCGATCAGGATCTCGTCCTCACTGCGGGCGAGGTCGTCGAGTTCGACACTCGGGTGCCGCACTGGTTCGGGCGGGCTGAGGCCGGAGCGGTCGAGTTCCTCAGCCTGTTCGGCAAGCAGGGCGAACGCATGCACGTCCGGGCGAGGTCGACCGAGGCCCGCTGACGCGTCACGCCGTTCTCCGCCGCACGGATCCGTCCGGACATGGCAGGCTGAGGCCGACGGTCCACGGGCCGCCCGACGAGCAGGAGAACCGATGAGCGCATCCGACGACCGTCCGTTCGCCGAGCAGCTGCTCGAACGCCGAGGGTTCGCCGTCGCGACCGCGCTCGTCGTCATGCTCGGCGGGCTCGTCGTCCCGTTCGTCGGCTGGGTGGCCGGCATGGTCATGCTCTGGCGGGCACGCGCCTGGACCACGCGCCAGAAGGTGTGGGCCACCGCCGGCCCGCTCCTCGCCACCGGGGTCGTCCTCATCGTGCTGGCCCTGCTGACGGCCAACTGGAGTACGACCGACGCCGGGCTCGGCGGCTCGCCCGTGATCCCGGTCGTCCTCGACCTCGGCGGGACGGCCGTGGTGCTCCTCCTGGTGTCATACGCCGTGGCGGGTGGGTGGCTGTTGTGGTCGGTGCTGCGCCGACCGGCACCGCAGACCTGAGCGGCGTCCGATTCGCGGTCGGCGCTCAGGTGGACCGGGCAGAGTGGAACGATGCCCGACTCCTCTCGCTCCCGCCGACCCGTCCCCGTCCAGCCCGGACCCGGTGAGGAGTCCGTCTGGGAGTACCCGCGCCCGCCCCGGGTCGAGCCACGCGACGAACGCGTCGTCATCCGGTTCGGCGGAACCGTCATCGCGGAGTCGACGTCGGCGGTCCGCGTCCTCGAGACGAGTCACCCGCCCGTGTACTACGTGCCGGCAGCCGACTTCACGCCGGGCGTCCTCGTGCCCATCGACGGCACGACCATGTGCGAGTTCAAGGGCGAGGCCCACTACCTCGACGTGCGGGTGGGCGACGAGGTCGCGCCCGCGGCCGCCTGGACCTACCCGGACCCGCGCTCGGGCTACGCGCCCCTGTTCGGCATGATCGCCGTCTACCCGGGGCGCATGGAGGCCTGCGAGGTCGACGGCGTCCGCGTGCACGCCCAGGAGGGCGACTTCTACGGCGGATGGATCACGCCGGGGATCATCGGACCGTTCAAGGGCGCCCCTGGCACCATGGGCTGGTAAAACGTCCTCCTCGGACTCCCGCCTCGCCTGCTCCTACACCCGTCCCACCCGCCGTGCAATGGCTGGGTGGAGGGCTGACCCCGTGCCACGCTGAGCGCCAGGACGCCTCGACGACGAGGCTCGGGTGCAGGAGGCGGTCGGAGCCATGGACGCATTCGGTGAAGCGGTCGATCCGGGGTGGTCCCTCCTGCGCGTCGTCCCACTGTTCGGGCTCGCCGTGAGTGCCGGCGCGGTCGTCGGCGCGGTCCTCGCCGCCGGTGCGGAACTGTTCGAAGCGGTCGGGACCGTCTCCGCGCACCCGGCCGACCTCGGTGGGATCGCCGTGCTCGTCGGCGGGCTCGTCGGGGGGATGCTCGCCGCCGTCGGGGCGGTGGGGGCGCTGCTGGCGCTCGGCGTGCTGGACCACTGGGGCGAACGCGGGCCGCTCCGTCGGGCCTGGATCGCCGGCGGTGGTGCTGCCGTGCTCGTCTCGGTCGTCGGCGGCCTCATCGCGGCGCCCATCGGACTCGGCTCGACGATCGGGGTGGTCGTCTTCGCCGTCCTCGCCGCCGGTGGCGCGGCGGGCGGAGGGCTGTACGCCTTCGAGCGTGCCTTGGCTCGTCGAGGTGTCCGCGGCGGGTGAGGGTTGCCGTCAGTGGGCGAGCTGCAGGAGCCGTGCCCGATGCCAGTCGGTCTGTGTCAACGCGGACACCCGCAGGAGTCCCGTCAGCGCGTCCCATCCGGCGGACCAGCCGATGCGCGAGGCGATGGTCCAGACGTCCGCTTCCGGGTCGTCGGCCAGGACCGACCGCACCTCGTCCGCCCGGCGCAGGTGGTGCGCCGCCAACTCGTCGCACCGCTCGGCGAGGCCGGTGAAGCGGAAGCCGTGTCCCGGGATCACCTGGTCGCCGTCGTACTCACGGACGCGGTCGAGCGAGGACAGGTAGGCGGTCACCGGGTTCTCGGCCGTCCGCGCGCCGAGTCCGAGGCCAGAGAAGATCGTGGGGAGGACGTGGTCGCCGGTGAAGAGGTAGCCGCGGTCCTCATCGCGCAGGGTGAGGTGCCCGGTGGTGTGACCCGGCGTGTGGATGACACGGATCATGCGACCGGGGAGCGCCAGCAGCTCGCCGTCCTCGAGCGTCCGGTCGGCACGGGTGTCGCCGAGGTGGCCGGCCGGGGCGGCGGCGTCCTCGCTCCAGGGGCGCACGGTCGTGTCATCGGCCGGGACGCCCCAGGCGTCCAGTGCTGCAGCCAGCTCGGCCGGGCCGGGTGGCGTCGAACCGGCGGCCTCGTCCTCGAGCCGGTGCATGAGGACGGGCGCGGCCAGCTCTTCCCGCAGGACACCGGCCAGGCCGAGGTGGTCGGGGTGGAGATGGGTCACCACGATGCCGGTGAGGGTGGTGACGCCGACGTCGCGGAGCTCGCGCAGCAGGTGCTCCCGACCCTCAGGGGTGTCGGTTCCGGGGTCGACGACGATGGCGCGCCCGTCCGTGCCGAAGAGCACCGAGCAGAGGGTGAAGGGGTTGCCGGGATCGGTGGTCGGAACGGCGATGACGACCGTGTCGGCATCGAGCTGTTCCGTCGGCGGCGTCCGTCCTTCGCGGAAGGCGGCGGCCTGCGATTCGCTCGACGAGGTGATCATGGGGGTGCTCCGGGTGCTGTTCGGGGGACGGACCAACCCTAGTCGTGGCTTCCGCGAGGTTCAGTACGATGGGTGCATGACCGTCAACGACATTCTCATCGGCGTGATCGCCCTCATCACCGTCCTCGGCGGCATCGGCATGGTCGGCGCGCTCGTCGCGATGGCCAAGTCGGGCTACCACGGCTGACCGCTCGCCTGCCGAGCTCAGCGCGCGACGGCCTCGTCCGTCGCCCGCTGGATGGCTGCGAGCGCCGCGGCGACAGCGGAACGCTGCAGTGAGCCCTTCCGCGCCGTCGCGATGATCTTCCGCTCGCTCATCCCGGAGATCGGCTTGCGGACGACGTCGGCACGCGACCCGATCGCGATGTCGGGGAGGACGGCGACGGACAGCCCGGCCGCTACGTGGTCGATGACGACCTCGTAGCTCGTGAAGCGTCCGACCACCCGGGGTTCGAAGCCCGAGCGTCGGCACAGCAGTGGGACGAGTTCGCCGAGGTAGGTGCCCGGGGCGTCGAGGGCCCACGATTCAGCCTGCAGTTCGGCGAACGACACCACCTCGCGTCCGGCGAGTGGGTGGTCGAGCGGTGCGATGAGCAGGAGCGGATCCGTGGTG
This sequence comes from Plantibacter sp. VKM Ac-2880, assembly GCF_015351235.1. Lineage (GTDB taxonomy): Bacteria > Actinomycetota > Actinomycetes > Actinomycetales > Microbacteriaceae > Plantibacter. The sequence continues at coordinate 1,099,063 of NZ_JADKSJ010000001.1, forward strand.
AGCGGCACGCTGTGCACCGAGGGGTCGAGGAGGAAACCGTCCTCCTGATCGACCGTGATGACGACGTCGCAGGTGCCGCGTTGGACGGCCGTGGTGCTCTCGTGCGGTTCGACCTCGATGAGTTCGACCTCGAGTCGCGGGTACTGCTGGGCCAAAGCACGAGCGGCCGGGATGAGGACCGGGGCGATGACGCTCGCGAAGCCGGCGATGCGGAAGCGTCCGGAGGGCTCGGACTCGACCTCGGCCAGTTCCACCTCGATCGCGTCCATCTGCGCGAGGAGCGCCCTGGCGCGTTCCACGAGCAGTGCTCCGGTCGGTGTCAGCGCGAGGGTCCGGCCTCGTCGTTCCAGTAGGGCGGCGCCGGTCTCCGATTCGAGGACGGAGAGCTGCTGGGAGACCGTCGAGGGGCTCAGGTCGAGCTCGCGGCCGACCGCACGGATCGTGCCGAGGCGGTCGAAGGCCTCGAGCAGTCGCAGTCGCACGGGGTTCAGGGCCATGGTGCAACAGTATCGAGCGCGCTTGGGGGCGCTCCACACGCCCGCCAGTCCGATCGGGGGCCCGTGGCTCGTCCGAGGGCCCCGCGTCACTCCCAGACGAAGGTGTCGGGGAGTCGGCCCGGTTCGGTGAGCCTGGCGTTCCGCAGCACCGGTCCGTGCGGGCCGACCGACAGGGCGGTGACGGAGAGCGATGCCAGTCGGAGGCCGTCATGGTCGTCGATCCGGACGACCGCTTCGTCGGCATCGGCAGGCACGCGTGTCGTCGATCGCAGCGTCTGCAACCAGGGTTCCCACGACGCGGCCGTGGCGCCGTCGAGTGGGCCGGTCGGCGCCGGGCTGTCGGCGAAGTCCGGCCGCCACCGGCGGACCCGGGGGACGTCGAGGTGGTCGGGGCCCTCATGGGTCACGACGTGCAAGCCGGGTGGCACCTCGACCGAGCGGAGCGACGTGCCGTCCCAGCTCGTCACCTCGACGCGGTCGGGTCGGAGCTCGACGAGGTTCCACGAGCGGGCGCTCCGGCCGTCGGAGCCGTCGACCCCGGTCGTCACCGCCTGCAGGGGGAGCACCCCGCGCGAGACCCAACCGCTCGCCGGCATGGGGAGGTCCTCGCGTCGGTTCAACACGACCGCCGCCCGCGGTCCGCCGTCGGCGTCGACGTTCGTCGCCAACCAGGCGCCACCCGCCTCCCGGTCGTGGATGCCGCGGACCCCGTCACCGAGCGCGGGCCACCAGGAGCCGGGCGGATCCCAGGCGCGTCCCGGCTGCTCGTCGCGGAGCCCGAGCACGGCGATCGGCCACGGGCGCCCCGGCTCGAAGTCGATGATGACGGTGCACACGCGCGTTCCTCCTCGGCCGGTCGGACTAGGACAGACTAGACGAGGACCGCGCGCCGGAGCGCCGGTGGTGAGGAGACGAGATGACCACGCAGGACGCATCACCCGGGGCGCACCGCCGTACCGTCGTCGTCGGCATCACGGGCGGCATCGCGGCCTACAAGGCGGTCGGCGTGGTGCGCGGTTTCGTGCGTGCCGGGCACGACGTCCACGTGGTCCCGACCGAGAGCGCCCTGCGGTTCGTCGGGCTGCCGACCCTGGAGGCGATCAGCCGGAACCCGGTCACCACCTCGCTGTACGACGGCGTCGCCGAGGTCAGGCACGTCGCGCTCGGGCAGCGGGCCGACCTCATCGTGGTCGCTCCGACGACGGCCAACACGCTGGCGAAGCTCGCGGCGGGGTTGTCCGACGACCTCCTCGGCACCACCATCCTCGCCAGTCGGGCTCCCGTCCTGATCGCCCCGGCGATGCACACCGAGATGTGGCAGCACCCGGCCACGACGGCGAACGTCGCACTCCTGCGCTCGCGCGGGGTCGCCTGCATCGGACCGGAGACCGGTGCGCTCACCGGCGGCGACGAGGGACCGGGGCGGATGAGCGAGCCGGAGGACATCGTGGCGGCGGGCCTCGCACTCCTGCAAGGTCGGGATGGTGCCGGTGACCTCCGCGGCGACCGCGTCGTCGTCTCGGCGGGCGGCACGCGGGAACCGCTCGATCCGGTGCGATTCCTCGGCAACCGGTCGAGCGGCCGGCAGGGGTTGGCCATCGCGCAGGCGGCGGTCGCCCGCGGCGCCGAGGTCGTGCTCGTCGCGGCGCACCTCGACACGGACGTCGCGGCCGAGGCGGCCGGCGTCGCGGGCCTCAGGGTCGTCCCCGTCGGGACCGCCGCGGAACTCGCCACCGCGATGGACGAAGCGGCGGAGCAGGCGAGCCTCGTGGTGATGGCGGCGGCCGTCGCCGACTACCGGGCAGCCGAGATCGCCGAGCGCAAGATCAAGAAGGACGACACCGGCGACGAACTGACCCTGCGACTGGTGCGCAACCCGGACGTCCTGGCGGGGCTCGCCGAGGCGGCCGTCCCGGGTCGCGTCATCGTCGGCTTCGCGGCCGAGACCGCATCCGACCGCGACGAGCTCCTCGCCCTCGGCCGGGCGAAGATCGCGCGGAAGGGAGCCGACCTCCTGGTCCTCAACCGCGTCGGTTGGACCGACGGCTTCGGCACACCCGACAACGAGGTCCTCGTGATCGATCGGGAGGGCGAGCTGGTCGGCGAGGCGTCCGGCTCGAAGCGCGCCGTCGCCGACCGCCTGCTCGACCTCGTCCTCGCCCGCCGCTGAACCCGCCTACCTCCATGGGCGAGCCTCCCCCGAACGGGGCTCACCACTGGCACCATGGGCACTATGCCACGTCTCCGTCCCGCGCGCCGTCGCGCATCCATCGCCGCGACCCTGGCCGGAGTCATCGTCCTCTCACTGGGACTCGCGCAACCCGCTGCGGCGGTGGAGTACCCCAGCTGGGAGGACGTCGAGGCGGCCCGGTCGAGCGAGACGTCGAAGCAGTCGGCCATCGTCCAGATCGAAGGCCTCGTCCAGGAGCTCAAGAACGCCGCCGCGCTCGCCGAGGCCGAAGCGGTGTTGCGTGCGGACGAGTACGAGGCGGCGCAGCTCGCCGTCGACGAGGCCAGCTACCGTGCGGTGTCGCTCCGCGAGCAGGCCGTCGCCGCGACGACCGTCGCGGAGACGTCCAAGCGGCAGGCGGGTGCGCTCGTCGCGGCGTGGTTGCGGTCGGGGAACATCGACCTCTCGACCGCTGCCTTCCTGGACAACGAACCGGAGGCGCTCCTCGGCCGGCTGAGCACGATCTCGAAGCTCAGCGAGTCGACGGACGGCACCTACGACCGCGCGAAGACGGACGCGAACACCGCCTCGCTCCTCACCGAGCAGGCCACCATCGCCGAAGCCGCGCTCGGCGACCTCGCGGCGGCGGCCGAGACCGCCCTCGGTGACGCGGTCGCGGCCCGAGCAGACGCCGAGACCGCCGTGGCCGACCAGCAGGAGTACCTCGCCACGCTCGAGGCTCAGCTCATCGTCCTCAAGGAGAACCGCGCCGCCACGGAGGCCGACTACCGCAAGGGCGAGGAGGTGCGCGCGGCGGCTGCTGCTGCGGCTGCTGCGGCCGTGGCGGCCGCCGAAGCGGCCAGGGTCGCCGCCGAAGCCGCGGCGAACGCCGCGGCGAACGCCGGTGGTGGTGGCGGTGGCGGTGGTGGAGCAAGCTCCGGTGCGGTCGGCGGTCAGGGCTGGGCGCTGCCGATCTCAGGCCGGATCACCGACAACTACGGACCACGACCGGGGCGGCCCGTGCCGGGCGTCAACGCGTTCCACTCCGGGACGGACATCGGAGCCGGGTGCGGTCGCGCGGTCTACGCCGCCAACGCCGGCCAGGTGGTCTACGCGGGGTGGCTCGGGACCTACGGCAACTGGGTCCTCATCGACCACGGCGGCGGAGTCATGACCGGGTATGCGCACAACAGCAGCATCCTCGTCGGCGAAGGCCAGTCGGTGTCCGCGGGTCAGAACATCTCCCTGGTCGGCTCGACGGGTGCCTCCAGCGGCTGCCACGTGCACTTCGAGGTCAGGATCGGCGGCTCCCGCGTCGACGCGGTGCCGTTCATGGCGGACCGGGGCATCCGCCTGGGCTGAGCGGCGGGTCCGCCTGGAGGCGTCGCCTCAGAGGCCGAGGCGTTCGAGCTCCGCGTCCATGCGGCGCGCCATCTCGGCGTAGCCGTCGTCGTTCGGGTGCAGCCCGTCTGCGGCCATCCACTCCGGGTGCCCCTCGATCCAGTGCGACGCTCCGGGGACGGTGTCCGCGTCGATCTCGCCCGCAGCGTCGGCCACCCAGCCGATGATCGTCTCGATCGCCGCCGGGCGCTCGTCCGTGTACCAGAAGGGCTCGACGACGATGAAGCGGGCGTCCGGCAGGGCGTCGCGCAGGCGGTGCAGGTCGGTGTCGATCTGCTCGTGGATCCGATCCGCCGAGCGGTCGAAGCTGAAGGCGTCGTTGAGCCCCATCGTCACGAAGACGATCTCGGGGCGTTCGGCGATGATGAGTGAGGGCAGATCGCCGCTGTCGTCGCCGAAGCGGTCGCGGTGGTTGATGAAGCCCAGGCCGTTCACGCTCGGGTTGAACTCGCGCCATCCTCGTTCTTCGCTGACCACCGTCGACCACCGGTTCGCCGGGTCGCTCGCACCGGTGCCGAGCGTGTAGGAGTCTCCGTAGAAGGCGACGACCGGGCCGTCGTCGTCGGACTGGGCGCATCCGGTGAGCCCGGCGGCCAGGGCGAGCACCGCGGCGGCGGCGAGCAGTCGTGATCTCATACGGGTGCTTCGGAACGGGCGTCATCGCGGAGGGGTGGTCAAATGCGTCCGCCGTCGGCAAGCGTGTACGCGGATGCGGTCGAGACTAGGGCGATCAGACGCGGATGCGTGGACTAACCTGACTCCATGCCGCAGATCCGTATCCGAGACGCCGCCCTGTTCCTCGGGGTCAGTGACGACACCGTCCGCCGCTGGATCGACCAGGGCGCGCTCGTGAGCGCGAAGGACGACGCCGGCCGCGCGGTCGTCGACGGCCTGTCGCTCGCGCAGCTCGCCCGGCAGAACGCCGTCCTCCCCGTCGACCCCTCGGAAATCGGACGCTCCGCCCGGAACCGCTTCGTCGGCATCGTCACGGACATCACGATGGACACGGTCATGGCGCAGGTGGAACTGCAGTGCGGGCCGCACCGCGTGGTGTCGCTCATGAGCAGTGAGGCCGTGCGCGAACTCGGCCTCGAACTCGGCTCCACGGCCATCGCGGTCGTGAAGGCCACGACGGTCCTCATCGAGACCCCGAAGGCGAGCTCATGAACCGCACCGCATTCCTTCGATCCGTCCGACTGCTCAGCGCCGTGGCGCTCGGCGTCGGGATCCTGCTCGCGGCATCCGCCTGCGCCGCGCCCGCGCCCGCGGCCACCCCGACCGGCTCCTCCACGGCCCACGACCTCAGCGGTTCCATCACGGTGTACGCCGCCGCATCCCTCAAGACGAGCTTCACGACGCTCGCGGAGGACTTCGAACAGGCGCACCCCGGCACGAGCGTCGAGCTCACCTTCGCCGGGTCGTCCGACCTCGTCACGCAGCTCACGAACGGTGCTCCCGGGGACGTCTTCGCCTCAGCGGACGAGAAGAACATGGCGAAGCTGATCGATGCCGACCTCGTCGAGGGCGACCCGGTCGACTTCGCGACCAACGTCCTGCAGATCGCCGTCCCCCCGTCGAACCCTGCCGAGGTCGAGACCTTCGCCGACCTCGCCCGTCCGGGCGTCAAGACGGTCGTGTGCGCGCCGCAGGTGCCGTGCGGCGCGGCGACGGTCGCCGTCGAGGACGCCACGGGCGTCGCGCTCAGCCCGGTCAGTGAGGAGTCGTCGGTCACCGACGTCCTCGGCAAGGTGACCTCGGGGGAGGCCGATGCCGGGTTGGTCTATGTGACGGACGTGATCGCGGCGGGCGATGCGGTGCGGGGCATCGCCTTCGACGAATCGTCGAAGGCCGTCAACACCTACCCGACCGCGCCGCTCGCCGGGAGCGCGAACCCCGCACTCGCGGCGGCCTTCGCCGCCTTCGTCGTGAGCGCCGACGGGCAGCGCGTGCTCGCCGATGCCGGCTTCGGCGCCCCGTGACCGCATGAGGAACCCGGGCTCGGGGGTGCCCCGCTGGGTCGTCGTGATCGCGGCGATCGGAGCGGCGTTCGTGCTGCTCCCGCTCGTCGCGATCGTGCTGCGGGTCGACTGGGCCGACTTCGGCGCCCTCGTCACCTCGGAGTCGTCGATCGCGGCGCTCGGCTTGAGTCTGCGGACCTCGCTCATCGCGACGGCACTGTGCATCCTGTTCGGCGTGCCGCTCGCACTCGTCCTCGCCCGCACGCGGTTCCCGGGCCAGCGGCTCCTGCGGTCGCTCGTCCTCCTCCCGCTCGTGCTGCCGCCGGTCGTCGGCGGCATCGCCCTGCTCTACACCTTCGGCCGGCTCGGCCTGCTCGGCCCGGCGCTGGCCGACGCCGGGCTCAGCATCGCGTTCTCCACGACCGCTGTGGTTCTCGCCCAGACCTTCGTCGCCCTGCCGTTCCTCGTCCTGAGTCTCGAGGGTGCGATCCGCACGAGCGGCGCGCGCTACGAGGCGGTCGCGGCGACGCTCGGGGCGCGGCCGACCACGGTGTTCCGGACGATCACGCTGCCGCTCCTCGCGCCCGCCATCGTCTCCGGCGCCATCCTCTCGTTCGCGCGTGCGCTCGGCGAGTTCGGTGCCACCCTCACCTTCGCGGGGAGTCTGCAGGGCGTGACCCGTACCCTCCCGCTCGAGATCTACCTGCAGCGCGAGACTGATCCGGACGCGGCGGTCGCCCTGTCGCTCGTCCTCGTCGTGGTCGCCGTGCTCGTCGTCGGGGTCGCCGGCGCCCGTGGAGCAGTGGCACGAGGTCCGGCTCGTGGGCGACGTCCGTCGTCGCGACCCGCTGTGGGAGCCGAGCGATGATCCCGGCGGAGTATGGCGGGTCGGCGCTCAGCCTGCGGGCGACCGTGGGCGCCCGCGATTGGGAGGTCGCGATCGAACTCGCGCCAGGCGAGACCGTCGCCGTGCTCGGCCCGAACGGCGCCGGCAAGTCCACGCTGCTCGGCGTCCTCGCGGGACTGCTGCGGCCGGACACCGGGCAGGCGACGCTCGGCGATCGCGAGCTGTTCCGGGTGGATGAGGGCGGCCATGGGCGCTGGCTCCCGCCGCACCGACGAGGCGTCTCGCTGCTCGCGCAGGAGGCGCTGCTCTTCCCGCACCGGACCGTGCTCGACAATGTCGCCTACGGTCCGCTCGTCGCCGGGGCGTCGCGTGGCGAGGCACGGGACATCGCCAGGCGGAGGTTGGCATCGGTGGAGGCGTCCCACCTCGAGGACCGTCGGCCCGCTGAGCTGTCCGGCGGTCAGGCGCAACGGGTGGCGCTCGCACGCGCGCTCGCGCCGGATCCCGCCCTGCTCCTCCTCGACGAACCGATGGCCGCGCTCGACGCCTCGGTCGCCCCACCGCTGCGGCGGATGCTCCGTGAACAGCTGCGCGGACGCACGACCCTGCTCGTGACCCACGAGGTACTCGACGCGTACACCCTGGCCGACCGGGTCGTCGTGCTCGACGACGGGCGCATCGTGGAGCAGGGGCCGACGTCGGAGGTGCTCGAGCGGCCGCGGACGGCGTTCACCGCGGACCTCGCCGGCCTGAACCTGCTGACGGGGGTGCGGACGCGGAGCGGGCTCCGGCTGGCCGACGGGACGGAGGTCGCGGTCGACTCGGCCGTCGATGCGGACCCCATCCCGCTGGGCGCGCCCGTCGCCTGCGCGTTCCGGCCCTCGCGGGTGGAGGTGTTCGATGCAGACGGGGCTCCGGGCGGTGACGCCGTCCGGGCGGTGATCACCGACCTCGAACCCCGTGGCGACGTCGTCCGGCTCCGCACCAAGCTCCTCTCGGCCGACGTCACCGTGCGGGAGCTCGCCTCGGCCGGGTGGTCCACCGGTGATGTCGTGGACGTCGTCGTCGACCCGCGGGCGGTGGTCCTCTACCCGCGATGAGCCGTGACCGACCGAGACGTGACACAGTGAGTCGATGAACCGATTCTGGAGACGCTGGTGGCCGCTCGTCGTCGGGGCGGCCGGCACGCTTGCGATCGGCGGGATCTGCGCGGCGCTCGTCGCCATGGGGCTCGTGCGGCCGAACGCCATCCTGGCGGCCTCGTACGCGGTGCGAGGGGTCGACGTCTCCTCGTATCAGGGCGAGATCGACTGGGACGTCCTCGCGGCCCAGCGCATCGACTTCGCGATCATGAAGGCGACCGAGGGATCAGGCGATCAGGACGAACGGTTCGCCGCGAACTGGGCGGGTGCGCAGCGGGCTGCCGACGAGACCGGCTTGCTGATCGGGGCGTACCACTTCCTGAGCTTCGACAGCCCGGCCGAGACACAGGCCCAGAACATCTTCGACACCGTCCCCGTCACCGCAGGGGCGTTGCCGATCACCATCGATCTCGAGTGCTACGCCGACTACTGTCGGACGCCACCGAGCGCTGAGCGGGTCGCCGCCGTCCTCGACCCGCTCCTCGCGGCGCTCGAGGAGCACTACGGGCAGCCGCCGATCATCTACGCGACCATGCGGTATTACGACGCGTTCCTCGCGGGTGCGTACGAGCGGAACCCGCTCTGGATCCGCTCCGTCGTCACCCCACCGGTCCTGTCGGACGGGCGGGCGTGGGACCTCTGGCAGTACACGAGCCGGGAACGCCTGGCCGGATACCGCGGCAAGGAGGAGTTCATCGACGTGAACGTCTTCGACGGCTCCCTGGACGACCTCCGAGCGCTCGTCGGCCCCTGAGCCGCGGCGTCCGATGGCGCCTCGGCTTACGGGGCGGGTGCGGGGCCGGTGGTCGGCTCGGCGACGGGGAGGAACGTGTCCTCGCCGTCGACCTCCTGCTCGATGGAGTCCTCGGTGGTCTCCGTGTCCTCGGGGATGCGGTCGTCGTTCGCTGCGTGCTTGCTCATACGACCACGATACGACGGCTGTCGCGCAGAGCAATGGGGTTGCGAGCCGACGTCGGGCGCCTGCCGACGATCGCGCTCAGGAGGCGAAGGCGAGCGAGCGGGCTTCGAGTTCGGCGGTCAGGACGTCGATGGCCGTCGGGCCGACGCCGTGGATCCGCAGCAGCACCGCAGGGGAGACCCTGGTGAGCTGCTCGAATCGGGTGAACCCGTGTGCGGACAGCGCCCTGCCGGCGACCGATCCGATCGCGGCCGGGAACTCCGACGTCTCGGCGGGTGTCAGCTCCACGAACAGTGCGGCGATGCGCTCCTCGATGTCGTCGCGGATGCGACGGACGGCGTCGATCCCCTGCCCGGCGGGGTCCTCGAGCTCCCAGTCCTCGTAGCGCTTGCCGGGGAAGATCGGGCAGGCGTCGCCACAGCCCATGGTGATCACCGCGTCCGACGCCCGCACCGCTTCCGTGGTGAGGATGCGCGGGACGGCGGCCGTGATGTCGATGCCGTGCTCCGCCATCGCCTCGACGGCGACCTGGTTGATGCGGTCTTTGGGTTCACTGCCCGCGGAGAGCACCTCGACCCGGTCGCCGGCGAGCGCCCCGAGGAAGCCGGCCGCCATCTGGGAGCGTCCGGCGTTGTGCACGCAGACGAAGAGGACGGTCGGTGTCGTCGGCGTGGTCGGGTCGATGGTCATGGCGTCTCCTGGAGGTGGGGTGATCCGAGCGCGGACGAACGGTCGAGCAGCTCGACGAGGACAGCGTAGCTCGCGCCGGGCTCGGCACCGCGGGTGAAGCCGTCGACGAGCTCGAGGGACACGAAGCCGTGGAGGGCCGCGCGGACGATCCTGCCGGCGTCGGTCATCGCGACGCTGTCGAGCCCGCGTCCCGCGAGGGTCCGTTCGACGAGGAGGACGAGTTCCCGGTCGGCGGGGTCGCCCGCGGCGGTCCGGGCGTCGGTCGTCGAGAAGGCGAGGGTGTACCGGCCAGGGTAGGCGAGGGCGAAGCGACGGTAGGTGTCGGCCAGCGCGGTGAGCGCTCGCGTTCCGCCGAGGCCACTCGTCGCGATGTCGATGCTGCTGGCGAGGTGGGCCAGCGCGAGTGACGCGACGGCGGCTCGGAGGTCTTCGGTGCTCCGCACGTGCTTGAGGAGCGCGGGCGCCGAGGTGTCCAGGTGCCGGGCCAGGGCGGCGAGCGTGAGTGCGTCGGCTCCGTGCGCGTCGGCGAACTCGGCGGCTCCGACGATCACCAGCTGGCGGGAGAACTTCGTCCGGGAGACAGGTGTGTCGGTCATCGGATCGAGCCTAACGGCTTGCGGTGGGCGCGCCGGTCTGCCTCTGGCGCCTCCGGGGTGGCGTCAGACGGTGGGTGGTGTCGCCTCGTGGTGGGGTGCACCGTGGGTGCGGCGGTCCTCCTTCATGGCGGCCTCCGCGAGGTGGCGGCGCCCGCCAGCGAGTTCGTCGCGCACCTGTGCCTCGAGCGTGCGGAACGGCTCCCAGTAGTTGCCGTCGTAGTCCTCGACGATCTGGAACGTCCAGCGACCGTCGATGACGTTCCGCCCGACGAGTTCACGGTCGATGCGGTCGGCGAGCTCGGTCTGCCCGGCGTCGCGGAGCGCGTCCGCGGCTTCGCCCAGCGCGAGGTCCGCCTTGCCGGTGAGGCGGTGGAAGCCGTAGAGCATGCCGCGTGCCTGCTCCACCACCTCGAGGGCCTCGGTCACCTTGCCGACCGCCTCCACGGTCGCGTTGTCGACGCCGTCGGGAACTCGGTGGGCGTTGTCGGGTCCGTCGGTGGTGCGGTCGTCTGCAGAACTCATGCCACCAGTCTGTCTCGATCGAACCTGGATGTCGGGGGCTTGCGGATGGAGGTGCACGATGTCAGTCGGGCACGGTCCTTGCGCGCACCGAGCGGGCGCACCCCGACTGCCCTTCGACAAGCTCAGGGACCGAAGCGCGTCCGCTTGACCGCGCCTGGTCCTTGAGCTTGTCGAAGGGCTCACGAGGAACCCTTGGAGACGCTGCGGACGCGGAGTGTGTCCGGTGGACCGTTCGCGGTCACTGAGCTTGTCGAAGTGCTCACGAGGAATCCTTCGAGACGCTGCGGACGCGGAGTGTGTCCGGTGAACCGCTCCCGGTCACTGAGCTTGTCGAAGTGCTCACGCAGAACCGTTGGGGACGCTGCGGGACCGGCGTGTGTCCGGTGGACCGTTCGCGGTCACTGAGGTTGTCGAAGTGCGCACGAGGACCCTTCGAGACGCTGCGGACCCGGAGTGTGTCGGGTGGACCGTTCCCGGTCACTGAGCTTGTCGAAGTGCCCACGAGGAATCCTTCGAGACGCTGCGGACGCGGAGTGTGTCCGGTGGACCGTTCGCGGTCACTGAGCTTGTCGAAGTGCCCACGAAGAACCCTCCGACACGCTCGGGGACCGGAGGTGGTCAGAACGGTGCGGGATCGGGTTCCGTCCGATGATGTTTCCCGTCGGGTGTCGTCCAGTCGAGGACCCCACCGGCCCGTGTTCGAGGTTCCAGCCCGGGAGGTGCTTCATGCGGTGGTGATGTCGACACAAGCACGCGAGATTGCCGACGTCCGTTGTCCCTCCGTCTTCCCACGCGACCGAGTGATCGAGATCGCAGGCTCGCGCGCGCCTCCCGCAGCCCGGTGCGCGGCAGGTGCCGTCCCGCAGGCGCACCGCCCGCTGCAAATCGGCGGGAACGCGATACTGCTTCCGCCCGACGGAGAGCACGGCGCCGGTTTCCGGCTGGACGAGGATCCGGGTCAAGCTCGGCGCGTTGACCGCGAGCCGGGCGGCGGTCTCCGGGTCGATCGGACCGTACCCGTCGAGGGTGGCGGGTGCGTCGGAGACGCCGGCCATGCTCAGCGCCGGGACGGTAATCTGCACGGTCGGCTTGATGTGCTCCTGGACCTCGATCGGGTGTGGGAGCACCCGGTTCGACATCACGTCTTCCGGCGTCACTCCGGCGAGGGCTAGCGCTGCGAGGGCGTCGGCCTGCAGCTGTCCGCAGGTGCGAGCATCGCCGGCCTTGCGTGATTCGGCAGCCGCTGCCTCGACCCGTTCGACGATGCCCTGCGCGATGGGTGCGGTGGTGAACAGGTGTACCCACGCCATGCCGTCGGCGGCGGGCTCGAACTCCACCCGACGGTCGGCCTCCGAGCGGATTGTGCGAGCGGTGATCGACTCGGGGTGGAGTCGTTCGCGGAGGACACGGGCGCGCTTGCGGAGGTTCGCGTTGGTCGTTTCCTCCGCAACCGGCAACGCCGCCTCCAGGAACGCCGCCCGACCCGCGGCCGGCACGTCGCAGAGTTGATCGATGATCGTCTGCGCATGCCGGGCCGAGATGCGGCCAGCCTCAAGCGAGGCGAGCACGGCCGGGGCTTCATTCACGAGACGTTCCGCGTCGTTCGTCGCACGCTGAACCGTCTGCTCAGGCGTCCGCGTCGCCATCGCGAGCGCCGCACAAGTGGACCGGCGGGAGAGCGCCTGCCGTTCCGCGGGCGGGTACACGGCCGGGACCACGGAGTCGGCGAGGGCGTCGGCATACGCCGCGGACCGGGCCAAGAGTCGCGCCGCCCGAGCGGCCAGTACAGCCTGCTGCCGACAGATCTCCGCATACTCGTCCGAGAACTCCGCGAGCTGCGCGGCGTACTCGTCGCCAGCTCGAACTGCGGAAGTGGTGCTCTCGGTCATGGAACAAGTCCACCATGGACCACTGACATTCCAGATGCGGAGTATCCGCGTTGGTGGACGCATCTCCGTGCACCCTTCGACAAGCTCAGGGATCGGGGTGCTCGTGTGCCCTTCGACAAGCTCAGGGACCGGGGTGCTCGTGTGCCCTTCGACAAGCTCAGGGACCGGCGGAGGGTTGCTCAGGGACCGGAAGGGTGAGAGGTCCGCTGAGCTTGGGCGGGTCAGTAGTTCAGGCAGCGATCCGGATCCTCGATCTCCGGCGGATCACCCTGATAGAGGGTGAAGAAGTTCTCGGCCGGGCCGGACAGGGACCCGCGGGGGTGGACGCACAGGCGAGCGAGATCGTTGTCGCTCCGCACGCTGGAGGTGATCGATGACCGCTCGCAGGCGCCGTCGTCGGGCCGCAGGACGAGGTCCCGGTTGGTTCCCTCGTTGTCCACGACCCACGTTCCGGAGAAGTCGATGACGTCGTTCTCGCGTGGGTCGTCGTCTCCGCACTGCACCTCCGAGGGCCAGGCGGTGGCGTCGAAGGTTCCATCGTCAGCCAGCTCGAGCCAGGTGTCTCCGCTGCGCCACGTGCCGACCGCTTCGTCAGCAGACATCCCGTATCGCGTATCGGAGCACGAGACGAGCGAGGTGCTCAGCAGGGCGCCGAGGACGGAAGCCGCCAACCGGTGCGCTCCACGGACGGTCGCTCGCTGCGCGCGGCTGATCGTTCGGCGTGACGGTCCCGAGTCCACGCTGCGAGTCTGGTCACCGTGGACGGGCGTGGCAAATCGTGCTGGGCCTGGGCGGGCCGGGCAGCCGGCCGGGCAAAAAAAAGAACCCCCACCATGTAGAAGCTAGGTGGGGGTTCCGTGGCTCCGACGGGCGTCGATCCCGTGACCTCACGATTTTCAGTCGTGCGCTCTACCAACTGAGCTACAGAGCCGAGTACATCAGCTGCACGAACGGCGACGATGTCTCAAAAGCAGAAGCCCTCCCTTGCGAGAGGGCTTCCGACCTTTTGCGACCCTGACGGGACTTGAACCCGCGACCTCCGCCGTGACAGGGCGGCACGCTAACCAACTGCGCTACAGGGCCATACATGTTGAATTGGTGATGATAAGAACTGCGGTGATGCTGGTGTTGCTCAGTGCTTCTCGCAGTCGCGCAGACTCACTATACCTGAATCTGAGCGGCTGTTTTTCCAGTAGTCGGTGGTGACCCCAACGGGATTCGAACCCGTGCTGCCGCCGTGAAAGGGCGGTGTCCTAGGCCGCTAAACGATAGGGCCGCGAAGCCCTGAAGCTTCATGACTACCGAGCGACAAGCATACGGATGAAACCCCGGAATCCAAAATCGGGTTCCCACGACCCCGTTTCGCGGTCGACGCCGGATCTCGCGACAGGCGCCGAATGACCGCTGAGCCGCACATGGGCGGGGTTAGCCTCGGGCGTGGCACCATGCCCGCTCGGCTGTCGGGCGGGGTGTCCGAGGGCTGTCCCCACCCCTTCGGGAGTACCGTGGACAGTGGTACAGATGTGACCGATGTGACTGCAGCGAACCGAGATGGGCCGTACTTCATGAGCAAGAGACTTCCCGGTGCCTCGCGCCGAGGCCGGACGACGACCGCCGGGACGGTGTCCTCCGCCCGTTGGCGCGGACGCCTCGCCGCCGCGGTCGTGATGTCCCTCGCGATCGTCGGGTCCTTCGGCATCGCGGGACCCGCCTCGGCAGCCGACTACCCCTCGTGGGACGACGTCCAGGCGGCGAAGGGCAATGAGGCTGCGAAGGCCGCCGAGGTCACGAACATCAAGAACTTCATCGTCCAGTTGCAGGACGAACTGCAGGTGGCCCAGGACGAGGCCGAGAAGCGCGGAACCGAGTTCCAGGCGGCTGAAGAGGCGTTCTTCGAGGCTGACGCCCGTGCGACCGCGATCCAGGCCCAGGCCGACGCGAAGACCACCGAAGCCGACACGGCGACCAAGCAGGCCGGTCGGGTCGCCTCCCAGCTGTACCGCTCCGGCGGTGCAGACCTCAGCCTGAGCCTCTTCCTCGACGGGGAGAGCAAGGGCGCGACCGACCTGCTGTCGAAGCTCGGCAACATGAACCAGGTCGCCGAGCACAGCAACGGTGTCTACGAGCAGGCTGTCGCCGCACGGAACACCGCAGCCGCACTCGGTGAGCAGGCCGGCGTCGCCCGTGACGAACGCGAGTCGCTGCGGCAGGCCGCGCAGGTCGCCATGCAGGCCGCGCAGGAGGCGGCATCCGCTGCAGCGGCGAAGCTGGAGCAGAACCAGGAACTCATCGTCACGCTCAACGCCCAGTTGACGGCGTTGCAGGACACGACGGCGAAGACGGTCCAGGACTACGAGGCCGGCGTCGCCGCGGCGAAGGCGAAAGCCGCAGCGGA
Organism: Plantibacter sp. VKM Ac-2880; assembly: GCF_015351235.1. Taxonomy (GTDB): domain Bacteria; phylum Actinomycetota; class Actinomycetes; order Actinomycetales; family Microbacteriaceae; genus Plantibacter. Next base: position 1,114,089 of record NZ_JADKSJ010000001.1, read on the forward strand.
GGCGGCCGCCCGAGGGCAGAGCGCCGACGGCGGTCAGCTCAGCAGCCAGGGCTGGGCCATCCCGGCATCCGGCAGCATCTCCGGCACCTACGGGTATCGCGACCCGATCTCCACCGGCGGCGGCAGTTCAGGCAGCTTCCACCGGGGTACGGACATCGCGGGCGGGTGCGGGATCCCGATCTACGCGGCGACCTCCGGCACGGTGACCTACGCCGGGTGGTACGGCACCTACGGCAACTTCATCCTCATCGATCACGGCTCGGGTGTCTCGACCGGCTACGCGCACATCGTGGACGGCGGCATCCAGGTCGGTGTCGGCTACCAGGTCTCCGCCGGGCAGGTCATCGCCTACGTCGGCACGACCGGTGCCTCAACCGGCTGCCACCTGCACTTCGAGGTCCGCATCAACGGCAACGCGATCGACGCACAGCCGTTCATGGCCGACCGCGGCGCACCGCTCGGCTGATCGCGGCGCACCGCTCGGCTGATCGCGGCACTCCGCACGACGAAGCGGCCGGCACCCTCGGGTGTCGGCCGCTTCGTCATACGGGGTGAGGCTGGGCCTCAGGGGGTCAGTGACCCTCCGCCTTGAGCTTCTCGAAGCCCGCGAGGATGATCTTCTCGGCCGCGGCGGCGTCGCCCCAGCCGTCGATGCGAGCCCACTTGCCGGGCTCGGTGTCCTTGTAGTGGACGAAGAAGTGCTCGATCTCGTCGCGCGTCGCCTGCGGGATGTCGTTCAGGTCCTGGATGTGCGCCCAGCGCGGGTCCTTGTACTGCACGGCGATGACCTTGTCGTCCCCGCCACCGTCGTCGGTCATGTGCAGCACGCCGACCGGACGGACCTTGATGCCGACGCCCGGGAACGTCGGGAAGTCGAGGAGGACCAGCACGTCGACCGGGTCGCCGTCCTCGCCGAGGGTGTTCTCGAAGAAGCCGTAGTCGGTGGGGTAGACGAAGCTCGTGAACAGCACGCGGTCGAGGAAGACCCGACCGGTCTCGTGGTCGATCTCGTACTTGTTGCGGCTGCCCCGCGGGATCTCGATGACGGCGTCGTACTCGGCCATAAGCCTGCTCCTTGCGAGGTTGGATGTCGTGGAATCGGCACGGTCGCCGACGAGGACCAACCCTAACCGATGCGCCCAGGAGCCACCGGTGCCGGGGCGCGGCCGCCGTCGTGCAATAGCGTGGTGCGGGTGAACGACGTCCGACCTCCGCTCCACCCGTCCGTCGCCGTGTTACGGAAGGCGGTCCGCGACGCGATCGGTCGGTGGCCTGCGGCCGGATCCCGGGCTGAGGGCGAGGCGGACCTCCTCGTCGCCCTGAGTGGTGGGGCGGACTCACTCGCGCTCGCCGCTGCGACCGCGTTCGAGGCGCCGAAGCTCGGGTTGCGGGCCGGTGCCGTCGTCGTCGACCACGGCCTGCAGGAGGACTCCGCGACCGTCGCCGCACGAGCCGCGGACCAGGCGAGGCAGCTGGGTCTCGACCCGGTGCGCGTCCGGAGGGTCGAGGTCGGTTCCGACGGCGGCCCGGAGGCGGCGGCCCGCGACGCCCGGTACGCGGCGCTCGAGGGCGCACGCGTCGAGGCCGGGGCGTCGGCCGTCTTGCTCGCACACACGCTCGACGACCAGGCCGAGACGGTACTCCTCGGGCTCGCCCGCGGATCCGGCGCCGGCAGCCTGCAGGGGATGTCGCCGGTCAGTGGCACCCTCGTCCGCCCCCTCCTCGGCGTCCGCCGTGCGCAGACCCGAGAGGCGTGTGCGGCGCTGGACCTGAGCCCCTGGAACGATCCGCACAACACGGACGCCGCCTACACGCGCGTCCGGGTGCGCGAGCGGGTGCTCCCCGTGCTCGAGAGCGAACTCGGACCGGGCATCGCGGAGGCGCTCGCCCGCACGGCGGATGCCATGCGGGAGGACGCCGAGGCCTTCGAAGAGATGATCGAGGAGACCATCGAAGAGATCGTCGAGCATGCCGAGGCCGGGATCTCCGTCAGTACGGCGGCGCTCGCCGCGAACCCCGCCGCGCTCCGGCAGCGCGTCATCCGGTACATCGTGCAGAGCGAGTTCGGGGTCGCCCTCTCACGGACCCAGACGATCGAGGTCGCGCGGCTCGTGACCGACTGGACAGGGCAGGGCCCGATCGATCTGCCCGGCTGTCGGGCCATGCGCCGCGACGGCCGCATCGTGTTCTCCGCGAGCTGAAGGCGGCCCCGCGAGGAGGTGGCGCGCACCGGCGTCCAAGTCATCTCGCATACACTCGACGCATGGAGCAGAGCGACATTTCGGACGACCTCACGACCATCCTCGTCACCGAGCAGGAGATCCGCGACAAGCTCGCCGAACTCGCCCGCCGGATCGAGGTCGACTACGCCGGGAAGGACGTCCTGCTCGTGGGCGTCCTGAAGGGCGCGGTCATGGTCATGGCCGACCTGGCGCGCGAACTCCGCATCCCGCTGTCCATGGACTGGATGGCCGTCAGCTCCTACGGCGCCGGCACGAAGTCGAGCGGTGTCGTGCAGATCCGCAAGGACCTCGACGCCGACCTCACGAACCGTCACGTCCTGATCGTCGAGGACATCATCGACTCCGGACTCACCCTCTCCTGGCTGCTCGAGAACTTCGCCTCGCGCGGCGCAGCCTCGATCGAGGTCTGCGCGCTCCTCCGCAAGCCGGAGGCCGCGAAGGTCCACGTCGAGTGCAAGTACGTCGGTTTCGACATCCCGAACGACTTCGTCGTCGGATACGGTCTCGACTTCGACGAGAAGTACCGCAACCTCCGCGACGTCGGCGTGCTCGCACCCCACGTCTACGCCTGAGGCGAGCGACGAACCTCGCCTGGATCACTCGTTAAGCCCATGGCAAACATGGGGGAGGCATCCAGCAGCGAGGGGGTAGCCTGATTTCCGACGCGGCTCCGCCCGTCGACCCCTCCTGCAGAAAGGGAACGGGCCAGTCCCGGCCTCTCAACTATGAACGTCAAGCGCCTCTTCAAGGGTCCCATCCCGTACCTCATCATCGCTGCTCTGGTCTTCTGGATCGGCATCAGCCTGATGAGCATGAACGGCTTCCGTGAGGTCTCCACCCAGGAAGGCCTGGCCTTCCTCGAGAAGGGGCAGGTCAAGGAGGCCGTCATCACGGACGGCGACCAGCGCGTCGACCTCACGCTGACGAAGGCGGACGACGAGTTCGGCAAGCAGGTGCAGTTCTACTACGTCGGCGCTCGTGCTGCCGACGTGGTCGAGGCCGTCGACGCCGCGGACCCCTCCGGTGGGTACAACGACAAGGTCCCGCAGCCGAGCTGGCTGCTGTCGATGCTCGGTCTCCTGCTGCCGCTGCTCCTCATCGGTGTGTTCTTCTGGCTCATGCTGTCCGGCATGCAGGGCGGCGGCAACAAGGTCATGCAGTTCGGCAAGTCGAAGGCGAAGCTCGTCTCCAAGGAGTCGCCGAAGGTCACCTTCGACGACGTCGCCGGGGCTGACGAGGCCATCGAGGAGCTCGAGGAGATCAAGGACTTCCTCAAGGAGCCCGCGAAGTTCCAGGCTGTCGGTGCTCGAATCCCGAAGGGTGTGCTGCTCTATGGCCCTCCCGGAACCGGCAAGACCCTGCTCGCCCGCGCCGTCGCCGGTGAGGCAGGCGTCCCGTTCTACTCGATCTCCGGTTCCGACTTCGTCGAGATGTTCGTCGGTGTCGGCGCGAGCCGCGTCCGGGACCTCTTCCAGCAGGCCAAGGAGAACTCGCCGGCGATCATCTTCGTCGACGAGATCGACGCCGTCGGTCGTCACCGTGGTGCCGGCATGGGCGGCGGTCACGACGAGCGCGAGCAGACCCTCAACCAGCTCCTGGTGGAGATGGACGGCTTCGACGTCAAGACCAACGTGATCCTCATCGCCGCGACGAACCGTCCCGACATCCTCGACCCCGCGCTTCTGCGTCCCGGTCGCTTCGACCGCCAGATCGGCGTCGACGCCCCGGACCTCGCCGGCCGCAAGCGGATCCTCGAAGTGCACGGCAAGGGCAAGCCCCTGGCCGCGAGCGTCGACCTCGAGGTCGTCGCCCGCAAGTCGCCCGGCTTCACCGGTGCCGACCTCGCCAACGTCCTCAACGAGGCGGCGCTGCTGACCGCGCGTTCGAACGCGCAGCTCATCGACAACCGTGCACTCGACGAGGCCATCGACCGCGTCATCGCCGGGCCGCAGCGACGCACCCGCGTCATGCGTGAGCAGGAGAAGCTCATCACGGCGTACCACGAGGGTGGTCACGCCCTCGCGGCAGCGGCGATGAACAACACCGACCCCGTCACGAAGGTCACGATCCTGCCCCGTGGCCGCGCCCTCGGCTACACGATGGTGCTCCCGCTCGAGGACAAGTACTCCGTCACGCGCAACGAGCTGCTCGACCAGCTCGCCTACGCGATGGGCGGCCGCGTCGCCGAGGAGCTCGTCTTCCACGACCCGACCACCGGCGCCTCGAACGACATCGAGAAGGCCACCGGCATCGCCCGCAAGATGGTCACCGAGTACGGCATGACGACCGATGTCGGCGCCGTCAAGCTCGGCCAGTCCTCCGGTGAGATGTTCCTCGGTCGCGACATGGGCCACCAGCGCGACTACTCCGAGGAGATCGCGCAGCGCGTCGACGCCCAGGTCCGTGAGCTCATCGAGGCCGCGCACGACGAGGCTTGGCAGGTCATCACCACCAACCGCGCCGTCCTCGACCGCCTGGCCGCCGAGCTGATGGAGAAGGAGACCCTCGACCACCTGCAGCTGGCCGAGATCTTCAAGGACGTCAAGAAGCTCCCGCCGCGTCCGGTCTGGCTGTCCAGCAAGAAGCGCCCGGTCGGCTCCGGTTCCGCCGTCGGTTCGACGACGTTCACCGCGCCCATCGACTCGGGGGCGGCAGACGGCGGCGTGAGCTCCGAGCCGGAGGTGCCCGTGAAGCCGAAGCGCACCCGCGCCACGAAGCCGCGACCGGCGACCGCCTAGCTCGCATGACACCCGGCGAGCACCCCGCGAACGCCGCGGTCGGAGCCGCGCAGGCCGAGTCTGATCCAGGCTCGGCCTCGCGGCCGTCCGTGGACCGCGCGCGGATCGCCGCGGCCGTCCTGGAGATCCTCGACGCGATCGGCGAGGATCCGGCCCGCGACGGCCTGGCCGACACCCCGACGCGCGTCGCCGACGCGTATGCGGAGTTCTTCAGCGGCATCGGCCAGGACGCCGGCGAGCACCTGGCTCGCACCATCCCCATCGAGGAGGGTGCGACGAGCGACGCCGTGCTCGTCCGCGACATCGCCTTCCGTTCCGTGTGCGAGCACCATCTGCTGCCGTTCCTCGGCACGGCGCACATCGCCTACCTCCCCGACGAACGCGTCATCGGGCTGGGCGCACTGCCGAAGGTGGTCGACACGATCGCGTCCCGCCCGCAGGTGCAGGAGCGCCTGAGCGAGCAGATCGCGGACGTCCTCGAGGAGCGACTCGCCCCACGCGGCGTCCTCGTCGTGCTCGAGGCGGCGCATGGCTGCGTGTCCATGCGCGGCTCGCGTCAGCTGACGAGCACCACCGTCACGATCGCCAGCCGCGGCGCCCTCGCGGATCCTGCCGCGCGGGCCGAACTCATGCAGCTGATCGGCACCGCCGCCGAACAGGCCCGGTGATCCGGTGACGAGCGACGACGGGCACGCCGTCCCCGCAGACAGCCGGCACACGACCACGAACCCTGAGATCATGGGCGTCGTCAACGTCACGCCCGACTCCTTCAGCGACGGCGGCCGCTACTTCGACGTCGACGACGCCGTCGCGCACGGCCTCGAGCTCGTCGCGGCCGGTGCCACCGTCATCGACGTCGGTGGCGAGTCCACGCGGCCGGGCGCCGCGCGGGTCGACACCCGCGAGGAACAGCACCGGGTCGCACCCGTCGTGTCGGCGCTGGCGTCGGCCGGGGTGCGGGTGAGCATCGACACCATGAGCGCCGAGACCGCTCGGGCGGCGGCCGACGCCGGCGCGTCGATCATCAACGACGTTTCGGGCGGGCTCGCGGACGACCGGATGCCGGCGTTCATGGCCGCGTCCGGCCTCGACTGCGTCATCAGCCACTGGCGCGGGCACTCGGTGGACATGGCGAGCCGAGCCTCGTACACGGACGCGGCGTTCGACGTCGCGCGCGAACTCGACGACCGCGTGTCGACCCTGCTCGGTCAGGGCGTCGATCCACAGCGGATCGTCGTCGATCCCGGGCTCGGCTTCTCGAAGCACACCGAGCACAACTGGCGTATCCTCTCGCGCCTCGATCTGCTGCTCGAGCTCGGCTATCCGGTGCTCGTCGGCGCCTCGCGCAAGCGGTTCCTCGGTGCGCTCCTGCCGGATGGCGCCCCGATGACCGATCGTGACCTCCCAAGTGCCGTGGTGAGCGTCCTGGCGGTCCAAGCCGGTGCCTGGGGCGTCCGCGTGCACGACGTCGCCGCCACGAGACTCGCCCTCGACACCCTCGACGCATGGCAAGGTGGAGCAGATGACTGATTCGATCACCCTCACCGGCCTGCGGGCCTTCGCCCATCACGGCGTCTTCGACTTCGAGCGCGAGGCGGGGCAGGAGTTCGTCATCGACGTGACGGTCACCCTCGACCTCCGTCCGGCGGCCGGCGGCGACGAGCTCGGCGCGACCATGCACTACGGGGAGCTGGCGGAAGCCGTCGTCGCCGCCGTGGAACGCGACCCGGTGGACCTCATCGAGACGGTCGCGGAGCGCATCGCCGCCGTCGTGCTGTCGAATCCGCGCGCGGAGGCCGTGCGGGTCACCCTGCACAAACCGAGCGCCCCGATCACGGTGCCGTTCGCGGACGTGGCCGTGACGATCGAGCGCACCGCCGCCGACCGCGCAGAGACCGGGCAGGCCGACTGATGGTGTCGCGCACCCCAATCCACGACCCGGCACGACGCCCGGGGCCCCCGAAGCCACGCGCAGTGCAGGCCGTCGTCGCCCTCGGGGCGAACCTCGGGAATCGCCGCGCGACGATCGCTCAGGCGTGCGAAGACCTCGCCGCCGTCGACGGCGTGCTCGAGGTCCGGCCCTCGCCGCTCGTCTCGAGCGCTGCCGTCAAGCCGTCGGGTGTCGACGAGTCGGCACCCGCGTACCTGAACGGTGTCGCCATCGTCCGGACCCGGCTCCGGCCGCTCGAGCTCCTCGACGAACTCCAGCGGATCGAGCTGGCCCACGGCCGCGTCCGTGAGGAGCGCTGGGGCGACCGGACGCTCGACCTCGACCTCCTCGCCTACGACGACGAGACGATCGACGACGACCGCCTCACGGTCCCGCACCCGCGTGCCGCCGAGCGCGGCTTCGTCGTCGTACCGTGGCTGTTGCTCGACCCCGATGCGACGTTGCCCGGTGTCGGTCGCCTCGACACCCTGGCCGCCGCCAAGGACGGATCCGTGGTCCCTGACGACGGAGCACAGCCGTGAGACGCACCACCGCGACACCGCTCATCGTCCTCGCCGGGGTCGGCGTCGTCTTCGGGTTCCTCATCGAGGTGGCGTCGGTGTCCGCCGGGCGTGCCTCGATCATCCCGCCCGTCACCCTCACGATCTCACTCGTCGCCGTCGCCATCATCCTCATCGCCCTGTCCTGGCCGATCCGGCGCAGCACGACCGGGCACGCGACCCGACGGATCGACCCGTTCCGGGCGATGCGCGTTGCCGCCCTCGCGAAGGCGTCGAGCCACGCGGGTGCCCTCGTGGCCGGTGCCACCGTCGGTATCCTGCTCTTCCTCCTGACCCGCCCGATCCTGCCCGCGCTAGGCTCGTTGTGGCTGGTGATCGCGTCCATCGTGGGATCCGTCGCGCTCGTCGTCGCCGCTCTGGTGGCCGAGTGGTTCTGCACCGTTCCGAAGGATGATGATGACGACGCCGCACCCGGGGGAGCCCCGTCCCACACCTGAACCGCTCATCGAGCGGCCGCTGATCGACACGCCGCTCGAGGAGACGCCGGCCCCGGAGGTCGCGCACACTGACTCCTCCGCCCCCGTCGGGCACCGGCTGGACCTCCCTGACGTCGAATGGCGGCGGGTGAGCCGCAAACTCATCGCCATCGAGTTCATCTCGGAGGGTGCCGGGCTCCTCATCATCACCGCGGCGGTCGTGTTCGTCGCGCTCGTCTGGGACTGGACGTGGATCTGGTGGCCGTTCGCCGCCTTCGCGGTCATCTCGCTGATCACCGCGGCGTTCATCCCCCGTCGGATCCGGGCCATCGGCTACCAGCTCCGCGCTGACGACCTCCTGTTCCGCCGGGGGATCATGTGGCAGCGCTTCGTCGCCGTCCCGTACGGCCGCATGCAGCTCGTCGACATCAACCGCGGGCCGCTCTCTCGTGCGTTCGGCCTGGCCGACCTCAAGTTCGTGACAGCCTCCGCCTCCACCGGCGTGGTGATCAACGGGCTGCCCGAGGCCGAGGCGGAGGGACTGCGCGATCACCTGGTCGCCGTGGCGGAGAGCCGGCGGACCGGCCTGTGAGCGAGCAGCAGCCACAGGGACCGCCACCCCGGTTCGAGGTGCCCGCGGCCGGGCCACGCGTCAAACCGACCGCTGAGGCGATCGTGCCGCGCGTCGCCGGGCAGAGCCTGGTCGACGGACAGTGGCACCGCCTGCACCCGGCGACACCTCTGCTCCGCGGCGGCATCGCGTTCGTCGCCATCCTCGGCATCGTCATCGCCAACCTGCGCGAGCGCCTCATCGAGTTCTTCATCCCGGCGCCGGGCATGGAGCAGCCGACCGACCCGATCGACTACATCCTGAACCACGGGTTCGTCGGCTGGGTGCTCCTCGCGATCGCCGTCGGGCTCATCGTGATCATCGCCGTGTTCTGGTTCTCGTGGCGCATGCACACCTTCCGCGTGACGGACGAGGCGGTCGAGGTCCGCAGCGGCATCCTCTTCCGCACGAACCGCAAGGCCAAGCTCGACCGTATTCAGGGCGTCTCCATCGAGAAGCCGCTGCTGGCCCGGCTCATCGGCGCCTCCCGCATCAACGTGAGCGTCGCCGGGCAGGACGCGAACGTCAAGCTCGAGTACCTCTACACGGCAGACGCCGACGGCCTGCGCCGCGACGTGCTCACCCTCGCGAGCGGCGTGAAGCTCGCCGAGCGACAGCAGCGACCGGCAGCGGGCCCGGTCGATCCGAACCTGCCGGAGGGCGAGGCCGTCACGACGGACGGTGGTGGCGTCTCACGGTTCGTCACCGAGCGGGTGGACGACTTCATCTCGCCGGAACTGGACCCCCAGGAGGCGGTGCCGGATTCGGTCGTACGGCTGACCCTCTGGCGCCTCGTCGGCTCGACCGTGGTGAGTCCCTTCACCGTCATCGTCCTGATCTCGGTCGTCGTCGGGGTCGTCCTGCTCGTGAACGGTCTCGACTGGGCCTGGTTCTGGCTGGTGCCGATGGTGTTGAGCCTCGGCGCCTACATCTGGTCGAGCGTGACGAAGTCGCTCCGCTACAGCATCGCCGCGACCCCCTCGGGCGTGCGCGTCGGGTTCGGACTGTTCTCGACGACGAACGACACCATCCCCCCGGGTCGCATCCACGCGATCGAGGTGTCGCAGCCGATCATCTGGCGTCCCTTCGGCTGGTGGAAGGTCCGGATCAACAAGGCCGGTCTCTCGCTCGAGCAGGCCGCCCGCGGTGCGAGCAACAACACGGTGCTGCCGGTCGGGTCGCTCGTCGACGCCGCCCAGGTCGTGGAGCTGATGCTCGCGGGTCGTATCGACGGCAGCGCCTGGGCGCCACTGCAGTCCGCCCTCTCGACGCGTGACGGCGTCGGGTTCGTCGGGTCGCCCCGACGCTCGATGTGGATCAACTGGTTCTCATGGCGGCGCACCGGCTATGCACTGCGGGACGGGATGCTGCTCTTCCGGCAGGGGGTCGTCTGGCGGAAGCTCCACATCCTGCCGCTCGCCCGGCTGCAGAGCATTCGGATCAACCAGGGGCCGCTTCTGCGGGCACTCGACCTGGCCTCCGCGACCGCGCACACGGTGCCCGGTCCGGTGGTCGCGAAGCTCCCGGCCATGGCGCGGGACGAGGCGGTTCGCATGTTCGAGGCGGCCTCCGAGGCGATCGTGGTCGCGCAGGCGACCGACCGGAGTCACCGGTGGGCGAGCTTCGACCCCGAACACCGGCCCGGCGACGAGCCGGTGACGGCCCCGTACCTTCAGGAACCGTCGGCACAGCCGGAGGGCGTGGCGATGCCGGAGGCCGCGGGACCGCGCGAGCCCTTCGCCGGGCCAGCGGCGGCCGAGGGCGATGGGACGATGCGGTGAGCGCCGACCGACGGAATGCCCGCCTCGGTGTCGGGATCATCGGCAGCGGTCGGGTCGGCCCGGTCATCGGGGCAGCCCTCGGTGGCGCCGGACACGCGATCGTCGGCATCACCGCGGTGTCCGAGGAGAGTCTCGACCGCGCGAACGCCCTGTTGCCGGACGTCCCCGTGCTCGATCCGACCGAGGTCGTCGAGCGGAGCGAACTCGTCGTGATCGCCGTGCCGGACGAGCAACTCGCGTCGCTGGTCGAGGGGCTCGCGGCGGTGGGTGCGTGGCAGCCGGGTCAGCTCGTGGCGCACACCTCCGCCCGCTTCGGCACCGCGGTCCTCGCTCCGGCCGCGCGCGCGGGCGCCATCCCGTTGGCGTTGCACCCGGCGATGGTGTTCACGGGGACGAGCCTCGACCTCGCCCGCCTGCACGAGACGTCCTTCGCGGTCACTGCTCCGGCACCCGTCCAACCGATCGGCCAGGCGCTGGTCGTGGAGATGGGCGCGGAACCGGTGATCATCGCCGAGGCCGATCGTGAGGCGTACGCCGAGGCGGTCGAGACGGCTGCGAGCTTCTCTCGGGCCGTCGTGCAGCAGGCGACGGGACTCCTCCAGGAGATCGGGATCGAGAACGCCGGCGGCTTCCTCTCCTCGCTCGTCCGGTCATCGGTGGACGAGGCCCTGCGCGGCGCCACGACGCCCGACGTCGACGAGTTGCTCTAGCTGCGCGGCCGCTCACACGCCCGGGGAGGGCGAGCGAGCGGCCGTGGTCGCGCCCGACGGAGCGGGCGACGTCGTGGCGCCGGGGTTAGCGGCGACGGCGGATGAGCGCGTCGACCGCGAACCGACCTGGGCCCGTGAGGGCGACCGCGAGGGCTGCGACGCCGAGCACCATGACGTACTCGAATCCACCCTCGGCGGCGGAGAAGCCGGCCGGCAGGTGCACGAGGACCAGGGCTACCGCCATGGTCACGGCGAGGAGCGCGCCGATGACGCGGGTGCCGAGTCCGACGATGAGCAGGAGTCCACCCACGAGCTCGAGTCCGGCGACGACGACCGCGGTCACGTCGGGGAGCGGGATGCCCATCCCGCCGAAGCCCGCGGCGACGCCCGGGATGGTGTCGACGAGGAACTTCTGCAGCCCGTGCGCGATGAAGACCACGCCGAGGACCACGCGGAGGAGGACGAGTCCGGCGTCGAGGCCGACGGAGTGCCGAGCGGCGGCGGCCGAGGCCGGTACCGGTGGGACGACGGTGGCGTCGCGGCGGTCGGTGTGCTGATCGTCGGTGTGCTGGTGGTCGGAGAGCGTCGTCATGACGAGCCTTTCGAGTTCGTTTCCGGCGTCGGTGCCCCCGATCGGGACTCCTGGCCTCCGAGCCAAGCACGGGCCGCGGGCGCGACGGGGTGCTCGGAACGGTTCTTCGAGACCCTTGTCAGGCCGTCGATAGCGGGTTCATAGGAAACCCGCCGTGCGCGCAGGCCGAGCGCGGTCCCCGGTAAACTCCAGTGACCGCACGAGGAGAATCGCACCGCATGACTGACACGACGCCAGAGCCGATCGACGACGCAGCAGAGCAGGCAGAGCTCTCCGAGCAGAAGGCCGTCCGCCTCGCGAAGCGCCAGCGCCTCATCGACGAGGCGACCTCCGGTGCCGGTGGCGCCTACCCGGTCACCCTGCCCATCACGGACACCATCCCGGCCGTGCGCGCCCGCTACGGCGAGCTGCAGCCCGACGAGGCCACCGGCGTGACTGTCGGTGTCGCCGGGCGGGTGGTGCACCTGCGCAACACCGGCAAGCTCTGCTTCGCGAGCCTGCAATCGGGCGACGGCAGCCGCATCCAGGCCATGGTGAGCCTCGCGAGCGTCGGCGACGAGCAGCTCGCCGCGTGGAAGGAGCTCGTCGACCTCGGCGACCACGTCTTCGTCTCCGGCGAGGTCATCTCCAGCCGCCGTGGGGAGCTGTCGATCATGGTGGCCGAGTGGACCATCGCCGCCAAGGCGATCCTCCCGATGCCGAACCTCCACAACGAGCTGAACGAGGAGACCCGGGTCCGCAGCCGATACCTCGATCTCATCGCCCGCGACCAGGCGCGCAAGAACGTGCTCGACCGGGCGAAGACCGTCGCGAGCCTCCGCCAGACGTTCACGGAGCGCGACTTCGTCGAGGTCGAGACGCCCATGCTCCAGGTCATGCACGGCGGGGCGTCGGCCCGGCCGTTCGTCACGCACTCGAACGCGTTCGACACCGAGCTCTACCTGCGCATCGCTCCGGAGCTCTACCTGAAGCGTGCCGTCGTCGGCGGGATCGACCACGTCTACGAGATCAACCGCAACTTCCGCAACGAGGGCGCCGACTCCACGCACAGCCCGGAGTTCGCGATGCTCGAGGCGTACGAGGCCTACGGCGACTACGGCACCATGGCCGACCTCACCCAGACACTCATCCAGAACGCCGCACTGGCCACGAGCGGCAGCCATGTCGTCACCTGGGCGGACGGCACCGAGTTCGACCTCGGCGGCGACTGGGACCGCATCTCGATGTTCGAGAGCCTCTCCGCCGCAGCCGGTGTGGAGATCACCCCGCAGACCCCGATCGAGGAGCTCAAGGCCCTCGCGGAGCGCGAGGGGGTCGAGGTGCCCCACCCCATCCACGGCAAGTATGTCGAGGAGCTGTGGGAGCACTTCGTGAAGGGCGGGCTCGAGCGCCCGACCTTCGTGATGGACTTCCCGGTCGACACGAGCCCCCTCGTCCGGGCGCACCGTTCCGTCGAGGGCGCCGTCGAGAAGTGGGACCTCTACGTCCGCGGCTTCGAACTGGCGACCGGCTACTCCGAGCTCGTCGACCCGGTCGTCCAACGCGAGCGGTTCATCGAGCAGGCGAAGCTCGCCGCGCAGGGCGACGTCGAGGCGATGCGTCTCGACGAGGAGTTCCTGCGCGCTCTCGAGTTCGGCATGCCGCCCTCGGGTGGCATGGGCATGGGCATCGACCGCCTCCTCATGGCGCTCACCGGTCTCGGCATCCGCGAGACGATCCTCTTCCCCCTGGTCAAGTAGCGGCCCACCCGGCAGCACGACCACGAACAGTCAGGCGCGACGATGAGCATGATGGACCCGGGCGACCACCAGGACCCGAAGAAGCAAGGACCGACGACGGCACGGATCACGATCTGGATCGTGGTGGGCGGCATCGGCCTGTACCTCGTCGTGAGCGGCCTCTGGGGCGCCCTCGCGGGTGGTTCCTGAGCCTGTCGAAGGGCGGTTCCTGAGCCTGTCGAAGGGTGGTTCCTGAGCGACCCGCCCTTCCGGTCCATGCGCCTGTCGAAGGGCGGTACGATTGACGGGTGATCGAGGACTACTGGCTGAATGCGCTCTGGTCGCTGCTGCCCACCGTGGTCGTCGGCGTCATCTTCTGGGTCGTGATGCGCGCCATCCTGCGCTCCGACCGCAACGAGCGTAAGGCGTACGCGCAGGTCGAGGCGGAGCAGCGGGCCAAGCTGGGTCTGCCCCCGGCCGATCCAACGGCCCCCCGCGAGGTCTGAACGCCCGTCCGACGCCGCGGTGTCGCATGCCCGCAGTCCGGGGCGGTCAGTAGGCTGGAGCCTCGGCACGTGAGCGGATGGGCGACATGACGATCGAGTTCTCCTGGAACTGGCTGGGCATCACCGCCCTCGTCCTGGACTTCATCATCCGTGTCATCGCGGTCATCGTCGTCCCGCGCAACCGGCGCCCGACCGCCGGAATGGCCTGGCTGCTCGCCATCTTCCTCATCCCCTACCTCGGGGTGATCGTCTTCCTGCTCATCGGCAACCCGAAGCTGCCGCGGGTGCGCCGGCGGAAGCAGTACGACATCAACGTGTACATCCGTCAGACGACCCGCGACCTCGTCAAGGCGAACCTGACCTCGAACGCGCCGGCGTGGTTCCGCTCGGTGGTGACGCTCAACCGCAACCTCGGCTCGATGCCGCTCCAGGGCGGGAACGCCGCGAGCCTCATCGGCGACTACGAGGCCTCGCTCCACGCGATGGCCGGCGACGTCGACCGTGCGCAGCACTTCGTGCACGTCGAGTTCTACATCCTCACCTGCGATCGGACGACGAAGCCGTTCTTCGACGCGCTGGAACGCGCGATCGAGCGCGGCGTCACCGTCCGGGTGCTGCTCGACCACTTCGCGAGTTGGCGGACCCCCGACTACAAGCACACGCTGCAGCGGCTCACGGCGATGGGGGCGCAGTGGGCGCTCATGCTGCCGCTCCAGCCCTTCAAGGGGAAGTTCCAACGTCCCGACCTCCGGAACCACCGCAAGATGGTGATCGTCGACGGCGCCGTCGCGTACATGGGGTCGCAGAACATGATCGACCGGAGCTACAACAAGCCTGGCAACATCAAACGCGGGCTCCAATGGCAGGAACTCATGACCCGGGTGGAGGGTCCGGGGGTCGCCGGCATCAACACGATCTTCCTGAGCGACTGGTACAGCGAGACGGGCGACGTGCTGTCGCAGGAGGTCGGGCTGCTCGACGCCCGCCCGGTCGGCGACCTGGAGCTGCAGGTGGTGCCGAGCGGGCCCGGGTTCGACGGCGACAACAACCTCAAGCTCTTCCTCGCGCTCATCTACGCGGCGCAACGGCGGATCGTGATCACGAGTCCGTACTTCGTCCCCGACGAGTCGTTGCTCGCCGCCGTCACGACCGCCGTGCAGCGCGGGGTCCCGGTCGATCTGTTCGTGTCGGAGATCGGCGACCAGGCGGTGGTGTGGCACGCGCAGCGCTCGTACTACGAGGCGCTCCTGCGGGCCGGGGTGCGGATCTTCCAGTACCCGGCGCCGTACATCCTGCACGCCAAGCACTTCACGATCGACGACGATGTCGCGGTCATCGGCTCGAGCAACATGGACATGCGGTCCTTCGGTCTCAACCTGGAGGTGTCACTCATGGTCCGCGGGCGGGAGTTCGTCCGGGAGATGCGTGCCGTGGAGGACGGGTACCGCGAGATCAGCAAGGAGCTGACGCTCGCCGAGTGGCTCAAGCAGCCGCTGCGCTCGACCGTCCTCGACAACCTCGCGCGGCTCACCTCGGCGCTCCAGTAGCGGCCAGCGCGGCCCGGCGCCGGGTGCGCCGAGCGAGTCCGACGACGTCCGCTCCGCCTCCGAATCCCCGGCGAATCCGCCAGGGCCGTGCGGCTACCGCGTCCCTATACTGGGGGCAAGTCAGGCCCACGACGGCGTCGCCTGCTCCCGGTCGACCCTTCGCCTGACGCGATCGAAGGAGGCATCAGTGCACCACACCGATATTCCGACCCGCTCCGACATCGTCGAGCTCGCGAACGCCCGAGAAGCGTCGAGCGTGTCGATCTACCTCGAGACGAGCACCAACCCCGCGGACACGAGCCACATCCGGCTCGACCTGAAGAACCAGGTCAAACAGGCGGCGGAGCAGCTGGCTGCGGCGGGAGCGGACCGTGCCGCGGTCGGGCGGTTCACCGACGAGATCGACCGCCTCCTCGAGGACCCGGACTTCCTCCGGTACCTGTCCTCGAGCCTGGCCATCTTCGTCAGCCCGTCGACGACACGGTACTTCCGCGTACCCAACGTGCTGCGCTCGTGCACCGAGGTGTCGGACCGTTTCTACATCAAGCCGCTCATGCGGGCGCTCACCTTCCCGCAGTCCGCCTACGTGCTGGCCCTGGCGCAGAGCGGGGTCAGGCTCGTGGCGGTCGCCCGCGACCTGCCGGCGACGAGCATCGAGCTGGACATCCCCGAGGACGTCGCGGCTGCCGCGCACGTCGACTCCATCCGTGGGCGGGGCTCGAACGGCCGGGAACAGCTCGGACGCATCCAGGGGTCCGAGGGGCAGAAGATCCGCATGCAGGAGTACGCGCAGATCATCGACAAGGCCCTCGCGCCGATCCTCGCGAACTCGAAGGAACCGCTCATCCTCGCGGGTGCCGAACCGATGACGGGGATCTTCCGCTCGGTGAGCACCTGCAAGCAGCTGGTGAAGCCCGAGATCGAGGGCAACCAGCAGGAACGCTCCGACGAACAGCTCGCCGCCGCGGCACGACCGATCCTCGACGAGCTGTACGCGGCCGAGCTCCACGCGCTCTGCGAGGAGTTCGGTACCCGGGCGTCGAACGGACGCGCGGTGACCGACCTGGGCGACGTGGCACGCGCCGCGACAGCGAACGCCGTCGACACCCTGTTCGTCGACATCGACACCAACCTGCCCGGCACGGTCGACGAGGCCACCGGTGTCGTCACGCTCGACGACGAGGCCGACGCCTCGAACTACGGCGTGATCGACGAGATCCTCCGACGGGCGCTCCTGTCGGACGCCAGGATCCTCGCCGTCCGAGCCGAAGACGTCCCCGGCGGTGGTGCGCTCGCCGCGACCGTCCGGTTCCCCGTCTGAGCGACCCGCGATCGGTCCACCCCGCAGCGCACGTGCCAGGTGCACGTGCGCTGCGGCGTTCCCGGACCCCCGGCATCACGCCCACGGCGAACAGGGGCGATGAGAGCTGCGGTGGTCGTTACGCTCCTACTAACGGCATCACCACCCTGCCCGGTGCCGGAGGAGAGTGATCATGTTCGAGAGATTCACCGACCGTGCGCGTCGTGTCGTCGTCCTGGCCCAGGAAGAGGCCAAGATGCTCAACCACAACTACATCGGGACCGAGCACATCCTGCTCGGCCTCATCCACGAGGGCGAAGGAGTGGCCGCCAAGGCGCTCGAGTCCCTCGGGATCTCCCTGGATGCCGTGCGCGAGCAGGTCACCGACATCATCGGCACCGGCCAGCAGCAGCCGACGGGACACATCCCGTTCACGCCGCGCGCCAAGAAGGTGCTGGAGCTGAGCCTGCGCGAAGCGCTGCAGCTCGGCCACAACTACATCGGCACGGAGCACATCCTGCTCGGCCTCATCCGCGAGGGTGAGGGCGTCGCCGCCCAGGTCCTCGTCAAGCTCGGCGCCGACCTCAACCGGGTGCGCCAGCAGGTCATCCAGCTGCTCTCCGGCTACCAGGGCAAGGAAGCCGCGCCCGTCGGTGGCAACCAGAGTGAGCAGCAGGCCCAGGGCGGATCCCAGATCCTCGACCAGTTCGGTCGCAACCTCACCCAGGCCGCGCGCGACAACAAGCTCGACCCGGTCATCGGTCGCGACAAGGAGATGGAGCGGGTCATGCAGATCCTCTCCCGTCGTTCCAAGAACAATCCGGTCCTGATCGGTGAGCCCGGCGTCGGTAAGACCGCGGTCGTCGAGGGCCTCGCCCAGGCGATCGTCAAGGGCGACGTCCCCGAGACGCTGAAGGACAAGCAGCTGTACTCGCTCGACCTCGGCTCGCTCATCGCCGGAAGCCGCTACCGCGGTGACTTCGAGGAGCGCCTGAAGAAGGTCACCAAGGAGATCCGCACCCGCGGCGACATCATCGTCTTCATCGACGAGATCCACACCCTCGTGGGTGCCGGTGCCGCTGAAGGCGCGATCGACGCAGCGTCCATCCTCAAGCCGCTGCTCGCACGCGGTGAGCTCCAGACCATCGGTGCCACCACGCTCGACGAGTACCGCAAGCACTTCGAGAAGGACGCCGCACTCGAGCGCCGGTTCCAGCCGATCCAGGTCATGGAGCCGTCGCTGCCCCACACGATCAACATCCTCAAGGGGCTGCGCGACCGCTACGAGGCCCACCACAAGGTGTCCATCACCGACGGTGCGCTCGTCTCGGCCGCGAACCTGGCGGACCGTTACATCTCCGACCGCTTCCTGCCCGACAAGGCCATCGACCTGATCGACGAGGCCGGCGCACGCCTGCGCCTGTCGATCCTGTCCAGCCCGCCGGAGCTCCGCGAGTTCGACGACAAGATCGCCGGCGTCCGCGAGGCCAAGGAGACGGCGATCGAGGAGCAGGACTTCGAGAAGGCCGCTTCGCTCCGCGACGAGGAGAAGAACCTCCTCGGCGAGCGTCTGCGTCTCGAGAAGCAGTGGCGGAGCGGCGACGTCAAGACCACCGCCGAGGTCGACGAGGGTCTGATCGCGGAGGTGCTCGCCCAGGCGACCGGCATCCCCGTGTTCAAGCTCACGGAGGAGGAGTCCTCGCGGCTCGTCTTCATGGAGAAGGCCCTGCACCAGCGCGTCATCGGTCAGGAGGAGGCCATCTCGGCCCTCTCGAAGACCATCCGACGCACCCGTGCCGGCCTGAAGGACCCGAAGCGTCCGTCCGGTTCGTTCATCTTCGCCGGCCCCACGGGTGTCGGTAAGACCGAGCTGGCCAAGGCGCTCGCCGAGTTCCTCTTCGACGACGAGGGCGCGCTCATCTCGCTCGACATGTCGGAGTACGGCGAGAAGCACACGGTCTCGCGACTGTTCGGTGCTCCTCCCGGGTTCGTCGGCTTCGAAGAGGGCGGCCAGCTCACCGAGAAGGTGCGCCGCAAGCCCTTCAGCGTCGTGCTCTTCGACGAGATCGAGAAGGCGCACCCCGACATCTTCAACTCGCTCCTCCAGATCCTGGAAGAGGGCCGGTTGACCGATGGCCAGGGTCGTGTCGTCGACTTCAAGAACACCGTCATCATCATGACCACCAACCTCGGTGCTCGCGACATCGCCGGTGGCCCCGTCGGCTTCCAGATCGAGGGCAACGCCTCGACCGGGTACGACATCATGCGCGGCAAGGTGAACGAGGAGCTGAAGAAGCACTTCAAGCCCGAGTTCCTCAACCGCGTCGACGACATCATCGTGTTCCCGCAGCTGTCGAAGCCGGAGCTCCTGCAGATCGTGGACCTGTTCACGAAGCGCCTGTCAGAGCGTCTGCTCGACCGCGACATGACGATCGAGCTCACGCTCCCCGCGAAGGAGCGGCTCATCGAGGTCGGGTTCGACCCCACCCTCGGTGCGCGTCCGCTGCGTCGTGCCATGCAGCGCGAGGTCGAGGACCAGCTCAGTGAGCAGATCCTCCACGGCGAGCTGAACGCGGGCGACCACGTGCACGTCGACTTCGTGGACGGCGCGTTCGCGTTCACGACCTCGGCACGCGGTGAGTCCGTCGGTGCCGGCGTGAACTCGCAGGCGGCGCTCGGGACGGGTTCGGCCACGCCGGACCTCGCGATCACGGGCGAGTAGTCACCAGCACCACCGAAGGCCCCCACTCCGCGGAGTGGGGGCCTTCGTCGTGTCGGCGGCGGTCAGCCGAGGCGGTCGAGGTAGCGGAGGATGATGCCCTCTCGGAGGGCCCAGGGGGAGACGTCGAGCTCGCGCACGCGGAAGGCGGCCATCGCCTCGGAGAGCACGATCCCGCCGGCGACGATCTGGAAGGTGCGGTCGGCGGTGATGCCCGGGAGTGCAGGGCGTGCCTCGGCCGGAATCCTCGCGAGCCGCGGGATCCAATCGTCGAGCTGGCTGCGGCGCAGCAGGGACCGTTCGGTGCCGCCGATGCCGTCGGCGACCGAGCCGGCGAGCCGCGCCAGGGAGCGGATGGTCTTCGACGACCCGACGACGTGATGCGCGTCGGGTTCGGCGGCGAAGGCCGGCAGGGCGTCCGCGAGCACCTGGCGGGCGTGCAGCCTGAGCGCCTCCTGCTGGGCCGCGGTCGGCGGGTCGTCGTGGAGGAACCCGACGGTGGACCGCCCGGCACCCAGCGGGAGGGAGATGGCGACGTCGGGGACCTCGTCGCCGCCGGCGGCGATCTCGAGGGATCCGCCGCCGATGTCGAGCAGCAACATCTCGCCGGCTGACCAGCCGTACCAGCGGCGGACGGCGAGGAAGGTGAGTTTGGCCTCGTCGTCCCCGGACAGCACCTGGAGCGCGATGCCCGTCCGTGCTTCGACCAGGGCGAGGACCTCGGGTCCGTTGGTGGCCTCGCGGATGGCGGAGGTCGCCATCGAGAGCAGCTCGTCGAGGCCGCTCTCCCGGGCGATCGCCGCCGCCGCGCCGATCGACTCGAGGATGACGGAGACGCCCTCCTCGCTGATGGAGCCATCCGGCAGGAGATACCGCATGAGCCGCAGGACCGACTTGTGTGACGACTGGGGGATGGGGCGAGCGCCGGGGTGGGCGTCCACGATGAGCAGGTGGACGGTGTTCGATCCCACGTCGAGGACTCCGAGTCGCATGCCCTCACCGTAGCGGGCCGGGGCATCGCCGACGGCGCGCAAGGTCGCGCAGACGATCGACCGCACCCCGTAGGATCGCGGCATGACCGCCGCCACCTCCGAAGCCACAGCCCCTCGCACGCTCGTCATCCTCGGCGCCGGGGGAGACCTGACGGCACGACTCCTGCTGCCAGGGCTCGCCTCACTCCTCGCGTCGCCGCGCGGCGAGGCGGTACGACTGATCGGGGTGGATCGCTCGGAGTCGACCGACGAAGCCTGGCGCAAGCGGGTCGCGACCTCCTTCGCCGACGCCCCCTCGAAACTGGCCGAGGAGATTGTCAAGCAGACCACCTACCTGCAGGGCGACGTCTCCGACCCCGCGTCGCTCGAGCGGGTCCTCGAGGCCGCCGGCCCGAACGTCGCGCTGTACTTCGCGCTGCCGCCCGCCGTCACGCTGCTCGCCTGCAAGGCGCTGCGGAAGCTCGAACTCCCGAAGGGCATCATGCTCGCCCTGGAGAAGCCGTTCGGGACCGACTACGCCTCCGCCCGGTCGCTCAACCGCCTGCTCCAGCACCTGGTGCCGGAGGAGCAGGTGTTCCGCGTCGACCACTTCCTCGGCAAGTCGACGGTGCTCAACCTGTTGGGCCTGCGCTTCGCGAACCGCATCTTCGAACCGCTCCTCTCGGCCGACAACGTCGAACGCGTGGACATCGTCTTCGACGAGCAGCTGGCGCTCGAGGGTCGCGCCGGGTACTACGATCGCGCGGGCGCCCTGATCGACATGATCCAGAGCCACCTGCTCCTCGTTCTCGCGTTCGCCGCCATGGAGCCACCGGCGAGCGTCGACGCCGAGGATCTGCGCGGCGGCATGGCCCAGGTGCTGCGAGCGACCCGACCGTGGAAGGCGAACGGCACGGAGAGTCGGCGGGCGCGATACGGCGCCGGCACGATCGGCGACCGCAAGCTGCCCGCCTACATCGACGAGCAGGGCGTGGACCCGTCTCACCACACGGAGACACTCGCCGAGATGACCCTGGCGATCGACAACTGGCGCTGGGCTGGCGTGCCGTTCGTCCTGCGCTCCGGGAAGGCGTTGTCCGGGACACGGCAGGAGATCGTCTTCACCTTCAAGCCGGTGCCGCACCTTCCGTCCGGCCTGCACGGCATGAAGACCCCGGCGCGGCTCCGCATCGGCCTGAAGCCGGCGTCGCTCGACCTCGACCTGATGATCAACGGCGAGGACGACCCGTTCGAGCTCGACCCCGTCGCTCTGCACGCGGAGCTCCAGGCCGGGCAGCTCAGTGCGTACGGCGAGGTCCTGTCGAGCATCCTCGAGGGCGACCCGACCCTGTCGGTGCGGGGCGACGTCGCGGAGCAATGCTGGCGGATCGTCGCGCCGGTCCTGAAGGCGTGGCGCAAGGACGAGGTGGCGATCGACACCTATGCGGCCGGCACGGCGGGCCCGAGGTCCTGGCACTGAGCCGGAGACCCGCGCCCGGTCGGGAGCACCGCGCTGGCGTCAGTAGACTTCTCGGAGGTTCTGACGCTGGGAGGCGAGATGGTCGAGCAGGCTCCGCAGGGATACACCGTCCGTCGCGCCCGCACCGGTGACGTCCGCCGCATCCAGCAGCTCGTCGAGCCGCTCGTGCAGCAACGCATCCTCCTCGGCAAGGACGACGTCGTCTTCTACGAGGCGGTCCAGGAGTTCCGCGTCGCTGAGACGGCGGACGGCGAGCTCATCGGATGCGGCGCCCTCCACGTCATCTGGGAGGACCTCGGCGAGGTCCGCACGCTCGCCGTCTCGGCCGACCACCTCGGTACCGGTGTCGGCCACGCGCTCGTCGAGCGCCTCGAGCACGACGCGATCGAGCTCGGCCTCCGTCGCCTGTTCTGCCTGACGTTCGAGACCGGCTTCTTCACGCGGCACGGCTATCAGGAGATCGGCGAGGAGATCGTCCCACCGGAGGTCTACGCGCAGCTCGTGCGCTCCTCGGACGAGGGTGTGGCCGAGTTCCTCGACCTCGCGCGGGTGAAGCCCAATACGCTCGGTAACACCCGGATGCTCAAGCTGCTTTGAACCACCGCTTGAAGGTTGGGTGTACGCCGCAGAGGCGATGAGACCGTTCACAACCTCTTGCTGATCGGGTATTTCGCCGATCTCGACCGGATGAAGCCTGCTCGAATGAGCACGCCCGGGTTTACGTGCCGTTCACATTTCCGGTGGTCTTCCGTCACGCATGTCGGTTAGCTTGTGAGGCACTACCCATCGTCTGTGCCTCGAATGGGGGGTGCGTTGTCGCGCGCCCCGAACGAGGACGGCCCTCGATTCGGAGCCACATGTCGTTCAAACACCCGTGGAGGCTGTCCGCCTTCGCCGCCCTTGCCGGGCTCGTCGCCGCACCGCTCGTGGCGACACCCGCACTCGCCTCGACGGACGGCCTCGGTGTCGTCATCAACGAGGCCTACCTCTCGGGTGGGAGCGCCAACGCGCCCTACCTGAACAAGTTCGTCGAGCTGTACAACCCCGGCGCGACGCCCGTCGACGTCAGCGGCTGGTCCATCCAGTACCGGAAGCTCGACGGTGTCGGCGCCTCGTCCACCGTGGTCCCGCTCACCGGCTCCATCGCAGCCGGCGGGTACTACCTCGTCTCCGGATCGTCGAACGGCGCCAACGGTGTCGCGCTGCCGACCCCGGACGTGACGAGCTCCCTGAGCCCGCAGGGGCAGAACGGCACGCTCGCGCTCGTCGCCTCGACGGCCGCCGTGACGTTGCCGACCGGTTCCGTCGTCGCCGACCCGACCATCGTCGACCTCCTCGGCTACGGCACCTCGAACACCTTCGAGACGGCCGCGTCCCCGTCGCCGTCGGGCAACGCCGTGCCGCAGTCGATCGTGCGCACCGACTTCGCCGACACCGATAGCAACGCTGCGGACTTCGGCCTCAGCGACACGGTGACCCCGCAGAACAGCGCCGGCGACACCCCCGTCGACCCGGAGCCGACCCCCGACCCGGAGCCGAGCCCCGAGCCCACCGACCCGACCACCCCGGCCGAGCCCGGCGTCGCGACGATCGCCGAGATCCAGGGCACTGCGGCCGCGAGCACGATGGTCGGCCAGACGGTGACCACGAAGGGCTTCGTCACCGCCAGCTTCCCCACGGGCGGCTTCAACGGGTACTACCTCCAGACCGAGGGGACCGGCGGCGCGATCGACCCGGCGACCCACCTCGCGTCGGACGGTGTCTTCGTCTACTCGCCGGCCACCGTCGGTTCCGTCACTGTCGGACAGTACGTGCAGGTCACCGGCGTGGTGGACGAGTACTACGGCCTCACGCAGCTGAAGGTCACCGACGCCGCCGCGGTCACCCCCCTCGACGCGACCGGGGTCACGGCCCCGACCGCGGCGACGGTCGCCTTCCCGGCCACCGACGAGGAGCGCGAGCGCCTCGAAGGCATGCTGCTGGCTCCCGCCGGCGACTACACGGTCACCGACACCTACGCCACCAACCGCTACGGCGAGGTCGGCCTGGCCGCTTCGGACAGCCCGTTCGTCACCCCGACCGTGCTCGGCAAGCCCGGGTCCGCCGAGGCCCTCGCTGCCGCTGCCCGGGTCCCGGCGGAGAAGGTCGTCCTCGACGACGGCTCCACCGTCGACTTCTCGAAGGCGGAGAACACCGGCATCCCGCTCCCGTACGTCTCGACCACCGCACCGGTCCGTGTCGGTGCAGCCGTCGCGTTCACCGCGCCGGTCGTCTTCGACTTCCGCAACAGCAACTGGAAGTTCCAGCCCACGCAGCACCTGACCGGCGCCAACGCGGCCGAGGCGCAGCCGGCGACGTTCGAGAACACGCGCACCACCTCGCCTCGCGGGGTCGGCGGCGACGTCTCGCTCGCGACCTTCAACGTGCTGAACTACTTCGCCACCACCGGTGACTCGCGCACCGGCTGCACCTTCTACACCGATCGTGAGGGCGGCAAGACGACCGTCGACGACTCCGACGCCGCCGGGTGCGGCGTGCGCGGAGCGGCCACGGCCGAGAGCCTCGCGCGTCAGCAGGCGAAGATCGTCTCGGCGATCAACGCGCTGGACGCCGACGTCGTCTCGCTCGAGGAGATCCAGAACTCCGCGTCGATCGGTCTCGACCGCGACGACGCCCTGAAGACCCTGACGGCGGCCCTCAACGCCGCCGCCGGTGAGGGCACCTGGACGTTCGTCCCGTCGCCTGCGAAGGTCCCCGCGGACGAGGACGTCATCCGCACGGCGTTCATCTACAAGTCCGCCACCGTCGAGACGGTCGGGGAGTCGCGCATCCTGCTCGACGAGCCCGCCTTCGACAACGCCCGCGAGCCCGACGCCCAGGCGTTCAAGCCGAAGGGCGCGGACGACGCGGCGACGTTCCTCGTGATCGCGAACCACTTCAAGTCGAAGAGCACCTCGAAGGCCGCGACGGGCGACAACGCCAACACCGGTCAGGGCGCCTTCACCGGCGACCGTACGCGTCAGGCCAAGGCCCTCGTGACCTTCGCCGACACGGTCTCGAAGGACATCGGAACGAAGAAGGTCTTCCTCGTCGGTGACTTCAACTCCTACGACGCCGAGGACCCGCTGGACGTGCTCCGCGACGCCGGCTACCTCAGCCAGGAGGCGAAGACCGGCGAGTACACCTACGCCTACGACGGCGCGGTCGGATCCCTCGACCACATCTTCGCGTCGCCGGAGGCCGACCAGAGCGTCACCGGCGCCGACGTGTGGAACATCAACTCGGTCGAGTCGATCGCCCTCGAGTACTCGCGGTACAACGCGAACGTGACCGATTTCAACGTGCCGGACATGTTCCGTTCGAGTGACCACGACCCCGTGATCGTCGGCATCAGCGCCGACGCGAGCGAGTCCGCGACCGTCAACCTGCTCAACATCAACGACTTCCACGGTCGGATCGACGCCAACACGACGAAGTTCGCCGGCACGATCGAGCAGCTGAAGTCGATGTTCGCGCCCGACCAGACGGCGTTCATCTCCGCCGGAGACAACATCGGCGCCTCGCTCTTCGCCTCGTCGTCGCAGCAGGACCAGCCGACGATCGACGTGCTCAACGCGCTCGGACTGAAGGCCTCCGCGGTCGGCAACCACGAGTTCGACCAGGGCTACGGCGACCTCGTCGACCGCGTCATGGCCGACGGGAAGAACGCGGCCTGGCCGTACCTCGGCGCCAACGTCTACGAGAAGGGCACGAAGCAGCCCGCGCTCAAGGAGTACACGATCCTCGACATCGACGGGGTGAAGGTCGCCATCGTCGGTGCCATCACGCAGGAGACGCCGACGCTCGTGTCGCCCGCAGGCATCGCCGACCTCGACTTCGGGGACCCGGTCGAGGCCGTGAACCGCGTCGCGGCCCAGCTCAGCGACGGCGACGAGTCCAACGGTGAGGCCGACGTCATCGTCGCCGAGTACCACGAGGGCGCTGGAGCCGGCACGCCGGACGGCGCGACCCTCGAGCAGGAGCTCGCCGAGCAGAGCGCCTTCACCTCGATCGTCACCACGACGAGCGCCGAGGTCGACGCGATCTTCACCGGTCACACGCACAAGCAGTACGCGTGGGACGCTCCGGTCCCCGGTGTCACCGGCAAGACCCGCCCCGTGCTCCAGACCGGTAGCTACGGCGAGTTCATCGGCCAGATCACGCTGACCGTCGACCGCGCCTCGGGTGACGTCACCGCCTACACGGCGAAGAACGTCGCGCGCACCACCGTGGCCGAAGCCGACCTCGTCAAGCAGTACCCGGCCGTCGCGACGGTCAAGACGATCACCGACAAGGCCCTCGCGGTCGCGGCGGAGATCGGCAACCGGAAGATCGGTGAGGCGAAGGCCGACATCACCCGCGCGTTCAACAACGGGGTGAAGGACGACCGCGGTGCGGAGTCCACGCTCGGTGCCCTCGTCGCCGACTCCCTCCGGGCCTCGCTCTCGAGCGCGGACCGCGGCGGGGCCGACATCGGCATCGTCAACCCGGGCGGCATGCGTGAGGAGATCCTCGCCGGTGACATCACGTACGCCGAGGCGAACGCGGTGCTGCCGTTCCTCAACAACCTGTGGACGACCTCGCTCACGGGTGCCCAGTTCAAGACGGTGCTCGAGCAGCAGTGGCAGCTCGACGCGGCCGGGAACGTGCCGTCTCGTCCGTACCTGCAGCTCGGCCTGTCGTCGAACGTGCAGTACACCTTCGACCCGACGAAGGCCCAGGGCGAGCGCATCACGAGCATCACGGTGAACGGTGCGCCGATCGACCCGGCGAAGAGCTACCGGATCGGCTCCTTCAGCTTCCTGCTGCAGGGCGGCGACAACTTCCGAGAGTTCGCGAACGGCACCGACACGCGCGACTCCGGTCTCGTCGACCGCGACGCGTGGGTCTCGTATCTCACCGCGAACAGCCCGGTCGCTCCGGACTTCGCCCGCCAGAGCGTGCAGGTCACGAACGTACCGACCGCGGCGATCGCTGCCGGCGGGAAGGTCACGTTCGACGTCGCGAAGCTCGACCTGACCTCCACGGGCAGCCCGGTGAACACCTCGCTCGCCATCGAGGTCAACGGTGCAGCCGTCGGAACGGTCCCGGTCAGCGCCGGTGCCGCAACGGTGTCGTTCACGCTGCCGGCTGGTACCGCTGACGGTGCGGCGACGGTCCGCCTCACGGCACTCGAGTCGGGCACCACGCTGACGGTGCCGCTCACGGTCGCTACGCCGCCGGTGGTCACGCCGCCGACGCCCGCTCCGGACTCGGCACTCATCCAGGCGCTCAAGGACCTCATCAAGGCGATCACCGACTTCATCATCGGCAAGCTCGCCACGATCCACGTCGGCAAGGAGTACGCCGGCACCTGGGTGAGCGTCTGGCTGCACTCCGAGCCGATCCTCGTCAGCGACGGCCTCGTGCAGGTCGACGCGGACGGCAACGTGCAGGTCACCGTGCCTGAGGACGCCCCGGTCGGTGCGCACCGCCTGGTCGTCCAGGACGCCGACGGGAACGTCATCGGCTGGCAGGACATCGTCGTGCAGGCCGCGGCGGTCGACCCCGGCACCGACCCGGGCACCCAGCCCGGTGCGGGTGGCGGAACCGGCAGCGGTTCCGGTACGGCCGGCGGGAGCCAGGACGGCAGCCTGAGCAACACCGGTGCCGAGCCGTGGGGGAACGCGGCGCTCGCCGCACTGCTCCTCGTCGGTGGTCTCGCGCTCGTGATCGCCCGTCGTCGCTCGGCGCAGCAGCTCTAGGCGCTCGCGACACGTCAGCACCATCCCGATGCCCCGTCATCGGTCGGACCACGGTCCGCACCGACGGCGGGGCATCGGGCGTTTCCGCGCGACTGCACTTAATCTGTGAGCATGTCGAGCCTCACGAATCCCCGCGGACCGGAGCGGCCCGCCGTCTACTGGCGACGCAGGCTGATCGTGTTCGGTGTCCTCCTCGCCGTCGTCATCCTGGTCGTCGTGCTGATCGTCCGGCTGGCATCGGGTTCCGGTGCCGAGCCCGCTGCCTCGTCGTCGTCACCGACCCCGTCGGCGTCCGCGCCGCCGGTCGCAAGCGCTGCGCCCGACACGTCGACCACCGCGCCGATCGACGAGGCCGCGACCACGGACCCCGGTTCTGCGGCTGCGTGCACCGCGGATCAGATCCGGGTCGAGGCGGTCGTCAACGGCACGAGCTTCGCGGCGGGGGAGCTGCCCCAGCTGTCGCTGAGCGTGACGAACACGGGTTCGGCCGTCTGCACGATGAACGCCGGCACGAGCCAGCAGGTGTTCACCGTCTCCAGTGGTGACGAACCGTACTGGACGTCCACCGACTGCCAGACGGCGCCGAGCGACCAGCAGGTGCTCCTGGAGCCGGGCAAGACGGTCTCGTCGAACCCGCCGATCACCTGGGACCGCACGCGGTCCGCCCCTGACACCTGCGATGCGCCGCGCGATCCGGTGCCGGCAGCCGGTGCGTCGTACCACCTCAACACCTCCATCGGTGGGTTCGCCTCCGCCGACAGCGCGCAGTTCCTCCTGAACTGAGCCGAGGGGGCTCGCGGGGCCACCCAGTCGCCCGGCACCGGCCTGCGACAATGGAGGCATGGCGAAGCAGAAGCGACCCGAGTTCCGTTCCGAGCCCTTGGCCGCGGCCCTCGCCGCCGGCGACATGGTGGCGGTGGCACTCGCGTTGCGCAACGGGCGGTTTGTCGTCCCGCTCATGAAGCCGGGCAATCCCGACAAGCCGACGGAGACCGGCGAGGTCTGGATGTTCCGGCAACCGGAGACCGCGAGGCTCGCACTGCTCCTCTTCTCCGACGCGAAGAACAAGCCGGCCGCCCTGCCGCCCTACGTCGGCTTGCACGACGGCGCGTGGCTCGCGAGCTTCCTCCGCACCTACGGTGACGACATCGAGACGGTGCTCTTCGACGTCGCCGGTCCGCACTCGCTGCAGGCGTCGCCGGAGGAGCTGCTGCGCGTCCTCGAACTCGAGGCGCCGACGGAGTAGGCGCGGGCGGCCGAAGAGCTCGATCCTGATCGCGGGTCTTGCTCTCGGCGGCGTCCGCGGTTCACAACTCCTGCACGTCGTCGTCCGAACGTGGACAGGTCCCGGTCTGGGACCTTGCGGGACCAGTTCGCAGGAGTTGTGAACAGCACACCCCGATCCTGGTTCGTGGATCAGGTGCGGGCGGTCGGCTCAGAAGGCTGCGTCGAGCTCCCGTTCGCGTCGGGCGGGCCGTGCGGCTTCGGCCGCCGTCTTAGCGATCCCGAGCACCGATTTGAGGTCGTTGCTGACGTCGGAGTTGAGCAGCAGCTTGTAGCCGAGCCGGTTGCCTTCGGAACCGCGCTGCTTCGCGACGCTCACCGGGCGCACTTCGCCGCTCAGGCTGATCTCGCCGTAGGCCGCGAGGTCGCGGGGGAGGGCGAGGTCGCGGATGACGGAGACGAGGGCGAGGGCGATCGCGAGGTCGGCCGCCGGTTCGGTGATCTTCACGCCGCCGACCGTGGAGATGTAGACGTCGTGGTCGCTGAGGTCGTAGGAGTAGCGCCCGTGGAGGACGGCCAGGATCATCGCCACGCGTGACGGGTCGACGCCGTTGGTGACCCGCCGCGGGTTCGGTGCCTGCGTCTTGTTGATGAGCGCCTGGACCTCGACGGGGAGGGCGCGGCGGCCTTCCATGACGATGGTGACGCAGGTGCCGGCCACGGGTTCGTTCTGGCTGAGGAAGAGGGCGCTCGGGTCGGGGACTTCGGCGATGCCGTCGCCGGCCATCTCGAAACAGCCGACCTCGTCGGTCGCGCCGAAGCGGTTCTTCTGCGCACGGAGGAAGCGGAGTGCGGTGTGGCGGTCGCCCTCGAACTGGCAGACGACGTCGACGAGGTGTTCGAGGAGGCGGGGGCCTGCGATCGAGCCGTCTTTGGTGACGTGGCCGACGAGGAGGATCGGGAGGTCGCGCTCCTTGGCGATGCGGGTGAGGACGGCCGAGACCTCGCGGACCTGACCGGGTTGCCCGGCGAGGCCGTCGGACTGCGAGGAGGAGACCGTCTGCACAGAGTCGACGATGAGGAGCTTCGGCTCGACCTGGTCGATGTGGCCGAGGATGGTGGCGAGGTCGGTCTCGGAGGCGAGGTACAGGTCGTCGTGGAGGGCGCCGGTGCGTTCGGCTCGGAGGCGCACCTGGCTGACCGACTCCTCGGCGCTCACGTAGAGCACGCGGGCGCCGGTCTTCGCGGCGCGTGACGCGACCTCGAGGAGCAGGGTCGACTTGCCGACACCCGGCTCGCCGGACAGCAGGATGGCTGCGCCCGGGACGATGCCGCCGCCGAGGACGCGGTCGAATTCGGCGATCCCGCTCGACCACCGTGGCGCTTCGTCGGAGCGGGCCTCGGTGATGGGGCGGGCGGCGCGCTCGTCGGTCGCGCGGATCGGGGTCAACTTGCCGAGCACGCCGGTGGGGGCCGTCGCCTCGACGACCGTTCCCCACTGCTGGCATTCGCCGCACCGGCCGGCCCACTTGGCGGTGGTCCAGCCGCATTCGGTGCAGCGGAATGCAGGGGAGTGTGCCTTGGCCATGCGGCCAGCCTAGGCGTGGCCGCCGACACCGCCTGCCCTCCGCGCCGCCTGTGGAGGAGGGTCTCGCTCAATTCGCGTCGGCGCTCGTCTTCTATTACACTCGACCCCGGTACCGTGTCCGAGCGGCCGAAGGTGCAACTCTCGAAAAGTTGTGTGCTTGAAAGAGCACCGTGGGTTCAAATCCCACCGGTACCGCCATAGAAAACCCCTGGTTAGCCGGGGGTTTTCTTCTTTTGTTTTGGGGCTGTGGTGCATGCGTGGTGCGAGTTCATCGCGATACCGGTCTCGACAACTCCTCGATGGGGCTCCTGGCAGAGTCGTCCCGGAGTGCGCTTGGCCGCCGTGCCGGCATGCTCTGACAGTGTCCGCGGTTATGCTTTCAAGCGTGCCAGACATCGTGAAACTGAACTCCGCCCGGCCCAAAGTGTTGGAGTTTTTCGCCGGCATCGGGCTTGCGCGGATCGGCCTCGAGCGAGGTGGATTTCGCGTGGCGTGGGCGAATGACTACGAGCAAGACAAATGGGACCTCTACCGAAACCACTTCGACGACGAGTCGGGCGACCACAAGTTTGCCCTCGGTGACATCAGCCAAGTGAGCGTCAGCGACCTCCCACGCGATGCGTCCTTGGCGTGGGGGTCGTCCCCTTGCACTGACCTATCTCTCGCCGGCTCGCGTGGCGGGCTACGGGCGGGCGAATCTAACGCCTTCTGGCAGTACATTCGTCTGCTTGAGGAGCTGGGCGAGGACCGACCCGAGGTCGCGGTTCTCGAGAATGTGGTGGGGCTCGCTACCTCTCACGGCGGAGATGACCTTGCGGCCGCGGTTCGTGCATTCAACGATCTTGGTTACTCCGTAGACGTTCTCGCTATCGACGCGAGGCGGTTCATCCCACAGTCACGTCCCCGGCTTTTCCTCGTAGGTGCCCTGAACCCTCCAATGGACACGGCCGAACCGAACAGCGAGTTGCGGCCAGACTGGCTCCAAGCCGTCTACGGCGACCCAACTCTGCGGACGCACCGAGCAGCTCTTCCCGCCCCTCCGGCACCTCTGCTCGAGGGGTTTGGAGAACTCGTAGAAGCAATGCCTGTTGGTGACGAACGGTGGTGGGGTGCTGAGCGCACGGAAGCCTTCGTGAACTCCCTCGCTCCAGTGCAGCTTGAGCGCATCGCTGCGATGCGCCGGAGCCCGGGTGTGAAGTACAGAACGGCCTACCGGCGGACTCGAAATGGCGTGCCCGTATGGGAGGTGAGACCAGACGATATTTCTGGGTGTCTGCGCACAGCGCGCGGAGGTTCGTCAAAGCAAGCCGTAGTGAAACTCGGGAACAGACGGCTCCAAGTCAGATGGATGACGCCTCTCGAGTACGCTCGCCTCATGGGAGCCGGCGACTACGATCTCTCGGCTGCTCGCACCAATCAGGCGCTCTTCGCTTTCGGAGATGCAGTGGCCGTTCCCGCTGTGAGCTGGCTTGCCGAAAACTACCTCATGCCGCTCGTTCGCGGCCAACTTGACGTCGCGGTCTCTGGAGTTGCGAGCGCTCGTGGCTAGTCGGGGGATCGCTTCTTACAACGATCCCGATCAGACGCCACCGGCCAAGAGGTCGATGCCGACGAGCTTCGTGCAGAAGTTTCGTGGGCTGCTGCGCGCGGCCATGGCAACTGTGGATGCTGAGTCGGGAAAGAAGCTAGGGCAGTGCATCGGTGTCTACGCCTTCTACGACTATGACGGAGAGCCCATCTACGTCGGGCAGACTTGGGAGACGTTCGGCACTCGGATTGGGCGGCACCTGACTGGCCAGCGCTCTGACACATTGGCCTATCGCATCCTCGACCCGTTTGAAGTGGCCGAGATCGAGTTATACCCTGCGGAGGGCTCACGCCAGTTGGCGAAGGCAGCGAAGACAGCCGCTTTGGACGCGCTCGAGTACTCCGTCTATCTGGCGGCGATCGACGGATCCAAGTATCACGCGATCCTGAATGAGAAGATCCCGCCGGTCTCACCGCGAATCGAACTTCCACCCTCATACCGCTTTCCGCTGGTGCCTGCCGAACTCCGTGAGGAGCGTGAGCATCCGGACGTTCGTATCGCCAGACGGGCTGAAACGCTAGCCCGGGTCGCGGCTGTTGCCCACGAACGTGGTGAAGTATCGGCTGGACTACGTCGAGTCATCGTCATACAAGCCGTCCGGCTAGCAGACCTCGCGGCGGCGCGCCTCGCTTTCGCTGAAGGCCGAGCGCGCCCAGCGCCAGCGGCGATCGACGTCCATGAGCTCGTTGGCAATGTGATGGCTGAGTTTAGCGACGACGACGAAGATCAGGTGGACGCGAATTAGGGTCAGCTCCCGTTACGTCGACCCGATAACGCCCTAGCATCAGCAAGGACGATGGCTGGTTCGGTCCCGCGGACCTCGCCCAAGACGATAGGGGAACAGATGGAATCTGCGGAACCGACCGAATCAGCGACACCGACAAACGCTGACGCCGAGCGCTTCGAGATGAAGGTTGACCTCGCCGTCCTCCAATCTCTGGGCATCAACTTATACAGCAACGCCGCCGCCGTTCTGTCCGAGGTTGTCGCGAACGCTTGGGACGCCGACGCGAACAAGATCAGCATCACGTGGAGCCAGGACGCGGGTTCCATCGTCATCGAAGACGATGGTTCAGGTATGAGCCTGGATGACGTCAACGGCCGGTATTTGAAGGTGGGCTACCAGAAACGCGAGCCTGGCAACGAGGGACTCCGGTCGAGCGAACACAGGCGCCCGTTCATGGGGCGCAAGGGTATCGGCAAACTCTCCGTTTTCTCTCTGGCGAACGACATCGTCGTTGCAACGCGCAAGAAGGACATGCAGCCAGAAGCCTTTCGAATCGATCGAGTAAGCCTCGAGACCGCGATAGCGGGAGGCATCGCTTACCATCCAGAGCCAGTGGAGGTGCCAGCAGATCTCCCGCCGCACGGCACCAGATTGACTCTGACCAATTTGAACACGAAGCGGGCGGGTGTGACGATCCGGGCCTTGCGACGCCGCATTGCCCGCAGGTTCGACGTTCTCAGCTTTGATCCAGCAGCGGCCGATCGCTTCGCGATCGTAATCAATGGCGAGCGCGTCGGTTTTGACGACCGCGAGGATCTGGCCCGAATAGAGTACTTCTGGTCGCTCGGGGCGTCCCCTATTCCGGCCACCCAAACTCCGGCCGTGAAGCGGCGATGGGAACTTGACGGCCTCGTAGATGAAAAGCGAGGTTGGCGACTCAGCGGCTGGTTCGGCTCAGTTGCAACGCCGAACGATCTTCAAGACGAGGAGGATGAGCGCGAGTCCCTACGAAACATCATTATCCTTGCTCGCAAACGTCCAATCCAGGAAGGAATTCTGGACCAGCTACACTTCAACAAACTGTTCGGAAGCTACGTGACTGGCCAGATTACCGCCGAGTTCCTCGACCTCGACGGGGAGGAGACTCCCGACATCGCTACGAGCGATCGGCAGCGACTCATTGAGGACGATGAGCGTGTCACCCTTCTAAGAACCGTGCTCCGCGAACGCTTCTTGGAGGCGGAACGCCAGTGGACCGCGCAGCGCCCGATCGACAAGTTCAAAGGTCTGATGCAGTCCTATCCAGAGGTACACGCCTGGGTGGATGAGCGACCGGCCAGCCATCGCCAGGCAGCGCAGAAACTGATCCAGACCATCGCTGCCTTACCGTTTGAGGATGAATCTCCTCGGCGCGAGCTCTTCCGGGCTGGAATTCTTGGCTTCGAACGTGTCGCGCTAGATGCGACGACGGCCCAACTTAACGAATTCGTCGATGCAGTCACGGTCGACGACATCCTCCCTGTCCTAGCGTCGCAGCGCACGCTCGAAGATGCGCTCTACGCTCAGATTCTCCGGTCTCGTATCGCGGCCATCGAGCAACTCGAGCGTCTCATCAACGATGACGACAAGGAACGTGCTCTGCAGGAGCATCTGTTCGAGAACATGTGGCTACTCGACCCGTCCTGGGAGCATCCGACTGCGAATCCTGAGATGGAGAAGAGCCTGAAGCGAATCCGTGGCGACGTTTTCGAGCCCTCGGAGGAAGAGAATAAGGCGCAGGGGCGAATCGACATCAAGTACCAGAGTGCCGCCGGCTCACACCTGATCGTGGAGCTCAAGCGCTACGGCCGGAAGACGACGCTGGACGAGCTCTTCACACAAGGAGCAAAGTACTGGGAAGCCACGCGGGACGTGCTTGAGAAGCAGGGGATGCCCTCGAATGGATCGAACGTTGAGGTGATCTTCGTGCTCGGCCAGCCAATGAACCCGGGGCCGATCGGTAAGAAGACAGCAGAAGAGACCATTGCCGATCGTCTGGACGGTATCAACGGGCGCGTCTTCTATTACGACGAGATGCTCGCTAACGCGCGACGTCAATATGTGGAGTACGAGACCGTCTTGGCAGAGAAGCAGGGCGATCTGGCGAAGGTGCTTGCCTCTCTGGACCCACCTGTCGACGAGCCCGAAGACCCTGACGAGGCGGATGAAGTGGCCACCGAGGCGCTGAACGAGGATGCCACCGAATCAGCGGCCGAAGAGACTGCCGATGTGACGGCTGTACCTGCTCCTCCTGCTGTCGACCCAGTGCCCCAAACGGATGCGCCCAGCTCCGTGTGACTTTGTTGTCGTCAACGGCTGTCATGCGAAGGGTACTCGGGCACGGCCAGCTCTCAGCCCGAGCAGCGAGGAACTAGTCAGCGGCGCCCAGGCTGCCATGGATTGGCTATCTGACGGAGGGCACCGTCGACATACTCGCGACGCTCCAGCGGGCCATCCCTCTGGTATCGCAGAAAGTTGACCTGGGCCTGCTGATAGGCGTGCAGGAAGTCATCTGCGGCCTGCTCCAGATACTCACGCTGCGGTGTGGAGAGCGACTCCCAACGCGGGTCGTGCCCCTCTGTCAGTGCTGCGCGGCGGTCCGTTGCGCACTTGGCCACCTCGATGATCCACTCCTCGTGAGAGGGCTCCCACTTGTCTGGGTCTTGCACGGGCCTACCTGCCGGGCCCATCCATGTGTTCATTTCCATTTCGTTGATTCCTAACTATCGGTGGAGGGCCCGACGCTGCATCGTCAGCGACGAACAGGTCACTCAAAGTCAGATACTTCGATGGCGCGCCGCACTCTGTCGAAGTCGCCCGTGCGGATGATGAACTCGGCGGGTCGCATGGGGCCCTCTGCGACAAGACTCGAATGACTCGTCCCCATGAATCCGCAGACCGCATAGTGCGTCCAACGAGCGGAGACCAGAGCGATCAGTTCGGCTAAGTGGGGTAACAAGCCGTCGGGCGATGGCCTGTGAAACTGCCAGTCTGGGAATCGTGGTCGGCCGGCGATCTCGAGTGCGTATAGACGGCCATCGGCGACAGCCCGAAGCACGGCGTCCGCTTCCCACTTGAGATATGCACACGTGTCTTCCAGGGATAGCGTGCGAACGAGCAGCGAGATCTCGGTCTCAATGCTGCGGCGAGCCAGCGATCCCCTGGCTACTTTCGCGGTCGTGGCCGCCAAGCTCTCGACTGTGAACACGCCGGACTCGACGAGGAAGGCCTTCCGGCCCTCCGCCATGGTGCTTTTTGTGATGGGCCGCAGCGAGAGCACCGTCTCGATGAGCGCGTCCACCATGAACTGGCCGTCAGCGCCGAGTCGGGCGACGGCATCCGCAAGCTGTCTCACGGACTTGTCGGAGGCTCGATAGCTGTACGTCTCAGAAACCTCTGTGTTTCGGGAGTCGTCGGGGACTTCGGGAGTACACATGGCGCCAGCGTGGCGGGACTGCGGGATGAATGCAACCGTGGGGTTAGTCTCTCTGAAGCAGCGTCTTGCGCCAGCCGAAGTGTCAGCCGCTGAACGAATCTGCTCGTTTCCGAGCAGGCTCGGCGACCTCTAGGTGCGGCGGTTTTGAGACAGCACCTGCTCTCGGTTTGTTTCAGCTCTCGGGATACTCGCAGACTCCCGACCCGCTCTTTGGCGGGTGGTCCAGCAACCGACCACCTAACGGCCAGCTGCTGGACCACAGGAACTGATGCGGTCCGCCTCGTGTCACAGCGCTGACCATCAGCTGGCCCGCGGCTGCCCTCCTCTCAGACCTGCTGGTCCTTCATCACAAAGATGGCCCTGCGCTGGGCGCGGTCGGACCGCCGCCTGGCCACTTCCCAGCCTGCGGCGTGCGGCGACTCGGAGAGCCCAAGGCTCCGTCACCTTCGATGAGACGCCCCACCTCAGCGCGAGTGGCGCGAGCTTGGGCTGCAGCTTCATTGAAGTAGTCGCGCGCCGGCTTCCCGCCGAATCTCGCCTTATCGAGCCACCGCTCCACGTCCGGCGGGATGGACTCCAGCCGCGCATTCGTGGTGCGAAGGCTCTCGCGCTCGCGCTCGGCCTCCTCTTTCGCGCGTCGGGCCGCGTGCTGCGCCGTCTGCGCCGCGGTCATGGACGCTTCTGCGGCCAGGCTAGCCAGCCTCGCCTCCTCACGGGCCGCGGCCACCTGTTGCTCCTGCAGAACGATGCTGGTTTCGCGTCCGTCGAGGGCCGCAGCTCTCTTCCCGAGGCCGATCGTCATGCTCTCGTATGTCGTCTTCTTCGTCTCGACATCCTGCAGGGCGTAGCGAATTCGATCTGTCTTCGCCTGGAACTCACTGCTGCTGAGGTGTTCCGTCGATCGTTCCGTGACTTTGTGCTCGACGTCGTAGCCTGCCTCGGCCATGTGTTGGCGCAGCTCTGCATGTTGACGCCTGAGGTCTTGTGGACCCTTGAAGAACTCCTTCTGGGCGAGGCGCCCGTCCTTGGTGACGGGGGTGAACATCACCTGCAGCTGGGGGTTGTACTCGTCCAGATGAAGAGAGAAGCCGACGATGTTGCTGGCGCCGAACTCCTGGCTGACCCAGTTGAGTGATGCGACGGTGTGGGCGGCTGCCTCCTCGTTCAGGCCATCCTCGCGCCAGCTTGGATTGTGGTCATCGAACCACTTCGGGTCGAGCTGCAGGATGAGACCTCGCATCACGACGGCGTCTTTGCGAAGAGGTTTCTTCACCGACGCGAGACGTTCCTCGAGGTAGTTCTCGAGTTCCTGAGATGGAGCCTCGCCGTCGACGGACACGAGCTCGCGGAAGCCACCCGCTCCATCGTTGACCCGTGTGAAGTTGGAGGATGTGCGCGACGGGACGATGTTCTTGTTGCTGTGCGTGAACGTGAAGCCGGCGGCCAGATCGGCATCGCGCGCGATGTGGCGGAAGAAGCTTCGTGCGTGCGAGCCGGAACGTCCCACCTTGTGGGACGCGTCGAAGGTCATCGTGTAGCTCATGCGGCCCTCCTCTCAGCGCGTCCAGCGTGGTGCCCCGTCTTCGACGCGGCACCACGCTGGGCCTCCGGCGGCTCTCCCGAGGGGCTTCGACTACCGCAAAGGAGCCAACCACCCCTGTGTGCCTTCGGGAGGGTGGTTGTCTCCTTCGCGGTAGTCGAAGGTGTAGCCCCATACACTTTGCGATCGCTGCGCTCCTCAAAGTTCCTGGTGCCCTGCGGGGCGCCTCCGTGCTCCGCCCGTCGGGAACGCCCTGGCGGGCGTCCGAGCGACCCATCGCGCTGGACGCGTGATGGGTCGGCGGCTGCCGGACGCTGAGCGTCGAAGCAGCCATCCGCTTCCGCGATGACGTCACGCGACATGAGTGGTCACCTCCTCATGTCCAATGCCCCAGGTGCGAGCGTGGCGGGCTTCCTCGGCCGCGGCTGCCAACGCCGCTTTGCGCTGGGACTCGAGGGCGCGCTGAGCGATCTCCTCTTCAGGAATCGGCTTTCCGAGCTCTGCGAACTCCAAGATCAACGACTGTGGGTACTCGTCGATGGATGACTTCGCGGCCAGCACCTTCTCGAACTGATCCTTGATCGGAGCGACCTGATGCGCCTCAATCGCCAGATGCGTCTCGATGCGGCGGGGCGCGTCGGAGATGCCCTTGAGTCGAATCTGCACCTGTTCGATGTTCTGACGGAGGTTTCTGTACGCGTAGTACTCGTGGAACTCTCTGGTGTTGTCCGCGAACCCCTTGTTGACCAGCAGGTCGAACTCACCCTCGCGGACCGGGATGACGAACGGCACTCGCCGGCGCGACTGAGCCTTGTTCTCCGCCTTGTGCTGGATCCCAGCCTTGTCGACGTACTCACCCGCTAGCCCGTCGAGGAACACGTCGTAAGGATCTGGGCCGGTGAAGATGGTGATCGTGTTGACGGGCTGAGTCGAGCCGTACTTCACATTCATCGACTGCTTCTCCGGAAACGGATTCATGAACGTGAACAGTTCCTTGCGCCCCATCGAATGGATGAGGTTCTCGACGCGGGCCTCCTCGAAGATGACGACAGGCTGGCCGTCGTAGCCCTGCCAGGTCACGTTCTCGCCGCCGATAGTGAAGAAGGGATCGTGCACGCCTGGCACCCAGTCACCAGGGACCAATGTGCGGGCGAGTGCCTTCGCCAGCAGATCCTTCCCCACACCGCCCTGGCCCTCGAAGTAGAAGCAGATGCGATACGGCGGTGCGGGTTGGTGGTGGAGGAAATCGCCTCGCCACTTCGTGAAACGGTCAATATACCTGCCGTAGTAGATCGGGTAGTCGCGACGGAGTTCCCGCAGGGTGATCTCGCCGTGCATGGTCGCGAGCATCAACGAATCCAGCTGCTTCTGGTCGTTGCTCTTGCTGCCAGGCGCGCGCGACGCCATGTGATCGTCGAGCTCCGCGCCGAAGTCAAAATTGGCAACCACGGTCGCGCGGTCATACTGGTGCTTCTGCCGCTGCTTACTGCCTTCGTGGGTGAGGTACTGGCAGAGGTCGAAGAACGCCTTCTCGCGCGCGCCGTTGCCTAGGTAGGACTTCCGGCCCTCCGCCTGCGCGAACTCTCGCGGCATCTTCACTCTGGCCGCCGGCACCATGAACCAGTTGGAGATCTGCCGAATCGTGTAGTCATGGTCGCACTGAACGACGAGGTGGACATGGCGAGGTTTCAACGCTCCGGCGGCGACCTGGCGCCCCTTGCCTTGTTGCTCTGCAGCCTCTTGTGCGTCGAATCGGTCGAGGTCGTGCCATGCGTAGGCGTACCGCTTGATCGAGTCCATCGATAGGCCCTGGTCGATCTGGGCCTGGGTGATCATCGCCTCGCCTGTGTCGGGGTGCACCTCGTACTGCATGATCGAGAACACTGTCGCCGACAACGACGCGCGCTTTATCTGGCTATCTGTCTCGGCAGCCTTCGCGGCCTCGAAGAAGGTGCGAACAGCTTCGAGTTGAGTATCCGCTACACGGGTGGCTGCGGGAGTAACGGGAGAAACGGGAGTTTCTGGGCGGGGGGACCCAAGGAGGCCCCCCGCCGGTTCTGCAGCGTATTCATGCGGTTTTTGCGTCTGCTGGGCGGCTGCGACGGGAGAAACGGGAGTTTCTGCGGGAAGGGTCTTGTCGCTCACGTTTGCATCGGACATCAACGCACCTCCTCAGAGGTGCTCGTGTGTTCCTGCGACAGCAGCCAGGCATCGACAGCTTCTGGGCGATACCGGACACCGCGACCGACGCGGATGAACTTCGGGCCTCGGCCTTTGATGCGCCATTCGCTCAGGCTGCGCTCGGTCGTTCCAAGACGCTCGGCGAGCGTCGCGGGGGCTACAAGCGCATCGAGCAGAGAGGTACTGGCGGGAGAGTTGGCGGGCATAGAAAAGTCCTCATGAGTTCGCTCTCATGGGGACCGCATCCGCCTGGTCGTGTAGCCGTTCCGTATCTGGCGTGCGTGCACATCTTGTGCTGTCCGCTCTTCGAAGCCAGCGTTCGAGTCACCCGCTATGCGGACCTGTTCTCCAACGTGACGCTTCCTAGCGAAGGAAGCTCCGCCGCCCCGTAGTGCGGCATCTTCTGACCCTTCAATTCGGGCTGCCCACAATGTAGCACGAGACGCCGACTAAGCTCACAATTGTTCACGCCAATTCATACCCACGGGAGATCTATGGGCACGGTCAAGTCGTACGAGACCAAGACCAAGGGCCGGCTCTACGAGGTCTGGTACACGAAGCCAGACGGCTCACGTGGTCACGACCGGGGCTTCAAGCTGAAGCGTGACGCCGAGGCTCACCTCGCGACCGTGGAGGTCTCGAAGCTCAAGGGATCGTATGTGGATCGGGCGGACGCTAGGGCCACGATCGCGCAACTGGGCGCCGAGTGGATTGCGCGCCATAAGACCAAGGTGACCCCCAGCAGTCATCACTCGGTTGAGAGTGCCTGGCGGGTGCACGTGCTGCCGGAGTGGGGAGGATACGCCGTTGGCGCAGTGACCAAACGGCAGGTCGAGGCGTGGCTCACGCGACTTGGTGAGACGCGATCGCATACGACAGTCGCGCGAGCACGAGATCTCCTCGCTGGCATCTTCGACGATGCGATCGAGGACAACCGCGTCACAAAGAACCCGTCGCGGGGGATCACGATCAAGAAAAAGCCGATTCCCGACGAGGTGTTCCTCACGCATGCGCAGGTGGAGGAGCTCGCCGGTGCGGCGAGGGAGTCGAGCGTAGTCCGCTTCCTGGCCTACACCGGGCTCAGATGGGGAGAGGCGACTGCGCTCCGCGTGCGCAACATCGATCTTGTGCGGAGGCGCGTGAACATCCGAGAGGCGGTCGCGGAAGTCAATTATCGGCAGATCTTAGGGAGTGTAAAGTCCCATGAACGGCGGACAGTCGCCTACCCCGATTTCCTCGACACCGAGGTGGCTGCGGCATGCAAGAACAAGGCACCCGACGATCTAGTTTGGACCGCAGACGATGGTACTTTTCTCCGACCGGGCCACGCGTACAACGGCTGGTTTGCGAGAGCGGTCAAGCGCTGCATGGACGTCGATCCACACTTCCGTCGGATCACGCCGCATGACCTGCGTCATACCGCCGCTTCGCTCGCGATCAGTGCGGGCGCTAATGTCAAGGTAGTGCAGCGCATGCTCGGTCATAAGTCTGCGAAGGTCACTCTGGACACCTACGCTGCGCTGTTTCCTGACGATCTGGACAACGTGACAGATGCGCTGAGCCGTCAGCGTGCTGAGCAACTCTGATCCGTCTCTCGTGGCGGTGCGCCACCAGACAGTGCAGAACTCAAGGTTTGGATTAAAAGGTCGATGGAAGCGGAAATGGCGGAAAACGCGATACGCACTGAAGACGAGTGGGGTCTCGAGCTCTCGCAGCTGGTTGGCAAGATTCAAGAACTCCCCAGGGCATACGAGCGCGCTTATGAAGTGAAGCCGCTCAGAGAGTCGATTCGAGCCGCAGACGATATAGCGACAGGGTCGCTTTCGATCGGTCAGTATGTGCAGTATTGTCTTGCGCAGGCTGTGGACGCTTGCGTTGGCATAGAGCACCTGGTGTCGACGCCTCGCGGTCTTGCAATACCGTTGGTGGCTACTTATCCGCTTGCGCGAACGGCGATCGAATCTGCCTGTACGGCGCTCTGGGTGATGCGTCCGCCCGCTCGGAGAGAGCGGGTGCTTCGGCGTCTGCAGGCTACCCAGGACGAACTCGCCTACGAAAAGTCGTTCATTGTGGCGGCCAGTGCGTCACAGCAGGCGAGTGCAAGAGAGTCCATGAAGCGTGTGAATGCCAAAGGCGCGAGAGAAACGAGGCGTCAGATGAGGCGGGTTGCCGACGCATCGGGCATCGAATGGGCTGAGTATGAACGAGGGCTTCCCGGTTGGGAGAAGGTTGTGGACGAAGCGGGTGACCTATTTAACGTGAACTCCTCATCGCTCCTTGTCGGTGCATGGAAGTTTACGAGCGGACTGACCCACCCGTCGTTTATGCGCGGTCTGGTCGCGCATGAGTTCCTACAAACCGCAGACTCTGGTGATGCTGAGGGAGCTCATGAGGTCAGGGGGCGTCTGACTGGCGATCCGGCGTGGATCACATCGACGGCGACTGCTGCTCAAGTCATGACGCTACGTGCGATCGCAATGCTCCGTGTAACGAAAGCGATGGTGAATGGGGAGCGGCCGGTACCTTCCCCGCGTACGTAGCCGGAACTCTGCTTCCTATCCTACGCCCGCGCTCCTCGTGCGAGGAACCCTCGACACGGCAGAATGGCACCATGCACATGCACATCGCTCTTGCCTCAGATTCGGCCGCCGCGATTGACAGTACGGCGCTCGCGCTATTGTCGATCTTTGGCGGTGCTGGGGTGACCATTTTGGCTGGTTTCATCGGCGCTGGAATCCAGGGGCGGCGCGAGCACAATCGTTGGGTGTCCGCGCACCGTTACGAAGCGTTCGTGAAAGCTTTCGCCCTAATGAAGGGGTTTCAGCTGATTCACTCCAAGTCCATGAAGCTCGCACAACAAAAGGGAATGAAGATGGACAGCCCTGAGCTGGTGGCGCTCCTGGCAGAATCGGACCAGCTGTACATTACGGTGGCTGAGACTCTCGCGCCGCTCGTCATCCTCGGGCCAACGTCCGTTTCGGAACACGCGGATGCCATGCAGGCTGCATTCGAGGCCAGTGACTATGAGGCGCTGAGGGAAGCCGAGCGTGCTTTCGTCCTAGCCGCGCGGACTGTGCTGAAGATTCGAGCGTAAAACAATGGGTCTGTTGCACAGCAGTGCGACAGCTCACAACCACGTAGACGCTCCGAGCAAGCGCTGGTGGAGTCTGCCAAGGTCTAAGGGCCTGGGAGCGCAGACTGGACGAGGCGACCTGCCTCTTAGGGTTGGTACGCCAATACTCTTACAATCGGGGGTCAGCGAAGTGGGATGTACAGAGAAAGATGGAAGCGTCTCGCCTGCATGGGCCTATGCGCTCTCGGGCATTAATGCGTTGGTCGCATTGTTGCTCGTCGTCAATGCTCCGCGCGAGGATTGGCAGTTAGCGCCCGCATTTCTGCCGGCCGCGGGCGTGGCGGCCACGCTGGCGGGAGTCTCGTTCGTACGCGCTCCGAGATCTACCCCAACGGTCCGTGCAGACGTATTCGTGCTCGTCGGGTTACTACTTGCCGGTCTTGCCGCCCTGATCATTCCACTGGTGGTGGTAGATCCTCAGACGGTCAGGAGTGATCCAGGACCGCTGATTTTGCGTAACTTCCTGACGGCGGGCTTCGCGGTCTTGATTGCGTTCTTCGCGACCCTCGCCGCCTCGCCATGTGGGAGGCGACCGCTTTGTGGCGCTGCAGATGACGGGGCAGTAGGGGAGCACCCGCGACATCAGGAGCAGAGCGGAAACGACGACGTAGACGGTGCCACCCAGCCGCAGTCGGATGAAGGTCTGTCTGACGCAAGCCCGTCGACGAGCGTCGTTGGCGACGTACCGCCCTCGACTGTTGGCGTGTTGCAGATGGAGGAGCCCGAGGCGGCGACAGATGGCGGACGGACAACCCCACTGGGAGGGTCCGGACCGCTGGCCCGGACTGGCCGGCGCTATGAGACTGCCGCGGTCGTCAGGAGTAGGCGGACCGAGGACGCTAGCTTCACGTCGACGACCAGGGAGCGCGTTTCGTTATCGCTGTGCGCGCTTGCCAGTTTTCTCCTCGGCGCTCTTTTTGGATTCTCTACTCGCCGGAACCGGTAGGTGTTGATCGCAATCCGTGGTGCGTTTTGGTGCAGGAGTGCATGTGAGCAAGTGAGTGCAGCCGTGCATACTCGCGGGAAAATGTGCGTGAAAATCGGTGTTCCAAGGCCGGCTCCAGGCGGCGTCTGCCTCCGGCAGTGGGTTCAAATCCCACCGGTACCGCCAGCAGAAGCCCCCTCCACCCGAGCAACACCGGGACGGAGGGGGCTTCTTCGTTGCCAGCGCTTCACCGCGGCGGGCCGCTCCGATCGTCTCCGCGCACCACCCAGACCCCGTTGCCCGTCTCCTTGGCACTCGCATTTCGGTCCCTGATTCGCTCTCGATTCCGTGCGTTCTCGGACCTTCCGTGGCAGGCTGAGAGCGATCGA
Source organism: Plantibacter sp. VKM Ac-2880 (assembly GCF_015351235.1). Taxonomy (GTDB): domain Bacteria; phylum Actinomycetota; class Actinomycetes; order Actinomycetales; family Microbacteriaceae; genus Plantibacter. The sequence goes on from NZ_JADKSJ010000001.1 coordinate 1,158,484, forward strand.
GGAGGTGTGCTGATGGTGACCGGATCGATGTTGTTGGCGCTCGCAGGAGGTGTCGGTGTCGCTGTCGCCGTCGTGCTCGCCGTGGTGTCGCGGAGGAGTTCCCACCCGCGGTCGGCGGATCCGCACCTGCAGGCGACCGACCCAGAAGCGGCTGCAGCACTGCGGGACATCCAGGCTCAGATCGATCGCGGGCGCGGGCCACTCGGCTGACGATCGCTGGAGAGCGGTCCGCTGCTCGCCCGTCGCCGAACTGAAAAACACCGATTCCCAGCTTCGCCCAGGGACGCCTCATCTGAGGCACAGCACCGCGTCGCACAGTGAAGTCATGACCAGATCACGCGCCGTCCTCGTTCCGTTCGCCCGCACCGCCGTCGTCCTCGCCGGCGTCGCGATGCTCGCCGGCTGCCAAGCCACCTCGGCGGCCACCGCCGACCCCTCGTCGTCCGCTTCGTCGGCGACGAACGGCCGCGACGACGGCGGCGCGATGGGCGACCGCGCGGATTCCCAGACCGAGCAGAAGAACCTCGCCGCCGTCCTCAAGCTGTACACGGACGCGTTTCCGGACCCCGCCTCCTCGAAGGCGGTGGCCACGGCAGACAAGCTGGTCGCGGCCGACGCCGTCGCGCACGGTTCGGGGCAGAAGGCCGGGCCGGGCGGGTTGCTCAGCGAGTTCACCGCCGACCGGGGTCGCGTCCCCGGGGCGCAGGCGGTCGTCAAGCACACGGCTGCCGACGGTGACCTCGTCGCCGTGCACTACCAGGTCGCCTCCGATCCGGCCGACGAGCGGACCGGCGAGGCAGCCGTCGACCTGTTCCGTCTCCGCGACGGAGCCGTGGTCGAACGATGGTCCTTCGATCAGCCCATCGCAACGGGCACCCCGGCGAGCGGCAACACCAACACGATGTTCAGTGACCTCTACAACCCGCCGAAGCCCGCCGTCGCACCGTCGGAGGAGCAGGAGGAGCAGAACCGCACCTTCGCCGTGAGTGCGTACAACACCCTCTTCCGCGATCAGGACGTCTCCATCCTCGACAAGGCGTTCGACCCCGCGTACCTGCAGCACAACCCGGTCGCACCGAACGGCACGGCGGCGCTCAAGTCGTTCTTCTCCGGACCCTCCACCTTCCCGCCGCAAGAGTCGGTCATCTCGCTCAGCGACGGCGACATCGTCTGGACCTTCTCGCAGAGCGTCGGAGCGAAGTCGGATGCCCCGATCCTCGCGGCGGACCTCTTCCGCGTCGACGACAAGCTCATCCGCGAGCACTGGGACGTCGTGCCGACCGCCGGCTGAGCCTGGCCGCGGGCGGGCGGCGCGCCTACGATGGACGGCATCGTGACCACCCACCCGAACGACGTCACCATCCGCGCGTTCTCACCAGCTGACGAGACGGGCTGGCTGCGCTGTCGTGTGCTGGCGTTCCTCTCCACGCAGTACTACGACGACGTCTGGCAACATCGTCCTCAGCTGTCGGAGCCGTCGTTCGGCCTCGTCGCCGTGGACGCCGAGCAGTGCGTGGTGGGGCTGCTCGACGTCCGTGTCGACGGCGCCGAGGCGACGATCGACACCGTAGCCGTGCATCCGGACCACCAGGACGGCGGCATCGCAACGGGACTCCTGGATGCTGCGCTCGCGCGACTGAGCGGCAGCGGCGTCAGCAGTCTCGACGCCTGGACCAGAGAGGACCCGGCTGCCAACGCGTGGTATCGACGGATGGGGTTCACCGAACAGGACCGGTACCTGCACGTCCACCTGTCAGACGGTGACGACGCCGACGGCTTCGTCACCCCGCCCGGCTTCAGTAATCCCGTGTCGGCGTTCGTGCACGTCGGGATCGAGCGCGAAGCCGAAGTGAGGTCCCGCTTCGCCCGGGTGTACGTGTGCAGGCAGTACCAGCGGGACCTCCATGTCCCTTCCTCCGCGACGCCCGCTGGCTAGAATCGCGGCATGAGCGACGACACGACCACCGGTTCTGACGAGGCCTTCGGCGTCGAACCCGGCACGTACCGGCACTTCAAGGGTGCGTTGTACGAGGTGATCGGCGTCGGGCGTCACAGCGAGACGGAGGAGCCGTACGTCTTCTACCGGACGACGACGACCCCGCCGACGTCCTGGGTGCGACCGCTCGCGATGTTCGTCGAACCCGTCTCGCGCGACGGCTACAACGGCCCGCGCTTCGCCCGCGTCAGCGACTGAACGAGGAGGACCACCCATGGACGAGACTTCCGATCCGCAACCCGAACCCGCCGACGCCCGAGACCTCCTGGTCGAGCGGATCATCCGCGCCCCGCGGTCGATCGTCTGGGCGGCGTGGACCGACGCTGCGACACTCGGCCGTTGGTGGGTGCCCGCGCCTTCGGTGTGCCGGGTCCTCGACCTCGAGCTGAGGCCGGGCGGGTCGTTCCGCACGGAGTTCAGTGAGGACGGGGAAGCGTTCGTCCCGCAGATCACCGGCTGTGTCCTCGAGGTCGTCCCCGAGCAGCGCCTCGTGTGGACGACGGCGCTCGTCGCGGGATGGCGGCCCGCCGAGGACCCGTTCATCACGGCGGTCATCGAGATGGAGGACCACCCCGACGGCACCCGGTACCGGGCGACCGCGCTCCACCGTGACATCGCGCAACGCGACCACCACCTGGAGCTCGGTTTCCATGCCGGGTGGGGGATCGTCACCGAGCAACTCGCCACGCTCGTCGAGCAGGCGTGAGGAGCGCGACCCGACGGCCGACACCGCCTCCCTCCGCGTAAACTCGGGGGATGCCCAGTCCGACCCCAGCACCCGCACCCTTCGCCCTCCGTCCGGCGCTCATCCCGGGCATCCTGGGGGCGGTCGCGCTCATGCTCGGACTCGCGCTGCTCGAACTCGACGCGTTCACGATCGTCCGGTTCGTCGTGAGCATCCTCGCGCTCATCATGGCCGTGTTCGCGTGGCAGGCGAAGCAGCCGCTCTGGATGATCCCGACCCTGCTCGTCGCGATCGTCTGGAACCCTGTCATCCCGTTCCCCTTCAGCGGCATCCCCTGGGTCATCGCCCAGTTCCTCGGCGGTGTCGTCCTCGTCGCCGTCGGCATCCTCCTCGAGAACAAGCACGCCGCCACCCCACCCGCCACCTGAGCGGAAATGTTTCGGGAACGCCGGCGGGTCGTCCTCGCTCTGGCAAGCTTGCGCTCATGACGCTTGAACGCAACTGGGCCGGCACACACACCTTCGCAGCGCCGCGGATCGTGAACGCCACGTCGATCGACGAGGTCCGCACCCTGGTGGCGGACGCGGCCCGCAACGGCACGCGCGTCCGCGCCCTCGGCACCCGCCACTCCTTCACCGACCTGGCCGACTCCGACGGCACGCTCATCACCGTGATCGACATCCCCGCGGACCCGGTGTTCGACGAAGCGGCCGGCTCCGTCACGATCGGCGCCGGCACCCGCTACGGCATCGCCGCCGCGTGGCTCGCCCAACACGGCCTCGCCTTCCACAACATGGGGTCGCTCCCGCACATCTCCATCGGCGGCGCGATCGCGACCGGCACCCACGGTTCCGGCAATGACAACGGCATCCTCTCCTCCGCCGTGAGCGGTCTCGAATACGTCGACGCCATCGGCGAACTCGTCCACGTCCGTCGCGGCGACCCGGGGTTCGACGGCCTCGTCATCGGTCTCGGTGCGTACGGCATCGTCGTCCGGGTCACCGTCGACGTTCAGCCCGCCTACCGGGTGCGCCAGGACGTCTACCGCGATGTGCCGTGGGACGCGGTCCTCGCTGACTTCGACGGCGTCACCGGTGGTGCGTACAGCGTGAGCATCTTCACGAACTGGCTCGGCGACACCATCGAGCAGATCTGGTGGAAGACCCGGCTGTCGGCCAGTGACGACACGATCCCCGTCGTCCCGGAGTCGTGGCTCGGGGTGCCGCGCGACGTTCTGACCACCGGCAACCTCGTCGAGACGGACCCCGCCAACCTCACCCTGCAGGGCGGGGTGCCCGGCGACTGGTGGGAGCGACTGCCGCACTTCCGACTCGAGTCGACACCGAGCAACGGCGACGAGATCCAGACCGAGTACTTCATCGATCGCGCCGACGGTCCCGCGGCGATCACGGCCCTGCGCGCGCTCGGCGATCGCATCGCCCCGCTGCTCCTCGTGACCGAACTGCGCACCGCAGCGCCGGACAAGCTCTGGCTGAGTGGCGCCTACCACCGCGACATGCTCGCCGTGCACTTCACCTGGCGGAACCTGCCCGACGAGGTGCGCGGGGTGCTGCCCGCGATCGAGGAGGCCCTCGCGCCGTTCGGTGCCCGCCCGCACTGGGGCAAGCTCAACCTCCTGACCGCCGAACGGATCGCCGAGGTCACGCCGCGGCTCGCCGACGCCAGGGACCTGTTCGAGCGGTTGGACCCCGCCGGTACCTTCACGAACGCGCACCTCGAACGCATCGGGGTGCGTCTGCCCCGGTAGTCGGCTCCGATGGTGTCGGACGCCAGCGCGGTGCGCTGACGCGAGCGCGGGTCATCGGGTGTCAGCGCGGTGCGCTGGCGTGAGCGCGGGGGAACCGGCGTGGGCGCGAGGCACGCGCGTGAGCGCGGGTCTCCGGAGGCCCGCGCTCACTCGCCAGACCCGCGGTGACGTCAGCGCACCGCGCTGGCGCAACCCCGAAGCTCAGTCCTCGACTCGGATACCGAACTGCTCGGCGAACATCGCCGCGAGCTCACCGACCTGGAACGGCGTCATCGTCGCGCCCCGCAGATATTCGACCCCGGCGATCCGCCGCAGCTCGAGGGTGCGGAGGTCGACGTCGGCGAGCTTCGCCCGTGTGACGTCGAGGCTGTTGAGCGTGCAGTCGACGAACCGGACCCGCGTGGCCGTCGCGTCCGCGAGGTCGAGCTCGTCGATCGTGCAGCCCTCGAAGAGGACGTCCTGCAGCACGGCACCGCGCAGGTTCACGAACCCGAGCTTGCACCCGCTGACCCGCACGGACTGCCAGTTCGCGTCGTAGCAGTCCGCAGACCCGACCCGAGAGCCGTCGAGCTCCACGTCGCGCAGCCGACTCCGAGGAGCCAGCAGGATGGGCGCGTCCCACCGTTCGAGTCGGGTGTCGAGGAACGACGCCGCACGGAAGTCCGTCTGATCGGCAGTGATCCCCGAGAGCGACGACTCCGAGATGGTGATGCCCGAGAGGTCGCGGTGCGACAGGTCGAGGTCGGCGAACCGCAGGCCCTCGACGGCGTCGTGGGCCTCGAGGTCGCGTTCCTCGCCGTCCGTCAGCCCGATGAGCCGGACCGGGTCGAGTCGTGGTGCGGTCGTTCCCGTGCGTTTCGCCATGTCGTGCTCCGATGCTGATGCCTGAGGGTCGAGGACCAGCCTAAGCGGGGCCACCGACGCCCCTCGGGGCGGTTGCTCAGCTCGTTGTGAACCGACCCGGCAGGAACGGGAGCAGGGGAGCGCGGTAGACGAGCGAGGTGTCGACCCCCGCGGTGACCGTGGTGCTGGCGGCTCCGTACCGCCACATGCGGTTGAAGAGGAAGACCTCGAACGACACCTCGGTGCCGGTGATCCGCCAGCTGCCGGTGCCCCACTGCGCCGGCTGCCCGCGCCCGTCGAACACCACCGTCGGACGCTGCAGCGCGCCGTACCAGGGGCGACGGAGCGTGACCTCGATCCGGTCCGGCATCGGCACGGTGTCCTCGGAAGCCTCGGTGCTCATCCGCTCAGCCTAGGGCGAGCGGCGATGTCCGCGGGGCGCCGGTGCGGGAGGGACGGCCTTCGCCGCGACGACGTCGGCGTCCGGGACTGTGACCGATCCGCGTCTGGTCTCGATCGTGCTGCTCTCGGGCGTCCGCTCGACGAGCTCACCGAGTGCGTCGGTCGCCCCTGCCTCCGACCCCTCGGGCAGCCGGTAGCGGACGACGACACGGGTGCCGAGCGGTGCGTCGTGGAGGAACCGGACGGCGGCCGGACCGATCATCGCGTCGCTGCCGACCAGACGCTCACCTGGACCTCACCAGGAGCTCGGGCGGTAGTCCTTGAGGAAGACACCGAACAGGTGCTCGCCGGCCTCGCCGCGGACGATCGGGTCGTAGACGCGGGCCGCACCGTCGACGAGGTCGAGCGGGGCATGGAAGCCCTCCTCGGCCAACCGGACCTTGGTGGGGTGCGGTCGCTCGTCGGTGATCCACCCCGTGTCGACACTCGTCATGAGGATCCCGTCGGTCTCGAACATCTCACGTGCGCTCGTGCGGGTGAGCATGTTGAGCGCCGCCTTCGCCATGTTCGTGTGCGGGTGGCCGGGTCCCTTGTAGCCGCGACCGAAGACGCCCTCCATCGCGGAGACGTTCACCACGTAGGTGTGGTCGAAGTCCGACGCCGCCATCGACGCACGGAGACGGCTGATGAGGATGAACGGGGCGGTGGCGTTCGCGAGCTGGACCTCGAGCATCTCGATCGGCTCCACCTGGTCGACGTTCTGCACCCAGCTGTTGCTGTGGTCGACGTCGGGCACGAGTCCGCCCGCGTCGATCGCGGTCCCGGCGGCGAGCCGCTCGAGCGACGACGATCCGGCGGTCATCGCGGCTTCGGTGAGTGCGTCGGCCTTCGCCGCGGCGGCAGCGAGGATCGGGTGCGCCGAGACCGACGCCGCGAGTGACAAGGGGTGCGCGTCGTTCGTGTGGCCGAAGGTGACCAGCTCGGGCAGCGGGCCGTCGGGCAGCGGCGCGAGCTCCGCGTCGACGAGCGGCTGGTAGGCGCCCTTCGTGCGGCGCACGGTCTGGGCGGCGTTGTTGATGAGGATGTCGAGTGGCCCCTGCTCGGCGACGGAGTCCGCGAGCGCGATGACCTGGGCCGGGTCGCGGAGGTCGATGCCGACGACGCGCAGGCGGTGCAACCAGTCGCCGCTGTCGGGGAGGGCGCTGAACCGGCGGACGGCGTCGCGCGGGAAGCGGGTCGTGATCGTGGTGTGGGCGCCGTCGCGCAGGAGCCGTAGCGCGATGTACATGCCGATCTTGGCGCGACCACCGGTCAGCAGGGCGCGCTTGCCCGTGAGGTCGGTGCGGGCGTCGCGCTTCGCGTGGCTCATGGCGGCGCACTGCGGGCAGAGCTGATGGTAGAACGCGTCGACCGTCGTGTAGGGCTGCTTGCAGATGTAGCAGTTGCGCGGCACGAGGAGCTCGCCGGCCGTCGGTGCGGTGGTCGTGGTCGCGAGCGGGATGCCCCGCGTCTCGTCGTCGATGCGGTCGGGCGCACCGGTCGCGGTCGCGGCGATCACCGCGCGGTCGGCGTCCGCGATCCGGGCGCGGCGGTCGAGACGGCGTTCCTTCTTGACCGCCTTGAACATCTTGGCGGTGGCACGACGGACCTGGAGATAGTCGGGGTGCTCCTCGTCCATCGTCGCCATGTGCTGGAGGACGCGGAGGGTGACCTCGAGATCGGAGGGATCGATGCCCGCGTCGTCGCCGGTCGTAGGGCTCGTCGGCTCGTCGTGGGGGAGGGAGGTCATTGCTTCATTCTACGAGCCGAGCGCGCTCCACCGGTCCGCGGGCCGGCGCCTCCGTCACCGGATCCAGGGGACGGAGGGCGGTGTCCGGCGTGCGTGAGACCATGGGGCAGTGACCCCCGATCCCGCACCACTCGTCGACGTGGCCGACCTCGTCAGACTCGTCGGCCGGGTGGCGTTCGATCGCGGGCGCGGATACGCGAGGGACGGCCGCGTGACGTCGGTGGACTGGAACGCGGACAAGCGCCGGGTGCACGGGATCGTCGAAGGATCGACCGACATCCCCTATGCGTGCATCATCGACCTCGGAGACGACTCCGGCGGGATCGCACGCATCGAAGGCAGTGCCTGTTCGTGCCCCTTGCGCGGTGACTGCAAGCACATCGTCGCCACCCTGCTCCAGAGCAACGCGGCCCACCTCCGTGCCGAGGGCCGCTCCGACCGCTGGGTGGCTCCACAACGGCCGCCTGCGGAGCGGGAAGCGTCCTGGCGTTCCGACCGGCGGTGGACCGCGCCGATCAACGACCCCGTCCTCGACGAGCCGGCCGAGCATCGCCCGATGTACGCGGACGACGAGCTCGAAGCCCTGCCCGAGGCATGGCGTCCGGCCGTCGGCCAGCGCCCCGCGCGATGGGCGCCGAGTCCACCGACACCCCCGGAACCACCCACCTGGCGCAACCGCCTCGACTCCCTCACGGGCGAGGGCGGTCGCGCCGTCGCACCCACCGCGATGGGCCTGCAGTTCGAGGTCCAGGAGAGCATCCCGCGCACGGCCGAGCGCTGGCGCGGCCCGACGTCCCGTACGGCCGACGGTCCGCCCGACCCACGGCACCCGCGCCGCATCGCCGTCCGACCGGTCGTCCGGAAGGTCGGGGGCGGCTTCGTCAAATCGACGATCTCCTGGACGTCGTTCACGCACCAGGGCCACCGCCTGGCGCTCGACCCGGCGCACCAGCAGTGGTTCACCCAGTTCCAGGCGCTCCTGCGCGCGACCCGTCCACCGGCCGGGGCGTTCGCCGGAGCGGGCGACGCGGACTGGCTCGTCATCGACGACTTCGGCAGCCCGGTCCTCTGGCATCTCCTCGAGGAGGCGGAACAGCTCGGCATCGAACTCGTCGGCACGCGCAAGGGCACGGTCGCCCTCGGTGGCACCGCCGCCATCCGGCTGGACGCCGCACATGCCGAGGGTGGAGTCGTCCTCCGCCCGGTCGTGACGATCGACGGCACGGACGTCGACGCCTCCACGAGCGGCGCCATCGGCGACCACGGCCTGTACCACTACTCCTTGGAGCCGCGGCAGGCGATCGTCCTCGCGCCACTCGCGGAACCGTCGTCCGACGAAGCGCGGGGGTTGCTCGGCCCGGGCGAGCCCGTCCTCGTGCCAGCGGCCGAGGTGCCGGAGTTCCTGGAGCACTACGTGCCCCGACTCCGCCGGACGATCGAGCTCAGCTCGACCGACGGCGCGGTCGTGCTCCCGGAGATCGTGCCGCCCGTGCTCGTGCTCACCGCCTCCTTCGAGCCGAAGCAGTCCCTCCGGCTCGCCTGGGCCTGGCAGTACGCTCCGGCACAACGCGTCCCGATCGGTGGGACGTCCTCGGCGCTCGCCGCAGGTCGATCGATGCCGGCGACGGTCGCGGACACCGGCACCGCGTCGACCGGTTCGGTGTCGTCCGGTTCCGGGAACGGCGGGGACGTCCTCCGCGACGAACGGGCCGAACGATCGATCCTCGAACGCGTCGGTGCCGCCCTCGCCGCAGCTGCTGAGCCGGAGCGACGCGCGATCACCGCCGGAGCACTCGACGAGCTCATCACGCCCAGCATCTGGCCGCCCCGAGCGCAACAGCTGAAGGAGTTCGACGCGGCGCTCGTCACCGAACGGGCCCTCCCGGTGCTCGAGTCGCTCGACGACGTTCTCGTCGAGATCGTCGGCGAACGCCCGGAGTACACGGAGCTCACCGGGACCCCGCACATCTCGGTCACGACCGTGGAGACCGAGCAGCGCGACTGGTTCGACCTCGGGATCGTCATCCACATCGGCGACTACAGCATCCCCTTCGAACCGCTCTTCAAGGCGCTGTCGAAGGGCCGCACGAAGCTGCTCATGGTCGACCACACCTACCTCTCGCTCGAACACCCCGCGTTCGACCGCCTGCGTGAGCTGCTCACCGAGGCTGCCGCGCTCACCGAATGGGAGACGAAACCGAGCATCAGTCGCTACCAGGCGAGCCTCTGGGCCGACTTCGAGGACCTCGCCGACGAGACCGAGCAGGCCGTCTCCTGGCGTGAGGCCGCGGCCGGGCTGAACGCCATCGACGCCGTGCCGGACACCCCGCTGCCGGCCGGGCTGCAGGCGGAGCTCCGCCCCTACCAACTCGACGGGTTCCGCTGGCTCGCGTTCCTCTGGGAGCACGGCCTCGGCGGCATCCTCGCCGACGACATGGGTCTCGGCAAGACGCTGCAGACCCTCGCCCTCGTCGCCCATGCCCGCGAGACGACCGGTGCTCCGACGCCGCCGTTCCTCGTGGTCGCGCCCACCTCGGTGGTGTCCAACTGGGTCGCCGAAGCCGCCCGATTCGTCCCGGGTCTCGTCGTCCGCAGCATCACCGCGACGCAGGCGAAGGGCAGTGCGTCCATCGCGGAACTCGCGGACGGTGCCGACGTCGTGGTCACCAGCTACGCGCTGTTCCGGCTCGACGCCTCGGCGTACCAGGCGAGCGACTGGTCGGGGCTCATCCTCGACGAGGCCCAGTTCGTCAAGAACCATCGGGCCAAGCTGCACGACTGCGCGGTCGACCTCCGTGCGCCGTTCAAGCTCGCCATCACGGGCACGCCGATCGAGAACACCCTCATGGAACTGTGGTCGCTGTTGTCGATCGTCGCGCCGGGTCTCTTCGCCTCCGCCTCGCGGTTCACGGAGCACTACGTCAAGCCGATCGGCAAGGGGCTCGACTCGAGCCGTCTCCAGACGCTCCGACGACGCATCCGTCCGCTGCTCATGCGCCGGACGAAGGAGCTGGTGGCACCGGAGCTCCCGCCGAAGCAGGAGCAGGTGCTCCGCATCGAACTCGCACCGGCGCACCGGAAGCTCTACGACCTCGTGCTGCAGCGGGAACGGCAGAAGCTCCTCGGCCTCGTCGACGACCTCGACCGCAACCGGTTCATCGTGTTCCGGTCGCTCACCCTGTTGCGCATGCTGAGCCTCGACGCGAGCCTCATCGACGCCGAAGAGCACGCGGGCATCCCGTCGAGCAAGCTCGACGCCCTGCTCGAGCAGCTCGACGACGTCGTCGCCGAGGGGCACCGCGCGCTCATCTTCAGCCAGTTCACGTCGTTCCTCGGCATCGCCGCGCGTCGGCTCGAGGAGCAGGGCATCGCCTACGAGTACCTCGACGGGTCCACGCGTCGACGCGGCGAGGTCATCGACCGGTTCCGCCAGGGCGACGCCCCGGTCTTCCTGATCAGCCTGAAGGCGGGTGGCTTCGGTCTGAACCTGACCGAGGCGGACTACGTCTTCCTGCTCGACCCCTGGTGGAACCCCGCGGCCGAGGCGCAGGCGATCGACCGCACGCACCGCATCGGCCAGCAGCAGAACGTCATGGTCTACCGGCTGGTCGCCGCCGACACGATCGAGGAGAAGGTGATGGCGCTCCAGGCGAAGAAGTCGGAGCTGTTCGCCGCCGTCCTCGACGACGACGCGGTGTTCAGTCAGGCCCTCACCGCAGAGGACATCCGAGGTCTCCTGGAGTGATTGTCGGCCGCTGACCAACGGTTGCGGGGAGTGCGTCGGGCGACTCGGGCGATAGCCTGAAGCGTATGGAACTCGGGGTGTATGCAGTCGTCGGCATCGCCGTGATCGTGGCCGTCGCGGCCTTCTCCCGCAAGCTCGGGGTCGCCGCGCCCATCATCCTCGTGATCGTCGGCGTCGGCCTCTCCTACCTCCCCGGTGTCCCGGAGATCGAGGTCGAGCCGGAACTCGTGCTCGACGTCGTGCTCCCGCCCATCCTCTACGCAGCGGCGATCAGCGTGCCCATCATGGACTTCCGCCGCAACCTCGCGACGATCACGAGCCTGTCCGTGGTCCTCGTCATCGTCACGGCGTTCGGTGCCGGGTTCCTCCTCTTCAGCCTGCTGCCCGACCTCAACCTCGCTGCCGCCATCGCCCTCGGTGCGATCATCAGCCCGCCCGACGCCGTCGCCGCGACCTCCATCGGGCGCCGACTCGGGCTCCCACCGCGACTCCTGACGGTCCTCGAGGGGGAGGGCCTCGTGAACGACGCGACCGCGCTCGTGCTGCTGCGTTCGGCCAGTGCGGCGGCTGCGGGCGGCCTGCTCACGCCGTGGGCGACCGTCGGCGACTTCCTCTACGCGGTCGTGCTCGCGATCATCATCGGGTTCATCGCCGGGTATGCGACGGTCTGGCTGCGGTCGAAGCTCAACGACTCGGTCCTCGACACGGCGATCTCCATCGCCGTCCCGTTCGTGGCGTTCATGCCGACGGAGGCGCTCGGCGGCTCGGGCGTGCTCGCGGTGGTCGTCGCCGGCCTCTACACGGGGCATGCGAGTTCAGCCGCGTTCTCGGCGCAGGCGCGGATCAGCGACCGCATCAACTGGCGGACCATCCAGTTCCTCCTCGAGAACGCGGTCTTCCTGCTCATCGGACTCGAGATCCGCACGCTCATCGGTGCCGTCGACGCCGAGATCCTGTCGGTCGAGGACTCCATCGGGATCGGCCTGGTCGCGACGGCCGCGCTCATCGCACTGCGGTTCCTCTGGGTCGGCCCGCTCGTCCTCGGACTCCGCGCCCGGGAACGCTGGGCGGAACGCCAGACGCTGCAACGGTGGCTGTCGATGGGCTACTCGGAACGGTTCCCGAGACAGAACCGTCGATGGCATCGCCGACGCCGCCGCGAACGGGCCTACGAGCGGCAGCGCGCCGACCTCGAGCAGCTGCGACAGGAACAGATCGACTGGCGCGGCGGGGTCATCCTCAGCTGGTCGGGGATGCGGGGTGTGGTGACCCTCGCCGCCGCGCAGTCGCTCCCGGAGAACACGCCGTACCGCGAACAGCTCGTCCTCATCGCGTTCACGGTCGCCGTGGTCACGCTCGTCGTCCAAGGCGGCACGCTGCCCTGGCTCATCCGACTGCTGCGCGTGCAGGGGATCGACGAGTCGGAGGACCGCCGCCAGCTCGCGACCCTGCTCGACGAGATCAGCTACGCGGGGATCACCGTGCTGGAGGATCCGGCCACGTCCGTCGGCATCGAGGAGGAGATCGACCCCGACCTGCTCGAACGGGTCCGACAGTCCACCTTCCTCCGGGCCGAGGCCGCCTGGGAGCGCTCGCGGGAGTCGGTCTCACCGAGCGAGACGCACGCCGAGACCCCGCACCGGCTCTACCGGCAGCTGCGGCTCGCCGTCGTGCAGGCCGAACGCGAGCGGCTGCTCGACGCCCGGGCGCGCGGTGCGTACCCGTCGCGGATCCTCGCGGAGGCGCAGACCATGCTCGACATCGAGGAGACCCGGCTGCGCCCGCCGCGGGCCGACCACTAGCCGGCGGTCGGTGCCGGTCCACAACTCAGGCGCCGCCCGGCGGGTCGGCACACCGAACCAGACGTCGGGGCGGACACGCCGGTTGCGTCCTGAGTTGTGAACCGAGTGGTTCAGCTGTGCGGGCCGGGGTTGGTGACGTCCGCGACGCGCTCCGCCTCGCGCTCGGCGGCGGCGTCGCGCTCGGCCTCCGAACCGGGGTTCGTGATGTCGGCCTCGCCGCTCGCCGCAGGGTCGTCGGCACGGACGTCCGGGCCGGGGTTCGTCGTCGATGCCACGCGCTCGGCTGCCGCGTCGTCGACGGCCTCGTCGTGCGGACCCGGGTTGTTGATGTCGGCGTTCTGGTCACTCATGGGGTGCTCCTTCCGAGATCCGCCTGGGACGGACTCTGTCTCGCGCATCGTCGCGCTGATCCGCTCTCACGGTAGGTCCGTGGGCGGGTGGGTGCAAGGGGTGGTGCCGCCCGCTCAGGCGCGGGTGGCGAAAGCGTCCACGCTGGTGAGGTCAGCGGAGAGCGCCCAGAGTCGGGCGGCCTCGTCCGGGTCGGTCGCGTGGTCGGCGACGCCCGAGGCCGGGGACACGGCGGCGTCGGCCGGGCCGGCGATGTCGCAGTCCTCGCAGAACACGCCGCCGAGGCCCTCGAGGGACGGTGAGGTCGCCGCCCAAACCTCGGTCGCGGCACCCTGCTCGGGTGACTTGAATCCGGAGACGAGGAGCTTGCCGTCGGCGTCGACCCAGCCGAGCGCCATCATCTCCTCGCGCGGCAGGTGACGCTGCAGCGGCGTGAGGATGCCACCCGGGTGGACCGAGAACGCGCGGACGCCCTCCTCGGCGCCGAGCGCGTCGAGCTGGAGCGCGAAGAGCGCGTTGGCGGTCTTCGCCTGCCCGTACGCCTCCCACTTGTCGTAACCGTGCTCGAACTGGACGTCGTCCCAGCGGATGCCCGAGCGCTTGTGGCCACTCGAGGACAGCGCGACGACCCGCGAGGAGCCGCCCTTCACGATGGCGGGCCAGAGGCGGTTGACGAGCGCGAAGTGCCCGAGGTGGTTCGTCGCGAACTGGAGCTCCCAGCCGGGGCCGACGCGCGTCTCGGGAGCGGCCATGACGCCGGCGTTGGTGATGACCAGGTCGATGCTACGACCACTCGCCAGGAAGCGCTCCGCGAAGGCCTCGACACTGGCGAGGTCGGCGAGGTCGAGTTCGTCGACCTCCACACCGTCGATGCCGGCGAGTTCCTCGCGGGCGGTGTCCGGGCGTCGGGCCGGGACGATCACCTGGGCGCCGGCGTCCACCAGGGCGCGGACGGCCTCGCGACCGATGCCGGAGTAGCCACCGGTGACGATGGCGAGCTTGCCCGAGAGGTCGATGCCCTCGAGCACCTCCGTAGCGGTGCTCGAGTGGCCGAAGCCGGAGTCGATGGGATGCTGCGGGGTGCGCGTGGGAGTGGTCATGCCCTCACGGTACGACGCAGGCGACGACGGGGGAACCGGGTGGACCTGGGAACATGTGCAGGTATCGGCACCGCTCAGCGGGTGGACAGCACGCGCACGGAGGGGAGCGGGTGACCGTGCAGCAGCGCGCGGAGCTCCTGCAGGCGGCGACGCGCGCCCCACATCGTGACCTTCTTCAGCGATTCCGACACGATGCCGCCGCTCATCTTCGACTCACCGGACACGCGCTCGGTGAAGACGATGGGTGTCTCCACGACCCGCAGGCCGCGCTGCAACGCCCGCCAGAGGAGCTCGACCTGGAAGCAGTATCCCTGGGACGCCACGTCGGCGAGGTCGATCCGGCGCAGCGCCTCGCTCCGGAACGCGCGGAACCCGCCCGTCGCGTCGGCGACACCGATGCCGAGGGCCAGACGCGTGTAGAGGTTGCCGCCGCGGCTCAGCGCGAGCCGGTGGGCGGGCCAGTTCTCGACGACGCCACCGGGGACCCAGCGCGAGCCGAGGGCGAGGTCGTGCTCGTCGAGCAGCGCGATCAGTCTCGGGAGGTCCTCGGGGTGGTGGGAGCCGTCCGCGTCCATCTCGACGATGACCTCGTACCCGCGGGCGAGCGCCCAGGCGAACCCGGCGAGGTACGCGCCGCCCAACCCGTCCTTCACGGCTCGGTGGAACACGTGCACCTGCTGGTGCTGCGCGGCGAGCTGCTCGGCGAGGAAGCCGGTGCCGTCCGGCGACGAGTCGTCGACGACGAGGATGTCGACCCCCGGAACGGCCAGCGTCCGGTTGACGATCGGCTGCAGGTTGTCGAGTTCGTTGTAGGTGGGGATGACGACGAGGGAGCGGTTCACGTCGGTTCCTTTCGGGTCGGTTGGAGTGGTTCGGAGCGGAGCGGCCCCTCGACAGGCTCAGGGACCGGAGGGAGGGGATCGGGGACCGGAGGAGGGCTTACGGGGTCTTGCCCACGAGCGAGGCGAAGACGACGTAGTTGTTGGCGTAGGTGTCCGCCGCGTCGTCGAAGGGGCCGTTGCAGGTGATGAGCCGCAGTTGCGCATCAGGCGTCGGTCCGTAGACCTCCTCGGTCGGGAAGGTCTTCTTCTCGACGTCGATCGCTCGGTCCACCGCGTAGGTGACGGTCGAGCCGTCGGACATCGTCACCGTCACCTGGTCGCCCGCGACGAGCTGTTTGAGGTGGACGAAGACCGCCTCGCGGAGGGTCGTGTCGAGATGCCCGGCGATCACCGCCGGCCCCACCTGGCCGGGCAGGACGCCGGCGCGGTACCACCCGGCGTCCTCCCACTCGACGGGTGGCAGGAGCACACCGGACGCATCGCGTTCGAGCGGTTCGACCGCCGCGTCGACGCCGATCGACGGGATCTGCACGCGGCTGACGCTCAGGGCGCTGACGTCGGCGGTCGGCGCCTGGGTCGCCGGGTCCTGTTTGGCCCCGGCGGCCCCGCGGTCGGTCGCCTCCGAGGAGGTGAGCGGCCCGTCGGCGGCGTTCGGTGACGACGGCGTCTGCCCGGAGTGCGTGGTGCCGCACGCCGAGAGGGCGAGTGCCGTGATGAGCGCTCCGGCGACGGCGAGCGCACTGATCCTCGCGCGTGGTGCCCTGGTCATGAGGTGGCTCCGTTCGTGAGTGGCGGGCAGCCGTCGAGGTCGTCGGTCGTGAGCATCATGGGGGCGAGGGCGGCCCAGGCGGCACCGAAGTAGCTCGGCACCTCCTGCGCGAGCACGTCTGCCGCCCGCAGGTCGTCCGCCGCCTCCGGCAGGTTGCCCACCGCGGCGCGCGCGGCTGCCCGGGCCTCGAGGGCGAGCGGGTGCTGGTCGGAGGTCAGCGGCGAACCACCGAGGTCGGTCTCCGCGCGCAGCTCCTTCGAGCGTGCCAGGGTCGAGACGAGTCGAGCGGCCGTCGCCTGGTCGGCAGGGATGCAGGACTCGGCGTAGCGGATGGGGAGTCTGGCCGCGTCGTAGCCGTAGCGGACGCTCTGACCCGTCCCGGCGGCACCGGGCATCGCGTCGACCGTGCCGTCGGCGTGCACCTGTGCCCAGTCCGGTGGGAGCGGGCTCTCGTCGAGCAGGGCGGACGTGACCGCGGCGGAACCGGCCTGCAGTTCGGCCCATCGGGGATCGCCCGTCGCCGCGCCCAGCACCGAGAAGGCGACGGGGGAGGCGTACGACGGGTTGTACGCGTAGGGTTCGGTCGCCGCGGCCCAGGTGCCGGGCAGCAGGATGCGACCCGCGGCGGTCTCGACGGTCATGCGGTCCGCGATCACCCCGGCGAGCTTGACGCCCGCGTCGGTGAACCGTGGCTCGTCGAAGCGCTTCCCGGCGATGACGAGGGCACGGGCGGCATCGAGGTCCCCGTCGCTGGCGGGTTCCGCGTCGACGACCTCGCCGTCACTCCACCGCCAGGCGAGCAGTCCGTCCGGTCGCTGCAGGTTCGCCTCGGTCCAGTCCCAGATCCCGGTGAACGCCTGCTCGTCGCCGACGCCCGCAGCGATGAGCAGCCCGTAGGCCTGACCCTCGCTCACGGTGTCGTCGCCCTGGTCGCGGCGCACGACCCGGCCGTCGTCCACCCAGTCCGCGAGGAACGCCTCGGCGGCCTGGGTGGCCGAGCGGTCCTCCGCGGTCGGCTGCGGACCGCTGCCCGCCTCGACGGCGCCGGGCGACGCCGCCGGTGGCCCTGGGAGGTTCGCCGGGAACCCGGTGGCCAGCGAGGCGATCACGGCGGCGGCGGCGACCGCGGCGACCGCCGTCACCGCGACGCCGATCGTCTTCTTGGCGCTCATACTCAGCTCGCCGCCGTCCCGATCTCCTGCACGAGCCGCACGAGCTTCGCGTCGAGGTCGTCGAACACGCTCTGCAGCGCCGACGAGTCCTTCGCGAGCCCGCCGCCACCGGTCTCGACCGGCCCTTCGGGCGCGTTCCCGGCGGCGGAGCTGTCGAGGACGGGCATGAGGGTGACGCCGCCGGCTGCGTTGTCGAGCACGAAGAGCGTGCTCACGGTGCCGGGTGCGAGGTTCACGGAGGCTTCGGCCGCCTGCTTGCCGCCGGTCAGTTTGAGATCCCACGGGCCGGCGGGGACGCTGGCGTAGTCGGTCGCCGTGCCGGTGGTGGCGCCCTTCGCGATGGGCATGCCGGTCGAGGTGCTGACGTCGACGCTCTTGACGTCGGTCGACGCCTGGATGAGCCGGATGCGCGCCGCACCCTCGGTCGGACCGGTGAGGTCGTCCTCGAACACCTTCGTCTGGAGGTCCTTGTTGGGACCGTAGGCGGCGACGGTCGCCGCCTCACCGGCCGTGATGGTCACGTTGGTGCTGATGACCGGCTTCGTGCTGTCCGGTGACCCGGCGGGCACCATCGACACCACGTAGGTGCCTGCGGCGAGATCGGTGTACGGCGAGACCTGTCCGTAGGCGACGTCGTCGAGTTCGAAGACGGCGGCACCCCCGGAGAGCGCCGACAGCTTCACGTCGACGGACTTCGTGTCGGCGGAGAGGTGGCCGACGCGGATCCAGCCGCCGCCGGACGCGTCGGTGGTGGCGGCGTTCGCCGCGGTGGTGCCGAAGCCGATGAGTGCTGCCGTCGCGACGGCGGCAAGGCCGCTGAGGGCGATTCGCCTCGTGGTGGTGGTTCGCATGGTGGAACTCCTGTTGTTCGGGTGGTTCGGGGGTTCGGTCGGTTCGGATGTCCGGCGGGAGCCGGGGCTCGGGTGGGTGGTCAGCGGACGACGTCGGGTTCGACGACGGAGTAGGTGACGCGGACGCCCGCGGCCGTCTGCTCGACCTGGTCGGCCGCGTACTCGCCCTGGATCGACCGGATCGAATCGGCCAGGCGGCTGTCGCCCGCCTCGTCACCGGTGCGGAGCACCATGGTCCGGCGAACGTCTCCGGTCTCGCCGTCCAGCACCGGGGTGCTCTCGAGCCGGACCGGCGTCGTGGCGAGCACCTGTCCGAGGGCGAGCAGGGCGCGGGAGTCGAGCTGACCGTCGCTGAGCGTCTGCGCCGCCTCGGCCGAGACACTCAGCGCGGGGTTCTGCAGGAGCTGCGCACCGAGCGCCGCCCGAGCCGCCGTGCGTCCGGCCGCCCGCTCCGCTGCGGCGTCGAGGCCGTCGGCGTCGATGCGACGGACCTCGACGGCCTGCGTTCCGGAGCCGAAGGTCGCGACGAGTTCGGAGTTGTCGATCGCACCCTTCACCTCGGGGAACGTCGTCGGGAACGTCCGCATCGAGTCGGTGGTGACGATGTAGTCGGCGTCGCGCCAGCCGTTCGGCGACTTGGCCTGTACGGCCGAGTCGGTGTCCATCTTGTAGTACCAGATGACGTTGTCGCGGTCGAAGCCGCTCTCGACGAGGTCGACCCACATCGCGTCGTCGACGATCACCCGGGACTCCTGGGGCACGTTCGTCTGCACCCACTGCTGGGCCTGCCGGACGGGCTTGTCGAGGTCAGCGAGGAGGAATCCGCGGAGCTGGGTCGCGGTGTTCGGGACGGCGACGACGGCTGCCGCGAGCACGCCGGCGATCCAGACCGCGCCCGCAGCGCGTCCTCCGATGCGGCGATGGCGCGATGCACCGGCCTCGACCGCGGAGCGCCGACGGAGTCGACGGACGGCCACCCCGGTCACCCCCATGATGAGGATCGTCATGAACGGCAGCAGCATGATGACGTACGGCACGGGCAGGTATCCGCCCGGACGCAGCATGAAGAGGCCGAGGAAGACGGTCATCGCGGCGATGACGCGCAGCCGCGAGATGACCAGTCCGGCGATCGCAGCGGCCGCTCCAGCGATGAGGAGTGCCGCATCCAACTGCCACCACATGCCGAGCGTCTTGGCCGACAGGCTTTCGGGGTCGAACAGCGAGCCGCTCGCGACGCGCGATCCCAGCTGGAAGAAGACGCCGCCGAGGAGGCTCACCCGGTCGGGGCCCGGGAAGAGTTCGCCCTTGATGGCGGCGAAGAGCACGTAGGTGAAGCCGATGACGACGACGATGGTCGCGGCGACCGGCAGCGTGTACCGCCGGGTCGCCGTGCGGGCCGCGCGCCACATGGTCCAGGCGAGGAAGGGCAGGGCGAGCAGGAAGGTCTCCTTGCTCAGCACGGCGATACCGAACGCGGCAGCGGACCCGGCGAAGCCGACGAGCTGGTGCTTGCGGCTGGTGGCGAGGACGAAGGCGCCGAGGAGCCACGGCACCGCGACGTTGTCGAGGTAGACGGTGCGGTGGAACTGCACGGCGAGCGGTGAGATCGCGAACACCAGCGCGGCGACGGCGGCCATCGCCCGGCTGAGGTGCAGGCGGCGGGCGAGGACCCACACGAGGACGACGGCGATGAGCGTCGCGACCAGCATGGCTTCACGCGCCGCGATCACGGCGATGTCGTAGCGGTCGAACGCGCCGGTCAGCCCGGTGTATGCCGCGATCTGCAGCCAGCCGAGCGGCGGGTGGTCGTACCAGTAGGTGTAGTGCGCGAGCTCACCGAGCTTCAGCACGCTCCACGCCTGGGCGGTGTAGGTGCCCTCGTCGTCGATGCGCTGCGGGGATCCGCCCAGGTTCATCGCCTGCACGACGGCGGCGATGGCGAGCACGGGGAGGAGGAAGGCCAGGGTGCGACCGTGGCGCGAGAGCCAGCGGCGCACGATGCCTGGGCCTCGCTGGGGCGGAGGCCCGGAGGCGAGCCAACCGAGGCGGTCGCTCTCCAGGTGAAGTTGCGGTCGGCCCGGGGCGGCCGGGCGTTCGAGGATGCCGGTCATCGGGTTGCTCCGTTCTGGAGGGCGAGCTCGGGTGCGCGGTCGGGCAGGTCGACGGCGACAGGTGCGGCTTCGGTCGCCTCTGTGACCTCGTCGCTGCGGTGGGCGCCGGTGTGCTCGGTCTTCTCCCAGGAGTGGTCGCCCTTCCACTCGCGGAAGACGGAGCGGACGGCTGCTGCGCCGAGGAAGATCTGGTACGGGAACGTGCCGAGGATCAGCCGGGCGTAGTCGCGGAGGCGGACCTTCTGACCGTAGAGGCGACCGAACTCGCCGAGCCCGGAGGCCTCCACCGCGAGGGTGACGATCGTCGGCGCGAGCGGGATGAACGTCAGCAGCGCGATCGGGGCGGGCACCTTCGCGAACAGCACGAGGAGGACTGAGACGGGGATGAGGAGTCCGGTCGCCGCCTGGAGGAACGGCATCGACAGCAGGTACCGGGCGAACATCCGCTGACGGAAGGTCGGCAGCTTCCGCCACTCGCCCTTCTTCAGCACCTGCAGGAAGCCCTGGTTCCAGCGCGTGCGCTGCTTGTACAGGGACTTCAGGGTGCCGGGCGTCTCCTCACGGGTGACGACCTCCGGGCTGTAGGCGACGACGACCGTCGCGCCGGCGCTCGAGAGCCGGACGCCGAGCTCGCAGTCCTCGGCGAGGCAGCCGTCGTCCCAGCCCTCCGACCAGTCGAGCCAGGTCTTCTTCACGAACACGGTGTTGCCGCCGAGCGGGATGAAGCGCGAGTTCGCGTGGAAGTGCAGCCGGGACCGGAACCAGAAGTAGTACTCGAGCACGTTCCGCAGCGACCACCAGCTGGACTGGAAGTTCATGAGCTGCACGCCGCCCTGCACGACGTCGGCACCGCTCTCGGTGAAGCGGGAGTCGACGAGGGTGAGCAGGCGCGGATGCACCTCGTCCTCGGCGTCGAACACGCCCACGACGTCGCCGCGGGCGATCTGCAGGGCGCGGTTGAGGGCCTTCGGCTTGTTCTTCGGCACGCTGTCGTCGACGACGACCTTGATCAGCTCGGGGTGCCGAGCGGCGGCCTCGCGGACGACGCGCTCGGTCCCCGGGTCGTCATGGCCGACGATCGCGATGATCTCGAAATCGGGGTGGTCCTGTTCGGCGAGGCGGTCGAGCGTCTGGCCCATGACCTCCTCCTCGTGCCGGCCGGGGACGAGCAGGGTGAAGGAGTGCTTCGCGGGCAGCGGGACCGCTGCGAAGCCCGTGTTCTTCAGGTGGCCGGTCGAGCGCCAGGCGTGGAGCATCCAGTAGAGCGTCGTGACCGCGATGATCGTCAGCGCTGCGGCGAACAGCAGCAGGGTTCCATAGCCGAGCCATTCGCCGACGCTCCAGGAACCGGGATCGGCGACCGCCGTCGGGTCCACGAGGGTGCCGCGGTTCGGCAGTGGTTCCGCTGGTGCCGTGGGCTGCGGGGTGAGCAGGGGAGCGGGTTCGTCCGCGCTGGCGAACGGGCGGACGGACGCATGGGTGAGCGCTCCGATGAGCGGTGCGAGGACGGGTGCCATCAGGACAGGCCTCCAGAGGTCGGCAGGGCATGGGTCGGTGCGGATCGGCGAGCGGGCGTGGCTCGGGCGGCCGGGGCGGGTGTCTCCGCGGCCGTCGGGTGCTCGGGCGTCGTCGGTGTCGCGGCGTGGTGCCTGCGGCTGCTCGCCGACTGGGCGGGCCGGAAGACGACGTACCGGTAGGCGAGGAACCGGAACACCATCCCGAGGACGAGCCCGACACCGTTCCCGGCGATGTTGTCGGCGAGGGCGGTCGTGTAGCCGAGGACGTAGTGCGAGACGAACAGGCATCCCGCAGCGATCCCGAGGCCGAGGACGTTCATGAGGGCGAACAACGCACCCTCCTTCCACACCCCGCGGCGGTGCTCGGTCCGGAACGTCAACGCCCGGTTGCCGAGCCACGCGACGATCGTGGCGACGGCGACGGAGATCACCTTCGCGCCGATCGGCTTGTCGTCGAGCACGGTGAACCGGAGGAGGTTGTACACGCCGACGTCCACGACGAACGCGGTGCCGCCGACGAGGCCGAAGGTGGCCAGCTGGGAGACGAGCTTGGGGAGACGCAACGGCTGGCGTGCACGGCGGGGACGCGCCATGGGAGCGACGGATCGTTCGGGGAGGGACGACTTGCTCGGGTGCACGACGGAAGATTCGGGCTTCACGGTCATGCACGCCGTTCGGGCTCGTCGCGAACCGTGGTTTGGTCGTGGACGCCGACGCCCAGAGCTTTGCCAGGTCCACGAAACAGGACCGAAATTCCTTGATTTTCCAGGGAAGTCGACGTACTCGCGAGGCCTCGGGGGGCAACACCCTGGTCCCCTGAACTGGGCTGTCGCCAGCCCGTCAACCGGCACGACGGCGATCACCCGGTCGCCTACGATGGGGACAACGCCCGTCGTGCTCGGGCGTCGTGTGGCCCGGATCCGCGGGTGCGCGAGGACGACCGGCACAGAGGGAGACATCTGGTGGGAAAGCTGATCTACGGGAGCTCGTCGCGGGAGCTCGAACTCGACGACCGGATGCTCGCGCACGTCAAGTCGATCGCCGTGATGAAACTGCGTCGCAACGAGTCGTTCACGATCTCCTGGCCCCGTTCGCTCGAGACCGGTGGTGGACGCGTGACGATCTGGGTGCACCCGTCGATCTCCCTGCAGTTCGAGTTCGACCAGGAGCAGCGTCCGGAACTCAACCGCAGCTGGCTCGAGTCGATGATGCAGGAGGCCAACAAGACGGGTGACCTGGCCATCGGTCGCGAGGTCCCCGAGGCGATGCCGACGAGACCGGCGCCCGTGAACGAGCCTCGGCCCCGGAAGTCCTCCGCGTGAGCGACCGGGTGATCGTCCTCACCGGGGCGAGTGACGGGATCGGCGCTGCAGCAGCGAAGGCCCTGACGGAAGCCGGGGAACAGGTCGTCGTGGTCGGCCGGTCGCCTGAGAAGACCGCCGCCGTCGCCGAACGGGTCGGGGCGGCGTCGTTCATCTGCGACTTCGCGGAGCTGGCGCAGGTCCGCCTCCTCGCCGAGCAGCTCCTCGAGCGCTACCCGCGCATCGACGTCCTCGCCAACAACGCCGGCGGCATCTTCGGCGCCGACCGTCGGGTCACGACGGACGGCCACGAGCAGACGTTCCAGATCAACTACCTGGCTCCGGCCCTCCTGACCCACCTGTTGCTCGACCGCCTCATCGAGTCGGACGCGACCGTCATCAACACCTCGAGCGTCGCCAACCGCCTCTTCGGGAAGCTGGACCTCGACGACCTCGACGCCGAGCGGTCCTACTCACCGACGCGCGCGTACGGCAACGCGAAGCTCGCGCAGATCCTCTTCACCAAGGAGCTCGACCGCCGCTACGGCTCGCGAGGGCTGTCCGCGGCCGCGTTCCACCCCGGCGTCATCTCCACGAACTTCTCCAGCTCACCGGACGGCGCGATGCGACTCCTGTACGCGACGCCGCTCGGCCGCCACCTCCTGAACACCCCCGAGGAGGGCGCCGACACCCTGTTCTGGTTGGCCGAGAGCCAGCCGGGCATCGACTGGGCGTCGGGCGGCTACTTCGTGAAGCGGAAGCCTGCGCGGGCCAACAAGCTCGCTGCCGATGTCGACCTCGCGCGACGCCTGTGGGAGCGGACCGAGGAGCTGCTCGCCGAGCACCACTGACCTGACTCCTCGGCAGCCGGCTGCCCCGCGGCTCGGCGTCCCGCCGACCGGCAGCCTAGGCTGAGGGGATGCGATGGAACGAATGGACGGTGGCCCTCGCCGTCGCCGGGGTCCTCGCGATCGCCGCGGTGCTCATGCTCCTGATCCTCGGGCCTGAAGCGCCGGTCGTGTGGGGGCTCGTATCCGGCGTCATGCTCGCCCTCGTCGTGGCCACCATGGCGTTCGTCAAGCGCGAGCGCTGACCGGCCCTCGTGCGCGAGGATGGACGCCATGACGACGAAGCGCATCCTGTTCATCGGCGGCAGCGGCATCATCTCCTCGGCGTCCGTCGCCAGAGCCGTGTCGCTCGGCCACCACGTGACGGTCCTGAACCGCGGGCTGTCCCACGTCCGCCCGCTCCCCGAGGAGGTCGAACTCCTCCGTGCGGACATCCGCGACACGGACGCCGTCACCGAGGTCCTCGGCTCCCGCGAGTTCGACGTCGTCGCGCAGTTCACGGCCTTCACGCCGGAGCACGTGCAGGCCGACATCGACCGGTTCGCCGGACGCATCGGTCAGTACGTGTTCATCAGCTCCGCCTCGGCGTACCAGAAGCCGCCACAGCGCCTCCCCGTGGTCGAGTCGACCCCGCTCCGCAACCCGTTTTCCCAGTACGCGCGCGACAAGATCTCCTGCGAGGACGTCCTCGTCCACGCCTACCGCGAGCAGGGGTTCCCGGCCACGGTCGTCCGGCCGTCCCACACCTACGACCGCACGCTCATCCCCACCATGGGCCGCCGCACGGACCTCGACCGCATGCGCGCCGGCAAGCCCGTCGTCGTGCACGGCGACGGGACGACCCTCTGGACCATCACGCACACGGACGACTTCGCCGTCGGGTTCGTCGGGCTCCTCGGCCGCCGCGACGTGCTCGGTGAGGCCTTCCACATCACCGGTGACCACGCGCCGAGCTGGAACGACATCACCCGATGGATCGCCGACGCGGCCGGGGTGGAGGCACAGATCGTGCACGTCCCGTCCGACCTCATCGACGAGATCCACCCGGCGCTCGGCCCGACGCTCCTCGGCGACAAGGCGTTCCCGATGATCTTCGACAACACCCGGATCCGGAGCCTCGTGCCCGAGTTCCGCCCGTCGATCCCGTTCTGGGACGGCGCGGCCGAGATGGTCGCGTTCCACGACGCGAACCCGCAGTGGCAGCCGGCCGACCCGGAGCTCGACGCCGCCTTCGACCGGATGGTCGCCGCCACCGGTCACTGAGTCGCCACCGGTCACTGAGTCGCCACCGGTCACTGAGTCGCCACCGGTCACCGAGCCGTCACCGGTCACTGAGCTTGTCGAAGTGCGCCCTTCGACAAGCTCAGGGACCGGGGTGGTCGCTCAGGGACCGAGGTGGTCGAAGCGCGGTCACTGAGCCTGTCGAAGTGCTTCCGCAGCGCGGAGGTCCTTCCGGAGGATCTTGCCGGAGGCCGACTTCGGGATGACGTCGACGACCTCCACCCGGCGGATCTTCTTGTGCGGGGCGACGCGCTCCGCGACCCACGCCATGAGTGCCTCCCCGGTCACGTCCTGCCCGGCCTGCGGGACGATGAAGGCCTTCGGCACCTCCTGGCCGTCCTCGTCGGAGACCCCGATGACGGCGGCGTCGGCGATCGCCGGATGTCCGAGCAGCAACGCTTCGAGCTCCGCGGGCGCCACCTGGTAGCCGTGGTACTTGATGAGCTCCTTCAACCGCTCGATGATGCGAACGGTGCCGTCGCCACGGACGGTCGCGATGTCGCCGGTGTGGAGGAAGCCGTCATCCTCGAGCGTCGCGCGCGTGGCCTCCTCGTTGCCGAGGTACCCGAGCATGACGTTCGGCCCGGCGCACAGCAGCTCGCCGGGTGCGCTCTCCTCGTCCGACCCGGCCGCGGGGTACTCGACCTCCACCCCGGTCTCCGGGTCGACGATCCGGCACCGCATGTTGGGCAGGCTCGTCCCGACGCTGTCGAGGGAGACGCCCTCCGCCTGGAAGGCGATCGCATGACTCACCGGGCTGAGCTCGGTCATGCCGTACCCCTGCCGCAGCCGGCAGTCGAGGCGCTCCTCGACCGCCCGTCCGAGCGTCGCGTCCAACGGTGCTGCACCGGAGAAGATCGTGTGGACGCTCGACAGGTCGAACTCGTCGACGAGTGGATGCTTCGCGAGCGCGACCGCGATCGGCGGGGCGATGAACACGTAGCTGCACCGGAAGTCCTGGATGATCCGGAG
Organism: Plantibacter sp. VKM Ac-2880; assembly: GCF_015351235.1. Classification (GTDB taxonomy): domain Bacteria; phylum Actinomycetota; class Actinomycetes; order Actinomycetales; family Microbacteriaceae; genus Plantibacter. The sequence goes on from NZ_JADKSJ010000001.1 coordinate 1,184,626, forward strand.
GAACTCCGCGAGGTCGAACCGTGGCATGGTGACGAGGGAGGCCCGGCACGCGAGGGCGAGGTTCAGCAGCACCGTCATGCCGTAGATGTGGAAGAACGGGAGGACCGCGAGGATCCGGTCATCTGGCTGCATCCCGAGCTGCGGGATCGACTGCCGCACGTTCGCCACGAGGTTCCGGTGCGACAGCATCACCCCCTTCGGTCGGCCGGTCGTGCCGGACGAGTAGGGCAGCACCGCCACGTGCGTCGCCGGGTCGAAGGACACGTCCGGTGCGGGGAGTCGACGGATGAGGAGATCGCTGAGCGAGGCGTGCCCCTTTGCACCGTCGAGGACGACGACGCGGTCGGAGGGGATGTCGCAGGCGCTCGCCGCAGCCCACGCCTGCGGCAGGAGGGCGGAGACGGTGAACACCATCGTCGCGCCGGCATCACGGAGCTGTGCCTCGATCTCCTCCGCGTTGTAGAGGCCGTTCACCGTCGTCGCCGTCGCTCCGGCACGGAGGATCCCGTGGAACACGGTCGCGAAGGCGGGGATGTTCGGGGCGTGGAGGGCGACGACGTCCCCGATGCCGATCCCGGCCGCCGCGAGGGCACCGGCCAGCGCGTTGATCTGCGAGATGAGCTGCCGGTAACTCGTCTCGGCGCCGGTCGTGCCGTCCCGGAGGGCGACGCGATCGAGGTCGCTCGAGGCGATGCCGCCGAACAGGGTGTCGTAGACGCTCAGATCGGGGATCTCGACGTCGGGATGCGGGCTGGTGAACACGAGTGATCTCCTTCGAACACCGGTGATGGTGGAGTGAGTCTACTCACGCCGGGTGCTCGTTAGGCTGAGACCCGTGAACGCGCCCCGCCCCATCCTCGGTCTCCTGCTCGACGTCGACGGCCCCATCGCCAGTCCCATCACGCGGACGATCAACGTCCCGAGCATCGCTCAGGACCTCGCGACCCTCGCGAACGCCGGCATCCCGATCGCCTTCAACACCGGCCGCAGCGACGCGTTCCTCCGGGCGGTCGTCGTCCCGCCGCTGCTCGCCGCCGGGCTCGACGACGACGTCCGGCTCTACGGCATCTGCGAGAAGGGCGCCGTCTGGTTCGGGTTCTCCGCGGCCGGCGTCGACGAGCTGCAGCTCGACGAGGAGGTGGCGATGCCCGACGGGTACGGGGCCGCCATCGAGCGCCTCGTCGACGAACGGTACGCGGAGACGGTCTTCTTCGACCACACGAAGCGCGCGATGGTCTCCGTCGAACAGCACGTGGAGGTGCCGGCGGCGGACTACGCGGTCGTGCGGAAGCACTTCGACGACGACGCCCGAGCCGAACTCGCCCGTCGCGGGTTCGGGGTCGACCACGCGCCCGGCCGCTACCCCGACGACGCCGGCCTCGTCCAATACCGGATCGACCCGACCATCATCTCCACCGACATCGAGTCGGTGCGGCTCGGGAAGGACCTCGGGGCTCGGCGGGCGCTCGAACTCCTCGAAGCCGACGGCGGTGCGCTTCCGCTCGCCTGGCGGACGGTCGGGGACTCCCGCAGCGACTACGCGATGGCCGACTGGCTCTTCGAACACGGTTACACGGTCGCGCACGTCGACGTGCGGCCCGCCGACGGCGTCCCGGAGAAGCCGTACCCGATCCTGACCCACCCGACGCTCATCCACGACGAGGCCGGCGCGGCCTTCCTGGCCCGGTGGGTCGAGATGGTGCAGGGGACCGCGACGGACGACGCGGACGTGAGCTGACCATGGCCGACGACGGAGACGGCGCACCGAGGGTCCCTCACCACGGCCCGACGACGGAACGTGGTCTCGATCGCGTCGTCAACTTCAGCGACGCCGTCGTCGCGATCGCCATCACGCTCATCATCCTGCCGCTCGTCGACCTGGCGCAGGAGTACGGAGGCGGTCCCGTGGCCGCGTTCCTCGCCGAGAACTGGACGGGGCTGGCCGCGGCCGCCCTGAGCTTCGTCGTCATCGCGAACTTCTGGCGCGACCACCACCGGATCTTCGAGCGGACCGTCGGCTACTCGAAGCGGCTCGTGTCGCTCAACTTCGTCTGGCTGGCCGGCATCGTCTTCCTGCCGCTGCCGACGGTGCTCCTCTTCGACTCCTCGGGGAACGACCGAGGCGCCCCCATGCTGTACATCGCGACGATGCTCGTGTCGATGATCGCGGTGCGACTCCAACAGCTGGTGATCCAGCGGGACGGGCTGCTCAGCGAGGAGGCCGCGGCGATGCCGCCCCGGCCCTGGGCGCTCGTCTGGGCGCCGACCGGGCTCATGCTGCTCGCCTTCATCCTCGCCGCGACGGTGCCGGGGCTCGGCACGCAAGCGCTGTTCCTGCTCCTGCTGTCGATCCCGCTCGGCTGGGTCGGCGGTCGGCGGCACCGCGGCGACTGAGCAGGGGTCAGGTCTGGCAGTGGGGACACCAGTAGGTGTCGCGGAGCGCCGTCGGGTCTGCACCGAGTTTGCCGCGCTGGATCCGGGTCCCGCAGCGCAGACAGCGCTGGCCGTCGCGTCCGTACACCCACGTCTTCCGGCCCGGCCTCGTGTCGCCCGTCGTGACCCGGTTGCGGCGGTCGCGGTTCGCGTTGATGAGGCGGTAGCCGAGCCGGACGGCGCCCGGGAGGTCGACCTCGGCGCTCGGTCTCGTGGGCAGCACGCCGCGGATGAAGCACAGCTCGTTGACGTACTCGTTGCCGAGCCCTGCCAGATTGCGCTGATCGAGGAGCGCGACGTGGATCTCGCGCCCGTCGGCCTCGAGGTTCCGGATGGCGCGAGCCTCGTCCCAATCCGGCCCGAGGAGATCCGGGCCGAGCCAGCCGAACCGCTCCTCGTCCTCGCGGGACGGGAAGACCTCGACGAGGCCGAGCTCGAACCCGACCGTCACCCAGTGCTCGGTCGACACGATCGCGCGCGCCTTCCACGCCGGGCGCCGCCAGTGCTCGCCCGGCTGGTAGACGTGCCACAGCCCCTCCATCTTCAGGTGGGTGTGGAGGGTGTGGTCGCCGATGTGGTGCAGGAGGTGCTTGCCGCGCGGGATGACGTCGTGGACCACCTCGCCGCGGAGGTCGACGGTCGCGAAGGCGGGGACGCGGAGGTCGAAGCCGGAGACGACCTCGCCGGCCAGCGCCTGTCGCAACCGATGCGCGGCCTGGAAGACCGTGTCACCCTCTGGCATGAACCGCTCCGTCCGTTCCGGCTACGGTGCCACCGGCACGGTGTCCGGCGCAACCCGTGGCGGCGACGAGCCACCGCGGTTCAGCCACGCCGAAGCCGCAATCCGCGCGGCGTCTCGACGAATCCGGCCTCGCGCAGGGCGTGGCCCGTCGGCGTGCCGAGGACGAAGGTGCCGTTCACCTGCTCGATCCCGAGCTTCTCGATGCGCCCCGCCGTCACCGTCGACGCGAGAGACCGTGCACCCGCGCGGAGCTGGTCCTCGTCCTCCGTGAACACCAGTGCGGTCTTGCCACCCCGCTCGAGGTAGTATACGGGCGCACCGTCGACGAGGACGATGAGCGCGCCGGCCTTCCGCCCCGGCCGGTGCTTCACGCCGGTGACCTCCTGGCTGGGCCAACCGAGCGCGGCACCGTACGGGTTCGCGGGGTCGGTCGCGGCGAGCGTCACGGCGGCGAGCGGTGGGTCGTCGTCGGTGCGGATGAAGCTCCGCAGGCGGTCCACCGTGCCCGAGGAGGCGAACTGGGCACCCCCGAGGCGCTCCACGAAGTACCCGCGTCGGCAGCGGCCGTTCTCCTCGAACTGCTTCAGCACCCGGTAGGCGAGGGCGAATCCGCCGACGACACCTTCGGCCACCACCGAACCCCGGGTGACGACGCCGTAGCGCTCCAGCAGGGTCTCGCCGGTCGCGACGGCCCGGATGGTGGCGTCCTGCTCGGCGAGCGGCAGGATCGACCACCGGCCGCCGAGGGTCTGGCTCGCGCGCGTGGACATCGATGGGCGCTGCAGGTTGCGTCCGCGGTACAGCTTCGCGCGCGGGGTCTGCCGCTGCACCCGGTGGGCCGAGGTACCGCCTCCGGACCCGACGAGGGTGCGCAGCGGGGAGAAGGTGTCATTGGTCACCAGCCCTGCCCACACGAGTTCCCAGAGGGCGTCGACGAGGAGCTTGTCGTCCGTCGACCCGACCGATTCCGCGAGCTGCCGGAAGAAGTACGCGCCACCCCCGCCGAGCGTCGCGAGCAGCTCCGTCTGCAGGGCGTCCGGCGTGTGCGGGGTGGGCGTCAGTGGCAGGGTGAGCGGCGCCGTGTCGGCGAGATGGAGCGCCACCCAGCCGTCGTTGCCGGGGATGGAGCCGCTGCCCGACCACACGACCTCCCCCGTCGCGGTGAGTTCGTCGAGCATGGCCGGGCTGTAGTCGGCCACCCGCGAGGGCAGGATGAGCGACTCCCAGGCCGAGGCCGGGATGGGCGCGCCGGCGAGCTGGTCGATGACCGTCGCGACGCCGTCGACCCCGCGGAGCGTTCCACCGAGGTGCTGCCACACGGGCAGGAAGCGGGCGAAGGCCTGCTGCTCGACGGGCTCGACCTCGTGGCGGAGCGCGGCGAGCGAGCGGATGCGCAGCTTGCGGAGGACGCCGGCGTCGCACCACTCGGTGGCGTCGGTCGGGCCGCGGTCGGCGTCGTCGCCCGACTGCTGCCGGCCGGCGGGGAGGAACTCGCCCTTGACCACGCGTCCGGCGTCGGCGAGGCGCGCGAGGGTGTGCTGGACGACCGCCGTCCCGAGCCCGAACCGCCTGGCGGCCTGTCCGGTCGTGAACGGGCCGTGGGTGCGGGCGTACCGGGCGAGGAGGTCACCGAGCGGATCGGTGACCGGCTCCGTGAACGCCACCGGTACGCCGATGGGCAAGGGCGTTCCGAGGGCGTCGCGGAGACGGCCGGCGTCCTCGATGGCGGCGAAGCGTTCCTCCCCGGCTATCGGGACGCGGATGACGCGCTTCGTGCGTTCGAGCTCCGCGACGGCTGCGGCGGAGCGCGCCGGGTCGGGGACCCAGGCGTCCGGGTCGTCACCGCGGCTCGCCTCGCCGTCGGTCGACACGGCGACCCCGTCGAACGTCGTGCGGGCCGCGATCTCGTCCACGGTGAGCGGACCGAGCATGCGCAGCGCGTCGGCGACCCCCTCGACCCCCTTGAGTCGTCGCTCCGGGTCGAGTCGTTGCAGTTCGAGGGCGGTCTGTTCGATGACACCGGGGTCGAGGAGTTCGCGGAGCTCCACCCGCCCGAGCAACTCGCCGAGCATCGTGCTGTCGACCGCGAGAGCCGCAGCCCGGCGCTCGGCGAGCGGGCTGTCGCCCTCGTACATGAACGCGCCGACGTAGCCGAAGAGCAGGGACCGGGCGTAGGGCGACGGCTGATCGGTCGTGGTCTCGACGATGCGGATCGCGCGTGACTGCAGCTCGCGCGCGAGCTGGTCGAGGGCCGGGAGGTCGTAGACGTCCTGCAGGCACTCGCGCAGCGTCTCGAGGATGATCGGGAAGGTCGGGTACTGCTTGGCGACCTCGAGCAGCTGAGCCGAGCGCTGGCGTTGCTGCCAGAGGGGCGAGCGCTTCTGCGGCGAGTAGTTGGGGAGCAGGAGGGCACGCGCGGCGCACTCGCGGAACCGGGAGGCGAACAGGGCGGACCCGCCGACCTCCTGCGTCACGAGGGCGTCGAGCTCCTCCGGTTCGAAGACGAAGAGTTCGGCTCCCGGCGGCTCGCTCTCGGTGTCGGGCAATCGGACGATGATGCCGTCGTCACTCGCCACCGCCGAGCCGTCGACGCCGAGCCGCTCCTGCACCCGGGCACCGACCGCGAGCGCCCATGGCGCGTGCACGCGGAGCCCGTAGGGGGAGTGGAGGATGACCCGCCAGTCGCCGAGTTCGTCGCGCGAGCGCTCGACGACGAGCGTGGTGTCGTTCGGGACGACGCCCGTCGCTTCGCGTTGTTCACGGACGTAGGCGACGAGGTTGCTGATGGCCCGTTCGTCGAGTCCCGCAGCCTCCAGGCGTGGGGTCGACCCGGTTCCCGTGGTGTCGAGCTCGCGGACGAACGCGCCGATGGCACGACCGAGTTCGGCGGGTCGGCCGATGCCGTCGCCCTTCCAGAACGGCAGCCGCCCCGGCTGGCCGAACGCGGGGGTCACGAGCACGCGGTCGTGGGTGATCTCCTGGATGCGCCAGCTCGTCGCACCGAGGGCGAAGACGTCGCCGACGCGGGACTCGTAGACCATCTCCTCGTCGAGCTCGCCGACGCGGGCCCCGGCACCGGACTCGCCGACCATGAACACGCCGAAGAGGCCGCGGTCCGGAATGGTGCCACCGCTCGTGACCGCGAGGCGCTGGGCCCCCGGCCGACCCGTCAGGACCCCGGCGTCACGATCCCAGACGATGCGCGGGCGCAGCTCGGCGAAGGCGTCGGAGGGGTAGCGGCCGGCCAGGAGGTCGAGCGTCGCCTCGAAGGCCGAACGGGGCAAGGAGGCGAACGGAGCACTGCGCTTGACGGTCTCGAACCAGTCCTCCACGCCGAGCTCGTCGAGTGCGACCGCCGCGACCGTCTGCTGCGCGAGGATGTCGAGCGGGTTCGACGGGACCTCGATCGCCTCGATGAGCCCGGCCTCCATCCGCTCCGTCGCGACCGTGGTGCTGATGAGGTCGGCCCGGTGCTTCGGGAACAGGACACCCCGCGAGACCTCGCCCACCTGGTGGCCGGCGCGTCCGACGCGCTGCAGGCCGCTGGCGACGCTCGGCGGGGACTCCACCTGGATGACGAGGTCGACCTCGCCCATGTCGATGCCGAGCTCGAGGCTGGAGGTCGCGACGACGCACCGCAGCCGACCGGATTTGAGGTCCTCCTCGATGCCGGCGCGCTGCTCCTTCGAGACGGAGCCGTGGTGGGCTCGGGCGAGCAGCGGGATGTCGTCGTCGCTCGCCTCCGTGGCGGGGCGGGCCGCTGCGGCCGCCACGCTCGCCGAGCCGCGGGTCTGGCCGCTCTGCGCCATGAGCTGGGCGGGCGGGCGCCCGGCGCCCGGCGTCACGAGGGCGCTCTCGCTGAGCCGGGCCTCGTTGATCTCGTTGAGTCGTGCGGTGAGGCGCTCGGCGAGCCGCCGCGAGTTGGCGAAGACGATCGTGGAGCGGTGCGCGAGCACGCGGTCGACGATGGCCTCCTCGACGTGCGGCCAGATGCTGCCCACGCGGTCCTCGCCACCGCCGTCGCTGTTCGGGGTGTAGCCGGTGAAGCCGCCGCCACTGCCGTCGTCGTCTGGCTCGCCCGGTGTCCGCATGCCGGCGTCGGGGTCGGTCATGTCGTCGACGGGGACCACGACCCGGAGGTCGAAGGTCTTCGCCGCCGGCGGCGAGACGATCTCCACCGGAGCCCGGCCGCCGAGGAACCGCGCGACCTCCTCGGCGGGGCGCACGGTGGCCGAGAGCCCGATGCGCTGCACGGGCTTGTCGAGCATGGCGTCGAGCCGCTCCAGCGAGACCGCGAGATGCGCGCCGCGCTTCGTCGAGGCGACGGCGTGGATCTCGTCGATGATGACGGTGTCGACCGTGCGGAGGGTCTCCCGGGCCGCGCTCGTGAGCATGAGGAACAGGGACTCGGGCGTGGTGATGAGGATGTCGGGCGGCTCTTTGGCCATGGCCCGGCGGTCGGCCGACGGGGTGTCGCCGGAGCGGACCCCGACGCTGATCGTCGGCGGTTCGGTGCCGAGGCGTCGTGCCGCCTGGGCGATGCCCACGAGCGGGGTGCGGAGGTTGCGCTCGACGTCGACCCCGAGCGCCTTCAGCGGGGAGATGTAGAGGACGCGGGTGCCGCGCGAGCGGTCGCGCTGGGCGGCAGCAGCCTCCGCCTCGTCGGCCTCGAGCCCGCTGAGCGGCACGCCCGTCCGCCGCTTCGCCCCGTGTTCCGCGATCGCCTCGGACAGCAGGCGGTCGATCGACCACAGGAAGGCCGACAGGGTCTTGCCCGACCCGGTCGGCGCGACGACGAGGGCGTTGGCACCCCGCGAGATCGCCTCCCACGCACCCGCCTGAGCCGGCGTTGGCGCGACGAACGCCCCCTCGAACCAGTCGCGCGTGGCGGGGGAGAAGCGCTCGAGCACCTCGGTCATGGGTTCCATCATCCAGCACACCACCGACACCGCGACCTGCGTCGCGTCCGGTGGGCGGGGCCCCTATGATCGCGGGATCGACCGGGGGACGCCGCGTCGAACCGCCGCCCGCCTGGATCGCCGTTCGGCTCCATGCGGTATGAAGGAGCTATGAGCGTTCGCACCCCAGATCCCAACCCGGAACCCGATCTCCCCGGCAATTCCAATCCGGGCTGGCTGTCGGACGTCGAACTCGAGGAGATCCGACGCCGCCTCCCGCTGCTCTATGTGGAGGCCGTGCCCGTCCGGGTCGACGGCTTCGGCGTCGTGACCGAGGTCGGAGTGTTGCTGCGGGCCACCGCCCTCGGCGAGATGACGCGCACGCTCGTCTCCGGTCGTGTCATGTACGGCGAGACCATCCGCGACGCGCTCTTCCGCCACCTCGAGAAGGACCTCGGTCCCATGGCGTTCCCGCTGCTCCCGGCGTCGCCCGTGCCGTTCCAGGTGGCCGAGTACTTCCCGCTCCCCGGGCTCTCGCCGTACTCCGACGACCGGCAGCACGCCGTCGCGCTCGCGTACGTCGTGCCGGTGACGGGGACGTGCGAGCCGCGTCAGGACGCCCTCGAGCTCACCTGGATGACCCCCGAGGCGGCGTCGTCCGATGCGATCGCCGCCGAGATGGAGGGCGGCCGCGGCGCCCTGCTGCGCGCGGCCCTCGCCTCCGTCGGCCGGCTGCGCTAGCCCTTCGACAGGCTCAGGGACCGGGGCCGGCTCAGGGACCGGGGCCGGCTCAGGGCCGGGCGGGGTCAGCGGGTGAGGCGGACCTCGTCGATGGTCTCGCCGAGGAACGGCTCGGTGCGCGCCGCGCCGTCGGCGTGGAACCCGTTGCGCTCGTAGAAACGGTGCGCGCGCGGGTTGTCCGCCGCGACCCACAGGTAGGCGGGCTGGCCGTCGGGGATCGCGGCGTCGAAGAGCTGCTGCCCGATGCCCGTGCCGTGCCAGGCGTCGAGCAGGTAGATGAAGTACAGCTCGCGTTCGCGCGGCATGTCCTCGTCGCGGCCGGGGCCTGAACCCGAGAACCCGACGATCTCGCCGTCGACGAGCGCGGCGAAGTGCGTGTATTCGGGACCCTGCGCGGCCCAGTGGGTCCACAGCTCGGCCATGCGGCGAGGGGAGAGGTTCGCGAGGGTGGCGGAGCTGATCAGGTGGTCGTAGGTCTCGTGCCAGGCGGTGGCGTGCACGCGCCCCAAGGACTCGGCGTCGACGTCTCGGATCGGGCGGACGACTGCGGTGGCGTTCATGGTGGAACCGTATCCCGACAGCACCCGTCCGGCGAAATCGGGGCCATGGGAACGGCGAAGCGCCGCCCACCCGGAGGTGGACGGCGCTTCGATCGAGCGGGTCGCCGCTAGTTGCTGCTGGACGCGCGACGGTTCGTGCGCGGACGCGAGGACTCCGCCGGAGCGCCCGAGTTCGCGGCGTAGCCGGTGCTGTAGTGGGTCCGGCTGCCACCGGTGGCTGCACCGGCACCGGCGCGGGCGCCACCGGAACGGCCGGCGCCGGAGCGCTGACCACCCTGGCCACCCTGACCGCCGGCGGGACGACCGCCACGACGACCGCCGCCGCCCTGGCCGCCCTCACGGGGTGCGCCGTCGCGGCTCGCGCCGGCACGGGCGCCATCGCGGTCGCGGTGACCGTTGCCGAGGCCGTTGCCGTCGCGCGCGGCGCGCTTGCGCTGCGCGTTGGCGCCCTGCGAGCGACCACCGCCGCCACCACCCTGCGGCTGCACGGCTGCGCGGGGCGCCGGCTTCACGTAGGCGGCGACGTCGCCGATGAGCTCGAGGACCGCCGGGGAGGTCGCGGTGACCGCCTGCGGGGTGACGTTGATCTCGGCCTTGCGGAGGAGCTTCTTCAGGTCGTCCATCTGGCCGGGGATCGCGAGGGTGACGACGTCACCGGCGCTGCCCGCACGAGCGGTGCGGCCCGAGCGGTGCAGGTACGCCTTGTGCTCGGTCGGCGGGTCGACGTGGATGACGAGCTCGACGTCGTCGACGTGCACACCACGGGCGGCGACGTCGGTGGCGACGAGGACCTTGGCGGTCCCGGCGCTGAACGCGGCGAGGTTGCGGTCGCGAGCCACCTGCGAGAGGTTGCCGTGCAGGTCGACGGCGGGGATGCCGGAGTCGGTGAGCTGCTTCGCGAGCTTCTTCGCGTGGTGCTTCGTGCGCATGAAGAGGATGCGACGGCCGCTGCCGGAGGCGAGGGCCTGGATCAGGTCCTTCTTCGACTCGACCGAGGGGGTCGTGAAGACGTGGTGCGTCATGGCGGCGACGGGCGAGTTCGCCTCGTCCACCGAGTGGAGCACCTCGTTCTGGAGGAACTTGCGGACGAGCTTGTCCACGCCGTTGTCGAGCGTCGCCGAGAACAGCAGACGCTGTCCGCCGCGAGGCGTCTTGTCGAGGATGCGCGTGACGACCGGCAGGAAGCCGAGGTCGGCCATGTGGTCGGCCTCGTCGAGGACGGTGATCTCCACGGCGTCGAGGTTGACGAAGCCCTGCTTCATGAGGTCTTCGAGGCGGCCGGGGCAGGCGATGACGATGTCGACGCCGGCGCGGAGGGCCTCTTCCTGACGCTTCTGGGAGACGCCGCCGAAGATCGTGGTGGTCTTCAGGGAGTAGGCGTCGGCGAGCGGCTGCATGACCGCCGCGATCTGGGTGGCGAGTTCACGCGTCGGCGCGAGGACCAGCCCGAGCGGGCGACCCGGGCGACGCTTGCCGCCGGCGAGTGCGCCGCCGAGCCGGGCGACCATCGGGATGCTGAACGCGAGGGTCTTGCCGGAGCCGGTCTTGCCGCGGCCGAGGACGTCGCGTCCGCCGAGGGTGTCGGGGAGCGTGTCGATCTGGATGGGGAACGCGCTCGTCTTGCCGTCCTTCGCGAGGGAGGCGACGAGTGGTGCCGGGACGCCGAGGGCGTCGAAGGTGATGGGTGCTGCTTCGGTCATGGGTGTGTGTCTCTTTCAGGCACGGCCACGAGCTTCGATGACGGCTGCCGGGCGCACAAGTGCTGCAGTGGCGGGCACGGCCGTCGTGATTCCTCACGGGCTGCATCGCCCACGCGAGTGATCGCATGGGTGATACGGCGTGCTTCCGTCGGCGTCGTCGCTGGTGGGAGGTGGCGAAGGCGCAGGGTCGCGCATCCGTTCGCCGTATGAAGTGTCATCGACCCTGGCATGCACCGCTGGGATGCCATGTAGGGGAGAGAGGGAGCGTTCTACGACGCAAGCGAACCCCGCACCGGATGGTGCGATCGAACGCAAGTGGTCCAACCCTAGCGCATGAGGCTCCGCACTCGCTGAGTGGCGCTCGTTACGGCGGTGTTTCCATCTCCTGGGATCGGTCGTCGGTGCTTGACAGTCCGCTGGACCGGGTGAGTAATGTGTCACCCACCACAAACCGGTATCGGTGTACTGTGTCACACGGTACAGAAAGGCCTGTCGCCCATGAGCTTCGACGAAGACGCCCGAACAGCGAGCGCCGCCGTGCGCGCGGACCGCGAGGCAGGTGCCGTCCACCCCGTCGCCGGACACCGTGTCCCCGTGGCCGCCGGACGGGTCCGGTTGGGCGAGGGTGAACTCGGGGCGTGGCAGCGGCGGAACCGCCGGGCGACCGCACCGCACGCGATCGAGCAGCTCCGGCTCGCCGGCAACCTCGACAACCTCGCGAGGGTCGCCGATCCGGAGAACGGGACGGGCGCTTTCCGAGGCCGTTACCCGTTCCTCGACACCGACGTGTTCAAGACCCTCGAGGGGCTCGCCTACCTCCTCGCGGAAGACGGCACCGAGGACGACGTCACCCGCACGGTCCGCGACTTCTACGAGGAGGCCGTCGCCGTCATCCAGGCGGCCCAGCGTGAGGACGGCTACCTCAACTCCTACTTCCAGGCGCCCGAGATCGACAAGGAGCCGTGGGAGGACCTGGCCTGGGGGCACGAGCTGTACAACCTCGGCCACCTCATCCAGGCCGCCGTGGCCGCGCAGCGACGGCTCGGCGACGGGCGACTGTTGGACGTCGCGCGGGCGTTCGCCGATCTCGCCGTCCGGCGGTTCGGCCCGGACGGAGACCCACAGGTGTGCGGGCATCCCGAGGTGGAGATGGCGCTCGTCGAGCTGTTCCGTGAGACGGGCGAGCGGTCCTACCTCGAGCTGGCGTCCGCCTTCGTCGACCGTCGCGGCCACGGCACCGTGGAACTCCGGGTCTTCCCGGCGGAATACTTCCAGGACTCGGCGCCGCTCCGCGAGCTGGACTCCGTGACCGGCCACGCCGTGCGGATGGCCTACCTGGCCGCCGGTGCTGCGGACGTCGCGCTCGAACAGGGCGACGACGGCCTCCTCGCGGCCCTGCAGCGTCTCTGGGACGACATGGTCGAGACGAAGCTCTACTTCACCGGCGGGCTCGGGAGCCGCCACTCCGACGAGGCGATCGGCGACCGCTACGAGCTCCCCTCCGAGCGGTCCTACAGCGAGACCTGCGCCGCCATCGCGGTCATGCAGTGGTCCTGGCGGATGTACCTCGCGACGGGTTCGGCAGCCGTGCTCGACACGTTCGAGACGGTCCTCTACAACGCCTACGCCGCCGGACTCTCGGCCGACGGCAGGGCCTTCTTCTACGACAACCCGCTGCAGCGCCGCCCGGACCACCTCCAGCGCTCCGGAGCGGAGCCCGACGGTGGACTGCTCCGTCGCAGCTGGTTCGGCTGCCCGTGCTGCCCGCCGAACATCGTGCGCTGGACCGCCGAGCTCCAGGACCACCTCGCCGTGGTCACCCCGGCGGGGGTCGAGCTCGCCCAGTACACGGCGGCGACCATCGAGACCGAGCGCTTCAGCTGCACGGTCGACACCGCGTACCCGTGGGACGGCTCGGTCGTCGTCACGGTCGACGCCGCCGACGACGCCGAGGTCGAGCTCGCCTTGCGCGTGCCCGGCTGGGCGGCGGACGCCACGGTCCGCATCGCCGGGGAGACCGTGGACGCCCGACCGGTCGACGGCTGGATGCGCCTCACCCGCCAGTGGACGGCGGGCGAGCGGGTCGAACTCGACCTCCCCATGCCGGTCAGGGCGCACGGTGCGCACCCCTCGGTCGACGCCCTCCGCGGAGCGCTGGCGTTCGCCCGCGGGCCGGTCGTCTACTGCGCCGAGCAGGAGGACGGCACGACCGACCTCGACCTGCTCCGCCTCTCGCCCGCGGACGCCGATCGCGCCGTCGTCGAGCACCGCCGCATCCTCGAGACCGAGCGGATCGACGCGGTCGCGCTCCTCCTCCCGGCCATGGCGGACGCTCCGGCACCCGCCGTGCTCTACCCGGCGCTCACCGGCGGCCCGACGGCCGACGGAGCGACACCTCCGCCCGCCGAGCCGATGCGTGAGACCACCGCCACCCTCATCCCCTACGCCCTGTGGGGCAACCGCGGACCAGGCGCCATGCGCGTGTGGTTCCGCGCCCGCTGAGCCCCCCCCGACCCGTTCCCCTCGCACCGCTCCACCCTCTCCATCCGCGGGCATCCGCCCGATCCACACGAAAGCAGAGCGTCATGAAGCAACGATTCTCCATCCCCGCCCTCGCGGCGGCGGCCGTCCTCCTCCTTGCGGGGTGTACCTCCGCGGGCTCGGGCTCGGGAGGTGACGGCCCCTCCAGCACCCCGGTCAAGGGTGGCACCGTCGACGTCCTCCTGAACGCGGACTTCTCCCACCTCGACCCGGTCCAGGGCTTCGACGGCGGCGTGAACAACTTCTACCGCCTCATCTACCGCACGTTGACGACGCAGTCCACGGGCGAAGGGGCCAAGGGCACCGAGATGGTCCCCGACCTCGCGACCGACCTCGGTACCGTGAGCGACGACGGTCTCCAGTGGACCTTCACGCTGAAGGACGACCTCAAGTTCGAGGACGGCACCCCCATCACGAGCGCCGACGTCAAGTTCGGCGTCGAGCGCTCCTTCGACCCGGCCATCGCCGTCGGTTCGCCCTACGCCCGCCTCACCATCGCCGGCGCGGACACGTACGAGGGTCCGTACATCACCGGTGACCTGCCGTCCATCCAGACGCCGGACGACAAGACCATCGTCTTCACCCTCAAGGAGCCCTTCGCCGACTTCGCGAGCGTCGTGGGGCAGAACAGTTTCGTGCCGTTCCCGGCCGACACCGAGCGGGTGACGACGACGAGCCTCGACAAGATGCCGATCTCCTCCGGCCCGTACAAGGTCGAGAGCTACGAGCGCGGTTCGCAGCTGAAGCTCGTCCGCAACGACGAGTGGGACGCGAAGACGGACGACGTCCGCAAGGCCTACCCCGACGGCTTCGACTTCACCTTCGGGCTCGACGCCTCGACCATCGATGAGCGCATGATCGCCGGCCAGGGTGACGACGCGAACGCGATCGCCGGTTCCGTGCAGGCGGCCTCCATCTCCCGGATCCAGACGCCCGCACTGAAGGCGCGCACCATCTCCGGCCTCCAGGGCTGCACCACGTACATGGGCTTGAACACCACGAAGCCCAACATGGACAACCCGCTCGTCCGCCAGGCCATCGCCTACGCCATCGACCGCGAGTCGGTGAAGGACGCTTCGGGTGGTTCGCAGCTCGCGGACATCGCGACCACCATGCTGCCCCCGACCGTCGCCGGTCAGACCGACTTCGACCTCTACCCGAGCAAGGGCAACGCCGGCGACCCGGAGAAGGCCAAGGAACTCCTCGCCGAGGCCGGCCTCCCCGACGGCTTCTCCTTCACCCTCGACATCCGCAGCCAGCCCAAGATGCAGGCCCAGGCCGAGGCGGTGCAGCAGGCGCTCGCGAAGGCGGGCATCACGGTGAACTTCAACCTCATCGACACCTCGACCTACTACGAGGTCATCGGCACGACGTCGCAGCAGAACGACGCCGCCATCACCGGCTGGTGCCCGGACTGGGCCTCGGGCTCGACCTTCCTGCCGCCGCTGTTCGACGGCTCGCAGATCTTCCCGAAGGGCAACTCGAACATCGCCCAGCTGAACGACCCGGCCGTCAACGAGCGCATCGCCGAGATCCGTGCGATGACCGACACCGACGAGGCGAACGCCGCCTGGGGTGCCCTCGACGAGCAGATCCAGAAGCTCGTCCCGACCGTGCCGCTGCTCTTCGAGAAGACGGTCATGGTCGTCGGCGCCAACGTCGCCGGTGCGTACTCCCACGCCGGCTACTCCGGCGGCATCGACTACGTGTCCGTCGGCCTGTCCTCGGCCGGCAAGTAGTCGGAAGGCCGGTAGCCGCAGATGTCGTCGTCCGTTCCCAGTGAGCTGACCACCGTCGCCGAGGAGGTGGGTGCGCCGGCCGGTGCGCCCACCCCCGCGCGGCGGGTGATCGCCACCCTCCGCAAGAGCCCCCCGGTGCTGCTCAGCGTCACGTTCATCGTGCTCGTCGTGCTGCTCGCGATCCTCGCCCCGCTGATCACCGCGATCAGCGGCTGGGGTCCGTACACCTTCGACAAGTCGGCGGTGGACTCCGACCTCGGCGGCGTGCCGATCGGTGCGCTCGGCGGGATGTCCGGCGAGCACTGGTTCGGGGTGGAACCCGGGAACGGACGCGACATCTTCGCGCGCATCGCCTTCGGTGCGCAGGTGTCGCTGTCGATCGCCGTCTCGGCGACGATCGTCACGACCGTGCTCGGCGTCGTGCTCGGCATGCTCGCCGGCTTCTACGGCGGGTGGGTCGACCAGGTCGTCTCCCGCGTCATGGACTTCCTCATGGCGTTCCCGTCGCTCATCTTCATGATCGCGCTCCTGTCGGCCCTGCCCGCGGGCAACCGGCCGGTCCTCCTGGTCGTGGTGCTGAGCATCTTCGGCTGGCCGTACACGGCCCGCGTGGTGCGCGGCCAGGCGATGTCGCTGCGGACGAGCGAGTTCGTCGAGTCGGCGCGTGCCTCGGGTGCCGGCGGCATCCGCATCGTGTTCCGCGAGATCCTGCCGAACCTCCGTGGCACCATCATCGTCCTGGCCACGCTCGCCGTTCCTGGCTTCATCGGCACGGAGGCCGGACTGTCCTTCCTCGGCGTCGGCGTCACCCCGCCCACACCGAGCTGGGGTCAGATGATCGCCAGCGCGGTCGGGTGGTACGCGGTCGACCCGATGTACTTCCTCATCCCCGGCACCTTCCTGTTCCTCACCGTGCTGTCGTTCACCGTGCTCGGCGACCACCTGCGCAAGGCCCTCGACTCGGGAGACGCCGCCTCATGACCCTCTACCTCCTGCGTCGCATCGCCTCGGCGATCGGCATCCTCCTGCTCATCAGCCTCTTCACGTACATGATCTTCTTCTTGCTTTCGCCGGACCCGGCGGTGCAGATCTGCGGGAAGACCTGCACGCCAGACCGCATCGACCAGATCCGTGCGCAGCTCGGGCTCGACCAGCCGTTCTGGCAGCAGTACCTCGAGTTCCTCCGGGGCCTCGTCATGGGCCGGAGCTACGGCGAAGGGGCGTCGGCGGTCTCCTGCGCGGCACCCTGCCTCGGTTTCAGCTTCCAGACCAACGAGTCGGTCATGGACATGATCGTCGCGCGCTTCCCCGTGACCGTGACCGTAGCCGTCGGCGCCGCGGTGCTCTGGCTGCTCGTCGGCGTCAGCGGCGGCCTGCTCAGCGCGGTCAAGCAGGGCACCGGCTGGGACCGCGGGGCGATGATGGTCGCCCTCGCCGGTATCAGCCTCCCGAACTACTTCCTCGCGCTCCTGCTGCAGTACGTCCTCGTGGTGCAACTGCAGATCCTGCCGTTCCCGCAGGCGGTCCCGTTCGCCGAGGACCCCGTGCGCTGGTTCCAGAACTACCTGATGCCGTGGATCGTGCTCGCCCTCGGCTACGCGTCGATGTACGCGAGGCTGGTCCGCGCCAACGTCATCGACACGCTCGGTGAGAACTTCATGCGGACCGCCCGCGCGAAGGGCCTGCCGGCGCCGCTGATCCTGCGTCGCCACGCCCTGCGACCGGCGCTCACCCCCGTCGTCACCCTGTTCGGCATGGACTTCGCCGGACTCCTCGGCGGCGCGCTCATCACCGAGACGGTCTTCGGCCTGAACGGCGTCGGCAAGTTGGCCGCCGACTCGATCGCCAAGAACGACCAGCCCGTGATCATGGGCGTCACCCTCCTGGCGGCGTTCTTCGTCGTCATCGGCAACGTGGTGGTCGACGTCGTGTACACGGTCCTCGACCCGAGAGTGAGAGTGAAGAGCGCATGAGCCCCACCGTCACCAGGACCATCTCCCTGCCCGTCCCCGGGGCGTCACTGCTCGAGGTCGACGACCTCACGGTCACGTTCCCCACCACGGCCGGCGACGTCGACGTGGTGCGGAAGGCGTCGTTCTCCGTCCAACACGGGCAGACGCTCGGCATCGTGGGCGAGTCCGGCTCCGGCAAGTCGATGACGTCGCTCGCCATCATGGGCCTGCTCCCGAGCGGTGGCCGGACGACCGGCAGCGTCCGGCTGAGCGGACACGAACTCGTCGGACGGAGCGACCGTGAGATGCGTCGCGTCCGCGGCGACCGGATCGCGATGGTCTTCCAGGACCCGCTCTCCTCGCTCAACCCGTACTACACGGTCGGGCTGCAGATCGAGGAGGCGTACCGCGCCCACCGCGGTGGGTCGCGGAAGGCCGCCAGAGCCGTCACGATCGACGCGCTCGAGCGCGTGCGCATCGCCGACGCCGCCAGACGCGTCGACCACTACCCGCACCAGTTCTCCGGCGGCATGCGGCAGCGCATCATGATCGCGATGGCGCTGTGCCTCGAACCCGACCTCCTCATCGCCGACGAGCCGACGACCGCCCTCGACGTCACCGTCCAGGCCCAGATCCTCGAGCTGCTCTCCGAGCTGCAACGGGAGACCGGCGCCGGGATGATCTTCATCACCCACGACCTGGCCGTGGTCAGCCAGGTCGCCGACGACGTGCTCGTCATGCGCGGCGGCGACCCGGTGGAGACGGGCAGTGCGGAGGAGATCTTCTCCCACCCCAGGGAGCCGTACACCCGCGCCCTCCTCGACGCCCTCCCGCGGATCGACGACGCGTTCACCGAACGGCCCGCGAGGACCACCACCACCGGAGAGGCACGAGCATGAACGACACGGGGGTGCTCCTCCGCGCCGAGGGGCTCACGAAGGACTTCACGACGAAGGGCGACGGAGCGATCCGCGCACGGACGACCCGGTTCCGTGCCGTGGACGACGTCGGGTTCTCGGTGCGCGCCGGCGAGACGCTCGGCATCGTCGGCGAGTCGGGCAGCGGCAAGTCCACGACCGCCCGCATGATCGCGAAGCTCATCGAGCCGACCGCCGGCACCATCACCTTCGACGGCGAGGACGTCACCACGGCCAAGGGGCCGGCGCTCGCCGCCTTCCGCACGAAGGTGCAGGTCGTCTTCCAGGACCCGTTCTCCTCGCTGAACCCGCGGCACACCGTCGAACGGATCGTGTCCGCGCCACTCGACTACCAGGGCATCACGCCGAAGCAGGGCAAACGCGCGCTCGTGCGGGACCTCCTCGACCGGGTCGGCCTCAACCCCGACCACCTCCAGCGCTACCCACGGCAGTTCTCCGGCGGGCAGGCCCAGCGCATCGGGATCGCCCGGGCGCTCGCCGTGTCCCCGAAGCTCGTCATCTGCGACGAGGCGGTCTCGGCGCTCGACGTCTCGGTGCAGGCGCGCATCATCGACCTGCTCCGCGACCTGCAGGCCGAACGCGGGCTCAGCTACCTCTTCATCGCCCACGACCTCGCCGTCGTGCGGCAGATCGCCCACGACGTCGCCGTGATGCACCGGGGTCGGGTCGTGGAGCAGGGGAGTCGCGAGGCGATCTTCGACGACCCGCAGGACGAGTACACGAAGACCCTGCTCGCCGCCGTGCCCACGATCGACCCGAGCTGGGAGGCCGCGCGTGCCACCATGCTCGAACAGGAGCGGACGTCCACAGGCGCCGCCGGAAGGACCGACGCATGACCCACCGCACCACCACCTCCCTGCTCCCCGGGATCGCGGTCACCGACCACACCGTGGATGTCCCGCTCGACTGGCGGAACCCGGACGACGGGCGGACCATCTCGCTGTTCGCGCGCGAGCTGGTCGACCCCGTCCGGCGCAAGGAGGAGCTGCCCGTCCTGGTCTTCCTCCAGGGCGGTCCAGGAGGCAAGGGCCCACGACCGGTGTCGCGCGACGGTTGGATCGCGGAGGCGCTCCGCTCCCACCGCGTCCTCCTGCTCGACCAGCGCGGCACCGGCCGAAGCACCAGGATCGACGGTCGGGCCATCGCGGCCATCGGCGACGCGACCGAGCAGGCCGCGTACCTCGAACGCTTCCGGGCGGACTCCATCATCGATGACGCCGAGTACCTGCGCCGCACCGTCTTCGGTGGCCGACGGTGGTCGACGCTCGGGCAGAGCTACGGCGGCTTCCTCACCCTCACCTACCTCTCCCGCGCCCCCGAGGCGTTGGCCGGCTGCTACGTCACCGGCGGCCTCGCGAGTGTCCACCCCTCCGCCGCCGAGGTGTATCGGCGCACCTACCCGCGCACCGAGCGGAAGAACCTGGCGTTCGCCGAGCGCTACCCGCAGGATGTCGACACCGTCTCCCGCATCGCCGACCGACTCGCCGAGGATGAGGTGCTCCTGCCCGACGGCGACCGACTGACCGTCCGCCGCTTCCAGAACCTCGGGATCGACTTCGGGATGAAGCCTGGCTACGAGCGGCTGCACTGGCTCCTCGACGAGGCGTTCGACGCCGGTGACCGCCTGAGCGACACCTTCCTCGCCCAGGTCTGGGGGAGGACCTCCTACGTCGACAACCCGCTCTTCATCGCCCTGCAGGAGAGCATCTACGGCTCGGCGGGCTTCGGAGCCACCGCATGGGCGGCTCAGACCGAACGCGACGCACGGCCCGCCTTCGCAGAGACGGCCAGACCGCTCCGCTTCACCGGCGAGATGGTCTACCCGTGGATGTTCGAGGAGATCCGCGCGCTCCGTCCGTTCCGCGACGCCGTGGAGCTGCTGGCGGCCAAGACGGATTGGGATCCGCTGTACGAACCGGACACGCTGCGTGCGAGCGCGGTACCCGTGGCTGCGGCCGTGTACTACGACGACATGTACGTCGACGCCCAGCTGCAGCTGGAGACGGTCGACGCCGTGGGCGGGGCGACCGCCTGGGTCACGAACGAGTACGAGCACGACGGGATCCAGGACGCCGCGGTCGTGCGGCGCCTGTTCGCGATGGTGGACGAGCGCGGCGGACGTCGCGATGACGAGGAGCACGCATGATCGACCCCGACGACACGACAGCGCAGGTGGCGGGCATCGCCCCGGCGACCGCCGAGGCACCTGCCGCCTCGATGCCGAGGCCCGCGACCCCGGACCCGCGGTTGCCCCGACTGACCGAGGTGCCCGCGTTCCGCGAGTTCCTCGGCACCGGGTGGGGCACGCCTGACCGCACACCCCCGGTGGAGCCGGGGATCGCTGCGGCGGCGTCGGCGCATCGCGAGCGGCTGAGCGCCGCCTTCCCCGGCCGGACCCTCGTGATCGCATCCGGTAGGGCGCCGGTCCGCGCCAACGACTCGAACTACGACTTCCGGCCGAACAGCGACTTCTTCTGGGCAACGGGGTGCTCCGCGGAGGACGCCGTCGTGGTCCTGCGTCCGAGCGGTTCCGGGCACGATGCGACGCTGTACATCCCCGCTCCGGCGCACCCGGGCGAGACGGGCTTCTTCGCCGACGCCAACCACGGTGAGCTGTGGGTCGGCTCCGCCCCTGGACCGTCCGACTGGTCGGCCGTCCTCGACCTGCGGGTCGAGCTGCTGTCGGCGCTCCCGGACGCCCTCCGCGGTGCCGAGCGGCCGCTCCTCGCGGGGAGCCTGACGTCGCGGCACGAGGCGCTCGCGCCGCTGACCCTCTCGCCGGAACTCGGTCGCGTCCTGTCCGAGCTCCGGATGATCAAGGACGAGTGGGAGATCGCCGAGCTCCGCCGGGCCGTGGACGCGACGGTCGGCGGATTCTCCGCGGTGATCCGTGAGCTGCCGACCGCGGTGGCCGGCGGCGGGGAGCGGTGGCTGCAGGGCACCTTCGACCGCCACGCCCGCACGACCGGCAATGGACCCGGGTACTCCACCATCGTCGGCAGCGGCGCCCACGCACCGACCCTGCACTGGGTTCGCTGCGACGGACCCGTGCGCGAGGAGGACGCGATCCTGCTCGACATGGGCGTGGAGACGCGGGCGTTCTACACGGCCGACGTGACCCGCACCTTCCCGGTGTCCGGCACGTTCAGCCCCGAGCAGCGCAGGGTGCACGACCTCGTCGAGGCGTCCCATCGAGCCGGTATGGCGGCGGTGCGGCCAGGGCGTGACTTCACCGACTTCCACCACGCGGCGATGGAGGTCATCGCGCAGGGCCTCCACGACTGGGGGTTGCTCCCGGTGTCCGTCGATGAGGCGCTGAGTGCGACCGGCCAGCAGCATCGCCGGTACCTCGTGTGCGGCATCGGACACCACCTCGGGCTCGACGTGCACGACTGCGCGATGTCCTCCTACGAGGCCTATCAGGGCGGGTCGATGGCGCCCGGCATGGTGCTCACGGTCGAACCGGGCCTGTACTTCCACGCCTTCGACGAGACGGTGCCGCCCGAGCTCCGCGGCATCGGGGTCCGGTTGGAGGACGACCTCCTCGTGACCGCGACCGGCGCCGAGGTGCTCTCGGACGCCCTGCCCATCGACGCGTCGGGCATCGAGGCGTGGATGCGCGCCCACTAATCTGAGGCGACGACGGTGGGAGACGAAGGATGGGAGTCGCGATGAGCATGACGGCGATCCGGCCGGCCGAGCAGCGGTTGAGCCTGCGAGCACAGGTGGAGCGGGCGGTGTCTGCCGCGATCATCTCGGGCGAGCTCGCGCCGGGCACGATGCTCTCGGTGCCGACCCTCGCGGTGCAGTTCAACGTCTCGGCGACGCCCGTGCGCGAGGCCATGCTCGACCTCGAGAAGCGCGACTTCGTGGAGGCCGTGCGCAACAAGGGCTTCCGGGTCACCGTGGTCAGCGAGGCGGCCCTCCGCAACACCGCCGAGATCCGGCAGCTGTTGGAGCCGCCGGCGATGGAGCGGCTCGCCGGGACGTTCGAGCCGACGTCCCTGCCCGAGCTGCGTCGTCAGGCCGACGCCATCGTGGCCGGCGCACGCGACGGCGACCTGACGCGGTACCTGGAGGCCGATCAGGCCTTCCATCTCGCGCTCACGGCCATGCTCGGCAACCCGCTGCTGGTCGAGCTCGTCGAGGACCTCCGCGGGCGCACCCGACTGGTGGGGCTGTCGGCCATGCTCGATTCCCAGCAGCTCGACCGCTCCGCGGCCGAGCACCACGAACTCCTCGACACCCTCGAACGCGGCGACGGCGCGGCAGCCCGCGACCTCATGCACCGCCACATCGGCCACACCACGGGCTGGTGGGCGGGCAAGCCGGAGTCCGACGCCGAGTAGGGCGACGACCCTCTCGCCGTCCGGACGGGTCCGGCTGCATCGCACGCTTGCCCCGCCGATGAATGTGTGACACATTACTGATCAGGCCTTCCCGCATCGATCGAAAGGACCGCCCATGACCCGCATCGTCGTCGTCGGCGCCGGCATCGTCGGTGCGGCCTGCGGGCGGATCCTCGCCCGTCGCGGCGCCGAGGTGGTCGTGCTGGACCGGTCGGCCGCTGCCGGTGGGACGAGCGGTGCCGGCGAGGGGAACCTCCTCGTCTCCGACAAAGGCCCCGGCCCGGAACTCGACCTCGCCAGGTACGCGTCGCGGCTCTGGCCCGTCGTCACCGCGGAGCTCACGGACGAACTCGGACCGACCTTCCCGAGCGTCGAGTTCGAGCGCAAGGGCGGGATCGTCGTCGCCACCACCGAGGCCGGCGCGCAACCACTGCTCGACTTCGCCGCCGCGCAGCGCACCGCCGGGGTCGACGCCAGGCCGCTCAGCGAGGCGGAGCTGCTCGCCGCCGAACCGTCGATCACCCGGGCGTCGACCGCCGCCGTCCACTACCCGGAGGACGCCCAGGTCCAGCCGGTCATCGCGACCGAGGCCCTGCTGGCGTCGGCGCGGCTGGCAGGCGCGGTCGTCCGGACCGGGGTCGCGGTCACGGGTGGCCTCCGGAGTGCGACCGGTCGGCTCACGGGCGTCCGGACCTCCGCCGGCGATGTGTCGGCCGACGTGGTCCTCGTCTGTGCCGGCCCGTGGTCGGCGGAGGTCGGCGCGGTGCTCGGCGCCCCCGTCCCGGTCCGTCCCCGCCGCGGCATGGTCCTCGTCACGACGCGCATGCCGCACCGCGTCCACCACAAGGTCTACGACGGCGACTACTTCGGCGCCACCCAGTCGAGCGACGCGTCGCTCCAGACCTCGAGCGTCGTCGAGTCGACGGCCGCAGGGACCGTCCTCATCGGGTCGAGCCGGCAGCAGATCGGCTTCGACGCCCGGCTCGACGTCGACGTGCTCCGCGAGGTCGCCGCCAAGTCCCTGCGCCTCTTCCCGTTCCTCCGCGACGCCTCGGTGATGCGCAGCTACGGCGGGTTCCGCCCGTACATGCCCGATCACCTCCCGGTCATCGGCCCGGACCACCGCGTCGCCGGCCTCTGGCACGCCACCGGCCACGAGGGCGCCGGCATCGGCCTCGCCCTCGCGACGGCGGAACTCATCGCCGCCCGACTCCTCGGCGGAGCCGCGGCCCTCGACGACACCCCCTTCCAACTCGACCGCCAGGGGCTCGTGGCCCACCTCGGCGTCGACCGAGCGGCGGAGGTCGCCTGATGGTCTCGAGACGACTGCCGGCCACGAGCGACCGCATCGTGCCGGGTACGGAGGACGCGGTGCGGGTCGAGCTCGACGGCACCCCTGTCGACGGCCTCCGGGGCCAGACGATCGCCGGCGTCCTGCTCGGTTCCGGCGTCCTGGCCTGGCGTCGAACGAGCGGTTCCGGGAAGCCCCGCGGCGTGTTCTGCGGCATCGGCGTGTGCTTCGACTGCATCGTCACGGTGAACGGCCAGCGGGACGTGCGGGCCTGCCAGCGTCGGGCGAGCGACGGCGACCGTATCGAGACCCAGCACGACGCCCTGCCCCGCCCCGTGTCCGAGCCCGACCCGCTCGAGGGCCGATCATGAGCGCCCGGCAGCGCGACGTCGTCGTGGTCGGAGCCGGCCCGGCCGGGCTACAGGCCGCCCTCGCTGCCCGAGCGCTGGGTGCGACCGTGACGCTCCTCGACGCCTCCGACGAACTCGGCGGTCAGTACTGGCGGCACCTGCCGGCGAGCCGTCCGTCCGCCGCCGAGGCGTCCCTGCACCACGGCTTCGAGCGCTTCCTCGCCATGCGCGCCGCGCTCGACGCCGATGCGGGCTGCACGGTCGTGACCGAGGCCCAGGTGTGGGCGATCGATGTCGACCGCGACGCCCCCGCCGACGACGCCACGGTGACCGGGCTGCGCCTGCACGTCCTCGTCGGCCCGCCGGACGGCGCCGACCGCACGCCGCTCACCCTCCGGCCGGACGCGCTCGTCCTCGCCACCGGGGCGCACGACCGCACCCTGCCGTTCCCGGGCTGGGACCTCCCCGGCGTGTTCTCGGCAGGTGCCGCCCAGGCCCTCGCGAAGGGCGAGCGCGTAGCCGTCGGTCAGCGGGTCGTCGTCGCGGGTGCCGGACCGTTCCTCCTGCCGGTCGCCGCGTCCCTCACCGCGACCGGATCGCGCGTCCTCGGCGTCTACGAGGCCACGACCCTCGGCGGACTCGCCGCCGGCTGGCTCCCGAAGCCCTGGCAGCTGCTCGGCGTCACCGGGAAGGTCGGCGAGCTCATCGGCTACGTCGGCGGCCACCTCCGGCACCGGATCCCGTACCGCGTCGGTCACGCCGTCGTCGCCGCACACGGCACCGAGCGGGTCGAACGGGTCACCATCGCGGCCGTCGACGCCGACTGGTCGCCGATCCCCGGCACCGAGCGCACCATCGAGGCCGACGCCGTGTGCGTGAGTCACGGCTTCACGCCGCGGCTCGAACTCGCGATCGCCGCCGGCTGCGCCCTCACCCCGACCCGGTTCGTCGAGGTCGACGCCGAGCAGCGGACGAGTGTCCCGACCGTCTTCGCGGCCGGGGAGATCACCGGCATCGGCGGGGTCGACGCGGCGCTCGCGGAAGGCGCCATCGCTGGGCACGCGGCCGCCGGCGGTCTGCCCGGAGCCTCCGGTATCCGCTCGGCTGTGAGCCGTCGCGACACCTTCCTCGCCTTCACCGAACGCCTCGAACGGGCGCACGGCATCCGCGAGGGGTGGAGCGACTGGCTCGAGGACGACACCACCATCTGCCGCTGCGAGGAGGTCGACCACGGTGCCCTCCGCGGCACGGCGACCGCCACCTGCGCGACCGGCCTGCGCTCGCTGAAGCTCAGCACGCGCGCGGGCCTCGGGATCTGCCAGGGCCGGATGTGCGGCCGGACGGTCGAGGAGCTGCTGCACCGCGTCGCCCGTGAGTCCGGCGGCGACGGGCTCATCGACGGCGTCTCGAGCGACCGCCGGCCCATCGCCTCCCCGATCCGCATCGGCGAACTCGCCGCGCACGGGCCGGAATCCGCCCCGCTTGAACCGACGTCGACCCCGTCGACCGAACCCCTCGGCTGACCGACCGGTCGCCGCGTCACACCCTCGGAAAGGAACCACCCATGGCCCAGCAGTTCGACCTCGGCGGCGTCATCGTCGCGACCACCCTCGCGTTCAAGGAGGACGCGTCAGCCCCCGCCGGCCTGGCCGTCGACTACGACCGCTTCGCCGAGCACTGCAACTGGCTCATCGAGAACGGCTGCCGCGGCGTCGGCCCGAACGGCTCCCTCGGCGAGTACTCCTCGCTCACGGACGCGGAGCGTCGCAAGGTGATCCAGGTCGCCGTCGACACCGTCGGTGACCGCGGACTCGTCGTCGCCGGTGTGCACGGCGTGGGCTGGCACCAGGCGCAGCAGTGGGCCGAGTACGCCAAGGAGGACGGCGCCGACGGTGTCCTGCTCCTGCCGCCCACGATCTACCGGGCCAACGACGACGAGGTCATCGAGCACTACAGCCGCGTCAACGAGGTCGGCCTGCCGATCATGGCCTACAACAACCCCATCGACACCAAGGTCGACCTCACGCCCGACCTCCTCGTCGAGCTCGCGAAGCTCGAGCACGTCGTCGCGGTGAAGGAGTTCTCGGCGGACATCCGTCGGGTGCTGGAGATCCAGGACAAGACCGACCTCGACGTCATCGCCGGAGCCGACGACCTCCTCTTCGAGTCTCTCGTCGCCGGTGCCGTCGGCTGGTTCGCCGGGTACCCCAACGCGTTCCCGCGCGAAGCGGTCGAGCTGTACACGCTCGTCACCTCCGGCCGGGTGGACGAGGCCCGCACCCTGTACCGGGAGCTCGTGCCCGTCTTCGGCTGGGACTCGAAGACCGAGTTCGTGCAGGCCATCAAGCTGTCGATCGACATCGCCGGCGAGAGCTACGGTGGACCGACGCGGCCGCCGCGCGGTCCGCTCACCGCGCTGCAGACGGAGCAGGTGACGACGCAGACGCGCCGCGCGCTCGACTACCTCGCCGCCCGCTAACAGCACGCGGAACGCCGAACACCTGGACACCCGAGCACCGAGGAGCACCCGATGAAGTCCTCCCGCATGATCAGTGCGGTCGACTCGCACAC
This sequence comes from Plantibacter sp. VKM Ac-2880, assembly GCF_015351235.1. Classification (GTDB taxonomy): domain Bacteria; phylum Actinomycetota; class Actinomycetes; order Actinomycetales; family Microbacteriaceae; genus Plantibacter. The sequence continues at coordinate 1,211,431 of NZ_JADKSJ010000001.1, forward strand.
CGAGGGCATGCCGACCCGCGTCGTCACCGGCGGGGTCGGCGTGATCCCCGGCGCGACGATGAACGACAAACGGCTGCACTTCATGGAGCACCTGGACGACCTCCGGCTGTTCCTCATGAACGAGCCGCGCGGTCATGCGGCGATGAGCGGTGCGATCCTGCAGCCCTCGACGCGCGCGGACTGCGACTGGGGTGTCGTATACATCGAGGTGTCCGGGTGCCTGCCGATGTGCGGGCACGGCACGATCGGGGTCGCCACGGTCCTCGTCGAGACCGGCATGGTGGAGGTGGTCGAGCCGGTGACGACGATCCGGCTCGACACCCCCGCCGGCCTCGTCATCGCCCGGGTCGACGTGAGCGACGGACACGCCGACCGCGTCACGATCGAGAACGTGCCGAGCTACGTCGAGCGCCTGGACGCCGTCATCGAGGTGCCAGGGCTCGGCACCGTGCCCTACAGCCTCGCCTTCGGGGGCAACTTCTACGCCATGGTCGACCTCGACGCCGTCGGTCTGCCGTTCGGCCGCGACCGGCAGCAGGACATCCTCGACGCCGGCCTGCGGATCATGGCCGCGATCAACGAGCAGGCACCGCCAGTGCACCCGGAGATCGAGGGGCTCGACCATTGCCACCACGTCGAGTTCATCGCGCCGGGCTCCGACGCCGTGCTGTCCCGGCACGCGATGGCGATCTTCCCCGGGTGGTTCGACCGCTCACCGTGTGGCACCGGCACCTCGGCGCGCATGGCCGAACTCTGGGCTCGCGGCGAGCTGCCGCTGCACCAGGACTTCGTCAACGAGTCCTTCATCGGCAGCCGCTTCACCGGCCGCCTCATCGCCGAGACGACGGTCGCGGGCCGACCGGCGGTGATCCCCACCATCTCGGGTCGGGCTTGGGTCACGGGCATCGGCTCGTACCTGCTCGACCCCGCCGACCCGTTCCCGACCGGCTTCCAGTTCTGACCCGCTCCACGATCCCGGAGGATCACATGTCGACCACCCCCACCCCCGCCACCGAGACGACCCCCGACGAGCTCGAGGCCGTGCTGGCTGCCGCTGCGACCGCCGCACCCGCGTGGGCCGCGACGCCCTCCACCACGCGTGCCCGCGCGCTCGTCGCCGTCGCGGACGCGTTGCTCGCGCACGCCGACGAGCTCGTCCCCGTCGGGATGCGGGAGACGGGCCTCGCCGAGGCTCGCCTGCGCGGAGAACTCCTGCGCACCGCCGTGCAGCTGCGCCTCTTCGCCGACACGGTCGTCGACGGTTCGTACCTCGACGTCCGCATCGACGAGGCCGACCCCGACTTCGCCCTCGGCGCGCGTCCCGAGCTGCGGCGCGTCCTCGTGCCGCTCGGTCCGGTGCTGAACTTCGCCGCGAGCAACTTCCCGTTCGCCTTCTCGGTGGCGGGCGGCGACACCGCGGCGATCCTCGCAGCCGGCTGCCCGGTCATCCTCAAGGTCCACGACGGGCACCCCGGGCTCTCGCTCGCGACCGCCGCCGTCGTCGAGGACGCCCTGCGGGCGAGCGGGGCTCCCGAAGGCGTCTTCCAGACCATCGTCGGCCAGGACGCCGGCGTGACGGCTCTGCGCGACGAGCGCGTGCGCGCGGGCTCGTTCACGGGTTCACTCCGCGCCGGCCGCATCCTCGCCGACATCGCGGCTGCTCGGCCGGTCCCGATCCCGTTCTTCGGCGAGCTCGGCAGTGTGAACCCGGTCTTCGTCACCGGGCAAGCTGTGGAGGAGTCGGGCGAGGCGATCGCGACGGGGTTCGTCGGGAGCGTCGCGGGCTCGGCTGGACAGCTCTGCACGAAGCCCGGGTTCGTCTACCTGCCGGAGGCCGCGGGCCTCGACGACACGATCCGGACCGCGGCCGCGGCCGTGCCGGAGCACCGCCTCCTGAACGACCGCATCACCGCCGGATACGCCGAGCGCCGCGACACGATCCTTGGTACCCCCGGCGTCCGCGTCATCGCGGAGGGCTCGCTGCGGATCGACGCCGACGGTGACGGCTGGGCCACGCCGACGATCGTCGCCGTGTCCGTCGACGCCCTGCGGACCGGCCGCGACCGCTTGCTCGACGAGGCGTTCGGGCCGCTGTCGATCCTCGTCGAGGTCCCGGCCGGCGCCCCGCTCGCGCCGCTCGTGGCGGAGTTCTGCGAGGGCAACCTGACCGCGACCCTCCACGCCGGCGCTGAGGAGACGAGCGACGACCTCGTGGAGCTCGTCGGGCAGTTGTCGGCTCACGCCGGTCGGGTGCTCTTCGGCGGGTGGCCGACCGGGGTGGCCGTCACGCCGGCAATGCAGCACGGCGGACCGTGGCCGGCCACGACGAACGACTCCAGCACCTCGGTCGGGACGGCGGCGATCACCCGCTTCCTGCGGCCGGTCGCGTTCCAGAACATGCCGGACCGGTTCCTGCCGGCGGTGTTGCGCAGCGACGCCGTCGGGATCCCGGCGGCCGTGGCGCCCGCCGGCGCATCGAAGCAGTGGGGCGAGGCCGCGACGGCCTGATCCGTGGCGGCGCGGTCGGCCGGGTGATCGGAGCCTGATGGCCCGGCCGCCCGGTCAGCTCCTACGGCTAGATGGCGCCTTCGACCGTGGCACCGACCTCGTCGTCCTCCTCGTCACCGGGGAGCGGCGGGTCGTAGGCCCAGGTGGGGGCGAGCGCCTTGATGCGGGCGCCGCGCCACTGCCACGTCGCCCAGAGCGGGTACCAGTAGAGCGGGGCGATGGCGCCGGTGATCACGAGGCGGTCGCGGTACAGCGTCTTCGTCGGGTCGTGCTTGTCGCGCGAGACGGCCATCTGGTGGTCCCAGCCGGCGAGCTTGCTGAGGGGCCCGGTGATCGGGTCGCCCTGATCGTGGAGGATACGGGTGCCGTCGCGGCGTTCGAGGAACTCCAGGTCGATGATCTGGTCGCCGAGCGGTACGGCGCCGGCGGCCTTCACCCGAACGCGGTGCGCTCCCGGTTCCCAGACGGTCGGGAAGCCGGCGGCGTCCAGCGCCTCGAGCCCCATCATCGGGCTGTACAGCTCCCGGAGGACGGCCGGGGAACGGAGCGCCCGCCAGGCGACGTCGACATCACAGTCCAGGACGAGTTTCAGCATCACGCGCATGCCTCAGTGTCGCATGTGCGGCTCGGCGGCTGCAGGGGGTGCGCCGGTAGGGAAGACTGTGCCTATGGCGATCCGGTACTGGCTGGGCGTGATCCAGCGGGATCACGTCGTCCTCGGGGTCCGGCACGGCTTCCTGCAGATCAACCACGGGCAGCGCGGCGGCCTCGAGCAGATGCGCGAGTCCGACGGGATCGTCTACTACTCGCCGCGGGTCAGCACACCGGACGGCCCGCCGTTGAAGGCGTTCACCGCGATCGGTCGGATCGCCGACGACACCGTGTACCAGGCCGCGGTGCCGCGTCCCGACGGTGCGGATTGGCGTCCGTGGCGTCGGAGCGTCGACTGGTACCCGGACGCCGTGGAGACGCCCATCCGGCCGATGCTGGCGCTGCTCGACTTCACGAGCTTCACCCGTGACTGGGGCATCCAGCTCCGGCGTGGGCTCATCGAGCTCAGCCGCCACGACTTCGAACTCATCCGCACCGAGATGCGCCCACCCCACCCCGACGACCGTCGGTTCCCCACCGCCTCCCGCTGACCCTGCCTCTCCCGGCGCCAGCGCGGTGCGCTGACGTCACCGCGGGTCTGTCGCGTGAGCGCGCCCCTCTGGAGACCCGCGCTCACGTCCGGTGGCCCGCGCTCACGTCAGCGCACCGCGCCGGCGCCCACCCCGGGGAGGTCTTCGGACGCAACACTCGTGGGGCGGATCGGGTCGGCTGGATACGATGAACGGGTGAGTACCGCAGCCGCCACACCGCCGCCCGTCCACCCGCCCTTCGCGCAGACCAAGTACCAGGTCCGGTTCGACTGGGGCGTCGCGGGAGCCGGCCGGGTCGAGACGGCGGACGTCGCGGTCGTGGTCGACGTGCTCCACGCGACCACCTCCCTCGAGCAGCGGGTGAGCGCCGGCGAGACGGTCGCGGCCTCCGCGCTCGACGATCGGGGCGAGACCGCGCAGATCGCCGCGCTCCTCGCCGACACCGGTGCGACGGTCGTCGCAGCGTGCCTCCGCAACCGCTCGGCGGTCGCGGACTGGATCATCGCGAAGCAGGCCGAACTCGGCCGGCGCACGAGCATCGTCGTCATCGCGGTCGGAGAACTCGACGACACGGCCGAGACGCGGTTCGCCGTCGAGGACCTCTTCGGCGCCGGCGCCGTGATCGAGGCGCTCGGGCTCCGCGGCATCGACTTCACCTCGCCGGAAGCTGCTGCTGCTGCCGCCGCCTTCGAGGGCCTGCGCAACGGCGTCGGTCACCTCCTGTCGGCCTCGGCGACGGCCCAGCAGCTCGCCCAGTCCGGCCACCCGCAGCACGTGCAGGCCGCGCGCGAGGTCGACGTGTCAAGCGTCGTCCCGGTCCTGGACGGAGCCGTGTTCCGGGCGTAGTCTCTGGCCATGCGCGCACTCCTCGGAACCACCGTCCTCGCCGAAGCCCCCGAATCGGAGCTCATCAAGATCGAGGGCAACTGGTACTTCCCGCCGTCGAGCCTCAACCGGGAGCGCTTCGTCGAGACCGACACCCAGTACCACTGCCCGTGGAAGGGTGACGCCCAGTACTGGGGCGTCACCGACGGTGGCGAGGTCAAGCCCGATGTCGCCTGGTCGTACCCGACCCCGTATCCGACGGCGTTCGACCGCGTCGGCAAGGACTTCTCAGGCTATGTCGCGTTCGGGAACGAGGTCACGGTCGTCGACTGATGGCCGACTGGGGCGACCGCCCGCAGCCGCCTGAGCGCGGGGGTGAACGCGAGACGATCGAGGGGTTCCTCGATCTCCAGCGCGCCAGCATCGTCTGGAAGGCGCGCGGACTCACCGACGAACTCGCGGCCAAACGACTGCTGCCGAGCATCACGACGGTGTCGGGCGTCATCCGACATCTCGCCGATGTCGAGCGCAGTTGGTTCCGCGAGGACATGGACGGTCAGTCCGACGTCCCTGCGCGGTGGACCGACGACGACCCCGACGGCGAGTGGCGGGTGACGGCCGAGGACAGCCTGGCCGGGATCATCGCGGACTACGAGGCGGCGTGTGCGGAGTCCCGCGAGGTGGCGTCCCGATACGGACTCGACGACGTCTGCCGGGGGAACGACCAACGGTTCACGCTGCGGTGGATCGAACTCCACATGGTCGAGGAGACCGCCAGGCACCTCGGCCACCTCGACGTCCTCCGCGAACTGCTCGACGGCCGCACGGGCGAGTAGCGGCCCGCGGCCGCCGAGCTGCGGCGCGTCAGGCGCTGACGAGCGTCGAGCGATCGCGTCCGCGCGAGATCCGGACGGCCACGGTGACGACGGCGACCACGACCGCGGCGATCGACGCCGCGACGCCCGCCTCGGTCGAAAGCAGTTCACCGGTGAACCGGCCGACGGCCACCCAGGCGAGGCCCCAGCAGAGTGACAGCATCGGCGCGATGCGTCCACGACCGACGACCGCGAGCAGGACCCCGACCGCGCCGGCGACCGCGAGGACGACGATCGCCCAGATTCCGGCGGCGGGCCCGTCAGCACTCCCGATCCCGGATCCGACGAGCGCCGCGGTGAGGTTCGCCGCCGTCGCGACGCACACCCAACCGAGGTAGAGGCCCATCGTGCCGTCGGTGATGATCGCGTCGGCAACGCCGCTCGGCCGGGTGCGGAGCACGATCACGAAGATGCGCGCCAGGACGCCGAGGAGCGCGACGATCACGAACACGCTGAGGATCAGGAGCCCGGCCTGCACGACGAGGATCCACGCGGCGTTCAGCAGCAGGCTCGCCACGACCCAGGAGCCGAGACGACGGTGGCGCGTGCGGGTCGTCTGCGTGGGCAGGAACTGCCAGACCGCGTAGGCGACGAGCCCGAGGTAGATGACGCCCCAGATGGAGAACGCCGGCCCGTCGGGGGCGATCGGGGTCGACGAGGCGCTCAGGGCTCCGTTCGCGGCGTTCTGGATCTGCGTGCCACCGGCAGCTCCCGACCCGAGGTACGAGCCGATGATCGCGAGGACCGCGCTGACGGCGACGGCGCTCTGGCGGAGGCGGTCCGCGGTGGTGGGTCGTTCGGTGCCGGTCATGACGCGTGCCTCCAGAATTGTGCAGCTGGCTGATCAATTCAGCGTACGCCACCTGAGGGTACCTCGATGGGGCTTGCGTCAGGGGCTCAGAGGAGCTTGCGCAGCGTCCGCAGGTTGCGCGTGGTGAGGTGCGGCTTGAACCTGGCCTTGGACGACTCCTTCGCGAACGGGGTGTCGGTGCTCGAGCCCTTCGGAACCTCCCAGTAGAGGACGCCGGCGCCGGGGGAGACCTGGTCGGGCTGGCCGGCCGTCGCGGCGAACGCCAGCAGGGCGTCGAGGGAGGCCTGCTCCGAGGAGAACATGACGTACGGCTGGACCTGCTCGGTCTCCGGCCAGGGATAGGCCGCGACGACGTCGGCGAGCACACGCTGATGGCTGAGGACGATCCAGGCCTCGTAGCCGAAGGCGTCGGCCAGGGCCTGCTCGATGCGGAGTTTGAGCGCGCCGCGGGTGTCGGTCGTCGCGGCGCCGGGTGCGTGCCCAGGGTCGGTGAAGACCACGTTGCCGCTCGCGAGGACGGTGCGCACCTCCGTGCACCCGATCGAGCGGAACACCTCGGCGAGGTCCGTCGAGCGGATCGTGACACCGCCGACGTTCACCCCGCGCAGGAGCGCGATCCAGCGGTCGGTGCGGGCCGCGTCGACCGTCACGACCCGACGGCCGGGTCGTTCGGGGTCGATCCGTCGAACGCGGCCGCGCGACGGCGCATCGCGGGGGTGACCTCGCGGTGCACCCAGCTGAGGAGGAACCGTTCGTCGTACGAGCGCGAGCACTTGCCACAGGAGGTGGCGCGGCTCGGACGCCGGTGCCGGTACAGGACGTGTCCGGACGGGCAGGTGCCCACCCAGGGGGCGAGCTCGTCCGCGGTCTGGCCCTCGTGGAGTCGTGACCCCTCGTAGCCGAGTTCTTCGGCGACCTTGCGCCACTTGGGTCCGTGCCCGGCCCGTGCCCCGGCGAGCGCGTGGGCGACCTCGTGCAGGAGGATCTGGTGGATCTCGTCGTCGTCGTAGCGGGCGGCGAGGTACCGGGAGACGGTGATCCGCTTCGTCGTGAAGTTGCAGAGACCGGCTCGGCGCTTCGCGTTGTCGAATCCGAAGGTCCACACCGCCGGGTCGAGGTGCAGCACGATGAGGGCCTGTGCCCACGCCGTCACCCGACTCAGTTCTGCCATGCCTGGATGGTACCCCCGGCGACCGACACGACCGGGCAGGAACCGGGCCTTCCAACCGCGTGGCGAGAACCGGTCAACGCGGTGGGAGTGGCTCGAGGGGGAGCTTGAGGATCCGGTCGTCGTCGGCACCAGGCGAACCGCGGCCGTCCGTGTTGTTGGTGAGGATCCAGACCGTCCCGGGCGGGCCGGCGACGACGTCGCGGATCCTCCCGAACTCGCCGACGAGGTAGGGGACGGCGTCGACGACGCCGACGAGGGTCGTGCTCCCGGCCGGCACGTGCACGCCGTCGGTGATCCCGTACAGGCGCTCGCCGCGGAGGGACGCCATGAAGATCGTGTCGTCGACGATCACCAGGCCGCTCGGGCTGGCGTCCTCGGTGGCCCACTGCGCGACCGGGTCGATCATGCCGTCCGCTCCGGCGATCCCTTCGGCGATCGGCCAACCGTAGTTGCCGCCGGGCGTGATGCGGTTGAGTTCGTCCCAGGTGTTCTGCCCGAATTCGCTGGCCCAGAGTCCGCCGTCGCGATCCCAGGCGAGACCCTGCGGGTTGCGGTGTCCGACGGAGTAGACGGGTGAGCCGGGGAAGGGGTTGTCCGGCGGTACCTGCCCCTCCGGGGTGAGCCGGAGGATCTTGCCGCCGAGGCTGTCGCCGTCCTGCGCAAGATTCCGGTCGCCGGCGTCACCGGCGGTGGCGTAGAGCATGCCGTCCGGGCCGAACGCGATGCGCCCGCCGTTGTGGTTGCCGGCACGCGGGATGCCCACGAGCACCTCCTCGACCGCGCCGAGGGCGTACGAGCCGGCCTCGCCGGTGAGCGGCATCCGCACGATGCGGTTGTCGGAGGCCGTCGTGAGGTAGGCGTAGACCCAGGTGGTGTCCGCAGTCGACGGTTCCGGGGTGAACACGGCGAGACCGAGCAACCCACCCTCACCGCCGGCGGCGACACCGGGGACGACACCGAGCTGTCGCACGCCTCCGCCACTGACGAGCTCGAGGATGTCGCCTGCATCGCGCTGGCTCACGAGCGTGCTGCCGGAGGCGAGCCTCACCATCGACCAGGGGGCGTCCAGGCCGCCGACGACGGTGGTCGCGGCACCGGTCGGCGCGACGGGCACGACGGGATCCGCTGGTGCTGCCGCCGACTCGCTGGGCACCGGGGAGGGGGAGAGCGCCGCTGTGCCCGGCGATCGGGGGTCGGCCTCCGTGCAGGCCACGAGTGCCAGCGCAGCGGCGATCAGGGTGAAGAGCGCGGCGGGCGCACGCAGGCCCCGACGTGTCGGCGTCTGCGTGGTGGCCATGGTCAGCCCTTCGTCTGGAAGATGCCCTGGGCGGGGTTCGGGGAGGGGACGGCGGTCTCGTCCGTCACGACCTGCGCACCCGCGATGAAGGCCCGCAGTTCAGCACCCGCGACCGCTTTGGCAGGGTGGGGCCCGGCGGCGAGGAGTCGCGGCAGGAAGTCGAGTGAGAGGGCGGTGTTCGAGCCGACGAGGACGACGTTGCCGAACCGCCGTCCCTTGAGGATCTGCGTCTCCGCTAGCGCGGCCACGTGCGCCACCGAGGCCGACAGGGTGGCCGCCTGCCCACGGGCGAACGCCAGGCCACGGCCGTCGGCGACGTTGACGACGATCACGCCGGTCGGCGAGAGCAGCTCGACCGCCGAAGCGTAGAACTCGGTGCTCGTCACGTGCGCCGGCGTGTTCGCACCGCTGAAGATGTCCACGACCACGAGGTCGACCGTGCCGCGGAGGCCCGGGGGCAGCTTCGCGACGATCTCCCGGGCGTCGCCGTAGCGGACCCGGATCTGCGCCCGCTTCGACCAGGGCAGGTGCTCGCGCACCAGGTCGATGAGTTCCCGTTCGAGTTCGACGACCTGCTGCCGCGATCCAGGCCGCGTCGCCTCCACGTAGCGGGGGAGGGTGAGCGCGCCGGCTCCCAGGTGGACGGCCGTGATCGGCTGACCGGGGTCGGCGATCTCGTCGATGATGTGACCGATGCGCTGGACGTACTCGAAGAAGAGCTCGTCGGGCTGGTCGAGGTTGACGTGCGACTGCGGGGTGCCGTCGACCACCAGCTGATAGGTGCCCGGCACGAAGCGGTCTGCCTCGATCCTGGCCAGGTAGCCGCTGACGCCGAGTCGTACCTGTGCCTCGTCCATGCCCCCAGCCTAGACTTCCCGCAACAGCACGAGGCGGAGTGGGAAGGGTGCGGCCGTGGCCCAGGTGGACCTCAACAGCGACCTCGGGGAGGTCTGGCGTGGTACGGCGACGGCCGACGACGAGGCGATGTTCGCCCTGATCACGAGCGCGAACATCGCCTGCGGCTTCCACGCCGGCGACGACCGGTCCATGCGCGACGCCGTCCGCCGCTCGACGCTCCACGGGGTGTCCCTCGGCGCCCATCCCTCCTACCGGGACGAGGCTGGCTTCGGCCGACGCGACCAGGACGTCCCGCCCGAGGCGCTCGAGGCCGAGGTCCTCGAGCAGCTCCGGGCCTTGGGTCGGGCGGTCGACGAGGTCCGCGTGGCCGATGGCGACGGCCCCCGGCTCGCGTACGTGAAACCGCACGGTGCCCTCTACAACCGGATCGTCCACGACCGGGTCCAGGCGTCGGCGGTCGTGCGGGCGGTGCTCGCGGCCTCCGAGGAGCTCGGGCGATCGCTCCCCGTCCTCGGCATGCCCGGTTCCGTCATCGAGGAGGAGGCCCGAGCCGCCGGGCTCCGGTTCGTCGCGGAGGCCTTCGTCGACCGCGGCTACCGCTCGGACGGCTCGCTCGTCCCACGCGATCAGCCGGGGGCCCTGCTGACCGACGAGACGGCGGCCGCCCGCCGTGCCGTCGCCCTCGTCCTGGACCGTCGGATCGCCAGCGTCGACGGCGACGAACTGGAACTCGAAGCCCTCTCGCTCTGCGTGCACGGCGACACCCCGGGAGCCGTGTCGATGGCGGCGGCGGTCAGGGCGGCCCTCGTGGCGGCCGGCGTCGAGCTGGTCGCACCGTGGTGACCGCGAACACCCCGGGCGGTCCCGTCCTCCTGGCGATGGGGGAGGAGGCGGTCCTTCTCGAACTCGGATCGCTCGACGACGTCCTCCTCGTCCACCGGGCGCTCGCCGCGTCTCGCCCGGGCGGTCTCGTCGACCTCGTGCCCGCCGCCCGGACCGTGCTCGCGGTGACGGACGCGCGAGGCCCGGCGCTCGCCGCGGTCGGCGCCTGGTTGCTCGCGACGGCGGAACGGGTGCTGCGGCCGGGCGAGGCAGACCCGATCGGATCCGCAACAGGGGCTTCGGACCGGCCGGAGGTCGTCATCCCGGTCCGCTACGACGGCGCCGACCTCCAGGAGACAGCGGCGCTCCTGGGGACGGACGCCGACGGGCTCGTCGCGAGGCACACCGGTTGCGTCTGGACCGTGGCGTTCAGCGGGTTCGCGCCCGGCTTCGCCTATCTCGTCGGCGGACCGACCTGGCCGTTCGAGGTCCCGCGGCTGAGCGTGCCGCGCACGGCCGTCCCCGCCGGTGCCGTGGCGCTGGCCGGGGCGTTCAGCGGGGTCTACCCGCGGGCCTCACCGGGCGGATGGCGCATCATCGGGAGCACCGACACCGTGCTGTGGGACACCACGGCGGATCCACCGGCCCTGCTCGTCCCCGGGGAACGGGTGCGGTTCGTGCAGGTCCCCGCATGATGGGCGGCACCCTGCTCGTGGAGACCGCCGGGCCGTCCGCCACCGTCCAGGATCTGGGGCGCCCCGGCGCGGCGTCACTCGGGGTCGGTGCGTCCGGCGCGCTCGATCGCGGAGCGCTGCGCCTCGCCAACCGCCTCGTCGGCAACCCGGAGGGCCGTGCGGGGGTGGAGATCGTGCTGGGTCCGTTCGCCGCCGTCCCGGACGTCGACCTGTGGGTCGCGGTGACCGGTGCCTGGGGCCGGATCTCCGTCGACGGTCGACCGGTCGACGGGCATCGCGCCGTCCTCGTGCCGGCTGGTTCCAGGCTCCAGCTCGGCGCCGCGACGCACGGCCTGCGCTACCTCCTCGCCGTCCGAGGCGGCTTCGACGGCCCGCAGCTCCTCGGCTCGCGGTCGACCGACACCCTGGCGGGCCTCGGCCCCGGGCCGGTCGCCACCGGCGACCGCCTCACCGTCCTGCCGACACCGCGCCGCCGCATCCCGGTGCTCGACATCTTCCCCTGGACGCGGCCGCACGCCGGGGAGCGGCTCGTGCGGGTCATGCCGGGACCACGCGCGGACTGGTTCGACGACGACTCCCGTCGGCGGTTCCTCGAGCACCCCTGGACGGTGACGTCCGACGCCGACCGGATCGGGATGCGCCTCGACGGGACGCCGCTCGACCGGCGGGACCCGGGCCTCGAGCTGCCGAGCGAGGGCATGGTCGCGGGAGCCGTGCAGGTGCCGCCGAGCGGTCTGCCGACGATCCTCCTCGCCGACCACCCCGTCACCGGCGGATACCCCGTCATCGCGGTCGTGCGGCCGGCGGGCCGCGACCTCCTCGCGCAGCTGCGGCCCGGCCAGCGGGTGCGGTTCAGTCGGGCCTGACGGGAACAGCGGGGTCCGCCCGGCGGTTATACCGGAAAGTCGAAAACTCGTCAAGGAAACAGTAGACACGCCGCAGATTCCGGCATATAGTTGTTCTTTGCGCTCCCAGAATCTCTATGCCTTCATATTGCGGTCGGCTGGTGTGCGGGTTCAACCCGCCACATGTTCTCTTTCTGGTGAGTAACTCCACTGACGACCAGTAACTCGGCCCCCAACAGGCCTCCGGAGGTTATCCCCTTGGCTGCTGCGCGCAACGCAACCACCAACTCACCCAAGAACGGCCGCGGAGCATCCCGCCTCTCGTTCGCGAAGATCACCGACACGCTGACGGTTCCAGACCTCCTGGCTCTGCAGACCGAAAGCTTCGACTGGCTGGTCGGCAACGACGTGTGGAAGGCACGCGTCGATGAAGCCACCCAGGCCGGCCGGCAGGACCTGCCGACGAAGAGCGGCCTCGACGAGATCTTCGAGGAGATCTCTCCCATCGAGGACCTCGGCGAGACGATGCAGCTCTCCTTCGCCAACCCGTACCTCGAGCCCGAGAAGTACTCCATCGACGAGTGCAAGGAACGCGGCAAGACGTACGCGGCCCCGCTCTACGTCGAGGCCGAGTTCATGAACCACCTCACCGGTGAGATCAAGACGCAGACGGTCTTCATGGGCGACTTCCCGCTCATGACGGAGCGCGGTACCTTCATCATCAACGGCACCGAGCGTGTCGTCGTCTCGCAGCTCGTCCGCAGCCCGGGCGTCTACTTCGAGTCGGCTCAGGAGAAGACCTCCGACAAGGACATCTTCTCCGCTCGCGTCATCCCGAGCCGTGGTGCCTGGCTCGAGTTCGAGATCGACAAGCGCGATCAGGTCGGCGTCCGCATCGACCGCAAGCGCAAGCAGTCCGTCACCGTGTTCCTCAAGGCACTCGGCATGACGAGCGAGGAGATCCTCGAGGAGTTCAAGGGCTACGAGTCCATTGAGCTCACCCTCGAGAAGGACACGATCCTCACCAAGGAGGACGCGCTCCGCGACATCTACCGCAAGCTCCGTCCGGGCGAGCAGGTCGCTGCCGAGGCCGCGCGTGCGCTCCTCGACAACTTCTACTTCAACTCGAAGCGCTACGACCTCGCGAAGGTCGGCCGGTACAAGATCAACAACAAGCTCGGTCTCGACAAGCCGCTCAGCGACTCCGTCCTGACGAACGACGACATCGTCGCCACGATCAAGTACCTCGTCGCCCTCCACCGCGGTACGGCCACCCTCCCGGGTGTCCGCAACGGCAAGCCGGTCGACCTCCGTCTCGACACGGACGACATCGACAACTTCGGCAACCGTCGCATCCGCGCCGTCGGCGAGCTCATCCAGAACCAGGTCCGCACGGGCCTGTCCCGCATGGAGCGCGTCGTCCGCGAGCGCATGACCACGCAGGACATCGAGGCGATCACGCCGCAGACCCTGATCAACGTGCGCCCCGTCGTCGCCGCGATCAAGGAGTTCTTCGGAACCTCGCAGCTGTCGCAGTTCATGGACCAGAACAACCCGCTCGCGGGCCTGACCCACAAGCGTCGTCTCTCGGCGCTCGGCCCCGGTGGTCTGTCGCGTGAGCGTGCAGGCGTCGAGGTGCGAGACGTCCACCCGTCGCACTACGGCCGCATGTGCCCGATCGAGACCCCGGAAGGCCCGAACATCGGCCTGATCGGTTCGCTCGCATCGTTCGCGCGCATCAACTCGTTCGGCTTCATCGAGACCCCGTACCGTCGCGTCGTCGACGGCCGGGTCACCGAGGACATCGACTACCTGACCGCGATGGAAGAGGACAACTTCATCGTCGCGCAGGCCAACGCTCCGCTGAAGAGCGACGGCCACTTCCAGGAGGACCGCGTCCTCGCCCGGAAGAAGGGCGGCGAGGTCGACCTCATCCCGTCCGAGGAGATCGGCTACATGGACGTCTCCCCGCGCCAGATGGTGTCGGTCGCGACGTCGCTCATCCCGTTCCTCGAGCACGACGACGCGAACCGCGCACTCATGGGTGCGAACATGCAGCGTCAGGCCGTCCCGCTCCTCATGTCGGACTCGCCGCTCGTCGGTACCGGTATGGAGGGCTATGCGGCCATCGACGCCGGTGACGTCGTCACGGCCGACAAGGCCGGCGTCGTGCAGGAGGTGTCGGCCGAGTCCGTCACTATCCAGCTCGACGAGGGTGGCACGCAGACCTACTACCTGCGCAAGTTCGACCGCTCGAACCAGGGCACGAGCTACAACAACCGCGTCATCGTCTCCGAGGGTGCACGCATCGAGGCCGGCGAGGTCATCGCCGACGGCCCCGCCACGGAGAACGGCGAGCTCGCGCTCGGCAAGAACCTCCTCGTCGCCTTCATGACGTGGGAGGGTCACAACTTCGAGGACGCGATCATCCTCAGCCAGAACCTGGTGAAGGACGACATCCTCTCCTCGATCCACATCGAGGAGTACGAGGTCGACGCGCGCGACACCAAGCTCGGCAAGGAGGAGATCACCCGTGATCTCCCGAACGTCAGCCCGGAGCTGCTCAAGGACCTCGACGAGCGCGGCATCATCCGCATCGGTGCCGAGGTCCGCCCCGGCGACATCCTCGTCGGCAAGGTCACGCCGAAGGGTGAGACCGAGCTCTCCGCCGAGGAGCGGCTGCTCCGCGCCATCTTCAACGAGAAGAGCCGCGAAGTCCGCGACACCTCGCTGAAGGTGCCCCACGGTGAAGCCGGAACGATCATCGCGGTCAAGGTGTTCGACGCACAGGACGGCGACGACGAGCTCGGCTCGGGCGTCAACCAGCGTGTCGTCGTCTACATCGCCCAGAAGCGCAAGATCACCGAGGGCGACAAGCTCGCCGGCCGTCACGGCAACAAGGGTGTCATCGCGAAGATCCTGCCCGTCGAGGACATGCCGTTCCTCGAGGACGGCACGCCGGTCGACGTCATCCTCAACCCGCTCGGCATCCCCGGTCGAATGAACTTCGGCCAGGTCCTCGAGATCCACCTGGGTTGGATCGCGAAGCAGGGCTGGAACGTCGAGGGCAAGCCGTCCTGGGCGAAGAAGCTGCCCGCGGCCGCCCACTCGGCGGAGCCGAACACCAAGGTCGCGACCCCGGTGTTCGACGGTGCCTCCGAGGAGGAGATCGCCGGCCTGCTCGACTCGACCAACGTCACCCGCGACGGTGACCGCCTCATCGGTTCCTCCGGAAAGGCCCGTCTCTTCGACGGCCGCTCCGGCGAGCCGTTCCCGGCGCCGGTCTCGGTCGGCTACATGTACATCCTCAAGCTGCACCACCTCGTGGACGACAAGATCCACGCGCGTTCGACGGGTCCGTACTCGATGATCACGCAGCAGCCGCTCGGTGGTAAGGCTCAGTTCGGTGGACAGCGCTTCGGTGAGATGGAGGTCTGGGCCCTCGAGGCCTATGGAGCCGCGTACGCGCTCCAGGAGCTCCTGACCATCAAGTCCGACGACATCCTCGGCCGCGTCAAGGTGTACGAGGCCATCGTCAAGGGCGAGAACATCCAGGAGCCGGGTATCCCCGAGAGCTTCAAGGTGCTCATCAAGGAAATGCAGTCGCTGTGCTTGAACGTCGAGGTCCTCTCGGCCGACGGCACCGCGGTGAGCCTGCGCGACACCGACGACGACGCCTTCCGCGCCGCCGAGGAGCTCGGGATCAACATTTCCTCCAGGTTCGAGTCGTCGTCCATCGACGAGATCTAAGCCTGACCACTGTAGAGACTGACGAAACCTTTCATAGGAGATACATTGCTCGACGTCACAACTTTTGACGAGCTTCGCATTGGTCTGGCCACCGCAGACGACATCCGTGCCTGGTCGCACGGAGAGGTCAAGAAGCCCGAGACCATCAACTACCGCACCCTCAAGCCCGAGAAGGACGGTCTGTTCGGTGAGCAGATCTTCGGTCCTTCCCGCGACTGGGAGTGCGCCTGCGGCAAGTACAAGCGGGTCCGCTTCAAGGGCATCGTGTGCGAGCGCTGCGGTGTCGAGGTCACGAAGTCGTCGGTGCGCCGTGAGCGCATGGGCCACATCGAACTCGCCGCCCCGGTCACGCACATCTGGTACTTCAAGGGTGTCCCGTCTCGCCTCGGCTACCTGCTGGACATGGCGCCCAAGGACCTCGAGAAGGTCATCTACTTCGCGGCCTACATGGTCATCGACGTGGACGAGGACGCACGCCACCAGGACATGCCCGGCCTTGAGAACGAGCTCCGCCTCGAGATCAAGACCCTCGGCGACCAGCGTGACTCGCGCATCGCAGACCGCCTGAAGAAGCTCGAGGACGACCTCGTCGCCCTCGAGGAGGAAGGCGCCAAGAGCGAGCAGAAGCGTCGCACGAAGGACGCCGCCGAGAAGGAGATGAGCCAGACCCGCAAGTCCTACGACGAGCAGATCGCTCACCTCGAGCGCGTCTGGGAGGACTTCCGCAACCTCAAGGTCGGCGACCTCAAGCCCGAGGACTCCGTGTTCCACGAGCTGCAGGACCGCTTCGGCCTGTACTTCGAGGCCTACATGGGTGCCGAGGCGGTCAAGAAGCGCCTGCTGTCCTTCGACCTCGCCGCCGAGTCCGAGCTGCTCCACCACCAGATCGCGGAGGGCAAGGGTCAGAAGAAGATCCGCGCCATCAAGCGTCTGCGCGTGGTCAACTCGTTCCTCATCACCGGCAACTCGCCGGCCGCGATGGTGCTCGACGTGGTCCCCGTGATCCCGCCGGAGCTCCGTCCGATGGTGCAGCTCGACGGCGGCCGCTTCGCGACCTCCGACCTCAACGACCTCTACCGTCGTGTGATCAACCGCAACAACCGTCTGCGTCGTCTGCTCGACCTCGGGGCTCCCGAGATCATCGTCAACAACGAGAAGCGGATGCTGCAGGAGGCCGTCGACGCCCTGTTCGACAACGGTCGCCGTGGTCGCCCCGTCACCGGTACCGGCAACCGCGCCCTGAAGTCCCTCAGCGACATGCTGAAGGGGAAGCAGGGTCGTTTCCGCCAGAACCTGCTCGGGAAGCGCGTCGACTACTCCGGTCGTTCGGTCATCATCGTCGGCCCGCAGCTGAAGCTGCACCAGTGTGGTCTGCCCAAGCAGATGGCGCTGGAGCTCTTCAAGCCGTTCGTCATCAAGCGCCTGATCGACCTGAGCCACGCTCAGAACATCAAGGCCGCGAAGCGCATGGTCGAGCGCAGCCGTCCCGAGGTCTGGGACGTGCTGGAGGAGATCATCCGCGAGCGCCCCGTGCTGCTGAACCGTGCGCCAACGCTGCACCGTCTCGGCATCCAGGCGTTCGAGCCTCAGCTCGTCGAGGGCAAGGCCATCCAGCTGCACCCGCTCGTCTGCGCCGCGTTCAACGCGGACTTCGACGGCGACCAGATGGCTGTCCACCTCCCGCTGTCCGTCGAGGCCCAGGCCGAGGCGCGCATCCTGATGCTCGCGTCGAACAACATCCTGAAGCCGTCCGACGGCCGCCCGGTCACCCTGCCCACGCAGGACATGATCATCGGCCTCCACCACCTCACCACCCTCAAGGAGGGTGTCGAGGGTGAGGGTCGTGCCTTCTCGTCGGTCGCCGAGGCGATCCTCGCGAAGGACCAGGGCTCGCTCGACCTCAACGCCAAGGTGCGCATCCGTCTGACCGACGTGACGTTCGCCGAGGGCACCGGGCCTGAGGGCTACGAGGGTTCCGGTGTCGCACTCGTCGAGACCACGCTCGGTCGCGCACTCTTCAACGAGGCGCTGCCGGCTGACTACCCCTACGTCGAGGACGTGGCGGACAAGGGCAAGCTGTCCTCGATCGTCAACGACCTCGCGGAGCGGTACCCGAAGACGGTCGTCGCGGCCACGCTCGACAACATCAAGGACGCCGGTTTCCACTGGGCGACGCGTTCCGGTGTGACCGTTGCGCTCAGCGACGTCCTGACCCCGCCGAACAAGCGGGAGATCGTCCAGGGCTACGAGAAGCAGGCCGCCAAGGTCCAGAGCCAGTTCGACAAGGGTCTGACCACGGATGCCGAGCGTCGTCAGGAGCTCATCAAGATCTGGACGGAGGCCACCGAGAAGGTCGCCGAGGCCATGCGCGCGAACTTCCCGGCGGACAACACCATCAACCGCATGGTGTCGTCGGGTGCTCGTGGTAACTGGCTGCAGATCCGCAACATCGCGGGTATGCGAGGCCTGGTGAACAACCCGAAGGGTGAGATCATCCCTCGCCCGATCATCTCCTCCTACCGTGAGGGCCTGTCGGTCGCGGAGTACTTCATCGCGACCCACGGTGCTCGTAAGGGTCTGGCGGACACGGCGCTCCGTACCGCCGACTCGGGATACCTCACGCGTCGTCTCGTCGACGTCTCGCAGGATGTCATCATCCGCGAAGACGACTGCGGTACGACCAAGGGTCTCGAGCTCGCGATCGCGAACGCCGACAGCTCGGGTGAGCTCGTGCGCGACCCGAACGTGGAGAACTCCGTGTTCGCCCGTTCGCTGGCCGCCGCTGCGGTCAACCCGAAGGGCGAGGTCGTCGCGGAGGCCGGTGAGGACGTCGGTGACGTGCTCATCGACAAGCTCGTGTCGGCCGGTGTCGAGAACATCAAGGTTCGCTCGGTCCTGACCTGCGAGTCGACCGTCGGTGTGTGTGCAGCCTGCTACGGCCGCTCGCTCGCTACGGGCAAGCTCGTCGACATCGGCGAGGCCGTCGGCATCATCGCGGCCCAGTCGATCGGTGAGCCCGGTACCCAGCTGACGATGCGTACCTTCCACACCGGTGGTTCCGCGTCGGCAGACGACATCACGCAGGGTCTGCCCCGCGTGCAGGAGCTGTTCGAGGCGCGTACCCCCAAGGGTGCGACCCCGATCGCCGAGGCCGCCGGTCGCATCACGATCGACGAGAACGACAAGTCGCGCAAGGTCATCCTGACGCCCGACAACGGCGACGAGCCGGTCGTCTACCCGGTGCTGAAGCGTGCGGTCCTCCTCGTCGAGGACGGACAGCACGTCGAGCTCGGTCAGAAGATCCACGTCGGTGCGGTCGACCCCAAGGAGGTCCTGCGCGTGCAGGGCGTCCGCGAGGTCCAGAAGCACCTCGTCGGTGGCGTCCAGGGCGTGTACCGCTCGCAGGGTGTCCCGATCCACGACAAGCACATCGAGGTCATCGTGCGCCAGATGCTGCGGAAGGTGACCGTCGTCGACCACGGCGACACCGACCTGCTGCCCGGCGAGCTCGTCGACCGCCTGCGCTACGCCGAGCTCAACCGCTCGGCCGTGTCGGAGGGTCGTCGCACCGCGTCGGCCCGCCAGGAGGTCATGGGTATCACCAAGGCCTCCCTCGCGACCGAGTCGTGGCTGTCGGCCGCTTCCTTCCAGGAGACCACGCGTGTCCTCACGCAGGCCGCCATGGAAGGCAAGAGCGACCCGCTGGTCGGCCTCAAGGAGAACGTCATCATCGGTAAGCTCATCCCGGCCGGTACCGGCCTGGCACGCTACCGCAACGTGACGGTCGAGGCCACGGAAGAGGCGAAGGCGGAGCGTTACCCGAACCGCATCTTCGGTGAGGACGGCGCGTTCAACGAGTCCGACCTGAGCTTCGTCGACTTCGACAGCTTCAGCTCCGACGACTTCACCCCCGGGAACTACAACTAGGGGTTGAACGACTCAACCGGAAGGCCCGCCCTGCATCATGCAGGGCGGGCCTTCCGCCGTTGGTGGGGGACACCCGAGTTGTGCGGGCGGGCCGGGGCCGACATGCTGAGGGGATGAGCGATCAGCCCGAGCAGCCCACCGGTTCCTTCCAGCCCCTGGAACCGGACTCGGCAGCGGCGCAGCCGGACGTCCGGTACGGCGCACCGGCTCCGAAGCGGAAGCGGAACCCCCTCGTCATCTGGCTGAGCGTGTTGGCCGCGGTGCTCGTGATCGCGCTCGTCGTCGTGATCGGACTCCTCGTCGTCGGTCAACGCGGTACTCCCGCCGCGGACGCCACCGGTACGCCGACCGTGACGGCCACTGCGGAGCCGACTCCGGCGCCGACCGCGACGGACGCCGCCGTCACGCCCGCCGCCCCCGTGCGGCCGACCGACTGCACGCAGCTCTTCCCCGCCGGGTACATCGATTCGGTGACCGAGGGCGGGATCCTCGAGCTCAACCCTGCGTGGGCGCAGCCGGATCTCGCGACGGAGTTCATCGGGTCGAACGACAACGCGCTCGTGGCCGTCATCTCGGCGAACACCGACCGCCTCAACTGCATCCTCGCCAAGTCGAGTGGCGGTGGGGACCTCGGGATCACGACGAACGTGCTGGTGGTCGACGCCGCCACGCAGGCCGCTGCGATCGCGCGGATGAACGAGGCGGGCTTCACCTGCTCCGAGGAGACCGGCGGCACGATGTGCTTCACCGAGACGACCGAGGACGCCGGCACCTACGGGGAGCGCCACTTCCTCCGTGACGGCACGTGGATCGCAACCCGCTGGTCGAACACGTCCATCACCGGCTGGACGCAGACGATCGTCTCCACGCTCTTCCCCGCCTGAGACCGGGGCCCGGCTTCCGGATTCCGGCTAGGCGATGCTCCAGTAGTACACGTCCGCGCCGGGGTGCAGGACGGTGATGGCCTCGTCGACGGTGCGGTAGTCGGTGTCGTCGGTGTGCCCGGCGTAGTACACCTGGGTTCCGGCGGCCGTGGTCTCCACCTTGGAGACGATGCCCGTGTGGTCGCGGTCGCCGCTGTCGTCCCAGTCGAACTGCACGATGTCACCGACCTTCACCTGGTCGCGCTGCGTGTCGTCGAGGGCGGTGGCGAGGTCCGGGCGCTCCTCCAGGTAGTTCATGAAGAACGTGGAACTGACCCAGGCCTTCGAGAAGTCGAAGTCCTCGTCCGTCCCCTCGGCCCACCAGTCCTCGTCCATCGTCCACCCGCGCTCGATGAGACTCTGGCTGGCGAAGTTCGCGCAGTCGGTGTCGGGGAGCGAGCCGTATTCGGCGAGATTGTAGTCGTCCCAGTGCGCGAAGACGTAGGCCATCTGCGTGTCGACGGGACTCATGATGTCGTAGCGGTAGCTCAGCGTGTCGCCGTCGACCCGGAGGTCGTCCGCGTACACGGCGATGCCGACGTCGGCAGGGGAGAAATCCGACGCGGCCGGTACCGCGACCGTCACCTCGGTGCTCGTCGCCGACAGGATCTCGGCCTCTTGTGCGCCGAAGACGACCCGGGTGACGCCGTCCACGTCGACGCCGCTGACGGTCACCGTGCTACCGCCGGCGACCGGGCCGGTCGTCTCGGAGATCGCCGTGACCGCCGTGGCGTTCACCGTGGACGCGGGGACCGACAGCGCCGGATCGCCGTCCGGTTGCGCGGCGGCTTCCGACTGCGGCGAGCCGGTTCCGTTCACCGCGAGCGGGGCGACGACCGCCGTGGCGAGGACGAGCGCGGCAGCGGCAGCAGCGCCGGCGACCACGCGGCGTCCGCGCAGAGGGAGGCCGCGGTACCGGGCCGAGAGGCGACGGAACGGTGAGTGGGCACGGGCGTCGTCGCGGTGGGCGTGGGGGAGATGCTCTGGCATGGTGCCTTTCCGGGGGTGCGCCGTGGGGGATCGGCGTCGCGGGATCGGCGGTGATCCGACAAATTTCTGTTGTGCGGCCAACTCAACCGGGCGGAGCTGAGGGGACCGTTTCCTTCGGATATGAATCAGACCTGAATCGCGATCGATGGGAGTCCCGCGTGCCCGGCGAGCTTGCCGGGCATCGCGTCCCGGTGTTGCTACCGTGGCGGACGGAGCGCCGTGCGGGCGCTCCTGAACAGGCTTCCGCCGAAGGAGTACGCGATGAGCACCCAGAACCCCGAGCCCGGATCGTCGACCGACCCGACCACTCCGGCGGCTGCCCAGACCGCGTCTGGTACCGCCCGTCCGGCCACCGCGAGCGGTGACCCCGTGGTCGAGCGCGACATCCTCTCCGAAGACACCGTCCAGCAGGACACGATCACGACGGCGGACGGCGTCGGCGCCGACCCGGTCGTCGACGACCATCGGGCGGCAGCTCGCAGTGACGCCGACGCCGGTGTCCGCGAGACGCGCCCGTACCGCCCGCACACCCCGCAGCGCGCGTACTCGAACGTCGATGACGACGACGACACCACGTCCACGTCGACCACTGCGGCGACGTCCCAGCAGGCCGACACCGGCGCGCACCCCTACCCGGCGGCAGCCTACGAGCCGGTCGCGCGCTCCGGAGCGAGCGACACCGCCGCCGCGACGGAGACCGAGCAGCAGCAGCAGGCCTTCCCGCTCTACGTCCAGGCGCCGTCGGAGCCGGAGGTCCGCGGCAACCGCGGCTTCGGTATCCTCATCGGTCTGCTCGGCACCATCATCTTCGCCGGTCTGTACGCAGCCGCCGTCGCGGGCCTCCAGCTCGTCCTCGAGGGCGACGGCACCTTCGTCGAGAACCTCATCACGATCTCCACCAGCTGGCCCTTCCTGCTGGCGACCGCCGGATTCTTCCTGTCGTGGGTGGTCACGGCCACCATCGTCAACCGTTCCGGCTGGGTGCACTGGGTGCTCGGCGGCTTCATCATCGGACTGGTCGTGTTCCTCGCGTGGGTCGGCGGGTTCCTCATCCAGGAGCGCGCGTGGACGCTGAGTGTCGACGAGGTGCTCGCCGAAGTGACCGGCGTCGCGTTCACCTTCGGACCGGTCCTCGCGTTCGTCGTCGCCCGCGAGATCCCCGTCTGGTTCGGTGGCTGGATCGCCGCCCGCGGACGCAAGGTCCGTGAGGCCAACCTCGAGGCCCGCGCCGAGTACGAGCGTGTCCTCGAGGCCGGACCGACCACCGCCCGCTGAGCATGACCGACCGCGAGCACGGGGCGCCAGGGCCCTGGTGGGTCGCTCCGTTCGCGGCGATCACCTATGTGGCGCTCGTCGTCTGCGCGTTCGGCTTCATCAGTCTGCTGGCGGATCTCGACGTGGTGACCGATCCCGACGCAGGGCCGCTGACCGGCCCGTTGATGGTCGTCGTGGCCGCACTCGTGGTGCTCTGGGCGATCATCCGAGAGACGCGCCGGACGCCGGTGCGCGTCTCGGTGGGATCGGCCGTCCTGGCCGGGTTGCTCGCGTGGCTCGCCTACGGCGTCAGTGGCGGGATCTTCGATGCGGTGGCGAGTCAGGACGGAGCCGACGCGGCCGCGTTCGCGGTCACGACGCTGACGGGACCGTTCTCGGTGACCGTCGGCGTGTTGGCGCTCGTCATCGTGCTCGCCGCAGCCGCGGTGGCGACCTCGTCGACCGGCGGCCGGCCGACTCCGCGGTGGCCGTGGGAGCGCGGCGGCATCTGACCCCGGCGGGCTCACGCGCCGACGCGCCGCTTGCGCGATAATCGTTGCGTTGCTGCCGTCGGCCGACGGCGCCTGGGGAGGAACCACCGATGCGATCACCCGACCCGACCGACACCGGTCTGGAACTCGACCTGGCGGGCACCGCCGACGAGCTCGTCGCGCTCGTCCAGCGTGCGGTCGCAGCCTCCGGCGCGGATGCGCAGACGACCAGGCACTACGTCGCGATCGACGGTGGGACGAACGCCGACATCCGCTTACGCGTTGTCTCGGTCGACGACCCGGCACCACTGCTCGCCTTCGCGATCACGACGGCCCCGTCCGCCCGTGGGACCGCAGCGGCGACCTTCATCCTGCAGCACGGCGTCCAGAAGAAACGACGGCAGCGCACGCTGCTCGGCGAGCAGCCGTTCCTGGCCTTCCTGCACGCACTGGCCGCACTCGTGGCGGAGTCGGATCCGGGTGCGTCCGCCACGGTCCGCGTGCACAGCGCGAGGACCGAGCTCGCGCCGAGCGGCGCGGAGACGTCGAGTGGCGCCTCGTCCCTGCCCGACGCCGCGCCCTCCGCCGCCCCGACCGGTGCGGCGCCCGTCGCCTCCGCGTGGCAGGTGCACTCGGGTGGCGAGCCCGCGGAACGCACCGATTCCGCTGTCGCGCCTCCGGTGCAGGCACCGAGGTTCTCGGCCCAGCCGGTCGATGCACCGCCGACCCCTGACGTGCCCGAACCCGCTTCCGTGGCGACGCCCCCGGAACCGCATGCTCCCGCCGCCGCACCGTCGGCCCCGGAACCGGAACGGGTGCCGGACGCCGGCCCCGTCGTCGCCGCCCCGCCGCTCGGTGCGCCGCAATTCCGCCAGCCGCCGCCCGCGGCGATCCCGCAGACGTCGCCGGACGACTCCGCGACGTCCTCGGTGGCACCGGAACTCCAGATCACCGTCCCGCCCGGACTCATCGCGTCGGCACCGCCCGTGTCCGAGCGGCCCGCGTCGGCGTCGCACCCGGCGCCGACGCTCGACGGCCCCGTCGCGGCACCCCACGCCGATCTCGGCGCGACGGTCGTCTCCTCGTCGTCGCGGGCCGGCGATTTCGCCCTTGAGCTGCCCGACGGCGAACGCATCCAGCTCCGTGGGCCGGTGCTCCTCGGGCGCAACCCCTCGGCGCGTCCCGAGCAGCCCGACGCCGAACTGCGATCACTCGTCGATCCGCGGATGTCCGTGTCGAAGACGCACACGGCCGTCGTGCCCGGGCGTCGGTCGCTCCGGGTGACCGACCTGCACTCGACGAACGGCACGACGATCACGGACGCGTCCGGTGCCGTCACCGTCTGCCAGCCGGGCGAGGCCTACGTCGTCGAGGCGGGTTCGACGATCGGGATCGGCGAGTTCCCCATCCGGGTCGTGACGGGCTGAACGTCGCGCAGCGGATGGGGAGTGCTCCCCATCGTCCGGTCGGACGCTCTCGGTTACGCTGAACGACGTACCCGCCGGACGAGCAACCGGTGGGCGGCGCAGGCCCGCTGCGCCGGTTCCATGAAGGGGAATGATGAGCGAGCAACCACTCGTCGTCGACGGGGATCAGATCCTGGCCGTCGCCGCACCACTGACACCGAGCGGCTCCGGTCTGCCGCAGAACATCCCGCTCGACTTCTCCGGCAGCTGCAGCAGCGCCGTGACCGCCGCCGCTGAGAGCTTCGCGATGTACATCTCCGTGCACGTCTCGCTGGCCGGCTCGGCCATGGTCGAGGCGGATCGGACGGCGCGCGATGTCGTCAGCACGTGGGAAGCGACTGATGCGGCGATGGGAGATGAGGGCTGATGGCGAACTGGACTGCGGAGAACCCCGGTGAGATCGACTCGGGGGCGCTTGCGACGACTGCGACGACGATCCAGACGACGGAGACGAGTCTGAGCGAGGCGCGGACGGTCGCCGACACCGCCCGCGCGGGGATCTCCGACGCGATCTGGACGGGAGACGCGGCCGCTGCGTGGACGAGTTCCTTGGCGACGCCGATCGGCAAGATCGACGCGGTGCTCCCCGAGATGGCGGCGGTCCGCACGGCGATCGCCACCTACACGACGACGGTCGACGACATCAAGACGCGCGCAACGAGCTACAAGGAGATGATCGTCCAAGCGAGCCTCACCGCCGCGGTCCAGTACCTGGACGCCGTCGGCGGTCCGGATCCTGTGGAGCAGGCGCGTCGCGACCAACTGCGCCAGACGGCCCAGTCAGATCAGGCGACCGCCCAGCGGCTGCTCGACGAGCTCTCCGCAGAGCGCGAGGCGGCCGACGCCGCCCTCGTCACTGCGCTGTCCTCGCCTGGTGGCGACAGCTGGGACTCCCAGCAGGCGGCGCTCGCTGCCATCGGCATCACCTCCGCGGCCGGCTTGAACCCGCACGCGATCGCGCAGGGCATGGCGGACATGGCGGCGGAGCTCGGGAACGGCACCTTCGAATCCGATCTCGCCGCGCAGTTGCAGTCGCTGTACTCGCTCTACGGCAACAACCCGTCGGTCATGGCGCAGATGAACCTCGCGCTCGGCGGTGAGGACCTCATTTCACTCATCAGCCGCATCGACGAGGCCGGTGCCAACGGGTGGATGGCACCCGGCGCGGCCCTGCTGCTCGCTCAGTCGGTTCGCGGCGGTCTGTCCGTCGGGTCCCAGCGTTGGACCGACGGCGTCGGACGAGAATTCGCGCAGGAGCTCTACGACGGCTCGGCGTCGGTGCACGGCACGAACAGCTGGACGAGCCTCGCGTTCCTCTTCGGTGACGAGCAGGACAACCCGATCGGTGAATCGACGACGGTCGGCCTCGCCGACATCGCCGACGCGACGGAGCGCGGTCTGCCTGGCTCGCACGAAGGCATGTACGGCCCCGGCCAGGGGATCATGGGCCCCGGAGGGTTCCTCAGCCTCGCCGAGGCGGAGCAGGCGGGTTACGACGTCAACCGACTCGGCGACTGGACGGCCCGAGTCTTCAGCACGCTCGGCGAATACCCCGAGGCGGCGATGGACTGGCTGACCTCGACGAGGGAGGACCCGTACCGGGATGCGCCGATGTATCCGGACGAGCCGTACGACTCGGACGAGCTCGGCGCGAACCGTCTTGAGTACTGGTACGGGCGTCGAGACTCGGGCCTCGACGGGTTCGAGGGTGTCCTCGCTCTGTGGGAGGGCGCGCAGTCCATCCCGGGGGGTCCCACGGACGGCACGGCGTACATCCCAGAGGCCTGGGATCAGGCGTCGACGCTCAGTCACGATGTCATCGCCCGGCTCATCGGAGAGCCTCGAGCCACCGAGGACGCCGAGGGGTACGTGGCAGGCAACCCCCACTTCGACAGCGAGAACGTCAGTGAACTGGGGAGCGTCAAGCTCGTTCAGGCGCTTGCGCCGCAGATCCCCGGACTCGTCGAGCACCCGATGGTGGGACAGAACCCGGACGGCACCTCGGACCCGACCACCTCGATCAACCCGTTCGGCATCGAGGGCGATCCGCGGGTGTATGCCAACCTCTCGCCCGAGGCGCTCGCACGGATCCTCGGGATCGCCGGAAGCAACAGCGGCGGCGCCGAAGCCCTGCAGGCCGTCGTGAACGACTACCAGAACACGGTGCTCGGCGCGGCCGAGCTCGGTCTCTACAGCCCGGTCGACGCCGCGACCCGGGTCTCGATGCTGCAGTCCGTGCTCGACGGCAGCACGGCGGGTGTCGACCTCGGTGAGGCCACCCGTCACGACGAGGCCGTCCAGTCGGCCATCGGCGTCGTCGAGACCGGCGTCGGGATGCTCCCGATCCCCGGTCTCGACAAGCTGGTCGGGACGCTCGGCGACGCGGTCGCGGAGAAGATCGCGAGCGAGGGGATCGGTTATGTGCGCGGTCAGCTGACCGATGCCGCGACCGGCGCAGCCGGCGATGCCTGGGCGGGTTCGCACGAGGACCTGCTCACGCAGCTCGAAGACGGCGGTGACGCGCGCCTGCGCGCGACTCAGATCAGTGTCGCTCAGACGCTCATGGAGCTCTCGCCACCGGAGGGGCTCGAAGCGCCGAGTACGGACGACGCAGAGGAGTGGTGGGATTGGGTGCAGGACAACCGTGCCGCGCTCGACGACATCATCGATCCGGCATCGGGCAGTACCCGCACGCTCGCGTCCATCGCGACCAACGCCTCGAACGCCTTCGACGCGTACCAGACGGATGCCGAGGGCTGATGCACGGGTGGCCGTCGCGGCCGCTCTGACGGTCATCACGCTCGGTTCACTCACCGCATGCACGCCCTCCGAGGAGGCTCCTGCACCGCTCCCCAGCGCGGTGTGGTCGTCGTCCGCCCCGGAGGGGCCGCTCGAGGGCGATCCGTGGGTGGTCGCGGTTCGAGCATCGCTCGAGGCGCAGGCTGTCGCCGTCAACCGCAACGACTTCTCGCTGCCATCCCTCACCGAGACGACGTCCTACGATCTCCGGTCGCGGTTGTACGGCGCGGCACGTGATCAACTCGCGAACGGCGCCACCGATGTCCTGCCCGGTCCGCTCCCGTTCGCGCCGGTCGAGGTGATCGGCGTCCCGGAGGATGAGACCGCGTCCGTCCGCGGGTGCGTCGCCGAGCAGTGGGCGAGCGAGGGCGGCACCGCGCCGGCCGTGCCTGGTGCGCGCGGAATCGAGTACCGGCTCGAGCAGAAGGACGGGTCCAGGGTCGTCACGGCGACGGTCAACGTGCCGGATCTCGACTGCTCGGCCGTCGAGCTGCCCGTCGCCCTGTTCGACCCGGCGCCGGAACCGTCGATCGTCGACGACGTCGAGCAGATCGTCCGGCCGACCCGCGACTGATCCCGGCACGTCGAGATCGAAGCCGGCACCGCTGCCGTCGCTAGGCTGATCGAGGCCGTGTCCGGCGGCCCGCACCTCCAAGGGGACCCTGCATGCGCATCAAGCTGACGTTGACCAGGCCGTCGGGTTCGTCCGCCGACATCGTCGTGACCACGGATGCGGCGGCGAGCATCGCCGAGGTCGCATCGACGATCGCGCGCGTCGACCCGCAGGGGCCCGACTCCGCGAACGCCGACTTCACCTTGCACGCCCGCCTGCCGGGGTCGACCGAGACGCTGCCGCTCCCGCCCGAGGCCCCCATCGGTGAGGCCTGGGTGGGCTCCGGTGCGGTCATCGAACTCGCCGACGCCGGCGTCTACTACTCCGCCGCACGTACCGGCCAGGCGCCCGCCGTCGCCGTCGTCCGCGTCCTGTCCGGCGACGACGCCGGCCGTGAGTTCACCCTGCCGGCCGGCAGCTGGACCATCGGACGCGAGGCGAGCTGCGACGTCGTCCTCGACGACCCGCTCGTCTCCAAGCGACACGCGCGGCTCGAGGTCGGCGGCGAGATCGAACTCGTCGACCTCGGTGCGGCGAACGGCATCGTCGTCGATGGCGGTATCGTCCCTCGGCTCAAGGTGGTCGAGCCGGAGCGGGTGCTCATCGGCGACACCGAGGTCGAGATCGGCTTCGCGGGAACGGTCGGTCGCGCCGGTGTCGTCCCCAAGGCCGGGCCGGTGTACTTCAACCGGTCCCCGCGGGTCGAGCAACGGTACGCGGGGGAGACCTTCCCCGCCCCCGAGCCGCCGACCGAGCGCGAGAACCAGCCGTTCCCGCTCCTCGGCATGCTCACGCCGATGCTGCTCGGTGGCGCGATGTACTTCTTCACCAAGAACCCGCTGTCGCTCATCTTCATCGCCATGACGCCGCTCATGCTCATCGGCAACTACTTCACCGGCCGCGGGCGGAACAAGCGCAAGCTCAAGCAGCAGATCAAGATCTTCGACGAGCGGCTCGAATCGCTCGGCAAGCAGCTCGCGGCGGAGCGGGAGATCGAGCACGACGTCCGCATGCGCGAGGCGCCGTCCACCTCCGAGGCGTTGAAGCACGCCCTCACCCGCGGCCCGCTGCTGTGGACGCGTCGGCCGGAGCACTGGTCCTTCCTGAACCTCCGGCTCGGCGTCGGCACCATGCCGTCGCGGAACGAGGTGTCGGCGAAGGCGCGCGACAGCTTCCTGCCGGAGTTCCAGGAACGACTCGAGAAGCTCAAGGACGAGTACGCCACGGTCGCCGACGTCCCCATCATCGACAACCTCTACGATGCCGGCGCGCTCGGCATCGCCGGATCGCCGCAGACCGCCGGCGGGGCCGTGAACGGCATCCTCGTGCAGCTGACGGCACTCCACTCGCCGGCCGAGGTCGTCGTCGCAGCCATCGTGTCGCCCGCCTGGTCGAACGCACTCTCGTGGGTGAAATGGTTGCCGCACGCCTCCTCGTCGAACAGCCCGCTCGACGTCGGCCACCTCGCGGACAGCGTGTCGAGTGGCAACCAACTGCTGGCGGCCATCGAGGAACTCGTCCAGACCCGCCTCCAGGCGGCCCGGGCGGGGGACGCGCGCCGTGGTGCCATCTCCGAGAAGCAGGCGGCGCAGGAACGCGGCGCCGACATCGGCACCAAGAGCTCGAACGACACCGGCACGAAGTCGCCGATCCCCGCGATCGTGCTCCTCATCTCCGACGACGTCGGCGTCGACCGCGCGCGGCTCGTCCAGTTGGCGGAGATCGCCGCGGACGCCGGTGTCTTCCCGATCTGGATCGCCGACGAGGTCGTCTCGCTGCCGGCCGCCTGCCGCACCTTCCTGCGGGTCCCCGAGGCCGGCGCAGGCGTCGACGCACCCGCGACGGTCGGCATGGTCCGGCTCGGATACTCGGTCGACGACGCCCGTCCGGAGTTCATCGACCCTGTGACGGCCCTCGACTACGCCCGGCGCATGGCATCGGTGATCGACGCGGGCGCCCTCGTCGAGGACTCGAGCGACCTCCCGCGTTCGGTCTCGATGGTGACGCTGCTGGGCTCGGAGCTGACGACGTCGAGTGACGCCGTCGTCGATCGCTGGCGGCAGAACTCCTCCATCCACGACCGCACCCCCGGGCTTCCGCCGAAGCCCCGCCGGGCCGGCCAGCTCCGCGCGACCGTCGGCTCCGGCGGTGTGGACGCCATGCACCTCGACCTCCGCGCGCAGGGCCCGCACGCCCTCGTGGGTGGCACGACGGGTGCCGGGAAGAGCGAGTTCCTGCAGGCCTGGGTCCTCGGGATGGCGGCGGAGTACAGCCCCGACCGCGTCTCGTTCCTCTTCGTCGACTACAAGGGCGGTTCGGCCTTCGCCGACTGCGTGACCCTTCCGCACTGCGTCGGTCTCGTCACCGACCTCAGCCCCCACCTCGTCCGCCGAGCACTGACGAGCCTCCGCGCCGAGCTGCACTTCCGCGAGCACCTGCTCAACCGGAAGAAGGCCAAAGACCTGTTGGAGCTCGAGAAGCGCGGCGACCCGGACTCGCCGCCCGCCCTCGTCCTCGTCATCGACGAGTTCGCAGCGCTCGTCGGCGAGGTCCCGGAGTTCGTCGACGGCGTCGTGGACATCGCCCAGCGCGGTCGGTCCCTCGGCATCCACCTCATCATGGCGACGCAGCGACCGGCCGGCGTCATCAAGGACAACCTGCGCGCCAACACCAACCTCCGGGTCGCCCTGCGGATGGCCGACGAGTCGGACAGCCAGGACGTCGTCGGCGTCAAGGACGCGGCGCACTTCGATCCCGGTGTGCCCGGGCGCGGCATCGCGAAGACCGGGCCAGGGCGCCTGAGCATCTTCCAGTCCGGCTACGCCGGCGGGTGGACGAGCGACGAACCCGAACGTTCCGACATCGAGGTCCGCGAACTGCGGTTCGGTGGCGACACCCGGTGGGAGGAGCCGCGAGCCGCAGACGCCGAGGAGGAGCGCGACCTCGGCCCGACCGACCAGCAGCGGCTCGTCGCCAGCATCATCGCCGCCGCCGACCGTGCGTCGATCCCCGCGCCGCGGCGACCGTGGCTCGACGAGCTGGCACCCGTCTACGACCTCAGCAAGCTCCGGCAGCGGTCCGACGCCGAACTGCTCATCGGCGTAGCCGACCTGCCCGACTCGCAGGAACAGCGACCCGTGTACTTCCGCCCCGACGTCGACGGCCACATCGCGGTCTTCGGCACCGGTGGTTCCGGCAAGAGCACGGTCCTGCGCACCCTCGCCACGGCAGCCGGCATCACGCCGCGCGGTGGGCCCGTCGAGGTGTACGGGCTCGACTTCGGTGCGGGGAGCCTCCGCATGCTGGAGGCGCTGCCCCACGTCGGTTCGATCATCCCGGGCGACGACCAGGAGCGGGTCATCCGGTTGCTCCGCCACATCAAGGAGATCATCGACGACCGCAGCGTCCGGTACGCGGAGGCGAACGCGTCCTCCATCACCGACTACCGTCGGGTCTCCGGCCGGAACGACGAGCGCCGGATCCTGCTGCTCGTCGACGGGTTCCAGTCCTTCCGGCAGGAGTACGAGACGACCCTCGGGCTGTCCTCCTGGTACACGCTGTTCCAACAGCTCATCACCGACGGCCGCCAGCTCGGTGTGAACATCGCGTTCTCGGCCGACCGGCCGGGGTCCGTGCCGACGAACATCAGTGCGGGTGTGCAACGCCGCGTGGTGCTGCGGCTGGCGGACGAGACGGGGTACCAGCTCCTCGGTGTGCCGAAGGACGTCCTCGGGCCTGAGTCGCCCGCCGGACGTGCGATCGTCGACGGACTCGAGGTCCAGGTCGCGATCCTGGGCGGCTCGCCGGTGCTGTCGGAGCAGTCGCTCGCGACGGTCAAGCTCGCCGAGGCGATGGCGAGGGCCGGTGCCACGATCACGGCGCCACCGATCGGTGCGCTCCCGAAGGAGATCGAAGCACGCGAGCTCCCCGACCGCGTCGGCGACCGTCCGACACTCGGTATCGGCGACGCCGACCTCGCGCCGCTCGGCTTCGACCCCTCCGGTGCCTTCCTCGTCGGCGGTCCGCCCGGAAGCGGCCGGACGAACGCGGTCGCGGCACTCGTCGGTGCCATGCGGCGCTTCGACCCGTCGACCCGGTTCGTCTACTTCGGATCGAAGCGCTCGGACCTCCTCCGAGAGCTGCGGTTCGACGAGTCGGCCGTCACCCCGGAGACGATCGTCGAGCAGGCGAAGGCGTTGTCGGCGGGGATCGCGGCGGAGACGGTCACCACGCGGACCGTCGTCGTCATCGAGACGATCTCCGACTACCTCAACGGCATCGCCGACCCGCCGCTCGTGGAGCTGATCAAGGCCATCAAGCGCAGCGACCACCTGGTGATCGCCGAGAACGAGGTGTCCGGCTGGTCGTCCTCCTGGCCGCTCATGGGCGAGATCAAGAGCGCCAGGCGTGGCATCCTCCTGCAGCCGGAGCAGATGGAGGGCGACCTCGTCCTCCGCACCACGTTCCCCCGGCTCGCCCGCAAGGACTTCCCGCCTGGGCGCGGGATGTACGCGAACCGTGGTGCGCTGTCACGCGTGCAGGTCCCGATCGCCCCCGAGTTCCCGCTCGTCTGACGGCCGACAGGCGCCGGTGGGGCTGCATGGGGAGTGCTCCCCATGTGTTCCCGACAGGCGTTGTGGTTACATGATGAAGGCACCGACGGTGCCGGTGACCACAACGAAGGAGCAAGAGACATGGCCAACATCAACGTCAACTACAGCGAGATCAAGCAGGCCGCCGTCAACCTGACGACGGGCAAGGGCGAGGTCGAGACGACGCTCAACCGCCTGCAGACCCTCATCAACAACCTCGTGTCCTCCGGGTTCCAGACCGACACCGCGTCCGGCACCTTCAACGAGACCTACACGGCCTTCACGCAGAGCGCGACGGTCACCATCCAGCACCTCGACAAGCTGTCGGGCTACCTCAACAACGCTGTGACCACGCTCGAGCAGACCGACGCGGCGCTCGCCGCCGGCGCCGGCCAGTAGTCACCACCGTCGGCTTCGCTCTGCGCGCCCTCCCGACACCTCGTCGGTGAGGGCGCGCGGTCGTTGTCGAGCCTTGAACCGACGAGTCGACGAACCGACGAGGAGCGAGCCGTGTACGGCGACACCCAGCAGATCAGACTCCGGGCCACCGAGCTCCGGGCCCTCGCGACCGAGGTCCGAGGTAGGGCCGGTGAGCTGCGATCAGCCGCCGAGCTCTCATGGACCTCGACGGCCGCGGACACCTTCATCGAGCAGCTCGGCACCCGTGCGGCTTCGCTCGAGACCTCCGCGACGCAACTCGACGACGCCGCGACGAAGCTCGACGAGCATGCGACCGCGGTCGACCACGTGAAGCAGTTGATCGAGGATGCCGCCCGTTGGGTGGGCGACCGCTGGAACGACGCGGTGAACCTCGTCTCCGGAGCCGTCGAGACCGTGAAGGACGGCGCCGCGAAGGTGTTCGAGTTCTTCGGCCAGGAGGTCCCGGACTTCCTCGTCCACCAGGCGAAGGACATCGTCGCCTCCACCCCGTCGCTCCCCAGCCCCGGTGATCGCGGCTGGCTCGACCTCGCCGACCTCTACCGCAGCCGAGGATGGACCCCCTGATGACCACCACACGCACCAGGCCGGCTCCCGCCGCCGCCGCGTTCCTCCTGTCCGCCGACGAGCTCCACGTGCTGGAGCACCGGACCCCGCACCTCGTGCTGCCCCACGCCTTCCACACCGAGTGGGGCTCGGAGGTGTCACCAGAGGAGATCCGCGAGCGCGAGCTGCGAGCCGTCACCCGACTCCGAGAGCGACGACTCCTCGCCCACGGTGACGGCGGCGTTCCAGACGACCTCACGGCCGACGTCGATCCCGATTTCGCCGCATTCCTGTCGATGCCCCAGTTCGCGACGGCGGCCGTCGACGCGTCCTGCTGGACCTTGGACCGGACGGCGATCCAGTCCGTCTCCGTGATCGGCGCGCACGCCCTGGCGTTGCTGCGGACGCAGCGGGTCGATCACTCGGATGCCTCGCTCGCGGAGTACGGCACGGCCGCACGCGATGAGGAAGCCATCGAGATCCGCGCCTTCGACACCGCCGGGTTGGCGCAGCAACTCCTCCGGCCACTCTCCGCCCTGCACGACGTCCCCGACTCCCGAGGCCGCTCGACGGAGGCCGTCGTCCTCCCGCTCGCCGACGCCGAGGCGCTCGTCATAGCGCTTCGTCAGGACCGACCCGACGTCGTCGGCGCGGTCGTCGACCAGCTCCACAGTCCGCAGGCCGCGTCCCTCCTCGGTGGACTCGCCAAGCGGATCGACGGCGGGTTCCGGCTCGACGCGCTGTCCCGGCTCGGAAGTCCAGCACGCCGGTGGACGGACACCTGGCTCCGGAGCTCCGACGGGTGGGTGGCCGTGACGGTCGACACCCCGGACATCGATCCGGCGAGCACGGATCCGACCGCCGTCGCCGAGGCGAGCCGGGTCTCGCTCCGGGCGGTTCGGCGGGCGGACATCGTCGCCGAGGTGCTCACCATCGCGGCCCAGATCCAGGGAGCACGGGCATGAGCGACATCACGGTCTCCGGCGGCGCGGGCGGTGTCGGCGCGAAGCTCGACGACATGCGTCTGCAGGCCCAGCAACTCGCCACGCTCTCGAGTGAGCTCATCGGCCGCTCCGGGACCGCCGCCGCGAAGGCGGTCGACGGCGACCTGCTCGAGTCGATGCTGCTGTCCCCGATGACCGGGGCGGCGGCCGAAGGCGCCATCGTGCTGGCCTCCGGTTCCCTGCTGCTGGTCGCGACCGAGACCGGCGTCTCCGCCGTCTTCCTCGAGGGCGCCGTGGTCGCGTACGAGACGGCCGATCAGATGATCGCCGCCGCGACGGTCGCGCTGCACAACGGTGTCGCCTTCGTCATCGGCGTCCTGGCGGTGCCGGTCGGCCTCGTCGTCGCGGCAGGCGTGGTGGTGGCCGGCGGGGCGTGGATGCTCACCGTCGCCGGTGTGAACGTCGTCGTCGAGGGGGTCGACTCGCTGGTGGAGGGCGCCCAGCAGACGCTGGACCAGATCGGCGACAACCCCTGGCTGTTGCTGTCGCCGGCCGGTGTCGCCGCAGCGTTCGCAACCAACTCGGTCTCCGCCTACTCGCCGCAGGAGGTCGTCGACCGGACGGCGGCGACGTACGCCGACGCCTTGTCCAGACTGCAGGAGCTCGCCCCGGTCGCGGCTCAGGCCGCCAACGAATGGTTGGGCGAGAACGCCTGGATCGCGGACATCCTCACGGACGGCGCCCCCGGTCTCCTGGCCGGCCTCACGTTCCTCCCCGGCCTGATCCCCGGCTTCAACGGCCTCATGTCGGGCCTCACCGGCCAGGGCTGGCCGCCCCTCACGTATGAGCAGGCGATCGCGGCCATCGCCGGTGGCGGTGGCCGGTTCGGCCTCTTCGAGGACGGCCAGGGCGGCCTCGCCATGGACCCGGACAACCCGACGCAGCCGCTCGCCGTCCCTCGGGACCGGACGGTCACCGACCTGGGCGACCTCATGCAGGGCTCGGCCGACATCGACCAGGGTGAGGAAGAACTCAGCAACATCCGCGTGATCCAATCGGCCGGACCGCCGCCGAGCTGGATCGTGCAGATCCCGAGCACGCAGGTCTGGGACCCGCACGGCGGGGCGATCTCGAACGACCTCACCTCGGACATCGCGGCCATGCAGGGCGGACAGACTGCGCTCAGCCAGGCGGTGAAGGACGCGATGGCCGCGGCCGGCATCTCCCCGACGGATCCGGTGATGCTCGAGGGCTTCAGTCTCGGCGGGATCACGGCCGGGCTGTTGGCCTCGGACCCGGATCTCGGGTACAACGTCACACACGTCGTCACCGCTGGTTCACCGATCGCCCGGTTCGACATCCCCGACGATGTGCAGGTCCTCTCGATGGAGTTCAACGAGGACCCCGTCGCCCGTCTCGACGGACAGGGGAACCCGGATTCGGCGAACTGGACGACCGTGCAGGGTGATGCCCCGAGACTCGGCGGCGTGAACCCGGAACAGCAGGATCCCGGGATCGCGGGCGCCCACAACGCGCAGCGGTACGAGATCATGGCGGATCAGACGACGTCGTCGGGAGACCCGAGCGTCGAGTCGTACCTGGACTCGGCGAGTGGCTTCTTCAGCGGTGATCAACAGGTGACCGACTACAGTCCTACGCGGAGATGATCGAATGCGGCCTGCCACCGGGTCGCCCTTCCGCAGACCGTTCCGACCGTGAGGCCTTCCATGCGCATCAGCACCATCGTCCGATCCGGCGCCGTGTCGGTCGTCCTGCTGGGACTCCTCACCGCCTGCGGGACCGGAGTACCGACGGCGCAGCGGAACCCGACCCGCAGCCCTGAGCGGCCCCTGGCTGCCGTCGAGGAAGCGGTCGCGGAGATCCCCGGCGCCGACTTCCGAGCCGCCCGAGCCTGGGACGGCACGACGGCCTACGTCACCGCGACGCTCTCGGCCACCGAGGCGTTCACCGGCGACCCCGGCGCCCTGGTGGACTACTCCCTCGCGCAGCTCGCCTCACAGGACGAGCTCGACCGCGGTCGGTTCGTGCGGTTCGCGTTCGACGCCCCAGGGCAGACCGTCGAGTCGACGATCGCCATCCTCGCGACGCTGGACATCGCGTCCGAGCAGTACGCCGGCGGTGATTCCGTGGAGCTCTCCAGCTCCGACCTCGACGCCCGGTACGGCTCCTGGCCGAGCGAGGTGCCGACGCTGCCCACGACGTTGGGAGGCGCGGGATGACGACGATCGAGACACCCCGATCCACCCACGTCCTGCGCAGCGAGGGCCGAACCGACACCGGCCTCGTCCGTCGACTGAACGAGGACGCCTTCTACGCGGGCGCTCCGGCGTTCGTCGTCGCGGACGGCATGGGTGGGCACGAACGCGGCGAGGTCGCCAGCCGGGAGGTGGCCGCAGCGCTCGAACGGGGTATTCCGGTCGGCACCCCCACGACGACCGAGGCGGTGGTGACGACGATCGTCGCGGCGAACGCCGTCATCCGGAGCATCCCGACACCGAACGGGGTCATCGGGACGACGGTCGCGGGTCTCGCACTCGTCGCGCTGTCCCCGCAGACCGATCTGCACTGGATGGTCTTCAACGTGGGGGACTCCCGGGTCTACACGTGGACGGACGGCGTGCTCCGGCGGATCACCGTCGACCACTCGGCCGTCCAGGAACTCATCGACGACGGCTCCCTGACCGAGGCGGAGGCGCGCCAGCACCCCGACCGCAACATCGTGACGAAGGCGATCGGCGTCGAAGCCGGCATCGACCCGGACGTCTGGTTGCTCCCGGTCGCCGGACGGCAACGGTTCCTGCTCTGCTCCGACGGGCTCACCGGCGAGCTCACCGACGAGGGCATCGCCGAGGTCCTCTCGCAGGGGTTCGAGGGTGCAGCGGACCGCCTCGTGGAGCTCGCGCTGGCCGCCGGCGGACGGGACAACGTGACCGCGCTGGTCGTCGATGTCGTGTCGACCTCGCTCATGTCCAGCGGTCCCGGCTACGATGACGCGGGTGGTCTCGGGTATCTTGAAGAGACGATGCCGCGAGGCTAGAGGAGTGGCCGTGTACTCGTACGAAATGGAACCGGCCGAGGTCCGCCGTTGGCTCGCCGTGGCGGCGCCCGGCAGGCTCGTGCTGGTCGACGCCCAGGGCGACGACGCCGCGGCTGCGGCCTTCGCCGCAGACCTCCCCGGCGACGCCTCGCTCGCGTTGATCGTCGACCGCCTCGCCGCCGGCGGTCTCTCGAACACCCCCGCGTTCGCCGCGGCGGTGTGGGATGACTCGGGCGCGACGGTCATCGTGCGCGGGCTCGCCGCAGCCGTCGTGACGAGCGATGCCGGGACCGAGACGGTCCTGGGCGCCCGGGCGACGACCTGGGTCGAGGAGCACCACGCCGACGCGGTCAGCGTGACGCTCCGCAGCGACCAGCCGAACCCTTCCGGTGTTCGGCTGCCGCTCGGGTCCGGCACCGTCTGGACCACCTCCATCACGGCGACGCTCGACGAGGATGCGTCCGCCGCCGTCCCCGCCCCGCCTGCGGAAGAACCACTGTCCGCCGAGGCGTCGATCAGCTCGCCCACCGCGGCGGAGCAGCTCGCCGCTCCGCCCGTCCCGTCACCTGCGGAGCCTGCCGCGTCGGCGTCGTCGGCAGGCCCCGACGACGAGGTCGGCGACGACGAGTCGGCTTCCGAAGCGCCCGTCGAGCCGGCCCAGCCGCTCCACGTCGTGCCATCCGTCTCCGATACGCAGTTCTTCCACGACGAGGACGACCCCGATGCTCCGCCGGCACCCCCGGAGGAGCCCGTCGACGAGGGCTACGACTTCCTGTTCGGCCAGACCGTGCTCCGGCCGGTCGGGGCGGCGGCCGTCGATGAGGCCGGCGACGCGGAACGCGCGGCGACCGAGCTCGCCGCCCAGCAGCAGGCTGCGGCGATGGCTGCGCCCGAGGCCCCGGTCGCGGAGGCGACGGAGCTCGGCGACCACGACGGTCACACCATCCTCGCCGAGGACCTCGCGGCCCTCCGTGCACGTCGAGCGGCCGAGACCCCGCCTGCGCGGTCGACCACTCCCGCGGCCACGCCGCTCACCTACCTCGAGCTCCCCGGCGGCACCCGGCAGTCGCTCGCGTCACCGGTCGTCCTCGGCCGGGCACCGAGCGTCTCCCAGGTCCCCGCATCGGTCGTCCCCACGCTCGTCACCCTCGCCGGCGACGACATCTCGCGAAGCCACGTCCGCGTCGCGGTCGAGGGCGGCACGGTCGTCGTCACGGACCTGCACTCGCGGAACGGCACCCAGGTCGTCCTCCCCGGCCAGGCGCCGCAGTCCCTCCGGCCGGGGGAGTCGACCCCCGTGATCGTCGGAACCGTCATCGACCTCGGCGGCGGCGTCGCACTCCGCGTCCGAGAGGGCTGACGTGCGTCGTTCTCCCTCACAACCGCCGGCCATCCCCGGACTGCGGTTCGAACGACAGCTCGGAGCGGGCGGCTTCTCCGACGTCTTCCTGTACGAGCAGCAGCTGCCGAGGCGTCAGGTGGCCGTCAAGGTCCTCCTCGCCGAGCACCTCAGTGAGCAGACCCGCGAAGCGTTCGTCGCCGAGGCTAACCTCATGGCGCAGCTGTCGGCGCACCCGTACATCGTCACGATCTACACGGCGGACGTCGCGCCCGACGGCCGACCGTACCTCGCCATGGAGTACTGCGCCGGGCCGAGCCTCGCCGAACAGGCGAAGCTGCGCCGGTTCCCCGTCGCCGACGCGCTGCGCACCGGTGTCCGCCTCGCCAGTGCGGTCGCCACCGCGCACGCGGCCGGGATCCTGCACCGCGACATCAAGCCGGCCAACGTGCTCACGAACGCCTACGGCTGGCCCGCGCTCACCGACTTCGGCATCTCGCAGGCCGTCGAGCTCGAAGTGCCGTCCGCCGTGGAGAGCCGCCCGGGGGACGTGGGTTCGACGGGGGCATCGGGCACCCAGACGGTCGGTCTGTCGATCCCGTGGTCGCCGCCCGAGATGTTCGAGGACGAGCCGAGACCCGACGTCCGGTCGGACGTCTTCTCGCTGGCCGCCACGGTCTACACGCTGCTCGCCGGACGGACGCCCTTCGAGATCCCGGGTCAGTCGAACGGCGCGGCCGACCTCATCAGCCGCATCGAACGAGGGACCGTCACCCCGCTCGGGCGCGACGACGCACCCGCTTCGCTCGTGGCGACGCTGCAGAAGGGTCTCGCGAAGGACCGCGCGAACCGCTTCGACAGCGCCGTCGACTTCGCCCGCGCGTTGCAGCGGGTCGAGATGGAGCTCGCCTACGCGCCGACGCCCATCGACATCCCGAACCTCGTGCAACCGCAGTCGCAGGCCCCGCGGCAGGAGCCGAGCGGCAGCGCCTCCGACGAGACCCGCGTCCGGCAGGTGCCGTCGGTGGAGGCCCAGCCCCGGCCGGGCGTGCAGCCCGCGCTCGGCGACGAGACGGTGGTGCGGTCGGCCGGGCCGCTCGTCCAACCGATCCAGCCGTCGGCACCCATCGTCATCGGTGCCTCCGCTTCGGCGCCCTCCGAGACGATCCGTCGCGACCGCCTCGAGCCGGCCACGACCGAACCGACGACGGACCCGACGGACGACGCTGCCCGTCTCGCCAAGCGCCGCCGGCTGACGCGATGGCTCGTGGTCGGCGGCGTCGCCGTGCTCGCCGTCGGCGGGATCGCGGCCGGCATCGTCTGGCAGGGAGCCGTCACCGACCCGAAACCGACGGCGGCGGCGACCGGCGCACCGATCCAGTTGAGCGACGTCCCCTCGCCGAAGGCGTTCGGGGTGAACATCAGCGAGGACGGCAGCGTCGTCACGTTCATCTGGGACAACCCGGACCCGCAGGACGGCGACACCTACATCTACCAGGTGACGAGCGGCGGCAAGAACTCGCCGAAGGTCCCGACCTCGACCTACGCGGTCGATCTGAAGCCGAGCGCCCCTGGCGCGCAGCTCTGCATCGAGGTGGTGATCGTCCGCGCGGGCGTCACCTCACCGGACCCCCTCGAGATGTGCTCACAGCAGTGACCTCGACGAGGTGCCGGACGAGCGCGGCGGGAACGGACACGACGACCATGGACAGCAAGGGGAGCAGACGATGACCACGGACGAGGCGACGAGGAAGACCGCGGTACGCGTCGAGTTCTGCGGCGAGCAGTACGACGTGGACGCACGGCAGCCGTTCCTCATCGGGCGGGAGGGCGACCTCGTCGTCGACGAGAACCCGTTCCTGCACCGCACCTTCCTCAGCATCACCTTCGACGCCGGGCTCTGGTGGCTCACGAACATCGGCAACACCCTCTCCGCGACGGTGACCGACACCACCGGCAACGTGCAGGCCTGGCTCGCTCCTGGTGCGCGCCTGCCGATCGTCTTCCCCGAACTCCAGGTGCTCTTCAGTGCCGGGACCACGACCTACGACTTCACGATCACCTCCGACCTTGAGTACTTCAGCCCGTCGCAGCTCTCGACGACCACGGCGGGTACGACGACGGTCGGACCGATCCATCTCACGAGCAGCCAGCGCCTGCTGATCGTGGCGCTCGCCGAGGACGTCCTCCGGCAGGCGTCGCCCGGCCGTGGCGAGATCCCGGCCTCGGCGGCGGCGGCGGCCCGGCTCGGCTGGAGCCAGACGACGTTCAACCGCAAGCTCGACAACGTCTGCGACAAACTCGACAAGTTCGGCGTCCAAGGCTTGCGCGGTGGACCGGGCAAACTGGCCACGGGGCGCCGCGCTCGGCTCGTCGAGTACGCGGTGTCGACCCGACTCGTGGACGCCAGCGACCTGCCGCTCCTCGACCACGCCGAGCAGGCCGCGGTCGACGAGGGACAACCGGCTCGGGGTTGACCCTCGCAACCGTTTTCCAAGCCTCACTTGTTTGTTAGAGTGACTCCGCGTTTGCAGCGCGGTCGCTCGACCGCGCGTTGACCGAACACACCTGGGGGATCGTGAGCAACTGGAGCGGCTGGCTGCGCAAGCGCAAGACCGCGGCCTCGATCACGGCCCTGTCGGTCCTCGTCGCCGTCCCCGTGACCGCCGCCCTCATCCACCAGGGATTCCCGGTGACGGAGGTGGACCTCGAGTCCCGCGACGTCTGGGTCACGAACGGCGAATCGCTCCTGGCCGGGCGCCTCAACGACCAGATCTCCGAACTCGACGGCGCGGTCTCGACGGCGTCGAACAACGCCGACATCCTGCAGAACGGCGACGACGTCTTCCTCCAGGACAAGGCGCTCTCCTCACTCGAGCGCATCGACCCGGCGTTCACCAGCCTCATCCAGCGGGTCTCACTGCCCACCGGTGCGACGGTGCACTACGGCGGTGACCGCCTGTCGGTCGTCGCGGGGGAGACGGGCAAGCTCTGGTCGGTCGACGCCGCCGGCGAGCTCCGCTTCGACCCCACCGAGACGAAGCCGATCGTCTCCATCGGCAAGGCGGGACAGGCGGTCGTCACCTCGAAGGGCACCATCCTCGCGGTGGCGCCCACCAAGGGACGCCTCTACCGGATCCTGCCCGACGGCACGAAGACCGAGTCGAAGCTCCCGAAGCTCAAGGACTACCAGCTGAGCGCCGCCGGTGAGCAGGCGGTCATCCTCGATCTCACGTCCGGCGACCTCATCAAGCAGGACGGTTCCGTCGTCGAGCTTCCGGGTGACCCGCTCAAGATCCAGGAACCCTCGGCGACGGACGACAGCGCGGTCGTCGCGACCGGTGACTCCCTGGTCCGCATCCCGCTCGGTGGCGGCGATCCTGAGGTGCTCGACGCGGACGTCCTCACCGCGGCGACGAGCGCGGACGAGGTCACCGCACCCGTCAACCTCGACGGCTGCATGCACGGCGCCTGGGCATCGTCCAGCCGCTACGCCGCCGAGTGCGCCGACAAGAAGCCGGTCATCGAGGACATCAACCCGGAGACCATCGGGCAGCAGCTCGTCTTCCGCGTCAACCGCTCGGTGATCGCCCTCAACAACGTCCAAACCGGCAACTCCTGGCTCGTGCAGGCGAACATGCGTCTCGTCGACAACTGGGACGAGGTGACGCCTCCGCAGGAGGAGGACGGCGAGGACGGCGACGAGAAGGCCTCCGAGCAGTCCTTCGAGGACACCCTCGCCGAGCGCACCGAGGAGAACCGTCCGCCGATCGCCCGCGACGACGCCTTCGGGGTCCGTCCGGGTCGCGCGACGGTCCTGCCGCTCCTCGACAACGACTCCGACGCCGACGGCGACGTCCTCACCATCCAGAACACGAGCGATGTCGCCGCCGAGACCGGCAAGCTCGAATCCATCGACGGTGGTCGGGCCCTCCAGTTCACCCCGGCGGAGGGCTTCGTCGCGGGCACGACCTCGTTCCGCTATTCCGTCAACGACGGTCGCCCGGGCGGGGTTGCTGAAGCGATCGTGAGCCTCGCGATCAAGCCCCCGGAGGTCAACGAGCCCCCGACGTCCCATCGAGAGGCAGCGGTCTCGGTCGAGGCCGGGCAGACGGTCACCTACAACGTGCTCGCCGACTGGCGCGACCCCGACGGCGACGACATCTTCCTCCAATCGGCGTCGCCCGCATCCAGCGACCTCGTGCGGTTCACACCGGACGGCTTCGTCACGTTCACCCATGCCTCGCCCGAGATGGGCCCGCGCGACGTCAAGTTCGTGGTGTCCGACGGCGTGACCTCGGCGGAGGGCACGTTCAAGGTCGACGTGCAGCCGGCCGGTGCCCTGAGCCCGATCGGTACCCCGGACTTCGTGTCGACGTTCGTCGGAGAGTCCGCCCAGGTCCTCCCGCTCGCGAACGACCAGTCCCCGAGCGGTGCGCCGCTCGGCCTCATCGGCGTCGACGCCCTGCAGGGTGGGCTCGTGTCGTCGCCGAGCC
This sequence comes from Plantibacter sp. VKM Ac-2880, assembly GCF_015351235.1. GTDB lineage: Bacteria > Actinomycetota > Actinomycetes > Actinomycetales > Microbacteriaceae > Plantibacter. The sequence goes on from NZ_JADKSJ010000001.1 coordinate 1,254,906, forward strand.
TCGAGAAGCAGTCGGTCACCGTCTCCTCCAACGAGCCCGGCACCTACTACCTCAAGTACACGCTCGGTGCCGGCATCGCGTCGAGCATCGGGCTCATCCGCGTCGACGTCCTGGAGAAGCCCACCGATGTGAGGCCGCCCGTCGCGGTGAAGGACGAGGGCTACCTCCGCCCGAACGAGACGATCACGATCCCGGTGCTCGCCAACGACGAGTCGCCGGGTGGGCAGGTGCTCGCCGTGCAGTCCGTCTCCGTTCCCGACGAGTCGGCGTCGCTGTCCGTCGAGGTCCTCGACAGCGCGGTCATCCGGGTCTCGTCCTCGGCGCCGATCGAGCGGCAGCTCCAGTTCACCTACGTCGTCTCCGACGGCACCTCGACGGCGACGGCGGCCGTGACCGTCGTGCCGGTGCCACCGTTGCCGAAACACCAGGCGCCGGTCGCCACCGACGACGCGATCGTCGTCCGCGCCGGCGACATCGCGAACGTCGCAGTCCTCGAGAACGACTATCACCCGGACGCCGCCGTCATGCTCGTCGACCGCGCACTCGTCGACGAGCCGACCGCTGGACTCGCCTTCGTCGACGACGACGAGGTCCGCTTCCAGGCACCGAGCGAGCCCGGCACGTACACGACCACCTACCGCGTCTACGACACCTTCGGTGAGGCCGACACGGCGACGGTCACGTTCAACGTGGTCGGCGAGGACAAGAAGAACAACCAGCCGCCCGTCCCGCAGCTGCTCACCTCGCGCGTGTTCGCCGGCGCGACGGTCCGTGTCGACGTCCCACTCGACGGCCTCGACCCGAACGGCGACTCGGTCGTCGTCGACGACATCGCGTCCGCGCCGCTCCTCGGCCGGGTCATCGAGCAGGGGAGCACCTGGTTCGTCTACGAGGCGGCGCCCGACTCCTCCGGCACGGACACCTTCCAGTACCGCGTGAAGGACACCTACGGCGCGGTCGCCGTCGGCACGATCAAGATCGGCGTCATCGGCCGGCCGGAGGTCGACGGGCAGCCGAACGCCGTCGACGACTACGTCGAGGTGTTGCCGGGCAAGGTCGCCTCGGTCCCGGTGCTCGGGAACGATTCAGACCCGAACGGCTATTCCCTGAAGCTCGCGCCGAAGCTGCTGTCGGTCGACGACGGCCTGACCGCCGAGGTCAGCAAGAGCCGTGTCGTCATCGAGGTGCCGGAGGAGGAGGCGTTCTTCACCGTCCGCTACCAGATCACCAACGGCAAGGGCGGGATCGACAGCGCCTACATCCAGGTCAAGGTCACGAAGGACGCGAAGCCGCAGTACCCCGAGGCCGACGACCACGTGCTCGAAGACGCCGACATCGTGGGCAAGTCGACCATCGACGTCGACGTGCTCGACGGCGCGCAGAACCCCGGCGGTGTCGTCGGCGACCTGCAGCCGAGCCTCGAGGGCGCGAACGCCGCCTCCGGTGAGGTCCGCGACGGCGACACGATCCGCGTCACGCTCACCGACCGTCGGCAGGCGATCGCCTACCGGCTGACGGATCCGGTGACCCAGCTGAGCGGTGCCGCCTTCATCATCGTGCCGGCGGCCACCGACGGCGAGCCACCGCGGATGAAGAGCCCGCTGCCGGAGCAGATCGTGAAGGTCAACGAGACGCGCACCTGGAAGCTGTCGGACATCGCCGAGGCGCCCTCCGGCAAGCCGGTGACGATCGCCTCCGAGGGCAGTGTCGTGAACTTCCGCGGCAACGGCACCTCGAGCTACGTCGACGACGCGACGATCACGTTCACCCCGGCCAAGGACTACCGCGGTCCGGCGTCGGTGAGCTTCGAGGCGACCGACGGTCGCGAGAGCAAGCTGCTCACCCTGCCGATCACCGTCGGCGATCCCGACCTCGAGGACGTGCCGCCGACGTTCACCCCGCCGACCGTCACGATCGAGGCCGGTGAGGCGCCGATCACCGTCGACCTGCGTGCCTCAAGCGACCACCCGAACCCGAAGATCCTCGCGGCCCTCACCTACCAGGGCTTCGCCGGCACCACCGCCGGCGTCCAGGGAAGTCTCTCCGGCTCGCAGGTGTCCATCTCCGCGCCGCAGGGGACGCAGCCCGGCACGGCGGCGACGCTGACGTTCACCGTGAACTACAAGGAGTACTCCGTCCCCGGGTCGATCAACGTCCGCGTCGTGTCCTCGACGCGGCCGCTGCCGAGGGCCATCGACGACCGCGTCGAGGAGGGCCGCAAGAACAAGGCCGAGCCGGTCAACGTGATCGCGAACGACTACAACCCGTTCCCCGACACCCCGCTCAAGGTCCTCGACGCCACCGTGGAGAGTGCTCCCGCAGGCGGGGCGACGGCCACCATCTCCGGCGGCACGGTGACGGTCACCCCCGGTTCGTCCAAGAGCGGCACGGTGAGCGTGATCTACACGGTCCAGGATGCGACGAACGACCCGAACCGTCGGGTCCAGGGGCGCATCACCGTGATCGTGAAGGACGTGCCCGATCCGCCGACCATCGCCGTGAAGAGTGCAAAGAGCGGCAAGATCGTGGTCGTGGTCGGCGGTTCACCCGCGAGCAACGGTGCGCCCATCGAGTCGCATTCCGTCAAGTGGACCGGCGGCCAGGACCGGCAGTGCGTGCCCGGGAACGACTGCTCCTTCGACGTGACGAACGGACAGAGCTACTCCTTCAGCGCTTACGCCACGAACGCGGTGGGTCCGAGCGCGAGCTCCGGCGAGGTCTCCGCCACCGCCTACGGCGTGCCGAGCGCCCCGCAGAACCTGTCACTGCGGGCATCCGGTGACGCTCCGGCCACGCTCACGATGCGCTGGGACCAGCCGGCCGAAACCGGCGGCCAGGTGGACCGCTATTACTGGCGGATCATGAGCGGTTCGAACACCGTGTACTCCGGCCAGGCATCCGGGACGAGTGCGACCCAGGGGTCCGTGCCTGCCGGTACCTACCAGCTGTATGTTTCCGCGGAGGGGCCGGGTGGCCGCGGCCCAGATGGCGGTCCCGCCGAAGCGACGGTCAACGACCCGCCGCCGCCGACGCCGTCCGGATCCTTGTTCAAGTCGACAGGCCCGCACGCCTGCCAGAGCGGTGGCGGTGGCTGCTATGACGTCGGGGTTCGCTACGTCGACGTCCCGAACGGCAACTACAACGTGCAGATCCGACGCAACGGTACGGCCGTCGGCTCGACGTCGAATGTCAATGCCAGCGGATCGGGCAGCTTCACGCATAACAACCACCTCGGCGTCATGCCGGCGGGCGAGACGATCACCGCGCATTTCACGAACACGGCGACCGGAGCCACCTTCAGTATCGGTGCCACCTCCGGTGCCGCCTGGAACGCGATGTAGTCGCCGCGACCGACCTTCCTCCTCCACCCCCCACGGAAAGCACGCACCCCTATGACTGTCACGCAGGAACAGGCCACCTGGTTCGCCGACGCGTTCGGCAAGCTCGTCGGCAACGTCGAGCAGGCCATCCTCGGCAAGGAGCACGTCATCAAGCTGGTCGTCACGGCGATGCTGTCCGAGGGCCACGTGCTCCTCGAGGACTACCCGGGCACAGGCAAGACGGTGCTCGCGAAGGCGCTCGCGAACACCCTCGACGGCACGAGCTCCCGCATCCAGTTCACGCCGGACCTCCTGCCGTCCGACGTCACCGGGGTGACGATCTACGACCAGGGCAAGGGGATCTTCGAGTTCCACAAGGGACCGATCTTCGCGTCGATCGTGCTCGCCGACGAGATCAACCGCGCCTCGCCGAAGACGCAGTCGGCGCTCCTCGAGGTCATGGAGGAGGGCATCGTCACGATCGACGGCACGAGCTACGACGCCGGCAAACCGTTCATGGTGATCGCGACGCAGAACCCGATCGAGCAGGCCGGTACCTACAAGCTCCCCGAGGCGCAGCTCGACCGCTTCCTCATCAAGACGACGCTCGGCTACCCCGACCGCCAGACCTCGGTGAACCTCCTCCTCGACGCGTCCAACCGGGCTCGGGCGACGAAGGTCCAGCCGATCATCGCCTCCAGCGCGGTCATCACCATGGCGCAGCTCGCGACGGAGGTACACGTCGACGGGAGCATCCTCGAGTACGTCGCCGACGTCGTCGCCGCCACGCGCGACGACCAGGACGTCGCGCTCGGCGTCAGCATGCGCGGCGCATTGGCGCTCGTGCGTGCGGTGAAGACCTGGGCCATCTCGCAGGGACGCACGTACGTGACCCCGGACGACGTCAACGACCTCGCCCAGGCCGTCCTCGCACACCGCATCATCGTCGACCCCGAGTCCGACTTCGCCGGCGTGACGGCCCAGGACATCGTCTCCCGGGTCCTCGTCAGCATCGCTCCGCCGGCCTACCGCGCAGCATGAGCGAGACCCTCGAGCAGCGCGCCACCCCGGCGCCGGACGGACCGGACGCGGCCCGGGCGGCGGCGGTCGGCGCGCCGGTCGAGGGCTCACCGGACGGCGCCGGGCAGTCGGCGGACGCGGCGCCCGCTGCCGCGCCGAAGCCGTTCCGTCGCATCGTCGACGGCGTGGGTGCCGTCGTCGGCCCCTGGGCGAAGGTCGCCTGGGACGCCGCGAAACCCGTGCTCGACGTCGTCAGTGGTCTGGGCTGGGTGGTCCTCGCCATCGGGGTCGTCGCGACCGTCGCCGGCTTCATCCTCGGGTGGGCGGAGCTCGTGTTCCTCGGCTTCGTGCCCCTCGCCGCGATCCTCGCCTCCGTCGCCTACCTGTTCGGCCGGTCGACCTTCCGCATCTCCATCCACCTGAACCCCAGCCGGGTCACCGTCGGCGAACGCGCCATCGGGCAGGTCCTCATCGCCAACCCCGGCGGCCGTGCGACCACTCCGACCCGCCTCGAGGTCCCGGTCGGTTACGGGCTCGCCGAGTTCGCGATTCCCGCGATCCCGAAGGACGGCGAGCACGAGGAGCTCTTCGCCGTGCCCACGAACCGGCGCGCGGTGATCCCGGCCGGCCCCGCAGTCTCCGTCCGCGGTGACCAACTCGGGCTCCTCCGCCGAGAGGTCCGCTGGACGGAGCCGGTCGAGCTCTTCGTGCACCCGGAGACCACGCGGCTGCACCCGACCGCCGCCGGTCTCATCCGTGACCTCGAGGGCCTCGTCACGAAGACGATCACGAACAACGACATCTCGTTCCACGCCCTCCGCGGCTATGTCGCCGGCGACGACCGGCGCTACATCCACTGGAAGTCCTCCGCGAAGACGGGCCAGCTCATGGTGCGGCAGTTCGAGGAGACGCGGCGGTCGCAGCTCACCATCGTGATGACGACCGACTCCCGCTACTACGCCGACGACGAGGACGAGTTCGAGTTGGCGGTGTCCCTCACCGCGTCGATCGCGACCCAGGTGATCCTCGACCAGGTGCCGATCAGCGTCGTGACCGACCGGCTCGCCCTCCGGACCCACACGGTGACCTCCTTCCTCGACGACAGCTGCCGCCTGCAGTTGGCCGAGGGGACGTTCGAGACGCCGCGGACCTTCGCCCGCGAGACCACGAAACGGCTGCCGGCTCCGAGCGTCGTCATCATCGTGGCCGGTTCACGGCTCGAGGCCCAGGAGTACCGGGGCATCCAACGGCTGTTCGGCCCCGACGTCAACGTCTTCGGCATCCGCGTCGAACGGGGCGCGCGAGCGAGTATCAAGGACGTCGCCGGCATGAACGTGATGACGGTGGGCGCGCTCGGCGATCTCGCCAAGGTCATGTCGAGGGCGCTGTGAGCGGCGTCGACGAGCGCACGACCGTGCGTCCGCCGTCAGTCGCCGCCGACGTCGACGTGCAGGGCATCGTCCCGACGTTCGTCGCCCCGTGGCCGCTGCCCGGTCGATCCTGGATCGACCTCGCGGTGGTGTTCGTCCTCGCCGCCATCGGCCTGCTCGGCTTCGGTGCCGCCCTCAGCGGCACCGGGTTCCTCCTCGCCGGCCTCGGCGGTCTGGTGCTCGGTCTCGCGGTGGGGGTCGCCTCGCACGCGTTGCGGTTGAACGCCATCCTCACGGGGCTCTCGACCGTTCTCGTCTTCTACCTGTTCGGCAGCGCCCTCGCCATGCCGTCCGCGGCGACGTTCGCCGTCCTGCCGAACCTGCGGACGCTCGGCGGGATCAGCATCGGTGCGGTCTTCGGGTGGAAGGACTTCGTCACCCTCCAGACGCCACTGAGCGCGCCTGCCTACATCATGACCCTGCCGTACGTGGCGGGGCTCCTCGTCGGCGTCGTCTCCGCCGTGCTCGCAGTCCGGTGGTTGCCGCGCCGTCCGCAGATCGCCGTCCGCTGCGCCGTCGTGCTCGTCGGCCCGACCGTCCTGTACGCGGTCGGCGTCCTCCTCGGCACCCAGACGCCGTTCCTCGCCGCGGTCCGGGGGATCGCCTTCGCGCTGATCGCCCTCCTCTGGTTGGGCTGGCGGCCGGGAGCCGGACGCGGGGAGAACGCCGCCGCGTCGACCACCGCCGTGCTCCGGCGGAAGAAGATTGTCGGCACGGTGGTCCTCGCCGCCGTCGCCGTGGTCGTCGGCGGAGGTGCCGCCGTGGTCGCCTCGCCGCCCGCGGACTCACGTTTCGTCCTCCGCGAGGTCGTCACGCCGCCGTTCGACCCCCTGGAGTACCCGAGTCCGCTCGCCGGGTTCCGCGAATACACGAAGGACCTCGCCGAGACGAAGTTGTTCACCGCCACCGGGCTCGAGCCGGGCGACCGCATCCGGCTCGCAGCGATGGACAGTTACGACGGGCGCCTCTGGACCGTGTCCGGGCCCTCGACGGCCACCGACGGGTCCGGTGCCTTCGAGCTCGTCGGTGATCAGCTCCCCGGGCCGCAGCTCATCACGAAGGGCGGCGACCGACGCGTGTCCATCGACGTCACCGGGTACGACGACATCTGGGTGCCGAGCGTCGGCTACCCCAGTGCGTTCACCCTCGACGGCAAGGCGTCGGAGCGATCCGAGGACGTCCGCTACAACGCCGAGAGCGGGGCCGCCGTCATCACCTCGGGCCTCGGGCAGGGCGACGACTACGAGGAGCGGACCACGACGCAGGCGGTGCCGAGCGACACGTTCCTCGCGACGACGCCGACCGCCCCGGTGGACCTGCCCCCGGTCACCAACATCCCCGACATCGTCGTCGCGAAGGCTTCGGAGTTCGTCGGGACCGAGACGACGCCCATGGGACAGCTGCGGAGGATCGAGCAGACGCTCCGCACCACGGGGTTCCTCAGCCACGGCCTCGCCTCCGACAGCTCGCCGTCGCGGGCCGGCCACGGCGCCGACCGCATGTCGGAGCTCTTCACCCGGACGCCGATGGTGGGCGACGAGGAGCAGTACGCCTCGGCGTTCGCGCTCATGGCCCGCTCGCTCGGGTACCCCGCGCGGGTCGTCATGGGCTTCGCGCCCGAGGTGACCGAGGGTCAGGCGTCGGTGCAGGTCGTGGGTGACGACGTCACCGCGTGGGTCGAGGTGCCGTTCGAGGGCTACGGCTGGGTCGCCTTCTCGCCGACGCCGGACGAGACCGAGATCCCGCAGGACCAGGACCCGAAGCCCAAGACCGAACCGCAGCCGCAGGTGCGTCAGCCGCCGCGGAGCGACAACCTCGACGACAGCCTCCTGACCGAAGCGTCGATCGACGACGGCGACGACGACGACAAGGACGATGGACTCGTGATCCCGGAGTGGGTGTGGTGGGTCGCCCTCGTCGTGGGTGTGCCGGTGTCGCTGTACGTCATCCCACTCCTCGCCATCGCCGGCGCGAAGCGTCGCCGCACGAAGCGACGGCGATCCGGGAGCGGCGACCGCCGTGCAGCGGGCGCCTGGGACGAACTCGTCGACCGCTACGCCGAACTCGGGTACAGCGTGCCGGCGGCGGCCACCCGGTCGAGTACGGCCACCGCCCTCGGCACGCAGGAACCGGGCGGAGCCACGACCCTGACGTCCCTCGCCGGGACGACGGACGATGCGGTGTTCTCCGGCCGGGACGTCGACGACGCGACCGCCGAGGAGCTGTGGCGTCGGTCCGAGGCGGAGTCGACACGTGCCCAGGGTGCGCTCGGGTGGTTCGCCCGCCAGCGGAGCCGGTTCCGGTATCGCGCGAAGCGCAGCATCGTGAGCCGTCTGCAGCCGCCGTCGTCCCTCCGGGGACGGTCCGCGGGCGGGCAGCGCGCCGACGGTCGTCGCTGAGGTCCGATCGGCCGTCGAGGCGCTACCCTCGGTGAGTATGGAGCGCTCGCTCGAGACCACGGTGAGCCAGGCCGTCGACGCCTGGTTGCGGTGGTTGCCGCGCTGGCATCCCGCCGCGCACCGCGGGCGCACGAGGATCTGCCGACGCTGCATCGGCTCGCCGGTGCTCCGCGCCGCGGGCCTCGTGGAGGACGTCCCGCATCAGGTGCAGCACGGCCTGGCGACCCGCATGAAGACGATCGTCGACCACGCGGTCGCGGAGTACACGGAGCGCAACCTGCCGATCCTGCGTGCGGAGCTGCGCGCGGCCGACCTCCGCGAGGCGCAGCGGGCGTACCGGCCGGGGGAGGGGCTCGACCCGGAGTTCGACGGACTCCAGCTCGACCCCGATCCGGACCCCGGCCAGCCGTACCTGTTCACGCTCACCGAGCTCGGGGCGTCCCAGGCGCGAGCCGTGCCGCCCCCGCCACCGCTGTCGGACGACGCGAAGGAGGCGTTGCGCACCGAGATCGCCCTGGCCGACCAGTGCGCGAACGAGACCGGTCGCCGGGTGTGCGAACTCCTCATCGGGCACCGCAGGGCCATCCACGACGCGATCGAGCGGTACGTGGAGCCGCAGGTCGCGGCGCTCCTCGACGACCTCGCCCTCGAACTCGATTCACCGACGTCGCCCTGGTAGGCGTCGGGGTCTTCCCGGACGCGGGAGGGGAGATCTCCCCATCGTGCTGTCCAACAGGCGTCACTATACTTTCGAGCACTTGTCAGTAGCACGATCCATGCTCATTGGGGGCGCAACACCATGACCGGTCCAGGAGATCAGAACCCGCAGCAGCCCCAGTGGCAGCAGCCGCCCGCTCAGCCCGAGCCACAGCAGGGATGGCAGGGCAACGGCCCGCAGTCCTCCGCCTCGGGCCAGCACCCGACCGGGCAGTCCGGCCAGCAGTCGCCCTACGGGCAGTCGCCGACCCAGCCCTCGGGCTCCTCAGGCCAGTACGGCCAGCAGCAGGGCCAGTACAGCCAGCAGACCGGGCAGTACGGTCAGCAGTCGAACCAGTACGGTCAGCAGTCGGGCCAGTACGACCAGACCGGCCAGTACGGCCAGACGGGTCAGTACGGCCAGACCGGGCAGACCGGTCAGTACGGCCAGCAGGACACCGGCCAGTACGGCCAGCAGCCCACCGAGCAGTACGCCCAGGCGCCGGGCGGCTACGGCCAGGCTCCGTACGGCCAGGGTGCCGGTTCCTACGACGGTGGGGCTGGTCAGCCGCCCAAGAAGAAGCTGTCGAAGAAGGGCCTGACCGGCATCATCGCCGGTGGCAGCGCGCTCCTCCTCATCATCGTGGGCGGCATCGTCGGCGTGAGCATCGGCAACTCGCTCCACGCCCCCGAGGTCACGGTCAAGAGCTACCTCGACGCGCTGAAGGCGGGCGACGCCGAGGAGGCGCTGAAGCTCTCCGGCACCGAGGTGTCCGCGGCCGACGTGCTGCTGACCGACGAGGCGTACAAGGAGGCCTCCGGCAAGGTCACGGGCTACACGATCGGCAAGACGACCACGAGCGGCGACACCGCCACGGTGCAGGCACGACTCACCCAGGGTGGAGAGAGCGTCGACCAGGAGTTCACGCTCACGAAGGTCGGGAAGGACGCCGTGCTCTTCGACAAGTGGAAGCTCGAGGCGCCGGAGCTCAGCACCGTCCAGGTCGACGTGGTCGCACCCGAGGATGCCGTCGCAACGGTCGGCGGGGTCGACCTGACGGATGTCGAGCCGATCGCCGAGGGCTCCTACCAGCTGCGGGCGCTCCCCGGCACCTACGACGTCGCCCTCAGCGAGAGCGACTGGTACTCGGCTGAGGCCACGACCGCGACGGCGCTCGGCTACGGGCAGACGGCCGAGCCGGCGACCCTCTCGGTCGCACTCACCGACGCCGGGACGACCGCGATCGAGGAAGCCGTCAACGCCTACATCGACGGCTGCGGGGCGTCGACCGAGATCGCCCCGACCGGTTGCCCCTACGAGATCCGCAACGCCACCGGATACACCCCCTCCGGCGTGACCTGGACGTTCGACACCCGCCCGACCTTCACAGTCGGCGAGTTCAACGGCACCGGGTGGAGCGTCGAATCGGAGACCGTCGGGCGCATGTCGATGACGTGCACCCTGACCGACCCGGCCACCGGCCAGACCGGCCCGGGCGGCGGCGGCCCCGTCGACTTCAACGTCGGCGGCACGGTCGAGGGCTTCACGGACGAGGGCGCGACGTTCGTCCCCCTGCCGTAGACCGACAGCTGGACGACCCCTGGGAGCACGGCTTCCAGGGGTCGTCGTCGTTTGACCGCAGGGCCACCTCGGGCTAGTCTTGGTTGGGTGTGCGCACTGTCGTGCGCTCTCGTGCTGTCCACCGTCTCCGGAGGGTGGCTCGCGGAGCGGACGCCCGCCTCGCACCATCGGGTGGATCCCGGCCGGGCTGGTCCTGGCAGTCGATCGCCCCCACGGCATACCCACCACCCAAGCGACGCGCATTCGCGCGGCGCCGGTGGGTCCATACGACCTCGTGATCCGGGAGACCGGCCCACGAATGCTGCAGTACCACTGTCACCGTGCAGTCATCATCAAGGAGCTAGTAGTGCCAACCATTCAGCAGTTGGTTCGGAAGGGCCGCAGCCCCAAGGTCGTCAAGACCAAGGCGCCCGCCCTGAAGAGCAACCCGCAGCAGGCGGGTGTGTGCACCCGCGTGTACACCACCACCCCGAAGAAGCCGAACTCGGCGATGCGCAAGGTCGCCCGCGTGAAGCTGCGCAACGGTACCGAGGTCACCGCGTACATCCCCGGTGAGGGTCACAACCTCCAGGAGCACTCGCTGGTCCTGGTCCGTGGCGGTCGTGTGAAGGACCTCCCGGGTGTCCGTTACAAGATCGTCCGTGGCGCCCTGGACACGCAGGCCGTCAAGAACCGCAAGCAGGCTCGCAGCCGCTACGGCGCGAAGATGGAGAAGAAGTAATGCCTCGCAAGGGTCCAGCTCCGAAGCGCCCCGTCGTCGCCGATCCCGTTTACGGCGCCCCCATCGTCAGCCAGCTCGTCAACAAGATCCTGCTGGACGGCAAGAAGGGCCTCGCTGAGCGCATCGTCTACGACGCACTCGAAGGCGTCACCGCCAAGAACCAGCAGGATGCCGTCGTCACGCTCAAGAAGGCGCTCGACAACGTCCGTCCGACCCTCGAGGTGCGTTCGCGCCGCGTCGGTGGTTCCACCTACCAGGTGCCGGTCGAGGTCAAGCCTCACCGCGCCAACACCCTCGCTCTCCGCTGGCTCGTGAGCTACGCGAAGGGCCGCCGCGAGAAGACGATGACCGAGCGTCTCCAGAACGAGATCCTCGACGCATCGAACGGTCTCGGTGCAGCCGTCAAGCGTCGTGAAGACACGCACAAGATGGCCGAGTCGAACAAGGCGTTCGCGCACTACCGCTGGTAGTCGCCGCCCGATGCGAGGGCGGACGATCCGTCCGCCCTCGCATCATCGAGTGAATCAGCTCACCCCTACCTATCCCCGGAGGACCCCGTGGCACAAGACGTGCTCACCGACCTGAACAAGGTCCGCAACATCGGCATCATGGCCCACATCGATGCCGGCAAGACCACCACCACCGAGCGCATCCTGTTCTACACGGGCGTCAACCACAAGATCGGCGAGACCCACGACGGTGCGTCGACGATGGACTGGATGGCGCAGGAGCAGGAGCGCGGCATCACGATCACGTCCGCCGCGACGACCTGTTTCTGGAACAAGAACCAGATCAACATCATCGACACCCCCGGCCACGTCGACTTCACGGTCGAGGTCGAGCGTTCGCTCCGCGTCCTCGACGGCGCCGTCGCCGTGTTCGACGGCAAGGAGGGCGTTGAGCCCCAGTCCGAGACCGTCTGGCGTCAGGCCGACAAGTACGACGTCCCGCGCATCTGCTTCGTCAACAAGATGGACAAGCTGGGCGCCGACTTCTACTTCACGGTCGACACCATCATCAGCCGCCTCGGCGCCAAGCCGCTGGTCATCCAGCTGCCGATCGGTGCCGAGTCCAACTTCGAGGGCGTCGTCGACCTGGTCGAGATGCGCGCACTCACCTGGCGTGGAGACGCCAAGGGTGACGTCGAGATGGGCGCCAAGTACGCCATCGAGGAGATCCCGGAAGACCTCAAGGAGAAGGCGGCCGAGTACCGCACCGCGCTCCTCGAGGCCGTCGCCGAGACCGACGACGCACTCATGGAGAAGTACTTCGGTGGCGAAGAGCTGACCGTCGCGGAGATCAAGGCCGCGATCCGTCAGCTCACCATCACGAGCACCATGTACCCGGTCCTCTGTGGCTCGGCCTTCAAGAACCGCGGCGTCCAGCCGATGCTCGACGCGGTCATCGACTACCTGCCCTCCCCGCTCGACGTCCCCGCCATCGAGGCGCACGACGCTCGGGACGAGGAGAAGGTCGTGGAGCGTCACCCCGACTCGACCGAGCCCTTCACCGCGCTCGCGTTCAAGGTCGCCGTGCACCCGTTCTTCGGTCGCCTGACGTACGTCCGCGTCTACTCGGGTCGTCTCGACTCGGGTGCGCAGATCATCAACTCCACCAAGGGCAAGAAGGAGCGCATCGGGAAGATCTTCCAGATGCACGCCAACAAGGAGAACCCGGTCGACTTCGTCACCGCCGGTCACATCTACGCGGTCATCGGCCTGAAGGACACCACCACCGGTGACACCCTGTCCGACCCGCAGAACCAGGTCGTCCTCGAGTCGATGAGCTTCCCGGAGCCCGTCATCGAGGTCGCGATCGAGCCGAAGACCAAGGCCGACCAGGAGAAGCTGGGCACCGCGATCCAGAAGCTGGCCGAAGAGGACCCGACGTTCCGCACCGAGCAGAACACCGAGACCGGCCAGACCGTCATCAAGGGCATGGGCGAGCTCCACCTCGACATCCTGGTCGACCGCATGAAGCGCGAGTTCAACGTCGAGGCCAACGTGGGCAAGCCCCAGGTCGCGTACCGCGAGACCATCAAGCGCAAGGTCGAGAAGTACGGCTACACGCACAAGAAGCAGACCGGTGGTTCGGGTCAGTTCGCGAAGATCCAGTTCGATCTGGAGCCGATGGACGTCACTCCGGAGACGACCTACGAGTTCGTGAACGCCGTGACCGGTGGTCGCATCCCGCGCGAGTACATCCCCTCGATCGACGCCGGTTTCCAGGACGCCCTGCAGGTCGGTGGCCTCGCCGGCTACCCGGTCGTCGGCGTCAAGGCGATCGTCACCGACGGTGCGGCGCACGACGTCGACTCTTCGGAGATGGCGTTCAAGATCGCCGGCTCGATGGGTCTCAAGGAGGCCTACTCTCGGGCCAACCCCGTCCTCCTCGAACCGCTCATGGCGGTCGAGGTCCGTACTCCCGAGGAGTACATGGGCGACGTCATCGGTGACCTGAACTCCCGTCGTGGACAGATCCAGTCCATGGACGACGCCACCGGCGTCAAGGTGATCCGTGCCAACGTCCCGCTCTCCGAGATGTTCGGCTACATCGGCGACCTCCGGTCGAAGACCTCTGGTCGTGCCGTGTACTCGATGACCTTCGAGAGCTACGCGGAGGTCCCGAAGGCTGTCGCCGACGAGATCATCCAGAAGAACAAGGGCGAGTAGTCACTCACTCTCTCTTCACCGCGGTCCGGCCGGGTGTGCGAACACCCAGCCGGATCGCGTAACATGAATACACATCCCTGCAGTGTGTCGGGCATCGAATGGTGCCCGCCGCCCCGCACAACGTCCTGAGGAGGACTCACAGTGGCAAAGGCCAAGTTCGAGCGGACCAAGCCGCACGTCAACATCGGAACGATCGGTCACGTCGACCACGGCAAGACCACGCTCACCGCGGCGATCTCGAAGGTCCTGGCGGACAAGTTCCCGTCCGCGACCAACGTGCAGCGCGACTTCGCGTCGATCGACTCCGCGCCCGAAGAGCGTCAGCGTGGTATCACGATCAACATCTCGCACGTCGAGTACGAGACGCCGAAGCGCCACTACGCGCACGTCGACGCCCCGGGTCACGCCGACTACATCAAGAACATGATCACCGGTGCTGCGCAGATGGACGGCGCGATCCTGGTCGTCGCCGCCACCGATGGCCCGATGGCACAGACGCGTGAGCACGTGCTGCTCGCCAAGCAGGTCGGCGTCCCCTACCTGCTCGTCGCGCTGAACAAGTCCGACATGGTCGACGACGAGGAGATCCTGGAGCTCGTCGAGCTCGAGGTCTCCGAGCTCCTCGCCTCGCAGGGCTTCGCTGAGGACGCTCCTGTCGTCCGCGTTTCGGGCCTCAAGGCGCTCGAGGGCGACGAGAAGTGGGTCCAGAGCATCCTCGACCTCATGGACGCCGTGGACGAGAACGTCCCGGACCCCGTGCGCGACAAGGACAAGCCCTTCCTCATGCCGATCGAGGACGTCTTCACGATCACCGGTCGTGGAACCGTCGTCACGGGCCGCGCCGAGCGTGGCACGCTCGCGATCAACTCCGAGGTCGAGATCGTCGGCATCCGTCCGACGCAGAAGACGATCGTCACGGGTATCGAGATGTTCCACAAGCAGCTCGACGAGGCATGGGCCGGCGAGAACTGTGGTCTCCTGCTCCGTGGCACGAAGCGTGAAGACGTCGAGCGCGGCCAGGTCGTCGTCAAGCCGGGTTCGGTCACGCCGCACACGAACTTCGAGGGCACCGCGTACATCCTGTCCAAGGATGAGGGTGGGCGTCACAACCCGTTCTACGCGAACTACCGTCCGCAGTTCTACTTCCGCACCACCGACGTCACCGGCGTCATCACGCTGCCCGAGGGCACCGAGATGGTCATGCCCGGCGACACCACCGACATGACCGTTGAGCTGATCCAGCCCATCGCCATGGAGGTCGGCCTCGGCTACGCCATCCGCGAGGGTGGCCGCACGGTCGGCGCCGGCACCGTCACGAAGGTCCTCGCGTAAGCATCAGCTGACGCAAGTACCTGATCGGCCGTCCGCGGTCGAGTCGGTTCCACGAAGGGCCCGGAGCGTATGCTCCGGGCCCTTCGTCGTTCCCCGACGCTCGCAGCATATGTTCAGCAGTGACGTGTAATATATGAGACGTCCGCCAATCCGGGTGGGCATCACTCACCCGAGGTCCACGTGTCCCGCTCCTCCTCCGCTCCGCGCCGCCGTTTCCGACCCCGCGTTTTGGTCCCCTGTCTGCTCGGGGCGTCCGTCCTGCTGGGCGCTGGAGTCGCGACGATCTCCGCAGCGACGCACGCACTGGGCGTCCGTGATGAACTCGTCGCCGCGCTGCCCGGCCTCGAAGCGGTGCGCGCCGGCGTCGGAGGAGGCGGTGCCGAGGGCGTCGACACCGAGGCTCTGGATCGCGCCGGGCGCGCGGTGGAACGGGCCCTCGAAGCCACCCGGGGCGCCGACTGGTGGATCGCGGAACGCGTTCCCGTCGCCGGGGCCAACTTCGAAGCGGTCCGAACAGCCGTCGAGGCGGCGCACGTGGTCGTCGACGACGTGCTGGAACCGGTCCTCGCCCTGCCGCTCGACGGCCTCGCGGTCGACGGTCGGCTCGACACCGTGCGGCTGGGCGACATCGCCCGCACGTCCGCCCGGGCGCTCGAGCGACTGGAGGAGCAGGTCGCGCGGCTCGACCGCCTCGACCGCTCGGCGCTGCTCCCGCAGGTGTCCACGGCGCTCGACGGCGTCGACGGACCACTGCAGGAGGCCTCGTCGCTCAGCTCCAGCCTGGCGCCGGTGCTCCGCGCGCTGCCCGGGCTGCTGGGAGAGGACGGTCCGCGTGATGTGGCGGTGCTCTTCCAGAACTCGGCGGAGAGCCGTGCACTCGGCGGGATCGCCGGCGCTTCGGTCCTCGTCCACATCGAGGACGGGGTGCTCGACGTGACCCGGACGCTCTCGGCCGCGGACTTCGTGGCCCATGCCGATCCGGTCCTGCCGCTCCCGGCCGACACCGATCAGCTCTATCGGAGTGACGGCTACGCACTCGCCGGCACGTCCATCCACGAGGTGACCTCCCGCCCGGACTTCCCCTACGGAGCGCGGGTGGCGTCCCAGCTGTGGCAGGAGAGCCAGGGGGTCGAGCCCGACCTCATCCTCGCGGTCGACCCGGCCGCGCTCTCCTACCTCCTCCGGGCGACCGGCCCGGTCGCCATCGCCGATGGTTCGGAGATCACGAGCGACACCCTGGTCGGTCGGCTCCTGAACGGCGTCTATCGCGAACACCCGGGCCTCACGGACGAGGCGAACCGCGCTCAGGACGCGACCTTCACCTCCGTAGTGCAGGCGCTCGTCACCCAGCTGCAGAGTGGTGCTGTGGACGTCCCGCAGGCGGTCGAGGCGTGGGCCCAGGCGGTCGAGGAGCATCGGCTGCTCGCCTGGAGCCCCGACCGGGTCGAGGAGCGGGCGCTGGTGCTCGCCGGGGTCGGGGGAGCCCTGCCGGAGCGCTCTGACGGTGGGGTCCCATTCGGCCTGTACCTCGCCGACGCGGTCGGTTCCAAACTCGAGTACTACCTGCAACAGCGGGTGCGCGTCGCTGCGGGCTCCTGTGCTGCAGACGGCACGCGTCCGGTGACCGTCTCCTCCGCGTTCACCAACACGATCGACACCGAGGCGGCGCTCGGCTCGGAGGAGTTCGACTACATCGCGGGGTTCTACGGACGGGAGGGGCTCGAGCGCGGCACGATCCGCCTCCGCATCATGGCCTACGCCCCTGACGACTCCGCGATCCGCGCGGTCCGAGTGGACGGCGTGGAGGCCCCGTACGTCTCGGGGACCGACGACGGACGGCCGGTCGCGTACGCGATCGTGAGCATCCCGCCCGGCGCGACGGTCACGGTCGAGGTGGAGGCGTCGGTCGAAGGTTCGGTCGCGGACGAAGTGGTCTTCGACGGGACCCCGGGGGTGCATCCGGTCGAGGTCGAGAACGCTGTCGACCCCTGCTGAGGAGCGGTCGGGAGGCCGCTGGAACTCCCGAGACTGGGCGGATCCTGACCATCCTGAGATCGCGACACGCCCGGGTTGCACGCATGGTGGATCCGTGGCAAACTAGTCCAGTTCAGTATTTCGGACGAGCGTGCCTGTGCGCGCTCCGGCGGATCACTGCCAGGTAGTGCATAGGAGCTCCCAGACGCGGCAACGCGACAGGGATCGAGCCTAGGCCGCGGGTAGCAGAACACCAATCACTTCATCGCAATCCAGGTCGTAGCAGTGCTGCGCCCGGCCCAGACCACGAGTCGGGGTGGAAGCCGGTGGATGACCACGAGGGTCGCAAGACACGAGTGGTCGTTGACAGCAGAACAGTGGTGCGACACCAGTAGTGCCAATGGCGTGGAGCAACCGAACGTTGCAAAGCGCACGATATGCGTCCAATACGGAGAGATCCGCACGACGCGAGACAGAGAGTGAGTCACACATGGCGGGACAGAAGATCCGCATCCGACTGAAGTCGTATGACCATGAGGTCATCGATACTTCGGCGCGCAAGATCGTCGACACGGTCACCCGTGCAGGCGCAACCGTCGTCGGCCCCGTGCCGCTTCCGACGGAGAAGAACGTGGTCTGCGTGATCCGTTCGCCGCACAAGTACAAGGACAGCCGGGAGCACTTCGAAATGCGCACCCACAAGCGTCTGATCGACATCATCGACCCGACCCCGAAGGCCGTCGACTCGCTCATGCGTCTCGACCTGCCGGCGGACGTCAACATCGAGATCAAGCTCTGAGCTCGGTAGAGACGGAAGGAAGACATGTCTAACACCAAGACCAGCAAGGGTCTGCTCGGCACCAAGCTCGGCATGACCCAGGTATGGGACGAGAACAACAAGCTCGTTCCCGTCACCGTCATCGAGATCACGCCCAACGTGGTCACGCAGGTTCGCACCCCCGAGGTCGACGGCTACGACGCCGTGCAGATCGCGTACGGCCAGATCGATCCCCGCAAGGTCAGCAAGCCTGACGCGGGTCACTTCGACAAGGCCGGCGTGACGCCGCGTCGTCACCTCACCGAGGTCCGCACCGCCGACGCATCCGAGTACTCGCTCGGCCAGGAGCTCACCGTCGACGGTGTCTTCGAGGCCGGCCAGAAGGTCGACGTCGTCGGCACTTCGAAGGGTAAGGGTTTCGCCGGTGTCATGAAGCGTCACAACTTCAAGGGAACGGGCGCCTCTCACGGTGCACACCGCAACCACCGCAAGCCGGGCTCCATCGGCGCCTCCTCGACCCCGAGCCGTGTCTTCAAGGGCATGCGCATGGCCGGTCGTATGGGTGGCGAGCGCGTCACCGTGCTGAACCTCCGGGTTCACGCGATCGACGCCGAGAAGGGCCTGCTGCTCGTCAAGGGTGCCGTTCCCGGCGCTCGTGGCCGCATCGTATTCGTCCGCACCGCAGTGAAGGGAGCGTAGTTCCATGGCTATCGCTACTCTCGACGTGCTCGACACCAAGCTCAAGAAGGCCGGCACCGTCGACCTTCCTGCCGAGGTGTTCGACGTTCAGACCAACATCCCGCTCATCCACCAGGTGGTCGTCGCGCAGCTCGCTGCCGCACGCCAGGGCACGCACAAGACCAAGCGCCGCGGCGAAGTGTCCGGTGCAGGCCGCAAGCCGTTCAAGCAGAAGGGCACGGGTAACGCTCGTCAGGGCTCCATCCGCGCACCTCAGATGACCGGCGGTGGCATCGTCCACGGTCCAGTGCCCCGCAACTACTCGCAGCGCACCCCCAAGAAGATGATCGCCGCAGCCCTGCTCGGTGCCATCTCCGACCGCGCTCGTGGCAGCCGCCTCCACGTCGTCGACTCCCTCTCGTTCGGCGAGAAGCCGTCGACGAAGGTCGTCTCCGAGTACCTGACGAACGTCGCTTCCTCGAAGCACGTCCTGATCGTCCTCCAGCGCGACGACGAGCTCAGCCACCGCAGCGTCCGCAACCTGCAGAACGTGCACGTGCTGTCGTACGACCAGCTGAACGCATACGACGTGCTCGTCTCCGACGACATCGTCTTCACCAAGGCCGCCTTCGAGGCATTCGTCGCCAGCAAGACCGGCGCCAAGGCCGCAACCGAGGAGGTCTCGGCATGACCGCGATCAACAAGGACCCCCGCGACGTCATCTTCGCGCCGGTCGTCTCCGAGAAGAGCTACAGCCTGATCGACGAGGGCAAGTACACCTTCCTCGTCGACCCGCGCTCGAACAAGACCGAGATCAAGCTCGCCATCGAGAAGATCTTCGGTGTCGAGGTCGCTTCGATCAACACCCTCACCCGTCAGGGCAAGACCCGTCGCACCAAGTTCGGTACCGGCAAGCGCAAGGACACCAAGCGCGCCATCGTGTCGCTCAAGTCGGGTTCCATCGACATCTTCACGGCTGTTGGCTAAGACGGCCGGGAACGAAGAGGAATAAGAAATGGCTATTCGTAAGTACAAGCCCACGACTCCTGGTCGTCGCGGTTCGTCTGTCGCGGACTTCGCGGAGATCACCCGTACGACGCCGGAGAAGTCGCTGCTTCGTCCGTTGTCGAAGACCGGTGGTCGCAACAACCAGGGCCGCATCACGACGCGTCACATCGGTGGTGGACACAAGCGCCAGTACCGTCTGATCGACTTCCGTCGCAACGACAAGGACGGCGTCAACGCCAAGGTCGCTCACATCGAGTACGACCCCAACCGCACGGCACGTATCGCGCTGCTCCACTTCGTGGACGGCACCAAGCGCTACATCCTCGCTCCGAACAAGCTGAGCCAGGGCGACATCGTCGAGTCGGGCGCCGGCGCGGACATCAAGCCGGGTAACAACCTGCCCTTGAAGAACATCCCGACCGGTACCGTCATCCACGCGATCGAGCTCCGTCCCGGTGGCGGCGCGAAGATGGCCCGCTCCGCGGGTGCATCGGTGCGTCTCGTCGCGAAGGACGGCCCGTACGCGCAGCTCCGTCTGCCGTCCGGCGAGATCCGCAACGTCGACCTGCGCTGCCGCGCCACCATCGGTGAGGTCGGCAACGCCGAGCAGTCGAACATCAACTGGGGTAAGGCCGGCCGTAAGCGCTGGCTGGGCGTCCGCCCGACCGTCCGTGGTGTCGCGATGAACCCGATCGACCACCCGCACGGTGGTGGTGAGGGCAAGACCTCCGGTGGACGTCACCCGGTCAGCCCGTGGGGCCAGAAGGAAGGCCGCACGCGCCACCCCAACAAGGAAAGCGACAAGCTCATCGTTCGTCGTCGTACCGCCGGCAAGAAGCGTAAGTAGGAGTAAGAGAAGATGCCACGCAGTCTCAAGAAGGGCCCCTTCGTCGACGACCACCTGCTCCGCAAGGTCGTCACGGCGAACGAGGCCAACAACAAGAACGTGATCAAGACCTGGTCGCGTCGATCGATGATCATCCCGGCCATGCTGGGTCACACCATCGCCGTCCACGACGGTCGCAAGCACATCCCGGTGTTCGTCACCGAGACGATGGTCGGGCACAAGCTCGGCGAGTTCGCGCCCACCCGCACCTTCCGTGGACACGTGAAGGACGACAAGAAGGGCCGTCGCCGCTAACGCGGTGACGTGAAGGAGGAAGAGAAATGGTGGAGTCGATCGCCCGCGTGCGACACATCCGCGTCACCCCCCAGAAGGCCCGTCGTGTCGTCGCGCTCATCCGTGGCAAGCAGGCTCAGGAGGCCTTGGCCATCCTGAAGTTCGCACCGCAGAGTGCCAGCGAGCCCATCTACAAGCTCGTTGCCTCGGCCATCGCGAACGCTCGCGTCACGGCCGACAAGGACAACGTGTTCCTGGACGAGCAGGACCTGTACATCGCGAAGGCGTACGTCGATGAGGGTGCAACCCTCAAGCGTTTCCGTCCCCGTGCACAGGGCCGCGCGTTCCGCATCCTCAAGCGCACCAGCCACATCACCGTCGAGCTCTCGACGCCTGATGAGACTGCCGGCGCTGCCAAGGCCAAGAAGGTGAGCAAGTAATGGGTCAGAAAGTCAATCCATACGGCTTCCGTCTGGGAATCACGACCGACCACGTGTCGCGTTGGTTCTCCGACAGCACGAAGAAGGGTCAGCGTTACAGCGACTTCGTCGCGGAAGACGTCAAGATCCGCCGTTTGCTGGCGACCTCGCTCGACCGCGCTGGAGTCAGCCGCATCGAGATCGAGCGAACCCGTGACCGCGTCCGCGTCGACATTCACACCGCCCGTCCGGGCATCGTGATCGGTCGTCGTGGCGCCGAGGCCGAGCGCATCCGTGCCGACCTCGAGAAGCTCACGAAGAAGCAGATCCAGCTGAACATCCTCGAGGTCAAGAACCCCGAGGCCGACGCTCAGCTCGTCGCGCAGGGCATCGCCGAGCAGCTCTCCGCACGTGTGGCCTTCCGCCGCGCGATGCGTAAGGGCCTGCAGGGCGCCCAGCGCACGTCCACCGTCAAGGGTGTCCGTATCCAGGTGTCCGGCCGTCTCGGCGGCGCTGAGATGAGCCGTTCCGAGTTCTACCGCGAAGGCCGTGTGCCGCTGCACACGCTCCGCGCGAACATTGACTACGGCTTCTACGAGGCGAAGACCACGTTCGGCCGCATCGGCGTGAAGGTCTGGATCTACAAGGGCGACATCACCAACAAGGAGCTTGCTCGCGAGCAGGCCAACCAGAAGTCGACGCGTCCCGAGCGCCGTGACGGTGGCGACCGCCCCCGTCGCAACGCCGGTCCGAGCAGCGCCCCCAAGGCAGCTGTCGAGGCGCCCGCCGCCGCAGGAGTTGAGGCATAACCATGTTGATCCCACGCAAAGTCAAGCACCGGAAGCAGCACCACCCCGGCCGTTCCGGCCAGGCCACCGGTGGCACCAAGGTGTCGTTCGGTGAGTACGGCATCCAGGCCCTGACGCCCGCTTACGTGACCAACCGTCAGATCGAGTCCGCTCGTATCGCCATGACGCGTCACATCAAGCGCGGCGGCAAGGTGTGGATCAACATCTACCCCGACCGTCCGCTGACCAAGAAGCCCGCCGAAACCCGCATGGGTTCCGGTAAGGGCTCGCCCGAGTGGTGGGTCGCGAACGTCAAGCCGGGTCGTGTGCTGTTCGAGGTCGCCGGAGTCGATGAGACCCTGGCCCGCGAGGCGCTCACCCGTGCAATCCACAAGCTGCCCCTCAAGGCACGCATCATCAAGCGCGAGGAGGGCGACGCATAATGGCGATCGGATCCAAGGAGCTCACCCCCGTCGAGCTCGACACCTTTGAAGACCAGCGCCTCGTCGAGGAGCTCCGCAAGGCCAAGGAAGAGCTGTTCAACCTGCGCTTCCAGTCGGCCACGGGGCAGCTCGAGAACCACGGCCGCCTGCGTGCCGTGAAGCGCGACATCGCTCGCATCTACACGGTCATCCGTGAGCGCGAGCTCGGCATCCGGGCCACGCCGACCGTCGAGGTCGTCGAGGCCAAGGCCGAGAAGAAGACCAAGAAGGCCAAGGCCGCACCGAAGTCCGAGGACACCGCTGCAGCTGACGCCGAGACCACGAAGGAGGCCTAGACATGGCTACCGCTACTGACAAGGCCCCCGAGGGTCACGAGTCGGCCGAGCACGACGTCAAGGACGCCGCTGCTCGTGGCTACCGCAAGACCCGTCGTGGTCTGGTGACCAGCGACAAGATGGAGAAGACCATCGTCGTCGAGGTCGAGGACCGCGTGAAGCACCCGCTCTACGGCAAGGTCATCCGCCGCACCTCCAAGGTCAAGGCTCACGACGAGGCGAACTCCGCCGGCATCGGCGACCTCGTCCTGATCAGCGAGACCCGCCCGACCAGCGCCACCAAGCGCTGGCGCCTGGTCGAGATTCTCGAGAAGGCCAAGTAGGCCTCGCGGCTTACTGAGAGGAAAGCGAACAATGCTTCAGCAAGAATCACGAGTCAAGGTCGCCGACAACACCGGTGCCAAGGAGCTCCTGACCATTCGTGTGCTCGGCGGCTCCGGCCGTCGCTACGCGGGTCTCGGTGACACCATCGTCGCGACCGTCAAGGACGCGATCCCCGGTGGCAACGTCAAGAAGGGCGACGTCGTCAAGGCGGTCATCGTCCGCACCCGCAAGCAGACCCGTCGTCCCGACGGTTCCTACATCAAGTTCGACGAGAACGCCGCTGTCATCCTGAAGGCTGACGGGGACCCCCGTGGTACCCGCATCTTCGGACCGGTCGGTCGCGAGCTTCGTGACAAGAAGTTCATGAAGATCGTCTCGTTGGCGCCGGAGGTTATCTAAGTCATGGCAAAGATCAAGAAGGGCGACCTGGTTCAGGTCGTCTCCGGCCCGAAGCAGGACCGCGGTGGTTACCGCGGCAAGCAGGGGCGCGTCATCGAGGTCCTGGCGGACAAGAACCGGGTGATCGTGGAGGGCGTCAACTACGTCACGAAGCACTCCCGTGTCGGCCAGACCCAGCGTGGGACGAAGACCGGCGGCATCGAGACCGTCGAGGCTTCGATCCACATCTCCAACGTCGCACTCGTCGACCCGGAGACCAAGGGCCCGACCAAGGTCGGCCACCGCAACGAGGAAGTCACGAAGGACGGCGTCACCAAGACGGTCCGCGTTCGTTACGCCAAGAAGTCAGGTAAGGACCTGTAATGACCGACACAGAAGTGGCGACTGGCAAAATCCAGCCCCGTCTCAAGCAGAAGTACCGCGCTGAGATCCTTCCGCAGCTGCAGAAGGACTTCGGCTTCACGAACGTGCACCAGGTGCCCGGTCTCGTGAAGGTCGTCGTCAACACCGGTGTCGGCGAGGCAGCCCGCGACAGCAAGGTCATCGACGGCGCTGTTTCGGACCTCACCAAGATCACCGGTCAGAAGCCGCAGGTCACCAAGGCACGCAAGTCCATCGCACAGTTCAAGCTGCGCGAGGGTCAGCCCATCGGCGCCCACGTCACGCTTCGTGGCGACCGCGCCTGGGAGTTCCTGGACCGCTTGCTGAGCCTCGCTCTTCCGCGTATCCGCGACTTCCGCGGCCTCTCGGACAAGCAGTTCGACGGCAACGGCAACTACACCTTCGGTCTCCAGGAGCAGTCCATGTTCCACGAGATCGACCAGGACAAGATCGATCGCGTCCGCGGCTTCGACATCACCGTCGTGACCACGGCCAAGAACGACGACGAGGGTCGCGCGCTGCTCAAGGCGCTCGGCTTCCCGTTCAAGGCAGCTGAGTCCAAGTAGGCTGAGCTTCTGCCCGGTCCTCGGTGTATGTCGAGGACCGGGCTTCCGCCCGTTCGGGGCACTCCTGCCCAGAACGGTTCAACCACCACAGGTCGGCACCCTTGCACAGGATGTCGAAACCTGGTGAACAAAGGAAACACTCGATATGACCATGACAGATCCGGTCGCAGACATGCTGACCAGACTGCGCAATGCGAACTCGGCGCACCACGACACCGTGTCGATGCCGCACTCCAAGCTCAAGGTGAACATCGCCGAGATCCTCAAGTCCGAGGGCTACATCTCCGGCTGGGAGGTCGCTGACGCGGCCGTCGGACAGACGCTCTCGCTGAGCCTCAAGTTCGGCCCGAACCGCGAGCGCTCCATCGCCGGCATCAAGCGCGTCTCGAAGCCCGGCCTCCGCGTCTACGCGAAGTCGAACGAGATCCCCAAGGTCCTCGGCGGCCTCGGCGTCGTCATCCTGTCCACCTCCAGCGGACTCCTCACGGACCGCCAGGCCGAGAAGAAGGGCGTGGGTGGGGAAATCCTCGCCTACGTGTGGTAGCCAGTCATGTCTCGTATTGGAAGACTCCCCATCGACATCCCGGCAGGCGTCACCATCGACGTCGCCGGCCAGAACGTCACCGTCAAGGGCCCGAAGGGTGAGCTCTCGCTCGTCGTCGCCAGCCCCATCGAGGTCAAGCTCGAAGACGCACAGCTGCTGGTCACGCGTCCCGACGACGAGCGCAACTCGCGTTCGCTCCACGGCCTGACCCGCACGCTCATCGCGAACCAGATCATCGGCGTCACCCAGGGCTACTCCAAGGGCCTCGAGGTCGTCGGTACCGGTTACCGCGTCGCACAGAAGGGCAGCTCGGTCGAGTTCGCGCTCGGCTTCTCGCACCCCGTCACCGTCGAGCCGCCGGTCGGCATCACGCTGACCGTCGAGGGCAACAACAAGCTCACGGTCGCCGGTATCGACAAGCAGGCCGTCGGCGAGGTCGCCGCCAACATCCGTAAGATCCGCAAGCCCGAGCCGTACAAGGGCAAGGGTGTGCGCTACGCCGGCGAGATCGTGCGTCGCAAGGCCGGAAAGGCTGGTAAGTAACCATGGCTCGTCCAACGAAGACTGCCGCACGTGGCCGTCGCCACGCGCGTCTGCGCAAGAAGGTCGAGGGCACCGCGGTCCGTCCGCGCCTCGTCGTCAACCGTTCAGCCCGTCACGTGTTCGTGCAGGTTGTCGATGACACGAAGGGTCACACCCTCGTCTCCGCCTCGACCATGGAGGACACCCTCCGGACGTTCGACGGCGACAAGACCGCCAAGTCGCGCAAGGTCGGCGAACTCATCGCCGAGCGTGCAAAGGCAGCCGGCATCGAAGATGTCGTATTTGACCGTGGAGGCAACCGCTACGCAGGTCGCGTGGCAGCAATTGCCGATGGTGCTCGAGAGGGCGGATTGAACCTGTGAGCGAAGACAACAAGCAGCTGCAAGAGCCTGTCGCAACCGTGGCCGAGGCCCCGGTCGAGACCGCGGCGTCGACGGCACCGACCGGTGACCGCGAGCCGCGCGAGGCGCGTCGCGGAGGCCGTGAGCGCAACCCGAACCGCGACCGCGGAAGCCGGGACAGCGACAAGAGCCAGTTCCTGGAGCGCGTCGTGACCATCAACCGTGTCTCGAAGGTCGTGAAGGGTGGCCGTCGCTTCAGCTTCACCGCCCTCGTGGTCGTCGGAGACGGCAACGGCATGGTCGGCGTCGGCTACGGCAAGGCCCGCGAAGTGCCCCTCGCGATCGCGAAGGGCGTCGAGGAGGCGAAGAAGAACTTCTTCCGCGTCCCGCGCGTCGGTTCGACCATCCCGCACCCCACCCAGGGTGAGGCGGCAGCCGGTGTGGTGCTCCTGCGCCCCGCCGCCGCCGGTACCGGTGTCATCGCCGGTGGTCCGGTCCGCGCCGTCCTCGAGTGCGCCGGTATCCACGACGTCCTGAGCAAGTCGCTCGGTTCGTCCAACACGATCAACATCGTCCACGCGACCGTCACGGCGCTGAAGCAGCTCGAGGAACCTCGTGCCGTCGCAGCCCGTCGCGGTCTCGAGTTCGACCAGGTCGCTCCGGCCCGTCTGCTCCGCGCAGAGGCAGAGGCCGTTCAGGCGGCCGCTGCTGCGAAGGTAGGTGCCTGATGGCCCAGCTGAGGATCACCCAGATCAAGGGCAGAATTAGTGAGAAGCAGAACCAGCGCGACACGCTTCGCAGCCTGGGTCTCCGTCGCATCGGAGCTGTCGTCGTCCGTCCGGACAACGCACAGAACCGCGGCTACGTGAACACTGTTGCTCACCTCGTACAGGTTGAGGAGATCGACTAATGGCTGACAAGAACGAAACCACTGAGGAGAAGGCCCCCAAGGCCGCTGCGAAGGCAGCTCCGAAGACGGCCGCTCCGAAGTCCGAGCCGAAGGCGAAGGCGGCCCCCAAGGCTGCTGCTGCCAAGAAGCCCGCGACGGACGAGCCCGCCGAGAAGCGCGAGCAGGTCCTGAAGGTCCACCACCTCCGTCCCGCCGCTGGTGCCAAGAAGGCCCGGATGCGCGTCGGTCGCGGTGAGGCGTCCAAGGGTAAGACCGCTGGTCGCGGTACCAAGGGTACGAAGGCCCGGTACAACGTCAAGGTCGGCTTCGAGGGTGGGCAGATGCCGCTGCACATGCGCACCCCGAAGCTCCGTGGCTTCAAGAACCCCTTCCGCGTCGAGTACCAGGTCGTGAACCTGGAGAAGCTCGCCGAGCTGTACCCCAAGGGTGGCGACGTCACCACGGTCGACCTCGTCGCCAAGGGTGCCGTCCGGAAGAACGAGAAGGTCAAGGTTCTCGGAAACGGTGACATCTCGGTTAAGCTGAATGTCGCGGTCGACAAGGTCTCCGGCTCAGCTGAGCAGAAGATCGTGGCAGCCGGGGGCAGCGTCAAGTAGCCCTCGGCCGGCTCCGCACAGGAGCTCACTCGGGTGGCCGGCATCATGCCGGTCACCCGGGCCGACCCCGCACCATCCCACAGGAGGCCCCTTTTGTTCACCGCCATCGGCCGGATCTTCCGGACCCCGGATCTTCGTCGGAAGATCGGGTTCACACTCGGAATCATCGCCATCTACCGGCTCGGGTCCTTCATCCCAGCTCCGTTCGTGAACTTCCCGAACGTGCAGCAGTGCCTCGCGAACCAGCAGGCAGCCGGAGCTTCGGGCCTCTACGAGCTCGTCAACCTCTTCAGCGGTGGCGCGCTCCTCCAACTCTCCATCTTCGCGTTGGGCATCATGCCCTACATCACCGCGTCGATCATCGTCCAGCTGCTCCGCGTGGTCATCCCGCACTTCGAGACGCTGCACAAGGAAGGCCAGTCCGGCCAGGGCAAGCTGACGCAGTACACCCGCTACCTGACCATCTTCCTCGGCATCCTCCAGTCGACGACGCTGATCACGGTCGCGAAGAGCGGTGCACTGTTCGGCAACCAGGGCGGCGTCTGCGCCGACCTCATCACCGCCCAGGGCGGCACCTGGTACGGCATGCTCCTCATGGTCGTCACCATGACCGCCGGCACCGGCCTCGTCATGTGGATGGCCGAGCTCGTCACCGAGCGTGGTGTCGGCAACGGCATGTCCCTCCTCATCTTCACCTCCATCGCCGCGACCTTCCCCGGTTCGCTCGCCGCCATCTGGACCGCGAAGGGACCGGAGGTCTTCCTCCTCGTCCTCGCCGTCGGGCTGGTGATCGTCGGGCTCGTCGTGTTCGTCGAACAGTCGCAGCGTCGAATCCCGGTGCAGTACGCGAAGCGCATGGTCGGACGCCGCACCTACGGTGGCAACAACACCTACATCCCCATCAAGGTCAACATGGCCGGTGTGGTGCCCGTCATCTTCGCGTCGTCGATCCTGTACCTGCCGGCCCTCATCGCGCAGTTCAATCAGCCGACGACCGGTACGCCGGCGCCGTGGGTCCTCTGGATCCAGCAGTACCTCACCAAGGGTGACCACCCGTTGTACATGCTCATGTACTTCCTGCTCATCGTCGGGTTCACCTACTTCTACGTCGCGATCACCTTCAACCCGGAAGAGGTCGCCGACAACATGAAGAAGTACGGCGGATTCATCCCCGGGATCCGTGCCGGGCGTCCGACGGCCGAGTACCTCGACTACGTCCTGACGCGCGTGACCCTTCCCGGATCCATCTATCTGGGGTTGATCGCGCTCCTCCCGCTCATCGCCCTGGCGCTCGTCGGCGCGAACGCGAACTTCCCCTTCGGTGGCGCATCGATCCTCATCATCGTGGGCGTCGGTCTCGAGACGGTGAAGCAGATCGACTCGCAACTCCAGCAGCGCCACTACGAAGGACTCCTGCGTTGAGCGCGGCGTCCGGAAAGCCCCGCCTGCTCATCGTCGGTCCTCCCGGGTCCGGCAAGGGCACGCAGGCGGCCTTCCTCTCGGAGCGTTTCGGCATCCCCGCGATCTCGACCGGAGACATCTTCCGCGCGAACATCAAGGGCGGTACACCGCTCGGCAAGCAGGTCCAGGAGCTCGTCCGTGGGGGCGGGTACGTCCCGGACTCGCTGACCAACGAGATCGTCCGCGACCGTCTGCACCAGCCGGACGCCCTCGACGGGTTCCTGCTCGACGGCTATCCCCGCACGACCGACCAGGTCGTCGCGCTCGACGCGCTCCTCGCTGAGAACGGCACGAGCCTCGACGCGGTCGTGCAGTTGCAGGCGGAGACCGAGGAAGTCGTCGTCCGGCTGCTGAAGCGTGCCGAAGCGGAGGGCCGCCCGGACGACACCGAAGAGGTCATCCGCCACCGGCTCGAGCTGTACGCGAAGGAGACCGCTCCGCTGATCGAGGTCTTCACGGCGCGCGGTCTCGTCGTCGCCGTGGACGGACTCGGCGAGGTGTCCGAGGTGACTGCGCGGATCGATGCCGCGCTGGCAGCTCGCGGCATCATCGTGCCCGCCGTCTGACGCGGAACACCTCCACCACGGTGTTCCGGAAGTCGATCTACAAGACGCCTGAGCAGATCCGCGCGATGATCGCGCCGGGGCTCGCCACGGCGGCGTCGCTCGATGCGGTCCGCGAACGGATCGCCCCTGGAGTCACGACCCTGCAGCTCGACGCGGTTGCCGAAGCGGCGATCATCGCAGCCGGTGGCCACTCCAATTTCAAGCTCGTCCCGGGATACCGGCACACGGTCTGCACTTCGGTGAACGATGACGTCGTGCACGGGATCCCCGGCGTCAGGGTCCTCGGCCCCGGCGACATCGTCTCGGTCGACAGCGGTGCGGAGATCGATGGCTGGAACGGCGACTCGGCGATGACCGTCGTCCTGCCCGACCCGACTCGGCCGGACCTCGTCGCCGAGCGAGAGCGGCTGTCGGCCGTGACCGAAGGGTCGCTGTGGGCGGGCGTCGCCGAGCTCGCGACCGCGCGGCACCTCAACCAGGTCGGCGCGGCCATCGAGGAGTACGTCGAGGACCACGCCCCTGAAGGACGTCCGTACGGCATCCTCACCGACTACGTGGGTCATGGCATCGGTCGCACGATGCACGAGGCGCCGCCTGTCTTCAACTACCGTGTCCGCCAGCGAGGTCCCGAGGTGAAGCCCGGACTCGTCGTGGCCATCGAGCCGATGGTGGTGGCGGGAAGCCCAGACACCTTCGTCCGCGACGACGAATGGACCGTCGCGACGCTCGACGGTGCTGTCGCCGCGCACTGGGAGCACAGTGTGGCCGTGCACCGCGACGGGATCTGGGTGCTGACGGCGACTGACGGCGGCGCCGCGGCACTGGCCGCGTTCGGTGTCACGCCGGTCCGCCCCGCCTGACCACCGCGCCGCCGTGCGCCGGCTCCACCACCGGTAGAGTTGCTCGTCATGAGTGTTCCGATCGTGTTCCTGCTCGACGTCCTGCCCGCAGACGCCATCGTCGACGAGGCGACGCTCGAGGCGTCGATCACCTCCGGCGGGGACGGCTCGCACGTCTTGAGCGTCTTCGATCTGGGACCCGCACGCGGTGACGGCATCTTCGAGACGATCGGTGTGGTCGGGCGCCACGCGCAGTCGGTCGAGGCGCACCTCGCCCGGCTGACCGAATCGGCAGCCATCCTGGACCTGCCCGCGCCGAACCACGCGCAGTGGCGGTCCGCCGTCGATCGCGCGGTCGCAGCACTTCCGGAAGCAGAACAGAGCGCCGTGCGTCTGGTCCTGACGCGGGGGAGCGGTGAGCGCCCCACGGCCTGGGTCTCGGCGACGCCGGCCAGTGGATTCCCTGAACGCGAGACCGGGATAGAGGTCGTGCTCCTGGATCGTGGCCTGTCGAGTGACGTCCAGGAACGGTCACCCTGGCTGCTCGCCGGGGCGAAGACGCTTTCGTACGCGGTCAACATGGCGGCCCTCCGCGAGGCGCACCGTCGCGGGGCGGACGACGTGCTCTTCGTGAGCAGCGACGGGTTCGTGCTCGAGGGGCCGACCTCGACCGTGGTCGTCCGGATCGGGGGCACCTTCGTCACGCCGCCCGCGTCGAGCGGCATCCTCCCCGGCACCACGCAACTCGCGCTCTGGGAGTACCTCGAAGCCGAGGGACACCCGTACGAACACCGCATGCTGACCCCCGACGACGTGATGCAGGCCGATGCGGTGTGGTTGCTGTCGAGCGTGCGGCTGGCCGCCCCCGTCGCAGTCGTCGACGGACGGCCGGTCGGCATCGACCGAGGACTCACGGCGGAGCTGAACGCCGCCCTCCTCGCGCGGACCGAGTGACGACGAGCACCTCTCGACGTTGAGTTGGTGAAACGCCGAAACATAGCATAGAATCGATCTTTGGTGCTTTCTGCATGCCTTCGGCGAGCCGACATCCGCACCGCAATCCATCCGCACGACCAGTGCGACTCAACCTGAGCGACAGTGAGGCTATGGCCAAAAAAGACGGCGTCATCGAGATCGAGGGCCAAGTGGTCGAGGCTCTGCCCAACGCGATGTTCCGCGTTGAGCTGACCAACGGACACAAGGTACTTGCCCACATTTCGGGCAAAATGCGTCAGCACTACATCCGCATCCTCCCAGAGGACCGCGTGATCGTGGAACTGACCCCCTACGACCTGACCCGTGGTCGGATCGTCTACCGCTACAAGTAGGTCGCGCTGTAAGTAACGGCCGGACGCGCCGCCACCAACCGGTGTCGGGCCCCGGCACGACGACAGCGAAAAGAGAGAACTATGAAGGTCAAGCCCAGCGTCAAGAAGATCTGCGACAAGTGCAAGGTCATCCGTCGCAACGGCCGCGTCATGGTCATCTGCGAGAACCCGCGCCACAAGCAGCGCCAGGGTTGATCTCAGAGGACCTGCAGCACGCAGCCCTGAGCACCACAGCAACACCCCTCTAACGGCAGTTCCACATCCTGCAACGCGCAAGCGCGGCGGGGGACACCTCGGGTCGGAGGCCCGAGCACCGGAACTGCTCCACACCTCCACAACTCCTAGGAGAAGCCACCATGGCACGTCTCGCCGGCGTAGACATCCCACGCGACAAGCGCGTGGAAGTTGCACTGACGTACATCTACGGTGTTGGCCGCACGCGGTCACTCAAGACCCTCGCCGACACCGGCATCAGCGGAGACATCCGCGTGAAGGATCTCACCGATGACCAGCTGATCGCCCTGCGCGATTACATCGAGGGCACCTTCAAGGTCGAGGGTGACCTCCGCCGTGAGGTCGCCGCCGACATCCGCCGCAAGGTGGAGATCGGGTCCTACCAGGGCATCCGTCACCGTCGTGGCCTTCCGGTCCACGGCCAGCGCACCAAGACCAACGCGCGCACCCGCAAGGGCCCGAAGCGCACCGTCGCCGGCAAGAAGAAGGCCCGCTAGGCCCCGCCTAGTCGCCTCGTCATAGGACTCAGGAGATATTCATGGCAGCACCAAAGTCGGCCGTTCGGAAGCCGCGTAAGAAGGAAAAGAAGAACATCGCCGTGGGCCAGGCCCACATCAAGTCGACGTTCAACAACACGATCGTCTCGATCACCGACCCCTCGGGCGCGGTCATCAGCTGGGCGTCGTCCGGTGGCGTCGGCTTCAAGGGTTCGCGCAAGTCGACCCCGTTCGCCGCACAGCTCGCCGCCGAGTCGGCTGCGCGTCAGGCGCAGGAGCACGGCATGAAGAAGGTCGACGTGTTCGTCAAGGGACCGGGCTCCGGCCGCGAGACCGCGATCCGTTCGCTCCAGGCCGCAGGCCTCGAGGTCGGTTCGATCAACGACGTCACGCCTCAGGCACACAACGGTTGCCGCCCCCCGAAGCGTCGCCGCGTCTAATTCCTTCGGTTCACCGGCCGTGATCCGTCCGTAGCGATCATCTGATCGCCGCGGACGGATCACGGCATGGTCCTGGTGACCAGGGCCAGCGAACACAATTCAATACCTCGCCAACGCAAGTGTCATATAGCGGACACTTAGCCGAAAGGAATCCATAGTGCTCATCGCACAGCGCCCTACGCTCACCGAAGAATCCATCTCGGAGTTCCGCAGCCGGTTCATCATCGAGCCGCTCGAGCCAGGCTTCGGGTACACCCTCGGGAACTCGCTCCGTCGCACCCTGCTGTCGTCCATCCCGGGTGCCGCAGTCACGAGCATCCGCATCGACGGTGTGCTGCACGAGTTCAGCACCATCCCCGGTGTCAAGGAAGACGTCACCGAGATCATCCTGAACATCAAGGGTCTCGTCGTCTCCAGCGAGCACGACGAGCCGATCACGGCGTACCTCCGCAAGACCGGCGCAGGCCAGGTCACCGCGGCCGACATCTCGGCTCCGGCCGGTGTCGAGGTCCACAACCCGGACCTGGTCATCGCGACGCTCAACGACAAGGCGAAGTTCGAGCTCGAGCTCACGATCGAGCGTGGCCGTGGCTACGTCTCGGCGACGCAGAACCGCAACGAGTTCAGCGAAGCCGGTCAGATCCCCGTCGACTCGATCTACTCGCCCGTGCTCAAGGTTACCTACCGCGTCGAGGCGACTCGTGCCGGTGAGCGCACCGACTTCGACCGCCTGGTCGTCGACGTGGAGTCGAAGCCGGCTATCACGCCGCGCGACGCCATCGCGTCGGCCGGTCGCACGCTGACCGAGCTGTTCGGTCTGGCCCGCGAGCTCAACACCGCCGCAGAGGGCATCGAGATCGGCCCCGCGCCGGTCGACGCCGTGCTGCCCGGCGAGCTCTCGATCCCGATCGAGGACCTCGACCTCTCCGTGCGCTCGTACAACTGCCTCAAGCGTGAGGGCATCAACAACGTCAGCGAGCTCGTCGCGCTGTCGGAGACGCAGCTCATGAACATCCGCAACTTCGGTCAGAAGTCGGTGGATGAGGTTCGCGACAAGCTCACCGAAATGGGCCTCTCGCTGAAGGACTCGGTCCCCGGGTTCGACGGCGCCCACTTCTACAGCGGCTACGACGACGAGACCGTCTCCTAGCTCGCGATCCACCTGACGACTTTCCAACCTGAAGAGAGACAAGAATGCCTACTCCCACCAAGGGACCCCGCCTCGGAGGCGGCCCCGCTCACGAGCGTCTGCTGCTCGCCAACCTCGCTGCTGCGCTGTTCACCCACAAGCGCATCCAGACCACCGAGACCAAGGCGAAGCGTCTTCGTCCGCTCGCTGAGCGCCTGATCACCTTCGCGAAGCGTGGCGACCTGCACGCCCGCCGTCGGGTGCTCGCGACCATCACCGACAAGAGCGTCGTCCACGAGCTCTTCACGGAGATCGCTCCGCTCGTCGCCGACCGTCAGGGCGGCTACACGCGCATCATCAAGACCGGCTACCGCAAGGGCGACAACGCTCCGATGGCCGTGATCGAGCTCGTCCTCGAGCCCGTCACGCCGAAGGCGAAGCCGGCCAAGCAGTCGGCGAAGCACGCTGCAGCGCCGGTCGACGAGGCTCCGGCCGAGGAGACGCCCGCTGCCGCCGAGGCCGAGGTCGAGGCTGCTGAGGCAGTCGAGGCCACGGAGACCGACGGCGAGTCGGTCGACGCCGGCGAGACCACCGACGAGGCTCCCGCGAAGGACGCCAAGTAGGTTCGGCACCACACCAACGGAACCCCGCTCTCCGCACGGAGGGCGGGGTTCCGTCGTTCCCGGGGCGCGTTTCAACGGTGTCCTAGGCTGGAGGTATGAGTACCACTCCTCCCGTTCCGGCCGGCCGGCCAGCCGGTCCGCAGCACCCCGAGATCACGCAGTGGCGTCCGGCGGAGCGCGCGGACATCGACGACATCGTCGCCCTGTGCCGCGCGATGGACCCCTTCGACAACCCCCACCGGGTGACGAGCCGTGACGAGATCGCCGACGAGTTCGATCACGAGTGGATCGACATGGCGACCGACAGTCTGCTCGCGTTCTCCGCGGATGGGACGCTCGTCGCCTACGCGATGGTGATCCTGTCTCCCTCGAGGGACGTCTCCGTGTACTCCTACGTGTTCGGCGGCGTGCACCCCGAGTGGCGCGAGCGCGGGATCGGTCGGGCCCTGCTCGCCTGGTCCCTCGAGCGGTCCGATCAGCAGTTGGCCTCGGTGGAGACGGGGGCTCCGGCCTCCTCGCGGGCCTACGTCGACGAACGGAACACCGCGGCAGCGCGGTTGTTGGAGCGGTTCGGGTTCGGCGTGGCTCGCTACTTCACGATCATGGAGCGCGACCTCTCCCGGCCGGTCGACGAGATCGACGTCCCAGCCGGCGTCACGCTCGAGGAGTACCGGCCCGAGTTCGCCGATCGCACGCGCGACGCACGGAACGACTCCTTCCGCGACCACTGGGGGAGCCTCGAGACGGTTCCGGCGATGTGGGCGCAGTTCGTGGGCGGCGCACACTTCCGGGACGACCTCTCGGTGGTGGCGGTCGCCGACGACGGACGGGTCGTCGGGTTCACCCTGGCGGAGGTCGACGAGGACAGCTGGTCTGCTCAGGGCTTCACGAGCGCCTACATCGCCCTGGTGGGTACCGTCCGCGACTGGCGCGGTCGGCGCTTGGCTCCGGCCATCCTCGCCGCGGCACTCCGACGGATCCAGGCCGCCGGTCTGGAGCGGGCGACGCTCGAGGTCGACACGGCCAGCCCGACGGGAGCGCTCGGGCTCTACGAACGGCAGGGGTTCGTCGCGACGACGCGTGATCTGGCGTACGTCCGTGAGCGGTGACGCGTCCGAGGCGGAGCGCGTGCTGCCGGCGCAGCGGTTCAAGCTCGCGATCGCCTACGACGGGACGGACTTCGCCGGGTGGGCGAAGCAACCCGGCCTCCGGACGGTCGAGGGTGTCCTGGAGGAGGCCCTCTACCGGGTGCTCGGGAAGACCGTTCCACCCGTGCCACGGTTCGTGGTGGCCGGACGCACCGACGCCGGTGTCCACGCGTCGGGCCAGGTGGCGCACCTCGACCTGACCGAGCCCCAGTTGGCCAAGATCACCCGCCTGCAGGGCCGCCACGCCGAGTTCCCCGACGGCTCTCCCCGCTTCGAGAGTGCGAGCACGCTGCTGGCCCGGCGCCTGAACGGCGTCCTCGGGATGGACCGCGACGTGGTCATCCATGCCGCCGAGCCGGCTCCGGAAGGCTTCGACGCGCGGTTCTCCGCCGTCTGGCGTCACTACCGGTACCGGCTCGCCGATGCTGACGTGCGCAAGGATCCGATTGTCCGCCGCACCACGAGCTGGACGACCTCCTCACTCGACCTCGAGCTACTCCAGCAGGCGGCGGCATCCCTCGTCGGACTCCACGACTTCCAGGCGTACTGCAAACCGCGACCTCGGGCCACGACCATTCGGACCTTGCAGGCCTTCAGCTGGGAGCGCGACGACGCGGGTGTGCTCGTCGCCCGACTCACCGCCGACGCGTTCTGCCACAGCATGGTCCGCTCGCTCGTCGGTGCGTGCGTCGCCGTGGGAGAGAGGCGCCTGTCACTCGAGGAGGTCGTCCGGCTCCGGGACGGCGGCCACCGGGAGATCGACTTCCGGGTCATGCCGGCGCGGGGACTCACCCTCGTCGAGGTCGGGTATCCGGAGCCCGGGCTGCTGCAGTCCCGCGCAGCGACGACCCGGCAGCGGCGGAGCCACGAGCACGTCGCGGCGGGCGCCGACTGATCGCGGGTCTGAATTGACCGACGAGGGGTGATCACGTAGACTCTCCCGTTGGTGCCTGCGCCTTCTGCGGTGCGGTACCCGAAGTTGAGCCCTCCACCTCGGGCGTTCCGATCGGAACTCCCAACAGGAGCGGGATTCACGAACGACCAACTCCGACCAGAAAGCAGCACTATTGTGACGCGCACGTATTCCCCGAAGGCCAGTGAGATCACGCACGACTGGGTCGTCATCGACGCCACCGACGTGGTCCTCGGCCGCCTGGCCAGCCACGCCGCAGCGCTCCTGCGCGGCAAGCACAAGGCGACCTTCTCCCCGCACATGGACGGTGGCGACTTCGTCATCATCGTCAACGCAGACAAGGTGGCCCTCACCGGCGCCAAGCTCCTGCAGAAGAAGGCGTACCGCCACTCCGGTTACCCGGGCGGGCTCTCGGCCGTCACCTACGCCGAGCTCCTCGAGAAGAACCCGATCCGCGCCGTCGAGAAGGCGATCCGCGGCATGCTGCCGAAGAACTCCCTCGGCCGCGACCAGCTGAAGAAGCTCAAGGTCTACACCGGCAGCGAGCACCCTCACGCCGCTCAGCAGCCCAAGCCGTTCACGCTCGACCAGGTCGCCCAGTAAGCACCGGACAAGAAAAAAGGATTCCACAGTGGCGAACATCGCAGATTCCATCGAAGAGACCCCGCAGAGCTACTCCACCGAGTCGGCTCCTGAAGCAGCTGTCACCGCGCCTCGCGCCGTGCTGAGCGTCCCCGGCGCAGCCGTCGGTCGTCGCAAGCAGGCCATCGCCCGCGTGCGCCTCGTCCCCGGCAGCGGCACCATCACGGTCAACGGCCGCACGCTCGAGGACTACTTCCCGAACAAGCTGCACCAGCAGCTCATCAACGACCCGTTCACCGTCCTCGACCTGGTCGGCGGCTACGACGTCATCGCACGCATCTCCGGTGGTGGCCCCTCGGGCCAGGCCGGTGCGCTGCGTCTCGGCATCGCGCGCTCGCTCAACCAGATCGACGAGGAGAACAACCGCGCCACGCTGAAGAAGGCCGGCTTCCTCTCCCGTGACGCTCGCGTCAAGGAGCGCAAGAAGGCCGGACTCAAGAAGGCCCGTAAGGCTCCGCAGTTCTCGAAGCGCTAATCGCGCTCAGGACAAGCGAAGCTCAATGCCTCAGCTGTTTGGTACCGACGGTGTTCGCGGTCTCGCGAACGCCGACCTGACGGCAGACCTCGCTCTCGGCCTTGCCCAAGCCACCGCAGTGGTGCTTGGGCAAGGCCGTAGTGCTGAGGCCCGCCGTGCCGCCGGGAAGCGTCCGGTCGCCGTGCTCGCACGCGACCCCCGCATCTCCGGCGAGTTCCTGTCCGCCGCCGTCGCGGCGGGCCTGGCGTCCTCGGGCGTCGACGTGCTCGAGGCAGGCGTCCTGCCGACGCCAGCGACGGCGTTCCTCATCGCCGACATCGACGCCGACTTCGGCGTGATGATCTCCGCCTCGCACAACCCCGCGCCCGACAACGGCATCAAGATCTTCGCCCGTGGCGGCACCAAGCTCCCTGACGCCGTGGAGCGCCGGATCGAGGAATACCTCGACCGCCCCAAGCTCAGCCCGACCGGTGCCGACGTCGGTCGCATCGTCCGGTTCGCCGACGCCGAGGACCGCTACGTCGTCCACCTGCTCGGCAGCCTGCCCAACCGTCTGGACGGCATCCACGTCGTCCTGGACTGCGCGCACGGCGCTGCCGCCGGCGTATCACCGGAGACCTTCCGCGACGCCGGGGCGCGGGTCACCATCATCGGCAACGACCCTGACGGCATGAACATCAACGACGGGGTCGGCTCGACGCATCTCGACCTCCTGTCGCAGGCGGTCCTCGAGCACGGTGCCGATCTGGGCATCGCGCACGACGGCGACGCCGACCGGTGCCTCGCGGTCGACGCTGCCGGCAAGATCGTCGACGGCGATCAGATCATGGCGATCCTCGCGGTCTCGATGCAGGAGCGCGGCAAGCTCAAGGACGACACGCTCGTCGCGACCGTCATGAGCAACCTCGGGTTGCACGTGGCGATGCGGGAGCACGGCATCACGGTCGTGCAGACCGGTGTGGGCGACCGCTACGTCCTCGAGGCGATGAACGAGCACGCCTACTCGTTGGGTGGTGAGCAGTCGGGCCACGTCATCATGGCCGACTACGCGACCACGGGCGACGGGATCCTCACGGGCCTGCACATCGTGGCCGAGATGGCGCGCACCGGCAAGACCCTCGCCCAGCTCGCCGAGGTCATGCAGGTGTACCCGCAGATCCTCGTCAACGTCACGGGCGTCGACCGCAACCGACTCGTCGGCGACGAGGTCGTCGACGCCGCGGTCCGCGACGCGGAGGCCGAGCTCGGTGACGAGGGCCGTGTGCT
Source organism: Plantibacter sp. VKM Ac-2880 (assembly GCF_015351235.1). Classification (GTDB taxonomy): domain Bacteria; phylum Actinomycetota; class Actinomycetes; order Actinomycetales; family Microbacteriaceae; genus Plantibacter. The sequence continues at coordinate 1,293,786 of NZ_JADKSJ010000001.1, forward strand.
TTTGCGTCCGTCGGGCACGGAACCCCTCGTCCGGGTCATGGTCGAGGCGGCCGACCAGCCGACGGCGGACCGCTTGGCCCATCGTCTCGCCGACGTCGTCCGCGAACGACTCGCCATCTGAATCGTCCGGCGGCGGGCCGGTGGGTCGAGCTGTGGAAGAGTGATCGCATGACTTCGACGACGAGTGGCGCCTCCGGGCAGCCGACGCCCTACGTGGAGATCGACCGCGCCGAGTGGGCGCGACTCGCTCCCGAGACGTCGACGCCGCTGAGTGAGACCGAGGTCGTGCAGATCCGCGGCCTCGGCGACCGTCTCGACATGCGGGAGGTCGAGGAGGTCTACGTTCCGCTCAGCCGGCTGCTCAGCCTGTACGCGAAGGGGACCCAGGACCTCGGGCGGGCGACGAGTCGGTTCCTCGGTGATCAGGCGCTCCGCACCCCGTTCGTCATCGGGGTCGCCGGCTCGGTGGCCGTCGGCAAGTCGACGATCGCCAGGCTGCTGCGCGAGTTGCTGTCGCGCTGGCCGGACACCCCGCACGTCGAACTCGTAACGACCGACGGGTTCCTGTACCCGAACGAGGAGCTCCAGCGGCGCGGCATCATGGATCGCAAGGGCTTCCCGGAGTCCTATGACCGCCGGGCCCTCCTGCGGTTCATCACGGCCGTGAAGAGTGGGGCCGCCGAGGTGCGCGCGCCGTTCTACTCGCACCTCCGCTACGACATCATCCCGACGGCCCAAGTGGTCGTGCGGCGTCCCGACGTCCTGATCGTCGAGGGGCTGAACGTCCTCCAACCGGCCGCGACGGCGAGTGGCCTCGCGATCAGCGACCTCTTCGACTTCAGCATCTACGTCGACGCCAGGACGCGCGACATCGAGTCCTGGTACGTCGACCGGTTCATGGCGTTGAAGCGCGGCGCGTTCTCCAACCCGAACTCGTTCTTCAACGTGTTCGCCGAGCTCTCCGACGAGGAGGCCGCCGACCAGGCGCGGGGGTTCTGGCGGTCGATCAACGAGCCGAACCTCGTCGACAACATCCGCCCGACCCGCTCCCGGGCGAAGCTCGTCCTGCGGAAGGACTCGGACCACACCGTGTCCTCGGTGCTGCTCCGCAAGCTCTGAGCGCGCTGTCCGACGGCTGACGGCCCAGCTGCCCGAGTTGGTGCAGCATCCTCGCAAAATCGCCCGATTATGCTGCTCTACATGTGTGGAATCGTGGGGTACGTCGGGAACGACAAGACGGTCGACGTCCTGATGGGCGGATTGAAGCGGCTCGAGTACCGGGGGTACGACTCCGCCGGCATCGCCGTGCTCGACGCGACGGGTTCGTTGAACACGCGTAAGCGTGCCGGGAAGCTCGCCGTCCTCACCGAGGACCTCGCGGCGAACCCGATCGCCCCCGGGGCGACCGGCATCGGCCACACCCGTTGGGCCACGCACGGCGGGCCGACCGACCGCAACGCGCACCCGCACCTCGGCGACGAGGGGCGCCTCGCACTCATCCACAACGGCATCATCGAGAACTTCGCCGAGCTGCGTGCCGAACTCCTCGCCGACGGGTTCACCTTCGAGAGCGACACCGACACGGAGATCGCCGCGGTCCTCATCGGCCGTGAGTACCGGTCGACGGGTGACCTGACCGAGGCCTTCCGCCGTGTGGTCGCCCGCCTCGACGGCGCCTTCACCCTGCTCGCGATGCACCAGGAGCTGCCCGGCGTCGTGATCGGGGCACGCCGGAACTCGCCGCTCGTCATCGGCCTCGGCGATGGCGAGAACTTCCTCGGATCCGACGTGGCCGCCTTCGTGCAGTACACGCAGCGCGCGGTCGCGATCGGCCAGGACCAGATGGTCGTCATCACCCCGGACGACGTCACGGTCACCGACTTCTCCGGCAACCACGTCGTGACCGAGCCGTTCGAGATCCAGTGGGATGCGTCCGCGGCCGACAAGGGTGGCTGGTCGAGCTTCATGGCGAAGGAGATCAGCGAGGAGCCCGACGCCGTCGCCAACACGATCCGCGGACGGGTCGAGGGCGGACAGGTCGTCATCCCGGAGCTCGCCGGCCTCGACGAGCTCTTCCTCGACATCAACCGCATCGTGATCATCGCCTGTGGCACGGCCGCGTACGCCGGCACCGTCGGCAGCTACGCGATCGAGCGGTGGGCGGGCATCCCGGTCACGGTGGAGCTCAGTCACGAGTTCCGCTACCGCGACCCGGTGATCGACGCCCGCACCCTCGTCATCTCGGTGAGCCAGTCGGGCGAGACGATGGACACGCTCATGGCGGTCCGTTTCGCGAGCGAGTCCGGCGCGAAGACCCTGTCGATCTGCAACACTCAGGGTGCGACGATCGCCCGCGAGTCCGATGCCGTGGTGTACACCCATGCCGGGCCGGAGGTCGCGGTCGCGTCGACGAAGGCGTTCACCGCGCAGATCACCGCGCTCTACCTGTTCGGGCTGCACCTGTCCCGCGTCCGTGGCACGCAGACGCCGGAGTACCTGTCCGCGCAGGTCGAGGAACTGCAGGCCGTCCCGGACAAGATCGCCAGCATCCTCGGTGCCTCCGAGAAGATCGCGCAGCTCGCGCACTGGATGGCGGATTCCCGTGCGGTGCTCTTCCTCGGCCGGCACGTCGGATACCCGATCGCCCTCGAGGGTGCGTTGAAGCTCAAGGAACTCGCCTACATCCACGCCGAAGGGTTCGCCGGTGGTGAGCTCAAGCACGGACCGATCGCCCTCATCGAGCCGGGCCAGCCCGTCTTCGTGGTCGTGCCGAGCCCGCGGGGTTCCGCGATCCTGCACCCCAAGGTCGTCTCGACCATCGAGGAGATCCGCGCTCGCGGTGCACGGGTGATCGCGATCGCCGAGCAGGGTGACGCAGCGGTCCTGCCCTCGGCGGACGAGGTCATCCCGATCCCGCTCGCCGGTCCGCTCTTCGAGCCGCTCCTCGCGGTCATCCCGCTCCACATCTTCGCGATGGAGCTCGCGACGGCGAAGGGCCTGGACGTCGACCAGCCCCGCAACCTCGCGAAGTCCGTCACCGTCGAGTAGGCGTCGGTCCGCGGGGTCCGAGGTGGCCCGTCGGCCGGTCCGCCCCGCACGATGCGTCGGCCGTAGAGTAGAAGGATGATCATCGGTATCGGGGTGGACCTCGTGGACCTCGCGAGGTTCGGGCGGGCCGTGACCCGGACCCCGAACCTCCTCGCCCGGCTCTTCGTGCCTGCTGAACGGGAGTTGCCGTTGCGGTCGCTCGCTGGCCGCTTCGCCGCGAAGGAGGCGCTCATCAAGGCGCTGGGGTCCTCCGACGGCATCCGTTGGCAGGAGATGGCGATCGTGAACGGTCCGGAGGGGAAGCCCGACTTCGAGCTGTCCGGGGTCACGGCCGGGGTCGTCGCTGAGCGCGGCATCACCAGCATGCACCTCAGCATGACCCACGATGCCGGGGTGGCCGTCGCCTTCGTCGTCGCCGAGCGGGAGGGCTGATGCCGAGCGGTTCCGACGCGCGTCCGACGCGCGAGGCGATCATCGACCTCGGGGCGCTGCGGCACAACGTCCGTCGTCTGCGCGAGATCACCGGTGTCTCCGAACTCATCGTCGTCGTCAAGGCGGACGCCTACGGGCACGGTGCCGCGGCGATCGCCCTGGCGGCCGTCGAGGCCGGGGCCGACCGGCTCGGCGTCGCCGACATCCGCGAGGGGGTCGCGCTCCGTGCGGCAGGGGTCACCGCGCCCGTCCTGGCCTGGTTGCATGGACCGGACGCCGATTTCGGTGCGGCACTCGACGCCGGGATCGAGCTCGGTCTGTCGTCGGTGGCGCAGCTCGACCGCGTGATCGACGCGGCCAGGGAGCACGGATCCGGGGTGCCCGTCGTCCAGTTCAAGCTCGAGACCGGCCTCAGCCGGAACGGGGCGGCCGAGGCCGACTGGCCGGAGCTGTTCCAGGCCGCCGCAGCAGCCGAGAGCGCTGGTCTCGTCCGGGTCGACGGCTTGTTCTCGCATGTGTCCAACACCTCGAGTGCGGACGACGCCGCCGCCGCCGTGCGGTTCGAGCGCGGTGCCGACCTCGCCACCGCCGCCGGGCTCACGCCACGGAGTCTCCACCTCGCCGCCTCCGCGGCCGCCCTCGGCGAACCGACACTCCGGTACGACGCCGTGCGCCTCGGGATCGCCGCCTACGGGCTGTCGCCCTTCGAACCCACCGAGGACGCCGCGCGCTCGGCTGCCGCCTTCGATCTCCGCCCGGTCATGACGCTCCGGGCATCCGTCGCCGCCGTGCGTCGGGTCGAACCGGGCACCGGCGTGTCCTACGACTACAGCTACCGGGCGGACTCTTCGACGACGCTCGCCCTCGTCCCGCTCGGCTACGCCGACGGGGTGCCCCGTAGCGCCTCGAACGCCGGCCCCGTCGTGATCAACGGCCGCCGCTACCGGGTCTCCGGTCGGATCGCCATGGACCAGTTCGTCGTCGACGTGGGAGACGATCCGGTCGAGGTGGGTGACGACGCCGTCCTGTTCGGCGACCCTGCCACCGGCGCGCCCCGCGTCGAGGAGTGGGCCGAGGCCGCCGGGACGATTAACTACGAACTCGTCACCCGGATCGGGCCACGGGTGGTGCGGACGCCGAGGGAGCGGTCATGACGGATCAGGTCCTCACCCCGGGCACGGTCGAGGTGGCGACCCCGGAGGAGATGCACGCGTACGGCGTCCGGCTCGGCGCGGAACTGCGCGCCGGGCAGTTGCTCGTGCTGACCGGGCCGCTCGGGGCGGGCAAGACGACCCTCACGCGCGGGATCGGGGAGGGGCTCGGGGTGCGTGGTCCGGTCACCAGCCCGACCTTCGTGCTGGCGCGCACCCACCCGAGTCTCGTCGGCGGTCCGCCCCTCGTGCACGTGGACGCCTATCGGCTCGGCTCCGCGCTCGAACTCGACGACCTCGACATCGACTTCGCCCGATCCGTCGTCGTGGTCGAGTGGGGCGCCGGACTCCTCGACGGCGTCGTCCCCGAATGGTTCGAACTCGTGATCGAGCGGCCGACCGGTGCCGGCGACGCGCCGACCACCAGCGACGCCGGTGAGGAACCGATCGAGCAGCGGACGCTCACGCTCTCGCGGCATGCCGCCACCGACCCCGGGTAGGCTGGACGACGTGCTGTTGGCGATCGATACATCCGCGGGTTCGAGCGTCGCCGTCGTCTCCCTGGACGGCGTGATCCTCGCCGAACGGTCATCCGACGACCCGATGCGTCACGCCGAGGTCATCGGCTCGCTCATCGCCGGCTCGCTCGACGAGGCGAGGGTCGCCATCGCCGACCTCACCGGGGTCGTCGCCGGCATGGGCCCCGGACCGTTCACCGGGCTCCGGATCGGCATCGCGGCTGCCCGCAGCTTCGGTGTCGGAGCCGGCCTCCCGGTCCACCCCGTGGTGAGCCACGACGGCATCGCACTCGACGCGTACGCCACCGGCCGGGCCGCGCCGGACGACCGGCTCCTGGTCGTCACCGACGCCCGTCGCCGCGAGCGCTACTGGACGGCCTACGCGGGCCTCGACGCGACCGGCCTCCCCGTCCGCACCCGGGGTCCCGCCCTGGCGAAGCCGGAGGACCTGCCGAGCTCCGAGGCCGTGCGGTTCGACGCGGTCGTCGTCCCAGCCGGTGCGCTGGGCCGGATCGCGGCACTGCTCCTCGCTTCCGACGGGGTGTTCGCGGGGGAGGAACCCCTCTACCTGCGCTCACCCGACGTCACGATGTCCACCGGTGCCAAGCGGGTGACGGCATGACCTGGTTCCTGCGCCGGGCCGGCGTCGCGGACCTCGACGCGATCATGGAACTCGAGAGCACCGTGTTCCTCAACGACGCGTGGTCGACCGAGATGATGCGTGCCGAACTCGCCTCGCCGCACGGGCACTACCTCGTCGCGACCGAGGTCGACGCCGAGGACGCCCCGCTGGCCGGCTACGCCGGGCTCTTCGCGCCTTCCCGCTCCGATGACGCCGACATCCAGACCATCGCCGTCGCCGGCCACGCCAGAGGTGGCGGGCTGGGGCGTCTGCTCATGCAGGCGCTCATCGAACAGGCGAGACAGCAGGACGTGTCGCAGGTGTTCCTCGAGGTCAGGGCGGACAATCCCGTCGCGATCGCGCTGTACCGGAGCCTCGGCTTCGAGGAGCTCGGGCTGCGACCCGGGTACTACCAACCGGACGACGTCGACGCCATCGTCATGCGCCTCACCGTCCAAGCGAGGCCGCCGATGCCCGCGCACGGGCGGCCTCCGCTTGAGCAGGCCGACCACCACCCGGGGAGCATGGCATGAACCGCGACGAACCACTCGTCCTCGGCATCGAGACGAGTTGCGACGAGACCGGCATCGGCATCGTCCGCGGACACCGACTCCTCGCCAACACCATCGCCTCCAGCATGGACGAGCACGCCAGGTACGGCGGCGTCGTCCCCGAGGTGGCTGCGCGAGCCCACCTCGAGGCGCTCCAGCCCACTCTCACGACGGCGCTCGCCGAAGCCGGTGTCAGCCTGGCGGATCTCGACGCCGTCGCCGTGACGAGCGGTCCGGGACTGTCCGGCGCACTGATGGTCGGTGTCGGAGCGGCGAAGGCGCTCGCCGTCTCCCTCGGCAAGCCGCTGTACGCGGTCAACCATCTCGTCGGACACGTCGGGGCCGACGTGCTCGATTCCGAGGACGGCCTCATCGAGTACCCGACCATCGCGCTGCTCGTGTCGGGCGGACACACCTCGCTCCTCCTGGTGCGGGATCTCGTCTCGGACGTCGAACTCCTCGGCGAGACCATCGACGACGCAGCGGGCGAGGCGTTCGACAAGGTCGCACGCATCCTCGGTCTGCCCTACCCGGGCGGTCCGCAGATCGACCGGGCCGCGGTCGGTGGCGACCCGAAGGCGATCCGCTTCCCCCGAGGGCTCAGCCTGCCGAAGGACATGGATCGTCACCGATACGACTTCTCCTTCTCCGGGCTGAAGACCGCGGTCGCCAGGTGGGTCGAGGCCAAGCAGGACGCCGGAGAGCCGGTACCGGTCGCCGACGTCGCGGCGAGCTTCCGCGAGGCCGTCGTCGACGTGCTCGTCTCGAAGGCGGTCAAGGCGTGCACCGAGCTCGGCGTGCCACGCCTCCTGCTCGGCGGTGGCGTGATCGCGAACGCGCGCCTCCGCGAGGTCGCCGCCGAGCGCACTGCGGCAGCGGGCATCGAACTCCGCATCCCGCCGCTGCAGCTGTGCACCGACAACGGTGCGATGATCGCGGCGCTCGCGTCGCAGCTCATCTCCGCCGGACGCGAGCCCTCCTCGCTCGACTTCGGCGCCGACTCGACCCTGCCGGTCACGGAGATCCAGGTCCACTAGACGGCTCCCCGGCGCGAGCGGGGATCCCTCCTCGAGGCGGTCGTCGACGAGCCCGTCCACCGCTCGACGCATAGGATGGGCCGGTACCCGGTCACGGAGCGAAGGAGCGGCGATGGACGAGCAACAGCACCCCGAGGGACGGCCCGCGCAGCAGAACGGCGCGCCGGGACAGCAGCCGCCGCAGCAGCAGTCCGGTCAGCCGGAGCACGGCGGTCGACCGTCGCAGGGGCAGCAGTACCCGACGGCGCAGCAGCAGCCGTCGCAGCAGCCCGACCAGCAGGCCCCGCAGCAGCAGCCGTACCAGGACCCCTCGCAGCAGCAGTGGTCTCAGGCCGGCCAACAGGGGTACGGCGTGCCGCCTGCCACCGACTGGCGCGCCGGCGCGCCCGCCGCTCCATCAGGTCGACCGGGTCAGCAGACGGCCCCGTCCACCTGGCAGGGTGAGCAGTCGACGTACCTCCAGACCGTGCCGACGGCCGTGTACCAGGCTCCGAGCCAGGGCGGATACGCCGCGTACCAGCAGCAGCCCTCATCGGTGGGCGCGGCGGCCGCCTCCACGTCCACCGCCCGCAGCACCTGGTCGCTCATCAGCGGCATCGTCGGGCTCGTCGTATCGGTCTTCGTCGGTTGGGGCTTCCCGCTGTCGATCGTCGCGATCGTCCTCGGGTTCGGGGCACGCCGCCGCGAACCGGGGGCTCGCGGTCGTGCACTGACGGGTCTCGTGACCGGCTTCGTCGGCCTCGCCTGTTCGATCGGATGGCTGGTCTACAGCGTCGTCGTGATCGTCGGCTACGTCTCGACCTAGTCAGAGACGGACGGGAAGACGACCGCGCTGCGCGGTACACCGCCTCAGTGACCGACGCGCTCGACCAGGAGGGCGCTGTGCTTCCCCGCGATCCTCGTGAGGATGATCGTGGCCGAACGGTCGCCGCGCAATGCGAGCCGTTTGCGGAACGCTGCCGGATCGATGTCGACGCCGCGCTTCTTGATCTCGAGGACGCCGATCCCGCGCTCGCGCATCGTCCGCTTGAGGGTCTTCTCATCCATGGGGAGCCGCTCGAGCACGCGGAACGTCGACGCGAACGGCGAGGTCGTCGCGCTGTCAGAGGTGAGATACGCGATGCCCTGACCGAGCATGCCCGCCTCCAAGCGGACGGCGAGGTCGCCGATGAGACGGGCGCGGATGACAGAGCCGTCGGGTTCGTGGACGTACGCACCGAGGTCGCGGACCGGTGCGTCGTCCGCGTCACCGTCCGCCGTGAGTTCGTGGTGGACGCCGTCTGCGAGCAGGAGCGCGGCGCGCCGGACACCCGGTCGGGCGAGCGGGCCGAACCAGAGGGTCATCTCGACGAGCTGGCCGTCGACCGAGACCCATTGCGCCTCGGCTTCATCAGGGATGAGGGAGCGGTCGAAGCCGGGCCCGAGTTTGACGCCGACCGGGAGACGGCCCGCCGTGGCGAAGACGGTGTCGAGGGAGGGGGTGTAGTCGGCGGCGCTCGCGAGTCGGGACGTGTCGACGTGCCCTGCCGTCCTCCTGGCCGGGTCGAACCAGACGGCGTCGAACTCCTCGAGCGCGACGTCCTCGGCCGCTTCGTTCCGGACCGTCGCCGACGGGAACGGCGCCAGGTTGTAGCTCGCGATGGCGGCCGTGACCTCGTCGATGTCGACCGCCGTCACCGCCAGATCGAGGGAGGCCATCGCCATCGAATCGGCTCCGATGCCGCTGCCGAGATCGGCGACGCGCGTGAGGCCAGCTCGGGCGAAGCGCCCGGCGTGTAGGGCTGCCACGGGCAGCCGGGTGGCCTGTTCGAGACCCGCCTCGGTGAACAGCATGCGGTCGGCGAACGGGCCGAACTTGCCGACCGCCTTGTGGCGGAGACGCGACTGCGTGAGCACGGCCGCGACGAGCGCGGGGGAGTGCCCCTCGTTCCGGAGCCGACCGACGAGTCGGACGGCCTCATCCTTGGACGGGTAGGGCGGGAGCGAGTCGAGGAGTCTGAGCCCGTCGGCCGTCAGGAGCTCCACGAGTTCCGATCGTTCCATGGTCAGCGGACTTCGCGCGGAGCTGGGTGCATCCGGCAACGCTAGCAGCCGGTCATTGGCACTCGCATTGCGTGAGTGCCAGAAGATGCCTAGACTGGAATCAGCACTCTCGCAGTGTGAGTGCTAACAACGTCTTCGTTTCAAGAAAGAGGTCAACCGTGTCGGTCTCCATCAAGCCGCTCGAGGATCGCATCGTCATCAAGCAGGTCGAGGCAGAGCAGACCACCGCTTCCGGTCTGGTCATCCCCGACACCGCCAAGGAGAAGCCCCAGGAGGGCGAGGTCGTGGCGGTCGGACCCGGTCGCATCGACGACAACGGCAACCGCGTCCCTCTCGACGTCGCCGTCGGCGACAAGGTGATCTACTCCAAGTACGGCGGCACCGAGGTCAAGTACGCCGGTGAGGACTACCTGGTCCTGTCCGCGCGCGACGTCCTCGCCGTCGTCGTCCGCTAGACACCGACGAACGAACCCAGCGGCTCAGGCCGCTCCACAGCCCGAATGGCATCAGCCGTTCGGGCTGTGTCCGTTTCACGAGGTCGGTCCGCCCGCCGCGGGTCTAGCCTGGACCAGTGCAGAACCCGAGCGATCCAGCGGAAGTAGAAGTCGAGTTCGCCGCCGAAGCGGCGCGCGGGCGTTCAGGGGTCGAGGTCCCGCAGCAGGGCAGCCGGTCGGGCCTGATCTCGGCGGTCGCCGCGTACTGCCTCTGGGGAGCACTGCCGCTCTACTTCATCGCGCTCGCGCCGGCCGGGGCCTTCGAGGTGGTCGCCTGGCGGATCGTGTTCTCCCTCGTGTTCTGCGCCGTGCTCATCCTCGTGACGCGCTCCTGGCGTCGCCTGCTCGGGATCCTGCGGCAGCGGCGCATCGTGCTCACGATGGGGCTGGCCGGTGCGCTCATCTACGTCAACTGGCAGACCTACGTCTACGGAGCGCTCAACGGGCAGGTGGTCGAGGCATCGCTCGGGTACTTCATCAACCCGATCGTCACCGTCTTCCTCGGCGTCTTCTTCCTCCGCGAGCGGCTTCGTCCCGCGCAGTGGGCCGCGGTGGTCGTCAGCGTGATCGCGGTACTCGTCCTCGCGATCGGGCACGGCAGCGTCCCGTGGATCGCCCTCATCCTCGCCTTCTCCTTCGGCCTGTACGGCTACATCAAGAAGCAGGTCGGTGGTGTGGTCGACGCGGTGTCGGGTCTGACGCTCGAGACGGCATGGCTGACGCCCGTGGCGATCGCGCAGCTCATCGCCGTCGGGGTCTCCGGCGGGCTCACGATCGGCACCGCCGGCGTTGGGCACACACTCCTCCTGATCGGAGCCGGTGTCATCACCGCCGTCCCGCTCCTCCTGTTCGCTGCGGCGGCTCGGCGGTTGCCGCTCACCTGGATGGGGTTCATCCAGTACTTCGCGCCCATCATCCAGTTCGTCGTCGGCGTGGCGGTCCTCCACGAGGCGATGCCGCCCGAGCGGTGGCTGGGCTTCGGACTCGTCTGGTTGGCACTCGCCATCCTCACGGTCGACATGCTCGTGGCGTCCGCGCGCAGCCGACGGTCAGCGGCCGCCGATCGACGCCGTGCCGCAATGGTCTGAACAGCGGATTCCGGCGCTGATCGCGCGACCACTGCAGGAAAGACGCGAAACCGGTACCTCTGAGGTAACGATTTGGTCGTGTTACACGCTTGTAACGTCAACGACATTGTCCAGCGCACTCTCAGCGGATAACTTGACACAACGGCAGCCCCTGGAGCTGCCACTCTTCTGACAAGCAAGGAGTACCATGAGCGTCTTTTCGAAGGCCACGGCCGCTCGCTCCCGCCCTCGTGCCATCGTTCTCGGTGGCATCGCACTGATCGGAGCCAGCGCGCTGGTCCTGAGCGGATGCGCCTCAGGTGGCAGTGACGACAGTGGCAGCGGCAGCAGCAAGCCTGCTGGCGACCTCACCCTGAAGCTCGGCACCGCGTTGCCCCAGACGGGCAACCTGGCGTTCCTCGGCCCGCCCGAGGAAGCCGGTGTCGGTCTCGCGGTCAAGGAGGTCAACGACGCCAACCTGGGCATCAAGATCGACCTGACGCTCGGCGACTCGGGTGACTCCGACAACAAGGCGTACGCGACCGAGGTCCCCCGTCTGCTCTCCGAGGGCGTCACCGCCATCATCGGTGCGGCGTCGTCGGGTGTGTCGAAGCTCTTCATCGACGAAGTCACCGGCGCAGGCGTCATCCAGTTCTCCCCGGCGAACACCTCCGCCGACTTCACGACGTGGGACGACAACGGTCTCTACTGGCGGACGGCGCCGTCCGACGTGCTGCAGGGCGAGGTCCTCGGGAACCTGATCGCGGAGGACGGCAACGCCACCCTCGGCATCATCTACTTGAACGACTCGTACGGCACCGGCCTGGCGAAGTTCACCAAGGAGGCGTTCGAGAGCGCCGGCGGCGAAGTGGTCGCCGAGCAGTCGTACAACACGGGTGACACCTCCTTCGACGCGCAGATCAGCGCGGTCAAGGCGGAGAACCCCGACGCGATCGCGATCATCGCGTTCGAGGAGACCAAGACGATCGTCCCCGGACTCGCCGGGTTCCCGTCGGACAAGCTCTACTTCGTGGACGGCAACCTCGCCGACTACAGCGCCGACTTCGCGCCCGGTACCCTCACGGGCGCCAAGGGAACGCTGCCCGGTCTCGACACCGCCAAGCTCGGTGACTTCACCGACCGCCTCCAGGCGTTCGTGAAGGACGAGGGCGGCGAGCCGCTGAAGGACTACAGCTACGCGGCCGAATCCTACGACGCGGTCATCCTGCTCGCTCTCGCGGCGCTGCAGGCAGGCTCGACCGAGGGTGCCGACATGGCCGGCGAGCTCCAGTCCGTGTCCGGTGGCAAGGACAAGGGCGAGAAGGTGTCCACCTTCGAAGAGGGTGCGAAGGCCATCGCCGACGGCAAGAAGATCGACTACGACGGCAACTCCGGTCCGATCACCTTCGATGAGAACGGTGACCCGACCGAGGCGACGATCGGTATCTACCAGTACGGTGACGACAACAAGTACACCCGCACCAACTAGTCGCCTGAGCGACTGACGAGGCCCCGGAGCGATCCGGGGCCTTCGTCGTGTCCGGCCAATGCGCTCCCGCCGGACCTCGCGCTGGTGTGGTGCTGGTGCCAGCGCGGTGCGCTGACGTGAGCGCGGATCCAGCGCGTGAGCGCGGGCCTCCGGAGACCCTCGCTCACGCGCCGGGGGCGCGCTCACGCCCGTTAACCGTCGGTGCTGCACAGCGGGGCGCGCTCACGCCCGTGCACCGCTCTGACGGTCGGTACGGTGCATTCACGTCAGCGCACCGCGCTGGCAGCGAAAGAAGAGCCACGGGTCAGCGGAACGCCCGCTGCAGCCCTGCACGCTCGAGCTTCGCAGCGAGCCGGCCCGGATGGACGAGGTCCTCCCAAGTGGCGCGGACGACGGTGTAGCCGAGCGCACGAAGTCGGTCTTCCCGGTGCTTCTCCGCCAGGACGATGTCGGCCACATCGCGTCCCTGTGTGAACTCCTCTCGCACGTACTTCTGGCGGCCGTCGAGTTCGAGGATGACCTGTTCGTCTGGCCAGACGGCATCGACGATGCCGATCGGTCCGTCGGCGTCGGCGAACGACTGTTGCAGGGACGGGACGGCGAATCCGAGCTGGGCGATCACGACGCGCATCTTGGACTCGCCACCGTTCGCCGCCAGAGGGTCCGCGAAGCCGATCGCGAACCGCACTTGCCGTCCTCCACGACGCCCCGGCAGATCTCGTGCGAGCGAGCGGAGTGCGCTCTCGTCCGTGAGCCTCAGTCGGAGCGCGGCGTCGGCGACGGCGACGGCGTCGTCGAGGCGGGCGATCCGGGCGAGATCGACCACCGTTCGAGCCGGGTCGGTCACCGGGAGCCCATGTCGCATCCGGTGCGCGACCGCGCCTTGCGTCGTATGACGGATGATTCCCGGTGCTGAGCGTCCTCCGCGGTCGCCGCTCGTCAACGTGTGCACCTCAGCCGGCCATGGGCCGACGATCGGCAGTCCCCAGAGCCGTGCCGCCGAGTAGTGACTGAACAGGGCGTCTTTGCGGAGGGCGACGGCCGCCGCGTCGATCCGGAGGCGGTAGCGGTCATCGGGGGACAGGGACCGCCAGGTCGGTTCTGGGACGTAGATGCCTTTCCGCAGACGCACCAGGTCTCCGTCGCGATGAGCGGCACTCACCAGACGCTCGGCACCGACCCGACGTGCGTCTCGGACGAGCAGGAGGCCGTTCGGGCGGATGAGCAGGTTCAGATCGAAGGATTCCATCGACTCACCGTGCCCGTTCCGTGGTGTTCCAACACGGATGAGCGGGGAGGTGTGGAAACGGCCACTCGACCGGCTCGCGGTGGAGCGAGCCTCGCGGTGGTGCTCAGCGCGGCGCGCTGGCGTCACCGCGGGTCATGGGCGTCAGCGCTGGTCCTGTGCCGCGGTGGAGGTGACTCGGCGTGAGGGCGGGTGGAGCGCGTGAGCGCGGGGCTCCGGAGACCCGCGCTCACGCGCCAGGACCGCACTCACGTCAGCGCACCGCGCTGGCACAAGGAGGGGAGGAGAGGCCGGAATGCACAACTCCTCCGTCCCCGTCTCAGGAGGCCGTCTTGGTGCGACGGTGCCCCTCGGGGGAGGGAGGAGTTGTGGTTCGATCACCGGTCGGGTTCCGGTGGCTTCGGGTCGTCACACAGCCGATGGCCGGGACGAGCACGTTCGAGGGTACCGAAGTACCCGCCGAGCCGCGAGTGGGGAACCGCTGATCAGTCCTCGTCCTGGCCGAGCGTGCCCAGGTAGAGGCCGATCACCTTGTCGTCCGACAGCAGTTCACGGCCGGTACCGGTGTAGGCGTCACGACCCTGGTCGAGCACGTACCCGCGGTCGCAGATCTGGAGACAGCGACGCGCGTTCTGCTCGACCATGATGGTCGTGACACCGGCCTTGTTGATGTCCGACACCCGGATGAACGCGTCGTCCTGCCGGACAGGCGACAGCCCGGCGGACGGCTCGTCGAGGAGCAGCACGTGCGGGTCCATCATCAGCGCGCGCGACATCGCGACCATCTGCCGCTCGCCACCGGACAGCGAACCGGCACGCTGCTTCAGCCGCTTGCCGAGTTCACTGAAGATCCCGGTGACGAACTCCAGGCGCTCGGTGTACTGCTTCGGCTTCTGGAACAGCCCCATCTTCAGGTTGTCCTCGATGGTGAGGCTCGGGAAGACGTTGTTCGTCTGCGGGACGAAACCGACACCTCGGGCTACGAGCTTGTTCGCCCGGAGCCCGGTGATGTCCTCACCGTTCAGGAGGACCTGACCGCTCCGCACCTTCACCTGCCCGAAGATCGCCTTGAGCAGCGTCGACTTGCCGGCACCGTTCGGCCCGATGATGCCGATGAGCTCACCCTTGCGCGCCGTGAGGTTCGCGCTGTTGAGGATGTTCACCCCGGGCAGGTAACCGGCCGTCAGATCGCTGACCTCGACGACCATCTCGGCGGTCTTGACCGCGGTGCCGCCCACGGGGGCACCCTTCACGTCGCTCATTTCCGCTCCTCCTCGGGCTCGGCGCCAGCCGCGAGCCGTTCGTCTTCGATCTCGGCCAGCAGCTCTTCGGCTGCGGCGCTGTCCTCGCCGGCGATCCGGCCGGTCACGACACCGAGGTCGACGTCCTGGTGGCTGCCGAGGTAGGCGTCGATGACGGCCGGGTTCTCCATGACGGTGTCCGGCGGCCCTTCGGCGACGACACGACCCTCGGCCATGACGACCACCCAGTCGGCGATGTGGCGCACCATCTGCATGTCGTGCTCGACGAACAGCACGGTCATGCCCTCGTCCTTCAACGCCAGGATGTGGTCGAGCAGCGATTGCGTGAGCGCCGGGTTGACGCCGGCCATCGGCTCGTCGAGCATGACGAGCTTCGGGTCGCTCATGAGCGCCCGAGCCATCTCGAGGAGCTTCCGTTGCCCGCCGGACAGGCTGGCGGCGTAGTCGTCGCGCTTGGTGTCGAGCTTGAACCGGCGCAGCAGGTCCATCGCCTTGACCTCGAGGTCCGCCTCCTGCTTCCGCCAGAGCGGCTTCACGAGGCTCGAGAAGATGCCCTCGCCGGTCTGACCGGTCGCTCCGAGCTTCATGTTCTCGAGCACGGTCAGGAGGCCGAGCGCCTTCGTCAGCTGGAAGGTGCGGACCTGCCCCATGCGGGCGACCTTGAACGCCGGGACACCGCCGAGGCTCTTCCCGTCGAAGTTCCACGTCCCGGTGTTGGGCTTGTCGAAACCGGTCAGCAGGTTGAACAGGGTGGTCTTGCCGGCACCGTTCGGGCCGATGAGCGCGGTGATCGCGTTGCGGGGCACCTCGAGGTGCTCCACGTTCACCGCTTGCAGGCCACCGAAGGTCCGCGTCACCTGGTCGGCGACGAGGATGGGGTCGACCTTCTTGACGCCTGGGACGATCTCGCCGACGTGGAGACCGGTGGTCTTGACCGGCCGCGAGGTGGGTGAGCTGTTACTTGACAAAGGTCAGCTCCTTCTTGTTTCCGAGGATGCCTTGCGGCCTGAAGATGACGATCAACATGAGCGCGACACCCACCAGCACGTAGCGGAGCGTCGACGCCTGCGTCGAGCTCATGAACGGCAGGACGTCGGCCTTCACGAGCGCCGGGAGGACGTTCGAGAGGAACGCCATGATCACCCAGAAGATCACCGAGCCGAGCAGCGGTCCGAAGACCGTGGCAGCCCCACCGAGCAGGAGGATCGTCCAGATGAAGAACGTGAGGCTCGTGACGTACACGCTGGGCACGACCGCGGAGGGCAGCGCCAGCACCACCCCGCCGAGTGCGCCGAAGACGCCACCGACGACGAGCGCCTGCATCTTGTACGCGAACACGTTCTTGCCGAGGGCGCGCACGGCGTCCTCGTCCTCGCGGATGCCCTTCAGGACACGGCCCCAGGGGCTGCGCATGAGGAGGAACACGAGGAGGGCGGCGACGGCCAGCAGCAGGATGCCGAAGATCCGGACCCACCACTGGTTCGCGTTGAGCTCCCACGGGCCGAAGCCGTAGATGCCCTCCGGGATCGGGTTCGCGGCCCGGAAGCCGGCGTGGTAGTTGCCGAGGCCGTCAGCGGAGTTGGTGTACTCGTCGAAGACCTGCGTGGTGAAGAGCAGGCGGACGATCTCCGCCGCGGCGATCGTCACGATGGCCAGATAGTCGGCCCGCAACCGCAGCGTCGGAATGCCGAGGATGAAGGCGAAGACCACTGATGCCAGGCAACCGACGATGATGCCGGCCCACCACGGGAGGTCGAAGCTCAGGATCGAGATGGCGTAGCCGTAGGCGCCGAGCGCCATGAACCCGGCCATACCGAAGTTCAACAACCCGCCGTAGCCGAAGTGCACGGCCAATCCGAGTGCTGCGAGCGCGTACGCGATCGTCTCCGGGCTGATGACCCAAGCGAGCGTGTTCGAGAGAATGCTTCCCCAGTCCATGCGCGTGCCCCTAACCGATTCTCTCGCGACGTCCGAGGATGCCCTGCGGTCTCACGAGGAGCACCGCGATGAGCACCACGAGGGCGCCGACGTACTTGATGTCAGACGGGATCCAGAGCGTCGAGACTTCGACGAGGATGCCGATGATGAGGGCGCCGACCATGGCGCCGAAGGCGGTTCCGAGCCCGCCGAGGGTGATGGCCGCGAAGATGAGGAGGAGCAGCTGCGCTCCCATGTCCCACTTGATGCCGGGTCGGAAGTACGCCCACAGGATGCCGGAGAGACCGGCGAGGGTGGCTGCGAGGATCCAGACGATGCGGACCACGCGGTCGACGTCGATACCGCTCGCCGCCGCGAGGCTCGGGTTGTCCGAGATCGCCCGCGTCGCCTTGCCGGTCTTCGTCTTGATGAGCCACCAGGCCACGCCGAGGAGGACCACGACGCTCACCGCCATGCTGATCATGTCGGTCACGCTGAGCGACACGGTGCCGAACAGCTTGATGTTCTCCTCTCCGGAGCCGGGCAGCTGGAAGGTGCCGCCGCCGACGAAGTAGAGGAAGACGTACCGGAGCGCCAGCGACAGGCCGATCGAGACGATCATCACCTGCACGATGCCGACGCCCTTGCGTCTCAAGGGTCTCCAGATGCCGGCGTCGAGCGCGAAGCCGAAGGCGGCGCTCAACGCGAGGGCCATGATGATGGCCAGCCAGATGGGCCACTGCAGGAACACCCCGAAGACGAGCGCCATGATCGCACCGAACGTCACCATCTCCGCGTGGGCGAAGTTGCTGAGGCCGGTGGTGCCGAACACGAGCGACGCTCCGATGGCCGCCAGGGCGAGCATGAGCCCGAAGTTCAGCCCGTTGACGAGCCGTTCGGCGAGCTGATCCCAGAAGCTGACGGTGACGCGTTCGCCCTCACCGAGGAAGAAGTTCACGGACTTGGATTGGGTGAGGCCGAACTCGGCCTCGATGGTCGCGCCGCCTTCTGCGACGATGACGCCCTTCGGGAGGGTCTCCTCGTCGAGGGTGACCTTGTACGTACCTTTCTCGGGGACGCCGATCTTCCACTTGCCGTCGGCATCGGTGTCGACGTCGGCCTTGTAGCCGTTGCCGTCGACCGTGATGTTCACGCCGTCGAGTGGTTTGTCGTCGTACTTGACGTTCCCAGCGAAGTAGAAGTCGTACTCCTCACCCACCTCGTCGGCATGAGCCGGGACGGCGCTCATGACGGACGTGAGGGTGATCGCCCCGAACAGCAAGGCGATGAGGAGCACGAATCTCCGTGCCAGTCTCGGGTTTCGGGTTGTTCCAGCGAACTTCACTGCACCTCCAGTGCCAGCCCACATTCGTGGACCGTTCTCCTGCGTCGGACAACGCTGTTCGACGATAGAACCTGATTATTGCCTACATGTTTCGCCCGTGCGTATTTCTCCGCATGGTTTTGTCGGGATCGTGGAATAGGGGTACGCCCTGCTCGGTTACGATGGTGATACCGGCAGGTCTGCGTTTCTCCGGTGTGTTCGTGGCTATGAGAGGGATAAATGGACCAGCCTGATCCGTTCGGATTCGTAGGACTCACATATGACGATGTGCTGCTGCTCCCCGGGCACACCGACGTCATCCCGAGCGAGGCGGAGACCTCGTCCCGCCTGACCAAGCGGATTACCGTGAACACGCCGCTGCTGTCGAGCGCGATGGACACCGTGACCGAGGCGCGCATGGCGATCGCGATGGCTCGCGAGGGCGGCATCGGGATCCTGCACCGCAACCTCTCGATCACCGACCAGGCCGAGCAGGTCGACCGCGTCAAGCGGAGCGAGTCGGGCATGATCACCAACCCGATCACCACCACGGCAGACGCCACCGTCGCCGAGGTGGACGAACTGTGCGGCCAGTTCCGCATCTCCGGGCTCCCCGTCGTCAATGGCGAGGGCGTGCTCGTCGGCATCATCACCAACCGCGACATGCGCTTCGTCTCGCCGTTCGAGAAGGCGACCACGCGGGTCAGCGAGGTCATGACGAGCACGGGCCTCGTCACGGCTCCCGTCGGCACCGACCGCAACGCGGTCATGGCGCTCCTCGCCCAGCACCGGATCGAGAAGCTGCCGCTCATCGACGAGGCGGGCAAGCTCAAGGGCCTCATCACGGTCAAGGACTTCGACAAGAGCGAGAAGTACCCGCTCGCGACGAAGGACGACACCGGCCGCCTCCGGGTCGGCGCGGCCATCGGCTTCTTCGGTGACGCCTGGTCCCGTGCGGGTCAGCTGCTCGACGCCGGCGTCGACGTCATCGTGGTCGACACCGCCAACGGTGAGAGTGCCGGCGTGCTCGACATCATTCGCAAGCTCAAGGCAGATCCGGCGTTCGCCGGTGTCGACGTCATCGGCGGCAACGTCGCGACGCGGTCGGGCGCCCAGGCCCTCATCGAGGCGGGTGCCGACGCCATCAAGGTGGGCGTCGGACCGGGCTCCATCTGCACCACCCGGGTCGTCGCCGGTGTAGGCGTGCCCCAGGTGACGGCGGTCTACGAGGCGTCCCTCGCAGCCCGCGAGGTGAACGTCCCGGTCATCGCCGACGGCGGCCTGCAGTACTCCGGCGACATCGCCAAGGCCCTCGTCGCCGGTGCCGACACGGTCATGCTCGGTTCGCTCCTCGCGGGCACGGACGAGAGCCCCGGCGACCTCGTGTTCGTAGGCGGCAAGCAGTTCAAGAACTACCGGGGCATGGGTTCGCTCGGAGCCATGCAGACGCGTGGCGAGAAGACGTCCTACTCCAAGGACCGCTACTTCCAGGCCGACGTCCCGAGCGACGACAAGCTGATCCCCGAGGGCATCGAGGGCCAGGTCCCCTACCGCGGACCGGTCTCGGCCGTCGCGTACCAGCTCATCGGCGGGCTGCGTCAGTCGATGTTCTACGTCGGTGCACGCACCATCGGTGAGCTGAAGGCGAAGGGCAAGTTCGTCCGCATCACCTCGGCCGGTCTCAAGGAGTCGCACCCGCACGACGTGCAGATCGTCGTCGAGGCGCCGAACTACCGCAAGTGACCCCAGCGTGACCTCGACGGTCCGGCAGGCGCCCGCCTGCCGGACCGTCGTCGTCGTAGGCGACCGATAGGCTGGTCCGGTGAGCATGGATATTGAGATCGGCCGGTCAAAGCGCGCCAGGCGCGCGTTCGCCTTCGACGACATCGCCGTCGTCCCGTCGCGGCGGACCCGCGACCCGCAGGACGTCTCGGTGTCTTGGTCCATCGACGCCTATCAGTTCGAGATCCCCGTGCTCGCGGCACCCATGGACTCCGTCGTCTCACCGACGACCGCGATCATGATGGGCCAGCTGGGCGGAGTCGGCGTCCTCGACCTCGAGGGCCTGTGGACGCGGTACGAGGACCCGGAGCCGCTCCTCGCCGAGATCCGCACGCTGCCCGTCGGTCGCGCGACCGCTCGCATGCAGGAGATCTACGCCGAGCCCATCAAGCCTGAACTCGTGACCGCTCGCTTGGCCGAGATCCGCGCCGCCGGCGTGACCGTCGCGGCGGCCCTGTCGCCGCAGCGCACGCAGGAGCTCTACGAGACCGTCGTGGCCGCCGGCGTCGACCTCTTCGTCATCCGCGGTACGACCGTGTCCGCCGAGCACGTCTCGAAGAACCAGGAGCCGCTCAACCTCAAGAAGTTCATCTACGAACTCGACGTCCCGGTCATCGTCGGCGGTGCGGCCACCTACACGGCGGCGCTGCACCTTATGCGCACCGGCGCCGCCGGCGTGCTCGTCGGCTTCGGCGGGGGTGCGGCCTCCACCACGCGAGCCTCGCTCGGCATCCACGCCCCCATGGCGACCGCGGTGGCCGACGTGGCCGGCGCTCGCCGCGACTACCTCGACGAGTCGGGTGGCCGGTACGTCCACGTCATCGCCGACGGCGGTCTCGGTACCTCCGGCGACATCGTCAAGGCCGTCGCGATGGGTGCCGACGCCGTCATGCTCGGCACCGCACTCGCCCGCGCGACCGACGCTCCTGGTGGTGGCTGGCACTGGGGTGCCGAGGCGCACCACCTGCAGCTGCCGCGCGGTCGTCGCGTCGAGGTCGGAACCGTCGCCACGCTCGAGGAGATCCTGTACGGGCCATCGCCGAAGTCGGACGGCACCGCCAACCTCATCGGTGCACTCCGTCGCTCGATGGCCACCACCGGCTACTCGGACCTCAAGGAGTTCCAGCGCGTCGAGGTCGTCGTCGCACCGTACCAGGGCAACTGACGCTTGCGGGAGCCCACGGGTTCCCGCAAGCGGTTGTCGGCTCGGAAGCTCGGCGCTAGCCTCGGAAGCAGAGCCTCGCAGACGAGGTCCTGCAGTGCAGGACCGTCGCGAGGGCGGTTCCAGCGAGCGGAGTTCGACGATGGCCACCACGCCCAACAACGTGTCCCGATCCACCAAGCTGGGGATGGAGGAACGCGACGCCGCGATCGAAGCGCTGAAGAGCAAGGAACTCGACATCCTCGTCGTCGGCGGCGGCATCGTCGGCACGGGAGCCGCGCTCGACGCCGTCACCCGTGGGCTGAGCACCGGACTGCTGGAAGCGCGGGACTGGGCGAGCGGCACCTCCAGCCGTTCCTCCAAGCTCGTGCACGGCGGCATCCGCTACCTCGAGCAGCTCGACTTCCGGCTCGTCCGTGAGGCGCTCATCGAACGCGGGCTGCTGTTGCAGCGCATCGCACCGCACCTCGTGAAGCCGGTCCGCTTCCTGTACCCGCTCAACAAGCCGGTGTTCGAGCGGTTGTACATCGGCGCCGGCATGCTGCTGTACGACCTCTTCAGCTGGACAGGCGGTCGTCCGCCGGGCGTCCCGCACCACCGACACCTGTCGAAGCGCCAGGTGCTCAGCTCCATCCCGAGCCTCAAGTCGGACGCGTTCGTCGGTGGCTTGACCTACTACGACGCCCAGGTCGACGACGCGCGCTACGTCGCCTCGCTCGCGCGGACGGCCTCCGCCTACGGGGCGCACGTGGCCAGCCGCGTGCGGGTCGAGGGGTTCATCAAGGTCGGCCAGCGGGTCGTCGGCGTGAAGGCGCACGACCTCCAGACGGACGAACGGTTCGAGATCCGCGCCAAGCAGGTCGTGAACGCGACGGGTGTCTGGACAGACGACACCCAGTCGATGGTGGGGGAGCGCGGCCAGTTCAAGGTGCGCGCCTCGAAGGGCATCCACCTCGTCGTGCCCCGCGACCGGTTCCAATCGAGCATGGGTCTGCTGCTGCGCACGGAGAAGAGCGTCCTCTTCGTCATCCCGTGGGGCCGCCACTGGCTCATCGGCACGACCGACACCGACTGGCACCTCGACAAGGCGCACCCGGCGGCGACCGCCGCGGACATCGACTACCTGCTGGAGCGGGTGAACACGGTCCTCGCCGTCCCGCTCACCCGCGAGGACGTCGAGGGGGTCTTCGCCGGGCTCCGTCCCCTGCTCGCCGGGGAGTCGGAGCAGACCTCGAAACTGTCACGCGAACACCTCGTCGCCCACTCGGTGCCGGGTCTCGTCGTGATCGCCGGTGGCAAGTGGACGACGTACCGCGTGATGGCGAAGGACGCGATCGACGCCGCCGTCGACGCGCTGGACGGCAAGATCCCGGCCAGCGCGACGGAGAACATCGCGCTGCTCGGTGCCGAGGGATACCAGGCCGCGTGGAACAAGCGCGGCAAGATCGCTCGAGCCTTCGGAGTCCACACCGCACGGATCGAGCACCTGTTGAACCGCTACGGCGTGCTCACCGACGAGCTGCTCGACCTCCTCAAGGAGGACCCGACGCTCGCCGAACCGCTCCCCGGCGCCGACGACTACATCGGTGCGGAGGTCGTCTACGCGGCGTCCCACGAGGGCGCCCTCCACCTCGACGACGTCCTTGCCCGCCGGACACGGATCTCGATCGAGGCCTGGGACCGAGGCGTGTCGGCGGCTCCGGTCGCCGCCAATCTCATGGGAGGCGTCCTCGGTTGGGACGAGGAGCGGATCGCCAAGGAGGTCTCCTACTATCTCGAGCGCGTCACCGCCGAGCGGGCGTCCCAGGAACAACCGAACGACGAGGCCGCCGACCGCGTGCGGCTCGAGGCGCCGGACATCGTCCCAGGCGCCTGATTGTCCGGTGATCGCCCGCAGCGCAACCGCTGCGGGCCCCTCGGGGGAGCGACGCAGGCGTGGCGGATAGACTAGGAGGACTGCCACAACAAGCCTGAGGAGTACAGCCATGGTGGATGTTCGGCGGGTCAAACTTCCCGGAGTCGGTGTGCTGCACACCTTCGTCACGGACGACGGCGGCAAGGTCGGGGTCATCGCCCACCGCTCCGGCCACAGCGACCTCATCACCTTCGCCGACCACGAGGACGGCGCAGACGCCGGCAAGGTGTCGCTCCGGCTCAACGAAGATGAGGCGCACACCCTCGCCGAGCTCCTGGGCGGCACGCAGATCACCGAGTCGCTGAGCGCACTCGACCAGATCCCCGGGCTCAGCATCGACTGGTTCACGGTCGACTACGAAGACCACATCGCCGGGCAGCCGCTCGGCAACCCCGCCGAGAAAGGCATGGTCGGCCTCACGGTCGTGGCCGTCGTCCGAGGCGATTCCGCGAACCCGGCCCCCGCTGCCGACTTCCGGGTGTTCCCGGGCGACACGCTCGTCGTGGCGGGTAGCCCGGAGAAGGTCGCCAAGGCCTTCGCCTACTTCCGTTCCGGCGCCGTCAAGAAGGTCGCCGTCGACGCCCCGCCCGGAGGGTAGGGATGCTGCACGCCGCGACCGACAACCCCCACCTCGGCCAGGATCTGCTCATCCTCGGCGTCCTGTTCGTCATCGCCTACATCCTCGGCCGTCTCGGCAAGCTCATCGGGCTCCCGTCAATCCCCGTCTACATGCTCGTCGGGCTCCTGGCGAGTCCGTACACGGGCTGGTTCCCCTTGGACTTCGCGAGCGCGCAGATCGAACTCATCGCGGTGTTCGGGCTGGTCCTGCTGCTGTTCAACCTCGGCCTGGAGTTCGACCAGGACGAGTTCTTCGGCAACGCGGGGAAGCTGATCGTGTCCGGCGGGTCGTACATCCTCGTCAACATGGCCGCTGGCCTCGTCTTCGGCTTCCTCGTGGGGTGGGGGACCCGTGAAGCGCTCATCATCGCCGGGATCACCGCCACCAGCTCGAGCGCCATCGTCACCAAACTCCTCATCGAGCTCAAACGGCTGACGAACGACGAGACGCCGATGATCCTCGGCGTCACCGTCGTCGAGGACATCTTCATCGCGATCTACCTGGCGATCGTCGGCGTGGTCCTGAGCGGCGAGACGGAGGTCTGGCCGGTCATCGGCAAGCTCGCGATCGCGTTCACGTTCATCCTCGTGATGTTCACGATCGCCAGGTTCGGCGGTCGCTTCGTCTCGCGCTTGTTCCGCACCAAGGACGACGAGCTCTTCACCGTCCTCTTCTTCGGCCTCGCGGTGGCGTTCGGCGGCATCGGGGAGATCCTCGGGGTCACCGACGCGATCGGCGCCTTCCTCATCGGTCTGGTGCTCGGCGCGACCCGCTTCCGCAACAAGATCGAGCAGATCGCGATCCCGCTCCGCGACGTCTTCGGCGCCTTCTTCTTCCTGAACTTCGGTCTCGCCCTCGACGCGACGAAGTTCGGCAGCGTCCTCGTCCCGGTGCTGCTCGCCGTCCTGATGACGGTGGTACTCAACGTGATCGCCGGGCAGTTCGTCGCCTGGCTGAACGGCCTCGGACCACAGGCGGGCATCAACGCGGCGGTGATCCTCCAGAACCGAGGGGAGTTCGCGCTCATCCTCGCGACCCTGTCCCTGAGCGCCGGGTTGAATCCCCTCATCCAGCCCTTCGCCGGGCTCTACGTGCTGATCATGGCGGTGATGGGTCCCATCGTGGCCGGCCGCTCCGAGCAGATCGGCGCGTTCATCCTCAGGCCGCGTCGTCACAAGCCGAAGCGCGTCGACCACCCCGACCGCCCCGACCGCACGGAGGACGAGGCGATCGCCCTCGTCGCCGGGACGGCCGACGACTCGGAGGGCACCGCGCCCGACCCCGATCAGGCGGCCATCGACCGACTCGTCGAACAGGCGATGAACGACCAGGAACCACCAGCACGAAAGCGAGAGCCCGATTACTAGCCCCGTCCCGTCGGCACCAGCCCAGAACGACCACGGTCCGGCTCGTCCGACGCTCCGCTCCGTCATGCTGCGTCCTCGGTGGATCGGCGTCCTCGTCCTCTGCCTCGCCGTCGCCGGCGCGTTCGCGGCCCTTGGCCAGTGGCAGCTGGCCCGAGCCATCGAGTCCGGGCAGGTCGTCCCGTCCGAGACCGAGTCGGTCCGGCCGCTCGCGGACGTCCTCGAGCCCGGCGTCGGGATCCGGGAGGTCGATGCCGGACAACGCATCAGCGTGACGGGCACCTGGGTGCCAGGGGACTACCTCGTCGTGGGCGACCGGGTCAACGACGGCGTGCTCGGCTACTGGGTCACCGGGCACCTTGCCACGGATCGGCCGGATGCGGCGGGCCTCGCGGTGGCGGTCGGCTGGACGGAGGACCGACAGGTCGCCGACCGGGTCGCGGACGCCCTCAACGCCGACGCTCCGAGCGGAACCGTCGAACTCGAGGGACGGTTGAACCCGCCGGAAGGGCCGGAGGAGCCCGCGTCGGACGCGGCACCGACGGACCTCGACAACATGTCGGTCGCAGCCCTGCTGAACCGGTGGTCCGATGCGGACGGCCTGCGGGTGTTCACCGCGTTCCTGGTCGACGACGACGCCGCCGACGGACTCGAGACCATCTCGTCGCCGGCACCCAGCCAGGAGATCCAGCTCAACTGGCTGAACATCTTCTACGCGGCCGAATGGGTCGTGTTCGCCTGCTTCGCCGTCTTCCTCTGGTATCGCCTCGCGAAGGACGCCTGGGAGCGCGAGATCGAGGAGCTCGAGGACGCGGAGGAACAGGCGTCGCAGCCCACCGCGTGATGTCCGGAGCCTCGATGGCCGCGGGTAAGATGGAGGGCATGCCCCTCCAGCCGAAACCGTCGACGTTTCCCGCGATCCGAGGCGCGCTGAAGTTCTACCAGGTGGCCGCGCCGATCACCGGCGTACTGCTGCTGTCGCTCTGCGCCGAGATGCTCATGAAGTACGCGTTCGGCCTCGAGCTCGAGCTCGGCGGTGCCTACGGGTTCCTCGCCTTCGTCCCGTCGGGAACCGCCACCGCGGTCAACCTGAGCACGGGCATCCTCATCATCCACGGCTGGTTCTACGTCGTGTACCTGTTCGCCGCGTTCCGGCTCTGGAGCCTCATGCGGTGGAACGTCCTGCGTCTGCTCTGGCTCGCGCTCGGCGGCATCATCCCGTTCCTGTCCTTCTTCTTCGAGAGCCGCATCCCGCGGGAAGTGAAGGCCTACCTCTCCGGTCGCGAAGCAGCGGCGGCCGCCGAACCCGTGGAGTCCATGCAGTGAGTGAACCGACCCCCGCCGCCGCGGAGCAGACCGCCGCCCGACCAGTCCTGGTCGTCGACTTCGGCGCGCAGTACGCCCAATTGATCGCCCGCCGCGTCCGCGAGGCCGGTGTGTACTCCGAGATCGTGCCGCACACCGTCAGCGCCGCCGAGGTCGCCGCCAAGAACCCCGTCGGCATCGTGCTGTCCGGTGGCCCGTCGAGCGTCTACGAGCCGGGCGCTCCGTCGCTCGACGAGGGCATCCTCGAGCTCGGTGTCCCCACCTTCGGCATCTGCTACGGCTTCCAGGTCATGGCCAAGCAGCTCGGTGGCGAGGTCGCTCACACCGGTCTTCGCGAGTACGGTGCCACCGACGCGACGAGCGTCGTGGACGTCCCCGGCACCCTGCTGCACGGCGTCCCGACCGAGCAGAACGTGTGGATGAGTCACGGCGACTCCGTCTCGAAGGCGCCGGAGGGCTTCGAGGTCCTCGCTTCGACCGCCTCGACCCCGGTCGCCGCGTTCGCCAACGCCGAGCGCGGGCTCTACGGCGTGCAGTGGCACCCGGAGGTCAAGCACTCGGCGTACGGGCAGCAGGTGCTCGAGAACTTCCTGCACCGCGCGGCCGGCATCCCCGCCGACTGGAACAGCGGCAATGTGATCGCCGAGCAGGTCGAGCGCATCCGTGCGCAGGTCGGCGACGCCAAGGTCATCTGCGGGCTGTCCGGCGGTGTCGACTCCGCGGTCGCGGCGGCGCTCGTGCACGAGGCCGTCGGCGACCAGCTCGTCTGCATCTTCGTCGACCACGGCCTCCTCCGGAAGGACGAGCGCCGCCAGGTCGAAGAGGACTTCGTCGCCTCCACCGGCGTCCGACTGGTCACGGTCGACGCCCGCGAGCAGTTCTTGTCGGCGCTCGCCGGGGTCAGCGACCCGGAGCAGAAGCGCAAGATCATCGGTCGCGAGTTCATCCGTTCCTTCGAGCAGGCGGAGATCGACCTCGTCAGGGAGGCCCAGGACGAAGGGGAGCCCATCCGCTTCCTCGTGCAGGGCACGCTGTATCCGGACGTGGTCGAGTCCGGCGGCGGGTCGGGAACGGCCAACATCAAGAGCCACCACAACGTCGGCGGCCTGCCGGAAGACCTGCAGTTCGAGCTCGTCGAGCCCCTCCGGACCCTGTTCAAGGACGAGGTGCGCGCGATCGGCCGCGAGCTGGGACTGCCCGAGGCGATCGTCGGTCGCCAGCCGTTCCCCGGCCCGGGGCTCGGCATCCGCATCGTCGGTGAGGTCACGGCCGAGCGCCTCGACCTCCTCCGCGACGCCGACGCGATCGCCCGCGAGGAACTCACCGCGGCCGGCCTCGACCAGGAGATCTGGCAGTGCCCGGTCGTCCTCCTCGCAGACGTCCGGTCAGTGGGCGTCCAAGGCGACGGTCGCACGTACGGCCACCCCATCGTCCTGCGCCCGGTGTCCTCCGAGGACGCGATGACCGCCGACTGGACGCGCCTGCCGTACGACGTCCTCGCGCGCATCAGCAACCGCATCACGAACGAGGTGAAGGACGTGAACCGCGTCGTGCTGGACGTCACGTCGAAGCCGCCGGGGACCATCGAGTGGGAGTGATCACTCCCTGATCCACCGGAAGGCCGTCCCGTCTCGGGGCGGCCTTCCGTCGTCTGTCCGCCCCGGCGACCCGGCGGCACGACGAAGGCCCGCCCCACGGATGGGACGGGCCTTCGGTGGAGCCGGGCTGCTAGTTGCGCGAGATGGCGAGCAGACGCAGGATCTCGACGTAGATCCAGATGACCGTGACCATGATGCCGAAGGCACCGGTCCAGCCGTACTTCGCCGGGGCGCGGTTCTGCACACCCCGCTGGATGAAGTCGAAGTCGAGCACGAGCGAGTACGCACCCATCAGCACCGCGAAGATGCCGATGACGATCCCGAGCGGGATGCCGAAGATCGTCGCGCCGTACAGCCCGAAGGGGTTGTTGAGGACGCCGGTGAACATCAGCACCAGGTTGAGGAGCTGGAAGACTCCGTAGCCGATGATGGCGACAAGGAACACCTTCGTGAGCTTCTTCGAAGCACGGACCTTGCCGCTGGCGAACAGGGCGAGGGTCACACCGACGACGGCGAGGGTCGCGAGGACCGCCTGCACGACGACGCCGGACCATGCCGGGTTGGCTTCGAAGACGCGGGAGATACCGCCGACGAAGAGGCCCTGGAACACGGCGTAGCCGAGGATGAGCGCCGGCACCGGCTCCTTCTTGAAGGAGTTGACGAGACCGAGGCCGAGCCCGCCGATCATGCCGATGATCATCGGGAGGGCGAAGCCGCTGCCCGACTGCAGGAGCGAGGTCGTCCACATCCAGGAGACGACGGCGAAGACCACGAGCACGGCGAACGAACCGAGGGTCTTGACGAGCGTGTTCTCGATCGTCATGCGGTCGGCGGTGCCGACGCCCGCCGGTGCGGTGGGCTGTTCGTACATCTTCTGGAGCTGTTCGGCGGTCAGCGAGGGGTTCGCTGCTTGAGCTGCCTGCAGCGTCCCGCCTCCCTGCTTCGCGAATGCCGGGTTCTTCGAGAACGCGGGATTGTCGAGGGCCATGGCTGATTCCTACTCTCAGTCGTGGAGGCTGTGTCGCGCCAAGCGGCGCTGCTGGCACCCAGAGTATCCGAGTTCCCTTTGAATCAGCCGGGTCGCGCCTGGAAAGGTCCGGACGGCGGCGGATGTTCGCCGCCAGCTGACAGCCGACACCCGACCAGGGTGCCCGGTCCTCGTCCTAGGCTGATCGCGTGCGCATCGACTCCTCGCCCAGCCCGCTCGTGATCGGACACCGGGGAGCACCCGGGTACCGTCCTGAGCACACCGAAGCGTCCTACCGACTCGCCTTCGCCCTCGGCGCCGATGCCGTCGAACCCGACCTGGTCGCCTCGAGGGACGGCGTGCTCGTGGTGCGTCATGAGAACGAGATCTCGGGGACGACGGACATCGCCTCGAGGCCGGACTTCGCCGATCGGCGGACCACGAAGACCATTGACGGCGATCAGCTGACCGGGTGGTTCACCGAGGACTTCACCTGGGCCGAGCTGTCGACGTTGACCGCCCGGGAGCGCATCCCCGCCCTGCGCCCGACCAGTGCCGACCACGACGGGACGTCGCCCCTCCTCCGGTTCAGCGATCTCGTCGCCATCGTCCGCGACGCCGCCCGAGAGCACGCCCGCCCACTCGGGATCGTCGCGGAGGTGAAGCACGCGACCCATTTCGCGTCCGTCGGGCTCCCGCTCGACCGGTTGCTCGCCGACGCCCTCGCCACGACCGGTTTCGGTGCCGACGCCGCCGCCGAGCCGCTCATCGTCGAGTCGTTCGAGCAGTCCGTGCTCACGGCCCTGCAGCGGCGTGACGTGCGAGCGGAGTTCGTCTACCTCCTCGAACGGTCCGGCAGGCCGAGCGATCTGGTGGCGCGACTGGGGGAGGCCGCTCCCACGTACGCCGACGCCATGACCGACGCCGGGCTCGCGACGATTGCGGGCGAGGTCGACGCCATCAGCGTCGACAAGGCGCTGCTGATCGATCTGGACGCGGTCGACGGCCCCGGCCCGACCGATCTCGTGCAGCGCGCGCACGCGGCCGGCCTCAGCGTCTACACCTGGACGCTCCGACCGGAGAACCGCTTCCTCGCGCCGCCGTTCCGCTCAGGGGAGGACCCCGCCGCGTTCGGTGACTGGCGGGCGGAGTTCGCCCTGGTGCTCTCGACGGGCGTCGACGGGGTCTTCGTCGACCACGCCGACCTCGGTGCGGCCGCCCGCTCGGCCTTCCTCGCTCAGCGGGAGCGCTGACGCCCCGGTCCGGGTCGGGCCGATGTCGGAGGCAGCGCCTAGACTTGCAGGCGATATGGCGAGCACTCCTTCTTCGAACGCCGACGCCGTCCAACCGGTGATCGTCGACTGGCCCACAGCGTCCATCCCCGGGACGCCCTCCGACGAGCACGCCGCGGGGAGCCGTCTCCTCGACGGCCTCAACCCGCAGCAGCGGATCGCCGTCGAGTACCGGGGGCAGGCGCTGCTCATCGTCGCGGGTGCCGGCTCCGGGAAGACGAGCGTGCTCACGCGGCGGATCGCGCTGCTGCTGGAACAGCGTGAGGCCTGGCCCAGCCAGATCCTCGCCATCACCTTCACGAACAAGGCCGCTGCCGAGATGCGTGAGCGCGTCGAGGCGCTCGTCGGCCAGGCTGCCCAGGGGATGTGGATCTCGACCTTCCACTCCGCCTGCGTCCGCATCCTCCGTCGGGAGGCGGAGCACTTCGGGTTCACGAAGAACTTCACGATCTACGACAGCGGCGACCAGCGCGCCCTGCTGAAGCGCATCATCAAGGAGCTGGAGGCCGACGCCTACGGGTTCACGCCGTCGAACACCTCGGCCAAGATCTCGAAGCTGAAGAACGAGCTCTCCGACGTCGAGTCGTACTCGCGCACCATCAACACGAACGATCCGCAGGAGCTCGTGTTCCTCCAGATCTTCCGCAAGTACACCCGGGCGCTCGCCGACGCGAACGCTTTCGACTTCGACGACCTCATCAGCCAGACCGTGTTCCTGTTCCGGGCGTTCCCGCACGTCGCCGCCCAGTACCAGCAGCGGTTCCGGCACATCCTCGTCGACGAGTACCAGGACACGAACCACGCCCAGTACTCCCTCATCCGCGAGCTCACCCGCGCACCCGCCGCCGGCTCAGACCACCTGGCCATCGCGCAGGCGGACGGCGCCTCACTCACGGTCGTCGGTGACTCCGACCAGTCGATCTACGCGTTCCGTGGCGCGGACATCCGGAACATCACCGAGTTCGAGCGGGACTTCCCTGGAGCGAAGGTCGTCCTCCTCGAGCAGAACTACCGTTCCACCCAGAACATCCTCTCGGCGGCGAACGCGGTCATCTCCAACAACTTCGACCGCAAGGACAAGAAGCTGTGGACGGCCGTGGGCGACGGCGAGAAGATCGTCGGGTTCACCGGCTACTCCGGGCACGACGAGGCGCAGTTCATCGCCGACGAGATCGAGAAGCTGCGGAACGGCGGCACGGCCTACAGCGACATCGCGGTCTTCTACCGCACCAACGCGCAGACCCGTGCGCTCGAGGAGATCTTCATCCGGGCGGCATTGCCCTACCGGATCATGGGTGGCACCAAGTTCTACGAACGCGCGGAGATCAAGGACGCACTGGCGTACCTCGTGTCCGTCGCGAACCCCGCCGACATCATGGCGTTGCGGCGCATCCTCAACACCCCGAAGCGCGGCATCGGGCCGGCGACGGAGACGGCGCTCGCGAGCTTCGCCGAGAACAACGGCGTCACCTTCCGCGAGGCGATGCGGCGCGCCGACGCACTCGGGCTCGGCCCGAAGGTCACGAGCGCGATCCTGCAGTTGTCCGCGCTGCTCGACGAGGCACAGGTCGCGCTCGACGAGGCTGCGGCCGCCGACCGCCCCACCGCATCGGCGACCGCCGTCGGCGACGTCCTGTCGCTGCTCATGACGAAGAGCGGTTACCTCGACTCCCTGCGCAACAGCCGGGACCCACAGGACGAGGCACGTGCCGAGAACGTCGACGAGCTCGTCGCGGTCACGAAGGAGTTCGCGAAGAACAACCCGGACGGCGGCATCGTGGACTTCCTCACCGAGGTCTCGCTCGTCGCCGCTGCCGACGACCTCGACGACGCGACCGGCAGCGTCTCCCTCATGACGCTCCACACGGCGAAGGGGCTGGAGTACGACGCGGTCTTCCTCACCGGCATCGAGGAGGATCTGCTCCCGCACCGGATGTCGGCCAGTGAACCAGGCGGCCCGGCGGAGGAGCGTCGTCTGTTCTACGTCGGCATCACCCGCGCCAGGAAACGTCTGTACTTGTCGCTCGCGATGACCAGGGCCCAATACGGCGAGACCGCCGTCGCGATGCCCAGTCGCTACCTGCAGGAGATCCCGGCCGACCTCATCGAGTGGCGGCAGTCACCAGGAAACGTCAACGGCCGCGGCGGAACGCAGTCGCGGGCGCTCAACGCGCGCCGCGCCCCGTCGAGCGACCGCTGGTCGGTCCGCTCTCTGCCCGAGGGGGCGTCCGCCGGCGACACGCGGTTCTCCGGCGGTTCGAGCAAGCCGGAGACGGCCTGGGCGAACCGCATCACGGCGAAGGTCCGCGACAACGGCGACCTCGAACTCGTCCCCGGCGACCGCATCTCCCACGCGGACTTCGGCGTGGGACGCGTGAACGCGGTCACGGGGGAGGGCGCCAAGCGCATCGCCCACGTGCAGTTCGAGTCGGCCGGAGCGAAGAAGCTGCTGATCAAGATCGCCCCCATCGAGAAGGTGGACTGAGCCGGGCGTTGGCGCTCGCCCAGCGCTCCTCACGGGTTCCCCGGGCCGGATGGAGCATCTAGGCTCATTCATCATGGGTCTGTTCTCCAAGCGCAACGCGTCCGATGCCCGATCCGCAGCTGCGGAAGCCGAGACCTCGGCTCCTGAGGGCGAGGCGGCTCCCGAAGCCGAGGCCCCGGAAGCCGTTCCGCACGTCTCGATCTCGGTGACGACGGTCAACTCGGCCGCTCGGACCCCGGAGGCCCCCGTGTCGGTGCCCGCCCCGCCGGCCGCGGCCCCGGCACCGACGCCCCCAGCCGGCGAACCGGACACGAACGTGGACCTGGCCCAGGCGCTCACCGCCTTGGCGGAGGGCGGCGACGAGCGGGCCATGATGCACGTGCTGCGGCAGAGCATCCAGGGCAAGCTGCTGCTCTCGACGAGTCTCGACGGCGTCTCGGAGGAGGACAAGGCCGCCGGTCGCGTCCCGCTCGGCGTCCACCGCGACGCCGAGGGCGCCGTGTACCTCCTCGCCTTCACCTCGCCTCGTGAGCTCGAGAAGACGCGGACGGCCGAGGGGCCCGTGACCGGGGTCGCGGTGGACGCGGTGTGGGCGCTGCGTCAGGCGTCCGGCGAAGGGTACGCCGGGATCGTCCTGAACCCGGCCGACGGCAAGGCGAGCGCCGTCGTCCCGAAGACACTCATCGTGCGCCTGTTCGGGGACGGCCGCAACAACGACCCGGCGAAGCAGGCACTCGCCCAGCCCCGCGACGCCGACGCCCTCCAGCGACTGGTCGCGGCGCTCGCCACGCACGGCGGCTTCGTCGCCGGACGAGCGGAGGTCGACGAGGACGGCAACCGCAAGACGATCGGCATCGCCGAGACCCGACTCGGCGACCGCCGGCTCCTCGAGGTCTTCACCGCTCCGATCGAGATCGCGGCACTCGGACGAGGCGACGACGCGTACCCCGTCACGGCTGCGGAACTCGCAGCAGCGCTCCGCAGCGACGAGGGCATCACCGGGATCATCGTGAACCCGGCTGCACCGTGGCTGGACGTCGACCGCGCTCAGCTCGCACCGCTCCTCGACGTCCGCTGACGTCGCCGGCGGTCCGGCTCGGCGTCGAACGCCGCCGGAGTGCGACGAGCCCGCCGCCGAGGGCGAGGGCCAGCGTGGCCACCGTCGCGGCGAGGATGAGCGACCGGTCGTCGGTGCCGGTTTCGGCGAGACGGTGCTCGGTGATCTCCGGGACGGGCGGTGAGACGACCCGGGTGGTCTCGGCGGCGACCCCGAACGCCGACCTCCAGGGACGGATCATGGCGCCACCCTGCTCCGGGGCCGTGTCGGTCGGTTCGATGCGCTCGACCCAGACGTAATAGCCGTCCTCGGGGACGATGCACGATGGCGTCGTGTAGTCGCCGGGACCCGCGTCGGCGACGGTCTCCACTTCACAGACGAGGGGAGCGCCGAGTGGCGCCTCGGGTGCTTCGACCGGCCGCTCGCCGAACGGGCCGAGCAGCTGGCTCCGGACGGTCACCGGGATGGGCGCGTACGGTCCGCCCTCCGGACCGAAGACGCCCCACTCCGAGGAGAGTCCGGCGTCCGTCGCGATCCCGACCGACAGGTGGTCGACGATCTCGGTTCCGGGTGCGGCGGTGGCGTGCGACGTGGTCGTGACGACGACCGGCTGGAACGGCAGGGGCGTGGTGCGCTCGCGGTCCGCGCTCGCCTCGGCGGTCACGGTGATGGGACGCGCGACGAGGACGCTCTGCACGTGGTCGGCGCTGCGGGCGATGGTCATGCCGCCGCCGTAGGGCAGCTCGCCGTAGGCCACGGTCGCCGAGAAGGTGACGACCGCGGAGTCGGTGCTCGGAACGATCCGGTGGCCTTCACCGTTCCCGACGGCCTTGACCGAGGTGCCGTCCTCGAAGGTGGCACCGTCGAGCGTGATCGTCCCGGTGTGGGTCCCCGGTGGCAGGGTGGTCGTCCCGGACGAGACGAAGTCGACGGCCAGCTCGGAACGGACCACGTCGAAGCCGTCTTCACCACGGTCGAGGTACAGCTCGGCGCTCGCTCCGCGACTCGCGCCGCCCGGGCCGTCGGCCTCCGCCAGCATCCGGTGCGCGAGCGCCAGCACGTACTCAGCGCTCGCGCCGGCCCGCGAGGCGATCTGCGCCGGCGTGTAGCCGTTCAGGCCGGTGATCATCCAGGTGGCGAGCTGGCCGGCAGCGGCCTCGTCGGCGTTCTGGCTCGCCCCCCAGTGCCGGGACAGGTAGGCGAGGCGAGCGGCGTCCTCGGGCTTGAACCAGCCGAGCGAGTCGCCGTCGACGTATTCGTAGCTGTGGCCAGGGGGGATCGGGAGGTCGAGGTTGATGCAGAACCCGACCGTACCGTCGTCGAACGCCCAGGATCCGAGCCAGCGGCCGTCCGAGGCCGCTCGGTGGCCGTAGGCGGCGCCGGTCGCGGCGAGGGCCGAGGCCTGGGTCGCGCCGCCGAACACGATCGCCAGCAGCATGGTGAGGAGGATCGGGACGGCCAGCAGGAGTCGGGTGCGGGGTCTGCGGGGCAGACGGGTGCGGAGGAGGAGGGCAGGAGTTGTCATGTGCCCATGGTGGGAAACTGCCGTGCCCAGCGGCGTCGACCGGGCGCCGGATGTGGAGGCGACGCGTTCGGAGGCGCCCTGTGGAGCGGTCTGCGTCAGCGGGAGGAGACGGCTGGTTCGGCCTGTTCGCGCGCTCGCATGGTCCGCAGGTACCAGGTCGAGGGAGCCGCCCTGGCCCACCTCGGCAAGCGGGGCCAGACGAGCCTGGCGACCTGCAGCCGCCGGCCGAAGCGGCGCTGTTGGACCGGGGTCCAGCGGAAGCCGTAGGCGGTTCGGAGCGCGGGCGGCAGGAGCCCGGCCGTGACGAGGCGGACGAGCGGGAGCAGCGCCCGGACGAGGGGAGGTGCCGCGCGAGCGGTCAGGAGCTGGACGGACACGGCACGGGCCTCGGGGGTCACGTGGAGGTCCGCGAGCCGTGCCTGGAAGTAGTCGTCGAAGGCCGCGCGGGTGGCCGGCCACCGCTCGGCGGGGAGTTGCAGGCTCGTCCCGACGATCGCGTATTCGCGATGCAATCGCTCGCGGGATCCGTCGTCGAGTGGGCCGAAGACGAGCTCGTACACCTGGACCGCGGTGTCGTACAGGGTGGCGGCCACCCAGAGTTGCGCGTCCGCGTCGAAGGCCGAGTAGGCGGGTGCAGGGTCGTCTGCCGACGACCGGACCGGCGCATGTGCCCGGTTCACCCGACGTGCGACGAGGCGCTGTTCCTCGGGGGTCCCGAGCGCGAGTGCGTAGACGAAGGTGAGTGTCGCGTGCAGCCGGTCGAGGGGACGCGCGTCGAAGTCGCTGTGCCGCGCGACCCCGGCTGCGACGGCCGGATCGGCGATCTGCAACAGGATGGCACGGCCCGCACCGGCGACGAGGATGCCCTCGCGCGCCAGGTCCGCCATCCCGGTCATGGAACCGACCCTAGTCGTTCACGGTGAACGTCCGGCTGCGGACGAGCGCTGGGGGTAGAGTCGTCACTGGCCCTTTTTCTCTCGCCGCCGAGATAACGCGCGGCCGAAAATCGCCACGACAATCACAGCAGAACGCGCGAAGCGCGGATGGGAATGACACGTGGATCTTTACGAGTATCAGGCACGAGACCTGTTCGAGCAGTACGAGGTTCCGGTCCTCGCCGGCATCATCGCCGACACCCCGGACGAGGTGCGGGCGGCTGCCGAGCGTCTCGGCGGCGTCGTCGTCGTCAAGGCGCAGGTGAAGGTCGGAGGCCGCGGCAAGGCCGGCGGCGTCAAGGTCGCGAAGACCCCCGACGAGGCGTACGAGGCGGCCAAGGCCATCCTCGGTCTCGACATCAAGGGCCACGTCGTCAAGCGCGTCATGGTCGCAGCAGGTGCGCGGATCGCGCAGGAGTTCTACTTCTCCGTGCTGCTGGACCGCGCCAACCGCTCCTACCTGTCGCTCACGAGCGTCGAAGGCGGCATGGAGATCGAGCAGCTCGCAGTCGAGAAGCCCGAGGCGCTCGCGCGCATCGAGGTCGACCCGCTGACGGGCGTCGACAAGGCGGCCGCGGTCGCGATCGCGCAGGCCGCGAACTTCCCCGAGGAGCTCGTCGACCAGGTCTCCGACGTGTTCGTGAAGCTGTACGACGTCTACAAGGGTGAGGACGCGACGCTCGTCGAGGTCAACCCGCTCGTCCTCACGGAGGAGGGCCGCATCGTCGCCCTCGACGGCAAGGTGTCGCTCGACGAGAACGCCGCGTTCCGTCACCCGAACCACGCCGCCCTCGAGGACACGGCCGCCGAGGACCCCCTGGAGCTCAAGGCGAAGGAGAACGACCTCAACTACGTCAAGCTCGACGGTGAGGTCGGCATCATCGGTAACGGCGCAGGCCTCGTGATGTCCACGCTCGACGTCGTCGCGTACGCGGGCGAGCAGCACGGCGGCGTCAAGCCGGCCAACTTCCTCGACATCGGCGGTGGAGCATCGGCCGAGGTCATGGCCGCCGGCCTCGACGTCATCCTGGGTGACGCGCAAGTCAAGAGCGTGTTCGTGAACGTGTTCGGTGGCATCACCGCGTGCGACGCGGTCGCGAACGGCATCGTGAAGGCGCTCGAGATCCTCGGCGACACCGCGACCAAGCCGCTCGTGGTGCGCCTCGACGGCAACAAGGTCGAGGAAGGCCGCGAGATCCTCCGCGCAGCCGCCCACCCGCTCATCACGCTCGCCGCAACCATGGACGAAGGCGCCGACAAGGCCGCCGAGCTGGCTTCGAAGTAAGGGATCGCACACGCATGTCAATCTTCCTCAACAAGGACTCCAAGGTCATCGTCCAGGGCATCACCGGCGGTGAGGGCACCAAGCACACAGCGCTCATGCTGAAGGCCGGCACCCAGGTCGTCGGTGGCGTCAACGCCCGCAAGGCCGGCACGACCGTCACCCACGACGGCGGCGTCGAGCTGCCCGTGTTCGGCACGGTGGCCGAGGCCATCGCCGAGACCGGTGCCGACGTGTCGATCGCCTTCGTGCCGCCGGCGTTCACCAAGGACGCGGTCATCGAGGCCATCGACGCCGAGATCCCGCTGCTCGTCATCATCACCGAGGGCGTCCCGGTCGGCGACTCCGCCGAGTTCTGGGCCTACGCCCAGTCCAAGGGCTCGAAGACCCGCATCATCGGCCCGAACTGCCCCGGCATCATCACGCCGGGCGAGTCGCTCGTCGGCATCACGCCGGCGAACATCGCGGGCAAGGGACCCATCGGCCTCGTGTCGAAGTCGGGCACCCTGACCTACCAGATGATGTACGAGCTGCGCGAGATCGGCTTCTCGACCGCGATCGGCATCGGCGGCGACCCGATCATCGGGACGACGCACATCGACGCGCTCGCCGCGTTCGAGGCCGACCCCGAGACCAAGGCGATCGTCATGATCGGTGAGATCGGCGGCGACGCCGAGGAGCGCGCGGCCGACTTCATCAAGGCGAACGTCACCAAGCCGGTCGTCGGCTACGTCGCGGGCTTCACCGCCCCCGAGGGCAAGACCATGGGCCACGCCGGTGCCATCGTCTCGGGCTCCGCAGGCACCGCGCAGGCGAAGAAGGAGGCCCTCGAGGCCGCCGGGGTCAAGGTCGGCAAGACGCCGAGCGAGACCGCCGACCTCATGCGCGAGATCATCGCCTCGCTGTAGCGACGCACACACCACCAGCACCCACGACGCGGCGCCCGATCCGGGCGTCGCGTCGTGGCGTTCCGGGGGTCGCCCACCGTGTGCCTGACGTTCGGGGTGCACCGCGCCGGGTAGGGTCGGAGGCGCATGAAACGTCTGACCGTCGCCCTCCTCGCCGCCCTCGATGCCACGCTCGCCGTGGCCATCGGCATCGGTGTCGCACTCGTCCCCCTGCTCGCCCTGTGGGCGCTGTACTTCCAGCTCGAGGTCGATCCGGCCGCGCTGTGGCGAGGGGCGGTCGACATCTGGACGCTCGGCAACGGGTCGAGCATGCGCATCACCCTCGACACGGAGCTCGTCACGCAGCTCGGCCTGCCACTCGGGATGGAGCCCTTCCTCGTCTCGCTCGCACCGCTCGCCTTCACGGTCGGCACGGTCCTGTTCGGGGTGCGCACGGGGACGCGCGCCGCCCGCAGCACCTGGTGGCAGGGCGCGGTCGTCGTGTCCGTGCTCGTGTTCGCCATGCTCGCGTGCCTCGTGACCATCTCCGCCCTGCACCCGGCTGTCCGACCGTCGATCGTCCAGGGCACGCTCGCCCCGACCTCCCGGTTCGCGCTCGGCGTCGTCGTCGCTGCCCTGTGGGTCCGGTTCCGCGAGCAGGACGCGGCCGATCCGATCCTCGACGGCCTCCGCGCCACCCGTGATCGACTGCCAGCCGGCGCGTGGCCGATGATCGTCACCTCGCTCCGCGGCGGGGCGCTCGCCGCGACCGGGCTCCTCGCGGTGGCAGCCGTCCTGACGGCCGTTCTCATCGCCGCAGGCTACGGCGCCATCATCTCCCTGCACGAGAGCGCGCAGTACGGCGTCCTGGGCGGGGCGATCGTGACCGGTGCCGAGCTGCTGTACCTTCCGAACCTCGTCATCTGGGCGATGAGCTGGATCACCGGCGGCGGGTTCGCCATCGGCAGCGGGACGGCCGTGTCCCCGATCGGCACGCTCGTGGGCAGCATGCCGGCCGTCCCGGTGCTCGGCGCCATCCCGACGGGGGAGAGCCCGTTCGGCTTCGCGGTGCTCGTCATCCCGGTCGTCATCGGGTTCGCGGCGGCGGTCGTCCTGCGTCGCCGGTTGCTCGTCGACCTCGACGGGCGGGACGGTCTCGCACGACTGGCCGTCGTCGGCCTCGGCATCGGCGTCACGGCGGGGGTCGTCGTCGGCGTCCTCGCCGCGATCTCGGCGGGCGCCGCAGGCCCGGGGCGCCTCGTGGAGGTCGGCCCGAACGGGTGGGCCACCGGCCTGTGGACTACGCTGACCGTCGGGATCGCTGCGGTGATCGGCATGGCCGCCGGTCCGACGCATCTGGCCGAGGAGGATCACCTCCCGGAGCTGCAGGTCCGCCCGAGCGTCCGGAACGCCCGCGACCGATAGGATGCTCTGGTGCTGTCACTCGTCGTGCTGATCTCCGGTGGCGGATCCAATCTCCGCGCCCTCCTCGAAGCTTCACGCGACGCGGACTTCCCCGCCAGGGTCGTCGCCGTCGGTGCCGATCGCGAGGCGGACGGCCTGGCCCACGCCGAGGAGTTCGGCATCCCCTCGTTCACCGTCCCGTACTCGTCGTTCGACACCCGGGCGGAGTGGGGAGCAGCGCTCCTCGAGCAGATCCGCGTCTGGAGTCCCGACGTCCTCGTGCTCAGCGGGCTCATGCGCCTGCTCCCGCCGGTCGTCGTCGACGCCCTCTCGCCACGCATCATCAACACCCACCCCGCGTACCTGCCGGAGTTCCCCGGCGCCCACGGCGTCCGCGACGCGCTCGCCGCCGGTGCCACGGAGACGGGTGCGTCGATCATCGTCGTCGACAACGGTGTCGACGCGGGGCCTATCATCTCCCAGGAGCGCGTGCCGATCCTGTCGGACGACACCGAGCACCGCCTGCACGAGCGCATCAAGCCCGTCGAGCGGCGACTGCTCGTCCAGGCCGTCCGCGACCTCGCCACCGGAACCATCGACCTCGAGGCGCTCTCCACGGCGTCCCGCCCGCCAGCAGAAGGAGCACCCCAGTCATGAGCGGTCCCAGTCACGACCACAGCCTCTACCGAGAACGCGACGTCGTCCCCGTGCGTCGTGCGCTCGTCTCCGTGAGCGACAAGACCGGTCTCCTCGAGCTCGCGGGTGCGCTCGCCGCCGCCGGGGTCGAGATCGTCTCGACCGGGTCGACGGCCGCCACCATCCGGGGTGCGGGTCACGAGGTGACCGACGTCTCGGAGGTGACCGGGTTCCCGGAGTCGCTCGACGGTCGGGTCAAGACCCTTCACCCCTCCGTGCACGCCGGCCTGCTCGCCGACCTGCGACTCGAATCCCACGAGGCCCAGCTGGCCGAACTCGGTATCGAGGCGTTCCAGCTCGTCGTCGTGAATCTGTACCCCTTCGTCGAGACCGTCGCGAGCGGCGCGGTCGGCGACGACGTCGTCGAGCAGATCGACATCGGCGGACCGGCGATGGTGCGCGCGTCCGCGAAGAACCACGCCAACGTCGCCATCGTGGTCTCGCCCGAACGGTACGGACAGATCGTCGACGCGGTCGGCGCCGGCGGGACGACGCTGGCGCAGCGACGCTCCCTCGCCGCTGAAGCCTTCGAGCACACCGCCTCCTACGACGCTGCCGTCTCCGCCTGGTTCGCGAGCACCGCGGCCGAGGGCGATGCGTTCCCCGCCACCCTGGCCGTCACCGGTCGTCGCGAGGCGGTGCTCCGCTACGGCGAGAACTCGCACCAGGCCGCGGCGCTCTACGTCCGTCCCGGCGGAGCAGGCATCGCCCAGGCCACACAGCTGCACGGCAAGGAGATGTCGTACAACAACTACGTCGACGCCGACGCTGCGGTCCGTGCCGCGTACGACTTCGCCAATCCGGCCGTCGCCATCATCAAGCACGCGAACCCGTGCGGGATCGCCTTCGCGAACCCGAAGGCGCCCGACCCGATCGCATCCGCGCACCGTCGCGCGCACGAGTGCGACCCGGTGTCCGCATTCGGCGGGGTCATCGCGGCCAACCGCGTGGTCACCCTCGGCATGGCCGAGACGGTGAAGGAGATCTTCACCGAGGTGCTCGTCGCCCCCGGGTTCGAGGACGCCGCACTCGAAGTGTTGAAGACGAAGAAGAACCTGCGTCTGCTCCAGCTGCCCGAGGGGTTCGTGCGTGAAGCGCGCGAGGTCCGCCAGATCTCCGGCGGCCTGCTGTACCAGGACGCCGACCGCTTCGCCGACGACCCCCAGGACACCGCCAAGGGCTGGACGCTCGTCACGGGTGAACCCGCGGACGACGACACCCTGCTCGACCTCATCTTCGCCTGGAAGGCGTGTCGCTCGGTGAAGTCGAACGGCATCCTGCTCGCCAAGGGCAGCGCGAGCGTCGGCGTCGGCATGGGTCAGGTCAACCGTGTCGACTCCTGCCACCTCGCCGTGAGCCGGGCGGGCGACCGCGCAGTCGGTTCCGTCGCCGCGTCGGACGCCTTCTTCCCCTTCGCCGACGGTCTGCAGGTCCTGCTCGACGCCGGCGTGCGTGCGGTCGTCCAGCCCGGCGGTTCCGTCCGTGACGAGGAGGTCATCGCCGCGGCGCAGGCCGCCGGTGTGACCATGTACTTCACGGGGGAGCGGCACTTCTTCCACTAGGTCCAGCGGCTGCTCCTCGGCGGAATCCGAGCGAGCTCCTGGTGATCTCCCAGCGGCGTCGGGCCCTCGTGGCCAGGCGCCGCTGCGTCGTTCCGCTACGGTTGTCGGATGACTGCCACCTGGAGCCGCAAACTCATCGCATCCGCTGCCGCCGCCGTCGCGACCATCGTCGTCGGCTTCCTGGGGGTCATGTTCGTCACCTTCGTCGGCTACCAGTTCGCCGGGACGATCTTCGCCCAGGCGAGTCCGTACTTCTTCGAGAGCACGATCATCACCTTCGTGCTGCTCCTCATCGTCGGCGTCGTCGGCCTGTACCGGTTCCGGCTCCTGGCCCTCCTCGGAGGTGCGGCGCTCGCCGTCATCGGCGCGCTCCTCGGTCTCATCGTGCAGGTCGCGACGACGGGCCAGCCGGTCAACAGCACCGTGCTCGGCAGTATCGTCGCCACGCTGATCAGCCTCAACCTCGTCTTCGTCGTCGTCATCGCCCTGTCCGCGGCGTTCATCGGATACCCGGTCTACCGGACGGTCATCCGCACGCAGGACGCCGTGCTCGACGAAGGCCGACGCATCGCGCTCGTCCGCATGCCCGCCTCCAACCTCGCCGAGGGGCTCGTCACGCACCAGGAACGCGCCGCGATCGACACCGAGCTCGCCGACCAGCAGTGGGACGCCTACGTCGCCGCGCTCGACGCCGCGGGTTGGGACACCACCGAGGTGTCCTGGGCAGACCAGCTCGCCGATTCCGTCTTCATCGAGGACACCGTCGTCGTCGTCGACGACATCGCCGTCGTGACCCGTCCCGGCGCCGAGAGCCGTCGTCCGGAGATCGTCGCCGCCGAAACCACCGCGCGTGAACTCGGTCTCCGCATCCACCGCATCGAGGGCGACGGCACCCTCGAGGGCGGCGACGTCCTCCAGGTGGGCACCACCGTGTACGTCGGCCGCAGCGGCCGCACGAACGCCGAGGGTGTGCGCCAGCTGCGGAACATCCTCGCTCCGCGTGGATTCGACGTCGTCGCCGTCCCCGTCACGAAGGCACTGCACCTGAAGTCGACGGTCACCGCGCTGCCAGACGGCACCGTCCTCGTCCACCCCGACCTCGTCGACGACCCGTCCTTCTTCGGCCGACACCTGGTCGTCCCCGAGCGCGAGGGCGTCGCGGTCGTCGAGCTCGCCGACGACACGGTGCTGATCTCGGCAGCCGCGCCGAAGACGGCCGCGTTGCTCGAGGACCGCGGCTACACCGTGGTGCAGGTCGACATCAGCGAGTTCGAGAAGCTCGAGGGCTGCGTCACCTGCCTGTCAGTGCGGGTCAGCTGAGCCGATCGTGGAACAGGAGGCTGGAGCGCGCGGTGGACGGGATCTGAGTCGGAGGGCCGTCGCGCAGCGTCTGGACATCCCGCTGGAGATGGCCAGGCACCACGGGATCCCGCCGTTCTGGTCTGCGGAGCAGCTCGCCGCATTCGAAGCCGATCCCCCCGCGTGGTACGTGCAGTCCCGTGCCAACCGGACGGGCAAGCGGCCGGTCTGGGTCGAGCTGCGGTGCACGATCTGCGGCACGAGCGAAACGCTCCGCCCGAAGAAGTGGTGGCCGGAGTTCTCGATGGTGACCTGTTCCTGGCACGGGGCCGACGAACTGCCGCCGGTCCCCGAGGGATCGCGTCGTCGCGAGATCGACGGCATCGGGGCCTTCGTCGGCATCGTCGACGAGCCGGCGTCCTGACGGCGGTATCGACCGACCCCATGCGTGCAACCGCATGGATCCCTTGCAGTCCGGCTTCGTCCTCCCATAGTCTGGTCTGCTGCGCCGACCTTCGTTCCTCGTGATCGGTGCCGCCCGCGTTCGAGTGCGACCTGTGCACCCGGCCCGCGGCTCTCGCCCCACAGGATGAGGAGGATGCCATGACGCTCTCGAACCAGGACGCTGCAGCGCTGACGGTCGACCGTGCCCGTTCCGCCTCGAGCCGCCGAGCCGCCGTCGCCCGGGCAGCCTCCGGGCCAGCCGTGACGGACGCCGTCGCACCGCACTAGCACCAGGCATTCCGCCACCCCATCCGTCCGATTCCGCTCGGACCCGTCACCGGATGCTGCGATCCCGCAGAGCGACCTCGCCGTCCGGCAGCTCCACCACCACTGTTCCGTCGGTGACCGACGTCGCCGACTCTCTCGCAAGGACTTCCCGCAATGACTCCGCCCGGCGACGACCGCCGTCCCGTCCAACCGCGTCAGAGCACCTTCCGTGCCCTCATGCGCATCTACCCCTATGCGAAGACCGCCATGCCGCGGATCGTGCTCGGCATGGTCGCCGCGCTCGTGGCAGGCCTCGTCGCGCTCGCCATCCCGCTCGTGCTGCAGGCACTCGTCGACGGTCCGCTCTCGAGCGGTGACTCGTCGCAGATCTGGCCGGCGGTCATCGTGGTCCTCGCGCTCGGTGTCCTCGAGGCGGTCATGATCGCCCTCCGCCG
The DNA here is from genome assembly GCF_015351235.1 of Plantibacter sp. VKM Ac-2880. Taxonomy (GTDB): domain Bacteria; phylum Actinomycetota; class Actinomycetes; order Actinomycetales; family Microbacteriaceae; genus Plantibacter. Next base: position 1,338,310 of record NZ_JADKSJ010000001.1, read on the forward strand.
CTGGTTCGTCCTGACCCCCGGCACGCACGTCGAGGCCCGCATGCGGAACGCACTCTTCGCGAAGCTGCAGGACCTGCCGGTCACCTTCCACGACCGCTGGCAGAGCGGGCAGCTGCTCTCGCGTGCGGTCAGCGACCTCGGGCTCATCCGTCGTTGGATCTCGTTCGGCTTCGTGCTGCTCATCGTGAACGGCGTGACCATCATCGTCGGAGCGGTCATCCTGTTCACCTGGAATTGGCTCCTCGGCCTCATCTTCATCGCCCTGGCGATCCCAGTGTGGATCTTCGGGTTCACCTTCGAAGGGCGCTACTCGGTGATCGCGAGGCGCAGCCAGGACCAGGCGGGCGACCTCGCGACCGCGGTCGAGGAGTCCGTGCACGGGATCCGCGTGCTCAAGGCGTTCGGGCGAGGGAAGCACGCGTTGCAGCGGTTCACCTCTCGTGCGGAGGACCTGCGTGGGACGGAGATCGAGAAGGCGAAGGCGATCGCCGGCATCTGGTTCTGGCTCGTACTGCTGCCGGACATCGCGTTCGCGCTCTGCCTGTTGGCGGGGGTCTGGCTGGCGTCCATCGGCGAACTGACCGTCGGTCAGCTGTTCGCCTTCTTCGCGACGGCGACGATCCTGCGGTTCCCGATCGAGTCGGTCGGCTTCCTGCTGGCCATGACCTTCGACACGCGGTCGGCGACGGACCGGTACTTCGACGTGCTGGACTCGGTCAACACGATCACCGACCCGGAGCATCCCGAGCACCTCGCCGACCCCGTGGGCGAGCTCGTGTTCGAGGACGTGCACTTCCGGTACGAGGACGCACCAGCGCGTGAGCGTGACGTCGTCGACGGTGTCCGGTTGCGCCTGGAACCGGGGGAGACCATGGCCCTCGTCGGGCTGACCGGCTCGGGCAAGTCGACCATCACCGCCCTGACCACGCGGCTGTACGACGTGACCGGTGGTCGCATCCTGCTCGACGGCATCGACATTCGTGCGCTCACCCGTGAGGAACTGCGTCGCCACATCGCGATGGCGTTCGAGGACGCGACACTCTTCTCGGCGAGCGTCAAGGAGAACGTGCTGCTCGGGCGTGACGACCTGGACCTCGATTCGCCCGAAGCCGAGCGGGTGCTCCGTGAGGCACTCGACATCGCGCAGGCGGGCTTCGTCGACGAGCTGCCGGACGGCGTCGAGACGACTGTGGGGGAGGAGGGGCTCAGCCTCTCGGGCGGCCAGCGTCAGCGGCTGGCGCTGGCGCGCGCGGTCGCGGCCCGCCCGGCCGTCCTCGTGCTCGACGACCCGCTGTCGGCGCTCGACGTCGACACCGAGGCGCTCGTGGAGGCCGCCCTGCGGCGGGTCCTCGCGTCGACGACGGCGCTCATCGTCGCTCACCGTCCGAGCACCGTCATGCTCGCCGACCGCGTCGCCCTCCTCCAGGACGGCCGCATCACCGCCGTCGGCCGCCACAGCGACCTCCTCCGGGAGAACGACCATTACCGCTATGTGATCTCGAGTCTCGAAGCAGACGAACGCGAGACGATCCGACAGGAGGTGAACCTGTGAGCCAGGAACAGACGGTGCACGGGGTGCGGGGCGAGGAACGCGACGACCTGACCCGTGCCGAGTCCGCACAGATCAGACGCCGCTCGCTGCGCCTGCTCGGCTCCCTGCTGGCACCGCTGCGGTGGCGCGTGGTCGCGGCTATGACGATCGTCATCGTCTCGACGGCCGCGCAGGTGGCCGGCCCGGCGTTGATCGCGCTCGGCATCGACCGGGCGCTCCCCGCGATCCTCGAGCGCGCCGACTGGATGCCGGCCTTCCTCGTCGTCGGCGCGTACCTGCTCACGGGGGCCGTCGGCGCGACGCTCATCTCCTGGTACACCGTGCTCGCGGCGCGGATCAGTCAGACGATCCTCATCGACCTCCGCAAACGGGTGTTCCTGCAGACGCAGCGGTTGAGTCTCGACTTCCACGAGAACTACACCTCCGGGCGAATCATCTCGCGGCAGACGAGCGACCTCGACTCCATCCGTGAGCTCCTCGACTCGGGTATCAACCAGCTGGTGTCCGGCGTGCTCTACATGGGCTTCACGGCCGTGGCACTCGTGCTCGTCGACTGGGTCAGCGGACTGGTGCTCCTCGGCGCGCTCATCCCGCTGACGGTGCTCACCCGCTGGTTCCAGATCCGATCGCAGAAGCTGTTCCGTGAGTCGCGGGTGGCGTCCGCGAAGCTCATCGTCTTCTTCGTGGAGGCGATGACGGGCATCCGTGCCGTGAAGGCGTTCCGCAAGGAACGGCGCAACGAGCAGACCTTCGGCGCGACCGTGGAGCACTACCGCACGGTCAACGCCCGGGTCATCCAACTGTTCGGGGTGTTCGACCCCGGACTGGTGTTCATCGGAAACCTCTCCGTCGCGGTCGTCCTGCTCGTGGGTGGGTTCCGCGTCGCCGACGGCCAGCTGGCGATCGGAGCCCTGCTCGCGGCGCTGCTGTACACCCGTCGGTTCTTCGACCCGATGGAGGAGATGGCGATGTTCTACAACTCCTACCAGTCGGCCGCGGCGGCGCTCGAGAAGATCTCCGGCGTCCTCGAGGAACGTCCGAGCGTGCCCGACCCGGTCGCGCCCGTCGACCTCTGGACCTCGAAGGGGCGGATCACCTTCGACGACGTGACGTTCGCGTACGCGTCGGACCGCGTCATCCTGCCGAGCTTCGACCTCGAGATCCCGGCCGGGCAGACCATCGCCCTCGTCGGGACCACGGGTGCCGGCAAGTCGACGCTCGCGAAACTGGTGAGCCGGTTCTACGACCCGTCCGAGGGCTCCGTCCGCCTCGACGGCGTGGACCTGCGCGAGCTGCATCCGAAGGACCTCCGCCGCGCCATCGTCATGGTCACGCAGGAGGCGTACCTGTTCTCCGGCTCCGTGGCGGAGAACATCGCCCTCGGCAAGCCCGACGCGAGCTTCGAGGAGATCCGGGCAGCGGCCAGGGCCGTCGGCGCCGACACCTTCATCGAGGCGCTGCCCGACGGCTACGACACCGACGTGAACAAGCGTGGCGGACGCGTGTCGGCCGGGCAGCGGCAGCTGTTGTCCTTCGCGCGGGCGTTCCTCGCGGATCCGGCCGTGCTCATCCTCGACGAGGCGACGGCGTCGCTCGACATCCCGAGCGAGCGACTCGTGCAGGAGGCGCTGCAGACGCTGCTCGCCGACCGGACGGCGATCATCATCGCTCACCGCCTCTCGACCGTCGCGATCGCCGACCGGGTGCTCGTGATGGAGTATGGGCGGATCGTCGAGGACGGTGCGCCGGCCGACCTCATCGGCGGGACCGGCCGCTTCGCCGCGATGCACGCGGCCTGGCGTTCCTCGCTCGGCTGACGGTTGCGCGGGGGTGTGGTGCCCGGTGTCCTCCCGGTGACGGACGGACGCCGGGCACTACACCTCGACCGCTCGACCTGCCACAATGAGCGGATGACCAGTGAGGAACCGCGTTCGCTGCGCGTCGCCGTCGCCGACGACGCCGTGCTGCTCCGCGAGGGCGTCGTCCAGATCCTGCGGGCCGGCGGTCACGACGTCGTGGGGTCCTTCGGTTCCGCGGTCGAGCTGGTCGACCGCATCGACGACGGGCTGCAGCTCGACGCCGTCGTCCTCGACATCCGCATGCCGCCCACCCACACCGACGAGGGGATCGTTGCCCTCGAACAACTCCGCGCCACGGGGTTCCGTGCCGGGGTGCTGCTCCTCAGCACCTACGCCGTCCCCTCCTACGCGGTCCGTGCGCTCGGCTCGGGCGGCGGCACCGGCTACCTCCTCAAGGACCGCGTCGCCGACTCGGGGACCCTCGTCGACGCCGTGGAACGGGTCGCGGCCGGAGAGTCGGTCGTCGATCCGGAGGTCGTCTCCCTCCTCGTCGCCGAACGGACCCGTTCCGACGGGCTCGACCACCTCACCGAGCGTGAACGGGAGGTCCTCACCCTCATGGCCGAGGGTCGGTCGAACTCCGGTATCGCGAAGGCGCTCGTCGTCAGCCTGAAGACCGTCGAGGCGCATATCAGCCGCATTCTGGCCAAGCTCGGACTCGAGGACTCGCCGGCGGACCACCGCCGCGTGCTCGCGGTCGTGCGCTGGCTGGAACACACGGATGGCTGACGGTCGCCCACGCGGACGGGCGACCTCGCTCCCGATCCCGGCACCCGTCGGCCGCGGCCGGCTGCCGTGGCCACTGCGCCTCGTCATCCTGGTCGCGGCGGCGCTGCTCTGCGTCTGCTCGGTGGTGTTCGGCGTGGTCCAGCCGGGCATCGCGGACGGCAACGGGCTGCCCTGGCTCGTCGGTCACCTCGCGGCGCTGACCGCTGCCGGCCTGATCTGGTGGCTGGCTCCGACCCCGGTTCCCGGGTGGGTGATCGTCGGGTACACCGTTGCGGAGACGGCCTACATGTGGGCGTACGGGGTCGAGGCGGGCTGGCTCTGGCCGCTCCTCATGTCGATCTCCGTCCTCCCCGGGGTCGCCCTGGTCTGGCTGGCGCTGGCCTTCCCCGCGGGGCGCCTCCGACGTGGCTTCGACCGCCGGCTCGTCATCACGGCGTCGGTGTACCTCGTCACGTACGCGATCGCGACCCTGGTGCTGACCCGTCGGTACCCGCTCGACGCACAGCACGAGCCCAGTTCCTACGCGGTGCTGGCGAACGGCCAGCTCTCCGCCGTGCTCGGCCAGGTACACGCCGCCGTGATGGGGCTCTTCGCCGTGGTCGTCGCCGGCGTGGTGCTGCTCCGTTGGGCGCGCAGCAGCGGGGCGGCGCGGCAGGTCGCGTTCATCATGCCGGTGGCCTTCGTCCTGTGGCTCGTCATCGGCGTGGGGTGGTCCCTCGCCCGCCTGGGCGGGTGGCCGCAGGAGCTCAGGCTCGCCGTCGAGGACCTCAACGCCTTCTCCGTGGTGCTCGTACCGGCGGCCTATGCGACCGGGCTCGTCCGCATGCGGGCGATCCGCGCCAGGGCCGTCGACCTCGTGCAGACCGGCGGGCTGAGCGAGACCGGCCACGACCGCTGGGACAGCTCCGTGAAGACCGTCCTCGGAGACCGTTCGGCCCGTCTCGTGTGGCCGGGGTCGCAGCGGACGACGGGTCGCGACGCTCGCGGACGGGCGATGTCGAGCGTCGGTGACGCGGACGCCCCGCTCGTGTACATCGAGCACGATGCCGCGCTCCTCGACAACCCGCAGCTGCTGCGTTCGGTGTCGGCGTCGTTGCGCATCATGATCGACAACGAACGCCTCACCGGAGAGCTGCGCCACTCCTTGCGCGAGGTGAACCGTTCGCGGTTGCGCATCGTCCAGGCGGCGGACGAGGCGCGCCGTCGTGCCGAGCGCGACCTGCACGACGGTTCGCAGCAGCAGCTGTTCTCGGTCGCCCTCCGGCTCCGGATGGCGAGCGATGCGGCGCGAGCCGACGGGCAGCTCGCGCTCGCCGAAGGACTCGAGACGACCATCGAGCAGCTCGCGAGCGCGATCAAGGAGCTCCGCGAGCTCGCGCGCGGGCTCCATCCGGCGCTCCTCGCCGATGGTGGTCTCGGGCCGGCGATCGCCGAACTCGGTCGTCGTTGCACCGTCGTCACCCGCGTGAACGTCGAGCTCGCCGAGCGTCCGACGCAGCTCATCGAGTCCACCGTGTACTACGTCGTGTCGGAGTGCCTCGCCAACGTCACGAAGTACTCGGAGGCCACAGGCTGCGAGGTGACCGTCGTCGGCGACGCGGACGGCCGGCTGCGGGTGGTCGTGGCGGACGACGGTGTCGGCGGTGCCGACCCGGCGAGCGGGAGCGGACTGCGCGGCCTCGCGGACCGGGTCGACGCCGTCGGCGGGACGATGCGGATCGAGAGCCCCCGCGGCGGCGGGACGGTCGTCACGATCGACCTGCCCGTCTGAACCCGAACCGCAGGCGTCAGTGGAGGAGGGCCTCCCGGCCGAGCCGGTACCGCCCACCACTCATCCGGACGATCGGCGTGCCCTCGGCCTCGTAGTGCTCGAGAGCGCGTTCCTCGTGGCCGGTCGGCGGCAGGCCTCCTGAGCGGACGACACGCCACCAGGGCACGGCATGCCCGTACTGGGCCATCACCCGCCCGACCCCGCGGGCCGACCTCGATCCGATGATCGCGGCGACCTGCCCGTAGCTGAGGGCACACCCCTCCGGGATGTCGGCGACCACCGCCAACACGGCCTCGGCGAAGGCTTCAGCGGTGTCGATCGCCGGCTGCCCGCTCACGGGTCAGAGGCTGATGCTGCCGATGGTCTCGCCGTACTGCGTCTCACCGACGGGGGAGAAGCCCACCCGGAGGAAGAACGCCTCAGGGCCGAGGTCGCCGGGCTCGTAGATGACGTTCACGTGGTCGAAGTCGCGCTTCTTGGCCTCCTCGATGAGTGAGGCGACCGCGAACCGGCCGACGCCGCGGCCCTGGTCGTCGGCGTCGACGTTGATACGCCACAGGGCGGAGCGGAACTCCTCCTGCGTCGACTCGTGGTCGAAGTTGGCGGAGATGAAGCCGACGACCTCGTCGACGTCGAGGATGACGCGCTGCCACGAAGTGGCGGGGTTCACGACCGCGGCCGCGACCGCGTAGGACACCGGGGCGATGAACTGCTCCTGCCCGGGTTTCATGGTGAGCGCGTTGACCGCCACGATCGTCGATGCGGACAGTTCTTCCAGACGCAGCTCAGCCATGCACTCAGGCTAACCTGTCCGGCCCACCGCGGATAGTCCGCCCGGGTGTCGACACGCGCCCGGGCGTGCACACCCACGGCGGATCCCCAGTCGACGGCGTGGGTCGCACTGGTCCGTGATCGGGAACTGTCTCGATGTCAAGAGACCTGGCGCGTCTTGTAAGCTAGGTGCTGGCCGTGCCGTCCCACCTTTCGGATGCGGTCTCCTCCATGCCATGCGGAGCACTCCACCGCGTGCGCACCTCCGTAGGCCGCTCGGCTCAGGGCGGCATCAGAAAGGACAACCAGTGTCGAAGATCAAGGTCGAAGGCACCGTCGTCGAACTCGACGGCGATGAGATGACTCGCATCATCTGGCAGTTCATCAAGGACTCGCTCATCCACCCCTACCTCGATGTGAACCTCGAGTACTACGACCTCGGCATCGAGAAGCGTGACGAGACAGACGACCAGATCACGATCGACGCCGCACACGCCATCCAGAAGCACGGCGTCGGCGTCAAGTGCGCCACGATCACGCCTGATGAGGCGCGGGTCGAGGAGTTCGGCCTGAAGAAGATGTGGCGGAGCCCGAACGGGACCATCCGCAACATCCTCGGCGGCGTCATCTTCCGCGAGCCGATCATCATCTCGAACATCCCGCGGCTCGTCCCGGGCTGGAACAAGCCGATCATCATCGGCCGTCACGCGTTCGGCGACCAGTACCGTGCGACCGACTTCCTCTTCAAGGGTGAGGGCAAGCTCACGGTCGAGTTCACGCCCGACGACGGCTCGGAGCCGCAGAAGTTCGAGGTCTTCCAGTCGCCGGGCGACGGCATCGCCCAGGTGCAGTACAACCTCGACGCCTCCATCCGCGACTTCGCACGGGCGAGCCTCAACTACGGCCTCAACCGCAACTACCCGGTGTACCTCTCGACGAAGAACACGATCCTGAAGGCCTACGACGGCCGGTTCAAGGACATCTTCCAGGAGATCTTCGACGCCGAGTTCAAGGAGCAGTTCGAAGCTGCGGGCATCACCTACGAGCACCGCCTCATCGACGACATGGTCGCTTCGGCCATGAAGTGGGAGGGCGGCTACGTCTGGGCGTGCAAGAACTACGACGGCGACGTCCAGTCCGACACCGTCGCCCAGGGCTTCGGTTCGCTCGGCCTCATGACGAGCGTGCTCGCCACCCCGGACGGCAAGATCGTCGAGGCCGAGGCGGCGCACGGCACCGTCACGCGTCACTACCGTCAGCACCAGCAGGGCAAGCCCACGTCCACGAACCCGATCGCGTCGATCTTCGCGTGGACCCGTGGCCTGCAGCACCGCGGCGTGCTCGACGACAACCAGGAGCTCATCGAGTTCTCGGCGACCCTCGAGGACGTCGTCATCAAGACGGTGGAGTCCGGCGCCATGACGAAGGACCTCGCGCTCCTCGTCGGGCCCGAGCAGGCCTACCAGACGACCGAGGAGTTCCTCGAGACGATCTCGGCGAACCTGAAGGCGCGCCTGGCCTGATGACGTCGGCCTGACCGACACCAGCACCACGCGGACGGGGTCCGGGAGCACACGCTCCCGGGCCCCGTCCGTCGTTCGGGTCTCGACGCCGGTCCTGACGGTCGTGTTAGCGTCGATGGACCACCTCGACGACGAAGTGAGGACCATCGATGTCACCGATGACGAGAAGACAGTTGCTCGCCTGGGCTGCAGCGGGTGGTGCGACCGCTCTCCTGGCGGGCTGTTCCACCCCGGGGACGGTGTCGCCGAACACCGGTCCGACGATCGCCCCGGCCGCCGCTGGGGAACGGATCACGCTCACCTACTGGGCCTGGTTGAAGGACCTCCAGAAGGTCGCGGACGTCTGGAACGCCGACCACCCGAACGTTCAGGTCGAGGCCGTGTGGATCCCTGGAGGCAACGACGGCGGGTATCAGAAGCTCTATTCGGCGCTCGCCGCGGGTGGCGGTCCGGACCTGGCGCAGGTCGAGATGCGGACGCTCCCCGAGTTCCTCCTCGTGAACGGGTTGGTCGACCTCCGGCGTTACGGCGCCGACGAGGTCGCGTCGCGGTACAACGAGACCCTCTGGAACCAGGTCTCCTACGTCGACGGGGTCTACGGGATCCCGCAGGACTCCGGTCCCATGGCGTTGTACTACCGCCCGGACCTGCTCGACCGGGTGGGCGCGAAGCCGCCGACCACCTGGGACGACTGGTTCCAGGTGGCGGGGGCGGTGCGCGAGGCCGGCATGTACCTGGACTGCTTCGCCCTCGACGACGCCTCGTGGTTCGCGGCCATGGCGACCCAGGCCGGCGCGTCCTGGTTCCGCGTCGACGGCGACCGATGGATCGTCGACATGACGGACGACGCGACCCTGGAGACGGCGCGATTCTTCGACCGGGCCATCGACGAGGGCGTCATGACCACCTCCTACAGCCAGTTCTCACCGGCCTGGTTCGCCGCTGCGGCGAAGGACTCGATCGCGTCGCTCGCCGGCGCCAGCTGGGGTGACGCCCTCCTGCAGGGTGTCTCCGGGGCCGAGGGCAAGTGGCGGGTCGCGCCGTTGCCACGGTGGGGGAGCGGTGGCTACGGCTCGACCTTCCAGGGTGGGTCCACGGCCGCCGTCCTGGCGAACAGCGCCCACCCGCGGGAGGCGCTCGAGTTCGCCGTGTGGATGACGACAAGCGAAGCCGGCATCGACGCCATGATCGAGCACTCCGGCATCGGCTGGTCACCGAACGACGCCTACATCGGTGCCGGCCGACAGCAGCCGAGCGAGTTCTTCGGCGGCCAGAACTACAACGAGGAGGTCTTCGTGCCGGCGGCGAGGGAACAGAACAACGAATGGCAGTGGTGGCCGCTGACGCAGCAGACCTTCAACATCCTCGCCGACGGGTTCCGGGCCAAGGCCTCGGGCGGCACCCTCGTGGACGCGGTGGTCCAGGGGCAGCGCGACGTCATCACCGCGTTCCGCAACAAAGGGCTTCGCATCGAGGCGGCGTCGTGACCGCCGTCACGGAACGCCCTGACCGTGGTGCGGCGGGCGAGCCGACGCGCCCGGCAGTGCAGCGCCGGCGCCGGACCTCGGTCGCGGCCCCGTGGGTCCTCCTCGGACCGTTCCTGGCGCTCTTCGTCCTCACCTTCATCCTGCCGATCATCGTCGCGATCGGCAGCAGCTTCCTCCGAGTCTCGCGGAAGGGCGTCTTCGGTGAGGAGGGGGTCACCACCGAGTTCGCCTGGTTCTCCAATTACGTCCAAGCCTTGGAGAACGGCAACTTCATCGCCTCGATCGGCCGGATGCTCCTCTTCGGTGTGGTGCAGGTGACGGTCATGATCGCCCTGTGTACCCTGCTGGCGCTCCTGCTCGAGTCCGCCTCCGCGAAGTGGCCGGGGTTCTTCCGGGCCGTGTACTTCCTGCCCTACGGCATCCCCGGCGTGATCGCGACGATCCTATGGTCGTTCCTCTACGTCCCAGGACTCAGCCCGATCATCGACATCGCCGGTGCGATGGGGATCGAACTCGACTTCCTCGGCGCCGGCACCGTGCTCTGGTCCATCGCCAACATCGTGACGTGGACCTACACCGGCTACAACATGATGATCATCGTCGCCCAACTGCAGGCCATCCCCGGTGAGGTGTACGAAGCGGCGAAGGTCGACGGCGCCGGACCGTTCCGTGTCGCGATGAGCATCCAGCTGCCGCTCATCCGACCGGCGCTCATCCTCACGACGGTGTTCTCGATCATCGGGACACTGCAGCTCTTCGCCGAGCCGCAGGTGCTGCAGACCGTCTCCCCGGCGATCGACAACGAGTACACGCCGAACCTCAGCGCGTACACGACCGCGTTCGCCTACAACGACTACAACGTGGCGGCCGCGCAGGCCGTGCTGATCGCCGTGGTCGCGTTCGCGCTCTCGTTCGCCTTCCTCCGACTGACCTCGAGGAGGGCGTCATGACCGCGACCAGGAGCATCACGACCGCGACCGCCGCGAAGCGGTCGCAGCGGCTGACCGACCGGCACGGACGCCCAGGCGGCTCCCGGGCCTCGCGCGTCATCGTGACGGGTGTCCTCGTCGTGGTCGCCGTGTACTTCCTCGTGCCGGTGTACTGGGTCGTCGTCGCGGCCACGAAGAGCACCGAGGACCTCTTCGGGAGCAACGGGTTCCTCCTCGGTTCGGAGTTCTCCCTCTGGTCGAACCTGCATGAGGTGCTCACCTACGACGGCGGCATCTTCGTTTGGTGGTTCGGGAACTCGGTGCTCTACGCGGGTGTCGGCGCGCTCGTCGCGACCTACCTCGCAGCAGCCGGTGGCTATGCCCTCGCGAAGTACCGGTTCCGGGGTCGGAACCTCGTGTTCGGCACCATCCTCGGCGGGGTGCTCGTCCCCGGTACCGCGACGGCGCTGCCGCTCTTCCTGCTCTTCAGCCAGCTGGGGCTCGCGAACACGTACTGGGCGGTACTGCTCCCGTCGCTCGTCTCGCCGTTCGGTCTGTTCCTCTGTCGGATCTACGCCGACGCGACGATCGACGACTCGCTCATCGAGGCGGCTCGGATCGACGGCGCGAGCGAGTTGCGCATCTTCCACACGGTCGGCTTGAAGATCCTGACACCGGCGCTCGTGACCGTCTTCCTGTTCCAACTGGTCGGCATCTGGAACAACTACTTCCTGCCGCTCGTGATGCTGTCGGACAGCTCCCTGTATCCGATCACGCTGGGGCTCAACAACTGGCGGAGCCAGGTCGACCGCCTCCCGGAGTTCTACGAGCTCACCACCGGTGGTGCACTGCTGTCGATCATCCCGCTCGCGATCGCGATGATCGTGCTCCAGCGGTTCTGGCGGGGCGGGCTCACGGAGGGCTCCGTGAAGTAGTCGTCGGCGTCCGAACCGGTACCACCGTCTCGAACGAAGGGCTCCACCATGCACCATGACGACGCGCTCATCGAAGCCCGGATCGCCCGCTTCATGCGGGAGCGGCTCACCCCGGCGCTCCTCCGGAGGTCGGAGCCACTCGGCGTGACGGCCTGGGAGGTCCCGGGTGAACCCGTCCCGTTCGAGACCGCCGTCGCCGAGGACCACCGGCCGTTCGCCGTCGGCGACGCCTGGGGGAGACCGTGGGGGACCACCTGGTTCCACGTCACGGGGACGGTGCCCACCGGGTGGGACGAGCCGGGGACGCGCATCGAGCTCCTGATCGACCTCGGGTTCTCCGTCGCTCAACCCGGATTCCAGGCGGAGGGTCTCGTGTACGACCCGAGCGGACGGATCGTGAAGGCGCTCGAACCCCTGAACACGCACGTCCCGGTGCACGTCGGTGCGGGCGGCGTCGTCGACGTCTGGGTGGAGGCGGCCTCGAACCCGGACGTCGCCGGAGTGTGGGACTTCGCGCCCACTCCGCTCGGCGATCCCGCGACCGCCGGCACGGAGCCGATCTACCGCCTCAACCGTGTGGACGTCGTCCAGCTCGACGTCACGGTCTGGGAGCTGCTGCAGGATTTCTGGACGCTCGACGGCCTCCGACGCGAACTGGGTCCGGAGCTGCCTCGGCGGGCCGAGCTCCTGCGTGGTCTCGGCAGGGCCGTGCAGGAGGTCGACCCCGACGACGTCGCCGGGACCGCGCAGCTCGGCCGCGACGTGCTCGCGCCGCTGCTCGCCGCTCCCGCCTCCGCGAGCGCGCACCGCATCATCGCCGTCGGTCACGCCCACATCGACTCGGCCTGGTTGTGGCCCGTGCGCGAGACGATCCGGAAGTGCGCGCGCACCTTCTCGAACGTCCTGGACCTCATGGACCACGATCCGGACTTCGTGTTCGCCTGCTCCTCCGCCCAGCAGTTCGCCTGGATGCGCGACCACTACCCGGAGCTCTTCGAGCGCATCCGGTCGCGGGTCGCGGAGGGACGCTTCGTCCCCGTGGGCGGCATGTGGGTGGAGTCGGACACCAACCTCCCGGGAGGGGAGGCGATGGCCCGCCAGTTCGTAGCCGGGAAGGGGTTCTTCCTGGAGGAGTTCGGGCTGGACCTGACGGAGGTGTGGCTGCCGGACTCCTTCGGGTACTCCGCGGCGATGCCGCAGATCGTCGCCGCAGCCGGCGCCACGCACTTCCTGACGCAGAAGGTCTCCTGGAACGAGACGAACCGCTTCCCGCATCACACCTTTCTTTGGGAGGGGATCGATGGCACCCGGGTCTTCACCCACTTCCCGCCGGCGGACACGTACAACTCGGCGCTCGCGGCGAGCGACCTCCACCGGGCGCAGCGGCAGTTCCAGGAGAAGGGCGAGTCGAACGTCTCGCTGCTCCCGTTCGGTCACGGCGACGGTGGTGGAGGACCGACGCGCGAGATGCTCGCTGCCGCCGTGAGGACCAGGTCACTCGAAGGGTCGCCCACGGTCGAGATCGGCACGCCGAGTGCGTTCTTCGCAGCGGCCCGGGCCGACTACCCCTCGCCGCCGGTGTGGTCGGGGGAGCTCTACCTGGAGTTCCACCGGGGGACCTACACCTCGCAGGCCAGGACGAAACGGGGCAACCGCCGGAGCGAGCACCTGCTCCGCGAGGCGGAGCTCTGGGCGGCGACGGCGGCGATCAGGACCGGTGTCGAGTACCCCTACGACACCCTCGACGAGGCGTGGCACACGGTCCTCCTCCAGCAGTTCCACGACATCCTGCCGGGTTCGTCGATCGCCTGGGTCCACCAGGTCGCGGAGGCGAACTATCGCGCCGTGGCCGAGCGTCTGGCCGCGCTCGTCGACGAGTCACTCCGTGCGCTCACCGCGCCGGGCGATGGCGGACCGGTGGGGTTCGCGAACGCGTCACCGTTCGTCGTCGACGGCGTACCGGCGCTCGGTGTCGCGGCCACGACCACGACCGGCCGAGCCGTCCTGTCCGCGCGCGCCGACGGTGGCTTCGTGCTCGACAACGGCCTCGTCCGCGTCACGGTCGACCCGGACGGGCGCGTCACCTCGGTCCTCGACCTCGCGGCGGACCGGGAGGTCGTCGCGCCCGGTGCCGCTGCCGCGGAGCTGCAGCTCTTCCGCGACACCCCGAACCAGTGGGACGCCTGGGACGTGGACCTCGCGGATAGGACGCACTGGACCGTGCTGGACCGGGCCGACGCCGTCGAGGTCGCGCTCGAGACGCCTGGTCGCGTCGCGGTCCTCGTCCGACGGAGCTTCGGGTCCTCCTCGGTCACCCAGACGATCGCGCTCGATGCGGGGCGTCCTACCGTCGACATCCTGACGGCCGTCGACTGGCACGAACGCCAGAAGCTGCTGAAACTCGCCTTCCCGCTGGACGTCCGGGCCGACGTCGCGAGCTCCGAGATCCAGTTCGGCCACGTCGACCGTCCGACGGCGGTGAACACCTCCTGGGATGCTGCCCGCTTCGAGACGGCGGCGCACCGGTGGGTGCACGTCGGGGAGCCCGGGTACGGCCTGGCGGTGGCGAACGACTCCACCTACGGACACGACGTCACCCGCACGACGCGCGAGGGTGGCGGCACGACGACGCTCGTCCGGCAGTCGTTGCTGCGGGCGCCCCGGTTCCCGGACCCGACGGCGGACCAGGGGGAGCACGTCCTGCGGTCGACCCTCACGGTCGGTACCGGGATCCTCGACGCCGCGGCCGAGGGGTACCGGATCAACCTGCCGCTCCGGCCGGTCCAGGGCGCGGCGGTGGATCCGATCGTCGTCGTCGACCGACCCGGCATCGTCGTCGAGGCCGTCAAGCTCGCGGAGGACCGCTCAGGCGATCTGGTCGTCCGACTCTACGAGGCCACCGGCGGCCGCTCGACCGGTCGGGTGTCGTTCGGGTTCCCGGTCCGGTCGGTCCGACGGACGGACCTCCTCGAGCGTGAGCACGGCGAACAGCCTCGACTCGCCCCGGACGGTTCCGTGCAGCTGCGCCTGCGCCCGTTCGAGATCCTCACGCTGCGGGTCGCCCGGGCGCACTGAGCCCGGAACGGGCCCCGGATCAGGTGATCCGGGGCCCGTTCCGTGACGCCGAGGACTCAGAGGCTGCAGGTCGTACCGAGGTCCGTGAACTCGGACTGGAGCTTCGAGAGGGAGTCGGTCAGGGCGGCCTGGTCGGCGGTCGCCGGGTCGCTGACGGCGGTCCTCGCCTGTTCGATGAAGGCCTGGAGGGCGTCGACGGAGGCGTCCGCCGAGTCCTTGACCTCCTTGTTCGTGACCTTGCCGGCGGCCGCTTCGAAGGTGTCGGCGAAGTCGTCGAGCTGCGTCACGGCGCCCTCGGGGTCGGAGGAGAGCGAGCTGAGGCCGGACTGGAGCTTGGCTGCGGAGTCGGTCACCTCGGATTCGATCACCTTGCAGGCGTCGGCCTTGCTCTGGGCGCCACCGGCGCAGCCGGTGAGGAGCAGGCCTGCGACGGCGATCGCGCCGAGGAATGCTGCTGCGTTCTTCTTCATGGTGGTGTGGGTCCCCCGTGTTCGGTACCCGTCACCGGGCCGCCCGCGCGCTGCGAGTCGGTCTCCAGGGTACCGCTGGAGGCCGACACCTGTCGGGGATCGGGCGGCATCGCATCGGCCAGCGGGCTGCGGCATGGACTTGCGCCGCGAATATTTGTAAGCTTGGCAAACAAACCGGTGGGAGCAGCTTGCACCCGGGATCGAAGGAATCACGCCATGCACACGAGTCACGACGATCTCTGCGGACGACCCGCGTGAGGGTGGGACTCGACATCGGCGGTACGAAGACCGACGCCGTCGTCGTCACCGACGACGGCGCGCTGCTGCACCGTCTCCGACGCCCGACCGGGCGGGGCGCGCAGGCCGTGGTGGAGACGGCTCTCGAGGCGGTCCGCGCACTCGCCCTCGCGGTCGACCGCCCGATCGACACCTTCACCTCGATCGGCGTCGGCATCCCCGGTCTGGTGGTGCCCGGCACCGGTGTCGTCGCCCATGCCGTCAACCTCGACGTCGAGGAGCTCGAGCTCGGCGCGATCCTCCATCGGCACCTCGCCGTGCCGGTCGCGGTGGAGAACGACGTCAAGGCGGCCGCGCTCGGCGCCTGGCAGCTGCTCGACGGCTCAGGCACCATGGCCTACCTGAACCTCGGAACAGGTGTCGCAGCCGGGATCATCACCGACGGTCGCCTGTGGCAGGGGTCGAGTGGCGTCGCCGGCGAAGTGGGGCACCTGTCGGTCGACCCCCTCGGTGATCGCTGCGGATGCGGCCAGCGCGGCTGCATCGAGACGATGGCCGCCGGCGGCGCCGTCGCCACCGCGTGGGGTGGGAGCGCCGCGCTCCCCGTGCTCGAGATGTTCGACCGCGCCGACGCCGGAGACCCGCGCGCCATCGCCCTCCGGGCGCGTCTCGGCCACGGCGCCGCGGCGGCCGTCCGCATCCTGACCCTCACCGTCGACGCCGACGACATCGTCCTCGGTGGGGGACTCACCGCTCTCGGCGGGCGCCTGCTTGCCGTCATCCGAGAGGCCCTGGCCGAATCCGCCGTCGGGTCCCGGTTCGTCGAATCACTCCACCTGGAACAGCGAGTGCGCTTCGTGCCGACGGGGTCACCCGTCGCGGCGGTCGGCGCGGCACTCGTGGGAAGAGGAGCGTCATCGCATGGCTGAAGTCGTGATCGTGAAGGATGCAGCAGCCGCAGGGGACCTCGTCGCGGCGGCGGTCGTCGCGCTGATCTCGGGGCGGCCCGACGCCGTCCTCGGGCTGGCGACGGGATCCACGCCGGTACCCGTCTACGCGGCGCTCGCCGAGCGGACGCGCGGACTCGATCTGTCGCAGGTGCGCGGCTTCGCCCTCGACGAGTACGTCGGGCTGCCGGCCGGGCACCCCGAGTCGTACCGCGCCGTCATCACCCGCGAGGTCGTGGAGCCGCTCGGACTCGTGCCGGAGCGCATCCACGTGCCGAACGGTGCGACGGAGACCATCCAGCATGCCGGCGTCGACTACGAAGCGGCGATCGAAGCCGCCGGTGGCGTCGACCTGCAGATCCTCGGCATCGGCACCGACGGCCACATCGGGTTCAACGAGCCCGGCTCGTCGTTCGCCTCCCTGACCCGGGTGAAGACGCTCACCGAGCAGACCCGTCGCGACAACGCGCGGTTCTTCGACTCGATCGACGACGTCCCGATGCACTGCATCACGCAGGGGCTCGGCACCATCCTGCGCGCGAGGCATCTCGTGCTCCTGGCGTTCGGCGCGGGGAAGGCGGCCGCCATCGCCGCCGCGCTCGAGGGGCCGCTGTCCGCGAGCCTGCCCGGTTCCGCCGTGCAGTTGCACCCGCGCGCCACCGTCGTCGTCGACGAGGCGGCGGCGTCCGAGCTCCAGCACGCGGACTACTACCGCTACGCCTACGCGAACAAGCCGGCCTGGCAGGGGATCTGACCGCGGTACCCGAGGCGGCCCTTCGACAGGCTCAGGGACCGTTGGGCGGCTGAGGGACCGGCCGGCAGCTCAGGGACCGGTCGGCAGCTCAGGGACCGGTCGGCGGCTGAGGGACCGGAGCGTGGGTCCGGGGCCGGATCAGGCGACGCCGGCCAGGCGCAGGAGCGCGGTGCTGACGGCCGCGGCCAACACGATCACGACGAACGGCGCCTCCCGCCACGCGAGGACGCCGGCGACGAGCACGCCCGAGAGTCTCGCGATGCCGGCGAACTGCTGGTCCTGCGTGAGTGCGGTGGTCGCCAGCACGGCGGCGAGGAGGACGATTGCGGCATCGGCGAGGAGGGTCTCGACGCGTTCCGAGACCTCGGCGCGGGTGCGGAGGAGTGGTCCGGCCAGACGGAACGCGTAGGTCCCCGCGGCGAGGATGACGACCCCGGCCAGGACGATGAGGGACTCGTTCACGAGGCGACCTGCTTCGTCTGTCGTCGGCGGCCGAACCCGAGGAGCAGGCCGACCAGGGACAGCAGGACGGGGACGCCCGCCGGGAGGAACGGGGTCGCCGCGACGGCGACGACGGCTCCGACGAGTGCGGCTCGCCTCGTGCGGCGCTCGCGGAGTGCGGGGAAGATGAGCGCCAGGAGGACCGCCGGGAACATCGCGTCGAGCCCGAACGCGTCCGTGTCCTCGATGACCGAACCGGCGAACGCCCCGAGCGCCGCCCCGGCGGGCCAGCAGAGCAGGATGCCGAGACCGCAGGCCCAGAAGGCGGCGCGCTTGCGGTCGAGCGTGTCCTGGTCGAGGGCGAAGACGACGGACTCGTCGTTCAGCAGGTGTGTCCCGAGGATCCGGCGCCAGCCCGTCCCGACGACCTCGTGGATCGCGAGACCGAAGGGGAGGTGTCGTGCGTTGACGAGCAGGCCGGCCAGGGCGGCCGTCAGCGGACTGCCTCCGGCCGCCACGACGCCGACGAACAGGATCTCCGAGGCGCCGGCGAGGACGAGCAGGGCGAGTGCCAGCACCACCCAGGGCTGCAGGCCGGAGTGGACGGCGACCGCGCCGTAGGAGATGCCGACGAGTCCGTCGGCCACGCACACGAGCACGATGGCACGGGTGGTCCTCCGACCGAGCAGACTCCATATCGAACGCACGTACACTATATTGAACGTCCGTCCATCGTTCGTCAAATCGAACGCACGGCCTATTGGAGTGAACGCATGATCCAGATGGAGCAACCGGACGACGGAGCACCGCACGCCGCGGTCGCAGCGGCACTGACCCGCGAACGGCAGCGCGCCGGTCTCTCCCTCGCCGAGGTCGCCCGTCGCGCAGGGATCGCGAAGTCGACCCTGTCCCAGCTGGAGGCGGGACTCGGCAATCCCAGCCTCGAGACCCTCTGGTCGCTCAGCGTCACCCTCGACGTCCCCTTCGCGCGCCTCGTCGAGCCGGTGCGACGGCCCGTCCAGGTGATCCGCGCGGGGGAGGGGCCGACGCTCGCCGCGTCCGGAGCGAACTACGTCGCGACAGTGCTGTCGGCCTGTCCGCCGAACGCGCGGCGGGACATCTACCGCATCGTCGTCGAACCGGGGGCGCCGCGGCTGTCCGAGCCGCACTCGCCCGGTGTCATCGAGCACTGGGTGATCAGCACCGGCCGGGCGTCGATCGGTCCCGTCGGTGAGGAGGTCGAACTCGGGCCAGGGGACTACCTCTCCCACGCAGGCGACGTGCCGCACTGCTTCGAGGCGCTCGAGCCGGGCACGACCGCCGTGGTCGTGACCGAACACGTCTGAGCGCCTCGACAGGCTCGGTGACCGCGGCGGCTCGGTGAGCGGGACGGCTCCGTGGGCGCTCAGGCGTCGATGACGTGCACGAGCTCGTCGATGAAGCCCGCGAAGTCGTCGGAGCGCCGGATGATGCGGGCGACGCTCGACCGTTCGGAGAAGACCTCGACGAACTGATCGAAGACGGTCTGGAACGCGGCGCGACCCGATTCGCTGAACGCGACGAGCGCGACGACGCTCACGCGCGCCCCACCCCACTCCATCGGGGTCTCGTTCACGGCGATCGCGATGGCCGTCGAATGGGCCGTCATCGTCATCGCGTGCGGCACCGCCAGGGTGTCGGTGAACGCGGTCGACGACATGCGCTCCCGCTCGATCGCCGCCGTGAGGTAGCTCTCGTCGATGATCCCGCGGTCGATCATGCGTTCGCCGAGGAGTCGGATCATCGCCTCCTCGTCGGCCGCGTGCGCGTTGCGGAGGAAGAGGTCCGGGTGGAAGTACTGCAGCAGTTCGTCGCTGATCTCCGACAACCGCGAGGAGCGGCGCACCCGGCTGACCGCGCCGCGGACGCGTTCCACGTCGGCTGCGGTGAGGAAGGGCTGGATGACGACGATGCCGTCGGCAGGCGCCGGCGGCTCGATGGTCGTGAGCACGAGGTCGCTGTCGATGGCCGACCAGTCGACGTCGGTGCGGGTGATCACGGATCGGACGTCGAGGACGTCCCCGAGCTGCGACTCGACGCGTCGGCGGAGCACCTCGTGCATGTCGTAGTAGCCGGCTGAGACGATGGTGCAGCCGAGCAGCGCCTCCTTGCGAGCCGTCTGTTCGAGCTGGGCGCCGACGTGCATCGCGATGTACGCGATCTCGTCGTCGTTGATCACGATGGAGCCGTGGCGCTGCAGCTGGCTGGCGATGAAGACCGCGAGCTCGTAGATCATCGGATACGAGGTCTTGATCGACCGCGTGAGCGGGTTCCGCGAGTAGGACTGGTCCTGCGCCCGACGGATGAGGTTCTGCACGTGCAGGGTGAGCCGCACGATGAAGTCCTCGTCGGAGAGGTCGACGAGGTACTCGCGTCCGGCGCGGTCGACGGCCTGACGGACCGCCGCGAGGTCGGCCTGGTCGACGTAGTCGTCGACGAGGACTTCGGCGGACGCGCCGCTCCCGGGGGTGACCACGCGCGTGACCAGCAGGTAGCTCAGGTAGACGAGGTCGGCTTCACCGAGCACGACGTGGAAGTGGGTGTCGACGAGCCGCGCCAGGTCTTCGGCGACCGCTTCGACCTCCGGGGTCCGTGGTGCGTGGTCCGTCGGCTCCGCCGGGCGGTCCTTCGTGACGCGGTCGATCGCGATCGCGATGTGCAGGAGGACGTTCGCGATCCCGTACTCGTTGACGTAGTACCCGCGGGCGGTCAGCGCGTCGAGGAGCTCGCCCTTGAACGGGCTGAACTCGTTCGGCGCAAAGGCCCGCTGGAGCGCTTCGAGCTCGACGATGCCGCGGTCGGTCTCGTCGCGGAACATGCGGCTGAGCAGTCGGCGACGCTCGGTCTCGCCGCCCGCCATGGTGACGGTCGACCCCGAACGGTCGAGCGTGAGTGCGGTGTCGGCCAACATGGCGCGGACGCGACCGAGATCACCCTCGACGGTCGACTCGCTGACGTGCAGGCGCTGTGCCGTCTCGTGCACGTCGATGCCGGATGGCGCGCTGATGAGGAGGCGGACGAGACCGTACAGCCGGTCCCGCGGTGTCTCGGACTCGAACGCCGACGCCGCTCGCCGGCGGTACACGGCGTACCCGTCCGCGTTCAGCCGGTAGCCGTTCGGGCCCGACTCGACGACGTCGTGCGGTGCGGTGCGGGTGTTGACCGCCGTCACATAGCTGCGCACGCTGCGCGGGGTGACACCGAGGACCTCGGCGACCTCGGTCGCCGTCGTCCATCCGTCGCGGCCTGCGAGGTAGCCGAGCATGCGGTCGTGTTTCTCGCGTGCCACGATGCCCCTCTCCGGCGGACGGTCCTCGCGCGGTCCGGGCGAACCGCTTCACCGAGTCAACCATCATCCGATGCGCTTCCGCGCGTTCGACGACCTTTCCGCACCGCCGGAAGAGCTTCTGGTGGAACGGCGACCCGCCCGGCGGAATGATGGTTCGGTAGGCAATCGGCGGTTCTGGAGAAGGTTCGATGAAGATCCTGGTGATTTGCGGCGCGGGTGCGTCGAGCACGTTCATGGCGCAACGCCTCCGACGCGCCGCAGCCGATCAGGCTCTCGACGTCTCGGTCGATGCCGGCGCCGAATCCCAGGTGCTCTCCGGCACGCTCACCCTCGACGGTGTCGACGTGCTGCTCGTCGGAGCCCACCTCGCCGATCACGAGCCCGCGCTCCGCGCTGTGGCCGAGCCACTCGGCACCGCCGTGGCCGTCCTCCCCGGCGACGTCTTCGGCGTCGAAGGCGGCGCCAGAGCCCTCGAACTCGTCCTCTCGATCCAGTCACCAACCAGGAGGTAACCCCATGGCAACTCGAACCGTCCGCATCGGCTCGTCGCACGGCCTGCACGCGAGGCCCGCGAAGCTGTTCACGCAGGCTGCGAAGGACGCCGGGGCCCCGGTGACCATCGCCAAGGGCAGCGGCAAGGCCGTCAACGCGGCGAGCATCCTCGGGGTCATCGCCCTTGCCGTCGAACACGGCGACTACGTGACCCTGTCCGTCGAGGGAGAAGGCGCAGCAGCCGAGGGCACCCTCGACACCCTCTCCGAGCTCCTCGTGACCGACCATGACGAGCAGTAGTCCGATGGGCGCGCTCCAGGGCATCGGCATCGGCCAGGGGGTCGCCGTCGGCCCGATCGCACGGATGGCCGATCCACTCCCGGCGCCGGCGGACGTCGCCAGCACCCTCGACCTCGCGACCGAGACCGAGCGGGCGAACACCTCCCTCGCCGCCGTCGCGCGCGAGCTCGAAGCCCGCGGTGCAGCCGCCGGTGGTGCCGCACGCGACGTGCTCGAAGCGCAGGCCATGATGGCCGAGGACCCGACGTTGGCCGAGGAGATCGCCACCCGCCTCGCCGACGGCAAGACCGCCGAATGGGCCGTCTACGCCGCGTTCGCGTCGTTCCGCGACCAGCTCGCCGCGATGGGCGGGTACCTCGGCGAACGCGCCGCCGACCTCGACGACGTGTCGCAGCGAGTCGTCGCCGACCTCATGGGGGTCCCGGCACCCGGCGTCCCCTCGCCCGGTCACCCGTTCATCCTCGTCGCCCGCGACCTCGCGCCCGCCGACACCGCCCTGCTCGACCTCGACCTGGTGCTCGGACTCGTCACGAGCGACGGAGGCCCCACCTCGCACACGGCGATCCTCGCCCGCGAGAAGTCGATCGTCGCGATCGTCGGTGTCGTCGGTGCCGCCGACCTCACCGACGGCACGACGCTCGTCGTCGACGCGGCGACCGGCGCGGTCACCGTCGACCCCACGCCCGAACTGGTGGCCGAGACGGAGCAGCGCATCGCCGACCGGCTCGCCCTGGTCGACGCCCCGGCCATCCCCGGCGCGCTCGCCGACGGCACTGCCGTGCCGCTCCTCGCGAACCTCGGGTCGGCCGAACACGCCGACGCGGCAGCAGAGCTCGGAGCCGAGGGCGTCGGCCTCTTCCGGACCGAGTTCCTGTTCCTCGACCAGGCGCTCGCGCCGACCGTCGAGCAGCAGCGTGCGCACTACGAGAAGCTGCTGCGAGCCTTCCCCGGCAAGAAGGTCGTCGTCCGGGTGCTCGACGCAGGCGCCGACAAGCCGCTGGCGTTCCTGAACGACGCGCACGAGGACAACCCGGCGCTCGGGCTCCGCGGACTCCGCGCACTCCGGGCGAGCGAGGACATCCTCCGCGAGCAGCTCACCGCACTCGCCCAGGCGGACGCGGCGACCGACGCCGACCTCTGGGTCATGGCGCCGATGGTGTCGACCGTCGAGGAGACGAAGTACTTCATGGCGATCGCCGCCGAGTACGGCCTCAAGACGCCGGGCGTCATGGTGGAGGTGCCGTCGAGCGCGCTCCTCGCCGACCGCGTCCTCGCGCACGCCGGGTTCGCGTCGATCGGGACGAACGACCTCACGCAGTACACCCTCGCCGCGGACCGCCTGCTCGGCTCCGTCGGTGCGTTCCAGGACCCGTGGCACCCGGCGGTCCTCCGCCTCGTGCAGCTCGTCGGCGAAGCCGGCCGGCATCACGGCAAGCCCGTCGGCATCTGTGGTGAAGCAGCAGCCGACCCGCTCCTCGCCGTCGTCCTCGTCGGACTCGGCGCGACCACCCTGTCCATGTCGCCGTCGGCCCTCGCCGACGTCCGGCACTCCCTCCAGCAGTACACGCTCGACGACGCCCGACGCATCGCAGCAGCAGCACTGGCCACCGACGGCGCCGCCGAGGCCAGGGCAGCGGCCACCGCAGCGACCACTCCCGAAATGAAAGAGGCAACATCATCATGACAACGACGTCTACTCCCAAGAAGCCGGGAGGTGCACGAGTCGGCGTCCAGCGATTCGGCACCTTCCTCTCCGGCATGGTCATGCCGAACATCGCGGCCTTCATCGCCTGGGGCCTCATCACCGCGTTCTTCATCGCCACCGGCTGGCTCCCGAACGGCGTGCTCGGCGGCTTCGGCGACGCCGACGTCATCGGCTGGCAGGGTGCGGCCACCCAGCTCGCGCAGACGGACGACGGCACCACCTTCACGCAGTACGTCGGCCTCGTCGGCCCGATGATCACCTACCTGCTCCCGTTGCTCATCGCGAACACCGGTGGCCGGATGATCTACGGTGAGCGCGGCGGCGTCGTCGCCACCATCGCGACGATGGGTGTCATCGTCGGCAGCGCGATCCCGATGTTCATCGGCGCGATGATCATGGGCCCGCTCGCCGCCTGGCTCATGAAGCAGGCGGACCGCCTGTGGGACGGCAAGATCAAGGCCGGCTTCGAGATGCTCGTGAACAACTTCTCCGCCGGCATCCTCGGTGCGTTGCTCGCCATCGGCGGCTTCTACGGCATCGCCCCGGTCGTCACCGCCTTGAGCAACTTCCTCG
The DNA here is from genome assembly GCF_015351235.1 of Plantibacter sp. VKM Ac-2880. Taxonomy (GTDB): domain Bacteria; phylum Actinomycetota; class Actinomycetes; order Actinomycetales; family Microbacteriaceae; genus Plantibacter. The sequence goes on from NZ_JADKSJ010000001.1 coordinate 1,362,188, forward strand.
AGGGTGTCGTCGACTGGCTCGTCGCCAACTCGCTCCTCCCGATCGCGAGCATCTTCATCGAGCCCGGCAAGATCCTCTTCCTCAACAACGCCATCAACCACGGTGTGCTGACGCCGCTCGGTGTCCAGCAGGCCGAGGACAGCGGCAAGTCCGTGCTGTTCCTCCTCGAGTCGAACCCCGGCCCGGGCCTCGGCATCCTGCTCGCCTTCTGCTTCTTCGGCATCGGCCTGGCGAAGGCCTCGGCCCCCGGTGCGGTCATCATCCAGTTCTTCGGCGGCATCCACGAGATCTACTTCCCGTACGTGCTCATGAAGCCGATGCTCGTCTTCGCGGCGATCGGTGGCGGTATGGCCGGTGTGGCGACGAACGTCGCCTTCAACACGGGTCTGCGCGCGCCGGCCTCGCCGGGCAGCATCATCGCCGTGCTCATCCAGACGGCCCCCGACAGCTACGTCGGCGTGATCCTCTCGGTCATCGTCGCGGCAGCCGTGTCCTTCGCGATCTCCGCGATCATCCTCCGGGCGAGCCGCAAGCGGGACCTGGAGAACGAGAACGCCGGTGACCTCTCGGCCGCCGTCGCAGCCACCGAGGCCGCGAAGGGCAAGAAGTCGAGCGTGCTCGGCAACCTCTCGGCCGGGAGCGCCGCAGCCGGTGCCGACGTCGTCGACGAGGGCGTCGTCACCACCCTCGAGCGTGGTCCGATCCGCAACATCGTGTTCGCCTGCGACGCCGGTATGGGCTCCAGCGCGATGGGTGCCTCGGTGCTCCGCAACAAGATCAAGAAGGCCGGCATCGACGAGATCACCGTCACGAACAAGGCGATCGCGAACCTCGCCGACGACGTGGACCTCGTGATCACGCAGCGGGAGCTCACGGACCGCGCGAAGGAGAAGACGCCGAGCGCCGTCCACATGTCGGTGGACAACTTCATGAACTCCCCGAAGTACGACGAGGTGGTGGAGTTGCTCCGCGGAGAGGGAGCACACTAGCAACGGAACGATCCCGGGGTGCGCGCGAAGGGCGTGCACCCCGGGCCACACCCACCACCCTTCACCGGGCTCCCTGCCGCTCAGGCGGAGCCCTCCACGAGGAATGCAGAGGAAGCCATGTCGCAGGTACTGACCCAGGACCGCATCACCATCGTCACCGGGACGGTGACGCAGGAGGAGGCCATCCGACGCGCGGCCGACGCCCTCGAGGCGGCGGGAGCGGTCACCGACGAGTACTTCGAGGCCATGCTCGCGCGTGAGCAGTCGGTGTCGACCTACATGGGCAACCTCCTCGCGATCCCGCACGGCACGAACGACGCGAAGGAGGCGGTCCGCGATTCCGCCCTGTCCTTCACCCGCTACGAGACCCCCATCGACTGGGACGGCGAGGAGGTGCGCTTCGTCGTCGGCATCGCCGGCAAGGACGGCGGCCACATGGAGATCCTCTCCAAGATCGCCATCATCTTCTCCGAGGACGACGAGGTCGCCAAGCTGCTCGCCGCTGAGACCGCGGAGGAGCTCTACGCACTCCTGAGCGAGGTCAACGAGTGATGCGGGCCGTCCACTTCGGCGCCGGCAACATCGGACGCGGGTTCGTCGGCCTCCTCCTCCACGAGGGCGGCTACGAGGTGGTCTTCGCGGACGTCAACGCGGAGCTCATCGGAGCCATCGCTGCGGCCGACAGCTACACGGTCCACGAGGTGGGCGACGGCGCGAAGGACACGGTCGTCACCGGGTTCCGCGCCATCAACAGCGCGACCGACGAGGCGGCGCTCGTCGCCGAGATCGCTGCCGCCGACGTGGTGACCACCGCCGTCGGACCGACCATCCTCCGGTTCGTCGCGCCGGTCATCGCACGCGGCATCGCCGCTCGTCCGGCCGACGCGGCACCGCTGGCCGTCATGGCCTGCGAGAACGCCATCAACGCGACCGACCTGCTCGCCGCAGAGGTTCGGCAGGCCGTCGGCGACACCGCCTGGGAGTCGCTGGCGGGCCGCGCCGTGTTCGCGAACACGGCCGTCGACCGCATCGTCCCGGGCCAGCCCGCCGGGCAGGGCATCGACGTCACCGTCGAGACCTTCTACGAGTGGGCCATCGAGACGCCCGCCTTCAACGGTTCCCTCCCGTCGATCCCCGGCGCGCACTTCGTCGACGAGCTCGCCCCGTACATCGAGCGCAAGCTGTTCACGGTGAACACCGGTCACGCCTCCGTCGCCTACTTCGGTGCTCGCGCCGGTATCGGGACGATCGCCGAGGCGCTCGCCGAACCGTCCATCGCGGCGGCTGTCGGTGCGGTGCTCGAGGAGACCTCCGCCCTGCTGGTGGCGAAGCACGGCCTCGACGTCGACGCGCAGCGCGAGTACCGCGAGACGATCCTGCGTCGGTTCGCCAACGTGCACCTGCCCGACACCGTCGAGCGCGTCGGTCGCCAGCCGCTGCGCAAGCTGAGCCGGACGGAACGGTTCATCGGACCTGCCGCCGAGCTGGCGGAGCGCGGCATGGGCCACGACGCCCTCGTCGCCGCCATCGGAGCAGCACTGGAGTTCGACGTGAGCGACGACGAGCAGAGCGTCGAGCTGCAGGCCAAGTTGCACGACCTGGCGGCGGAGACGTTCGTCGAGGAGATCACGGGGCTCGCGCCCGAGCACCCGCTCGCTCCGGCGGTGCTCGCGCAGGTCACCGCTCGGCAGGCGACGCTCTCCTAGCTGGACAACCCTTCGACAGGCTCAGGGACCGGGCATCTCCGGACCCTGAGCCTGTCATGGTCCCTGAGCCTGTCGTGGTCCCTGAGCCTGTCGAAGGGCGATCCCGAAGGCCGCCCGGTCCCTGAGCTTGTCGAAGGGCGGTTCCTGAGCCTGTCGAAGGGGCCCTGCCTCAGAACACCTTGCCGGGGTTCAGCAGGTTCTGGGGGTCGAACAGCTGCTTGATCCCGTGCTGGAGTCCGAGCTGGTCGGCGCCGAGCTCGTCGCCGAGCCACCGTTTCTTGAGCAGCCCGATCCCGTGTTCGCCCGTCAGCGTCCCGCCGAGACGGAGCGCGGCGGTGAACAGTTCCTCGGCCGCTTGCCAGATGTGGTCCGGTACCTCGGTGCCCTCGAAGACGAAGTTCGGGTGGAGGTTGCCGTCGCCGGCGTGCGCGACCGTCGGGATGGTGATGCCGTAGCGACGCTCGATGTGGCCGATCTCGGCGAACATCGCCGCCAACTGGCTGCGGGGCACGGAGACGTCTTCGATGAGCGGGGTGCCGAACCACTCGAGCGAGGGGTGCAGGGCGCGGCGGACCGCGAGCAGGTGCTCACCGGTCGCGTGGTCTGTCGACATCTCGGCGCGGCCGCCGGCAGCCCGCAACACCTCGAGGACGGCCGCTGCTTCGAGCTCGGCGCTCGGCCCGTCGGTCTGGATGACCACGTGCGCTTCGCCGCTGCTCGGTGTCGGGAGCCGCAGGTACCGGTGGACGGCGACGAGTGCGACGGGGTCGAGCAGTTCCATGATGGACGGCTGGATGCCCGCCGCGGTGACGGCCGCGGTGGCACCGGCGGCGGTGACGACGTCAGGGAAGTACCCGGCGATCGTCGCGACGGTGCCGGGGGTGATCCGCCTGATACGGACGGTCGCCTCGACGATGACGCCGAGGACGCCCTCGGATCCGACCATGAGGCTCGTGAGGTCGAGCCCGGTGACGCCCTTGATGCTCCGGTGACCGACGCTGATGAGGCGACCGTCGGCCAAGACGACCTTCAGCGCCAGGACGGCGTCCCGGGTCACCCCGTACTTCGCACACAGGAGGCCGCCGGCACCGGTGGCGATGTTGCCGCCCACGGTCGAGATCGCCCGGCTCGCGGGGTCAGGGGCGAACCAGAGCCCACGAGTGAGCAGGAGGTCGTTGAAGTCGCCGTTGATCACGCCGGGGTCGACCACGGCGAGCAGATCGGGTTCGTTGATCTCGTGGATCCGCGTCATCCCGAGGGTCGACAGCACGATCTCGCCCGCTCCGCCGAGTGCGCCGCCGGCGAGTCCCGTGCCCGCGCCCCGTGTCACGACCGGTGTCCCGGTCGCCGTCGCGATCCGCATCACGGTCTGGACGTCCTCGATGGAACGGGCGGACACCACGGCGATGGGCGCCGCGTCCGACACGTGCCCGGACTTGTCCGTCCGTGCCGCCGCGAGGTCGACATCCGTCGTCGACACCGCGTCACCGAGGGCGTCGCGAAGGGCGTCGAGGACGTTCGGCGCGGTCATCGCTGCAGGGCGGTTCCGTCGGCCCAGACCGCCTGGACCGACCAGCGGTGGTCGAGGAGGACCGCGTCCGCGGCGTATCCCACGGCCAGGCGTCCGAAGCGCTCGCCGAGGCCGAGGACGCGGGCGGGGGTGCTGGTGAGGGCTCCGACGGCCACCGGTGCGGGGATCCCGCTGCCGATCGCCAGGCGGAGCGCGCGGTCGAGGGTGAGGGTGGAGCCGGCGATCGAGTCGCCCTCGACGAGCCTCGCGAGGCCGTCCGTCACCTGGACCTCGAGTGCGCCGAGGAGGTAGCGGCCGTCTGAGGACCCGGCCGCCGCCATCGCATCGGTGATGAGGGCGACGCGCCCAGGAGCCTGCTCGAACGCGAGCTTCGCCACGTCCGGGTGCACGTGTTCACCGTCGAGGATGAGTTCGACCGTCACCCGCTCGTCGGCGAAGGAGGCGATGATCGGCCCAGGCGCGCGGTGGTGGATCCCGTTCATCGCGTTGAACACGTGGGTGACGAGACGTGCACCGAGGTCGAACGCCGTCTTCGTCAGCGCCTCGTCGGCGTCGGTGTGGCCGACCGCGACGACGACCCCAGCCTCGACGAGGACCTGGATCGCCTCGAGCGCGTTCGGCAGTTCCGGCGCGATCGTGATCTGGCGCAGGGTGCCGCGGCTCGCATCGATGAGCCGTTCGACGATCGCGGGGCTGGGGTCGATGAGCGCGGTGGGGTCGTGCGCGCCCTTCTTGGCCGGCGACAGGAACGGCCCCTCGAGGTGGGAGCCGAGCACGAGGGGGTCCTCGGCGACGAGGTCCGCGATCCCGTCGAGACTCGCGACGAGCGCGTCGACCGGGTTGGACACCAGGCTGATGAGCGACCGGGTCGTGCCGTGCGCGCGGTGGACGGCGAGGGCACGCTCGATGGCGTCGCGACCATCGTCGAACGACGCCCCGCCACCACCGTGCACGTGGAGGTCGATGAACCCGGGCGTCAGGTGGTGTCCGTCGGCATCGTGCACGAGGGCATCGGCGTCGAGGGACAGCGACCGCCAGTCGTCGCCGGATCCGGTCGCGCGGATGACCCCGTCGACCGCGTGCAGCCAGAAGGCGTCGATCTGGCCGTCGACGTCGATCTTGGTGGCCGAGTGGATCAGGAGGTCGGTCATGCGAGCTGCTTCCGTCCGCGGATGACGCCGCTGGCGACCGCGATCACGGCGAAGACCGCCGCGATGATCGGCTGCCCGAGGTGCAGCCACGCGAGGGCCGCCGCGGCGAAGATGAGGAGCTCGACGACGGCCTGGCCGTAGAGGTCGATCCGGATGACCGCGCGGGGCGACAGGAACAGCGCCCACAGGACGATCGCGACGACCGGTGCGGCGATGCCGACGACGACGTTGAGCGGGAACGGCCAGACCGCGACGCCCCAGAACCCGAGCGAGAAGAAGGCGAAGAGGTCGAGGAAGAACCGCAGGATCTCGGTGGGGCCGATCTTCACATCGGCGGGAGTTCGTTCAGACACCACACGATTCTACGGCGCATGGTGCGGGCCCCGGCCCGCCTCAGCGGAAGATGATGGTCCGAGCGCCGTCGAGCAGGACGCGGTCCTCGGCGAACCACTTCACCGCCTGCGTCAGGGTGCGGCTCTCCTCGTCCTGCCCGATCGCGACGAGCTCCGACGGCGAGCGCGAGTGGTCCACGCGGACGACGTTCTGCTCGATGATCGGACCCTCGTCGAGGTCGCTCGTGACGAAGTGTGCCGTCGCCCCGATGAGCTTGACCCCGCGCGCATGCGCCTGCTTGTACGGGTTCGCACCCTTGAACCCGGGGAGGAATGAGTGGTGGATGTTGATGGCCCGGCCGGCGAGACGCTCGCAGAGCTCGGGGGAGAGGATCTGCATGTACCTGGCGAGGACGACGAGCTCGATGTCGTGCTCCTCGACCGCGGCGACGACTCTGGCCTCGAACGCGGCCTTGGAGGCGGCGTCGGTGACGGGCAACGACTCGAACGGCACACCGTAGAACGACGCGAGGTCGCGGAGCGAGCCGTGGTTGCTGAGCACGAGCGGGATCTCGACGGCGAGCTGGCCGGCGCGCTGGCGGAAGAGCAGGTCGTTGACGCAGTGCGCGGCCGTGGACGCCAGGACGAGGGTCCGCAGCGGTCGGCCGACCACGTCGAGTCGCCAGTCGAGCGCGTATCGCTCGACGACCGGCGAGATGGCCGCTTCGAACCGTTCCCTGGTGACGGCGGCCTCGACCTGCAGGCGCATGAAGAACCGACCGGTGTCGTCGCTCGAGAACTGCTGGCTCTCGGTGATGTTCCCGTCGGCCTCGACGATCGCGCCACTGATGGCGTGCACGATGCCCGGGCGGTCCTCACAGATGATGGAGAGGACCCAGTGGACGGAGCGCTCGTGCGGAGCTGCAGGCGCGGCGGTGGGGTCGGTCGAGTTCGTCACCGACCCAGGGTACCGGCCGGGGGAGGCTCAGGCCGCCGGGACGGACCGCTCGTCGACGAGGTCGGCGTGCGAGGACTGCCGCAGGTAGGACCGGACGGTCTCGCGGCTGCGCTGCAGGCAGTCGATGCGATCGTCGATCGTCGCGATCTGTGTCCGGAGGGATTCGGCGGTCGCCCGCGAGCAGTCGGGCACGGCGCGCGTGGCACGGGTGTCGTCGAGATCGAGGACCACGCGGACGAGCCGGGTCGTGAGCCCAGCGTCGACCAGGTTGTCGACCGTGATCACGTGGTCGACTGCGGCCGGCTCGTACTCGTCGATCGCGTGCGGGGCCCGCACCGGGGCCAGGAGGCCCTCTTGCTCGTAGGAGTGGAGCCTGGATGCCGGGACGCCCGTCCGTTCAGCGAGTTCTGCGATGCGCATGTGCGGCCTCTCTGTCACCTTCACCTCACGTGCAACGTCGGACCGAGGCCGCCGCATTCCCGGCCTCGGGTAGACTCGTCCGCGGTCGCCGGATGTCGGTCGGCCCTGGGCGCGCACATCAGCGCGTAGACGAACTCGTCCGCCGTGTCGGCCGACGGGTGAACGCCATCGTTGGAGCGATCCGATGACCTCCTCTCCTCCCTCCTCGGCGCGCCCCGCCGAACCGATCAAGCCGACCTCGCCTCCGTTCCCGTGGGTGGGATTGATCGCGCTCGCGGCCGGGACCTTCCTCTCGGTCACCGGCGAGATGATCCCGACCGGGCTCCTCCCCGAGATGAGCGCGTCGCTCGGCGTCACGGAGTCCCAGATCGGACTCCTCGTCAGCGTGTTCGCATTCACGGTCGTGCTGTCGAGTGCCGCCCTCATCCATCTGACCAAGCGCGTCCCCCGACACGCGCTGCTCGTCGCCGTCATCGCCGTGCTCGGTGTCAGCACCGGCCTCGGAGCCCTGGCACCGAACTACGAGCTCCTCGTGGCGACGCGTGTCCTCGGCGGACTGGCACACGGGGTCTTCTGGGCGGTCGTCGGCGCCTACGCCGGCCACCTCGTGCCCAAGGAGCAGCTCGCCAGGGCCGTGTCCGTGACGATCGCCGGCGGCACGCTCGCCTTCGTCCTCGGCGTTCCGCTCAGCACCGCGCTCGGACACGCCCTCGGCTGGCGGCTCGCGTTCGGCGTCCTGGCCGTGGCGATGCTCCTCGGTGCCCTCGTGGTCTGGTGGAAACTGCCGCCCGTCGGCCGGGAGGAGTCGCATGCCGCGTCCGCCGGCGCCACCGGTCGCGATCCGAGCGTCGTCCCCGTCGCGATCGTGTGCATCGCCGTCGGCGTGATCATGGCCGGCCACTACGCGTTCTACACCTATGTCGCCCCCTTCCTCATCGGCGAGGTGGGTGTCCCGGCCGGTCAGCTGAGCGTGCTCCTCCTCGTGTACGGCGTCGCGGGCGCGATCGGCCTGATCCTCACCGGCAGCGTCTTCGCGAAGCGGGCGACGACGGGACTCTTCGTCGCGCTGACCGTGTCGGCCGTCATGGTGAGCGCCCTCACCCTGTCGACGGACTGGCTGCCCGGCGCGCTCGTCGCGTTCTTCCTGTGGGGTACGGCGTTCGGGATGCTGCCCCCACTGATGCAGACCCGCCTGCTGCACGCCGCGAGCCCCAAGATCCGGGACACGGCGAACGCGTTCTACACCACCGCCTTCAACACCGGCATCGGTGGGGGATCAGCGCTCGGGGCACTGCTCCTCGCCGAGGTCGGGCTCGGGGTGCTGCCCTGGGTCTACGTCGTGCTGGCAGGGGTCGCGACCTCGCTCCTGGCCGCGGACGTACTCCGCACCCGCAAGCACGTCACCGCCTGATCGCCCGCCGGAGGCTTCAGGGCGTGGTCGACGCGTCCGTCGCCGGTGCCGCCGGGAGGTCTTCCGACGGTGCTTCGACGGCGACGTCCGATTCGACCGGAGCGGCCTCCGGGTTCGCCGATCCCCCGGGAGACTCCTGGACCGCGTCGTCCGCAGGCTCCGCGGTCGCGGGGTCCGCCGCGGTCGGGTCCGCCGCGGTCTGCGCGGCGGGGTCCGAGTCGGGCGCTGCGGGGAGGTTCGGATCCGTCGCTGCCGGGATCACGGCCGGCAGCGGTGCGGGATCGGCGGCGGATGCGGCCACGGCCGCGAGCTGGGCGGCGTCCAGTGGGGTGGCGTCGAGGGCGAGGGCGAGGTCGGCCGTCAGGAGTCCGGCGAGCGAGAGGTAGTCGACCGAGGTCGACGGCCCCCGGCGGGACGCATCGGCCGGGTCAACGCCCCAGACGCTCAGCTCGTGGAGCCCGATCGCGACCGCGTCTCCGGAGAGCACTGCCCGACCCGCGGCGTCGAGCGTGACGCGTTGCTCGTCGCCGCCGTCCACGGTGTAGCCGATGGTGCCGTTCGGAGCGCCGACGACGACGAGTGACGCCCCCAGTTCGAGGACGCGCAGCAGGCGCAGGTCGAGGAGACCGGTGACGTCGGGACCGGCCACGGTCACCGTGACCGGCTCGGCCCCGAGACTCACGACGCCACCGAGGGTCTGTCGGACGGTCAGGACGAAGGTCCCCGTGCGGCCGAGGTCGACCGGCGCGGTCGACCAGCCGCTCTCAGTGGCCCGTTGCGTCTCCGAGGCCGCGACGGTCGTCGAGGTGATGACCGCGTCACCCTCCAGGATGTCGATGGTGGCGCCGGGCGCTCCGGTACCGGTGAACGAGGGCCAGAGGAATCCTCCGCCGGAGTCCGCGGCCATCGTCGGCTGCGCGGGCTCGACGGGGTCCACCGGATCGACGGGGTCGACGGGGTCGGCGGGATCGGTCGGATCGGCGGGCGTCGTCGGGTCGTCGGAGCCGGCCGGCGGGGCGGTCGGTGGCGTGGTCGCCGGCGGCGTCACCGGTGTCGCGACCGGGTCCGGCGTCCCGTCCTGGTCCGGCGTCGGCTGGGGGCTGGGAAGCGGGGACGTCGGCGTGGTCGGGCCGGTGGACGTTGGCGCGTTCGGGGCTGCCGCAGCGGGCGGATCCACGGTCTCGCCGGCGGCCACCGAGGTGCCGGGCTCGGCGGACGGGAACACGAGCGGGCCGAGGACGAGGGCCGCGGCCGTGACGGCGGCGACGACCACCACCCCGATCGCTGCGACGAGTCCACCCGAGAGGCCTGCCGTTCCGGCAGCCGCTACCGCCCCGACGCCTCCCGCTGCACCCACGGTGGTGACCCCGGCCCCGCCGGATCCGCCCGCTGCGGCGCCGGTCGCGGTATGGCCACTGAGGTGTGCGGTCAGGACCGCTCCACCGGTGACGCCGGCCGGCATCGCGACGACCGCCGTGGACGCCGGTCCGTCCGTCTGCAACCAGGCCAGATAGCCGGTCGCTCCGGCAGCGCCGGCGACCAGTGGGAGGAGGACGAGTGCCATCCGGGACCCGACCTCCTTCGCCTCCGCGGCCACGATCGTGCACCGCTGGCACGCGTCGAGGTGCGCTTCGACCTTCGCCGTGTCGCGGGAGGCCAGGTTGCCGCGCGCATAGGCACCGAGTCGGCTGATGGTGAAGGCGTGCTCGGAGTCGTCGTCGACGGCCTGCAGGTGCGCTTGGATCCAGGCTTCGCGCAGCCCCTCACGTGCCCGGTAGGCCAGCGCGGACACCGAGTTGGGCTTCATGCCCAGCAACGGAGCCACCTCGGCGGGCGTCATCCCCTCGATCTCCGTGTACCAGAGGACCTCCTGCCAGCGCGTGGGCAGGCTGCGGAACGCCCGGGCACTCAGACTGCGGTCGAGGGCCTCCATCGACGACGCCTCATTCGTGTCGGGGTCTTCGAACGAGTCGAGCGTGTCGAGCGAGGTCTCCCGGCGCGAGCGACCCCATGCCGCCGCGGTGTTCCGGATGGTGGTGAACAGGTACGGGCGGAAGGCACCCGTCGGACCCTTCCCGCGACGGACCGCCTGATAGATGCGCGCGAACGACTCCGAGACGAGGTCGTCGGGGTCGAGGCTCGAGGTGATCGACCGGGCGACCGTCCGTCCGGCGTTCGCGTGCCTGCGCCACAGCTCACCGTAGGCGTCCTGCGAGCCCGCACGGGTGCCGTCGATCAGCTCCGCGTCCGAGCGTTCGGCCAGCGGCGCCGCCTGGGACACGTCCACGCTCATGATGCCTCCGTCTGCATGCTGCGCACTGCCGGGCACCATGCCCGCCCGAGAGAGTCGGGTGGGGCGGGATCATGACGCGGAATCCTCATCTTCGCATGGGGCAGCGGCGGTGCGACCGTCCCGGATGATCCTGATCCACGGATCGGGTCGGGAACCCGCGTCATGAAGTGGTGCGGAGCCGCTCTCTCAGGGTGAACGGCAGGGTTCCCGACCTCGGGGATTCGGCCGGGTCGTCCTCGGACGACCACGATGCGGACCGCGGCCGGTGCGCATCGGGCGGCGGACCCGAACCGCTGCAGATCTCGACGGGAGGGGGCGCCATCGTGCGAACCCGTCGATCGGCCGGGAGTGGCGCTCGGGGGCGAGCGCCACTCCTGGCTACCTTCCGCTCCTCGGATCCGCTCAGCTGAGCCAGTCGACCTCGGGGGAGCGGTGGAAGGCGATCCCCGCGGCCGACCAGCCGCGGCCGACCTCGGCCAGACGATCCCGGAAGTCGGACCAGTCGGCGACACGACGCTCTGACCAGCCGATCTCGGCGATCGAAGCGATGCGCGGGAACACGAGGAACTCCAGCGTCTGGACGTCCCCGACGGTCTCGGTCCAGAGTGGCGCCTCGACACCGAGGATGTCCTCCTCGCCGACACCGGTGACGACGTCGGTCGGTTCCCACGCCGACGACCGTTCGACGCTCGTCGGGCCGTCCGCCCAGGTGAGCCCCACCGAGTCGTCGTCGGGGTACTGCATGTCGAGGTAGGCGGCGTCGGAGGGCGACATGATCACCCGCCCGCCCTGTTGCACGAACGACCGCAGCTGCTCGTCGTGACCCGGTTCGGGTGCGACGTAGTTCCAGTATTGGCCGACGGTGCCCGGCGCGAGCTCACCGGATGCACCGAACTCATGCCAGGCGACGGCGGTCTTCCCGGTGGCGGCGACCAGGTCGGACACCCGTCGGGCGAAGTACCGGAAGTCGGCCTCCGGGGTCGCGAGCGCCTCGTCGCCGCCGAGGTGGAGGTACGGTCCCGGCGTGAGGGATGCGAGCTGGCCGAAGACGTCCTCGAGGAACGCGTAGGTGGTTTCGGAGCGGATGTCGAGACTCGAGAAGCCGACCTCGGTGCCGGTGTAGGGCTCGCGCGCGACCCCGTCCGCATTGAGCTCGGGGTAGGCCGCGAGGGCCGCGTTCGTGTGGCCGGGCACGTCGATCTCCGGGACGATCGTGATCGAGCGGTCGGCGGCGTAGTCGACGATGGCGCGGTAGTCCGCGGCGGTGTAGAAGCCGCCCTCGCCACCGCCAACGGCCGTCGCCGCCCCGATGCCGGTCAGTTCCGGCCAGCCGGCGATCTCGAGTCGCCAGCCCTGGTCGTCGCTCAGGTGCAGGTGCAGGTGGTTGAGCTTGAGGCTCGCCAGCTGGTCGATGAACCGCTGCACCTGCGCGACCGAGAAGAAGTGCCGTGCGACGTCGAGCATCACGCCGCGGTAGGCGAATCGTGGCGCGTCGTCGATGGCGACGGCGGCCACCTCCCACGCCTGTCCACTGACCGTCGGCGCCCAGTTCGCGGGCGGGAGCAGCTGGCGGAGGGTCTGGGTGGCATGGAGGACCCCGGCGACGTCGGAACCGACCAGGTCGACGCCCTCCGCCGTCACCGTCAGTCGATAGGCGCCCGCGGTCGGATCGAGCCGCTCGTCGATGCCGAGGGTGATCGCAGGACGTCCGCCGGCCGCGACGTGACCCGCACCGCGCTCGCCCGCCGCGACCGTCTCGACCGGGATCGCGTACCCCATCGAGGTTCGCAGCGCCTCCGCCAGCAGACGCGCCGGAACCGCGGCTTCGGGGGCGGTGACCACGGTCGTCTCCGACCCGAGCAGGAAGGCGGAGGCGGACGGATCCGAGCGCTGCGAGCGGGGGCGGGGGAGCAGACTCATGCAGGTTCCTTCGCTGGCTGACCGTCGTGCGCGTCCGTCCGAGCGGGTTTGTTCGGACGGTGAACACAAGTCGGACCATCCTGTCACAGCCCGGTCGGAGGGTGCCGGAGCGGCGTCGCGACCAGGGTCGGAACGGTGCGCGACAGCCGTCCCGTTGCTATGCTGCTAGCAGTCGCAACTGGCGTATAGACGGAGCCCGCTCCGCCTCAGATGGTTCACCATCGGGGAGCGACCCTGCACCTTGAAGACAAGGGCGGATTCGGCCGCACGCCTGGGCCGAAACGGCACATCACCGACATCCGTCCTGTCACAAAAGGGAGCCAGTCTTGTCCGACACCTTCAACGCGCCACTGTCCGAGGTCGATCCCGAGATCGCCGCGGTCCTCGAGCAGGAGCTCGGCCGCCAGCGCAACACCCTCGAGATGATCGCGAGCGAGAACTTCGTGCCCGTCTCCGTCCTGCAGTCGCAGGGCAGCGTGCTGACGAACAAGTATGCGGAGGGCTACCCCGGCCGCCGGTACTACGGCGGATGCGAGTTCGTCGACATCGCCGAGTCGCTCGCGATCGAGCGCGCCAAGAGCCTCTTCGGTGCCGCGTACGCGAACGTCCAGCCCCACTCGGGAGCGACCGCGAACGCCGCGGTCCTCTCGGCCATCGCCACCCCGGGCGACACCATCCTCGGGCTCGAGCTGGCCCACGGCGGCCACCTCACCCACGGCATGAAGCTCAACTTCTCGGGCAAGCTCTACAACGCCGTCTCGTACGGCGTCGACCCCGAGACCTTCCTTGTCGACATGGACGTCGTGCGCGACAAGGCGCTCGAGCACAAGCCGCAGGTCATCATCGCCGGGTGGTCCGCCTACCCGCGTCAGCTCGACTTCGCCGCCTTCCGTGCGATCGCTGACGAGGTCGGCGCGAAGCTCTGGGTGGACATGGCGCACTTCGCCGGACTCGTCGCCGCAGGCGTACACCCCTCGCCCGTGCCGTTCGCCGACGTCGTCTCCTCGACCGTGCACAAGACGATCGGCGGACCGCGCTCCGGCTTCATCGTCAGCCGCGACATGGAACTCGCCAAAAAGCTCAACTCGAACGTGTTCCCCGGCCAGCAGGGTGGGCCGCTCATGCACGTCATCGCCGCGAAGGCGACGGCGTTCAAGCTCGCCGCGACGGCCGAGTTCAAGGACCGTCAGGAGCGGACGCTCCGTGGTGCCAAGCTCCTCGCCGAGGCACTCACCACCGACGCGTCGAAGGCCGCCGGCATCGACGTCCTCACCGGCGGCACCGACGTGCACATGGTGCTCGCCGACCTCCGGACCTCGGAGCTCGACGGGCAGCAGGCGGAGGACCTCCTCCACGAGGTCGGCATCACGGTCAACCGCAACTCGGTGCCGTTCGACCCGCGTCCGCCGATGGTCACCTCGGGGCTCCGGATCGGTACGCCGGCGCTCGCGACGCGTGGCTTCGGCGACGCCGAGTTCGCCGAGGTCGCCGACATCATCGCGCTCGCGCTCCGCAACGGTGCCGAGTCCGGTGCGCTCCGCAAGCGCGTCACGGCACTCGCCGAGCGCTTCCCGCTCTACGCCGGCCTGCAGCAGTAGGGCACGGGAGCATGACCGCACAGATCCTCGACGGCAAGGCCACGGCCTCCGTCATCAAGTCCGAGATCGCGATCGAGGTGGCTGCGCTCAAGGAGCGCGGCATCTCGGTGGGTCTCGGAACCGTCCTCGTCGGTTCCGACCCGGGTTCGCAGTGGTACGTCGCCGGGAAGCACCGCGACTGCGCCGAGGTGGGCATGGAGTCCATCCGACGCGACCTGCCGGAGACGGTGTCGCAGGAGGAGCTCGAGGCCGTCATCGACGAGCTCAACGCCGACGAGAGCTGCACGGGCTACATCGTGCAGCTGCCGTTGCCGAAGCACATCGACACCGATGCGATCCTCGAGCGCATCGATCCGGAGAAGGACGCCGACGGGCTCCACCCGACCAACCTCGGGCGGCTCGTCCTCAACGTCAACCGGCCGATCCACACCCCGCTGCCGTGCACGCCGAAGGGCGTCGTCGAGCTGGTCGAGCGCCACGGCATCAGTTGGGCCGGGAAGCACGTCGTCGTCGTGGGCCGCGGGGTCACCGTCGGTCGGGCCATCGGCCCGCTGCTGACGCGCCGTGACGTCAACGCCACCGTGACGCTGACCCACACCGGCACGGTCGGCCTCGACGACATCCTGCGCACGGCCGACGTCATCGTCGCCGCGGCCGGTGTCCCCGGCATCGTCACGCGCGACGCCGTCAAACCGGGCGTCATCGTCCTCGACGTCGGCGTGAGCCGCGAGACCGACCCGGAGACGGGCAAGTCCCGCGTCGTCGGCGACGTCGCACCGGATGTCGCGGAGGTCGCTTCGTGGATGAGTCCGAACCCCGGCGGTGTCGGACCGATGACGCGCGTGGGTCTGCTCGCGAACGTGGTCCGCATGGCGACGCCCGCCGAGTAGCGCTCCGCATCGGAACGGCCCGGTCCCGTCAGCTCGCGCTGATGGGACCGGGCCGTTGTCGTCGGGCCTCAGACCTCGCGGGTCGCGCCGGCCGCGGGTCGCACGGCGAAGATCGTCGGGGCCGTGAACGATGCCTCGGCGAACGCGGCTGATACCGCCTCGGACACGGTCGCTGCGAGCGCCACCGGGACGAGCGCGATCGCCGCGCCGCCGAAGCCGCCACCCGTCATCCGCGAACCGATCGCGCCGGCCGCCATGGCCGTCTCGACGGCGAGGTCGAGCTCGGGGACCGAGATCTCGAAGTCGTCGCGCATGGAGGCGTGCGAGGCGACGAGCAGCTCGCCGATCGCGGTCGGACCGTGCTCGCGCAGGGTCCGGACGGTGTCGAGGACGCGCTGGTTCTCGGTGACGACGTGGCGGACGCGGCGGAACGTCTCGTCGTCGAGGAGCTCGCGAGCGCGATCGAGGTCGCCGACCGTGACGTCACGGAGCGAGTCGGCGCCGAGGGCCGCCGCTCCGGCCTCGCAGGACGCCCGTCGCGCCGCGTAGCCGCCGGAGACGTGGGCGTGCTCCACCCGCGTGTCGATGACCAGCAGTTCGAGGTCGTGTTCGTCGAAGCCGAGGGGGATGACGTCGGTCTCGAGCGAGCGGCAGTCGAGGAAGACCCCGCAGTCCGGACGACCGAGCAGGGACGCCGACTGGTCCATGATGCCCGTCGGTGCTCCGACGGCGCGGTTCTCCGCGAGCTGACAGATCTTCGCGAGCGTCTTGCGGTCGTGGTCCAGGTGCCAGATCTCGTCGAGGGCGACCGCGACCGAGGCCTCGATCGCCGCGGAGGAGGAGAGGCCCGCGCCGACCGGGACGTCGGAGTCGAGGTAGATGTCGACGCCGGACAGGTCCGCAAGCGGCGCGCCGAACTGCCCGAGGGCCCACACCACGCCGAGCGGGTAGGCCGACCAGCCCTGCAGCGCGTCGGGGTCGAGCGTGCGCAGGGAGCCCTCGACGACCTCGGGCGAGAAGCTGCTGGACACCCGGATGCGGTCGTCGTCGCGTCGGCGGACGGCCGCGACCGTGCGGCGGTCGATCGCCATCGGGAACACGAAGCCGTCGTTGTAGTCGGTGTGCTCGCCGATGATGTTCACTCGGCCGGGCGCCGACCAGAGGCCGTTCGGTTCGCGGCCGAAGGTGCGCTCGAATCCGCTCGTGGCGGTCTGCTGGAGGTCGGTCATACGGGGTTCTCCTCGTCGGCGGCGGCGATCGCGGCGCGCAGGGCGGTGGCGGTGGACTCGGGAGGCACGTCGCCGATCCACGCACCCATGGCGGCTTCGGAGCCGGCCAGGTACTTCAGGCGGTCGGCGCCACGGCGCGGCGAGGTGAGCTGCAGGTGGAGTCGGAGCTCGCCGCGGTGGACGCGCGTGGGTGCCTGGTGCCAGGCGGCGATGTACGGGGTCGGGGTGTCGTAGAGGGCGTCGACGCCGCGGAGCAGCCGCAGGTAGAGGACGGCGAGCTCGTCGCGCTCCGCGAGGGAGGTGGCGGCGAAGTCGGGGACGTGCCGGTGCGGCATGAGGTGCACCTCGACGGGCCAGCGGGCGGCGAAGGGGACGAAGGCCGTCCAGTGCTCGCCCGTCAGGACGACGCGCTCGTCGGCCTGCTCGGACGCGAGGATGTCGGCGAAGAGGCCGGGGCCGTACGCCTCGCTCGCCGCGATGAGCCGCTGGGTGCGCGGCGTCACGTACGGGTAGGAGTAGATCTGGCCGTGTGGGTGGAGGAGGGTGACGCCGATCTGCTCACCGCGGTTCTCGAACGGGAACACCTGCTGGATCGAGTCGATCTGTGACAGCGCGTGCGTGCGGCGCGCCCAGGCCTCGATCACCGTACGTGCACGGGTGCGGGAGAGGGAGCCGAAGGAGCCGGTGCTCGACGGGCTGAAGCTCACGACCTCGCAGCGGCCGACCGAGGTGCGGGTCCGCCCGATGCCGATGGTCGCGAGGTCGGCGAGGTCGACGGGGGCGTTCTCGTCCTCGAGGAGCGGGCCGAAGGACGGCGACTTGTTCTCGAAGACCGCGACGTCGTACTGATCGGGGATCTCGGAGGGGTTCGAGGGGCTCGCGGGGGCGAGCGGGTCGAGGTTGGCGGGCGGCAGCATCACGCGGTTCTGGCGTGCCGCGGCGATCGAGATCCATTCGCCGGTCAGTGGATCCTGGCGCATGGACGCGGTCGGGGGGCGTGCCGCGAGGTCGCGGGTGTCCGGCAACCGTTCCGCGGGCAGCGTCGTGTCGACATCGTCGAAGTAGATGAGTTCGCGGCCGTCGGCGAGGCGCTGGGTGCTGCTCGCGATCGCCGGGTCGATGACGAAGCTGTCGTCGAGTTGGGGCATGGGGATCCTCTGAACGGGTTGTCGAACGGAAACATGCAATGTTTCGTCTTGAAAAGTATAGGCAAGTCGGCGAAGATTCAAGCATGTCCGTCGACGAGCCGATCCAGCTGCCTGCGCCGCTGCGCCGCGACCGCATCCGCGAGCTGCTCGACGAGCGCGGGTTTGTCCGCGTGGCCGACATCTCCGAGGACTTCGGTGTCTCCCGGGTGACCGCACGGACCGACCTCGACACCCTCGTCGATCAGGGCGACGCCGTCCGCGTGCACGGCGGCGCGATGCCGGTGCTGGGTCGTGGAGCCGTCGAGTCGCCCATCGAGCTCGCGACCGCCACCTCGGCCCACGCGAAGCAGCGCATCGGTGAGGCCGCTGCGGCGATGGTGCGCTCCGGACAGAGCGTGATCGTCGATGTCGGCAGCACCGGTCTCGCGCTCGCCCGAGCCCTCAAGGCCCGACGGGACCTCTCCGACCTCGTCGTGATCACCAACGGCCTGACCATCGCCCTCGAGCTCGAGTCGGAGATACCGAGGTTCTCGGTGATCGTGACCGGCGGATCACTGCGGCCACTCCAGCATTCGCTCGTCGATCCCCTCGCCGGGTCGGTGCTCGGTCAGGTCCACGCCGACTTCGCCTTCATCGGGTGCAACGGGGTCGACGCCGAGCACGGTGTCACCAACGTCAACCTGCCCGAAGCCGAGGTGAAGGCCAGGATGGTCCGCGCTGCCGAACGCGTCGTCGTGGTCGCCGACGCCTCGAAGCTCGGGGTGCGACAGCTCGGCCGGATCGCCGGACTCGACGCCTTCGACGCCCTGTTGACCGACGACGGAGCCTCGCCCGAGACCGTGGCGGGCCTCAGGGAGGCCGGGCTGCCGGTGACCCTGGTGCCACTCGGGGACTGACGCGCCGAGCGGCTCCGGCTCCGGGGTCGTGAGCCCTCGCGCATGGACGACCCGATGCGGCACCATGGTCGCATGAGTGATCGAACGCACCCGGCCGTGTCCATCGTCGAGCGCACGCTCCGGGATCGAGGCGCTCAGGGGGAGGTCACCTGGCTCGACGACGCCGCCCGGACGGCGACCCTCGCAGCGGAGGCCCTCGGGGTCGCGGTCGGCGCCATCGCGAACTCCCTCGTGTTCACCCTCGACGGTGAACCGACCTTGATCCTGACGAGCGGCGCGCACCGGGTTGACACGGCCTGGCTCGGTGAGCGCCTGGGCGGACGGCTCAAGCGCGCCGACGCCGAGGTCGTCAGGGCGGCGACGGGCCAGGTCATCGGTGGTGTGGCGCCGGTCGGTCACCCCGAGCCGATCCGCACCTACGTCGACGAGGCGCTCGCCGCGTATCCGGAGGTCTGGGCCGCGGCCGGCCACGCGCACACGGTCTTCCCCACGACGTTCGAGGAGCTCGTGCGCGTGACCGGCGGGCAGGTCATCGCGGTGGAGCCGCCGACGGACCCTGCGGCGTCGTCGGGAGGCCTGTCGGCGTAGTCACCGGAGTCGCCGTGGCGGCGGGCGGCGTGCCGTGCCGCTTCGTCACGCGGGTCGGTGGCAGCGGGGCGCTCGCGGCGACGCCGTTCCTGCGGCCCCACCAGGTGCTCACCACGGCTGCGGCGACGCACAACGCCATCGGGATGAGCATGAACGGTCCGCCGGCCCCGTCGCCTCGCTCGAAGACCTGGTCCGTCTGCGACATCAGCGCCGTGGGGACGAGTAGGAGGAGGTTGTTCGTCGCGTGGATCAGCACCGGGGCCTCGAGGCCGCCCGTGCCCCGGGCCGCGAGGGACATCGAGGCGCCGAACACGAAGTAGTAGGCGATGAGCCACGGGTCGCCCGCGAAGTGCACCGAGGCGAAGACCGCGCCGGAGACGATCGTGCCGACGACGAAGGCGACCATCGGGCGACTGAACCAGGAACCCACGGAGCGCTGGATGAGGCCGCGCGCACCGTACTCCTCACCGGCCGACTGCAGCGGTGTCGTGAGGACGACGACGGCGAGCATGGCGATCATGGTGCCGTCGACCACGACCGGTTCCAATGGTGACAGGAGGAACGAACCTCCGACGTACACCACCCAGACCGGGATGATGATGAGGGCGAGACGCCCGAACCAGCGCCAACGGAACCGCCCCTCGACGGAGGACAGCCACCGAGGTCGGACGCCGAAGAGCGCCCACTGGATGAGCATGGACGCGGGGATGAGCGCTGCGAGCGACAGGTTGTTCGCGAGCATCGTGACCGGCGTCAAGGTCATCAGGCCCTTCGCGACGTCGTCGAGCGTGTACGCCCCCGTGGCGACGTCGATGATCAGGGCGACGCTCCCGAACGCGATGGAGAGGATGAGGAAGCCCACCACGAGCAGGAGGAGGGCGAGCGCACCTCGCCACCAGGCGGGCGCGGCTCGGAGGGCGTGGTCGTATGTCGCCGTCCGCCGCGGAGGCTCGACCATGTCGGCCTGTGCGGGAGGTGCCGTCGAGAAGGATGGCGAAGGCGTCTGCGGGAGCTGTCCGGGATCCGTCATGCAGCCAGCGTAGGCAGGCCCTCCGGCCCGACGCGTCCCCCGAGCGGCGGACGACCAGCGACGGACGGCGGACGACCGGCGACGGATCGGGCGGGCGGTCTGGCCTCAGGCGACCGCCGGTGGGAGACTGGCCGCTATGGCAGGACACCGCGTCTTCACGACGAGCTTCGGCAGCATCTACCCGCACTACGTGGCGAAGGCGGAGCGGAAGGGGTACACGAAGGCCGAGGTCGATCAGGTCATCACGTGGCTCACCGGCTACGACGCGGCCGGGATCGAGCGGGTGGTCGCCGACGGAACCGACATGGAGACCTTCTTCGCCGAAGCCCCGGCGATGCACCCCAACGCCTCGCTCATCACGGGGGTGATCTGCGGCATCCGCGTCGAGGAGATCGAGGATCCGCTCATGCAGCGGATCCGTCAGCTCGACAAGTTGGTGGACGAGGTCGCGAAGGGTAAGAAGATGACCTCGATCCTCCGCGAACCCGCCTGACCGGCCGGCACACACTCGCCCGCCGCAGCATCACCGGCCGCCGCGCGTTCGCGCGACGGCCGGTGGTGTCGCGTCGATGGCTCAGTGCGCGAGCACCGGCTCCGTCGATGCCTCCGGGGCGTGGTGCAGGGCGAGTCCCTGGTTGCGCCGGCGGAACAGCAGCGCCGCGGTCACCGCACCGACCGCGAAGAAGCCGGCACCCCAGAAGTACGTCGTTTGGTAGCTGTGGATCGCCGCCTGGGCGAGCACCTCGGCGGTCGGCGGAGCGTTGTCCGTGACGTAGGCCGTCGCGGCGCTCGCCGCAAGGGTGTTGAGCAGGGCGACACCGATCGAGCCACCCACCTGCTGGCTCGTGTTGACCGTCGCCGAGGCGACACCGGCGAATGCGCGATCCACGCCGAGGGTCGCCGTCTGCATCGAGGCGGGCATGATCGATCCCATCGCGAAGCCGAGCACCATGAGCGCCGGCATGACGTCGGCCAGGTAGGAGCTGTCGAGGTCGAGTCGGGTGAGCAGGAGCATCCCGACCGCGCCGAGGGTCATGCCGAACGGCACCATCACCTTCGGTCCGAAGCGGGGGACGAGGAGGTTCGTCCCGAGCTGTGCTGCGAGCACGAGCATCGCGATCATCGGCAGGAAGGCGAAGCCCGTCTGCTGCGGCGAGTAGCCGAGTGAGGCCTGCAGGTAGTACGTGACGAACAGGAAGATGCCGAACATCCCGGCTCCGGCGATCATGACCGAGATGAACGCGGCACCGCGGTTGCGGTCGAGGATGATCGACAACGGGAGGAGCGGATGCGCGGCTCGTCGCTGCCAGAGGACGAAGGCGATGAGCAGCACGCCGGCAGCCGTGAGGAACCCCCAGCTGAGCGGCGAGTCCCAGCCGTCGGTCTCCGCGTTCGCGAAGCCGTACACCAGGCTGAACAGCGCACCTGAGACGAGCACGGTGCCGGGGACGTCGAGCTTCGGACGCGGACCGGTCGCCTTCGGTGTAGTGATGAAGACGACGGCGCCGACGATCGCGATCACGGCGATGAACACGTTGATGGAGAGGTTCCAGCGCCAGTCGAACTGTTCGGTCAGGAAGCCGCCGAGGAGGAGTCCGACCGCGCCGCCCGCACCCGCGATCGCGCCGAAGACGCCGAACGCCCTGGCGCGTTCCTTCGGGATTGTGAAGGTGGTGGTGAGCATGGCGAGTGCGGTCGGTGCGAGGAGCGCTGCGAAGACACCCTGGAGTGCCCGCGCGGCGACGAGCATCCCGAAGGAGTCGGCGGCGCCGCCGAGCGCCGAGGCGACCGCGAAGCCGATGAGTCCGATGATGAACGCCCGTTTGCGGCCGATGAGGTCGGAGAGGCGTCCGCCGAGCAGCAGGAGGCTGCCGAAGGCGAGTGAGTAGGCGGTGACGATCCACTGGCGGTCGCCGTCCGAGAAGCCGAGGTCGGCTTGGGCTGCTGGCATCGCGATGTTCACGACCGTGGCGTCGAGCACGACCATGAGTTGGGCGAGGCCGACGGTGACGAGCGTCCACCAGCGACGTGAGGAGACGGCCGGGGTCCCGGCGGTGAGAGTCGAGGTCATGCTGAGGAGCATATACGGAACCGGGCAGTTTCGGAACCGGCAAGTTCCAGAACGTTCCAGTTCCTGAACTATGCTGTTCCTCGAGACGAAAGGGAGGTGAGCCGCGATGACGCAGCTCGAGACTCCGCCCGACGCCCCGAAGCTCGGACGCAAGCGTGACCACTCCCGCGACGCCGAGATCCTCGAGGCGGCACTCGACGTCCTGGCCGAGACGGGCTACGCCGGCATGACGGTCGACATGGTCGCGTCCCGCGCCAAAGCGGGCAAGGCGACCCTGTATCGGCGGTGGGCGTCCAAGTCGGAACTCGTGATCGACGCCGTCGCCTGCATGAAGCAGATCGACCCGGACTTCTCGAAGCTGCCCGACACCGGCTCGCTCCGCGGCGACCTCGTCGCGCTGATCAAGGCACCGTCCATCGCCGACGGTGAACGGAAGATGCGGGTCTTCGCCGGGGTCATGTCGATGATCTCCGACGCCCCCGAGCTCACCGATTCCGTGCACTCCGCCATCGTGGAGCCGCGCATGGCCGTCAACCGGTTCCTGTTGCGGCGCGCGATCGACCGCGGCGAGATCCGCGAAGACGCGGACGTCGAGACGCTGTCGCTCATCAGTCAGGCGATGGTCAGCTACCGGGTGCTGATGCTGCGCGAACCGGTCACGCGGGACTTCCTCGTGTCGGTGATCGACGGCGTCATCATGCCGGCCGTCCGGAAGTAGCCCGATGACCGAAGGGCCGATCAGACCTCGTACCGGGCTGGTCGATCACGCTGCACCGGTCCGGCTCGGGACGGCGGACGCCCTACTGCGGTTCTCGGGCCCCCGTGAGGCGGACGGACGGCACCTCATCGTCGACGGCGTGCCGGCGTTCGAGCTGAGCTTCCCGTGCGGCACGTGCGCGCTGCTCTTCCGTCGTCTGGACGCGGAGGCCCGCGTGCTCGCCGAGGCAGCGCTGCACGACCACCTCGACGCGCACGTGCCCACGATCGACAATCCCTCGCTGCGCGAGCTCGTGTCCACGTTCCTCCCCGAGGGGAGCTACCTCCCGCTCCTGCTGTCCGTCGAACCGGTCCTCGTCGCTCCGGGTGGCGACCGCGACTACTTCTCGCACGAACAGGTGGTGCACCGCGGGATCGATGCGAACCTGGGTGCGCCGGAGGACCCGGCGACCGAGTACTACCGCGGCTCGACCCGGACGATCGGCGATCACGAGACCCTGTTCGAGTTCCTGGTGCCGATGCTGCCGCCGAGCCGGAACGATCGTGCCCGCGTGGACGTCTACGAGGCCGCGTTCCGCGCCGGGGGAGCGGCGACCGTGCTCGCCGTCTCCGTCCTCGATCGGACGCAGCCGTCCGACAGCGTCGAGGCGCACTCGGGTCTCGTGCATTTCGTGCTCGACGGTCACCACAAGCTGGAGGCTGCGGCGAGGCTCGGCGTCGCGGTGACGCTCCTCGCCTTCGTCTCGGTCGAGGCGAGCCTCGCCGACACGGCGACGGTGATCGGCCTTCCTGAGCTCCTCGCCCGCTGAGGGGCGGTGGTCCTCAGACCGACGGCGATGCGTCGGTGCCGGAAAACGCCGGATGACCGAAGAGTCCCGGCAGCCCACCGGTGTGCAGGAAGACCGTGCGGTCCCCTGGCCGGATGCCACCGCGCGCCACGGCGTCGACGAGGCCGCTGAACGCGCGGCCGGTGTAGGTCGGGTCGAGGAGGAGGCCCTCCTGTTCCGCGGCGAGCGACATCGCCGCGCGGGTGCCGTCGGTCAGGTGCTCGTACCCCGCGCCGATCTGGGTACGGTCGACCCGCAGCGCCTCGGCAGGAGACCGTTCGCCGTATCCCATGTCGGCGAGCAGAGCCGCCACCGTCGCCCGGCCGTCCGGAACGGCGCCGCAGTCGACTCCGAGCACCACCTCGGCCCCGAGCCCGGCGACGAGCCCCGCCATCGTGCCTCCGGAACCGATGGCGACGACGACGTGGCGGACGTCGGGCACCTGTTCCCGGAGTTCTCGGGCGGCGTCGACGTAGGCCGTCGCACTGGCGGCGTTCGATCCGCCGAACGGGATCCGGGAGACGGATCCGAAGCGGCCCTCGGCTTCGAGCGCATCGGCGACGGATTCCGCGGTGGCGTCGCCCGACCAGACGAGGTGTGCGCCGAACAACCGGTCCAACAGGACGTTGCCGCGCCGGGTGTCGGGTTCGTCGCCCTGCAGGACGAGCGCGCAGCGCAGACCGACACGTGCGGCCGCGGCCGCCGTCAACCTCGCATGATTGCTCTGCGGAGCGCCGGTCGTGAGGACCCACTCGGCGCCGGACCGTAGCGCCTCGCCCATGGTGATCTGGAGCTTCCTGGCCTTGTTCCCGCCGCCACCGAGCCCGATGAGGTCGTCTCGTTTGATGAGCAGGTCGCCCGCGTCGAGGCCGATCGCCGCGGCGAGCCGGTCGGCCCGGTCGACCTGCGTCGGACCGGCGACGAACGTCGGATCCGGGGTGTGCCGTCGGTCGCCGTCCACGGGGTCTCCGTCTCTCCGGCCGCTCGCTCGCGCGCGAGCGGATGCGAGTGGTGGTGCACTGGTGGGCCCGGTGGGGCTCGAACCCACGACCCGCGGATTAAAAGTCCGATGCTCTGCCAACTGAGCTACAGGCCCATACGGGTTCTACTCTACGAGATCCGGGCGCGCGACGTTGACGCGTCGCGTGATCGTCTCGGGGAGCTGCGCCCGCTCGAGGCGGGTACCGTGGTCGGGTGCGCGGAGCGTGGCGCACAGGAGGAGGACGCATGACCGAGGGATTCCACCGTCCGACGAAGCTACCGCCGTCGATGCTCGAGGCCATCCAGGGCGGCCTCGACCCCGAGGCCGTGTCGAGGATCACCCACGAGACCGCGGTCGCGCTGCTCACCCGGGTGCGGGCGGACCCCGACCCCGCCGTGGTCGACCGCCTCGTCACCTACACGGACGAGCACGGCATCGACGCCATCGCCGAACTCTGGTCCCACGCGAGTCCGCGGAGCCTCCCCGGAGCGCTCTGGCGGATCTACCTGTTGCGCCTCCTCATCCGCCAGGACCCCGTCGGCACGAGCTTCAGCTTCCAGCGGGGGACCGAACTCATCACGACGGTGGACCCGGTCATCGCCGGTGCCGCCGAGCCCACCGGTCCGGAGGAGATCATCGTCCTCGCCGACCAGATCCTCCGTGGCCTCTACACCGGCGACTTCGCGATCGCGCTCGAGCGGGCGGCGTCCTTCTGCCGCATCAACGCCGTCGGATGCTCCTCGCTGGCGGACGACCGCGACGCGGTCGACCCGGCCGACGCCGCGCGGCTCACGACGAAGGCCGCCCGGTTCGGCACCATCGCCGAGGAACTCGCCGGCTGCGCCCGCCTCTGGCGCACCGATTCACTTGACTGAACCTCACCGTCGGGTCAAGCTCCTGCACCTGGGAATACACACAGGCGATCGCTTGCTACACTGATTGAGCCGGGCCGCAGTAACCCCGGGCTCCAAAAATCGCCGCTCCGAGCGGCCTTGCGCCGAGAGGCGTTTCTGCGGCCTGGCGCTTCTTCCCTCGGGCTCGTCCCCGACACCCAACGCTCCGTGATGACACCGGAACTGGGGTGGCCCATCCTGCCGATTGCTCCAATCGGATCCCGGCTCCGCGTCGAACTACGTGCATGACCACCGCACTGTACACGCAGACCCGTCCTCGGGCGGGCGTCGCGCAAACCGTCGGTGTCCGTGAGAAGCTAAGACTTGTGACCACGGGACCGGAAGCCGACGCTGCGCCGCAGCCGTCCTTGGCGAACGTCCTCGACGCCCTACTCATCCGCGTCGCCGGTGGCGACCAGGTCGCCTTCAGTGAGCTGTACGACCACATCGCTCCGCGGGTCCTCGGGCTCGTGAAACGGGTGCTCGTCGACCACGCCCAGTCCGAGGAGGTCACCCAGGAGGTGTTCCTCGAGGTCTGGCAGAACGCCACCAAGTTCGAGGCGGGCAAGGGCACCGCGACGACGTGGGTGCTCACCATGGCCCACCGTCGTGCGATCGATCGTGTGCGGGCCTCACAGGCTGGCCGCGACCGCGACCTCAAGATCGGTATCCGCGACTTCGACGAGCGTGTCGACGACGTCCAGGAGACGGTCGAGATCCGCATCGAACATGAGCGGGTCAAGCGCGCGTTCGTGCGGTTGAGCGAGCTGCAGCGCGAAGCGGTGACGCTCGCGTACTACGGCGGTTACAGTCACAGCGAGATCTCGAACCTGCTCGGCGTACCGATCGGTACGGTCAAGACCAGGTTGCGGGACGGAATGATCAGACTTCGAGACGAGTTGGGGGTGCGTACATGACCGAGCGAGACGATGCAGCAGACCTGGCAGCCGGTAACGCGCTGCACACCCTGACCCCGCGTGAGCAGGAGCGGTTCGACCGCCTGCGCGCCGAACACGAGTCCGTCCGCGAGGAAGCGGCGGAATTCGAGGAGACCGTAGCCATGCTCGACCTCGCAGCACCACCGGTGCAGCCGTCGGCCGCGCTCAAGAACTCCCTGATGGCGGCGATCCAGAACCTGCCGCAGCTGCCCGTCGACGCCCCTGTCGCGACCCCGGTCGTGCAGGACGAGGCGATCCCGACCATCCCGCGGGCCGAGGAGACGACGACCCCGGAGGCCGCCGTCGAACCGGAGACCACTTCGTCTTCGACCACCCCGGCTCCGATCGTGGGAGCCGCGGAGCGCAAGGCCGCCTCACGGTGGCGGCGGGGTGCCGTCGGCATGGTCGTCGGTGCTGCAGCGGCTGTCGGTCTCATCTTCGGTGGCGTCGGACTGGCGAACACCTTCGGCGGCGGATCCCTCACGCAGACCGTCGCCCTCGCGGAGATCAACGCGGCCTCCGACGTCCAGCGCGCCAAGGTGTCCATGGACGACGCGACCGCGACCCTCGTGTGGTCCGGCGAGCTCGGCAAGTCCGCCCTCCTCGTCGACGGGCTCGGTTCGCTGCCGGCCGACAAGGTCTACGAACTCTGGTACATCGGTGAAGAGGGGCCGGTGTCCGCCGGAACGTTCTCGGCAGCGAACGGCACCACCTGGCGGGTCCTCGACGGCGCGATGAGCGCGGGGGACAAGGTCGGCGTGACCGTGGAACCGCAGGGTGGCTCCGAGCAGCCGACCACCGACCCGATCATGGTCATCGACACGGCCTAGTTGTACTGTCCAGGCAGGTCGCGGAACCGCTCGCCGACCGTGCCGACGACGAAGGCCCCGCCCGGGAATCCCGGGGCGGGGCCTTCGTCATGTCAGCGTCGGATCAACCGAAGCGACCCGAGACGTAGTCCTCGGTCGCCTGGACCGACGGCTTCGAGAACATCGTGGTGGTGTCGTCGTACTCGATGAGCTTGCCCGGCTTGCCGGTGCCGGCGATGTTGAAGAACGCCGTCTTGTCGCTCACGCGGCTCGCCTGCTGCATGTTGTGCGTGACGATGACGATCGTGTACTCCTGCTTGAGTTCCTCGATGAGGTCCTCGATGGCGAGGGTGGAGATCGGGTCGAGCGCCGAACACGGCTCGTCCATCAGCACCACGTCGGGGGACACCGCGATGGCGCGAGCGATGCAGAGACGCTGCTGCTGACCACCGGAGAGTCCGGAGCCGGGCTTGTCGAGGCGGTCCTTCACCTCGTTCCACAGGTTGGCGCCCTGCAGGGAGCGCTCGACGAGCGCATCCTGGTCCGACTTCGACATCTTCCGGTTGTTGAGCTTCACACCGGCGAGGACGTTCTCCTTGATGCTCATCGTCGGGAACGGGTTCGGGCGCTGGAAGACCATGCCCACCTGGCGACGCACGAGCACGGGGTCGACGCCCGGTCCGTACAGGTTGTTGCCGTCGATCAGGACCTCGCCCTCGACGCGTGCGCCGGGGATGACCTCGTGCATGCGGTTGAGCGTCCGGAGGAACGTGGACTTGCCGCAGCCGGAGGGGCCGATGAACGCGGTGACCGTGCGGGGCTGGATCTGGAGGGAGACACCCTCGACGGCCATGAAGCTGCCGTAGAAGACGTTGAGGTCGTTGACTTCGATGCTCTTGGACACGGGGTTCCTTTGCTCGCGGCCTAGCGGCCGAACTTGGGGGCGAAGATCTTGGCGATGAGGCGGGCGATGAGGTTCAGCGCCATGACGATGAGGATGAGGACGAGCGCACCGGTCCAGGCGCGGTCCACGTAGGAGGCTCCGTCGGTGCCCTGGTTCGCGTACTGGGTGTACACGAAGACCGGGAGAGTCATCATCGGACCGTCGAAGAGGTTGTAGTTCATGCTCTGCGTGAACCCGGCGATGATGAGGAGCGGGGCGGTCTCGCCGATCACGCGGGCGACGGCGAGCGTCACACCGGTGATGATGCCGGCGATCGAGGTGGGGAGCACGATCTTCAGGATGGTCAGCCACTTCGGCACACCGAGGGCGTAGGCAGCCTCACGGAGTTCGTTGGGGACGAGCTTCAGCATCTCCTCGCTCGATCGCACGACGACGGGGATCATGAGCAGCGACAGGGCGATCGCGCCGCCGATGCCGAGTCGGACGCCGGGACCGAAGAAGATCGCGAGGAGCGCGAAGGCGAACAGACCCGCGACGATCGAGGGGATGCCGGTCATCACGTCCACGAGGAAGGTGATGCCCTGGGCCAGTCGGCCGCGGCCGTACTCGACGAGGTAGATGGCGGTCAGGATGCCGATCGGGATGGAGATGACCGACGTCGCCAGGGTGATGAGCAGCGTGCCGGTGATGGCGTGCAGCGCTCCGCCGCCTTCGCCGACCACGTTCCGCATCGACAGGCTGAAGTAGTTGATGTCGAAGCGGGCGGCACCGGCGGAGATGACCGTGATGGCCACGGAGATGAGCGGGAGGAGCGCGATCACGAACGCCGCCGTGACGAGCGTGGTGAGCAGGCGGTCCTTCGCCTTGCGGCGGCCTTCGACGAGGAGCGAGGCGACGTACACGGTCACCGCGTAGAGCGCGGCACCGAGCACGACGGCTCCGGGCACGTTGTAGCTCTTGTCGGAGCTGGACTGCTGGACCAGCAGGAAGATGAGTCCGCCGACGATCAGGCTGCCGCCGAGGATCGTGAGCGGCGCGAACTTCGGCAGCTTGCCCGCGGTGAGTGAGTTGGAGAACGGTGTGGCGATGGTCGCCTGACGGCGGTCGGTCGTGGCGGTCATCAGTTCGCTCCCGAGAATTCTTTACGACGGTTGACGATGAGTCTGGCGATGAAGTTCACCACGAAGGTGATGATGAACAGGATCAGGCCGGTGGCGATGAGCTTGTTCACGTCGATGCCGAAGGACTCGGGGAAGTTGAGGGCGATGTTCGCCGCGATGGTGTTCGGGTTGCTCGAGGTGAGCAGGAAGAACGAGTAGACGGCCGCCGGCGAGAGCACCAGGGCGACGGCCATGGTCTCGCCGAGTGCGCGGCCGAGGCCGAGCATGGATGCGGACACGATGCCAGGGCGACCGAAGGGCAGGACGGCCATCTGGATCATCTCCCAGCGCGTGGCGCCGAGGGCCAGGGCGGCTTCCTCGTGGAGCTTCGGGGTCTGGAGGAAGATCTCGCGGGAGATGGCCGTGATGATCGGGATGATCATGACGGCGAGGACGAGGGCGACCGTCAGGATCGTCCGCCCGGTGCCGGAGACGGTGCCGCCGAAGAGCGGGATCCATCCGAGGTTCTCGGACAGCCAGGCGAAGAAGGGCTGGACGAACGGGGCGAGGACGAGCGCGCCCCAGAGGCCGTACACGACCGACGGCACGGCGGCCAGGAGGTCGATCACGTAGCCGAGGGCGACCGCGAGGCGGCGCGGCGCGTAGTGGGTGATGAAGAGCGCGATCCCGAGGGAGAGCGGCACGGCGATGGCCAGCGCCAGGACCGCGGCCCAGATGGTGCCGAAGACGAACGGGCCGACGTAGGCCCAGAAGCTCGTCGGTGCGCCGGTGAACGACGAGGAGTCGGCCGTGAGGGCCGGGAACGCCTGGACGATGAGGAAGATCGCGACCGCCGCCAGGATGACGAGGATGAGTGATCCGGAGACGACGGAGAGCGCGGAGAAGACGCGGTCGCCGACTCGTTGCTTGGCTTTGGGTCTCGCAGCTAGGGCCTCGACAGCCATGGGTTCCCGTTCTCTCGATGCGATGGTGGTGCCCCTCGACAACCTCGGGGAGCGGGTACTGCGGGTGCTGGTGACGCAGGTCGAGCGTGCCGGGCAGGACCCGGCACGCTCGACCGTCGGACTACTTGATGGACGCGATCGCGTCCTGGACCTTCTTGGCGAGGTCGGCGGAGAGCGGCGCAGCACCGGCCGACTTCGCTGCCTCTTCCTGGCCGGCGTCGCTGGCGATGTAGCCGGCGTACGCCTTGACGAGGTCGGCGGCCTTCGGGTCCGCGTACTCCTGGCAGGTGATGAGGTAGCTCACGAGCACGATCGGGTAGTGGGTCGCGTCCGTGGTCTGGCGGTCCAGCTTGATCGCGATGTCGTTCGCCTCACGGCCCTCGACGAGCGGCGAGCCCTCGACGACGGCGGCAGCACCCTCGGCGCTGTACTCGACGAACTCCTCGCCGACCTTGATCTTCGCGACACCGAGGTCGCCGGCCTTCGAGGCGTCGGCGTAGCCGATGGTGCCGGTGCCGCCCTTGACGGTGTCGACGACACCCGAGGTGCCCTTGGCGCCCTCACCCGACTGGAACGGGAAGGTGTCGGCCGGCTCTGCGGTCCAGACGTCCGGTGCGTTCTTGTTCAGGTAGTCGGCGAAGTTCTTCGTCGTACCCGAGTCGTCCGAACGGTGGACGGCGGTGATGGCCGTCGCCGGCAGCTTCGCCTCAGGGTTCAGGGCGACGATCGCCGGGTCGTCCCAGCTGGTGATCTGACCGGCGAAGATCTTCGCGATGGTCGCCGCGTCGAGGTTCAGCTCGTCGACGCCCTCGACGTTGAAGATGACCGCGATCGGGGAGATGTAGACCGGGAGGTCGATCGCCTTGCTGTCGGCTGCACATGCGGCGAAGGTGCTCGAGAGCTCCTCGTCGGAGAGGGCCGAGTCCGAACCGGCGAACTGCACGCCACCGGCGATGAACGCCTTGCGGCCGGCGCCGGAGCCGTCGGGGGAGTAGTTGATGGTGACGTCCGGGTTGGACGTCTGGAAGGCGGCGACCCAGGCTTCCTGGGCGCTGCCCTGCGACGAAGCGCCGCTGCCGGCCAGGCTGCCCTTGAGGTCGCTGGCGGCTGCGCTCGTGGCGGTGGCGCCGCCTTCGTTGGCCGCACAGGAGGTCAGTGCGACAGCTGCGACTGCTGCTACGACCGCGACGCGGCCGAAACGTGAGAACTTCACAGGGATGTCCATTCATTGGTGTGGGTGCGAGCCGGTGCTGGCTCGTCAGTGACGCTAACCATGCGGCATGACGAGCATCCCCCGTGCTGGTAAACAACGGGTGAACGGAGATCGACGGCTTGCTTGCGCGACGCCGGGGATGCACGCGAAACGGCCCCCTTCTGGGGGCCGTGACGGTCTCTGTGGGTGCGTGGCCCGCTCAGACCCGTGGTTCGTGCGTCTCGATCGCGATGATGCCGGAGCTCGGGTTGGTCCGCGAGAGGTGCACGATCGAGAACGCGCCCGTCTCGAGTGCTGCCGCGCTGCCGAGGTAGGACCCGCGGGTCGAGCCGGTCGCCAGGGCGATCTCGCGGAGGATCTCGGGGAGGACCGGGCCGTGGCTGCAGAGGATGGCGGTCTTCAAGGCCCGGACGCGGCGACCGACGACGCGGCGGACGTCGGCCTCGCCTCGCTCATATGCGTCCTGGCTGATGAGCTCGGAGCGTTTGGGCTCGATGCCCGCCGCGGCGGCGATGGGGCTCACCGTGCTGACGCAGCGCACGGCCGTGCTGGTGACGATCTTGCGGGGACCGAAGGCGAGCAGGGTCGCGACGTTGCCAGCGGCCTGCTTGACGCCTCGGGCGGCGAGTGGCCGGGTCGCGTCCTCGCCAGGCCACTCGGAGGGCGAGGTGGCTTTGCCATGTCGCATGGCGATGAGGGCGAAGGTCGCGGTCACTCCCTCTTCGACGAGCGCTGCGAACGTCTCGAGGATCTCGACGTCGCGCTCGTAGCTGAGGTAGCTCCGCGCGCGCTTGATGCTGACCCACTCCAGGGCGGCGACTTCCCCGTTGGGGATGAACGTGCTCTCGCGGACGGCCTGCTCCGTGACCTCGGCCGACCAGTAGTGGACGATCTTCTCCCGACCGCTGGACAGCGGGTAGGTGGAGACGCCGAGGGGTACCCCGAGGTGGACGCTCAGTCCCGTCTCCTCCTTGATCTCCCGGACGGCCGTCTCCGCGAGGGTCTCGCCCGGGTCGACCTTCCCCTTGGGGATCGTGACGTCGCCGTACACCGTGCGGTGGATGACGAGGAGGTGGACCTTGCCGTCGATGAGACGCCAGCACACCGCACCGGCTGCATAGATTGCCGTCGTCGTCATGGTCTCTACCTCGTCGTGTGGTGGTGCTCGTGCAGGTCGCGGTGCCGCATCGTCAGCGACGACTCCTCGGGCGCCGGCGCGCCGCGGTCTCGAGCATGAGGGAGTCTTGCAGATCCGTGAGCGGCTGGCCATCAGCGTCGACCGCGTGGCGTGTCCACACCCCGTCGGCGTCGAGCCACCACGACGAGGTCTGCTCGTCGAGGGCCTGCTCGAACATGGCGGCGGTCGCGGCGAGATGCTTCGGATCGGTGAGGCGCACGAGTGCCTCGACCCGGCGGTCGAGGTTCCGGTGCATCATGTCGGCACTGCCGATGAACACGTGCGGATCGCCGTCGTTGTGGAACGAGAAGATGCGGGAGTGCTCGAGGTACCGCCCGAGGATGGACCGCACGCGGATCGTCTCGCTCATGCCCGGCTGGCCGGGCTTCAGCGCGCAGATGCCGCGCACCCAGAGGTCGATGGGGACGCCCGCCTGGCTCGCGCGGTACAGGGCGTCGATGATCGCCTCGTCCACCATGGAGTTGACCTTGATGCGGATGCCGGAGGGCTTGCCCTCCTCCGCGTTCGTCCGCTCCTGCTCGATGTGCTTGAGCAATCCCTTGCGGAGGTGGCGGGGCGCGACCAGCAAGCGCTTGAACTTCTTCTCGATGGCGTAGCCGGACAGCTCGTTGAAGAGCCGGGTGAGGTCCTTGCCCACCTGGTCGTCGGCCGTGAACAGGCCGAGGTCCTCGTAGATCCGGCTCGTCTTCGGGTTGTAGTTGCCCGTGCCGATGTGGCTGTAGTGGCGCAGCACGCCCCGCTCCTGACGGACGACGAGGGCGAGCTTGCAGTGGGTCTTCAAGCCGACGAGCCCGTAGACGACGTGGACGCCCGCCTTCTCGAGCTTCCGGGCCCAGGAGATGTTGTTCTGCTCGTCGAAGCGGGCCTTGATCTCGACCAGGGCGAGGACCTGCTTGCCGGCTTCCGCGGCGTCGATCAGTGCTTCGACGATGGGGCTGTCGCCGGAGGTCCGGTACAGGGTCTGCTTGATCGCCAGGACGTGCGGGTCTGCCGCCGCCTGTTCGATGAAGGCCTGCACGCTCGTGGCGAAGGACTCGTAGGGGTGGTGGACGAGGACGTCCTCCCTGGCGATCGACCGGAAGAGATCGGGCTTGCCGTTCGGCTCGTCGGGCTGGAACTGCAGCGCGGTCGTCGGCACCCGCTTCGGGTACTGCAGGTCGGGACGGTCGATGCCGGCGAGGCTGAAGAGCCCACCGAGGTCGAGCGGCGACGGGAGGCGGTAGACCTCCTGCTCCGTGATGTCGAGCTCGCGGACGAGCAGGCCGAGGGTGACGTCGTCCATGTCGTCGGTGATCTCGAGCCGGATCGGCGGGCCGAACCGACGACGCAGCAGCTCCTTCTCGAGGGCCTGGATGAGGTTCTCGGTCTCGTCCTCCTCGATCACCATGTCCTCGTTGCGGGTGACGCGGAACACGTGGTGGTCGACGATCTCCATGCCGGGGAACAGGTGGCCCAGGTGGTTGGCGATGACCTCTTCGAGGGCGATGTACCGGACGCTCGGGGCGGTGTCGAGTGCCGCGGAGCGACGCTCGGCCGGGCCGACCCGGACGAAGCGCGGCATCATCTGCGGCACCTTGAGGCGGGCGAACTCCTCGCGCCCGCTGCGCGTGTTCCGCACTCGCACCGCGAGGTTCAACGAGAGGCCCGAGATGTAGGGGAAGGGGTGGGCCGGGTCGACGGCGAGCGGCATGAGGACGGGGAAGACCTGGTTGCTGAAGTACTCGCTGAGGTAGTCGCGGTCTGCCGCGTCGAGCGAGTCCCAGGTGACGACGGTGACGCCGCGTTCCGCGAGGTCGGGACGCACGAGGTCGTGCCAGGCGCGGGCGTGGCGCTCCTGGAGGATGTGGGCCTGCTGCGAGATCTCGGAGAGGACGTCGGCCGGGGCGTTGCCCACGTTCGTCGGGACGGCCAGGCCGGTGAGGATGCGGCGCTTCAGACCGGCGACCCGGACCATGAAGAACTCGTCGAGGTTCGAGGCGAAGATCGCGAGGAAATTGGCGCGTTCGAGGACGGGGAGCGCCGGATCCTCCGCAAGCTCGAGGACACGCTGGTTGAAGGCGAGCCAGCTGAGTTCGCGGTCGAGGTAGCGGTGTTCGGGCAGCGCAGGATCGTTGCGTTCGAACGCGGGATCGAAGTCCTCGTCGTCTCCATCGAGGCCGACGTCGAGCACGGTTGGGTCTGCTGGCATGTCTTCATCATGACACCGTGACGGCGGTGGTCGCGACGACTGCGGTGAACACTCTGTAAATGCGGTCGTCCAGGCGTGCTGTGGAGCGGGATCAGGCGTCGGTTCTCGCGTACTGGACGTCGATCGTGTGGTCGGTGAATCCGAGCGAGCGGTACAGCGAGACCGCCGGCACGTTGTCCGCTTCGACGTAGAGCGTGACGGCGTCGACCCCACGTTCGCGCAGCCGCGCCAGCCCGGCCTCCATCAGAAGCCGTCCGAGTCCACGACCACCGGCGGCCGGGTGCACGCCCACCGCGTACACCTCGCCGACCGTCTCCTCGATCTTGAGCCAGATGAACCCGAGCAGGTCGCCGTCGGACCCGCGGGCCAGGAGGAAGTCGCCGGCGTCGAACCACGATTCGGCCTCGCGCGCGCGGAGGTCGTCGAGGCTCATCCGGCCTTGCTCCGGGTGGCCGACGAACGCGAGCGCATTGACCTCGAGCCACTCCTGTTCGTCCACACCCGGCGTGAAGGTCTCGATCGTGACGTCCGCGTGCCCCGCGGTCGCCGATCGCGCGCGGTTCGCCGGCGCCTTCGTCAGGCGCAGCTGCAGGAGCGTCCTGATGGAGGAGAACCCGAACTCCTCGGCGAGCACCCGGGACGCGGGGTGGTCGCCGTGCGCCCAGATCCGGACGTTCGGTGGGCAGTTCGAGAGGACGCCGCGAAGCGACGCGCGACCGTACCCGTGGCCTCGCCACTCCGGTCCGACCACGAACTCCAGTTCGCCGTGCCCCACGATGGCTGCGCCGACGACGGCGAAGTCGTCCGGATCGACCGGTGGGTCCTGGGGCTCGACGGCGAGGATCAGGGTGCGCGCACCCGAGGCGACGTCGATGAGTGACTGGTCGCTGAACGGGGGCTGACCGTCGACGAGGGACGCGGTCCGTACGAGACGGTCGAGCGCGGCGCGTGTGGGCGCGTCCTCGACGTTACGAACCGACAGCGTCAGCCGGGGCATGATCGTCCTCGTAGACGTTGAAGCGGTAGCCGACGTTCCGCACGGTGCCGATGAGCTGCTCGAGGTCTCCGAGCTTCGCGCGGAGCCGCCGGACGTGCACGTCGACCGTGCGGGTGCCACCGAAGTAGTCGTAGCCCCAGACCTCGCTGAGCAGTTGCTCGCGCGTGAACACCCGGGAGGGGTGGGTCGCGAAGAACCGGAGCAGCTCGAACTCCTTGAACGTGAGGTCGAGCGGTTTGCCGTGGACCTTCGCGGAGTAGCTGGCCTCGTCGATGACCACGCCGGACGCCTGGATCTTGCTCGCCGAGTGCTCTTGCGAGGCGCGACCGATGGCGAGCCGGATCCGCGCGTCGACCTCCGCCGGCCCCGCCGACTCGAGGATGACGTCGTTCACGCCCCAGTCGGCACTGACGGCGGTGAGTCCGCCCTCGGTGAGGATCAGCAGCAGGGGGACGGACAGCCCCGACGCGCCGAGGATCTTGCACAGCGACTTCGCGCTCGCCAGGTCTTGCCGGGCGTCGACCAGCACCAGGTCCGAACTCGGTGCGTTCACGAGCTGCGACGGGTCGGCCGGGATCTGCCGGGTGCGGTGGCTGAGGAGTCCGAGGGATGGGAGGACCTCGGTGCCGACCATGGAGGTCAAGACCAAAATTTGCGCCACGCGCATCCTCCCGACTGAGTTTGGAACCATATTAGGCGAACGACTGCGCCCGCCGTCGCACCATCGGCCGGAGGTGGTCCGCCGCTCCCCGCTCTGTGACAATGGGTCCGTGAGCGAAACCACCCTCTCTCCCCGGCTGCGCTGGATCAGCGTCGTCTCCATCTGGGCGCTCGCGCTCATCGGCGTCGTCGTGTCCGGCCTGCTCTGGAGCCCGGGGGAGACGTTCTTCGGGCTGTCCGCCACGCTCGGCCTCTGCACCCTCGCCGCGTTCTCAGCGCAGTTGCTGACGCGTCAGAAGATCGGGTTCGTCGACCGCATGTCGACGAGCGTGACCGGCTCGGTGCTGATCCTCGCGCTCGGAGGGGCCGTGTATGGCCTCATCGCACTGGCTGCGGGGTAGACTTTCCCCATGCTGCTCGCTCTCGAAATCTTCTTCATCGGCTTGCTCGTCCTCGCCAGCCTCGCCATCGCGTTCACCGCGGTCGTGGTGCTGAAGAACCTGTACCGCGGACAGCGCTAGTCGGGCTCCTCGATGATCGAGATCCCGAGCGGCCTGCCGAGCGAACTGGTCCCGCTGTCCTGGCTGATCGGCGTCTGGGAGGGCACCGGGGTCATCGACTACAAGATCGGTGACGAGACCGTCACCCGCGAGTTCGGTCAGCGCGTCAGTTTCAGCCACGACGGCCTGCCGTACCTGAACTACAACTCCTACACCTGGCTCCTCCCGGAGCAGCCAGCGGCCGACGCCGAGGGTGCCTCGACGACCGACGCCGACAGCCTCTCCGACGACGCCGGTGCTGAGGCGACGGACGCTCCGCTCGACCCGCTGGCCGCCCCCGAGCCGCTCGTCACCGAGACCGGCTACTGGCGTCTGGAACGACCCCTCATCGAAGGCGATCCGGGTCCGGGCATGCTCCCTGGACAGGGGCCGAGGCCGTTCGGTACGGCCCAATCGGTGGAGGCGCTGCGGACCTCGACCGGCGCATTCCCGCTGCAGGTGTCGATCGTCCACCCGAACGGGGTGAGCGAGCTCTACCTGGGGCAGATCGACGGCCCGCGCATCGACCTTGCGACCGACGCCGTGGTGCGCACCGCGGGTGCCAAGGAGTACGCCGCAGCCACCCGCCTCTACGGCCTCGTCGAGAACCACCTGCTGTGGGCGTGGGACATCGCCGCACTCGGCCAGGATCTCCGCACGCACGCCTCGGCGCGCCTGGCCAAAGCCGACTGACGTGTCGACATCCATCGGATCGGCCGTTCCGAGCGTTCGTCCCGGCTCTCCCTTCCTCGCGCTGCCCGGCGCCGTCGAACAGGCGGACGCGTTCGACCACGGCGTCCCCTCGCACTACGGCAGCCCGAACATCGAGCAGCGCCTGATCTCGCGTGGCACGGCGATCGTCGACCTCTCCAACCGCGGCGTCGTGACGATCACCGGTCCGGACCGACTGAGCTGGCTCCACTCCATCACGAGCCAGGACCTCCGCTCCTTGCCCGCCGGTACCTCCACGGAGACGCTCTTCCTCGACCAGAGCGGCCGGATCGAGCACGCGGCCAAGCTGCTCGACGATGGGACGACCACCTGGATCATCACCGAGGCCGAGGATGCCGCTCCGCTCCACGCCTGGCTCGACCGTATGCGGTTCATGCTGCGCGTCGAGGTGGCCATCGCAACGGAGCAGTACGCGGTGATCGGCGCGGCGGCGGGCCTCGCCATCGACGCCGCGGCCCCCAACGGACTGCCGCTCGTCTGGCACGACCCGTGGTCGGAGGTCACCGTCGGCGGTCACCAGTACGCGACGGGCGAGCACCCTGGTGCCACCTGGACGTGGACCGAGACCATCGTCGAGCGCGCCACGCTCGAGACACTCGTGCAGCAGGTCCGCGCGGGCACGTTCTCCGCAGCCGGTTCCCTCGCCGCAGAAGCACTGCGGATCGCCGCCTGGCGTCCACGCCTGCAGGCCGAGGTCGACGAGCGGAGCATCCCACACGAGCTCGACTGGCTCCGCTCCGCAGTGCACCTCAACAAAGGGTGCTACCGCGGGCAGGAGACGGTCGCGAAGGTGCACAACCTCGGGCACCCGCCACGGCGGCTCGTCATGCTCCTCCTCGACGGCTCCGACGCGGTCCTCCCGCCGGCCGGTTCGGATGTCGTGCTCGTCACCGGTGGCGACGACCCGGTCCGCAAGACCGTCGGGAGCATCACCTCGAGCGCGATCCACCACGAGCTGGGCCCGGTAGCCCTGGCCGTCGTCAAACGCTCCACGGATCCGGCCGCCGTGCTGACGGTCGAAGCCGAGGGTGTCGACGTCGCGGCGTCGCAGGAGATCGTGGTCCCGGCCGATGCCGGCGCGACGGCGAACGTCCCCCGACTCCCGCGACTCGGCGCCGTCCGGCGCTGACCGGAGTGGTGAGGCAGAACGCGTCCGAGGAGCAGGCGGATGGCGACCGTTGGACGGCGGCGCTTCTGCGGCGCATCGCCCTCGCTGACGCCTGGCATCGCCTGGTCGCCTCCGTGCCGGCAGTGCTGCAGGTCAGTCTCACCGCGATAGCCGCCTACGCCTTCACCCACTACGTGCTCGGGCACGCCGTCCCACTCCTCGCCTTGACCGTGACGATCTCGAGTCTCGGGTTCGTCCGCGACGCCCGCCCGATCCGGGTCCTCGAGACGGCCGTCGGAATGAGCGTCGGGATCGCGCTGGCCGAGATCCTGCTCCTCGGCTTCGGCCAGGGGACCTGGCAGCTCGCCGTGGCGCTCGTGCTCACGCTGCTCGTCGCCCGGTTCCTGTCGCCGGCGGCGTCGTTCGCGATCGCTGCCGCTGTCCAGTCCGTGCTCGTCATGCTCCTGCCCGTGCCCGACGGCGGACCGTTCGTGCGGACGCTCGACGGATTGATCGGCGGGGTCTTCGCCCTCCTCGCGACGGCACTCATCCCGCGCGACCCGCGCCGGAGCGCCCGCCGGGACGGCCAGCGGCTCATCGACGAACACGTCCGGACGCTGGCGTCACTCGTGGCGGGCCTCCGGCTCGGCGATCTGGAGCAGGCGGACCGTGCGCTGGCCCGGGCGAGGGCCACCCAGCCGGCACTCGACGCATGGCGCGAAACCCTCGATTCAGGGCTCGCCATCGCGCGCATCTCCCCGTTCCTCAGGAAGGCCGTGTTCGACCTGGAGCGTCAGCGGACGATGCTCGACGGGATGGATCTCGCGACCCGCAACCTCCGGGTCATCGCCCGGCGCATCGACTACGTGTCACGCGATGCCACGCGCCGCCCCGAGCTCGCCGACCTGCTCGCCCGGACCTCCGTCGCGCTCGGCATCCTGTCGCAGTCGATCGGCGACATCGCGCAGCAGCCGGTCGCGCGGCAATCCCTGCTCGAGATCGCCAAGCACCTCGACCCGGTCGCCGTGCTGCCGCAAGCCTCGGTGTCGGAGCAGGCGCTCGTCCTCGTGCTCCGTCCGTACCTCGTCGACCTGCTCACGGCGACCGGATTGCCGACGGCGGACGCCCAGGCGGCGCTTCCCGCGGTCTGAATCGAGACGCGAGCCGATG
Source organism: Plantibacter sp. VKM Ac-2880 (assembly GCF_015351235.1). GTDB lineage: Bacteria > Actinomycetota > Actinomycetes > Actinomycetales > Microbacteriaceae > Plantibacter. The sequence continues at coordinate 1,402,289 of NZ_JADKSJ010000001.1, forward strand.
CTCAGTCGACCGGTGCTCAGGCGACCGGCGTCGCAGCAGGGGCGACGGCCGACCACGGCAGCGTCAGCTCGCCCAGGCGCCAGCGGGAGCGACCCGCGGTCACGGGCCACCCGGTGTCGACGAGCGAGCCGACGGTCGCCAACCAGCGCTGCACGGGGCCGTAGACCGCCAGAGGGGTGTGCACGCGCCAGGCACGGTCCAGGTCCGTCATGAGCGCATGGACGCGTTCGCCCGGGACGTTGCGGTGGATCAGCGCCTTCGGCAGTCGTTCCGCGACGATCGACGGGAGCTCGAGGTCGGCGAGCCGCAGACTGATCGAGAACGACTCGGGGTGCCCCTCGTCGTCGACGGCGACCCAGCTGGCCACACGCCCGATCTCGTCGCAGGTCCCCTCGACGAGTGTCCCGCCCGGCTGGAGTCGCTTGGCCATCAGGTGCCAGGCCTCGGCGACCTCGGACTCGTCGTACTGGCGGAGCACGTTGAACGCGCGGATGACGACCGGGCGGTCATCGCCGGTCGGGACCTCGAAGCCGCCGAGCGCGAAGGACACCCGAGCGGCGGGGGAGAAGCGGGTCGCTCCGGCGCGCACCTGTCGCAGCTGGGCATCGGCGGTGCGGACGCGACCCGGCTCGATCTCGAGACCGATGACCCGGAGATCGGGTCGGACGGCGAGCAGCCGCTCGTGCAGTTCCAGGGTCGTGATGCCGCTCGCACCGTAGCCGAGATCCACCACCAGGGGGTTCGTCGTCCGCCTGAGCGAGGGCCGGGTCGCGATCCAGCGGTCCACCCGGCGGAGCCGGTTCGTGTTCGTCGTCCCGCGAGTGATCGATCCGACGGGCATGGCCCCATTCTCCCTCACCGACGAGACCTCCGGGTCCACCTCGCGGCCACGCGCCGTCGGTATGCTGGAGGCATGCCTGAGACTTACACCCTCGTCCTGCTTCGCCACGGCAACAGCGACTGGAATCAGAAGAACCTGTTCACCGGTTGGGTCGACGTCCGACTCAGCGAACTCGGTGTCACCGAAGCCAAGCGCGCGGGTGAGCTGCTCGCCGACTCCGGCATCACCCCGGACGTGCTGTACACCTCGGTCCTCTCCCGCGCGATCCAGACGGCCAACCTGGCGCTCGAGACCGCCGACCGCATGTGGATCCCGGTGAAGCGCAGCTGGCGCCTCAACGAACGTCACTACGGTGCACTGCAGGGCAAGGACAAGGCGCAGACGCTCGCCGAGTACGGTCCGGAGCAGTTCCAGACCTGGCGTCGGTCCTTCGACGTCCCGCCGCCGCCCATCGCGGATGACGACCAGTGGTCGCAGGCGGACGACCCGCGGTACGTCGGCATCGACGGCGAACTGCCACGCACCGAGTGCCTGAAGGACGTCATCGACCGCATGCTGCCGTACTGGGAGTCCGACATCACGGTCGACCTCGCGGCCGGCAAGACGGTGCTCGTCACGGCGCACGGGAACTCGCTCCGCGCCCTCGTCAAGCATCTCGACGACATCTCGGACGACGAGATCGCGGAGCTGAACATCCCGACCGGCATCCCGCTCGTCTACGAGCTCGACGCCGACTTCCGCCCGGTCGCCCCGGCCCGCTACCTCGACCCGGAGGCCGCCGCCGCCGGTGCCGCCGCCGTCGCGGCTCAGGGCAAGAAGTAGCGGAAACCCCACCAAACCAGGGCCCCGGCCAGGGGCACAGCTCGACGGATTTCACGTCGAATGTGCTTCTGGCCGGGGTTTTCCATCGCGCGAGAAAGGGCTTGAATGGTTTCCGAGTTGGGCGTACAGTGACTGCACTGTGACCCGATTGGGGGGATACGCATGGAGCAGTCGACCGACGGCACGCGTTTCCCCCTGTGGCGAGCTCTCGCCCTCAGCGGTTTCGCCGCTGCGGCGTTCACGGCCGTCGCCATCCTCGGGTCGCCCTCGGCCGCACACGCCGACGACGGCACGGACCCGTCGCTCCTCGGCGCGGTCACCGAGGTGGTCGAGTCACTCGACCAACCGATCGACGCCGTCGGAGCGGTGGTCGACGTCGTGGACACCGCGGTCGTCGAGCCCGTAGTGGACGCCGTCGACGACACGGTGGCGGCTGTGCCGGTCGTGAACACGGTGGTCGAGGAGACCGTCGGCTCGGAGCCGGTGGCCACCATCGTCGAACCCGTCGTGCAGACGGTCGAGGACACGGTCAGTGGGCTCGGTGACGTGGTCACGGCCGTCCCGGTGCCCAGCGTTCCGATCGTCGTGCCGACCGTTCCGGTCCCGGTGAGCCCGGACCCCGCCGTGCCCGCGCCTGAGCAGGCCGGCGACACGTCAGTCGTTCCACCGTCGGCGATCGTTCCGGCCCCGGTGTTCGGGCCCCCGTCAGCGCTGCCCGGAGACCACTCCTCTTCAGGCCTCGGTTCGGATCACGAGAGCGCTTCCTTCAAAGCGTCGACCGACGCCGTCCTGCAAAGCGCCACGGCGCTTCCCGCGACACCCGGCGGTCTGCCGACCCTGCCGTCCGTCGACGACCGCTGGGCGGTCTCGCCGAGCGGGTCCAGCTCGTCCGGCCCGGGCGCGGCCGCCAACGGCCCGGCGAGCGGCGAGCCGTCCGCCGACATCGTGATCCCGGCACCCGGGACCGACCGGCGCGCCGTCGCACGAGACGACGACCTCCCAGCCTCACCCACGTTCCCTGCAGACACCGCTCCTGACTGACGCCGGACGACTCCGCCGTGTTCGGCGGAGACCCACCCATCGGGTGGTTCATCAGTCCGAAGTCTCCCGACACCGGGAGCACACCAGTCATTCTGCAAGGAGCAGGAATCATGAATTCGTATGTCAAGAAAGGCCTCTACTGCGGCCTGTTCGTCGCGGGACTCACGTTCCTCGGAGCCACGGCGGCCAATGCCGACACCTCGGGAGAGGACAGCATCCTCGGCGGCAACCTCGTCGACGTGGTGCTCGAAGCACCGGTCGAGATCGTCGACACGGCGGTGAGCGTCGTCGGCGACTCGTCGGCGACCAGTGCGCCGGAGCCGGCGCCAGCGGAGCCCGCGCCAGCGCCGGAGCCGGCACCTGAGCCGGCACCGGCGCCCGAGCCGGCACCGGCACCCGAGCCGGCACCGGCACCTGAGCCGGAAGCCACCAGCACCAGCGGTGACGACAGCGTCGCCGGTGGGAACCAGGTACAGCTGCCCGTCACCATCCCGGTGACGGTGGAGGACAATGCCATCTCGGTCATCGGCGACGCCGAGCAGTCGAGCGGTGCGGCGGTGCCGTCTGGGGAGCCGACCACGGCTCCCGCAGGCGGCCAGACCACGACCGGTGACGACAGTGTCGCCGGTGGGAACCAGGTCCAGCTGCCCGTCACCATCCCGGTGACGGTCGGCGGGAACGCCATCTCCGTGATCGGTGACTCGAGCAGCGAGCAGGCGGGTCAGCCTGCGGCGGCTCCGGGCGGAGCGACTGCTCCGGCGGGGTCGTCGACGACGACCGGTGACGACAGTGTCGCCGGTGGGAACCAGGTGTCACCGGTGGTGACGGTACCGGTGACGGTCGGCGGGAACGCCATCTCCGTGATCGGTGACTCGAGCAGCGAGCAGGCGGGTCAGACTGCGGCTGCTCCGGGTGGAGCGACTGCTCCGGCGGGGTCGTCGACGACAGCCGGTGACGACAGTGTCGCCGGTGGGAACCAGGTCCTCGGCGGCGTCGAGCTCCCCGTCTCGGTGGTCGGCAACGCCGTCAGTGTGATCGGTGACGCCGAGTCGACCGGTGGAGCGACCACGACCCCGGCCGCGTCGGGCAACGGCACGTCCACGACGGTCGGCGATGGCAGCCTGGGCGGTGGGAACCAGGTGATCCTCGATCTGGGCCTGCCCGTCACGGTGGGTGGCAACGCCATCTCGGTGATCGGAGACAGCGAGACCGGTGGTCCCGGGGTCACCGACCCGACCGATCCGACAGACCCGACGGACCCGACCGACCCGACGGACCCGACCGACCCCACCATCCCGGTGGTCCCCGCTGCGCCGAGTAGCCCGACGACCGTCGTCGTCAGTGCCGCCACGGCATCGCAGTCCGGCTCGAGTGTGACGGCTTCGGCCCCGCGTTCGGCCGAGCCGCGCCTGGCCGACACGGGCAGCGCCGCGGCTGGACTCCTGCCGCTCGCCGGACTGGCGACCGTCCTCGGGCTGCTGCTCCTGGCCGGTGGCTCGATCGTCCGTCGCCGTCAGATCGGCTAGTCCCGCGCCAACGGACGAGCGGTGCCGACCCGGATTCGGGTCGGCACCGCTCGTCGGGGTGTCCGGTGGTCGGCGCTCAGTGGTGGACCGGCGTCGTGGTCTCGGGGATCCAGTCGCCGGTGGCCAGGTACTGCACCTTCTTGGCGATGGACACCGCGTGGTCGGCGAAGCGCTCGTGGTACCGCGAAGCGAGGGTGGCGTCGACGGTCGCGACCGGCTCACCCTTCCACGTGTCGCCGAGCACCTTCTCGAAGACGCTGGCGTGGAGTTCGTCCACGTCGTCGTCGTCGTTCCGGATCTCGTCCGCGATGCGGGGGTCCTGCGTCCGCAGGAGTTCGGTGAGCTTGCGTGCGATGGACACGTCGAGTCGGCCCATCTCGGCGAACGTCGTGCGCAGCCCCTTCGGGACGGCCTTGTCGGGGAAGCGGTAGCGCGACAGCTGGGCGATGTGCTCGGCCATGTCGCCCATCCGCTCGAGCGAGGCGCTGATCCGCAGGGCACTGACGACGATGCGCAGGTCGCGGGCCACCGGCTGCTGGCGGGCCAGGATGTCGATCGCGAGTTCGTCGAGTTCGATGGCGAGCTGGTCGATGCGGTTGTCGTTGGCGATGACCTCTTCGGCCACGGCGACGTCGGAGTTGCCGAAGGACTGCGTCGCCTTCTCGATGGAGATCGTGACGAGCTCGGCGATCTCGACCAGGCGATCCTGGACCTCTCGCAGTGACTGCTGGAATACCTCGCGCATGGCTCTGGGTGCCGTCCTTCCGTGACCTGGCGGTGGGCAGGCAGGTGCCCGCTCCGCCGATGATGCCGAACCAAGGTTAACAGTTGGGGCCCCACGCGTGAACAGTCGTCGAAGTGGCGGGGTATTCGCGAGTTCGGCCTCCGGCGGACTGAGTAACGTAGTACCCATGGACACCATGTGGTTGGTGCTGATCGCGTTGGCACTCGGCCTCATCGTCGGGGGCGGTTTCGTCGCCCTCATCACCCTCGCCCTCCGCCGTGGCGAGCGCGCTGCGACGGTCGTGAACCCGGTCGTGCCCGATGGGGTCGACCAGGTGCTCGAGGCCCTCGACAGCGCAGGCATCGTCGTCGACCCGTCGAACAACGTGCTCAAGGCGTCGCCCGGAGCCTTCGCGCTCGGCCTGGTCCGCGACCGCGTCCTCGACAACCAGGAACTCATCGACCTCGCGCTGGAGGTCCGCCGCACCGGCGACGCCGTCACGAGCGACCTGGAACTGGCCCTCGGTCGGTTCGGGGAGGCCACGAGACACCTCCGGGTGCGCGCGGCGCCGCTCGGCTCCCGCTTCATCCTGTTGCTCGCGGAGGACCACACGGAGGCGCGCCGCCTGGACGAGGTCCGTCGGGACTTCATCGCGAACATCAGCCACGAGTTGAAGACGCCGATCGGTGCCATCGGCCTCCTGTCGGAGGCGCTCGACACCGCGGCCGACGACCCGGAACGGGTCAAGCGGTTCGCCAGTCGACTCGCGACCGAGTCCCATCGACTCACGCGGATGACGGCGGAGATCATCGACCTGTCCCGGCTGCAGGCGGCCGACGCGCTCCATCAGCCGGAGCTCGTGCGGCTCGATCGCGTGATCGCCGCCGCGGTCGACCAGAACCGTGTCCCGGCGGACGCCACCGGCGTCGGCCTGTCGGTCCGCGGGGGCAAGAACCTCGAGGTCTACGGCGATGAGGCGATGCTCGTCGTCGCTGTGCACAACCTCATCTCGAACGCGATCCACTATTCGCCGACCGGCGCGCAGGTGGGGGTCGGGGTCCGCGCGGTCGACGATGTCGTCGAGATCGCCGTCACCGACCAGGGTGTCGGGATCGCCGAGGAGGACCGCGACCGCGTGTTCGAACGGTTCTTCCGCGTCGACCAGGCGCGGTCCCGGCACACCGGCGGCACCGGCCTCGGGCTGAGTATCGTCAAGCACACCGTCCACAACCACGGCGGGGAGGTCAAGGTCTGGTCCCAACTCGGCCGCGGTTCGACCTTCACCATCCGCCTGCCCAGAGCAACGACCCCGCCGGAGGACCTCTCCACCGGCACGGCAAGGAGTACCCTGTGACCCGCATCCTGCTCGTCGAAGACGAAGCATCGTTGAGTGAACCGTTGAGTTATCTGCTCGAGCGGGAGGGCTACGAGGTCGAGGTGGCCGAGGACGGTCCGTCGGCGGTCCAGTCGTTCACCGCTCGCGGCGCCGACCTCGTGCTGCTCGACCTCATGCTGCCCGGCATCCCGGGCACGGAGGTCTGTCGGCAGATCCGTGCGGTGTCGAGCACGCCGATCATCATGCTGACCGCGAAGGACTCCGAAGTCGACATCGTCGTGGGTCTCGAACTGGGAGCCGACGACTACGTCACGAAGCCGTATTCCACCCGCGAGCTGCTCGCACGGATCCGCGCGGTCCTGCGCCGCCGTGTCGACGCGGACCAGGCACAGGAGGAGGTGCTGCTCGAGGCCGGTACGGTCCGGATGGACACCGAGCGCCATGTCGTCGAGGTCAACGGTGCCCCGATCCCCATGCCGCTGAAGGAGTACGAGCTGCTCGAGCTGCTGCTGCGGAACGCCGGGCGCGTGCTCACCCGCGGGCAGCTGATCGACCGCGTGTGGGGGAGCGACTACTACGGCGACACCAAGACGCTCGACGTCCACATCAAGCGCATCCGTTCGCGCATCGAGGCGAACCCGTCGGAGCCGGTGATGCTCGTCACCGTCCGCGGGCTCGGCTACCGGTTCGAGGCCTGACCGCGACGTCCGGCACACCGACGAACGCCCCGCCTCTCAGGAGAGGCGGGGCGTTCGGTCGTGATCGGTGCTCGACTACTCGGTCGGCTCCGTCGTGGGCGTGGCGAGCGGCGTCGGGATATCGCTCGGCTCCACCGTCGGTTCCTCCGTCGGCTGGGGCGTGGGGACGAGCGTCGAGTACTCGAGCAGCTCTCCGGTGAGGACCGGGACGCTCGCGGTGGCACCGGTCTCTTCGCCGTACTGGAAGAAGACGTCGACGATCCCGCCGGGCTGCACGCCGAGCGACTCGATCCGCAGGGGGTCGTTCGCCCCGCTCCCGTCGAAGCTCGTGAGACCCGGTTCGGCGAGGACCTGGAACTGCTCGTCGATGCCCTCGACCTCGATGAGCACGGTGTGCGCGCGGTCGTCGCGGTTCGCGACGCTGAAGACGAGGTTGCCGGTCTCGCCGTCGTCCGAGACGACGATGGCGTTGCGGACCGCGACCGAGCCGACGGTGACACCGACGCCGTCCGAGGCGTCGTACTGCTTCAGGGTCGCCTGCGGCGCGATCAGGTTGCACCCGCTCATGCCGAGTGCGACAGCACCGGCGACGACGATGGAAGCGATGAGACGCGCCTTCACAGAACCCTCCAAGATGTGGTGGCCCCGGGCGCAGACGAGTGACAGGTGTCCCGGGATCCGGATTCGAGTCTAGCCCACCCCCGCGTGGCGACGCGGTCGCTGCGGGCTCCTGGACGGGGCGTCGTCCCTCGGCCCTGCCGCGGGCCCCGTACCCGGCTCTGATCAGGGGTCCTGTGGTATTCTGGTAGACGCCGAAGGGACCGACACCCATGATCTTCGAAGTTGGCGAGACCGTCGTCTACCCGCACCACGGTGCCGCGACCATCACCGAGGTGAAGACCCGCGTCGTCAAGGGCGAGGAGAGGCTCTATCTGAAGCTCCGTGTCACGCAGGGCGACCTCGTCATCGAGGTCCCGGCCGAGAACGTCGACCTCGTCGGCGTGCGCGACGTCATCGGACAGGAGGGCGTGGACCGCGTGTTCGACGTGCTCCGCGCGCCGTTCACCGAGGAGCCGACGAACTGGTCCCGTCGATACAAGGCGAACCTCGAGAAGCTCGCGTCGGGAGACGTCATCAAGGTGTCCGAGGTCGTCCGCGACCTCTGGCGGCGCGACCAGGACCGCGGTCTCTCGGCCGGGGAGAAGCGCATGCTCGCGAAGGCGCGGCAGATCCTCGTCTCCGAGCTGGCGCTCGCGGAGCAGACGGACGAGGAGCAGGCGTCCTCCGTCCTCGACGAGGTCCTCGCGTCCTGAGCCGGCCCGCTGCTCGCTGATCGCGCGGGAGAAGTAGGCTCGGCACATGGCTGCGATCTACGAACCGAGTGCTGCTGCAGAGACGTCCCTGGACGGTCCCGCCGTCGCCGTGATCGTCGTCGCGGCCGGGAGCGGGACGCGGCTCGGTGCCGGGATACCGAAGGCGTTCGTGTCCCTCGCCGGCAGCACCGTGCTCGAACACGCGCTCGCACCGGTCTTCCGGCTCCGAGAGCCCGTGCAGCTCGTCCTCGTCGTGCCGGCAGACCGCGTGGGCGAGGCCGAGACCATCGGGCGGCGGGCGGCCGGTCGTGGCTCCGACCACCTCCGGGTGGTCGTCGGCGGTGAGACGCGACAGGAGTCGGTGCTCAACGGGCTCGCCGCGCTGTGGCCTGGGGTCCGCACCGTGCTCGTCCACGACGCGGCCCGCGCGCTCACGCCGACGGCCCAGTTCGAGCGGGTGATCGAAGCCGCGGCGCGCACCGGCTGGGGCGTCGTGCCCGCGCTCCCGGTCACCGACACGATCAAGCAGGTGGACGCGAGCGCCGTCGTCGAGCGGACGATCGACCGTACCGAGCTGCGGGCCGTCCAGACGCCACAGGCGTTCCCGAGGGACGCACTGGTCGCGGCGTTCCGTGTTGCCGCGGACCGGCTCGCCACCGCGACCGACGATGCGGCCCTCTACGCGGACGCCGGGCATCCGGTCGTGACGGTGGAGGGTTCGGAGGCCGCGTTCAAGATCACCACGCCGTGGGACGCTCAGCGCGCGGAACGGCTGCTGACGGAACCGGCCGCAACCGAAGCCCACGCCGGAGCCGGCGACGCCGACACCGGTTCGACGACGACGCAGCCCGGCCGGATCCGGACCGGCATCGGCATCGACGTCCACGCCTTCGCGGAGGAGGGCGAGCTGCACCTCGCCGGCCTCTCCTGGCCGGGGGAGCGGGCGCTCGCCGGTCACAGCGACGGCGACGCGGTCGCCCACGCGATCGTCGACGCGCTCCTCTCGGCTGCGGGGCTCGGCGACATCGGTTCGATGTTCGGTACCGACGATCCCCGCTTCGCCGGAGCCCGCGGATCGGTCTTCCTCGAAGCGGCGGTCGAACGACTGCGCGCCGCCGGATATGAGGTCGTGAACGTCGCGGTGCAGCTCGTCGGGAACCGCCCTCGCTTCGCGCCCCGCCGCCTCGAGGCGGAGTCCGCGCTGGGTGCGCTCGTGGGCGCGCCGGTCAGCATCGCGGCGACGACGACGGACGCGCTCGGGTTCACGGGTCGTGGCGAGGGTGTGGCCGCCGTGGTGACGGCGCTGATCGAGCGCCGCTGACCACCGGTCGCTGTTCGCGGGCAACCGCGTCAGTCGGAGGCCGTCGGGTCGACGAGTTCGACGGGCATCTCGAGAAACCGTCCGTAGTCCGTGGCCGCGCGGCGGAAGCCGGCTTCGGCGCGTCGGCCGAGCGGGGCGAACGGCTCCGGCGTGATCGTGACGGTCTTCGGCCCGATCCGTCGTCGCCACGTGCCGACGATCCGACCGTCGACGGTGATCATCGGGAGGAAGATGCCGTTGGCCCCCGGGGCGACACGCTCCGCGTACTGGGTGGGAAGCGACAGTCCGCGATCCCGGTAGCCGAGGAGCAGCTCGTCGAATCCGGGCAGGGCCAGGACCGACGGTGCCCCGATGGGTCGAGGGGCCGACACGCCCTCGGTCTCGACGGTCGACCACTGCAGCACACCCTCCAGCTCGCGCGCCTCGACACGGTCACCGGCGATGTCCAGCCCGCGTTTCACCTGGGCGACCGTGAGCTTCGACCACCAGGTGACGTCGGCCACGGTCGCCGGGCCATGACCCGCGAGATACCGGACCATGAACTCGCCGAGGGCTTCGTCGGGTTCGAGTGCTCGCGGTGAGCGGATCCACTCCTCCGTGAGGACGAGCGACTGCTGCTTGCCCGACGGCGGCCCCCAGCAGACGACGCCGCTCATGGCGAGCTCCATGAGCAGGTGGGAGCCGCGTTGCCCGATGATCGGGATGCCCGCTGCCGTGTGGGCGGCCAGCAGCTCGTCTCGACCGGCACGTCGTCCGCCGCCGAGCATCGCCTCGGTGATGTCCCGGGATCGCGCGAAGGTCTCGGCGTCGAGTTCCAGTTGGCGATGGCGTGCGGCGATTGTCGAACGAACCCGGGGGACGGCGAGCCCGAGGATCCAGCCGAGATCCTCGGCGGCGACGAGGTGGAGGGTTCCCCGCATGGGCCAGGACCGCACCACCGATCCGTCTTCGAGGGCGCCCAGCACCTCGGCGAGGGTGGAACCGGGCGAGCGGACGCCGATCGCCCACAGTCCGGAGGCCAGGTCCTGTGCCTGGAGGGCGAGCAGCCGGGACACGACCCCGGCCGGCGACCGCGGCGACCCGCCCTGGAGGAGCTGCGCGCCGAGGCGCGCCTCGAGAACCCGTGGCTCGTCCCGTCCAGTCGTCATGCGACCATCATGCCGCGACGGCGGCGGCTAGTCTGGTCTCGTGGCCCTCCGACTCTACGATTCGAAAACGCAGTCCCTCCGGGACTTCGTGCCGCTCCGCGAAGCCGAGGCGGGGCTGTACGTCTGCGGACCCACGGTGCAGTCCTCGCCGCACATCGGCCACCTGCGCAGCGCGCTCGTCTACGACCAGTTGCGACGCTGGCTGACCGCCTCCGGCTTGCGCGTCACGCTCGTCCGCAACGTCACCGACATCGACGACAAGATCCTGGCGAACGCCGCCGCGGGTTCCGAGGGCGGCTTCGCCTTGCCCGGGGAGGAATGGTGGGCGCTCGCCTACCGGTACGAACTCGAGTTCACCGCCGCCTACCGCGCGCTCGGCATCCTGCCGCCGAGCTACGAGCCGCGAGCCACCGCGAGCATCCCGGAGATGCAGGAGCTCATCGAGCGACTGGTCGACGCCGGGCATGCGTATCCCGCACCGGACGAGTCCGGCGACGTCTACTTCGACACCGCATCGTGGAGCCGGTACGGCGAGCTGACTCGTCAGAGCGCCGAGCACATGGAGGCCGCGACCGACGCCGATCCCCGTGGGAAGCGCGATCCGCGGGACTTCGCGCTGTGGAAGGGCACGAAGCCCGGCGAGCCACGCTCGGCGAGCTGGATGTCGCCCTGGGGAGAAGGCCGTCCCGGCTGGCACATCGAGTGCTCGGCGATGTCGACGAAGTACCTCGGCGAGGAGTTCGACATCCACGGCGGCGGACTCGATCTGCGCTTCCCCCATCACGAGAACGAGCTCGCCCAGTCGAGTGCCGCCGGTGACCCGTTCGCACGGTACTGGTTGCACAACGGTCTGGTCGCGGTGTCCGGCGGGCAGAAGATGTCCAAATCGCTCGGCAACTCCGTCTACGCAGCCGACCTCCTCGCCGAGGCGAGGCCACTGGTCGTGCGGTACTACCTGGGTGCTGCGCAGTACCGCTCCACCCTTGAATTCCACGACGGCGCACTCGCCGAGGCGGAGGCGGCGCTCGGTCGGATCGAGGGCTTCCTGGACCGTTCCCGTCGCGCAGGGCTCCTCGACGAGGCGGACCGCGCACCCGATCGCGCGACGCTCCCGGCCGCGTTCGTCGAGGCGATGGACGACGACCTCAACATCCCCCGCGCCCTGGCGGCACTGCACGAAGCCGTCCGCGTGGGCAATGCCGCCCTCGACCGCGGCGACGATCTCGACGTCGCCCGGGAGAGCAGTGTCGCGGTGCTCGACATGACCCGCGTCCTCGGTATCGACCCGACCGACCCCTCGTGGTCCTCGGGCACCGACCCCATCACTCACCGATCCCTGTCCGCACTCGTCGAGCGCCTGCTCGTCGATCGCGCTGACGCCAGGGTCGCCAAGGACTTCGCAGCGGCCGACCGGATCCGCGACGAACTCACCGCGGCCGGGATCACCATCGAAGACACCCCGTCCGGAGCACATTGGAGTATCAGTGGCAAGTAAGCCTTCCCGCCCGACCGGGCCGAAGAAAGCGAAGAAGGGTCCCACCAAGGGCACCGGTGGCCTCGGCCGCAAGGCGCTCGAAGGTCGTGGGCCGACCCCCAAGGCCGAGGACCGCGCCTGGCACCCCGCCGGCAAGCGGAAGGCCGCGCAGGAGCGCTACGCGGCCTCCGGCGGCACCGGCAAGCCCAAGCAGCCGGCCGGCCAGAACGGACGACCGTCGACGAACGGTCGCACCAAGCAGAAGTCGAGCGACGAGTCCGAGGTCGTGACGGGCCGCAACTCCGTGCTCGAGGCGCTGCGCGCGAAGATCCCGGCCACCACGCTCTACGTCGCGACGCGCATCGAGATGGACGATCGGGTGAAGGAGGCGCTCAGCCTCGCCACCCGCCGCGGCATCCCCGTCCTCGAGGTGATGCGGCCGGAACTCGACCGCATGGCCGGGTTCGACGGCGTCCACCAGGGGCTCGCCATCAAGGTGCCCCCGTACGAGTACGCGCACCCCATGGAGCTGCTCGACCAGGTCATCGCGCGGGGCGAGAACCCGCTGTTCATCGCCCTCGACGGCATCACCGACCCGCGCAACCTGGGTGCGATCATCCGCTCGACGGCCGCGTTCGGCGGGCACGGCGTCATCCTCCCGCAGCGTCGGAGCGTCGGGCTGACCGCCTCGGCGTGGAAGACCTCGGCCGGCGCGGCAGCACGCACACCGGTCGCGATGGCCGCCAACCTCACGCAGACGCTCAAGGCGTTCAAGGAGCGCGGCGTCTTCGTGATCGGCCTCGACGGCGACGGCGACGTATCGCTGCCCGGCCTGGAACTCGCCGACCAGCCGATCCTCGTGGTCGTCGGCAGCGAGGGCAAGGGGCTCTCGCGCCTCGTCACCGAGACGTGCGACGCGGTCGTCTCGATCCCGATCTCGGCTGCGACGGAGTCGCTGAACGCGGGGATCGCGGCGAGCGTGACGCTCTACGAGATCGCGCGTCGACGGAGCGCCGAGTAAGCGGCAGCATCACGACGGTCGGACACGCCGACCGAAGGCCCTGGGAACGGATCACACCGTCCCAGGGCCTTCGGTCGTCCAGCGCTGCGGCGTCGGTCAGACGAGGTCGCGCCAGTCGACCGGGCCGGTCATCGCGGCGGGGATGCTGATCGCTTCGGTGGGCGGCACGATCATCGTCGCCTCGTCGCGACGGTGTCGCAGGACGGTGTTCACATAGGAGCCGACCGCCTCGGCCAGCGGGATGTCGCGGCCCTCGTTCTGCGCGAGGAACCACCGGTGCTCGAGGAGCTGGTGGAAGATCTCCGCCGGCTCGAGCTTGCCGCGGAGCTCGCGCGGGATGGCCTTCACGACGGGCTCGAACACTCGGATAAGCCACTCGTGTGCGGCCATCTCCTCGTCGAAGCCGTCCTTCCCGAACGACGCCGAGTACGCGTCGAGGTCGTTGAGCAGACGCCTGGCCTGGTTCTCCCCAGCGTCGAGGCCCGTGAGCCGGAGGAGCCGACGCTGGTGGTGTCCGGCGTCGACGACCTTCGGCTGGATGCGGACGGTCGAGCCCTCGTCGGTCGTCTTGATCGCGAGCTCCTCGATGTCGAAGCCCAGCTCGTTCAGGCGGTGCACGCGTTCCGTGATCCTCCAGCGCTCGGAGGCGTCGAAGGACTCGGAGCCCGTGAGCTCCTTCCAGAGCGACCGGTAGGCCGCGACGATGCCGTTGCTCACGGTCACGGGGTCGAGCTCGACGTCGGCGCGCCCGCCCGCCTCGAGGTCGAGCAGTTCACCGGCGATGTTCACCCGCGCGATCTCGAGGTCGTTCTCACGCTGCCCGTTGGACAGGCCTCCCTCGTAGAGCTTGCCGGTCTCGGCATCGACGAGGTAGGCGGCGAAGGCCCCCGCATCGCGTCGGAAGAGCGTGTTCGACAGCGAGACGTCGCCCCAGAAGAACCCGACGATGTGCAGGCGGACGAGCAGGACGGCGAGGGCGTCCACCAGACGGGTCGCCGTGTCCGGCCGCAGCGTCCCCTGGAAGAGCGCGCGGTAGGGGAGTGAGAACTTCAGGTGCCGGGTGACCAGGACGCTCGGGAGTTCCCTGCCCTTCCGGTCGGAGCGGTTGGTGATGACCGCCAGCGGGTCGACGCAGGGGATGTCGAGGCGCTGCAGGGTGCGCAGCATGTCGTACTCACCCTTCGCCATCTCGGCGGTGGTCTCCTTGACGGCGATCACGTACCCGGAAAGGTTCGCGAACCGCACCAGATGGCGGGAGATGCCCTTCGGCAGGGACGCGATGGCCTCGTTCGGCCAGTTCTCGAGCGGAAGCTCCCAGGGGAGGTCGAGCAGCGCCGGGTCGACGGTGGCTGCGGTGATGTTCAATGCGCCGGACATGGTGCGATGCGCTCCTCGGGAGGGATCGAGCTGAGGTGGGACAGACGAAAACGACGATGGCCGAGCGATCGGAGACCGACCGCTCGACCATCGTCGGCGGAACTACTAGATCGAGGAGGACACGACCGGCTTGTTGCCGAGGCGCTCACCCGAGGCCGAGTCGAACGCGTGCACGTGGTGCGGCGTCGGCGCGAGGAACACGGTGTCGCCGATGTGGGCGTGGTTGCGGCCGTCGACGCGGGCGACGATGTCGGTGCGCTTGCCGGAGACCTCGGTGTGGCCGTAGAGGTAGCCGTCGGCGCCGAGTTCCTCGACGAGGTCGACGGTCACCTCGATGCCGGAGCCGGAGTTGCTGGAGACGGTGATGTCCTCCGGGCGCACGCCGACCGTGACGTTCTTGGACGGGGCGGCGTCGGTGATCTCGCGCTCCACCGGGATGATGAATCCTCCGAGCTTGATGCCGCCGTCGGCGATCTCACCCTCGAAGAGGTTCATGGCGGGGCTGCCGATGAAGCCGGCGACGAACACGTTGTTCGGCTTCTCGTACAGGTCGCGAGGCGTGCCGACCTGCTGCAGGATGCCGTCCTTCAGGACCGCGATCCGGTCGCCCATGGTGAGCGCCTCGGTCTGGTCGTGGGTGACGTAGACCGTGGTGACGCCGAGGCGACGCTGGAGCGACGCGATCTGGGTGCGGGTCTGGACGCGGAGCTTGGCGTCGAGGTTCGACAGCGGCTCGTCCATGAGGAAGACCTGCGGCTGACGGACGATGGCGCGGCCCATCGCGACACGCTGACGCTGACCACCGGAGAGCGCCTTCGGCTTGCGGGTCAGGTAGTCCTCGAGGTCGAGGAGCTTCGCGGCTTCGAGGACGCGGGTGGCGCGCTCCTCCTTGCCGACGCCGGCGATCTTGAGCGCGAAGCCCATGTTCTCGGCGACGGTCATGTGCGGGTAGAGCGCGTAGTTCTGGAACACCATCGCGATGTCGCGGTCCTTCGGCGGCACGTCGGTGACGTCGCGGTCGCCGATGAAGATGTGGCCGTCGTTGACCTCTTCGAGGCCGGCGAGCATGCGGAGCGAGGTGGACTTGCCGCAGCCGGACGGGCCGACGAGGACGAGGAATTCGCCGTCGGCGACCTCGAGGTTCAGCTTGTCGACCGCGGGGCGGGTGCCGCCCGGGTAGAAACGGGTTGCATTGTCGAACGTCACAGACGCCATGGTTGTTCTCCTTCACCGGCAGGTACGTGCCGGACGATCCGTTGTGAATGGACGCGAGCCCGCCGACGATGGCCGACTCGCCGTTCCAGTATGCCATGGGCCCGTGGGAATGGAAGGGTGACCGGCGGATCGGTCTCTCGGCGGACGCACAGCGTCCTCCCTGCCTGGTTTGGGCCTCTCCCAGGCGGCAGGTCTACGATTGCTCTGTTTGGCGCTGCTGGGTCTACGTAGCGCAATCCCCCCGAAACGAGGATCAATGTCTGGCGCTGGATCGCAGAACCGACCGACGAAGAACGAACGCCGCGACGCGGCCCGCGAGAAGGCACGTGTGCTGCGCGAGCAGCAGAAGCGGCGCGACCGCCGCAACCGCGTGCTGCTGCAGGGCGGTATCGTGCTCGGTGCGCTCGCGATCGTCGCCGCCGTGGCGATCATCATCGTGACGTCGATCAAGCCGGCCGGCCCCGTCCCGACGGCTGCGCAGAACGACGGGTTCACCGTCGGCGCCGGTCTACAGTTGGTCGGCGCACCCGCTGACGCCCCCACTCCCACGCCGACCGCCACCGACGCGGCCGAGCCTGCACCGGCCGAGACGCCGGCCGCCACGGAGACCCCGACGGCCGAGGGCGTCGAGATCTCCGTGTACCAGGACTTCCTGTGCCCCTACTGCGGTCAGTTCGAGACCACGAACGCTGAACAGGTCAAGGGATGGCTCGAGGCCGGAGCGGCGACCTACACGGTGCACCCGCTCGCCACGCTGAGCAACCTGTCGCTCGGGACGCAGTACTCGCTGCGCGCCTCGAACGCTGCGGCCTGTGTCGCGCAGTACTCGCCGAACGACTTCTTCTCCTTCAACACCGCGCTGTTCGAGAACCAGCCCAAGGAGAACACCGAAGGCCTGACCGACAAGGAGCTGAAGTCCATCGCGAAGGGTGTCATCTCCGGTGGTGAGAAGAAGATCAACGCCTGCATCGACGACGGCACCTACAAGTCCTGGGTGAAGGACTCGACCGACCGCGCCCGGAGTGGCCCGCTGCCCGGCACCGACGTCGCGAAGGTCGAGGGGACGCCCACCATCCTGGTGAACGGCAAGCAGTACACCGGTTCGCTCACCGACGCCGAGCAGTTCGCCGCGTTCGTGCTCGCCGTGTCCAGCGAGAGCTACTCGACCGACACCCCGTCGCCGAGCCCGAGCGAGTCGCCCGCGACCAACGGCTGATCCGCCGCCATCGTAGGATGGTCGAGACCGGGGTCCGCCCCTGTCGGCCGACGTGGCGCAATTGGTAGCGCAACGCTCTTGTAAAGCGTAGGTTACGGGTTCAAGTCCCGTCGTCGGCTCCAACGGAGAACCGCCCGTCAGCCCTGCTGGCGGGCGGTTCCGTGTGAAAGGAACCGTTCGTGAACCGCATCCCAGCATCGCTCGCCCTCCTGATCGCCGTGGTCAGTGGCGCGTTCATCGCCGTCCAGGCGCGCTTGAACGGCGAGCTCGGCGCGCGGCTCGGCGACGGCTTCACCGCTGCCGCGATCTCCTTCGGTGGTGGGCTGATCATCTTGAGCATCGGGCTGGCCGTCTCCCGAACGGGGCGGAGAGGCCTGTCGACCGTCGCGACGGCGGTGCGTCGTCGCGAGATGCCATGGTGGACGGTCCTCGGCGGGTGCGCAGGCGCGTTCCTCGTGCTGTCGCAGGGGCTCACCGCGGCAGCGCTCGGGGTGGCCCTGTTCACCGTGGCGGTCGTCGCCGGCCAGACCGCGAGCGGCCTCGTGCTCGACCGCATCGGCTTCGGGCCCGGGGGCGTCGTCGGGTTCACCGTGCAGCGCGTCCTCGGGGCGGTCGTCGCCCTCGTCGCCGTCGGCGTCGCGGTCTCGGGCGAGCTCGGCGGGAGCATCCCGCTCGGTCTGCTCGTCCTGCCGCTGCTCGCCGGGATCGGGATCGGCTGGCAGCAGGCAGTCAACGGGCGGGTGAAGATGCGAGCGCAGAGCACGCTCGCCGCGACGTTCATCAACTTCATCGTCGGAACCGTCGTGCTCGTCGTGGCCGCGGTGCTGCACGCGCTGTTCGTCGCACCGCCAGGAGCGTTGCCGGGGGAGTGGTGGCTCTACCTCGGCGGACCGATCGGCTGCGTCTTCATCGCCGTGGCGGCGTTCCTCGTGCAGCACACCGGTGTGCTCATCCTCGGGCTCGGGACGGTCGCCGGCCAGACGCTGAGCGCGCTCGCCCTCGACGTCTTCCTGCCGACCGACGACGGGGGCGTCCACGTGTCCACCGTCGTCGGCACCCTGCTCGCGTTCGTAGCGGTGGCGATCGCGTCGGCTCGGTTCCGCCGTCGACCCGCCGCTCGGGCCGGCGCTTGAGCCGAGCGGATCAGGGCATCCGGCTGAAGTGCGCCTTGGCGTTGATCGTCTTCCTGCGTCCGGTCCGGCCGTTCCCCGGCTTGCCGCCGACGTAGAGCCACCCGAGGAGCTCCTCGCCCTTCTGCAGGCGGTGCGCCTTCCGGACGGCCTTCGTGCGCGTCGCGCCGCCGGTCCGCCAGAACACGCCCCATCCGGCGTCGTCGAGGAGCAGGCTGATCATGTGAGCGACACCCGAGGCCACGGCCTCCTGCTCCCAGGCGGCGACCTTCGACTTCTTCACGCTCACGACGACCGCAAGCAAAAGGGGAGCGCGAAGCGGCTTCGTCGAGGGCTTCGAGTCGCCGTCCGCCTTCGCGAGCGCCCGGCCCAGCTTCACCCGGTCGTCACCCCGGAGGGCGATGACCCGCCAGGGGCGCAGGGCTCCGTGATCGGCCACGCGGCCGGCGGCGGCGAGGATCTCCAGCAGCTCCTCGTCGCTCGGGGCGACGTCGGTGACCTTCGACCACGAACGCCGTCCGGCGACGGCTGCGAGGACCGGGCTCTCGACGGGCTCCGTCACTCCGTCGGCTCAGCGGTGCCGGCTGCTGCGAAGTTGAGCGCGATGGAGTTCATGCAGTAGCGGTCTCCGGTAGGGGTCCCGAAGCCGTCGTCGAAGACGTGCCCCAGGTGCGATCCGCAGGAGGCGCAACGCACCTCGGTGCGGACCATGCCGAGGGTGCGGTCTTCGATCAGCTGGACCGCATCGGGGTTCACGGACTCGTAGAAGCTCGGCCAGCCACAGCCGGAGTCGAACTTCGTCCCGCTCTTGAAGAGTTCGGCGTTGCAGGCGGCACAGGTGTACAGGCCGGCGCGCGACTCGTCGAGGAGCTCACCCGTCCAGGCTCGCTCGGTCGCCGCTCCGCGGAGGACCTGGTACTGCTCGGGCGTGAGTTCCTCGCGCCACTGCTCGTCGGTCTTCGACACGTCGTACGTCATGCTGCTCCATTCGTTCTCGGTCATCCTACGCGCGGGGCCGCGTCGTACCTGCGGCCTCCGACTTGCAACTCAACACTGGGGAGCCGCTGATCCTTCCCGGTGAACGTGCCTCCTCGCCGGAGCGGATGCGACTCGGTGCCGCTCCGCTGAATAGACTGAGGAATCGTCCGGGCGGAGCCCTCCCGGACACACGGCACGGTACCGATCAGGAGGGGGATCGAGCATGCAGCCTGCATCGCACACGCCCGACGGCGGCGACGCGTCGGCCCCCGCCCCAGGCCTCACTGAGCGCGAACGCGAGATCCTCGAGTTCGAGTCCCATTGGATGCGCCACGTCGGGGCGAAGGAGGCCGCCATCCGCGACCGCTTCGCGCTCTCGCCGACCCGCTACTATCAACTGCTCGGCGTGCTCATCGACTCGCCGTCCGCTCTCGCCCACGACCCCATGCTGATCAAGCGGCTGCAGCGCACCCGCGACGCCCGACTCTCGGCTCGAGGAGCTTCGGCTCCGCGTGCCGACGGCTGAGCAGCCCACGGAGAACACACCATGGCTGAATCCTTCCCGCCCGACCGCTTCGACGAGGTCCCGGACCTCAAGCGCGTCGGTGCGCACCGTGCACCGGCGCCGAAGGGGCGTGGCTGGATCGCCTTCCTGGTCGCCGTCGTGGCGACGTTGGTCCTCGTCGGCATCGGCACCTTCGCCCTGTTCGGGTTGAACGACCGCATCGACTTCTTCGGCGGGGCGCCCAGCCCGAGTGCGACGGCGACGCCCACGCCGACGCCGACCGAGGTGCCTCCCGTGGT
Source organism: Plantibacter sp. VKM Ac-2880 (assembly GCF_015351235.1). Lineage (GTDB taxonomy): Bacteria > Actinomycetota > Actinomycetes > Actinomycetales > Microbacteriaceae > Plantibacter. The sequence goes on from NZ_JADKSJ010000001.1 coordinate 1,422,274, forward strand.
CGATCCCGCAGCCAGCATCCTCGTCTTGAACGGGACGCCGACCGAGGGTCTGGCCGCCTCGGCGGCGGCCGCGATCGCGGCCGCCGGGTTCACCCAACAGATCCCGACGAGCGACGCGAGTACCGAGGACGTCACGGCGAGTGGCGTCTACTACCAGGACCCCTCGCAGGAGGGCGTGGCACGCGCCATCGCGAACGCGCTCGGCGGCATCCCGATCCAGATCACGGACCAGTACGCGATCCCGGTCGAGGAGGGCGAGGCGCCCGTCCTCCGTATCGTCGTCGTGGTCGGCGCCGACTACCAGCCGGCCGCCTGAACGCAGCGTCGACCGGGCCGCGCAAGCTCCCCGGACCGGGCTGTGTTTCCGGGGTGTTTCCTCCATGTTGAGTTGTCGTAATACTCCGCGACGATTGTCGATTTCGGGGTGATCCGGGACACCGCCCCGGATTAGTATCTGGAATTGGCCGCTCATCCCGTCCCGTCTCGACTCGCCCCTGAGTCCGTTTTGGCGCAGGGTGGCCGCCGGGGTCCCGACTCCGGACGGCAGGTCCGGGTTCGGCAGCAGCCGACGCCTGTGAGCACGCAGCAATGGGAGTATGAAATGGCGAACGGAACCGTCAAGTGGTTCAACGCTGAGAAGGGCTTCGGCTTCATCACGGTCGACGAGGGTGGACAGGACGTCTTCGTCCACTACTCGGCGATCGACATGAGCGGCTACAAGTCCTTGGAAGAGGGCCAGGCGGTCGTCTTCGAGGTCGGCACCGGAGCGAAGGGGCCCCAGGCCGAGGCCGTCCGATTGGCATAAGCACCCATCGGACACGGGATTCCCGCGACGCCGCCCACTCCGGTGGGCGGCGTCGTTCGTCGTCTCAGGGCCGTTCCCGGGAGTTCGCTCAGGGCGCTGGTGCTCACTTGCACTCCCACCCCCTGAGTGCCAGAATCGACTTAGCACTCGTACTCATTGAGTGCTAAAAACGTTCATGACGTCCGGGAGGGACGAAAAACACACATGGCTAAGATCATTGCTTTCGACGAGGAGGCCCGTCGCGGCCTCGAGCGTGGACTGAACATTCTTGCTGACACGGTCAAGGTCACCCTTGGGCCGCGCGGTCGCAACGTCGTCCTCGAGAAGAAGTGGGGCGCCCCCACGATCACCAACGACGGCGTGTCCATCGCCAAGGAGATCGAACTCGACGACCCGTACGAGAAGATCGGCGCGGAGCTCGTCAAGGAGGTCGCCAAGAAGACTGACGACGTGGCCGGCGACGGCACCACCACCGCCACCGTGCTGGCTCAGGCACTCGTGCGCGAGGGCCTCCGCAACGTCGCCGCAGGCGCCGACCCCATCAGCCTCAAGCGCGGCATCGAGAAGGCCGTCGAGGCCGTCACGGCCGAGCTCATCGCCAACGCGAAGGAGGTGGAGACCAAGGAGGAGATCGCTGCGACCGCTTCCATCTCCGCCGGCGACACCACCATCGGCGAGATCATCGCCGAGGCGATCGACAAGGTCGGCAAGGAAGGCGTCGTCACCGTCGAGGAGTCGAACACCTTCGGCACCGAGCTCGAGCTCACGGAGGGCATGCGCTTCGACAAGGGCTACCTGTCGCAGTACTTCGTGACCGACCCCGACCGCCAGGAAGCGGTGTTCGAGGACCCCTACATCCTCATCGCCAACCAGAAGATCTCCGCGATCAAGGACCTCCTGCCGATCGTCGACCAGGTCATCCAGTCGGGCAAGCAGCTCCTCATCATCGCCGAGGACGTCGACGGCGAAGCACTCGCGACCCTCGTCGTGAACAAGATCCGTGGCATCTTCAAGTCCGTCGCCGTCAAGGCTCCGGGCTTCGGCGACCGCCGCAAGGCGCAGCTGCAGGACATCGCCATCCTCACCGGTGGTCAGGTCATCTCCGAGGAGGTCGGCCTCAAGCTCGAGACCGTCACCCTCGACCTCCTCGGCCGCGCCCGCAAGGTCGTCATCACCAAGGATGAGACCACCATCGTCGAGGGTGCCGGCGACGCCGAGGCCATCGCCGGTCGTGTGTCGCAGATCCGCAAGGAGATCGACAACACGGACAGCGACTACGACCGTGAGAAGCTCCAGGAGCGTCTCGCCAAGCTCGCGGGCGGTGTCGCGGTCATCAAGGCCGGTGCAGCGACCGAGGTCGAGCTCAAGGAGCGCAAGCACCGCATCGAGGACGCCGTCCGCAACGCGAAGGCTGCCGTCGAAGAGGGCATCGTCGCCGGTGGTGGCGTGGCGCTGATCCAGGCCGGCAAGACCGCCTTCGAGAAGCTCGAGCTCGTCGGAGACGAAGCGACCGGCGCGAACATCGTCAAGGTCGCCATCGACGCTCCGCTCAAGCAGATCGCGCTGAACGCGGGCCTCGAGCCCGGTGTCGTGGCCGACAAGGTCCGCAACCTGCCCGTCGGACACGGCCTCAACGCCGCGACCGGCGAGTACGTCGACATGCTCGCCGCCGGCATCAACGACCCGGTGAAGGTCACGCGCTCCGCGCTGCTCAACGCAGCGTCGATCGCCGGCCTGTTCCTCACCACCGAGGCCGTCGTCGCCGACAAGCCGGAGAAGAACCCGGCTCCGGCCGGTGACCCGACCGGTGGCATGGACTTCTAGTCCGACAGCAACACACGCGCAGGGCGTCTCCTTCGGGAGGCGCCCTGCGTCGTTGTTCCCAACCGGAGCCCGGCCCGGCCCGGGAGAGGGTGCCCCGGGCCGGACGGCCCCGGGCGTCGATCAACCGCTGAACATGCTCGCGTTCGCCCGCTCGATCTCCGCGTACTGCGTGCCCGCCACGGAGAGCGCCCGGCTGATCTCGCTGAGGTTCTCCTCGACCTGCCGTTGCGTGCCGCGCCAACGCTCCACGACGCCGTGGAAGGCCGCCGCTGCGGCACCGGTCCACTGACCGTCGAGAGCGGCGAGCTGGGTGTGCAGGCGGGCGACTTCGTTCTGGATCTGCTCGATCGTGACGCGTGCCGCGGTGGAGGCGCGTTCGACCGCGTCGCTGTCGACCTGGAAGGTGGCCATGGGAACTCCGTTCGTCCGGGCGGTGCCTGTCACCGCCGTTACCGAGACGCTAGGAGTTCAGCTCACGCCACCGGTTCGACGACCGCCGTTCCGACGCTCAGGCACCAGCGCAGCGGCCCTGTGGAGTGGTGTCGACAGCGGTCGGGTGGATCAGGCCGGCGGGCCGGCGATGACGACCGGAGCCGTCGCGGCGGTCGGCGCCAGCGGCAGGATGACGCGGAACGTCGCGCCACCTCCCGGTGTCTCCGTCACGTCGACCGTGCCGCCGTGCGCAGCGACGATCGAGGCGACGATCGCCAAGCCGAGCCCGCTACCACCGGTCTCCCGCGTCCGCGAGCTGTCCGCGCGCCAGAAGCGCTGGAAGATCTTCTCGCGGATCTGCGGGGGGATGCCCTCCCCGTGATCGACGATGGCGATGCTGGCCGTGCCGGCGCGCGCGTCCGTACCGACGGCGAGCTCGATGGGGCTTTCGTCAGGCGTGAAGCGGAGGGCGTTGCCGATCAGGTTCGTGACGACCTGGCGGATCTTGTTCTCCTCGCCGAGGACGATCGGCGGGACGGCCAGGGTCAGTGGTTCGGCGACCGGCTTCGCATCGGGGGCGACGGCCTCGCCGGACGGTTTCGGTCGGCGACGGAAACGGTTGAAGGTCGCACCGAAGATCGGGCCGGTCGCACCGGCCGGAGGCGGCGTCTCGGCGGCAGCGGACGTCTCGCCGCCCTGCTCAGCGGTCAGCTGCTCCAGGGACATCATCCGCTCGTCGCGGACGACCCGGACCGTCCGTCCCGGTGCCTGAGCCGTGGTGTCGAGGGCCGCGTCGCGCGCGACCGGGAGGAGGTCGACCGGCGCGACGTTCAGCGGGCGGGTCTCGTCGAGACGCGCGAGCTGGAGGAGGTCCTCGACGAGTGCACCCATCCGGATCGCCTCCTTCTCGATGCGCTCCATCGCCTGGGCGACGTCCTGCGGGGTCTGCAGGGCGCCCATGCGGTACAGCTCGGCGTAGCCGCGGACCGAGACGAGCGGGGTGCGCAGTTCGTGGCTGGCGTCGCCGACGAAGTTGCGCATCTGCTCGATGGTCTTCCCGCGGTCGGAGTAGGCGCGGTCGATCCGGGCGAGCATGGTGTTGAGGGAGCGGCTGAGACGCCCGACCTCGGTGTTGGGCGTGGACCCGGCCAACCGCTGGCTGAAGTCACCGTCCGCGAAGGCCGCAGCCGTGCGTTCCACCTGCCGGAGCGGCTCGAAGGTACCGGTCACCAACCACCGCGTCAGCAGCGCGCCCACGACGATGATGAGGACGCCGAGGACGAAGAAGATGGTGAGGTAGGTGGCGATCGTGTTGTCCGTGCCCTGCATGGAGATCGCGACCCAGGCCGCTCCCGTCCGGAACCCGTCGAGGGTGACCGGGACGGACACGGCGTGGTAGACGATCGTGCCACTCGAGTTGGTGGTCGTGTAGACCTGGTTGCCACTCGCCGCGACGTCGTTCGCACTGAGGTGCGCCGGATGCTCTGGCGCGATGCTGTCGTCCCAGCCGGAGGAGGCCCGGAGTTCACCGTTCGTGTCGTAGACCGCGACGAACAGCGTCGAGGGTGCGTCCAGCTGGAGCTGGCCGTCCTCGGAGATCTCGCCGACGATCTTGCCCTTCGCAGCCGTCAACAGGCTGTCGTTCGCCTGCTGGGTCAGCACCTCTTTGAGGAGGGGCGTCGTGCCCATCCCGGCGACGAGCAGACCGAACGCGAGCACGAGCACCGTCACCCCGGTGATCTTCGTCCGGAGGGAGACGCTGCTCCACCAGGTGGACAGGGAATCGGCCATCGGGTGGGGGCTACGCCTTCCCGGCCTTGAGCATGTAGCCGAATCCGCGCTTGGTCTGGATGAGCGGCTCACTCGAGAACTGGTCGAGCTTGCGCCGCAGGTAGGAGATGTAGCTCTCGACGATGCCGGCGTCGCCGTTGAAGTCGTACTCCCAGACGTGGTCGAGGATCTGTGCCTTCGAGAGGACCCGGTTGGGGTTCAGCATGAGGTACCTGAGGAGCTTGAACTCCGTCGGGCTGAGGTCGATCGGGGTGTCGCCGACGAGGACCTCGTGCGTGTCCTGGTCCATCGTCAGTTCGCCGGTGCGGATGACCGCATCCTCGTCGGCCTGCATCGTGCGGCGCAGGATGGCCTTGATGCGGGCGACGATCTCGTCGAGGCTGAACGGCTTGGTGACGTAGTCGTCGCCGCCGACGGTGAGCCCGGTGATCTTGTCCTCGGTGTCGTCCTTCGCGGTGAGGAAGAGGATCGGGGCGGTGTAGCCCGCACTGCGGAGCCGCTTGGTCACGCCGAAGCCGTTCATGTCCGGGAGCATGACGTCCAGGATGATGAGGTCGGGTTCCTCCTCGAGCACCGCGGAGATGGCGGCGGCACCGTTGCCCACGGCTCGCACGGCGAATCCGGCGAAACGCAGGCTGGTGGTGAGGAGGTCGCGGATGTTCGGTTCGTCGTCGACGATGAGGATGCGGGGTCCGGTCATGACACCATTATCTGCACGTTTCTTGAGAGTTTTCTGAGAGCGAGGATCACGCGGTCTGGAGGGCGTGCGCGTCGAGGATCGTGTAGCTGTAGCCCTGCTCTGCGAGGAAGCGCTGCCGGTTCTGGGCGAACTCCTGATCGACCGTGTCGCGGGAGACGAGGGTATAGAAACTCGCCGTGAGCCCGGAGGACTTCGGGCGCAGCAGGCGCCCGAGCCGCTGCGCCTCCTCCTGGCGTGAACCGAAGGAGCCGGAGACCTGGATGGCGACCGTGGCCTCGGGCAGGTCCACCGAGAAGTTCGCGACCTTCGACACCACGAGGACCTGTTCGGTGCCGTCCCGGAACGCCTGGTAGAGCCGTTCGCGTTCGTCGACCGGGGTGGCTCCCGTCAGCTTCGGGGCCCCCAAGGTCTCGGCGAGTTCCTCGATCTGGTCGAGGTACTGCCCGATGACGAGGATCTGCTCCCCGCGGTGACGCTCGACCAGCTGTCGGACGACGTCGAGCTTGGCGGGCGCGGTCGCCGCGAGGCGGTACCGCTCGTCGTCGGCAGACGCCGCATAGGTGAGCCGGTCGGCCTGGGGGAGGTCGACGCGGACCTCGAAGCAGGCGGCGGGGGAGATGAAGCCCTGCGCCTCGATCTCCTTCCACGGGGCGTCGAACCGCTTCGGCCCGATGAGCGAGAACACGTCGCCCTCGCGGCCGTCCTCGCGGATCAGGGTCGCCGTCAGGCCGAGTCGGCGCCGGGCCTGCAACTCTGCCGTGAGCTTGAAGACCGGAGCCGGCAGCAGGTGCACCTCGTCGTAGACCACGAGTCCCCAGTCCATGGCGTCGAGCAGGGCGAGATGCGCGTACTCGCCCTTCCGCTTGGCGGTGAGGATCTGGTACGTCGCGATCGTGACCGGTTTGACCTCCTTCACCTGCCCGGAGTACTCGCCGATCTCCTCGGCGGTGAGGGAGGTGCGCTTCAACAGCTCATCGCGCCACTGCCGGGCGGACACCGTGTTCGTCACGAGGATGAGGGTGTTGGTGGAGGCCTCCGCCATCGCACCGGCACCCACGAGCGTCTTCCCGGCACCGCAGGGGAGCACCACGACGCCGGAGCCGCCGGAGAAGAAGTTGTCCACCGCCTGCTGCTGATAGTCGCGCAGGTGCCAACCGTCCTCGACCAGGTCGATCTGGTGTGGCGTCCCGGCGGTGTACCCCGCCAGGTCCTCAGCGGGCCACCCGAGCTTCACCAGCTCCTGTTTGAGCGCGCCACGGGCCCAGGGCTCCACGAGGAAGGTGTCGGGGCTCGGATGCCCGATGAGCAGGGGGGCGATGCGTTTGGCACCGGCCACCTCCGTCAGGATCGGGAGGTCGGTCGAGCGGAGGACGAGTTCGCCGTCCTCCGAGCGTTCGATCACGAGGCGGCCGTACCGGTTGACCGTCTCCCGCATGTCGATGGTCACCGAGGCGGGGATGGAGAACTTCGAGTAGCGCTCCAGCGTCTCGATCATCTGATCCGCGTCGTGCCCGGCCGCTCTCGCGTTCCACAGACCGAGACGCGTGATCCGGTAGGTGTGGATGTGCTCGGGCGCGCGCTCGAGCTCCGCGAACACGGAGAGATCGTGGCGGGCGTCCTCGGCGAGCGGGTGGGCGACCTCCAGCAGGACGGTGCGGTCGCTTTGGACGATCAGTGGTCCATCAGACATAACGGTCGAGTCTACCGGCGGATTCGGCAGGGAACCCCCGTGAGGGCACGTCAACCGGCGACCCGCACCTCCGTGATCATGGCCAACGGCAGGGTCCGCTCGACGTCCGCCGCCCGGTCGAGCCCGCGGAGGCGGCCCCCGGCGAGACTCACCGGCTCGATCGTGAAGGTCGACCGGCGCTCGCCGTGCTGGAGTCGGACGGTCACCGGGGTGTGGTCGCGCACGGCGACCTCCAGTTGCTTCGCCAGCCACGCGGTGCTCGTGTCGCCGAGGTCGTCGGCTCGCAGCCGGGACACCAGATCGGGCGCCGGTGCCGAGGTGGCGGCTGTCGAGGCCGCCCGGATGAGCGGTTGTCGCCGGATGCGGAGGGGGGCTCCGTGGTCGTCCTCGGCCACGACCGGGTAGCGGGCGTCGTGGAGCGCCCAGTAGACGGTGGCAGCATCGCTCCGGCTCGTGAGCCGGTTGGGGTCGCTCGGCCGGAGTCCGAGCGCGACGAGGCTCTGGTCGACGGACACCGCCGCGATCAATCCGGCGTCCTCGGAGCGGACGTAGCTGCTGCGCCCGGGATCGGCCGACGCGTCTGCGGAAGCTCGGATCGTGCCGACCCGGACGAGGCCGAACCGCGATTCGGCCTCGGAGACGAGGTAGCGCAACGGTTGCGGGACACCGGTCAGCGAGATGGACTCGAGGTAGTCGAGGAGGCCGGCAGCTGTATCACCGTCGGCGAGGGCGCGCGTGATGCTCTCGGGGGTGATGCGGTATCTCGACGCCTGGGCGCGTCCCTCCGGTTCGGCGAGCGATCTGAGTCGCACGTCGAGTTCGGCGGTCGGGGGGCCGAGGGCGATGACGGTGAGGTCGTCTTGGAGCACGACCTGGGACACCTCCGCCGGCAGCATCGACGCGAGCAGCGCCGCAGCGCCGTCCGGGTCACCCGCGATGAGGAGTCGACCGAAGCCGCTCGTGACGCCGCCGGCGGTGACACCGAGCAGGTCCGCCACCGCCTCGACCGCGCCGGCCGGGGTGGTGACGGCCTCTCCGGCCAGGGGATACCACCAGCTGAGCTCCTCGACGAGATCGGTGGCGCCGCGACCGTAGGCGGCGAGGATGCGCTCTCGGAGGGCGGCCGGGATCGCCTCCAACCAGGCCGTGGCGAGCCGCGACCACCGCTCCGACGTCGTCGACGCGAGCCAGTCCTCGCCCCCCTCGCTCAGTCGGATCGCGGCGCCGGCGGCGACGGTCAGCCCGGCGTCCGATGCCACGGACAGGGCGAGTTCGATCTGTTCCGGGGTGCTCGCGGCCGCGGCGGCGAGCCGCTTGAGGTCGGGCATCGACGGCGCACCTCGGCCGAGGAGTCGTGCGGGTTCGCGGTCGAGTTCGTGGAGGCTCTCGCCGATGATGCCGACGGCCCCGGCCGCCCGTTCGCTCGCCAACGCATCCGTGTCGGGCGACGTGGGGGTCGGCGCCGGCGCGGGTGGGTCGGAGATCTCCTGCAGCTGGGCTCGGGACGGCTCGCCCGCAGCCGCCCACCCGTCGAACACCGACTCGACCGCGCGGACGGCTCTGATCGAGCCCTCGTCGTCGACCACGATCAGGACGGCGTCCTCCAGTCGCGCGACGGCGGCCTCCACCTCGGGTACCGAGCGGCCGAGCCGCGCAGCGAGCGACGGGCGATCCGATCCAACCGACGCGGCGGCGAGGACCGCGAGGGTGTCGCGATCGAGGAGGGCCATCCGGCGTGCGACGCTCGCATCGTCCAGCAGGGCCTCGGCGAGGTCGAAGAAGTCGCCGATGCGCGCCGTGGAGGTCTTTCGGTCGGCCAGCAGACCGCGCAACGCGTCGTCCGGGAGGTCCCGGAGGCGGCGCGCGATCGCGAAGGCCTCGCCCATGGTGGTCAGCGCGTCGACGGTCCGCGCGATTCGCGGGACCGGCGCACGGCTCCCATGATGATGAGCGTGATCAGCATCAGGAACGCTATCGGGAGCCCGACGAGGGGCAGGATCGTGACGACCGGCCACGCACCGACGGCGAAATCGCCCTGCTCGACTCCGCTGGCGGTACCGACCATGACCGCGACGAAGGCGGCGATCGAGACGGCGACGATCGTCACGACCATGAAGGCTAGGATCCGTTCGGGACGCGAGATGCTCGGCGTCTGCTCATCAGTCACGATCCCAGGATAGAGGCACGCGGCTGCTGCACCGAATAGGCTGGGGGCCGAGGACCGATGGTCCTCTCGATCGTGCTTCCTGCGCGATCACCGCACGGCGCTGCATTTCTGCGCACGACACACAGCGAGGTTCCCATGCCCACCGGCAAGGTCAAGTTCTACGACGAGGAGAAGGGCTTCGGCTTCATCAGCTCCGATGACGGCCAGGAGGTCTTCCTGCACGCTTCCGCACTGCCCGCGGGCACGGCCGGCGTGAAGCCGGGGACGCGGCTCGAGTTCGGCATCGCCGATGGGAAGCGCGGCGCTCAGGCGCTCTCCGTCCGCGTCCTCGAGGCACCGCCCAGCCTCGTCAAGCTCAAGCGCAAGCCCGCCGACGACATGGCGATCATCGTCGAGGACCTCGTGAAGCTCCTCGACGGCATCGGCGGCGACTTGCGACGCGGCAAGTACCCGAACAGCGGACACAGCAAGAAGATCGCTGCCGTCCTGCGCAAGGTCGCGGACGAACTGGATGCGTGACGCGGAGGACCAGGTCTCAGGCGAAGAGGTGACGGTCTCCGACGACACGCTCGGGGGATCCGAGCCCATCGCCGCGCCCGCGGAGGATGGGTCGGCGGCGTCCGAGGACGACGGAACGGCGCCACCGCCGGTGCCCGATGAGACGCTGATCGCGGCCGTCGCGTTGGCTCGCGAGGCGCTGCAGTCGATCACGCCGGCGAGCACGGTCGGCGAACCCGCAGGACATGTCGTGGTCGACGACCACGTGGTCTCGCTGCTGTTCGCGAACACGATGCCGGGCTACCCCGGCTGGTTCTGGACGGTCACCCTGTCGCGGACGTCCGACGACGCCGAGCCGAACGTCCTCGAGACGGAGCTCATGCCCGGCGACGGCGCGTTGCTCGCGCCGCAGTGGGTGCCGTGGTCGGAGCGACTCGCGGACTACCGGGCGGCTCAGGAGGCGGCGGCCGCGGCGGCTGCCGACGAGGCGCTCGACGACAGCGACGAGGCGGACGAGTTCGACGACGAGGACGACGTCGCCCTGTCCGGAGACCCACGCGATCGGGATCGTGACGGCATCGAACTCGAGTACGACGACGAGAGCGACGATGCGGATGAGGACGACGAATCCGAGGACGACGAGTCGGACGACGACGATGACGACGAGTCCGACGAGTCCGACGACGACGATCGGTTCGAGGACGAGTAGTCCGCACCCGCACCCCGACAGACGAACGGGCGGTCGACCCCAGTGGGGGCGACCGCCCGTTCGGCGTTCAGGCTCGACGGCTCAGAGTGCGCCGACGACGTGTTCGATGCTGGCGATGAGCTGCCGCACGTCCGCAGGGTCGATGGCCGTGAAGGTCGCGACGCGCAGCTGGTTGCGACCGAGCTTCCGGTAGGGCTCGGTGTCGACGATCCCGTTCGCCCGGAGGGTCTTCGCGACGAGTGCGGCGTCAATGGTCTCGTCGAAGTCGATGGTGACGACGACCTGCGAGCGGTGCGACGGGTCCGTCACGAACGGGGTCGTGTACGAGGTCCGTTCCGCCCAGTCGTAGAGCGCACCGGAGGACTCCGCCGTCCGTGCCGAGGCCCAGGCGAGGCCGCCGTTGCCGTTGATCCAGGAGACCTGCTCATCGAGGAGGACGAGTGTCGACAGCGCCGGGGTGTTCAGCGTCTGCTCGAGGCGCGAGTTGTCGACCGCGTTCTTGAGGCTCAGGAACTCGGGGATGTAGCGGCCGCTGGCCGCGATCCGCTCGATGCGTTCGATCGCGGCGGGGGAGCAGAGGGCGAACCACAGTCCGCCGTCGGAGGCGAAGTTCTTCTGCGGAGCGAAGTAGTAGACGTCCGCCTGATCGGCGTCGAAGTCGACGCCGCCGGCGGCGCTCGTCGCGTCGATCACGGTGAGTGCGCCCTCGTCGCCGGCGACGCGACGGACCGGTGCCATCACGCCGGTCGACGTCTCGTTGTGCGGCCAGGCGTAGACGTCGACGCCCTCGACGGCCTCGGGGTCGACGCGGGAACCGCCGGCGACCTCGCGGACGTCCGGCGCGGTGAGCCACGGGGCCGCGGCGGACTTGGCGAACTTGCCGCCGAACTCGCCGAAGACGAGGTTCTGGCTGCGCTGCTCGATCAAGCCGAAGGCGGCCGCGTCCCAGAACGCGGTCGAGCCGCCGTTGCCGACGATGATCTCGTAGCCGTCCGGTGCGCGGAACAGCTCGGCCAGACCGGCGCGGACGCGGCGGACGAGCTGCTTGACGGGGGCCTGGCGGTGGGAGGTACCGAGGAGGGACCGTCCGGCATCGGCCAGCGCCGCGATCTGCTCGGGGCGGATCTTCGACGGGCCGCACCCGAATCGACCGTCGGCGGGCAGCAGGGACGTGGGAATCGTGATCTCCGGCATAGGGCGATTCTAGAGGCGGAGGCCGTGCTGCGTCGTGCGCCTCCTCGCGGAGACCTCCACGCAGGGCGGAGTGGCTTGGCGCTGGAACGGCGTCACCGCGCACTAGGATTACCGGGAACGTGCAATCGGGCAGGGAGGGCGTCGATGACCGATTTGATTGACACCACAGAGATGTATCTCCGCACCATCCTGGAGCTCGAGGAGGAGAACATCATCCCGCTTCGGGCGCGGATCTCCGAGCGCCTCGGGCACTCCGGGCCGACGGTGTCGCAGACGGTCGGACGGATGGAGCGCGACGGACTCGTCGTCGTCTCGGGTGATCGCCATCTCGAGCTCACCGAGCCCGGGCGGCGCAAGGCCGTCCACGTGATGCGCAAGCACCGGCTGGCGGAGCGGCTGCTGAGCGACGTCATCGGACTCGAGTGGGAGTTCGTCCACGAAGAGGCATGCCGCTGGGAGCACGTCATGAGCGAGCAGGTCGAGCGCAAGCTCCTCGACATGCTGAACCACCCGACGGAGTCCCCGTACGGCACGCCGATCCCCGGTCTCGACGAGTTCGGTGACAGCCCGGCGGTCGCGTTCTCGCAGGGCGTCATCAACATCGTCGGCCTCGTCGACGGACGCTCGGAGCCGGTCACGGCGACCGTGCGCCGACTGGGTGAACCCGCGCAGGTCGACCCCGAGCTCCTGCTCCAACTGAAGCAGGCCGGCGTCATGCCGGGGCGCACCGGCACCTTCGCCGCTGCCGGCGGGTATGTGCTCGTCACCATCGACGGCGTCGACGGCGGTCTCGAGCTCCCGAACGAACTCGCCACCCACATCTTCGTGGAGACCCCAGCAGCGTGAGCATGAGACGTGCATGAGGATTCCCTTCATGTGCCGTGTTTCCCGTGATGGAAACGTGACTTTCTGAGGGGTAACCCGTAGGCTGTCACACGTCCTGCAGGCCATGATCTGGCCGGAGGAAGACGACCGAGGCACCCCCTAGCCCGTCCCTCGGCCACACGAACCGACATCAATCGTCGGATGGGGCTTTGCCATGCCGATCGCCTTGCGGTGGTCCGTGTCGCTCATGCGGGGTGCCGGAGGAATCCACGTGACAGCAGCTGGTGCGAGCGGCCCCGAACAGGCCGAGACGACCCCGGACGTCCCCCTCACCCGGAAGCAACTCCGAATCCAGGAGCAGGCCGCGAAGCAGGCGGAGGCGTCCTCCGCCTCGTCCGAGCCCGCCACCACTCCCGTCGACGCCGAGCAGGCCGAGGTCGACGAGCACCCGGAGATCGTCCTCGACGACGCCGTGGTCGAGGAGACGGACACGACGGAGACGACCGGTGAGATCGTCCTCGACGACCGCCCGCTGACGAAGCCGTCGGCCCCAGCGGTGACGGCCCCGCAGTCGTTCACCGTCTCCACCACGTCGGGCTCCCCGCTCGCGACCGTCGCTCCGCTGCGCACCGGCGCCGAGCGCGTCGCGCGCAAGTCGAAGCCGACCCCGGCAGCCGCCCCGGCGATCGCCGTCCGCAAGCCCAAACCGACCGGAGCCCGCCCTGGTTCGGTCCGCGGTGTCGCCACGATGGCGTTCCTGGTGCCGGCGTTGCTCGCAACCGTCGCCCTGCCCGCATACGCGGCGAGCAGCAGTGCCCAGACGGAGTACGGGACGTCGGCTTCCGAGCAGCTCAAGACCTCCGGTGCACAGAGCGTCGTCGCCTCCGACAAGGTCGCCGACGCGCCGCTCTCCCGCGACCTGTACACCGCGACCACCCCGGACGAACTGGCCGAGCGTCAGCGGAAGCTCGACGCCGCAGCCGCAGCCAGCGAAGCCACCTATTCGATCACGGTCGGTGCCCGCCAGGCAGGCGACGACTACCCCTGGTTCGATCAGGCGACCGACGACGAGGGTGGCGGACTGTCGCCACTGCGCTACTACTACCGCGAGTGCGTGGACTTCGTCGCCTGGCGCCTGAACCGCGATGCGGGTACGCCGAGCGGCAACTGGGCCTTCACCTGGGGGAACGGCCTGCCGCCGAGCAGCGCGTACGGCTGGGCCGACTCCTGGCAGTACAACAAGGGTACGAACGCCATCGCCGGTTCCGTCGCCTGGTTCAACTACAACCACGTCGCCTACGTCCAGTCGGTCAACGCCGACGGAACGGTCACGTTGGAGGAGTACAACTGGGGCTCTGCGCGCCACAGCTACAACACGCGGACCATCGCCGCGAGCGCCGTGGCGCTCTACCTCTACCCGCCGGGTGTCGGCTGATCCCGAGCGCTCGACCTGGACCGCATCCCTCCCTCGGAGGGGTGCGGTCCTTCGTCATGCGCGGACCGATCGCCGCGGAACCTCGGCGCTGGATGGACGAAGAGATGGCGCGCAGAGGAAATCTCTCCGAACCTGCGGAAATCCCGGCGTCGTGGGTTAATCTGGTGCTCTGCAACTCGGAGAGGTTCAGGAGCTGATGCACGCTAGATGCCGCCAGGTGGTCGCGAACGGTCGCGACCTCTATGTGCTGCGTCATTCCAGCCAAGCGTGCCGCGGCTCCGCCGTGGGTCAACAGGGTGCCGTCATGACGACGGTGCCCTTTTTTGTCGCCCGGAAACGACCCGATCCGATGTCGCAGTGGTTCTGCAGGTCTTGATCGTCGACCGGTCGCGGCAGCCGTCGCGGCCCTTCGGAAGGGAACGTGTATGCGCACACTGGTGTTGAACGCGGGCTACGAGCCGCTCGCGATCGTCTCGTTCAAGCGGGCCCTCGTGCTCGTCATGAGCCACAAGGCGAGCGTCGTCGAGATCGACTCCTCGCACCCGGTCGTGGCTTCGAGCGGCTCGTACGATCGGCCGTCGGTCATCCTCCTCACCAGATACGTCCGGATCCCGCACGCGCGCCGCGTACCGGTCACCCGACGCGGCGTGCTGCGACGCGACGGCCATCGCTGTGCGTACTGCGGGAAGGCTGCGACCACGATCGACCACGTCCAGCCGCGGTCGCGCGGCGGCATCGACAGTTGGGAGAACCTCGTCGCCTGCTGTCTGCGCTGCAACAACGTGAAGGGTGACCGCACCCTGGCGGAGATGAACTGGAGTCTGGGTGTGTCGCCCGGGACGCCGCACGGATCCCAGTGGATGGTGCGGGGCGTCGAACGCTCGGAGCCCGACTGGGAGCAGTACCTGGCGCCGGCCGCCTGAGCGACCGGCTACACTCGACGGGGTCAGCCTCTGTAGCTCAATGGAAGAGCAGTTCCGTCCTAAGGAAAGGGTTGGGGGTTCGAGTCCCTCCAGGGGCACACGTTGTTTTTGCGGCCTAATCAGGCAATTGTGCCATCCAGGTCCGGCCTGCTGTGCATCGTGCAAACAGTTTTGCAATAGCGGGTGATATCGAGCCGTTAGGACAACAGGCTCGCCAAGCGGTCAACTGCGTCCCTTTGCATCGTCGGCGTCACATGGCTATAGATGTTCATGGTCGTGCTGATGTTGCTGTGCCCCAAGCGTTCCTGAACCACTTTCGGGTGAACGCCCAGTTCGAGTAGGAGGGTCGCATGAGTATGCCGCAGGCCCTTGATTGTCACGCGGGGAATGTCCGCCAACAATGGAGTGCGCTGGGCGGCTTTCAGCCGGACGTCCCACCGCGCGGTGATGTTCTTCGGGTTGTAGATCTCCCCGGCTTCGCTAGCGAAAATATAGCTGTCGGCCCGAGCTAGATCGAGAGAGACCGAGCCCCGCAGCGCGCGAAATCGCCTGAGCTGGTCACAGAGGTCACCATCGATATCCACCGCGCGGGAGCTACCCGTTTTCGTGCCCTTGACTACACCCGGCCGCGTGTGGTCTACGGCACGACGAATGCTGATTCGCGATCCGGTTTGGTCAACGTCGCCCCATCGCAGAGCAAGCGCCTCGCCTCGCCGCATTCCAGTACCCGCAATCGTGAGCCAGAGAGTGTAGAGCTCGTCCTCGTATACGTCGCGGTTCCACCGCAGGAAGTCTCGAAGCTGATCGGCGCGCATGGTGACAATTTCGGGCGCAGCCGCTCGAATCTGCTTACCAGTAGGAGCTTTGACTATTCGGGCGCGACGAGCGGGGTTCATCGACAGGTGCCCGTCATCTATTGCCGCATCAAGCATTGCACCTAGGAGAACGTGAGTCTTGTTGATCGTATTGGCCGACAGCGGGGTGCCGAATGCACGCGCATCCCGCCGCCCGCTCTGAGCCAGTTCTCGGTAGTGCTGTCCGATCCGGGAGGGGGTGAGCTTGTCGAGTCGGATACTGCCGAGTTGAGGCGCAATGTGGTTCCGCGCCAGCTTGCGGTAGTTGTAGACGGTTGAGTGCTCAAGCTGTAAGCCGTCGAGCCAGGACGCCAGATACGCAGCGACAGTGGGCACACCGCTGGTCGAAAGCCGCTGGTGGTCCCTAGCTTTGCGGCGTGCATCTTGTAGGCCGTCGTCGGCGAGTTCCGCAGTGGCGTAGCCCGCCTTCCCCGCCTGGCGAGTGCCCGCTTCAGGGTTGTCAGGATCTACAGGAACGACGAGCTGCCAACGCCACCGAACACCGGCCTTCGTCTTGTAGCTTGTGATCGAACCGGCGCCTCGGCGTCGGGATCGGCTAGTCCTCGCGGTCAATGTTCTTCAATCTCTCGACTCGCTGCTGCTGCCGCTCAAGCTGGATCTCCCGCATGATTTGGTCCATTTCGTCCTCTTCCGGGAGAAGGAGACTGTCATCGAAGCTCGGCGGCGTGATCCCCTGTCGACGCATGGAGTCGCGTGTCATCGCGAGCATATTGCGGGCGTTTTCCAGCGCGAGCGCAGCCTCAGCTTGATCTGGATTCCGCTCGACCTGCTTGTGCCGCAATCTCCAGAGGTCGAGCTGATCTCGGTGCTGCTCGAATACCGTGACTAAGGACCACTCTGCGGAGCGTTCCTCTCGGTCGCCCGGGAGCGGATCGTGCCCGCTGATCCATTCCACTGCGTCCCACGTCGACTCCATGCGCCCGGGAAGAACTTCGCATGCGTCGTCCGTTCCGAGCGGCGTCATCAGCAGCATCGGCGGGACGTCGAGCGCGTACGCGAGCACGAGGACGTCGGCGAGCGTCACAGTTCCCCGCCTCCCGCTTTCTAGATTCGAGATCACCGACCGCTTGACCTCATGGCCAAGCCGGACTGTGGAGTCGGCCAAAGACTGCGCGCTCATTCGCGGCACCCGGCTCTCACGCGCAGCCTTGACTCTCTGCCCCACCTGCGCCGCGATGCGCTCGGTCCAAGTGTCATCGCCGATTTTCTCTGCCATGTCAGGAAACAGTACGGCATGAGTTGACATCTCGCTACATGTGACTCTATGGTTCCCCAAGAAGCAACTTGCTTCGCCAGGGCGCAGAAATGGATGGCACATGAAGAAAATTGGTGGACACGAGGATGTCAACAGTCTCGACGAGGCGAAAGCTTCGACCCGGGCGACTCTCACCATGCGCGAGGTGGCGTCCCTGCTCTCGGTGGATCCTCGCACCGTCAGCGCCGCAGCGCGTGCGGGGGATCTACCTTGCGTTCGGATCGGACGCCTGGTGTTGATTCCCCGCGAGCCGCTGCTCGCTCTCCTCGCGCATGATGCTGCCCCATTGGTATCCTCGCCGACCCCCGCGAACCGATGATCGAACGCGTCTATTGGGCATCTGTCGTGCCGTGCTCCGCTCCCGAGGTTCGCGCGAGCTGGTCTCTTCGGTTGTACGGCGAGCCAGTGCAGGAGGCCACGCGGACCTTGCTTGAATCGCACTACTTCAACTCGTCTGAACGGCCGCTGGAGGACTCCTTCTCTTCAGCCCTCGCCTACTGGGGATGGGGCCAAGAATCCGATTGGGAGGCCCGTGAGCTCGGTTGGGGCTGCTGGGTTGCACCGTTGGTTGCGCTGGCCGACGAACTGTCAGCATTCGCAGAGTGCGGGGCATTGGGGGGATGGAGTCGGTGAGTCCTGCATTCCGAGTGCAAGAGTCAACCGCAGTCGGCGTCTCGCCCGTCCTCGGCGACGTTGAAGCATTCGTTCGGCGCTACGTGTCATTCCCCGATCTTGATTCCTGCACAGCCACGATCCTGTGGATTGCTCACGCTCACCTCCTCGAAGCGTTCGAAACAACTCCTCGAATCGCTTTCCTGTCAACGGAGCCCGGCAGCGGCAAGAGTCGGGCGCTAGAGGTCGTCTCGGCTCTTGTCCCACGGCCCATGATGGCCTCCGATGCTTCGGTCGCCGTGCTGTACCACATGACGTCAAAGGGTAGGGACCGACCGACGATCTGCTACGACGAGGTTGACACCGTTTTCGGTCAGCGAGTGTCACCGGAAGCCGAGGACCTGCGACGGCTTCTCAACTCTGGACACAGGCGAGGGGCAAGCGTCTACCGGATGGATGGCGTTGGCGCGAACATGATGCCCCGCGAGTTCCCGGTATTTGCTGCTGTAGCGCTCGCGGGGCTCGGCAACGTGCCAGACACCATTACCACCCGATCTGTCGTCGTCCGAATGCGCCGCAGGGCACCGAACGAACATGTGCAGCCTTGGCGGGAACGCGATGCCCGTCCCGAGGCGGATCTACTCAGAGCGTCTCTCGAAGAGTGGACAGAGACCATATTCCGTCTGGTGGACGGAGCCCGCCCCGACTTGCCACCGATAGTCACAGATCGGCCGGCCGATGTGTGGGAGCCCCTCATCGCCGTAGCCGACGCAGCCGGGGGCGAATGGCCAGAACGCGCCAGGACTGCCGCAGTCAATCTTCTTGAGTCAACGGAGTCCCGGGTGTCAGTCGGTATTCAGCTCCTCCGCGACGTGCGAACCATTCTCGGTGAACAGGAGCGCATGTCCTCTGTCCAGCTCGTGACCGAGCTACTCGATTTGCAGGACGCCCCGTGGAGCGACCTGGCCGGAAAGGAGTTCACAGTGAACGACCTCTCTCGCTGGCTTCGCAAGTACGAGATACGCCCCCGCAGCATTCGATTCGGCGCACAGCAACAAGGTGTCCAACGCGGCTACTACCGCGCCGACTTTGCTGACGCCTTCGCCAGGTACCTGCCACCTGAGGCCGCAGAAGTTGCCACGGAGACAGCCCCTCCACCCGAAGTCCCACCCGTCGAGCTCTTCTGATTGGAATACACGAATGGACAACCTCTCTAGCCCCTGGTCCGAAGCAATTGACGAGTATGAGCGCGACTCCCTCGCGGCCGGACGCGCAGCTTCAACGGTGAACGTCCAGTACAATCGCTTACGACGGCTCGCGTTGAACACCCTGGCATCGCCTTGGGCGCTCACGAGTGCCGACATTCTCGACTGGGTTGACCACGTCGATGCACGCTCGGACGCCCCGTCGACGCGCAAGGCGAATCGTGCAGCCGTCCGCAGCTTCGTGGCATGGGCCAATCGGCTGGACCGGCTGCACGTGGCACCGGTACCGCCGCAACAGCGAGCACGGCAGTACAACCTGGATTCCCGGTGGGCGGATGCGGTCCAACTGTTCGCCACTGCGCAAGCTATTGAAGGCCGCGCGGCAGCCGTGATCGAGACCCGCGAGCGACACGTGTCGAAGCTCGCATCTGCCATGGATGTAGGGCCATGGACGTCACGCACGAACACATTGTGTGGTGGCTCGAAAGCGTCGGCGGCAATCGCGCTGGTCAGCTCGCGCACCGGACGTCGATTCGCGCGTTCTACGGGTGGGCGTTCGCATCAGGTCGCGTGTATGAGAATCCATCGCAGGAACGCTCGTTGCGCTCTTCCGCTCGCCCTCTCGCACCTGCTTGGGAAGCCGAGATCCGTTCCTTCCGCACCTACCTTCGGGGGATCGGCCGTTCGGAGGCGACAGTAAGTCTCTATCGAGAGCGACTCCGCCGATTCGCCGCTGATCACGCCAGCGCAGGTCCATTCGAAATCACCTTGGATGATCTGGTCGAGTGGATGGCTCGCGCAACCTGGTCCGCCGAGTATCGTCGCGGCAACCGAGCAACCTTGCGCGTGTTCTACCAGTGGGCCGTCGATTCAGGGCGTACTCCGGACAGCCCAGCCCGACGACTCCCCGTGGTTAAAGCGGGGCAGGTTCGCCCAAGACCGGTCCAGGACGACGAGTACGAGAGCGCACTCCGGCGCGCGCGCGACAGCGACCGTCTGGCTCTCCGCCTAGCGGCAGAGGTCGGCCTGCGTCGTGCCGAGGTAGCGACCGTGCACTCACGAGATATCACCGGGACTCCCGGCGAGTGGACCCTCCTGGTTCACGGCAAGGGCGATAAGGAGAGGCTGCTGCCGCTGCCGGAATCAATCGCCCGCAGTTTGCGGCTACTGCCCGAGGGATACGCTTTCCCGGGCCAGATCAACGGGCATGTCTCGCCGCGGTATCTGGGCAAGCGCATTTCGGCTCTCCTGCCGACAGGCGTGACCATGCACGCACTACGTCACCGATTCGCCACCCGAGCCCATGAGCACGCCGGTGACATTCTGCTCGTCCAACAGATGCTCGGCCACGCTTCACCAGCGACGACCCAGCGTTACGTACTCGTCTCGGACGCACGCCTCCGCTCACTGGTTGAGGCCGTGTCGCAATGAAGCCGCGCCGTGTTCTCTCGTGGCTTGAGGCGACTGCTCACGCGATCTCCGCACTGCGTGGAGCTTCGACTGATCAGTCGGCGAGCCCATTGCCGCTGGCTCTTGCAGAACACCTTGAGCGCGATTCGATCCGTAGAGGAGCGGCCTGCCCGGAGGTCGAAGTGCAACGCCTCGTGCACGCGGTTCTCGTTGCGTACGGTCTTGACGCCGCCAGTCATCTGCCGAAGATCGCACCACCTGTCCACCTGGTCGGACTCACCGGACGAGACCTAGACCTTTGGGAGGACGGATTCCTCCAGGGGCACGAAATGCGCCACGCCGGATTGGTCGCGCAACTTGCTCGAGCCGAGAATGATGCCGATCGCCTGTACTCAGTCGCATATGCGCCCGAGGCGGCGCAGGCCCGCGATCACGCACTCACTGAGGCCATGTCCGTCCTTCCCTCATCTGACAAAATCCACGGAGCTCACAATGACTGAATCGCTGCCACCCTTCTACGACTCGATCCTCGCGTCCTACATCGCAAAGGAGACTCTCGCCGCCTACGACAGGCGGGAGCGTGATGCACAAGCCGAAGAGAACCGCCACGCTGCTGGTCGGCTCGCGGAACTCATCGAACGTGCCGATGCGGCAGCCGACGCACGCGAATCCCACCGGGCACGACAGGTAGCGCAGCGATTCTTGGACCGGCTGGAGAGTGCTTCCTATGTGCTCGGCTGGGTAGAATCCGCCAGGATCGTGCCGGGGCGACGGCGATAGCGCTGACCAATTGTCATCGCTTCATCGTCGCATTATCCCTATTCACTCTTTTTGAGCAGCACAAAGCAGCGGCCCTTCGGCCGCCAACAACAGTCACTCTAGGTCCGGATGTGGGCGTTGTGCAAATCAGATCTCACGATCCCGCAGGTGTAGCACCTGCCCTC
>NZ_JADKSJ010000001.1:1443667-2538970 GCF_015351235.1 Plantibacter sp. VKM Ac-2880
CGTGCCATGTAGCGGTACAGATCGCTGTGAGCACTGGGATGTAGCGGGTGTAGCGCCTGTAGCGGCCCTGTGACCAGCGGGCCTGTAGCAGGTGTAGCACCTGCCCTCCGTGCCATGTAGCGGTACAGATCGCTGTGAGCACTGGGATGTAGCGGGTGTAGCGCCTGTAGCGGCCCTGTGACCAGTGAGCCTGTAGCAGGTGGCGTCGAGTGGTATTTGTGCGAGCTGTGCTGCCGCGTGCCGCTCCTCGTCGGTGTCAGTGATACTGAACCTCCTCCGCCCCCAGAGCGGACGCGAGCGCCCCTGTCGCGGCATGCCGGACACACCTCCGGTCCCCATCCTCGACGAGTTGAATGAAGCTGCGTTCGACACGTCGAGGCACCCCGTTTTTCTGGTCGCTATGCGTAGGAAACCCCGCGTCCCACCGTCCATCCCCCCCCACAAGTAAAGAAAAAAAGAAGAGGTTTGGCCGCTACACAACGCCCGCCGCGTGTGTTGACGAGTCATGAAGGGGGCGCGTCATTTGCCGAGAAACAAGAGGCGCAAGACGAGAATTGTCGTGGTTGCACTATGGGTCCTCCGACTGCTCGCCGTGGGGCTGTTGCAGCCCGAGCTCGTAGTCGTCGCGCTCCGGCTCCTCGTCGTCGTCCTGCTTCTCGTTGTCGTGCCGCTATCCTTCGCCGCGCCCCTCCTCGTCGTCGTCGTCGTGCCCCTGCTCGCCGTCGCCCGGGTCCTCGGCGGTCGGCTCGGCGGCGGCACTCTTCGTTGCCGTGGTCGCAGGCGTCCGTCCCGCTGGTCGCCCTGCTGGTCCTGCTCCAGTTTTTCCGTTCAACGCCAAAGGAACCCCGCCCCCAGTTCCAATTTTTACGCGCGGTAGCGAAACATTTTGAGGGAGCCCCGCACGGTGTCGTCCTGCTCACTCGCACTGGTCGTGGTCCTGCAACACCCCGGCGTCGCCCCGGTTTCTCGGCGTGCCCCGGCTCCTCGTCGGTCCGGCTCCTCGTCGTGGTCCTGTTCGTCGTCGTGCCCTGGTCCGGCTGCTCCTCAGCGCCGCTGAGGTCCTGGTCCGGCTGCTGCTCCTCGTCGCGCTCTGGCTTGTCGACCGTGCCCCGGCTGTGCCCCGGCTGCTCCTCGCCGCCGGTTCCGGTGGTCTGCGTCATCTTGTCCTGCTGCTCCTCATTCTGCTGGTCGCCCGGGTCCGTGGTCCTCCTGGTCCTTGCCGCCGTCGATCCCCGCGGCGTGCGCCTCCGGCGGGTCGCCGTCGGTCCTGCTCCTCGCCGTGCCCCTGCTCGAGCTCGCCGGCGCTCCCGTTGGTCTGAGTCGTCCGGCTGCTACTCCTCGTTGTGCCCCGGCTCTTCGTCGTTGTGCCCCGGCTCTTCGCCATCGGTCCGGCTGCTCCGGCTCGGCGTGGTCTCGGCGTGCCCCGGCTTCTCGGCGTGCTCCTCGGCGAGGTCCTGATCCTCGGCCCGCTGCTCGTGGTGGCCGTGCCACGGCTCTTCGCCGTCGGTTCGGCCGGTGGTGATCATCCTGTTCCTGCTCACCCTCCTCCTCCTCGTCCTACACCGGCGGGTCGCCCGGGTTCTGCTGTTGCTCGTCCTCAGTCCTGCTCCTCGCCGTGCTCGTGCGTCGGCTGGTCGTCCTGCTGCTCCTGGTAGCCGTGACCCTCCTACTCGCCGTGCCCCTGCTCCTCGCCGTCGGTTCGGCCAGTGGTGATCATCTTGCTCCTGCTCGAGCTCGCCGTCCTCCTCCTCCTCCTCCTCCTCGTCCGGCTGGTCGCCCGGGTCCTGCTCCTCGCCGTGGTCCTGCTGGTCGTCGTCGGTCCTGCTTTTCGGCGTGCCCCGGCTTCTCGGCGTCGTGCTCCGGCTCCTCCTCGTGTCGCTCCTCCTCGTCGTCCTCGTGCTCGCCCTCGGCCTCGTGGTGGGCGGTCGTCTCGCTCCTCGTGTTCCCTCGTGGTCGGCGCGCGGCCTCGTCGGTGGCCGGCGGGCGTCCTCGTCGACGTCGGTAGCCGGATCGTGCTGGTCGCCGTGCTCGCGCTCGTCGGCGTCGACGCCGGCGGCCGGCGCTCCTGCTGCTCCTCGCCCTCGCTGCATCATGTCGAGGGTGTCGAGCTCCAGCTCGATCGGTTCCTTCGCGGGCTCCTGTGTGAAGTCCTGGAGCGCTTTCTGGATCGCCTTGTACGCACCCGATCGGTTCGCGTAGCCGAGCTGCTTCGCTTTGTCGCCGTAGGAGACGCGGGGCCTCTGGAGCTTCAGCGCGTTCGCCGCACCTGTGGCCGCGGCCTCCGCGACTTCGGCGGCGCTCTGGGATGGATCTGTCTCCTGCGTCATGGGGTTTCCTCGTCCGGCTCCTGGCCTTATCCGGGGTGGTCAGTCTCTGTAAGCTCGCGCTATGCCGAATTACGTGGCCCCCGCGGCCGACCGCTCCACCTTCACGTGCATCCGATGCGGTGCCCTAAGCCATCACGACTGGGTCGACCTGCGGGTCCATGCGTTCAGTGGGGCGGCGGGCAAGGTTGTGAGCGTGGAGTTCGACGACTCGAAGGGCGAGTTTGCTATGTCCAATGGACGCCTCGTCGTTCGGCTGACTCGACCAGACAAAGTGCGATGGAAGGCGTCCTACTGCGTTGCGTGCGAACAGATGACGGTATGGAACGGTTCGGAGATCGTCTACCCGCAGCTCAGTCCGATCGTCGCGCCTCATCCCGATATGCCAACGGATGCAGCGGAACTCTACGAGGAGGCTCGGAACGTGTTCCCGGTGTCGCGCAGAGCGTCTGCTGCCTTGGCTCGTGCTGCGCTCGAACGCCTGTTGCGGAGCATCTCTGGTGCTGGACCGAAGGATCGCCTCGACGGACTGATCGCTGACCTCCATGGGCGAGTCGGAGCTCCTCTCTGGAAGCTTCTGACCGCGCTCCGATACCTAGGGAACACAACCCTCCACGGCGAAGAAGAACAGGAGTTGGTAGCGCTATTCCTGGATGGCGAGGGAGCGGGTGCTGCAGAGCCGTACTTCGGCGCGATGAACGCCGTCGTGGAGGAGCTGATCACGCAGCCGCAGAAGGCCGACGACCTCTACGCCATGATCCCTGAGAACGTGCGTGCCGATGCGGAGGCGAAGGGTGCGAAAGCGTCATCAAGCATGGGCTGACACGGCGAGGGTCGGGCCTGCGCAACCTGGTTAGGGTCTGCCCCTATTAGCCAAGCGACGCGCTCTGCCAGGCTCGAAGCATGACTGAAAAGACTGCGGACCAGCTGCGCGCCGAGCTCGAAGCTCTCGAGGGCGAATCGAATCAGCTGCGCGAGAGGGCAAGGCGAGCGTGGACAGCGCACATCGCTGAGCTTGCGCAGCAGGTAGAGACGTTTCTGAATGACCAAGTCCGACTCGCATTCCTCAGCGAGCCAGAGGTGAGCAACACGCTGACGGCTGATCGCAAACAGGAGCTGAAGGCGAAGGGCGCCGAGCTCGCGAACGAAGCCCACAGTCGTATCGTGAAGGATCTCGACCCCTGGCGCCCAGAGGTCTATGGCGAGGAACGAGAGCTGCTAGCGGAGGTGCGCGCTGCGTTTCGCCGTCGCCTCGAGCACTACGGTTACACGCCTGGGACGAGAGCAGCCGACGTGTGGCTGTGGTGGGGCGGCGGCGATTCTCGTAACGGCAAGTACCCGGAGGCCAGCAACTCCTTCCACCCCTTCACCACCGCCCATGCAGCATCATCTGCGAACAATCGGAACATCCAGGAATTGAAGAAGGCGCTCTCCACGGCCATTGCGCGTGATGACTGGGACGCGCTCTGAGCTCGGATTGAAGAGAGCGCAGGCCGTCCCTTCCATGACTGTTGGCAGCGCTCCATAGTCGGCCGATTGAGGAGCGCCCGGGAGAGGCTCTGACCCGCCCCCGGGCGCTCGGGTGAAGCCAGGAGCCGCTGGTGCGGGAGCCGGCGGCGGATGCTGCACGGGGCGGCCGACACGGAGACGGCTCAGGACGCGGACGAAACCGGCGCGGGCTCGGGAGATGTGACATTGCTCTCATGGATTCACCCCCGCAGGTCGCTCGGGTGGACGGTCAGCACCGGTCGAGGATCATTTCGACTTTCTTGTCGTCGAGGTACCTGTCGCCGACCTGGTACTTCGCAAGGAGTGCTTCCTTCTGGGCGCGGGTCTTGAAGCAGACGGCGAACCAGCACTCGGAGTCGGTGGCATCGCGGAAGCGGTCCCTTTCCTGCTTCGCGCGGTCGCGGTAACCCTGCTTCAGGGCGGTCAGCTCGGCGGCGGCATCCTGCGCGAGGTCGCCGGAGTAGTCGACCTCGCCGAGCGGGTCCGCGACGGGCTCGGGGCGTCGCCGAGGAGATCATCGGTGTCGATGTCCAGGCCGACGTCCGCGGGACCGCCGAGCAGATCGTCGAGGTTGTTGTCGGTGCTCAGCTGGGACCTCTAGGCCGCGGCGGACGAACTCTAGATCGACGAGGGGGAACCACTCGCGGATGCGCTTGTAGTCATCGGGGAACCGCGGACGACTGGCTCGACGAAGCGCAGGTCGATGCCATCGAACGAGCGGCCGGACATGTCGGCCTCGTCGTCGACGGGGAGCCGGATGGCGGCGGCGGCGATCTGGCCGAGCCTTTCGCCCTTCAGCCAGTGTCGATGGGGCGACACCTTCAGGAGGTGCTTCTTCAAGACGCCGTGCTTCGAGAGGGAGGCGCGGCGCATGATGCTGCCGCTTTCCGAGGGTGGGCGTAGCCGTCCTCGACGAACTGGAGGGTGCGGCCGGGCTCGCATCCGGGGAGAAGTGCAGTGCGGCGATTCGGGTATCGACGCCGGCATCCTGAGAGCGAGCTCGGTTGCGATCGCATCCTTGCCACCGGAGAAGACGACGAGCATGTTGCGCCCCTCTGCGGCGAGCTAGGCGCGGATCTTGGCGGAGGTCGGCTGGCCCTTGATGAAAGTGATCACGCATTCTCCCTCCGCGCCTCAGGGAGCGCGACGGGGTTGTCGCAGCATTTGGTCTGTTTATACAGGGTGTCGCCATCCTCGTCCTCCTCGTCCTCGTCGGTGGCCGGCGCGCGTCTGGTCCTGGTCCTCGCCCTCGTCCTCGGCGCTTGTCCTTGCCCCCGTCGCCGCCGTTGATCGTCCCGCTCGTCGCCCTCCTCCTCGTCGACGTCGGTGGCAGCATCGCGTTCGTCGCAGGCGGGCGTTCGTCGACGCCGACGGTCGGCGCTCCTGCTGCTCCTCGTGCTCGTCCTGGTCGCCGCCCTCGCCCGCGGCCTAGTGGTGCTTCTCGTCTTCGGCCTCGTGGCCGGTAGCCGTCCTGCTCCTCCCGTTCTTCGTCGACGTCGGTGGCCGGCCGCGCTAGTCGGCGTCCTAGTCTTCGCGCCAGCGCTGGCCCAGATCCGGATCGCCCAGTCGGTGTTGCTGCTGGTGCTCGTCGCTCACCCACATCGACCGGCTGTAGTAGTCCTGATACGCGCATCCCTCGCTGCGCTTTTTGCTGGTGCCGGTCGTCTCCATCAGCCAGTCGATTGGCACCCTCAGGAGCACGAAGGAGAAGGCTGTCTTAGTATCCGTTCTCGCTCGAGACACAGCTCTTTGCGAATAGCGCGAGACATGCGGGATTCTGCGCTCGCTATGCTGATCGAATGCCCTCGGAGAGCTTGGTAGTCGCAGTACCCCGGCTGCGTTTGGTGGCCCCACTAGTCAAGTCTCAGTCCGGGTCCGGCACGTTCTTGGGGTTGGCCTCCGATGGGAGAACGTACTGGATCAAGGCACCGAACAATCCCCAGGGGATTCGTACCTTGGCTGCCGAAGTCATCGTGCACGGACTAGGGGTACTGATCGGCGCGCCCGTGCGGCAGATTGCGCTCATAGATGTACCGAGGGACATGCGGTGGCGGTTCACCCCCCAGCACTCGCTGGAGGGTGGCGTTGCGCATGGATCTCTGAACCTGGAGTCGGTGATCGAGTCGGACGACTGGAGTACGTACTCGTCGTCGGACAACAATCGCGAACGTCAAGCCCACATCTTGGCTCTCTGGGATCTCTGCATGGGTGGCGATCCGCAGTGGCTGCACGACGTCACGGCGGACTACACAATCTGGTCCTTCGACCACGGCTTCTGGTTGGGCGGTGAGGGAGACTGGGATCTAGCTTCCCTGAGCCGGCGGGCGACTGACCCTTGGCAGTACGATCTGGATGCTGGGGTTGCGTCAGCTTCAGGGCTCCGCAGCGCGGCCAGCGGGGTTCTGAGCCTGGATCGGGCTGCTGTCCATCGCATCGTGGAGAGCATTCCGGTAGAATGGCAGATCCCCTCCGACGAACTGTCTCAGGTCGCCGACATACTGTATCTGAGGGTCGAAGGCGTCGCCAACCGGCTCGAACACGCAGCCACCCGATCTAACTTTGCCTAGGAGGTGGAAGATGAACTATCACTACTGGATCATTCGATTCGTGCCCAATGTTGCTCGTGGCGAGTTCTCCAACATCGGCATACTCAGCGGGCGTGACGGCGGAGACTGGGCTGTCGGGTTCGATCCGCGCTTCACAAGATCTCACGGGGCACTCAGCAGCGACCTGCGCGAACTAAGCTCGTGGATTCGTTGGTTTCAGAAGCGTGTGAGTTCACATGCCACCGCCTCTCTGGATGGAGATCTACCGGCAATCTCGAGTGGTTGGATCGGCCACGTTGCGTCCCGCCAGGCGAATACCGTTCAATTTTCGTCGCCGGCGCCCATTGAGTCGGAGTCCGCCCGCGACGCCGTCAACCTGCTCTTCCCTCATCTCGTTGAGCGTGAATCCGCGCGCCGCCGACGCACGCTAGACCGGCGCGCACTGCGGGCCGACGTCAGGGACCTGTTTACCCACGAGCTTGGCTACAGAGTCGGCTCCGACCTTTTCGTGCAGCCCCGAGCCTCGATAGGAAAGCAGCGTGGCGCATTCGATCTGCTGCGCACAAGCCTGGGCGGAGACCGCCTCACGAACGTATGGGCGTTCAATGTGGCAACTCTAGAGAATCTCGAACGAGACATTCAGTCGTGGAACTTCCTAGTGAGCAGGCTTCGGAGCGACGGCGCTACTGTCTCGCGGCATGATGCTGCCGCTATTCATGTAGCAGCTGACGTTCCAATCGAGGTCGCGTACGACGCCCCCACCTCGACGCGCGAAGCTGCATGGAGGTCCGACATCTTCGAAGCTGCTCGCGAAGCATGGTCCTTGAATGACGTCGCGGTTCTTCCGTTCGATGACTACCTGAGGAACCAGCACGACAGCGATCTATTTACAGTCTGAGATTTAGGCGAGACTGGGGCCAGGGTCAGCCGCTTCGGGCGCTGGCGGGTACGCCAGGGACGCTGGCGAGAACTCAGAGCTAGGAAAGCGGTGCGACGTGAGTCTGGAGCTTCTATCGGCGATTGGTATTCCGGCCGGCGCTGGCACGGCCGGCGCAGTCGGTATCTACTGGGTTGCCGGCCCGTCCATCAAGGCGGTCGGCAACGCCTTCGGTGAATGGACCACCCACCGAATGAACAACGTCCTCAGGATCGGGGAGAGGGTGCAGCAACGGCTGGGGACTGCTCCAGCTGAAGGAGCGCCGGTCGTGTCCCCGCGGGTGGTGTTCGAGGTGTTGACAGAAGGTGGTTGGGCAAGTGACGAGGTACAGCAGGAGTATCTCGCCGGAATGTTAATTTCATCAAGATCCGCATCCGGCAACGATGACACGGGCGTCTACTACACCAAGCTCGCTAGCGGGCTGACGATCAGCCAAGCTCGCATGCATCACGCGATCTATTCTGCGCTAGCAAACGGTGGTGTCGAAGTCGACCCTGGTAATACCGAGGACCTTGGCCGGGCTTACATTTGGGTGCCCCTGCGCGCCGTAGCGGAAGTCCTCGGCACCAGCATCGAGGATGCCGAAGATGTTGCAGCGCACGCAGTCGTTACCCTTCGCGCACAAGACCTCGTGGAGGTTCTTTATCTAGGTGGCCCAGAGACAGCTCCACAGCAGCTAGGACGAATCAGTGAACCCCTGATGCTGGTCAGGCCGACGACCCTCGGGGCGGCCCTCTACCTCTGGGCCTATGGAGTCCCGGGGTTCGACACTCGACGGATCTTCGAACTGGCGGGCGTCACGCTCGTCGATTGCACGTTCAGCGACTCGCGCGTCGGCCCGTTGGTGATTGGCGAGCCGCTCTACTAAGCCCCATCGTGCTTCGCTGCGTGCGGGAGGCCAGTCTGAGCGGCATCATGGGGGAATGACCGCTGACTCGCAAGATTCGATTACACCGCAGATGCCGCGAACAGCTGTATTGCTTGGCGCGGGGGCGTCACGAGACGCCGGCCTGCCTCTGACGGAAGAACTTGCGCGGCAATTGGTCTCGCGTTTCGACGACGAACTATCCAGAATGGACCACTGGGACAGCTCATCCTTCGGACCGGTGGTCAGAGCGCTCCGGGTTGTCTACGGGGCGATGGTTGCGCACGCGACCGAGCAGGGGGAGAGTCCGTTGCAAGCAGTCAATGTGGAGCGGCTGATCTCTGCGGTTCGACTGCTAGCGGGCAGACGGGACCACGAGGCGGCTCCTTTCGTCGCTACGTGGAAGAACGCTATCGAGGAAGTCGATGGTCACGCGCTCTCTGTCGACGATCACGAGCTAGAAAAGAACGTTTCTTTCGACCTCGAAACCGGAATCAGCACACCGGGCTTGTCGGCGAACATAGCCAAGCTTGCGCGTGACGCGATGTCCCCTGGCAACGGTGCCATCTTCGGACGCCTGGAAGAAGAGCTACTCCGCCGCACGTGCCTGTTGCTTGCATCGCCGCGAACCGTCGGCTACCTCGCACCCCTCGTGCAGTTAGCGGCAACACAGCCGGGCGGTCTGGACGTGATCACGCTGAACTACGACACGACCATCGAGGATGCGGTCTCGGGCTCGGCCGTGACTCTCGACACCGGGCTGCGACGTTGGAAGCCAGGGACCCCTCTAACCTTCCCGCCGCGGGACAGCCACCTCAACCTGTTGAAACTGCACGGGTCCGTTACCTGGGCGGTCTCCGACGATCTGACCTCCGGACCTCTGGGCGGGCGGTCCTACCTAGACGGTGTCGACCCTCGGGAGAATCGGTCGCCCCTAATGGTCATCGGTGATCGGGAGAAGCTGGAGACCGACGGGCCGACACTAGCGTTGATGCACGCCTGCGAAGAGGTGCTGACGAGAGCCAGCCGGTTGGTCGTCGTCGGCTATTCGTTTCGAGACCGGCATGTAGACACCGTGATTCGTAACTGGCTGCTCGCCGACGCGTCTCGAACAATCACCATCCTCGACCCGGGTTGGCCCGCTCCGACGATGATGAGGAACTATCGCGGCCGGCAAATGCGCCTTCGCGAGGCACTTCGGTTTGACGCGGGGGTACCGCTTTCGACCGCTCCCGGCAGAGTGGTCGTGGTGAAGCAGGGGGCCGCAGATGGGCTCGATAAGGCCCTCGTCGAGACGCCGTTGCCCACGATGCCAGCGGAGGTGGTCCTCATGATTTGCTTGGATGAGCGACCGTTCATTCGAGTCACCAACTTCGGCTACGACTTAGAGCGAGTGCAGGTGGCGGCACCGGTCGATCATTGGAGCCCGGAGCGCCAGGCGATCACCAGGCTTCGACTGGACGATGCGGACGATGGTGAGACCATGTTGATCATCCCGCGCCTGGGTCGAAACGAGAGCGTGCAGGTGCATGTTGATCTCGACCGAGCAGGAGAGATGGGTAGGTTGCGCCTGAGCGGCTCACACTGGGGGCGCACGGTAACTGCCGACCTGTGGGTCCAGCTCCGTCCTCAAGTCAGCTAGCTGCGCTCCTCTTCCCCGCGCACATGATTCGGAGCCTGATGCAACGAACCATGCAATACCGGCGTTGCATCGCAACGTAGGTGAATGCTGGTCGGCAGTACCTAGGGCCAGGAGCACCTGCCTGAATACAGGCGAGGATGGATGTTCATGCACTCACGCGTCGTCAAGGTTGCGAGAGTTCGAGTCCCTCCAGGGGCACCATCAGGGCACGGCTCGCGAACGGGAGCACCCTCCCGGAGCCCCGGGACCGCTCCGAGGGCCTCAGGCCGGGCGTCGGCTGTCGGTCACGGCGTCGAGCACGCCGTAGGCTCGAAGCATGACGCACGACCTCAACCGCCAACTCGAACGCGACGCGATCACGCTCCGCCAGCTGCGGTCAGCGGTCGTCGTCGCGGACACGCGAACCCTGGGGGCGGCGGCCAACCTGCTCGGCGTCGCACAGCCGAGTCTCGCCCAGCAGCTGCGGCGACTCGAGGCGGCGCTCGGCGTCGAGCTCTTCAGTGTGCTCGGCGAGGAGTACCGGCCGACCCGCGAGGGGCAGCGCTTCCTGCTGAAGGCCCGCACCTTCATCGACGTGGTCGCGGACATGGATCCGGCGTCGCCCGCGCGACACATCCGGGTCGGTCGTCCACCCACCACCTGGGACGCGGTGGTGTCCGAGGCCGGACGTCGTATCGACGTGCCGGCCGTCGCCGTGGCGATCGAGCCGGTCGAACAGCTCCACCTCGTCACCACGGGGCGTCTCGACGCCACCATCGTCCGCCTGCCCATCGACCTGCCCGAGGCGCTGGCCGCGGAGGAGATCGCGGCGCTGCCGCTCGGGGTCGTCATGCGTGCCGCGCACCCGCTGTCCAAGAAGGACGCCATCGACTGGTCCGATCTCGCCGATCAGGAGCTGCTGCGCCCGGAGCCCGGCAAGGACCCCGAGTACTCGGCGTGGTTGGCCGGAGCGCTCGCCGCACGCGGCTGGTACCCGCGGTCCTTGACCATCGACGCGGGCAACGACACCCTGTTCCTCGACGCCCTGCGCTTCGGCGAACGACTCGTCGCGCTCCGGCCGGTCGCCGCGATGCGCGAGGGTGACGGCCTCTGCTGGCGCCCGTTCGCCGACGCGCCCGAACTCCGGGAGCGGTTCGCGCTGGTCACCCGACGCGAGTGACGCCGACGAGCTGACGATCGCATCGCCGGCCGCCGGTCCTGCGCACCGGCGGCGCGTGCCGCGATCCGTCGACACCGGTGCGTCCTTTTCTCCCGGGACCGGGCGTTCTCCAGAGACAAGTCGGTCGACTTGTTCCGGGATTGCGGCGCATTCGTCACCGACTTCCCAGCTCGGAGTCGCTACGCTGGTGTCTGAATCGGGGGATGACAGAAGCAGGAAACGCACATGCCCGAACGACGACCACAGCAGCAGCGAGGTCATGAACGACGCCAGACCGTCGTCGAAGGTGCCGCGCGCATGTTCGACCGGGTCGGATACGGACAGGCCAGCCTGTCGGACATCGCCCGCGAAGCGGGGACGACGC
Organism: Plantibacter sp. VKM Ac-2880; assembly: GCF_015351235.1. Taxonomy (GTDB): domain Bacteria; phylum Actinomycetota; class Actinomycetes; order Actinomycetales; family Microbacteriaceae; genus Plantibacter. Next base: position 1,455,014 of record NZ_JADKSJ010000001.1, read on the forward strand.
AAGGCTCGCTGTACTTCTACTTCCCGTCGAAGGAGGAGCTGGCGCTCGCCGTCATCAATGAGCAGAGCCAACGCTCCATCGCGGCCTTGACCGCCCCGACCACGGCGTCGTCACCGTTCGGTGCGCTCGTGCAGGCCTCGCGGATGATCACCGAGTTGTTGCTCACCGACCCCATCGCGCGGGCGGGGCTCCGCTTGTCGCTCGAGCAGGGTGTGATCCAGGCTCCCACCTCCGATTTCCACGAGCAGTGGATCGCGAACGTCGAGCAGCAGGTGCAGGCGTCGATCGAGCTCGGGGAACTCCGCTCCTCGCTGGACGCGGCGGAGCTCGCCCGGTCGTTCGTCGCGTTCTTCACCGGGACCCAGCTGATCTCGAGCATGCTGACCGGCCGGAGCGATCTGCTGAACGCCGTCGACGCCATGTGGCGTCTGCTCATCACAGCGGTCATCGTCGTGGAGCGTCAGTCGGAGGTGCTGGCCGTCCTGGATGCGGCCTTCGACCCGCAGGCCACCGAAGCCTGAACACACGTTAGGGGGTAGCCCTGACGCCCTCGTCCGAGCGTGACTCTAGGATCAGTAGGGTGATTAACTCACTTTGCTGATCGTCGTGTGACGACGGATGGATCACGGACGTGCGGGGGCATGTCGTCATCCATCGGCGGAGAGTTGGTTCACGTGCCGGGCTGGGCGATGTCGTGGGGGGATCGCCCAGCCGCCGGCACGATCCGCCTCAGCGCGAGCGCTCGGCGAGGGCGTAGCGGTGTTCCGGCCGCCCGGTCGTGCCGTATCGCAGCTGCGTGGTGAGCAGGCCCCGACCCGCGAGAGCCGACAGGTACCGCTGGGCGGTCGCGCGGGAGACGCCCACCAGTTCCGCGACCTCGGCTGCCGAGCGCTCGCCGTCCACGGCCGACACCGCCTCGAGGACGGCCGTCTCCGTCGCGGACGGCGACCGCGTCGGTGCTGCGGTGTCCCCGGAGTGGAGGATCCGCAGTGCTCGTTCGATCGTCTCCTGGTCGGCGTTGACGGCCTCGCCGAGGACGTTCCGGAAGCGGGCGTACGCCGCGAGCCGGTCCTGTAACAGCTGCGGGGCGAAGGGCTTCACGAGATACCCCAGCGCCCCGGATCGCAACGCTCTCCGGATCGATGCACCGTCCGACGCGGCTGAGACGACGATGGTGTCGACAGGGAGGTCGACGAGGAGGTCGAGGCCGTTCCGGTCGGGGAGGTACCCGTCGAGCAGGACAAGGTCAGGACGCTCCGCCGTGACGCTGCGCGCAGCCTCCGCGGCGGACCCCACGGGTGCGAGCGCGCGGAACCCGTCCAGCTCGTCGACGATCCGGCAGTGCAGACGGGCCACGTGGAAGTCGTCGTCGACGACGAGGACGGTGAGTTCGGTGGGCATCAGTCGTCGCTCTCTTCGGGCGAGATCGGATCGACGGTCCCCGGCAGTCGCGCACAGAACACCGCGCCGTGGCTGCCCGGGACGCCGGGCGATGCGAGCCAGACCTCGCCGCCCCGTCGGCGTGCGATGTCACGGGAGAGGGGGAGACCGAACCCCTGTCCGTGGATCGAGTCCGGATCTTCGTCGGTGGATTCCACCGGCGGACGTGGCTCGGTCGCCTCCGGGACGGGGACGATGCCGTCGCCCGAGTCCATCACGGAGCAGTGCAGCTCGGAGCCGTGGTCGAGGACCTCGACTTCGACCCAAGCGGGTCGGGCCGAACCGGCGATGGCGGCCCGGACGGCGTTGTCGAGCAGGTTGCCGAGCACGGTGGTCACGTCCTCAGGATCGCACAGCGACCCGGTGACGAGCGTCTCGGATCCGATGGTCAGGAGCACCCCGCGTTCCGCGGCCTCGACCCCCTTCGCACCGAGGAACGCCTGCAGGTACGGTTCCGTCAGGCGATCGGCGTGCTGCACGGGGTACTTCAGCGGCCCGTGGTCGAGCACGTTCGCGAGGTAGTCCCGGGCCTCGTCGTCCTGACCGGTCTCGAGCAGACCGGAGATCGCGTGCAGGCGGTTCGCGAACTCGTGCCGTTGCGCGCGGAGGGCGGTGGTCATCGTCGCGACGGCGTCGAGCCGCCGGGTGAGCGCCTCCACATCGGTGCGGTCGCGCACGACGACGACGCGGCCGAGGTCGACGCCGTCCTGCGACACCGTCCGGACGTCGATGAAGAGGACCCGGGAACCGACGACGAGTTGGGTCGGGACCTCGGCCGGTGCGTCGTCCGCTACGAGGGCGAGGAGTCGTTCGGGCAGGTCGAGCTCGTCGAAGCGCCGGCCGATCGTCGCGTCGACACCGAGCAGTCGGGCCGCCTGCTCGGTGCACACCGTCACGATCCCGCGGGGGGAGACCCCGACGACCCCCTCACCGACGCCGCCCAGCACGGCCGCTTGGTTCTGCACCAGGGCGGCGAGCTCCTCCGGCCCGAGGCCGAGCGTCAAACGCCGCAGGCGACGCCGGATGAGCATGGACGCGACCAGGCCGATGGTCAACGCCAGGAGGGCGGCACCCGCGACCAGCGTCGTCTCCCGCGCGACGTCGGCGAAGACCCGCTGCGGGGCGAACCCCACGCTGACCTCTCCGACGACCTCCCCGGCGCCCCCGCCGACGACGGCTCCGGCGGTGTCCGCCGACTCCGCCGCGAACACGGGCACCTTGGCGCGCGCGGAAGGACCGAGGGTCCCGGTCTCCCACGACACGGACTCCCGGCCGGACAGCGCCGCCTCCGCGCTCGTGCTCACCTGGCGCCCGAGCTCGTCGGGATCCGGGTGCGCCAGGCGGATCCCGCGTTCGTCGGTGAGGACCACGAAGAGCGCGCCGGTCCGTGCGCGGACCTCGGCCGCGAGGGCTTGCAGGGACGAGGTCCGCAGCTCGGCGGCCTCAGGCGTCCCGGGGGTGCGCGCCTCGAGGGTCACGGCCGATCGGACGTCCGGGTCGCTCGCGACGCTCTGGGCGATCGCCAACGCCGTCGACTGGGCCTCCTGCACGAGGCGTTCGCTGCTCATCCACGCGTACACCCCGGTGCACACCACGACGACGGCCGTGACCACGATGAGTTGGAGGACGAGGACCTGCGCCGCGAAGCTCGAGCGTCGGTGGCGCCGTTCCGCCCTCCCCGCTCCATCGCCGATCATGGCTCCGATGGTACGGCGCTCGCGGAGACGGTGCCGAAGGCGGCCAGATGAGCAGAATGCGCAGAAGTCGACGGAATCGGCAGATCCGCGCCGAACGCCCACAAGCGAGACAGCTCGGTGCCGCTCCCGTACGGTTCCGGGAACACCCGCAGCATCCGGCGCCTCCCGTGCGCCACCGCGACGGGTCACGTCGTGCACACCGCGGTGCACGCAGACGAAGGAGTCGACATGCTGGTCATTCTCGGATTCGCGATGATCCTCACCTTCATGGTGCTGATCATGACGAAGCGCCTCACCCCGATGGTGGCGCTCATCATCGTCCCCACGGTCTTCGGACTCTTCGCGGGTGCCGGCCTCGGCCTCGGCGACATGGTCATCGAGGCCATCGGGAGCCTCGCTCCCACCGCAGCCCTGCTCATGTTCGCGATCATGTACTTCGGGATCATGATCGACGTCGGTCTCTTCGACCCGCTCGTCCGGTTCATCGTCCGCGCCCTCGGCAACGATCCGGCCAAGATCGTCGTCGGCACGGCCCTCCTGGCCGGCGCGGTCTCCCTCGACGGCGACGGATCCACGACCTTCATCGTGACCACGGCGGCGATGCTGCCGATCTACCTGCGCCTCGGGATGAACCCCGTCGTGCTCACCTGCGTCGCCGGGCTCGCGAACGGCACCCTCAACATCGTCCCGTGGGGCGGGCCGACCGTCCGCGCCGCCTCCGCACTGGGCGTCTCACCGACGGAGATCTTCGTGCCGATGCTCCCGTCCCTGGCCGCCGGTCTGGTCCTCGTCTTCGTCTTCGCCTGGTTCCTCGGACTCGGCGAGCGGAAACGCCTCGCCGGCGTGGACCTCCTCGGAGCGGACCCGAAGGGCGTCGCGGCGCCGGGTTCCGGTTCGGGACCCGCCGACCACCCGCTCACCGGCGGGATGGCGACGACCTTCTCGACCAGTGCACGCGGGCGCCTCGCCACCCTGGTGCGCCCGGACGACACCGCGATGGCCGACACGATGCTCGACCCCGACCGTGACACGCTCCGACCGCGGCTGATCTGGGTGAACCTCGTCCTGACCATCGCCGTCATGACCTTGCTGGTCGTCGACCTGATGCCGTTGCCCTACGTGTTCATGGTCGGCACCGCAGTGGCCCTCCTGGTGAACTTCCCGCGGCTGGCCCAGCAGTCGAAGGAGATCGTCGCCCACGCACCGAGCATCGTCGGTGTCGTCTCCATGGTGCTCGCAGCCGGCGTGCTCATCGGCGTGCTCAACGGGACGGGGATGGTCACGGCGATGGCCGACTGGATCGTCGACATCATCCCGAACGAACTCGGCCCGTTCCTCGCCGTCATCACGGGCGTGCTCAGCATCCCGATGACCTTCTTCATGAGCAACGACGCGTTCTACTTCGGCATCCTGCCGGTCCTGGCGGAGAGTGCGTCGACGTTCGGCATCGACCCGGTCGAGATGGCGCGGGCGTCGATCACCGGGCAACCGGTGCACCTGCAGAGCCCTCTCGTCCCGGCGATCCTCCTGCTCGTCTCGCTCGCGAGCGTGAACCTGGGTGACCACCACAAGAAGGTCCTGTGGCGGGCGGCGATCGTGTCCCTCGTGATGCTCGTGGTGGGCGTGCTCGTCGGCACGATCCCGTTCGGCTGAGCGGCAGTGCCCGACCGGCGCTGGCGGCCGGGCACTCAGCGCGTGGTCGTCCAGTCGAGGTTGACGACGTCGCCGATGTAGATGTCCAGCCCGAAGCCGGGGATCGACGGGTTCATCCGGAGCAACTGCTGCTGCGGCAGGTCGAAGCGCTGGGCGATGTCGAAGAACACGTCACCCGCGACCACCGTGTAGCTGATGGGATTGCCGTCGGCGTCCGAGACGACCGGACCGAGCGCCCCGTCGCGGGGTCCGAGGTCGTATGCCGGGCCCTCCGGGATCGGTTCCGCCGGTTCCGCCGGAGCGTTCGGGACGATCGGTTCCGGTTCCGGCGGCAGGGCGTCGCGTGCCGTCTGGGTCGGCACGGGAGCGACCGAGGGGGACGGGTCCGGCCGCTCCGTCACGACGACGGTGACCGGCGGTGCCGCGGGCGCGGAGACGCAGGCACTCAGCGCGAGGAGCGCGGCGACACCGAGCATGACGGCCCGAGCACCGCGGACGGCGCGTCGGCGTCCGCTCGATTCGATTGCCCCCACAGTGCTTCCCCCAACAGACGGACCGGGTCCGCGGCGGGATGGCGGACGTGGTCGAATCTTGAGCCTACGGCGCAGGGCGGCCGGAGCGAGCAGGGCTACCCCCGAACTCGGAAGCCTGGTCGAAGCCCTCGAGTAGGCTGCTGGAACGCGCATCGAAGGAGAGCCATGACGGATCAGCACACCGACCAGCCAGCCCCGGGGAGTGCAGCCGCGGGTTCTTCAGCCGGGCTGCGATGGGGCATCCTCGGTCCCGCAGGCGTCGCGAAGAGCTTCACCGCCGACCTCCGCCGACACGGATTCGACGTCCGGGCCGTCGCCTCGCGGTCTGCGGAGACTGCAGCCGCGTTCGCCGCCGAGTTCGACGTCCCGAACGTCCACGTCGGGTACGAGGCCCTCGTCGCAGATCCCGAGGTGGACGTCGTCTACATCGCGACCCCGCACCCGTTCCACGCCGAGCAGGCGGTCCTCGCCCTCGATGCGGGGAAGCACCTCCTCATCGAGAAGCCCTTCACGCTCAACGCCGCCGAGGCGCAGGCGGTCGTCGCGCTCGCCGCAGAGCGGGGCCTCGTCGTCCTCGAGGCGATGTGGACCCGGTTCCTCCCGCACATGGTGCGCCTCCGCGAGTTGCTCGCGGACGGCGTGATCGGGCAGCCGCGCAGCCTCGTCGCCGACCACACGCAACTCCTCTCCGACGACCCCGACCACCGCATGAACAACCTCGGACTGGGCGGCGGTGCCCTGCTCGACCTCGGCGTCTACCCCGTCTCCTTCGCCTCGGCGGTCTTCGGCACTCCGACGTCGATCCAGGCGACCGCCGCCTTGCGCGACACTGGCGCCGACATGCAGGTTGCGACGATCTTCGGCTACGCGGACGGTCAGGTGGCGAACACGCTCTCCGCGAGCAACACCGTGGGCCCGAACCGCGCCGCCATCGTCGGCACCGAAGGATGGATCGAGTTCGATCGTGTCTGGTACACGGCGACCACGTTCCGGGTGTTCGACACGAGCGGCGAGGTCGTCGAGACCTACCGCTCCGAGGTCGAGGGCCGCGGCATGCACTTCCAGGCCTGGGAGCTCGAACGGCTCGTCTCCGAGCGGCGTCTCTCCGGCGACATCATGCCGCTGGCCGAGACGGTCGCGATCATGGAGACGCTCGACGAGGTCAGGCGTCAGATCGGCGTCCGCTACCCGGACGAATGACGCGGGGGACCGGCGACCGCGGGTCGAGTCCACCGCGTTGCGCCCGCGCTCCCTGGTGGAGTTCGATGGCGTCGCTGTAGTGACCGATGAGCGCGCTGCTGACGCTCTTCCAGCTCCGCGGGAGGACGCCGGCCCGGGCCGCGGCACCGAACGCAGCACGCTTCACCTCGTCGCCGACGAGGTCTTGGACGAAGCCGCGCAGCTGTTCGAGCCTTCCCGGCTCGTACAGCCACCCGGTCCGGCTGGAGTCGACGAGGTCCACGGGGCCACCGCGCCCGGTCGCGACCACGGGCACACCTGACGCCATCGCCTCCTGGATCGTCTGGCAGAAGGTCTCCGACTCGCCGGGGTGGACGAAGACATCGAGTCCCGCCATCGCGACCGCGAGCTCCTCGCCGCCGAGGAACCCGGTGAAGACCGCGTCGGGGAGTCGCTGTTCGAGTGCTGCGCGGAGCGGTCCCTCGCCGACGACGACCAGTTTCACGCCGGGGAGGCCGCCGAGTACCGCGAGGTCGGCGACCTGCTTCTCCGCGGCGAGTCGTCCGACGTATCCGACGATCCGCTCACCGTTCGGCGCGACGGACCGACGCCAGGCCTCACTGCGACGCTCCGGCGAGAAGCGGACGGCGTCGACGCCGCGGACCCAGAGCCGGACCCGGGGGATCGCGTGCGCCTCCAGCTGCGTGATCGACTGACGCGAGGGCGCGAGGGTGATCGTCGCCTTCCCGTGGAGGCGTTCGACGTGCTGCCAGAGCAGCGACTCGGCCACCGGGAACCCGTAGCGTCCGGCATAGGCCGGGATGTCGGTCTGGTAGACCGCGACGGTGGGGATGCCGAGTCGCTCGGCCGCCTGCACCCCGCGCCACCCCAGCACGAACGGGGAGGCCAGGTGGACGACGTCCGGCCGGAAGCCGCGCAGCAGTTCGGTGATCCTGCCGACACCACCAGCGGCCACCCGCACGTTCCGATAGCGGGGGAGCGGGATCGACGGCACGCCGTCCACCCGGAACCCCTCGTGGTGGCTCGGCGTCGAGGCGCCGGCCCCCGGGGCGACGACGAGCACCTCGTCACCGCGGTCCGCGAAATGCTCCATGATGCGGAGCAGGGAGTGGGTGACGCCGTTCATCTGCGGCAGGAACGACTCGGTCACGATTGCGATCCTCACACCCACGATGCTCCGCGCCCGACCGGTCCCGGAGGTGCCCGAGAGGAGACGCGGCGGTGACCATCGGGTGACATCGCGGTGCCGCACGATGAAGCGCAGCCTGCTTTACTTATCGCATGACTGCAGGCGGATTCGGACACGGCGGCGGGATCGCGTCGGAGCGCATCGAGTCCTTCCCCTACACACCTGCCCGGCGTTTGCGGCCGAACGCCAAGGTGCTGCCGGAGCACGCCCGCGGCCACAACCGTGCGCTCGTCCTCCAGACGCTCTTCGCGAGCGGCGCCATGAGCCGTGCCGACATCGCGCGAGCCACCGGCCTCACGCGGGTGAGTATCTCCGACCTGGTCGCCTCGCTCATCGCCGACAACCTCATCGTCGAGGTCGGGTTGCGGGAGACCGCACGCCCGGGCAAACCCGCCACCCTCATCGACATCAACCGGGCCGAGTTCCAGATCGTCGGCCTCGACCTCTCCGACACCGAGCTGTTCCGCGGTGCCGTCCTCACCCTCGACGGTGACATCGTGACGATGCTGCAGGTGCCCCTCGACGGAGCGACGGGGGAAGCCGCGATCGCGAAGGCCGTGGCGCTCGCCGCCGACCTCGTCGACGAGGCGACGGTGGAGGTGCTCGGCCTCGGCGTCGGTTCGCCGGGCGTCGTGGACATCACCGGCACGGTGCGCAGCGCCCCGAACCTCGGCTGGACGGACGTGGACCTCCAGGGGGCGATCGAGCAGGTCGCCCAGGTCCCGGTCCTCGTCGCGAACGACGCCAACGCGGCGGTGCTCGCGGAGTACAGCTTCGGTGGGGCGGACGGCGACCTCATGCTCGTGAGCGTCGGCAACGGTGTCGGTGCCGGGTTGCTCGTCGGCGGCCACCCGCTGTTCGGCAGCCGGTTCGCGGCCGGCGAGATCGGTCACGTGGTCGTCGGTACGGATGGTGGCCCCCTCTGCGCCTGCGGGAAGCGCGGGTGCCTCGAAGCCTGGCTCGCCGTCCCGCACCTCCGGCAGCTGCTCGACGAGGTCGACGGGAGTGGCCTGCCGGTCGCGGAGGTCGAACGGCGCCGCGACGAGATCCTGCGGGCCGCCGGGGAACGCCTCGGCATCTCGCTCGCCGCCATCGTCGGTGCCCTGAACCTCTCGGAGATCGTCGTGAGCGGCCCGGAGGAGCTGCTCGGCGGCGTGCTGCTGGACGCGGCGATCGAGACCGTCCGGGCGCGCACCATGACCGAGTTCCACGGCGGTGTCCGGATCCGGATGAGTGAGCAGGGCTCGGACATCGTGCTGCGCGGGACCGCGGTGATGGTGCTCTCCGGCCTCCTCGGCGTCTCCTGACGGACGCTGGGCGCGCGCGTCGCACATTTCCTGGACGGACTCGACGAAAAACCGCACTGCTTCCCGGCGTTTCGCCCACCTGGCACGTATGGTGCAAGGGTGTGGCGGCTAGAGAAGAGACGGGATGACGGCGACGTGACGTCCGGAGTCGAGCGGGAAGCAGCGGAGTCGCAACTCCGCGAGGGTCCCGTCGCGGCATCGGCGGGCGTGGTCGACACGGCGCTGAACGCGTGGCGTCAGCAGCTCAGCACGGTCGGCGGACCCTCGCCCCTGCTGCACTTCGTCGATGCTCCGACGACCCGGGTCGAACTGAGTTCCACCCACCCCGGCGGCCTGCCGCAGTTCATCTCGGGGAAGTCGACGCTGTTGTCGAACCTCATCCGCGACGAGATCGCCCTCCGCGGAGCGAAGCGCGCCGCCGACCGCATCACCACCAAGGGCATCGAGCTCGCGACCGTCCGCGGCATCGACGCCGTGCACCTCGCCGTCGGTCTGGCCCAGTGGACGCACCAGGGTGAGGACTTCAGCGCCCCGGTCCTCCTGCGGCCGCTCGCCATCCGTCGGTACGGCCGCGACTTCGAGGTCAAACTCCGCGGTACCACCACGGCCAACCCGGAACTCGTGCGCGCGCTCCGTGAGCAGTTCGGCATCGTCCTCGACCCGGACGAGTTCGTCGCCCTGAGCGAGTCCGGCGGCGTCTTCAAGCCACAGCCCGTGATCGACCGCCTCCGCTCGCTCGCCGCTGGGCTCGAGTGGTTCACGGTCCAGCCCAGGCTGCTCGTCTCGTCCTTCGCCGCGGTCGGTCACTCCCTGCTGGACGACGCAGCGAAGCTCGACCACCCGATCCTCGACGCGGTCGCCGGCGATGAAGGTGCCATCGGCCTCGTGCGCAGCAGCTTCACCCCGGTGGACGCGCCCGGCCAGGACGACCGTCCGCCGTCGACCGACACCCTGCTGCTCGACGCCGACGTGGAGCAGGAGAACGTCATCGCGCAGATCGGCGCCGGCAATTCGCTCGTCGTCACCACGCTCCCGGGCACCGGCGGCACCCAGACGATCGTGAACGCCATCGGCGTGCTCGCGTCCCAGCACAAGCGCGTCCTCGTGGTGAGCCCTCGCCGCTCCACCCTCGAGGGCATCCGCCACCGCCTGACGAAGGTCGGGCTCCCTGGTCTCTGCGCGTCGCCGTCGACCCTCCGCCGCGACCTCATCCAGGCGATCACGCGGAACGAGCGCGCGATCCCGCCGCAGGTGGGGGAGGTCGACGACGCCCTCGTGCGTCTGCGTCGGGTCCTCATCGACTACCGCACCTCGCTGCAGGCGAAGGACCCGGACCTCCGGGTCTCCGTCATCGACGCCCTCGAGGCGCTCTCCAAGCTCTCGAAGCTGCCGAACCCGCCCGGGACCCTCGTCCGCCTCGACCGCCAGACGCTCGTGGGGCTCGCCGCCGGTCGTTCCCGTGCGGCCGAAGCGCTCGAAGGCGCGGCCGCCCTCGGTGAGTTCCGATACGGCCCCGGCGACTCGCCGTGGTACGGCGCCTCGTTCGACACGACCGCCGAGGCCCAGGAGACGCACGAGCTCGCCAAGCGCCTGCACCGCAAGGACCTCCCACAGTTGCTCGAGCGCGCCTACGGGCTCATCGGCCAGACGCAGATGCGTCCCTTCGAATCGATCGACGAACTCGGCATCTACCTCCGACTCCTCGCCGACATCCGCGAGACGCTCGACCGCTTCCAGCCCGACGTCTTCGACCGCTCGCTCGCCGACCTCATCGTCGCGACGAGCCCGCGGAAGGACTCGACGGCCATGTCCTCGGCCAGCCGCCGTCGTCTCAAGGCGCTCGCCAAGGAGTACCTGCGACCCGGCGCCCACGTGCCGGACATGAACGCCGCGCTCCGCCGGATCCAGCAGCAGCGCACCCTCTGGCAGCGCTACGTGACGACCGGCGCGCCGCCGGAAGTGCCGCTCGGCATCGCGGACGTCGAGCAGACGTACGCCATGGTCGCGGGGAAGCTCGAACTCGTCGACCAGCCGCTCGGCATCGCCGACACCCCTGACCGCCTCGGGCGCCTCGCCATCCCGAGCCTCGTCCGGACGATCTCCGAACTCGCCGCCGAATCCGAGGTGCTGCACAACCTCCAGGAGCGCACCGCGATCCTCGCCGGTCTGCGTGAGCAGGGCCTCGGCGAACTCATCATCGACCTGTCCCAGCGGCACGTGCCCCGGACACGCCTCGCCGACGAGCTCGAACTCGCCTGGTGGCAGTCGTTGCTCGAACTCGTCCTCACCGAGGACCGCGGTCTGCTCGGTGCGAACACGAGTGTCGTCGAGCGCCTCGAGTCCGACTTCCGCCTCGTGGACGAAGCGCACGCCTCCGCCTCCGGGCAGCTGCTCGCCTCGCTGCTCGCCGACACCTGGAAGATCGGCCTCGTCGACCACGCGACCGAGGGCATGGCCCTCCGTTCGCTCCTGAAGCGCGACCGACCGCTCCGAGCCGCCGAGCTCGAGCAGGCGGCTCCCACGCTCTCTCGCGTCCTCGCGCCGGTCTGGCTCGTCTCGCCGTACGAGGTGCCGCGCATCCCGGAGAGCGCCTCCTTCGACGCCGTCTTCCTCGTCGACGCCGGTGCCACCCTGCTCGCCGAGAACGTGGACGCCATCCGCCGCGCTCGTCAGGTCGTCGCGTTCGGCGACCCGGTCACGCAGAGCCCGTCGCCGTTCGAGATCCGTCTGACGGATCAGGAGGCGTCGCCGGAGCCGCACGCCGACCTCGCCGAGTTGCACCGCGAGTCCGCGCTCGAGCAGCTGAGCTCCGTCCTCCCGACCCTCATGCTGACGCGGTCCTACCGCGCCGGTGGCGAGGACCTCGCGGAGCTCGTCAACGAGCGGTTCTACGGCGGCCAGATCGACTCCCTTCCGTGGGCCGGCTCGTTCCTCGGCCACGGCAGCCTGAGCCTCGACTACGTGCCCGGCGGACTCGGCATGCCCGACCCCGTCACCGGCGCCGTCGAGAGCGTCGACGTCGAGGTCGAACGGGTCGTCGAACTCGTCCTCGAGCACGCGTCGAACCGTCCGCGCGAGTCGCTCATGGTGGTCACGGCGAGCGACAAGCACGCGGTGCGCGTCCAGCAGGCCGTCCTCGCCGCCTTCGCGCGTCGTGCCGACCTCTCCGACTTCCTCCTCCGCGAGCGCGCGGAGCCCTTCACCGTCCTGACGCTCGAGCAGTCCGTCGCCGAGAGTCGCGATCGCGTCATCTTCTCGATCGGATACGGGCTGACGCCGCACGGTCGGGTCCTGTCGGACTTCGGTGCGCTGGGCCAGCCCGGTGGGGACCGGTTGCTCGCGGTCGGCATGACGCGCGCCCGACGGTCCATGGTGATCGTCTCCTGCGTGCGTCCCGAGGACCTCGATCAGAACCGGATCCAGCACGGCATCCTCGCTCTCGCCCGCATCCTCACCGACACGTCACGACGTGCTTCCGAGGACCAGGCGACGCACGAGGCCGAGCCGATGCTCGTCGATCTCGCCACCCGTCTGGAGACGCTCGGGATGCGGGTCGACATGGGCTACCGCGGCAAGCTCGCGCTCGTCGCCTCATGGGGTGGCCGGGCCGTCGTCGTCGAGTGCGACGAGGAACTGGGTGACGCGAGCCTCCGCGAGTCGCTGCGGCTCCGCCCCGACGTCCTGCGCCGCCTCGGCTGGCACTACGTGCGGGTGCACAGCTTCGATTTGTTCGCCGACGCGGAGGCGGTCGCGCAGCGTGTCGCCGGCGTGCTCGGACTCACGACGACGGAACACCTCGACACCGCGCCGATCGCCGTGCAGGTCCCACGCCACTGATGGTCGGACGCTGATCATGCAGGACGATCAGGAGCCGGCGATCGTCCGCCCCCGAGGGTCGAGACGCGCGATCCGTCCCGGTGCTCCTGGGACGGATCCGGCGCCGCAACTCCCGGCCGGCCCGGTGAAGGCCACCGAGGACACCGACGAGGCCTGGGGCGGTGCCACGAAACCCGCCGGCGGCGGCGGGAACGACGCAGAGCTGCAACACAACGTCCCGCCCCACTGGTGAGCGGGACGGGACGTCGACAGCAGTTGCAGGCTGCGGGCTAGCGGCCGTCGGTCGTGTCGTCGCGTGCGGGCGGCAGCGGTGCGCTCGTGCCCGTCTTGAGGACGTCGCGGATCTCGGTGAGCAGGGACAGCTCGCTCGGAGCCGCCGCCTCGTCCGCGATGGTCGGCTTCGTCGTGACGCGCTTGAAGTGGTTCATCGGCAGCACGATGACGAAGTAGACGACGGCGGCGATGAGCACGAACTGGATCGCCGCACCGAGGAAGGCGCCGAACTGCAGATCGGCCGTCTGCCCGTCGAGGGTCGGGATCTTGACGACGAACGCGTCCTTCAGGCTCTCGGCCTTGAAGAGCGCACCCAGGAGCGGGTTGAAGATGTTCTCGACGAGCGAGTTGACGATCGCGGTGAATGCGGCCCCGATCACGACGGCCACGGCCAGGTCGATCACGTTGCCACGGAGGATGAACTCCTTGAAGCCTTTGAGCATGGGGTCTCCCTGATGATCGGGGATGGAACGGACCCTCGCTACGCTACCGGCTCAGGACGAGCTGCTCCCAGCCGAAGCCGGAGCCGGGCTCGAGGTCGAGGACGTGCCGGAGGAACCCTTGGCGTCGGACGAGGAGGACTTCGACGCGCCCTCCGAGCTGCCCGAGGACGCGGGGATGGAACTCGACCCCTTGCCGGCACCGGCCCGGGAGTCCGTGCGGTAGAAACCGGACCCGTTGAAGGTCACGCCGACCGCGCTGAAGAGCTTCCGCAGCTTGCCCGAGCAGGCCGGGCACTCGGTGAGCGAGTCGTCGGTGAACGCCTGCTGGATGTCGAAGGCATTGCCGCACTCGGTGCAGCGGTACGCATAGGTGGGCACGGGGTCTCCTGGGATGTGGTGGGTCGTCGCGCTCAGCGGCGCGGTCGGACCTGGTCGAAGTCGATGATGCGGCTCGGCGTGACCGCACCGCCGACGGGTTCGTCGTGGATCTCGCTCGGGACCTCGTCGAGGATCTCGGTGTCGTAGAGGACCGCGTAGACGGGTGGGCAGCGCTCCATCGAACCGAGCGTCTTGTCGAAGTAGCCACGACCCCAGCCCATCCGCATGCCACTGCCGTCGACGGCGGCCGCCGGCACGAGGATGAGGTCGACGTCGTTGATGGCGATGGGACCGAGCGTGGTGCCGACGACCTCTGGCGTGCCGGCGAAGCCGACCGTCTCGATGCCGTCCTCGCCGATCGTCCAGTCGAGGAGCCCGTCGGTGCGGGTCACGGGGAAGAGGATGCGGATGCCGGCTTCCTGGGCCCACTGAAGGAACGGACGCGTGTCCGGTTCGCTCGGTGAGGCGAGGTAGCAGGCCAACGAGGTCGCTCCGAGTCGGGAGACGAGGGCTCTGAGGTTGTCGGTCAGCCCGGTCGTCGACCGCTCCTTCTCGAGCGAGGTGAGCAGCTCACGCCGCTCACGGAGCTCGGCGCGGAGCGCTCGTTTCTCGTGCTCTGCGGGGCTCGTCATGGGTCCCATTCTAAACGGCTCGCCGCCGCCGTCGGCTCGTTGCGCGGCGACCTACCGGACAACTGCCGCGTCGTCCAGGGGTTGAGGGGATTTCACCCCCGTTCGAGGCCGTCTTCGACGACTTCCCCGGCTCCACACGATAGGTTTTCCCCTATGACCACTCGAGTTACCAAAGCAGTCATCCCCGCAGCAGGTCTCGGCACCCGGTTCCTCCCGGCCACCAAGGCGCTGCCCAAGGAGATGCTCCCCGTCGTCGACAAGCCGGCCATCCAGTACGTCGTCGAGGAGGCCGTCAGCGCCGGCCTGGCCGACGTCCTCATGATCATCGGCCGGAACAAGAACGCGCTCGCGAACCACTTCGACCGCGTGACGGAGCTCGAACTCAACCTCGCCAAGAAGGGCGACACCCAGCGCCTCGAGAAGGTCAACGAGTCCAACGAGCTCGCCGATATCCACTTCCTCCGCCAGGGTGACCCGAAGGGGCTCGGCCACGCCGTCCTCCGCGCCAAGCGCCACGTCGGCAACGAGCCCTTCGCGGTGCTCCTCGGCGACGACCTGATCGACGCGCGCGACGTCCTGCTCGAGCGCATGCTCGACGAGCAGGACAAGCGGAACGCGACGATCATCGCCCTCATGGAGGTCGACCCCGATTCCATCCACCTCTACGGCGCCGCCGCCGTCGAAGCCACCGACGACGCCGATGTCGTGCGGGTCACCGGCCTGGTCGAGAAGCCCGCCAAGGAGGACGCCCCGTCCAACCTCGCGATCATCGGCCGCTACGTGCTGAAGCCCGAGGTGTTCGAGATCCTCGAGCGCACCGAGCCGGGCAAGGGCGGCGAGATCCAGCTCACGGACGCGTTGCAGGAGATGGCCTCCGACGTCGAGGGCACCGGCGGTGTCTACGGCGTGATCTTCCGCGGCCGCCGGTACGACACCGGTGACCGTCTCGACTACATCAAGGCGATCGTGCAGCTCGCGGTCGACCGCGAGGACCTCGGTCCCGAGCTGCGGCCGTGGCTCAAGCACTTTGCCGGAGACCTCGACTGAGGACGGCCGACGACGCACGACGCGCCCCGGGTCCGCGAAAGCGGGCGTCGGGGCGCGGCTGCGTCGGTGACTCGGGGAGCGCTCCGCTAGGCTCGCCACAGGACGCGAGAGGGGTGGCAAAGTGGTGCAGGTCGTACCCGTTCTGAGCAGCGGACGAGTGAGCATCCGGCCCATCAAGGTCCGCGATGCGAGGCCGCTCGAGCGCGAGCTGGCGGAGAACCGCGCCTGGTTGCGCCGGTGGGAGGCAACGAGTCCTTACGGCCCTGTCCCGGCCGACAGTCGTGCGGCGATCCGGTCGTTGCAGAACCACGCGCGTTCCGGTGCCGGTCTCCCGTTCGTCATCGAGGTCGACGGCGAGTTCGCCGGCCAGCTCAACGTCTCCGGTATCACCTACGGTTCCCTGGCGTCCGCATCGATCGGGTACTGGGTGTCGCAGCGCTTCGCGGGCCTCGGCGCCACGCCGATCGCCACGGCCCTGGCGACGGACCACTGCTTCACCGCCCTGCAGCTCCACCGCCTGGAGATCTGCATCCGCCCGGAGAACGCACCGAGCCTGCGCGTGGTCGAGAAACTCGGCTTCCGCTACGAGGGACTCCGGCGTCGGTTCATCCACATCGACGGTGACTGGCGCGATCACTTCTGCTTCGCGCTCGTGCGCGAGGAGGTCCCCGGTGGTGTCCTGAACCGGTGGTTGGACGGCCAGGTCCCCAAGGACGCCAGTGTGATCCCCGAGTCGGACCGCATCGCCGCCGCCGTGCCCTTCCCGGGGCGTTGACCCCGCTCCACCACACATCGGTCGGTTTGGGGATCCATCCGCGGACACACCCCGCCGGTGATCGGTCAACGGGTCTCCACCCGCTACGGTCATGAACATGGACGGCGGATTCCTGAGCGGTGGGGTGATCATTCTGGTCGCGGCGATGCTGTGGCTGGTGTACCTGGTGCCCTCATGGGTGCGTGACAGTCAGTTCTCCGCCAGTGAGCGGAACGCGATCCGACTCCAGCAGACGCTCCGTGTGCTCGCCGAGACCGCCGAGGTGCCGGAGGCCGTCCGTCTCGAGGCCACCTCGCGCGAGGTCGCGGCCCAGCGGAAGCTGCTGAAGCAGCTCGAAGCCAGGACGAAGGCGACGGCGGAAGCCGCGGCGCGGGTCGAACTCGCCGAGGCCGACCGCATCCGGCGCGAGGAGGAAGCGAAGGCCGTGCAGGCCGAGGCCGCCGCTCGTGCCGCGGAGGACGCTCGTCGTGCAGCCGCCGCTGCAGCCCGAGCCGTCCAGCGCAACGCGCGCGCCGCGAAACTCGCGAGGAGCCGACGTCGTTCGCGGCTGCTCGCCACCACCGTGCTCGTCGCGTCCATCATCGGGTTCTGCTCCGGTGTCACCTCCTTCCTGGCCGGTGGGGGCCTCGTGCTCGGTGTCGCATCCACCGTCGTCGGGCTGCTGGCCCTGTCCGCCCTCTCGCGCATGTCGCGCATCGCCCACCGTGCCGTCGCGCCGGTGCCGGCGGTCGCGGTGACGACCAGGCGGGTCGAGTCGGCGCTCTTCGAGTACAACGAACCCGTCAAGGCTGCCTCGCAGGCGCAGACGTGGACCCCGACGGCCATTCCCAAGCCCCTGCACCTTTCCGAAGGTTCTTCCGCCGCAGCCGAGCTGGCGAAGGCCGACGCGTACGACCGGCTCCGTCAGGCCGCCATGCAGGAGGCCATCGCCTCGCGCGCCGAACGACTCGCTCCGGCCATGCCCACGATCGTCCGTCGCCCGGAGCCCGTCGCCGCGCCGCAGCCCGAGCGGATCGAACCACAGCCCGCCCCGAGCCGGTTCGCCGCCATGGGCGTCGTCGACGAGGGCGAGATCGCCGCCGGCGGCTCCACGCTCCTGCAGCGTCGCCGCGCCGCCGGCTGAACCGCAGCCGTCCACTCCGGTCGTTCATGAACCGGTCACCCGCTCCGGATAGACTTGTGGAGGGGGTTCGTCGATCTAGTCTCGTCGGCGCCCTGGAACGCGAAAGGTGACCGATGGGCGTGTGGCGCAAAGGCCGGCGGAAGCCGATGAAGCCCTACGTCGCGCCTCCCGAGGTCGCTCCGCCGCCGGTCGAGCACGCGGTCGAGGAAGGCCTGCTGATCGCCCGCTCGTGGACGGTGGTCGAGGTCACGAACTGGATCATCGAGCGAGCGCTCCGCGATGGTGCCTCCTACGACGCCGAGGCGACGCAGGCCGCCGTCCGCCGGGAGCTCGGGCGCATGGCGGACGAGCAGGAGGAGTACGCCGACCTGGCGCGGGAGGCCCGCCAGACGGCGTTCCAGCGTCGGGGGAGCGCCCGCCACCAGCACGACTACCGCGCGGGCGATCTCAGCGCGCTGTCGCGTCGTCGCGAGGTCTACTCGGGGCTCGCCGCAGAACTCCGTCGGGTGAGCCAGGACGAGGCCTTCGTCGCGGCGATCGCGGAGTCCGCTCGCGAGCGCGCCTGGGGCGATCTGGAGCGCGCCATCCAGGCGAAACTCGACCGAGTGCTCGACGAACCGGTCGTCGACGAGCACTACCGGCGCGCCAGGAGTCAGCGGCTCCGGTGGTTCCGCGACCTGGACCTCGCGGCGCTCATCGCGGCGAATCCACAGGACGGCGGCATGCCGGTCGACGACGGCCCGAACCCCTACGAGGAGTAGTTCCGCCGGTTCGAAACGGGTCGCGCGGTCTGCTAGCCTGGACGAGTAGTTGGGCCCATGGCGCAGTCCGGTAGCGCACCTCGTTCGCATCGAGGGGGTCAGGGGTTCGAATCCCCTTGGGTCCACCAACACGACGACAGCCCCGCACCTCACGGTGTGGGGCTGTCGTCTTCTCGGAGCGGTCGTGTTCCCGGCGCCGCGCGCGTGCCGCCACGCGTCGCCTCCGCGCTGCGTCCTGTACGGTCAGGGGCACGGCGCCGCCTCGGCACCCGTGAACGGGACGAGCAGTCATGCCAGCAGGATCCGAACCGACCGTGCAGCACGACAGCATCCTCGGGGTGGTCGGCACCTCGCTGAAGCCCGACGAGCGACGCGTCCCGATCCACCCGGCGCACTTCGAACGCATCCCCGAGGAGTTCCGGTCCCGGATCGTCGTCGAGCACGGGTACGGCGCGCGATTCGGTGTCTCGGACGAGGAGATCGCGCCGTACGTGCACGCGTTCGCCACGCGCTCGGAGGTCATCGCGCGGTCCGACGTCGTCCTCCTCCCGAAGCCGCAGCTCGAGGACGTCCAGGAACTCCGCGACGGACAGACGCTGTGGGGCTGGCCGCACTGCGTCCAGGACACCGCGCTCACGCAACTCGCGATCGACAAACGGCTCACCCTGATCGCCTTCGAGGCGATGAACCACTGGGCGGCCGACGGCAGCTTCGGGCTGCACGTCTTCCACAAGAACAACGAACTCGCGGGCTACAGCTCGGTGATCCATGCCCTGGAGCTCTGCGGCTCGACGGGCAGCTACGGTCGGCGCCTCACCGCCGTCGTCATCGGCTTCGGCGCGACCGCCCGAGGCGCGGTGACCGCGCTCAACGCCCACGGCATCCACGATGTGCGGGTGCTCACGAACCGTCGGGTGGCGGCGGTCGCATCGCCCATCCACTCCGCCCGCATGATCCAGTTCGACCACGACGACGGCCCCTACCTCAGCGAGGTCATCACCGACGAGGGGCGCGTCCCGCTCGCACCGTTCCTGGCGGAGAGCGACATCGTCGTGAACTGCACCCTGCAGGACCCGAACGCTCCGCTGCTGTACCTGCGCGAGGACGACCTGGGCGCGTTCCGTCCCGGCAGCCTCATCGTGGACGTCTCCTGCGACGAGGGGATGGCCTTCGAGTGGGCCCGGACGACCGGCTTCGACGACCCGATGTTCACCGTCGGGCGCGGGGACATCAACTTCTACGCCGTCGACCACAGCCCCTCGCTCCTCTGGAACTCGTCCAGCTGGGAGAACAGCGAGGCACTCCTGCCGTTCCTGCCCGTCGTGCTCGCCGGGCCGGCGGCCTGGGCCGACAGCCTGACCGTCGACCGCGCCGTCGAGATCCAGGACGGTGTCATCCGGAACGAGGCCATCGCCGAGTTCCAGCAGCGGACGATGGAGTACCCGCACCCGATCATCTCGGCCTGAGAGGTTCGTGGCAGGCCGCACAAGCGGTCGATCCCGGCGGACGAGCGCCCCTACGCTTGACGCTTGCGCGCTGCAGGAGCAGGGCGCGACCAAGGACTGCAGGACCAGCTCGAGGAGGCACGGATGTTCGTTTGGGAGAGCTGGTGGGGTGTCGCCGCAGCAGCGGGGATCGCGGCCGTCGTGGCGCTCGTCGTGCTCGCCGTCGTCTCGGTGGCGTTCCGTCTGGCGGCCAGACGGCGGGCCTGGCCGGCGGCCCTCGCGGGGAGTGCGCGTCACCCGTTCCGTGCGCTCGTGATCCTCGTGGCGGTGTGGCTGGCGGTGGCGGCGACGCTGCCGGACGAGAACGTCCGCGGGCTCATCGATCAGGGCTTCCGGATCGCCGTGATCGCCGCGGCCACCTGGCTGGTCGCCGCGCTCCTCGCCTTCGTCATCGGGCTCGGACAGGCGCGGTACCGTGTCGACGTCCCGAACAACAAGGTCGCCCGACGCATGCAGACGCAGCTCGCGCTCGTCCGTCGGCTCGCGATCGCGGTCGTCGTCATCGTCGGTGCCGCGTCGATCCTGCTGACGTTCCCCGGCGTGCAGGGCGTCGGAGCGAGTGTGCTCGCCTCGGCCGGCGTCGTCAGCATCGTCGCCGGCCTCGCCGCGCAGTCCGTGCTGGGCAACGTCTTCGCGGGGATCCAGCTCGCCTTCAGCGACGCCATCCGCGTCGACGACGTCGTGATCGTCGAGGGGGAGTGGGGTCGCATCGAGGAGATCACGCTCACCTACGTCGTCGTCGGCATCTGGGACGACCGGCGGATGGTGCTGCCCTCCACCTACTTCACGTCGACGCCGTTCCAGAACTGGACCCGGAACACCAGCGAGCTGCTCGGTTCGGTGGAGTTCGACCTCGACTGGTGGGTGAGTCCCGCCGTCATGCGCACCGAGCTGGAGCGCATCCTCGACCGCACCGACCTCTGGGACGGCCGGGCGCAGGTGCTGCAGGTCACGGACGCCGTCGGCGGGTACGTGCGCATCCGCATCCTCGTCACGGCGGTGGACGCTCCGACGCTCTTCGACCTGCGCTGCCTCGTACGCGAGCAGATGGTGGAGTGGATCCTCGCGCAGAACCCCTCTGCGATCCCGCGCAACCGCGTGCAGATGGTGGAGCAGGAACCACGCCCGGTCCCGAAGCGCGGTGGGCCCGTGACGGAACCGGTCGGACTGTTCAGCGGCAGCGTGGAGGCCGAGCAGCGGGCGAGCCTGTTCACGTCCTCGATCACGCTGCCCGAGGCGGACGAGCAGCGCGAGCGCTGATCGCGGGCCGGCCGCGTCGGTCTGCACCGAATCGTTGTCGTTCCGGCGATCCTGTATGCGCTTCCGCTCGCTACCATCGAGGGAACCTCGCCGGGTGACCTGCCGGCGGGCCGTCGGTGCCCCTGCCGACCTGGACGGACGACGCCTGACCGCACGACGGTGTCTGCAGGCGAAGGAGACCCCGCGTGAACGACGACATCCGCTTCCTCACCGAGGAGGACACGGCCGTCGCCGGTGAGCGGCCGGAGCAGCGACTGGAACGACGGTCGGCCTCCGTGCTGAAGCATCGGCTCCTCGACCAGGAGCGCAAACAGTTCGAGGACTCGCTCGCCTGGGCGAAGACCGACGGCGCACTCGAACGTGCGGCCGCCCTCATCGTGTCCGCCCGCCGACGCTTCCTCATCGGGGCGTCGAAGTCTTTCACCTACGCGTCGCTGCTCGCCGCCGATCTCAGTTACGGCCTGGCGAACGTCACCCTGATCGACGGCACCATCGTCCGCCCCCTCGACGTCCTCAGCGACGTGCGGTCGAGCGATGTGATGATCGCCGTGTCGTTGCGGCGGTACCGCAAGTACACGATCGCCTCGGCCGTCCCCTTCGCGCAGGCCGGTGGTAGCCTCGTCCTCATCACCGACGCCCCCGACGCACCGTTGACCCCCTACGCGGATGAGACGATCGTGGTCGGGCGAGCCGACGACGGCCACCCGAGCTCCTCGATCGGGATCGCGCTCACCCTCCACCTCCTCGCCACGCTCACGACGGCCAGCGCCAAGGGTGCCGGCCGACGTGCGGTGGAGCGGGAACGGTTGGCCGAGACCCTCGGGGTCTACGTGGACCGGGAAGGCTGAACCGCCGCTGCGACGGTCATTTCCCGGGGCGCTTGCCGTCCCGGACGATCGACAGCGGTTCGGTGATGTCCTCGAGCGACTTCCGGGCCGCGTCGACGCCGAAGATGAGGGCGATGAGACCGCCGAGGACCATCACCCCGGCTCCGATGAAGTAGCCGACGGTCAGCGGGCCCCGGTCCGTGCCGTCGCCGATGAGGATCCCGTACAGCAGCGGCGCGACCGAACCGGCGATCTGACCGATCGCGAAGAAGTACCCGATGACCTGGCTGCGGAGTTCGAGCGGGAAGATCTCGCTCACCGTGAGGTAGGCGCTCGACGCTCCTGCCGAGGCGAAGAAGAACGACACGCACCAGAAGATCGTCTGCGTCGTCGCATCCAGCACGCCGGCGTTGAAGAGGACGGCCGACACGGCGAGCACCGCACCTGAGACCCCGTACGTCAGGAAGATCATCTGACGACGACCCCAGGTGTCGAAGAGTCGCCCGAGAAGGAGTGGCCCGAGCAGGTTCCCGATGGCGAACGGGAAGAAGTAGTACTGGGTCGACGACGGGCTCGTTCCGTAGAAGTTCTGGAGGACGAGCGCGTAGGTGAAGAAGATCGCGTTGTACAGGAACGACTGCGTGATCATCATCGCCAGGCCGACGAAGGTGCGCTTCGGGTAGGTCCGGAAGAGGACGCCGAAGATCGTGCGAATCGGGATGTGCCCCTGCGCCTGCACGGTGAGTGCCTTCGAGTCGTCGACGGGATCGATCGTGCCGCCCTGCTTGCGGACCGTGTCCTCGATCTCGTCGACCGTGGCCTCCGCCTCCTGCTCCCGCCCGTGCGTCATGAGCCAGCGCGGGCTCTCGGGGATGTGCCGCCGGAGGAAGATGATCAGGAGGCCGAGGACCGGGCCGATGAAGAAGCCGATCCGCCAGCCGACGTCCTCGGCGAAGTAGTCGGTGTTCAGCAGGAACAGGTTCGCGGCCGATCCGAGCGCGGCGCCGCCCCAGTAGGTGCCGTTGATCGCGATGTCGACGTGGCCACGGTACTTCGACGGGATGAGCTCGTCGATGGCCGAGTTGATCGCGGCGTACTCGCCTCCGATGCCCATGCCGGCGAAGAAGCGGAAGATGGCGAGGAACCAGAACGTGGGTGAGAGTCCGGCGATACCACTCGCGATCAGGTAGATCGCGAGCGTGAGGATGAAGAGCTTCTTGCGTCCGAGCCGGTCGGCCATCCGCCCGAAGACGAGGGCGCCGGTGACCTGGCCGAGCAGGTAGATCGTCCCGAGGAGACCGACCTCGGCGGCCGAGAGCCCCAGGGACTTCTGGAACCCGGCCGAGGCGACGATCTGGATCTCGAGTCCGTCGAGCACCCAGGAGAACCCGAGACCGACGACGATCATCCAATGGAACCTGGTCCAGGGCAATCGATCCATCCTGGCGGGGACGAGACTCTTGACGGGACCCGGCTGCCCGGAGGCCGACGTGC
The DNA here is from genome assembly GCF_015351235.1 of Plantibacter sp. VKM Ac-2880. Lineage (GTDB taxonomy): Bacteria > Actinomycetota > Actinomycetes > Actinomycetales > Microbacteriaceae > Plantibacter. The sequence continues at coordinate 1,478,388 of NZ_JADKSJ010000001.1, forward strand.
TCGACATGGAACGACTCCTTCCACGGCCGTCCCCTCGACGGTCGATCCGGGAGATGACGCTACTCCCGAGGCGCGGATCCGACGCCGCAGATCTCGCCCCCTTGACTTCATCCGGAGAGAGGAGCACAGTACGCCCGGCACACCCCCCCCGGTGGTGATCGTCGTCGCGGAATGGTCGTACGCTCGAACGGCGAGTGAACCGCGGACGGCGGTGCGCCGCCGCCGAGGAGGAGACGAGATGCACCTGGTGGAGGACGGCACGGAGACGGGTATCGCCCGCGTGTTCGAGGACCGGATCGCCGGTGGCGTCGCTCCCGGATCGTACGTCGCGGTGTTCGATCGCGATCGGGTCCGCTTCTCGCGCGGCTTCGGCGAGATCACCCGAGGCGGCGACGTGCCCGACGAGGACACGCTCTTCCGCATCGCCTCCTGCACGAAGAGCTTCACCGCGGCCGTCCTCCTCATCCTCCGCGACACCGGCCGGCTCGACCTCGACAGCCCGGTGGACGAGTTCGTCCCGGAGTTCGCCCCGGTCACGCCCGGTGGGGTGGCCGTCCGGCCGACGGTCCGGATGCTGCTCACGATGTCGGGCGGGCTCGGGACGGACGATCCGTGGGCCGACCGCCAGGAGTCGATCACACCTACGGAGTTCCGTCGGTTGCTGGTGCGCGGCGTGCGGTGCGTCACCGTGCCTGGGACGGCGTTCGCCTACTCGAACCTCGGCTACGCGCTCCTCGGGCAGGTCATCGAGCGGGTGACGGGCGGGCGGTTCGTGGACGCGGTGACGTCACTCCTGCTGGAACCGCTCGGGCTCGGTGCCGTGTTCGAGCGACCCGACCGCGAGCGCCCGACGGACGGCGAAGCGATCACGGCGATGGGTCACCGCGCCCGGCGGGACCGAGCCGTCGACGCGGATGACCGGTTCGTCGAGGTCCCGTTCTCGGGTCCTGGGGTCTTCTCCGCGATCGGCGGGCTCTTCGCTTCGGCGACCACGATGATCGGGTGGGTCCGTTGGCTCGACGCCGCGTGGACGGGTGACGAGAGCGGCCCGCTGTCGAGCGCGAGTCGTCGCGAGATGCAGCAGCTGCACCGTCTCGCCCCACCGCGTCCCTCGCTCGACGGGCTCCCGCCGCGCCACGCGCTCGGCTACGGCTTCGGACTCTTCGTGGAGGAGGACGCCGCGCTCGGGACGCTCGTGTCGCACTCGGGCGGATACCCGGGCTACAGCGCGCACATGCGCTGGCACCCGGCTTCCGGCATCGGCGTCGTCGCGTTCGAGAACGCCGGATACGCGGCCGTGGCGAAGCCTGCCGAACAGGTACTCCGGCTGGCGATCGCCGATGCGCAGGTATCCGGCGAGCTCGCCGAACCCGCGATCCGTCCCTGGCCGGAGACCCTCGTCGCGTCGATGACCGCGACCGGGCTCCTGTCGCACTGGGACGACCGGGTCGCGGCATCGTTGTTCGCCGAGAACGTCGCGCTCGACGTCCCGCTGGACGAACGACGCACCGCGGCCGAGGCTGCCGTCGCGGCGGTCGGCGGCATCGCCGAGGTGGCGTCCGGCCGTGCCACACCCGTCTGCGACTCGCCGGACCATCTCGTCTGGTTCGTCGAGGGCGAGCGGGGCCGGCTCCGTCTCGAGGTCCGGATGACCCCGGTGGTGCCGCTGCGCGTCCAGACGTTCACCGTGACGGTCGATCATGAGGGGCCGGAGACGACGGACGCCGACGACTGAGGATCAGTCGCCGGCGTCCGGATGGTCGGTTCGGGTCAGCCGATCGAGTCGTCGTCGCCGTTCCCGTTGCGGTTGGTCGGAGAGATCTCCTCGGTGGCCTCCACGTACTCGTAGGCGGTCGTCGTCGGGCCGTCGTGGTCGCCGGTGTTCGTCGCCTCGCCGGCGGGGCGGTAGATGAGCTGGCCTTCGCCGTAGGGGAGGACGAGTTCGCCGTCCTGGCCGTCTTCGAGCGGGATGATCTCGCTATCGAGCGGACCACCGATGAGTTTCGCAAGCGTCTGTGACATGTCGCCAGCCTAACGCCGACCGCTGTCAGAGTGCTGCGATGGTCCAGGACACCCGGTGTGGTGTATTGGGGGCCAGCACGACGAGGTCGGTGCCCGTCGAGAAGGCGTCGGGTGGGCAGGTCATCGGCTCGACGGCGAGACCCAGTCGGTCGAGTTCCGGGACCGGCTGGTCGGCCGTGTGGACCTGCACCCACGGCAGCCCGTCGCCCCAGTGCATGACGACACCGCTGCCGGAGGGGGCCGTCACGCGCACCGAGACCCGCCCATCGGCGTCGCGCCCGAGCGAGGTGTAGGCGTGGTCGACGAAGGTGTCGCCGATGGTCCGTGGCGAGCGGAAGTCGAAGTGCTCGGTGTCCGCGGTGTCGACCGGCTCGAGGGAGACGGGGATGAGCCGGTCCGGCGTGACGGTGAGCACCTGGGATGCGGGCAGTTCGAGGGTCCAGTCGTCCACATGCCCATCGCCGGCGACGAGGTACGGGTGCGGTCCGGTGCCGTACGGGGCGTCGACATCGCCGAGGTTCACCGCCTCCACCTCGGTGTGCAGGCCGTCGTCGTCGAGGGTGTACGTCGTGCTGACCTGGACACGGAACGGATACCCGTCCTGCGCCTCGATTATGCAGCGGAAGGTCGCCGACGACGAGCTCGACGCGATCAGCTCCCATTCGGCCCAGGCCGCGAGTCCGTGGAGGGCGTGACCGCGTGCCGGCTCGGTGAGCGCGAGGCGGTGGTCGACGCCGGCGAACGTGTAGCGACCGTCGACGACGCGGTTGGGCCAGGGCGCCAGCACCGCGCCGCGGAATGCCGGCCGGACCTCGTCGGCGTCGAACGGGACGACGAGGTCACGGCCGTCGTGCCGCAGGAACCGCAGCGAGGCCCCGACCGAGGCGATCGACGCGGTGTAGGCGCCGTGTTCGAGATCGACCTGCCGACCCGAGATCGGACGTCGTTCGACGGAGGTGGACGGGGAGACGGCGTTGGCGGATTCGATCACGGCCCCATTCTGTCGCATCACCGACGCTCGGCCGGGTGGCGGGACGGTCAGTCGAGCGAGCGCCCGCGCCGGTCGGAGAGGAACAGTGCGGCCACCGCGGCGACGACGAAGAACGCCGCGAACACGGAGAAGAGCAGCGCGTTCCCGGCGACGAGCAGCACGGGGACCGACAGGGGAGCGATGATCGACGCGATGCGCCCGATCCCGGCCGCCCACCCGGCACCGGTCGCCCGGAGCTCGGTCGGATACAGTTCCGGCGTCGTCGCGTACAGCGCGCCCCACGCACCGAGGTTGCAGAAGGACAGGCACATGCCGAATGCGATGATCATCGGCTCCGTCGTCGCCGTGCCGAAGAGGACCGCCGACACGGCCGAACCGGCGAGGAAGGTCGCCAGGGTCTGCTTCCGGCCCCACGCCTCGATGAGCCAGGCCGACACCGCGTAGCCGGGCAGCTGGGCCAGCGTGATGATCAGCGTGAAGCCGAAGGATCGGACGAGCGAGAAGCCGGAGGCGACGAGGATCGTCGGGATCCAGATGAACGCTCCGTAGTAGGAGAAGTTCACGCAGAACCACACGATCCAGAGCGATGCGGTGTCTCGGCGGTGCTCCCGCACCCACAGGCCGCGCAGCCGCTGCCCGGCGGAGAGGCCGGAACTCGCGGGGGTGTCGCCCGCGGTGCCGCCGGGAACCTCGACGTTGTCGACGCCGGCGGAGGCCTCGAACTCGCGGACGACCGCTTCGGCCTCGCGGTGGCGGCCGCGCGATTCGAGGAAGCGCACCGACTCCGGCAGGCGCGTCCTCACGATGGCGGCGTAGATCGCGGGGAGCGCGCCGATGGCGAGCGCCCACCGCCAGCCGTCGTCGCTCGTCGGCACGACGAGGTAGCCGATGAGCGCGGCAGCGATCCACCCGACGGCCCAGAACGCCTCGAGGAAGACGATGATCCGGCCGCGGATCCGCGGCGGGGCGAACTCGCTCATGAGGGTCGAGGCGACGGGGAGCTCCGCGCCGAGCCCGAGGCCGACGACGAAGCGCAGCACGATCAGGACCCCGAGCCCCCAGGCCAGCGCCGAGGCGCCCGTCGCGATGCCGAAGACGAGCAGCGTGATGGCGAAGACGTGGCGGCGGCCGACCCGATCGGCGAGGAGCCCGCCGAGGGTCGCTCCGATGGCCATCCCGAGGAACCCGGCCGAGGCGATCCAGGACAGCTCGGTGTTCCCGAGTTGCCACTGGACGGCGAGCTGGGCAAGGACGAAGGAGACAAGCCCGACGTCCATGGCGTCGAGCGCCCACCCGACACCGGAACCGACGAGGAGTCGTCCGTGCGCCTTCGTGAACGGGAGCGCATCGAGGCGCTCGCTGCGGCTGCGAGGGGTGGTGGGCGCGGTGGACACGTCACCATTCTGGTGCAGGATGCACCCACCGGGGCCGCTCTGTCGCAGATAGGCTGACGGCAACGAACTGCAGGCGTGCGGCCGGGCAGTTCAGCCGCTCCGCCCGCCGTTCCGTCGAAAGGCCACTGCCGTGACCGATGTCCCGCCGCCCGACCCGCAGTACCCTGACGGCCGGCCGCCGCAGCCGCCGAACCCGCCCCAGCAGCCGCCGCAGCAGAACTGGCAACAGCAGCCGAACGGCCAGCAGCCCAACTGGCAGCAGCAGCCGAACCCGAACCCGCAGCAGAACTGGCAGCAGCAGCCGAACGGCCAGCAGCCCAACTGGCAGCAGCAGCCGACCCCGCAACAGCAGCCCCAGCAGCCTTGGCAGCAGCAGAACCCGTCCGGCCAACAGCAGTCCCAGCAGCCCTGGCAACAGCAGAACCCGTACGGCCAGCAGCCGCCGCAACAGCCGCCCTACGGACCCCCGAAGCGCAAGCGCACCGGCCTCATCATCACGCTCGCCGTGGGTATCCCTGCCGTGGTGGTCGCCGCCATCATCACCGTCGTCTCCCTCGTGCTCGCTCAGGGCGGCGCGCCGGTGGCGGACCCGAGCGCGACCCGGTCCGCGTCGCCGACCAAGACCGCCTCACCGACGCCAACGGAGACCGATTCGACGCCGGAGCCGACGAAGACCTACGTCTCCATCCCGCCGGATCTCGACTTCGCCGCGGGACAGGAGGTCCCGACCGAGTGGACGGCGTACCTGACGAACGACTTCGACTCGTCGTGGGCGGCCGGTGGCAAGGACAAGAACGGCATCGACATCTACACCAACGCCTCGACCTCGTGCGAGGTCCGGCTCGGCAACATCGCGCTGACGCAGGACGAGATCGCCGTCGGCGACGACGAGCGCTCGAGCGACGCCTACCTCTCGAAGTACGTCGGAGCCGACTACGTCAAGGCCGACGGCACGACGGAACAGCTCAACTACAACAGCGGCGGTGGGCTCATCGAGTTCCGCGTGCTGTCGTGGACGCAGGCGTCGGGGGAGCGCACCTACTGGGGTGTCCGTTCACTCACGAAGATGGGGACGCTCGTCGTCTTCACCTTCACCTGTCGTGATCAGGCCGCACTCGACCAGCTCGCGAGCGACGTCGTGAACCTCATCTCCGTCGAGCTCCTCCCGAAGCGCTGACGGGAAGGGTCGTCAGAAGGCCCGGAGGACGGCCTGCGCGATCGTGAAGATGGCGAGGCCGGCCAAGGCCCCGACGATGGTGCCGTTCAGGCGGATGAACTGCAGGTCGCGCCCGACGAGCAGCTCGATCTTCTGCGTCGTCTCGCGGGCGTCCCAGCGTTCGACGGTCTCGGTGATGATGCTGGCGATGTCGTGCCGGTAGCGGGTGACCACGTAGGACAGGGCGTCGGCGACGCGTGTGTCGACCCGGGTCGCGAACGCCTCGTCGGTGGAGAGCCGTCGGCCGACGTCCGCGATGGTGCCGGCGACACGCTTGCGGAGCTCGCTGTCGGGCGCGTCCAGCGCCTCGAGGAAGGCCGTCTTCGCGGCGGTCCACGTCTTCCCGGCGACCTCGCGGACACGCGGGCTGTCGATGACCTCGTGCTTCGCGTTCTCGAAGCGCGCGATCGTCGACTCGTCGGTCTGCAGCTGCTCGGCGAGCTCGGCCAGGTAGCCGTCGAGCGCGTGACGCAGCTGGTGGTCGGGATCCGCCCGGACCGCGTGCACGAACGACACGGCCTCGCGGTAGAGCTTGTCGTCGACCAGCCGGTCGACGAAGGACGGCACCCAGGTGGGCAGCCGGCTCGACACCAGGCGTTCGAACGCCTTCGGGTTGCTGCCCAACCACTCGCCCGTCCGGTCGAGGAGGAGGTCGACCGCGTCGTGGTGCGCTCCGGCGCCGACGATGTGTTCGACCCACCGGCCGATGTTGGGCGCCCACTGCGGATCGATGAGGTGCTTCGAAGCGAGCGCCTCGATGACCTCGCGGACGTCGTCGTCGGACAGGGTCTCGAGGAGCCCACGGACCGCGACCGACGCCTCGGCGGTGACGCGTTCGGCGTTGGTCGGCTCGGACAGCCACCCGCCGAGCTTCTCCGAGAGGCTGACGGTTGCGAGCTTCTGTCGCACGACCTCCTCGGAGAGGAAGTTGTCCTCGACGAACTCACCGAGGCTGACCCCGATCTCGTCCTTGCGCTTCGGGATGATCGCGGTGTGCGGGATCGGGATGCCGAGCGGGTGGCGGAAGAGGGCGGTGACCGCGAACCAGTCGGCGAGGGCGCCGACCATGCCGCCCTCCGAGGCGGCCCGGACGTACGCCAGCCACGGGTAGCGGCCTTCGAGCGCGAAGGCGACGGCGAAGATGGCCGCCATGACGAGGAGCAGCCCGGTGGCCAGACGCTTCATCGAGCGCAGGGCTCTGGCGCGGTCCGCGTCGGCGGCGGTGAGTTCGAGGGCGGGGGAGCTCGTCATCCGCCCATCCTAGGCTCGCGCGGTGTGCACGAGCCTCCTCTCGCGAGGCGGCCGCCGTACCCCCTGGTGGTACCCTGAGCCGGTGATCGAAGACATCAAGAAGCGCGCCCTCCACCGCACGAAGATCCTCGAGGGACAGATGCGCGGTCTCGAGAAGATGATCGAGAACGAGGACTACTGCATGGACATCATCACGCAGTCGCTCGCCATCCAGAAGTCGCTCGGTTCGCTCAACAAGCTCCTCGTCGAGAACCACCTGCTGACGCACGTCACGCAGATGTTCGAGGAGGGCGGCGACAGCAAGGACGCTGCTGTCGCCGAGCTCCTGCGCGTGTTCGAGCTCAGCAACAACCGGGGGTGATCCGGGCGCCCGTCATGGTGAGAGCCGGGCGGTCGGGCACCTCAGGCGGGGCCGAGCCAGGCGTTCGCAACGGTCGCGTGCGCTGACTCGTCGTCGGAGGGGTGGAACATCCCGGCGAGGACATCGCGGTAAAGGCGGCCGAGCTCGCTCGCGGCGAAGTAGCTGCCGCCGCCGGCCACCCTGATCGCCTGGTCGACGACCTCGCGGGCGGTCTCCGTCGCGCGCACCTTGAGCCCGACGAGCTTGGGGAACCAGAGCGTCCCGTGGTCGACGCCGTCGTCGAGGTCCCGAGCCACGCTCGACAGCTGCGGCAGCATGCCGTCGTAGGCGATGGCAGCTGCGGCGATCCGGCGACGGATGTCCGGGTCCGAGGCGTAGCTCGCGCCACCCGCCTTCTTCGAGGTCTTGCGGTGCGCGGTCTCGACGGCGAGCCGGAGCGCGCGCTCCGCGACACCCGTGTAGACCGCGGCGATGAGGGTCTCGAAACAGGCGAAGATGCCGAACACGATGGGATCCGGGTTCGGCCCGGGTTCGAGTCGCCGGACGACGTGTTCGGCGCTCGCCTCGGCGCCCTGGAGCAGGGTCGTCCGGCTCTGGCTGGCGCGCATGCCGACGGTGTCCCAGTCGTCGAGGATCTCGAAGCCGCCCCGGGAGCGCTCGATGAACCCGTAGACCACCTTCGGGCCGTCGGCCGAGGTCGAGTCGAGGCCGGTCGTCCCGAGCCAGGTCCAGGCCGGGGACAGGGAGGTGAAGATCTTGCGGCCGTGGAAGCGGTACGACCCGTCGGACCCTGGGCGGGCCTCCGTGTCGGACCCGAACAGCACGAGGTCGTTCCCGGCCTCGCTCACGCCGAACGCGTAGAGTTCGTCGCCCGCCGCACCGTCGAGGACGAACCGGAGCGAGTCGTCGCCCCGCTCGTGCAGCAGCCGGGCGACACCCGTCCACACCAGGTGCATGTTGACCGCGAGCGCGGTCGCGGGCGCTGCAGTGGCGAGGCGTGACTGGAGCCGCGTGACCTCGCTCAGCCCGAGGCCCAGACCACCGAGATCCGTGGGGACGAGAGCGCGCAGGTATCCGCACGCCCGGAGTTCGACGAGGTCCTCGTCGAAGAAGGCGTTCTCGCGGTCGGCCACGGCCGCGCGTTCACGGATGCGCTCGATGAGCTCGTCGCCGAGCACCTCGGCGGGGTCGAACGCCTGGGCGGTGGGGTCTGACTGCGTGGGAACGGTCACCGGACCATTGTCGCACCGGGGTCCGACGATGACACGGGTGTCTGCGGACGGTGCGGCGATCAGACCTCGTGACGAGATCGCTGCTCGAGCTGCAGCTCGGCCCAGTCACCGATCGCCTTCGTGGTCTCGGCGGGGCGGTCCCGATGGACGTTGTGCCCGGCGCCCTGGATGACGGTGAGACTGACCTGACGATTTGCGAGGATCTGTGCGGCGAGCGGGCCGCGGACGAGGCTGTACACCTCCGGGTCGGACGCGATCACGAAGGTCGGGGTCCGGAGGGAGGCGGCCGCCGGCCGGACATCCCACGGGTGGTTCTGCTCGCTCGTCTGCTCGATCGCCCACCGGCTCGCCTGGGACACCGCCTGGACCTTGAGCTCGACGTCGAGCGGGTGCCACTCGGGGTTCTTCGCGCGGACGGAGGCGGTCGTGTTGTCGGCGAACGCCGCCTCCTGGCTGGCGCGGATGGTCTCGGCGTCGTGGTCGTCGAGGGCGATGGCCGGATCGAGCAGCACGAGCGCCGCGGCCCAGCAGGGATCCGCCGCCGCCGCGACCGCCGTGGCCGCACCGCCGAGCGAATGCCCGACGACGAGATCCCAGGTGCCCCGGGTGTCAGCCATCGAGGGTGCCGGCCGCGTCGCCAGCAGGTCGGCGGCATACGCCTCGACGCGGTAGTCCAACGATCGCGGGGCGACGCCGTGTCCGCGCAGGTCGACCGCCTCCACGAGCCATCCGCGGTCTGCCAGGGCGGCGCAGATCCGCCACGTGCTCGGTCCGTTGCTGCCGAGGCCATGGACGACGAGCGCGCGGGCCGGAGCATCATGACGACCCCAGCGGTGGCGCGGAAGCTCCACCGGGGTGATCGTGCGGGCGGCGAGGCTGGACGCGGTGTCGACGACGGGCTCGGTCATGCGTTCAGCCTACGGTCTCGAGTTCAGTCGAGCCGGTCCGGGTCGGTGCCGGTGCGCTCGCCGTTCTCCAACGCCGAGATCGCGGCGAGGTCGTCGTCGTCGAGCGTGAAGTCGAACACCGCGAAGTTCTCGGCGATCCGCGCCGGCGTGGCCGACTTGGGGATGACGATGTTGCCGAGCTGAAGGTGCCAGCGCAGGACGACCTGCGCGACCGTGCGGTCGTGCTTGCGGGCGATCGCCCCGAGGTCGCTCGTAGCGTCGGAGCCGTCAACAGCGGGCGTGAAGAACCGGCCGCGGGCGAGCGGCGACCAGGCCTCCGTCGCGATGCCGTGAGCGGCATTGACGGCACGCAGTTCGCGCTGGGGGAGGAAGGGGTGCAACTCGATCTGGTTGACCGCCGGCGCGATCTCGGCGGATTCGAGGAGGCGTTCCAGATGACTGCGGTGGAAGTTCGAGACGCCGATGGAGCGGGCCCGCCCCTCGGCCCGGAGCCGTTCGAGTGCGCGCCAGGTCTCGCGGTAGCGGTCCTGCTTCGGCGCGGGCCAGTGGATCAGGTAGAGGTCGACGCGATCGAGGCCGAGGAGCTCGAGACTCGTGTCGAACGCTCGGAGCGTCTCGTCGTAGCCCTGATCGGTGTTCCAGACCTTGGTCGTGACGAACAGCTCGTCGCGGGGGAGTCCGGACTCGCGGATCGCCACGCCGGTGCCCCGTTCGTTCCCGTAGAGCGATGCGGTGTCGATGTGCCGGTACCCGACCTCGAGCGCGGTCCGGACGATGTCCGTGCTGGCGGCGTCCGCGACCTTGTAGACGCCGAAGCCGAGTTGGGGGATGGAATGCCCGTCGTTGAGGACGACGGTCGGGGTGGTGGCTGCCATGTCACCAGTATCCTCGACAGGGCACCGTCGCCGTCGAAAGGGAGCCCATGCCGCACCTCATGATCGTCACCGGAAGCGTTCGCGCCGAGCGGGTCGGGGGTGCCGTCGCCGACTGGGTCGTGGGCGTGGCCGGCGCCGACGCGCGGTTCACCGTCGACGCGGTCGACCTCCGCGAGCTGGCGCTGCCGTTCATGGACGAACCGGCGCATCCTCGGAAGCGCGCGTACACGAAGCAGCACACGATCGCGTGGAGCGAGCGGGTCGACCGGGCGGACGCTTTCGTGTTCGTGACGCCCGAGTACAACTACAGCTTCGCACCGGCACTGAAGAACGCACTCGACTACCTGATGCACGAGTGGGCGAGGAAGCCCGTCGGGATCGTCAGCTATGGCGGGCTGTCCGGTGGGACGAGGGGCGTGGTCGCGCTGCGGCCCGTGCTCCAGGCCCTCGGTCTCGTGAGTACGGGTGCCAACGTCGAGATCCCGTACGTCGCCCGCCAGATCGCCGACGGGGTGTTCTCGCCGAACGACCGTCAGTCGGCGGTGCTGCCGATGCTGCTCGACGAGGTGTCCGCCCTCGATGGAGCGCTCGCGCCGCTGCGCTCCGCCGACTGACGGAGCCGCGGGCTGTCCCGCTCAGGACGGGTGCGTGTTGATCGGCTCGGTGTCGGGGATGGGGCTCGCGTCGCGTCCGCGCAGGTCCGGGTGCCAGCGGTGACCGACCCAGGGGATCACGAAGCCGAAGAGCGCGAAGACCCCGGCGACCCAGAACGCACCGACGGCTCCTGAACCGTCGATGAGGAACCCGGCGGCCGCGGATCCCATGGCCGCTCCGATGAGCTGACCCGTACCGACCCAGCCGTAGGCCTCCGCCGTGTCGCTGAACTTGACGCTCGCCGAGACGATGGCGAACAGCACGGCGAGGGCCGGGGCGATGCCGATCCCGGCGACGAAGAGCGTGACCGACAGCCACCAGGCGTTGAGGAAGAGGCTGGCGACGGCGAGTCCGGCGAAGACGATGAAGATGCGGCGGGCCAGCGCGTATGGGCCGATGGGGGTGTGTCCGAGGGCGAGACCGCCCGCGAGGGACCCGACCGAGAAGATCGCGAGGACGATGCCCGCTTCGAGGCCGTCGTGGCCGAACGTCGCGACGACCCCCGCCTCGACGGCCGAGCAGGCGCCGATCAGCAGGAAGCCCACCACCGTGGCGAGGAGGACCGGCGGACGCTTGAGCACCTGACCGAGCTTGCGACGACTCCTCGGGATGCGGACCCGACCGACCTCGGGGGAGGAGATGAACCACAGGCAACCGACGATCATGATGGCGGCGGCGAGGACGATGCCCCAGACGGTGCCGACCTGCGTGGAGACGAAGGTCGTCACGACGGGCCCGAGGACCCAGATGATCTCCTGGGCCGAGGCGTCGAGCGAGAAGAGCGGCGTCAGCTGCTGGGAGGTCACGAGCTTCGGGTAGATGGTGCGCACGGCGGGCTGCACCGGCGGGGTGCTGAGGCCGGCGACCAGCCCGACCCCCATGTACGCCGGGACGCTCATGGGCACGAGGGCGATGGTCGTGACCGAGACGGCGCAGACCACCAGCGTCAGGAGGAGCACCTTGCGGATGCCCCACACACCCATCCACCGACTCGTCAGCGGGCCGGCGATCGCCTGGCCGATGCTCGTCGCGGCGAGGACGAGTCCGGCTGCGCCGTAGGACCCGGTGACCTGCTCGATGTGCAGGAGGAACGCGAGCGAGAGCATCCCGAACGGGAAACGAGCCGTGAGCTGCGCAGCGATGATCCGGGCGACGCCGGGGGTACGAAGAAGGTCACGGTAGCTGCTCACAAGGAGACCAGTCTATGGACCCGTTCGGACGTCCGCGACACGCCCACGACACGCCCAAGACGGCGGTCGGTGTCGGTGGTCCCGAGGAGAATTCCACCTGTGGATAGATATCCCTCACACGGGGGAGAAAAGGGCGTGAATCCGGGATTTTCGCGTCGCCGCCGAGCGTTGTACCCAGTGGAGAACCGGTGGATAACTCGCCCGAAACGGTGGAGAACCCGGTGGAAAACTACAGGGCTGTAACTACTAGCCCTTGTGGTTGGCCTGAAGGTCGTCATCTATATGTAGTATTGGAACCCCGGCGCAGGACGCCGTGGGAATCACCAGGATTTAGAGGGGAAGGCACGAAGAGCTATGGCAATCACGGTCTACACGAAGCCCAGTTGCGTGCAGTGCACGGCGACGTACCGCGCGCTCGACAACAAGGGCATCGAGTACAACATCCTCGACCTGTCGGTCGACGAGAACGCGCTCGAGCAGGTCAAGGCGCTCGGCTACCTCCAGGCGCCCGTCGTCATCACCGAGGAAGACCACTGGTCGGGCTTCCGTCCCGACAAGATCGAAGAGCTCGCTGCACGTCTGGCTTGAGCCCTCGGTCGCAGGCGTCACCATGAGCCGGCTCCAGCAGCACCGCACCATCCGCCCGTCCGGAATCCGACGAGGAGGCCCACCGTGGAACCACGGCTGATCTACTTCTCCAGCATCTCCGGCAACACGCATCGCTTCATGCAGAAGCTCGATCTGCCCTCACTGCAGATCCCGCTGTATGCGAAAGACGAAGCCGTGCACGCCACGGCGCCCTACGTCCTCGTGACCCCCACCTACGGCGGGGGCAACGGCGACGGAGCGGTGCCCAAACAGGTGATCCGGTTCCTCAACGTCGAGGCCAACCGCTCCCTGATCCGCGGGGTCATCGCCGCCGGCAACACGAACTTCGGCGAGGCCTACGGTCTCGCCGGCGACGTGATCGCCAGCAAATGCAAGGTCCCGCACCTGTACCGCTTCGAACTCTTCGGAACCCAGGACGATGTCACCACCGTCCACAATGGATTGGAATCATTTTGGCAGCAGCGCCAGTTTCAGTGATCGACGCACCGTCGACGAGCCAGATGGACTACCACTCGCTCAACGCGATGCTCAACCTCTACGGCCCGAACGGCGAGATCCAGTTCGACAAGGACCGTGAGGCCGCGCGGGAGTACTTCCTCCAGCACGTCAACCAGAACACCGTGTTCTTCCACTCCCTGAAGGAGCGGCTCGACTACCTGGTCGAGAAGGAGTACTACGAGCAGGCCGTGCTCGACAAGTACCCGTTCGACTTCATCCAGGACCTCAACGACCTGGCCTACTCGAAGAAGTTCCGCTTCCAGACCTTCCTCGGCGCGTTCAAGTACTACACCTCGTACACGCTGAAGACGTTCGACGGCAAGCGCTACCTCGAGCGCTTCGAGGACCGCGTCGTCATGACCGCCCTCGGCCTCGCCGACGGCGACCAGCAGCTCGCGATCGCGCTCGTCGAGGAGATCATCGCCGGACGCTTCCAGCCGGCGACGCCGACCTTCCTCAACTCGGGCAAGGCGCAGCGCGGCGAGCTCGTCTCCTGCTTCCTCCTCCGTATCGAGGACAACATGGAGTCGATCGCCCGTGGCATCAACTCCGCGCTGCAGCTCTCGAAGCGCGGCGGCGGCGTCGCACTGTCGCTGTCCAACATCCGCGAGTCCGGCGCTCCGATCAAGCAGATCGAGAACCAGTCGAGCGGCATCATCCCCGTGATGAAGCTCCTCGAGGACTCCTTCAGCTACGCGAACCAGCTCGGTGCCCGTCAGGGTGCCGGTGCCGTCTACCTGAACGCGCACCACCCCGACATCCTGCGCTTCCTCGACACCAAGCGTGAGAACGCCGACGAGAAGATCCGGATCAAGACGCTGTCCCTCGGCGTCGTCGTCCCAGACATCACCTTCGAGCTCGCGAAGAAGGGTGAGGACATGTACCTGTTCTCCCCGTACGACGTCGAGCGCGTCTACGGTGTGCCCTTCGGCGACATCTCGGTGAGCGAGAAGTACCACGAGATGGTCGACGACTCGCGCATCAAGAAGACGAAGATCAACGCCCGCGAGTTCTTCCAGACCATCGCGGAGATCCAGTTCGAGTCGGGTTACCCGTACATCGTGTTCGAGGACACCGTCAACGAGGCGAACCCCATCAAGGGCCGCATCAACATGTCGAACCTCTGCTCGGAGATCCTGCAGGTCAACACGCCGACCACGTACAACGAGGACCTCTCCTACAAGGAGATCGGCAAGGACATCTCCTGCAACCTCGGATCGCTGAACATCGCGCTCACGATGGACTCGCCCGACTTCGGTCGCACCGTCGAGACCGCCATCCGCGGCCTCACCTCGGTGTCCGACCAGAGCCACATCACCTCGGTGCGCTCGATCGAGGACGGCAACGACAAGTCGCACGCCATCGGCCTCGGCCAGATGAACCTGCACGGCTACCTCGCCCGTGAGCGGGTGCACTACGGCAGCGCCGAGGGCATCGACTTCACGAACATGTACTTCTACACGGTGGTGTTCCACGCGCTGCGCGCCTCGAACCTCATCGCGAAGGAGCGCGGCGAGACCTTCGAGGGCTTCGCCGACTCGAAGTACGCGTCCGGTGAGTTCTTCGACAAGTACACCGACCAGGTCTGGGAGCCGGAGACGGCCCGTGCCCGCGAGCTGTTCGAGCAGGCCGGCGTGCAGATCCCGACGCAGGCCGACTGGGTCGCCCTCAAGGCGTCCATCCAGGAGTACGGCATCTACAACCAGAACCTCCAGGCCGTGCCGCCGACCGGTTCGATCTCGTACATCAACAACTCCACGTCGTCGATCCACCCGATCGCGTCGAAGATCGAGATCCGCAAGGAAGGCAAGCTCGGTCGCGTGTACTACCCGGCGCCGTTCATGACGAACGACAACCTGGAGTACTACGAGGACGCCTACGAGATCGGCGCCGAGAAGATCATCGACACCTACGCTGCGGCGACGCAGCACGTCGACCAGGGGCTCTCGCTGACGCTGTTCTTCAAGGACACCGCCACCACGCGCGACATCAACAAGGCGCAGATCTACGCGTGGAAGAAGGGCATCAAGACCATCTACTACATCCGTCTCCGCCAGCTCGCGCTCGAGGGCACGGAAGTCGACGGCTGCGTCAGCTGCATGCTCTAACCCCTTCGACAGGCTCAGGGACCGGATGGTCCCTGAGCCTGTCGGCGGGCCACCCGCGTCACCCCGGTCCCTGAGCTCGTCGACGGGCCGACCCCACTTCCCGATAGAGGACACGAATTCATGTCAGAGAAGCTCAAGCTGGTCGACCGCGTCCAGGCGATCAACTGGAACAAGATCGAGGACGAGAAGGACGTCGAGGTCTGGAACCGCCTCGTCAACAACTTCTGGCTGCCCGAGAAGATCCCGCTGTCGAACGACGTCCAGTCGTGGAACACCCTGACGCCGCAGGAGCAGCAGCTCACCATGCGGGTGTTCACGGGCCTCACCCTGCTCGACACGATCCAGGGCACTGTCGGTGCCGTCGCGCTCATCCCCGACGCGATCACCCCGCACGAGGAGGCCGTCTACACGAACATCGCGTTCATGGAGTCGGTGCACGCCAAGAGCTACTCCTCGATCTTCTCCACGCTGAGCAGCACGAAGGAGATCGACGAGGCGTTCCGCTGGTCGGTCGAGAACCCGAACCTGCAGAAGAAGGCGTCCATCGTCCTCGACCGCTACCACGGTGACGACCCGCTGAAGCGGAAGGCCGCCTCGACCCTCCTCGAGTCGTTCCTTTTCTACTCAGGCTTCTACCTGCCCATGCACTGGTCGAGCCGCGCGAAGCTCACCAACACCGCCGACATGATCCGTCTCATCATCCGCGACGAGGCCGTGCACGGGTACTACATCGGCTACAAGTTCCAGAAGGGCCTCGAGAAGCTGACGCAGGCCGAGCGGGACGACGTCAAGGACTACACGTTCTCGTTGCTCTACGAGCTCTACGACAACGAGGTGCAGTACACGCAGGACCTCTACGACGAGGTCGGCCTGACCGAGGACGTCAAGAAGTTCCTGCACTACAACGCCAACAAGGCGCTCATGAACCTCGGCTACGAGGCCATGTTCCCGAAGACGGTCACCGACGTGAACCCGGCGATCCTGTCGGCGCTCTCGCCGAACGCCGACGAGAACCACGACTTCTTCTCGGGCTCCGGCTCCTCCTACGTGATCGGCAAGGCCGTGGTCACGGAAGACGAGGACTGGGACTTCTAGTCACCAAGCACCTGCGCTGCATGCACGAGGGCCGGATGGAATCCACGATTCCATCCGGCCCTCGGTCGTTTCCGGGGTCGATCGCTCGGCGTCAGCCGCCGAGGCTGCCGCCCATGCCGCCGGCCGCGGCGAGGAAGAAGTAGAAGAACGCCGTCACGCCCTGGACGACCGGGAAGAAGAGGACGGCGACGGCCGTCACGACGATCGTGATGATGACGGCGAGCGACACCAGGCTGACGACGCCGTTCCGTCCGGCGCTCGGAGCGTCGACGGGTTCGGCGACGAGCAGCTCGTCCATGGTCGCTTCGGTCGTGAGCATCGTTCTCCCTGGGTGTGCGGTGTTGTCGACCATACCTGCCGTGACGGGAGGAATCGTCGACTCGCCGGGGGATCGGGACATCCGGTCCCCGGCGGCGTCGGACGGGCCGTTCACGAGCTCAGCGGCGGGTGGACCAGAGCGCCCAGGCGATGAGCACCGGCTGGAAGAAGAGGCGGGTGAAGCGTCGGCTGTCGGTGTCGAGGCCGAACGCGTCGCGGCGGTTGATCCACTGCGACAGGTTGCCGGGGAAGATCGCGGTGAAGAACGCCGCGGCCACGTTGCCGACCAGGTTCCGCTTGACGCCTGAGGCCAGGGCTGCACCCAGGGCGATCTCGACGACGCCCGATGCCAGCACCGTGGTGTCCTCGTCGATCGGCACCCATTCCGGAACCTGCGCCTGGAAGTCCTTGCGGGCGAAGGTCAGGTGGCTGATGCCGGCGAAGACGAGGGCGCCTCCGAGCAGCAGGCGGGCGGCGGTACGGGCTATCGATCCAGCCATGCGGGGTCCTCTCGACGATGGTGATGTCACCACGCTATCCGCAGATCAGGGGGACGACGCCGGTTCGGCCTGCACAGATGCTCAGCCGCCGAACCTCAGCCTCGCAACCTCAGCCGTCGATCTGCGAGTTCGCGTCGAGGCGGTGCCACGTGCGGTTGTGGTAGACGAGTGGCGCTCCGTCGAAGCTCGGGGTGAAGGCCGGGGTCGCCGGCGTTTGAGCCGCGGCGGCCGACTCGGTCCGGACCGTGTCCGCCGGCGCCTCTGTCTGCGCCTGCGACACGCTCGACTCGAGTGCGTGCACCGCGATGACCGTCGACGTCCCCGCCTCCATGCGGTTCACGATGCGCCCACGGATCCACACGCCGTTGCCCGTGAAGTACGGCTCACCCGTCGGCAGGCGGTCCCAGATGGAGGTGTCGGCGAACCGGTCGATCCCGCTCGTCGCGCACAGCTTCGCGATGTGGAGCTGCTCGGAGCCCAGTAGGTGGACGACGACCGTGTCGGAGGCGGTGATGGTCGGTGCGCTCGACGACAGCGACGAGACCGAGAACACGAGGAGGGGTGGCTCCGCGCTCACCGAGAAGACCGAGGTGGCCGTGAGCCCCACTGGTCCGGAACCGTCGTCCGCCGTGATGACGGAGACCCCGGCCGGGTGCTGCCTGAAGGCGGCCTTGAAGTCGTTGGGGGAGAGGGAGGCGAAACCGGTGGCGACCTCACCGCCGTCGACGGGGGACGGCAAGGCGGTCACGGAGGCGGCTGCCGGGTGGACTGAGCTCACGGGGGATCCTTCGAACGGCTGTGGACGACTGGTGCGGCGACCGATTCGGCGGACGCTGCACAGGCTACGTTTCGCTCATCCGGGTGCCACTGCAACTCTGTTACCCGGTGTGACGGTGGACGGACGGATCCGCGGCGGCCGCCACCGCCCCTGCTGCGTACGCTGGGAGGTATGCCCACCCTCATCGCACCGGACGACCTCGCAGCCCTGATCGCCTCGGAGACGCCGGTGCGCGTCCTCGACGTGCGGTGGCGACTCGACGCTCCGGACGGACGGCCCGCCTACCTCGAGGGACACCTCCCCGGCGCGGTCTACGTGGACCTCGACCATGAGCTGGCCGACCACGTGCCCACCGGACGGCAGCCGGTCGAGGGTCGTCACCCGCTGCCCGGTCGCGATGCACTCCAGACGGCTGCGCGGTCGTGGGGGATCGACGACGGCGATGTCGTCGTGGTCTACGACGATCTGAAGAACCTGTCGTCATCGCGGGCCTGGTGGGTGCTGCGGAACGCCGGTGTCGCCGACGTCCGCATCCTCGACGGGGCGTTGCGGGCATGGACGGACGCCGGACTGCCCGTCGAACGCGGCGAGGTCGTGCCGGAGCCGGGCACGGTCACGCTGTCGACGGGTGTCCTTCCGAGCATCGACATCGATGGCGCCGCCACCTGGACGCGCGACGGCGGCGTGCTGCTCGACGCCCGCGCCGGCGAGCGGTACCGCGGGGAGGTCGAACCGGTCGACCCTCGCGCCGGCCACATCCCCGGTGCGATCAACACGCCGACGACTGCCAACGTCGATGAGGCCGGCCGGTTCCTGTCGCCGGAGGCGCTCCGCGAGCGGTTCCTCGCCGCAGGGGTGACGGAGGGTGCAGCGGTGGCCACGTATTGCGGCAGCGGCGTGACCGCGGCGCACAACGCCGTCGCCCTCACGCTCGCCGGCTTCGAACCCGTCCTGTACCCGGGCTCGTGGAGTCAGTGGGCGAACCACCCCGAACGCACGGTGGCGACGGGCCCCGACGCCTGAGCGCGTGCCGCGGGCTCGCTAGCCTGCGAGGACCTTCTGCAGACGCTGCAGCGACACCGACTCGGCCGTGCCCAACTGTTGGGCGAACAGGCTGACGCGCAGCTCTTCGAGCATCCACCGCGCCTTCACGAGGTGCTCAGGCGCCTCGGCGGGCAGTGGGATCGTGCCGCCGGCCGCCTCGAACCGGGCGAGTGCCGTCTGGGCCTCGGTCATCCAGACGCGGTCGCGGTTCGGGTTGTCGGTCAGTCGCTCGGCGCGATAGCGTATGCCGGCGAGGTAGCGCGGCAGGTGCTCGAGTCGAGCCGACCCCGTCCTCGATACGAAGCCCGGGAACACCAGACCGTCGAGCTGCCCGCGCATGTCGGTGAGGGCGGCGAGCAGGGTCATGCTCGTCGCCGCCTTCATCGCCTTCTCGGTGTCGCGCGCGGCCTGGAGGATGCGCGCGACGATCGCGACGGTCTGGAACATGCGGTCCATCACGGACGCCGAGACCCGGTCGCGGAGCGTCTCGTACTGCAGCTTCGAGAACACCTGGCCGTCCGGCACGACCCGGTACAGGACGTCGTCGATACAGGCGGCGAGGCAGTCCTCGAAGAGCGCGGGCGTCGAGCGGTATGGACTCGTCGCGAGCGCGAGTTTCTCGTTGGGCTTGAGGTGCTGCTGCACGTAGGCGGTCGGTGAGGGGATCGCGAGCAGCAGGAGCCGACGGACACCGGACGGCATGGCGCGTGCCTGGTCGGCCTCCGTGCTCATGATCCGGATGGAGACGCTCGTGCCGTCATCGACGATCGCGGGGTAGCCCCGGATGACGCCGTCCTCCTGCCGGATGTCGATGAAACGCGGCAGGTCGTCGAAGTCCCATCGGGTGAATCCGGAACGCTCGATCGCGTTCGGGACGCGCGCGGCGGCGACCTTCGCGACACTCGCGCGCGTGCGCTGCTTCAACCGGTGCTGCAGCTCGACGAGGTCCTTGCCGCGGGCGAGCGCGCGTCCGCGTTCGTCGATGACGCGGAAGGTCACGAGCAGGTGCTCCGGCACACGCTCCATCTCGAAGTCCGAGGCCGAGATGTCCATGTACGACAGCCGTTTGATGGCGTTGGCGAGCCGTGTGGCGAAGGAGTCCTCCGCGGAGGGCCGGTCGGGGGAGACCGCCGGGACGTCGGCCGGGAGCTCGGCGATGAGCTTCGTCGCCCAGTCGGCGGCCGGCACGATGTTGCGGCGCAGCGCTTTCGGGAGGGCCTTGATCATCGCGGTGATGAGTTCGCGCCGGAGTCCGGGGACCTGCCAGTCGAACCCGGCGGGCGAGAGCCGGTCGAGCAGGGCGAGCGGCACGATGACCGTGACACCGTCGTCGTCGCTGCCCGGTTCGAACCGGTAGCTGAGCTTCAGTCGCTGGTCGGCCTGCACCCACTCGGCGGGGAAGCGGTCCTCGTCGACGGCGGGGGCGTCCTCGGGGAGGAGGTCCTCCTGTCGCATGGTCAGCAGCTCGGGCTGCTCCGTGCGGGTCTTGCGCCACCACGACTCGAAGCCACGCGTGGTGGAGACGTCCGCCGGTACCCGGGCGTCGTAGAAGTCGAAGACGGCCTCGTCGTCGAACAGGATGTCGCGTCGGCGGGTCCGCTCCTCGAGTTCGCTGAGCTCCTTGCGCAGTCGACGGTTCGCCCGGTGGAAGTCGAACAGCTTGTCGCGGCCGATGTCGTGCGTCCACTCGCCGTCGACGAGGGCGTGCCGCAGGAAGAGCTCGCGCGCCTGCTCCTGGTCGATGCGCCCGAACTGCACCCGGCGGCGAGGCACGATGGGCACGCCGAACAGCGTGACCTTTTCGAAGGCGACGGCGGAACCCTGGCTCTTCTCCCAGTGCGGTTCGCTGTACGAGCGCTTGCAGAGGTCGCCGGCGATCTGCTCGGCCCAGGCCGGGTCGATCGAGGCGTTGGTCCGGGCGAAGAGCCGACTCGTCTCGACCAGCTCGGCGCTCATCACCGCGTTCGGCTGCTTCTTGGCCAGCGCGGAGCCCGGGAACAGGACGAAGCGCGTCTGGCGGGCGCCGATGTAGTCGCCCTTCTTGGCGGTCTTCGTCGCCGGCGGTGCTCCACGACCCTTCACGACGGGCGCGACGGTCTGATCCTTCAACCCGATGTGGGACAGGAGGCCAGCGAGCAGCGACTTGTGGATGCCGTCGGGGTTCACGGACGGTTCGCCGATGGTCAGGCCGAGCGGTTTCGCGAGCTGCCGGAGCTGACGGTAGACGTCATGCCATTCGCGGACGCGCAGGTAGTTCAGGAACTCGTTCTTGCAGAGCCGGCGGAACGCGCTCGACGAGAGTTGATCCTGCTGCTCCTCGAGGTAGTTCCAGAGGTTGAGCAACGCGAGGAAGTCGCTCGTCGGGTCGACGAACCGGCGATGCAGCTCGTCGGCCTTCTGGCGGTGTTCGAGCGGGCGCTCGCGGGGGTCCTGGATGGTGAGCGCGGCGACGATCGCCAGCACTTCGCGGGAGACGCCGTGGCGCTTGGACTCGACGACCATCCGGGCGAACCGCGGGTCGATGGGGAGGCGGCTGAGGTCGCGCCCCACCCGGGTGAGTCGGGGGCCGCCGCCCCGAGCGGAGCCGTCGGCGAAGGTGCGTGTCTCGATGGCGCCGAGTTCCGCGAGGAGGTCGACGCCGTCCTTGATGCCGCGGGCGTCCGGTGGCTGCAGGAAGGGGAACGCGGCGATGTCACCCAGGCCGAGGGAGATCATCTGCAGGATGACCGCGGCGAGGTTGGTGCGGAGGATCTCGGGCTCGGTGAACTCCGGTCGCTTCGCGAAGTCCTCCTCCGAGTACAGGCGGATCGCGATGCCGTCGCTCGTGCGGCCCGAGCGCCCGGAGCGCTGGTTCGCCGACGCCTGCGAGATCGCCTCGATCGGGAGTCGCTGCACCTTCGACCGCACGCTGTAGCGTGAGATGCGGGCCGTGCCGGCGTCGATCACGTACTTGATGCCGGGGACGGTGAGGCTCGTCTCCGCGACGTTGGTCGCGAGGATGATGCGGCGGCGGAGGCCTGGCACGGAGGACGGCTGGAAGACGCGGTGCTGGTCCGCCGAGGACAGGCGGCCGTAGAGCGGCAGCACCTCGGTGCCCGGCAGGTTCCGGCCCCGAATCGCGTCCGCGGCGTCGCGGATCTCGGTCTCGCCCGACAGGAAGACGAGCACGTCGCCCATCGATTCGCGGGCCAGCTCGTCGAGGGCCGCGTTGATGCCCTCGAGGTAGTCGCGGTCCGCCGACTCCGACTCCGGGGCGTCCTCGTCGTCGTCGGAGGTCTCGTCGGCCACGAGCGGGCGGTAGCGGATCTCGACCGGGTAGGTCCGGCCCGAGACCTCGACGATGGGGGCGCCGTCGAAGTGCTGGGAGAAGCTCTCCGGGTCGATCGTGGCCGAGGTGATGATGACCTTGAGGTCGGGGCGCTGGGGGAGCAGTTGCTTGAGATAGCCGAGCAGGAAGTCGATGTTGAGGCTGCGTTCGTGCGCCTCGTCGATGATGATCGTGTCGTACTTGCGGAGCAGCCGGTCGCGGTGGATCTCGTTGAGGAGGATGCCGTCGGTCATCAGCTTGATCTTCGTCGCCTTCGACGCCTGATCGGTGAAGCGCACCTGGTAGCCGACGATGCCGCCGAGCTCCTGCCCGAGTTCCTCCGAGATCCGCTCCGCGATGGTGCGGGCGGCGAGACGGCGCGGTTGCGTGTGTCCGATCGACTCCCGACCGAGTTCGAGGCAGATCTTCGGCAGCTGCGTCGTCTTCCCCGAACCCGTTGCGCCCGCCACGATGACCACCTGATTCTCGGAGATGGCGCGCGCGATGTCCGCACGGGCGGCGCTCACCGGCAGCTCGGGCGGGTAGGAGATTCGGATCTCTGACATCAGCCCTCCATCGTATCGGGCTGGGCGGCGGGGAGGCCCGTTCCGGTTGCCGAGCGGCTCATCGACCCGGTCGAATCCCTCCAACCAGCCCCGGTGACTGAGCTTGTCGAAGTGCTCACGGGATGCGTCCACAGCAGCCCGAACTCAGCATCTGGAATTTCAGTGGTCCATGGTGGACTTGTTCCATGACCGAGAGCACCTTTTCCGCAGTTCGAGCTGGCGATGAGTACGCCGCGCAGCTCGCGGAGTTCTCGGACGAGTATGCGGAGATCTGCCGGAAGCAGGCTGTACTGGCCGCTCGGGCGGCGCGACTCTTGGCCCGCTCGGCGGCCTACGCCGACGCGCTCGCCGACTCCGTGGTCCCGGCCGTGTACCCGCCGGCCGAACGCCGGGCGCTCTCCCGCCGGTCGACCTGTGCGGCGCTCGCCATGGCGACACGGACACCTGAGCAGACGGTCCAGCGTGCGACGAACGACGCCGAGCGGCTCGTCAACGAGGCGCCCGCCGTGCTCGCCTCGCTTGAGGCGGGCCGCATCTCGGCTCGGCATGCGCAGACGATCATCGATCAACTTTGCGACGTGCCGACAGCGGGTCGGGCGGCGTTCCTGGAGGCGGTGTTGCCGGTCGCGGAGGAAACGACCAACGCGAACCTCAGGAAGCGAGCCCGTGTCCTCCGGGAGCGTCTCCACCCGGAGTCCCTCACGGCGCGCGCGATCCGTTCCGAGGCTGACCGCCGGGTCGAGTTCGAGCCCGCAGCCGATGGCATGGCGTGGGTGCACTTGGTCACCACCGCGCCGATCGCGCAGGGCATCATCGAGCGCGTCGAAGCCGCGGCAGCGGAGTCACGCAAGGCCGGCGATGCTCGCACCTGTGGACAGCTGCAGGCCGATGCCCTCGCAGCGCTCGCCCTCACCGGTGTCACTCCAGACGACGTGATGTCGAGCCCGGTGCTGCCGCACCCGATCGAGGTCCAGGAGCACATCAAGCCGACCGTGCAGATCACCGTCCCGGCGCTCAGCCTGGCCGGTGTCTCCGACGCGCCGGCCACCCTCGACGGGTACGGGCCGATCGACCCGGAGGCCGCCGCCCGGCTCGCGGTCAACGCGCCCAGCCTGACCCGGATCCTGGTCCAGCCGGAAACCGGAGCCGTCCTCTCCGTCGGCCGAGGCCAGTATCGTGTCCCCGCCGACTTGCAACGTGCAGTGCGCCTCCGGGACGGCACCTGTCGCGCACCCGGGTGCGGGAGGCGAGCCAGAGCCTGCGACCTGGACCACTCGGTCGCCTGGCAAGACGGCGGAACGACGGATGTCGGGAATCTCGCCTGCCTGTGCCGACATCACCACCGGATGAAGCACCTCCCGGGGTGGAACCTCGAACACGGCCCTGGCGGGGTACTCGACTGGACGACACCCGACGGCAAACACCACCGAACCGAGCCGGACCCCGCGCCATTCTGAGCGCGTCCGTTCCCCGAGCTGCGCCGCACTGAGCCTGTCGAAGTGTCGGAGGTTTCCTCGTGGACGCTTCGACAGGCTCAGTGACCGGCGGAGGTGTGCCCGGAACGTCCCGGTCCCTGAGCTAGTCGTACGGCGCTTGTGCCGCAAACGGGGTTGCTTCGCAGAGTCGTTTGCGTTACAAAGTAGATATGACTTCACCGATGGAACCCGCCGACGGCTCCGACGCACTCGACCCGGCCGCCATGCTCGCGCTGCAGGAGCGCCAGGCGAGCCGTGTCGACGACATCTTCACGAGGCCCACCATCGCGATCGTGTACGTCTGGGGCGTCGCATGGACGATCGGGTTCCTCGCGCTCTGGTCCGCGAGCGACGAGAACCCCTGGTTCACCACGCCACCGGCGGTCGCGGGATGGCTCTTCGGGATCCTGATGGTCGGCGGCGTCGTCTCGTCGTCGATCATCGGCTCCCGGGTGTCGCGCGGGATCCAGGGTGCCCAGCAGGTGCAGGGGACGATGTACGGCATCGCCTGGGCGATCGGGTGCACGGCCGCGGCCGTGTTCGGCGGCGCGCTGTTCGCCGCGGGGATGGCCCCCGGACTCGCGGCCATCTTCTACCCGGCCATCTACAGTCTCGTGGTCGGTCTGTTGTACCTCGCAGGCGGAGCCGTCTGGCGCGACCGCCTCATGTACGGCATGGGCATCTGGATCATCGTGGTCGGCATGGCCGCGCCGTTCTTCGGTTCGCCGGGCAACGCGCTCATCATGGCGATCGCCGGTGGAGGCGGGTTCCTCGTGTACGCGACCTTCCTCGAGACGACGCGCCGCCGGCGTGCCCACCGGTCGGCGGTGTGACCGGTGGACGAACTCGACCCCCTCATCCACGCGCAAGCCCGATTGCGCATCATGTCGACGCTCGCGGCGATCGATGCCGACAGCAGCATGTCGTTCCCCCGCCTGCAGGAGATGCTCGACATGACCGCCGGGAACCTGTCCACCCACCTGCGGAAACTCGAAGACGGCGCCTACGTCCTCGTCACCAAGACCCACCGGGGACGCACTCCGGTCACCTACCTGGAACTCACCACGCTCGGGCGCCGCGCGTTCGAGGACTACATGACCGGCCTCCGAGCGATGCTCGGCGGCGCGTCGGGAACGGGGACATCATGACGGTCACACCACTGGCCACCCTCGAAGGCGTGACGCGACGCTACGGCGCCGTCACCGCGCTGGACGACGTCGACCTCAGGATCGAACCGGGTTCGCTCGTCGGGCTCCTCGGCCCCAACGGCGCCGGCAAGTCCACCGTGCTCTCCCTGCTGCAGGGCACCCGACGTCCGACGCGGGGCACCGTGACCCTCTTCGGTGGCGATCCCGCCCAAGCGGTCAATCGCACGAGGCTCGGGTCGACACCGCAGGAGACAGCGCTGCCGCCCACGCTCCGGGTGGGAGAGGTCGTCGACTTCGTCGGACGTCACTTCGCAGACCGCGTGCCGACGGCCGTCCTGGCTGACCAGTTCGGCTTCGGCGACCTCATCCGACGCCAGACGGGTTCGCTCTCGGGTGGCCAGCAGCGGCGCCTCGCGGTCGCGCTCGCCTTCGTCGGCAAGCCGCGTCTCGTGCTCCTCGACGAGCCGACGACGGGCCTCGACGTCGACGCACGTCGCACCCTCTGGGACGCGATCCGCCGGCAACGCGAGCTCGGTGCGACGATCGTCCTCACGAGCCACTACCTCGAGGAGATCGAAGCGCTCGCCGAGCGCGTCGTGGTGCTGGGCGGCGGACGGGTCATCACCGATGCGCCCCTGCGCGAGGTGCTCGGGCTCGTCGGCATCCACCGGGTGCGGCTCCGGAGCGCCGAACCTGGGACGGTGGAGCGGCTCGCCGGAGTCGTCCAGGCGAGTCGGGACGGGGACACCGTCGAACTCGACGTCCGCGACGCCGACGCCTTCGTGCGTGACCTCGTCCGATCCGAGGTCCCGTTCACCGACCTCGCCGTCCGCGGCGCCACCCTCGAGGAGGCGTTCCTGACCCTCACGGCGGACGCCCGGGCGAGCGTCGGACGGAGCGCCGCCTGATGGCCACGACACTCCAGCTCACCACCCTGCACGCACGGTACTCCCTGCTCGAGACGGTGCGCGTCCCGATCGCGGTGATCGGTTCGCTCGTGTTCCCGGCGCTCTCGCTGCTGTTCTTCGTGGTCCCGCAGGCGCAGGTCGCCGGCGACCCCCGCACCGCGACCCAGGCGGTCATCTCTCTGATCGTCTTCGCAGTGCTCGCGAATGCCCTGTTCGGCTTCGGGCTGACCATCGCCCAGGCGCGGGAGCAGGCGTGGGACCCGTACCTCCGCACGCTCCCGGTGACGGGTGTCGCCCGGGTCCTCTCGCACCTGTGCTCGGTCGGCCTCCTCGGGTTCGCGGCCGTCGTACCGGTCGGCGTGCTCGGTGCGCTCCTGACCGCCGCCACCGCGACCCCGACAGGACTGCTCGGCGGCGTCGTGGCGCTCGTGGTGGGTGCCCTGCCGTTCATGCTCCTGGGCACCGCCATCGGGTACGCGCTCCCCAGCAAGGCCGCGATCGCCGTGGTGCAGGTGGCCATGTTCTCGCTGGCCTTCGCCGGCGGACTGTTCATCCCGCCGTTCCTCTTCGCGCCCTGGCTCGACCGGCTGTCGATGTTCCTCCCGAGCCGCCAGACCCGGGAACTCGTCGTCTGGGCGGTCCAGGGTGGCGAGTTGCCGTGGTGGTCGTGGGTCGGGGTCCTGGCGTGGACGCTCGGCCTCACCGTCGTGGTCCTCGCCCTCTATCGCCGCGACGAGGGCCGCCGCTACCGCTGAGGTCCGATGACACCCTGGCGCTCAGGCCATCCCGGCGTCCCGTCATACGTCGACACACGCCGTGCACCGGTCGCCGGGCGCTCGTACGCTGACGTCCATCCCGGCCGGTCCACGGCCCCTCGACGAGCGGATGGAGCGACCCGTGTCCAGCAGCGCACACCAGACGACCGCCAGCGACCGCTCGATGGGCGCGCGCTGATGGGAGCGCCGGTGGTGTTCGGGACCGGTCCGATCTCGGTCGACGACCTCGTGGCCGTGTCCCGCGACGACGCGATCGTGGTCCTCGACACGGCGGCGCTCGACCGCATCGGCGCGGGCCGGGCCATCGTCGACCGGCAGACGACGGCGGTCGGAGTCGATGCTCCGGCTCCACGCACGGCGACGCTCGACGCGTCGGCGGTGGAGGAGCGCGTCGTCCACGATCGACGTGGTGGCATCGGTCTCCCGCTCTCGGTGGACCGTGCTCGAGCGGTGATCGCCGCTCGGCTCGCCGGATGGACCCGTGGCGCATCCGGGATCCGCCTCGAGACCGCCGTGTTCGTCGCCGAGCTCCTCAACCGTGGGGTGACCCCGGTGATCCCCTCCGTCGGGTCCCTCGGCGACGGCGACCAGACCCACCTGGCGTCCGTCGCGACGCTCGTGCTCGGACAGGGGGAGGCGGTCCTCGCGGGCGAGCGGCTCTCCGCCCGGGTCGCCCTGTCGCGGGTCGGGCTCGCACCGCTCGACCTCGCTGCGCATGAGGGGCAGGCGTTCGTCCACCACAACGCCTACTCCCTCGGCGTCGGCGCGCTCGCACTCCACCGGCTCGGTGCGCTCAGTCGGCTGGCGGACACCACGAGTGCACTCTCGTCACGGGCCGGTGTGCGATCCGGGCTCGGCGGGCGAGGGCCGGTCTTCGACGCGACGGTCCTCGCCGGCAGCCCGTCGGCGGGCACCCGGGCGAGCGGGGAACGGATCTCCGAGCTGTTGGCGACGCCGGTCCGCCCGGAGGGCGCGCGTGGTGAACGGGACCCGGACGGACTTCGGCTCCGCGCGACCCCGCAGATCAACGGTGCCCTCGCCGACGAGGTCACCGCGGCCGTCCTGCTCGTCGAAGCGACGCTCGGCACGGCCTCGGAGGATCCACTCGTCGATCAGGCGTCGGGTGTCCTGCGGACCGGCGGACTGCTGCACGGAGCGGCGCTCGCCCGCGCTTTCGACGGGCTCCGCGCGGCGATCGCGCAGACCGCCGCTGCCGCCGAGCGACGGCTCGGACGTATCGACGGAGGCGGGGCCGACCGCCGGGAAACCGGATCCGGGCTCGTCCCCGGCCTCCTCGGTCAGTCGGCCGCGGACCTCGTCGCCGAGCTCCGCGTGCTCGCGACCCCGGTCGTCGCCGCCGGCCCGTCCGACGAGGCCGCGGACGACCCTGCCTCCTTCGCCGGGACCTCCCTCCGACTGCTGGAACGCTCGACAGCCCTCCTCGCGGACGTGTTGGCGCTCGAGGCGGTCGTCGCAGCTGACGCGCTCGGTCCGGCGGAGCACGACGAATGGTCGGTCGGGTTCTCGGTCGCCCATGCCGGCCTCCGGTCGGTGATCGAGCAGGAACTGCACGGTCAGCAGCTCGTGACGGCAGCGCTCACCGCCCTGGGCGTCGACCGATCCTGAGGACGGCGGCCTACCGGTGCCGGTGCGAGCCCGCCGTCGCATGCCATGTATGTCGACATGTGTCGAGGGGGTGAGCGATGTCAGTGGCCTCCGGTAGGTTCGGATGCACCGACGGCGAGACGTCCAGCGAGCCACCGACCTCGGCGGCGCAGCCTCGTCGGACGAGAGCTGCCACGCCCGTCGTGCAGAGAAGAGGCATCGGTCCAGCATGATCTCCTTCGAACACGTCAGCAAGCGCTTCGATGACGGCACGCTCGCGGTCGACGACTTCTCCCTCACGATCCCGTCGCGGTCCACCACGGTCTTCGTCGGCTCCTCCGGCTGCGGCAAGACCACCCTGTTGCGGATGATCAACCGCATGGTCGATCCGAGCGAGGGCCGCATCGTCATCGACGACGAGGTCGTCTCGGCCGTCGACCCCGTCCGCCTGCGGCGCCGCATCGGGTACGTCATGCAGAACTCCGGCCTGCTCCCGCACCGGACGGTCATCGACAACGTGGCCACCGTCCCGCTCCTCACCGGCGTCCCGAAGAAGCAGGCGCGGGCGGACGCCCTCACGCTGCTCGACACCGTCGGCCTCGACCGCTCGCTCGCCGACCGTTACCCGAGCCAGCTGTCCGGCGGGCAACAGCAGCGCGTCGGGGTCGCCCGAGGCCTCGCCATCGACCCGAACATCCTCCTGATGGACGAACCGTTCGGCGCCGTCGACCCGCTCGTGCGGGCCGAACTCCAGCGGGAGCTGCTCCGCCTGCAGCGCGACATCGCCAAGACGATCGTGTTCGTCACCCACGACATCGACGAGGCGTTCCTCCTCGGCGATCAGGTCGTCATCCTGCAGAAGGGTGGTCACATCGCCCAGGTGGGCTCACCGGCGGAGATCGTCGCGGAGCCGGCGAACGACTTCGTCGCCCAGTTCATCGGTGCCGACCGCGGCCAGCGCACCCTGCACGTCGAGCGGGTGGGCGGACGGGACGTCGTCGTCGACGAGTCCGGGCGTCCAGCGGGCGTCCTCGGAGACCGTCGCGATCCCGGAGAGCCACAGGGCACGACACCGGCCGAGGGCGGCGCGTCCAGATGAACTGGGTCGTCGCGAACTGGAGCATGATCTGGGAGCTCGTGCTCACCCATGTGCAGCTGAGCCTCCCGCCGATCATCCTCGGGTTCCTCATCTCGCTACCGCTCGGCTGGCTCGCCCACCGGTACCGGTGGTCGCGTGGGGTCCTGCTCACGGTGAGCGGCATCCTCTACGCGATCCCGTCGCTGCCGCTCTTCGTCCTCATGCCCTCCCTGATCGGGACGAAGATCCTCGACCCGGCGAACGTCGTCATCGCCCTCACCATCTACGCCGTGGCGCTCCTCGTGCGGACGATCGCCGACGCGCTCGACGCCGTCGACGCCGGCGTACGGCAGTCGGCGCAGGCCGTCGGGTTCTCGACCGGCCAACGCTTCTGGCGGGTCGAGTTCCCGCTCGCCGGTCCGCTCATGCTCGCGGGCATCCGGGTGGTCTCGGCCAGCACCATCAGCCTGTTGAGCGTCGGTGCCCTCATCGGGGTCACGAACCTCGGCTACCTGTTCACCGACGGCTACAACCGCCAGTTCCCGATCGAGATCCTCACCGGTATCGTCGGGACGGTCGTCATCGCGATCGTGTTCGACGTCCTGCTCGTCCTCCTGGGGCGCCTGCTCATGCCCTGGACGCGCATCAGCTCGAAGGGGGCGATCCGCCGACGTCGTGCCGCCACCGAGGCCCACGAGTTGGCGACCACCGGGGGAGGAGTCGCATGATCAACTTCCTCGCCGCGTTCGCGTGGATCTTCGACCCGGAGCACTGGGAGGGTCCTGGTGGCATCCCCGTCAGAGTGCTCCAGCACCTCGGCGTGACCGGCCTCACCGTCCTGATCGCCTGCCTCATCGCGATCCCGCTCGGGCTCCTCATCGGGCACACGGGCAAGGGGCGCGAGCTCGCGGTCGTGATCACCGGGTCGCTCCGAGCGCTCCCGACCCTCGGCCTGCTCTCGCTCCTGGCACTCATCACGCTCGGCTGGGGCTTCTCGAGCACGAGCCTCGTGCCCGCGATCACGGCGCTCGTCGTGTTGGCCGTCCCGCCGGTCCTCGCCGGCGCGTACGGCGGCGTCGAGGCGATCGACCGGCAGACCGTCGACGCCGCTCGTGCCGTCGGCATGAACGAGTGGCAGATCCTCGGGAAGGTGGAGATCCCGCTGGCACTGCCGCTCATGATCGGCGGTGTCCGCTCGGCGGTCCTCCAGACGATCGCGACCGCGACGGTCGTGGCCTTCCTCACCAACGGCCCCGGGCTCGGCCGGTACATCCTCGACGGCCTGCCGGTGCGCGACTACGCGCAGATGCTCGCCGGGTCGATCATCATCATCGTGCTCGCCCTGCTGCTGGAGGGCGTCTTCTCACTCCTCCAGCGAGCGGTCGTCCCGCGCGGCGTCCAGGCGACCCAGGCCCGCGTCGACGAGACCCGCGCGCACGGCGGCGGGGTCGACGACCGATCGGCGTCACCGGACCCCGCGCTCGCCGTGGCGGAGACGAAGATGCAGACCGCAGCGCACCGAATCGAGTAGCGCTCCGAACCCTCTCGGGCGCCAGCATCGCCCGAGGCACCATCCCGCACAACGGCACCACCGTTCTCGTCCATCACAGATAGGAAACCTCATGTTCACCATTCGACAGGGTCGACGCCTCGCCGTCGGCATCGCGGCGACCGCCGCAGCGGCACTCGCCCTCAGCGCCTGCTCCGCAGGCGACCCGACCGCGGGCGAGACCGCCGCCTCCGACACCATCACCGTCGGTTCCGCCGGGTTCCCCGAGTCCGAGATCATCGCGCAGATCTACATCCAGGCGCTCGAGGCGAACGACATCAAGACCGCCGAGTCACTCAACATCGGCGCCCGCGACGTCTACATCGCCGCCCTCGAAGACGGGTCCATCGACCTCGTCCCCGACTACAGCGGCAACCTGCTGCAGTTCTTCGACGACTCGGCGACGGCCAAGTCGAGCGACGAGGTCTACTCGGCGCTCCAGGAGGCGACTCCCAAGGGCTACGAGGTGCTCGACCAGTCGAAGGCCGAGGACAAGGACTCCTACAACGTCACCAAAGAGTTCAGCGAGGCGAACAACGTCACGAGCCTCGCCGACCTCGCGTCCCTCACCGTCCCGCTGGCCATCGGCGGGGCTCCTGAGCTCGCCGAGCGCCCGTACGGACCGAAGGGCCTGACCGAGGTCTACGGTGTCCCGGCCGACAAGCTCACCTTCGTGCCGATCAGCGACGGCGGCGGCGCGCAGACCACCGCGGCCCTCCTCGACGGCACGGTCCAGATGGCCGACATCTACACGACCACCCCGTCGATCGCCGAGAACGACTTCGTCACGCTGGAGGACCCGGAGAACCTGATCCTCCCGCAGAACGTCCTTCCGCTGATCAACTCGGACAAGGCCAGCGACAAGGTCAAGGAGGTGCTCAACGCCGTGTCGGCGGAGCTCACCACCGAAGACCTCATCGAGCTCAACGCCCGCAACCAGGGCGACGAGAAGGCGGCACCGAAGACCCTCGCTGCCGACTGGCTCAAGGACAAGAAGCTCTTCAACTAACACGGCACCACCTCGATGGCGTCGCCCAGTCCGCCGGGCGGCGCCATCGCGCTGTTCGCGGTGAGCGCATCCGGGCCAGGCGGGATGTCCAGGGGGTCTGTGTGACGCTGGGAGTTGGTACCGTCGGGGTATGAGTTCCGAGACCCCCGCCGAGTTCATCGCGTCCTGGACCGCCTGGCACACCGCCCGCGAGCGTTCGGTGCGCGCGCCGCACGGGATCGCCGCGCTGCGCTTCACGCACTGGCTGACCGAGGAGGCGACGCCTCTGGAAGGCGCTCCGGGCACCTGGCGTGCCGACGACACCGGCATCGTGGGCGAACGGCTCACCGGCACGGGCCTCACGACGCCGAGCGGCGCGCAGATCATGACCGACCGCGTCGAGCTCGTCCACGGCGAGGAACTGCACTTCGGCGACGTCCTCTTGCGCGGCATGGAGCGTGACGGCGCGTACGCGCTCAGGGTCCTCGATCCCGAGGCTCCGACGCGCACCGCGCTGTCCGGGATCAGCGCCTTCGCGCCGGACGTCTCGTGGATCAGGCCCGCCCGATTCGTGCCCTCGCCGGGGGTGACGGTGGAGACCGAGTCGATCGACGGCCACGTCACGACCGAGACGCCGGTGGGCCGGGTCGAGTTCACCCTCGGCGACGAAGCCGTGTCCCTGACCGTCACGGGCGGCCCGAACGGGCTCTGGGCGGTGTTCTCCGACGGCACGAGCGGCGACGAGACCTACCGGTTCCGGTTCATCAGCATGCCGGCGCCCACCGCCGACGGACACGTCCTCGTGGACTTCAACCGCGCCTACCTGCCGCCGTGCGCGTTCAGCGACCACTACGTGTGCCCGCTGCCAGCCCCGAACAACCGGCTCCGCTCCCGCATCACAGCGGGCGAGCAGCTGCCACTCGGTCTCTAGGCCCGGGGCGACGGACCCGACATGACGAACCGGCTCGCCGGGGCGATGAGCCCCTACCTCCGCTCCCACGCCGAGCAGCCGGTCGACTGGCACCCCTGGGGGCCGGAGGCCTTCGAGGAGGCCGCCCGTCGTGACGTCCCCCTGCTGGTGTCGATCGGCTACTCGACCTGTCACTGGTGCCATGTCATGGCGAGGGAGTCCTTCGCGGACGAGCACATCGCGGAGCTGCTCCGCCGTGACTTCGTGGCCGTCAAGGTCGATCGGGAGGAGCATCCCGACGTCGACGCGAGCTACCTCGCGGCGGCCGGTGCGTTCACCCGGGAGCTCGGCTGGCCGTTGAACGTCTTCGTGACACCTCGTGGGCACGTGTTCCATGCCGGGACCTATTCGCCGCCGGTGCCGCTCCGGGGTCACCCGTCGTTCCCGCAGGTGCTCGAGGCGGTCCGGGTGGCGTGGACGGAACGCCGGGAGGACGTCGTCGCCAGCGCCGACGGCCTCGCTCGCGCGATCGCCGAGGCGATGACCGCCCCGGAGGACGCGTCCGTGCCGGGGCCCGGAGACCTCGACGCCGCGGTCGCGATCCTCGAGGGCCTCGAGGACCCCGAGTCGGGCGGATTCGGCACCGCGCCGAAGTTCCCGATGGCGCCGGTGTTCGACGTCCTGCTCACGCCGCGCGAGGGGGAGGCTGCTCGCCGTGGTGTCGATCTCGCGCAGCGCACGCTCCGGACGATGGGGGCGTCGGCGCTCCGCGACCCGGTCGAGGGCGGGTTCTTCCGGTACGCGGTCAACCGCGACTGGACCGAGCCGCACTACGAACGCATGTTGACGGACAACGCGCTCCTGCTCACCGCCTACGCGCGGGCTTGGGCGGAGCGTCCGAGCCCGTGGGCCGCCACCGTCGCGACCGGGACCGCCGACTTCCTCATCGACACCCTCCAGCAGCCGAGCGGCGGCTTCGGGTCCGCCCAGGACTCGGAGAGCATCGTCGACGGCGTCCGGTCCGAGGGTGGCTACTACCGTCGTGACGTGCACGGCCGAGCGACGCTCGTTCCGCCCGCGGTCGACCGCAAGGTGCTGTCGGGGTGGAACGGACTCGCCATCGGTGCGTTGGCCGAGGCGTCGACGGTCCTCGACCGCCCGGAGTGGCTCGAGGCCGCCCGGTGGGCGGCCGACGCGGTCATCGAGAACCACCTCCTTCCGGACGGCACCCTCGCCCGCGCGTCGCTCGACGAGCAGCGCTCGGGAGCGGCGGCTGCCCTCGAGGACTACGGGATGCTCGCCACCGGGTTGGTGCGTCTCGCCCTCGCGACGGGTCAGGTGCGCTACGCGGAGCTCGCCAGGGACCTCGTCGAACGATGCCTCCCTGAGGGATCGTTCGACGAGGCGTCGGGCACCGGTGCGCCGACCGCTGTGGCCGGGTTCGTCCTACCGGGTGGCGGAGATCCGGTGCTGGCCGCTCACGGCACCCGCGTGGACGGCGACCCGTCGGAGGGCGCCTACCCGTCGGGGATCTCCGCGCTCGGCCGGGCGTCGCTGCTGCTGTACCAGCTCTCGGCGGACGGGCGCTTCCGGGCGGCCGCTGAGAGCGCCGTGCGGTTCGCCGCTTCGGCGGCGCTGCGCGCACCGACCGCGTTCGGCGCGAGCCTCGGACTGGCCGCATCGCTCGCGGAACCGGCCTCGCAACTGGTCGTCGTCGCGCCGGATCACGTCCGCGCCGACGAGAGCGAGGACCGGGTCACCGCCGCTCGGGCGATGCGTGACGCCGTCAGGACGCGGCGCGACGCGGTGGTGACGGTGGTCACCGATCAGGAGGCAGCCGCCTGGGCTGCTGCGGGCTTCGGTCTCTTCGCCGAGCGGACGAGTCGGGACGGTCTGCCGACCGCCTACCTCTGCCACGACTTCGTGTGCCGCCTGCCCGTGACGGACGTGGCCGCACTCGACCCACGGTGATCGGGTCTCCCGCCGAACGACGCTGAGGCGCGCAGACTCGGCCGAGCCGGGCGGCGCGGCTCAGCACTCGATGACGTTGACCGCGAGGCCGCCTTCGCTGGTCTCCTTGTACTTCGTCGACATGTCGACGCCGGTCTGGCGCATCGTCTCGATCACGGTGTCGAGGGAGACGAGGTGCGTCCCGTCGCCGTGCAGCGACAGCCTGGCCGCACTGACCGCCGTCGACGAGGCGATCGCGTTCCGCTCGATACACGGCACCTGGACGAGTCCGCCGACCGGGTCGCAGGTGAGACCGAGGTGGTGCTCCATCGCGATCTCCGCGGCGTTCTCGACCTGCCGTGGGGTGCCGCCGAGCACGGCGCACAGGGCACCGGCCGCCATCGCGCACGCGGAGCCGACCTCAGCCTGACATCCGCCCTCCGCGCCGGAGATGGAGGCGTTCGCCTTGAACAGCGACCCGATCGCGGTCGCCGTGAGCAGGTACCGGCGGATGCCGTCGAGCGACGCCCCGGGGACGAAC
The DNA here is from genome assembly GCF_015351235.1 of Plantibacter sp. VKM Ac-2880. Taxonomy (GTDB): domain Bacteria; phylum Actinomycetota; class Actinomycetes; order Actinomycetales; family Microbacteriaceae; genus Plantibacter. The sequence goes on from NZ_JADKSJ010000001.1 coordinate 1,514,233, forward strand.
CGCAGGTAGTAGCTGCCGACCGCCGGGATGATGCCAGCCGCCCCGTTCGTCGGGGCCGTCACCACCCGCCCGCCTGAGGCGTTCTGTTCGTTGACGGCGAGCGCGAAGGCGTGGAGCCACTCCGTCGGTAGCTCTCGGCCGCTCTCCGCCTCGGCCACGTCGAGTCGCTCGCGGACGGCACGAGCGCGACGCTTGACGCCGAGGCCGCCGGGCAAGGTGCCCGTGTCCGCGAGTCCCGCCGTGACGCACTCGTGCATGGCCGCCCAGATGGCGTCGAGGCCGGCATCGACCGCTTCCGGGGTGCGCATGGCCTCCTCGTTCCGCCTGGCGATCGCGTCGATCGGCAGTCCGCTTCGATCGCAGATGTCGATGAGCGACTCGGCGGTCCGGAACGGCATGGGGACGGGGTGCTGGGGGAGCGCGGACGCCGGGTCGTCGCCGTCGCGCCTGATGAAACCGCCGCCCACCGAGTAATAGGTCTCCGAGCGGACCGGTTCTTCACTCGTGCGGTCCCAGGCGGACAGGGTCAGGGCGTTCGGGTGGCCGGGGAGGCGTGTCCTCGGGACGAAGGAGACGTCGTCTCGGGAGAAGTCGACGGGCCTGACCCCGGCGAGGAGGAGGGTTGCGCCGTCGGGGTGGTCGATCCAGGCGTGGCGGACCTCGGCCGGGTCGCATCCCTCGGGAGTGAGGCCGCGGAGTCCGGCGACGACGGCGTCCGGTGTGCCGTGGCCGATGCCGGTCGAGCCGAGGGAGCCGAAGAGTGAGCACGTGACGCGGTCGACCCGCCCGAGCAGCCCGTCGCGCTCGAGACCGTGGACGAACGCGAGCGCGGCGCGCATGGGGCCGACGGTGTGCGAACTGGAGGGGCCGATGCCGATGGAGAAGAGGTCGAATGCGGACACGTATGCCGTCACTGGACGACCTCCTTCGGTACGACTGGCTCCCTCCACTCTAGGCGCGATCGGCTGCGGCGATCGCTGCCGGCTCCGTCAGCGACGAACAGCGGCCGTCAGCGCCACGTGAGCGATCGGTGAGTGCCGACGAGCACACTCGTGTCCGGGTCGCCCACCGGCGGTCCGCCACGAATCGAAAGGCATCCGCATGAGCATCCGCTCCGACTGGGCGATCGAGGCCCACGGCCTCGTGAAGACCTTCGGCGACAACCGAGCGGTCGACGGCGTCGACCTCTCCGTCAGGACCGGCACCGTCTACGGCGTCCTCGGCCCGAACGGCGCCGGGAAGACCACCACCATCAGCATGCTCGCGACCCTCCTGCGTCCCGACGCGGGCAGCGCGACCATCTTCGGCCACGACATCCAGCGCGAATCGCAGGTGGTCCGCCAGCTCATCGGCGTGACCGCGCAGTTCGCCTCGGTGGACGAGAACCTCTCCGCCACCGAGAACCTCGTCATCTTCTCCCGCCTCCTCGGCCTCGGTCGTGCCGAGGCGAAGCGCAAGAGCGCCGAACTCCTCGAGGAATTCGGGCTGAGCGAGGCGGCGGCGCGCCCGCTGAAGAAGTTCTCCGGCGGCATGCGGCGTCGGCTCGACCTCGCCGCGAGCCTCATCGCGCAGCCGCCGCTCATCTTCCTCGACGAACCGACCACCGGCCTCGACCCGCGGACGAGGGCGCAGATGTGGGACACCATCCGTCGCCTCGTGGCCACCGGGTCCACGGTGCTGCTCACGACCCAGTACCTCGACGAAGCCGACCAGTTGGCCGATCGCATCGCCGTCATCGACCGGGGCCTCGTCGTCGCCGAGGGGACGTCCGACGAACTGAAGGCATCCGTGGGGGAGTCGTCGCTGCAACTGCGACTGGCGGATCCGGCCGACCTCGAGGACGCCCGGCGCGTCATCACCGAGGTGCTCCGGGTGGAGACGGTCGTCTCGCCCGAGGCGACCCGCATCACGGCGCCCATGCGCGACCCCGACGCCGTCACCGACCTCTTCATCACGCTCCGTGAAGCCGGGATCCGGCTCGCGGAGATGAGTGTCCAGAAGCCGACGCTCGACGAGGTCTTCCTCACCCTCACCGGACACGGCGTCGAGACCGGCGACGCCGGCGCCACGTCCGACACCGATTCCTTCGACACCGCAGAGCAGGTCCACGCATGAGCACGATCACCATCACCCCCGGCACGGACCGGTCCCTCCGGAACCACGTCAGCCTCTCGCAGACGGTCCGCAACTCCTTCACCATGGCGTACCGCGGTCTGTTGAAGATCAAACGGACGCCCGAGCAGCTCATCGACGTGACGGTCCAGCCGATCATCTTCACGCTGATGTTCACCTACATCTTCGGCGGCGCGATCGCCGGAGACGTGGCGAGCTACCTCCCGATCATCATCCCCGGCATCCTCGTGCAGACCGTCATCACGACCTCGGTCGTGACCGGGATCCAGCTGCGCGAGGACATGGACAAGGGCGTGTTCGACCGGTTCAAGTCGATGCCCATCGCGCGGATCGCCCCGTTGGCGGGCGCTCTGCTCGCCGACACCGTGCGGTACACGATCGCGACCACGCTCACCTTCGCCATGGGGTTCGTGATGGGCTACCGACCGGAAGGTGGCCTTGGCTTCGTGGTGGTCGCCGGTCTGCTCGTCATCGTCTGCGCCTGGGCCATCAGCTGGATCTTTGCGTTCTTCGGCGTCATCGCCCGGAGCGCGAGCAGCGTGCAGGGCATCTCCTTCCTGGTGCTGTTCCCGCTCACGTTCCTCTCGAACGCGTTCGTGAACCCGGACACGATGCCGGCGTTCCTCCAGGGCTTCGTCGCCGTGAACCCGGTGTCGCACCTCGTCACCGCCGTCCGTGACCTCGCGAACACGGGCACGTTCGGCTCGGACGCCTGGCTCGCGCTCCTCGGCGCTGCGGTCATCGTCGCGGTGTTCGCGCCACTGACGGTGCGGGCGTACATGCGCCGCGCCTGAGATTCGCTCCGACGGACGGTCAGCGCGCCGCCAGGACCCGGCTGCCCAGCAGTTCGAGCGCCCTGGCGGCGCTCTCGTCCGCGGACAGGTGCGCGACGCGTTCGGCGATGGCCGGGTCGTCGTCGGTGCGCGGCTCGCCGTGCTCATCCGGCTCGTGCAGCCTGCGGACGAGTGACGGGATGTCCTGCCGGGACGCGAGCCCGGCGGCGAGGGCGACGAGCTCAGCGCCGACCACCCGGACCTCGTCCTCGTCTGCACGCCCGTACCAGCTGCCGAGGGCGAGGACGGTGGCGCCGAGCACGGGGCGGTCGAACCGTTCCGGCAGCAGACGGCCGAGCGCGACCGTCCGGGTCCGGATCCGGCGGGCCAGACGCCCGTGGACCTCGGTCGAGGTGGTCCCGTCGAGCACGGCCGCAGCCAGGGCGGCGGAGGCGACGAGCGCGAACCACGGCGAGCGGCGGGACTCCCCACCGCCGAAGGCCGCGAGCGCGCGACCGTAGAGCTCGGTACCTCGTCGGCTGTCGCCCTGGGCGCGGGCGATCTCGGCGAGGCCCGCCCAGACGATCGACTCGCGTTCGGCGATCGGTGTGAAGCCCGTGGCCGGCGTCTCATCGGCGAGGAAGCGGTCGAGCACCGCCGTCGCCGACGCGTAGTCACCCCGGCCGATGTCGCCGAGCGCGATGAGCCAGTCCAGCTGGCGGAGGTCGGCCTCCGCTCCGATCGCCTCGAGGCCGGTGGCCGCCAGTGCGGCCCAGTGGAGGGCGGACTCGGGTTCGGCGTTCTGGCTGTGCAACTGCGCCAGCATGTGGGCGCTCATCGCGGCTCCCCACACGTCGCCGATCGACACGGAGAGCTCGTTCGCCCGGAGCGCGGCCACCTCGGCGGACGCCGGATCGCCCTCGTTCTCGGCCATCTGCGCCGCGAGGAGGTTGCCGACGTTGGCGACCCGAGGGTCGGGCGAGGTCCGGAACGATCGCATGAGGTCCAGCGACCGATCGGCACGTCCGGCGGCGAGCATGAGCCCGACGAGCGCCCGCATCCGCGGGTGCTCCGTCGAGTGCACGCGTTCGACTCGTCGGAGCGCCCCGATCGCGCGGGCCGATGTCCGGACGTCCGTGGCGAGGAACGTCACCGCGATGATCGCGAACGCGACCGCCGGCGCGTCGCCGCTCACCATCCGGGGGTCCTGGCGGCGGAGGACGGCGAGGACCGGCTCGCCGAACACGAGCACCTCCTGATGCGCGCTGCGGAAGGTCCAGAACACCGCGAGCGCGGCGAAGAGCGGACCGACGACATCCGCCCGGTCGTCGGCGAGCGCCTCACGCAGGAGGCTCACGAGGGTGTCCTGTTCGAGGGCGAGGATCGCGAAGGCCTCCAGTTGCTCAGCTCCATGCATGCGCGGCTGCATCGCGTCGGCGAAGGTGACCGCCCACCGCCGCATGGCGTCGACGACCTCCGATTCCTCGCCGGCGTCCTGCATCGCGATCATCCCGAACTCGCGGACCGTCTCGAGCATCCGGAATCGGAGCGATCCGGTCGCCGGGTCGTCCCGGACGGTGAGGAGCGACTGTCCGACGAGCGCGTCGAGGGCGTCGGCGACGTCGTCGACCTCCGGGGCGACGGCGCCGGCCGCGTCGATGCCGAAGCCGTCGGGGAAACGCGACATGCGGCGCAGCACCGTCCGCTCACGCTCGCCGAGGAGGTTCCAGCTCCACTCGATGACCGCTTGGAGGGTCTGGTGGCGCTCGGGGGCGCTGCGGGAGCCGGTGGTGAGCAGCGCGAAACGGTTTCCGAGCCGCCGTTCCACCTCTTCCACCGACATGGACCGGGTCCGTGCCGCGGCCAGCTCGATCGCCAGGGGGAGTCCGTCCAGAGCGGCGCACAGTCGTGCCGCCGTCTCGAGGGGGATGTGGATGCCAGGGCGGGCTGCTCGCGCGCGCTCGACGAACAGGCGCACCGCCGGGCCGGCTTCGTCCGGGTCGTCACCGTCGGCGCGGCCGGCACCGAGCGGTTCGAGCTGGTAGACGTGCTCGGCCGTGATCGACAGCGGGCTGCGGCTGGTCGCGAGGACCCGGAGTCCGGTCGTCCAGTCGAGGACGTCGGCGACCCACCGGGCCGCTGCGTCCACGAGGTGCTCGCAGTTGTCCATGACGAGCAGCGTGGGACGTTCGGACAGCCGCGCCACGATGCGCTCGTGCAGGTCCACGGGCAGGGCGGTGAATGCTTCGCCGAGGCGTCGGGAACCGGTGACGTCCCGGATGCCGAGCGCGGTGGCCACCGCGAGCGGGAGGTCCTCCGCATCCCGGATGCTCGCGAGCTCCACGAAGACGACACCCGGTGTGGACGCTGACGCACGGCGGGCGACCTCCTGGGCCAGGCGGGTCTTGCCGAGGCCCCCCGGGCCGAGGATCGTCGTCATGCGCACCTCGGCGACTAGCTCCCGGATCGACTCGAGGTCCGTCTCCCGTCCGATGAGCTCGTTCGGCGGCGTGCGGAGCCCCAGGACGAGGCGGTCGGCGCGTTCCCGAGGCGGGGGCGACGATGCGTCGCTGTCGGCCTGCGTCGCCGCCTGATCGGCGTCCTTCTGCAGCAGGGAGGTGTGGGCGGCGACGAGGGCGCTCGCCGGATCCGCCCCGAGCTGGTCCCGCAGATTGCGGCGGTGGTCCGCGAACAGGCGCATCGCATCGGCGCGCCGGCCGCACTGCGCGTACGCGTTGAAGAGCATCAGCTGCGTCGCGTCATCGAGCGGTGCGGCTGCGGCGAGTGACTCCAGGTCGCTGATCACGGCGACACCCTCGCCCAGATCGATGCGGCTCTGCGCCCTGACCCGGCGCAGCTCGTCCTGGAGTCGCGCCCCGCGGCCGGAGAGCTCCTCGGCGAGCGGCGGGTCGAGCTCGGCGCCGGGGTCACCGGTCCAGAGCCGCAAGGCCTCCTGCGCGAGCTCCGAGGCGGTGCGCGGGTCGCCGCCTCGCACCGCCGTCGACGCGGCGTCCGCGAGGGTGGAGGCGGCGCCGAGGTCGACGTCGTCCGCGACGGCCGTGAGCCGGTAGCCGGCGGCCGACGACTCGATGAGTCCTGGCACGGCGACGGCTCGCACCCGGGACACGAGGGTCTGCAGGGCCGCCTTCGCGCCGACCGGTGGGGCGTCGTCCCAGAGTGCATCGATGAGGGCCGTGGCGGACACGGACCGTCCGTCCGCGAGGGCGAGTGCAGCGACGAGGGCTTTGGCGCGGCGTCCACCCGGTTCGACCAGCTCACCGGCGCGCCCCTCGATGCGGACGGGACCGAGCACGGTCACTCGAGGCGTGGACGCGGGCACCTGTCGAGCATACCCAGCGGGTGGTGCGGCTACCGCAGGGTCTTGCGGGAGGTGATCTGCCCGGTGTCGAAGCCCAGCAAGTGGAGGCCTCCGTGGAAGCGGGCGTGCTCGACCTTGATGCAGCGGTCCATCACGACGTTCAGGCCCTTCGACTCGCCGTACTCGGCTGCCTCCTGGTTCCAGATGCCGAGCTGGACCCAGACGGTGGGAGCGCCGACGGCGACGACCTCGTCGATGACCTGCGGGATGTCGCTCGCCTTTCGGAACACGTCGACGATGTCGGGGACCTCGGGGAGCGACGCGAGGTCGGGGTACGCGGGCTGCCCGAGGATCTCGGTCGCGTTCGGGTTGACGAAGTAGATGCGGAAGTCGCTCGACTGCTGCAGGTAGGTGCCCACGAAGTACGAGGAGCGCGCGGGGTTGGGGGAGGCGCCCACGATCGCGACGGAGGTCGCTTCACGGAGCAGCTTGAGGCGGGCCTTGGCGTCCGGGCCGACCCAGGTGCGCTGGGACCGCAGGAGCTTCGCGAGGGGTGAGGTCGCCGGCAGCGAGCAGGTGAGCCCGTTGGTGAGTCGGACGGTCTCCGTCGCGTCCTGATCGGTCACTGCATCCTCCTGGCCGGTCACGGTCGCCCCCTGATCGCTCACCGTCGCCCGCTGATCGGTCTCCGTCGCGTCCTGATCGGTCACTGAGCTTGTCGAAGTGCTCATCCCGTTACTCCTTCACCGCTGCCGCGAGGGCCTGGTCGAGGTCGTAGATGATGTCGTCCGGGTCCTCGATGCCGACGCTCAGTCGGACGATGCCGGGCAGCACACCCGCATCGACGAGCTGCTGGTCGGAGAGCTGGGCGTGCGTGGTCGACGCCGGGTGGATGATGAGGGTCTTCGCGTCGCCGATGTTCGCCAGGTGGCTCGCGAGGTCGACGGACTCGATGAGCTTCTGGCCGACCTGGCGACCACCCTTCACCTCGAAGCTGAAGACCGAGCCCGGCCCCTTCGGCAGGTACTTGTTCGCCCGCTCGTGGTGCGAGTGGGCCGGCAGGCCGGCCCAGTTGACGGCGGCGATGCGCGGGTCGGCGTCCAGCCACTCGGCCACGATCCGCGCGTTGTCGACATGCGCCTGGATGCGGAACGGCAGCGTCTCGACGCCCTGCGCGAGCAGGAATGCCGAGTGCGGGGCGAGCGCCGGACCGATGTCGCGCAACTGCTCCGCGCGGAGGCGGGTGAGGAAGGCGTACTCGCCGAAGTTCCCCGACCACTGCAGCCCGCCGTAACTCGGCACCGGCTGCCCGAAGAGCGGGAACTTGTCGGAGTCCCAGTCGAACCGGCCGCTCTCGACGACGACGCCACCGAGGGTCGTGCCGTGCCCGCCGAGGAACTTGGTGGCGGAGTGCGTGACGATGTCGGCACCCCACTCGATCGGCCGGTTGAGGTAGGGCGTGGCGATCGTGGAGTCGATGATGAGCGGGATGCCGTGGGCGTGGGCGACGTCGGCCAAACCCTCGATGTCGGCGATCTCGCCGGACGGGTTCGCGACCGTCTCGGCGAAGACGAGCTTCGTGTTCTCCTGGATCGCGGCGGCGTAGTCGGCCGCGTCGGAGGACTGCACGAACGTGGTCTCGATACCGAAGCGCCGGAGGGTGACGTCGAGCTGCGTGATCGACCCGCCGTAGAGGTTGGCCGAGGCGACGATGTGGTCGCCCTGCCCGGCGAGGGAGGCGAAGGTGATGTACTGCGCGGCGAGACCGGAAGCCGTCGCGACGGCGCCGAGACCGCCTTCGAGGCTCGCGATGCGCTCCTCGAAGCTCGCGACCGTCGGGTTCGCGAGACGGGAGTAGATGTTGCCGTACTTCTGCAGGGCGAAGCGCGCGGCGGCGTCGGCGGTGTCGTCGAAGACGAAGGCGCTCGACTGGTAGATGGGCAGCGCGCGGGCGCCGGTCACCTGGTCGGGGATGTTGCCCGCGTGGATCGCACGCGTGCGGAAGCCATACTCACGATCTGCCATGCGTTCACGCTACCCGAGCACCACGCGCGGCTCGGCCCTGCTGCAACAGAAGGACGCATTGCGCGTACTGCCCAGCGCCTGCCCAGGCCGGACGCGTATCGTGAAGGGCACAGCCCCGTCGGGGTTGCCGGACGAGGGCGCAGTACCCGGAACGCGACAAGACTGACCACCGAGGAGTGATCGTCATGTCATGGATCGTGCTCATCGCATCGGGTGTCCTGGAGGCCGTCTGGGCCACCGCGCTCGGCAAGTCCGAGGGCTTCACGAAGCTCTGGCCCACCGTCACCTTCGGTGTGGCGCTCGTCCTGAGCATGGCGGGTCTGGCCTGGGCCATGCGCGACATCCAGGTCGGCACCGCCTACGCGGTGTGGGTCGGGATCGGTGCCGCGCTCACCGTCGGCTACGCCATGGTCTTCGGCGGCGAGGAGCTGTCCGTCGTCAAGGTGCTGCTCATCCTCGGGCTCATCGGTTGCGTCATCGGCCTGAAGCTCGTGGGCGGAGAACACTAACCCGGGCAGCTCGGCGAGCCGCATGGCCTCAGGACAGGTGCACCGCTCCGAGCGCCAGGACGGCGATCAGGAGCCAGGATCCGAGCCCGACGACGAGCGCGCGCCACCCGGTGGTGACGAGCGTCCGCACCCGGATCGCCGCGCCGAGCGCGAACAGCGCCATCGCCAGCAGTGCGGTCTGCGCGGCGTCCGCGACGTCCAGCACGACCTCGGGCACCGGGAGGAGTGTGCGGATGAGGACGGCCGCGATGAAGCCGGCGACGAACAGCGGGACGATCGGCGGTCGGGCGGTCGCGGTCCCGTCCGCCCCACCGCCGGCTCCGACCGACACGGTCTCGAGTCGGCGGCGTTCGATCGTCGCGGCGGCGGCGACCATGGGCGCGAGCAGGACGACGCGGGTGAGCTTGACGACCACCGCGACGGCGAGCGCGCTCGTCCCGGCGATCTGTGCGGTCGCGACCACCTGGCCGACGTCGTGCACGCTCGCGCCCACCCAGTGGCCGAACTGCTCGTCGGTGAGGCCCAACGGCCCGCGGAGCGCGGGGAGGACGAAGATCGCGAGCGTGCCGCAGAGGGTGACGAGCGCGATCGGGGTGGCCTGTTCCTCGTCCTTCGCCTTCACGACACCGCTCATCGCACCGATCGCCGAGGCGCCGCAGATGGAGAAGCCGGTCGCGATGAGCAACGGCTCCGGGCCGGCGAGACCGATCGCCTTGCCGAGCCAGAGCGTGGTGAAGAAGGTGATGACGACGATGGCGACGGTGGTCGCCAGGGTCACCCAGCCGAGTCCGGCGATGTCGACGAGGCTGAGCTTCAGCCCCAGCAGCACGATCCCGATCCGCATGAACCGCTTCGCGCTGAGTCCGAGTCCCGGCTTGAGCACGCCGCCCGCGAGCCGTTGGAAGGCCGGCAGCTGGCCTGTGACCATCCCGAGCAGGACGCTCGCGGTGAGGAGCGGCACGACCGGTACGAGCGTGTGCAGCCCGAGAGCGAGCAGCGCCGCCCCACCGGCGACGAGGACACCGGGGAGGGCCTTCACGACCGACCGCCCGTCAGACCCACGACGGCAACCAGGCGTGGAGGTGCCAGAACCAGTACGGAACGGTGATCGCGGTCCAGAGGGGATACCAGAAGACACTCAGGAGCGTGGTGATCGTCACGAACACGCCGATCACCCCGACGCCGGCGATCCGGCGCTCCTCCGGATCGTCCCTCGCCCCGAGGATCTTCCCGACGGCGAAGACGAGCGCGAGGATCAGATACGGCTCGAACACGATCGTGTAGAACTGGAACACCGTGCGGTTCAGGTACAGCAGCCACGGGAGGTACCCGGCCGCGACGCCGAGCACGATGAGCCCCACCTGCCATTCTCGGTAGCGGACGAGACGGTAGACGCAGTACCCGAGGGCGACGGCGGCCCCCCACCAGATGAGCGGGTTCCCGATCGAGGTGATCGCCGAGGAGCAGGCGTCCCAGGCGCAGCCGTCGGTCCCCATCGCTGGGGACTGGTAGTACATGCTCGTCGGCCGGATCATGAGCAACCAGCCGAGCGGGTTCGCCGCGTACGGGTGCGGTGTGCTCAACCCGACGTGGAAGCCGTACGCGCTCTGGTGGTAGTGGACGAGGCTCTGGAGCCAGTGGGGGACCCAGGCGAAGGTGCCCGTCCACGCGTTGCCGACGGCGTTCGCCCACTGCCGGTCATAGCCGCCCGAGGTGAGGATCCATCCCGACCAGCTCGCGAGGTACACCACCGCGGCGACCGGGACCAGCGTCAGGAAGGAGACCGGACCCTGCTTGAGGACCGCGGCGCTCGCCCAGAGGCTGAGCCCGAGGCGGCGGCGGAGCAGGAGGTCGGTGACGATGACGTACAGGCCGAACGCGGCGAGGAAGTACAGGCCGTTCCACTTGACCGCCGTCGCCGCACCGAACGCCACCCCGGCGGCGAGGAGCCAGGGGCGCCACCAGAGCACGGGACCCCAGGCCGGTTCAGCGCCACCGGAACGGAGCGAGGCGAGTTTCGCTGCGAGCCGGGACGCGTGCCAGGAGCGGTCCAGCAGGATCGCACCGAACCCGGCCAGCACGAACAGCATCACGAAGTTGTCGAGCAGCGACACCCGAGCCATGACGATGGCGTGTCCGTCGATGGCGAACAGGAACCCGGCGAGGACCGCGAGGATCGACGAGGTGAACAGACGCTTCGCGATCAGGGTCACGAGGAGCACCGCCAGGGTGCCGGCGATGACGGTGGAGATCCGCCATCCGGTGCTGTCGTCGATGCCGAAGACGGCGATGCCGAGGGCGATCAGCCATTTGCCGAGTGGCGGGTGGACGACATAGGACGGGTTCGTGCTCGGGTCGCCAGCGTCACCGTTGGCGAAGCCCTCGTCCGCCCCGTCCGGCCAGGTGCTCTCGTACCCGTTCAGCCACAACGACCACGAGTCCTTCACGTAGAACGTCTCGTCGAAGACGAGCGAGTGCGGGTGGCCGAGGTTCCAGAACCGCAGGATGAAGGCGAGGAGGGTGACTGCTGCAGGGCCGCCCCAGATCCACAGCTTCCGGCGGCGCTCGGTGCGGAGCATCCGCTCCCACCAACGGTCGAGGCGCGATCCCGTCACGGGGGCTTCCAGGAGATCGACCGACACCGTCTCATCTAACCACCCGGCCGGTGGGAGACTGGTCCGGTGATCATCCTCGGCGCGACCCCCATCGGCAACCTCGGCGACGCGTCGCCCCGACTCCGTGAGGCGTTGGCCACCGCGGAGGTCATCGTCGCCGAGGACACCCGGACGGCGATCCACCTCCTGCGGGCGCTCGGCGTGGAGTCGCGCCCCCGGCTCATCGCCATGCACGACCACAACGAGCGGGAGCGCGCCGCCGAGATCGTCGAACTCGCCCGCGAGACCGACGTGCTCGTCCTGAGCGACGCCGGCATGCCGACCGTGTCCGACCCCGGGTTCCACCTCGTGGACGCGGCCGCCACGGCGGACGTCCAGGTCACGGCGATCCCCGGACCGTCCGCGGTCGTCACGGCGCTCGCCGTCTCCGGGCTCGCGACGGACCGGTTCACCTTCGAGGGCTTCCTGCCGCGCAAGCCGGGCGACCGTCGGAGCGCCCTCCGCGCCCTCGCGACGGAACCGCGGACGATGGTCTTCTTCGAATCGCCCAACCGACTCGCCTCCTCACTCGAGGACGTTGCAGCGGTCCTCGGTGCCGACCGCCGGGTCGCCGTCTGCCGGGAGCTCACGAAGCTGTTCGAGGAGGTCAAGCGCGGAACGGCCGCGGAGCTCGCCGTCTGGGCCTCGGGCGGGGTGAAGGGCGAGATCTGCATCGTCATCGCCGGTGCCGAGGCCGTCGAGGCCGATCCCGACACCGCGCTCGAGCAGGTGCTCGCCCTCGTGGCCTCCGGTACGCGCCTGAAGGACGCCTCGAACGAGGTCGCCGAAGCCACGGGCCTGTCGAAGCGCGACCTCTACCAGGCGGCCCTGGCCGCACGCCCGCCGAAGACGGCACCGGGCTCGGAGCGGCGCCCCACGCCGTAACAGGCACGAGCGCGGTGCCCGCTCGTCCTAGGATTGACCCCATGGCCGACGGCACCTCGTTCTACATCACCACGCCCATCTTCTACGTCAACGATGCTCCGCACATCGGGCACGCGTACACGGAGGTGGCCGCCGACGTCCTCGCGCGCTGGCACCGTCAGGCCGGCGACCGCACCTGGTTCCTCACCGGGACGGACGAGCACGGCCAGAAGATCCTGCGCACGGCGACCGCGAACGGCGTGACGCCGAAGGAGTGGGCGGACCGCCTCGTCAGCGAGTCCTGGTACCCGCTGCTCGACACCATCGACATCTCGAACGACGACTTCATCCGCACGACCGACGAGCGCCACGAGCAGAACGTCCAGCTCTTCCTGCAGCGTCTGTACGACGCCGGGTACATCTACACGGGTGAGTTCGAGGGCTACTACTGCGTCGGGTGCGAGGAGTACAAGCAGGAGAGCGATCTCGTCCAGGGCACCGGCGAGTACGTCGGCCAGCTCGTCTGCGCGATCCACTCCAAGCCCGTCGAACTGCTGCAGGAGAGCAACTACTTCTTCCGCATGAGCGACTTCGCGGAGCGACTGCTCGCCCTCTACGAGGAACGTCCCGAGTTCGTGCAGCCGGAATCGGCACGCAACGAGGTCATCCAGTTCGTCCGCCAGGGCCTGAAGGACCTCTCCATCTCGCGCTCCACCTTCGACTGGGGCATCAAGGTCCCGTGGGACGAGAGCCACGTCGTCTACGTGTGGTTCGACGCCCTGCTCAACTACATCACCGCAGCCGGGTACGGCTCCGACGAGGCGGCGTTCGCCGAGCGCTGGCCGGCCACGCAGATCGTCGGCAAGGACATCCTCCGGTTCCACGCCGTCATCTGGCCGGCCATGCTCATGGCCGCCGGGCTGGAGGTGCCGAAGCGCGTCTTCGGTCACGGCTGGTTGCTCGTCGGCGGCGAGAAGATGTCGAAGTCGAAGCTCACCGGGATCGCGCCCAGCGAGATCACCGACACCTTCGGATCCGACGCGTTCCGCTACTACTTCATGCGCGCCATCGCCTTCGGCCAGGACGGATCCTTCAGCTGGGAGGACCTCTCGGCGCGCTACCAGGCCGAACTCGCGAACGGCTTCGGCAACCTCGCCTCCCGCGTGCTGGCCATGGTCACCCGCTACTTCGAGGGCGTCGTGCCGCCGAGCGGCCCCGCCGAGCCGGCCGACATCGCGATCCAGGAGACCGTCGCCCGCGCCGCCGTGGACGCCGACGCCGCCATCGAGCGACTCGCCATCCAGGACGCGCTCGCCGCCATCTGGCGGATCGTCGACGAGCTGAACGGCTACATCACCGAGCAGGAGCCGTGGGCACTCGCAAAGGACGAGGCGAAGCGCGAACGCCTCGGCACCGTCCTCGCCACCGCGGTCGAAGGGCTCCGCGCCCTGTCGGTGCTGCTGCACCCCTTCGTCCCGAAGGCGACCACGAAGCTCTGGACCGCGCTCGGCGTCGAGGACGCCCTGGGTCAGCTCGGCGCGCAGCTCATCAGCGAGGTCGGCACCTGGGGTCAGGTCCCCGCCGGCACCACGGTGGCCGGCCTCGAGCCGCTGTTCCCGCGGATCGAGGCCGTCGCGGAATGAGCGAGGGCGTCGAACCGGATCCAGCCGCCACGCCGCATCTGCGACAGCGCGAGGCGGGGGAGCGCAAGCAGCTGAGCTACCCCGAGAGCCCCGAGCCGCTGCCGGTGGCCGTGTACGACAACCACACCCACCTCGAGCACGCCGACGGCGACGCGCCGCTGACGCCGACGGAGCACCTCGACCGCGCGGTCGCCGTCGGTGTCCGTGGGATCGTGCAGGTCGGCACCGACGTCGAGACCTCGCGCTGGTCGGCTGCGCTCGCGGCCCGCGATCCACGCGTCCTCGCGGCCGTGGCGATCCACCCGAACGACGCTCCGGACCTCGACCGCGCCGGAACACTCGACGACGCGCTGGCCGAGATCGACCGCCTGGCAGCCCAACCCCGTGTCCGCGCCGTGGGCGAGACCGGCCTCGACTTCTTCCGCACCGAGGACGATGGCCGAGCAGCGCAGTCCGCCTCCTTCGAGGCGCACATCGCGATCGCGAAGCGGCACGGCATCGCTCTGCAGATCCACGACCGCGACGCCCACGACGAGGTCGTCGAGACCCTGCTGCGCGTCGGGGCTCCGGAGCGCACCGTCTTCCACTGCTTCTCCGGGGGCCGCGAGCTCGCAGCGCTCTGCGCCGAGCACGGCTGGTACGCCTCGTTCGCCGGCACCGTGACGTTCAAGAACGCCGTCCCGTTGCGCGAGGCGCTCGAGGTCATGCCCCGCGAGCTCGTGATGGTCGAGACCGACGCGCCGTACCTCACGCCGGCGCCGTTCCGCGGTCGGCCCAACGCCCCCTATCTGCTGCCGCACACGGTCCGTGGCATGGCCGCGCACCTCGGCGCGGACCTCGAGGGGTTCGCGACGCAGCTCGCCACGAACACCGAGCGGGTCTACGGCTCCTGGTCCGACTGACCGCCGGGCGGCCTGGAGCCGTGGCGCGATCGGGGCCACCGGCGATCGGGGATACTGGGGGGATGACCGCTTCCGTCGCACTGCTCGGCCCAGCCGAGATCCGAGACCTCGCCACCCTGCTCGACGTGACGCCGACGAAGAAGCTCGGTCAGAACTTCGTCATCGACGCGAACACCGTCCGCAAGATCGTCTCGGTCGCCCATGTCGCGCCGGGCGACGTGGTGGTGGAGATCGGTCCGGGACTCGGGTCGCTCACGCTGGGGCTTCTCGAGGCCGACGCGAGTGTCGTCGCGGTCGAGATCGACGGTCGCCTCGCCAAGCAGCTCCCGATCACCGTGGCGGAGATGGCGCCGGGCATGATCGACCGGCTGTCGGTCGTCCATGAGGACGCGCTCCGCATCGAGGAACTCCCCGCGCTCCCGAACCGGCTCGTCGCCAACCTGCCGTACAACATCTCCGTGCCGGTCCTGCTGCACTTCCTCGAACACTTCACCTCGCTCACCGCCGGCGTCGTCATGGTGCAGGCGGAGGTCGGGTACCGGCTGGCCGCGGTCCCCGGGAGCAAGGTCTACGGCGCTCCGAGCGCGAAGGCGGCCTGGTACGGGGCGTGGCGCATCGCCGGACAGGTCAGCCGCCAGGTGTTCTGGCCGATCCCGAACGTCGACTCCGTCCTGGTGGGCTTCGAACGACGGAGCGACGTGATCGGCACCGAGCAGGAGCGGGTCGAGACGTTCGCGCTCATCGACGCCGCCTTCCAGCAACGCCGGAAGATGCTCCGCCAGGCGCTCGGCAACGTCCTCGGCAGCTCGCAGGCGGCCACGGAGCGCATGGAGGCCGCCGGGGTCAAGCCGACCGCGCGCGGCGAGGAACTCACCGTCCACGACTTCCTGTCGATCGTCCGCGCAGGGCGATAGCGTTGGCGCATGACCGCTGATGCTCGTTTCCCCCTGAACGTCCCCGACATCCACCGCCCGTACGCCGCGGCCGACGACCGCTACGCGCGGAACGACTACCGCCAGGTGGGCACCTCCGGGCTCTTCCTGCCGCCGATCTCGCTCGGCCTCTGGTACAACTTCGGCGACAACCGGCCCTTCGACGGACAGCGTGCCCTCCTCCGGCACGCGTTCGACCACGGGATCACCCACTTCGACCTCGCGAACAACTACGGGCCGCCCTATGGTTCGGCGGAGACGAACTTCGGTCGCATGATGCGTGAGGACTTCGGCCCGTACCGCAACGAGCTCATCATCTCCTCGAAGGCCGGCTACGACTTCTGGCCAGGCCCGTACGGCAACTTCGGTTCGAAGAAGTACCTGACCGCGAGCCTCGACGAGTCGCTCGAGCGCATGGGGCTCGACTACGTCGACATCTTCTACTCGCACCGGGTCGATGAGGTGACGCCCATCGAGGAGACGGTCGGTGCGCTCGACGCGATCGTGCGCTCGGGGAAGGCGCTGTACGTCGGCATCTCGTCCTACTCGGCCGAACGGACCGCGGCCGCCCACGCCGCCGCCCGTGAGCTCGGGACACCCCTCGTGATCCACCAGCCCTCGTACTCGATCCTGAACCGCTGGGTGGAGGACGGGCTCACCGAGGTGCTCACCGAGACCGGCCTCGGCGCGATCGCCTTCGTGCCGCTCGCCCAGGGCCTCCTCACCGACAAGTACCTCGGGGAGGGTCCTGCAGAGCGCGCGACGAACCGCCCGTCACTGCCGGACCGCCAGGTCAGCGAGGAGATGGCGACGCGGTTGCGGTCCTTGAACGACATCGCGACCGAGCGTGGCCAGACGCTCGCGCAGATGTCCCTGGCCTGGGTGCTCAACAACCCGGCGATCACCTCCGCGCTCATCGGCGCCTCCCGGCCGGAGCAGCTCGACGAGAACCTCGCCGCGCTCGACGGCCCGGCGTTCACGACCGAGGAGCTCGAGGAGATCGACCGGCTCGCCGAGGGCGCGGACGTCAACATCTGGGCGGACTCCTCGGACAAGTAGGGCGGTCCGGGGCGGTTCCCGGATCGACTAACTTGGAACAATGACCACCGAGGCCATCCTCAAGCACGTGCACGTGCGCGCTCCGGGGAAGATCAACGTCTTCCTGAAAGTCGGCGACGTGATGGACGACGGCTACCACGACGTCGCGACCGCCTACCAGGCGATCTCCTTGTACGAGGACGTGCACGCGTACCCGGCCGACGACTTCAGCGTGTCGTTCTCGGGGTCCGTCGACGTCTCCGGGGTGCCGACCGACACGAGCAACCTGGCCATCCGCGCCGCGAAGGCGCTCGCGAGGCGGACCGGGTTCCGTGGCGGCGTGCGCCTCGAGATCGAGAAGCACGTCCCGGTCGCCGGCGGGATGGGCGGTGGCTCGGCGGACGCCGCAGCCACCCTGCTCGCCTGTGACGCCCTCTGGGGCACCGAGCGCAGCCGCGACGAGCTCCTGGCGCTGGCCGCCCGTCTCGGCGCGGACGTGCCGTTCGCGATGCTCGGCGGCACGGCCGTCGGCACCGGCCGAGGCGACCAGCTGAGCAGCGCGCTCGCGAAGGGGCAGTTCGAGTGGGTGCTCGCGCTCGCCGACTTCGGGATGTCGACGCCGCTGGTCTACCAGGAGCTGGACGCGCACCGTGCGCGCCACATCCTCGACATCTCGCCGTCCGGTCGCCAGCCGACCGTCGACGCGGCGGTGCTCCAGGCGCTTCGGGCCGGCGACGCCCACCTGCTCGGCGACGTCCTCTACAACGACCTGCAAGCCGCCGCGTTGCAGCTGCGGCCCGTGCTCGGCGAGGTCCTCGAGTTCGGCGATTCGCAGGGTGCGCTCGGCAGCCTGGTCTCGGGCTCCGGCCCCACGATCGCCTTCCTCGCTGCGGACACCGACGACGCGCTGGAACTGCAGGTCACGCTCGCCTCGTCCGGGCTGAAGACCATCCGTGCACACGGTCCGGTGCACGGCGCCCGCATCATCTCGCAGCGCTGAGATTCAACCCCGCCCGCTGCGAGCCGGTGGCTCCTCGGTCGTGCGTGGCCTGCACGGCGTCCAGGACCACATCCGTCATCCTGCCGCCGGCGGCCCGTGCAGCGCGTTGGCGCGCCGCGCCGGTCCCGCGCTCGAGGATGCGCTCGACCCCGTAGCCCACCACCGCCTGGTCACCGTTTCGGGCGAGTGCGGGACCCACCGCCGCGAGGAGCGCCCGGACGACCTCTTCTGCGGCACGCGGCTTTCCCGTGCCCGGGTCGACGAGGTGACCGCTCACACCCGATCGGCCCGCCCGCCAGGAAGCGATGCGGAGTGCCGCCGTCGGCACCGGCAGCGGCTCCGATCCAGCGCGCCAGTCGTCGGCCGCCGTGTCGACCAGTCCTCGGACGAGTCCCGCGACCGTCACCGCGTCGTCCCGATCGAGGCAGACGTCGGCCACGCGGACCTCGACGGTCGGCCAGGAACGAGACAATCGGGCGTCGAAGTAGAGCATGCCCGAATCGACCGGGCCGCCCGTGTCGAGCAGACACTGCTCGTATCGCTGGTAGGCGTCGACCGAACCGAAGAGATCGGTCGGGCCGGCGCAGGGCCAGCGCCCCCACGCCTGCGACCGGTAGCTCTGGTAACCCGTGTCCTCACCCTGCCAGAACGGTGAATTGGCGGTCAGGGCCAGGACGACGGGCAGCCAGACCCGGATGCGGTCGAGGATCGCGACGCCCTCCTCCTGCGGGGTGATCGACACGTGGATGTGGAACCCGCAGGTGAGGCTTTCGCGGCCCGTGATGCCGAACCGGTCCATGATGGTCCGGTACCGAGCGCTGTCGGCTGCGTGCGGGGTCGCAGCCACCGGAGAGGTGGCAAGCGCCACAGCGCGCGCACCGGCTGCCTGCGCCGCTGCATCCGCCCGCGCCCGACCGGCTGCGACGTCCTCATGGAGCCGCTCGAGCGTCCGATGTGGCCGGCTGACCGCCTCCACCATCTCCTGCTGGATCTCACCCGTCACGGCCACAGCGTCCTGGGGGGCGAGCGATCGAAGGGCCTGTCGCGCCACTGCGAGCGGTCGTCCGGTCCGGTCGTCCACGAGGAGCAGTTCTTCTTCAACACCGATGGATCTCATGCTGCGAGTCTCCGGCCGCGCGGGGGCACGCGATCGGCTCTTGCAATCCTCGGATCCAGCAGGTATGTGAGCGTATATCCCGGGAGCCGGGAGAAGTCCAGCGTCGAACGCGGTCCATCCCAGGACGCGATGGTGGAGCAGACGACGATACGGAGGACCCGATGTGCGGGATCAGCGGTGAGATCGTGTTCGGCCGTGGGCGTCCCCGGCTGGACGCGGTGAGACGGATGACGGACGCCCTCGCGAAGCGGGGACCGGACGGCGCAGGGATCTGGACCGACGGACGCGTGGCGTTCGGTCACCGACGCCTGAGCATCATCGACCTCACCTCGGCTGGAGCCCAACCGATGGTCGACGGGGCGGCCGGGCTCGCGGTCGTGTTCAACGGCTGCATCTACAACCATCGAGAGCTCAGGCGCGAGCTGGAACCGCACTACCGGTTCGATTCGGCGAGCGACACCGAGGTGGTGTTGAAGGCCTATCAGCGTTGGGGCGAGGACTTCGTCGACCACCTCGTCGGGATGTTCGCCATCGCGATCAGCGACCAGCGATCACGTCGGGTCATCCTCGCCAGAGACCGACTCGGTGTCAAACCGCTCTACCTGTCCGAACAACCCGACCGCCTCCGCTTCGCTTCGAGCCTCCCAGCGCTCCTCGCGGGTGGTGATGTCGACACCGACATCGACGACGTCGCGCTCCATCACTACCTCAGCTGGCACTCGATCGTGCCGGCGCCACGCACGATCCTCCGCGGGGTACGGAAGCTCCCACCGGCGACCGTCCGCGTCGTCGAGGAGGACGGCCGGTCCCGAGACCGCGTCTACTGGAGTCCGCACTACGGACGTCGACCGGAGGACGCCGGACTCTCCGCTGCGGAGTGGGAGGAGCGGGTGCACGATGCGCTCCGGACGGCGGTGCGACGTCGGCTCGTCGCCGACGTCCCGGTCGGTGTCCTCCTGTCCGGCGGGCTGGACTCCAGCCTGCTGGTCGCGTTGCTCGCCGAACTTGGTCACGATCGCACGCAGACGTTCAGCATCGGATTCTCCGGCACCGCGGATCAACGGGGCGACGAGTTCGTGTACTCCGACGCGGTCGCCCGCGCCTACGGCACGACGCACGAGCAGATCCGGATCGATCCGGGGGAACTCGCCGCGATCCTTCCGCGCGCCGTCGATGAGATGCCGGAACCGATGAGCACCCACGACGTGCCGGCGTTCTTCCTCCTCGCTCGCAGCGTGTCGGAGCAGGTGAAGGTCGTGCAGTCGGGGCAGGGAGCCGATGAGGTCTTCGCCGGGTACGCCTATCATCAGCCCGCGGTCGGGAGACCGCTCGCCGAAGCGGCACCGTCGTTCCTGGGGAACTTCGCGGACCTCCGTCACGATCAGCTGCGATCGTTGATCGTTCCGGACCACACCCTTGACCAGGACGTCAGCCGTTTGGTCGTCGAGCGGGAACTCGGCCGGCCGGATGCCGAGACCGCGCTCGACGCGGTGCTGCGGTTCGACACCCACGTCCTGATGCCGGACGACCCCGTGAAGCGGATCGACAGCATGTGCATGGCCTGGGGCGTCGAGGCACGGGTGCCGTTCCTCGATCAGGACCTCGTCGAACTCGCGGCGACCTGCCCGCCTGAGCTCAAGGCGTCGGACGGCGGCAAGGGCGTCTTGAAGTCGCTCGGACGGAAGATCCTGCCCAGGGAGGTCGTCGATCGCCGAAAGGGGTACTTCCCGGTTCCCGCGCTCCGACAACTCGACGGCCCCGTCCTCGCGTACGTGCGAGAGGTGCTCTCGTCACCGGAGGCCCGTCGCCGCGGCCTGTTGCGTGGCGGCGTGGTCGACCGGATGCTCACCCGTCCGAACGCCACGATGACGCCGACGAACCAGAACGTCCTCTGGAACCTCACCGTGCTCGAAAGCTGGTTGCAACGCCAGGGCGTCGCCGCGTGAGTTCGGCTACAGGACTGTGCGACGTCAGGCCGCGACGCCTCGCACGCGGAGGGAGTTCTCGATGATCGTGAGCCCCTCCATGCCGGGCAGCTTGGCGATGTGGCCGTCGATCCGGCGCACCTCCGCCAGGCCGTCCTCGTCGCCGAACAGGTGACCCATGACGTGGGTGACCTCGGAGTCGGGCATGACGCCGGAGCCCACCGGACCCCAGACCTTGCGCAGCAGGAACCGGGTGAGTCGGCGGGCGCTCTTCGACGACTCGAGGCGGGCCTTGGCCTGGCTCGCGTAGAACGCCACGTGGCGGGTCTCCTGCTTCGCGATGCGCTTGAGCAGCACCGAGAGGACGGGGTGCCGCTCCAACTGGGCGAGGCGGGTGTACGCGGCCGTGGCGGACCACTCGTTGGCCGCACCCCAGCTCATGTGCACGGCGATGAAATCGGTGCCGACGAGGTTGCCGAGGATCGACTGCTTGATGGGGTCGAGACGGTCCTTCCAGCCGAGCTTCAGGCGCGTCGCCTTGAGCTCGTCGAAGTCGACGGTGATGTCGTGGGCCGCCAGGACGGCGGCGAGTGCCTCGCCGTGCCAGAACTCCTCGCGGTTCCACATCGTCATGAAGGCGCCGACCTCGTCGTCCTCGTGGGACGGCGTCATGAGCATGTCCCGGAGGTAGCAGACCGTGTGGTACTCGATGTCGCACATGTACCGCAGGCTGCGGAGGGTGGAAGCGGGGAGCGGGTTCGTCTTGAACTCGTCGAAGTCGAGGTCGCTCCAGTTCACCGAGACGCTCGTCTCGGTGAACTTGTCGATGTCAAACGCCATGTGCGTTGGGGCGGTCGGGGATCGTGTCCTCGGCCGTCCGCTCTCCTCTCGGCTGTGCGGGGCGCGGTGCGCGGGTCAGTTCGTCTTCGGAGCGGACGCCCCCGGTGGTTCGGGCCCATTCTCGCACCGTCCATCGGCCGGCCTGTGCCAGCTGGTAGAGGGTGTGGTCGGGGTTCACAGCGACGGGGTTGCCGACCAACTGCAGCCAGGCCGCGTCGGCGTGCGAGTCGCCGTACCCGTAGGAGTGGGCGAGGTCCATCCCGTGCTGCTCGGCGTACTGGGTGAGCCAGGCGCCGCGGGCCTCGTCGACGAGCGGAGGGCTGTCGAGGTATCCCGTGAGGCGGCCGTGCTCGGCGTGCATCGCGCCGGCGACGACCTCGTCGAAGAACGGTGCGAGGGGAGCGGCCATGAGGTCGATGGTGCCCGTCACGAGGATCGTCCGGTGACCGGCGGCGCGGTGCGCGGCGATCTGTTCGAGCGCCTGGGGGAGTAGTCGCGAGCGGACCGCCTTGCCGAACCCGCCTCGGACGAGCTGCTCGAGCTGGGCGACGTCGACGCCCTCGTAGCGGCGCATGAACGTGCGGATGAACTCGCCGCGGTCGCGGAGCTCGGCACCGATGTACCCGGGCATCGACGCGCCGAGTTTGGCGATCTCGATGGGCCACTGCGAGCGCGAGGTCGCGGCGAGCCGCAACCAGAGGTACTGCTCGATGAGGTTCCAGGCGAGCACCGTGCCTTCGAGGTCGAACACCGCGAGGACGTCGTCCCGCACGGGGAGGATCTTCTGCTGCTTCGCCGCGCCGGCCTTGCGGTTCGCGAACGCGCGGGTCAGCGTGGTGACGGCGGGGAAGTGGATCCGCTGGAAGTAGTCGTCCCAGTCGATCGTCGTGACGTCGAAGCCGCGGTCCGCCTGCTGCTCCGGGGTGAGTGAGGCGTGGAGCTCGCGGGTGCGACGGTCGTCGAACACGATCTCGCTCTGGACGTACGAGCGGTAGAGCCCCGTGAAGTCGCGGAGCGAGCCGAGATCGCTCGACGCCTTCCGGATGCGGTCCTGCCAGCCACGGGTCCGTGCGTTGGCCGGGAGATGCGACACGATTCTGCCCGCTGCGCTCGTGGCCCTCTGCCGGCGGTCGATGGAGCGCTCAATGGCCCGGCCACCGGGGAAGTTCCAGGTCGGCACGCTGATGTCGCCGGCGTCGGCGGGGATCGGGTGCTCCGTGAAGTAGCTGTGCACGTTCGCGTACATCTTGTGGAACGGCAGCGGGTTGCTCGCGCCGGAGCTCACCTGGAAGTAGCGCGGCGCGGCAGGCTCGGGCGGCGTCTCGGCCGCGGCGAGGATCGCGTTCACGACGAAGTCGACCGGGATGATGTCCAGCACGCTGTCCGGCAGACCCGGGAAGTCGGGCAACTGGCCGCGACCGTAGGCGATGATCAGCGGATCGGCCACCTTGTAGCCGTCGATCCAGCCGGGGAACGGGTGTGCGAGGGCGCTCTCGATGATGGAGGGGCGGACGAAGGACAGTCGGTTGCCCGTGCCGGCCCAACGCTCCTCGGCGACGCGTTCCGCCATCGCCTTCGTGAAGGTGTAGACGTCGGTCCAGCCGAGGCTCTCCGCCCTGGCGCGACCGTGGGCGACGAGGCGCGCGTCGACCCAGGCGATCCGTGCGGCCTCTGCCGCGGTCGAGACCGCCTGCGGACCGGCCTTGCCGTGGTCGCGGCGAGCGGTCTGCATGAGCTTCCGGAGCACCTCGGGACGACGGGAGGACTCCTCGGCGCGGATGCGGGCGGATCGCGCCGCCTCGGCCTCGGCGCGCCAGTCCACGTCGTGCACGAGGCTCCGCTCCGGCTGGATGCCCTTGCGGGTCCCGCCGACGTAGGCCGTGGACACGTGGACGACGTGCGGGGTCGCGCCGCTCTTCGCGAGCGCCGCGTAGAGGGTGGTGGCGCCGCCGACGTTCGTGGCGAAGGCCTCGTCGATCGGCGGGTCGAAGGAGACGGTCGAGGCACTGTGGATGACGACGTCGAGGTCGGACGGGAGCGCCATCTCGTCGAGTCCGCCCTCGATGACGTTCACCCGCTCGGCGACGATGGCCGAGGCCGCCTCGGCGCCGACGCGCTCGCGCCAGGCCTTGAACACGGGCTTCCGCAGGAGGGTCTGCAAGCGGTCGCTCCCGCGGACGGACCCCTTCTTGCGGATCAGCAGGCTGACCCGGGTGGTGGGGTGGTCGGCGAGCAGGCGCTCGAGCACGGCCTGCCCGAGGAAGCCGGTGCCGCCCGTGACGAGGACGTGTGCCCCGTCGAGGGCGCCGGGCGCGATCGCCGGTGCGGTGCTCGCGACAGGTTCCGGCTGCGGAACCTCGTCGGGGGTGGTGGCGTCGGTCATCGGTTCTCCTCGGTGCTTCCGTGGCGTCCACGGTGGGCGAGCTTGGCGGCGAGATGGAGGCCCGACTGACCGGGGAGCGCGTCGATGACCGCGTCGATCCCGATCACCGCCGGGTCGCTCCAGGTGGCTGTACTGCGGAACACCAGGGCGGCGAACCGTGCGGTCTGCCGGGTGCCCGTCACATCGGATCCGGTCGGCCAGACGGCGGAGCGGATGCGGCGACGGGTGATGCCCTCCGCGCGGGGCGACGCGGCGAGCCGGTCGCCGGCCTGCGCGCTGAAGAACTCCAGGTGGCGGGCCTTGGTCTCCAGGATCTCGTCGATGAGGCGGTCGAGTCCGGGATGCGCGGCGCGCTCGCGGACGGCCCGATAGGCCGCCGCGGTGATGAGGTCGTCGATCGTCCCGATCGTCATGTGCCACGCGATGATGTCCTCGCCGAGGACGTTCGCGATGAGGGCCTGACCGATCGGCGTGAACCGGTCGCTCACACCGCGGAGGGTGCGGCGGAGCCCGGTCGCCTGGACCTTGACCCGCGGCGTGCCGTTCGCCTTGAGCACGGTGTCGATGGTGTCGGTGATCCAGTACTTCTCGTACGCCCAGGTGATGAGGAACGCGGTGACCCTGGCGTCCTTGTGGGTCGGCGTCACCAGGACGCCGCGGAGGTACTGCATGGTCGCGCGCTCGATGTCGGAGAGGGCCCGGAGCAGTGCGACCGTCTCGGGGGAGAGGGGCGTGAAGGAGAAGTCCTCCGCCTCGATCTCCTTGCGACGACTGCCGACCGCTGAGGTGGCGTAGTCGCGGACGCTGAACCCGTGGGCGGGGCGCAGCATGGCGCTCTCCTGCTCGACGTCGTCGAGGGCGGCGGGTGCTGCTGGGCGCGGCGATTCCCGGTTCACCATGGCGTCTCCGTTCCGTGACGATCCGACCTCATCACTGTAGCTTGCAACGATACGCAACGCGTAGCGTATTCTGATCCACATGGCTACAGCTCTCGTCACCGGTGGGACCTCCGGCATCGGTGCCGCGTTCGCCACGGCGCTCGCCGGGCGGGGCTTCGACCTGGTGCTCGTGGCCCGCGACGCACAGCGCCTGGAGGCGTCGGCCGAGCGGCTCCGCGCGACCGGACGCACGGTCGAGGTGATCTCCGCCGACCTCTCCGACCGCGCCGACGTCGCACGACTCGCCGCCCGCATCGAGGATGCCGCAGCGCCGATCGACGTCGTCGTCAACAACGCCGGCTTCGGGGTGCACGCAAGGCTGACGGATCCGGACACGAGCGAGCTCGACAACGCGATCGAGGTCATGTGCCGCAGCGTCGCCGTGCTCTCGGGCGCCGCAGCCCGTGCCATGCGTGAACGCGGCGGAGGCACCATCCTCAACGTGTCGAGCACCGCCGGGTTCATCACCACGGGCGGGTATTCGGCGGTCAAGGCGTTCGTCACGACCTACACGGAGGCGCTCGCGGTCGAACTCGCCGGCACGGGGGTGCACGTCACGGCGCTCTGCCCGGGTTGGGTCCGCACCGAGTTCCACGACCGCGCCGGCATCAGCACCCGTTCGATCCCGTCCGGTCTCTGGATCGACGTCGACCGACTGGTCGCCGACGCCCTCCGCGACGCCGCTCGTGGCGTCGTCGTGTCGATCCCGAGCCTCCGGTTCAAATCGCTCATGGCCCTCGTCAAGTTCGCGCCCCGCTCCTCGATCCGGTGGATCTCGGGCCGGATGTCGTCGAGTCGTCGTGCCGCGAACGCCGCCCAGTCAGGAGCCCACCGATGACCGCAGAGCCGCGGTTCACCTCATCCCTGCACGCGAACGCGCGCTTCGTCGCACAGCGCCTCCTGCTGAAGCCGCTCGTCTGGTCGTTGACTCGCGTCCGCGTGACGGGCCGCGAGCGTCTCACCGGGGTGGACGGTCCGTTCATCGTCGTCGCGAACCACCAGTCCCACCTCGACGCCCCGCTCGTCGTCGGTGCGATGCCACGGCGACTCTCGCGGTTCCTCGCCGCCGGTGTCGCGGCGGACTACTTCTTCGACGTCCCCGCCCGACGCCTGTTCGCGGCCCTGTTCTTCAACGCCTTCCCGGTCGACCGTTCGGGCGACCGCAAACGGGCCGGTGTGTCGAGGGATCTCCTCGAGAGCGGCGTCCCGATCCTCATCTTCCCCGAGGGCGGCAGATCCAAGACGGGTGAGCTCGGCCGGTTCAAGCCCGGCGCGGCGGCCCTCGCGACCCGCCAGGGCATCCCGTGCCTCCCGGTCGCCGTGCTCGGGACCCACGCCGCGATGCCCAAGGGGCGCAACTGGCCTGTCCCCGGACGCCCGCCCGTCAGCGTCGTCTTCGGGCGCCCGATCCACCCGCAACCGAACGAGACGCCCGTCCAGCTCATGGACCGCGTCGTCGCCGAGATCGTGGCGCTGCGCGCCTCGGTCGAGCCGGGAGCACACGTGTCGATCGACACACCACGAAAGGAAGCCGGATGACGTCTGTGGAGCACATGAAGTGGTGGGGCTGGGGTGTCGAGGGTGTCGCCTTCGAGCACAGCAACAAGCCGGACTTCGCGCCGTTCGTGAAACAGGCCGTCGGCCTCGACCTGCGGAAGCCGGCGCAGTCGCACCTCAGCTTCGACGAGCTCACCGTCCCGGCCTCGCGCGCGACCGAGGAGTTCATCGCCGAGCTCTCGCTGCTCGTCGGCCAGGGCCACGTCACGGCCGACGACGAGGAACGCGTCGTCCACACCTACGGCAAGAGCATCCGCGACCTGCTCCGCATCCGCGCGAACGACCTTCCGCGGACGCCCGACCTCGTCGTGTACCCGGCCGATGAGGCCGAGGTCGCCTCCGTGGTCGCGGCGGCCGTCGCCGCGGACGCCGTCATCATCCCGTTCGGCGGCGGAACCAACATCGCCGGCTCGCTCGACCCGCAGCCGACGGAGGAGCGGGTCATCATCTCCCTCGACCTCGGCCGTCTCGACCGCGTGCTGTCGATCGACGAGGGCTCCGGCCTCGCCACCATCCAAGCGGGTGCGCAGGGACCGTCGATCGAGGAACAGCTCGGCGCCAAGGGCTGGACGATGGGCCACTTCCCCGACAGCTTCACGCACTCGACCCTCGGCGGTTGGGTGGCGACGCGCTCCTCGGGCATGCAGTCCGACAAGTACGGCGACATCGCCGACATCACCAAGGGCCTGCGCATGGTCCGGCCGAACGGGATCGTCGCGATCCGTCCTGTTCCGAGCGCTTCCACCGGACCGAGCGTCCGCGAGATGATCATCGGCAGCGAGGGCCGCCTCGGCATCATCACCGAGGTCACGGTGCAGGTCCACCGCACGCCGGCGGTCCGCGAGGTCCTCGGCTACTTCTTCCCCACCTGGGAGGCCGGACTCGCGGCGATGCACGAGATCGCCGAGAGCGACGCCAGCCCGTCCGTCACGCGCGTGTCGAACGCCCGCGAGAGCGGCTTCTCGCTCGCGACCCGGAAGGCCAGCACCGGCGTCTCGGCGCAGGTCACGAAGGGCCTCATGAAGGTCCTCACGGCCCGCGGCTGGGACCTCGAGCAGCTGTGCCTGTCCTTCATCGGTTACGAGGGCAGCGCCTCGCACGTCCGCTACGAGAAGGGCCTCGTCGGCTCGATCGTCCGCAAGCACGGCGGCATGGGTGTCGGCAAGGGCCCCGGTGCCCTGTACGACCAGAAGAAGTTCGACACCCCCTACCTGCGCGACTTCCTGCTCGACCGTGGCGCAGCGGCCGACGTCTCGGAGACGGCCGCACCCTGGTCTCGGCTGCAGGAGGTCTACGACGCGGCGAACGACGCCGCCAACGCCGCGTACGACAAGCTCGGCGTGCACGGCTGGATCATGTGCCACCTCTCGCACTCGTACCACTCGGGTGCCTGCCTGTACTTCACCTTCGCGTTCATCACGGGCGACGACCCGATCGGTGAGTATGAGCAGGTCAAGTCGGCCATCCAGCAGTCCTTCGTCGACCACGGCGGGACCCTGTCGCACCACCACGCGGTCGGTGTCGAGCACGCGCCGTGGATGGAGCAGGACATCTCGACCGAGGGCGTCGCGATCATGCGCGGCCTCTTCGACAGCGCGGACCCGGGATCGAACTTCAACCCCGGCAAGATCCTCGCCGACTGAGCCATCCGGTCCTTGACCCGCCCTCGGGTCCCGGAGCCGGTCGAAGGGCGGCTCAGGACCCGAGGCGGGTGGAACGCGAGGTCGTCACCGGCAGGCGCACGAGCAGCGCGCCCGCGTCGACGGTCACGCGTGCCGCGGCGACCAGACCGATGCCGTCGCCGTCGGCTTGGAACGCCGCGGGTGGTGACACCGTGACGTCCAGCCGCTCCGCCCGGAGGTAGCGGACCGCGCCGCCCGCGGATCCGGCCGTCTCGACGGCGCTTGGCCGTGGGCGTCGCCGCGCGAGCTTCGACCTCGTCAACCGGGCGACGGGGTTGTTCGCGCGATGCAGCCAGCGGGTCACCCGGACCCCGTCCCATCCCTCGAGCGAGCGCACCATGAGCACGTCGAGGACGCCGTCGTCGATCAGTGCGTCCGGGAGGACGTCGAGTCCAGCCGAGACGGTCCCGCAGTTCCCGACGAACATCGTGTGGGTCCGCGCGCTGCGCATCGATCCGCCGTCCGCCTTCCAGGACAGCCGCGGCCGGTCCCGACGGAAGAGCCCTCGGACGATGGGGCCGACGTAGGCGACCCAGCCGAGGCGTCGCTTGAGGACGGGATCGGCGTAGGCGACCATGTCTGCGTCCACCCCGAAGCCCGTCATCACGAGGAACGGGGTGCTCCGCCGCACGCCGTCCACAGCTCGGTACTCGATCGACCCCACGTCGATGTGGCGTTCCTCCCCGGTGAACGCCGCTCGGACGGCTGCGGCCGTGTCGATGGGGATGCCGGCGTTCCGGGCGAAGAGGTTCGCCGTGCCGAGGGGGACCACGGCGAACGCTGTCCGGGTGTGACGCATGGCGCCGGCGACCTCGCGGACCGTGCCGTCACCGCCCGCCGCGATCACGAGCGCCGCGCCACCGTCGAGGGCCTCGGCGACCTGTTCGACGGCGGCGGACCGCTCGCGGGTCGGGATCCAGGTCGTCGGGCCCCAACCGGCGTCGTCCGCTGCGTCGTCGACGAGGCGGCGGAGACGCTCGAGCTGGACGCGCGTCGGGTTGTAGACGACCGCCGCGTGCGGTCGAGTGCTGCGGCGGTTCATGCCGCCAGTGCCGGCCAGAGCACGGAGAGGACCTGGTCCGCCCAGTCGTCGTCCATGTCGGCACCGCGGACGAGCTGCCCGAGGACGGCGCCGAGCAGGAGCGTCGCGACGAGACGGCCGTCGAGACCGGGCTTCAGGTCTCCCGTGGAGATCCGCTCGTCGACGAGGTTCGAGAGGGCGCGAGCGCGGTTCCGCGTGAGGTCACGGAGGAGGGTGGAGAACTCGGGATCGTCCTGCAGCAGGATCGAGGCGATCGTGCCGCGGCCGACCACGTCCTCGATCATCGTGCGCGCCTCGTGGAGCAGCCAGGTGAAGGTCTCGTACGTCGGCAGGTCCGCGGGGATCTCGACCGGGGTCTCCATGGCGCGGGCGACGGCCGCCGTGAGCAGCTCGGAGCGGTTGCGGTACCGCCGGTAGATCGTCGTCTTGGCGACACCGGTGGTCTCGGCGACCGCCTCGATGTTGACGGCGACCGAGCCGCGCGAGCGCATGAGGTCGAGGGCTGCGTCGAGGATGCGGTCGCTCATCTGCTGCGCTCGGGAGACGCGTCGGGAGACCGGCACCGACCAACCTCCTCCGCGCGGAAGCCGATTCCGGGTAAACCAGCCGATTGCGCTACGCCCACCGTAGCGCAATCGGCTGAGGGCGCAAAGAGCGCCCGTCAGTCCCAGCGTGGGTCGTCAGGGTCGGGGGAGTCCTCGCCGTCGGCGTCGGTCATGACTGCCGCGCCGTCGATCCAGGCCGTCAGCGCGTCACCGTGCAGTTGTTCCGGGGCTGGTGCGCCGAACAGCTGCGGGTGTGTCACGGCCGCGAGTGGTGCGTCGCTCGCGAAGACGACGACGTTGCCGAGCGGTCCCTCGTCGTCGACCGGGTCGAAGTCGAGGACGACGGCCACGTGCGCGAACACGGTGCGGAGGGTCGCCGCCTGACGCCTGGCGTAGTCGAAGGGGCTGCCGTCGAGCAGGTTGACCGCGATCACGCCGTCGGCGGCGGACCGCGCTGCGACCCGACGGTAGAACTCGAGGCTCGCGACCCGACGATGGATCACCGCCGCATCCCAGAGGTCGACCACGGTCACCTTGGCGTCCCGCCACACCGTGCCGTCAGCGGCGGTGGGCGAGATGTCGTCGACCGGTTCGTCCGCCACGGCTCGGGCGTCGCCGAACCGGACCTCCACGCGTGAACCCTCCGGCAGGGGGAGCGCCTCGAGCATCGCGCCGTACAGTTCCGGCTCGAACTCGACGACGAGCTGCGGGGAGCCCGGTCGGGTCGCCTGCACGTAGCGGGGGAGCGTCAGCGCTCCGGCACCG
Organism: Plantibacter sp. VKM Ac-2880; assembly: GCF_015351235.1. GTDB lineage: Bacteria > Actinomycetota > Actinomycetes > Actinomycetales > Microbacteriaceae > Plantibacter. The sequence goes on from NZ_JADKSJ010000001.1 coordinate 1,544,819, forward strand.
AGATGCACGGTGAAGAGCGGCTCGCCGGCCGGGCCCTCGGCGTCGATCACGCGGGCGATGTGCCGGATGTAGGGGTACTCGAGCGAGCGTGGGTCGGCGAGCGACACGACCGACTGCGGGATGTCGTCGACGGAGAGTTCGTAGCGCTGCATGCGCTTGTCGAGCAGGGTGAGCCGCGCGTCGCGTTGGTCGAGCGGGAGCCGGCGGGAACGGGAGAACAGAGCCACCTGTGCAGCCTAGGGTGCACGGAGGCCGCGCGTCGCCGGAGCCGGTATCGTAGACCGGATATGGCACACCTTCTCGGCGCTGAAGCGCTCCACCTCGAGTACCCGACCAAAGTCGTCTTCGACGGCATCACGATCGGGGTGAACGAGGGCGACCGCATCGGCATCGTCGGCCGCAACGGCGACGGCAAGTCCACGCTCCTCGGTCTCCTCGCGGGCCGCAAGGAGCCCGACTCCGGCCGGGTCACCGTGCGCAACGGCGTCACGGTCGGCGTGCTCGACCAGTCCGACACGCTGGACCACGACAAGACCGTCGGCCAGACCATCGTCGGCGGGTTCGACGAGCACGAGTGGGCGGGCGACCCGAAGGTCCGCGACGTCATCTCCGGCCTCGCCTCCGACATCGCCTGGGACGCCCTCGTCGCCGATCTCAGCGGTGGTCAGCGTCGTCGGGTGGCGCTCGCGGCGCTCCTCGTCGGCGACCACGACATCCTGTTCCTCGACGAACCGACCAACCACCTCGACGTCGAGGGCATCACCTGGCTCGCCGAACACCTGAACCGTCGGTGGTCCAGGAACTCGGGCGGCCTGCTCGTCGTGACCCACGACCGGTGGTTCCTCGACGCGATCTGCACCGCCACCTGGGAGGTGCACGATCGCATCGTCGAGCCCTTCGAGGGCGGGTACGCGGCGTACGTGCTCCAGCGCGTCGAGCGCGACCGCTCGGCCGCCGTGTCCGAGGCGAAGCGTCAGAACCTCATGAAGAAGGAGCTCGCGTGGTTGCGCCGCGGCGCCCCTGCGCGGACGGCCAAGCCCAAGTTCCGCATCGAAGCGGCCAACGCGCTCATCGCAGACGAACCCCCGGTCCGGAACGCGGTGGAGCTGGCCGGCATGGCGACCGCGCGGCTCGGGAAGGACGTCGTCGACATCCTCGACGTCACCGTGTCCTACGGCGACCGAACGATCATCAAGGACGTCGAATGGCGCATCGCCCCGGGTGAGCGCACCGGCATCCTCGGCGTCAACGGCGCCGGCAAGTCGACGCTCCTCGGACTCGTCACCGGCGAGGTCGAGGCCACCGAGGGGCGTGTCAAGCGCGGCAAGACCGTGCAGGTCGCCACGCTGACGCAGCAGCTCGACGAGCTCGCCGAGTACGAGCAGGACCGCGTGAGCGACGTCATCGGACGGAAGCGCACGAGCTACGTCGCGGGCGGCAAGGAGATGACCCCCGGTCAGCTGCTCGAACGCCTCGGCTTCACGAGCGCCCAGCTGTCGACCCCGGTGAAGGACCTCTCCGGTGGCCAGCGTCGGCGTCTGCAGCTGCTGCTCATCCTGCTCGACGAGCCGAACGTCCTCGTCCTCGACGAGCCCACCAACGACCTCGACACCGACATGCTCGCGGCCATGGAGGACCTCCTCGACTCGTGGCCCGGCACCCTGCTCGTCGTCTCGCACGACCGGTACTTCCTCGAGCGCGTGACCGACCAGCAGTACGCGATCATGGACGGTCACTTCCGTCACCTCCCCGGCGGCATCGACCAGTACTTGAAGCTCAACGCCGGGACCGCGGGCAGCCGCTCGCAGGAGCACGACCGCCCGACAGCGTCGGGTGGCGGTCCGACGAAGAAGACGCCGAAGCTGAGTGGCGCTGAGCTGCGGAACGCCCAGCAGGAGATCAAGGCGATCGACCGCAAGCTGCACAAGCTCAACGGCCAGATCGAGCAGGCGCACGAGAAGGTCGCGGTCCACGACCAGAACGACTTCGCCGGGATCACCGCGCTCGGCGCCAAGGTCCAGGCCATGTACGGCGAGATCGCCGACCTCGAAGTGCGCTGGCTGGAGCTCTCCGAGCTCGTCGAGTAACCGCCGTCGTCGACAGCGATGGACGACGTCCGTCGCTCTGTTCCGAAGTGTTACGCACCGGTTCGTCATCCCTGGTAGGCCGACGTACCGTCGAATCAGCGTCCACCGGCGCGCACCACCCGAAAGAGGAATCACAGCAATGACCTTCTCGAAGAAGCTTCTGGCCGGACTGGCCATCATCCCCGCCATCGCGCTCCTCGCCGGATGCGCCGGCGGTTCAGGCGCAGCGGCCGAGGACAAGGGCACCGAGGCGAACCCCGTCAAGATCGGCGTCGTCGGCGCGAGCGACCCCTACTGGGAGACCTACAAGGAGGCCGCCGAGAAGGAGGGCATCTTCGTCGACATCGTCGACTTCGGCGAGTACACGCAGCCGAACCCCGCGCTCACCGAGGGCGAGATCGACCTCAACCAGTTCCAGCACATCGTCTACCTCGCCCAGTACAACGAGGCCTCCGGTGAAGACCTGACGCCCGTCGGTTCGACCGCGATCTACCCGCTCGGTCTGTACTCGACCAAGGTCGACAGCGTGAAGGACATCAAGAAGGGCGACACGATCGCCATCCCGAACGACGAGAGCAACCAGGCTCGTGCGCTCCTCGTGCTGCAGTCGGCAGGGCTCCTCGAGCTCAAGGACGGCGGAAACATCTTCTCGACGCCCGACGACATCATCGCCGACAAGTCCAAGGTCACCGTGACCTCGCTCGAGGCCTCGCTCACCCCGACGTCGCTGCCCGACGTCACCGGTGCGATCATCAACAACGACTTCATCAACGACTCCGGCCTCAAGGCGTCCGACGCGATCGCCGAGGACGACCCGTCCGACCCGAACGCCTTGCCGTATGTCAACATCTTCGCCGCGAAGGCCGCTGACGCCGACAACGAGACCTACGCGAAGCTCGTGAAGATCTACCAGGACACGAAGTCCGTCGTCGACGGCGTCGTGGAGAACTCCGGTGGCACGGCCGTGCCCCTGAAGACGCCGGTCAAGGACCTCGTGCAGTCGCTGGAGACCGTCCAGAAGGACATCAAGGCCAAGGGCTGATCCGCCGTCCGATGCGTTCCTGTGGGAGGCTGTCACCCGCCCCCGCAGGAACGCATCGTCGTTCCCCCGCCTGCTGACCGCCCCCACCCCGAGGACACCCGCATGCCACTCGTCAGCCTCCGAGACGTCGCGAAGCGCTACCCGTCTCCGCAGAAGGGCGCCCCACCGATCGCAGCGATCGACGGCGTCGACCTCGACATCGAGGCCGGTGACGTCTTCGGCATCATCGGCTACTCGGGAGCCGGGAAGTCCACGCTCGTGCGGCTCATCAACGCGCTCGAGCCGGCGACGTCCGGCAGCATCGTCGTCGACGGGACCGAGGTGACGACGCTCTCGGAGAGCGGGCTGCGGCAGCTTCGGCTCGGCATCGGGATGATCTTCCAGCAGTTCAACCTCTTCAACTCGAAGTCGGTCCGCAAGAACATCGCCTATCCGCTCGAGGTCGCCGGACGCTCACGCTCCGAGGTGCGCACGCGGGTGGACGAGCTCCTGAAGTTCGTGGGTCTCGCCGACAAGGCGGACAACTACCCCGACCAACTCTCCGGTGGGCAGAAGCAGCGTGTGGGCATCGCCCGGGCGCTCGCTACCTCGCCCCGGATCCTGCTCGCCGATGAGGCGACGAGCGCGCTCGACCCCGAGACGACGCAGGAGGTGCTGGCCCTGCTCAAGCAGGTGAACCGCGACCTCGGCGTCACGATCGTCGTGATCACCCACGAGATGGAGGTGATCCAGTCGCTCGCGACCAAGGTCGCCGTCATGGAGCGCGGCAAGGTCATCGAGCAGGGTGACGTCTTCGAGGTCTTCTCCGACCCGCAGCACGCGGCGTCGAAGCGCTTCGTCTCGACGGTCATCAAGGGCGTTCCGTCGCCGGCCGAACTCGCCGTGCTCCGGGAACGCCACGTCGGACGCATCGTCACCCTGTCCTTCCGCGACGGCGACGCGTCCCAGGCCGGCGTCTTCCTCACGCTCGCGCAGGCCGGTGTCGACTTCGAGCTCGTCTACGGCGGCATCAACGACATCCAGGGGCGCGCGTTCGGGCACCTGACGCTCGCCCTCCGCGGCGACGACGCCACGATCGACGGAGCGTTGACCGCCATCGGATCACAGGCCACCGTGACGGAGGTGCGCTGACATGGACGCCCTGATCGACCTCCTGCCGAAGCTCGGCGACGCGACCGTCGAGACGCTGTACCTCGTCTCCTTCAGTCTCCTCTTCGGAGGCATCGCCGGCCTCGTCGTCGGCACCGGTCTGTACGTGACCCGACCCGGCAACCTCTACTCGCACCCGGTGCTCTACGGCGTGCTCAACGTGATCGTCAACATCTTCCGTCCGATCCCGTTCATCATCTTCCTGGCCGCCGCACAGCCGCTCTCACGGCTCGTGATCGGCACCGGGATCGGCGCGAACGCGTTCATCTTCATCATCTCCCTGGCCGCGACCTTCGGCATCAGCCGGATCGTCGAGCAGAACCTCCTGACGGTGTCGCCCGGTGTCATCGAGGCCTCACGGGCCGCTGGCGCGAGCCGGCTCCGGACGCTTCTGAGCATCGTCCTCCCGGAGGCGCTCGGGCCGCTGATCCTCGGCTACACCTTCGTGTTCGTCGTCATCGTCGACATGTCGGCGGTCGCCGGCTTCATCGGCGGTGGTGGGCTCGGCGCCTTCGCGATCCAGTACGGCTTCCGGCAGTTCGAGCCGGTCGTCACCTGGGCCGCCGTGATCATCATCATCCTGCTCGTGCAGCTCATCCAGTTCTTCGGCAACTGGCTGGCACGGAAGGTCCTCCGTCGCTGATCGGTCCCTGAGCCTGTCGACGGGCGGTCCCCGCCGGTCCCTGAGCCTGTCGAAGGGCTAGTCGAAGTCGAGGCTGAGCTTCCGCAGCAACACCGTCAGCCGGGTCTGCTCGGCTCCGCTGAGGCCGCCGAGGAGGTCCGCCTCCGCGTCGACCAGGCGGGTGATGGCGGCGTCGACGGTGTTGAGGCCGGCGTTCGTCATCTGGACGAGGATGCCCCGGCCGTCGTTGGGGTCGCCCTGCCGCTCGACGAGTCCGCGCTCGACGAGCCGGTCGATGCGGTTCGTCATCGTCCCGCTCGAGACGAGCGTCTGCAGCAGGAGCGACTTCGGGCTCAACCGGTACGGGGAACCGGCACGCCGGAGGGCGGCGAGGACGTCGAACTCCCAGGGCTCGAGGTTCGACCGGGTGAACGCCGCACGACGCGCGCGGTCGAGGTGACGGGACAGCCGGGCGACGCGGGAGAGGACCTGGAGTGGCGAGAAGTCGAGGTCCGGGCGCTCGCGGTTCCACGCGTCGACGATGCGGTCGACCTCATCGGTGCTAGCTGGCATCCCACCATTATCGAGGCAACGCTCATGTCGCATCGGATCCGAGTCGGCAGCACAGGATCCGTCTGGCAGAATTGACCACGCTGCCCGGCCTCCGGGTGGTGGTCCGCCATAGTGTAACGGCAGCACGGCAGCCTTTGGAGCTGTTCGGTCCAGGTTCGAATCCTGGTGGCGGAGCGACCGATCACCGACCGGGCGAGCGCCCGGACCGAGGGGGAGCACACGTGACCGACGACCGTCTGGCCATCATCATCCTGGCTGCTGGCCAGGGAACCCGCATGAAGTCGGTGACGCCGAAACTCCTGCATCCGCTCGGTGGCGTCCCGATCGTCGGGCACGTGCTCGCGACGGCGCGCTCGCTCGACGCCGCGCACGTCATCGCCGTCGTCCGCCATGAGCGCGACCGGCTCGTCGAGGCCATCGAGGCCGAACTGCCCGGCGCGACCATCGTCGATCAGGACGAGGTCCCCGGCACCGGCCGCGCGGTCGAGCAGGCGCTCGTCGCGCTCCCCGACGACTTCGACGGCGACGTCCTCGTCGTGAACGGCGACGTTCCGTTGCTGAACGCCGCGACGCTCACCACGCTCATCGAACGCCACCGCAACCACGACGTCGCCGCGACGATCCTGTCGGCCGTGCCGGACGACGCGACGGGTTACGGGCGGATCATCCGCACCGAGGCCGGGGCACTCGACTACATCGTCGAGCAGAAGGACGCGACCGACGCCGAGCGCGCCGTGAACGAGATCAACGCCGGTGTCTACCTCTTCGGGGTGGGCCAACTCCGCGACGCGCTGGCCGAGGTCACGACGGACAACGCGCAGGGCGAGAAGTACTTGACGGACGTCATCGGCCTGCTCCGCCGCGCGGGATCCGAGGTCTCGGCACTCCCTGTGAGCGACTCCTGGCTCGTCGAGGGCATCAACGACCGCGCCCAGCTGAGTGCCGCTGCGGCGAAACTCAACGCGCTCCTCGTGCGCGCCTGGCAGCTCGCCGGCGTGACCGTCCAGGACCCGGCCACGACGTGGATCGACATCAAGGCGCGCCTGCACGCCGACGTCACCCTGCTGCCGGGCACGCAGATCCTCGGAGCGACGGTCGTCGAGTCCGGTGCCACGATCGGTCCGGACACGACGCTCGTCGACACCGAGGTCGGTGCGGGTGCTCGGGTGCGCCGGACGGACGCGACCCTGTCGGTCATCGGCGCGGGTGCCGAGGTCGGGCCCTTCGCCTACCTGCGCCCCGGCACGGTGCTCGGCGAGCGCGGCAAGATCGGCACCTTCGTTGAGACGAAGAACGCGCAGATCGGCGAGGGGAGCAAGGTCCCGCACCTCAGCTACATCGGCGACACCGAGATCGGCGTCGAGTCGAACGTCGGCGCGGGCACCATCACCTCGAACTACGACGGCGTGCACAAGCACCGCACGACCATCGGGTCCCATGTCCGCACCGGCGCGCACAACACGCTCGTCGCTCCGGTCAGCGTCGGTGACGGCGCCTACTCGGGCGCCGGTTCGGTCATCCGCAAGGACGTCCCCGCCGGAGCGCTCGCCCTGACGGTCGCACAGCAGCGGAACGTGGAGGGCTGGGTCGAGCAGAAGCGCCCGGGGACCGCGGCGGCTTCGGCTGCAGCCGCGGCGACCGCGCCTCCGGCCGTGGATCCCGTGTCGGGCGACTCGGCTGCGGCTGGTAACGTCGACTCGTGAGTGAGGCCGGAGGATTCCGGCAGAAGGCAGGGTCTGTGTCAGGCATCACGGCGGACAACAAGAAGCAGCTGGTCCTCGTCTCCGGACGAGCCCACCCGGAACTCGCCGAGGCGATCGCCGCAGAACTCGATTCCGAGCTCCTGCCCACCGATGCCAGGACCTTCGCCAACGGCGAGATCTACGCACGGTACGACGAGAGCATCCGCGGGACCGACGTCTTCGTCATCCAGTCCCACACTGCTCCGATCAACGAGTGGCTCATGGAGCAGCTCATCATGGTCGATGCAGCGAAGCGGGCGAGCGCGAAGCGCATCACCGTCGTCGCCCCGTTCTACCCCTACGCCCGGCAGGACAAGAAGGGCCGCGGCCGCGAGCCGATCTCGGCCCGCCTCGTCGCCGACCTCTTCAAGGCCGCCGGTGCCGACCGCATCATGTCGGTCGACCTCCACGCAGCGCAGATCCAGGGATTCTTCGACGGCCCGGTCGACCACCTCTTCGCGATGCCGGTCCTCCTCGAGCACTTCCGCGCGAAGCTCGACCCGTCGACGCTGACCGTCGTCTCACCGGACATGGGCCGGGTCCGCGTCGCCGACATCTGGAGCGACAAGCTCGGCGCGCCCCTCGCGATCATCCACAAGCGCCGCGACCCGCTGGTGCCGAACCAGGTCAGCGTCCACGAGATCGTCGGACAGGTCGAGGGGCGTGTCTGCCTCCTCGTCGACGACCTCATCGACACCGGCCGCACGATCGTCAAGGCGGCCGAGGCGCTCAAGAACGCCGGCGCGATCGGCGTCGTCGTCGCCGCCACGCACGCCGTGTTCTCCGACCCCGCGGTCGAGCTCCTGCAGAGCGAGGCGATCGACTCCGTCGTCGTCACCGACACCCTGCCGGTCGACGAAGCGAAGCGCTTCGACAAGCTCACCGTCCTCTCGATCGCGCCGCTCATCGCCCGCGCGATCCACGAGGTGTTCGACGACGGCTCCGTGACGAGCATGTTCGACGGCGCTGCGTAACGTCGAAGCGCCTGAGTAAGGCGAAACGCCCGGTCCGTCACGGACCGGGCGTTTCGCGTAGCGCCGGAGGGCAGAAACAACGGAGAACGCCCGGTCCAACGAGGACCGGGCGTTCCGGGTGTTCGATGGCTGCGAGCTAGTGGCTCGAGCCCTCCTGCTCGACCTCGCTACGGTCGCCAGACCACAGCGTGTGGAAGGTGCCGTCGAGGTCGACGCGCTTGTAGGTGTGCGCGCCGAAGAAGTCGCGCTGACCCTGCACGAGCGCTGCGGGCAGACGCTCGGCGCGGAGGCCGTCGTAGTACGACAGCGACGAGGAGAACGCGGGGGAGGGGATCCCGGCCTGGGCGGCCGCGACGACCACGCGACGCCAGCTGTCCTGCGCCTCGGCGACGGCGTCGCTGAAGTACGGTGCCGTCACGAGGGCGACGAGCTCGGGGTTCTCCTCGTAGGCCTCCGTGATGCGGTTGAGGAACTGCGCACGGATGATGCAGCCACCGCGCCAGATCTTCGCGATCTCGCCCTTCTTGATGTCCCAGCCGTACTGATCGGCACCGGCGACGATCTCGTCGAAGCCCTGCGAGTAGGCGATGATCTTCGAGGCGTAGAGCGCCTGGCGCACATCCTCGACGAACTGGTCGGGGTCGGCGACCGTCCACTCCTCGGAGGGGCCGGCGAGCTCGCGGGCCGCGGCGCGCTGAGCGGGCTTCGACGAGAGCGAGCGGGCGAACACGGCCTCGGCGATACCGGACACCGGGATGCCGAGGTCGAGGGCCGTCTGCACGGTCCAGGCACCAGTGCCCTTGGCACCGGCCTGGTCGAGGATGACGTCGATGAGCGGCTGCCCGGTCTTCGCATCCACCTGCTTGAGGACCTCGGCGGTGATCTCGATGAGGTAGCTCTCGAGGGTGCCGCGGTTCCACTCGGCGAAGATCTCCGCGATCTCGGCGGGCGACTTGCCCGTGCCGCGGCGGATGAGGTCGTAGGCCTCGGCGATGAGCTGCATGTCGGCGTACTCGATGCCGTTGTGGATCATCTTCACGAAGTGACCGGCGCCGTCGGTGCCGACGTGGGTCACGCACGGCTCGCCCTCGGCGACCGCGGCGATCGACTTGAGGATCGGGCCCAGGGTCTCCCACGCCTCGGCGGAGCCGCCGGGCATGATCGACGGACCCTTCAGGGCGCCCTCCTCGCCACCGGAGATGCCCGCGCCGACGAAGTTGATGCCCGTCTCGCGCACCGCGTGCTCGCGACGAATGGTGTCGGTGAAGAGGGCGTTGCCGCCGTCGACGATGATGTCGCCCGGCTCGAAGACCTCGGTGAGCTGCTGGATGACGGCGTCGGTGCCCTTGCCCGCCTGCACCATGATGATCGCCGTCCGCGGCTTCGACAGCGAAGCGGCGAACTCCTCGATGGTCTTGGACGCGACGAAGCCGGCCTCGGGGTGCTCGGAGACGAGCAGCTCGGTGCGTTCGGGGGAGCGGTTGTACACGGCGACCGTGTTGCCCTCGCGGCTCGCCAGGTTGCGAGCGAGGTTGCTGCCCATGACGGCCAGACCGACGACGCCGATGTTGGCGTGCGCTTCGGCAGTGTTCACCATGTGGTTCTCCTTCAGAGTGGGTGATGCGGGAGGCGTTCCGAGTGCCCAGGAGTCGATCCGGCGGCGGTGTGACAGCAGTGACGCCCTCGTCGATCCGGGCATGGCCCGTGCTGCAACCGTAGCAAAGGGAGGTGTTCGCGCACCTCTCAATGACCCCGGAGGACGGTGTGGTCCGTGGCCACTCGGGGGGCTCAGACGACCGTCGGGTATCGTGCTGTCCTGGTCGGACGAGCCGGCCACCGGTCACCGACCGGAGACCGCAGGGGGTTCCGTGTGAATGCACCGCTCGTCGTCGTCATGGGCGTGTCCGGGTCCGGGAAGAGCACGACGGGCGTCCTGATCGCCGACCGGCTCGGTGTGCCGTTCGTCGACGCCGACGCGCTGCACCCGCTCGAGAACGTCCGCAAGATGGCAGCCGGGACACCGCTCGAGGACCCGGACCGGTGGCCGTGGTTGGCCCTCGTGGGCAAGGCGCTCGCCGACGCCGAGGACACCGGACTCGTGATGGCCTGCTCGGCACTCCGCCGCGTCTACCGCGAGGCGATCCTCGCGGAGGCGCCAGGTGTCCGGTTCGTGCTGCTGCACGGCTCGCGCGAGGTGCTCGGCCGCCGCATGGAGGGCCGGAGCGGGCACTTCATGCCGCCGTCGCTGCTCGACTCCCAGTTCGCCCTGCTCGAGGAGCTGGACGCCGACGAACCGGGGTTCATCGTCGACGTCGACGCCACCGTCGACGAGATCGTGGACGAGGCGGTCGCAGGCCTCCAGGCCGTGCGGTAGACTCTCCCATTGAACTTCGGCGAGGGAAGCGGCCCGTGGCAGCTTCCGTGATCGACGCGGTGGTCTGGCTTCCGGCTTTTCCTCACGCAGATACGCGTTCGAGTTGACTCATCCATTCCGCCGCGCAGCGTCGCGGCACGACCAACCGGGTGCAAGGCCCGTGAGGAGAACATCATGTCTGAAGACCTGAAGGTAGCCGCGGAACTCCGCGAATCGTTCGGCAAGGGCGCAGCCCGCAAGCTTCGTGCCCTCGGCAAGATCCCCGCCGTGCTCTACGGCCACGGCACGGAGCCCGTGCACGTCTCGTTGCCCGGCCACCAGATGCTGCTCATCCTCCGCAAGTCGAACGCGGTCCTCGAGCTCGACATCGACGGCAAGGGCCAGCTCGCCCTGGTGAAGGACGTCCAGAAGGACCCCGTGCGCCAGATCATCGAGCACCTCGACCTCATCGTGGTCAAGAAGGGCGAGAAGGTCCAGGTCGACATCCCCGTGACCATCGAGGGCGAGTCCGCAGCTGGCACCATCCTCAACCAGGACGCCACCACGGTCAGCCTCGAGGTCGAGGCGACCCACATCCCCGAGCGCGTCACCGTCAGCGTCGAGGGCCTCGAAGAGGGCGCCCAGATCCTGGCCGGCGACCTCGAGCTCCCGAAGGGCGCGTCGCTCATCACCGAGGCCGACGTCCTCATCGTCGCGATCACCGTGCCGTCCGCTCCGGCCGACGAGGAGACGGAGGCCGCTGAGGCCGCCGCCGAGGAGACCGCAGCCGAGGCCGCAGAGTAGTCACCACCCCAGCAGACGAACCTGTCGCCCGCCGGCTCCGATACGCTCGGAGCATGGCAGGCGGCAGGTTCGCTCGGTTTCTGGCCGGTCTCACCGGGCGTACCGAGGCGTTCGATCAGGAAGGCAGCATGGCTGCAGACACATGGCTCGTCGTCGGGCTCGGCAACCCTGGCGAGCAGTACGCCCGCAACCGGCACAACGTCGGGCAGATGGTCCTCGACGAACTCGCCAAGCGGATCGGCGGCACCTTCAAGAGCCATAAGGGCAACGCCCGCGTGGCGGAGGGACGACTCGTCCCCGGAGGTCCGAAGCTCATCCTCGCGAAGCCCAACAGCTACATGAATCTCTCCGGCGGGCCGACCGCTGCGCTCGCCCAGTTCTTCTCGGTGGAGCCCGATCACGTCATCGCGGTCCACGACGAGCTCGACATCCCGTTCGATTCGATCAAGCTCAAGCAGGGCGGTGGTCACGGCGGCCACAACGGCATCCGCGACATCGCTGCGGCCCTGAAGACTCCCGAGTTCTCCCGGGTGCGCGTCGGCATCGGCCGCCCGCCCGGCCGTCAGGACGCAGCCGACTTCGTCCTCAAGGACTTCGCGGGGACGGAGCGGGAGCAGCTTCCGATGCTCGTCTCGGACGGGGCGGACGCTGTCGAACTCCTCGTGTCCGAAGGGCTGCTGGCGGCCCAGACCCGGTTCCACGGGGCCTGACCCCCGCGAGCTGCGGGGTCGTCAGCGCCACGGTGGTGTCCCGGGGCCGGGTCACCGGGTAGACGACTCCGGCGCGGACGTCGGTCGGGCTCGCACGTACCGGGAGAGCAGCAGGTCCTCCGAACGCAGGAGGTGCTGCAGGTGGAACCCGCGCGGCGCCGCCGGCGACGGCCCGGCCGAGATCCGCGAGCTCTGGCCGCCGACGAGGGTCGGACTGATCGTCAGGCAGAACTCGTCGACGGCGTCCGCGTCGATGAACGAGCCGAACAGCGCCGGCCCGCCCTCGCAGAGGATCTGCCGCAGGCCGCGTTCCGCGAGGGCTGCGACCACCCGTGCCGGTTCGACGTGCTCGTCGCCGCACACGACGACGTCGGCGACCGCTTCGATCGCCGCACGCTTCGCCGGGTCGGCTCGATCCGTCGTGATGACGAGCGGGCGGACGGGAGCGAGGGTGAAGACGTCCGAGCGGAGGTCGAGGTCGAGCGAACCGGAGACGATCGCGAACACGGGGTGCAACGGGAGGTCGTGTTCGTCCCGCCAGGTCGCGGCGTCGACGTCGAGGCGCATCGCCCCGTACCCCTCGTCGCGTACCGTGCCCGCTCCGACCAGGACGACGTCCGCCAGTCGGCGCAGGACGTCGAACACGACCTTGTCGGCCGGCCCGCCGAGGTCTCCCGAGACGCCGTCGACGGTGGCGCCGCCGTCGAGGCTCGCCACGAAGTTGACGCGTACCGTCGTGACGGCACGGTCGTCGACGGAGTACGCGGCCACGAGGTCGTCGATCGACAAGGGCTCGTCGCGGCCGGGGACGAGACTGGTGATGCTGGGGATGCTCATCGGGCTCCTCGAGGGGGTGTGGGTCAGAGGTTGTGGACGGGCGCGACCGGCGCGCGGAAGCCGAGGATCGCCTCGACCATGCGCACGGCGGCGATGGATTCCGGCACGGCGTGCATGCGCACGATGCGGGCACCCAGCAGGATGCAGGCGGTCGCCGCGGCGAGCGACCCTTCGAGGCGCTCGGTCTTCGGGCGGTCCAGGGACTCGCCGATGAAGTCTTTGTTCGACACGGCGGCGAGCGTCGGGAAGCCGAGTGCGGCGATCTCACCCAGGTGACGGGTCAGTTCGAGTGTCTGCACGGTGGTCTTGTTGAGGTCGTGACCTGGGTCGACGATGAGCCGGGACTCCGGGACACCGTGGGCGATCGCGAGCTCCACCCGGTCCGCGAGGAACGCGGCGACCTCGCGCGCGACGTCGTCGTAGTGCGGTCGAGGGTGGGGCTGCCTGGGCTTCGCCAGGCTGTGCGTGATGACGAGGGTCGCCTCGCTCGCGGCGACCACGTCGGCGAGTGTGGGATCGTGGATGCCCGTCGTGTCGTTGATGACGGAGGCACCGGCCGCAATGCAGGCGGCGGCGACCTCGGGGCGGAAGGTGTCGACGGAGATGACGACGTCGCTCCGAGCGGCGAGGGCCTCGACCACCGGGAGGACCCGGTCCAGTTCCTCGGCCGCCGGGATCTCCGGACCGGGGGCGAACTTCGCGCCGCCGATGTCGACCCAGTCCGCGCCCTGTTCCGCGGCCGTCACCGCCGCCTCGACGGCGCGGTCGAGCGAGAACGTCGCGCCCTGGTCGAAGAAGGAGTCGGGAGTGCGGTTGATGATCGCCATGACCGCGACCTGCTTCGAGAAGTCGAACGTCCGTGCACCGATCCGGCGGATCGGCTGACGGATGGGCGGGAGGGGGAAGCCGCGAACCGGCTCCACCGCTGCGTACTGGTCGGGCCGGGGCTCCGTGCTGGTCATGGCTCAATCATGGCGCGTCCGACGGACCGGGACGGCGCATGAGGCGTCGTCCGCAGCCGATTGACAGCGGTGCAGCGCTCGTCCGTCCGGTCACCGGTGTCGGTGGCTCGGCGTAGGCTGTCCCGGTGACGCTTCAGGGTTTGACTCACGCGCTTCGGCGCGCCGCAACGATCGACGACGCCCTCGCGTACGCGGGCAAGAGCGCGGATTTCTCCGTGATCGACGGCCTCCGTGCCCCGCTCCTCGCGGCGCTCATGGACGAACGCGGTCGCCAGGGGGCATCCCAGGCGGCCCTCGTCGTGACGGCGACCGGCCGCGACTCGGAGCGACTCCGCTCCGCGCTCAGCGACCTCATGCCCGAAGCCGAGATCGTGGAGTTCCCCGCCTGGGAGACCCTGCCGCACGAGCGCCTCAGCCCGAGCGCGGAGATCGTCGGGCGACGACTGGAGGCGCTCCGGCGGCTCGGCGCCTGGACCGGCGAGCGTCCGTTCCTCCTCGTGGCGTCCGTCAGGGCGGCCCTCCAGCCCGTGGCGGACAACCTGACCGACACCGCCCCGATCGAGCTCGTCCAGGGTGGCCGCGGACACGATCTGGCCGCCATCGCCCTGCGGCTCGTCGAGTTGGCGTACACGCGCGTCGACATGGTGTCCCGACGCGGCGAATTCGCGCTGCGCGGCGGCATCCTCGATGTCTTCCCGCCCGTCGCGGACCACCCCTACCGGGTCGAGTTCTTCGGCGACGAGGTCGACGGCATCCGGGCGTTCTCGGTGGCCGACCAGCGCTCGCTGCCCGAACCGGTCGACGCGATCCGCCTGCCGCCGTCACGCGAGTTGCTCCTCAGCCCCGCCGTCCGGCAGCGCGCCGCGGAGATGCAGCACGAGTTCCCGAGCCTGACGGGCATCCTCGAGAAGATCGCGGAGGGCATCGCGGTCGAGGGCATGGAGTCGCTCACCCCGGCGCTCGTCGACCGCCTCGTGCCGCTGACGCACTACCTGCCCGACGGCGCGGCCGTCGCCGTCGTCTCACCCGAACGCGTCGTCACCCGCTCGATCAGCCTCGCCGAGACGAACCGCGAGTTCCTCGCCGCAGCCTGGAGCGCGGCGACCGTCGGGGCGAACGCGCCGATCGACCTCGCGTCCGGCGACTTCATGTCGCTGGGGGCGCTGAAGGACTCCGTCACGTTCAGTGCGCCAGGGGCTCCTGCCCCCGACCACCCGTGGTGGACCCTCAGCGGCTTCCGTGCCGGGCCCGACGTCGAGACCCTCCCCGAACACCTCGAACTCGACGAACTCCTCACCGTCACGGTCGAGGGCGACACGGTGCCGAGTTTCCACGGCAACGTCGAGGGCGCCATCGAGCACGTCGCCGCCCGCGTCCGTGAGGGCTGGACGGTCATCGTCGCCGCCCGTGGGGTCGGTCTCGTCGAGCGCGCCGCCGACGTCCTCGCCGAGCACGAGATCGCCGCGCGCATGGTCGACGAGCTGCCCGCGGACCCGGAACCCGGCGTCGCCTACCTCCTGCAGGCCGACGTCGAGGGCGGCTTCGAGCTCGCGCCGTCGAAGCTCATGCTGCTCGGCGAGACCGAGTTCTACGGGCGGACCGCCGGCTACGACTCTCGACTCGTCAAGAAGCTCGCCACCCGCCGGAAGAACGTCGTCGACCCGATGCAGCTGCGCTCCGGCGACTTCGTCGTGCACCAGACCCACGGCATCGGCAAGTTCGTCGAGATGACCCAACGGGAGGTCTCGAGCGGTGGCCGCAACCCCGTGAAGAGCACCCGTGAGTACCTGGTGCTCGAGTACGCGCCGTCCAAGCGCGGATACCCGGGCGACAAACTGCTCGTCCCCACCGACCAGCTCGACCTCCTCACCCGCTACGTCGGTGGCGAGGCACCGCAGCTCAGCAAGATGGGCGGTAGCGACTGGTCGCAGGCCAAGAGCAAGGCGCGCAAGGCCGTCCGCGACATCGCGGTCGAGCTCGTCAAGCTGTACTCGGCCCGCATGGCGTCGAAGGGACACGCCTTCGGGCCCGACACCCCGTGGCAGCGCGAACTCGAGGAGGCGTTCCCGTTCGCGGAGACGCCCGACCAGTTGCAGACCATCGACGAGGTCAAGGCTGACATGGAGCGCGAGATCCCCATGGACCGCCTCCTGTCCGGCGACGTCGGGTTCGGGAAGACGGAGGTCGCCGTCCGGGCGGCGTTCAAGGCGGTCCAGGACGGCAAGCAGGTCGCGATGCTCGTGCCGACGACCTTGCTCGTCAAGCAGCACTTCGAGACCTTCCAGGAGCGCTTCGCCGGATTCCCGGTGCACCTCCGGCCGCTCAGCCGCTTCCAGAGCGACAAGGAGGCGAAGGAGGCGCTCGCCGGACTGGCGGACGGCACGGTCGACGTCATCATCGGGACCCACCGCCTGCTGACCGACAAGGTGCACTTCAAGGACCTCGGTCTCGTGATCATCGACGAGGAGCAGCGGTTCGGCGTCGAGCACAAGGACGCCCTCAAGAAGCTGAAGACGAACGTCGACATCCTGGCGATGAGCGCGACGCCGATCCCGCGCACGCTCGAGATGGCGGTCACCGGCATCCGGGAGATGTCGACCCTCGCGACGCCGCCGGAGGATCGGCACCCGATCCTGTCGTTCGTCGGCCCGTACAACGGCAAGCAGGTCTCGGCGGCGATCCGGCGCGAGCTCCTCCGTGAGGGGCAGATCTTCTTCGTCCACAACCGCGTCTCGTCGATCAGCCGGGTCGCGGCCGACCTCGCCGAACTGGTTCCTGAGGCTCGGATCGCGATCGCGCACGGCCAGCTGGGCGAGGCCGCACTCGAACAGGTCGTCGTCGACTTCTGGGAGCGCCGCTTCGACGTCCTCGTCTGCACGACGATCATCGAGACCGGCCTCGACATCTCGAATGCGAACACGATCATCATCGACCGTGCCGACAAGTACGGCCTGAGCCAGCTGCACCAGCTCCGCGGGCGGGTGGGGCGCGGTCGCGAGCGAGCGTACGCGTACTTCCTCTACGACGAGCACAAGCCCCTCTCCGAGACCGCCCACGACCGCCTGTCGACGATCGCGGCCAACAACGAGCTCGGCAGCGGCATGCAGGTCGCGCTCAAGGACCTGGAGATCCGCGGGGCCGGCAACATGCTCGGTGGCGAGCAGGCGGGACACATCGCCGGTGTCGGGTTCGACCTCTACCTCCGCATGATCGGCGAGGCCGTGTCGACCTTCCGCGGCGACGTCGCCGAGGGCCAGACGGAACTCCGGCTGGAACTGCCGGTCGACGCACACATCCCCGAGGAGTACGTCGACAGCGAGCGCCTGCGGCTCGAGGCCTACCAGAAGCTGTCCGCCGCCTCCGGTCCCGCCGCGAAGGACGGCCAGATCGACCTCGTCATCGACGAGCTCACCGACCGCTACGGGGAACCGCCGGCGCAGGTGAGCACGCTCGTGGCGGTCTCGCGGCTGCGGCAGCGGGCGCAGCGGTCCGGGCTCAGCGACCTCATCGCCGTGGGGCCGAACCTCCGGGTCACGCCCGCGGATCTGCCGGATTCGATCCAGACCCGGTTGCGGCGCATGTACCCCGGTGCCAAATACCTCGCTCAGACGAACACGGTCATCGTGCCGTTGCCGCGGGTCGGCGACGAAGCCTTGGCAGACACGGATCTCATCGCGTGGGTGCAGCAGTTCCTGAACGCGATCTACCCGTTGCCTGAGGCACCTGCGGGGGAGACGCCGCGGTCCTGATGGGACCGCGGGACGAGGAGGTCGGCACCCGCGGCTGATCCGACAGGTATCGTTCATTCCTAGCGTGGAGGGATGAAGAAGTTCCTCCGCATCGTCCTCACCGGGGTCGTGGCGCTCGTCGCGCTCGTGCTCGCCGGGCTCCTCACCACAACCATCGTCAACACCGCCGCATCGGCTTCCGAGGCCACGCGCATCGAGGACTACGGGCAGCGGGTCGAGGTCGACGGCAGACGCATGAACGTCCAGGTGGCGGGGGAGGGCGACCAGACGATCGTCCTCCTGCCGGGCTTCGGTACCGGTTCGCCCGTGCTCGACTTCTCGCCGCTCACCGACGAGCTGGCCGCGACGTACCGGGTGGTCGTCGTCGAGCCGCTCGGGTACGGGCTCAGCGACCAGACCGACGTGCCCCGCACGACCGCGAACATCGTCTCCGAGATCCACGAGGCCGTGTCCGCGCTCGGCATCGACCGGTACGTGCTGATGGGGCACTCCATCGCGGGGATCTACGCGCTGGACTACGTCGAGCGGTTCCGAGACGAGGTGACGGCGTTCGTCGGCATCGACAGCAGCGTCCCCGACCAGCCCGGGATGGACGTCTCCCTGCCGGTCGACGCCCTGCGCGCGGCCAAGGCGCTCGGCATCACCCGTCTCGTCACGGCGCTGTCGGGAGACCCGTATCCGGATCCGCCCTACGAGCAGCACACCCGGGAGCAGCTCGGGATGATCTCGCAGCGGAACACTTCGAGCGCCACCTCGTCGGACGAGATGTCCCGCATCGCGGCGAACTTCCGCGCGGCGAAAGGGAAGACCTTCCCGAGCGACCTGCCGGTGCTGCTCTTCGTGCAACGCCACAACCCGACGGTGGAGGGCTGGCTCCCGCTGCACGAGGACCAGGCGGCGAGCGTCATCCACGGCGAGGTCGTCCCGCTCGACGCCGACCACTACCTGCACCACACGAAATCGCCCGAGATCGCGGCCGGGGTCGGGCGATTCCTCGCCGTAGCGGGCGTCGGTGAGCCGGCCGTCCCACCCCGCGGATGATCGGTCGGCGGACGTATGCTGGGGCGCACGATCCCGTCGAGTCGGAGGAACCCATGGCGACCACTACCCGGACGATCCAGGACCCGGAGACGGTCGTCGCCGACACCGTGGCCCGGCTCCGACAGACCTTCGACCGCGGGGCGACGAAGCCCCTCGCCTGGCGCCTCCGGCAGCTCCGTGCCCTGAAGCAGCTGCTGCTCGAACGCGGGGATGAGTTGGAGCGGGCGCTCGCGACAGATCTGGGTAAGAGCGGCACGGAGGCGCAGATCACCGAGATCGGTCTGCTCATCAGTGAGCTCGACCACACCCTGAAGCACCTGAAGCGCTGGGTCAGGCCGCGGCGGGTGGCCGTACCGCTGACCCTCGCGCCGGCTTCCGCGTCGGTCGTCGCGGAGCCGGTCGGCGTGGTGCTCGTGATCGGGCCATGGAACTACCCGGTCCAACTATGTCTCGGGCCGATGATCGGAGCGCTCGCCGCGGGGAACGCCGTCGTCCTGAAGCCCAGCGAGCTCGCCCCGGCGACGAGCGCGGCGCTCGCCCGGCTGCTCCCCGAGTACCTCGACGACCGCGCGGTCGCCGTGGTCGAGGGCGACGCGGAGGTCGCCGCCGCCCTTCTCGCCGAACGGTTCGACCACCTCTTCTACACGGGAGGAGCCCCCGTCGGGCGGGTCGTCGCCCGGGCGGCGGCGGAGCACCTGACGCCGATCACCCTCGAACTCGGCGGGAAGTCGCCGGTCTACATCGACGACACGGTCGACCTCGCGGACGCCGCCCGACGGATCATGTGGGGCAAACTCATGAACGCCGGCCAGACCTGCGTCGCCCCCGACTACCTGCTGGCCACGAAGTCCGTGGCCGACCGACTGGTCCCGTACCTCCGCGATGCGGTCGCGAACCTCTACGGCGCCGACCCGGCCGGCAACGCCGACTACGGTCGCATCATCTCCGACCGACATTTCGGACGGGTCAGTGGCCTCCTCGACGGTCTGGAACCGGTCATCGGCGGTGCCGTGGACGCGTCACAGCGGTACATCGCCCCGACGGTCGTGAACGGTGTCGAGGCGTCCGCCCCGATCATGCAGGAGGAGATCTTCGGGCCGATCCTGCCGATCCTCCACGTGTCCGGGCTCGAACAGGCCATCGCCCACATCCGGGCGGGGGAGAAGCCGCTCGCGCTCTACGTCTTCAGCGACGACGCGGCCACCCGCCGTCGGTTCAGCAGGGACACCTCCTCCGGAGCCCTCGCCTTCGGCACCCCGGCCGCCCACCTGATGGTCCCCGGGCTGCCGTTCGGCGGTGTCGGAGGGAGTGGGATGGGCGCGTACCACGGCCGCCACTCCTTCGACACGTTCAGCCACGCCAAGGCCGTGTTCTCGAAGCCGCTCACGCCCGACACCCTGTCGCTCGTCTACCCGCCCTTCACCGAGGCCAGGGACCGCATCGCGCGGCTGCTCTCCCGGACCGGTCGGGCGAGCGGCGAGCGTCGCGGTGGACCGAGCCGATGAGCACCGAGCCCGTCGGCGACACCTCCGGTGCGCGCCTCGTCGAGGCGATGCGCCAGATCCGCGACCGCTGCGTGTGGACGCAGGGCATCGATCATCGGATGCTCGTCCCGTATCTGATCGAGGAGAGCTACGAACTCGTGGAGGCGGTCGAGGCGGGGTCGCGCGAGGATCTCGTCGAAGAACTCGGCGACGTGCTGTGGCAGGTCGTCTTCCACGCGGAGATCGCGTCGAGGGATCCGGACGCGCCGTTCGACTTCGACGACGTCGCCGACGCGGTCACCCGCAAGATGGTCCACCGGCACCCGCACGTCTTCGGCGACGAGCAGGCACCGACCCCGGAGGACGTCCTGCGGGTCTGGAACGCGGCGAAGGCGACCGAGAAGGCGCAGCGGGCGAGCGCCCTCGAGGGGATCCCGCAGGCGATGCCCTCGCTCGCCCTCGCCGACAAGGTGCTCGGCCGCGCCGCGCCGCTGGGCGTGCGGCCGGAGCCCGAGGCGGAGCGGTTCGCCGACGAGGACGCCCTCGGTGACCACCTCCTCGCCGTGGTCGCCGCAGCGAAGGCGGACGGGCTCGACGCCGAGCGGGCGCTCCGCGGGGCGGTCCGTCGGCTCAGCGCGCGGGTGCTCGACGCCGAGCGCCCGGGTGCGGAACCGACGACGTCCGACCGGGACGGCTGACCGCCGGTCACCCGCTCACGGGACACCGTCGGCGCCGTGCCAGAATTGAGGCATGGCTGCTCCAGTGAACCCGCCGCGCGGCATGCGTGACTTCCTCCCCGCCGACAAGGCCCGTCGGGAGCACGCGTTGGGCACCATCCGCCGGGTGTTCACGGCGCACGGCTTCGACGAGATCGAGACGCCGGTGGTCGAGGAGTATGACCGCCTGCACTCCGGGCTCGGTGGCGACAACGAGAAGATGGCGTTCAACATCCTCCGGCGCAAGCTCACGCCGGAGGCCATCGTGGCCGCGGCCGAGAACCAGACCGAGCTCACCGACCTCGGGCTGCGGTTCGACCTCACGGTGCCGCTCGCGCGGTTCTACGCCTCCCACCGGGCGGAGCTGCCGCCGGTGTTCCGCTCCATCCAGATCGCACCGGTCTGGCGCGGCGAGCGCCCGCAGCAGGGCCGGTACCGCCAGTTCGTGCAGTGCGACATCGACATCATCGGTGAGGCCTCGAACCTCGCCGAAGCTGAACTCATCACGGCGACGCTCGCGACCCTGGTCGAACTCGGGATCACCGGGTCCACGGTGCGCATCAACGACCGCCGCCTGCTGATCGGCATGCTCGACTCCCTGGGGTTCCCCGCCGACACGCACGCGCAGGTGCTCATCACGATCGACAAACTCGACAAGATCGGCGAGGCGGGCGTGGTCGCCGAACTCCGCGAACGCGGGGTCGATGCCACCGCCGTCGATGCTCTCGAAGCCTTCTTCTCCCGGCCGCAGACGATGGAGTCCAACACCTTCGGCGAACGCGCGATCCGGAAGGCCCTGCCGGCCGGCGCGGACGACACCGTGGTGGCGGAGCTCGACGCGCTCGGCAAGGCCGTCGCCGCGGCGAGCCCGCTCCAGGGCCAGCCGGCCGACCCGTTCGCGAACCCCCTCGTCTTCGACCCGTTCCTCGTGCGGGGGATGGGCTACTACACGGGTGCGATCTTCGAGATCGCCCACCCGGATCTCGGATACTCGCTCGGCGGTGGCGGTCGCTATGACGGGATGATCGGTCGCTTCCTCGGTCAGGACGTGCCAGCCGCCGGATTCTCGATCGGGTTCGAGCGCATCGTGGACCTCGTCGAGCTCCCGAGCGACGCCGCCGGCGAATCGGTCGTCCTCGTGCACGACCGCGACGTCTCCGCGTCCACGCTCGTCGCGCTCAAGGCGGGACTCGTCGCCGAGGGTCGGCGCGTCCGACTCGAGGCACGCGTGAAGAACCTCCGCGCGCTCCTCGACCGCGTGACGACGGCCGGCTTCGGTTCCTTCGCCTTCGTGACGGCGGAGTCGACGCGCGAATCGCTCGAGTTCAAGCCGCTCGACTGAGCCTCGGCACGACGAGGTCCGCGACGCACGGCGCGCTTCCGAGCGCCTGCCCAGCTCCTCGGGGGAGGATGGAGCATTCCGACGGAACCGCACCGCGAGGTGGACGCCCGCTCATGACCCCCTCGACCGGAGAACTGGTTCCGATGACCGCCACGGCCTCTCAGACGCGCTCCCGCCGCGCGCCGGAGACGGCCGTCCCCGTTCGACGCGGCGTCGGTCGTGTCCGTCGCAAGGCGACCACGATCGCGTTGCTCGTGGGTGTCCCGCTCGCGCTCCTCACGGCCGCGCATGCGCTCGTGCCGGACGTCCTCGGCCTGGGACTCGTGTGGGACAACGCACTGCCGTGGACCTGGGTCGTGCTCCCCGTCCTCGCCCTCCTGCTGCTCGTGGCGCGGACGCCGGGTGCCGTCATCGGCCTGCTCGCCCCGATGCTCGTCTGGGCCTTCCTGTTCGGGCCGGGCGTCGTCCCGCTGGGCGACGCGCGGCAGGGTGTCCCGGCAGCGGCTTCGCTGTCCGTCGCCAGCCAGAACCTCGGCCCGGCGGGCGACCCGGCGGTCATCGCGGGCTCGCTCGCGGCGAGCGGGGCCGACCTCATCGCGCTGCAGGAGATCGAGGACCAGGACCGAGAACCCCTCGCGGCGACCCTCGACGCCGACTACCCGTACTCCGTCCTCACCGGGACCGTCGGCCTCTGGAGCCGGTACCCGATCGAGGACTCGGTCGGCCTGAAGCTGGGCCTCGACTGGTATCGGGCGATCAACGCCGTCGTGGAGACGCCGTCGGGTGCGGTGAGCGTCTACGTCATCCACGCCGACTCCGCCCGCCCCGGCGCGCACGCCGAGCGCGACGTGATGCTCGAGGAGCTGGCCGAGGCCGTCGCGGCGAACACCAGGGACCGCGTCGTCGTCATGGGCGACTTCAACGCCTCCGCCTCCGACCGCGCGCTCGCCGCGTTGCAGAGCGAGGTCTCGGAACCGAATCAGAGCGAGGGCGGGTTCGGCCTCACCTGGCCGGCGGGAGCCCCGCTCATGCGACTCGACCACGTGTTCGTGCGCGGCATGGTCGCGACCCACAACGCCGTCGGCGACGCACAGGGGAGCGACCACCACGGCATCGTCTCGAGCTTCCGGCTCGACCGCTGAGGCTCGTCACCCGTCGGCGGACCGGGGCCCTGCGCCCGCTCAGCCGATGTCACTAGACTGAGCGCGGGCGGCCGTCGTACCCGTCCCACGTCCCAATCCCCACAAGGAGAACATCAGTGGCACTCATCGAGGCAGTAGGCGCTCGCGAAATTCTCGACTCCCGAGGCAACCCGACCGTCGAGGTCGAGGTGCTCCTGGAGGACGGCACGGTCAGTCGTGCAGCAGTCCCGTCCGGCGCATCGACCGGTGCGTTCGAAGCGTACGAGCTGCGTGACGGCGATGCCGCACGGTACCTCGGCAAGGGTGTCGAGAAGGCGGTCGACGCCGTCCTCGACGAGATCGGCCCGGCCCTCGAGGGCATCGAGGCGGACGACCAGCGTCTCGTCGACCACACCATGATCGAGCTCGACGGCACCGAGAACAAGAGCCGCCTCGGCGCGAACGCCATCCTCGGCGCCAGCCTCGCGGTCGCCCGTGCCGCTGCCGACTCCGCGGACCTCTCGCTCTACCGGTACGTCGGCGGCGCCAACGCCCACGTCCTGCCCGTCCCGATGATGAACATCATCAACGGTGGCTCGCACGCCGACACCGGCGTCGACATCCAGGAGTTCATGATCCTGCCGATCGGCGCTCCGAGCTTCCGCGAGGCGCTCCGCTGGGGCACCGAGACGTACCACACGCTGAAGGGCCTGCTGAAGTCGAAGGGCTTCGCCACCGGCCTCGGCGACGAGGGTGGCTTCGCCCCCGACTTCGAGCACAACCGTGCAGCCCTCGACTTCATCGTCGAGGCCATCGAGCAGGCCGGCTTCACGGTCGGCACCGACATCGCGCTCGGCCTCGACGTCGCCTCCAGCGAGTTCTACAAGGAGGGCGCCTACCAGTTCGAGGGCAAGGCGCTCAACAGCACCGAGATGACCGCGTACTACGCCGACCTCGTCGCGAACTACCCGCTCATCACGATCGAGGACCCGCTGGCCGAGGACGACTGGGCCGGTTACGCCCACCTCACGCCGGAGCTCGGTTCCAAGGTCCAGATCGTCGGAGACGACCTGTTCGTAACGAACCCGAAGCGTCTCGCCGACGGCATCGCCAAGGGTGCGGCGAACTCGCTGCTCGTCAAGGTCAACCAGATCGGTACGCTCACCGAGACGCTCGACGCGGTCTCGCTCGCACAGCGTTCCGGCTACACCACGATCCTCTCGCACCGCTCCGGTGAGACCGAGGACACCACGATCGCCGACCTCGCCGTCGCCACGAACGCGGGCCAGATCAAGACCGGTGCGCCTGCACGCAGCGAGCGGGTCGCGAAGTACAATCAGTTGCTGAGGATCGAAGAGGAGCTGGGCCAGGCAGCCGTCTACGCCGGCCGCAGCGCCTTCCCCCGGTTCACCGCCTAAGCATCGTCACCTGAAGGCTCTCAGGGGTGCCGATCGGCACCCCTGAGAGCCTTCGTCGTGTGCGGGAGGCGCCTGTGAAGAAGCCATCAATGCCGGCCGGGGGCGAGCCCAAGGGCACGCCACCGACGGGCGGGACGCCATCCGCCGGTAGCACGAAGCCGCGGTCCTCGGCGTCTCGGCGGCCGTCGCCCGAGAAGGAGACCACGCCGCGGGGCGCCGCGCCGTCCAAGCGTGCAGCGGGGGCCACGGCGAAGCCCGCGCGATCCGCGGGCAAGGCTTCGCGGCCGGCCGCGAAGCCCGCGCGCTCGTCGGCCGCTCGATCGGCGGCTGCAGGCTCCGCGGGCCCCCGGACGCGCACCGGATCGACCAGGACGGCTCCGGCGGGAGCGTCCGAGGCCGGTGGCTGGCTGCGGAGTCTGCGCCTCTCGGGGTTCAGCGTGCTCCTCCTCGGCATCCTCGTCCTCGGTGTCGTCGTCCTCGCACCGAACCTCAAGACCTTCCTCGAGCAGCGGCAGCAGATCGCGGTCCTGCAGGCCTCGGTGGCCGACACCCAGGCCAAGGTCGACGCCCAGCAGGCGGAGCGCGAACGGTGGAACGACCAGAGCTACGTCATGACGCAGGCGCGCGACCGCCTGTTCTACGCGCTGCCCGGCGAGGTCAGCTACATCATCATCAACGATGTCGATCCGGCGTCGTTGCCCACCGCCGAGACCCCGGTGAGCGACACCCTCGTCGATGCGAAGTCGGACTGGCTCGACGGGCTGTTGGCCTCGCTCGTCGCCACGGGGTACTCGCCGGCACCGACCGCGACCGACGCCACCGACCCATCGCAGACGCCGGCCCCCGCGCAGACGACGCCGGCCGCGCCGCCCGCCGGAAACTGACGTCGAGCGACGTCGGTGATCCCGGCGATAATGGAACCATGAGCACCCCTCCCTTCGGCCCCGTCTCCGAGCGCGACGTCGAGATCGTGTCGGCGCAACTCGGCCGTCCGGCACGGGACGTCGTCGGCATCTCCGCGCGCTGCGTGTGCGGTGCCCCGACCGTGGTCTCCACCGCACCGCGTCTCGCCGACGGCACGCCGTTTCCCACCTTCTACTACCTGACGCACCCTGCGGCCACCGCCGCGGTGTCCTCGCTCGAGGCGACGCAGGTCATGAACGAGTACACCGAGCTGCTCGTCGAGGACGAGGAGCTGCGGAGCGGGTATGCGAGCGCGCACGCCGCCTACCTCGCCGACCGCACCTCCATCGCCGAGGTCGCCGAGATCGATGGCATCTCCGCCGGCGGCATGCCGGTCCGGGTCAAGTGCCTCCACGCGCTCGTCGGCCACGCCCTCGCGGCCGGTCCGGGCGTCAACCCCATCGGCGACCTCGCGCTCGAGCGCGCGACGTGGAGCCCGGAGGTCTGCGCATGCGCGGACGGCCAGGCGGGTCTGGGATAGCCCCCGCACGCGACGGACGTCGCACGCGGGGGAGCGTCGGGGAACGACACGGACGCGGTCCGCGTGGTCTCCGTGGTCTGCGCCCCGCGCTGGGTGCGCTGGTGGCAGTCCTCCTGGTCGTCACGCCGGCACTCCCAGCCTCAGCGGACACCGTCCGCGACATGCAGTACTGGCTCGGCGACTACGGGTTCACCACGGCGTGGGAGACGACGAAGGGTGCCGGGGTCACCGTCGCGGTCATCGACACGGGGATCGCCGACGGTCCCACGGAGTTGAACGGTGCGGTGGCGGGCGGCGTCGACGTCTCCGGTCTCGGCAGCGCCGACGGACGGACCCCGGTCGGGTCCGAGGGGAGCGAGCACGGGACGCTCGTCGCGTCGATGATCGCGGGCCGCGGCCGGACGGGTGGCGCAGGCGTCATCGGTGTCGCTCCGGAGGCCCGGTTGCTCTCCGTCTCCGTCGGGTTCGGCTCGGAGGGGTCCACGGTCGTGCCCTGGGACGAGCAGATCGCCACCGCCGTCCGGTGGGCCGTCGACAACGGTGCGGACGTCATCAACATGTCCCTCACCCGCAACAGTCTCGACTGGCCGACGAGCTGGGACGACGCGTTCCTGTACGCCTTCTCGCACGACGTGGTCGTCGTCGCCGCGGCGGGCAACCGGGGGAGCGGGACGGTCGAGGTCGGAGCCCCCGCCACGATTCCCGGGGTGCTGACCGTCGCCGGCGTGGACCGGACGGGTTCGGCGAGTTTCGACGCCTCGAGCCAGGGCATCACGATCGCGGTCGCGGCGCCGAGCGAGCAGCTCGTCGGGGTGACGCCGGCCGGTTCCTCCGTGCAATGGCAGGGCACGAGTGGCGCGGCGCCGATCGTCTCCGGGCTGGTCGCGCTCGTGCGCTCGGCGTGGCCGGACCTCAGCGCCGCCGACACCATCGAGCGGGTGACCGCCACGGCGAAGCAGGTGGGCGATTCCGCCCAGAGTCCGATCTACGGTGCCGGTCTCATCGACGCCGAGCGGGCGGTCAGCGCGACCGTCGGGCCGGCGTCGACGTCTCCGGAGGAGCAGCTGTCCGACTGGATCACGCTCTACCGGCGCGCCCCGCAGGACACCGATCCGGCCGACGGGTTCTACCGGCCGACGCCGGAACCGCAGCCACCGGCGATCCCCGAGGGCGAGGCCGTCGAGGTCCGCGCGAACCCCTTCCTACCGACGCCCAGCACCCTGCTCTACGGGTCATTGCCGCTGGCGCTCCTGCTCGGAACTGGTAGCCTGGTGGCGCTCGGTGTCATAGGCGCTACCAGGCATTTCAAGCGGGTACTGCGGAAGTAGTACTCTGTTCCGATATTCTCAGACATTGATCTGAACCAATCGTCTTGACGTAGGAGATCGTTCGCCGTGCCCAAAATTCTGATCGTCGGTGGTGGTTACGCCGGGTTCTACACCGCCTGGAAGCTCGAGAAGCAGCTTCGCCGTGGCGAAGCCGAAGTCACCATGGTCGACCCGCTGCCGTACATGACCTACCAGCCGTTCCTCCCCGAGGTCGCCGCCGGTTCCATCGAGCCGCGTCACGCGGTCGTCTCGCCGCGTCGTCACCTGAAGTCCACCAACGTGATCACCGCCAAGGTCACGGGCATCAACCACGCCGAGAAGAAGGCGACGATCACGCCCGAGATCGGCGAGCCGTGGGAGGTCGACTACGACATCATCGTCGTCACCGCCGGCGCCGTCTCGCGTACCTTCCCCATCCCGGGCGTCGCCGACACCGCGATCGGTCTGAAGACGATCGAGGAGGCCGTCGCGATCCGCGACCGCGTGCTCTCCAACTTCGACAAGGCGGCCAACCTGCCGGCCGGTCCCGAGCGCGACCGCCTGCTCACGTTCACCGTCGTCGGTGGCGGGTTCGCCGGTATCGAGGTCTTCGCCGAGCTGCGTTCCTTCGCCAGCTCGCTGTTGAAGTTCTACCCGCAGCTCTCCTTCGAGGACACGCACTTCCACCTCATCGAGGCCATGGGGCGCATCATGCCCGAGGTCAAGATCGAGACGAGCCACTGGGTCCTCAAGAACCTGGCTGAGCGCGGCGCGCTCGTCCACCTCGACACGCAGCTGCAGTCCGCGGTCGACGGCAAGATCGAGCTCTCCACGGGTGAGTCGTTCGAATCCGACCTCATCGTCTGGACCGCCGGTGTCATGGCGAACCCGGGTGTCGTCCGCGGTGGCGACCTCCCCGTCGAGGAGCGTGGCCGCATCAAGACCCGCGCCGACCTCCGCGTCGGCACCGACGACGACATCGTCGAGGGTGCCTGGGCGGCCGGCGACGTCTCCGCGGTCCCCGACCTCAGCGGCGGCGGTGTCGGCGGGTTCTGCGTGCCGAACGCGCAGCACGCCGTGCGTCAGGGCAAGCTCCTCGCGAAGAACATCACCGCGGTCCTCCGTGGCGAGGAGCCGAAGAACTACTTCCACAAGAACATGGGTGCGGTCGCCGGTCTCGGCATCGGCGTCGGTGTGTTCCAGTCGGGCAACCTGGCGATCAAGGGCCTCCCGGCCTGGTTCGCGCACCGTGGCTACCACGGTCTGGCCATGCCGAGCTTCGAGCGCAAGTTCCGCGTCTTCGGTGGCTGGTGGAACAACTTCTGGCTCGGACGCGACATCGTCTCGCTGCAGGCCGTCCAGACGCCTCGCGAGGCGTTCGAGACGTTCGCGTCGCGCCCGAAGCCCCCGGCGGACGCCGCGGCTCCAGCCGCTGCCCCGGCGGCGCCGGCAGCCGCCGAGAAGCCCGCTCGGAAGGCTCCCGTCAAGCGCAAGCCCAAGGCCGCTCCGGCCGAGGCCGCAGCACCCGCTGCCGAGGCTCCCGCCGCTGC
Organism: Plantibacter sp. VKM Ac-2880; assembly: GCF_015351235.1. GTDB lineage: Bacteria > Actinomycetota > Actinomycetes > Actinomycetales > Microbacteriaceae > Plantibacter. The sequence continues at coordinate 1,573,846 of NZ_JADKSJ010000001.1, forward strand.
CGCAGGTGGTCCGACCGGTGCCGACGACGCACAGGCCTACGCGACGCCCGCAGAGGACGTCAGCGCGAGCAAGTAGTGCAGCTGGGGCGTTCCGCTCCACGCATCGAGAGGCGCATGTCACCGGTCGGCCGGGACATGCGCCTCTCGGCGTCTCACGCCTCGATACGATGAGAGGCACGCCCCCGTAGCCCAACTGGCAGAGGCAGGCGACTTAAAATCGCCGCAGTGTGGGTTCGAACCCCACCGGGGGTACGACGATCCCATCGCGGGAGGTGGGAGGATGGACGCATGGCCACCCGCACGATCACGACGCTCATCGACGACCTCGACGGTTCCGACATCCCGCGCGGGTTGGGGGAGACCGTCCGCTTCGGCATCGACGGCGAGAACTACGAGATCGATCTGACCGACGACAACGCCGCTGCGCTCCGCGAGACGCTGTCCGCGTACGTCGAGGCAGCCCGGCCGGTCGTCGCCGCGGCGTCGCTCCGCCGCTTGCACTGATCGCGGGCAGCGGGAACCATCCCAGGGCCCGCGGAGGTCTGCACGTTCCTCGCGATCCTGCAAGGGGCCGGGTGCGGACCGCGGTGGCCGGTAGCGTGCGGAGCATGAGTACTCCGAACGAATCCGGCCTGAACGACGAAGAGCAGACGACCAAGGACCGCACCTACAGCCCCTCGAGCGAAGCCGAGACGGAAGCCAAGCAGGACGACGGGCAGCCGGTCGTCCGTGACCCCGACATCGCCTCGGGCATGATCAACGTCGCCCCCGGCACGGGTGGGCCGGACGACGTCGGCGACGTGGACGTCGACCCGGGCGAGATCCACCTTCCGCGCGACCCCGACAGCGCCCACTGACCCCTCCGGTCGTCACTGCCCACCCCCGAACGGGGGTCGCCACGTTCGCCTTCCGGGCCGCGACACGGCGGTCCGCGTCACGGAAGGGGCCCGCGGTCCGCTACCTTCGAGTGGGGGCGTCACCCGTGAGCCGGTCCCGGAAGCCGCAAGCTTCCTGGTCGATCGGTTGCTAGACGCCTCAAGTGAGGGCGAGGTATTCGGGTTACCTCGCCCTCACGCCTGCCCGCCGTCAGATCCGGCCTCGGCGCGCCGAGGCGAGGGTAGGCTGAAGCGATGCAGGAGATCACCCCCACCGAACTGAGCAAGCTCGACGAGGCCGTCATCATCGATGTCCGTGAAGCCGACGAGGTCGCTGTCGCGAGCGTGGCCGGAGCACGGCATCTGCCGATGTCGTCCTTCCTCGACCACCTCGACGAGGTCCCACGTGAGGAGACGGTCTACGTGATGTGTCACTCCGGCGGCCGGAGCGCACGGGTTGCGGCGTACCTCGAACAGCAGGGCTATGACGCGGTGAACGTCACCGGTGGCATCTCCGAGTGGGCTGCCAGCGGCCTGCCCGTCCAGCGAGCCGCAGACGCGGGCTGACGCTCCTTCCGCGTCAACCTGACCGAACCGCGTCCAGCAGAGCCGTCCGCAAACGCTATGGCGACCTCAGTGCGTGTCGAGGAGCGGGCGGATGTGTCGACGCCATGCCCAGGCGCCCGCACCGATCGCCGCGAACACGAGCGCACCGAGCAGGATCCCGACGAGGGTGTCGGTGGCGCCGGGCATCGTCGCCGTCGGACCCAGGAGTCCGAATAGGAGCGTGAAGCCGAGGAAAGCGCTCCCGAGCCACACCGGTTTGGACCAGTCGAGGACGGCGCGTCCGCCCAGCGGACCCAGGGGGAGGAGCGCGATCGATGCCGAGCCGATCCCGGCGATCGCGGTCAGGTTCACGGCCTCCACGAGCATCGCGCCGACAGCACCGCTCGGCTCGCCGGCCAGCGCGGACACGAGCCAGGCGAGCGCGCCGATCCCTGCAGCGGCGGCGATTCTCGCCAGGGCGAGGTGACCGGCGGTCCGCGTCGAGACGCCTACCGCGACAGTGGGGGTGACCGTGCGTGAGGCCGTGTCCGGGTCATCCTGGGACGACGGCCCGGTGGCTGGACGAAGATCAGCCAGGAGGGCGAAGAGCAACGCCGGTTGCAGCGCGAAGAGCCGCGACAGCGCGGTCACGACACCGACGGTCACAAGGCCACCGCTCCGGATGCTGACCCGCATCGGACCCAGTGCGGAGCGCCGGGCGACGACGAGCTGGGCGAGGAGCCCTGCTGCATTGATCGCGACCACCGCGAGCACGGACGCGAACCACAGCCGGAGGTAGGCCGGCTGTCCGACGACCGGGTGCGCGAACATCAGGATGCCGGCGGCGAGCACCGTGGTGACGACGGCGAGGATCGGACGGCTCGGCATCGGCACGGACGGCGGACGCTCGAACTCGCTCCGAGGCCGGTTGCGCCCCGTCACCGGCGCGCGTCGGTGCTCGCCGACCACCGACCGCCAACCGGCGGTCGAGGTCGCGAGGAGTCGCGCCGGGACCGCGACGAGGGCCACCGCCGCGAGCGCGAGGAGGGCCGCGAGCCACCAGACGGGCTGACCCCGGCCGTCGATCGTCGAGGAGAGCGTCTGGGAGAAAGGGGTCGAGCCGGACCAGAGCCCACCGCCACCACCGACGGGAGGAGCGGCACCGGGAGTCGGCTCACCGCTCGGTGACGGTGTCGGCTGCTGCGTCCCCGGCGCCTGGCCCCCGGGGGCCGGGGACGGCGAAGCGCCGTCCGTGGGTAGCGGGGACGGTGAGGAGGGTGCGGGTGTGGCTGGTGCTCCGGCGGCGTCCCCGAAGGTGAGGGTGACGGGCGTGCTCGCGCCGCTCGTGTTGCCCGCCGCGTCCTGCTGGATGGCGAGGACCACGTGCGCGCCGGCCGGGACACCGGCACCCGAGCATGTCCAGGAGCTGTCGACGACGACCGCCGTGCAGACGGAGGTCGAGTCGGCGAACACGGTGACGGTCGCGCCCGCTTCGCCGGTCCCGGCGTAGGTGGACGCAGCCAAGGGCATGGTCTGGCCGGCGACCGGCGAGGTCATGACCGGGGGAGCGGGGGCGTCCCGGTCGATCGCGATGACGATGGGAGCGGAGGCGTCGGAACGCCGACCACCCGTGAACGACGCCTGCTGCGTGGCGGTGACGGAGAGGTCACCGGCCGGCAGCGGCTCGCCCAGGACGCAGAACCAGCTGCCCGAGCTGTCCGCCGCGAAACTGCACGTGGCGCCGGAGTCCGCACGAACGGTCACCGTCGCGCCCGGGTAGGCGGTGCCGCGGACACCGCCGTTACTCGGGGTGCCGTCGGTAATGGTGGGCGGGCCGAGCGCGGAGACGGAGACCTGCGCGGACAGGGTCTCGGAGGCGCCGACCTCGACCGCGGTGATCGAGATACCGCCGCCGTCCGGGAGGACGACCGAGCAGGACCAGTCCGTGCCGTCGTCCTGCGGCAGGATGCAGGCCGGTTCCATGCCGTCGCCGAGTCGGAGTTGGATGCCGGTCCCGGCGTCCTTCGTCCCGGTGACGATGGCGGAACCGCTCCCGATGAACGAACCGGTGGCCGGACTGGTGATGGTGGGGCCGTCGAGCGGCGGCGGCGTCGGGGCGGCTGAGGTGTCGCTCGGGCTGGGAGCCGGAAGCGGTTCGGGCGTCGCCCACGCGGGCGCGGCGACCGTCGTGGTCCAGAGCCCCGCGAGCAGGAACCCGGTGAGGAGGATCGCGACGCGTCCGATCGAGCGATTCGATCGGACTCCTGTTCTTGCGCGCGCGTGTTCCCCGGTCACCGTCTCCATTCCCCCAAGATCGCCGCGCGAAGTCAACCTCCCGCGCCAGATCGGCCGACAATTCCCGGGCGATCCGCACCGGAGCCCGGCTCGGACAGGTGCGCCGCGACCGCTCGTCCGACATACTGGCCCGACTGGGTCGTCTGCCCCAGGCGGGCCGGTGGCGATGGAGCGGTACGACCCGGGAGCGCACCTGGAAGGGTCGCCATGGCGAGGATCTCCGCGGTGCACGAGCCACCGAGTCTCTCCGCCATGCGGACACCCGGTCTCGAGCACCTGGTCGAAGCAGGGCGGCGATGAGCGGCACGGGTACCGCCACGGCCGGCCGACGCGTCAGCGGTCGCTGGGTGGCCGCGTTCGCCGTCGCCTGGTTGGGCGTGTGGATGGCCCAGCTCGCGCCCCTGCAGCTCCTGCTCCCCGCGCAGATCGACGCCAGGCTCGCCCCCGAGCACTGGGTGGACAGCGTCGTGGCCTTCGGGCTGGTCGCGGGCGCCGCCGGGCTCTGCTCCATCGTCGTCTACCCGCTGACGGGCGCCCTCTCCGACCGCACCAGGTCGCGGTACGGCCGGCGGCGACCGTGGATCGCCGCCGGGACGCTCCTGTTCGCCCTCGGACTCGTGCTGCTCGGTCTGCAGACCGACGTCGTCGGTATCGGCGTCTGCTGGTGCCTCGCGATCATCGGGTTCTGCGTGCTCGGTGCGGCACTCACCGCGACCATCTCCGACCAGGTCCCCGTGGAGCGACGCGGGTTCGTCTCCGGGTGGATCTCCGCACCCCAGGCCGTGGGCGTCATCCTCGGCATCGCCCTGCTGCTCCTCCTCGACACCCAGCCGTTCGTCGGCTACCTCGCGCTCGCGGTGATCCTCGTCGCGCTCGTCGTGCCCTTCCTCCGTCTGCCCGATCCGATCCCGGCGGGGGAGCGGCTCGCGCCGCTCACCCCGCGGACGCTCCTGGAGAGCCTCTGGGTCTCACCGCGTCGGCACCCGGACTTCGCCTGGACGATGCTCAGCCGCGTGCTCGTCAACCTCGGCAACGCGTTCAGCACCTCCCTGCTCTTCTACTTCCTGCTGTACGGGCTCGGTGACGCCGATGCTGAGACGGACCTCCTGCTCGTCACGATCGTCTACACCGTGTTCGTGGTCGCGTCCTCGATCCTGCTCGGCCGCCTCTCCGACCGGCTCGGTCGCCGCCGGGCCTTCGTCGTCGCCGCGTCCGTGTCGCAGGCCCTCGCCGCGCTCCTGCTCGCGATCTGGCCGTCGCTCCCGATGGGCTTCGTGTCGTCCGCGTTGATCGGACTCGGCTACGGCTGCTTCATGTCGGTCGACCAGGCGCTCGCCACGCAGGTGCTCCCGGACCCCGCGTCGCACGGCAAGGACCTCGGCATCATGAACATCGCGCAGGCCGTGCCGCAGGCCGTCGCACCGCTCATCGGCGCCGGTCTCGTCGCGTGGCTCGGCGGATTCGCCGGGCTGTACCTCGTCTCGGCGGCGTGTGCCGTCGCCGGGGCGATCGCCGTCACCCGAGTCAGAGGAGTGCGCTGATGTCAATTGAACTGACCGCGGGCGGTCGTGTGACCGAACCGACGCCGTGGCTCGACCCGAGGCGATACTGGGGCGGTATCGAACGCGCGGTCTCCCACGTCGACTCGCCAGCGGCCGTCCTGCACCTCGGCGCGCTCCGGTACAACACCCACGACCTGCTCCGGCGGGCCGCAGGGAAACCCATCCGCATCGCCAGCAAGTCGATCCGCGTGCGCGGCGTCATCGACGCCCTCCTCCGCCAGCCCGGCTACGAGGGCGTCCTCGCGTACTCCCTGGCGGAGGCGCTCTGGCTCGCGGAGACCGTCGACGACGTCGTGGTCGGGTACCCGACCGCGGAACGCGGCGCGATCGAGCGGCTCGGCGCCGACGAGCGGGCGGCTCGGAGCGTCACCCTCATGATCGACTCCGTCGAACACCTCGACCTCGTCGACAGCGTCGTACCGCCGGCGCGGCGCGCCGAGATCCGGGTCTGCATCGAGCTGGACGCCTCCTTCCGCACGCCGGCGCTCGGTCACATCGGGGTCCGCCGCTCGCCGCTCCGCACCCCCGACGCGGTCCGGGCGCTCGCCGAGGTCGTCGAGCGACGGCCGGGATTCCGACTGGTGGGTGTGATGGCCTACGAGGCGCAGATCGCCGGGCAGGGCGACGACCTGGCAGGACGGCCCGCCTGGTCTGCTGCGCTCCGCGCGATCCAACGGCGATCGTGGGCGGAACTCCGGGAGCGGCGCGCCGCCGTCGTCGCCGAGGTGCGCGCGGTGACGGACCTCGAGTTCGTGAACGGCGGCGGGACCGGGTCGCTCGAACTGACCGCGTCCGATGACGCCGTGACGGAGATCGCCGCCGGCAGCGGCGTCTTCGGCGGACACCTCTTCGACCACTACCGCGCCTTCACGCCGGCTCCCGCCGCTGCCTTCGGCCTGTCCGTGGTCCGCAAGCCGTCGGCCGAGCTCGCGACCATCCTCGGTGGCGGCTGGGTCGCGTCCGGGCCACCCGGGCTGGACCGGCTTCCGGTGATCGCCTGGCCCGAGGGGCTGCGGATGCTCCCGCGCGAGATGGCGGGGGAGGTCCAGACTCCGGTCGCCGGCGCGGCGGCGGCGGGACTGCGACTCGGCGACCGCGTCTGGTTGCGACACACCAAGTCGGGCGAGCTCAGCGAGCGGGTCGACGCGTTCCACGTGATCGGTGACGACGGGGTCGAGGCCGTCCTTCCGACGTACCGCGGTGAAGGGCGGGGGTTCATCTGATGCGCGGTCCGGTTGTGTGGACGAACTGGGCGCGCACCGAACGGGTCCGACCGGTGCGCGTCGAACGCCCGGCGTCGATCGTCGCGGTGCAGCGCCTCGTCCGTGCGGCAGCCGGTGCCGGCCTGCCGATCAAGGCGGTGGGCGCCGGTCACAGTTTCACCGGGATCGCCGTGGCACCCGGGGTGCTGCTCGAACTCGACGCCCTGTCCGGTGTGGTGCGGGTCGATCGGGAGCGCCGCCGTGTGACGCTGCTGGCGGGGACCCGTCTCCACGACGTCCCGCGACTGCTCGAACCCTACGGGCTCGCGATGCCCAACCTCGGCGACATCGACCGGCAGTCCATCGCCGGCGCGATCTCCACCGGGACCCACGGGACGGGGTCGTCGTTCGGCGGGATCGCCACGCAGGTGGTCGGCGTGGTGATGGTGACCGCCGACGGTGAGCTGCTGACCGCCGACGAGGGGCAGGAGACCGCGCTGCTGCCCGCGCTGGCGCTCGGTCTCGGTGCGCTCGGCATCCTGGTCGAGGTCACCCTGCAGTGCGTCCCAGGCTTCGTCCTGCATGCGGTCGAGCGACCCGAGCCGCTGGACGGGCTGCTATCGGAGTTGCTCGCTCGGGCCGCCGCCGTCGACCACTTCGAGTTCTACTGGTTCCCGCACACCGGGACCGCCCTGACGAAGACGAACGTGCGGCTCCCGGGTGACTCCGCGGTGCGCCCGCTCCGTCCGGTCGAACGGTGGGTCGACGACACCCTGCTCGCGAACGGCGTGTACCGCGTGCTGTGCAACGTCGGCGTCGTGGCGCCGGCCGTGGTCCCGCGCGTGAACCGGCTCGCCGACCGGCTGGTCGGCGATCGGGAGTTCATCGACCGGTCGACGGCGGTGTTCACGACCAGCCGGACCGTGCGGTTCGTCGAGATGGAGTACGCCGTCCCGCTCGAGCATCTGCCGACCGCCTTCGCGCGGGTTCGAGCCCTCATCGAGGAACGCGGGTGGCGGATCTCGTTCCCGATCGAGGTGCGGGTCGCTGCCTCCGACGAGCTCTGGCTGTCCACGGCCTCGGGCCGTGCGACCGGGTATGTCGCCGTCCACCGGTTCTTCCGAGAGGATCCGGGGGAGTACTTCCGGGCCGTCGAGGCGATCATGACGGAGCTCGGGGGTCGGCCCCACTGGGGCAAGCTGCACCGTCGGGACGCCTCCTCCCTCCGAGGCGCGTACCCCCGCTTCGACGAGTTCGCCGCCCTTCGCGACCGTCTCGACCCGGGCCGGGTGTTCGGCAACCCGTACCTCGCGCGCGTCCTCGGCGATTGACGGCGGAGCGGCGTCTGCAGGCGAGCTGTCTGCACGGCGGCTGCGTGCTTCCTGCGAAGTCCCCAAGGGTTGCAGCGCCTCGCGGATAGAATGGACTGACCCGCTCTCCATCGATTCGCAAGGAGCCCATCCTCATGGAATGGCTGATCCCAGTCCTCATCGTCGTCGCCCTGGTCGTCATCGTCGGCATCTACTTCTGGGTGACGTACAACTCGCTCGTGACGCTGAACGTCCGCGTCGAGGAGGCTTGGAGCGACATCACGGTGCAGCTGAAGCGCCGTGCCGACCTCATCCCCAACCTCATCGAGGCGGTGAAGGGCTACGCCGCCCACGAGAAGGCGGTGTTCGAGAACGTCACGAAGGCCCGTGCCGAGACCTTGACGGCGCAGGGGCCGGCCGCGGTGAGCGAGGCGGAGACGCACATGCAGCAGGCGCTGAAGAGCATCTTCGCCGTCGCGGAGGCCTACCCGCAGCTGCAGGCGAGCCAGAACTTCCTGCAGTTGCAATCGGAGATCGTTGACACCGAGGACAAGATCCAGGCGTCACGCCGCTTCTACAACGGTGGGGTCCGGGAACTCAACACGAAGATCAAGGTGTTCCCGAACAACCTCTTCGCGAAGGGCCTCGGCTTCTCCGAGAGCGACTTCTTCGAGGTCACCGACAACGCAGCGATCGCCGAACCGCCGCGCGTCCAGTTCTGATCGCCTGAGCGCCCTCCGGTGTACCGAGCGATCGCGCGGAACAAGCGCAACACCGTCCTGATCTTCATCGTCTTCCTGGCGATCATCGGCGGGCTCGGGTGGCTGGCCGGATACCTGTACCGGAACCTCACGATCACGATCGTCGTCCTGGTCGTCGCCGTCGTCTACGCCCTCATCCAGTACTTCTTCGCCGGACGCCAGGCGATCGCGATGACGGGCGCGCAGCGCATCGAGCTCGCCGACCATCCGCGGCTGTATCGCATCGTGGAGAACCTCGCGATCACCACCGGCACACCGATGCCCGAGGTCTACCTCATCGTCGATCCTGCACCGAACGCCTTCGCGACGGGACGCGATCCGGAGCACGCCATGGTGGCTGCGACCACCGGCCTCCTCGAGATCCTCAACGACGCCGAACTCGAGGGCGTCATGGCGCACGAACTCGGCCACGTCCGCAACTACGACATCCGCGTCTCGATGGTCGTGTTCGGTCTCGTGGTCGCGATCGGGTTCCTCTCGGACATGCTCCTCCGGATGACGATCTGGGGCGGCGGCAACCGCAACAACAACAACGGCGGCAACCCGGTCATGCTCATCATCGGGATCGTCGCCATGCTCGTGGCGCCACTGCTGGCCACGCTCGTCCAGCTGTCGATCTCGCGGCAGCGCGAGTACCTCGCGGATGCGACGGGCGCGCTCACCACCCGTCATCCTGAGGCCCTCGCGAGCGCGCTCGGCAAGTTGGCCGCCTACGGTCGACCCATGGCGAAGCAGAACTCGTCCATGGCGCACCTGTGGATCTCCGACCCGTTGAAGCCCGGGGCCGTCGCTCGGCTCTTCAGCACGCACCCGCCCCTCGTCGAGCGGATCAAGCGACTCAGCACCATCGGCGACGGGTTCTAGCGGGGAACCCGGACACACGAATGGGGCGGCACCCGGAGGTGCCGCCCCATTCGGCGTTCAGGCGAGGACCGCTATTCGGTCTGCTCGTCGGAGTCGAACGTCACCGTGACCTTGTCATCGGCGTCGATCGTGATCTTGCCCGGGAAGTTCAGGTACGTGTCCCACACCTGCTGCCCGGTGACGGCGCTGCCGTACCAGGAGGCGTCGAACGAGCCGTCGATGCGGCCGGCCGAGGTGTAGAAGTACGAACCGCTCTCATCGACCTCGACGGTCGGGGGAGAGGTGAGCGTCCACGTCACCGGACCGACGCTCGAGAACTGCTTCTGCTGCCAGTCGGGCATGACGCCGCACTCGGTGTCGAGCGTGGTGGCGCCGAGGCACTTCTCGATCATCGCGACGACCTGCTTGGTCACTTCGGTGGTGAGCGCCTCCGTGGCCGTCACGTCGATGTCGATGAAGGCGGAACCCTCACCGGCGGTGTACGAGGTCAGCGTGACGGTCTGGGCGTCGCCCTGCAGGAACTTGCTCTCCGGCGGCGCGATGGTGTAGACGGCCGGGTAGGCGAACAGGCTCTCATCGGCCGCGCCGTCGAAGTTGACGCCGTTGACGCTGAACGCGGTGCCACCGACACCGGTGTACACGTTGATGCTGCCGACCAGCGAGCTCGCGAGCTTCCACTGGTCGAAGAACAGGAACTGCTTGCCTTCGCTCTCGAGCGTGACCGTGTCCTCATACTTCTTGCCGCCGAGTTCGTACGTGACCTGCACGCGGGCCTCGCCGTTGCGGTTGTAGACGCGTCCGACCTTCGGGTCCTTGATGCGCTCGTCCGCGGCCTTGAGGACCTCGTTCGTGAGTAGCGCCGTCGGCTTCACCGCGGTGGGGGCTGCAGCATCCGCGTCCGCGTCATCGTCGGGAGCTGCCGACTCGTCGGGGTCGGGGGTGGCTTCAGGTTCCGCCGTGGGCTCGTCCGTGGCATCGTCCGAGCTGCCGACGATGGACGGGTCGGGTGCCACGAGGCTGTTGGCGAGCTTGGCGTCGCCCGCGGCGATGGCCTTGAGGTACTCCTCGACCTTCGCCTGCGGTCCGAACGCCGTGGTGTTCAAGACACCGATCGTGATGGCGGCCGCCGCGATGAGGACGAGCGCTCCACCGGCGATCGAGGACCACATGATGATCCGCTTCTTCTGCTTCGGATCCATCGGCTGCTTGGGGGCACCCGTCGCGTAGGGGTTCTGCGCCGTCGCGTACTGGCCGTTCGGCTGCTGGCCCTGCTGGTACGGGTTCTGCGCACCGGTCTGCTGGCCGTTCGGCTGCTGGCCCTGCTGGTACGGGTTCTGGCCGCCAGTCTGCTGGCCGGTCGACTGCTGACCGTACGGAGCCGGAGGTGACTGGTTCGGCGTCTGCTGCTGGCCCGACTGGTAGGGGTTCTGCGGCGTCTGCTGGCCCTGCTGGTAGGGGTTCGGCGTCTGCTGCTGGCCCGACTGGTACGGGTTGTCGGAAGGCTGCTGACCCTGCTGGTACGGGGACTGCTGCTGCTGCCCCTGATACGGCTGGTTCGGCTGCTCGTCCGGGTTCGGTCGGCCGGGTTGTGCGGGTGTGGTGTCGTCGTTGCTCATGGGCGGGTTCCCCTCGTTTCGGACCATGAAGGTGCTCATCAACTTAGCAGTCGGTGTGCATCCCCTGAGAGTGATTGCGCCCTCTGAGCATGGGGAGTAGTGCCCATGCCTACGCGGGTGGACGGGAGACGAGCGTGGTGCCGACCGCATGGGCCAGGGGAGCCGCGAGCGTCCCTCGGTCGACGACGACCACGGCGTCGAGTCCCTGCCAGTGGGCCGTCTGCTCGAGCAGCTCCGCGAGGCGCCCCGCGATCGCGTCGTCGGCGATGGGATGGAGCCCCCGGGCGACGTCATCCTCATGCCCACGCTCGAACCACGCGGACTGGACACGGAGGACCCCCGCCTGGCGGTCGCTCTTCAGATCGACGCGCGCGACGATCTCGCCGTCGATGAGGACCGGCAGGACGTAGTACCCGTAGACCCGCTTGGGCTCCGGCGTGTAGATCTCGATCCGGTAGTGGAGTCCGAACATCCGCAGCGCGCGTTCGCGGAACCAGACGACGGGGTCGAACGGGCTGAGCAGCGCCGCCCCCTCGATGCGTCGCGGTCGTCGGGCATCGCGGTGCACCCACGCCTCCTGCGGCCCGCCGCGTCGGTCCCACCCCGCCACGGTCACCGGCTCGACGACGCCGGCGTCCACAAGCTCGTCGACCGCCTGGCGGACTGCGGTCTGCGGCTTGATCCGGAAGTAGTCGGCCAGGTCGGCGAGGGTCGCGACGCCCTGCGCCGCGGCGGCCTGTTCGACGAGCGCACGGATCGCGTCGGGCCGGGCGACGTCGAGGTCGAGGAGGTGCCGCGGCAGCACCTGCTCGGCGAGTGCGTACCGGCGCTCGAACCGGTCGCGGCCGGCCGTGACCACCTCGCCATAGAGGAACAGGACCTCCAACGCCCGCTTCACGTCGGACCATCCCCACCAGGGTCCGCGTCGGACGTTCGCATCGTGCTCGATCTCGCTCGCCTTGAGCGGCCCCTCGGCGCGCAGCAGTGCCCGCACCCAGTCCAGCATCTCCGTGTTCCGGCTCGCCCAGGTGGTGTCGTCGCCCGCATGCTTCGCGCGGTTCGCCTCCATCCGCCAACGGAACAGCGGCCACGATTCCCGGGGGATGAACGCCGCCTCGTGCGCCCAGTACTCCAGGTAGGGCGAGTCGGCGGCGAGGGTCAGGCGGTCGAGGAGAGCCTTGTCGTACCCGCCCAGCCGAGCGAAGAGCGGGAGGTAGTGACTGCGCTCGAAGACGTTGACGGAGTCGATCTGCAGGAGGCCGAGTCGGTCGATCGTGGAGCGGAGCGTGCGGGTCCCGGCCGGGGACGTCCGTGGTGGCCCGCCGAGGCCCTGCGCACCGAGCGCGATCCGGCGGGCGAGAGCGGGGGAGAGGGAAGCGGGCACGGCCCGACGGTAGCACCGGCCGCCGACACCCGAGCGGCCCCGGCGAGGGCCCGGCGCCCGTCGTCCGCATGCTCGCACCGGCATGTGCCAGCCCTACACTTGAGCAATGGCGGACGACACTCCGAAGACCTGGTGGGGACGCTTCCTTCCCGAAGCGGCCTCGCCTGTGCGCGAACCCGATCCGAGCGGCTCGAGCAGCGTTCCGCGAGGGATGCGCGTGGCGGCAGCGTGGTCCTGGCGGATCCTCCTCGTGGCCGCGGTCGTCGCACTGCTCGTCTTCCTCGTCGTGCAGCTCCGCCTCATCGTCATCCCGCTGCTCATCGCCGTCCTCGTCTCGGCGCTGCTGAAGCCCGTCGTCGACGTCCTCGTCCGACACCGATGGCCGAAGGGGCTCGCCATCGCGCTCGCGATGGTCGGAACGCTCGCCGTGGTCAGCGGACTGATCTTCCTCGCCATCTCGCAGATCACCTCGCAGTTCGCCTCCGTGCAGGCCCGCACCATGACCGCCTACGGCGACTTCAAGGCGTTCCTGCTCGCCAGCCCGTTGCACGTCACCGAAGCGCAGCTCAACGACTTCATCGCCCAGGCCTTCTCCTCCCTGCAACAGGACAGCCAGGTGCTGCTCTCCGGAGCGCTGTCGATCGGCTCGACGCTGGGACATGTCGCCACGGGTGTCTTCCTGACCCTCTTCTGCCTGCTGTTCATGCTCATCGACGGTCGGACGATCTGGCGCTGGACGGTGCGCGTCTTCCCGCAGCGGGCACGTCCCGCCGTCGACAGCGCCGGCCGTGCAGGCTGGCGGACGCTCGGCAACTACGTCCGCACGCAGATCCTCGTGGCCTCGATCGACGCGGTCGGCATCGGACTCGGCGCGTTCATCCTCGGGGTCCCCCTCGCCATCCCGGTCGCCGTCCTCGTCTTCCTGGGTTCGTTCGTGCCGATCGTCGGCGCCGTCGTCACCGGGGCCGTCGCCGTCTTCCTCGCGCTCGTCTACAACGGTCCGTTGATCGCGCTGCTGATGCTTGGCGTCGTCCTGCTCGTGCAGCAGCTCGAGGGGCATGTCCTCCAGCCACTCATCATGGGGACCGCCGTGAAGGTGCACCCCCTGGCCGTGGTGCTCGCGGTGGCCGGCGGCACGCTCGTCGCGGGCATCCCCGGTGCCCTGTTCGCGGTGCCCGTGGTGGCCGTCATCAACGTGATGGTCCACACCATCGCCAGCGGCACCTGGCGGACCGGCGGCACCCCTCCGCCGGAACCGGCCACCGACGGCGCGATCTGGCAGACCGTCCCGAGCCCCCGGCGAATCCGTCCGGGCTCCCGCTCGTCCCACGAGCCCATGGATCGCCCAGGCGATCAGGAGCCCCAGCACCCCAGCGACGACCTCCCAGCGACCCCGTCCCCAGAAAGTCCAGGACCCCGCACACCATGACCGATTCAACGACCACCGCACCTGTGATCCCCGGCCCGTCGCTCGCCGCGTTCGAGCGCGCCAGGGACACCCTCGTCGGCACCGTCCAACGCACCCCGATGGAGAGCTCCCGCTACCTGGCCGACGTCCTCGGCGTCCCGGTGCACTTGAAGTGCGAGAACCTCCAGCGCACCGGCTCCTACAAGATCCGTGGTGCGTACAACCGGATGTCGAGTCTGACGCCGGAGGAACGCGCTCGGGGCGTGGTCGCGGCCTCCGCCGGCAACCACGCGCAGGGGGTCGCGTTCGCCGCTCGCGAGCTCGGCATCGCCGCGACCATCTTCATGCCGGTCGGCGTCCCGCTGCCCAAGCTCGCCGCCACGCGCGACTACGGAGCCCACGTCATCCTGCGCGGCCACACGGTCGCCGAGCCGCTCATCGCGGCCGCCGAATTCGCTGCGGAGACGGGCGCGATCCTCATCCCGCCGTTCGACCACCCCGACGTCATCACGGGGCAGGGCACGCTCGGCCTCGAGATCCTCGAGGAGGTGCCAGACGTCGAGACGGTCATCGTCCCGATCGGCGGAGGCGGGCTCATCTCCGGGGTGGCCGGGGTCATGAAGCAGCGAGCGGCACTCGAAGACCGGACCATCCGGGTGATCGGCGTGCAGGCGGCCAACGCCGCCGCGTACCCGGTGTCCCTGGAGGCAGGAACGCCGACGACGATCACGGTGCAGCCCACGATCGCCGACGGCATCGCCGTGGCCCGTCCCGGCGAGTTGAACTTCGAAATGATCAGTGCGCTCGTCGACGAGGTCGTCACCGTCTCCGAGGACGACCTGGCCCGCGCGATCGTCGTCCTCCTCGAACGCGCGAAACTCGTCGTCGAGCCGGCCGGGGCGGCGGGTGTCGCCGCGATCCTGGCCGGCAAGATCGAGCCGACCGGGACGACGGTCACGATCCTCTCGGGTGGGAACATCGACCCGCTCCTGCTGCAGCGCGTCGTGAGCCACGGGCTCGCCGCCTCGGACCGCTACCTGACCCTGCGCATCCCGCTGCCCGACCGTCCCGGACAGCTCGCGCGGACGGCGGAACTCGTGGCGCAGGCGAACGCCAACGTCATCGAGGTGCTCCACACCCGGCACGGTCACGGACTCCAGATCAGCGACGTCGAGCTCGAGCTCAGCATCGAGACGCGCGGCCCCGACCACCGCGACCTGGTGGTGCAGACCCTCCGTGAGGCGGGGTACGATCCGCAGATCGTCGACGACTGAGTCAGGACGACACCGCGCTCGACGACGAAGGGCCCCACCACATCGGTGGGGCCCTTCGTCAGCTTCGGGCGGCCGCGGCACGGCCGCCGGGATCAGGAACCGGTGTAGGTCTCCACCGCGGTGATCGACACGGTGATCTCCTTGCCGTTGGGCGCCTCGTAGGTGGTCGTCTCGCCGATCTTCAGCCCGAGGATGGCCGCCCCGAGCGGGCTGCCCTCGCTGTAGACGTCGAGGTCGGTGTTGCCCGCGATTTCACGGCTACCGAGCAGGAAGCGCTCTTCGCCGCCCGCCACGACCGCGGTGATGACGGTGCCGGACTCGACGACACCGTTCGACTCGGGAGCCTCGCTCACCTTGGCGTCACGCAGCATCTGCGTGAGCGTGCGGATACGCGCCTCCTGCTTGCCCTGCTCGTCCTTGGCGGCGTGGTAACCGCCGTTCTCCTTGAGGTCGCCCTCTTCGCGAGCCGCTTCGATGCGCTTGGCGATCTCCTCGCGGCCCGTGGTGCTGAGGTGCTCGAGTTCTGCCTGCAGCCGGTCGAAGGCCTGCTGGGTGAGGAACGTCTCCTGGATCTGCTCGGACACGATGGAACTCCTTTGCATGGTGGGTCGCACACGACGGCCGAAACGCCCGTCATATGCCAGACGCCCCGGCGGAATGCCGGGGCGTGTGAAGTACGTCCATCGAGTATCGCACGATCACCGCAGGAGTGCGGCGCGGCCCGGGGTGCTCCGGATCAGGAACCGTCCTCGACCACCCAGCAGGTGTCGACGACGCCGGTGTTGCTGAGCTCCGTCGTGCGCACGAGTTCGGTGAGGTTCCGGGTGCGCTGCTCCGACGGCGGCAGCTCGACGACCTTCCACCCGACCACCGCGAACTGCTCGTTGAGCGCCTGCACCGAGCAGGCCATCGGGGTGTCCTGCGGGCCGGTGACCTCGAACGAGACGCTGACGAGGGTGTCATCGACGATCTCGTGCGCGGTGTTGCGGGACTCGATGCTCGGGCGGCTGCCGTCGAGGCCGGCCCAGACGACCCAGGCGACGAAGACCACGGCGAACGCGGCCGCTGCGGACCAGATCAGGCGGCGGTCCCGAGCCCGGTTCCGGGAAGTGCGTCCGTACCGGGCCGCGATGGCGTCCGGCAGGACCGCGGTCGGCTCTGCGGTGTCCTGGGAGTCGGCCGCGTGTGGGGCGGCGTTCCGAGGGGAGGGGGTCACGTCACGGGCTCCGGTTCGAACGGTTAAGCTTGACCAGGAGCGCGAGACGGCTCGAGGTCGACACCTCAAGCGTATTGCCTCTTCCTGGATGCGGCGTCCCGACCGCGTCGCCACGTCACGAGTCGCGAGGTCGTTCCTCGCGCAGACCAGCCGGAAGGCGGAGCACCATGACCATGAGACTGCTCGCGGTGCACGCCCACCCCGACGACGAGTCCAGCAAGGGGGCCGCGACCCTCGCGTACTACCGCAGCCTCGGCGCCGAGGTCATGGTCGTCAGCTGCACGGGTGGCGAACGCGGTGACCTCCAGAACCCCGGACTCGCCGACGTCGCGATGATCGAGCGCGACCTCCCCGGCTACCGCCGCCTCGAGATGGCCGCGGCTCAGGGGATCCTCGACATCGAGCACCGCTGGCTCGGCTACCAGGACAGCGGCATGGCCCGCGACGACGGCACGGTCCCGCCGGCGAGCTTCGCGGACATCCCGCTCGAGGTCTCGACCGGCGTGCTCGTGCGGATCGTCCGGTCGTTCCGCCCGCAGGTCATCGTCACCTACGACGAGAACGGCGGGTACCCGCACCCCGACCACATCCGGAGCCACGAGGTGAGCGTCGCCGCGTTCGACGCCGCGGCGGACGCCGAGCGCTACCCGGATGCCGGCGAACCCTGGCGCGTGGACAAGCTCTACTACGACCGCTCGTTCAGCCCTGCCCGGCTCGAGGCGGTGTACGCCTATCTCGTCGAGCACCACCCGGACGACCCGGCGGTCGAGCGCCTCGCGGAGTTGCGCGAGTGGATGGCCGGTCGGCCCGACCTCGCGACGACGCACGTCCGTGTCAGCGACTTCTTCGAGGCGCGCGACGACGCGCTCCGCGCTCACGGCAGCCAGGTACCACCGGACTCACCGTTCTTCTTCTGGCCGAACGACGTCCTACGCGTCGCGTGGCCGTTCGAGGACTACCAGCTGGTCACCTCGCACGTCGCGTCGGCCACCCCGGAGTCGGACCTGTTCGACGGCGTCGACACCAGTGAAGGAACCGCATGATGCACCACCTACTCACCGAGCTCGTCCTGGCGGTCACCCCGTCGCCGTCACCCTCACCGCAGTTCGACGAGAACCAGGTTACGCCGGGCCCCTGGGGCTTCGTCATCACCTTCGCCATCGCCGGCATCGTGGTCTTCCTCGTGATCGACATGGTGCGCCGCGTGCGCCGGGTGAACTATCGCGCTGAGATCGACGAGCGCCTCCAGGCGGAGGTCGCCGAGCGGGACGCGGCACGCGCCGACGATCCTGACGCTCCGATCGCCCCCGGCGGCGAGTCGACCGATCCACTGCGGAAGCCGGACGACCCGCGGCGCTGAGCGGACGAGGTCGCGCCGCCCGGCGCACACCCGACGCCGCGATGGTCAGCGGTGGTACACCGGGTCGATCGCGATCAGCAGGACGCCGGTCCAGTGGCACAGGAACGCGAGCACCGTGCACAGGTGGAACAGTTCGTGGAACCCGAACCGTCCGGGCCAGGGGTTCGGCCGCTTCATGGCGTACATGATCGCCCCGACCGTGTAGAACAGGCCGCCGGTCGCGATCAGCACCATCGTCGCGAAATTGCCGCGGGCGATCTCGCCCAGGTAGGCGACGGCGCCCCACCCGAGCGCGAGGTAGAGCGGGACGTAGAGCCAGCGCGGAGCACCGATCCAGAACACGCGGAACCCGATGCCGAGGAGTGCGCCACCCCAGACGAGGACGAGCAGGAGGGTGCCCTGTTCCGGCGGGAGGGCGAGGACCGCGAGCGGGGTGTAGGTGCCCGCGATCAGCAGGAAGATGTTGGCGTGGTCGATCCGCTTGAGGAGCAGCCTCATGCGGGGCCGCCAGGAGAACCGGTGGTACAACGCCGAGTTGCCGAACAACAGCATCGAGGTGAGCACGAACACCGTCGAGCTCCACTTCGCCGCGGCCCCCTGCGCCAGCGCCACGAGGACGATCCCGGCGATGATGGAGACGGGGAAGATCCCGGCGTGGAGCCAGCCGCGCCAGCTCGGTTTGACCTCGTCCGGTGTGGCGGCGTCGACGGCGGCGACCTCGAGCAAGGGCAGGTTCGGCAGCTCGGGCTCTCCGGTCGTCATGTGCTCAGGATACGGGGTGGCGCGGAACTCCTCCTGGGAGCGCTGGAGGAATCTGCACTAGCGTTACAGGGTGATGACGAGGCACTCCGCACCGGTGGACGGCTTCCTGTACGGCCTCTACGCGAGACGCCTGCGGAAGACGTTCAGTCCGCAGACACTGCCGCACCATGTCGCGATGATCATCGACGGCAACCGGCGGTGGGCCAAGCAGCTCGGCTACGAGACGGCGGCCCACGGCCACCGTGCGGGCGCGGCGAAGATGCGGGAGTTCCTCACCTGGTGCGACGACCTCGGCATCGGCGTGGTCACCCTGTACCTGCTGTCCAGCGACAACCTCGTGAACCGGGCCCCGGACGAACTCGACGACCTCGTCGACATCATCGCCGATCTGGCGGAGGGGCTGTCGCACTATCGCGACTGGCGGGTGAAGCACGTCGGGTCGAGCGCGGGGCTCCCCGAGTCGCTGCGCACCGCGCTGGAGAGCGCCGAGGAGCGCACGGCCGATCGCGCGGGGATGCACATCAACCTCGCCGTCGGGTACGGCGGACGGACGGAGATCGTCGACGCCATGCGGGCGATCGTCGCCAAGCACCATCTCGAGGGGCGGAGTCTCGAGGACCTCGCTGCCCTGCTCACCCCCGACCTCATCGGTGAGCACCTCTACACGGGTGGCCAGCCGGACCCTGACCTCGTGATCCGCACGAGCGGGGAGCAGCGGATGAGCGACTTCATGCTGTGGCAGAGCGCGCACAGTGAGTTCTACTTCGTGGAGGCGCTCGGTCCCGACCTCCGCGAGGTCGACTTCCTGCGGGCCCTCCGCGACTTCTCCAGGCGGCAGCGGCGGTTCGGCGGATGAGCCGGCACCCCGACAAGCAGACCGCGGACCCGGGCGACGCTGACGACCGTCTGTCCGCCTTCCAGGCCGACTTCGGTGAGGACACCGGCTATCTCAACTACGGCAGCGTCGGGCCGCTGTCCCGGAGGGCGGAGGCGGAGGCTGCCCGGTGGAACGAGGTGCTCGGTCGTGCGGTGTTCGGCGGGCTCGCCGACGTCGACGCGCTGGACGCACGGATGCGCGCCACCGTCGGTGCGCTCACGGGGTTCCGGCCCGATCAGATCGTGGCCCAGCCGAACACCTCGCAGGGCCTCGTCCACACGATGTTCGGACTGAGCGGGGTCGTCCTCCTCTCGGCGGCCGAGTACCCCTCGCTCCCGTTGGCGGCGGAACGGGCGTCGCAGCACCGGGGCGTCCTCACCCCCCGCTGGTTGGAGACCGATCGCGGCCACGTGACCGCAGACCGCATCCGCTCGCAGCTCGACGACGAGGTGACCGCGGTCGCCGTCAGCCTCGTCGACTACCGGACGGGGTTCGTGGCCGATCTGCACGCGATCCGCGAGGTGATCGGGGACCGCCTGCTGATCGTGGACGCCATCCAGGGCTTCGGCGTGGTCGACGCGCCGTTCGAAGCGGCCGACGTCGTCGCCAGCGGCGGACAGAAGTGGATGCGCGCCGGCTGGGGCACCGGGTTCCTCGCCCTGAGCGACCGGGCCCTGGACCGGCTCGAGCCGGTCCTCTCCGGGGTCACCGGAACGGAGGAACCCTGGCCGTACGCCGAGACGCCCGAACCGAGCCGGACCGCGAGCGCGTACTCGATCACCCGCGCCGACCCGTTCGCGGCTGCACGCTTCGCCGCGTCCCTGGAGGCGACCCTGGCCGTGGGGACGCCGGTGATCCAGCGTGCCATCGCGGGGCTCGTGAGCGAGGCCATCGAGCTGGCCGACGAGTTCGGCATCCCCGTGCTCACCTCGCGCGACGAGCGTGAACGGGCCGGGATCGTCGCACTGGAGCCCGAGGAGGAGGTCCTCGAGACCCTCTCGGCCTCGCTGGCGAACCACGGCGTCACCGCGACCACCCGTGGTGCGACCGTGCGGCTCAGCGTGCACGCCGGCACCACGCGCGAGACGCTGGAGCTGCTCCGCGGGGCGCTGGTGTCGTTCGCGACCGCAGCGAGCTACTGATCCTCAACTCCACCGCTGGTTCCTGCGGCGACCCCCATCTGTTCACCTTCCTGTAACAGGACACGGGGCGTGTCGTCGCATCGATGTCGGTGGCCGGACGTACGTTCATCTCATCGGGCATGGAGCCCGGTCGAGACGGCCACACAAGTTCGGCTCGAAACCCTGCAGGCGGCCGTTTCGCACAGTGATCCGAGCATCAGTTGCTCGGGGTGGGAGTGGTTGTGGCCTCGCGAGACATCCAGCACACGTCAGCTGACACCGAGACGCGGACCGCGTCGACGGACACACGCCGACGACCCGCAGACCGCACGGCGAGCCGAGGGGATCAGGCGCAGGCCGAGATCACCTACGTGCTCGACACCTCCGTGCTGCTGTCGGACCCGAAGGCGCTCTTCCGCTTCGCCGAGCACGCCGTCGTCATCCCGGTCGTGGTCATCAGCGAGCTCGAGGGCAAGCGCAACGACCCGGAGATCGGGTACTTCGCGCGTCAGGCGCTCCGCATCCTCGACGAGCTGCGGATCGAGCACGAACGACTCGACTTCCCGATCCCCGTCGGTGACGGCGGCTCGCTGCGCGTCGAGCTCAACCACTCGAGCATGGCGGCCCTGCCGTCGGGGCTCCAGCTGGGCGACAACGACTCGCGCATCCTCGCGGTGGCCCTGAACCTCGCCAACGACGGCCTGGCCGTCACGGTCGTCTCCAAGGACCTTCCGCTCCGGGTCAAGGCGGCGTCCATCGGTCTGCAAGCGGAGGAGTACCGCGCCGAGTTGGCGGTCGACTCCGGTTGGACGGGGATGTCGGAGATCACCCTCGGAGCCGACGACATGAGCGTCCTGTACGAGCGCGAGGAGGGGACCACCCCGCTCGTCGAGGACATGCCCGTCAACACCGGACTCGTCATCCACTCGGATCGCGGCTCGGCGCTCGGGCGGGTGACCGGCAAGCGGAGCTACAAGCTCGTCCGGGGCGACCGCGACGTCTTCGGCCTGCACGGTCGCTCGGCCGAGCAGCGCCTCGCGATCGACCTGTTGCTCGACCCCGAGATCGGGATCCTGTCGCTGGGAGGTCGAGCAGGGACGGGGAAGTCCGCGCTCGCGCTCTGCGCGGGTCTCGAAGCGGTCCTCGAGCGCCAGGCGCACAAGAAGATCATGGTCTTCCGTCCGCTGTACGCGGTCGGCGGTCAGGAGCTCGGGTACCTGCCCGGCGACCAGGGCGAGAAGATGAACCCCTGGGGACAGGCCATCTTCGACACCCTCGGCGCCGTCGTGTCGCAGAACGTCCTGGACGAGGTGGTGGAGCGCGGCATCCTCGAGGTGCTCCCGCTGACCCACATCCGTGGCCGATCGCTGCACGACGCGTTCGTGATCGTCGACGAGGCGCAGTCGCTCGAACGCAACGTCCTGCTGACGGTGCTCAGTCGGATCGGCCAGAACTCGCGGGTGGTGCTCACGCACGACGTCGCGCAGCGCGACAACCTCCGGGTCGGCCGTCACGACGGCGTCGCGTCGGTGATCGAGACGCTCAAGGGACACCCCCTGTTCGCCCACGTGACGCTGACGCGCTCCGAGCGCTCCGCGATCGCTGCACTCGTCACGGAGATGCTCGAGGGCAACGAGCTCGCCTAGCCCTGGCCCGGGCGGAGTCGGGGTCGATCGACCTCGGCTCCACCCGGGGCTGTGGAGAACTCCCGCGGCGGTCCTGGCGGCCGACCTATCCTGACGGCATGCCGACACGTCCGAGAAGCCGTCGTCGCTCGCGCCGCAGGCTCTCCTCGGCCGTCTGGATGGTGCCGATGGCTGCCGCGCTCATCGCTGGCACGGTGTCGAGTGAGGGGCTGCACCTCCGCCCGGTGGCCATCCTGCTGGTGTGGCTCGCCTGCATCACGCCGTCACTCGTCCGCATCGACCTCGCCGAGCATCGTCTGCCGAACCGCATCGTGCTGCCGGCGCTCGCGGTCGCTGTTCCGCTCGGCGTCTTCGACGCGCTGGTCGTCGGGCGGATGCCCGGTGAGCCGCTCCTCGCCGGCCTGCTCGTCGGCGGGGCGTTGTACGCGTGCGCAGTCTTCGGCGGGCTCGGCATGGGCGACGTGAAGCTCGGTGCCCTGCTCGGCACGACGGTCGGGTGCTTCGGCGTGTCGGCGGTGCTGCCGTTCGCCGTGGTGTCGATCTGCTCCGCCGGTGTGGTCGGCGCGATCGTCGTGGTCGTGACGCGGTCCGCCAGCGGTTGTGCAGGCTGGAGAACCCGGATCCCGTTCGGTCCCTTCCTCCTGCTCGGCTGCTGGAGCGCGGTCGCCCTGGCCGTCATCACCGGCTAGGGCGACGGAACGGCCCCGGATCCGAGGGGATCCGGGGCCGAAACGGTGCGTCTGGGCGAAGCGTCGAGGCTCAGCCGGGGTGCGTCATCGAGAGCACGTCGAGGGCGGTGTCCAACTGCTCCTCGGTGATCTCGCCGCGCTCGACGAAGCCGAGGTCGACGACGGCCTCACGAACGGTCAGGCCCTTCGCGACCGAGTGCTTCGCGATCTTCGCCGCCGACTCGTACCCGATGATCTTGTTGAGCGGGGTGACGATCGACGGCGATGAGCCGGCGAGGGCCGCCGCGCGGTCGAGGTTCGCTTCGAGCCCGTCGACGGTCTTGTCGGCGAGGACTCGCGTGGCGTTCGACAGGAGCCGGATGCTCTCGAGGAGTGCCGTCCCCATCACGGGGATCGCGACGTTGAGCTCGAAGGAACCGGAGGCACCGGCCCAGGCGATCGTCGCGTCGTTCCCGATGACCCGGGCACCGACCATGAGGACGGCTTCGGGGATCACGGGGTTGACCTTGCCCGGCATGATCGAGGAGCCGGGCTGGAGGTCGGGGATGTGGAGTTCGCCGAGGCCGGTGTTGGGTCCGGAACCCATCCACCGGAGGTCGTTGCAGATCTTCGTGAGGCTCACCGCGATGACGCGGAGGGCTCCGGAGGCGTCGACGAGACCGTCGCGAGCGCCCTGGGCCTCGAAGTGGTCCTGTGCCTCGGTGATGGGCAGCTCGGTCTCCTGCGCCAGCAGCTCGATCACGAGCTGCGGGAAGCCCTTCGGCGTGTTGATGCCGGTGCCCGTCGCGGTGCCACCGAGCGGGACCTCGGCGACCCGGGGGAGTGCTGTGCGGACGCGCTCGATCCCGAGGCGCATCTGCCGCGCGTACCCACCGAACTCCTGGCCGAGCGTCACCGGGGTGGCGTCCATGAGGTGCGTCCGGCCGGGCTTCACGGCGGTCTTCCAGAGCTCGGCCTTGCGTTCCAGCGACACGGCGAGGTGGTCGAGCGCGGGGATCAGGTCGTCGATGAGCGCGCTCGTCACCGCGATGTGCACCGAGGTCGGGAACACGTCGTTGGAGGACTGCGAGGCGTTGACGTGGTCGTTGGGGTGCACGGGGCTGCCGAGACGCGCACTCGCGAGCGTCGCCAGGACCTCGTTCATGTTCATGTTCGACGAGGTGCCGCTGCCGGTCTGGTAGGTGTCGACGGGGAACTGGGCGTCGTGGGCGCCCGTGATGACCTCGTCGGCCGCCGCTGCGATCGCGTCGGCGACGCCCTGGTCGAGGACGCCGAGCTTCGCGTTGGCGAGCGCCGCGGACTTCTTGATCCGTGCCAGCGAGGCGATCTGCGCCGACTCGAGTCCGCTGCCCGAGATCGGGAAGTTCTCGACGGCCCGCTGCGTTTGGGCGCCGTAGAGTGCGTTCGCGGGGACGCGGACCTCACCCATGGTGTCGTGTTCGATGCGGTACTCGGTTGCTGAGGTGTCTACCACGCTGTTCGTTCTCCTTCGTGCGATTGCGGTGGTGCTGCGCAGCGCCGGTCGGCGCGCGGGGTGGAGGTCATTCGGGGACGGTGACGTCGCCGATCACGATGTCGGCGACGGCGGTGCCCTCGAGGAGTTTGTAGTTCGCGCCGATGATCGCGACGGTCCCGGCGGCGACCGCGTCGCTGATGAGTTCGGATCGCGAGACGACCTCCATCACCGTGCGGCGGAGGTGGCGTCGTCCGACCTCGGAGGTGTCCACAGAGGCGGCGTCGATCGGCGCGGGGCCGGCGACCGCACTCACGGCGGGGACGATCTGCTGGATGAGCTGGTCGATGTAGGGCGGCAGCGGGACGGCGTCCTCGATCTGCGAGTCGATCGCTGCGCGGACCGCGCCGCACTCGTCGTGCGCCAGCACGAGGATGAGCGGGACCTGCAGGACGCCGACCGCGTACTCGAGGGTGCCGAGCACCGAGTCGGAGACGATCTGGCCGGCGTTGCGCACCACGAAGAGGTCGCCGAGGCCCTTGTCGAAGATGATCTCAGCAGCGAGCCGGGAGTCCGAGCACCCGAAGATGACGGCCTCCGGAGCCTGCGAATGCGCGAGGGTCG
This sequence comes from Plantibacter sp. VKM Ac-2880, assembly GCF_015351235.1. GTDB lineage: Bacteria > Actinomycetota > Actinomycetes > Actinomycetales > Microbacteriaceae > Plantibacter. The sequence continues at coordinate 1,598,691 of NZ_JADKSJ010000001.1, forward strand.
CCCGGCGCTCGACGTCCTGGCGGGGGTGGGCTGGCTGGCCGGCGACGAACCGCGCGTTGCCACGCTGCATCTCGCGCCAGACGGCACCGGGGCGCTTCTGGGTCATTCGGAGTCCGTTTCTGCAGGGGCGCCCGATGGGGCGTCGAGGTTGGCGGTGACCCCGGCGCGCACGGAGCGTGCGACGTCGAGGACGTACTCGGGCTTCGCGGTGCCGAACACGGCGATGGTGCTGCGCCCGGCGACGGTCGAGAGGGCGTAACCGACGTTGCCCTCCTCGGCACCGCTGCCGTTCGCGTATTCGACCCAGTCGACGCCGTCGATCGTGACGGTGCCGGTCGGGCGGGCGTCGTCCAGTTCGGCCACCAGCCAGGTGTCGTTCGCGTCGACGCCCTGCACGAGCCCGACGAACTCGTCGTCAGGGGAGATCAGGCCGACGTTCCAGGAGCGGATGTCGGGGGTGCCGGCGACGGGTGAGCTGCCGGTGCGCACCTCCGCGTAGTTGCTGCCCCAGTCGTCACCGAGCTCCGGGGTGAGCAGCGGGACGGGGAGGTCGGGCTGTGCTTGGCCGGCCAGCTGCGCGTAGTCGACGGTCGGACGCTCCGGCGCTTCGCCGCGAGGGACGGCGAGCACGATCACGACGACGAGCCCGACCGTGGCCAGGAGCGAGAGGACGAGGTTGTTGACGGTCTTGCGGGACCGGTAGAGCCGGGAGTTCTCGGCCTTGCGGTCGGCGGTCTCCTGCGGCGTCTCGGGGCGGCCGAGCTCGGCGACGACGCGTGGCGGCTTGGTGTCCTTCACCGTGTGGCGTCCGTGGGTGCGGATCCGAGCTGTGCCGCGCGGGCGGCGTCCAGCCGGGCCTTCGCGCCGATCAGCCATTCCTCGCAGCGCTGGGCGAGCTGTTCGCCGCGTTCCCAGAGCCGGAGGGAGTCCTCGAGCGAGGCCGAGCCCTGTTCCAGCTCGGACACGACACGGACGAGTTCGTCGCGTGCCTGCTCATAGCTGAGCTCCTGGACATCGGAGGGGGTTGGCATGCTTCCATCCTATTCGTCGTCGGTCACGACGGCAGCCGTGGCCGGGCCGGTGCTGGCGGCGCCGATCGCGCCGGAGGCGAGGGTGATGAGGAGTTCGGTGCCCGCCGGGGCGTCGCCGTCGGCACGGATGACCGCGCCGCCGGGCACGTCGCCCTGCGGGTCGGCCCGCTGGACGATGGCGTACCCGCGGTCGAGCGTGCGCTGCGGTGACAGTGCGCGGAGGTGGGCGCGGAGTTCCGTGACCTCCCGCTGGGCGCGCTCGACCGCCCGGTCGACGAGCTCCGCGCCGCGCGCGACGGTGCGCGTGAGCTCGTCGGCGCGGGAGTCGACGATCCACGACGGGTCGGCGAGGACCGGACGAGTCCGGAGGGTGGCGAGGCGGTCGATCTCGTGACCGATCATCGACGTCACCCGGGACGACAGCCGGGTGCGCGCCTGCTGCACTCGGGAGAACTCCTCCGCGACGTCGGGGACGACCCGTTTGGCGGCGTCCGTCGGCGTGGAGGCCCGGAGGTCGGCCACGTCGTCGAGCAGGGGGCGGTCGGCCTCGTGGCCGATCGCGCTCACGAGCGGGGTGCTGCACGCTGCGGCCGCCCGGACCACCCGCTCGTCGCTGAAGCCGAGGAGGTTCTGGAAGTCGCCGCCACCGCGCGCGACGATGATCACGTCGACCTCGGGATCGGCGTCGAGCGTCTGCAGAGCGTTCACGACTTCGGCGGGCGTGCGGTCGCCCTGGACCGCGGCGTGGACGACGCGGAACCGGACGGACGGCCAGCGCAGCTCGGCGTTCCGGAGGACGTCCTTCTCGGCGTCGGAGTCCTTGCCGGTGACGAGGCCGATGCACTGCGGCAGGAAGGGGAGCGCGCGCTTCCGGGAGGCGTCGAAGAGCCCTTCGTCGGCGAGCTGCCGCCGGAGCCGCTCGAGGCGCTCGAGGAGGTCGCCGATGCCGACGTGCTTCATGGCCATCACCTGCATGGTGAGGGTGCCGCCCTTGAGCCAGTAGTTCGGCTTGACGAGCGCGACCACGTGGTCGCCCTGCTTGAGGTCGGCCGGGATCTTCGCCCGAACGGACGACCAGACGGTGAAGCCGACGGTCGCGTCGACCTCGAGGTCCTTCAGCTTGCCGTACACGTTGCCGCCGGAGGCGCCCCACTGCGTCAGCTCTCCCTCGACCCAGACCGTCCCGAGGCGGTCGATGTAGTCGCGGAGCTTCGTTCCGAGGAGCGCGACCGGCCAGGGGGCTTCCATCGTGGCCGGTGCATCGCTCATCCCTCCAGCCTAGCCGCGGGCACCGACGCGACGCGGCCGGGCGACGGCGGTCCGCTCACGGCCGACTCCCGAGCGCTGCCGCGTAGAATCCACTCGTGACCGATCTCCGCGACGCCCCAGCCATCGGCCTCGGCATGCCGAGGCTCCGACGCGTCGCCGGACGCCTCGTCGACCTGCCCGTCGCCGGTGAGAAGCGCGTGCTGCTCGCCGCCCCGCGCGGCTACTGCGCGGGTGTCGACCGAGCCGTGATCGCCGTCGAGAAGGCGCTCGAGCACTACGGTGCGCCCGTGTACGTCCGGAAGCAGATCGTCCACAACGTCCACGTCGTCGACCAGCTCGAGGCGCAGGGTGCTGTCTTCGTGGAGGAGGTCGACGAGGTCCCCTCCGGTGCGCACATCGTGTTCAGCGCGCACGGGGTCTCGCCCGCCGTGGTCGACGCCGCGGCCGAGCGCGGCCTGCTCGCGATCGATGCGACCTGCCCGCTCGTCACCAAGGTGCACCGGGAGGCCGTGCGCTTCGCTCGCGACGACTATGAGATCCTGCTCATCGGACACGAGGGGCACGAAGAGGTCGAGGGTACCGCTGGCGAGGCACCCGACCACGTCACCCTCGTGACGAGTCCCGAGGCGGTGGACGGACTCGTCGTCGCCGACCCCGAGAAGGTCGTCTGGTTGTCCCAGACGACGCTGTCGGTGGACGAGACCATGGAGACGGTCCGTCGCCTGCGTGAGCGCTTCCCGAAGTTGCAGGATCCGCCGAGCGACGACATCTGTTACGCGACGCAGAACCGCCAGGTGGCCATCAAGAAGGTCGCGCAGGACGCCGACCTCGTGATCGTCGTCGGATCGGCGAACTCCTCGAACTCGGTCCGCCTCGTCGAGGTGGCCCTCGAGTACGGCGCGAAGGCCGCCTACCGCGTCGACTACGCGCACGAGATCCAGCAGGCCTGGCTCGAGGGCGTCGGCACGGTCGGGGTGACGAGTGGCGCCTCGGTTCCGGAGGTCCTGGTGGACGAAGTGCTCGAAGAACTGGCCGGGGCCGGCTACGGCACCGTGCAGGAAGTCAAGACGGCCGAGGAGGACCTCATGTTCTCCCTGCCGAAGGAGCTCCGCAAAGACCTTGCGGGCACGACCGATCCGCGCGCCCTGGGAGGGCGCAGAACATGAGCGAACCCCGCCCCCGTCCGCAGTTCGGCGAGTACGCGACCCCCGAGGAGCAACGCGCGAGCATCGCCGAGCCGATCGACGCGCAGCGAGCCGAAGAGCTCGGTGTGGCACCCGTCGTCCCGGCGGATCACGGACCGGCGCAGCCGACCCTGCGTGAACAGACCCGTCACACGGCCGACGCGCCGCCGGTGACGACTCCGGCTCCATCGGCCGGACGGACCACTCGACGCCCGGTGACCGGCGACCGGCTCGCGACCTCGATCCTGCTCGGTCTCGGCCTCGTCAGCCTCATCGTGATGATGCCCGGGCTGCTCGACCTCCCCGGTCTCATCCGTCCGGCGCTCGTGCAGATGGGCGTCTCCGGCTACTCCTCCGACGGCCTGGCGAGTGCCATGGGCGTCCTGGCGCTCGGGCTCCAGATCGCCCTGTGGGTCGGGGCGATCATCCTCTCGGGGCGCTCGCTGCGCGCCGGACGACTGACGTTCTGGATCCCACTCGTCGCCGGCGTCGCCGCGAACATCGTCGTGGTGATCTGCCTGGCCATCGCCATGGGCGCCGACCCCGCGTTCATGGAGTACGTCCGCTCGCAGCAGCCGTAGTCGCGCACCACACGCAGAACGGGCCCGGCAGCGATGCCGGGCCCGTTCTCGTGGTGCGACTGCTTAGGAGGTGCTGGTGCCGTACGAGCCGAGCTGCTTGGTCGCCTCGGCGACGCGTGCGGCCATGGCCGACTCGGCGACCTTGCCCCAGGCGCGCGGGTCGTAGAGCTTCTTGTTGCCGACCTCGCCGTCGACCTTCAGCACACCCTCGTAGTTGGAGAGCATGTAGCCGGCGATCGAGCGGGTGAACGCGTACTGCGTGTCGGTGTCGATGTTCATCTTGACGACACCGTTCGCGACGGCCTCGGCGATCTCGGCGTCGGTCGAACCGGATCCGCCGTGGAAGACGAGGTCGAGGGGCTTCGGGCCGTGGCCGTACTTCGCGGTGAGGCCGTCCTGGATGGTCTTCAGCAGCTCGGGCTGGAGCTTGACGTTGCCGGGCTTGTAGACGCCGTGGACGTTGCCGAAGGTGAGGGCGGCCATGTAGCGGCCCTGCTCGCCGAGCCCGAGTGCCTCGACGGTCGCGATGGCGTCGTCGAGCGTCGTGTACAGGTGCTCGTTGATGTCGTGGCTGACACCGTCCTCCTCGCCGCCGACGACGCCGATCTCGACCTCGAGGATGGCGTTGATGGCCTTGGTGCGCTTGAGCATCTCGGTCGCGATCTCGAGGTTCTCGGTGAGCGGCACCGCCGAGCCGTCCCACATGTGGGACTGGAAGATCGGGTTGCGGCCGGCCTTGACCTCTTCCTCGGATGCGGCGATGAGCGGCATGACGAAACCGTCGAGCGCGTCCTTCGGGCAGTGGTCGGTGTGGAGCGCCACGGTGACCGGGTAGTTCTTGGCGACCTCGGTGGCGAACTTCGCGAAGGCGATGGCGCCCGCGGCGCGGTTCTTGACCGTGTGGCCGGCGAAGTAGTCGGCGCCGCCCGTGGTCACCTGGATGATGCCGTCGGAACCGGCCTCGGTGAGGCCCTGGAGGACGGAGTTGATGGTCTGGCTGCTCGAGACGTTGAACGCGGGGTACGCGAACCCGTTCGACTTCGCCTTGTCGAGCATCGCTGCGTACTGTTCCGGGGTGGCGACGGGCATGTCTTCTCCTTGCGTGGGGACGATTCGCCTAGAAGTCTAGTGAATCGGGCCAGGCGGCATAGGGCACGATGAGGACATGACCGAGCACACTCCGGACACCGACCTCCTCGACGGCTTCCTCGATGCGACGCGGGCCGCGGCGGCCGCGGTCGTGGGTCTCGTGGGTGGCGGCGACGGCATGCGGATCGACGGGGTGGCCGTCGACGCGCTCCGTCGGGCGCTCGAGCCGTTGGCCGTCGACGGCCGCGTCGTGGTGGGGGAGGGCGAGAAGGACCAGGCGCCCATGCTCTTCGTCGGCGAGCGGTTCGGGACGGGCGCCGGCCCTGCGATCGACCTCGCCGTCGACCCCGTGGACGGCACCAAGCTCGCGGCCGCCGGCAGGCCCGACTCCGTGGCAGTCATCGCGGTCGCCCCGCGCGGCGCCATGTTCGACATCGGACCCGCCTACTACCTCGAGAAGCTCGTCACGGCACACGCCGGTCGTGGCCTGTCCCTCGCGGATCCCATCGCAGTGACGCTCGACCGGCTCGCCGCCAACCTCGGACGCCCGGTGTCGACACTGCGGGTCGCCGTCCAGGACCGTCCGCGGAACGCCGCGACCGCGCAGGCCATCCAGGCCGCCGGGGCGGAGCTCGTCGGCTTCGCGGACGGCGACGTCGCGCTGTCCCTCCGTGCCGCGGCGGCCGACGGCGACCTCGACCTGCTCCTCGGGATCGGCGGAGCTCCCGAAGGCATCCTGACGGCCGCCGCGGTCCGAGCGCTCGGCGGCTGGATGACGGCGCGGTTCGCCCCGCAGTCACCGGAGGAGCACGCGCGACTCGTCGAGGTCGGCGTCGACCTCGCCCGCGAGGTGCCGCTCGACGAACTCTGCACCGCCGACGCGTGGTTGCTGCTCAGCGCCGTCACCTCCACCGCGCTCGCCGCCGGGGCCGAACTCGCCGGGGTGAGCCTCGACGCGGACGGCGGTGTCACGGTGGAGTCGGTCGTCGTCGGACCGGGCAGCCCGCTCACGAGGTCACGGAAGCGCCTCGATCCCGAGTCGCCCTGAGGCCTTCCCAGCCCCGTTCGCTAGGCTGAAACCCTCATCCACCGAAGCGTCGTGTCCCACGAGGCGAGCGATCCATGGAGGATCCAGTGACCCAGCCTGAAACCGGCTCCCACTATCTGCAGCCCGACCGCAACCTCGCCATGGAGCTCGTCCGAGCGACGGAGGCGGCCGCCATCCGTGCGGCGCCGTTCATCGGTCGCGGCGACAAGAACGCCGCCGACGGTGCCGCCGTGGACGCGATGCGCGCCTTCCTCGGCACCGTCAACTTCGACGGCGTGGTCGTGATCGGTGAGGGCGAGAAGGACGAAGCGCCCATGCTGTTCAACGGCGAACACGTCGGCAACGGCCGCGGCCCGTCCTGCGACATCGCGGTCGATCCGATCGACGGGACGAGCCTCACGGCTGCCGGACGTCAGAATGCGCTCTCGGTCATCGCGGTGTCCGACCGCGGCAGCATGTTCGACCCCTCGGCCGTGTTCTACATGGACAAGATCGTCACGGGTTCCGACGGCATCGGCGTCGTCGACATCAGCCAGTCCATCGGCGACAACATCCGTGAGCTCGCCAAGGCCAAGGGCAAGCAGCCCGAGGACATCCGCGTCGCCGTCCTCGACCGGCCGCGACACGCGGAGCTCATCGAGGAGATCCGGGCCGCCGGCGCCGGGACGCGTCTCCTCCTCGACGGCGACGTCGCGGGCGGCATCAACGCCGCACGGTACGACTCGCGCATCGACATGTGCGTGGGTATCGGCGGCACCCCCGAGGGCATCATCACCGCGTGCGCCGTGAAGGCGCTCGGCGGGCTCATCCAGGGCAAGCTCATGCCGAAGGACGACGCGGAGCGGGAGCGCGCCCTCGCGGCCGGTCACGACCTCGACCGTGTCCTCGGCGCGAACGACCTCGTCCGTGGCGACAACACCTACTTCGTCGCGACCGGCGTCACCCACGGCGAGCTCGTGGACGGCGTGCAGCGCAAGGGCCCGATCATCCGCACGGAGAGCCTCGTCCTGCGGTCGCGCTCCGGCACCATCCGCCGCGTCGAGGCCGACCACCTCGCGGCGAAGTGGCTGTAGCCGCTCCGTCCGACGGCATGAAGCGCCCGTCACGACCCCGAGGGTGGTGACGGGCGCTTCGTCGTTCCGGGCAGGCCCGGTCAGTCCTGCAGCCGGTGGGCCAGGCGCGCCTCGAGTTCGCTGGGCTCGGGGCTGGACGGCTCCGGTGACGGCTGTGCCTCCGGTGCGGTGAGGCGTTTCGGCGACGCGTCGCTCTGGCTGACCTGCCCGATGACCGTCGCCTCGTCGAGGGCGTCGAGCTTGCGGGCCGTGACGAGCACCCGGGTCTCGAAGGACGACGCGAACTGGTTGTAGTTGGTGACGGTGCTCTCGATGGAGCGGCGCAAGCGGTCTGCGTGGTCCGACAGCGTGGACAGCCGCTGGTACAGCTCCTTGCCGAGGTCGAACAACCGCTTGGCGTCCTCTGTGAGGACGTCCTGCTGCCAGGTGAACGCGACCGTCTTGAGCACCGCCCAGAGGTTGACGGGGGAGGCGAGCGCCACCCGCTTGCCGAAGGCGTAGTCGAGCAGACTCGCGTCGGCCTCGAGGGCGGCCGCGAGGAGTGACTCGCTCGGGATGAAGCAGATGACGAACTCCGGGCTCGACTCGAGACCGCGCCAGTACCCCTTGGCCGACAGGGCGTCCACGTGCGACCGCACCGCCTTCACGTGCTGCGCGAGGAGCGCGGTGCGCCGAGCGGCCTCCTCGCCCGTCGCCGTCACCGGAATGGTGCTGGCCTCGAGGTACTGCGCGAACGGGACCTTCGCGTCCACGGCGATTGACTTGCCGCCGGGGAGCCGCACGACCATGTCGGGTCGGCCGGTGCCGGTGCCGGAGGTGATGCTCGACTGGAGGTCGAAGTCGACGCGCTGGGTGAGCCCCGCGGCCTCCACGACGTTCCGGAGCTGGGTCTCACCCCAGACGCCACGCGTCGCGTTGTTGCGGAGCGCGGAGGCGAGCGACTCCGTCGTCGAGCGCAGGCGTTCCTCCGACTCCGAAGCCGTCTTCAGCTGCTGGGCGAGTTCGCCGTGCTGGCGGCTGCGCTGCTGTTCGAGTTCCGCGACCTTCGCCTGCATGTGTTCGAGGCTGTGCTGGACGGGGGCGAGGGCCTGGAGCACCTGGCTCTCCTCGTGCTCTTGGCGCGACCGTCGCTCCGCGTCGGCCCGCTGGCGGTCGACGAGCTCGCGGTACTGCTCGCGCTGGGCCTGCAGTTCGCGCCCCAGTCCGTCGGCCGTGGCGTCGAGCGCGGCCAGCTCAGCGCGGAGGGCGGCGCGGATGTCGGCCTCCCGCGCTGAGGACTCGGCGAGGAGCTGGGCCTGCTGACCACGGACGTCGGCCAGCTGGGCGGCATGTCTCGCCTCCAGGAGCGCGGGGTCGATCGTCGCTCCGCCGTTCCGGCGTTGCAGCAGGATCACCATGACGGCCGCGCCGATGACGAGTCCGATGAGGAGGCCGATCCCGAGGGCGAGTGCGCTGTCCATGCCCTCAGTGTGTCGTGGGCCACCGACATCGATCGGAGGCCGCGCGGCGACTGTACCGTCAGGCGGCGACGGCCGTGCCGATCCGCCCGATCTTCACGCTCGTGAGCTGGGCGAGTTCGGCGATCGATGTGGCGCCGTGGCGGGCGGCGGCGTGGATGATGATGTGTGCGGAGGCCTCGGCGTCGCCCGTGGCGTCGTGGTGCTGGAAGTCGTCGAACCCGGCCGCGAGCGCCGCGACGGGGAGCCGGTAGGAGTCGAGCTGGTAGGTCTTGCGGGCCACGTTGAGGCTGCAGAGGTAGCTGAGCTCGGGGCAGTCGAGTCCGGTGGCGGCGCATCCGCCCCGGATCACGCCCATGTCGAAGCCGGCGTTGTGCGCGACGAGGGCGTCGTCCTGCGCGAAGTCGAGCAGCGTGTCGAGCTGGTCAGCCCAGCCCGGCGCCCCGAGGACGTCGGACGCGACGATCCCGTGGATGCGGGTGTTCCACTCGAGGAACGCGTCGTGTCCGGCAGGGGGCTGGATGAGCCAGCCCGCGCGGTCGACGACGATGCCGTCGCGGACTCGGACGAGGCCCACGCTGCAGGCGGAGGCGGATGACGAGTTCGCGGTCTCGAAGTCGATGGCGGTGAAATCCAGTGGCACGTCCTCACCCTCGCACCAGGGTCCGACACCGACCGGTCGGCTCGCCGCATCGCGCCCGATCGACCGGCCCGATCCGTCGCCCGATGCGAGCGGCGACGCACGGGCCTCCCCGGCCGCGTACGATAGACCCTCGTGGCTCTTACTCTCGGCATCGTCGGCCTGCCCAACGTCGGCAAGTCCACCCTGTTCAACGCGCTCACGCGCAACAACGTGCTCGCGGCGAACTATCCGTTCGCGACGATCGAGCCGAACGTCGGCGTGGTCGAACTCCCCGACGCCCGGCTCGGCAAGCTCGCCGAGATCTTCGGCAGCGAGCGCATCCTGCCCGCCGCGGTGTCCTTCGTCGACATCGCCGGCATCGTCAAGGGCGCGAGCGAGGGGGAGGGGCTCGGCAACAAGTTCCTCGCGAACATCCGTGAGGCCGACGCCATCGCGCAGGTCGTTCGCGGCTTCGCCGATCCCGACGTCGTGCACGTCGACGGCGATGTGAACCCGGCCTCCGACATGGAGACGATCAACACGGAGCTGATCCTCGCCGACCTCGAGACCCTCGAGAAGGCCGTCACCCGGTTCGAGAAGGAGGTCAAGGGCAAGAAGCTCGACCCCTCCGTGCTCACGGCCGCCAAGGAGGCGCAGGACGCGCTGAACGCCGGCACCCCGCTCTCGGCGACGAAGATCGACCTCGCGCCCATCAAGGAGCTCGGCCTCCTCACGGCCAAGCCGTTCATCTACGTGTTCAACGTCGACGAGGACGTCCTCCAGGACCAGGGCAAGCTCGACGAACTCGCCGCGCTCGTCGCGCCGGCGAAGGCCGTCTTCCTCGACGCGAAGCTCGAGTCGGAGCTCGTCGACCTCGATGAGGACGACGCCCGCGAGATGCTCGAGTCGACCGGCCAGACCGAGTCCGGCCTCGACCAGCTCGCCCGCATCGGCTTCGCGACGCTCGGCCTGCAGACCTACCTCACCGCCGGCCCCAAGGAATCGCGTGCGTGGACGATCCCGCAGGGTGCGAAGGCCCCGCAGGCTGCCGGGGTGATCCACACGGACTTCGAGAAGGGCTTCATCAAGGCGGAGGTCATCTCGTTCGACGACCTCGTCGAGACCGGCTCCGTCGCCGAGGCCCGCTCCAAGGGCAAGGCCCGCATGGAGGGCAAGGACTACGTCATGCAGGACGGCGACGTCGTGGAGTTCCGCTTCAACGTGTAGGTGAGGGCTGCAAGACGCGTCCCTCGGTCGGTCGGCTGCCGTGAGCCAGAACCGCTCCGCGGTACAGCCGAGCAGGCGAAGCGTGAGGTGAAGCGGCTGGACGATCACGACTGCGTCAACATGCGAGCCGGTCAGCGTTCTGGATGCGTCCCGCGTTCAGGTTGCCAGATGAGATCTACACGCGCGGTCTTTCGGGACCGCTGACGCCCCACCCCTCGCCGCCGGCGCGCGCCGTGCGCACTGCGGACGCCCACGCCTCGGCGTCGACCAGGTTCATTTGCGCGGCAAGGTCACCTCGCGGGCGAGGAGTTGAAGGAGCGGCGGTGTCAGCGAGTCCGACGGCGCGACTCCGTTCGAACATCAGGTGAGGTCGGATGGCGTTGATGCGGCTGCTGTACGGCTCGGTCACCGTGAAGCCCTGGTAGTGGGCATCCTGCGCGAGCGCCGTGGTGACGGCGAAGAGGCGTTCGCTCCGGATCAGGCGAGCCTCGTCGAGGTCCATCGGCCAGCACTCGATGCGTTCGAGGTCTGCGAGCAGCGACGCGTCATCCGCGTATCCCGCCACCGCATCCGGTTCCTGAGCGATCGCCTCGCCGTACTCGACGCGCCATCCGCCCTGCGCTTTCGTGATCCTGGTCGGTACCCGCCACGGGGTGTGTCGCGGTCCGTGCATCTGTGGCCGGTGCTGCATGGCCTCGTCGCTCCAGTCCGGCAGCCCGCCGTAACCGACCGGTGCCGTCGGAGGCCAGAACCACTCGAGAGGGTCGCCGTCGGGGACCCCGAGGTCGGCGACCGCCCATCCTCGTGACGCGAGGTCGGACTGCACATCGTTGCCGAGGAGTCGAAGGGCGTCCTCGATGAAACGGAACTCCTCATTCGGATCTGTCATACACCTATCCTCCTGCCCGACGCCGACAAGCGGAGGCGTGCCTGCTCGGAGGACGGCTTGAACCCTTCAAGACGGTGCGCCGCTCGCTGTCGGCGGGCGCACGCAGCGTCGAACCCATGGCTCAGCGTTTGCGGCGCTGCTCCGCGAGCCAGGTGTGCTTGGCGATGGCAGTCGCGACCGCTGATCGGTAGGCCTCGCCGTCTGCTCCCCGGTACAGGTTCCGCGTGAAGAACGGCGACTCAGGCCGGTACGGTGCGCTGTTGTGGACCCTCCGAGCCAGGTCCGTCAGTGCGTCGTGGCCGCCTGCGCGGTACGCCGCGAGCTCGACCTCGTCGAGCTGAATCAACGCGGAGTCGTCGATGATGGCGCTGTAGCTGTACCGCGCGTCCAGGTAGTGAGCGTGCTCGTCCTCGACGAGGAACCAGGTGCCGGGCTCGTGATCGACGTAGCGCATCTCCATCAGTCGAGTATGACGGCCGTCGTTCGTCGGTCACCACCAGCGTCTGGCGCCGACCTCGGGGCAGCGGTATGGACGTTTTCAACGTGTGGCCCGCAGGGGCGCCACCGATCACGAGGGGCGGAGGCCGTGCGGGATCAGCGTCCAACCGGCTGCGATGATCCTCATCAGAGGACGGGCTGCGCCGACCGGACCCGGCCTGCTGCTCAGCGGCCGATCCAGTCGCCGTTCGAATCGAGCTCGTAGTCCGAGACGGTCGCCTCGGTGATCGTCAGCGTCCCGCTCTTCATGACGCTGATGTCCACAGCGGCGAAGGTGGCTGTGTCATCGTCGGTCTTCACCGGGAACATGAAGGATCGCGTGTGGTCGTCGTCCATCTCGGATGATGCACACCGCTGGACGAAGGTGAGTGTCTTCAGGTTCTCAGAGATGAACACTCCGGCCTTGGGGTCCGCATCGTCCAGTTCGTCGATGAGCGCCGAGGCCGACGAGTCGCCCGCGATGCGCGAGGCGACGTTCTGCCAAGCGGTTTTGCCGGCGGTGGTGTCGACGTAATCCTCCAGCCCGGCGGTGAGCTCTTCGAGTCGTGCCTGAGCCTCGGGATCGTCGGCGTACTGCTCCTCGAACTCAGCCATCGTGTCGACGCCGAAGTTGCTCTGCAGGATGTACGTCAGCTCCTCCGACGTGGTGGCCTCGGGGTCTTCAACGGTCGACGCTGCAAGCGAGTCCGCGCCCTTGGCCGCATAGCTGACCGCGAGATCGACGGCGCAGTAGTCCGAGGAGTCCAGGTCACGGGCCTTCGCGGTCACAGACGTGACGAGCAGTTCTCTGTCGTCTTGCTCGGCTGCATCCAGGAGCGCAGCCGGGATCCGGATGACGAGATCGCTCTCGGACCCGTACCGCGGCGTCTGGAATTCGAACGTGCCGCGCTCCGGACCAGCGCTGGCGGCGCTCGCCGGGGAAGCTTCTTCGTTGGCGGCACCGGCGCACCCCGTGAGGGCGAACGAGGCGCTCGCCAGCAGGGCGAGGGAGAGTTTCGTGGTCGAGCGTCGGAGCATGGCTGTAGCTCTCACTTCCGGTTGGGGTACGCGGAGGTTAGCAGGAACGCGCCCGGTCACCACCACTGGCGGTCACGGGGGACCAGTCCGGCGAGGGTCGAGACGCCCGCCACGAGGCACAGCACGCCGAGTGCCCCGACGATGCCGTTCTGTTCCGGGCCGACGATGAGCACCACTCCGAGGCCGAGCGCGGCCACGCCGATTCCGGCGCGCCAGCGGCGTGCGGACTTCGCCGATGCGTGGCGACGGTGCAGGTCGCTGGGTCGCGGGCGCGCCCGGCGCCGTGCGCTGAGCGGCGGTCCGGCGTCGTCGGGCCCGTCGACGGCTCGCCCGAACTCGTCCACCCACGGTCCGGCGCCGAGCTCGGGGCAGCGGTCATGGACGTTCGCCTCGCGGGTGGAGGCATCCGCCGGGTGCGCGGGCATCGCCCACGCGAGATCCACGTCGAAGCGGACGGATCCGTCCGGCAGGAGCGCGTCGTAGCCGACGACCCGCACCGGCCGCCCACGCCATCTGGACGTGCCGCGGAACGCCGTCGCACGGACGGCGACCGGTCGGACAGACGATGCACGCATGGATCGATGGTGGCACGTCACACCTGCACACCGCGACGGCCCCGCATTGCCGCGCCGACGGTCGAAACGGGCGCTACGCTCGATGAGGCGCCACCCGAACGGGCGCCTCGGGGGGCCACGGGTGACGATCGATCTGGCGAGCATGCTGGTCGTCGCGGTGATCGTCTGCGCCGCGTGCGGGATCTTCTACGCGCTCGACAGCGCGCGCACCCTCGCCGGCCGCCACATGGCTGCCTGGATGTCCGGGTTCGCCACGACGCTCCTCTCGGCGGTCAGCTACCTCGCCGCCACCCTCAACGGTGACTCCGTGTGGATCGTCGCCATCGCCAACGCCTCGATGGTCGCCGCAATCGCCGCCCTGTGGGTGGGCTGTCGGCTGTTCAACGGACGACGCAGCCTCGTGCTCCTCGGAACGCTCATCGTCGGTGTGACGGCGCTCTCGGCCGTCCTGGACCCCACCGACGACCCCGAATGGGCCGGCACGATCGCCCGGCTCGGCTCGCTGATCGTCCTGTCGCTGCTGGTGGTGTTCGAGGCCCGACGCGGTCGGATGCGAACGGCCTCGGCGTCGCTCGTGCTCGTGATCGTCCTCAGCCTGCATGCGGCGTTCACCGCGGTCCGCCTGGTGGTGTACATCGTTGCGGGTCCGCATTCGGCGGCGTTCGAGCGGATCTTCGGCACCGCATTCGTGACCTACATGAACCTCGTGTTCGTGATCCTGGTCGCCGTCGGCCTCGTCCTGCTCCGCTCATGGGAACGCAAGGAGCGGCTCGCCTCCGAACGCGAGGGCATCCGCACCGTGGGTCGCCGGGCCTTCGAGGTCGAGGCGACCGCGCTCCGGACGAGGCTCGAGCCGGGCGAACGGCTCGCCGTCGTCGAGGTGGCCATCGACGGGTACGGGGACCTGCGGCGTGCCTACGGTCTGGCTTCGGCCGGAGAACTCGAAGCGCTGCTCGCCGAGGCCGTGTTCCGTGAGATCCCGTCCGGCGCCGTCTGCACGCGCGTGCGCGGGGGAATCGTGCTCGTCGCGATGGCGGTCGAGGACGGGCCCGTCGGTGTGGCGGGCCTGCGTGACCTCTCCGCCGGGATCGCAGCCGGGTACCGGGAGGCGGTCGTCGTGCAACTCGACGGGTTCGCCGGCGCCGCGAAACTCGGCGCCGCGATCGATCCTGAACCGCCGGTCCACGTCGCCAGGCTCACGGCCGCTGCACGATCGGCGAGGGACGAGGCGGAGCGGCGTGGCGAGCTGCTGCGGCTCGCACACACGGAGTCCGAGTCGCTCGACCGCTGACCGAGCACCCTCGCAGCGGAGGATTGTCGCGCGAGGTCCGGTTCAGCGACCCTGGCGCTTCTTGTACGGCAGGGGCTCACCCTTGACCTTCGGAGCCCGACCCTTGCCCTTGTTGGCCTTGGCCTTGCCGCCCGGAGCGGGAGCCGACTTCGCGGCGGCCGCGGCCGAGGCGTCGAGCTGACGCCGGGCGTCGATGAGGAACGCGGAGCCGGCATCGGTCAGCTGGGTGGATTCGACGTCGCGGGCGAACAGCTCCGCGCCGAGGATCTCCTCCAGCTTCCGGACGTCGGCGACGACGGTGCTGCGTGGCACACCGAGCTCCTTCGCCGCCTTTGCGAAGTGGAGCGTTTCCGCGGAGGCGACGAAGGAGCGCAGCTGCTTGTGGTCCATGCCCTCAGCCTACGGGGGCGGCGTCGGACCGCAGACCAGCGTGGGTCAGTGGTCCAACGCGCGACGGCGGCGGAGGAACACCGAGCCGACGGCGACGAGGATACCGAGGAGCAGCAGTGATGCACCGACGGCCACGATGAGCGTCCCGTTCACACCCGTTTCCGCCAGGCGGTCGATGTCGCTGACCGGGACCGTGGGGGTGTTCGGCTGAGCGTTCACGGGCGGGGAGACCGGCGGAATCACCGGGGTGACCACGGGCGGGGTGACGACCGGAGGGACGACGACCGGCGGCACCAAGGGCTGGATCACGATCGTCGATTCGATCGTGTCGTCGGGTGCGGTGCCGTTACTGGCCGTCACCGTGACGGGGTAGCTGCCAGGAGTCGTCGGGGTGCCGCTCACGGTGCCGGTCACGCTGTCGAGGACGAGGCCCGGGGGAAGCGCGCCGGAGGTGACGGTGTAGGTCGCGTCCGGGCTACCGGTCGAGGTGACCGTGCTGTCGTACGTCGTGCCGACCGTCCCGCCGGGCAGGGGTGCTGAGGTGATCTCGGGGCTCGTCGTCACTTCAGATCCGCTGCCGTCGTCGCAGCCGGAAGGACGGGTGATCACGGTGTTGATGAGCGTCACCGCGCCGGTGGACGCGAGCAGGCGTCCCTCGACGACCGTGCCGGATCCCGTGGAGATCGACGCGTCCGCGAGGATCGTGCCGACGAAGGGCCCGCCGCCGTCGAGGGTGGCCGAGCTGCCGACGCGCCAGAACACGTTGCAGGCGCTCGCGCCGCCGACGAGGGTGACCGAGGAGCTGGTGCCGGTCTTCAGGGTGCTGGCCGCCTGGAAGACCCAGACCGACTCAGCGGTGCCGGTGAGCGTCACGTTCCCGGTGAGGGAGATCTCTCCGCCGGCGTAGACGCCTGGGTCGAGGTTGAGGCCGGTGAGATCGCCGACCTGCTGGGGGTCCGGCGTGAGGCTGGAGGCGACGCCCATCGCGGTGAGGAGGTCGTCCTTCGCGAGGGCGGCGGGCTCGTTCGTCACGTTCTGGGTGCCGTTGACGATGCCCGGCGGGAAGCCCGTCACGGAGCTGTCCGGGCTCAGCCCGAGGTCTCCGTTGATCGTGGTCGGGCCGGTGTTGGTGATGGCCGAGGACGCGAGGACGCCGTAGTCGGCTGCCGTGCCGAGGAAGATCGGGCCGTTGATCGTGGTCGCGGCGTTCGCCGGGCCTGCACCGATGGCCAGGAGTCCGACGGTGACGACTGCCGCTGCACCGAAGAGGCGAGTGCGAAGGTGACCGGGTCTGGCGCTTGGGGCGGGTGGAGAGAGTTCGAGGCGCATGCGTGCCCCTTCCGTGTGGGAGGGGCGCGAAGCCAAGAGGATGGCGACATCAACCGCAACTGCTCTCTGTGTAACACCTTTGGGGGGTGCTGTAGCCGGTAGGGCGGCGGATTGTACTCAATCGTGATGTTGTGCTATGCGGGCGCACGCGCGCGCCTGGCGCGGAATGAACGGTCAGGGTTCGTCCGCCGGAATGAGACGATTGCAGCATGACTGCAACGCTCGTCGCCCAAGGCCTCGCCGGCGGACATGGCCACCGCACCCTGTTCGACAGCCTGGATCTGACGGTGGCGCCGGGCGACGTGATCGGCGTCGTCGGGATGAACGGGGCAGGCAAGTCGACGCTGCTCCAGCTGCTCGGCGGCTCCCTCGAACCGCAGGCCGGCACGATCACCCTGTCGCCGTCCGACGCCTTCGTCGGATCCCTCCCGCAGGAACACGATCGCGTCGTCGGCGAGAGCGTCGCCGCCTACATCGCCCGACGCACCGGGTGTGCCGCAGCCACCGAGGCGATGGATGCCGCTGCGGCGGCGCTCGCCGAGCCGGCCGCACCGGGTGAGGATCCGGCCGACGTGTACTCCGCCGCACTCGACCGCTGGCTGGCGAGTGGTGCGGCAGATCTGGAAGAGCGCATCCCCGCGGTGCTCGCCGACCTCGGACTGGACCTCGACGCCGACGTGTCCTCCACCATGATGACGTCGCTGTCGGGCGGCCAGGCCGCCCGGGTCGGACTCGCCGCGCTCCTGCTGTCGCGGTTCGACATCGTGCTGCTCGACGAACCGACGAACGACCTCGATCTCGACGGTCTGGAACGGCTCGAGCGGTTCGTGCAGGGGCTCCGCGGCGGCGTCGTGCTCGTCAGCCACGACCGCGAATTCCTCGCCCGCTGCGTCACCCGCGTGCTCGAGCTCGACCTCGCGCAGCAGAGCAACCGCGTCTTCGGCGGTGGGTACGAGGCCTACCTCGAGGAGCGCGAGGTCGCCAGGCGGCACGCCCGCGACGCGTATGACGAGTTCGCCGACAAGAAGGCGGACCTCGTGGGCCGTGCGCGGGTGCAGCGGGAGTGGTCGAGCCAGGGGGTCCGCAACGCCATGAAGAAGGCGCCGGACAACGACAAGATCCGCCGGAAGGCCTCGGCGGAGTCGTCCGAGAAGCAGGCGCAGAAGGTCCGCCAGATGGAGAGCCGCATCGCCCGCCTCGACGAGGTGGAGGAACCGCGCAAGGAGTGGCAGCTGCAGTTCACGATCGGGAGCGCACCGCGCTCGAGCACCGTGGTCGCGACGCTCTCGCAGGCCGTGGTGCAGCAGGGCGACTTCCGGCTCGGTCCGCTGTCGCTCCAGGTGAACGTGGGTGACCGGATCGGCATCACCGGCCCGAACGGCGCCGGGAAGTCGACGTTGCTCGCGACCCTGCTCGGCCGTCGGACGCCGGACGAAGGGACGGCGAGCCTCGGTTCCAGTGTGCGCATCGGCGAGATCGACCAGGCCCGTTCACTGCTCGTCGGCTCTGAGCCGCTCGCGGACCGGTTCGAGGCGATCGTGCCCGAACTGTCGCCGGGTGAAGTCAGGACCCTGCTCGCCAAGTTCGGGCTGAAGGCCGACCACGTGAACCGGCCCGTCGACGAGCTGTCACCGGGGGAGCGCACCCGAGCCGGGCTCGCCGTGCTGCAGGCGACCGGCGTCAACCTGCTCGTCCTCGACGAACCGACGAACCACCTCGACCTCGCCGCCATCGAACAGCTCGAGGAGGCGCTCGAGAGCTACGAGGGGACGCTCCTGCTGGTCACGCACGACCGCCGGATGCTGGACACCGTCCGGATCGAGCGGCGTTGGGTCGTCGAGGCGGGCGCAGTCACGGAGCACTAGCGCGGCGGCGGGGCTCAGAGGTCCCGCACGAGGGCGTCACGCAGTTCGGGGCCGATGTCCTCAGGAACGTCGACGTCGACCGCGAGTGCCTGAAGTGCCCGGCTGTAGTAGTTGCGGGCGGCCGCGGCGAGGGTGATGTCGAGGATCTCCTGATCCGAGAAGCCGTGCTCGCGCAGGGTCAGGCTGTCGGCGTCGGTCATCCGGTCCGAGTCGCGACCCACCCGTTCCGCGAAAGCCATCATCGCGACCTCTGCCGGGCTCAGGCCGGCGTCGCGATAGTCCGCTGCGATGCGCACGAGTTGGTCCTCGTCGAACAGGGAGAGCGACTTCCGGCCGTGAGCGAGACGGCAGTGTCGTGACCGCGTCCCTCGCGCCGCGGCGAGCGTCACGAGCTCGTAGCGCCGCTTGCCGAGCGGTCGGGCGATCGCCCCGATCAGCGCCTCCCAAGCGGCGTACGCTTCGGGGTTCAACGCCATGACCTTCGTGTGTGCTGCGACGAAGCCCTGGTCGGCGATGTCGCCGTCGTACAGTGCAGCCGTCATCGCATCGGCATCGGCTTCGGGGATGGTGCGGAGGATCGACATGTCGGCCACCTCGTCGGAACGGGTCGCGGGCCGGGTGTCCGCGGCTGTCGTTCGTCCATGATGGCACTCGAGGCGGGCGCTGTCAGCACGTCTTCCGGTGGACGTCGGTGACGGCATCGACAGCACCGGGCCCAACGGTCGTCGGGTGGCCCGCGACCCACGCCCCACGCATGAGCGAGGACCCCGCGGCAGTCGCCAGGCGGGGTCCTCGTCGTTCAGGGGGGAGGGCGCGTCAGTCGCGCAGCTGCTCCTTGTAGTCGTTCTTCGCTTCGGTGGAGTCACGCTCGGCCTCGGCCTTCTTGACGTCGGCCTCCGCCTGCTTCACCTTCGCGTCGGCCTTGGCCTCGTCGACCTTGTCGCCGAGACGGTCCTTCGTGTCCTCGACGGTCTCGCCGATCTTCCGACCGGTCGCTTCAGCCGCGTCCTTGGCGTTGTCCAGGAATCCCATGTCAGCTCCGTCTCTGTTCCCGAGTCTCGGTCACGAGATCCACCCTGCCGAACCGCCTGGCCGACGACAACCGGTTGTGTTCCCAGGCGAACGGGGCTAGACCGTGGTCAGGCGAGCGATGCGACGGCGGCGACGGCGGCGACCACGGCGCTCGCCGCGTCGTCGAGCTCCCGGGCGGTGACGGCTGACGTGCAGCTGAACCGGACGGCCGTCTGCGCGACCGTCGGTTCGACACCGATGGCGAGCAGGACGGCGGACGGTTCGTCGCTGCCGGCGGCACACGCGGAGCCACTCGACGATACGACCCCTCGGCGTTCGAGTTCGAGGAGGACCGCCTCACCGCTCGTCCCGGGGAAGACGAAGGACGCGATGCCGGGCAGGCGGTGCTCGGGATGACCGGTGAGTCGCGCGCCGGGGACCCCCTGCAGGACCCGGGCGATGAAGGCGTCTCGCAGGAGCGTCACCCGTTCGGTGGCTCCGAGGCGTTCCTGTTCGGCGAGCTCGATGGCGGTGGCGAGACCGACGGCCGCTGCGACGTTCTCCGTCCCGCTGCGTCGCCCCCGCTCCTGACCGCCACCATGGACGAGCGGCTCGAGGGGGAGCGCGCCGCGGACGGCCAGCAGCCCGATGCCCTTGGGCGCGCCGAGCTTATGGCCGGAGAGACTGAGCGCGTCGACCCCCAGCCGATCGAGGCCGAGCGGGAGCCATCCCGCCGCCTGGACGGCGTCGGTGTGCAGGGGGACTCGGGCGGCTCGAGCGATCGCACCGAGCGCTGCGAGGTCCTGGATCGTGCCGATCTCGTTGTTCGCGGCCATGACACTCGCGAGCACGGTGTCCGGCCGGAGCGCGGCCGCGAACTCGTCTGGGTCCACGCGGCCCGTGGCATCCACCGGCAGCGTCCTCACCTCGACGTCGTGGAATCGACGGAGGTACGCGAAGGACTCCGCGACGGCCTCGTGCTCGACGGCCGAGGTGACGACGTGCCGACCGCGCGTGATCGAGCCGAGCGTGAGGCCCTTCACCGCGAGGTTGTCCGCTTCCGTCCCGCCGGAGGTGAAGATGATGTCGCCGGGGCGCGTGCCGAGCACCGTCGCGATCCGGCGTCGGGCGTCGTCCAGCCCGGCGGCGGCCGCCTCGCCGACGGTGTGGTGGCTCGAGGGGTTGCCGAAGGTGTTCGTCAGGTACGGCCACATGGCCTCGATCACCTCACGCCGGACGGGTGTCGTCGCGGCGTTGTCGAGGTACAGCACCTCAGTCCACCGACACGTCGAGGCCGAGGTCCAGCGACTGCACGCTGTGGGTGAGCGCTCCGGAGGAGATCACGTCGACCCCGGTCGCGGCGATGTCACGGACCGTCGCGAGGGTCACGTTGCCGCTCGCCTCGACGACCGCCCGGCCGGCGACGAGCACGACACCCTCGCGGAGCTCGTCGAGGGTGAAGTTGTCGAGCATGATCGTGTCGACACCGGCTGCCAGCACGGCCTCGATCTGGTCGAGCCGGTCGACCTCGACCTCGATGCTCGTCGTGTGGGGCAACTCCTCGCGCGCCCGCAGCAACGCCTCGGTGACCGTGAGGCCGCGCTCGAGCAGCACCGCGAGGTGGTTGTCCTTCACCATGACGGCGTCGGACAGGGAGTGGCGGTGATTGCGGCCACCACCGGATCGGACCGCGTGCCGTTCGAAGGCGCGGAGGCCGGGCGTGGTCTTGCGGGTGTCGACGATGCGCGCCCGGGTGTCGGACACGGCGCTGACGTAGGCCGCGGTCATCGTCGCGATCCCGCTCATCCGTTGCACGAAGTTCAGCGCGACCCGCTCGGCGGTGAGCACCGCCCGGGCCGGACCGGAGACCATCGCGATGGTGTCGCCGGCGGAGAACGGCTCACCGTCGGCGACGAGGAACGCGACGCTGATCCCCGGATCGGTGAGGCGGAACGCGGCCTCGAACACCGCTGCGCCACTGAACACGCCCGGTTCCCGGGCGTTCAGGGAGGCCGACGCCTGGGCCTCCGCGGGGATGAGAGCGTCGGCCGTGAGATCGCCCCACGGAGCGTCCTCGTCGAGAGCGGCGGAGACGACGGTGTCGATGAGTCGAGGGGTCAGCATGGCGAGAGCACGGATCCGTTCAGGAGCGGGAGGGGCGACGGGCTGGAGGATGACGGTGGAGGCGCCGGAGCGAGGGTGACCGAGATCGGCCGGGCTTCGGCGACATCGATCGCCGGGTGGTCGTCCCGGGCGTGGGCGCCGCGGGACTCCGTGCGCTGCAACGCTGCGGCGACGACGGCGCGGGCGAGGAGCAGGAGGTTGCGGTCCTCCATCGCCGAGACCGGGTCGGTTCCATCACGTTGAGCTGCTGACCGCATCGCCCAACCCGCGAGGGTCGCCTGAGCCTCGGTGAGCCCGGACGCGTTCCGGACGAGTCCGGCATGCCGCCACATGAGGTCGTGCAGGGCCTGGCGGCTGAACGGCGGCGCGGCCGATGTCGTGCCGTCCAGGGTGGTGGCGACGGATTCGACGTCGATCGTCACGGAACCGAGCGTCGGGCGACCGGCGGTCGGGCCGACGGTGCCGGACGCGTCGATCGCCGCGACGGCGCGCGCGGCGAACACGGCGCCCTCGAGGAGAGAGTTCGAGGCGAGGCGGTTCGCGCCGTGCACGCCGGTCCGCGCCACCTCGCCGATCGCGTAGAGCCCGGGGACCGTCGTCCGGCCGTCGAGATCGGTGGCCACACCGCCCATCCAGTAGTGGGCGGCCGGAGCGACCTCGACGGGCGTGGTCGACCAGTCGACACCCGACGCGCGGAGGTGTGCGTCGATGCCGGGGAAGCGCTCAGCCAGCCGCTCAGCGCCGAGCGCGGTGGCGTCCAGGGTCACCGGACGGCCTCCCTGTGCCGCCATGGCCTGCGCGATCCCGCGCGCGACGACGTCCCGCGGTGCGAGCTCGGCGTCAGGATGCAGCAGGTGCATGAACCGATGACCCGCGGCGTCCCGGAGGACCGCACCCTCACCACGGACCGCCTCCGAGACGAGGAAGCGCTCCGGAGTGGTCAGGGCCGTGGGGTGGAACTGGACGAACTCGACATCCGCCAGGAGAGCTCCGGCCCGGAGCGCCACCGCTGCGCCGTCGCCGGTCGCGACGGAGGGGTTGGTGGTGAACGGGTAGAGCTGGCCGACCCCACCGGTCGCGAGGACGATGTGCTCCGCGGGGAGCGTGACGTGCCCGCGCTCGGCGGACCACAGGTGGGCGCCGACGGCGACCCCGCCTCGGAGGTCGAGGTCGAGGAGCACGGTGTGCTCGAGGACCGGGACCCCGCGGGCTTCGAGCGTCCGGACGAGGGCCGTCTCGATCGCCGCACCCGTCGCGTCACCACCCGCGTGGAGCACGCGGGGATAGGAGTGCGCCGCCTCGAGACCTTTGGCGAACTGCTCGCCGTCGCGGTCGAACGCCACCCCGAAGGCGATGAGCTCCCGGATCCGGTCAGGTCCTTCGGTGCACAGCAGCCGCACCGCGGCCTCGTCGCAGAGTCCGGCTCCCGCCAGGAGCGTGTCGCGGACGTGGTCCTCGACCCGGTCGTCGTCGAACATGACGCCGGCGATCCCGCCTTGCGCATACCTGGTGTTGCTCTGGCCGAGGACGTCCTTCGTGACGACGACGACGTCGTGACGCTCGCTCGCTCGGATCGCGGCGACGAGCCCCGCGATCCCGCTCCCGACGACGAGCACCCTGGCCATGTCAGCCGACCTGCGGCACGGTGGTCGCCGGTGGCTTCGCGGCGAGCATGCGCTCCAGCGACAGCCTCGCGGGCACGGCGACGTCGTCGGAGACGGTGATGCGGTTGAGGACCTCACCGCTGACGAGACCCTCCAGCACCCAGGCGAGGTAGCCCGGATGGATGCGGTACATCGTCGAACACGGGCAGATCACGTCGTCGAGGCAGAAGATCGTGTGCTGCGGGTACTGCGCCGCCAGACGCTGCACCATGTTGATCTCCGTGCCGATGGCGAAGGTCGTGCCGTCCGGTGCTGCCGCGATCGCCTTCTGGATGTAGTCCGTCGAGCCCGCCTCGTCGGCGGCGTCGACCACCGGCATCGGGCATTCGGGGTGCACGATGACCCGCACGCCGGGGTGCTGGGCGCGTGCCCGGTCGATCTGGTCGACGGTGAACCGCTTGTGGACCGAGCAGAACCCGTGCCACAGGATGACCTGGGCCTCGGTCAACGCCGAGGCCTCGTTGCCGCCGAGGGGGCGGTTCGGGTTCCACATCGGCATGCGCTCCAGCGGCACGCCGAGCTTCTTTGCGGTGTTCCTCCCGAGGTGCTGGTCGGGGAAGAACAGCACCCGCTGGCCGCGCTCGAACGCCCACCGGAGCACGGTCTCCGCGTTGCTCGAGGTGCAGACGATCCCACCGTGCCGGCCGCAGAACCCCTTCAGCGCGGCGGAGGAGTTCATGTAGGTGACCGGGATGACCGGCACCCGGCCGTCGGCGTCCGGTTCGGTTCCGTACAGCGCCTCGAGCGCCTCCCAGGCCTCCTCGACCTGGTCGATGTTCGCCATGTCGGCCATCGAGCACCCGGCCGCGAGGTTCGGCAGGATCACCGCCTGATCAGGCCCCGACAGGAGGTCGGCGGTCTCGGCCATGAAGTGCACACCGCAGAAGACGATCGCCTCCGCCTCGGTGCGGGCCTTGGCGGCGTTCGCCAGCTGGAAGGAGTCGCCGATGTAGTCCGCGTGCTGCACGACCTCGTCGCGCTGGTAGAAGTGCCCGAGGATGACGACGCGGTCGCCGAGAGTCTCCTTCGCGGCGACGATGCGTCGGTGGAGGTCCTCGGGGGCGGCGTCGCGATAGGCCGCCGGCAGCTGTCCCTGACGCGGTGAGCCCGTCGGGATGACGTCTCCCATGGACGCACCCGGGCCGTAGCTCGGCGGCTGCAGGTCGAAGACCCACGGGCCCGCGGCGAGCTCCGGTGCGCAGGTCGCGCCGTCCGACGTGCCCTCCGCGATCTGCTGGATGGTGTCGTCGACGGATGCGGTGATGGTCATGCTGGCTCCTGGGACGTCGCTCGGGGGGTCGTGGGGGAGTTCGAGGTGCGGGTGCTCGCCGGACGGGACGCGGCCGGCGTGGCCGGTCGGGCGACGGGTTCAGTCCAGCGGTACAGCCGTGCCGGGCGGTGTCGGCCACCGGTCCGGAGTTCGTCCGTCGCGAGGACCAGCCCGGACGCCTCCACCTGGCGGCGGAAGTTGGCCGGATCGAGTTGCTTCTGCAGCACGGCCTCGTGCACCTCGCGGAGTTCGGTCAGGGTGAAGGTGTCGCCGAGGAAGGCGTGGGCGATGTGGCTGTACTCGAGTTTGTTGCGGAGGCGCCAGAGTGCGTACTCCACGATCTCCCGGTGGTCGAAGGCGAGCGGCGGCAGCGCGTCGGCGGGGAACCAGCGCACGTTCTGCCCGAGATGCGTGCGTTTCGCCTCTTCGGATCCGACGAGGGCCCAGTAGACGATCGAGACGACGCGTTCGGCGGGGGAGCGGTCGAGGTCCCCGAAGGCGTAGAGCTGCTCGAGGTAGCGCGGGCGGAGTGACGTGGTCCCCTCGAGCGTGGACGCTGCGGCGTCCGCGAGCGACTGCGCCGCGCCGAGTGGCCCGCCAGGCAGTGCCCAGTGACCGTCGTACGGTTCCCGGATGCGACGCACGAGCGGGAGCCAGATGGCGGGAGCCGGGTCGTCGGCCCCGAAGCCGTCGTCGGTCCGCAGGGTGAAGATCACCGTCGAGACGGCCAGCTCCACGGGCGTCGCGTCGGCCTCTGCGGGCGTCGTGGTGCGCTGCATGGTGGCTCCTGGATCGGGGCTGCAGCGTCTTATGGTTCGAATGACACTTACTCGCCTGAGACTTAGTGTACACCGGACCTGAACAGATGCCCCCCGCTTCGCCGGTGACTCGCGATATGCTGGCGCTCTAATCGAACATCGGGCCGCAAACACGATGCGGGAGAGCCGGTACGCCGGCACCGAAGGAGCAAGCCTCCCCGCCAATCTCTCAGGTCCTGTACCGCATCGGACTGGCCACTCTGGAAAGCAGCGCACGTTCCTGGCGCGCTCGCCGACGGTGAAAGCAGGGCCCGCAGCATCGGCCCCGCGAAGCTCTCAGGCCAATGACAGAGGGGGAGTTCCCAACGGACGCCGACAGGCGTCCGCCGCGCACCACGCGACCCCGGAGAACTCGTGACCGACCCCGAACGAACCAGCCCGCTGTACGCCGTCCACGAAGCCGTCGGCGCGAGTTTCACCGATTTCGCCGGTTGGCAGATGCCCGTGCGCTACTCGAGCGACCTCGCCGAGCACCACGCCGTCCGCACGGCGGCAGGGATCTTCGACATCTCGCACATGGCCGAGATCCAGGTCGTCGGCGAGGACGCCGCCGCCTTCCTCGACCAGGCGCTCGCCGGCCGGCTCTCGGCGATCGAGCTGCTGCAGGCCAAGTACTCGCTGCTGCTGAACGAGGCGGGCGGCATCATCGACGACCTCGTCGTCTACCGCAATGGCGATCATGAGTACCTCGTCGTGGCGAACGCCGGCAACCGCGAGGCGGCGGTCGCCGCGCTCACCGAGCGCGCAGCCGCCTTCGAACAGCTCGCCGTGGTCGACCGCAGCGACGAGATCGCCCTCATCGCGGTCCAAGGGCCCGCGTCGCGTGCCATCCTGCAGGCGACCGAGGGACTGCACGTCCTCGACGAACTGCCCTCGCTCGACGAGGTCAAGTACTACCGCGCGACGGGCGCCTCCTTCGAGAACGGCACCGTCTTCATCGGGCGCACCGGGTACACCGGTGAGGACGGCTTCGAACTGTACGTCGACGCCGCGGACGCCGTGGAGCTGTGGAACGCGATCGTCGCCGCAGGAACGCCGCTCGGCCTCGTCCCGGCGGGACTCGCCAGCCGCGACACGCTCCGCCTCGAGGCCGGCATGCCGCTCTACGGCCACGAGCTGGGCCCCGACATGCTGCCGGTTCAGGCCGGGCTCGGCCGGGTGGTCGCGCTCGCCAAGCACGGCTCCTTCGTCGGGCGCGACGCGATCGAGGCCGGCCCGGCCGCCGACGCACGCGTGCTCGTCGGGCTCGTCTCCGAGGGCCGCCGTGCGGGTCGCGCCGGCTATGCCGTCCTGGCCGGCGACGACGTCGTGGGCGAGGTCACGAGCGGCGCGCTGTCACCGACCCTCGGATACCCGATCGCGATGGCCTACGTGCACCCCGACCACACCGAGCCGGGCACCGTGCTCGACCTCGACGTCCGCGGCACGCGCATCCCCGCGACCGTCACCACGCTCCCCTTCTATTCGAGAGAGAAGTAACCCATGGCCGACAAGACCACCCTCAAGTACACCGCCGAGCACGAGTGGATCCGCGTCGAGGGCGATCTCGCCGTCATCGGCATCACCGACTACGCCGCCGAGAAGCTCGGCGACGTCGTGTTCGTCGACCTGCCGGCCGTCGGTGCGGCGCTCTCCGCGAGCACCGTCGTCGGCGAGATCGAGTCCACGAAGTCCGTCGGTGAGCTGTTCGCACCGCTCGACGGCGAGGTCGTCGAGGCGAACGACGCCGTCGTCGACGACCCGTCGCTCGTCAACAGCGACCCGTTCGGCGCCGGTTGGCTCGTCTCGGTGCGGTACGAGGCGCTGCCCGACACGCTGCTCAGCTGGGACGACTACAGCAAGCTGGTGGGCGAGTGATGGCGGACCGTTTCGCAGATCGGCACATCGGGACCGACACCGACGCCCAGGCGACCATGCTCGCAGCGGTCGGGTACGCGAGCGTCGACGAGCTGCTGTCGGCAGCCGTCCCGTCTGCCATCACGGCAGCGGAACTGGCGTCGTCGAGCATCCCCGCCGCCGCGAGCGAGCGTGCGGCGCTGGCGGAACTCCGTGAACTCGCGGGCCGCAACACGATGAACCGGAGCCTCATCGGCCTCGGGTACTTCGACACGATCACGCCCGCGGTCATCAAGCGGAACGTGCTCGAGAACCCCTCCTGGTACACCGCTTACACGCCGTACCAGCCGGAGATCTCGCAGGGGCGCCTCGAGGCGCTCATCAACTTCCAGACGATGGTGTCCGACCTCACCGGCCTCGACACGGCGAACGCCTCGATGCTCGATGAGAGCACGGCCGTCGTCGAAGGGATGCTGCTCGCCCGTCGCGCCTCGAAGCTCGCCGAGACGACCTTCATCGTCGACACCGATGCCTACCCGCAGACCAAGGCGCTCCTCCGCAGCCGCGCCGAAGCGGTCGGCATCGACCTCGTCGAGCTGCCGCTCTCGAGCACCGCGCCGACCGACCTCCCGGCCGCGTTCGGCGTCTTCGTGCAGTACCCCGCAGCCTCAGGACTCGTCTGGGACCCGTCCGCGGTCCTCGCGGCGGTGAAGGCCGGTGGCGGTGTCTCCGTCGTGGCGGCGGACCTCCTCGCCCTGACGCTGATCTCCTCGCCCGGCTCGCTCGGTGCGGACATCGCGGTGGGCACGACGCAGCGCTTCGGCGTGCCAATGGGCTTCGGCGGCCCGCACGCCGGGTACCTCGCGGTCCGCAAGGGACTCGAGCGTCAGATGCCCGGACGGCTCGTCGGTGTCAGCCAGGACGCGGCGGGTCACCCCGCCTACCGGCTCACGCTGCAGACCCGCGAACAGCACATCCGCCGCGAGAAGGCGACGAGCAACATCTGCACCGCACAGGTCCTGCTGGCTGTCATGGCCGCCATGTACGCCGTCTACCACGGTCCCGCCGGACTCAAGCGGATCGCGCAGTCGGTCCACGCGGCGACCGCGAGCGCGGCACACCTCCTGCAGTCCGCGGGGGTGGAGGTGCTCACCGAGCAGTACTTCGACACCCTGCAGGTGCGCGTCGAGGACAGCGCGGCGGTGGTGGCCGGTGCTCATGAGCGAGGCATCCTGCTGTGGGCCGTCGACGAGACGACCGTCTCGATGAGCTTCGACGAGGTGAGTGCCCAGGAGAGCGTCGTCCCGACCCTCGTCGAGGTCCTCACCACCGCCGGTGCGACCACGGCCGGCGAGCCGTCGGCATACGTCTTCGACGAGGCGTCGTCCGCCTCGGCCTTCGGACCGGGAACAGTGTCGGCCTACCCGGCGGCGCTCGCCCGCGAGACCGAGTACCTGACGCACCCGGTGTTCAACACACACCACTCCGAGACCGCCATGATGCGGTACCTCAAGCAGCTCGCGGACCGCGACTACGCGCTCGACCGTGGGATGATCCCGCTCGGTTCGTGCACGATGAAGCTCAACGCGGCGACGGAGATGGAAGCGGTCACCTGGCCCGAGTTCGCCGGACTCCACCCGTTCGCGCCGCGCGAGGACGTGGCCGGTTCCCTCGAACTCGTCGACCAGCTCGAGATCTGGCTCGCCGAGGTCACCGGCTACGACTCCGTCTCGCTGCAGCCCAACGCGGGCAGCCAGGGGGAGCTCGCGGGTCTGCTGGCGATCCGCGGCTACCACCGGGCCAACGGCGACGAGCAGCGCACGGTCTGCCTGATCCCGTCGAGCGCCCACGGCACGAACGCGGCCTCCGCGGTCCTCGCCGGCATGCGGGTGGTCGTCGTCGCCTGCGACGAGCAGGGCAACGTCGACCTCGACGACCTCCGCGCGAAGATCGCGTCGAACGCCGAGACCCTCGCCGCGCTCATGATCACCTACCCGTCGACCCACGGTGTGTACGAACACGAGGTGAAGACGATCACCCAGGCGGTCCACGACGCCGGTGGCCAGGTCTACGTCGACGGTGCGAACCTCAACGCCCTGCTCGGGTACGCGCGCTTCGGCGAGTTCGGTGGCGACGTCTCGCACCTGAACCTGCACAAGACGTTCTGCATCCCGCACGGTGGCGGTGGGCCCGGCGTGGGGCCGGTCGCCGCGAAGGCGCACCTCGCGCCGTTCCTCCCCGGGCACCCGCTCGCCCAGCGCGACGAGCACCCGCTGCTCGGTGGCGGCACCGTCGTGCACGCCGGCGGTCCGATCTCGGCGGCCCCCTACGGCAGCCCGAGCATCCTCCCGATCTCGTGGGCCTATGTCCGCATGATGGGCTCGGAGGGTCTTCGCGAGGCGACGGGGGCCGCGGTGCTCGCCGCGAACTACATCGCCGCCCGACTGCGGGACCACTACCCGGTCCTCTACACGGGTGACAGCGACCTGGTCGCGCACGAGTGCATCCTCGACCTCCGTCCGCTCAAGGAGACGACGGGGATCACGGTCGACGACGTGGCCAAGCGCCTCGTCGACTACGGCTTCCACGCCCCGACGATGTCGTTCCCCGTTGCAGGGACGCTCATGGTCGAGCCGACCGAGAGTGAGGACCTCGCCGAGGTCGACCGCTTCGTCGACGCGATGATCGCGATCAAGGCGGAGGCCGACGCCGTCGCCGCGAGCGAGTGGCCGGCCGACGACAACCCGCTCGTCGGGGCGCCGCACACGGCGCAGTCGGTCATCGAGGGGGAGTGGACCCACGCGTACTCGCGTGAACTCGCCGTGTACCCCGTGCACACGCTGGTGCGGACGAAGTACTGGCCCCCGGTCCGCCGGATCGACCAGGCGTACGGCGACCGCAACCTCGTGTGCGCCTGCCCACCGCCCGAGGCGTTCGCCTAGGCGGAGCGCACCGTCGAACGAGGACTCCCTCGCCCCGTCGTGGGCAGGGGAGTCCTTGTTCGTCCGAGAACGGGCCGGCCGTCGGTCAGGACGGGCTCGGGGCGAAGATGCCCGGCCACCAGGCGACCGCGAGCGGGAACCCGGCGAACGAGATCGCATCGATGATCGTGTGCGCCACCACGAGCGGCATCACGCGGCCCCAGCGCTTGTAGCACCAGCCGAACGCGATCCCCATGGCGACGTTGCCGAAGAACGGTCCGATGCCCTGGTACAGGTGGTAGCTCCCGCGCAGCACGGCGGTCGACAGGATGATCGTCCACCACCCCCACCCGATCTCGCGCAGCCTGGTGTACAGGTACCCGATGATGATGACCTCCTCCTGCAGTCCGGCGCGGAGCGCGGAGAAGACGAGCATCGGGATCGTCCACCAGTACATCGTGTCGGGGAACGTCGACACCGCGACCGTCACCCCGAGCGCCCGGCCGAGGGCGTACACCCCGATGCCGGGGACACCGATCGCGGCGACGAGCAGCGCGCCACGTCCGAGGTCGCGTCCTGGCGAGCGGAGGTCGAGACCCATGCGGGTGAAACCGCTTCGTCCCGGCTGCCAGAGCAGATAGATGACGAGTGCGACCGGCGCGAGCTGGAAGAACAACCCGAGGAACTGGTAGCTGAAGTCGAGCCACTCCCGAGTCGCCTGCGTCGTGTTGATGGCCGCCGACTGGTCGGCGAGCGGCGGCCCGGCGGTGAGCTTCGCGATGAGGGAGATGACGGAGTACACCGCCGAGGCGCCGAGGCTGAGCGCGAGGACGATCCCGATCTCCCACCATCGGCGCGCGACCGGTGACTGTTCGGGGAGATCCGGCTGCTGGACGGTCGCGTTCTGCTCGTTCACCGGTCCATTGTGCGGGCTCCTCGCTTCAGGTGCACCGCATACCACCTGGACGCCCACGTCTCGGCCACCGTCGGCGGGCGGGCTTACGATTCGTATCCGCCGCGGGAGTCCGCTCGCACGAGTTTTGCGATAAGCGTCGTTCTCTTGCGTCGCGGGCGGGATACGTGCACGGAAACTCGTCCGCGAGCAACAATCCTCCGATTCGGTTACCGCTGTGTAACGTTTGGCGTCCCAGTTTGCTCGTCGTCCTGCTTCAACTTATCGTCAGAGTATTCAAAGAGCGGTCCAGCGCACACGATGCGCCGGTTTCGCTTGCCCTTTCCCCAAGGAGGAACTGTGAAGTTCAGTCGGTTCGGCTCTGCCGCCGCCATCATCGCAGCAGGGGCTCTCGTCCTCACCGGATGTTCCGGTGGCGGTTCCAGCAGCGAGAGCACCAGCGGCAACACATCCGCCATCATCACGACCAACGGCTCCGAGCCCGAGTCGGGCCTCATCCCCAGCGACACCAACGAGGTGGGTGGCGGCAAGATCCTCGACGAGATCTTCGCAGGCCTCGTCTACTACGACGCCAAGGGCAAGCCGGTCAACGACCTCGCCGAGTCCATCGAGACCGACGACTCGATCACCTTCACGATCAAGATCAAGCCCGACCAGAAGTTCACCAACGGTGACCCGGTCGACGCCGAGTCGTTCGTGAACGCCTGGCAGGACGCCGCGCTCCTCTCGAACGCGCGCAAGAACAGCTACTTCTTCGAGGACATCAAGGGCTTCAGCTACGACGCCGACCAGCCCCTCACCGGCCTCAACGTCGTCGACGACACGACCTTCACGGTCGAGCTCAACGAGGCTCGCTCGGACTTCCCGCTGCGCCTCGGCTACTCCTCGTTCTACCCGCTGCCCAAGTCGGCGTTCGACGAGGCCGGCAAGGTCACGGCCGACTTCGGTCAGAACCCGGTCGGCAACGGCCCGTACAAGCTCGACGGTGAGAAGGCGTGGAAGCACAACGAGTCCATCGCCCTCGTCACCAACGACGAGTACAACGGTGGTCGTAAGCCGCAGAACGGTGGCGTGACGATCAACTTCTACGCCAGCTTCGACGCAGCGTACGCCGACCTCCTCGGTGGCAACCTCGACGTTCTGGACCAGATCCCGGACTCCGCGATCTCCACCTTCCAGGACGACCTGGGCGATCGCGCTGTGAACCAGCCCGCCGCCGTGTTCCAGTCCTTCACCATCCCGTCCCGCCTCCCGCACTTCAGCGGCGAGGAAGGCGAGCTGCGTCGTCAGGCGATCTCCTACGCGATCAACCGCAAGCAGATCACCGACGTCATCTTCGAGGGCACCCGCACCCCGGCGACCGACTTCACCTCGCCCGTCATCGACGGCTACTCGAAGGACATCCCCGGCAACGAGGTGCTGACCAACGACGACAAGAAGGCCAAGGAACTCTGGGCCAAGGCTGACGCCATCTCCCCGTGGGACGGCTCCTTCCAGATCGCCTACAACGCCGACGGCCCGCACCAGGCCTGGGTCGACGCTGTGACGAACAACATCAAGAACACCCTCGGCATCGAGTCCTCCGGTGTTCCGGTCGCGGTCTTCGGCGACTTCCGTGAGAGCATCACGAGCCGCCAGATCCAGACCGCGTTCCGCAGCGGTTGGCAGGCCGACTACCCGGGTCTGTACAACTTCCTCGGCCCGCTGTACGCGACCGGCGCCTCCTCGAACGACGGTGACTACTCGAGCCCCGAGTTCGACAAGCTCCTCTCCGAGGGTGCTGCCGAGTCCGACCTCGACGCCGCGAACAAGAAGTTCCAGGAAGCTCAGGAGGTCCTGTTCAAGGACCTGCCCGCCATCCCGCTCTGGTACCAGAACGTGAGCGGTGGATTCGGCGAGGGCGTCCAGAACGTCCAGTTCGGTTGGAACTCCGTGCCTCTCTACTACGAGATCACCAAGTAATCTTGTAGACGGCACAACTGGGTGGGTCCGGTTCTTCCGGGCCCACCCAGTTTTCACGAGTTCAGGAGTCCCGCTTTGGGCAATTACATCCTCCGCCGCATCCTGCAGGCCATCCCGGTCCTGCTCGGTACGACGTTCCTCATCTATTTCATGGTGTTCGCGCTCCCGGGCGACCCCATCCTCGCGCTCTTCGGCGACCGGACGCCGAGCCCGGCCGTCCTCGAGCAGCTCCGCGCGGAGTACAACCTCGACAAGCCGTTCATCGTGCAGTATCTGCTGTACCTCGGCGGCATCCTCACGGGCGACCTCGGCACCTCGTTCTCCGGTCAGCCGGTCGCCGAGATCCTCGCGCAGACCTTCCCGGTCACGCTGCGTCTCGCCGTCCTCGCCGTCTTCTTCGAGATGGTCGCCGGCATCACGATCGGCCTCGTCTCGGGCCTCCGCAAGGGCGGCATCTTCGACGCGTCGTTCCTCGTCGTGAGCCTCATCCTCATCTCCCTGCCGGTCTTCGTGGTCGCGTTCATCGCCCAGTTCGTCTTCGGCATCCAGCTCGGCTGGTTCCGGGTCACGGTCGGTGCCGGTGCGCCGATACAAGACCTGTTACTCCCGGCACTCGTGTTGGCGACGATCAGCTTCGCGCAGATCACCCGCCTGACCCGCGGTGCCGTGATCGAGACCCAGTCGCTCGACTTCGTGCGCACCGCGGCCTCGAAGGGCCTCAGCCGCCGCCGGATCATCCCGGTGCACATCCTCCGCAACTCGCTGATCCCGGTCGTCACCTACCTGGCGGTCGACTTCGGTGTGCTCATCGTCGGAGCGACGGTCACGGAGGGCATCTTCAACGTGCCCGGCGTCGGCCGGACGCTCTACCAGGCGATCATCCGTGGCGAAGGACCCACCGTCGTGTCCTTCGTGACCGTGATGGTGCTCGTCTACCTGCTCGTCAACCTGCTGGTCGACCTGCTGTACGCCGTGCTCGACCCGAGGATCCGCTATGTCAAGTCATGATCAGGAACCACAGATGAAGCGTTCATCCACGCACTTCGTCGCCCCACTGGAGGAGACACCGCTCGCGGTGATCGACGCCGTCAAGGTCGACGAGAAGCCGAGCAACCTCTGGACCGACGCCTGGGCGTACATGCGCCGTCAGCCGATGTTCTGGATCTCGGCGGTGCTCATCGTCCTCGTCGTCGTGGTGTCGCTCCTGCCCGGCCTGTTCTCACAGGTCGACCCGCGCAGCTGCAACCTCGACAACAGCCTCGGCGACCCGTCGCTCGCGCACCCGCTCGGCTTCACGAAGCAGGGCTGCGACATCTACTCGCGGGTCATCTTCGGCGCGAACACCTCGCTCGCGGTCGGCCTCATCGTCACGGCGATCGTCTGCGTGCTCGGCATCAGCTTCGGCGCACTGTCGGGCTTCTACGGCGGATGGGTCGACTCGGTGCTCTCCCGCATCGGCGACATCTTCTTCTCGATCCCGTACATCCTCGCCGCCGTCGTCGTCATGTCGGCCCTCGCCGCCTACCGCAGCGTCTGGACCATCTCGCTCGCGGTGGGTCTGTTCGTCTGGCCGAGCGTCGCGAGAGTCCTGCGCGCCGAGATCCTGCGGGTCAAGAACGCCGACTACGTGCAGGCATCCATCGCCCTCGGCGTCTCGCGGTTCCGCATCCTCGTGCGCCACGTCCTGCCGAACTCGATCGCCCCGGTGATCGTCGTCATCACGCTGTCGCTCGCTTCGGCGATCGTCGCGGAGGCGACCCTGTCGTTCCTCGGCGTCGGACTCGGATCCGAGTCGATCTCGTGGGGTGCGGACATCTCCCAGGCGCAGCGCGACCTGCGGACCGCTCCGCAGGTGCTCATCTACCCGTCCATCGCGCTCTCGCTCACCGTGCTCAGCTTCATCATGCTCGGCGAGGTCCTGCGTGATGCACTCGACCCGAAGGCGAGGGCACTCCGTTGAGCACCCCCACACCCCAGGCCGGTGCGCGCACCGGGCAGCCGCTCCTCGAGGTCAAGGACCTCGAGGTCGGGTTCCGCACGCAGAGCGGCACCGTGCAGGCCATCCGCAAGACCAGCTTCACGATGATGCCCGGCGAGACGGTCGCGATCGTCGGCGAATCGGGATCCGGGAAGTCGACGACGGCACACGCCATCATCAACCTCCTCCCCGGCACCGGCAAGATCACGGGCGGTGAGATCCTCTTCGAGGGTCGCGACCTCTCGAAGCTCCCGCGCAAGGAGATCGAGGACGTCCGCGGTCGCCTGATCGGCTTCGTGCCGCAGGACCCGATGTCGAACCTCAACCCGGTCTGGAACATCGGGTTCCAGGTCGAGGAGGCCATCCGCGCCAACGGCATCGCCGAGGGCAAGCAGGCCGTGCGGGCGAAGGCGATCGAGGTCCTCCAGCAGGCCGGTCTCTCCGACGCCGACCGTCGTCTGAAGCAGTTCCCGCACCAGTTCTCCGGCGGCATGCGGCAGCGCGTGCTCATCGGCATCGGGCTCTCCTCGAGCCCGAAGCTGCTGATCGCGGACGAGCCCACCTCGGCGCTCGACGTCACCGTGCAGCGGAAGATCCTCGACCACCTCGAGAGCCTGACGCGCGACAGCGGCACTGCGTTGCTCTTCATCACGCACGACCTCGGCCTCGCGGCCGAACGCGCGGAGAAGCTCATCGTCATGTACAAGGGGCAGATCGTCGAGGCCGGACCGTCGGTCGAGATCCTGCAGAACCCGGTGCACCCGTACACGCAGCGCCTCGTGGCCGCAGCACCGAGTCTCGCCTCGCGGCGCATCCAGTCAGCGACCGGGCCGCTCGAGACGCTCGAGCACGAGGCTCCGGCCGGCTCGGAGGGCATCGACCTCATCGTCGCCGCCGAGCACCGTGCGGCAGCACACGCGGACCTCACGAAGGCGGAGCCCGCGATCGTCGTGGACGACCTCGAGAAGGTCTACAAGATCCGCGGACAGAAGGGCCAGGCGAGTGAGCTGAAGGCCGTGGACGGCGTCTCGTTCCAGATCCCGAAGGGCACCACCATGGCGCTCGTCGGGGAGTCCGGTTCGGGGAAGTCCACCGTCGCGAAGCTGCTCCTGCAGCTCGAGACACCGACCTCGGGCAGCATCCGCATCGGCGGGAAGGCGATGGAGGGACTCGACCGCAGGGGTCTCCTCGCGCTGCGCCGCACGATGCAGCCGGTCTTCCAGGACCCCTACGGTTCGCTCGACCCGCTGCGCAACATCGGGAACACCATCTCGGAGCCGCTGCACACCCACAAGGTCGGCGACAAGGCCTCGAGGCGCGCTCGCGTCCTGGAGCTCCTCGACCAGGTGTCGCTGCCGCAGTCGGTGGCGACGCGCTACCCGAACGAGCTCTCGGGTGGTCAGCGTCAGCGCATCGCGATCGCCCGGGCGCTCGCCTTGAAGCCGGAGATCGTCGTCCTCGACGAAGCTGTCTCCGCGCTCGACGTGCTCGTGCAGGCGCAGATCCTGCAGTTGCTCGCCGACCTCCAGTCGGAACTGCAGCTGACGTACCTCTTCATCACCCACGACCTCGCGGTCGTGCGGGTGATCGCCGACAACGTGGCGGTCATGCAGAAGGGCAAGATCGTCGAGGCGTCGACCACGGACGATGTCTTCGAGAACCCGAAGCAGCAGTACACGCGCGAACTCCTCGACGCCATCCCCGGCGCCGGGATCGAGCTCGCGCTGTAACGAGCCGTCACGCCGAAGGGCGGTGCCGCGGAGCGATCCGCGGCACTGCCCTTCTCCGTTCCCGGGATGGGCCGAAAGGTCAGCCGAGGAGCGCCGAGGCGGCGCCCCAGACCACCAGCGCGGCGGTGACCCCGAGGGCGACGACGTCCCAGCGGGAGACGGCCAGGCGCATGTCGGCCGGGTCGATCTTCCCCCAGCGCTCGTGCGCCCGGTCGATGAGGTCGACGGCCGTAGGCCCCTCGTTCCCCGCTCGTCCTGGTCGGCGGACACCCGCGGCGCGTTCCTGGTGATCGACGTCCCGTCGCCCGCGACCGCCGGTCAGGGAAGGGCGGTCGAGGCCGGCGCTCGGCGCGCCCCAGCTGGTGATCTTCCGACCGTCTCGCAGGAGCACGGTGAGCTGGTATCGGCTCGTGGCCTCTTCGAGACGAGACCAGGGGATCTCATGCAGCCGACCGACGTTCACGATCGTCAGCTGCTCGGGTTCGATGACGATGCAGGGGCGGACGAGGACCAGGTACACCAGCCAGACGACGAGGAGCTCCCAGGGCAGCGCCAGGAGCGCGAACCCCCAGGCGCCGCGGCCCACGGCGTCGATGATGAAGAAGACCATCAGGAGGGCGGTGACCCCGAGGATCCAGTAGCCGCTGGTGCTCCTCAGGGTGGTCCGGTTGCGGGCGTTCGTCGCGTCGTTCACGTCGTCCATCCTTCCAGGCCGCCGACCCGTGGTCGTCAGCAGCGTCGGTCAGGCGGTGACGAGTCGATCGCTCTCCGCGTGGTGGCACGCGACGAGGCGGCCGTCGACAGGACGCTCACGCGGGTCGTCCCGCTCGCAGACCGCCTGCTTGTCCGCCGGCAGGAGCTGGTACAGCGGGCAGCGGCTGCGGAAGCTGCATCCCACCCGGTCGTCGCTCGGGGAGGGCAGGTCGCCGTTCAACAGGATCCGCTGACGGCTGCGTTCGAGCTCCGGGTCCGGGACCGGCACTGCCGAGAGGAGCGCCTGGGTGTACGGGTGCTTGGGGTCGGTGAAGATCGTCGCGCTCGGGCCGTACTCGACGATGCGTCCGAGGTACATGACGGCGACGTCGTCGGCGATGTGGCGGACGACGGCGAGGTCGTGGGCGACGAAGAGGTAGGACAGCCCGAGTCGCTGCTTGAGGTCCTCCAGGAGGTTGATGACCCCGGCCTGGACGGAGACGTCGAGCGCGGACACCGGCTCGTCGAGGACGAGGATCTTCGGCTCGACGACGAGCGCCCGGGCGATGCCGATGCGTTGCCGTTGGCCGCCTGAGAACTCGTGCGGGTACCGGCCGGCGAAGGACGGTTCGAGGCCGACGAGTTCGAGCATGGCCCCGACTCGGTTCCGGATCTCCGCGGGGGAGACCCCGTGCACGGTCAGCGGTTCGCCGATGATGTCCTCGATCGTCATCCGCGGATCGAGCGAGGCCATCGGGTCCTGGAAGACCACCTGGATGTCGCTGCGCAACTTCCTGCGGTCGGGCTTCGAGAGGGTCGCGGTGTCGACACCGTTCACGTGGATGGTGCCGCCCTGGGTCTCGGCGAGCTCGAGGATCTCCATGATGGTCGTCGTCTTGCCGCAGCCGGACTCACCGACGAGGCCGAGCGTCCGGCCGCGCTGGACGCTGAAGGAGACGCCGTCCACGGCGCGGACGGTGCCGATGTTGCGGCGGAAGACCACGCCCTTCGTGAGGGGGAAGGCTCGGGTCAGGTCCTTGACGTCGAGGACGGTCTCGGGGGCGACCTCGGCGACGAGTTCCTCGGGCACCTCGTCCGGCCGGGGGAAGATGTCCGGGCGGAGCAGGGATCCGTCGGCGATCTCGCCGGCACGGATGCACGCCGCGGTGTGTTCGATCGAGGTGGCCGGATCGGTGGCCGGACCGTCGAGCACGGGGAGGAGTGCCGGTTCGCCCTCGAGGCACGCGGCCACGGCGATCGGGCAGCGCGGCGCGAAGGGGCAACCGGTCGGGACGTTCGTCAGCAGCGGCGGACGACCCTCGAGAGGGACGAGCCGCTCCTGCTGGTTCGCCGCCATGTTCGGCATCGATCGGAGCAGGCCGATCGTGTACGGCATGAGTGGCTCGCGGAACAGCGGCACGACCGGTGCCGTCTCGACGATGCGGCCCGCGTACATCACGGCGACGCGATCCGCGTTGCCGGCGACGACGCCGAGGTCGTGGGTGATCAGGACGACGGCGGCACCGGTGATGTCCTTCGCCTCCTGGAGCACCTCGAGGATCTGCGCCTGGATGGTCACGTCGAGGGCGGTGGTGGGCTCGTCGGCGATGATGAGTTGCGGGTCGTTCGCGATCGCGATCGCGATCATGGCGCGTTGGCGCATGCCGCCCGAGAACTCGTGCGGGAATGACTTCGCGCGTCGCTCCGCGTTCGGGATCCCGACGATCTTGAGGAGTTCGATCGCCCGCGTCTCGGCGGCCCGCTGGGAGAGCGCCGAGTCGTGCAGCCGGAGCCCTTCGGCGATCTGCTGGCCGATGGTGTACACCGGCGTGAGCGCGGAGAGCGGGTCCTGGAAGATCATGGCGATGTCGCGGCCCCGGATCCGTGACAGTTCGCGGTCGGACTGCCCGAGCAGCTCGACCCCGTCGTACCGGATGCTGCCGCTGACCTTCGCGTTGGTCGGCAACAGGCCCATGACGGCCATCGACGACACGCTCTTTCCGGAGCCGGACTCGCCGACGATGCCGAGGAACTCGCCCCGGTGGACGTCGTAGGAGACCCCGCGGACGGCGTGCACCGGTGTGCCGGCGTTCGGGAAGGTGACGCTCAGGTCGCGGACCTGGAGGAGCGGCTCGGCCGCCTGGGGGTCAGTCACGGTTGGCTCCTGAGGTCGGGTCGATGGCATCGCGGAGGGCGTCACCGAGCAGGCTCGACGCGAGCACGGTGATGACGAGGATCGCTGCGGGGAAGACGAACAGCCAGGGACGAGTCACGGCCGCGCTCGCACCGGCGGCCAGCAGCGTGCCGAGGGAGACGTCGGGGGCCTGGACGCCGAAACCGAAGAAGCTCAGGGTCGTCTCGGACAGGATCGCCGCGCCGATGCCGAGGGTCGCGTCGATGATGAGGAGGCTGGCGACGTTCGGGATGATGTGCCGCCGGATGATGGTGAAGCCGGGGACACCCATGAACCGCGCCGCCTTGACGTACTCGCGCTCCCGCAGCGACATCGTCTGTCCGCGGATCACGCGGGCGAGCACCATCCATCCGAAGAGGACGAGGAACACCACGAGGGCGAGCCAGGAGAGCGACTTGAACGCGGGGCTCAGCAGGACGAGGAGGAAGAAGCCGGGGATGACGAGGAGGAGGTCGATGACCCAGACGATCGCCTTGTCCCAGACACCGCCGACGTAGCCGGCGATCGCGCCGACGAGGCCCGCGATGATGGCCGCCCCCGGTCCGACGATGAGGCCGATGACGATCGACTTCTGCAGCCCGACGAGGGTCTGCGCGTACACGTCCTGGCCGATGTTGTTCGTGCCGAACCAGTGGTCGAGCGACGGGGGCTGGCTGAAGGCGAGGCCGTCCTGGTCGGTGAACGACCAGGGGGACAGCAGCGGTCCGATGAAGGCCCACAGGATGATGAACAGCAGGACACCACCACCGATGCGGGCGCGCTTCGTGGCGAGCACCTTCCGGAGGATCGTTCGGCCACGCGACTGCGGACGCTTGGGAGCGTCGCGCATCGTCTCGGGTTCGCCGACGGTGAGGGTCGTTGGGTCGGTCAGTGCCATGTCGTTACACCCGCACTCTCGGGTCGAGCGCCGCATAGATCACGTCGGAGAGCGTTCCGGCGATGAGGACGAGGATGGAGGTGAAGAGGATGGTCCCGGCCGCGGCGTTGATGTCCGAGTTCGAGACGCTGGTGAGCAGGTACTCACCCATGCCGTGCCAGCTGAACACGTTCTCGGTCACGCTGGCACCCGTGAGGATGAGCCCGAACGAGTAGGCGAAGAAGGTCGACATCGGGATGAGGGCGACGCGGACGCCGTGTCGGATGATCGCCGAGCCACGGGTGCGACCCTTCGACCGGGCGGTGCGGATGTAGTCGGCACTCATCACGTCGAGCATCGCGCTCCGCTGATACCGGGAGTAGGAGGCCACGGCACCGACGGTCAGGGTGATGGTGGGCAGCAGCAGGTGCATGGCCCGGTCGCCGAGCTGGGTCCAGAAGCCGCCTTGGAGGCCTGCGGTGTACTCGCCCGTGAAGTTGATGACGTTCGTGCCGACCGCCTGGTTGAGCGTCGTCGCGAGGATCATGAGCACGACGCCGATGACGAAGACCGGCATCGCCAGGATGGTGAACGACGCGTAGGTGATGATCTGGTCGCTCGCCCGGTACTGGCGGACGGCGCCCCAGACGCCGAGCGCGACACCGATGACCGCACCGAGGACCGTGCCGATGATGAGCAACCGGAGGCTCGTACCGGACCGCTCGAAGATGTCGGCCGTGACCTGTGTGCCTCGCGTGCTCACGCCGAGGGAGCCGGTGGTCACGAGGTGCGTCACCCAGTCCCAGAGGCGCTCGAGCAGCGGCACCTTGGGATTGACGCCCATCTTGTCGAGCGCGGCGTCGATCGAGGCCTGGGGGATGGGCGGGTTCTTCCCGAGGAACCGGGCCGAGGGCTGGAGGGTCATGCTGACGAGGACGTAGCCGAGCATGGTGGCGATCGCGGAGAGGAACAGGTAGTTGACCAACCGCCGTGCAATGAACCCGATCATGTACCAGCCTTGCGAAGTCGTGGACGGGGACCGCGTCGTCCCGTCAGCTGTGCTCCCCTCGTGGGGTGGAGACACTGTAACCCCCAAGCGCTGGGAATCAGAAAACGACGCGTGTTCTCAGGAAACGAAACGTATGTTTCCGGCTCGTACCGTCGAGAAATCGAAACGGTAACAATTCGTGCCCACTTGTGGGGGATCGCCGGAGCGGGTGCAAGATGGTCCACATTGGCCTGCGCGCCTTCCGCTCCGCATCGGTGCGGGCTCGTGCAGTTACACGTCACGAAAGGTGGATCTCGATGAGTTCCAGAACACAGGGGTCGCGGCGCCGCGGCGGGATGATCCTCGCCGGCGTCTCGATCGTCGCCCTCGCATTGACGGCTTGCACCGGCGGCGGTTCAGGCGGAGGCGGATCCTCGGCGAAGCCGGTCGAGCTGTCCGGTACCGGATGGGAGCGCGCGGACGCCGACCAGATCGCGCAGGGCGGCACGCTCAACCTCGCGGTCGACGCCATCCCGGCGAACTGGAACCTCTCCAACCTCGACTCCGGGACGGTCGACGACCAGTTCCTGACCAACCTGTACACGCCCTCCTTCGTGAAGATCAAGGAAGACGGCACCTGGGAGGCCAACCCCGACTTCGCGACCTCCGTCGAGTTGAAGACCGAGGACCCGCAGGTCGTCGAGGTCAAGATCAACCCCGACGCCGTCTGGTCTGACGGTACGGCCATGAGCGTCGACGACTTCGCCGCGACGTGGAAGTCGCTCAACGGCGTCGAACCCGCATACGCGCCCACCGCGACCAACGTCTGGAAGGACATCGAGTCCGTCACGGCCGGCGACAGCCCGCAGGACGTCCTCATCACGTTCAAGAACAAGAACGCCGACTGGCCGTCCATCCTCGGCAACATCTGGCCGAAGTGGCTCGGCGCGACGCCCGAGTCCTTCAACACCCTCTGGGCGACCGGCCCCTACGCTGCCGACGGTTCCACGTACGTCTCCGGCGGTCCGTACATCGTGAGCAAGATCGACCAGACCGGTGCGGTCGTGACCTTCGAGCCCAACCCGAAGTGGTGGGGCGACAAGCCGAAGCTCGACAACATCATCTTCAAGCAGGTCTCCCGCTCGGGTCTCGCCCAGGCGTTCTCGAACAGCGAGATCGACGTCTTCAGCATCGGCTCGAACGCCGACAACTACCAGACGGCCCAGAAGCGTAGCGACGCGCAGATCCAGCGGTCGCGCGGCACGAACTACAACCACATCACGCTGAACGGCACGTCCGAGGTCCTCAGTGACCCCGAGGTCCGTCAGGCCTTCGCGAAGTCGATCAACCGCAAGACCATCGCCGAGTCCCGTCTGGCGGCGATCGACGCCCCGACCGACCTGCTGAACAACCTCATCTTCCTCCCCGGCCAGGACGGCTACGAGGACGACGCCTCGAAGGTGCTCGGCTACGACATCGAAGCCGCCAAGAAGCAGCTCGAGGACGCCGGTTGGACCGAGGGCAGCAACGGGATCCGCGAGAAGGACGGCAAGAAGCTGACCGTCCGCTACGTCATCGACTCCGACAACCCGGTCTCGGCCGAGACGTCGCAGCAGGTGCAGGCCCAGGTGAAGGAAGCCGGTTTCGACCTGCAGATCGACACCGTCCCGTCGGACGACTTCTTCACGAAGTACGTCACCACCGAGACCCGCGACTTCGACGCCGTGAGCTTCGCCTGGCAGGGCACCGCGTTCCCGATCTCCAGCACCGAGTCGATCTTCTACCCGGCCGACTCCGGACAGAACTTCCCCGGCGTCACCGACGACTCGCTCGGCGAGCTGTGGGCGAGCGCGAACGCCGAGCTCGACCCGCAGAAGCGTCTCGAGATCGCGAAGGAGATCGACAAGAAGATCGTGGCCCTCGCGACGACGATCCCGCTGTTCCCCGTGCCGTACACCTACGGCGTCAAGACCGGGCTCGTGAACTACGGCCCGACCCAGTTCGAGACCATCGACTGGAAGAACGTGGGCTGGAAGAAGTAGACGACGCGACGGGGCTCACTTGAGCCTTGAAACGACGGGCATCGGCGGTCCTTCCGCCGGTGCCCGTCGGCGTTCAGCCCCCGGAGAGGTCGCCTGCGGTATGATGGTCCGTCGGCACCATCGTGCC
Source organism: Plantibacter sp. VKM Ac-2880 (assembly GCF_015351235.1). GTDB lineage: Bacteria > Actinomycetota > Actinomycetes > Actinomycetales > Microbacteriaceae > Plantibacter. The sequence goes on from NZ_JADKSJ010000001.1 coordinate 1,642,253, forward strand.
CGAATCCCATCCACTTGAAGGAAGCCACCCTTTTATGGCGCTCGCCACTCGTTCCGATCTGCGCAATGTCGCGATCGTGGCCCACGTTGACCACGGCAAGACGACCCTCGTCGACGCCATGCTGCGACAGACCAACTCTTTCGCCGAACACGCCCACCTCGAAGAACGCGCCATGGACTCGAATGAGCTCGAGCGCGAAAAGGGCATCACCATCCTCGCCAAGAACACGGCGATCTCGTACAAGGGCGAACACGCCACCGACGGCCCGATCACGATCAACGTCATCGACACCCCGGGCCACGCCGACTTCGGTGGTGAGGTCGAGCGCGGCCTCTCCATGGTCGACGGCGTCGTGCTGCTGGTCGACGCCTCGGAGGGTCCCCTCCCGCAGACCCGCTTCGTGCTCCGCAAGGCGCTCGAGGCCAAGCTGCCCGTCATCCTGCTCGTCAACAAGACCGACCGTCCCGATGCGCGCATCGACGAGGTCGTCGTCGAGAGCCAGGACCTCCTCATCGGTCTCGCGAGCGACATGGTCGACGACGTCCCCGACCTCGACCTCGACGCCGTCCTCGACGTCCCGGTCGTCTACGCCTCGGGCAAGGCCGGCCGCGCGTCGTCCAACAAGCCCGCCAACGGCGAACTGCCCGACAGCGAAGACCTCGAGCCCCTGTTCGCGGCGATCCTCGAGCACATCCCGGCTCCGCAGTACGACGACGAGCACCCGCTCCAGGCGCACGTCACCAACCTCGACGCCTCGCCGTTCCTCGGCCGCCTCGCGCTCCTGCGCATCTTCAACGGCACGCTGAAGAAGGGCCAGACGGTGGCCTGGGTGCGCCACGACGGCGACGTCCACAACGTGCGCGTCACCGAGCTCATGATCACGAAGGCCCTCGACCGCTACCCGGCCGAGAGCGCCGGCCCCGGCGACATCGTCGCCGTCGCCGGTTTCGCCGACATCATGATCGGCGACACCCTGGCCGACCCCGAGGACGTCCGCGCCCTCCCGGCCATCACGGTCGACGACCCGGCCATCTCGATGACCATCGGGACCAACACCTCGCCGCTCATGGGCAAGGTCAAGGGCCACAAGCTCACCGCACGCATGGTCAAGGACCGCCTCGACCGCGAGCTCATCGGTAACGTCTCGCTCAAGGTCCTCGACATCGGCCGCCCCGACGCCTGGGAGGTCCAGGGCCGTGGAGAGCTCGCGCTCGCCATCCTCGTCGAGCAGATGCGTCGCGAGGGCTACGAGCTCACCGTCGGCAAGCCCCAGGTGGTCACCAAGCGCATCGACGGCAAGGTCCACGAGCCGTACGAGCACCTGACCATCGACGCACCCGAGGAGCACCTCGGCGCGATCACCCAGCTCCTCGCCGCTCGCAAGGGCCGCATGGAGAACATGGCGAACCACGGCACCGGCTGGGTCCGCATGGAGTTCATCGTCCCGTCGCGCGGCCTCATCGGCTTCCGCTCCGAGTTCCTCACCGCCACGCGCGGTACGGGTATCGCCAACGCGTTGGCACACGGGTACGGCGAGTGGGCCGGTGCGATCACGACGCGCAACAACGGCTCGATCGTCGCCGACCGCTCCGGTGTGGTCACGCCGTTCGCGATCATCGCGCTGCAGGAGCGCATGTCGTTCTTCGTCCAGCCGACCGAAGAGGTCTACGAGGGCATGGTCATCGGCGAGAACTCGCGCAACGACGACATGGACGTGAACATCACCAAGGAGAAGAAGCTGACCAACATGCGTCAGTCCTCCGCGGACAACTTCGAGTCGATGACGCCGCCGCGCGTCCTCACGCTCGAGGAGAGCCTCGAGTTCGCCCGCGAGGACGAGTGCGTCGAGGTCACGCCCGAGCACGTGCGCATCCGCAAGGTCGAGCTCGACGCTCAGGCGCGCCAGCGCAGCTACTCGCGGCTCAAGAAGCAGTCCGAGTAAGCAGCACCGTTCCACCGCCGACGCCCGGTCCTCCCAGGAAGACCGGGCGTCGGCTCGTTAAGCTGATGGCATGCGCCGACCCGCCTCCCTCGCCCTGCTGGCCGCCCTCGTCCTCGCTCCCACGCTCACCGGGTGCAGCGTCATCGAATCGACGGTGAAGGACTCGGTCGAGCAGGGCATCCGGGACGCGACGGGTGGAGACGTCGACGTCAACCTCGACGAGGGACTGCCCGAGGGGTATCCGACGGACGCCGTCCCGGTCGTGGAGGGCACAGTCAACGGCGGACGCGGCACTGTTGACGGCAAGGACACCTTCGTCGTCACGGTCCAGGCGAGCGACGCCGCGACGGCCGCGAAGGACGCCCTCGTCGCGGCCGGCTTCACGATCGACGGGGAGATCGCGAACGGCGACGGTTCGATCGTGACGCTGTCGACGACGGCTTACGACGTGAAGCTCGTGGCCTCGGCCGACAGCATCCTCTACACGGTGACGGTCAAGTAGCCGTCGACCGGCCGGAGACTACGCGAAGAGCGTCTCGCCGACCCAGCCGTCGGTGCTCGCGCCCGGGGGTACGGCGAAGATCGCGGAACCGACGTGCTTGATGTACTCGTTCAATGCGTCCGTCGCGAGCGCGCGCTGCACGTCGATGAACTGCTGCGGTGAGCGCTGGTACGACATGAAGAACAGCCCGGCGTTCAAGCGGCCGAGGTCGTCGTTGCCGTCGACGAAGTTGTACCCGCGCCGCAGGAGCTTCGTGCCCTTGAGGTGGGTGGGGTGTGCCAGACGCACGTGGGAGTGCTTGTCGATGAGGGGCTGGTCCGTCGCGCCGACCGCTGTGAAGTCGGGTTCCGTGAACTCCTTGCCGCCTGACAGCGGTGCACCCTCGCCCTTGCTCCGGCCGATGACGCGCTCCTGCTCCTGGAGCTGCGCGCGGTCCCAGGTCTCGATGATCATGCGGATCTTGCGGACCACGAGGTAGGAACCGCCGCTCAGCCAACTGGCGGTGTCGCCGTCCTGCACCCACACCTGCGCTTCGACCGTCTTCGTCTCCTCGGACTTCACGTTCGCGGTGCCGTCCTTGAAACCGAACAGGTTGCGCGGGGTGACCTGGCTCGTGGAGGTGGAGGACGTCCGACCGAAACCGAGCTGCGACCAGCGGATGGAGGCGCGTCCGAACGCGATGCGGCTCAGGTTGCGGATCGCGTGGACGGCGATCTGCGGGTCGTCGGCGCACGCCTGGATGCAGAGGTCGCCGCCGGTGAGACCGGCCTGCAGGTTGTCGCCCGTGAACCGGGGCAGCTTCTGCAGCTCGGGTGGACGACGGTCGGCGATGCCGAAGCGGTCGGTGCCGTCGTCGGCGCTGAAGAGCGTGGGACCGAACCCGAAGGTGATCGTGAGCCCGCTGGCGGGGAGCCCGAGCGCTTCTCCGGTGTCGACCGGGGGAGCGAGTGGGGAACCGTCGACGGCGCCACCCGCTGCGACCTCCTGCCCCTGCGTCATCCGTGCGGCCGCGACACTCCAGTCCTGGAGGAGCTCGATGAGCTCCTCCCTGGTGGTGCCTGCCGACACGTCGTAGGCGGCGAAGTGCAGCCGGTCCTGAGCCGGCGTCGTGATCCCGCTCTGGTGCGCTCCGGCGAACGGGTACACCGTGGTGACGCCCGCGCTGCTCGCCGAGGCCGTCGCGGCCGCGGTGATCGCGGCCGTCGCACCCGCACCTGCCGCGAGGCCGGCGGCCCCGGCTCCGGCCAGGCCGAAGAGCGCCCGACGCGAGAGACCCCGCGGTGGGGTGTCGTCCGTCGGGGAGGACGGCGCCTCGGGTTCAGGATTGGTGGGGGGAGTCTGCTCGGTCATCGGACCTCATGCTATTCAGGGGTGGCTGGAAGACCGCGGGGCCGGAACCCCCAGAATGCTCTGAGTCGTTCCGGCCCGGTGTGCCGCGACGGCGGCGGACCCGGTGGGGTCTACTCGGCGACGCCGAGCACGGTGTGGGTGAGCTGCGAGAGCGGCTCGGCGAGGGCGTTGACCTGGTCCGACAGCTCCTTGCGCTGTTCCTCGGTGACCGTGTCGTAGCTGACGAAGCCGCTGTCGAGGCTGCCGTACTTGGCGAGCAGGTCCTGCAGTGCCGTGAACTCCGTGTCGATCTTGCCCACGAGCTTCGTGCCCGCGTCGCCCTTGCTGGCGGCGATGTCCTTCACGTTGCCGAAAGCCACCTCGGCGCCCTGCACGTTCGCGGCGAAGTCGTAGAGGTCGGTGTGCGACCACCAGTCCTCCTCACCGGAGATCTTGCCGACGGCGACCTCGTCGAGGAGGCCGATGGCGCCGTTCGAGATGTCGCCGAGACTCACCGTGAAGTCCTTCTCGGAGACGAGGTCGAAGAGCTGCTGGACGTCGTCGACGAGTCCGGTGGCGAACTGCTGACGCTGCTCCGGCGTGGACGCGGTCCAGTCCATGAGGGCGCTCGTTCCGTCGGAGTTGAGGGCGTCGGCTGCCGGCGGCCAGAGGTCCTTCTCGATGCGGTGGAAGCCGGTCCAGTCGAGACCCTCCGCGACGGCGTCGACCTCGCGGTAGTCGATCTTCGGGTCGAGGTCGCCGAAGGCTTCGGCGGTCGGCTCGATGCGCTCGTAGGAGACGCGGGTCGAGGCGAAGAGTGCGCGGGCGGTCTCGTCGTCGCCAGCGGCGTAGGCGTCGGTGAACGCCTTGACCTGCGGCACGAGCTCGGCGACCTGCGACTTGATGTAGGCGACGTAGTTCGTCACGGCCTGGTCGGTGAGTTCCTGCTCGTCCTTCGACACGGCGGCGTTCTCACCGCTGACGGTGAACTCGGCGAGGCCGACGGGAGCGCCGACGAGCTGGAACTTGCAGGCCGTGTAATACGTGCCCGGGTTCAGCTGCGCCACGTACGAGACGGTCTGCCCGGGGGTGACGTTCTCCTTCTCGCCGACGATGCGGAGCTTGTCGGAGGCGAGGATCTCGAACTCGTTGACGTCGGTGCCGTTGTTCGTGATCGAGAACGTCACGGCGCCGGCCGTTGCCTTGGCGACGGACACGGAGCACGAGTCGTCCGTGATGTCGACGGTGAGCGCGTCGGTGCCCGTGTTGTTCGGGACGCAGCCCGTGAGCGCGAGGGCGAGGACGCCCGCGCCTGCGAGGCCGGTCATGATGCGGTGCTGCATGGAGACTCCTGTCGGAAGGTACTGGTGCTGTGCTGTGTGAACGTGGGCCCGGCCGCGTCAGCCGCTCGTCGCGACGCGGTTCGTGACCGCTGTCGGGCGACGACGCCCGAGCCCTGAGACCCGGACGAAGCAGATGAGCGTGACGACCAGGTACAGCAGCCACGCGATGAACTGCGCCCAGGTCGGGGCGGGGGTGAAGTTGAAGAGGCCGCCGAGGACGGTGCCGTACCAGCTGGTGGGCGGGACGACGGCGCTGAGGTTGAAGGCGGCCTGGCCCCAGCCGGGGATGACACCGGCCTCCTGGAGGTCGCCGACCCCGTAGGCCAGGACGCCTGCGGCGACGACCACGAGGAGCAGACCGGTCCAGGTGAAGAAGGTGCCGAGGTTGATCCGGACGAAGCCGCGGTAGATGAGGTAGGCGACGACGACGGCGGTGAGGATGCCGAGAAGGGCCCCGATGGATCCGACGACGGCGTTCTCACCGGAGTTGACGCTGGCCCAGATGAAGAGCGCGGTCTCGATCCCCTCGCGTCCCACGCTGATGAAGCCCAGCACGACGATGCCGACGGCGGAACCGGCGACGGCCGCGTCGAGTCGGGACTCGAGGTCGTGCTTCAGCTCTCGGGCGTTGCGGCCCATCCAGAAGATCATCCAGGTGACGAGACCGACGGCCAGGATGGAGAGGCCGCCACCGAGGATCTCCTGCGCCTGGAAGCTCAACCCGTAGGGCCCCCAGGTGAGGATCGCGCCGACGCCGAGCGAGACGACGATCGCCACGGCGACGCCGAGCCAGAGCCGGAGGAGGACGTCGCGCCGGCCGAGCTTGTTCAGGTAGGCGACGAGGATGCCGACGATGAGGCCGGCTTCGAGGCCTTCGCGGAGGCCGATGAGATAGTTCGCGAGCACGTGACCGGACTTTCGGGCGTCGAGCAGGCGGTCGCCCGGGGGAGGCCGTCGTTGCTGGGGTGGGAGGCATCCGAGGGCGCGCCGGGCGAGGACCGTGGTCCGGGCGGGGCGCTGCGACTTCGGAACGCGGTTGGGTAAGGCTAACCTTATCCGCCCTCGACCCTAGCGGCCGACGCCGAGACTGTCCAGATACAATCGGCGGATGACCGATCCGGCTTCCGACCCCCGCTTCGCGAGCGCCCCCGCCGCTGCCGACCACTGGTTCCCGGCGCCGGCGGAACCGGACGACGCTCCGCGCGAGCAGACCAACGCGTCCCGGGTCGTCGGGGTCGTCCTCGCCTTCCTCGTCGGGCTCGCCTACGGTGCCATCGGCACGGTCGCGCACGCCTGGGCGCCGTCGGTGCTCGGCATCGCCCTCCCCGTCGGGCTGATCCTCGGAATCCTCGGCGTCGGCATGCTGCTGCTCGGCCTGCGCATCGTCCTCAGTGACCGGCTCGCGGCCGCCGCGGCCGCCTTCGGCGTCATCCTCATGATCGGGGTGCTGCTGCTCGAGAGCACAGGCGGGTCGGTCCTCATCCCGCAGAGTGTCTCCGGCCTCGTGTGGACCATCGCCCCCGGCCTCGTCGCCGTCCTGGTCGTGGCCTGGCCGAAGCTGCCCGAGCGCAAGCGCGAGACCCCGGTGGCACGTCCCGCCGGACCGCCGTCGGAGCCGTTCGTCAGCTCGCCGCAGGCGTAGACTGGATACTCAGTGCTCGTGAAGGGAGCCACCCGCCCGTGACCTACGTGATCGCCCTGCCGTGCGTCGATGTGAAGGACCGCGCCTGCATCGACGAATGCCCCGTCGACTGCATCTACGAGGGTGAACGCTCGCTCTACATCCACCCCGACGAGTGCGTCGACTGCGGTGCGTGCGAGCCGGTCTGCCCGGTGGAGGCCATCTACTACGAGGACGACCTGCCCGAGGAATGGGCGGACTACTACAAGGCCAACGTCGAGTTCTTCGACGAGGTCGGGTCGCCGGGCGGTGCCGCCAAGGTCGGGGTCATCCCGTCGGACCACCCCCTCATCGCCGCGCTGCCGCCGCAAGCCCACGAGTAGCCGCGTGGCATTGCAGCCGCTGCCCGACTACCCCTGGGACCTCATGGCCCCGTACGCGGAACGGGCGCGTCGGCACCCGGACGGCATCGTCGACCTGTCGATCGGGTCGCCGGTCGACGCGACGCCGGACCTCATCCGCGATGCCCTGCGCGAGGCCACCGACGCCCACGCGTACCCCACGACGATCGGGACCCCCGAACTCCGGCAGGCGATCATCGCGTGGTTCGCCCGCCGTCGCGGTGTCGGCGGACTGACGCCCGACGCCGTCCTGCCGACGATCGGTTCCAAGGAACTGGTGGCCTTGCTCGCCTTCCTGCTCGGGCTCGGCGAGGGCGACACGGTCGTCCATCCGGTCGCCGCCTATCCGACGTACGCCGTCGGCGCGGCGATCGCGGGTGCCGGCGCGGTCGCGGCCGACGACCCCGCCGAGTGGCCCGAGAGCACCCGCCTCGTCTGGCTCAACTCGCCGGGCAACCCGGACGGTCGAGTGCTCTCGGTCGAGGAACTGCGCGCCGCGTTGCTGCGGGCACGCGAGCTCGGCGCCGTCCTCGTGGGCGACGAATGCTATGCCGAACTCGGCTGGGAGGGGGAGTGGTCCGACACCCCGACCCCGTCGGTGCTCGACCCTCGCGTGACCGACGGAGACCTGAGTGGCGTCCTCGCGATCTACTCCCTGAGCAAGCAGTCGAACCTCGCCGGGTACCGTGCCGCCTTCCTCGCCGGAGACGAACGGCTCGTCAAGCGCCTGGTCACCGTGCGGAAGCACGCGGGACTCATGCTGCCGGCCCCGCTCCAGGCGGCCATGGTCGCCGCCCTGGGTGACGACGCGCACGTGGCCGAGCAGAAGGCGCGGTATCGCGCTCGGCGCGAGGTGCTGCTCCCGGCGGTCCGCGAGGCAGGCTTCCGGGTCGATCACAGCGAAGCCGGCCTCTACCTGTGGATCACCGAGGGTCGCGACGCGTGGTCCAGCATCGACCGCCTGGCGTCCATCGGCATCCTCGGAGGCCCTGGCGTGTTCTACGGAGATGCCTATCCGGATCACGTGCGCCTGTCATTGACGGCGAGCGACGAGCGGATCGCCACGGCCGCCGAGCGACTCCGAGGCGTCCGCCCGATTTCAGGGTGAACTCCAAGGAAGTCGTCGGATCACTGTGGGAAACAGCAGTGGGCCCGGAACCCGATTAGGCTGTATGTGACACGCCGTCGTATCGGAGGGCGATGTCCAGTCCCTATCGCACGAAGATACGAGGAGGCGCCGTGGGCGACGTCGAGAAACAGGCTTCCACCGAGACGCAGCAGGTCACCCTGAACTACCCCGGCGGAACAGCCGAATTCCCGATCCACCGGTCAGCCCAAGGCGCGTCGAGTATCGACGTCTCCTCGCTCACCCGGCAGACCGGCCTGACGACGCTCGACTACGGGTTCGTCAACACGGCGGCCACCAAGTCGGCGATCACCTACATCGACGGCGACCAGGGCATCCTCCGCTACCGCGGGTACCCCATCGAGCAGCTCGCCAAGCAGTCGACGTTCCTCGAGGTCGCCTGGCTCCTGATCCACGGCGAGCTCCCCACCGCCGACGAACTCGGCGGGTTCGACGAGAAGATCCGTCGTCACACCCTGCTGCACGAGGACCTCAAGCGGTTCTTCTCCGCGCTGCCGCACACCGCGCACCCCATGGCGGTGCTGTCCAGCGCCCTGCAGGCGATGTCCACGTACTACGAGTCGGACGCGAACCCGCACGACCCCGACCACGTCGAGCTCACCACGGTCCGCATGCTCGCGAAGCTCCCGGTCATCGCGGCGTACGCGCACAAGAAGTCGGTGGGCCAGGCGTTCCTGTACCCAGACAACTCCCTGAGCTTCGTCGACAACTTCCTCAAGCTGAACTTCGGCAACCTGGCCGAGCCCTACGAGATCGACCCGGTCCTGTCGAAGGCCCTCGACCTGCTCCTGATCCTCCACGAGGACCACGAGCAGAACGCGTCGACCTCCACGGTCCGTCTGGTCGGCTCGACGGGCGCCAACCTGTACGCCTCCGTGTCAGCGGGCATCAACGCCCTCTCGGGGCCACTCCACGGTGGCGCCAACGAGGCCGTGCTGCAGATGCTCGGTCGGATCCAGGAGTCCGGTGAGGGCGTCCAGCGGTTCGTCGACCGCGTCAAGAACAAGGAAGACGGCGTGAAGCTCATGGGCTTCGGGCACCGCGTCTACAAGAACTACGACCCGCGGGCCAAGCTCGTCAAGGAGAGCGCCGGCGAGGTCCTCCGTGCACTCGGGATCAACGACCCGCTGCTCGACCTCGCGCAGGAACTCGAGCAGATCGCCCTCGAGGACGACTACTTCAAGGAGCGGAAGCTCTACCCGAACGTCGACTTCTACACGGGCGTCATCTACAAGGCCATGGGCTTCCCGACTCGCATGTTCACGGTGCTGTTCGCCATCGGGCGTCTCCCCGGATGGATCGCGCACTGGCGCGAGATGAACCTCGACCCGCAGACCAAGATCGGTCGCCCGCAGCAGCTGTACACGGGTTCGCCCGAGCGGTCCTTCCCGACGCGCTAGTCGCGCCTCGGCCGGTCACGACGAGAACGGCCCCGCATCCGAAGATGCGGGGCCGTTCCGTGTCTGTGACCGGGGACGCCGAACCGGCCGTCCGGTCCCTGAGTCGGTTTGTCCGGTCCCTGAGCCGGTTGTCCGGTCCCTGAGCCTGTCGAAGGGCTCAGGCGTGCAGGGCCGCGTTCAGCTCGACGCCGGAGCCGGAGCGGGGAAGGACCTCCACAGCCCCCGTGAGCGAGTTGCGCCGGAACAGGAGGTTCGGCACCCCGGAGAGCTCGACGGCCTTGACGGTGCGCGGAGCCCCCTCGGCGGTCGCGGCGGCTCCGGCGAGGACGACCTTGGTGCCGGCCGTCACGTAGAGGCCTGCCTCGACGACCGAGTCGTCGCCGATCGAGATGCCGATGCCGGAGTTCGCCCCGAGGAGCGCGCGCTGGCCGATGGCCACCCGCTGCGTGCCTCCACCGGACAGGGTGCCCATGATGGACGCGCCGCCACCGATGTCGCTGCCGTCACCGACGACGACACCCTGGGAGATGCGGCCCTCGACCATGGACGACCCGAGGGTGCCGGCGTTGAAGTTGACGAAGCCCTCGTGCATGACCGTCGTCCCTGGGGCGAGGTGGGCGCCGAGCCGGACGCGGGAGGCATCGGCGATCCGCACCTTGTCCGGGGTCACGTAGTCGAGGAGCCGTGGGAACTTGTCGATGCCGGTCGCGTGGATGCCGGCGCGGAGGAGCGACGGCCGGAGTCGGTCGAAGTCGGCCGGGTGCACCGGTCCTGCATTGGTCCAGACGACGATGGGCAGGTGCGCGAAGACGCCGTCGAGCGAGATCGTGTTGGGGCGGACGAGCAGGTGGCTGAGCAGGTGCAGCCGCAGGTAGGCGTCCGGCGTGCTCGCCGGGGCGGCTTGCAACTCGATCTCGACGGTGACGATGTCGATCCGGACGGCCCGCCGGTCGTCGTCGGTCACGAGGGCCTCGAGCTCCGCCGGAACGATCCAGCGGTCGCGGCCCTCGGGGATCCGGCCGAGCGTCGGCTCGGGGAACCAGGTGTCGAGCACGGTTCCGTCGGCGGCGATCGTCGCGAGGCCGGAGCCCCAGGCGTGCGTAGGAACGGGCGTTTCGGCAGTCGCGGCAGTCATGGCTCCAGGGTAGCGGCGAACGTCCGGGGAGACGGCCGACGCCCAGGGTGGGGGCCAATACACTGGTTCCATGCCAGCCGATGTCCCCGTACTCGACCTGTCCGTCTCCTCCGTGGAACTCACCCGGCAGTTGTGTGACATCGCCTCCGTGTCGGGGGATGAGGCTCGGATCGCCGACGCGGTGGAGGCGGCGCTCGACGGGTGCGACCACCTCACGATCGTGCGCGACGGCGACACGGTGGTCGCGTCGACGTCCCTCGGCCGCGCGCAGCGGGTCATCATCGCCGGCCACCTCGACACCGTCCCGATCAACGGCAACGTCCCGACCCGCTTCGAGGAGCACGCGGGCGAGGCGACGCTGTGGGGGCGAGGAACGGTCGACATGAAGGGTGGTGTCGCCGTGCAGTTGAAACTCGCGGCCGAGCTCACCGATCCCATCGTCGACATCACCTGGATGTGGTACGACAACGAGGAGGTCGCGTCGGACCGCAACGGTCTGGGTCGGCTCGCGAAGCACCACCCGGAGCTGTTCGTCGGGGACTTCGCCATCCTCGGGGAGCCCAGCAACGCGGGCGTCGAGGGCGGGTGCAACGGCACCCTCCGCGTCGAGGTCAGCGCCTTCGGCAAACGCTCGCACGCGGCGCGGAGCTGGGTCGGCGTCAACGCCATCCACGCGATCTCGCCGGTCCTCGCGACGCTCGCCGCGTACACCCCTCGTGAGGTCGAGGTCGACGGGCTCGTCTATCGCGAGGGCGTCAACGCGGTCGCCATCCACGGCGGCGTCGCCGGCAACGTGATCCCGGATCTCGTCACCGTCGAGGTGAACTACCGGTTCGCGCCCAGCCGGACGGGAGCGGAGGCACTCGCCCACCTCGAGGAGCTCTTCTCCGGCTTCGAGGTCGTGCAGACCGATGTCGCGGAAGGTGCCCGCCCGGGCCTCGACGCGCCGATCGCCCAGGACTTCCTGGCGGCGGTCGGGGGGACGCCGGCGCCGAAGTACGGCTGGACGGACGTCGCCCGCTTCTCCGCCCTGGGCGTGCCCGCGGTCAACTACGGCCCGGGTGACCCATTGCTCGCGCACGCGGACGACGAACGCGTCCCGCTCGCCCAGATCGAGGAGTGCGAGCGGGGCCTCCGCGCCTGGCTGCAGGGCACCGATGGCCGCTGACGCGGAGGTCCGGGTAGCGGTCGACGAACGGCCCTCGATGCTCCGGCGGTGGGTGCGCCTGCCCGTGTGGGGGCGCATCGGCATCGTCTACGTGCTGTCCCGGCTCGTGACGACGGCGATGTTCGCGCTCGCGAGCCTCCTGTCGGCTCCGGACTCCCGGTTCGGCGCGTTCCCCTCGCTCGGCACCCTCGCTGCGGGGTGGGACGGCCAGTGGTACTGGTGGATCGCGACGTACGGTTACCCGAGCCAGCTGCCGCTCGACAGCGCCGGGCGGGTCGCCGAGAACGCCTGGGCCTTCATGCCCGTCTATCCCGGTGCGGTGAAGGGGTTGTCGGTCGTCACGTTCCTGCCGTGGCCGGTCATGGCGGTGCTCGTGTCCCTGGGTTGCGGGTTCGGCAGCGCGCTGCTGTTCCACCGGCTGATGCGGACGCGTCTGGACGCCGGCCGGTCGATGTTCGCCGTCGTCCTGTTCTGCATCGCACCGCTCAGCGCCGTGTTCCAGCTCGCCTACGCGGAGTCGATGTTCCTCCTCCTGCTGACGCTGGCGCTTTTGCTCCTCGTGACCCGCCGGTACGGGTGGTTGCTCGCGGTCATCCCGGTCATGGCCTTCACCCGCCCCGGGGTCCTGGCGTTCGCGCTCCTGCTCGGACTCCACCTCGTCGTTCGGGTGGTCACGCGACGCCGCGACCCGGTCGCCAGGCGCGAGGTCCTCCTCATCCTCGTCGGGGGAGCGCTGGCCGCGGTGGCGGGCTTCGCCTGGATGGTCATCGCCGGTCTGGCGACGGGCCGTCCTGAGGCGTACCTGCAGACCGAGCTCGCCTGGCGCGCCGCCTTCATCGGTGAGCAACCGCTCGTGCCGTTCTCGGCGTGGATCCAGGGCGGGCAGTTCTGGTTCGGGGATGGGCCAGGCCTCGTGGTCGTCCTCGCCGTCTTCGTCGGCTCCGCGCTCCTCCTGTTCGTCCCGGCGGTCCGTCGCCTCGGCGTCGACCTCCGGCTGTGGGTGGCGTCGTACCTGCTGTACCTCTTCGCGGTCTTCTTCCCGCAGACGAGCGTCTTCCGACTGCTCGTCCCGGTCTTCCCGCTCCTCGGCGCGTTCGCCGTCCCGCGCAACCGGTGGTACCGCGGTGGCGTCGTCGTCCTCTCCCTGGCGCTCCAGTGGTGCTGGATCTTCGTCATGTACGGCCTCGCGAACGCCTATTGGACCATTCCGTAGCCGTTGATCGGGCGTCATCCCGCGCCTCGCCGCGTTCAGGATTATCACGAGCCCCCGTGATACGCGATAATGGGGGTCAGTCGAATAACGAGAGGGGACTCGCATGGCCGCAATGAAGCCACGCACCGGAGACGGGCCAATGGAGGCCGTGAAGGAGGGTCGGCTCATCATCGTGCGAGTGCCTCTTGAAGGGGGAGGGCGTCTCGTCGTGTCGGTCAACGACGCAGAGGCTCAAGAACTGCACGATGCACTCGCGGGTGTGGTGAGCGCGGGCTGAGCCCCGTCACCGACGCCGCATGAGCTGAGAACCGGCCGTCATCATCGCCCCAGGGCGAGGGTGGCGGCCGGTTCGTCGTACTCGGTGATCAGACGCCGGGCTTGGTGATCTGCAGCAGGCCGTCTCCGGCGGGGGAGAGGGCGCTGACGACCGCTTCGGACGCCGAGATCTCCTGGACGAGCGACCGGAAGAGACCCGTGGTCTCGTCGCGCTGTGTCGGGTCGGCGACCTTGCCTCGCCAGAGTGCGTGCGGCACGAGGACGGTTCCGCCGGGCCGGACGAGTCGGAGACCGTGCTCGACGTACTCGATCACGGATCCCGGGTCGCCGTCGACGAGCACGAGGTCGTAGGAGTTCTCGTTCATGCGGGGCAGGACGTCGAGCGCGCTGCCGGTGATGAGTCGGATGCGGTTGGCGGTGATGCCGGCTTCCGTGAACGCCGCCTTGGCCTGTTGCTGGTGCACGATCTCCGTGTCGATGGAGGTCAGCACCGCGTTCGTGGCGCCGCGGAGCAACCACAGTCCGGAGACGCCCGTCCCGGTGCCAACCTCGACAATGGACTCGGCGCGGGTCGCCGCGGCGACCACCGCGAGCTGTGCGCCGATCGCCGGGGAGATCGCCTCCACGCCGAGTTCGTGCGCATGCGCACGCGCAGTGTGCATCGCAGCGCTCTCGACGACCACGTCGCCCGCGTACTTCCAGTTGAGATTGTGTTCTGACACCTTGCCTCCGGATCTCAGCGTATGGCCTGCAACGGCTCCGCGAGCTGAGGCTCGCGCGGTAGTCTGATGACGTGTTCGGTCTGACGTTCGACAAACTCCTCATCATCGGGGTCATCGCCGTGTTCCTGCTCGGTCCCGAACGTCTGCCGTACTACGCGTCGCAGCTGGCGAGGCTCGTCCGGACGCTCCGCGACCTGGCCTCCGGCGCGAAGGACCGGATGCGCGAGGAGATGGGTCCGGAGTTCGACGAGGTCGACTGGAAGAAGCTCGATCCCCGTCAGTATGATCCCCGCCGCATCATCCGCGAGGCCTTGCTCGACGATGAGCCACCGGTGACGCCGACGACCGCCCCCTTGGAGCCGGCACCGGCCGCTGCCGCTACCGCACCGTCTCTCGAGAAACCGAAGTCGATCCAGGCGTCGACAGACGAGCGTCTCCGCCGTCTGGCCGCCGGCGAGACGGCAGCACCGCCGTTCGACCTCGAGGCCACCTGAGTCCCGAGCGCGCTGCCTGACGCTTCCGCGCCGACCGCTTCAGCTCGTGCTGACGCCCAGGCGCCGTCCGGCCAGGCCACGTGGACGGGCCGCGAGCTGCCCCGCCAGACGGAGGATCTCGGCGGCCGCCGGATCCGCCGGGTCCGAGAGCACGACCGGTCGTCCGGCGTCGCCGCCCTGCCGGAGCGTGACGCTCAGTGGGACGGAGGCGAGTAGCGGTACCGGTTCGGTCTGACCGACCGAGAGCCGTGTGGCGAGTGCCTCGCCGCCACCGGTGCCGAACAACGGCAGGATGCTGCCGTCGGGCTGTGGAAGGCCGGCCATGTTCTCGATGACGCCGTACACGCGTTGGCCGGTCTGTCGCGCCACCACCCCGCTGCGCTCCGCGACCTCGGCGGCGGCGGGTTGCGGCGTCGTGACGACGAGCACCTCGGCGTGCGGGAGCAACTGGCCGATCGAGATCGCGACGTCCCCCGTGCCCGGCGGGAGGTCGAGCAACAGGACGTCGAGGTCGCCGAAGAACACGTCCGTGAGGAACTGCTGGATCGTGCGATGGAGCATCGGCCCGCGCCAGGCGACGGCGACGGCGGTGGTCCCGTCGGTCGGCGCGTCGATGAACATGCCGATCGACACGACCTTCACGCCGTGCGCGACGGGCGGAAGGATCATGTCACCGACCTGGGTCGGCTTCACGGCGACGCCGTTCTCGACGAGGCCCAGCAGGCCCGGGATGGAGAAGCCGTGGACGTCGGCGTCGACGAGCCCCACCCGCAGGCCGCGGGCGGCGAGGGCGACGGCCAGGTTGGCGGTCACCGTGGACTTGCCGACGCCACCCTTGCCGCTTGTGACCGCGTACACCCGCGTCAGTGAATCCGGGCCGAACGGGACGCCGCGCGCACCGCGTCCGCCCCGGAGCCGATCGGTCAGGGCCTGCCGTTCCGCCGTGGACATCACCTGGACGTCCACCGCGACCCGCCTCACGCCGGGCGTCGACGCGGCGGCCTCGCGGACGTCGCGTTCGATGCTCGTCGCCGCCGGGCACCCCACGATCGTGAGTTTGATCGTGATGTCGGCCGCGCCCTGATCGTCGACGTCGATCGAACCGACCATGTCGAGTTCGGTGATCGGCTTGCGGATCTCGGGGTCGATGACCCGCCCGAGCGCGGTCCTGATCCGGTCGGCGAGCTCCGCGTCAGCCACGCCGACGCTCTGGCCCGTCGTGCTCGGGCTGATCGGCGCGGTCCCGGTCCAACTCCTCGAGCAGGGAACGCAGCTCGGCGCGGATGAAGTCCTTCGACGCCATGTCCTTGAGCGCCAGGCGCAGCGCGACGACCTCGCGGGCGAGGTACTCGGTGTCGGCGAGGTTGCGCTCGGACCGCTGACGGTCCTGTTCGATCTGCACGCGGTCGCGGTCGTCCTGACGGTTCTGGGCGAGCAGGATGAGCGGCGCGGCGTAGGACGCCTGGAGGGACAGCACCAGGGTCAGCGCGACGAAGCCGATGTCGACGGAGTCGAACCGCAGCGACATCGGGCCGTACGTGTTCCAGGCGATCCAGAGGATGACGAAGAGGGTCAGGCCGACGAGGAACCAGGGCGTCCCCATCGCCCGGGCGATCCACTCGGTGAACCGGCCGAAGCGGTCGCGCGAGGCGGGCGCGCGCCGGATGGAACGGACGGAGCTGCGCAGCCCCTTGGGCGCGTCGAGTCGGACTTCATTGCGGGGAGCTCGTGCCACGACCTGCCCTCCTTCCGTTCGATCCGATGCGCTGTTCCGCAGCCGGGAGTTCGTCGTTCTCGTCGATGCTCCGCCAGTCGTCGGGGAGGAGGTAGTCGAGCACGTCGTCGATCGTCACGACCCCGAGCAGCCGATGCTGCTCGTCCACGACGGGGACCTGGACGAGGTTGTAGCTCGCGAGGATGCGCGAGACCTCGGCGGCCGAGGTGCGGACCCCCACCGGATCGAGACTCTGGTCGAGCAGGGTGCCGAGCCGCTCGTGCGGCGGGTACCGGAGCATCCGTTGGAAATGGACCATGCCGAGGAATCTGCCCGTGGGCGACTCGTACGGCGGCAGCGTGATGCAGACCCCGGCGGCCAGAGCGGGGGCCAGCTCGGAGCGCCGAATGGACGCCAGAGCCTCGGCGACCGTCGCGTCGGCCGAGAGGATGATCGGTTCGGTCGTCATGAGCCCACCCGCGGTCTCCGGGTCGAACCGGAGCAGCATGCGGACGTCCTCGGCCTCCTCCGGCTCCATGAGCTCGAGGAGGTGTTCACCGCGATCCTCGGGGAGCTGGGCGATGAGATCGGCCGCGTCGTCTGGTTGCATCTGGTCGAGGACGTCGGCGGCGCGATCGTCGTCGAGTTGCGCCAGGATGTGCACCTGGTCGGTCTCGGGCATCTCCTCGAGGACGTCGGCGAGCCGGTCGTCGGACAGCTCCTCGGCGACCTCGATCATCCGGTCGCGCGGCAGATCGAGGAGCGTGTTGGCGAGGTCCGCCGGCTTCAGATCGGCGTAGGTCGCGATCAGCTGCTCGGCCGACTGCGCCTCACCGAGTTCCTGCTCCTCCCGCAGTTCGTTCCAAGTGGCGAAGGTCGTCGGACCCTTGACGAAGGGTGAGGCCGTGGTCTTCGGGCGTCGGACGAAGAGTTGCGACACCTGCCACTCGCCTGGCCCCTGCTCCTCGATCGCGACGTCCTCGATCGTCGCCTCCTCGCCGTTCGCCCGGAAGACGACGCGTCGTCCGAAGAGTTCGGCGATCACCCGGACCTCACCGCCGCGCTGTTCGAACCTGCGGACGTTGATGAGGCCGGTGGTGATGATCTGACCGGCACCGATGCTCGTGACGCGTCCGATGGAGACGAAGACGCGTCGTTTGCCCGGAATCTCCACGATCAGGCCGACGACGCGCGGGGACTTCCCGGTGCGGTAGACGACGAGCACGTCCCGGACCTTACCGACACGATCGCCCGCGGGGTCGAAGACGGTGCACCCGGCGAGCCTGGCGACGAACACTCTGGTTGCACTCACGCCTACTAACCTACCCGCCGGTGGCCTGCCAGGAGGGACCCCTCGGGGTGGGATGAGAGGATAGGGGTATGAGTGATCCGCGACAGTTCGGCCGCAAGGGCGCCCCGGCGCTCGGTGTCATCCCGCGAGGCGAGACGGTGGCCAGCTACGACAGCTACGAGTCCGCGCAGGCCGCGATCTCGTCCCTCGCCCACACCGACTTCCCGGTCAAGGAGATCTCGATCGTGGGCAGCGACCTGAAGAGCGTCGAACGCGTGACCGGGCGGCTCAGCTACGGGCGTGCCGCGGGCGCCGGAGCAGTCAGCGGTGCCTGGCTCGGTCTGTTCCTCGGACTCGTCCTCGTCATCTTCAACCCGGAGACGAACCTCATGCTGCTCGGCGCGGCGGTGCTCATGGGTGCCGCGTTCGGCATGCTGTTCGGCATCGTCTCCTACTCGGTGACGCGGAAGCGTCAGGAGTACACCTCGGCCACCCTCGTCATCGCCACGCGGTACGACCTCGTCGTGGGTGACGAACTCGCGAACCGGGCGCGCAACCTGCTCGAGCGCGGCCCGGCGTCCGACGCGGGCTGACCCCACGGCGTCGGACGTCGAGCCGCCGGGCGACCAGCGGGCCTCAGCGGGCGAGCCAGGCCTCGACCTCGTCGGCGGTGCGCGGGATGCCTGCGGACAGGTTCTCCGCGCCGTCCTCGGTCACGAGGATGTCGTCCTCGATCCGGACGCCGATGCCCCGGTACTCCTCGGGCACCGTGAGGTCGTCGACCTGGAAGTACAGCCCGGGCTCGATCGTGAACACCATGCCCGGTTCGACGATCGCGTCGGCGTACATCTCGCGCCGCGCCTGGGCGCAGTCGTGCACATCCGTCCCGAGGTGGTGGCTCGTGCCGTGGACCATGTACCGCCGGTGCTGCTCGTTCTCCTTGAGCAGCGCCTCCTCCGCGCTCACGGGGAGCAGTCCCCACTCGGCCGTCTTACGGGCGATGACAGCCATCGCCGCAGCGTGCACCTCGCGGAACCGGATGCCGGGGCGGACGATGGCGAAGGCTTCGTCCGCGGCCTCGCGGACGGCTTCGTACACTCGACGCTGCACCTCGGTGAAGGTACCCGAGACCGGGATGGTCCGGGTGATGTCCGCCGTGTAGTAGCTGTCGAGCTCCACGCCGGCGTCGATCAGGATGAGGTCGCCCGGGAGGACCCGTCCGTCGTTCCGTGTCCAGTGGAGGATGCAGGCGTGGGGCCCTGCGGCGGCGATGGTCTCGTAGCCCACGCCGTTCCCGTCCGCACGGGCGCGACCCGCGAAGACGCCCTCGACGATGCGCTCGCCGCGCTCGTGTGCGAGCACCTTGGGCAGCTCGGCGATGACGTCGTCGAACCCTCTCGCGGTCGCATCGACAGCGAGACGCATCTGGGCGATCTCGTACCGGTCCTTCACGAGGCGCATCTCGGAGACCGCCCGCGTGAGGTCGGCGTCGACGTCGACCGTGAGGTCGGCCGCGTCAGCGTGGAACGCCGAGAGGTCTGCCGTCTCGACCGCGAGGTCGGCGGCCACCTGGGCCAGTGACGGACGGGCTCCGATCCAGAACTCGCCGATGGCGGCGTTCGTGTAGAACTCGTCGGTGTCGCGTCCGGCCCGCTCCCGGAAGTACAACGTCGCGGTGTGGCCGGACTCCTCCGGGTCGAGGACGAGCACGCTGTCCGGCTCGGCGTCCGCGGCCCAGCCCGTGTAGTACGAGAAGGCCGAGTGCGCCCGGTACAGGTAGTCGGTGTCGTTCGAGCGCTGCTTCATCCCACCCGCGGGGAGGACGAGGCGCTGACCGGGGAACAGCGCCGAGAGCCGGTCGCGACGGGCCGCGGCGAGGCTCGCCGTCTCGCGTGGTTCCGGAAGGACCTCGGGGCGCTCGGCCCAACCGGTGCCGATGAACGCGCGGAAGCCCTCTGACCAGGCGGCCGCCCGGTTGGAGGTCGCCTCGGTCTGGACGGTGTTCGAACTGGATGTGTCTGCGGAAGTCGCCATGGTTCCATTGTCGCACCGGGACCGAGGCGCCGGTCCGTCGGTCAGCGTGAGGACCTGGGGAGCAGGGTCGCGACCACCGGGCGGTGGTCGCTGCCCGTGCCGTCGACGTCGGTCAGCACATGGGCCGACACGGACACCCATGTCGGACTGGCCATCACGTGGTCGATCGGCGCGCCGAGGACGGCGGGCAGCTCTGTCGGCCAGGTGCCGAGCCCTGCGGCGGCGTCCGCTGCCGCGGCGTCGTCGCAGTCGCCCAGGTCGCCGTCGCCTCGCAGACCGGCCAGGTGGTCGAGCGTCGCGTTGAAGTCGCCCGCCATGATGACGTCGGTGCCGGCGACGCAGCGACCCGCGAGGTCGGCGAGCTCCGCTCGCCAGTCGTCGAGCCTGCTCGGCAGCGGAGCCGTCGTGTGGACGGCGACGAGTGTCGGCCCACGCCCGAGGACCGGGTCCGCGATGAGGGTCTCCGAGTCCTCGATGGCCGTCGACCCGTTCGCGGAGGGGGCGCGGACCGCGTACTCGCCGAGCCCGGTGCTCACGAGCAGGCTCGTCCCGTGGGCGTCCGATGCCGTCGAATGCGCCACCATGGGTCGGCCGGAGGCGGTCATCGCGGCTGCCACCGCACCGGCGGCTGCGGCGGAGGTCTCCGGCAAGGACACGACGTCGGCGCCTTCGCGGACCGCGATGGCCGCGATCGTGCCCGGGTCGACCGCGTCGCCCAAGGTGTTCCACGCCAGAACGGTGACCTGGTCGGCGAGGTCGGTCGCCTCACCCGCGACCATCCGGTCGTCGATGCCTCGACTCGCGGTGACGACGGCACCGGTCACCGAGACGGCGGCGAGCGCCGAGGCGAGCACGAAGGGGAGCACCCGGCGGGATCCCCGCAGCAGGACCCCCACGACGACGGCCAGGAGTGCTGCGCCCGCCGCCAGGATCGCGAGCAACAGCCGGAACGCGCTCAGCTGGACGATGATCTGCGTCTGCTCCAGACCGAACAGGCCGGGAAGGATGGCGACGCCGAGCAGGACCGTGACCGCTGTCGCGATCACGGCCGCGATGACGCCACCGACGGTCTTCAGCATTCGCGCCAGCGTAGGCGAGCGGTCTGGGAGTCACCGGAGGACGAGCTGCGACTAGGGTGGAACCGTGGTGAGCGCTCGAGACATGCACGGTCCCGCCGATCTGCACACGCACTCGAGTGTCTCGGACGGCACGGAGACGCCGACGCAGCTCATGCGCGCGGCCGGTGCCGCGGGGCTCGGCACCATCGCCCTCACGGACCACGACTCCACCGCCGGCTGGGCCGAGGCCTCCGTCGAGTCGCGTCGGCAGGGCATCACCCTGCTCCCCGGCATGGAACTCAGCACCCGGTACGAGTGGCGGAGCGTCCACCTGCTCGCCTACCTCATCGACCCGCTCAACGGCGACCTCCTCCAGGAGACCGCCAAGATCAGGGAGTCCCGCCTGCGCCGGGCCGAGGCCATCGTGGCTCGGATCGGCGGCGACTACCCGCTCTCCTGGGCCGACGTCCTCGCGCAGACCCGAGAGGGTGCGACGGTCGGCCGACCGCACATCGCCGACGCGCTCATCGCCCTCGGGATCGTGGCGGACCGGGGCGAGGCCTTCGACGGCATCCTGCACCCCCGCACCGGCTATTACGCGCCGCACTACGCCCCGGACCCGCTCACCGCAGTGCGGTTGGTCCGTGCCGCCGGCGGCGTCCCGGTCATCGCCCACCCGGTTCCCGCCGGTCGTGATCGCATGCTGCCCGAGCCGTACTTCCGCGAACTGGCCGACGCGGGCTTGTTCGGCCTGGAGATCGAGCATCGCGAGAACACCGAGGAGGGCAAGGTCGTCGTGCGGCGGATCGCCTCCGAGCTCGGTCTCGTCGCCACCGGCTCGAGCGACTACCACGGGACGGGGAAACCGAACCGTCTCGGGGAGAACACGACCGACATGGACGTCGTCCGGCGCATCGTCGACGAGGCCACCGGCTCGGAACCCGTCCTGCCGAACTGACCCCCCGGCGCGTCCGGAGTGCCCTTCGACAGGCTCAGGGACCGGTGGTGTTCCGGCAGGGCATCTTCCGTCCACTCAGGTGGAGCGGGGTGTTCCGATCGGACGTCTCCCGGGCACTGAGCTTGTCGAAGCGCCCACGGGGCTCTCGTTGATCCAAGGAGGCGCCGATCGAGATGCCCACGGCGGCGCCGCAGCGTCGAGCGCAACGCTCGCGACATGCAGAACGCCCGCACCCGGAAGGGCGCGGGCGTTCTGCATGACGGATCTACGCCGTGGGGGCCGGGGGAGCGGTGCGACGCGTGCGGCTCCGACGGCGGGGAGCGCTGTTGCCGTCGCGGTGCTCCGGGCCATGGCCGTCGTGGGTGCCCGCTGCGGGCGCGCTGCGGTCGACGGTGTCGGTCGAGGCGGCGTCGTGCGTCCGCGAGTGGGCGCGGGTGCTCGGCTGGGACTCGAGCCGGGTGCTGCTCGGCTGCGTGCGCTCGCCTCCGCGTCCGCCGCGCTCACCACCGCGACCGCCGCCGGTCCGCGAACCCTCGCGTCCGCCGCCGGTCCGCGAACCGTCGCGTCCGCCTGCGCTCCGCGAACCCTCGCGGCGCGGAGCGGGCTCGACGGCCTTGGCGGGCTTCAGCCGGCCCTTCGTGCCCTCGGCGATGCCGAGGTCGGTGAACAGGTGCGGGCTCGACGAGTAGGTCTCCGTCGGCTCCGGCTGCCCGAACTCGAGCGCGCGGTTGATGAGCGCCCACTTGTGCAGGTCGTCCCAGTCGACGAAGGTGACGGCGATACCCGTCTTCCCGGCGCGACCGGTGCGCCCGACGCGGTGGAGGTAGGTCTTCTCGTCCTCGGGGATCGTGTGGTTGATGACGTGGGTCACGTCGTCGACGTCGATCCCGCGAGCCGCGACGTCGGTGGCGATCAGCACGTCGCGCTTCCCGGCCTTGAAGGACGCCATCGCGCGCTCGCGCTGCTCCTGGTTGAGGTCGCCGTGGACCGCTGCTGCGTTGAAGCCGCGGTCGCTCAGTTCCTCGACCAGCTTCGCGGCTGCGCGCTTCGTCCGCGTGAAGATCACGGTCTTGCCGCGACCCTCGGCCTGCAGGATGCGCGAGATCACCTCGTCCTTGTCGAGCGAGTGGGCGCGGTAGATGAGGTGCTTGATGTTGGCCTGGGTGAGGCCTTCGTCCGGGTCGCTGGCGCGGATGTGGATCGGCTTGCTCATGAAACGGCGGGCCAGGGCGACGATCGGGCCGGGCATGGTCGCCGAGAACAGCATGGTGTGGCGGGCGGCCGGCGTCTTGGAGAACAACTTCTCGATGTCGGCGAGGAAGCCGAGGTCGAGCATCTTGTCGGCCTCGTCGAGCACCATCTCGGTGATGTTCGAGAGGTCGAGCAGGCGCTGGTTGTTCAGGTCGATGAGGCGACCGGGCGTGCCGACGACGATCTGCGCGCCCGCCTTGAGCTGCTCGATCTGGCCTTCGTACGCCTTGCCGCCGTAGATGGAGACGAGGGTCGTGGAGCGGTTCGAGATGAGGATCTCGATGTCCTCGGACACCTGGACGGCGAGTTCGCGGGTCGGGACGACGACGAGCGTCTTGACGCCGGGTGCGGGGTCGAGACCGAGGCGCTGGACGATCGGGATGCCGAACCCGAAGGTCTTACCGGTTCCCGTCTTGGCCTGGCCGATGATGTCCTGGCCGGCGAGCCCCAGGGGGATCGTCTGCTCCTGGATGGGGAATGGGTCGATGATGCCCTTGGTCGTGAGGGCGTCGACGATGTCCTGGTCGACACCGAGATCAGAGAAAGTCACGGAGATACCTGTCAGTGCAGTCATGGTCTACACCTTCGATTGCACACAGGTGTAGGGCCCCGATCCGACGCCGGGGCACGGCTATTCTACCCGGGAGGTCCCGAGAGGCCGCTGGGCGCGCGGAACACGGCGATCGCTGCGCGACGGATAGGGTGGTCGCATGGCACGTTGGTTTGCACGACGTCGGCGTCGTCCCGGCACGGAGACGCCTCGGCTGCGCTCCCGCGGCGACACGGTCCAGGCGACGCGCGTCGACCTCCACGAACTCGCGCCGAGCACGGCGGACTACCTCGGTCAGGTGGCGCAACTCCAGCTCGGCTTCTTCATGACGCTCTCGTTCGCCGTCGAGCACGCCCCCAACGACGCCGACCGGGAGACGCTCGCCGAGGCGGCCGCGACCGCCCTGCGCAAACATCAGGCGCTTCTCGCCTGGCTCCGCCGGACGAACGACGACCCGGCCGCGGTGCTCGAACCGTTCGCGCGCTCACGTGACGAGTTCCAGGCGATCCTGCGCACCGGCACCTGGGACGAACTCCTCCTCGGCGTCCTCGTCACCCGCGGATTCCTCGACGAGTTCTTCGCGGAGCTCGCGCGCGGCCTCGACGGAGCGGACGCCCGCGACCTCGCGGCGATCGTCGCCCCGGGTCCCGAGGAGGACCCGCTCGTCGGGATCCTGCACCGCGTGATCGCCTCCCACCCGGAGCGCGCCTCGACCCTCGCGATGTGGGGACGACGCCTCCTCGGCGACACGATGCTCGTCGCGAGATCGGCGCTCGTGACCGAGAGCAAGGCCCTGCCCGACGACGCCAGGGTCGAACCGATCTACACGGAGCTCATCGCGAACCACACGAGAAGGATGGACGCCCTCGGCCTGACAGCCTGAACGGCAGCACCACCCCTGACGCACGATGCCGCCGCTCCGGATGGAGCGGCGGCATCGTGCGGTGTCGCCTGCGCGTCAGACGGTGGCCCCGTTCTGGAGCCGTGCGAGCATGGCGTCGTCGGAGGCGGTGCGGACGCGGACGAGCACGATGTCGACCACGATGCTCACGATCGCTGAGGCGCCGAAGGCGGCGACCCAGATCCAACCGCCGTCCCAGGCCATGCCGGCCCAGGTCGCCACGACCCACACGACGGCGGCGACGAGGGTGGCGACCGCCGGGACGAGCGCCGCTCCATGCTGGTCCCTGCCCGGCAGGAGGTAGCGGACGGCCAGCCCGAGGATGGCGCCGCCGAGCACGACGAAGAGGAGCTCCATGATCAGCCGACGAATCCGATGCGGCGCGACTCCTCGGTTCCGAGCTCGACATAGCCGATGCCCGCGGTCGGGATGAGGTAGCTGGTGCCCTTGTCGTCCTTCAGCGAGAGCAGCTTCGCGTCCGTCTCGAGGGCGGTCTTGACCGCCTGTTCGATCTCGGCTGCGGGCTGCGAGGTCTCGAAGCCGATCTCGCGAGGGCTGTTGAGGATTCCGATGCGAATTTCCACTTTGAGTGCCTTTCGGTTGCGTAGGGCAAGACTACGGGAGTCACCGTCGACGGGCCCGTCGCGGTCGCCTGCTGTCAGCGAACACCGGAACGCCGCCCGGCGGTCGCGACGATGTCGGCGGCCTCCGGTAACGTGCGGTCCATGACCGGTTCCGACGCCTCCGACCTCCCCACGGTCGCGGTCCACGACCAGCACCATGCGGCCTCCG
Organism: Plantibacter sp. VKM Ac-2880; assembly: GCF_015351235.1. Classification (GTDB taxonomy): domain Bacteria; phylum Actinomycetota; class Actinomycetes; order Actinomycetales; family Microbacteriaceae; genus Plantibacter. The sequence goes on from NZ_JADKSJ010000001.1 coordinate 1,667,495, forward strand.
TCGAGGCACTCGCCCCGCTCGACGACGCGCAGTCCGCCGTGCTGCGGCTCCCGGACGGACGATCGGCCGTGGTGCTCGGTGCGCCGGGCACCGGGAAGACGACGACGCTCGTCGAAGCGGTCGCGGAGCGCGTGCACGCGCGCGGCTACGGGACCGACGAACTGATCGTCATCGCCGCATCCCGATCCTCCGCGCAAGTCCTCCGCGACCGCCTCGAGGCGCGGGTCGCCAGGGCGACGCCCGGATCGCTCGCCCGCACGGCGATCTCCCTGGCGCTCGAGGTCATCGCCGGCTCCGGCGCGTTCGCCGGCACCGGGCGGCCTCGGCTGCTCACCGGAGGCGAGCAGGACCAGACCATCTCCGAACGCCTGCTCGGCGACGAGGCGGACGGCACCGGCCCGGTGTGGCCCGCGGAGCTCGGGCCCGAGGTCAGGCGTCTCCAGGGCTTCCGCACCGAACTCCGCAACCTCATGGAGCGGAGCGTCGAGCACGACATCGCGCCCGCCGAGCTGCATCGGCTCGGCACACTCCACGACCGCCCGGAGTGGATCGCCTCAGCCGCCTTCATCGAAGGGTTCCTGGCGGACGACTGGCGCGGCCACCTCACGCCGGCCGCCGCGCTGGCGCGCGCCGCTCGGCTCCTGGACGAGCAGCAGCCGGGCACCGGTGTCCTCGGACGCCTCCGGGTGGTGTTCGTGGACGACGCGCAGGAGGCGACGCACGGGGTGCTGCAGCTGTTGGCGGCCCTCGCCCGCCACGGGATCACCATCGTGGCCTTCGGTGACCCCGACCTCACCACCGGCGCCTTCCACGGTGCTCGCGCCGACGCGCTCGGGCGGTTCGGCGAGGTGCTCGGCCGCCCCGTGGACGCACTGCTGCTCGAACAGGTGCATCGCGGCACCCCGGGCATCCGCGCGACCGTGCGCGGCGTGACCGACCGCATCGGTACCGCGGGCGCGGGGCGCCACCGGCAGGCCGCTGCTCCGATCGCGGACGCTGCTGCTCCCGAGCGTCCGGTCGTCACGGTGGCTGCAGGGTCGCCGGCCGCGCAGATCGCGGTCATCGCGAGGTTCCTGCGCGAACGCCACGTGCTGGACGGGGTCCCGTGGGCCGAGATGGCCGTGGTCGTGAGGAGCGGTGGACTCATCCCGGCGATCGAGCGGGGGTTGTCGTCGCTCGAGGTGCCCACGCGGGCGAGCACCGGCGGAGCACCACTGCGGGAGCACCCCTTCGTCAGGGCGATCCTGCTCGCCGTCTCGGTCGCGCTCGGGCGCACTCCGCTCGACGCGGAGGTCGTGACCGAACTCCTCCACAGCGCCCTCGGCGGGCTCGACTCGATCGGGGTCAGACGCCTTCGCGCGGCGCTCCGGCACGCGGACCTCGCGCACGGGCTCGACCGCAGCGCCGACCGTCTGCTGGAAGAGGCGTTCGCCGTCCCCGGCGCGCTGATCGGTCTCGAGACGCCGTCGGCCGCCCGCGCCCGGTCCCTCGCCGACAGCCTCGCCGAGGCCCGGGCGCAGGCGGCAGCGGGGGCGTCGGCCGAGGAACTCGTCTACGGGCTCTGGTCCCGGAGCGGTCTCGAACGCGGCTGGGTGGCGCTGTCGAAAGGCAGCGGGCAGGCCGCCGAGGAGGCGAACCGCGACCTCGACGCGATCACGCAGCTGGCCGACGCCGCGCGCACCTTCGTCGAGTCCGAACCGGAGACCCCGGCCTCCGTCTTCCTCGACCGACTCCTCGAACAGACGGTCGGCGACGATTCACTGGCTCCGACGGGATTCCGGCAAGCGGTCACGATCGCGACACCGGCCGCCCTCGTCGGGACGGCGTTCGACACGGTCGTGGTCGCCGGGGTACAGGACGGGGTCTGGCCGAACCTCCGGGTCCGGGACTCCCTGCTCGGTGCCTCGGAGCTCGTAGAGCTGCTGGAGGGCACCGCGACGGCCACCGCCGACGCCAGACGAGCGGTCCTCCACGACGAGCTCCGACTCTTCGCTCAGGCGACCTCGCGGGCGAACCGGTCGCTCATGGTGGTCGCGGTCGTCGACGAAGACCACCAGGCGAGCCCGTTCCTCACCCTGCTCCCGAGCCCGGACCCGCACCGCGCGGCGCTCTCACCGCTGTCGCTCCGTGGGCTCGTCGGCACCCTCCGTCGCTCGCTCACCCGGCGCGTCCGTCCCGCCGACCCGGCTGAGCGCGCCGCCTCGGCGTCCGCCCTGGCGATCCTCGCGGAGGCGGGCGTGCCCGGCGCGCCGCCGGCGGAGTGGTACGGCGTGGCGGAGCCCACCTCGACGGAACCGCTCCACGACCCGACCGTCGAGGAGCTCCCGGTCTCCCCGTCGCGCATGGAGGCTTTCGAGGAGTGCCCGCTGCACTGGGCGATCGCACGCCTGGGCGGCGGAGCGTCGGGGTTCGCCTCCGGACTCGGCACGATCGTGCATGCCGCCCTCGAACACGCCGAGTCGTCCGACGAGTCGGCCCTCTGGGCGGCCGTCGAGGATCGCTGGGACGAGCTGCACTTCGAGGCCTCCTGGGAGGGCGAGGCGACGAAGCGCCGAGCGGCGGAACTCGTCCACCGGCTGTCGGCGTACCTGCACGACGCGGAGCGGACCGGGGTGACGTCCATCGGGAACGAGAGCCGGTTCAGCCTCCGCATCCCGATCGGAGAGCTGGGCGGGGCGGCCGTCCTCGGCGGGTCGATCGACCGCGTCGAGGTCGTGCCGGCCGCCGACGGGACGAAGCGGGTGGTGATCGCCGACCTCAAGACGGGTGGTTCAGCGCCCCGACAGGATCGCGATGTCGCCGACATGGCTCAGCTCGGCGCCTACCAGCTCGCCCTCGCGTCCGGCGCGATCGACGGCACGGAAGGGATGCCGAGCGGCGGGGCGAAGCTCATCGTCGTCTCGGCGGGTACCAAGCGCAAGGAGTATTACGACCCGGCTCAGCCGCCGCTCGACGACGACGCCCTCGACCGCTTCCGCGAGCGCGTGGTCGCCGATGCCATCGGCATGGCCGGCGCGGTGTTCGAGGCGCGGGTCGGCACGCACTGCCACGACCCGTTCGCCTTCGGTGAATGCGCTATCCACGTCGTCCCGGCGGTGAGCTCATGACCACGGAGCAGACGTATTCGGCCGAGACGCTCGCCGGCCTGCTCGGACTCCCACAACCGACGGCACAACAGGTGGAGGTCATCGAGGCGCCGATGGCTCCGGTCCTCGTCGTCGCCGGAGCGGGGAGTGGGAAGACCGAGACCATGGCGTCGCGGGTCGTCTGGCTGCTCGCGAACCGGCACGTGGACGTCGGCGGGATCCTCGGTCTCACCTTCACCAGGAAGGCCGCCGGCGAACTCGCGGCGAGGATCGGGAAGCGGATCGCCGCCCTGCAGGACGTCGGGATCCTCGATCCCGCGGCCGACGCCCTCTTCGACCGCCCGGACGTCTCGACCTACAACGCCTATGCGAACGCGCTCTTCCGCGACAACGCCCTCCTCGTGGGCCGCGAACCGGAGTCCGTCCTCCTGTCGGAGGCGTCGGCATGGCGGCTGGCACGCCGGATCGTCGTCCGACACGGCGACGAGCGACTGTCGACCCTCGGCAAATCGGTCGACCAGGTCGCCGAACTCGTCCTCTCGCTCAGTCACGAGCTGGCGGAGATCGACGGCACGACCGAGGACCTGCTGGGCTTCGTCGAGCAGTTCGTCGGGATCGCCGAGCTGCCCGACGGCGGCCGTGGTTCCTACGCACAGGTGGATCAGGCGGTCGCCGTCGTGGGTGCCCTGCCGGTCCTGCTCGACCTGGCTCTGCGCTACGCCGACGAGAAGCGACGTCAGGGGCTCGTCGAGTTCTCCGACCAGGTCGCGCTCGCGCTCGCCGCGTGCGAGCGTTCACCGAAGGTCGCCAAGGTCGCACGAGAACGAGCGGGCGTCGTCCTGCTCGACGAGTACCAGGACACGTCAGTCGTGCAGACGAGGCTCCTGTCGACGCTGTTCGCCGACCACCCCGTCATGGCGGTCGGCGATCCGCACCAGTCCATCTACGGCTGGCGCGGGGCGAGCGCCGCGAACCTGGCGCGGTTCTCCCGGGACTTCGGGCGGGAGGCCGCCGCGACGCAGTACAACCTGTCGACGAGCTGGCGGAACGACCGCCGGATCCTCGAGGCGGCCAACGTCCTCGTCCGTCCCCTCCAGCAGCAGGCGCAGGCGGCTGCGCGGCTGCGCGTCCTCGACCTCGAGCCGAAGCCGGGAGCGGGCGAGGGGTCGCTCTCGGTCGACGTCAGCGAGACGAGTACCGAGGAGGTGCGCGTGGTCGCCGAGTGGTGCGCCGACCGCTTGCTCGCCCACCGCGGGGGAGACCCGGCCGGTTCCGCCGCCATCCTGTTCCGCGCCCGCCGGCCCATGCAGGACTTCGCCGACGGCCTGGCCGCGCTCGGCGTGCCGCACCACATCCTCGGGCTCGGCGGTCTGCTCTCGTCCCCCGAGATCGTCGACGTGACAGCGGCGCTCCGCGTCATCCACGACCCGGGCGCCGGATCCGCGCTCATCAGGCTCTTGAGTGGGCCGCGGTGGCGGATCGGCGTCCGCGATCTCGGTCACCTCGTGGAGGTGGCCCGGTATCTGCAGGCCATCGACTGGAAGACGAAACGGTACGACGCCGAGCTCGCCGCCAGGCTCCGCGAATCGGTCGCCGACGACGACGGACGTTCCATCATCGACGCGGTCGACTTCATCGCCGCCGACCGTGTGCCGGCCGGACTGGCGGCCGGGTTCACCGAGGAAGGCCGGTCGCGGATCCGGGAGGCAGGGCTGGTGTTCGCCTCCCTCCGACGCCGGGTGGGCAGCGGCCTCCCGGACCTCGTCAGGGCCGTCGAGCGCGAGCTGCGACTCGACATCGAGGTCGTCGCGAACGAGTCCACCGGATCCGCGGCCCGGGCGTCCGCACGACTGCAGGCGTTCCACGACGAGATCATCTCGTTCATCGCGGCCGAGGAGCAGGTCAACCTCGGGAGTCTGCTCGCCTGGATCGACCGATCGCTCGGCCGGGACGATCTCGGTCCGGCCGGTGAGGCACCCGACCAGGGGGCCGTCCAACTCCTGACCATCCACGGGTCGAAGGGGCTCGAATGGGATCACGTGGTGATCCCGCGGCTCGTCGTCGACGAGCTCCCGGCGAAACCGAAGGATGGCAAGGGTTGGGTCGGGCTCGGCACGCTGCCCTACGACTTCCGCGGCGACGCAGCGGAACTCCCGGAGTTCGCCTGGCGGACGGCCGAGACCCGTAAGGAGGTCGTCGACGCCCAGGCCGCCTTCTCGGAGGCGCTGTCCGCACGGGCGCTCGACGAGGAACGGCGCCTCGCCTATGTGGCGGTCACGCGGGCGAAGCACGACCTCCTGCTCACCGGATCGTTCTGGTCCGGCGAGCGGAAACGACCCCGTGCGGCCAGCACATACCTCGAGGAACTGGCCGACGCCGGCGTCATCGGTGAGCTCCCCGCGGCGTCGGCGTTCGAGGAGAACCCCATCGACACCGGCGCCGCCGTCGTGCAGTGGCCGCTCGACCCGCTCGGACCCCGTCGCGCCGTCGTGGAACGGGCGGCGGCCGAGGTCGAGGAACGCCGCGGGCTCCCGGAGGCCGGACTCCTGGCGACACTCGGACCGCTCGAGAACGAGCTGACCCTGCTGCTGGAGGAACGTCGCCGTGCCGCGACGACCAGCGCGCGCGGCGAACTCCCCGTGAGGATCCCGGCCTCGAGGTTCAAGGAGTTCGTCACCGAACCCGAGGCTGCCCTCGAGCGGCTCCGGCGCCCGGTGCCACAGCGACCCTACCGACAGACCCGACTGGGGACCCGGTTCCATTCCTGGGTCGAGGCGCACTACGAGCGGCACGGGCTCCAGGAACTCGTGGACGCCGGCCCCGACGAGCTCGACCTCGAAGCCCCAGGCGCGGACGCCGCCGAGCGCACCGGTTTCGAGGAGCTCGTCGAACGGTTCCTCGCCTCGGAGTGGGCGGACGTCCGTCCGATCGAGGTCGAGACGGAGATCCACGTTCCGCTGGGCGACACCGGTCGCCTGGTGGTGTGCAAGCTCGACGCCGTGTTCCAGCGCGGGGATCGCTTCGAGATCGTCGACTGGAAGACGGGTGGGATGCCGACGACGCCGGAGGACGTGCGGAACGCCTCGTTCCAGCTCGCGCTGTACCGGCTCGCGTACGCACACCATCGGGACATCGACCCCGAGCGCATCGACGCCGTGCTCTACTACGTCACGCACGACGTGCAGCTGCGTCCCGAACGCCTCTACTCGGAGGAGGAGCTCCTGTCGGAGTGGGAGCGGTCCTTCGGGGTTGACGCGGCGTCCCAGAGCTCGAACGACGAGGTGTCGATCTGATCCGTGGCATTCGCGTCCTCGGCGGACGGGTCTTCGTCCTCATCGGTGCCAGCGGTTCCAGGGTCCCGGCCGAGGGCCCGTTCGAGCTCTGAGCGGTCGTAGGTGTCGGTCTGCATCGCAATACCGGGGGAGGAGGATCCGAGGGGGGTGCGGTCGAGCATGTCCTCGACCTCGTCGACCGCCAGGACGGGGCCATTGGTGGTTCCGAGGGGGTCGGTGACGTCGCCGAGCACCCGGTCCACGAGTCCATCGAGCATGGCCACGGCGTCCTCGACGATCGTCTCATCGTGGCTGTCCCGGCCGTGCAGCAGCCAGCGGGCGATCTCCAATTCCGCGTAGAGGCGTGCACGGAGGGTCACGAACCGGTCCGGGCCACGGGAGCACGAGACCGCGTACGTGGACAGGGTCTGTTCACCCGTGGCGCCGAGCGTCGCGATCCAGTGGAGGTCGAGGGCCGGGTCGCCGACCCGGAGGGAGCCCCAGTCGAGGACGCCGTTGACGAGGCCGTGGCCGTCCTGCTGGATGACGAGGATCCGGTCGGCCGCCAGGGCGCCGTGGATGACCGTCGGCTGGAACTGCCAGAGCGAGTTGTCCTCCACCGCGGCTTGCCAGCGCTCGCGGACGGCGGTCGGGAGGAGCCGTGTCTCCGCCGCACGGGAGACGATGCGGTGTGCGTCCGCGCGGATGAGTTCCGTCGACAGCAGCGGCAGGCCGGCCTCCGCCACGAACGAGGTCGGGAGTGAATGGATCGCGGCGATCGCGGCTCCGAGCGAATCGGCGAGGACCTCGTCGCTGCTGAGTGCCGTCGGGTCGAGGTGGGTGCCGGCGACGAAGTCGAGCACCACGGCGCGGGTGCCGTCCACCGGGAGCTGACCGACGACCGTCGGCGCGTCGAACGGCAACCTGCTGCGGATCCCTGGCGTGAGGGCGCGGAGGGCGATGAGGTCGGCGGACTGCTCCGTCTCGGCCTGCTGCGAGGTCGGGATGCGCACGATCAGCTCGCGCCCGTCGCCCGTCACGAGTCGGGCCGCGTCGTAGTTCCCCTCGCCTCCTGCGGTGTGCGCGCCGGAGCCGCGGACCTGGAGGTCGGCGACGGCCGAGGTGGCCAACGCGGCTAGAGTGAGATGGGATCTGGCCATGACATCCAGGGTACGGGGCCGTCCCGGCGAGCCGCGCTCGCCACGCCCTCAGAGAGGTTGTCCATGACGATTCAGGTTCGCGCACTCGCCGGCCTCCCGCTCGCGAGAGGCGGACTCGACCGTCACGGTGAGGTCCGATCGCGGCCCGAACTGCTGGACGAGCTGCGTGCCGATCCGACGGTGCGCGCCGTCGTCCTCAAGGGCCGACGCGCGCTCGTGACCGGCGACACCTTGGACCGCCTGACGCCCTCCGAGCTGCCGGAGCCGGAACTGCTGGTGTACCTCGGCCGCACGATCGACGAGACTCCCGAGATGCCCGCGGGCACCGGCATCCTCCTGTGGGTGCTCGGCGATGCGGAGGCCGACACGATCACGGACGACGAGGACCGCTGGTTCGACCTGCGTCGGAGCGGTCACCGACTCTCCGACACGGACGTCGGCATCCTCGCCACCTCGTTGGCGATCGCAGGCTGGCACCGCGCCGAGCCCTTCTGCGCGCACTGCGGGTCCCCGACGACGGTTCGGAACGCCGGCTGGGCCAGGCACTGCCCGGTCGACGGCAACGAGTTGTTCCCGCGCATGGACCCGGCGGTCATCGTGGCGGTCGTCGACCCCGCCGGTCGGATCCTGCTCGGATCGAACGCGATGTGGGAGCACAACCGGTACTCGCTGCTCGCGGGGTACGTCGACGCCGGAGAGTCGCTTGAACAGGCCGTCTCCCGCGAGATCTTCGAGGAGTCGGGCATGCGCCTCGGGACGCCCGTCTACCTCGGGTCGCAGCCGTGGCCGTTCCCGCGTTCGCTCATGCTCGGGTTCGTCGCGCCGCTCGCGGAGGATCAGGATCCCGAGGCGCTCGTCCCGGACGGGCAGGAGATCCTCGACCTCCGCTGGTTCACGCGGGAGGAACTCGAGGACCCGTCGACGGACGTGATCCTGCCCGGTCCGTCGTCGATCGCCCGGGCCGTCATCGACGACTGGCTGAGCGGATCTTGGACCCGATGAGGGGCGCCGCATTCGTGGGTCGACGATGAGCAGCCCGGCCGAACTGCTCGCAGGACTCGACCCTGATCAGGCGGTCGCGGCGGAGGCGCTTCGCGGACCCGTGTGCATGCTCGCCGGTGCCGGCACCGGCAAGACCCGGGCGATCACGCACCGCATCGCGTACGGCGTCGCCACCGGGACGTACACCGCCTCCAGGGTGATGGCCCTCACCTTCACGAGCCGTGCCGCCGCGGAACTGCGCGGCCGGTTGCGGGCGCTCGGTGCCGAGGGGGTCTCGGCGAGGACGTTCCACGCGTCGGCGCTGTCGCAGCTGAACTTCTTCTGGCCGCAGGTCGTCGGCGGGCAGGTGCCGGCGCTCGTCGAGAGCAAAGGGCGGGTCCTCGGCCACGCCGCGGAACGACTCCGCCTCAGGGTCGACACGGCGACGCTGCGGGACGTCGCCGGCGAGATCGAGTGGCGGAAGGTGTCGGGCCTGACGCTGGAACAGTACGCGGCGGCGAACCGCCCGCTGCCGGCGAAGCTCTCCCTCGAGCAGGTGGTGGCCCTCCAGGAGAGCTACGAGCAGCTCAAGGACGAGCGCAAGCGGATCGACTTCGAGGACGTCCTGCTCGCGTGCGCCGGCATGATCGAGACCGAACCGTCGGTCGCGATGCAGGTCCATGAGCAGTACCGGTTCTTCGTCGTCGACGAGTACCAGGACGTGTCGCCGCTGCAGCACCGCCTGCTCGAACTCTGGCTGGGCGGCCGCCGAGACGTGTGTGTCGTCGGTGACGCGAGCCAGACCATCTACTCGTTCGCTGGCGCTCGAGCCGACTACCTCCTGGACTTCCCGACCCGGTACCACGACGCGACCGTGGTGCGCCTCGAACGCAACTACCGCTCGGCCCCACCCGTCGTCGCTGCTGCGAACACGCTCATGCGCGGGCGTCCGGGTGCGCTGCAGCTCTCCGCGGTGCGAGCGGAGGACGATTCGGCACCGTCAGTGCGCCCCGAGACCCCTGCAGTCGGGGTTCGCCAGTATCCCAACGAGCTGTCCGAGGCGAGAGGGGTCGCGTCGGAGATCCTCGACCAGCTGCAGTCCGGCGTCCCCGCGTCGGAGATCGCCGTCCTGTACCGCATCAACGTGCAGGCCGCTGCACTCGAGACGGCGCTGGGCGAAGCCGGCATCCCGTATGTCATGCACGGATCGAAGCGCTTCTTCGAACTCCCCGAGGTGCGCCAGGCGCTGCTACAACTCCGGGCGGCCTCCGTCTCCATCAGCGGTGAACCGCTGTTCAAGTCCGTCAGCGACGTGCTCCGGTCCCTCGGATGGAGCCAGGATCCGCCGGACGGCGGCGGCGCCGTGCGTGACCGCTGGGAGTCGCTCAACGCGATCATGGGGCTCGTCGACCAGGCGCCGGAGGGCACGACGTTCCGCGCCTTCACCGACGAACTGCAGACCCGTCAGGCGGCGCAGCACGAGCCGACGGTCGAGGCCGTCACCCTCGCGACCCTGCACTCCGCCAAGGGGCTCGAGTGGGAGGCCGTCCACCTCATCGGCCTGTCGGAAGGGTATCTGCCGATCTCCTACGCGAAGCACTTCGAGCAGGCGGACGAGGAGCGTCGGCTCCTCTACGTCGGGATCACCCGGGCCAAGCGCCTCCTGCACCTGTCGTGGTCGGAGACACAGCAGCGCGGGGGGAGACGGGAGCCGTCCCGCTTCCTGGCAGAGCTCGGCATGCGCACCTCGAGTGCTCCCGGACGACGCGGCGCTTGACCCCTCCCGAGGCGGCGTCGATCACCAACTGGGTGTTCGCGAGGGTGGGCTGCGCCGCGTCGATCCGTCTGAGGACGACGCGCGCGACCCGGGCCGCGACCTCCGATCGGACCAGCGGGGTGTCGAGTGGGGAACGGTGCTCGAGGAGTTGGGACGCGACCGCCGGCCAGGCCGGATCGTCGTCGGCGCGGTGCAACTCGAGGCAGTGCAGGCAGGGCCCGGCGCCCGGCGTCACGAAGGGGCCGAGACGGACGAAGCGGTCCCCGAAGACGATCGGCAGATGCGGGACGTCGTCCCGGAGCCACCGGGCGTACCGGCTCGGAGGCAGGACGAAGTCGCCGAACAGGATCGCGATGTCGACCGGATCGGCTGCTGCCCCCGGCGGTTCCTCGACGGGCCCCGCCGCGACGAGCTCGATCGTCGACTGGTCCGTGAGCAGCCGGCGGAGCTGGTCGGCGGACGGGGTCGAACCGTCCACCACGACGCGATGCCGACGTGGGGGAGTGCCTGGCCCCGTGCCGTGCTCGATCACCGGCTCGAGCGCCGTGAGGACGCGCTCGACCTCAGCCTCCGGGACGCCGAACGCGCCGGACAGTCGACGTCCGACCGACACCGGGAACCCGGCACGCAGGGCGGAGACGACCTGCTCGGTGTCGGTCATGACGCTGTCCAGGACGACGGCGTCGTCGACCCCGATCTGCAGACTGTGGGGCGTTCGCCAGAGGAGAGGTCTGCGGGGATCGAGGCGGGTCGTCATCCATCGATGATGACGGTTCCGCGAGCGGGTCCGTCGTGGCTCTCCACAGGCCCGCTCGCTCTCGAGAGCGGCGGATCAGACCGGGGGACCGCCGATGCCGTCCGGGTCGGAGGGGTCCGATCCCGGATCGTCGGTGCGAGCCTGCTCGTCGCGCGCGGCGTCGCCTCGTTCCTCGTCGCGGAGCAGGTCCTCGAGTGCGAGGTCCATCTCGTCCTGTTCCGGGCGCTCCCCGCGGGCTTCGGCCTCGAGACGCGCCACGAGGGCGTCCGGTGCGTCGATGTCGGCCGCGGTGGGGACGAGGTCCGGGTGCGACCAGAGGGCGTCCCGCTGCGCCGTACCGACCGCGTCGGTGACCTGCTGCCACATCACCGCCGCCTCGCGGAGGCGTCGGGGGCGGAGCTCGAGTCCGACGAGCGCTCCGAGTGCCTGCTCGGCCGGCCCGCCAGCGGCGCGTCGGCGTCGGACGGTCTCGGCGATGGCCGCCGATCGCGGCAGACGGACGGTCGCCGCAGCGGTGACGACGTCCACCCAGCCTTCGATGAGCGCCAGGGTGGTCTCGAGGCGGGCGAGACTCGCCTCCTGCGACTCGGTCCGGGCGGGGATGAGGGCCCCGCTCGTCATCGCCTCGCGGAGCTCCTCGGGGTTGGACGGATCGAAGCTCTCGGCGAGCTCCTCGAGGCGTTCCGTGTCGATCCGGATGCCGCGTGCGAAGTCCGTGATCGAGGAGATGAGGTGCAGGCGGAGCCACCGTGCGTGGCGGAAGAGTCGCGCGTGGGCCAGTTCGCGGACGGCGAGGTAGATCTGGACCTGGTCCGCCGGGATGTCGAGACCTTCGCCGAAGTCGGCGACGTTCTGGGGGACGAGTGCCGCCTCGTTGTCGTCGAGCAGCGGGATGCCGATGTCCCCGCCGGAGACGACCTCTTTGGAGAGCTGACCGACCACCTGGCCGAGCTGCATCGCGAAGAGGGTGCCGCCGATGCCGCGGACGAGTTGTCCGGCGTTCGCGATCATGCCGGAGAGCTCCTCCGGAGCCCGTTCGGTGAGGACGCCGGTGAGGGCGTTCGCGATGTTGGTCGCCACCGGTTCCGCGAGCTGGGTCCAGAACGGCATCGTCTTCGTCGCCCAACGGGTCCTCGTGTAGAGGGCGGGCTCGCTGGAGAGCTCGGCGACATCAGTGACGTCGGCCAGCCACAGGGAAGCGATGTGGAACGCCTGCTCGTACTCGACGCGCTGCTCGGGCGTCGTGTCGCGCGCACCGTCGCCGGCGATCGTCTTCGCCTGCTGCAGCGAGGTGTCCCAGTTGATGCCGTCGCTGTTCGAGCGCAGGGCGCCCTGCAGCTGTGACATGAGCGCGGCGAGACTGGCCGGATCGCTCGGCAGGCCGGCGGCGCCGGCGAGTTGACTCGGATCGAACGAGCCGTTGCCGGAGAGCAGCTCGCGGAGCATGTCGCGGAACTCGTCCTCCGGACTCTTGTCGGAATCCTCTGGCACGTCAGCCGCCTCTCAGATTGCTCGGTGCTGGGCCTTCTACGCTAGTCGCACCTCGCTGAAGAATCGCCGGGGTATGGTTGGTCGGGTTTCCGCCCACCGCGAACAGTCCGGAAGGCTTGCATGTCGCTCTTCGCCGATGAGGCTCCCACCGCTTCGGCGCCGACCGGCCATGGCCGGAACCGCCGTGCGCGCTTCGGATGGATCGTCCTCGTCCTCTCATTGGTGCTCCTCGGCGTCCTCTCCGCGGTGCCCGCTCCGTACGTGATCGAACAGCCGGGACCGGTCTTCAACGTGCTCGGCACGACCGAGGGCGAGGACAAGGACGTCCCACTCATCGAGGTCCACGACACGAAGACCTACGACACCGGTGGCACCCTCGACATGCTCACGGTGCAGCTCGTCGGCAACCCGCAGCGGAGCCCCGGTTGGCTCGACATCGTCTCAGCCTGGTTCGATCCGAGCCGGGCGGTGGTCCCGATGGACCTTTACTTCCCGCCGGGCGTCACGACGGAGCAGCGCGACGAGCAGAACGCGACGCTGATGGTCGACTCCCAGCAGGACTCCGTCGCCGCTGCGTTGCGTGAGCTCGGCTACGAGGTGCCCGAGCACGTCGTCGTCGCGCAGATCGCCGAGGGGGCACCGGCGCAGGGCGTGTTGCGACTCGACGACGAGATCGTCGCCGTCGACGGCGCACCGGTGACGGGGCTCGACAGCCTGCGCGGCGCCATCGCCGAGAACGGGACGGAGACCCCCGTCACCCTCGACATCGTGCGTGGGGGCTCCCCGGCCACGGTGCAGATCACGCCCACGACGGCGACCGCGAGCGATGGGACGACCTCGACGGTGATCGGCATCGGCACGAAGGTCACCTACGATCTGCCGGTCGACATCACCATCCAGCTCGACAACGTCGGCGGGCCGAGCGCCGGCATGATGTTCGCCCTGGGGATGATCGACCTGCTCACGCCGGGCGAGCTCAACGGCGGGAAGGACGTCGCCGGAACCGGCACGATCGACGCCGACGGCAACGTCGGAGCCATCGGCGGCATCCGCCAGAAGCTCTTCGGCGCCAAGGACGCCGGGGCCGAGTGGTTCCTCGCACCGGAGAGCAACTGCGACGAGGTCTCCGGCCACATCCCGGACGGTCTGCAGGTCTTCGCCGTCAAGACGCTCGACGATTCGCTCGCGGCGCTCAAGGTCATCGCCGACGGCGGCGACACCAGTGCCCTCCCGACCTGCCCCGCGGGTTGACCTCTAGGGCGCTCTCTCAGGCCCGCCGCTTTAGGATGGTCACGACGACCCCTATCTGAAGAGGCCATACGTGACATCCGCAGCAGCAGAGAAGCCCCTGTCCACTCAGCGCCGACGCGCCCCGATAGCGATCACGGTGGCGGTCATCGCCGCGCTCCTCATCGGGTTCTTCGTGTTCTCGGGGTTCTACGCCGATCTGTTGTGGTTCCAGCAGCTCGGGTTCACCGAGGTGCTGACCACCCAGTGGATCGCCACCATCGCCATGTTCCTCATCGGCTTCGTCGGCATGGCCCTGCCCGTCTGGCTGGCCATCGAGATCGCCTACCGGACCCGCCCCGTCTACGCGAAGCTCAGTTCGCAGGTGGACCGCTACCAGCAGGTGGTCGAGCCACTGCGCCGACTGGCGACCTACGGCATCCCCGCGCTCTTCGGGCTCTTCGGTGGTGTCGCCGCCGCCTCGCGGTGGCAGCTGGCCCTGCTCTGGATGAACGGCACGCCGTCCGGCACGAAGGACCCGCAGTTCAACCTGGACGTCTCCTTCTACCTCTTCGACCTGCCGTTCTTCCAGGCGGTCGTCGCGTTCTCCTCTGCCGTCGTGCTGATCGCCCTGATCGCCACGGCCGTCGTCACCTACCTCTACGGAGGCATCCGGGTCGTCAGCCGCGAGGTCTGGATCTCCATGGCGGCCCGGGTGCAGATCTCCGTGCTCGCCGCGCTCTACCTGATCCTGCAGGCGGTCAGCCTGTGGCTCGACCAGTACACGACCCTGAACGACACCGGCACCCTCATCACCGGAGCGTCCTACACGGACGTCGCCGCGATCATCCCCGGCCGGGTGATCCTCGCCGGCATCGCACTCATGGTCGCCGTGCTGTTCATCGTGACGGCCTTCATCGGCCGCTGGCGTCTGCCGCTCGTCGGCACCGCGCTCCTGATCGTCGCCTCCCTCATCGTCGGCAGCCTCTACCCGTGGATCGTCCAGCGGTTCCAGGTGGAGCCGAACGCGAAGAGCCTCGAGACGCCGTACATCCAGAAGAACATCGACATGACGCGCGACGCCTACGGCATCGCCGACGTGCAGGAGGAGGAGTACGAGGCGACCACCGACGCGACGCCGGGTGCTCTGCGTCAGGACGCGGAGACGACCGCGAACATCCGCATCATCGACCCCTCGCTGGTGAGTGCCTCGGTCGCGCAGCTCGAGCAGTTCAAGCAGTTCTACTCCTTCGACAAGCAGCTCGACGTCGACCGCTACACGATCGACGGCAAGACGCAGGACACCGTCGTCGCGGTCCGCGAACTGAACGTCTCCGGCCTCGACAACTCGCAGTCGTGGATCAACAACACGGTCGTGTACACCCACGGGTACGGCCTGGTCGCCGCCTACGGCAACCAGCGCTCCGCCTCGGGTGAGCCGGTCTTCCTCGAGTCCGGCATCCCGACGACCGGTGCGCTCGGAGACTTCGAGCCCCGCGTGTACTTCGGCGAGCAGTCTCCCGACTACTCGATCGTCGGTGCGCCGAAGGGCAGCGATCCGATCGAGCTCGACTACCCGTCGGGCACGCAGGGGGAGTCGCAGACGTACACGACCTTCGACGGTGACGGCGGGCCGAAGCTCGACAACGTCTTCAAGAAGCTCGTCTACGCGCTCAAGTTCCAGTCCGAGCAGATCTTCCTGTCCGACTCGGTCAACGACCAGTCGCAGATCCTGTACGACCGTGAGCCCCTGACGCGCGTCCAGAAGGTCGCGCCCTACCTGACGCTCGACTCCGACCCCTACCCGTCGGTGGTGGACGGACAGATCGTCTGGATCGTGGACGGCTACACGACGAGCGCCAGCTACCCGTACTCGAAGACCGTGAGCCTCTCGGACACGATCTCCGACTCGGTCACGCCGGTACAGAACTACGCTCTCGACGACGTGAACTACATCCGCAACTCGGTGAAGGCCACGGTCAACGCCTACGACGGCAAGGTCACGCTCTACAGCTGGGACGACAAGGACCCGATCCTCGAGACGTGGCAGAAGGTCTTCCCGTCGACGGTGAAGCCGATGTCCGAGATGTCCGGCGACCTCATGAGCCACGTCCGGTACCCGGCCGACCTCTTCAAGGTCCAGCGTTCGGTGCTCGGCCAGTACCACGTCACGAACGCCGGTTCGTTCTACTCGAGCGAGGACGCGTGGGTGACCCCCAACGACCCGCAGTCCACCGACACCGAGAAGAAGTACCAGCCGCCGTACTACCTGACGATGCAGCTCCCCGAGCAGCAGGCGCCGTCGTTCTCGCTGTACTCGACCTTCATCCCTCGTCAGGGTGGTGAACAGTCGCGGAACGTGCTCACCGGCTACCTGGCGGTGGATGCGAACGCCGGCGGCGAGGACGGCAAACGCAGCTCCGACTACGGCAAGATCAGGCTCCTGACGCTGCCGAAGGATGACACCGTCCCGGGCCCGGGCCAGGTGCAGAACACCTTCGACTCGGATCCGAGTGTGTCGAGCCAGATCAACATCCTGAAACAGGGCCAGACGGAGGTGCTGAACGGCAACCTGCTGACGGTGCCCGTCGGTGGTGGGCTCCTCTACGTGCAACCCGTCTACGTCAAGTCGACGGGTGACACGAGCTTCCCGCTGCTGCAGAAGGTGCTCGTGGCCTTCGGCGATCAGATCGCCTTCGAGGACACGCTCGACGAGGCGCTCGACACCCTCTTCGGCGGAGACTCGGGAGCCGACGCCGGCGACACGAACGTCCCGGGAGACGCGACGACACCGCCGACCGACGGGACGGACACGGGCGACGGCACGGACACGGGGACGACACCGAGCACGGGTGATCCCGCGGTCGACGCGCAGATCAAGACCCTGCTGAGCGAGGCCCGCGCGGCCATCCTCGAGAAGGACGCTGCGATGGCCAGTGGCGACTGGGCGGCCTACGGCGTCGCCGACAAGAAGGTCTCCGACGCGCTCGCGAAGGCGTTGGACCTGCTGAACGGCTGATCCGAGCTGCTGCTCGATTGAACGGCGTCACCCTCCGGGGTGGCGCCGTTCCGGCGTTCACGGCCGTCGTCCTCGTCTGAGAATCGTCATCCGGAGGCCCTGATCGGGACCGCTGACGGCACTCGATTTGCGGGGTCTGGAAATGCATGCTAGCTTTATCTCTTGTGCCGCAGGGTGGAGCAGTTCGGTAGCTCGCTGGGCTCATAACCCAGAGGTCGTAGGTTCAAATCCTGCCCCTGCAACAGAAAAGAAGAAATCCCGGTCTCATTGAGACCGGGATTTCTTCGTTAAAACACCTACGGTCGCGCCGGCGCGGAGGCGTCGGCGCGACCGCAGCGTCATCGCACCGAGGGACGCTCCTCCAGGTCCGCGAGGGGCAGGCCGAAGGCGGCGGCGACGCCGCTGTTCGTGACCTCGCCCGCACGGACGTTCACGCCGGCGCGCAGGGCCGGGTCGGCTGCCACCGCCTGTTCGGTGCCCTGATCCGCGATCGCCAGCGCATAGCGGAGGGTCGCGTTGGTCAGGGCCCGCGTCGAGGTCTCGGGGACGGCGCCGGGCATGTTGGCGACGCAGTAGTAGAGGCTGTCGTGTACCCGGAACGTCGGGTCGTCGTGCGTCGTGGGCTTGGATCCCTCGAAGCAGCCACCCTGGTCGATGGCGATGTCGACGAGGACGGATCCCGGCTTCATGTCGGCCACCATCGCATCGGTCACGAGCTTGGGTGCCTGGGCTCCGGGGATGAGGACCGAGCCGATGACGAGGTCGGCGTCCCGGAGCTGTTCGGCGATCTCGTAGGCGGACGACGGCCTCGTCTGCACGTGTCCTCCGAAGCGGTTCTCGAGCTCCCGGAGCCGGGGGATCGAGATGTCGATGATCGTGACGTCCGCCTGCATGCCGAGGGCGTTCGCTGCGGCGTGCTCGCCGGCAACGCCGCCGCCGATGACGACGACCTTCGCCTTCGGGGTGCCGGGCACGCCGCCGAGGAGGATGCCCCGACCTCCGGCCGCCCGCATCAGGTGGTAGGCCCCGACCTGGGTCGAGAGTCGCCCGGCCACCTCGCTCATCGGCTGGAGCAGGGGGAGTGAACGGTTGGCGAGCTGCACGGTCTCGTAGGCGATCGCCGTCGTACCCGACGCGAGCAGAGCGTCCGTGAGTGCCCGATCCGCTGCGAGGTGCAGGTAGGTGAAGAGCGTCTGGTCGGCGCGCAGGTACCCGTATTCGGCGGCGACGGGTTCCTTCACCTTGAGCAGGAGGTCGCCCGCTGCCCAGACGGAGGCTGCATCCGGGACGACCGTCGCCCCGGCGTCGCGGTAGGCCTCGTCGAGGTTGCCTGAGCCGATGCCGGCGCCCGCCTGGACGACGACCTCGTGTCCGTGGCGGACGAGCTCGTGGACGCCGCCTGGGGTCGCGGCGACCCGGTTCTCGTTGTTCTTGACCTCGGTGGGGATGCCGATGCGCATGAGTGCTTCCTCTCGCGGGCCCGCGGCGTTCAGCTCGGCTCCCGCTCGTCGGTGGACGGTGTGCGACTATTCTGGGGTTCCTGCGAGGCTGACCGCGAAGGGCTGCAGAAATCCGGACATCCATCTCGCAAATCGATGATTCTTCGGGCGAAAGCGAGGATGATCGCAGGATGACGAACAATCTTCGCCGCTCCGTCGACCTCGACGACGTGGACCGCACCCTGCTTCGGCTGCTGCAGGAGAACGCCCGGATGACGAACGCCCGGATGGCGGAACTCGCGGGGATCGCGCCGTCGACCTGTGTCGCGCGGATCCGTTCGCTGGTCGATCGCGGGGTGATCACCGGGTTCGCTGCGAGCATCGATCCGGTGGCGGTCGGGCTCGGGCTCGAAGCCCTCATCAGTGTCAACATCCGGGCCGGCGCCCGAGCGCGGATCGCCGAGTTCAGCGCCGGCATCCGACGATTGCCGGAGGTCGTCCAGGTGTTCTTCCTCGGCGGCTCCGAGGACTTCGTCATCCATCTGGCCGCCCGCGACAGCGCGCACGTCCGCGATTTCGTCGTCGAGCACCTCTCCGCCGACCCGACGGTCGCCTCCACGCGGACGAGTCTGGTGTTCGAGCATGCCTTCATCGGTGTCGAAGTGGGGGAGTGAGCCTCGGTTCGCGAGCGATCGACCGCGCGAAGGTCACAAACAGGTAACGAAGACGCTTCGCGGAAAAGCCTGGTGATGATCGGTTTTCGTGCATGTCGCCGCGTCTGTGTCCGCCTTTCGGGGGATTGTCGATTAGCCACCAGCTGTGAGTTTCGTTAGCGTTGTCGACGGCCCGCAAGGGCTGACCTACGTAACCGCGTCCCGCCCCCTGTCGCCTTCGTGACGGCGTGCTGGACGTACGGTCGAACGCAACGTGGTAGCCGTCGACGCCCCGCGTGATCCGAGCCCGTGCGCTGTCTGTCAGTGCGCCGATGGGGCGGATCCTGAGTCGTTCGACCCGGCCTGACGATCGACAGGAAGAGTGCAACGCGGCTCCGCGTGCGCTTCCGGGAGAAAGAATGACCGAAACGATTGCCGTCTCAGCGACGGGTCTGTACAAAGTCTTCGGCAGGAAGCCGAAGGACGCCGTCAAGCGTCTGCAAGCGGGAGCGTCCCGCGACGAAATCGCGACGAGCGGGACCGCTGCCGTCATCGACGCGTCATTCGACGTGAAGCAGGGCGAGATCTTCGTCGTGATGGGCCTCTCCGGCTCGGGCAAGTCGACGCTCATCCGCATGCTCAACGGCTTGCTCGAGCCGACCGCCGGTACGGTGACGGTCGCCGGGCAGCCGATCTCCGGCGTCTCCTCCAAGCAGTTGCGTGCGGTGCGCCAGGAGAACATCTCCATGGTCTTCCAGCACTTCGCCCTGCTGCCCCACCGCACGGTCCTCGAGAACGCGGCCTACGGGCTGGAGGTCAAGGGTGTGCCCGCGGCGGAGCGTCGCGAGCGTGCTCAGGCCGTCGTCGAACGAGTGGGACTCGCCGGCTGGGAGGACAAGCTCCCCGGCCAGCTCTCCGGTGGGATGCAGCAGCGCGTCGGACTGGCCCGCGCACTCGCGTCAGACACCGACATCCTCCTGATGGACGAGGCCTTCTCCGCGCTTGACCCGCTGATCCGTCGCGAGATGCAGGAGCAGCTCGTCGAGCTGCAGGCCGAGCTCGGGAAGACGATCATCTTCATCACCCACGACCTCAACGAGGCGATGTTCCTCGGCGACCGGATCGCCGTCATGCGCGACGGCAGGATCGTGCAGGTGGGGACCCCCAACGACATCCTCACCGACCCGGCGAACGACTACGTCGCCCAGTTCGTCCAGGACGTCGACCGCGCTCGCGTGCTCACCGCCGGAGGCGTGATGGAACCCGCACGTTCCGTCGTCTCCGCGTCCGCCGGTCCGCGGGCAGCCCTCCGCATCATGCGCGATCTGCAGACCTCGACCGCCTTCGTCGTCGGCCCGGGTCGGCAGCTCCTCGGCGTCGTCCGCGACAAGGACGTGCTGCGGCTCGTCCGGGCCGGCGACCACGAGCTCGGCAGCGTCATCACGGCGGACCTCGCCACGGTCTCCCCGGAGGCCGCGCTCGTCGACCTGTTCGAGTCAGCGGTCGAAAGCGCCCTCCCGGTCGCCGTCGTGGACGAGCGGACGCGTCTCCTGGGCGTCGTCCCGCGGGTGACCCTGCTCGCCGCCGTCGGCAACGTCTCCACCAACACGGACGAGGTCAGCCTCGTCGGTCCGCCGGCGACGGTGCCCGTCGAGCTCATCACGGCGACCCTGCGGTCGACCGCGGAGGACCCGCAGCACCCCGACGACGGTGGTTCCGTCGACCCGACGGCCGCTGAACCGTCTACGACCGAACCCTCCGCCGCCCTCCAGGAAGGGAGCGTCCGATGAACGGCCTCCGTCTCCAATCGTCCGGCCTCATCGACGCCATCACCCGCCCCGAGATCGGTGCGTGGGTAGAAGCGTTCGTCGACTTCATCACCGACGTGTTCCAGCCGGTGTTCGACGTGATCCGCGCGGTCTTCCAGGGGCTCTACGACGGGGTCGACACGATCCTCAGTGGACCGCCCTTCTGGGTGATCATCCTCGTCGCAGCGATCCTCGCGCTCATCGTCCGCGGCCCCGTGTTCGCGATCGGTTCGGCCGTCGGTCTGCTGATCATCGTCGGCGTGGAGCAGTGGGAGAACGCGATGGACTCGCTCTCGCTCGTCCTCGTCGCCGGCCTCATCGCGATCGTGATCGGCATACCGCTCGGAATCCTGGCTGCCCGCTCGAAGGCCGCCTCGTCGATCATCCGGCCCTTGCTCGACTTCATGCAGACCACACCGGCGTTCGTCTACCTCATCCCGGCGCTCATCCTGTTCCGCATCGGCGTCGTCCCGGGCATCGTGGCGACGATCGTCTTCGCGTTGGCCCCGGCCGTCCGGCTCACCGAGCTGGGCATCCGCAACGTCGACCGGGAGGTCGTCGAGGCCGGCAACGCGTTCGGAGCCTCCTCGTGGCGGATCCTGCGTCAGATCCAACTGCCGCTGGCGATGCCGAACATCATGGCCGGCGTCAACCAGGTCATCATGCTCTCGCTCTCCATGGTCGTCATCGCCGGCATGGTCGGCGCCGGCGGGCTGGGCGGCGACGTGGTGAAGAGCCTCTCCAGGATCGACATCCAGCTCGGCTCCGAAGCGGGCCTGTCGGTCGTCATCCTGGCGATCTTCCTGGACCGCCTCACCGCCTCGCTCGGCGCCGGCCGCAAGCGTGGGCGGCGCGTGAAGCCGACGCCGGCACCGGGCGGCCTCCGCCCCGCGCCTGCCTCGAGCACCACCACGACGGACTCGACCAGCCACGTCGAGCCGAGCGGGAAGCCCGCGCCGTCCCCGGCCGCCACACGCTGACGCCCGGCCCCTCGACTTCAACCGACGACACCGATCCCCGTTCGCGGGACGAAAGGAATCATCGAACATGCAGTACCGCACCAAGATCGCCACCACCATCGCAGCGGGGGCGGCGGCGACGCTCGCCATCTCCGGCTGCTCCGCAGGCGCCTCCGACGAGACGCTCGAGAACGGCGACAAGCAGGCCGTGACCATCGCCGTCTTCAGCGGCTGGGACGAGGGCATCGCCGCCTCCGAGCTGTGGAAGGCCGTGCTCGAGGAGCAGGGCTACGACGTCACGCTCGAGGAGGCCGAGCCGGCCCCGGTGTTCTCCGGATTGAGCACGGGCGACTACGACCTCACGCTCGACGTCTGGCTGCCCACCACCCACGCGAGCTACATCGAGAAGTTCGGGGACGACGTCGTCGACCTCGGCGCGTGGAACACCGACGCGAAGCTCACGATCGCGGTGAACGAGGACGCTCCCGTCGACTCCCTCGCGGACCTGGCCGCGAACGCCGACCTCTTCGACAACCGCCTCGTGGGCATCGACCCGGGTGCCGGCCTCACCGAGGCGACCCAGGACAAGGTCATCCCCGAGTACGGTCTCGAGGACTGGGAGTTCCTCACCTCGGGCACGCCCGCGATGCTCTCCGAGCTCAAGGCGGCCACCGATGCCGGCGAGAACATCGCCGTCACGCTCTGGCGTCCGCACTGGGCCTACGACGCGTTCCCGATCAAGGACCTCGAGGACCCGAAGGGCGCACTCGGCGACGCCGAAGGCATCCACAGCTTCGGCAAGGCCGACTTCGCCGAGGAGTACCCCACGCTCGCCGGATGGCTGAAGGACTTCGACTTCGACTCCGAACGCCTGTTCTCGCTCGAGAACGCCATGTTCAACGAGGGTGACTCGAAGGACTACGCGCCGGTCGTCGAGAAGTGGATCAGCGACAACCAGGAGTACGTGGACTCGCTCACCAAGTAGCGGCTCGACAAGACGACGGGCACCGGAGCGATCCGGTGCCCGTCGTCGTTCGCGCGGAGGTCAGCTGGTGAGCCGCGCGAGCCCGTCGACGGCGCGCGTGAGGACCTCGGTGCGTTTGCAGAATGCGAATCGGACGAGTGACGCATAGTCCGGGTCGCGCCGGTCCAGGCAGAACGCCGACAACGGCACGGCGACGACGCCGGCGAGTTCCGGCAGGGCGCGACAGAACGCGGCCGCGTCGCGATGGCCGAGTGGTGCTGCGTCCGCCACGATGAAGTAGGTGCCGTCGGGTCGGAAGGTCTCGAAGCCCGCCGCCGAGAGCCCCGCGCTCAGGAGGTCGCGTTTCCCCCGGAGACCGTCGGCGATCGCGGTGAAGGCGTCGTCGGGGAGGCGGAGCCCCGTCGCCATGGCCGGCTGGAACGGCGCTCCGTTGACGTAGCTGAGGTACTGCTTCACGGTCGAGACCGCCGTGACGAGCTCGCGTGGACCGGTCAGCCAACCGATCTTCCAGCCCGTCGTGCTGAAGGTCTTGCCGCCCGAGGAGATCGTCAGCGTCCGCTCCGCGGCACCCGGAAGGGTCGCGATCGGGACGTGGGGGACGTCGAACGTCAGGTGTTCGTAGACCTCGTCGGTCACGATGAGGGCGTCGTGGCGGTCGGCGAGTTCGACGATGAGTTCGAGCGTCGACCGGTCGAGGACCGTGCCGGTCGGATTGTGCGGGGTGTTGACCAGGATGATCCGGGTCCGGTCGGTCACCGCGGCGCGGAGTTCCTCCGGATCGGGTTGGAAGTCCGGTGCGAGCAGCTTCACCGTCCGGTGCCTGCCCCCGGCGAGCGCGATGAGGCCGCCGTACGCGTCGTAGAACGGTTCGAAGGTCACCACCTCGTCACCGCGCTCGACGAGGGCGAGCAGGGAGGCGGCGAGCGCTTCGGTCGCTCCGGCCGTGACGAGCACCTCTCCCTGGGGATCGGGGTCGAGACCGTAGAAGCGTCGTTGGTGCTCGGCGATGGCGGTGCGGAGGTCGAGGGTGCCGGGGCCGGGCGGGTACTGGTTCTCGCCCCGTTCGATCGCGGCGATCGCTTCGGCGAGCACGGCGTCCGGTCCGTCCTCGTCGGGGAACCCCTGGCCGAGGTTCACCGCGCCGGTCTGCAGGGCGAGGGCGCTCATCTCGGCGAAGATCGTCGAGGAGACGGCGCCCTGCTCGTCCACGAGTCCGGCGCCCTCCGCAGTGCGGCGCCAAGGTCCGTCAACCACCATGTCGATCTCCCTCCGTGGCCTGAATGACAGGCCGTCTCCAATCTAGGACACCACCCACGGCGGCTTGCGGCGAAGACCTAGCCCGCGTACAGCCCGTGCGAATGAAACACACAGCTCGGCGCGGGAAGCTGACTGCGCTTGGAAGGAGCAGAACCACCATGACCGAACCCGCAGACGGACAGCAGCCCGCCGAACACCCCGAGTCCACCCCCGACGGGGAGACCACGCCGCAGTCCGCAGCCGCTGAGCAGGCCGGCGGTCCCGCCGCCGCGGGTGAGACCCGGCCGTCGACGGCCGGTGCGTACTTCCCGCCGCCGACCGCGACGCAGCCGACCGAGCCGCTGTACGGCCAGGCCGCGCAGCCGCCGCTCGGGTCGCCGCAGCAGGGGTCTCCCTACCAGCAGTCGTCGCAGTATCCGAGCGCGGCGTTCACGCGTCAACCGCAGCCGAACGCGTACGGCGCCTACCAGCAGCAGCCGGCCCAGCCGCAGGCAGGGCACCCGCAGCCCAGACACCCACAGTCCGGCCAGCCTGGCGCCGGGCAGTACCAGCCCGGCCAGCAGCCCGGTGCCTACGGTGCGTCGCCCTACGCCCAGCAGCACGGCGGGACCCCGACGGCGCCCCGCCCGAAGAAGACGAACCGTCCGCTCGCCGGGATGGTCGCGATGCTCGCGGTCGGAGCCCTCATCGGCGGCGCGTCAGGCGCGGGAGCGACCCTCTGGGTGACGAACGCGACGAAGTCGAGCGTGTCGAGCAACGAGGCCGGGTCGAAGGCCTTCGCGATCAACGACGACGCCGACGTCAGCCTCACGACGGCCATCGCCGCGACGGCCGGGCCGAGTGTCGTGACGCTGTCGGTGCAGGGAGGCCAGAGCGCCGGTACCGGTTCGGGCATCGTGCTCAGCAAGGACGGGTACGTCCTGACGAACACCCACGTCGTGACCCTCGACGGTCAGGTCGCCGACCCCGCCATCCGGGTCACGGACGCGAACGGCAAGCTGTACACCGCCAAGCTCGTCGGCACTGACCCCGTCTACGACCTCGCCGTCATCAAGCTCGAAGACGCATCCGGCCTCAGCCCGATGGAGTTCGCGAACTCGGACAAGCTCAACGTCGGCGAGACGGCCGTCGCGATCGGCGCACCGCTCGGCTTGGCCGGAACGGTCACCGACGGGATCGTCAGCGCCCTGAACCGCAGCATCACCGTCGCCTCCTCCGCCGTGCCGGATTCCGGTTCCGGCGACGACGGTGGCTCGGACGACCCGAACGGCGACAATCAGAGCCCCTGGAACTTCGACGTCCCGGGCAAGACGCCGACGGCGCCGACCTCCTCGATCTCCATCGCGGTCATCCAGACCGACGCGGCGATCAACCCCGGCAACTCCGGTGGCGCACTCGTCGACGGCACCGGCAAGCTCATCGGCGTCAACGTCGCCATCGCGAGCGCCGGGAGCACCGACTCGTCCTCGCAGAGCGGGAGCATCGGCGTCGGCTTCGCGATCCCCGCCAACATCGCCAAGCGCGTCTCGGACGAGATCATCAAGACGGGGAAGGCGACCCACGGCTTGCTCGGCGCCACCGTGAAGGATGCCGCGAGCGACGCGAAGAGCACCGTCGCCGGGGCGCTCATCGACAAGGTGACCGACAACGGTGCCGCCCAGGCCGCCGGCCTGAAGTCGGGCGACATCGTGACGGAGTTCAACGGTGTGCCGATCACCGGAGCGAACGACCTGACCGCGCAGGTCCGGGCGCTCGCCGGTGGGGCGACGGCGAAGGTCACCTTCACCCGGGGGAGCGATTCGCAGAGTGCCGAGGTCACGCTCGGGGAACTCGCGCTCTGACGCTCGGGGTCCGCAGTCCCGGAGACGCCCGCCCGGGACCGTGCGGGCGTCTCCGCGTCCGGGGCTGTGCCCGTGACCGGCTGCTAGGCTCGATCGAACGAAACACGGAGTGAACCCCACATGTCGAACGACCGAGGCCAGGCCGACGCACCGTCGTTGCCCGGAGTCTCCTACGTGATGCCCGTGTTGAACGACGTGCGGCACGTCCGAGCAGCCGTCGACAGCCTGCTCGCGCAGGACTACGCGGGCGACGTCGAGATCACCATCGCCGTCGGTCCGAGCATCGACGGCACGACGGAACTGGTCCGCTCGCTCCAGGCCGCGGACCCGCGCATCCACGTGCTCGAGAACCATGTCGGCTCGACCCCGGCTGGGCTGAACCTCGCCATCTCGGCGTCGACCCATCCGATCGTCATCCGGGTCGACGCCCATTCGGAGCTGCCGAGCGACTACGCCCGGATCGCCGTGGAGACGATGCTGCGCACCGGTGCCCAGAACGTCGGCGGGATCATGGACGCCCGCGGTCGCACTGCGTTCGAGACGGCGGTGGCGCGCGCGTACGGTTCGCGGGTCGGCCTCGGCGGCACGCCGCACCACGTCGGCGGACGTCAGGGGCCGGCCGACACGGTCTATCTCGGCGTCTTCGACCGGGAGATGCTCGTGCGGGTGGGCATGTTCGACGAGCGCATCAAGCGCGGTCAGGATTGGGAGCTCAACCGCCGCATCAAGCAGGCGGGAGGCCTCGTCTGGTTCACGCCCGAACTCCGCGTCGTGTACCGCCCGCGCGCGAGCCTGCGCGCCCTCGCCCGCCAATTCTTCTCCACAGGCCTCTGGCGCGGCGAGCTCAGTCGCAGCTTCCCCACGCGCGGCACGCTCAGGTACTTCGCCCCGCCGGTGCTCGTACTCGGGATCGTCCTCGGCACCCTGCTCGGCCTCGGCGGGCTCCTCCAGCTGGCTGCCGGCATCCCACCGTGGCTCCTGATCGGGTTCGCGGCGCCGATCGGCTACGCGCTCATCGTGCTGCTCGCGAGCATCGTCGTCACCGGGCGGGACGGTGTGCGTACGAGCCTGTGGATGCTCGTCGTACTCCCGTGCATCCACTTCTGCTGGGGCACCGGTTTCGTGCTCGGCTACGGCTCGCTCGCGAAGGGCATCTCCGCGCTGCGCAACCCACCGAAGGCGGCCTAGATGTCGGATCCCCGTGCAGAAGCTCCGGGTCCGCGGCTCACCCCACCGCGGACGATCGCCGAACTCCGGGCCGTGGCGCAGCCACCCGAGGTCCGAGCCCGTAAGAACGCCGAGCACTGGACGGCGGACCTCTACCTGCGCGACCTGTCGCCGTACGTCACGTGGCTGCTCTTGCGCACCAGCATCAGCGCCAACGGCGTGACCGGACTCATGATCCTGACCGGTTGGGCTGCTGCTGCGGCGTTGCTCATCCCGGGCTTCGGCGGTGCCGCCCTCGCGCTCGTGCTCGGTCAGACGCAGATGCTCGTCGACTGCTGCGACGGCGAGGTCGCGCGGTGGCGCAGGACCTCGAGCCCGGCGGGCGCATTCCTCGACTCCGTGGGGCACTACTCGACCGAATCGCTCATCGCCATCGCGCTCGGTGTCCGGGCGGCGGGATGGCCGGTGGACACGCCCGTCGACCTCACCTGGATCACGCTCGGGTTCGCGCTCGCCCTGTTCGTCGTGCTGAACAAGGCGTTGAACGACATGGTGCGCGTCGCCCGCGCCGGCTTCGGTGCGCCCAAGCTCACGTACTCGACGGAGGAGTCGGCACCACGAGGGGGAGTCCTCGCGATGGCCAGACGGTTCGCGCGGTTCCTGCCGTTCCACCGCCTCTTCCACTCGGTCGAGCTCACAATGGTCGTCTTCGCGGCTTCCGTCGTCGGACTCTTCGTCGGCGACGTCGAGGCGATGCGGTGGACCCTCGCGGTCCTCGTGCCGCTCGCCCTCCTGACGGTCGTCGGCCACTTCGTCGCGATCGTCTCGTCGAATCGACTGCGCGCGTGATGTCGGGACCGATCCCGGTCACCCGATCCGTCGGCGTCGTCGTGCTGACGCAGGGGACCAGGCCCGTCGAGCTGGCCGCCGGAGTCGCGAGCGTGTTCGCCCAGCGGGGCGTCGAACTCGACGTCGTGGTGGTCGGCAACGGCTGGGAGCCGTCCGGGCTCCCATCCGGGGTGCGTGGGCTGGCGCTGGCGGAGAACCTCGGGATCCCCGCCGGTCGCAATCGTGGTGCCGCCACGGTCAACGGCGAGTTCATCTTCTTCCTCGACGACGACGCGACCATCCCGTCGACGACGTTCCTCCAGGACGCGATCGCGATCCTCGACGCCGACCGGTCGATCGGGCTGCTCCAGCCCAGGCTCGCCGACGCGACCGGTGTCCCGACCCCGTCCCGCTGGGTGCCCAGGACCCGCGACAAGGATCCCCGGCACTCGAGCGCGGTCTTCTCCTGCCTCGAAGCGGCGGTCCTCCTGCCTCGCCGGGTGTTCGACGCCGTCGGCGGTTGGGCCGATCCCTTCTTCTACGCGCACGAGGGCATCGAACTCGCTTGGCGGGTCTGGGATCAGGGGAGGCGCGCTTGGTACGAGGCGTCGCTCGAGGCGAACCACCCGATCACCGAACCCACCAGGCACACCGCGTACTACCGCCTGAACGCACGGAACCGCGTCTGGCTCGCCCGACGGAACCTCCCGCTCCCGCTCGTCCCGCTCTATGTGGGTTCCTGGACGGCCGTCCAGATCATCCGATGGTGGCGCAAGCCCGAGGCGCTCCGGCCCTGGTTCGCCGGGTGGCGCGAAGGATGGCGGACCGACCCGGGTGGACGCCGGCCGTTGCGCTGGCGCACGGTCTGGCGGATGACCAGAGCCGGCCGGCCGCCCGTCATCTGACCACCGGGGCCGTCGTGACCCCACTGTGACCTGGCGTCGTTACGCTTGACGGATGCTGGAGCTGACATGGGACTGATCAGAGACGGTCGGCGCGCCATCACCCTGGCGCGGGACCTGCTCGCCAACCGGCGGGCGAGAGCCGTCCTCGCCGTCCAGATGCAGGCGGCTCCCGTGATCGAACCCGGCCGCTACAAGGTGGCGGTGTACTTCGCCGACGGCGCCGTGAACCTGTACCAGATCCGGCAGTGGTACCGCCCGCTCGCCGAGCTCTCCAAGCGCTGGCCGGTCCTCATCCTCAGCCGCGGAGCGACGGCGGCCGCGAAGCTGTTCGAGGAGTCGCCGGTCCCGACGGCCTACGTCCGGACGGTCGTCGCGCTCGAACGGACCCTCGCCGAGCAGGACATCCGCGTCGTGCTGTACGTCAACCAGAACGCCAGGAACTTCCAGATGTTCCGGTACGGCTCCCGCTGGCACGTCTTCGTCAACCACGGCGAGAGCGACAAGATGTACATGACCACGAACCAGTTCAAGGCCTACGACTACAGCCTCATCGCCGGTCAGGCCGCGAGGAACCGACTCGAGCGGGTGCTCTGGGACTACGACTTCGACAAGCGCGCCATCATGATCGGCCGTCCCCAGGCCGACCACTACTCGGGAGCGCTGCCGTACACGCCCGACGACCGGATCGTGGTGCTCTACGCCCCGACCTGGGAGGGCGACCGCGCCGCGGCCGCGTACGGGTCGATCGCGAGTCACGGCGTCGCACTCGTCCGAGCCTTGATCGCCACCGGGCATCACCGCGTCCTGTATCGGCCGCACCCGCGGAGCGGTGTCGTCGACGCGTCCTACGCCAGTGCCAATCGAGAGATCATGTCCGCCCTGCAGGAGGCGAATCGCGCGGATCCCGCCGCCCAGCACGTGGTCGACACCGGCGCTGAACTCGGTTGGCAGCTGGCCGCGGCCGACGCCGCGATCGTCGACATCTCCGCGATGGTGTACGACCGGCTGGCCAGTGGGAAGCCGCTCATGATCACGCGTCCGGTGCATCCCGAGGCCGAGATCGACACCGGCGGATACCTCTCGGCCTGTGAGTGGCTCGACGCGTCGGACGCGTCGGACATCGTGGAGGGCATCGATCGCCTCCTCGAGGATCCGGACACCGTGGCGCGACTGCAGCACTGGGTCCAGTACTACTTCGGCGATACGACGCCCGGGATGACGACGGCCCGGTTCCACGCGGCGATCGAGCACCTGATGGCGGAATGGGACCGGTTCGCGCTCCTCCACGCGGATGACCGCCCGGAGCTTGACGAGCACGAGGACGACGAGGACGAGGACGAGGACGAGGATCGCGCCTGAGGCGCGTCGGATCGTTGAGTCCGCGCCCAGGAGAACCACGTAGGGTCGGGCAGGTGAATCCGTCCTCCGGGCGACTGGCCTCCCTCGACGGAGTCCGTGGTGTCGCCAGCGTCGTCGTGGTGCTCTACCACGTGTCGTTGTTGGCGCGACCCTTCGCCACCGGCCGCATCTCGGAACCGGCGTGGGACATCGCGACGGAGACGCCGCTCAAGCTGCTGTTCGCCGGAACCGAGGCCGTGCAGGTGTTCTTCGTCCTGAGCGGCCTCGTCGTGGCGTTGCCGCTGTTGCGCGGTGGCGCGAGCTGGCCGGGCTTCTTCGCCGCCCGCTTCGTGCGACTGTACCTGCCGGTCTGGGGAGCGCTCCTGTTCGCGGCCGCGCTCATCCTGCTCATCCCGCGGGATCAGGCCTCGGTCACGACCGGCGAATGGATCGCCAACGCGAACGCGACGAGTGTGGACCCGTTGCACCTCCTGTCGGAGGCCACCCTCACGCCGGTCAGCTACACACTCGTCAACACCCTCTGGTCGTTGCGGTGGGAGCTCATCTTCACGCTCCTCCTGCCGGTCGCCGTCCTGCTCGCGCGGCTGCTCCGTCGCTGGGCGTGGCCGATCGCGGCACTCATGTCGGTCGTGATGGTCGCCGGTCGCGTCGCGGGCGTCGACGCCGCCGTGTACCTCCCGGCCTTCTTCATCGGCACGTTGATCGCGGTCCGGCTCGACAGCCTCCGCGGCTGGGCGGCGGAGCGGTCGCGTCCATGGCAGTGGGGCATCCTGACGGGCGTCTCCGCCTTCCTCCTCGTGGCCAGCTGGTTGTCCCGTCCCTTCGTCGAGTCGTCCTCAACGCTCGGTCAGGCGCTCTGGGGGCTCTCCGGCGTGGGCGCGGCCGGACTCATCGTGGTTGCCATCGGAAGCCCCCTCGCTCGACGTCTGCTCGAGGTCCGCCCGATCCTGTGGCTCGGGAAGGTGTCGTTCAGCCTCTACCTGGTGCACGCGCCGATCCTGGCGACGCTGGCGTTCTCGTTCGGGGATGCGCGCTGGTGGCTGGTCGGCATCGTGGGTGTCCCACTCAGCCTGGTGGTGGCCGCCGCGTTCTTCCAGCTCGTCGAGCGGCCGTCGCACGGCCTGGCGCGTCGCGTCGGTCGAGCCGTTCAGTTGCGATCGGAAACGGTGCGTTCGTGGGCCGTCAGCCGGCGCGGGGAACGAGCGCGTTCCGCTTCTTCCGACGGTCTGCCGCACGCAGCTCCTGAGCCCACCGACGGGTGACGGCCTCGTCGTCGTACTGCTCGGCGGTGGACCGCGCATGACGCCGCATGGCGTCCACCTCGCGGTCGGGGAGGGCGAGCAGCCGCTCGATGGCAGCGGCGACGACGGCCGGTTCGGCGGACGGGACGAGGAAGCCGTTCCGTCCATCGGTGACGATGTCGGCCGGTCCGTAGGGTACGTCGACGACGACCGGCAGGCAGCCCGCCGCCATCGCCTCGACGAGGACGAGCGGGAAGCCCTCCGAAGTCGACGTCATGACGAGGAACGAGCCGGACCCGAGCTGTTCACGGGCTGAGCGATCGTAGCCGTGGAGGACGATGCGGTGCTCGGGGTCCTCCGCGGTGAGGATCGCCTGCAGCTCACCGAGCAACTCGCCACCGCCGTAGACGTCGAGCATCGGAGGGGTGCCCTCCGCGGCCGTCGCCGCCAGGACGGCGCGGATGGCGTGAGCGGGGCGCTTGCGCGCCGTGAGCGACCCGAGGAACATGCCACGATGACGGGGACGCGCTGCCTGCGCGACCGTTTTCTCGACGAGGTCGCGCGAGTTGGGGATGACGGCCAGCGAGGCGTGGACACCGAGCATGGCCTGTACGTCGGCCAGCTGACGCTCACTCAGGAGGGCGACGAGGTCGAAGTCGTCGAGTGCCTCGAAGACCGCGCGACGCGACTCCCGCAGGCGACCGTGCGGACGCTCGGTGCCCTGGAGGTGGGAGGCGTGCACGACGTGCGCCGTGACGACGTTCCGCTTGCGGTAGCTCAGGACGAACGGGGCGATGGTCTTGCTGTCGACGATCATCCAGGCAGGGGCTCCGGCGGTGATCGCGTCGAACCACGCCCGGTACAGTGACCAGATCCGGCCCCAGGCGCGCACCGGTCGGCCGTGCTCGTCACAGAGGACGACCGCGCGACCACCCTTGGTGCCCAGCTCCTTCGTGTCGCGGCGGTCGGAGAGGAGGAGGGTGCCGTCGGTGCGGTAGACGTCGACCTGCAGGACCTGGCCGGCGTCGTCGCGGCGCTCGCGGCTCAGGACGGCCTCGCCGCGGCGCCGCTCGGTACCGTCGTCGGTCGCCGGGAGTGGCGTGAACGGATACCGGTCGAGGTCGAGGGAGCCACCCGGCAGCGGGTTCGCCCGCAGCCAGTCGTACAGGTTGACGATGCGCATGCCCTCGACGAGGTCGCCACGGGATCGCAGCCGCTGCTCGAGCTCCGGGTAGTCCGGCCGGTGGTCGAAGGTGAGGATGTCGACGGGCGTGCCGGCCAGACGCGCGAATGCTCGGGAACGGTGGAACATCGCCTCGGTCATGCCCCCGAAGTCGTCCGTCAGGCCCCACGTGACCGCGAAGTGACGACCTTCGGGAAGGAGGCTCTGGGAACGGCGCAGGAAGGGAAGTCTCACGGCTCGACGCTACGCGACGGACCTGGAGAGATGCCGCATCCCCGCGGGTGGCTCACGGACCGACAGGCGGTTCCGGGGCGGGGTCTCCGGGGTGTCCTGAAGCGCTCGGGCCGGACTCGATGGCCTGCTGTCCGCGTCGACGGAACACCTGGTCGCGGATCTTCCCCAGACGGGACGTGCCGGTCACCGCGCGCATCCGCGGTTCGAGGTCCAACGGGACCACGAACGGCGCCGGTCCGAACGCCTGACGGGCGGCACGGACCACCTGTCGTCCGAGGAGGTGGTTGCCGATGCCGCCGACGGCCGCGCCGACACCGAAGGGGAGGGCCTTGCCGATCACGCCGGCACCGCCGCTCGCGGCGAAGTGCTTGACGAACCGCACCCGCAGCTGATCGGCGACCGGTCCCACGATCATCGACGGCAGCCCCTGGGTGATCGTCTGACCCCAGAACGCCTGTCGGGGGATGCCCTTCCCGGTCGCCTGGGACCCGAAGTTGCGGAGGAGGTCGGTGCCGGCCTTCCCGAGCATCATCGTCATGACGAGCGCGCGGGACCTGACCGGATCGGCCAGGGCGATGCCGTGGACCTCCGTGACCGACTGCGCGAACAACGCCGTTGCCTCGAGGAAGCCGGCCGTTTCGACGCCGGAGAGCGCGAGGGTCGTCGCGGTCCCGATGGCGGGCACGACGGCGGTGGCACCGACGGCCGCACCGGTCGTCGTCACCGTCGCGAGGTACCGACGCTCCAGGACCCGGATCAGCTGATCGGCCGTCGCGTTGGGGTACATGCGTCGGATCGACCGGATGTGGGCCACGACCACCGGCCGCTGCACCCAGAGGACGCGGTCGAGCGCCCGGACCCACCCCGGCTCGGGGAGCATCGGCTGCTGCGCTGCCGGGTTCGGGTAGTTGGCGGGACCGGGAACCGGTCCCTGCTGCGGTCCGGACATGACGGCCTCCTCGTGGGCGGGGGCGGCCAGTCTACGTCGTGGTCCTGCAGGATCGTCGACGGTTGCTGCGGCGGCTCAGCTGTTGTAGTCGGCGTTGTAGCGGTCGAGCACGTCGTCGATCGAGGCGTCGAGGACGAGCGCACCTTTGTCGAGGTAAAGGCCGCGGGTGCAGAACCGACGGAGGTCCTTCTCGTTGTGCGAGACGAAGAACAGCGTCCGCCCGCCCTCGAGGAGCTCTTCGATCCGGCGGTAGCACTTCTCACGGAAGGCCCGGTCACCGACGGCCAGGACCTCGTCCACGAGGATGATCGGTTCCTCGAGCTGCGCGATGACCGCGAACGCGATGCGGACCTTCATGCCGCTGGAGAGGTGCTTGTACGGGGTGTCGACGAAGTCGGCGATCTCGGCGAAGGCGATGATGTCGTCGAACCGTTCGTCGATCTCGCGACGCGACATGCCGTGGAGTCCTGAGGTCAGGTAGACGTTGTCGCGGACGGTGAGGTCGTTGACGAAGCCGCCCGTGATCTCGATCAGGGGTGCGACACCCTCGCGGACGCCCACGGTGCCCTCGTCCGGCAGGACGACGCCGGCGACGAGCTTCAGGAGCGTCGACTTGCCCTGCCCGTTCCTGCCGACCACGCCGATCGCTTCGCCGGGAGCGACCTCGAACGAGACGTGGCGCAGCGGCCAGAACTCGCCCGGGCGCGAACGGCGGTCGCGGCCGGCGAAGAGATCCTTGAAACTGCGCCGGCCACCGCGGTTCCGGCGGAAGCGGATGCCGGCGTCGGTCACCGAGATGGCGGCGCGGGTCGTGGGGGAGCTGTCGGTCGACATCAGATCTCCTTCAGCACGGAGCGCTCGCACCGCTTGAAGATCAGCAGGCCGAGCGCCAGGATCACCGTGGACATCCCGGCCGAGACGCCCACGAGGTACCAGTCGAGTTCCTGCGGGAAGAACGCGGATCGGTACAGCGCGAAGATGCCGCTCAAGGGGTTGAGCGCGGCGAAGGGCTCGATGCGGTCCGGGAGGGCGGTCGTGCTGTAGATGATCGGCGTGGCGTAGAACATGAAGCGCAGCACGAGTTTGACCGCCCGTTCCAGGTCGCGGAAGAACACGACGAGGGGAGCGACGATCAGGCAGAGCCCGACGGTGAGGACCGTCTGGATCGCGATCGCGAGCGGGAAGAGCAGGATGTCGACGTTGACCGACGCGCCGCTGAAGACGGCGAACGCCGCGAGGACGGGGAGCGCTGCGAGGAACTCGATGCCCTTCGACAGTACGATGCGGTTGACCCAGATGGTGCGGGGGATCGTCGTCGACCGCACCAGCTTCGCCTCGCGGAGGAAGGCGCGGGTGCTGTCCGAGACCGACCCGGTGAACCACATCCACGGCAGGAGCGCCGCGAGGAGGAAGACGATGTACGGCTCCTCGCCGACATCGCGCCGGAACACCTGCGTGAAGACGAACCAGTAGATCCCGCTCATGACGAGCGGGTCGAGGATGGACCACACGTATCCGAGCGCACTCGTCGAGTAGCGCACGCGCAGATCCCGGACCGTCAGGATCCAGAGCGCGTGGCGGTATCTGGCCGAACGCGACATCCTTGGCCGCGTCTCAGCTGAAGAACTCACGGGACCAACCTTATCGAGGTCGCGCAGGAACGCCGTCCTCGACGCTCAGCGTCGGGACGGCGTTCGGGTGCGGAGCGGACGGGATGCTCAGACGAAGAGGTTCGCTCGCTCGAGGTCCTCGGCGAAGTCGACCTCCACCGCGTACAGGTCCGAGATGTCGACCGGTTCGACGAGCATGCCCTCGCGTTCGATGGCGAGCTCGATGCCGCGCTCGAAGTAGTCCTGGTCGCCGACCTTCGCAAGGTAGCGGTGCAGCATCGCCTTGTCCTGCGAGGAGATGTAGTTGATGCCGACGGCCTCGCCGAGCCCACCGACGACCGTCTTCGAGAGTTCCTTGATGAACCCCTCGGCGCTGGTCGTGTACTTCACTTCCTCGTCGGACACCTTCGAGGTGTTGACGGTGACGAAGGAGCGGTCCTTGGCGATCATCGCTGCGGCGCGGTCGAGGACGGCCGGGTCGAAGACGACGTCGCCGTTCATCCAGAGCACACCGCCGGCCTGCGATGCGGCGAGTGCGCGCATGAGGCTCTTCGAGGTGTTGGTCTGGTCGTACTGCTCGTTGTAGACGAAGGACGCGTCGGGGAAGGCCTCGATGATGTGCTCGAGCTTGTAGCCGACGACGATCGTCACCTTGGCGCTCGCGCCGAACGCGTGGTGGATGTTGTCGAATTGCTGCTGCATGATGGTGCGGCCGTCGCTGAGCTCGGTCAGGGGCTTCGGGAGCGAGCGGCCGAGACGGCTGCCCATTCCGGCGGCAAGGATCACTACCTGGGTGGTCACGTTGTTCTCCTCAGTGTGGGTATGGAATCACGCGGTGCCACGATGCTGTGGACAATTCACCGAGGATTTACCAAGACGTGCATTGAAAGACACTCCGTCATGCCAAAATACAGGCTAGCCGCGGTGAACTCCGTCTGTCATGGGTTCCCAGGGTCCGTTGTCGTTTCGTGATCGACCACCCGGCGTTTACACAGCTTGGGGGAGATGTGTCAACTGTTCATCCTGTGACTCCGCTGTCCGCTGCGGGCGCTGCTGTTGGTAGGTTTGCTTGGTGACTTCCACGACTCCGCCAGATCCCGCTGAGCAGCCCACGCCTGCCGACGGGCCGTCGACGAGTCCGCCGGCGGCGTCCGCTCCCGACGCGCCAGGGGTGGCGCAGCCGAGTGCAGCAGACGACCAGTCCGCTCCGGCACCGTCTGCCGCGAAGCGTGCACCCAGGACCACGACGCCGCGAACCTCCGGCACGACGAAGGCCCCCGCGAAGCGCCCGAGTGCTGCGCGCGCCACGACCGGCGCGGACTCGACCGATGCCACGGGCACGGCGAAGAAGACGACCACGACCCGTTCGACGGGTTCGCGGTCCACTGCGGCGAAGACCGGAACGGCCCGGACCACTGCGGCGAAGACCGGCGCCGCCCGGACCACCGCGGCGAAGCGCACGCCCGCCAAGGCTGCGCTCGAGACGGACCCGAGCACCGCGACGCCCGGCTCCCCGGACGACGGGTCGACCCCCGCGGCGCCGGCATCGACGCCGCGGGCTCCGCGGACGACGACGCGCACGACCGGAGCCTCGTCCGGCACCAAGAGCCCCGCCGCGAAGACCGGCACGAGCCGGACCACCGCCGCGAAGTCCACGACGACCCGGACGCCCGCGAAGCGGACGCCGGCCCGTTCGGGCACCGCTCGCACCACGGCCCCGAAGCAGACCGAACAGACGGCGGCCGCGAGTGCCGGAGTCCTCGACGAGGTCCGTGCCCCAGCGGTCGGAGACGCTTCCGTGCCCGAAGCCGAGGCCGCGTCCACCCATGAAGCTGAAACCGCCGTGACGCAGACCGAGCCCGACCGCGGCGACGGATCCGCAGCCGGTTCAGAACCGACGAGCGAGACGACGGCCGTCCCGATCACCGCTCCCGAGACCACCTCGACGACCACGACGGAAGACCCTCACCCGTCCGCCGACTCGGCGCGCACCGAGCCGGCTTCCGACGCGCAGGCCGCCCCGTCGTCCGTGGCCGCCGCTCCGGTCGCGCCGAAGCGTCCGGTCGCCCGTCCCACGACGACGAAGCCGCCGTCGATGCCCGCTGAGTCGCCGGGCACCGACACCGCGGCACCCGAGGCCAACCCCATCGTGCTGTCGATCTCCGGGCTCGTGAAGCAGTTCGGCGACACGGTCGCCGTCGACGGCGTCGACCTCGAGGTCCGACGCGGCTCCTTCTACGGCATCGTCGGCCCGAACGGCGCCGGAAAGACGACGACGCTGTCCATGGTCACCGGTCTCCTCCGCCCCGACGCCGGCTCCATCAGGGTCCAGGGCGTCGACGTCTGGCAGGACCCGGCCGAGGCGAAGCGTGCGATCGGTGTCCTCCCGGACCGTCTCCGACTCTTCGACCGCCTCACCGGCAACCAGCTGCTCTACTACTCCGGCGTCCTCCGCGGACTCGACCCGGCGACGGTGAAGTCGCGGACCACGGACCTGGCACGGGCGTTCGGTCTCGACGACGCGCTCGGTCGCCTCGTGTCCGACTACTCCGCCGGCATGACGAAGAAGATCGCGCTCGCGGCGGCCCTCATCCACTCGCCCCGTCTCCTCATCCTCGACGAGCCGTTCGAGTCGGTCGACCCGGTGTCGGCGGCCAACGTCATCGAGATCCTGCAGCGCTACGTCGCCAACGGCGGAACCGTCGTGCTCTCGAGTCACGGCATGGACTTCATCCAGCGTGTGTGCGATCACGTGGCCATCATCGTCCAGGGCAAGGTGCTGGCCGCCGGGTCCGTGGACGAGGTGCGGGGGACGGGCACGCTCGAAGAGCGTTTCGTCGAACTCGCCGGGGGCCGCAAGTCGGCAGAGGGAATGGAATGGTTGCACAGCTTCTCCGACTGAAACTGCAGCTGACGCTGAACGCGTTCCGCCGCAGTCCCTGGCGACTGGTCGGACTCGTCCTGGCGATCGCGCTCGGCGTCTGGGTCGTGGTGCTCGCGAGCACCGGGCTCGTCGCACTCCGGACGACCGATCCGGAGGTGACCAGGAACCTCCTGGTGCTCGTCGGTTCCGTTATCGTCCTGGGCTTCATCGTGCTGCCGCTCGTGTTCGGCGTGGACGATCAGCTCGACCCGAGGGCGTTCTCGCTCTACGGTCTCCCCAACCGGACCCTGTCAGCTGGCCTGATCGTCGCCGCGCTCGTCTCCGTCCCGTCGATCGTGCTCGCCGTACTCGCGGCGTCCTCCGTCGTCACCTGGTCGAGGTCGCCGCTCCCGGCGGTCCTCGCCGTCATGTCGGCAGTGCTCGGTGTCGTGCTGTGCGCACTCCTGGCGCGGATCGCGACGTCGATCTCCGCGAGCCTGCTGTCGACGCGGCGCGCCAAAGAGGTCATGGGTGTGCTCGGGCTCGTGCTCATCATCGCCGTGAGCCCGGCCATCATCGCCCTGACCGCGGTCGACTGGCAGCGTGACGGCTTCGCCGTGCTCGGCCGGGTGGCCGACATCCTGAGCTGGACCCCCCTGGGTGCCGTGTGGTCCTTCCCCGGCGACGCGGCCATCGGCGACATCGTGCCGGCCGTGGTCAAGCTGTTGCTGACCGCGGCGACGATCGCGCTCCTCTGGTTCGCCTGGCAGGCCTTCGTCGCGCGGTTGCTCGTCGCACCGGAGCGCATCGGAACCGGTCGCGAGAGCACCGGTCTGGGATGGTTCGATCTCCTGCCGGGACGCCCGGCCGGCGTCATCGCCGCCCGCAGCATGACCTACTGGTTGCGCGACCCGCGCTACCTCGTCTCCCTGGTGATCATCCCGATCGCCCCCTTCATCTTCTTCGTCCCGCTGCTGGTCGCCGGCATCCCGTTGAACGTCCTCGCGCTCGTGCCGCTCCCGGTCGTGTGCTGGTTCCTCGGCTGGCTCCTGCACAACGACCTGGCCTTCGACTCGACCGCGGTCTGGTTGCACGTGGCTTCGGGGGTCCGCGGGCGGGCAGACCGCATCGGCCGCCTCTTCCCGGTGCTGCTCATCGGCATCCCGCTCATCGCCGTCGGATCGACGCTCAGCATCCTGTTCTACGGCGATTGGGACGCCCTGCCGTCGATGATCGGCGTGAGCACGTGTCTGTTGCTCAGCGGTGCCGGCATCGCGAGCTTCGTCTCCGCACGGTTCCCGTACCCGACCTCCCTGCCCGGTGACAGCCCGTTCCAGCAGCCGCAGGTCCCCGGCAGCAGCGGCCTGTCCGCGCAGTTCATGAGCCTGCTGGGCACCGTGGTCCTCACGGTCCCGGCCGCCTGGTTGGCGGTGCTCGGCCTCACAGGCGAGCCGAACTGGAACTTCGGCGCGCTCGCTGTTGGCGTCGGGACCGGGCTGCTCGTCCTGGTCATCGGGATCCTCGCCGGTGGTCGGGTCTTCGACCGCCGCAGCCCAGAGATCGTCGGCTTCGCCAGCTCCCACTGATCCGAGGCCCCCGACGGGCTCCGACAGGACCACAGGAGCCCCGGCTCGTCTGCGGCGGTACCATGGAGCCATGGCGCAGCATGACAGCACGAAGCAGCAGATGAGCACGATCGACCCCGGCGGGACACCGGACGGGGGGAGCACCGCGATCATGGATCGCGAGCTCGAGGAGCTCATCGAGAGCGAGAACATCGAACCCGGCGATCATGAACGCTTCTCGCACTACGTGAAGAAGGAGAAGATCCTCGAGTCGGCGCTCAGCGGGAAGCCCGTGAAGGCGTTGTGCGGCAAGAAGTGGACCCCGGGTCGCGACCCGGAGAAGTTCCCGATCTGCCCGTCGTGCAAGGAGATCTACGAGAAGCTCCTTCGCGACTGATCCGCCCGCCGGGTCAGAACGTGGTCCGGCGCGAAGTGGTCGTCAGCCTTCGAGGTAGACGGTCGGAAGCACCGGGTCTCCGCGCGTCAGGCTGACGGCGCGGGGCGGCAGTTCCGCGACCGAACGCTCGCGGTGCTCCCGCGCCTGCCGCGTGCCCGCGGCACCCAGGTACTGCTCGTCGACGAGACCGCCGACCACGAGCGGGACCATGAGTGGGCGTTCCGCATCGGCGTCGGCTGCCCCCTCGTGTCGGCCGGCCGGCCCGTCGCCGAGGTAGATGCGCTCCTCCCGGGCGACGCCGTTCCGGTCGTAGGCGCGTGCCGCGGACTTGCGGCCGCCGACGGTCGCCTTCTCGGCGGACTTCTTGGCGACGCTGATCCAGTCGCCCTGGTCGTCGCGGTGGGACACGAGTTTGTAGACCATTCCCATCGCAGGCGATCCCGATCCGGTGACGACGGACGTCCCGACGCCGTAGGAGTCCACGGGCGAGGCGGCCAGAGCGGCGACGGCGTGCTCGTCGAGGTCGTTGGTGACCGTGATGCGGGTCGTGGTGGCGCCGAGCTCGTCGAGCAGTCGCCGCACCTGGTCGACGACGATCGGCAGGTCGCCGGAATCGATGCGGACCGCGCCGAGCTCCGGTCCGGCGAGGCGCACGCCGAGACGCACCGCCGCTTCGATGTCGTAGGTGTCGACGAGCAGGGTCGTCCCAGCGCCCATCGTGTCGATCTGTGCCCGGAACGCGTCCTCCTCCGAGTCGTGCAGGAGGGTGAAGGAGTGCGCGGCGGTGCCCATGGTGGGGATACCCCAGCTGCGGCCGGCTTCGAGGTTGGAGGTGGCGCTGAAGCCCGCGATGAAGGCGGCCCTGGCGGCCGCGATCGCCGATCGCTCACCGGTCCGGCGCGAACCCATCTCGGCGAGGGGGCGTGTCCCGGCGGCCGAGGTCAT
The DNA here is from genome assembly GCF_015351235.1 of Plantibacter sp. VKM Ac-2880. Classification (GTDB taxonomy): domain Bacteria; phylum Actinomycetota; class Actinomycetes; order Actinomycetales; family Microbacteriaceae; genus Plantibacter. The sequence continues at coordinate 1,708,453 of NZ_JADKSJ010000001.1, forward strand.
GCGCGCGGCCGCGGTGGCGACCGCGCTGTCGTAGTTGAAGACACTGAGCGCGAGGGTCTCGAGGATGACGGCCTCCGCGAAGGTGCCCTCCACGACGAGGATCGGTGAACCGGGGAAGAACACCTCGCCCTCCCGGTACCCCCAGATCGAACCGGAGAAGCGGTAGTCGGCGAGCCAGTCGAGTGCGGCGGTGCTGACCACGCCTTCTTCGCGCAGCCACTCCAGTTCCGCCTCGCCGAACCGGAACCGCTTGAGCAGTTCGAGGAACCGGCCGGTACCGGCGACCACCCCGTAGCGGCGTCCGCCCGAGAGTCGACGGGCGAACAGCTCGAAGAGACACTCCCGATCAGCGGTGCCGCGGTGGAGCGCGGCGTCCAGCATCGTGAGTTCGTAACGGTCGGTGAGGAGAGCTGAGGACTCGTGCACCCGTTCAGCCTAGCCGCGCGGGTGCAGGGAACGGGGTGATCGGGCGGTCCGGCATGACGAGGGTCATGCGCGGTAGGCTGGACCATCGTGAACGACGCACCCATCGGCATCTTCGACTCAGGCGTCGGCGGACTCACGGTGGCGAGAGCGGTCAGCGACCAACTCCCCGCCGAATCCGTGATCTACATCGGCGACACCGCCCATTCGCCCTACGGGCCGAAGCCCATCGCCGACGTCCGACGCTATTCGCTCGAGGTACTCGACACCCTTGTGGACCAGGGTGTCAAGATGCTCGTGATCGCGTGCAACACCGCCTCAGCGGCGATGCTGCGCGATGCGCGGGAACGCTACTCCGTCCCGGTGGTCGAGGTCATCCAGCCCGCGGTCAGGACCGCGGTCCGCAGCACGCGCAACGGCAGGATCGGGGTCATCGGCACCGAGGGCACCATCAATTCGCGCGCCTATCAGGACCTGTTCGAGGTCAACCCCGAGCTGACGGTGTTCGGGCAGGCCTGCCCGCGGTTCGTGGAGTTCGTCGAGGCGGGCGTCACGACCGGTCCGGACCTCCTGGAGGCCGCTGAGGAGTACCTCGCGCCGCTCCGGCATGCCGGCGTCGACACGGTCGTACTGGGTTGTACCCACTACCCCTTCCTGAAGGGTGCGATCAGTTACGTCATGGGCCCGCAGGTGTCCCTCGTCTCGAGCGACACGGAGACCGCGAACGACGTGTACCGGGTCCTCGTCACCCGCGACCTGCTCCGCGACAGCGGCGAACCGCCCGTCCACCGGTACGAGGCGACCGGGAGCAGTGCCGACGACTTCATCGCCCTCGCCAACCGCCTGATGGGCAGGGAGATCTCGACGGTCTCGCTCGTCCAGACCGGCGTCATCGACCTTCCATCCCACCAGTTCGAGGAGCACATCCATGAGTGACACCCAGCGCGCCGACGGCCGCACCAACGACCAGCTGCGTCCCATCACCATCGAGCGAGGCTGGAGCGAGCAGGCCGAGGGGTCGGCGCTCATCAGCTTCGGGCGCACCAAGGTGCTGTGCACCGCGTCGTTCACGAACGGGGTGCCCCGGTGGCTGAACGGCAAGGGGAGGGGCTGGGTCACCGCCGAGTACTCCATGCTGCCGCGATCCACGAACGAGCGGATGGACCGTGAGGCGGTCAAGGGGCGCATCGGCGGTCGAACCCACGAGATCTCCCGGCTCATCGGACGCAGTCTCCGCGCCGTCATCGACACGAAGGCGCTCGGCGAGAACACCATCGTGATCGACTGCGACGTGCTGCAGGCCGACGGCGGGACGCGGACCGCCGCGATCACGGGTGCCTACGTGGCACTCGCCGACGCCATCGAGTGGGCGCGCGGGAAGAAGTTCATCTCGCAGAAGGCCTCACCCCTCACGGACAGCGTCTCCGCCGTCTCCGTCGGCATCATCGACGGCGTCCCCATGCTCGACCTCGCGTATGTCGAGGATGTGCGCGCCGAGACCGACATGAACGTCGTGGTGACGGGTGGGGGCTCGTTCGTCGAGGTGCAGGGGACGGCCGAGGGGGCACCGTTCGACCGCCGGGAGCTCGACTCGCTGCTCGACCTCGCCGTCGGTGGCGCGGCGTCGCTGAAGACGATCCAGTTCGAGGCCCTCGGCCGCTGATGTCCGTCGAGATCGTCCTCGCGACGCACAACCAGCACAAGGTCGAGGAGTTCCAACGTCTCGTGAGCCGTGACGTGCCGGGCATCACGGTCCTCGGCTACGACGGTCCCGAGCCGGTCGAGGACGGTACCTCGTTCAGTGAGAACGCCCTGATCAAGGCGCGCGTCGCCGCAGCCCACACTGGCTCCATCGCCCTCGCGGACGATTCGGGGATCGGTGTCGACATCCTGGGCGGCGCGCCCGGTATCTTCTCGGCGCGCTGGGCGGGCTTGCAGCACGACTCGTCGGCGAACCTCGCGCTCCTGCTCGACCAGCTGCACGACGTGCATGAGGAGCACCGCTCGGCATGGTTCGCCTGCCACCTCGCACTCGTCGTGCCGCCGGGGATCCCTGGGATGGAACCGTTCGAGCATGTCGCGGTCGGCACCTGGCACGGCGCGCTCGCCACGGAGCCGGCCGGTACGAACGGCTTCGGCTACGACCCGGCGTTCATCCCGAATGGCGACCACCGCACGGCGGCCCAGTTGTCGCCGGCGGAGAAGAACGAACTGAGCCACCGCGCGATCGCCTTCCGCGAACTCGTCCCGGTGTTGCGGGGCCTCCTGCCCGCGCCGTCGGCCACCAGTTGAGCATGATACTCAGGACCATTCCTATCTCGGCATGAACCCTTCCCGGGGCCGCGGGAAGCTCGTACGGTGGTCACATCATGGGTCACGATCACGCGCACGCCGACAGCACCACCAACCGTTCCCGGCTGGTGGCGGCGATCGCCATCATCGCAACCATCCTGGTCGTCGAACTGGTGGGCGCGTGGGTGAGCGGTTCGCTGTCGCTGCTCGCGGACGCCGGACACATGTTGTCGGATCTGACGGGGCTCGTCATCGCGCTCGTGGCGACGATTGTCGCCGCCCGCCCGGCCACCGACCGCCAGACGTTCGGGTATCAGCGGGCCGAGGTGTTCGGCGCGTTGATCAACGCATTGATCCTGATCGCCGTCGCCGTGTCGGTGCTCCTCGAGGGCGTCGCCAGACTCGTCGAGCCGTCGTCGGGCGAGGTCCAGAGCCTGCCGATGCTGGTCGTCGCGGTCATCGGCCTCGTCGCGAACCTCGCGGCGCTGTGGATCCTCAGGGGAGGTCGTGAGTCCTCGATCAACATGCGCGGCGCGTACCTCGAGGTCCTCGGAGACCTCCTGGGCTCGATCGCCGTCATCATCGCCGCTGTGGTCATCCTGCTGACGGGATTCGCCCAGGCGGACGCGATCGCGTCGCTCGCGATCGCCGCGATGATCGTGCCGCGCGCCTGGGCGTTGCTCCGCGACGTCGTCCACGTCCTCAGCGAGTCCGCTCCCTCCGACACCGACGTGCAGGAGATCAGGGACCACCTGATCGGGACGGACGGGGTCGTCGCCGTGCACGACGTCCACGTCTGGCAGATCACCTCCGGGCAGCCGGTGTTCTCCGCACACGTGGTCGTCGAGCAGCGGGTGTTCGCGCTCGGCGGGACGGGGGAGCTGCTCGACCGCCTCGGCTCATGCCTCCACGACCACTTCGACGTGGAGCATTCCACGTTCCAGCTCGAGCCCGAGGAGCACGCCTCTCACGAGGAGTCCCACCACCGCTGATCCTGCGCGGTGGCCGCGGCACGGTGCCGACGGATCAGGCCGGGTCGCTGCCGCGGTCGCGGTTGAAGACGTCCTGGTTGGCCAGCTTCGACGCCGCCGCGCGACGCTCCTCCTCGGAGATCGTGCCCTGGAGTGCCTTCGCCTTCCGGCTCGACTGGATGTAGTGCCAGCTGGTCGGGATGAGGGTGAGGACGACCGCGCCGATGAGGATGACGTCGATGTAGTTCTGCACGAAGGTGGCGACCGGCGGGATGTAACCGAGGAGGTAGCCGAAGAAGGTCAGGCCGGCACCCCAGATCAACGCACCGACGAGGTTGTAGAGCGAGTACTTCTTGTAGTTCATGTGCCCGATGCCCGCTGCGACCGGTGCGAAGGTCCGGACGATCGGGACGAAGCGGGCCAGGATGACCGCGAGGGCGCCGAAGCGCTCGAAGAAGGCGTTCGTCCGCTCGACGTTCTTGATGCTGAAGAGGCCGGACTCCTTGCGCTCGAACACCTTCGGCCCGAGTTTGTGCCCGATCAGATAGCCGACCTCGCCGCCGAGGAACGCCGCGAATCCGATCGCGAGGCAGACCCACCAGATGTCGATCTCGATGACGCGCGCGGATCCGAACGCGAGGAGGCCGGTGATGACGAGGAGGGTGTCGCCGGGCAGAAGGAACCCGACGAGGAGGCCGGTCTCGGCGAAGACGATCGCGCACACGACGACCAGGGCCCAAGGACCGACGGCCGTGATGATGCCCTCCGGGTCGAGCCAGGGGATGAGGGCGGTGTGGACCATGCGGAGCTCCTGCTGTCGGGGGAGGGATGGAACGGCGTACGACGGTGTCGCGTGCGGGAGAAGGGACTTGAACCCTCACGCTCGAAAGCACAGGAACCTAAATCCTGCGTGTCTGCCAATTCCACCACTCCCGCGGCTCGGCTCAGTCTACGGGAGCGAGGTCGGGAACGTCCTGTGCTTCGTGACGCCGCGGCGGCCGCTCCGACGCCCAGCAGAGCCGGTGCCGCGCCGTGTATGCTCGGCTCCATGCGAACGACGTGTGCAACGAGCTGGTGGCCCGCCTCCTAGGCGGACCGCGCACGTGCACACACGACGACTCGACCGCCTGACAGGGCGGTCGTTCTCGTTCGGAGGCCCTGTCGGATCGGTCCCAGCCTGAGGACACCACCATGACCACCCTGCTCAACCGCGTGCTGAACGCCGGCCCCGACTTCCCGTTCGCGGTGATCCGCCGCCACGGCAGCGACACCGTCGACCTCTACACCGGCGAGGTCGTGGACGTCGAGTCGCTCGCCGACATCCCGCTCGGAGCGGCCGGCGACGCACGCCGACCGGAAGTCCTCACCCTGGTGCCGTACCGCCAGGTGCGTGAGCGCGGCTTCGCAGCGATGGACGACGGCGCGCCGTTGCGATGCCTCGTCGTCGAGGAACGGGAGTCGGTCGCCCTCGGCGAGTTGCTCGACGGGCTGCCGATCGACGTGGTCCCGCTGCTCGACGGCGGGTTCGACGTCTCCGACGAGGACTACGCCTCGATCGTCCGCCGCGTGATCGAGGATGAGATCGGCCGTGGTGAAGGCGCGAACTTCGTCATCCGCCGTGAGTTCACCGCGACGACCGAGGTACCCGCCGAACGCGCGGTCCTCGCCTGGTTGCGGGCGCTCCTCTCGGGGGAGACCGGCGCGTACTGGACGTTCGCCGTGCACACGCCGGGGGTCTCGATGGCCGGCGCGACGCCCGAGCGACACGTCGCCGTCTCCCGAGACGCGTCGACGGGCGAACGGACCGTGACCATGAACCCCATCAGCGGCACGTTCCGCCACCCGCGCTCCGGCGCGACCGGCGACGAGTTCCGTGCGTTCCTGGGAGACGTCAAGGAGACCGAGGAACTCTTCATGGTCGTCGACGAGGAGATGAAGATGATGAGCCGGGTGTGTGCATCCGGCGGACGCATCCTCGGGCCCTACGTCAAGCAGATGTCGCGCCTGACGCACACGGAGTACCTGCTCGCCGGCACGAGCGACCTCGACGTCCGGGAAGTGCTACGGCTGACGATGTTCGCGCCGACGGTCACCGGGTCGCCCATGCAGAACGCCTGCGCCGTGATCGCCCGGCACGAGCGGAACCCTCGCGGCTACTATTCGGGCGTCCTCGCCCTGTTCACGCCGCTGGACGACGGCGACTACGAACTCGACGCTCCGATCCTCATCCGCACGGCCTATCTCGACGACGCCGGCCTCGTCCGGGTCCCCGCCGGGGCGACGCTGGTCCGGCATTCGGATCCCGTCTCCGAGGTGGCCGAGACCGCTGCGAAGGCGGCGGGTGTGCTCACGGCGCTCGGGGTCATGGCTCCGCCCGAGCTCGGCCCGACGGTCGACCTCGCGGCCGAGCCGGGGGTGGAGGAGGCGCTCCGGGCCCGCAACGAGCGGCTCGCGCCGTTCTGGTTGCAGCCCCAGCACGCAGCACCGATGGGTCCGTTGTCGGGTCGCTCCGCGATCATCGTCGACGCCGAGGACGAGTTCACGGCGATGCTCGCCCACCAACTGCGCCACTTCGGTATGACCGTCGAGGTCGAGCACTGGTCGACCGTGAACGACTCGCGCTTGGACGCCGACCTGCTCGTCGCCGGACCCGGACCAGGCGACCCGCTCGACCTCGCCGAGCCCCGGGTCCGCCGCCTCCACGAGATCGTGTCAGCACGTCTAGCGGCCGGTGCCCCCCTGCTGGCTGTCTGCCTGAGCCATCAGGTCCTCGCGATCCAGCTCGGTCTACCGATCGCCCGACTCGACGCACCCCGCCAGGGACTACAGCTGGACCTCGACCTGTTCGGCGAGCAGTCGCTCATCGGGTTCTACAACACCTTCACGGCCCGCTTCTCGGGAGATACGCCGGTGGGCGGGGTCGAGATCGCGGCGGGCCCGGTATCCGGCGACGTCTTCGCCATGCGCGGTCGGGGATTCGCCTCGGTGCAGGGACACCTGGAATCGGTGCTGTCCAGGGACGGGCTCCGCACCCTCGGTTCGCTCGCGGGCCACGCGCTCGCCGGCGTGGCGTCGGGGGTGTCGGCTGCGCCGGTCGACGCCTGACCGCGTCCCGACGCCGCGCTCCGCGACCGCTTGGAGATGACTCCCCGAGGCGGTGTCAGGCGTCGGCCTGGTCGAGCGTCGTGAACGGGGTGACGTCCGCGAGCTGCGGCCCGAGGCCGATGTCGATCAGCCGCACGTCTCCCGCGTAGGCGGAGCCGGGTGGGATGAGGAGTCCGGCCTTCACCGCGCCGAAGGTGACCGTGACCTCGGCCGGGAGGACGGCACCCTCGGGCACGCTTCCCTCGTCGGGGTCGATGCCGCTCGGGACGTCGACGGCCACCACCGTGGGTCCGCCGGCGCTCTGGACGATCGGGAGGACGGCCTCGACGATGGCCTTCGGGGCACCGCGCAGGGTGGGGTTCCGGCTTGCCCCGATCCCGAAGACGGCGTCGACGACGAGCGCAGCGCCTTTGGCTTCGTCGGCGGTGTCGTCCGGTTCGGCGGGGGAGTTCATGAGGAAGCGGACGCCGGCCTCGACCGCCGCGGCATAGCCCGCCTCGTGCGCGTGGTCGCCGGTGCGAGCGACGACGAGGTCGAGCGGGACCCCTTCGGGGCCCTCCGAGCCGGCCAGTTCGGCGGCGGCGAACAGGGCGTCCCCGCCGTTGTCGCCCGACCCCACGAGCAGGAGGATCCTCCAGGCGTCCGGCACGGTGCCGTCGAGTTCCGCCGCGCGCTCCGCCAGGACGGCCCGCAGCTCCTCGGCGAGGCCGTGGGCGGCTCGCGCCATGAGCGGTTCACCTGCAGCCAGCAGTGGTGCCTCTGCGGCTCGGACCTGGTCTGCGGTGTAGCCGTTCATCATGGCGCCCACTCTTCCCGCTCGTCCTGTCGGCCGCAAGCGGTTGCGGTCGGGTCGTGTGCGACGTGGCGTGGGTTCAGGCGAGGTCGAGCCGAAGCCCGGGGTGGCCGGCGAAGACCTCGAGGATCAGCTCGAAGTACGTCGTCCCGCGACCCGTGTCGAGGTCGTCCAGTTGCGTCGTGATGTGTGCGGTGTCGAACGGTGCACCCCGATCGAGCTTCTGCTGCAACCACGTCCGCGTGGCCGCGACGCCGAGCGCGGCGCGACTCCGCTCGTGCTCGGTCCAGACGAAGCGGACCTCGTCGAGATCGCGGAGCGCGCCGATCCCGCCGTAGAGGACGTCGTCGAGGGCGTCGAGGCTCGGGCCGAGATCCCAGTCCTCATCCCGCATGAGCAGGGCGTTCATGACGTCGTAGAACGAGGCGATGTCGTGGATCTCGGACCCGTCGATGCGAAAGGTGGTCGGCACCATCCGAGCCTACCGAGCGGTCCCTGACGCCCCGGGCGGTGGTGCTGTGGATAACTTCTGCGCGCAGCGGCCGGTTTTCGTCAGGATGGCGGCATGGGGACAGCGGCTGAGATCATCACAGCGCGTGTGCGCGATCGGGTGCGCGAGGAGTTCGGTGAACCGAGCCGGCGTGGCGGAGCAGGGCGGATCGCCCGTGAGGAGGTGCGTCGGTACAACGAGCACGCCTTGAACGATGCGACGCCGCTCATCGACGACGAGCACGGCATGACGAGCGAGGTGCTCGCCGCGGTGACCGGCTTCGGGGCGATCCAGCCCCTGCTCGACGACCCGAGCGTCGAGGAGATCTGGATCAACGAACCGACGAAGGTGTTCGTGGCACGTTCAGGGGTGTCGGAGCTCACCGACGTCATGCTCGGCGAGGGCGACGTCCGCGACCTCGTGGAGCGGATGCTCCGAGCGACCGGACGCCGTGTCGATCTGGCCAACCCCTTCGTCGACGCGTCGCTGCCGGACGGGTCCCGGTTGCACGTCGTCATCCCGGACGTCACCCGGCGCCACATGTCGATCAACATCCGCAAGTTCTCCGCACGGATCCGCGACCTCGGTCAGCTCGTCGCCGCCGGATCGATCAGCTATCAGGCCGCGGAGTTCCTGCGGGCCAGCATGATCGCCGGTGCCAACCTCCTGGTGTCCGGGGCGACGCAGGCCGGGAAGACCACCATGCTCGGCGCGCTCATCGCGGCACTCGATCCCGCCCTCCGCATCGTCACCGTTGAGGAGACCTTCGAGCTTGCGCCGGGCAATCGCGACGTCGTCGCGATGCAGTGCCGACAAGCCAGTCTCGAAGGGACGGGTGAGATCACCCTCCGGCGCCTCATCAAAGAGGCCCTGCGGATGCGGCCCGATCGCATCGTCGTGGGGGAGGTCCGCGAGGCGGAGAGCCTCGACCTCCTCATCGCCCTCAACAGCGGGCTGCCCGGACTCTGCAGCATCCACGCGAACTCCGCTCGTGACGCGATCGGCAAGCTCTGCACGCTGCCGCTCCTCGCCGGGCGCAACATCGACTCCGGGTTCGTCCGACCAGCCGTGGCGTCCTGCATCGATCTGGTCGTGCACTGCGAGCTCGACCGCACCGGTCGCCGGAGGGTGGCCGAGATCATCGCCGTGGGCGGGAGCGGTGAGTCCCACACGATCGAAGCCTCCACGCTGTTCGAACACCGGGACGGTGAGTTGCGCGCGACCGGGCGGTTCCCGCTCCGCGACGACAAGTACCGGGCGGCAGGCATCTCGCTCGCCTCGATCCTCGCTGCCGGCGAGCGATGAGTCTCGTCTTCGGAGCACTGCTCGCGGCCGGTCTGCTCCTCGCCCTCGCACCCTGGTGGTGGCCCGAACCGGAGCCGCTGCGGGCGAGGCTCGAGCGGTGGCGCCCCGTAGCCGCGCTGCGAGAGCTCCTCATCCTGGCCGGGCTCCCCGGCCGGTATTGGGCTGCCACCCTCGTCGTCGCCGTGCTCGCCGGTCTCGTCTCGGGTGCCGTTGTGCAGGCCCTCTGCCGGGTCATGCCGCTCAGCGCGGCCGTCGCCGTCGCCGGACTGGTCGCGCCGGTGACCGTGCTGCGAGCCCGTGCCGCCGCGCGTCGACGCCTGCAACGCGGGCTCTGGCCCGACGTCGTCGACCACCTGCTCTCCGCCATCCGGTCGGGACTCTCGCTCCCGGACGCCGTCGCCGCGCTCGACACCGTCGGCCCAGCGCCGCTCCGCCCAGCCTTCGCGGCGTTCAGCGCCGACTACCGAGGCGCGGGACGATTCGCGGACGGCCTCGACGACCTCAAGACCGCACTCGCGGACCCCGTCGCCGACCGCATCCTCGAGACGGTCAGAATGGCACGCGACGTCGGCGGCACCGAACTTCCGGCCGTGCTGCGAGCACTGTCCGCCGGACTCCGCGAGGAGTCGGCCATCCGCGCCGAGGCCGAGGCCCGCCAATCGTGGGTCGTCAACGCGGCACGGCTCGGTGTCGCCGCGCCGTGGGCGATCCTCCTGCTGCTCTCCTCCCGGCCGGAGACCTCGGCGGCCTACAACTCGCGCGAGGGCGCGGTCCTGATCATCGCGGGCGTCGTCGTCTCGGCGCTCGCCTACCAGGCCATGCTCCGGGTCGGACGCCTGCAACCCGAACGACGGTGGTTCCGATGAGCGCCGACGGTGCCTGGGCGCTCTGTCTCGGCGCGGCGCTGGGCATCGGCCTGTGGGCACTCGCGATGCTGCTCCCCGCGCTCGGCAGGCCCCGGTTGGCGGATCGCATCGCGCCCTATCTGGTCGACCTGTCCAGCGAGGCCCGACAGCGGGCCTCACGACAGTCGACGGACCCGTTGCCGGTGATCGGGACGCTGCTGGTCCCGGTCCTCCGCGCTCTGCGCTGGCTGCTCGGCCTTGTCGGCGCGGACCAGGAACTCGTCGTCCGCAGACTCGGGCAGGCCGGAGGTCCCACGCTGCAGCGCTACCGCCTCATGCAACTGCTGTGGGGGCTCGGCGGCTTCGCTCTTGGAGCGGCGCTCGCCGTGCTCGCGTTCAGCGGCGGCCGACTCCCACTCCCGTTGGCGGCGGCGTTGCCCGCACTGGGGGCGGTGGCAGGCATCGTCCTGCGCGATCAACTGCTCAACCTCGCCGCCCGCCGCCGACTGGCGCGCATCGAGGAGGAACTCCCGACGGTCCTCGAGTTCCTCAGCCTGAGCCTGGCCGCCGGCGAGGCGATCACCGACGCGATGGAGCGCGTGGCACGCATCGGGTCGAGCGGCGAACTGGGCAACGAGTTCCGGCAGGTCATGGCGGAGGTCTCGACGGGCATCCCGTTCGCGCAGTCGTTCCGTCAGTTCGAGGCCAGACTCGCGATGCCGACGCTCTCCCGGTGCGTGGACCAGATCCTCGGAGCGCTCGAACGCGGCACCCCGGTCGCCGCGGTGCTCCTCGACCACGCACACGACGGACGCGACACCGCCAAACGCCGCCTGCTGGAGTCCGCAGGGAAGAAGGAGGTCGCGATGCTCGTGCCTGTCAACAGTGAATTAAAATCCTCTTCATCGCCAAATCCGGCTGCCGACTTTGGTGATACTGTTCGGCGGACGGTTGAGCGTAACGCCTGTATCACGTGAGACACCTGTCCCATCATGGGACACCTCGGTGATCACCCAACATCGCGTTTCAAGCGCGATGGCGCTGCAACCGGTCCTTGTCGCATGACGACGAGGACCCCGCTTCAAGTGCGACGGTCGGACTTGAACGACCACGCCTACCAGCCTCGTCAATCGGATGGGAGGTATCGGACAGGTGGGAAATCACTTCCCACCTCTTCAGGATCACAACCGAGGTGACACGTTTGTGTCAGGTGTCCGGTCTCGGACAGGTGAGGAACTTTCCTCAGGACGAAAGGGTGTCCACAGCATGGACGTCCTGACCCAGGGGCAGGTCCCGCCACCCCTTCATGGCGTAAGACCTCCGGGGTCAGACCGTTTTCACACACGGAGCATCGGGATCTTTTCCCCACCAGGCCGACCCATGCACGTAGGGTGCTCAACAGTAGACAGAGCGAAGGAGCTCCCATGCAAAATATCCTGGAAGCAGCTGATTCTCTTCACAAGGCTCTTCGGTCGGGTGTATACCGATGGCCCCGCATCAGTTGGGAGGAGATTGAAGATCCTTCGGGAGACGCCTACCACTCCCTCTTGTCACGACTTCTGGTCGTTCTGTCGCCTACAGAGATCGTTTTTGCCTCCGGCGCAGTCACGGGATCCGGGGCTGACGCGAATGTGTCAGCCGGCGTTTACACGGCGGACTTGGTGGTCCAGATCACGAGAGAAAGCGGTTCGTCAATGACAGTCACCGTTCGACCTCGCTCAGCACTGCGCTCACTCGAGGTCGATTCGGCCCCAGTGAAGACGTCCTCAGACTGGGGCATCAACGCTGTTTCATTCGCTCTAACGGCTACGTACGACTGGGGGACTATCCCGATCGCTCTTGATGATGTTCCCGAGGCAGCCAGAAACTTGATCGTGCAGGAGCTGACGGCCGACCTCGCCAGATCCGACGCCTGAGTCGGGACCGGACGTCGGCCGCTTCTACTAGTGTCCCGCTCATGCCCGCCTGGTCCCGCCCGAAGTCAATCCGGCTCGACTTGCGGACTTGTTCCGTAGGCTGTTCTCACGTGCTTCGACCTGGACCCCGTCGGACTGTGCGCAGCGGTTCGACAACCTGGTTGAGCTTGCTCCCGATGGGTCGCCCGGAACGGAGCACGATCATGGGGACACTTGTCTACGGCCACCGCAGCGCAGCACGCGTCGAGGTCGACGACGTGCTGCTCGCGCATCTGAAGACCGTCGCGCTGACGAAGCTCCGCCGCAAGGAATCGTTCGCCCTGACCATCCACGGCATCCCAGGCCGAACCACGCTGTGGATCCACCCCTCGACCCCGTTGCAGTTCCACTTCGACGCTGACGACCGCGTGGACATGGATCGCGAGCTGATCCAGGACCTCATGCAGCACGCCAACACCGGCGAAGTCACCATCCGCGACGGAGCCGCGCAGCTGCACATCGTCGACTGACGCCGGAGGGTAGTTCGTGCTCCTCGCCGGAGGCAAGCGCTCTTCCTGGTTGCAACCCAATATCTAGAGTCGTTCATGCAGATGCGGGCTAGCATCTGTGCCGATGCACACTCCCATCCCTGGGCGTCGGCGCGGCTGCGAGGCCGGGGGTCCAACCGCCTCGCAGCCGCACCCTGAGCGCAGAAGTGAGCTGCTGATGGTGCAACATGTCCGCATGACGGCCGAAGAGGCTGCGACGGTCAGTGCCGTCCTCGACGCCGCGCGCCGGAACGAGGCCCCGACTGAGCTGATCGGCGCTGCCGCGGACTACATGCGCAGCGTCTACCTCGAGGCAGACCGCCGCCGCCTTCCCGAGACCGTCGCGGCGACCAAAGTCGCTTGGACGAGGCTCGCCGCATTCAGTGTGGATCACGGCGAGGTTCGATCTGGTCGACCAGCCGCCGAACGACGCTGAGTGAGTCTTTCGATGGTGAAGCTCCGGGGCAGCTACCGTCGACGCCGATGGTAGCTGGTCGTCACGAGGCGGCGTCCCACCTGCGCGTAAGGCTGCAGTGCCGCGCGGAGGGCGGCGGCGTTGTCGTCGCCGAGGTCAATCTCATAGCTACGGCCGTCGACACCGAATCGGACAGTCTCGCCTGTGCCTGGCGGGATGTCGGTTCCGTCGAGGTCGTCAATGAGCGTGATGATGGTGCGCTTGGCCATGCGCTTCATTCTGGCAGAGGCGGGTCTGCCCACCCGACGTCGGAACCACCCGTTACGTTTCCTCTATGGCCACCTGGATCCGTCCGAAACCGATTCGGTTCGACCAAGACACGTGGGTCGTCATCCGCAACGACCCCGAAGTACCGAAAGCTGTGCTCGAGCGCCGGCGAGAAGGCGGCGGTGAGGACGTGTTCTTCGTCACTCGGTGGGCGCTCGACCCTGCGGACCGCGTCCTCATGGGCACTACGCCCACGCTCGAGCGCGCGGACATGATGGTGCGGTGGGACCTCCCGGTGAAGCGTGATGGTCGGGATGGGCCACCGAACGGGATCGACGGCGACGGGGTGCAACGACGACGGTAGGTACAATTCCGGCCTTCCGATCCACTGCTTTCGCCTGAGCGAAGCGCGACCGCCGGTACTGTACCCCTATGGGCGACTTGATCGACGCGGTGAAGAGTGCGGAATTGTGGCAGCTGGCCATACTCTTGGTTGCCATCGTGGCAGGTTCGAGTGGCCTGAGTGCACTGATCAACAGCGCATTTTCTTCGCGCACCTCAAGCAGAGACTTCAGGCGACAGATTCGAGCTCAGGCGCTCGAGGTAGTGGGCACTAGCTACGCGCTCTATCAGTTCTATGGCAACGCGCCGGCCACGCCAATCGATCCTGACCGTGACCAGAAGGTGGCTAATGCGTCATCGGCATTATTGGTGGGGGTTGCCCAGATCGGCGACGTTTCCTTACTGAGTCTGGCCAGAGAACTCGTCAAGCAGGGCGAGCTTTTTGCGGGTCAGAACGAGGAGACGAGCGCCGATGACATTGACAGGCGTTTCGCGCTGATGGTCGAAGAGATTAGCAAAGGCGTCCCCGCCTAAGGTCCCGTATCAGAACTAGCTGACGGCGGCGGCCGACGCTGGTTCCACTTCGACCTCATTGCCGCGACGTGCGGAGCTGCTCATCAGGTCCAGCAGCTGTCCCGAGGCGCCAACTAGATTTACTCGACGGATGCCCCGTTCACCCAGGGCTCCAAACAATGCGTCAAGGAACGAAGGCGCCGCGCTGGCCACTGCCCGTGCGTAGACGGTGACGTCCGAGACAGAAACGTCGTCTCCCAGAGACTCCTGCACGAGCTGCTCAGCAGCGTTTCGCGTGCCGGCCAGACGGGGCAAAGTGATGGAAGCTCCCATGATGGCACCTCTCCTTGCGTTGCTTCGATCTTAACACGCTGCTCGGGTCCGAGGCCGCTGATTATACGCCAGCCTCAGGCGCGTCGCGTAGGGAGGACGCACGAGACGAGCGAGCCCGCCTGAACGCCGACGAACGCCCCTTTAGAGCCGGTGGGAGCGCAGCCAGAGCCAAAAGACAACTTCCGGTTCCCGCCGAAGATCTTGAACGATCCACCGAGGCCGCTCACGTTGTCCCGGATCGACGACAACCCGTATCCCCGATTTCTTTCGCCTGTCGCGCTCACACCAGGGGCAACAGCCATCGCAAGCGCGCTGTCATGATCCGTGGCACCGATGCGTGACAGGCTCCCCAGGAAGCCGACCCCGCTGTCTCCAATCGCGAACCCAAAATCTCCGCGATTTGGGAAGTACTGCGCCATCACATAGCCGTGAGTTGTCTCCGCGTGAAAGCTGACATTCTCGCCAGCTTCGCACACGGCGCTGAACAGTTGCGCGGCGATGTCGGCTCCGTGCGGCTCGGCGAATGCGTGCACGCTTGTAGCCAGTGCGTGGACCTCCGACGAACTACTGAACATCTGCAGTTCGATCAGCTGGTTTCCTTGGTGCCATTCGCGCACCGACCCAAAGCCGTGGCGGATGTCCAACCCATCGAGGATGTGGGGTACGTGTGCTCGCGCCAAGTAGTTGGAGACGTTGTCTGAGGTCGGCGCACTCACGAGCACCGAAGTTCCGGAGCGAGCAATCTTCTCGAGCTTCGTCACCATCGCTACGATGCCCTCTGGCGTCGCAAATCGAACCCTTTCGAGATTGAGGTGCAGGTCATCGAAAGACTCGGACAATTCAGTCACTGAGAGCGCATCGAGCGTTCCAGCCACGATGTGTTCCATTGAGTTGTCCTTGGTTGTCGGCCGCGCGCTCGTCTCCCATGAGGTTACCGTCCAACTCCGTGTATGCCTGCTTTTCAGGGTCCAACAGAACCGGTTCGAGTACGGAACGACGAATAGCCCTTCCCGAGCCCACCTTTTGGTGGGCTCGGGAAGGGGCCGATGGATCTACCGGCCGAGACCGTTCTCGAGCCCGATGCGTGACGTGGTCTCGTAGTCGTTGACGACGATTCGCGCTTCGCCGTTCGCCATTTCGCGAAGGATCCCGAACAGGTGGCCGTCCATCGTGATCGGACGGTCCGCCGGTAGGCCGGACGCCGGGGCGACGGGCGCCACGAAGGTGGGTCCGCTTACGTAACCGCCCTCCGCAAACCCGGGACCCCCAGGATCCGCCCGGTCTCACCCCAGATATCCAACGACCGTGCACGCTTGGACGGTGCGTGCGGGATGTACGCCTCGCCGCCCGTCTCCGGTTCACCCCACACGCGCCACGAACCAGGCCGGGCGATCTGCGCCACGTGGTTCTCTCGCATCCCGCCGGCAGCGAAGTAGCTGACCACTCCACCGTTCGCCTGCGGGAGGAACGCTGTCGGCCCGTTGCCGTAGATCGCTTCACCCGTGGTTGTCACTCGGATGATGGCGTGACGTTCACGAGCCAACTGCGCCAACTCAGCCTCAGCCGCAGTGACACCGGTCAACGAAGCTGCCGTGTTGATGTTCGACGGGATCAGCCCCAGCGAATCGGCGTAGGCCTCCGCTGCAGCTCCCGTGATGCCGAACTGCGCCAACGCAAGGATGAGCTCGTCACGGCCGCGCTGCACCGCAGCCGTAGCACCATCCTGCGAACCCGTCTGCTCCAAAATGGCAGCAGCAGAGTTCAGCGCACTCTGCGCGGAGTTCTGTCGAAGCCCGCGAGGGGCGCTCGACGTCGGGCCTTGGACATCCTCGCTTGAATGCCGATGTCACAAAGCGTCGGCTGCGGGATAGCCTGCTCACCGTGACCGACCCAGCCGAACTCTCCGACCTCGCGATCAAGATGTTCCAACGCGAGATCCATCGTCAAGCAGAATTTGCGACGGTAGCAATCCGCGATGTGGAGGTCATCGTGAACTCGGATCAACCAGACAGCATCCGGTTCTGGTACGCCATGGATGCGGCGCTCGGGGCGATCGCACGGCTCAGCGACATCCTGTGGCCCGCCAAGAATCGGGGCCCAGACGTAGCAAAGGTCCGAGCACGAGGTCAGGCCCTTCGTGCGCGTTTCGGCATCGGAGAATCCACGTATCTCGCCGACAAGAGCGTGCGGAACTCGCTCGAGCACTTCGCCGAACGAATGGACGACTGGGCAGAGAAGACGAGCGGCGCGGGATTCTTGGACTCTCACATCGGGCCGTTGAGGAACGTTCGAGGGGTAAATGAGCACGACATAGCGCGCGTTTTCGACACTGACACGGCAATCGTCAGGGTCTTTGATCAATCTCTCGACATCCGCGCGACGATGGCCGAATTAGCGTCCATCGAGGTCCTAGTGCCAGACCCGGACGAAGTGTCCTGGTAACGAACAAGAGCCCCCTCCGAGCTCACCCGAGGATGAGCCCAGAGGGGCTGCCTGTTGCCTACGCAGCGATCGACCCGAACTGCTTCCACACACCGGGAGAGCCTGCCGTGGTGCACACCGCGCCAGTGAAGCCACCAGCGGCTGGCGCTCGGTACTCGATCCGCGTGCCAGCATCCCACGCCAGCGTCGTGTCCGTTGGGATCGCCTCCGGCCAGGGGTTTCCGTTGTGACGGAGGTTGCCGCGTGTGCGCAGCGTGGACTTGCCCGTGCCCGTGTCGTTGCGGACAATGCCCGGTGTAGCGGTTCCCAGCACGTTGTCCTCGACCTGGAAGTTCTGCGTGCGCCCGGTGTTGGCCGAGTTCTGCGTGACCTGGATGTCGATCGGGAACCCGCCAATGTTGTTGCCGAGGATCTGCTGCAGGTTGTCGTCGTTGAACGAGTCGCTGATCGCGTGGATCCCGACGCTGCCGGCGGGCTGGTTGGCGAGTGAAGAGATCACGTTGCCGCGAGCGATCTGCGGGGCCGTTCGAGCTCCACCTCGAGGACGGGCCAACTCGATCGCGGTGAACGCTTCAGCCGCGACGATGTCGTAGGTCAGCGTGTTATTCGAGATGTTCAGGATCCGGAAGTTGGTCGCGTCCCACTTGATGTAGACGTTCCGGAAGGTATTTCCAACCACCGTGATGTCGGACGCGCCGTCGTGCCCGAACTGTGCCATCACGCCGACTCCGCTGATCGCGTTGCCGCTGATCGTGATGCCCTTGTTCTGCGTGTTGTCGCCAGAGTTATAGATGCCGACCGTGAGACGCCCCGCATTGGTCTGCACGACCGTGTTGCCGGTGATCGACACATCGCGGTTGTAGAAGAAGACCGTGATGCAGCCATTGAATCCGTCCTTGGCGGTGTTGCCGGCGATCGAAACATTCCAGCAGCCCTCGACGTCGATGCACACGTCACCGCACGTGCGGACCGTGTTGCCTTCGATGGTGACGTTCTCGCCCATCGAGCCCCAGATGCCGCCCATTCCAATGTCATACACGAGGTTGCCGGTGATGACGAGGTCGCCGCACTTGCGGGCGTTGACGACCACGCCGTCGTTCGCAGGGTTCGAGTTACCACCCCAGAACTGCACGCCGTGCCGGTACAGTGAGATCCGGTTGTTCGTGATCGTGACGCGGCGCGTGTAAGGGATGAGGACGCAAGCGAGGTCAGGGCCACCGACGATACCCGTGCACTGGTTGTCCGTGATCGTGATGTCCGTGCAGATCGCAGCTGTCCCGTTCGCGTACGTGACACCCGGGTTGGTCGACAGGAGTCGTGGCCCTTGCAGCACGTTCCGTCGCATCGTGATGTTCGAGGCGGCAGCCGTCGCCAGGAGCACCACGCTCGTCGATGTCGTACCGGCGAATTTCAGGCCCTCGATCAGAACGTCGCTGATGCCCGGTGCGGTGAACGCCGAAGCGAGGGAACCCATGTCGATCACCGCGTTCGGGTTCCCGATGAGGTGCGTCCCAGAGAGGAGCGGCACCGCGGTGGCGAACGCGAGCGCACCGGAGATGTACACCGGAGCGATACCCGCGGCGGCGATGACCGCAGCCTTCACCTTCAGGTCACCCGTGGCCCCCGCAAAACCGTCCGCGTGGAACCATCCCGTGAGGGCGTTCTTCTGCGGAGTGGGCAGCTTGGCGTAGCGGGTGTCTGCGACCCCGGCTGCAACTGCTTCGGCGATCGCCTGCTGCGTAGGAAGGACGTTGGCTCCATCGGCTCCTGCCGGACCGCGCACATTACCGGCGACCTTCGTGGACCCGTCAAGCTTCGTGAGGACGAGATTGTCGCCGACGACCGTGCCGTCCTCGATGGTGCTCGGAGAGAAGGGGAGCGCGTCGAGAACCGACTCGGGCAACTGCATAGTTTCGGCATCAACCGAAATGAGGTATTTGGTCATAGTGGTTCACTGCTTTCTGGTTGATGGAAGAGCCGGCAAGCAACGCTTGAGTGCTCTAGGTGAGCTCGATGGAGGGCGGGTGGGAACCTTCAGGTGCCTCCAAACCCGCCATTTGGAACGCAGAAACCCAGCAGCCCCGCGAACGGGAACTGCTGGGTTCTGTGGAAAAAAATCGGGGAGGGACGTTGGCTAACTCCGGAGGTCCTTCAGGATGCGGAGGGGGCGGACCTGCCCCTGGGTCTGTGTGCCCGCCTGTCGTCTCGCCTGCTGCTCGATGAGTGTTTGTGTCACCTGCTGTCGCGGGTGCGCAGCATGGCTTCGTACAGCTCGAGGAAGCCATCTGTGATGGTGAGGCTGATCTGTGTGGTCTGGTTGATGAGCACGGATGTGTCGGGACTGATGGGCAGTGGCCGGCAGTTGCGTGATGCGGCGACTGCTGACTTGAGTAGCTGTCGTGCTTCCGCTTCGGGTAGTTCGAGGACGTGGTCGTTGATGCGCACGATCCCTCGTCGTTCGGTCATGGGTTCAGCCGAAGTAGGCGTAGTGCATTGCTCGCTCCATCGTTGACTCCTGCTCTTCTCGGACGTCCATGAGGTCCTTGGCTGCTTCTGCTGCGCTGGGCTTCTCGGCCGCAAACAGGTTGATGGCGCCGGTGTACCGGTGGTCGAGGGCTTGACGGAACACGGCGTAGGCGAGGGAGTCGTCGCTGTTGCGGAGGGCACGGCTGATGACGCGTTCTGCTTCGTCGGCGTCTGTGATCTTCTCAGCACGGTCCTGTGCGTCCCGGAACGCGATGATGTCGCTGGCGGTGTGACCGACCTTCGAGTCGAGTACGCGTTCGAGATCCTGTGCGCGATCGGTGACGAGTGCCTTCTCTTTCTCGAGGAGAACCTTGAGCGCGCTCTTCGCTGCGGTCGTGTTCTGGGCGAGGAGCTCCGACCGGTAGGTGTCGCTGATGTTGCCGTCCTTGGAGATGCGGCCGTGTTCTGCGCTGTATCGGTTCTGCAGTGCGTCGGCTTCCTTGCGGACGTTGAGGATCTGTTCCTTGAGGAGGTAGTTGGACATGATGGTTCCTGTCTTTCGGGCACGCCGAAGGTGGTGGGTGAGCGGGTGTTCTCGCTCAGGCTGTGGTGGTTCCAGCTACTTCCAGGATGGTTGGACTGCCGCCGGGTGCCGTTGGTGTGTGCCGCCGGCGGCAGTCTCCCAATGCCCGTCAGCTCGGATGCGAAATCGGACCTGCGTGAGGCCGCATCTCGAATGCGGCCTCACGGGTCAGGTCGCGTTTCAAACGCGAGATGTTCTTACTTCGGCTAGGGCTGCTGGTTCCGCGTGTAGCGCCGCACGGATGCTCGACTGATCTGCCAGCGCCCGTCGACGAGCTCACCTGCAAGGCGCCCCTTCTCGCATGCATCCCGCACACCCCGCGGTGAGAGATGCAGTTGTGTCGCGGCTTGCCTGGTGGTCAGTGTCGGTGAAGGGGTGGGGATTGAATCCAGCCCCTTCTCGTCTCCTGTCGGGTTGTATGCGAGCGCGGCGCGGTGCAGGCTGCTGAGCACGTTGTAGACCTCAGCGTCCTGCATGTCCCGTGCCGCGAGACGGAGCCTGTCGAGCGGGACCGCCTTCTTCAGGTAGGCGGCCACGTGTGCAGAGACAATGACGATCGGCCCGTCCTGCCCATGAAGCCAAGCGTCAGGAGACTTCGTCATTGTCGACCCCCTGCATCCCGACGAATCCGACGATCTCTTGGAACCTCAGATCTTGGATGTGATTGGCAACTATCGCATCGAGTTGATCAAGCCGATCCAACGCCCCGGCCAGGCTCCCTCCGTGGAGTGAGATGAGCATGTCTCCAGCGGCGAGGGTGAGCAGATGCAGGACGTCGATTCGTGCATGCTCTATGTCGACATCCATCCCTTGGTAGAGCGCGTCTGCAACCTCGCCGGCGTTGAACGAGCCAGAGACGTTCAACGCCGCTCGGATGAGTCGATGTGCTGCGACGTACGCTTCAGCCCGTCGTCGTTCGATGTCCCACGTCATGACTGCCCCTTCCTGCTGGACCATCGCTTGCCGGCCCAGATACCGCCGGCTGGACGCGCTGCCGCGGCGTAGTCGCGGCAGAGGGCCAGCAATGGGCACCTGTGGCAGATGTACTCGAGGCTGTCGGCTGGCTGATCGTCGAGGATGAACCGTCCGTCGTCTTGGCATCCCGGAGTGTTGCGCTCCATCGCTTGGTTGAGTGCGGTGAACGCTGCTTCTGCTCGTGCGGTCATCCTCGAACCTGCCCTTCGAGGTCGATCGATACGAGTGCGTGTCTGCCGACGCATCGGCCTCCGCAGCCTGTTCCGGCCATCTGGTTGAGCGCGGATTGTGCTTCCTCTGCTGTTCCCCACAACGTTGCCGTCGGTATACGGCACCAGGCGATGACTCCGAATGCGCCGCTGCCGCTGCACCATGCGAGGTTGCGGATCGCGCAGCGGAGGAACGTGGGGGCCGAGCGATGACGGCTGTTGCAGTTGTGGCGCCTGTAACGGGTGATCATGCGATGTCCTCCGTCCACTGCTCCTTGCTCCCCGAACCCCTGTGTGGGGAGCGGGGAGCAGTGTCGATTGGCTGTGTGTTATTGCTCCCGGAGCGCTCCCGGAGCGCAGCTTCTCGGTGCTCCTCTGCTCCCCACATAGGGGTTTGAGGAGCGGGGAGCACCACGGTGGGTTCGCCTGCCAGTCGCCATGCTCGGAGAGCATCGAGTGATCTGGTACTTCCCCATCCCAGGCGTTCCTTCACGTTCCGCTGACTCGATGGCGGGGGAGAGAGTTCCGAAAGGATCTTGATGTCTTCGTCAGAGACACCTACCGGCTTGACGCGCTCGCCTGCAGCCGGCGGGATGAACGTCCACCGGATGTCGCCGTTCTCGTCCCACATTTTGAACGTCGCTGCCAACGGTTCCCGGTCGTCGCCTCCTGAAGCAGCTCTCAGACCGCCGTGACGGTCCTTGTTGATCGCGAGCTGAGCTTTACCTCCAACTCCAGGTTTGAACGCCTCTGCGACGGTCACGCGGAGGCTTGTGCCGCCGATGGCACGCTTCTTCGCAGCGGTGCCAGTTGACCCAAACGACTGCGAATCAGTGTTCTTCGCGAGGTGATCGATGAGGATGACGGCTGCGCCTGACTTCGCGAGTGGCTTGAGCATCTCCGTGTGCACTCGACTGAAGTCGTCGGGTGAGTTACTGGACGCTCCACAGAGCGGCATCAACTCGCCGAGAGAGTCCATGAGCACGATGGATGGCTTCCATGCCCCGGTGTCAGCGACGATCGCAGTGAGCTGCTCGGCGTCGTCTGGTGCGCAGTACCTGAAGCGTTCGGGGTTGCGGAGGATGTCTTCGTCGGCTCCCATGGCGATCAGGCGGGAGATGGTCGCTCGAGCTCCGTTATGGTCGAGGTCGATCACGATCGCGTTCCGACCGCGGTTGAGCTCGTCGACCAAGGCGCACTGTGCGATGAGCGTCTTACCGGACTCGGGGTGTCCGAAGAGCAAGTTGATCTGCTCTTCGTAGAAGAGTCCAACGAGGTCGCTGCGCAGACCGACCGTCGGAGCGGGGGCGGCGAGATCGCCCATGTCGAGGAGCTGGGCGACATTGGCGTAGTTGTCGTCGTTCACTGTGCACGCCCCTTTACCTGGACGGCTGCGAAGATGGTTCGTGCGACGTCCCTCTCTGTTACGAGAGCGCCGGCACGATCAGCGTCAGCGATCGCCTCATCGATGCGACGCTGCTTCATCTCGGACAGAGACTTGCCGGGGTTCATCGCGAGTTCGTAGTAGCGGTCAGCGTCGGCCTGTGCCTGATCGAGATGGTCGCCCAGAGACTGGGCGCCGGCAGCGTAGGCGACATGCCACCAGGCTGCGAGTGCCGGAGTGAGCTGCCAGATCGCGATGGAGCCATCCATGAGCCTCCAGAGGGTGGCTTCCAGCTCTGTCTCAACAGACGCCCCGACGAGTTTCGGAGTGTGCTGCGCAGGCCGTGGGAGAATGGAGGTGTCCCGCCGCCCAGCGAGAACTTCGGCCGTCTGGTTGCCCGCCAGGCGGCTTTCTCGTGCCGCGTTCATCGTGCACCTGCTGTCACGCCGATGATCTGGCCTCGAGACAGTCCCGCCTGCCGTACCGCGCGCGCGTCATAGCCGCGCCGGTCGAACGTGTCTACGTTGTGGGCGGCTGACTCTCCGGTGGGGTCTACGTGCGTCATGCAGTATCCGAGGAGCTCGGCAGCCGTTGCGACCGTGCCGCCCTTGCGGATGTGGGCGCGAACGAGCCTCGAGCACTTCGACGGGGAGAGGTCCAATGAGCGCTCTCTGGCGAACATGACGGCACGGCGGACGAGTTGATCGACCGAGGTGGTCTGGCCTTCCTGTTCGTGATTCCAGGTAGCGGGAGAGGTTGCGGCGTTCAAGCGGCACCACCGCCTGCTGGACGCAAGAGCGCGGCGATGCGGGCGCGCTGGTCAGGGGAGAGCGGTGGTGCTTCCTCGATCAGCCGGCGAATGTAGTCTTCGGCACGGGCGGCCTTGAGGTTGCTTCGTGCGGCTACGAGATCCGGGTCGTCAGCGGTGCGGGAGCGAGACAATGACGCGACTTTGGCGCGTTCAGTGGTCCAGGACAAGAGAAAACCTCCGAGCAGGGAGAATCTTCCTCTGCTAGGAGGTTGGAGCAACCAGGGGGCTATCTTGAATGGATCTCACGAGGAGTGCCCAGCGCTGTGCTTGCTTCGAACGTTAGCACCTAGTCGGTCTTAGGAGCTTCGACACGCCCAGTGAATGCCCGCAACGATATCTCCCTTATTCCGATGCCCCATAGTTCCGCGATTAGGCCATAGTGCGCGGCGGGATTGCCGATCCTTCGGGCGAACCGGCACTTTGGGCACTTGAGATCCCAAACCACGCGGAAGCCTGGCTGCTCGAAGACATCAGGGTCGTGTCGCTCACGGTCGATGTACTCGTTTTCGTCCAGCCAATGCGTGAACGGGGGATAGACCTTGGTGAGGGTGTCGGAGGAAGGCTCGGCGTAGCCGCTCGTGCTTTCGTGCCAGCCCACGGATCCGTTGTGTTCGCTCGCGAAGACGGTCCCGATACGCCACTTCTCGTGCGGCGCGTCCTGGGGTCCACGGCAGTAGAAGGACAGGTAGGGCTCGTCGCTTCGCATGATGTTTCGCCGGCCGCCCTTCAAACGGAAGGCGCCACGTTTCGTGCGACTCATTGCCTCTCCAATCTTGCCGGTCGTAGGTGCGCCGTATGTCGCACCTGATCCCTTCTAGTGATGGATCCGATTTGGAATCCGACCCATGCCGTCCTCGCACCTGGTTGAAGGTGATGCACCTGCATCAGGTGGAAGTTCACAACTTAGTTGTGACCTGAGCCCCGGACGAGCCACGGTTGGAACGGGCCGGGACGTCGCGAGCAGGCAGAGTCAAGATTCCTTCCCGCTTTCGGCGCGCCGAGACGCCCGTGTAAATCTGTGTCGTTGAGAGACTCGAGTGGGCGAGAAGCTCCTGGATCACGCGGATGTCGACACCGTTCTCGATCATGTCGGTCGCGAACGCGTGACGCAAGGAGTGAGGAGTCAAATGCGGGTCGGTGATGCCCGCCCGCTTCTTCGCCAGAGTGATGAGGTTCGTCACGGACGAACCATGGATGTGCCCGTCGCGCTCACCGCGAGCGGGAAACCACCAGCCCTGTGAGGGCATAGACCGCGCGAGCTGTTTGATGACCGGATGCAGCGGGAACGTGCTGACCTTCGCGCCCTTGCCCACCGTGCGGATCGTGCCCTCGAGCAAGTCCAGGTCATCTGCGTGGACGCGGGCGATCTGCGAGACCCTGAAGCCTTGGAAGTAGCCGATGAGAATCATGGCGCGCGTCTTGCGGTAGGCCCCACCTTCGATCATTGCCGAGATCTGATCCTGGCTGAACGGCCGCGGAACACCACGCGGTGCCGATACTGTCGGAAGCTTCGACGCGGGGTTGTCAACGCGGTAGCCGTCTTCCTGCAGAAAGCTGAAGAAGGCGATCATTGCACCGCGGTAGGTGCGTCTGCTGCCTGCAGAGATGCCCTCGCGTCCGACCTGTTTGCGGAGGTCGGACGCGGTTACGTCCATGGGCCCGCGTCCACAATCACGCGCCAGCGTGCGCAAGATGCTGTGTCGGTTCCTTATCGTCGTGTCAGACAGGCCCTGAGAGCGTTGGAAGTCCGCGAAGTCAGACAGGACCTCAGCCCAGCCGTCAATCTCGCCCACCAGACGCAGACCGAAGCCCTGATGAGCGGGGTCGCGCGGTCGGGGCGCTACTGCCACGTTCGCCATCAGTTCGCCTCTTTGATCGAACGGAGCTCGGATGCTGCGGCGCCCAGAATTACCGCAAGACTCAGCGCGGCGTCTGCGTCGAGCTCCTCTGTTGGAGGGTTCTGGATGATGATGCGAGGGGGCCCCCAGGGGTAGAGCTGGCCGGCGGCCTCGCGCTCTCCGTCCGGAGTGGTGTGGTCCTCCATGATGATGCCGAACGCCTGTTCCACCCGCGCGCTCGGATCGACGTCAGGGTCTGATTCACCGTCTGCAGTGAACAACCGTCCGCGGTACTTGATGGTCAGCTCGGGCCATTCGTTGCGCTGAACGATGACCTCTGCGGCCCATGAAGGGGCGGTAAACGGCAAGGGCGGGAGTTCCACGTGCTCCAGCCAGTACAGCTTGCCCAGCAGCTCCGAGTCTCCCTCGCTCGCGTCGGGCAGGACGTCCATGCGGGGATCGCCCGCTTCGATCGGGCGGCTGGTGATCGCTCGGAGTCCACAGACTTCAGAGATCCAAGCATTCAGTCCCATTGAGGGCTGAGGTACGGTAGTCATGTTCATCTCATTTCAGTTGGGATTGTTCTCGCCCTCGTCGCCCTGCCAGGCGCCGGGGGCATTCTCTGTTAGGTGGGAAGCGATTTCCCACCTGCTCAAACGGGGCCTAGCTGCGCCAAACGATTGAGATGCTCTCGGGGTCGAATCTTCGACCGCTGCCCGCCGGCTGAATTGTGACGGTCAGAAGCGTCTCCACGACTTCGCGTTGCGCGGCGAGGGGCAAAGCGGTCCACTTCGTTCTCACGTCTCCACCGGCTAGCTCGGCGACGATCGTCTGCGGTTCGCTCAGACGTAATCTGTGCTCGAGCTGGCTTCGCTCATCCCGCAGACGGCTTGTAATGCGCTTGAGCTGAGCAGCGGTGATCTCGTCGGAGGCGAACTGATCGGCGATGATGTCTAGCTTCGCGTCGACACCGGCGATCAACTCGCGGCACTCGTCTGCCGCCGCGCCGTCGTTCTGCGCGAATAGGTCCAATGCATCGTCCCTCGAGAGCCTGCCGATCAGAACTTCAGTGACAAGAGCGTCGACGGGTTCTTGCTTGCGGCGGACCTTGAAGCACTCCGAGCAGTGGTAAGACGGCTCCTGGCGCTTCGCTGTGCCGTCTGACCCGACCGACAGCAAGCGACCGATCTGACGCCTCATTGCGCCGCCGCAGAGACCGCAAAGGGCGATGCCGCTCAAGAGGTATTTGTACCCAGGGCCTACATGGTTCGAGCGGCGGGAAGGATCCGTGAGGAGCGCAACGAGCTGGTCATGGGTTTCTACCGAGTAGATCGGTTCGGTGGTGGACCTACCGATCACCTTCCCTTGGTACTGACGCAAACCAGCGTTGGTCGGCCGAGTCAGGATTTGGCGGAGGATTGTTGAGTTCCACAGTGGCGCTTGAGGGCCGTGGATGCCTCGCGTATTGAAGTCGTTGACGATGGATCGCAGCGACTCGTGAGCGAGCACACGCCGGGCCGCCTCACGAACCACCGCGGCTTGTTCGTCGTCCACCACGTCCTTGCGAACCGATCCGACAATTTGCCCGTCACTATCGGTCTCCGAGACGCGGCGGAATCCGTAAGGGCTGTAGCCGTGCGGTTCGCCCTTCTCGGCTTTCTCCTGAAACTTTCGTTTGAGCCGGCGAGACATGCTCTCGACCTCGCGACGAGCGACCGTGCCCTTGATGCGTGCCATCATTCGTCCGTCTGGCGTGGAGATGTCAATGTCTCCACCAACGTTGGCGAGGGCGAGTCCGTAGTTGTTGGCCATGTCGATGACGTCTTCGAGCTCCCTGGGTGTGCGTGTGAGCCGGTCCACATCCCAAACAACGATCGCGTTGATGTGGCCGGCTTTGATGTCGCTGACCATTCGGTCGTAAGCGGGACGGCGCTTGGAGCGAGTCGCGCTGACGTCGTTGTCGATGTACATCTCGACGACGTCCCATGAGCGCCGACCAGCTTCACGCCGGCAGTCCTGCTCCTGGCGCTTGACGCCAAGCTCAGTGCCTTCCGTGTCCTTGCTGATTCGTGCGTAGATGCCGGCTCTCATGTGAAAGAGGTTATAACTCACTACCGACACCCCTCGTCTTCCTGATCCTGCCCCTGTCCATCATCATCGCCGTCTTCCCCGGAGTCTTCGTGCTCCGCACCGGCTTCTAACGAAAGGTCCCACATGTCCTCCCCCCTGCTCCCGCAACGCCTCCGCGACCGAGGCCGGGCCCTCCTCGACGAGGACCGCGGCGACGTGCCCGGTTGGGTGCTCATCACCCTCATGACGGCGGGGCTCGTCCTCTTGATCTGGGGTGTCGCCGGCCCCGCCCTGACGCAGGTGTTCGAGCAGGCCATCGAGCGTGTCTCCGGTATTTGAGCCCGGCGGAGGACGCCTGCGTCGTCGGTGCGCTCAGGAGGAGGACGGTTCGGCAGTCGCCGAGTTCGTGTTCGTCGGTGCGATGCTGACGATCCTGATGATGTCCGTGGTGCAACTCGCCCTCGCGTTGCACGTGCGGAACACCCTGATCGACGCCGCCGCCGAAGGGGCCCGTCTCGGAGCCCTCGCAGACACCGAACTGCTCGACGGCGCCGACCGGACACGGCATCTCGTCGCCGTGGCGGTGGGGGAGGCCTACGCGGGTGACATCCGGGCATCGCTTGCGGATCGTGGTGGCGTCGACGTCGTCACGGTGACCGTCCGAGCTCCGCTGCCCGTCATCGGGCTGCTCGGTCTCCCTGGCGCGTTGGAGGTGGAGGGGCGTGCGGTGTTGGAGACGATCGATTGACCGGAGCGACCGATCGGCGACCGCACGGGACGACGACGGTTCGGCATCGTTGGAATTCATCACCGTCGGCCTGGTCCTGCTCGTCCCGTTGGTCTACCTCATCGTCGCGCTCTCGGAGATCCAGGCGGCGGTGCTGGCAGCAGACGGAGCCGCCGTGCAGGCGGCGAAGTCGTACGCACGAGCACCGGACGACGCCACGGGTCGGGCCCGCGTGGACGACGCACTCGCGCTCGCGCTGGCCGACTTCGGGCTCGACCGATCGGCAGCTTCGGCGCAGCTCCGCTGCCTGCCAGCAGGCCTGCCGTGCGGCCAACGGGCCGGATCCGTCAGCGTGAGGATCGACATCCTGGTGGCCCTGCCGCTCATGCCCGACGTCGTCGGGTCGTGGGGAGCGGTCCCGGTGTCCGGATCCGCGACGGCCCCGGTCTCACGATTCGACGACCGCGACAGTGAGGCCGGATGACAGGCGGTCGATCGGGTCCGGCCAGCCGTGACCTCCGCACCGATGACGGATCCACCCTGCTCCTGACGATCGGCTTCGCAGCGGTGGCGCTCGCGGTCGTGCTCGTCGGGATCGCCGCGACCTCGCTGTACGTCGAGCACAAGCGCCTCCTCGGGCTCGCCGACCGACTCGCCGCAACCGCTGCCGAGTCGTTCTCGATCGACGACGTCACCCTGTTGCCGGACGGCACCTTCCGGCCGGTCCTCGACGACGCCGCCGTGGCGTCGAGCGCCCACGCGACACTCGCCGCCGAGGGCCCAGGTGCCCTCACCGACGTCGAGATCCTCGAGGCCGTCACTCCGGACGGGCGGGGCGCGGAGGTCTCGTTGGCATCCGAGTGGCGTCCACCCATGCTGACGCTGTTCGTGCCGGCGGGTGTTCGGATCGAGGCGACGGCGAACGCCCGCAGCGTGTTCTGGTGACCACGACCGGTCGTGCATGACCGATCAGGGGAAGGGCCGCGAGCCGCGGTCGATGAACCGGGGGATGAACCGGAACAGGAGGAACGCGCCGATCAGGCCGACACCGCCGATGGTCCCCGCGGCGAGGGAGATCGATGCGGCCGCGGTGATCCCGGACATCGCCAGGGGAGCGGCGGCGGTGCCGGCGTCTCCGAGGAATCGGTAGGCGCCGAGGAACGGCGCCGGTCGGTCCGGCGGTGCGAGGTCCGATCCGAGGGTCATGAGGATCCCGCTGCCGAGACCGTTCGAGAGCGCGAGTACCAGGGCGACGGCGACGAACCACACCGCGGCGCTGTCGAGGTCGTGCGTGAACGCCAGGATGATGAACCCGGAACCCAGACCCACCATCGAGGGGACGGCCGTCCAGATCCGGCCCCAACGGTCCATGATCTGACCGCTGGCATAGAACAAGGCGAACTCGACCGCTCCGACGACGCCGATGATGAGCGCCGTCTCGGTCTCGGACAGGCCGATGCTCACCGCCCACAGGGGGAGGAGCACGGCACGGCACGACCGCATCGCCCCGACGAGCGCTGCGGTGCTCCCCATCCGGGTGAGCACGGCGCCGTGGGTGCGGATCGCGGCGAGCAGCCCGCTCGACTCCGCTGCCGCGAGTTCCTCACCCTCGGTTCGGGCTTCGCCGTCGGTGCTGCGGGTCGGGCTCGGCCGACCGAACATCTCGGCCGGGTCGGGGAGGACCAGCAGCGTGACCGCGGACCCGACGCAGCAGACGACCATGACCCAGAATGCGGCCTGCGAGGTGCCGGTCAGATGGATGACGCCCGCGGCCAGGAAGGGGCCGATGAAGGTGCCGGCGCGGAAGACCCCGCCCAGCGAGGAGAGGGCCCTCGCGCGGTAGCGGATCGGCACGTACGTCGTCATGAAGGCATGTCGCGCGAGGCCGAACACCGCCGTCGCGAGGCCGATGCAGAAGATCCCGAGCGCGAGGACGAACGGGTTCGGCGAGATCGCCGCGGTCGCGACACCGACGACGGCGAGCAGGGCCGCCCACATCATCGCGAAGCGCTCGCCGATCCGGCTGACGATCCACCCCGACGGAACGTCCCCGACGAGCTCTCCGAGCATGATGAGCGACGAGATGACACCGGCGACGGCCAGGGTCGCGCCGAGGTTCCCCGCCACAGCGGGGATGATCGGGATGATCGCGCCCTCGCCGATCGAGAACAGGAGGGTGGGGAGGAAGACCGCGACCGCGACGGAGCGCAGGTTGAACGGGCGTTCTTCGGAAGTCATCTGCTCGATCGTACGCCCGCGGCACTGCGCGGTAGGCTGATCCCAAATGTTTGACTTGGACCTCTCCACACAGATCAGTACCCTCCGCTCGACCTTCGACGACATCCGCAGCGTCGTCGGCGTCGACCGTCTCGAAGCCGAGATCGCGACGCTGAGCGAGCAGGCGGGTGCCCAGGATCTCTGGGACGACACCACCAACGCGCAGAAGGTGACGAGTGCGCTCAGTCACCGTCAATCCGAGCTCGCCCGCATCACGAGCATCGCGAACCGTCTCGACGACCTCGAGGTGCTCATCGAGCTCGCCACGGACGCCGAGGACGAGGAGTCGGCCGAGGAGGCCCGCCAGGAGCTCATCAGCCTCCAGAAGGTGCTCGGCGACCTCGAGGTCCAGACCCTGTTGAGCGGCGAGTACGACCCGCGTCCGGCCGTCGTCACCATCCGTGCGGGCGCCGGCGGTGTCGACGCCGCCGACTTCGCCGACATGCTCTTCCGCATGTACCTGCGATGGGCTGAGCAGCACAAGTACCCGGTCACCGTCATGGACACGAGCTACGCGGAGGAGGCCGGGATCAAGTCGGCCACCTTCGAGGTGGACGCACCGTACGCGTTCGGCACCCTCAGCGTCGAGGCCGGGACGCACCGGCTCGTCCGCATGAGCCCGTTCGGCGCTGCGGGCAAGCGGCAGACCAGCTTCGCCGCCGTCGAGGTCATCCCGCTCATGGAGGAGACGGAGATCGTCGAGATCCCCGAGTCGGACATCCGGGTCGACGTCTTCCGATCGAGCGGTCCCGGCGGCCAGTCGGTCAACACGACCGACTCCGCGGTCCGGATCACCCACCTGCCGACGGGCACGGTCGTGTCGATGCAGAACGAGAAGAGCCAGATCCAGAACCGTGCGGCCGCCATGCGTGTGCTGCAGTCCCGGCTGCTGCTCATCCAGAAGGAGCAGGAGGCGGCCACCAAGAAGGAGCTCGCCGGCACCATCACCGCGAGCTGGGGGGACCAGATGCGCTCGTACGTGCTCGCGCCGTACCAGATGGTCAAGGACCTGCGCACGGAGCACGAGCAGGGGAACCCGGCAGCCGTCTTCGGCGGCGATCTCGACGGATTCATCGCCGCTGGGATCCGGTGGCGCTCGATGTCGAAAGCCGAGTAGTCGGCGGCGGACATAGTGTTCGCCCAGCCCTCGTACAGGGTACGGATCGCGGGCGTGTCCTGCCCGCAATCGGCACGTCGCTCCTTAAGCTCAAGGAGCCATGATTCGGTTTGATCACATCTCCAAGAAGTATCCGGGAACCTCGCGTCCCGCACTCAACGACGTCGATTTCGAGATCCTTCGCGGAGAGTTCATCTTCCTCGTCGGTGCCTCGGGATCCGGGAAGTCGAGCTGCCTCCGCCTGATGCTGAAGGAGGACAAGCCGAGCAAGGGCAAGATCCACGTGCTCGGCCACGACCTCGGTTCGATCTCGAACCGCAAGGTCCCCTACTTCCGTCGCAGCCTGGGTGTCGTCTTCCAGGACTTCCGGTTGCTCCCGAGCAAGACGGTCTACCAGAACGTCGCCTTCACGCTGCAGGTGATCGGCAAGTCGCGTGGATTCGTCCAGGAGGCCGTCCCCGACGTCCTCAAGATGGTCGGTCTCGACGGGAAGGCACAGCGACTCCCGCATGAGCTCTCCGGTGGTGAGCAGCAGCGTGTCGCCATCGCCCGGGCGATCGTGAACAAACCGCAGATCCTCCTCGCCGACGAACCGACGGGAAACCTCGACCCGGCGACCAGCGCGGGGATCATGCAACTGCTCGAACGCATCAACGCCGGTGGGACGACCGTCGTCATGGCGACCCACGAGGCCGGCTTCGTCGACCAGATGCAGCGCCGGGTCATCGAGCTGCAGGACGGCCAGATCGTCCGCGACGAACGCCACGGCGGGTACGGCACGACCGCCGCCATCCCCGGGCTCGTCCGTGGATCGTCGAAGGCCGCCGCGCCGTCCGCCCAGCAAGCACCGATCGCGGTGTCGACGCCGGCTGCGCCCGTCGCAGACACCCCGTCGGTCCCGGTGACGACCACGACGTCCTCCGTCGCAGCGAACTCCGAACCCACGACGAGTGCGGTGGCTGCGGCCGCTGTCGCCGCCACCGCCGCCACGCCGACGGCTTCCACGGCGGCATCCCCGTCAATCGCGCTCTCGCGCGATTCCTCGCCGCAGACCGCCGCGGAGGAGTCGACGACCGGCGGCTCCGTCGCGACGCCGATCGAGGAGCCGGTCGTCACGCCCGTCAACGAGCCGGAGTCACCGGTCGTGCGAGCCGAAGAACCGTTGCAGGACGCGACCGAGGCCGAAGCGTCGACGCCGGACGACGAGACCGCACTGCCCCCGGCCGATGCGGTCCCGGAGGTCGCGCCGCCACAACGCCTGAGTAACGCCACCGGCCCCATCGGGCTCCCGGCGCGCAACGAGATCGACCCGATCGAGGTCGAACACCTGTCGCTCGCCGAGCGGCTCGGCCTGCGCGCCGCCGCGCGCGGCTCTGAAGACGGAGAGCAGAACGTGGGGCCGACCAAGTGAGACTCGCACTGATCTGGTCCGAGGTCTGGAACGGCCTGCGCCGCAACGTCTCGATGGTGGTCTCCGTCGTGCTCGTGACCTTCATCTCCCTGACCTTCGTCGGAACGGCCGTGCTCCTGCAGATGCAGATCGGCCAGATGAAGAACTACTGGTACGACCGCGCTCAGGTCGCCATCTACCTGTGCACCGCCGACAGCGCGGGCGACACCTGTGCCGCCGGGGCGGCCACCGAGGAACAGCGTGCCGCCGTGCAGAGCGCGCTGGAGTCGTCCACCCTCGCGCCCTTCGTCGACAAGTTCTACTTCGAGGACCAGGCGCAGGCCTTCACCAACTTCCAGGAGCAGTTCAAGGGCAACGACATCGCGCAGTTCGTCACCGCCGATCAGCTGCCCGAGACCTTCTGGGTGAACATGAAGGACGCATCGCAGTCCGATGTGCTCGTCGAGGCGTTCTCGGGCGTCGCAGGCGTGGAGCAGGTGACGGATCAGCGCCAGTATCTCGACCAGATCTTCTCGGTCTTGAACATCGCCAGTTACACCGCGATCGGGATCGCCGCGCTCATGCTCGTCGCCGCGGCCCTGCTGATCGCGACCACGATCCGGTTGTCGGCCTACTCGAGACGCCGGGAGCTCGGCATCATGCGGCTCGTCGGTGCGTCGAACCGGTTCATTCAGACACCGTTCATCCTCGAGGGTGTGTTCGCGGCGCTCATCGGATCCGTCCTCGCGGCCGGGGCGGTGATCACCATCGTCCAGGTGTTCGTCCAGGGATACCTGGCAGACCGCATGCGGTACGTCAACTTCGTCGATCTCGGAGACGCCTTCGTGGTGTTGCCGATCCTGTTGCTCGTCGGCGTGCTGTTGGCGGCGATCTCAGCGAACTTCGCGATCTCTC
Organism: Plantibacter sp. VKM Ac-2880; assembly: GCF_015351235.1. Lineage (GTDB taxonomy): Bacteria > Actinomycetota > Actinomycetes > Actinomycetales > Microbacteriaceae > Plantibacter. Next base: position 1,742,194 of record NZ_JADKSJ010000001.1, read on the forward strand.
GGTACCTCAAGGTCTGAGTCGGCGGCCGGTGTCGCCCGTCCAGCCGGACGTGCGTTAGACTGACAGGCTGCCGCGATCGCGGCCGGTCCGTCCGACGGATCCGAACCAGAACGTCAGGAGTACTCCGTGCCGAGGGAACGCGGCGAGAACGTCGTGGCCACGAACCGCAAGGCCCGCCACGACTACACGATCGAGGACACCTACGAGGCCGGCATGGTCTTGACGGGTACCGAGGTGAAGTCGTTGCGAGCCGGCCGCGCGTCGCTCGTGGACGGCTACGCCTTCATCGACCGTCGTGAGGCGTGGCTCGACGCGGTGCACATCCCCGAGTACGGACAGGGGACGTGGACGAACCATCCGCCGAGACGCAAGCGGAAGCTCCTCCTGCACCGCGAGCAGATCGACAAGATCGCGCACAAGATCGCCCCGGGTGGGTTCACGCTGGTGCCACTGAAGATCTACTTCAAGGACGGCAAGGCCAAGGTCGAGATCGCGGTGGCGAAGGGTAAGAAGGAGTACGACAAGCGGCATGCCCTGCGCGAGAAGCAGGACACCCGCGAGGCGGCTCGGGCGATGGCCACCAGGAACCGACTCGGCGAATAGGGTGACACCGCCGCCGCCGCGCGGTACACTTGAAAGCTGCACCGCAAGGTGCTCGTTCGCCGCTCGCGGCGGATTGACAACTCGACAGCGTGTGACAACGACCCTCTTCACCTCGGCGACGAGGAGTTGAGCGCATGGGGATGATCGGTTTCGACATTGCCTGCGAAACTGCGAGAAGCGGGTCGAGGATGCAGGGTTATCTCGTTAACGATCTCTGCAAAACAACAAGTGCCAACTCTAAGCGCACTGACTTCGCCCTCGCTGCTTAAGCGAGCCCGATAGTCCGTCAGACCGAGCGTGTCCCCGTCTCGGATCCTGGCGTCATCTAGGGGACTTGCTGGATGACGGAGCCGCGACGTCATCCGGGACTTTTCCTCGGCTGGGCCTGTCGACCAAGATGCCCTTGTCAATGGTCGGGGCCGAGTAGAACGTGTCAAGGGATACGCCCGTAGAAGGCGCAGAATCACAGCAGTGGACGGGGGTTCAATTCCCCCCATCTCCACACCTGGTCGTTGTCACACGCCGTCGGTTCGACGTGAGGCCTCCGCTTCGGCGGGGGCCTTTCGTCGTGCTTGGGGTCAGGCGCGCACCAGTGGGCTGCTAGCCTGGGAGTCCAGAGGCCGCCACCACCCGGGAGACCTGCATGGCGACAATCCTGCTTGTTTTTGCTGCGATCGCCGTCGCCACGCCCACACTCACGAGAGTGCTGTCGACGAAGGTCTTCTACGTCATCGCGTGTATTCCCGCGGCGGCATTCATCTGGACGCTGTTCCAGACGTCCACCGTGACCGCAGGCGGCACGGTCGTCGAGACCATCGAGTGGATCCCACAGCTGAGCATCGCGCTGTCGTTCCGGATGGACACGCTTGCCTGGTTGCTCTCCCTCGTCGTGACCGGCGTGGGCGCCCTCGTGCTCGTGTACTGCGCGCGGTACTTCTCGGCGGACGAGCCCGGCCTCGGGCGGTTCGCCGCGTTCCTCTTCGCCTTCGCCGGAACGATGTTCGGGCTCGTCACGGCCGACGACATCATCGTGATGTTCATGTTCTGGGAGATCACGAGCGTGCTCTCCTACCTGCTGATCGGGCACTACACCGATCGCAAGGAGAGCCGGGGAGCGGCACTGCAGGCGCTGCTGGTGACCACCTTCGGTGGGCTCGTGATGCTCGTCGGCGTCATCATGATCTCGGTGCAGGCGCAGAGCACCTCCCTCGCGTCGATCGTCGAACAGGGCCTCACCGGTCCGGCGACGACCGTCGCGATCCTCCTGATCCTCGTGGGTGCGATCTCGAAGTCCGCCCTCGTCCCGTTCCACTTCTGGTTGCCCGCCGCGATGGCCGCCCCGACGCCGGTGAGTGCCTATCTGCACGCGGCGGCGATGGTGAAGGCCGGCATCTACCTCGTCGCGCGGTTCGCGCCGGGGTACGCGGACACCCCGGGCTGGGATGCGATGCTCGTCGGTCTCGGCGTCCTGACGATGGTGGCCGGAGCCTGGCGTTCGCTCCGCCAGTACGATCTCAAACTCGTCCTGGCGTACGGCACGGTCAGCCAGCTCGGGTTCCTCATGGTGGTCTCCGGCTACGGGACGCGCGACTCGGCGTTGGCGGCGGTCGCGCTGCTGCTCGCTCACGCGATCTACAAGGCCGCCCTGTTCCTCATCGTCGGGATCATCGACCATCGGGCCGGGACCCGCGACTGGCGGCATCTCTCCGGTGTCGGGCGCCAGACGCCGGTCCTCGCGGTGATCGCCGCGATCGCGGTCGCGTCGATGGCGGGGATCCCTCCGCTCTTCGGCTTCGTCGCCAAGGAGGCCGTGTTCACCTCGTTGCTCGAGGGTGCGCTCGAGGGCGACCTCTGGGGGTGGGTCGCGATCATCGGGACCGCCGTCGGTTCCGTCCTGACGGTCGCCTACAGCGCTCGGTTCCTCTGGGGTGCGTTCGGCGACCGTCGCGGCGCGGCGCCGACCGAGCTGCACGCCGAATCGGGCAGCATCATGATCGCTCCCGGTGTCCTCGCGGTCGCCACCGTGGCGCTCGGCTTCGTGACCACCCCGATCGACACCGTGCTCGCGCCCTACGCGGACTCCGTGGGGGAGGGCGGGTACCATCTCGCGCTCTGGCACGGTTTCGAGCCCGCCCTCGGGATCTCGGCGGTCGTGGTGCTCCTCGGCCTCCTGCTCTTCCGGTGGCGTCTGCCGGTCGCGCGTCTCCAGGACCGCCTCCCGTCGGTCATCGACTCGTCGAAGGGCTACTGGGCCGCGACACAGGGGATCGATCGACTCTCGGCGAAGGTCACGCTCTTCGCGCAGCGCGGCGGGCTCGTCCAGTACCTGTCCACGATCCTCGTGGTCTTCGTCCTGACGCTCGGCACGATCGCGCTCGTCGGCCGAGCCTGGCCCGCCGAGGTCCGCCTGTGGGACTACCCGGCACAGGTGGCGATCGCCATCATCATGGCGACCGCGGCGATCGCTGCGGCCAGGGCCAAGCAACGCATGGCGGCGGTCCTCCTCGTGGGTGTCACGGGCTTCGGCCTCGTGGCGTTGTTCGCCTTGCACGGCGCCCCCGACCTCGCCCTCACACAGGCTCTGGTGGAGACCATCACCATCGTCGTCTTCGTGCTGGTCCTTCGTCGGCTCCCGGCCAAGATCGCGCAGCGGAACGCTCCGGTCCACCGGACCCGCCGCGTCGTGATCGGGACCCTGACGGGGGCCGTCATGGGGCTCATCGGGGTGATCGCCCTCGGCGCACGCCGGGCGGAGAGCATCGCGACGGAACTGCCCCGCCTCGCCGTCGAGGAGGGCCACGGCAAGAACATCGTCAACGTCATGCTGGTCGACATCCGAGCCTGGGACACGATGGGCGAAATCTCCGTGCTCGTCGTCGTCGCCACCGGCATCGCCAGCCTCTTGTTCGTCTCCCAGCGCGGTGCGGAGGTGCCTCGTTTGAGCGGGGCACGTCGCCGTCGGACGCCCAGCCTGCGCTCGAAGGTCGTGTCGGACCCGCATCTGGCGGACAGCGAGATGGAGGCTCCCCGCGACGCCGTCGGGCGCCACTCGTGGCTCATCGGCGGACGAGCCATCGCCGAGGCGAACCGCTCGATCCTGCTCGAAGTGCTCGTGAGACTCCTGTTCCACCCGGCGATCGTCGTCTCGATCTTCCTCCTCTTCGTCGGACACAACGAGCCGGGTGGCGGGTTCGCTGGTGGCCTGCTCGCCGGACTGGCGCTCGTGATGCGGTACCTGGCCGGTGGCCGGTACGAGTTGGGGGAGGCGGTTCCCATCGACGCCGGAAAGGTGCTCGGCGTCGGCCTGCTCCTCGCGGTCGGCACCGCCGTCGGGTCGCTGTTCTTCGGCGGGGAAGCCCTGCAATCCGCGTACTTCTCCGCCGACGTCCCGATCCTCGGTCACCTCTCCTTCGGCACGTCGAGCATCTTCGACATCGGTGTCTATCTCGTCGTCGTCGGACTCGCGCTGGACATCCTGCGCAGTCTCGGAGCCGAAGTCGACCGTCAACAGGAGGAAGCCGACATCGACGATCAGAGCACGGACGAGTTCTCGGCGAGTGAGGCCGAACGATGAGCGCCTCCCTCACCCTCGTCGTCCTGATGGCCGTCATGTACGGCACGGGCGTCTACGTCATGCTCGAACGCAGCCTGACGCGGTTCCTCATCGGGTTCGTCCTCGTCGGCAACGCGACGAACCTCCTGATCCTGATCATGAGCGGTCCGAGCGGCACTGCGCCGCTCGTCACGGGGACGGCCTCGGACGACCGGATGGTCGACCCGGTGCCGCAGGTGCTCATGCTGACCGCCATCGTCATCAACTTCGGCGTGACGGCGTTCATCCTCGCCCTGATCTATCGGACCTGGTGGCTGGCGCAGCTCGGCGACGAGGGCGACACCCTCAGCGACGAGCACGCGGACGACACGGCGGCGGCGACGGATGCGGTCTTCAACCAGGTCGACCTGGACGACGAGGCCATCCAACGGGTCCTCGACGAGAGCAACGAGCACGGCGACGATCGGAACACGACGAGGAAGGGGGCGGGCGAATGAACGCACTCGTGCCCCTGGTGGTCATGATCCCACTGATCGGCTCCGCCGTCGCGCTGATGTTCCGCAACCGCCGGAAGACCCAGGTCGCCATCAGCGTCGTCGCGCTCACCGCGGTGACCGTCATCAGTGCCGTCCTCCTGGCGGCGGTCGACCAGAGCGGCACCATCGTGGTCGAACTGGGCGGATGGTCCCCGCCGTGGGGCATCGTGCTCGTCGTCGACCGTCTGTCCGCGATCATGCTGCTCATCGCCGCGCTCATGCTGCTCGGCGTCCTCGTCTTCGCCATCGGCCAGGGCATCGTCGACGGCGACCGCGAGACCCCCGTGTCGATCTTCCACCCCACCTACCTGGTGTTGGCGGCCGGTCTGTTCGACGCCTTCGTGGCCGGCGACCTCTTCAACATGTACGTCGGGTTCGAGATGCTGCTCGCCTCCAGCTACGTGTTGCTCACACTGGGCGGGACCGGCGCGCGGATCCGTGCGGGCGTGACGTACATCGTCATCAGCCTCATGTCGTCGCTCCTCTTCGTCGCGGCGATCGCCCTCATCTACGGTGCGACGGGCACGGTCACGATCGCCTTGGTCGCCGACCGGGTGCGCGATCTGCCCATGGAGGTCCAGGCGATCCTCTGCGCGGCCCTCCTGCTCGGGTTCGCCGTGAAGGCGGCGGTGTTCCCGCTCTCGTTCTGGCTCCCGGACTCGTACCCGACCGCTCCGGCGCCGGTCACCGCCGTCTTCGCCGGCCTGCTGACGAAGGTCGGTGTGTACGCGATCATCCGCACCGACACGCTCATCTTCAAGGAGGTCCCGCTCGCAACGCCCTTGATGGTGATCGCCTTCCTGACGCTGCTCATCGGGATCTTCGGCGCGGTCGCGCAGGCGGACATCAAACGGCTGTTGTCGTTCACGCTTGTCAGCCACATCGGATACATGATCTTCGGCATCGCGGTGGGCGGGGTCGCCGGCACCGCTGCGACGATCTACTACATCGTCCATCACATCGTCGTCCAGACCACGCTGTTCCTCACGACCGGGCTGGTAGAGCGGATCGGCGGCACGACGTCCATCTCGCGGCTCGGCGGGATCCTCCGGGCCTCGCCCATCGTGGGGGTGTTGTTCTTCATCGGGGCGATGAACCTCGGCGGCATCCCGCCGTTCTCCGGGTTCCTGGGGAAGATCGGTCTCTTCCAGGCGGGTGTCGCCCTGGGGGACCCGCTCTCCTACATCCTCATCGCCGCCGGCGCCGCCACCTCGCTCCTGACGCTCTACGCGTTGGCGAGGGTCTGGAACATGGGGTTCTGGCGCGGCAAGGACGAGGTCGCGGGGTACTCCTCCCCGCTCCTCGACCAGCTCGCCGAGAGCCCGGAGGACTCGGGGTCGGTCGACACCAAGACCATCTCCCGCCCGATGATCGGCGCGACGACCGGCATGGTCGCCCTGACCCTCGCGCTCACCGTGTTCGCCGGGCCGTTGTTCGGCCTCGCGACGCGGGCCGCCGAGAACATCGAAGACCCGGACAACTACATCACCGCGGTCTTCCCCGACGGAACGGAGCACCTGAAGTAATGCAACCGTCACGTCGTCGCGCGTTCGTCAGCCAGGCCCTCCTGACGGCGGGCTTGGTGCTGCTCTGGTGCCTGCTCTGGGGCATGTTCGACCTCCTCACGCTCGTGACCGGGCTCGGGGTCGCCCTCCTGGTCTCGTTCCTGTTCTACCTCCCGGCCGTCGAGCTGAGCGGTCGCATCAACGTCTGGTGGACCGCGGTGTTCCTCGGCCGACTGCTCGTCGACATCGTCCGCGCGAGCGCCGAGATCACCTGGCTCGTCCTCCGTCCGTCCTTCCGGTCGAGCAACGCCCTCATCGCGGTGCGGCTCCGGACCTCGTCCGACCTCATCATGAGTTGGACGGCCGAAGCGGTGTCGATCGTGCCCGGATCGATCGTGGTGGACCTCGACCGCACCGCGTCGACGCTCTACCTGCACGCCCTGAACGTACACGACGACCACGACATCGAGCAGGTCGTCGCCGAGGTCCTCGGAACGGAGCGGCGTCTCATCCTCGCCATCGGATCCCGCACCGAGGCGGACGCGCTCCGCCATGACCACGACCACGTCTCGACCGGAAGGGGTGCGTGATGCTCGTCGTCATCATCGTCGTGTCCGTGCTGTTCGCCGCCGCGGCCTTCGCCGCGGTCTACCGCATCATCCGCGGACCGAGCCTCCTCGATCGCGTGATCGCGTCGGACGTGTTGGTCGCGACCGTGATGTGCGCGATCGGGGCGGAGATGGCCGTCAACCGGCACACCGATGGTCTGCCGGTCCTCCTGGCGCTCGCGATGTTCGCGATCGTCGGTTCGGTGAGCGTCGCGCGGTTCATGTCGAAGCAGGACGACGCATGACCGTCGATCTCATCCGCGACATCGTCACCGGCGCGCTCGTCATCGTCGGGGCGATCATGTGCTTCGCCGCTGGGGTCGGTCTCCTGCGCTTCCCCGACGTCCTCTCCCGACTGCACGCGGCGACGAAACCGCAGATCCTCGGGCTCATCGCCATCATGGTCGACGTAGCCGTGTCTAGTCCCACGGTCGGGACGATCACGATCGCCATCGCCATCATCGTCTTCCAGAGTCTGACGGCGCCCATCTCGGCGCACATGGTCGCGCGCGCGGCGTACCGGAGTGGGAACTTCGACGAGACGTTGCTCGTGCGAAACGAGCTCGCCGGACGCGAAGAGCTCGGCGAGGAACGGCATCCGGGACATACACCCGAGTAGCGGCACGGGCTGCAGCTCATCCCGGAATCGGAGGTCGAGAGGCACCTCGCTGGCGGTCGACTGTCACATGACAGCGACGGCAGCTACGACCACGGCGAGGACTAGGACCCGTCGTTCGACCCGACGAGCAAGACGCGGAGGGCCAGTTCCGGGGATCCTCGGCCGTCCGGCGGGATCGTCTCACCGTGCGCGTAACGGTCGACGACGCGCGGGTCGACGTAACTCGACTTGGCGATCGCGGGGGTGTTGCCGAGGACGGCTGCCGCGTCCCGCATCGCCTGGGCGACGGCCTTCGACCGCGCGGTCTTGCTCCGGACCGGACCGGTCTTCGCGAGGCTCTCGGCCGCCGCGACGGTGCCGTGGAGGGTGCGGAAGTCCTTCGCTGTGAACGCACCGTTGGTCTGCGCCCGGACGTAGTCGTTGATCTGGCTCGCTTGGAGGTGCCGCCACCGGTTGCCGTCCTTCCAGGCGAGCAGCCGGGCGTGCGGGCCACGCCGTTTCAACGAACGGATGAGTGAGGCGAGGTCGGCGTCGACGATGTCCGACTCCCAGGGCTGTCCGCTCTTGGCCGGGAACTTCAGGGCGACGGTGTCGCCGCTGACCCGTGCATGGGCGCCTTCGAGGGTCGACAGGCCGTGGCTCCCGTTCGCCTCCGCGTACTGCTCCCCGCCGACGCGCAGCGACCCGGTGTCGAGCATGCGGAACGCGCCGGCCGAGACCCGAGCCAGCGGGTAGCCTTCGAGTCGGAGGTCGCGGGTGACCCGTCCTCGTGCCGCCGGCAGGGCCTCCGCGAGGGCCAGAGCCCGGTCGAACTTGTTCCGATCCTGTCGTTCGCGCCACGAGGGGTGGTAGAGGTACTGGCGTCGGCCGGCCGTGTCGATGCCGGTCGCCTGGATGTGCCCGTTCGCGTAGGGGGTGATCCACACCTCGTTCCAGGCGGGCGGGATCACCAGGCCGTCGATGCGGGCGCGGATCTCCTGGTCCTCGAGGAGGGAACCGTCGGGCAGCCGATAGCTGAAGCCGCGTCCGGAGCGGACCCGTCGGATGCCCTGCCCGCTGACGTCACTACGCCTGAGTCGTACCATCCGCCCAGCGTACGATGCGCCTTCGGAGCGCTTTCCGGGCTTGCGCCGTGCCCGCTCGTCGTGTCAGCCGACCGGCGGCAGCTCGGCGAGGAAGGCGTCGTGCAGGTATCCGTTCGTCGCGAGGGAGCTCCGCGTCGAGATGGACCGGGCGCCGTCGATGTCGGTGAAGCGTCCCCCAGCCTCCAGGACGATGGGCACGTGAGCGCCGAGGTCGTACTCCTGGACACCGAACTCCGCCACGGCGTCGATCGAGCCCTCGGCGAGCAGCATGTAGGGCCACATGTCTCCGATGGCCCGATCGCGCCAGAGCGAGCCGCACAGGGCCAGGAGCTGGGGGATACGCCCCACGGAGGCCCACTGTGCGATGCTCTGGAAGCTGAACGACGCGTCGGCGAGGTCTGCGACCGCGGAGACGGCGAGCCGGCGCGGTTCGACCTCGCCGAACCGGAGTCCCCATGCCCCGTGCCCGATGGCGCCCCACCAGCGGGCGTGCATGGCCGGTGCGCTGACGACGCCGACGACCGGCACCCCGTCGACGGCGAGGGAGATGAGCGTCGCCCAGTTGGGGACGCCCCGCAGGAAGTTCGCCGTGCCATCGATCGGGTCGATGATCCACTGGCGGTCCGTCGGTCCTTGCGCACCGTACTCCTCGCCGAACACCCCGTCATCGGGTCGTTCGCTCTCGAGGATGCCGCGGATGGCTCGTTCGACGGCGAGGTCGGCGTCCGTGACGTGCGAGCGGTCCGGCTTGGTCGAGATCTCGAGGTCGCGAGCCTCGAACCGGTCCATGGCGATGCGGTCCGCCGCATCGGCCAGTCGGAGGGCGAGTTCGAGGTCTGCGGGGGATGCGTGGGAGTGGTCGGTCACCAGTCCAGGATAGGGTCGGCCGGGTCGATTCCTCGGACGAGCAGAGGCCTGCGGGGCCGCTTCCGCGACACGCCGACGGGCTCGATTTCGCACCGGGGCGGGTTCGGTGATAGTGTCATATCTCGGTTCGGAACACTCCGAAACCACGCACCTCTAGCTCAATTGGCAGAGCAACTGACTCTTAATCAGTGGGTTCCCGGTTCAAGTCCGGGGGGGTGCACCACAGAGAGACGGCCCCATCTTCGGATGGGGCCGTCGTCGTTTTCGGCCTTCATCACGTGAGCTGAACCGATTTTGCAACGTTTCGCGCCAGCCCGCGTCCGATTCGCGTCAACGGCGCGTCGGGCCGCAATGCCATGAGACCCTGGAAGGGTCGGCGACCTGGCGGGATCGGGTCCTGCCGTTGCCGACAATGGCCTCCGTGTGGTCACCCCACCGCCCGGGGCGCAGCGACAGCGCGCACCAGTGCCCGCCGTCGCCGTGGCGCCTCATCGATTCGGGTTCGATGAGGCGTCATGCCCGCTCGTGGCTCACGACGGCGAAACGGCCGCCCACCGGAGTGGACGGCCGTTCGTGACGGTGCGGTGGTTCAGGCGACGGAGCTGCGCCGCGCTGGAATCGGGTTGACGAGGCTGGCGTCGATGAACTCGGGTTCCGCCCAGACGGTGATCGGGTAGTGCTGCGGTTCCAGCAGGGTCCGCTCCACGAGGGTCGGTTCGGCCACCGGCTCCGCTTCGTCGACGTCCTGTGCGGGGGAGTGCTCGGCTTCGACCGGCTCGGTCGCCGCAGCGGCCGGTACGAGCGTCTCGACCGGCTCGACGACCGGTGAGGCGGGCTCGATGGTCGCTCCCAGTTCGGCGTCGTCGACCTCGACAGTGTCGAGCTGCTCCTGTGGACGCGACCAGAGTCGCCATCCGCGTGCTGGTGCAGCTTCGGCGCGGACCGTGACGGCGGCCTGTTCGAGGTCGATGTCAGTGGCGATCTCATGGGCGAGCTGCTGCGCGTAGACCTCGTGGAAGATCTCGTCGCCGGAGCTCGGCGTGCGTCGCGACAGCACCCAGGCGCCGTTCGCGCCGAGTTCGGACGCCAGTCGTGCGTGCACCAGGTCGAACAGCTGCTTCTCGGTCAACTTCGATGCGGAGACAGGTGCAGCGTGGCGTCGGCGACCGAACATGGCGGGCCCTTCATCGAAAGCGGATCGTCCCTTGAGGAGGACTGCTTGTATTGTCGGTCACCGAGCGCGGAACGCCGCGGAGACACGCGGATGACGCCGGGGTTCACGGCATTCCGGAGACTCCGTGGTATCGCCGGGTCAGCGTCCGATCTCGGCCTGCTTGCTCTCGTCGAGGACCGTGCTGATCGCGAGGGCGAGCGAGATGCCCCAGCTCAACCACAGCAGGATGAGCTTCCAGTCGCGGGGACCCTGGCGCGTCGCCTGGAGAGCCGAAATGCCTCCGAAGACCGCGGAGATCATGCTGCCGTTGAAAAGGTATTTGCGCATGTCTTCACGCTAGCCGGTAGGGGAGGCCCCCCGCATCCGGGCTTTCATCCGACGCCCCGCCTGTGCTAGCGAAGGCGCGTTTGGCGAAGGCGAGCGACGCCCTGAGCTGCGCCACCCGGCTGGCGTCGTCATCGCCGCTCGGAAGGTGCACCTCGGCGACGATGCTGCCCGACCACTCCGCCGCCCGGAGCCGCTCGAGCACCGCTGCGACCGGCTGGTCGCCGTCACCAGGCAGGAGGTGTTCGTCGAGGAAGGCTGCGCGGGGCGAGGGGGACGTCCCGTCGCACAAGTGGATGTGGCGGAGCCGGTCGCCGTAACGGGCGGCGATCTCCAGCGAGTCCTCGCCGGCGAGAGCCGCGTGCGAGAAGTCGAGGGTGAGCGCCGCACACGCGAGTGGGCCGGGGTCGTATCCGAATGCGAACGGCTGCACGCGGAGCCCCCGGCTTCGGAAGCACGCCATGTTCTCGACCGCGATCTCCAGACCGTACTGCTCGCTGAGCTCCGCGACGAGGTCGACGAACGCCGCCGCGTACCGTCGCTGCCAACGGAACGGCGGGTGGACGACGACCGTCGAGGCGCCCACGGCGTCGGCGAGTTCCGCGGAGCGACGGAGCTTCGTGCGGTGGTCCCGACCCCACACGAACGCCGTCCTCGTGAGCACCGGCGCATGGATCGAGAGGATGTCCAGGCCGGTCTCGTCAGCCAGCGACCGGAGCGCGACCGCGTCCTGCGTCATCCGGTCCTCGGTCACCATGACCTCGACGCCGTCGTAGCCGGCTTCCGCGGCGAGTTCGAAGGCGCGCCGGGTGCCGGAGGGGTACACGCAGGAGGTGCTCATGCCATGGCGGATCATCAGCGCAAGCATATGCTCGCCGTCTGAACACGCGGTTTCGCCGTGCGGAACGCTGCTAGCCTGAAGGGCGAACCCGAGCAACCCGGGAGGGTCATCATCACCAGATATTCCGCGCCTGACGGCGGATCAGCGTCGACCTTCGACTTCATCGTGGTCTCCAACCGACTGCCGGTCGACCGTGTCGTCGATGCAGACGGTGCCGAGAGCTGGAGGACCTCTCCCGGCGGCCTCGTCACCGCCCTCGAACCCGTCATGCGCGGCGCGGACGGTGCCTGGATCGGGTGGGCCGGGTCGGCCGACCTCGAGATCGAGCCGTTCGACAACGACGACATGTGGATCATCCCGGTGCCGCTGTCGGAGGAGGAGATCGCCCGCTACTACGAGGGCTTCTCGAACGACACGATCTGGCCGCTCTACCACGACGTCATCGCGCCGCCGAGCTACCACCGCGAATGGTGGGACTCCTACGTGGCCGTCAACCGCCGCTTCGCCCAGGCCGCAGCGGCCGCAGCATCCGATGGAGCGACCGTGTGGGTGCAGGACTACCAGCTGCAGCTCGTGCCGAAGATCCTCCGCGAGCTCCGTCCCGACCTCACGATCGGGTTCTTCAACCACATCCCGTTCCCGGCCTACGGGATCTACTCCCAGCTCCCGTGGCGCCGCCAGATCATCGAAGGACTGCTCGGCGCGGACGTCATCGGGTTCCAGCGCGTGGCAGACGCCGGGAACTTCTCCCGGGCGGTCCGCCGCCTGTTCGGGTACGAGACGAAGGGTGCCGCGATCCAGGTCCCGCTCGACGCCGCGCTCGTGTCCGTCACGACGGACGCCGCGCCGGCCGCGTCGAAGCGAGGCGCTCCGTACCGCACGGTCATCGCGAGGCACTTCCCGATCTCGATCGACAGCCAGGGCTACCAGGCGCTCGCCCAGCGCCCGGAGATCATCGCGAGGGCCAAGCAGATCCGTGAGGAGCTGGGCAACCCGGAGACGATCATGCTCGGCGTCGACCGGCTCGACTACACGAAGGGCATCGGCCACCGCCTGAAGGCCTTCGGCGAACTCCTCGAGCAGGGCAAGCTCGCCGTCGAGGACGTCACGCTGGTCCAGGTCGCGAGCCCCAGCCGTGAGCGGGTCGAGACCTACCGCCAGCTGCGCGACGACATCGAGCAGACGGTGGGCCGGATCAACGGCGACTTCGGTACGATCGGCCACACCGCGATCCAGTACCTCCACCACGGGTACCCGCGCGAGGAGATGGCCGCCCTCTACCTCGCCGCCGACGTCATGCTGGTGACGGCTCTGCGCGACGGGATGAACCTCGTCGCCAAGGAGTACGTCGCGGCACGCTACGACAACGACGGTGTCCTCGTGTTGAGCGAGTTCGCCGGGGCATCCGACGAGCTGAAGCAGGCGTTGAAGATCAACCCGCACGACATCGAGGGACTCAAGTCCGCGATCCTGCAGGCGGTCCACATGACGAAGGCGGAACGCGGCCGGAGGATGCGTGCGTTGCGTAAGCGCGTGATGGAGTACGACGTCGCCCGCTGGTCCGCGTCCTTCCTCGACGAGCTGCACCGCGTCCGCGACACGGCATCGACCACCGAGCAGGGGAGCACCACCCAGTCATGAGCACCACCGACGAGCCCACCGACACCCTCGGAGGGCTTCCCCTCGGGTTGCGCGCGGAGTTGCGCCGCCTGGCCGACGTCCCGAGCCTCCTGGTCGCCCTCGACTTCGACGGCACCCTGGCGCCCGAGGTCGACGACCCGGATCAGGCCCGTGCCCTGCCGGCGGCACGCAAAGCCGTCCTCGCGCTCATGGACCTGCCAGGCACCCGGGTCGCGCTCGTGTCCGGGCGCGCCATCGACAGCCTCGTGGCGGTGGCGGAGCTGCCCGATCACGCGCTGTTCGCCGGCTCGCACGGCGTCGAGATCCGCCTCGACAACCCCGACGACGCGCTCGCCCTCGACGACGAGGAACGCGAGCAGCGGGAGACGCTGCAGCGGATCCTCCAGGACGTCGCCGGGGGTTACGATAATGTCTGGATCGAGCGGAAGCCGGCAGGGTTCGCCCTGCACACCAGGCTCGCCAGTGAAGAAGACTCCAGGATCGCCCACCTCGAAGCACTCGCCCACACCAAGGACGAGTTCGGCGCCCTGACGGTTCGCGAGGGCAAGAACGTCCTCGAGTTCTCGCTCAGGAGCGCGACCAAGGGCGAAGCCGTCGAACACCTCCGGCGGTACACCAAAGCAGACGCCGTGTTCTATGCGGGCGACGACGTCACGGATGAGGACGCGTTCGGTGCGCTCGGCCCGGGAGACCTCGGGGTGAAGAGCGGCACCGGCGTGACCGCCGCGGATTTCCGGGTTGAAGGACCATCGGAGATAGCGCGAGTCCTCGGCATGCTCGCGGAATATCGAAGCAACAAGGAAGCCGTAGACTCTTAAAATGCCAGAGATCGACATCAAACCACGCAGCCGTGCCGTCACCGACGGGATCGAGGCGACCACCTCGCGCGGCATGCTCCGCGCCGTCGGCATGGGCGACGAGGACTGGGACAAGCCCCAGATCGGCATCGCGAGCTCGTGGAACGAGATCACGCCCTGCAACCTCTCGCTCGACCGGCTGGCCCAGGGCGCCAAGGAAGGCGTCCACTCCGGTGGCGGGTACCCGCTCCAGTTCGGCACGATCTCCGTCTCCGACGGCATCTCGATGGGGCATGAGGGCATGCACTTCTCGCTCGTGTCGCGAGAGGTCATCGCCGACAGCGTCGAGACCGTCGTCATGGCCGAGCGCCTGGACGGCACCGTCCTGCTCGCGGGCTGCGACAAGTCGCTGCCGGGCATGCTCATGGCGGCCGCCCGTCTCGACCTCTCCTCGGTGTTCCTCTACGCCGGCTCGATCGCTCCGGGGTGGGTCAAGCTCACCGACGGCACGGAGAAGGAGGTCACGATCATCGACTCCTTCGAGGCCGTCGGGGCCTGCAAAGCCGGGAACATGAGCGAAGAAGACCTCAAGCGCATCGAGTGCGCCATCGCCCCGGGCGAGGGCGCCTGTGGCGGGATGTACACGGCCAACACCATGGCCTCGGTCGCCGAGGCGCTCGGGATGAGCCTTCCCGGTTCGGCGTCCCCGCCCTCGGCCGATCGCCGCCGCGACTACTTCGCTCACCGTTCGGGTGAAGCCGTCGTCAACATGCTCCGTCTCGGCATCACCGCCCGCGACATCCTCACCAAGGAGGCGTTCGAGAACGCCATCGCCGTCGCGATGGCCTTCGGCGGCTCGACGAACGTGGTCCTGCACCTGCTGGCGATCGCCCGTGAGGCCGAGGTCGACCTCACGCTCGACGACTTCAACCGCATCGGTGACAAGGTCCCGCACATCGGCGACCTCAAGCCGTTCGGCCAGTACGTCATGAACGACGTCGACCGTCACGGCGGCGTCCCCGTCGTCATGAAGGCCCTGCTCGACGCCGGACTCCTGCACGGCGACTGCCTCACGGTCACCGGCAAGACGGTCGCCGAGAACCTCGCCGACATCAACCCGGACCCGATCGACGGCACGGTCATCCGCACGCTGGACAACCCGATCCACGCGACCGGCGGCATCACCATCCTCAAGGGCTCGTTCGCCCCTGAGGGAGCCGTCGTCAAGACCGCCGGCTTCGACGCCGAGGTCTTCGAAGGACCCGCGCGGGTCTTCGAACGTGAACGCGGTGCCATGGACGCGCTCACCGAGGGCAAGATCAACAAGGGCGACGTCGTCATCATCCGCTACGAGGGCCCGAAGGGTGGGCCGGGAATGCGCGAGATGCTCGCGATCACGGCCGCCATCAAGGGCGCGGGGCTCGGCAAAGATGTACTACTCTTGACGGACGGTCGATTCTCAGGCGGCACAACCGGACTGTGCATCGGCCACATAGCACCCGAAGCGGTGGACGCAGGTCCAATCGCCTTCGTGCGCGATGGTGATCTGATACGGGTCGATATCGCTGGCCGCTCGCTCGACCTACTCGTCGACGACGCAGAGCTGGAAGCCCGCCGCGAAGGCTGGGCGCCTCTTCCCCCGCGCTATACCCGTGGCGTTCTCGCAAAGTACTCTCGTCTCGTGCACTCCGCAGCGGAGGGCGCGATCACGGGGTAACCGAGCATCTCGTTCGTGCATCTCATCGCTGAAGGAATCATCATGCCCACGGAGTCCCAACCCGTGCCTCACCCCAGAACACCGGCGGCTGCGGCTGCCCCGGAGATCCTGACCGGAGCGCAGGCGATCGTCCGATCGCTCGAGCTGCTCGGGGTCACCGACATCTTCGGTCTGCCCGGCGGAGCGATCCTGCCGACGTACGACCCGCTGATGGACTCGACGAAACTCCGCCACATCCTCGTCCGGCACGAGCAGGGCGCCGGGCACGCGGCCGAGGGCTACGCAGCGGCCGGTGGCGGGATCGGCGTCTGCATCGCGACGTCCGGTCCTGGCGCGACGAACCTCGTCACGGCCATCGCCGACGCCTACATGGACTCGGTGCCCATGGTCGCGATCACCGGACAGGTCTTCTCGACCCTCATGGGCACGGACGCGTTCCAGGAGGCGGACATCGTCGGCATCACCATGCCGATCACGAAGCACTCCTTCCTCGTGAAGACGCCGGAGGACGTTCCGGCCGCCATCGCGGCGGCGTACGAGATCGCCGGGACGGGCCGTCCCGGTCCGGTGCTCGTCGACATCACCAAGGACGCCCAGCAGGCCGAGGCACCGTTCATCTGGCCGCCGAAGATCGACCTGCCGGGCTACCGTCCGGTGACGAAGGCGCACGGCAAGCAGATCCAGGCAGCAGCACAGCTACTGGTGAACGCGAAGAAGCCCGTCCTCTACGTCGGTGGCGGCGTCATCCGGTCGAAGGCCTCGGAGGAACTGCTCGCCCTGGCCGAAGCCGTCGGCGCGCCGGTCGTCACCACCCTCATGGCCCGCGGAGCGTTCCCGGACTCCCACCAGCAGCACCTCGGCATGCCCGGCATGCACGGCACCGTCCCCGCCGTGCTCGCCCTGCAGGAGTCCGACCTGCTCGTGTCCCTCGGCGCCCGCTTCGATGACCGCGTGACCGGGAAGGCGTCGCTGTTCGCACCGAACGCGAAGGTCGTCCACGTCGACGTCGACCCCGCCGAGATCTCGAAGATCCGCATCGCCGACGTCCCGATCGTCGGCGACGCGAAGGACGTCATCGTCGATCTGCAGTCGGCCTTCGAGGCGGCGGCCCGAGAAGTCACGCCCGACATCACCGAGTGGTGGGCGTACCTCGACGGCCTCCGCGAGGAGTTCCCGCTCGGTTACGCCGCACCCACCGACGGCCTGCTGGCTCCGCAGCACGTGATCTCGCGCATCGGTGAGCTCACCGGGCCGGAGGGCGTGTTCGCATCCGGTGTGGGGCAACACCAGATGTGGGCCGCCCAGTTCATCAAGTACGAGCGCCCGAACTCCTGGCTGAACTCCGGCGGTGCCGGAACCATGGGGTACTCGGTCCCGGCCGCCATGGGCGCCAAGGTGGCCCAGCCCGACCGCCACGTGTGGGCGATCGACGGCGACGGCTGCTTCCAGATGACGAACCAGGAACTCGCGACCTGCACGATCAACAACATCCCGATCAAGGTCGCGATCATCAACAACTCCTCGCTCGGTATGGTCCGCCAGTGGCAGACGCTCTTCTACGACGGCCGGTACTCCAACACCGACCTCAACACCGGACACGACACCATCCGCATCCCCGATTTCGTCAAGCTCGCGGAGGCCTACGGCTGCCTCGCGATCCGCGTGACGAAGGAGGAGGAGGTCGACGCGGCCATCAAGCTCGCGCTCGAGACCAACGACCGCCCGGTCGTGATCGACTTCGTCGTGAGTGCCGACGCGATGGTGTGGCCGATGGTGCCGCAGGGCGTCAGCAACAGCTACGTCCAGTACGCCAAGGATCACAGTCCGTCGTTCGATGAGGAGGCCTGAGCATGAGCAGCCACGTCCTGAGCCTCCTCGTCGAGGACAAGCCCGGTCTGCTGACCCGCGTCGCCGGGTTGTTCGCCCGCCGGGGCTTCAACATCGAGAGCCTCGCGGTCGGCCACAGCGAGATCGAGGGTCTGTCCAGGATCACGGTCGTCGTCGACGTCGAGGAGCTCCCGCTCGAACAGGTGACGAAGCAGCTGAACAAGCTCATCAACGTCATCAAGATCGTGGAACTCGATCCGGCGCAGTCGGTCCAGCGCGAGCACCTGCTCATCAAGGTCCGTGTCGACAACTCCACCCGTTCCCAGGTGCTCGAGGCCGTCAACCTGTTCCGCGCCCGCGTCGTCGACGTGGCCACGGATGCGCTCGTCATCGAGGTCACGGGTGACTCGGGGAAGACGACGGCCTTCCTCAAGGTGCTCGAGCCCTACGGCATCAAGGAGATCGCCCAGTCGGGCCTCCTCGCCATCGGGCGCGGGTCCAAGTCCATCACCGAACGCGTCTTCAAGAACTAGTCGCCTCGGCGACATCGTGCGAAACCACAACCAAGGAGAGAACCACCAGTGACTGAGATTTTCTACGACCAGGACGCAGACCTGTCGCTCATCCAGGGCAAGAAGGTTGCCGTGATCGGCTACGGCTCGCAGGGGCACGCACACGCGCTCAACCTTCGCGACTCCGGTGTCGAGGTCGTCGTCGGCCTGAAGGACGGCTCCAAGTCGGTCGCCAAGGCTGAGGAGCAGGGCTTCACCGTCAAGAACGTGGCCGATGCCTCCGCATGGGCCGACGTCATCGTGATCCTCGCGCCGGACCAGTTCCAGCGCACGATCTTCGCCGAGTCGATCAAGGACCAGCTCGCACCGGGCAAGGCCCTCGTCTTCGGCCACGGCTTCAACATCCGCTTCGGATACATCGAGGCTCCTGAAGGCGTCGACATCTTCATGGTCGCCCCGAAGGGCCCGGGTCACACCGTGCGTCGCGAGTACGAGGCCGGCCGTGGCGTCCCCGTCATCGTCGCCGTCGAGAAGGACGAGACCGGCAGCGCCTGGGCGCTCGCCTGGTCGTACGCCAAGGCGATCGGCGGCCTGCGTGCCGGCGGCATCAAGACCACCTTCACCGAGGAGACCGAGACCGACCTGTTCGGCGAGCAGGCCGTCCTCTGCGGTGGTGTCTCGCAGCTGATCCAGTACGGCTTCGAGACCCTGACCGAGGCCGGCTACCAGCCGCAGATCGCGTACTTCGAGGTGCTCCACGAGCTGAAGCTCATCGTGGACCTCATCTGGGAGGGTGGCATCGCGAAGCAGCGTTGGAGCGTCTCCGACACGGCCGAGTACGGCGACTACGTCTCCGGCCCGCGGGTCATCGACCCGAGTGTCAAGACCAACATGCAGGCGGTCCTCAAGGACATCCAGGACGGCACCTTCGCGAAGCGCTTCATCGAGGACCAGGACGCCGGCGCGCCCGAGTTCCTCGAGCTGCGCAAGAAGGGTGAGGACCACCCGATCGAGGCCACCGGCCGCGAGCTCCGGAAGCTCTTCGCGTGGAACGCCTCGAACGACGACGACTACGTCGACGGCAGCGTCGCCCGCTAGTCAGTAGGATCGGCCGTCCGACGGCATCGATCAGAACGCCCGCCCCGTGATCACGGGGCGGGCGTTCCGTCGTCATCGGAGGTTCAGCCAGGCAGCTGCTCGCCGTCGCGTGGTTCGAGGAAGATCTCGATGACGGGGATCGGCGTGGCGGGTTCGCCGATCGGCAGATGCAGCGTCACCGTGTCAGGACCGAGCCCCTTCGGCTGGGTGTGCTGATTCGGTAGGTCGTGCTCCGGTCGATGCACCTGGAACGGGACCTCGGAGCCGTCCGACAGGAGTTGCGCGTAGCGCACCCTGCCGCCGAGTCCCGGCAGGTGCAGATGCACGAACGGCCAGGCGAAGACGTGCACGTAGAGGCGGTCGCCGCGCTGGGTGTACCGGACATCAGACGGGCTCGCGAACTCGGACGGACCGCACCCACGGATCGCACGTTCATGCAGCGCGAACCAGTCGGCCAGCACCTCCAGGCGTTCGACGGCCCGAGGATCGATCGTCCCGCGGGCCGTCGGTCCGATGTTCAGGAGCATGTTGCCGTTCTTCGACACGGAGTCGATGAGCATCCGCAGGAGGAGTTCCGGTGACTTGTAGTCGAGGTTGTCCCGGTCGTACCCCCAGCTCCCGTTCAACGTCTGGCAGGCCTCCCAGCGGAGCGGTCCGCCGTCCGCGTCGACCGGTGTCTCGACGGGTTGGTACTGCTCCGGCGTCGTGATGTCGCCCGGGAGCTCCAGTCGGTCGTTGATGAGGATGTCCGGCTGCAGCTCGCGGATCATCGAGACGAGTTCCTCGGATCCCCAGTCCGCCGCACCCTTGCCCGGCAGCCCCTCGATGCCCTGCGAGTAACTGAAGTCGAAGAACAGGTAGTCGACCGTGCCGTACCCGGTGAGGAGTTCGCGCACCTGACCGTGGAGGTAGTCGCGGTAGCGGTCCCACTCGCGGTCCGCGTTGGCGACGAGCGCCTCAGTGTCGTTGCGCAGCGGGTGGATCCCATCGACGGTGAAGTCGGGGTGATGCCAGTCGATCAGCGAGTGGTAGAAACCGATCCGCAGCCCCTCGGCGCGGAAGGCCTCCACGAACTCGGCCACGAGGTCACGGCCGGCCGGCGTGTTCATCGAGGTGAAGTCGGTGAGCGCCGAGTCCCAGAGGCAGAAGCCGTCGTGGTGCTTCGTCGTGAGGACGGCGTATCGGAAGCCGGCGGCCTTCGCCTGCCTGGCCCAGGCGTGCGGGTCGAACCGGTCAGGGTCGAAGTGCTCGCGGTAGCGCTCGTAGTGCGCGGCGGACTGGTGTTCCCGCGTCTGTACCCATTCGTGCCGGGCGGGGAGCGCGTACAGGCCCCAGTGCAGGAAGAGTCCGAATCTCGCCTCGTCGAACCAGGCGGCGTCGGGTCTGGGGGTGGTGGTCTCGGTCACAGCGGCCTTTCGATCGTCGAGCGGGTTCACGGTGATGCGGGCAGGCTAACACGAAAGGTCGGATGTCTGGCCGAATGGGACGGTGCCGGCGGCACCACCCGAACGCCATCCCGCGATCGGTTCAGTTGCCGCCGGCCTCGACGAGCTGCACCGGTGTCCCGGTATCCAATGAGGTCTTCGCCGCGAGAGCGACGGTGAGCGCCGCGATTGCGCTCGGACCGGTCACCCGCACCGGTTCGACGTCTCGCTCGACGCAGTCGAGGAACGCGGCCATCTGTCGCTGATAGGGGTCGGTCTCGTCGAGCTCGTACGGCCGACTGGGCGTCGCGGAGCCGAGCGCCTCGATCGAGAGGGGCGCGCGATGCGTCGGGGACGCGCCGACGAAGCGGTGCGCGAGGAGGCCGGTGCTGCCGAGCACTTCGATGGCCGAGCTGAACCCGAAGGCCGGCGGGAGCTCCATCGACGTCAGAACGCGCCCGATGCCGCCCTCGGCGTAGTCGACGGTCGTCTCGATCGGTCTGCCTGCGCCGGTCCGGCGGCTCGAGACGGCCCGCGGCGCGCCGAGGAGCCGGTTCAGCTGGTCGAAGTCGTGGATCGCGAAGTCCACCAACGGGCCACCGGAGCGCCGCTCGTCCTGCCACCACGGGGACGGGGGAGCGGGGGCGCTCAACCGTTCGGCCGTGACCGCGAGCGGCGTGCCGACGGCGCCGGCGCGCACGGCGTCGTCGATCGCCTCGTACCCGCCGAAGAACCTGACGACGTGCGCGACCATGAGGATGCGTCGGGCGTCCTCGGCGGCACGGAGGATCGCGTGGGCGTCGGCGAGCTCGAGGGCGATGGGTTTCTCCAGCAGCACGTGCTTGCCGGCTCCGAGCGCGCCGACCGCGAGGTCCCGGTGGGTGTCGGTCGGCGTGCAGATCACGACGATGCCGACCGAGGCGTCGTGCAGCACCTCGTCCACGGAGGTCGTCAGCCGCGCACGTGGTGCCTCCGGCATCGGTCTCGGCGAGCGCGCCGAGCACAGGTACGCGATCCGGTCCGCTGCGCCGAGTCCGGCGATGGCGCGGACGTGCGCCTGCCCCATGGCACCGGTGCCGATGACGGCGATGCGCCGCGGCGTCATCGGGTCGCACCTGCCGCCAGGTCGCGCCGCAGCCGGCCCAGCGTCGCGTCGTCGACATCCTCGCCGAGCATCCTGAGGCCGAGCGCCGCGGCACCGACGAGGCCGTCGGCGACCGGGACGAGTCGGGCTCCCGCGGCCGCGGCCGACAGCCGCTCCCTGGCCGAACAGACGGCCGGGAGCAGGCCGTTCACGAGCACGCTCCCTCCGACGACGAGCGTGGCGTCGCGGTCGTCCGAATCCAGACCCGTGACGCGCTCCACGAGGAGCGCCAACCGGTCCACCGCGGCGTCGAGGATCGCCAGCGCGACCTCGTCGTCAATGGCCAGGAAGGCGAGTGGCGCGAGGCGCGCGATGGCGATGGGCGGACCGTCGTTCACGGACCGGATGAGTGCGTCGAGCGCCGACGATCGGCGACGGTGCGCCTGGTCGGACGTCGTCTCCGGTGTGGTGCCGATCATCTGACAGAGCAACGGGGTGAGCGCAGTTCTCGGACCGATGTCGTCCAGGTCGGCGGCGACCGCGCGGACCACCCGACGGGCGATCCAGAACCCGGAACCGCCGTCACCGAGGAGCCATCCGGCGCCACCGACCTCGCGGACGACCCGGCGGTCCCTGATCCGGCCGGCGACGCTCCCGGTTCCCGCGACGAGCACGATGCCGTCGGGTGACGCCGAGCCCGATCCGTACATCCCCAGCAGGTCCGGCTCGATCACGACCGGTCCGAGTCCGAGCGGACGGAGGTGTGCATCGAGGGCGCGCCGGTAGGCGTCGGAGACCAGTCCCGCCTGCGTGATCACCACGGGTGACCCCGCTGCGACGGCCGGGCCGCCGGGCGTGTTCCCGGCCTGGTCGAGCGCGGCACGCGCGGCGAGGGCGATCTGCGTTGCAGCGGCGTCGACGCCCGATGAGGTCGGATTCCCGCCGCCCGCGCGGCCGGAGCCGAGTCGCCGCGCCGAGGCGTCGACGAGCGCCGCGCGGGACGAGGTGCCGCCGGCATCGACCGCCAGTGTTGTTTTCATCATCGTCATCATCTCGAAACATGTTGCCGTGGGCCACAACGTACTGTAAGAATCAGTTTCGCGTCCCTCCAATGAAGGAGAAAAGGAATTTCCATGACTGTTTCCGTCCGCACCGACCCACCGGTCGAGCACGCCACCGGCGTGACCAACCGGATTCGGTCGCGGATGCCGGAGATGTCCGGGGTCATGCTGCGGATCGCGGACTACCTCCTGGAGAAGCCCGACGCCCCCCTCACCCTCACGATCGGTGAACTCGCCGCCGATTCCGGTGTCTCCGCGGCCACGATCACCCGCTTCTGCCGCATCATCGGGTACACGGGCTACGCGCCGTTCCGGGTCGACCTCGCGAAGGACTTCGGACGCAGCACGGCCCGTGACTCGTGGCGCACCGACATCGGGCGGGCCTTCGGTCCCGACGACTCGGCGCCGGACGTCCTGAGCACGCTGCTCAACGCGCACACGCGGACGCTCCGAGAGACCGCCGAGGTGATCGACCTCGACGTCATGCTCGAGATCGCGGGAGCGATCGCGCGGAGCCGGAACGTCGACATCTACGGAGTCGGCGGGAGTGCGATGCTCGCCGACGAGATGCAGGCGAGGCTCTACCGGATCGGCATCAGTACGCACGCCTGGTCCGAGGTGCACGCCGGCCTCACGAGCGCGGCGATCCAGGGACCAGACACCGTCGCCCTGGGCATCAGCAACACCGGCCGCACCGAGGAGACCATCCAGATGCTCCGCCAGGCCGGCCGCTCCGGCGCGCTCACCGTGGCGATCAGCAACAACCCGGACTCCCCGCTCGTCGCCGAGTCGACCCTGGCCATCATCACCTCGGCCCACGAACGGTTCCTCCAGCCGGACGACCTCTCCGCCAAGCACGGCCAGCTGTTCGTCCTCGACCTCCTCTACCTCTTCGTCGCCCAGCAGAACTTCGAACGCACGACCAAGCGCCTGGCGGCCTCCGCACTCGCCGTCGCCCCGCACCGCCGACCGACGAGGGCGGGAGCCCTCTCCGAGACCCCGTCGCCCGTTGGCGTCTGAGAGGAACCGCATGAGCACCGCATCCACCACGAGCTGGACGGATCACCTCGACCGCTACACCGAGGAGGTCACCTCCCGCCTGGCCGACATCACCCGGGCGGCGCGGTCCGGCGAGCTCGACCCTGCGATCGATCTCCTGGTCACGGCGCTCGACCAGGGCGCGGTCATCCAGGCGTTCGGGACCGGCCACTCCGAGGCCTTCGCGATGGAGATCGCCGGTCGTGCCGGCGGGCTGATCCCCACGAACAAGATCGCCCTGCGCGACGTCGTCCTTCGCGGCGGACGGTCGGTGGACGATCTGGGCGGTGCCGCGTTGGAGCGTAGCGGTGACGTCGCGGCGGAACTGTTCGCGATCTCCCCGGTCGGGCCGGGCGACGTGTTCATCATCGCCTCGAACTCGGGTGTCAACGGGTCGATCGTGGGGCTCGCGCTGCTCGCGAAGGAGCACGGACACTCCGTCATCGCCGTCACCTCGCTCGAGCACACCTCCCGGGTCGAGCCGAAGCACCCGAGCGGCCTCCGGCTCTCCGAGGTCGCCGACGTCGTCCTCGACAACCGCGCCCCCTTCGGCGACGCGACCATCGAGGTCCAGGACGGCGTCCCCGTCGGCGCGGTCTCCTCGATCACGGCCGCGTACCTCGCGCAGCTCCTCACCATCGGCGTCGCGGCCAGGATCGCGGCGACCGGCGAGACCCCACCGCTCTACATCTCGGCCAACATCCCGGGCGGCGACGAGCACAACGGTGTGCTCGAGGACCGCTACCGAGGCCGGATCCGACGTGACGCCTGAGCCCCAGGCGTCGCAGCACCAGCACCACACACCCGACCGCACCACCCCGACAGCACCACACCCGGGCAAGACACGAATCACTGGAAGGTAGACCGATGGACAAGCAGCCAGCAACGCTCCAACGCCGCGATTTCCTCCGAGGGGCACTCGCTACCGCGATCCTCCTCCCGCTCGGCGGGACGCTCGCGTCCTGTGTCGGCGGTGGAGGCGGCGCGACCACCACCGGCGGACCGGTCTCGGCCGACAACCCGTTCGGCATGGCAGCCAACTCGACGGTCGACGCCGTCATCTTCAAGGGTGGCTACGGCATCGAGTACACCGAGTTCGCCGGCAAGCTCGTCGAGAAGCAGCAGAAGGGATCGACCGTCAAGGTCACCGCAGCGACGAACATCGCCCAGACCCTCCAGCCGCGGTTCGTGGCCGGCAACCCGCCGGACGTCATCGACAACAGCGGTGCGGGCCTCATCGGCATCAACACCATCCGCGAGCAGCTCGCCGACCTGACGGACGTCATCGAGGCGAAGAACTACGAGGGCAAGGTCATCAAGGACACCCTCTACCCGGGCGTCGTCGAGCCGGGCACCTTCGACGGCAAGTTCGTCCAGCTGAACTACGTGCTGACCGTCTACGCGGTCTGGTACTCCGCGGCGCTCTTCGAGGCCAACGGCTGGACCCCGCCGAAGACGTGGGCTGAGGCCCTCGACCTCGGTGCGAAGGCCAAGGAGCAGGGCAAGTACCTGTTCGGTTGGGGCACCGAGGCGGCCACCTACTACCTGACGATGGCCATCGCCTCGGCGATCAAGGAGGGTGGCGACGAGGTTCGTCTGGCGCTCGAGAACCTCGAGGCGGACTGCTGGTCGAAGCCGGCCGTCCAGGACGTGCTCAAGGGACTCAAAGCGATCATCGACGCCGGGTACGTCAAGCCCGGTGGCGCCGGAACGCAGTTCACCGCTGCGCAGGCGCAATGGAGCAACTCCGAGGACTTCATCCTCTACCCCTCGGGTGGCTGGATCGAGAACGAGATGAAGACCCAGACGAAGGACGGTTTCAAGATGACCGGCGCGCCCGAGCCGACGGTCTCCGCCGACTCCGCTCTGCCGTACTCGGCGCTGCACAGCACCGCCGGTGAAGGGTTCATCGTCCCGTCGCAGGGCAAGAACGTCGGCGGCGGCAAGGAGTTCCTGCGGGCCATGCTGTCGAACGACGCCGCAGTCAACTTCGCGAAGACGACCTTCTCGTCCACCATCGTGAAGGACACGATCCCGGAGGACGGCTTCGGTTCGACGGCGCTCGTGTCGCAGGTCAAGATGCTGGGCGACGCCGGGACCGACGTGTTCTCGTGGAACTTCATCGACCTGTACGGCCTCAACACGGATCTCCTCGTGCTGTGGAACACGTTCCTGCAGGGTGGCTCCGATGTCGCCACGCTCACCAAGGGCATGCAGGACATCTCCGACAAGGTCCGCAACGACGACTCCGTGGACAAGGTCACCGTCAAATGACGGCGGTCGGCACGCCGATCGGGAAGGTGGGAGGGGCCACCCCTCCCGCCGCCCGGCGGCTGCGCCGCCGGGACTTCACGTTCGACCGGGTCTCGTTCTTCCTGGTCTTCCTGATCGTGCCGGTGGTGGGGTACGTCGTCTTCGTGGTCTCACCGTTCGCGCAAGCGGCGTACTACTCGTTGACGAACTGGTCCGGGTTCTCCCCGGGCATGGACTTCGTCGGGTTGTCGAACTACACGAAGCTCTTCCAGGACCAGACCTTCCTCCAGTCCATGGGCAACAGCGTCGCGCTCGCGATCGTCCTGCCGCTCGTGACCCTCGGGATCGCGTTCCTCTTCGCCTCCCTCATCACGATCGGCGGACCGAGCAACGGACCGATCCGCGGCTTGCGCAACTCCAGCGTGTACCGCGTGATCACCTTCTTCCCGTACGTCGTGCCGGCCATCGTCATCGGCCTTATCTGGAAGCAGATCTACGACCCGTCGTCCGGGCTGCTGAACGGCTTCCTGACCGGCATCGGTCTCGACCAGTTCGCCTCGTTCGCCTGGCTCGGTTCACCGGACACGGCGATGATCGCCACCATGTTCGTCATCGTCTGGGGACTCATCGGGTTCTACACGGTGCTCTTCATCGCGGCGATCAAGGGTGTGCCGGCCGAGGTGTACGAGGCGGCACGGATCGACGGCGCGGGTCGCTTGCGGACCGCGCTCACGATCACGATCCCGTTGATCCGGGACAACATCCAGACCGCGTACATCTACATGGGCATCCTCGCCCTCGACGCGTTCGTGTACATGGCCGCGTTGAACCCGGGCGGCGGCCCGTCGAACACCACGCTCGTGATGTCGCAGCAGCTGTTCACGACGGCGTTCACCAAGGGCCAGTTCGGCTACGCCTGCGCCATGGGGGTCGTGCTCGCGCTCGTCACCCTGATGTTCGCCGGCGTCGTCTTCCTGGTCAGCCGGCTCACCGGCGGCAACGATGAAGGGGTGGCGGAATGACCGTCCAGACCACGGCGACGACCGCGAACCCGGCGGTCGTCGGGAAGCCCGGTACGCGCACACCGGCCAGCCGCAAACCGACCACGGGCGACCGCGTCGTCGGGACGGCATCCCACACGGTGCTGATCATCTGGTCCATCGTGGTGGTGGTGCCGCTGCTCTGGACCGTCATGTCGTCGTTCAAGACCAGCTCGGAGATCTTCGCCTCGCCGTTCTCCCTGCCGTCGAACTGGAACTTCGACAACTACGTGAACGCGTGGACGACCGCCGGCATCGGGAGCTTCTTCCTCAACTCGATCGTGGTGGTGTTCGGCGCGCTCATCGTGACCATGCTGTTCGGTTCGATGTGCGCGTACGTGTTGGCCCGGTTCCGGTTCTTCGGCAGCCGAGCGATCTACTACCTCATGCTCGCGGGTCTCACCTTCCCGGTGTTCCTCGCGATCGTGCCGTTGTTCTTCGTGCTGCAGAGCCTCGGACTGTTGAACTCACTTCCGGGGCTCATCCTGACCTATGCGGCGTTCGCCTTTCCGTTCACCGTGTTCTTCCTCTTCTCCTTCTTCAAGTCGCTGCCGGTCTCCATCGCCGAGGCTGCGGCAATCGACGGGGCCGGGGAGTGGAGGACGTTCTTCCAGGTGATGCTCCCGATGGCCCGCCCGGGGCTCGCGACCGTCGCGATCCTCAACTTCGTCGGCCTGTGGAACCAGTTCCTCCTTCCGGTGGCACTCAACTCGAACCCGCAGAACTACGTCCTCACGCAGGGGATGGCGTCGTTCGCGGCGCAGGCTGGGTATTCGGTCGACTTCGGCGCGCTCTTCGCGGCCTCCGTCATCACCGTCGTCCCCGTGCTCATCGTGTATCTGATCTTCCAGCGTCAGCTGCAGGGTTCGGTTTCGCAGGGCACGGACAAGTAGCGCGTCGGCGTGCGCGACGTGCCACCGAGGGGAACCCTGGAACAATGGTCCGAATGAGCTCCCAGTCGCCAATCGCCGTCGAGATCGCCGTCCAGGACCTCGAGGGGGTCCGCATCGCCATCCGTGAGGGTGCACAGCGGGTCGAACTCTGCCAGGCCCTCGGGTCGGGCGGACTCACCCCGTCCATCGGCCTCGTCATGGCCGCGGTCCGTGCGGCGGACGAGGCCGGGCTCGGTGATTTCGTCCACGTCCTGGTCCGGCCTCGTGAGGGCGGTTTCGTCTACACGCCGGCCGAGATCGAGGTCATGTCGGGCGACATCCTCGCGCTGGAGGCGGCGGGTGCCGCAGGGATCGTCGTCGGCGCCCTCCGGGCCGATCGCACGATCGACACGGAGGCGCTGGCGCAACTGCGACAGGCCGCCGGTTCGCTGGCCGTGACCTTCCACCGTGCCGTCGACGCGACGCTCGACCCGGTCCGCGCCGCAGACGAGCTCCGCGCCGCCGGGGTGGACCGTCTGTTGACGTCGGGTGGCGCGCGCGCGAGCATCGACGGCGCAGAGAAGCTCGCGGCCATGGCGTCGAACGGTGACGGCTCGATGGAGATCATGGCCGGCGGGGGAGTGACGATCGACGCGATCCCGACGCTCGCCAGAGCCGGTGTCGACGCGGTGCACCTCTCCGCCCGACGCCGGGCCGGGCGAGTCACGGAGACGGGTCCGGGCGGCGGATCTCCGAGCTACGACATCACCGACGCGACGACGGTCGCCCGAGCCGTCGCAGCGGTCCGCCGCGCCGCCGTCGCGGTGTGACGGTCGCCGGTCGTCGGCCGGCTGGAGCGTGATCGGTCCTGGTCGTCAGAGCGCCACGGCGACGAGCGCGGCGATCAGCACGAGCTGACCGATCAGCCGCGGCACGAGCGGGACCGCGAGGCGACCGAACCGGGCGGGCTGTCGGGCGGCGGCGGCGTTGGCCGGGAAGACGGCGACGAGGAACACGACCAGGCAGTAGACGGCCGCGATCCTCGTCGGCGGGATCAGCAGGCCGAGACCGCCGGCGATCTCGCAGACGCCGGTGAAGACGACGAGCACCCGCGGGGTGACGGTGGTGCCGCGAAGGCGGTCGGGGATCATCGCGGCCATGGTCCTCGCCGGGCCGGGGAGGAAGTGGAGCGCCCCCATCCCGATGAACACGAGCGCGAGGACGATCGTCAGGACGGACTGCAGGATGGAGAACGGGTTCACCGTGCCATTGTGCTCCGTCGTGCGCCGGTCACCGCACCTGAGGATGCTTCGGCGACGATAGGCTGACGGCATGACGGAGCAGCGGGACGACGACGCGCTGAGCTGGGCCGGAGACGACGATCCGACGCTCGACCCCTCAGCGTCAGGTGAACGGCGCCGAACGGCAGCGCCCTCGGGCCAGACGCTCGAGACACCTGCTGCATCCGCACGGCTCGACAAGCCGGCCACGCCCGCCCCCGCGTCGGCGACCCCCGTGGAGGCCGAGACACGGTCCGAGCCGGACGAGGTGGCTGCAGCCGACCGGACGTCGGCCGGGCCGGTCGTCGCTGAGCGCGAGCAGATGAGCTCGGTCATGCTCGTGACCCTCGGGATCTTCGGCGGTGTGTTCCTGCTCTACAGCGTCGGTTGGCTCATCTCGGCGTTCCGACCGGACGCCGCACCCCCGAGCGACGCGGTCGGCCGCTTCATGTTCGACCTCGGGCAGGGATTGGCCGTCGCCGCCGGACCGGTCTGGATGGCCGCGACCCTCTGGCTGACACGTGGCGGCAAGCCGCTCGTCCGGATCGCCATGCTCCTCCTCGGCGTCCTGCTCATCCTGCCCTGGCCGTTCCTCCGAGGAGTGTGATCGCGATGCCCTCGACCCGTGCGGACACCGCCCCACAGCCCACCGCCCCTCGCCCCTCCTGGCTCAGCTGGTGCATCGCCGTGCTGTTCGGCCTGTTCTTCGCCTACGACGTCTTCGAAGGTGTCGGCAACCTCGTCGGCATCCTCGGAACGGCGGACGGCCTCGGCGTTCCGGTCCTCCCGCTCGGCTGGGTGGTCCTCATCGGCGGCCTCCTCCTGCCGATCGTGGCCTTCGCGATCGCGTACCGGACGGGTCGCGGGCGCTCACTGGGGGAGCAGGCGGTCAGATACCTCGTCGCGCTTTGCGTGGTCGCGGCCGTCTCACTGTCCATCCTCGCGATGTTCGGCGCCCAGCAGCTCATCGACCTCTCCGCCTGAGCCACCGGCGGCGGCGTCACACGACGAACCGCGGAGTGCGCCTCCGATAGGCTTGCGACGGCCGCCGGACACCGACGCGCTGCCCACCCCACTGCTACTGCGAAGGAACCGTTCCGTGTCGAAACCGGTCGTACTGATCGCCGAAGAACTCTCACCAGCCACCGTCGACGCCCTCGGGCCCGACTTCGAGGTGCGCTCCGTCGACGGGACGGACCGCCCTGCGCTGCTCGACGCCATCGCCGATGCGGACGCGATCCTCGTGCGATCCGCCACCAAGGTGGACGAGGAGGCGATTCAGGCAGCGACCCGTCTCAAGGTCATCGCCCGCGCCGGCGTCGGTCTCGACAACGTCGACATCAAGGCGGCGACGACTGCCGGTGTGATGGTCGTCAACGCGCCGACGTCGAACATCATCTCCGCGGCCGAACTCACCGTGGGTCACATCCTCAGCCTCGCACGCCACATTCCGGCGGCCCACGCGGCCCTCGCCCAGGGCCAGTGGAAGCGCTCCAAGTACACCGGTACCGAGCTCTACGAGAAGACGATCGGCATCATCGGTCTCGGTCGGATCGGTGCGCTGATCACCGCCCGGCTCCAGGCGTTCGGCACGAACGTCATCGCCTACGACCCCTACGTCACGTCCGCTCGTGCCCAGCAGCTCGGCGTGCAGCTGGTCACGCTGGACGAACTGCTCGCGCAGTCCGACTTCATCACGATCCACATGCCGAAGACGCCGGAGACGACGGGCATGATCGCCGGCCCGCAGTTCGCGCTCATGAAGCCGACGGCCTACGTGGTGAACGTCGCCCGCGGCGGACTGATCGACGAGGACGCGCTCTACGAGGCGCTCTCGAACGACATCATCGCCGGTGCCGGTCTCGACGTCTTCGTCACCGAGCCGCCCACGGACACGAAGCTGCTCGGCCTCGAGAACGTCATCGTCACGCCGCACCTCGGCGCTTCGACGGACGAAGCGCAGGAGAAGGCCGGCGTCTCGGTCGCCAAGTCGGTGCGGCTCGCCCTCGGTGGCGAACTCGTCCCGGACGCGGTCAACGTCGCGGGTGGCGTCATCGACCCGTACGTCCGTCCCGGCATCCCCCTCGTGGAGAAGCTCGGACAGGTGTTCGCATCGCTGTCGACCTCGTCACTGACCAGCGTCGACGTCGAGGTGCACGGCGAGCTCAGCGGCTACGACGTCAGCGTCCTCAAGCTCGCCGCCCTCAAGGGGATCTTCACGAACATCGTCAGCGAGACGGTGTCCTACGTGAACGCGCCCCTGCTGGCCGAGCAGCGCGGCGTCGTCGCCCGACTGATCACCGACGAGGTGAGCGAGGAGTACCGGAACGTCATCACGCTCCGCGGTGCCCTGAGTGACGGATCGCAGATCTCCGTCTCCGGCACCCTGACCGGGACGAAGCAGATCGAGAAGATCGTCGAGATCAACGGGTACGACGTCGAGGTCCCGTTCGCCAAGCACCACATCGTCATGGTCTACACGGACCGTCCGGGCATCGTGGCCATCTACGGCCAGCGGTTCGGCGAGGCCGGCATCAACATCGCCGGCATGCAGATCGCCCGTCACGAGGCCGGTGGCCCGGCGCTCAGCGTGCTGACGGTCGACTCACCCGTCGCAGACGACGTGCTCGAGGTCATCCGCGAGACGATCGACGCGACGCTCCTGCGCGAGATCGACATCACCGAGCAGTAGCCACCCACGGACGAACGCCCCACCCCGGTCGGCACCGGGGTGGGGCGTCGTCGTCTGCGGACGGTCAGCGGGAGGATGCGGGCAGGAGTCGCGCGATCACGGCCAGTAGCCGTTCGATCGATTCGTCGCTGCCCTCGTCGGGGTCGCTGACCCCCATACCGAGTTGTGCCGTGTTGGCGTAGAGGCCGTCCGACATCAGCACGATCGCGCGGGCGGTGTCGGGATCGCCGACGGCGTCCTCCACGGTGCGCAGCCAGCTCCGCCGGATGTCGGCCATCGCCTCGCTCGCCTGCGCGTGCTGTCCCTGCGCCAGCCGCGCGACGGCGATGATCGTCCGGTCGAACGGGGTGCCACAGTCGACGGAGGTCCGCACGAAGTACGCGACGACACCCTCGGGGGCCTCGAGCATCCGAGCGGTATCGGCCTCGCTGAGCTCCTGGAGGCGGGCGATGAGCCCGTCGACGAGGGCGTCCTTGCTGCCGAAGTGGTAGAGGAGCCCGCCTTTGGAGACGCCGGCCGCAGCGGCGACGGCGTCGAGGGTGGCTGCGCGCTCGCCCTGCTCGATGAGCAGGTCGGCGAAGGCGTCGAGCACGCGTTCTCGGGCTGCGGTCTGCTTCGCCATGGCTCCATCGTATTCGGCTGATCGGGTCGACGGATTGATACTATACCGGCTGGACGGTATAGTCGAGCGGGCGGCGCCCGACCGGCGCCGTTCTCCATGCTCCGAAAGAGGTCATCGTGTCCACCGCAACCGAACCCACCGCCGTCCTCGCCCCGCGCGCCGGCCGACGAGCCTGGTTCGCACTCGCCGTCCTCATGCTCCCCGTGCTCCTGGTGTCGGTGGACAACACGGTCCTGAACTTCGCGTTGCCCGCGATCTCGAGCGCACTCACGCCGTCGGGAACCCAGCTGCTCTGGATCGTCGACGTCTACCCGCTCGTCCTCGCCGGCCTGCTCGTGTCGATGGGCAGCCTCGGAGACCGGATCGGTCGCCGTCGGCTCCTCCTCATCGGTTCGATCGGCTTCGGCGTCGTCTCCGTCGCTGCCGCCTTCGCGCCCAGCGCGGAGCTCCTGATCGCGGCTCGGGCGGCCCTCGGGTTCTTCGGCGCGATGCTGATGCCATCCACGCTCTCGCTCCTGCGGAACATCTTCCTCGACCGCGACCAGCGACGGTTCGCGATCGCCGTGTGGGCGAGCGGGTTCGCCGCCGGCAGCGCGCTCGGCCCGATCGTCGGTGGTGTCATCCTCGAGCACTTCGCCTGGGGAGCGGTGTTCCTGCTGGCGGTGCCGGTGCTGTTGCCCCTCGTGGTGCTCGCGCCGTTCCTCATCCCCGAGTCCAAGGACCCCGATCCGGGTCGTATCGACGTCCCGAGCATCGTGCTCATCCTCTTGACGATGACCCCGCTCGTCTTCGGCGTCAAGCACCTCGCCGAGGCCGGATTCGACGTCGTCACCGTCGTCTCGATGGTCGTCGGCGTCGTGAGCGGCATCCTGTTCATCCGTCGGCAGCTCCGGCTCGAGCACCCGCTGTTGGATCTGAGCCTCTTCCGGCGTGCCTCCTTCAGTGGCGCGGTGGTCATCAACCTGCTGAGCGTGACCGCGCTCGTCGGTGGTCTGTTCTTCGTGTCGCAGCACCTGCAGCTGGTCCTCGGTCTGGCCCCGCTCGACGCCGGCCTGGTCCTGCTGCCCGGTCTCATCGTGATGATCGTCGCCGGCCTCGTGATCGTTCCCATCTCGAAGCGGGTCCGGCCGGGGATCGTCGTCCCCGTCGCCCTCGTCGTCTCGGCCGTCGGGTACGCGTCCATCGCGATCACCGGTGGCGACGTCTCGGCGTTCGGGATCGGACTCGCGTTCGTCGCGCTGGGGCTCGGCATCGGATCCGCCGAGACGGTGTCCAACGAACTCGTCATCGCGAGCGCGCCGCCCGAGAAGGCCGGTGCGGCCTCCGGTGTCTCCGAGACCGCCTACGA
This sequence comes from Plantibacter sp. VKM Ac-2880, assembly GCF_015351235.1. GTDB lineage: Bacteria > Actinomycetota > Actinomycetes > Actinomycetales > Microbacteriaceae > Plantibacter. The sequence continues at coordinate 1,776,215 of NZ_JADKSJ010000001.1, forward strand.
ACTCGGTGCGGTCCTCGGCACGGCGACGCTCGGGACGGTGCTCACCGCGTCCTACCGCTCCTCGGTGGTGTTGCCGGACGGGCTCACCGCCGTTCAGCAACAGGCCGCGGGGGAGACCCTCGGTGGAGCGGCGACCGTCGCCGAGCAGCTCCCGGGCGACCTCGCGGGTGCGCTCATGGAGTCCGCTCGGCACGCCTTCGACAGTGGCGTCGGCGTCGCGGCCTGGATCGGGGTCGGCCTCATCGTCGCCGCCATGCTCGTCGCGGCGATCGGTCTCCGCCGCGTCCGATAGGTCGCTCGCCGGTCGTGCCACCCGGGCTCGGGTGGCACGACCGCGTCGTGGTGCCAGGCGTTAAGCTGGGCGCACACCGTCGTCGCACCCTCAGGAGTCCCATGTCCCGCACCGTCAAGCTCGCAGTCATCCCCGGCGACGGGATCGGTCCCGAGGTCGTGGGTGAGGCGCTCAAGGTGCTGGACGTCGCGGTCGAGGGCGGCGACGCACGATTCGAGCAGACCCCGTTCTCCCTCGGTGCCGCCCGGTTCCTCGAGACGGGCGACGTGCTGACCGAAGCAGACCTCGCTGCGATCGCCTCGCACGACGCCATCCTGCTCGGCGCCGTCGGTGGCGTTCCAGGCGACCCCCGGCTCGCGAACGCGAACATCGAACGGGGACTGCTCCTGAAGCTCCGCTTCAGCCTCGACCACTACGTCAACCTGCGGCCGACCGTCGTGTACCCGGGGGTGCCCAGCCCGCTGCGCGAGCCGGGAGCGGTCGACTTCGTCGTCGTCCGCGAGGGGACCGAAGGCCCCTACGTCGGCAACGGCGGGACGATCCGCCCCGGGACGCCGCACGAGGTCGCGAACGAGGTCTCGGTGAACACGGCCTACGGCGTGGAGCGTGTGGTGCGCTACGCGTTCGCCGCCGCGGCCGCTCGCCGGAGCAAGCTGACCCTCGTGCACAAGACCAACGTCCTGGTCTTCGCCGGTTCGCTCTGGAAGCGCATCGTCGATGCTGTGTCCGTCGAGTTCCCCGACGTCGCGGTCGACTACCTCCACGTCGACGCCGCCACGATCTTCCTCGTCACCGATCCTGCTAGGTTTGACGTCATCGTCACGGACAACCTCTTCGGCGACATCCTCACCGATCTGGCCGGCGCGATCAGCGGCGGCATCGGTCTCGCGGCCTCGGGAAACATCAACCCGGACGGCACGTACCCGAGCATGTTCGAGCCCGTCCACGGATCGGCGCCCGACATCGCCGGGAAGCAGCTGGCCGACCCGACCGCCGCCATCCTCTCCGTCTCCCTGATGCTGTCGCATCTCGGCTTCGAGACGGAGGCGGCACGAGTGGCCACTGCCGTCACCGCCGACATCGCCGCCCGGACGGGCGCAGCGCGCTCGACGACCGAGGTCGGCGACGCCATCGCCGCCCTCGCGGCGAAGCGGTAGACGACGCCCACCTGACACGCAGATCCAGACGGAAGACACCATCATGACGATCAACCTCCCCATGGCGCGGCGCGAACTCGCCTTCACCGTGACCCCGAACGAGCAGCCCGTGCCGGCTGCCGAGCGCGACGCGATCCTCGCCGCCCCCGGGTTCGGTCAGCACTTCACCGACCACATGGTCGACATCTGCTGGTCCGAGCACGGCGGTTGGCACCGGCCTCGCGTCCAGCCCTACGGTCCGATCTCGCTCGACCCGGCCGCCGCGGTCCTGCACTACGCCCAGGAGATCTTCGAAGGGCTGAAGGCCTACCGTCACGCCGACGGGTCCATCTGGTCGTTCCGGCCGGACGCCAACGGCCGACGCCTGCAGCGCTCAGCCAAGCGACTCGCGCTGCCGGAGCTTCCCGTCGAGTACTTCGTCGAGTCGATCAGGCAGCTCATCGCCGTCGACGGCTCGTGGGTGCCGTCCGCACCGGAGACCAGCCTGTACCTGCGGCCCTTCATGTTCGCGAAGGAGGCCTTCCTCGGCGTCCGCCCCGCGAAGAAGGTGAACTACTACGTCATCGCCAGCCCGGCCGGCGCCTACTTCACCGGAGGCGTGACGCCCGTGTCGATCTGGCTGTCGACGGACTACAGTCGCGCCGGGAAGGGGGGCACCGGGGCGGCGAAGACCGGCGGGAACTACGCGTCGTCGTTGCTGCCGCAGGCTGAGGCCTACGAGCAGGGCTGCGCTCAGGTCCTCTTCCTCGACGCGCAGGAGGCGACCTACATCGAGGAGCTCGGCGGGATGAACGTCGTGCTCGTCAAGAAGGACGGAACGCTCGTCACCCCGGAGTCCGACTCGATCCTCGAGGGCATCACCCGCGACAGCATCCTCCAGCTCGCGGAGGACCGCGGGCACCGGGTGGAGCGCCGTCGGGTCACGATCGACGAATGGCGGGAGGGTGTCGAGAGCGGCGACATCGTCGAGGTCTTCGCCTGTGGTACCGCCGCGGTCGTCACCCCGATCGCGCAGCTGAAGGCCAGGGACTTCACCGTCGGAGACGCGGACGCAGCCGCCGGCGAGCTGACGATGTCCCTGCGGCAGGAACTGACGGACATCCAGTACGGACGCCTGCCGGACCGCCACGGGTGGATGACCCGACTCGACGCCGAGCCGTCCTCGAGCGCCGAGTAGGCTCCGAGCACCCTGGGAAGCCCCGCACCTCGTGCGGGGCTTCCGTGTCGTCCACGTGGCTCGGGATAGGCTGGCCTGGTGAAAATCGCTCGCTTCAGTCACGATCAGGCCATCCGTTACGGCATCATCGACGATGCGGACCTCGTCGTCCTCGACGGCGATCCGCTCTACTCGGGCTTCGAACCGACGGGGGAGCGCGTCCCGCTCGCGGATGCGGTCCTGCTCGCGCCGGTCATCCCTCGTTCCAAGGTCGTCGCCGTCGGCAAGAACTACCGCGACCACGCAGCTGAGATGGGTGGGGAGGCTCCGGACGAGCCGTTGCTCTTCCTGAAGCCGAACACCTCGGTGGTCGGCCCTGGCGACGCGGTCGTCTTCCCCAAGCAGTCCGAGCGCATCGACTTCGAGGGTGAGCTCGCCATCGTCATCGGCGGTGTCGCGAAGAACGTGAGCGCCGAGCGTGCCGACGAGGTCATCTTCGGCTACACGATCGCCAACGACGTCACGGCACGCGACCTGCAGGAGACCGACGGTCAGTGGGCCCGGGCGAAGGGCTTCGACACCTTCTGCCCGCTCGGTCCCTACATCGAGACGGAGTTCTCCTTCGACGGCGCGACCATCGAGACGCGGGTCGACGGCGAGGTCCGCCAGCACGCACCGCTGTCCGACATGGTCCACTCGATCGGTGCGATCGTCGAGTACGCCTCGTCCGTCTGGACGCTCCTGCCGGGCGACGTCATCCTCACCGGGACACCGGCAGGCGTCGGAGAGTTCACCGACGGCCAGGTCGTGGAGATCGAGGTCTCCGGCATCGGGATCCTGCGGAACACCGGCCGCCGCCCCTAGAGCATCCGGGCCGGCCGGGTCTCCAGCGCCTCGAGCACCGCGGCGACATCGTCGTCGGTGTTCCAGAGGTGGAACGCGACCCTGGCCCGGCCGGCCCGGCCGGAGGCGGAGATCCCCGCCGCCTGCATGGCGCGCAGATCCTCGCCAGCCGGGTCCAGCCAGGTCACGATGGCCGAGGGCGTGCCGGTGCGGAGCGGTCGGCGATCGCCGATGCCCGATCGGAGCGTCGCTGCGAGCCCGGTGTCGTGCGAGTACACGGCCGTCGCGTCGAGCGCGGCGAACAGGGCGATGGCCGGCGCGGCGCCGACCCAGGCCTGCCACGCGGGTGAGACGTCGAAGCGCCGTGCGCTGTCGGCGAGATGCAGTGATGGGCCGTAACACGAGGACCAGACGTCCTCGCCCGAGTACCAGCCGGCCTGGCTGGGTCGCAGGCGGTCGACGACGGCGTCGCGCACGGTCAGGAACGCCACCCCTCGGGGGGAGCACAGCCACTTGTAGGCGTGGCACACCGTGATGTCGTCGGCGGCGGCGTCGACGGGGAGCCAGCCGGCGGCCTGCGTGAGGTCATTGAGCGTCAGGGTGCCGTGTGCCCGTGCGGCTGCTCGGATGGCCGTCGCATCCGCGACCGCCCCGGTCGCGGACTGGACCGCGGAGTAGGCGACGAGCCAGGTCGACGCGTCGACGTGGTCCGCGAGCTCGGCGAGGGGTGCGTGACGCACCCTGACGCCTCGGTGTGCCTGCATGAGGAACGGCGCGACGAGTGAGCTGAAGTCGCCTTCGACGCAGAGGATCTCGGCGCCGTCGGGGACGGACGCCGCGATCATCGCGACCATCGCGGAGGTCTGGGAACCGATCGCGACGTCGCGCACGGAGGCACCGACGAGGTCTGCATACGACCGGCGAACACCTTCGACGACCGCGCCGTAGGAGGCGGCGTCCGTGCGGGTCTCCTGCCAGGCTGCCAGGTCGGCGGAGAGGGCCTCGACGGTCCCGGTCGTCGGCAGCCCGAGCGTGCAGGCGGCCAGGTAGCCGGAGACCGCGGGGAAGGATGCCCGCGCTTCATCGAAGGTCAGGGTGGCCATGGCTCCAGTCTCTTCGGCGGCTATCCATAGGACAAGAGCAGGTTCCCGATGGAATTGATAACGCTGCATTATGCTTCTTCCATGTCGGCCCTCGCCCCGCTCCCTGCCTCAGCATCGCTGGACGCGGGTTCCCTGCTCGTCGTCGGGGCCATCGCCTCGACCGGCTCGATCACGGCGGCCGCCCACCAGCTCGGATCGAGCCAACCGGCCGTGAGTCAGCACCTCCGTCGGCTCGAGCAACGGCTCGGCATGCCGGTCGTCGAGCGCATCGGTCGTGGGGTCCGCCTGACCGATGCGGGCCGGATCCTCGCCGAGCACGCCGAAGCGGTGGATCGCGCGCTCCGGGCGGCCACGGAGGAGGTGGCGGCGCTCGCCGGACTGCGGAGTGGGCGGGTGCGCCTCGTGGCCTTCCCCTCGGCCTCCTCCATGCTCGTCCCGCGGTTGCTCGCGCGCGTGTCGGAGGACGTTCCGGGTCTGGGCGTCTCCTTCGTCGAGGCCGAGCCCCCGGAAGCCGTGGCGGCGGTCCGCGCCGGCGAGGCCGACGTGGCGATCACCTTCAGCTATCCGGGCGATCCCGACGATCCACACCGCGCCAGTGCCGCCGGCCTGCAGGTGCACCGCCTCGGCACCGATCCGATGCGTCTCGTGCTGCCGACCGGCCACCCGAGGGCGGACGACGAGCAGGTCGACCTCGCGGCACTCGCCGCTGAGCGGTGGATCGCCGGTTGCCCGCGGTGTCGTGGTCACCTTTTGGGGCTCTGTCGGTCCAGCGGCTTCGAACCCGACATCTCCCACGAGACCGACAACGTGATCGCCGTCACCGCGCTGGTCGCGGCCGGCCTCGGCGTCGCACTGCTCCCGTCGCTCGCCCTCTCGGCGGCCCGACTCCCCGACGGCGTCGTCGTCCGGCCGACCGGGAACGCCGACGATCGTGCCCTGCACCTCGTGAGTGCGGCGCACGCGGACCGCATCCCGGCGGTCGCGGCGCTCCTGCGGATCGCCGCGTCCGTGGGTGTCCCGAGTAGGATGACAGTCGATGTCTGACACGATTACGCACCCCTTCTCCACGGCTTCCGGTTCCGACGTCCGCGTCCGGTTCTGCCCGTCGCCGACCGGCACGCCGCACGTCGGCCTCGTCCGCACGGCCCTGTTCAACTGGGCCTACGCCCGGCACACGGGCGGCAAGCTCGTCTTCCGGATCGAGGACACCGACGCTGCCCGCGACAGCGAGGAGAGCTACGAACAGCTCGTCGACGCGCTGACCTGGCTGCGGCTCGACTGGGACGAGGGTGTCGGTGTCGGCGGGCCCCACGCGCCGTACCGGCAGTCCGAGCGGAGCGACATCTACACCGACGTCATCGCGCGACTCACCGCGGCCGGGCACCTCTACGAGAGCTTCTCGACCGCCGAGGAGATCGACGCACGCAACGAGGCGGCCGGGCGACCGAAGCAGTTCGGCTACGACAACTTCGACCGCGACCTCACCGACGAGCAGCGTGCGGCCTTCCGAGCCGAGGGGCGCGAGCCCGCGCTCCGCCTCCGGGTACCGGACGACGACCTCAGCTTCGACGACCTCGTCCGCGGCGAGATCACCTTCCCGGCCGGCTCGTTCACGGACTTCGTCCTCGTGCGTCCGAACGGCAAGCCGCTCTACACACTCGTGAACCCCGTCGACGACGCCATCATGCAGATCACCCACGTGCTCCGCGGTGAGGACCTGCTGCCGTCGACGCCTCGTCAGATCGCGCTGTACCACGCGCTCATCGACATCGGCCTCACCACCTTCGTCCCGAGATTCGGACACCTGCCCTACGTCATGGGGGAGGGGAACAAGAAGCTCTCGAAGCGCGATCCCGAGGCGAACCTCTTCCACCACCGGGACCGCGGGTTCGTGCCGGAGGGGCTCATCAACTACCTCGCGCTGCTGGGATGGTCGCTGAGCGGCGACCGCGACGTCTTCTCGATCGAGGAGATGATCGCAGCCTTCGACGTCGTCGACGTGAATCCGAACCCGGCCCGATTCGACCTCAAGAAGGCGGAGTCGATCAACGGGGACCACATCCGGTTGCTGGAACCGGCCGACTTCCTCGGCCGCATCGTCCCCTACCTGGTGAAGGCCGGTGTGGTGAGCGAGCCCGTTGCAGACGCTCATCAGGCGATCCTCGAACAAGCCGCACCGCTCGTGCAGGAGCGGATCGCGCTGCTGGGCGAGGTTCCGGCGCTCCTCGGGTTCCTGTTCGTGGGCGCTGCCGAGCTCGACTACCAGGACGACGCGTTACGCGGTCTCCCGGCGAACGCGGGTGAGGTCCTCGCGGCCTCCATCGGTGCGCTCGAGCTCATCCCCGAGGCCGAGTGGACCGCGGCCTCGATCCAGGAGGCGCTCGCCGGCGCGCTCATCGAGGGGCTCGGCCTGAAGCCCCGGATCGCCTACGGTCCGCTTCGTGTCGCGGCATCCGGTCGCCGGATCTCGCCACCGCTCTTCGAATCCCTCGAGATTCTCGGGAAGACGGAATCGATCGCGCGACTGGATCGGCTCTCCGCGCACCTCGCGTCATGAGTGACGCCTACGACGTCGTCGTGATCGGCGGAGGCCCGGCAGGGCTCTCGGCCGCATTGAACCTCGCTCGGGCGCGGCGTCGGGTCCTCGTGCTCGACGGCAACCGGCCGCGCCACGCGGCGACGCTCCGCTCCCACGGCTTCCTGACGCGCGACGGTATCCCGCCGCTCGATCTGCGGCGCCTGGGGCGTGAAGAGGTCGCGAACTACGCGAACGCCGAGATCCAGTTCGCGTCGGTCCAGTCCGTCGAGGCGGCGCCTGACGGCTTCCGAGTCGTCGCCCAAGGCGTTCGCGGCGAGCCGGACCGTGACGTCGTGACGCGCACCGTCGTCGTGGCCAGCGGGCTCACGGAGACGCTGCCGAAGGTCGGGAACATGCGGGCGTTCTACGGGACGGACCTGCACAGCTGCGTCGAGTGCGACGGGTTCGAGAAGGCGGACGCGCCGCTCGCCCTGATCGGAGAGTCAGCGGACCTGGCGGAATGGGCGATCCTCATCGCGCAGTGGTCGTCCGATCTCATCGTCTTCACCAACGGGGCCGACACCGTCACCGAGCCGGAGGAGGCCGCGCTGGCGTCCGCAGGCATCCGGGTCGAGCGGGGTGCGCTCGCGGAGCTGGCCGGCGGTCGGGACGGATTCTCCGGCGTCATGCTCGCGGACGGCACGCTCGTCGAGCGGTCCGGCGGGTTCGTGCGGCCGGAGTGGTCCGCTCCGCTCGAGTACCTGCTGCCGCTCGCGCTCGACCGCGACACCGACGACTATGTGGTCGTCGACGCTTGGGGCCGCACGACCGTGCCCGGGGTGTACGCCGCGGGCGACATCACACCGCCCGGCCCGCAACAGCTCATCGTGGCAGCCGGGAACGGTGCGCGGGTGGCTCGGGCGCTCAACCGGGACCTCGCTGGCGTCCCCAGCTGAGGTCGTCGCGACGCGCCCGAGGTGTGCCGATTTGAGACGATCGGCTCCGTAGGCTAGTGTTGTTCTTCGGTCGGGGCTTCGGTTCAGACAGTGGGGTATGGTGTAATTGGCAACACGACTGATTCTGGTTCAGTTGTTCTTGGTTCGAGTCCAGGTACCCCAGCAAGACAGCATCATCACGACGAAGGCCCGCGATCATCGCGGGCCTTCGTCGTTGGACCGGGTGGCGGCCAGGGCGGATCAGGCCGGCTCGACACGATCCGGGCGCTCCTCGTCCGGAGCGGCCGATTCCGCGTCCGACCAGCTCGCGCGGATCGCTTCGGAGAGTCGACGCAGGAACTCCGCGGCGTGGTCGCTCATCATCTTGGCGTCGTCGTCGAGGAGCGCCTGCAGAACCGCTTGCACGGCTCCGATCCCGCCGGCGTCGATGAGGACCTCCGGTCGCTGCACCGCGTACCGGACCAGCGCGATGATCGCCGACCTGATGACGGAGGGGATGAGTTCGAGGTCGTCGAGCATCCGTTCGCCGAAGCCCAACAACAGACCCACCGCCCGCGTCGTCTCCTCGACCGGCAGCCGAGCGATCCGTCGCTCGAGGTACTCCGCCTCGAGGAGGGTGTCGTCATCGAGTCGTTCCGCGATGCGTCGCACCAGCAGGGGGACGAGGGCGTCCAGCAGGTCGATCACCTCGAACAGCGTCCCGCTGGCGAGCGGCGCCACGCGCGTGAACCGATTGGGAGCCGTCTGGACGAGGCCGAGCCCATCGAGCCGGGCCAGGGCTTCCCGGAGCGGCGTCCTCGACACACCGAGCAGCGCAGTGAGCTCGTCGTCCCGGAGGCGGCGTCCCGGCGCCAGTCGGCCGTCGATGATCTCCGCCAGGAGACGCTCGAAGACGTTCTGGCGCAGCAGCCGGCGATCCGAGACCGGATCAGACCGGACGGACTGGACGTTCATCGGGGACCCCGCTCGGCGAGGTCGGCGGCGGTGTGCTCGAAGGCGATGATGCGCTCCGTCGCCGGCGCGATCTGCCGGGCCATCTCCCGGAAGGCTGCTTCGCCCTGACCGTAAGGGTCGATGACGTCGTCGTCTGCCGGGTCCGGGATGCGTGCGCTCGTCCGGTTCGCCGCCAGTTCGGGGAGCAGCCGTCCCCATCGTTCCGTGCGGTCGCGGGGGAGTCCGGCGACCTCCACGGTGTCGAGGAGCCGGCCGAACTCCCGCAGAGTGAAGGTCCTCCGCAGCGCATCGGGCCGGAGGCGGAGGACGGCGCCGCGCTGCTCCCTCGTCATCGTCAGGACGGCGTCCTGGCGCCCGATCATCTCCGCGGTCAGCTGTGTCGCGACGAACCCACCGGTCGCGGCGGCAAGTGGTCCGAGGAGGGCCATGCTCGACGCGTCGATCGGTTGCCCGCCCAGCGCCCTCGTCCCCGCACTCCGCACCTCGAAGCCGGATGCGTCGATGTCGCGAAGCCCTCCGGCGAGCAGGAACCCGGCGTACGGTGAACGACAGATATTGCCGGTGCAGACCATGAGGATCCGAGTCGGTGTCGACTCCGGCGTCGCCCTCATGCCCGTGTCCGTCGTGATCGACGAGTCGACGAGCTGTCCACCGCAGGGGTCCTTCCGGGACGTTCGCGCTGGGCCTGCTGCTGTTCGGGCGCTCGCCGGAGGGTCGGCGCCGCGGCGGGGCGCCGGGTGTCGGGAGCATCGGTCGGTGCGATGTTCCGGCGGCTGCGGCGCTTCACGGTGGTCTTCCCGGGTTCCGGGATCCGGTCGTAGTAGGAGTACGAGTACGACTGCTCGCCACGCGTCGCCTCGACACGATTGAGGACGACGCCGAGCAGCTTGGCCTGGACGAAGCTCAGGTTCTCGAGGGATTGGCGGAGCTGGTCGCGATGCAGACGTCCGTCGGCGGAAGCCACGAGCAGGACACCGCTCGCGAGCGTCGACAGCGCGGTGGGGTCGGATACGTTCACGAGTGGAGGGGTGTCGACGACGACCACGTCGAAGGTGCGCTCCATCTCGGTCAGGGCCCGTTCCATGGCGGCCGATCCGAGGAGTTCGCTGGGGTTGGGTGGGAGCTCGCCCGAGGTGAGGACGGCGAGGCGTCCCGCACCGTTGACGGATTGCGCCGCCTCGTCGAGGCTGATCCGACCGGTGAGGACCGTCGTCAGCCCGACCGAGCCCTCCAGTCCGAACAGCTCGTGCTGGCGGGGGCGCCGCAGATCTGCATCGACGAGGAGGACCGAGTTCCCTGCCTCCGCGAGGACGAGAGCGAGGTTCGCCGCCGTGGTGGTCTTCCCCTCGCCGGGGATCGAGGACGTGACCATCACGCTTCGGAGCCCGCCGTCGATGGAGGCGAACTGCAAGTGGGTCCGGAGCTGACGGAAGCTCTCGGCGCGACGGCTGTAACTCTCCGTCGAGCCGAGGATGAGCTGCGGCGAATCGGCGGGCTCGGCCGTGAAGGTTCCGAGGATGCTGGTGTCCGTGAGTTTCTCGATCGCGGCTCGGCCGCGCAGCCGGGTGTCCAGGACCTCGATGAGGAGAGCGGTTCCCACGCCGAGGGCGAGACCGATGAACACGCCGACCGCGAGGTTCTGGAGGGGGTTGGGCGCGACGGGGGACCAGGGCGGCGACGCCTGCTCGACGATCGTGAGTCCGACCGGGGTCGCACCTCCGGTCGCGTCCGTCGACGATGCGGCGTCCGTACTCTCGACGTCGTCGACCAGGTCGACGAGGACTTCGGAGGCGGTGTTGGCGATGCGAGCTGCCGCCACCGGGTCGCTGTGCAGGGCTGAGATGTTGATCAGCACCGACTGGGCGGGGTTGGTGGCGGCGATGGTGCCGACCAGGGTGGCGGGCTCGAGGTCGAGTCGTTCAGCGACCATGGTGCGTACCGTGGAGCCGGTCGCCAGGATGACGTAGGACGAGACACGGCTCTGCGCGAAGGTGTTGCCCTGGTTGAGTTCACCCACCGAGTCGCCGCTCTTGACTGCGACGAACAGCTGAGCCGTCGACTGGTAGACGGGCTCGGTGACCAGGGTGTACCCGTGGGCCAGTGCGGTGATCCCGGCCGTGATGGCGACGATGAGCAGCCATCGGTGGCGGAAGATGCGCAGATAGTCCTTGAGATCCATGCTGGTATATTAGCATATCGCGCACATGGTGTTGGGTGCTACAGCGACGAAGGGCCCGGACTCATCGAGTCCGGGCCCTTCACATGGTGTGGAACGAGTGCTCAGGCTGCCTTGCCGAACCGGTCGGTGCCGCTCGCGCGAGGCCGACGTGGCGCACGGTTCGTCTGCCGGACGGTCGGTTCCGTCATGACAGGACGTTCTGCGCCGACGAGGGCGCTATCGGCCACCCGAGCGTCTCGATCGACGCTGGCGCCGTGCGCGACGTGGACGTCGGCTCCCAGACGCGCATCGCTTCCGACCCTGGCACCGCGACCGATGACGCAGCGTTCGCCGATGTGGACGTTCGCACCGATGAAGGCGCCTTCACCGATCACTGCGGACCGATCGATCCACGTTCCGGCACCGATCCAGGCGTTGGCGCGGATGTCCGCGTCCGCCTCGACGAACGTCGTCCGTTCGATGAACGCCGTCGGATCGATCAGTGCACGAGCTGCGACCATGCCCTTGCCGTTCGGGTGGTGGCGGTATCGCTCCACCTCACCGGTGCGGCCTTCGATCTCTTCGTACACTCTCGCCATGGGTGACCCCCTTCTGGTCTACTCGACACTCGGGATAACGCCCGGAAGCTCCCGGTCATTCCTTCCCCGGCCGTGCCTGGGAATCCCATGAGTCTCGTCTTCTGCTGTAGGAGGAGTTCGGAATCCCACCGGGATGTGGATTGGTCGGAACCGCTCACTGGAAGTCTCGCGAGCGGGTGTTCGCCCCGATCCGGAGAGCCTCGAGGCGATCCGCCACCAGGTTGACGATCCCTTCCGGTGAGCGCTCCAACATGCCCCTGACCACCATGGCCGGTGCCTCCCGCGCCACCCGGCGATACCGGTTCCAGACGCCGACGCTGCAGATCACGTTGACGAGCCCGGCCTCGTCCTCGAGGTTCATGAAGGTGATCCCGCTCGCTGTCGCCGGTCGCTGCCGATGCGTCACGATGCCCCCCACCTCCACCCGACGGTCCGTCTGCGCCGTCTGGAGTTCGTCGGATCGCAACGCGCCTCGACGCTGCAGCTCCGTCCGCACATGGCGGATGGGATGGTCGTCGGTCGACATCCCGGTCGCCCAGATGTCGGAGATGAGCTGCTCGGCCGGTGTCGGGACCGGCAGCAGCGGCGGTTGCACCGTCGTGAACGTCCCTTCGAGCTGGTCGGGCCGGTGCCTGCTCGCCTGGGCCGCACCCCACATCGCCTCGCGACGCGTGAGGCCGAACCCCTCGAAGGCACCGGCCGCGGACAGCGCCTCCAACTGGGATGAGCTGAGGCCGATCCGCCTCGCCAGATCGGCTTGGCTGGAGAAGAGCCCGCCGCGCTCCCGTTCGGCGACGATGCGCTCCGCGAGTGCTTCGCCGATCCCCTGGACGGAGGAGAGCCCCAGACGGACGGCGAGTCCACCGTCGCGCCGGTGGCCGGCGGAGTCGTCCGGAAGGTGCGGGTCGAAGTCACCCGTCGGTCCCTGCTCCTGCTCGAGACAGCGAGGACGACCCCCGGGGGCGATCGGTGTGCCCGGGGCCGCGTCCGGATCGACCGCCTCGAGGCCAGGCTGAGCCCCTGAGCGGTGCAGGTCGGGGCGAAGGACCGAGACGCCGTGTCGTCGGGCATCGGCGACGAGGGTCATGGGCGAATAGAACCCCATCGGCTGCGCTCGGAGCAGGGCGGCCAGGAAGGCGCCGGGGTAGTGCAGTCGCAACCACGCGCTCACGTAGACGAGCAGGGCGAAACTCAACGAGTGGCTCTCCGCGAACCCGAAGTTCGCGAACGCCTGGATCTTCGCGTACACGGTATCGGCGTCCGCGCCGACGATACCGTTGCCGGCCATGCCCAGGTACAGCGTCTCCTTGAGACTCCCGATCTTCTCTTCGCCCCGCTTGGATCCCATCGCCCGCCGGAGGAGGTCGGCGTCCTCGGCGGAACACCCGCCGACGGCCATCGCCATCTGCATCAGCTGCTCCTGGAACAAGGGGACGCCGAGGGTGCGTTCGAGGACCGGCTCGAGGCTCGGATGGAGGTAGGTGATGGGTTCCTGGCCGGTCTTCCGTCGCAGGTAGGGGTGCACGGCACCGCCCTGGATCGGGCCGGGGCGGATCATGGCCACCTCGATGACCAGATCGTAGAACCGTCGGGGGAGGAGTCGCGGCAGCATCCCCATCTGTGCACGGCTCTCCACCTGGAACACGCCGATGGTGTCGGCCCGGCAGAGCTGATCGTAGACACCCGCCTCGTCCTTCGGGATGGTCTCCAATGTCCAGCGCTCTCCAGTGTGCTCGGCGACGAGGTCGAAGCAGTACTGGATGGCCGACAACATGCCGAGGCCCAGGAGATCGAACTTCACGAGCCCCATCCAGGCGCAGTCGTCCTTGTCCCATTGGAGGACCGTACGGCCGTCCATCCGACCGTGTTCGATCGGGCACACCTCACCGACCGGTCGGTCGGTCAGCACCATGCCGCCGGAGTGGATGCCGAGATGCCGAGGCAGGGTCAGCATCTCCTGGGCGAGTCCGACGACGCGATCCGGGATGTCGTGGTCGGTGCTCGACATCACACCACCCCAGCGCTCCACCTGCTTCGACCAGGCGTCCTGTTGGCCGGGGCTGTAGCCGAGGGCCTTCGCCGTGTCCCGGACGGCGAACTTCGGCCGGTAGCTGATGACGTTGGCGACCTGGGCGGCGTTGCGGCGTCCGTAGGTCTCGTACACGTACTGGATGGCCTCTTCGCGGCGGTCCGAGTCGAAGTCGACATCGATGTCGGGCTCCTCCTCGCGCATGCTGGAGAGGAACCGCTCGAACGGCAACTCGTAGAAGATCGAGTCGACGGCGGTGATCCCGAGCAGGTAGCAGACGGCCGAGTTCGCGGCCGAGCCGCGGCCCTGGCAGAGGATGCCACGGCCTCGGGCGAAGCTCACGATGTCGTGCACGATCAGGAAGTACCCGGGGAAGTCCTTCTGCTCGATGACCTCGAGTTCGCGGTCGATGCGTCGGAGGTGCTCCGGTGTGGCGTTCGGGTACTTGTCGGGCACGGCTTCGAGGACGAGGTGCCGCAACCAACTCATCGGGGTGTGCCCCTCCGGGACGCGTTGGCGGGGGAGTTTCGGGCGGACGGCCCGCAGACTGAACGCGAGGTCGTCGGCCAGTTCGACGCTTCGTGCCACCGCCCCGGGGTATCGCGCGAACCGCGACGCCATCTCCTCACCGCTCCGGAGATGAGCGGCCCCGGCGGCGGGCAGCCAACCGTCGAGCTCCTCGAGACTCCGACGGGCTCTGACGGCGGCCAGCGCGGTCTGCAGTCGATGCTGATCAGGGGTCGCGTAGTGGACGTTCCCGGTCGCCACGACGGTGAGGTCGAGCAGGGCGGCGATCTCGGCGAGTGCGTCGTTCTCCGCCGAGTCCTCCGGATGACCGTGGTCGCTCAGTTCCACGACGACGTGCTCCGGACCGAACAGCGCGACGAGTCGGTCGACCGCGGCGGCCGCGGCCTCCATACCCTGTTCGCGCAATGCCGTGCGGACGAATCCCTTCCGGCATCCGGTGAGGACGGTCACGAAGCCCGCGACGGACGCGGCGAGCCGCTCGAGGTCGTAGATCGGATGCCCCTTCTCGGCGCCCTCGGCGAGCTGCGCGTCCGTGATCGCGCTGGCGAGGCGGTGATAGCCCTCGGCCCGACGGGCGAGCAGGAGCAGATGATGACCCACGGGATCCGGGACGCCGTTCTGCGGTCGGTCGAGTCCGATGGACAGCTCCGCGCCGTAGACGGTCCGGAGATCGGGGAACCGTTCCGCCGCCTCGGCCATGCGGACGACCCCGTAGAACCCGTCGTGATCGGTGAGGGCGAGGGCGTGCAGCCCGAGTGCGGCGGCCTCCTCGACGAGACGTTCCGGGGGGCTCGCGCCGTCGAGGAAGCTGAAGCTCGAGTGCGCGTGGAGTTCCGCGTATGGGACGGTCGTCGGCGCCACCCGAGGCTTGGATGGCTCCGGGGCGTACGGCTCCCGCTTCCGCGACCAGGCCGGGCTGTCGCCACCGTCGGCCCCCAGCGGGAGGGCGGCCGGCCGGCTCGCGTCGGACAGGCGACGCTCGAACTCCGACCACGACACCGGGGGATTGTTCCATCCCATGGGGGTTCCTCTCGTCATGCTGCTGGGGTGTTGGCTGGATGTGGTCAGTCGTAGCGGGCTTCGGCCCTCCAGTGCTGCTCCTCCAGGAGGAGCAGCCAGGCGTCGCCTTCGTCGTCCACCACCTGGAGGCGATGGACGTGTCGGTGGGCGTCGTCGTCCCACCATCGTTCGTCGATGCTCCAGGGGCCGGCCCAACCGTCGACGGCGTGCCAGTGGGAGAAAGCGGAGAACCGTGCGGGTGGTGCGCTCAGCGTCCCGCGCTCGCCGACCTCCACCGTCTGGCCCGTCGCATCCACCACCTCGACCGGAACCGCGATGTCGAACACGGTCGTGGGAGCTGCTCCGGGGATGGTCCCGGGCCACGGCCGGCTCCGACGTTCGGCCACGGCGGTCCCGCCACCCGGCGGGACGCTGCCCCAAGGGACGAGGATCCGGCGGTCGAGGAGGAGACGTCCACCGGACGGCACCGCCGTCAGGACACCGTCGTGACCGAGCATGCTCTGGACGCGGGCGAGCCCGCTGTGGATGCGTTCGTCCGGACCGCTGCCCCAGAGTCCCTCCTCGTGTTCCGCAGCATCGTCGAGGGTCTCCGGGACGACCTCGACGAGCTCGACGGGCGAGGCGAGTCCGTGGTCGATGTTCGATGAGCCCTGCAGCTGCCAGCGCACCCGGTCGAGGACATCACCGGCGGTGAACCACCGCGGGTGCAACCAGGTGCGGGTGGAGCGTTCGCCACGTTCGCTGCGCATGCTGATCGTGATCGCGGTGGTCACGAGTTCAGCCGCGGTCAATCCGGCGATGAACCGCTCCGCGGACTGCCGGAACCCGAAGGTGAGCTGATCGATGCGGTCGAGCGGGGGTTCGAAGGAGATGGCGACGGTCAGCTCGCTGGGCGGGATGCGGGGGACGACGCTCCTGGCGTCTGCGCCGGTGGCGAGACGGTGCGCACGGGCGCCGTCGACGCCGAAGCGGTCGCGGACCTCGGTCGCGGGCAGCGACCCGAATGCTCCCAGGGTGCTGATCCCGAGTCGGTGCAGCAGGGTGCTGAGTTCGGGGCGTCCGAGTGTCGTCAACGGCAGTGGGGCGAGGAAGGCTGAGGAGGCTCCCGGCGGGATGATCAGGATCCGGGAGTCGTCCTGCAGGACCACGGTGGACCGCGCCGCCTGTTCTGCGGCGAACGGGCCGTCGGCGATACCGATCCGGGCGTCGGGCACGCCGAGGTCGTCGAGGCAGGCGCGGAGGACATCCGCCGCAGCCGACTCGCCGCCGTAGTAGCGGCTCGGGCCTCTGGAGCGGATGGCGCAGAGCCCGGCGCGGTAGGGCTGGACACCCGGCATGAGTGCTTCGATGCCGAGCAGGATCGGTTCGAACGCCCGGGCGTCGATGACCGGGTCGTAGTCGGCGGTGACCAAGTCCGGGCACCGGGCCTCCGCCTCGCGGATGCGCAGCCCCCTCCGGACTCCGGCTCGGCGCGCGATGGCGTCGCAGGCGAGGACCTCTCCGTGCTCCACCAGTGCGAGGGGACCGTCGGCGGTGTCCGGAGGCAGGGTCCCGGAGAGTCTTGCCGCCACGATCGGCCAGTCGGGGCACCAGAGCACCATCGTGCGCTCGACGGGTCCTGCCGGTGCTTCGACGGTCATCGGTTCACCACCATGGGGAGCCGGGCCACCGTGTCGTCGTCGGCGAGCCCGGTGCGGGAGGGCTGCACGGTCCGGTCGTCGGGCAGCCCCAGGGGCAGGGTGAGATGCGCGGTGCGAGGCCTGCCGACCCCGCCCTGCCCGAGCATCGAGCTGACCGTGAGTCGTCGACGCAGGAGATGCCCGTGACCCGTGCCGAGGCCGCTCCAGGAACTCTCGGTCACGCGGAGCGTCGCGTCGCTCTGCGGCCAGGAGCCGAGGACGATGAGTGCCGCCTCGCGTTGGCGGAGCCGGGCGGCGAGTCGTGCCGCGTCGCTCGGTGCGATCCGCCCGGGGGGAGCCGTGATGAGCACCCCGGCGACGTCGGCCATGGCGGCGGTGACCGTGAGCCAGTCGGGCCCGGGGCGGGGGACGAGGACGAGCCGCTCGAGGTCGATCCCCGAGGAGGCCGCGGCTTCGATCCCGAACGCCGGAAGGCCGATGACGGCACACCAGGTGCCGGCCGCGGACGGTCCGGCCATGAGGGACATGGCGAGTGCCGTGGAACCGAGGACCGAGTAGCTCCCGCCGGCCTGGAGCGCACCCCCGGGAAGGAGTCGGGAGAGTTCCGGGGCGGTCGGCAGGGACCTGGTGTCGAGTCGTGTCCCCTGCATCCGCTTGATGCGGCCCTGGAGTTCGTGCAGCTCCGTCGCGGTGTCCGCCCTGACGGGGGAGTCGACGAGTGCGTGGAGGGCCATGGCTCAATATTCGAACATATCTTCGAACAAGTCAACCGGGTCGATCCGGGTCGCCGTCGGATGTCGCTCGGTCGGACCATGGTCCCCGACGCCACCGACACGCGGCCGTGGTGTGTCGCCGGTGGCCGGTACGCTGGGCCCATGTGCGGACGTTTCGTCGTGACCGAATCCACCGAAGAGCTGATCGAGCTCTTCGACATCGACCATGCGGCTGCCGAGCTGCCCGGGCCCTCGTACAACGTGCGCCCGACGGAGCAGATCCCGATCATCCTCGACTCCGTGAAGACGGAGCCGGCGGTCCGGCGTCTCGAATCCGCACGATGGTCGCTCGTGCCGGCGTTCGCCACGGAGCTGAAGAGCCAGTACCCGACCTTCAACGCCCGCTCGGAGGAGATCACCACGAAGCCCACCTTCGCGGACTCGGTCAAGCGGCGTCGTGCGCTCATCCCCGCCGCCGGGTACTACGAATGGCACACCGAGGGGACGGACAAGACGCCGTACTACGTGCGGACGGCCGGCGGCGAGCCGATCGTCTTCGCCGGACTCTACTCGTGGTGGCGGGACCGCTCGCTCCCGGACGACGATCCGAGGCGATGGGTGCTGAGTGCGACCATCCTCACCCGCCCGGCGGTCGGCTCGTTGCAGGGGTTGCACCCGCGGACGCCCGTGACCCTGCCTCCGGAGTGCTGGGACGAATGGCTCGACCCGCACCATGAGGCGGATCAGGACGAGGTCGACGAGATGGTGCTCGCCGCGACCGACGTCGCGGAGCAACTCGTGTTCCACCGTGTCGCCCCGCTGCAGGGCGATGGGCCCGAGCTCATCGTCCCCGTCCAGGACTGACCGCTCCTTCGCGAACCGGGCCCGCGCTCCGATCCGGGTCGGAGCTGTCGGTGTCCGGGCAGCGGTGGACCACCTTGCGGCGGCTTGTGCCGGGGAAACACAGAACCGCCCCTGACGCGAACGTCAGGGGCGGTTCTCGGTGTCTCAGACGCGAGGGCTGGAAAGACCGGCCGCTCGGATCGTCAGCTCCGACTGATCAGAGAATCAGAGGGGGCGGATGTTCTCAGCCTGCAGGCCCTTGGGGCCCTGGTTGGTCTCGAACTCGACCTTCTGGTTCTCCTCGAGCGAGCGGTAGCCGCTCGTCGCGATGGCGGAGAAGTGTGCGAAGACGTCGGCGCTGCCGTCGTCAGGGGTGATGAATCCGAAGCCCTTTTCGGCGTTGAACCACTTCACAGTTCCAGTTGACATGTATTTCCTCTTTCATGAGTGACCGTTCCCGACTTTCGGGACCGTTCGTCGCGGTGTTCTTTGCTCGCTCCTCAGAAAAGCAGCGTATCCATCGGTGGAAACGCGGCTTGAAATACCTGCGCAACACAACAACTTCGATCCACGTTAGCCCATGTGGGCACGCAAGGGGAACTCAAACAGGTAACGGATTGACGAATTCTGCGACTTTTCCCCGGATCGCCCGTCTTGAGCCGGAGAACCTGTGCGGATCCCGAGATGTGAGGTGATTCCCCAGCCGCCGACCCTAGGCTGATGCCATCTGCAGAGCTTCCGCTCGACCGAGCGTCCGCTCATCGCCCCCGGCTGGGAAGTCGACACGATTCCTCCGGAGTGCCCATGTCAACTGAAGCCGTCCTCGGCCCGGTTCGTGCCACGAGCCCCCGCAAGCCAGGCGCCGCGAACGTCACCAGCTCCTACTCGTCGCTATTGAAGACGGTTCGTGAAGCGGGGCTGCTGCGCCGCCACCGCATGTTCTACATCCTCACGTTCTCGTTCCTCGTGATCGCGCTCCTCGGCTGCGTGACCGGGTTCGTCCTGCTACGCGAGTCCTGGTTCCAGCTCCTCATCGCCGGAGCGCTCGGCATCATCCTGACCCAGTTCGCGTTCCTCGCCCATGAGGCTTCGCACCGTCAGGTGTTCGAGTCCGGTCGTGCGAACGACCGCGCCGGCCGCTTCCTCGCCGCCGGGATCGTCGGCATCAGCTACTCGTGGTGGATGACGAAGCACACGCGTCACCACGCCAACCCGAACCAGGTCACCAAGGACCCCGACATCGAGATCGACACGATCTCCTTCATCGAGGAGGATGCGGCGAAGGCCAAGGGCCTCCAGGCGCTCATCACCCGGAAGCAGGGGTACCTCTTCTTCCCGCTCCTCATGCTCGAGGGTATCAACCTGCACGCGCTGTCCTTCAAGACCCTCTTCGGGCCGGGCAAGGTCGACGGTCGCATCGCGGAGATCAGCATGATCGTGGCTCGCGTCGGCCTGTACCTGGCAGCGATCTTCCTCTTCCTGCCGCTGGGCATGGCGTTCGCGTTCCTCGGTGTCCAGCTCGCCGTCTTCGGCGTCTACATGGGAGCGTCCTTCGCCCCGAACCACAAGGGCATGCCGATCATCCCGGCCGACATGAAGCTCGACTTCCTCCGCAAGCAGGTGTTGACCTCGCGCAACGTCCGCGGCTTCGGCATGGCCACCTTCATGGGCGGCCTCAACTACCAGATCGAGCACCACCTGTTCCCGAGCATGCCCCGACCGGCTCTCGCCCGTGCCCGCGTCATCGTGCGGGAGCACTGCGAGACCCAGCAGGTCCCGTACACCGAGACCACGCTGTTGCAGTCGTACGCCATCGTCATCGAGTACTTGAACCGCGTCGGCCTCTCGGCCCGCGACCCGTTCGACTGCCCGGCGGCGGCGAACTTCCGCCGCCGGTAGTCGACACCGGTCAGATCTCGAGGGTGTCGAGCGGGGCGAGCGCGAAGTAGCTTCCGCCGCCCTGCTCGGTCGCCCATCGCAGGCGATCGTGCGACATGTTCTGCCCCGGCCCGGACAACACCATCTCGTGCGTCCCGAACGCCCGCTTCGGCGCGACGGCCGTGACGAAGTCCATCCCCTCGGAGATCTTCATCCAGGGGGCCCCGGCCGGTGCGGCGAGGACGTCGACCTCGACCCCCTCCGGCACGGCGAAGGAGTCCCCGGGGTAGTACACCCGGTCGTTGATGAGGACGCCGACGTTGTCGATGACCGGGATCGACGGGTGGATGACCGCGTGGGTGCCGCCGAAGAACCGGAGCACGAACGGTCCGACCTCGACCCGGTCGCCCGGTGCGACGACGGTGACGTCGTATCCCTCTGCTGCGGCGGCCACACCGGCAGGACCGTAGACGACGGCCTCGGGACTCGCCGCGAGGATGCGGTCGAGGTGCTCTCCGGTCCAGTGGTCGGGGTGGAGGTGCGTGATCAGGACCGCCACGACGTGCTCGACGTCCGCGATCGGCGCCGTGAACGACCCGGGGTCCACGACGAGCTTGACGCCGTCGGTCTCGAGGAGGAATGCTGCGTGTTCGAACTTCGTCAGTCTCATAGGACGAGTGAATACCGTGCCGGCGTCCAGGGCAACCCGGTCCATCGGGCCTCGCTCGGCCTCGCTCCTGTCAGAATCGGCACGTGACCACGCAGCAACGACGCATCGGCGTCGCCATCAACCCGTCCGCGTCCTTCGGCAAGACCCGAGCGGTCGGCCCGATGGTGCTCGACGCGCTCCGTGCCGCCGGCCACCGGACGGTCCACCTGCAGGAGGACGACGTCGAGGGGCTCCGGGTGTCGGTGCGTGCCGCGATCGACGCGGGCCTGGACGCGCTCGTCGTCGTCGGAGGCGACGGGATGGTGAGCCTGGCGGTCGAGGCGGTGCAGGACTCCGGGTTGCCGTTCGGCGTCGTCCCCTCCGGTACGGGGAACGACATCGCCAGAGGCCTCGGCATCCCCTTGGACGACCCCGCGGCGGCCATCGACCTGGTGGTGGGGGCTTTGGAACGCGAGCCGCGCACCATCGACGCGGGCACCGCGACGGTCGGTGATCGCACGACCTGGTTCGTCGGAGCCGTGTCCGCAGGGTTCGACGCGCTGGTGAACGAGCGGGCGAACCGGATGCGGCGTCCGCGCGGTCGCAGCCGCTACACTATCGCGATCCTCCGTGAACTCATCGCCCTGCGTCCCCGGCGGTACGACCTGGTGGTCGACGGTGTGGCGGAGTCGGTGGAGGCGGTGCTCCTCGCGGTCGCGAACAACACCTCGATCGGGGGCGGCATGCTGATCGCCCCGCAGGCCGACCTCGCCGACGGGCGGTTCGACCTGTTCGTCGTCGCGCCGGTGTCGCGGTCGCGGTTCCTCCGGCTGTTCCCGAAGGTGTTCTCCGGGGCGCACACCGAACTCGACATCGTCCGCCTGTCGCGGGTCCGCTCCGTGTCGATCGCAGCGGCGGACATCTCGGCGTACGCCGACGGGGAACGGATAGGACCCCTCCCGGTGACGGTCGAGGTGGTGGCGGGGGTGCTCCGAGTCCTCGCCTGAGGCCGGTCGACCGTGCCGGGAGGGGTGTCGACACGCCCGCCGGAGGCCTGTCAGGGTGCCGATTTGTACGGCTCGAAATCGTATGGCATACTCATATCCGTTGCTTACGGCCCCATCGTTTAGCGGCCTAGGACACCGCCCTCTCACGGCGGCAGCACGGGTTCAAATCCCGTTGGGGTCACAACACCGAAAAGAAGCCCCGTTTCCCTGCGTCTACAGGGAGCGGGGCTTCTTCGTCGTGGGGTCGAGGCCTCTCTCGCGATGCCGGGTTCGCGGCGAGGTCGTCCGCCGTTCGGGGAGATGCGAGCCGGCAGCAGGGTTCGCACCGATCTCCGCGGACGTCACTGCGTGCTAGCTTGGCCGGGTGATCGTGAAGCAGAAGCGCCGCGCTCCGGCGACAGCCGCCGTCCTGATCCTCGCCGCCCTGCTGACGGGATGTTCCATCCCGGTCACGGGGGAGCCCGTCGCAGGCGAGGCCGGCCCCGTCATCGACGTCGCGGGCGGGACGGACGACACCCTGCGCAAGGACTTCGACGCGAGCCCGCAGGAGGTCAACGATTATTGGACCGACGACAAGTTCGGTGGCGCGACGGCCCCCGACCTGAAGCCGGGCGAGGACACCCTCACGGGCGACCAGGCCACCGGCGTGGTCGTGCACCCGAGCACCGGGGTCGGCCCTGACGTCGACGTCAAGGCCATCGCGCCGACCGCCGCCGGCGATCCCTACCCGGCGACGGGGCTCGCCGCAGCGACGCAGGGGCGCCTCTACTTCTCCATCGGTGGTGCCACCTACGTCTGCTCCGCGAGCGTCGTCAACGCGCCGACCATGGACCTCGTGCTGACCGCGGGCCACTGCGTGTGGGACACCTACGGCAAGCAGCTCGCCGAGAACATCATCTTCATCCCGGCCGACGCAGCCAATGGTCAGACCCAGCCGTACGGCCAGTGGGCGGGTGTCAGCACCTACGTCCCCGACGAGTTCACCAGTGAGGCGACCTCCGACGCCAGCGGCGCGACGAGCGGGAACGGCTGGGCGTACGACTTCGCCTTCATCCGGCTCGCTCCGAACGCGTCGGGTCAGAAGATCCAGGAGGTCACCGGCGGTCAGGGCATCTCCTTCGGAACCCCGCCGGAAGGCATCACCGTGATCGGGTACCCGTCCGCCGCTCCGTTCGACGGCCAGTCGCAGCGGTACTGCGCGAGCCAGGCGGCCACCAAGGGCTACTCGGGCTACCGGGTCGACTGCCTCATGACGCCGGGATGTTCGGGTGGCGGCTGGCTCACCAGGCTCGACCCCGCCACCGGCGCCGGGTACGTCACCTCCGTCACCTCCCGCGGCGACGGATCCTGGCTCGAGGGCCCGGTCCTCGGCCAGCGGGCGCTCACGCTCTACAATGACGCGCTGGCGGAGGGATCGTGACCGCCCACCTGCGGACGACGCGACGCGCCGGGGTGATCCGCCTCCTCGTCATCGCCGGCGGGGCCGCACTCGCTTTGACCGCGTGCACGACGCCAGGCTCGGCGTTCCCCGACGCCGCCGCCCAACAGAGCTACATGCAGGATCTCGCCGAGGCCAGGTTCGAACTCCTCGCCGCCCAGATCGGCCAGGCGCCGGACGTCATCGGGTCTGCATACGTGCACGCCGTCTCCGGCGACCTCGAGTCGCACGAGAACGACTCGGTGGTCCTGTTCGGTGACCCGACCGCCTCGTTCAGCCAGGACAAGGGTTCGGCCGACGGAAACACGGTCGACATCTACCACCCGGCGGGCGTGGACTACGACCTGCTCCTCCTGGGTGGCGAGCTCAAAGAACTCGCCCCGACGGAGTGGGTGGCCGTCGAGACGCAGTACGCGGCGGACGAGGACACGGAGGATTCGCTCGGGCCCGCGTGCGTCTTCCCCGGGATATCGATCGCGTGCGACATCTACACGGCGGTCGAAGCGACCCGCAGCGCCGAAGAGGGGGTGCCCAGCAGCGTCGTCGTCTCGATGCGCAACGACGGGTCCTCCCAGATCTCGACGAGCGCGACCCTCGAGAGCGTGCTCGCGGTCGGGACGCTCTTCGACCTGCCGGACGATGTCGTCTCCTCGTTCAGCGAGGACGAGCTGGCGACGCAGTTGCCGGTCACGATCTTCCAGAACGCGGAGGGAGGGCTCGTGAAGATGGAGCTGAGCGGAACGGTCGACGGTGACACCCCGCTGCAGCTGCAAGCCGGCTTCGAGGTGTCGGGGACGTCGACCCTCGAAGACGTGCCGACATCACCATCAGGATTCGACACGACGGTGATCCCGGCGGCCGAGCAGGCCGCGTTCTGGGATCGGATCGAGGAGTTGCGGAAATGACCGACGACCAGAAGCCCGAGAACCTCGGAAGACCCCCGGTCGGCGGACCGCTGCGACCGGACCAGCAGCCACCCGGGTTCCCCGACCCGAACGCACAGCGTCTGGAGTTCGGACCGGGAAGCCCGCAGCTGCGGACGCCGCCGACGAACGGCGCCGCGCAGAATGGCCAGCCCGGCCAGAACGGCCAGCACGGTCCGTCCCAGGCCGGACCCACGCAGAACGGTCAGGGCGGTCCGTCCCAGGGCGGCCCCGCCCAGAACGGCAGGCCCGGGAACAGCTCGGCGTCCGGATCGCAGTCGTACCCGAACGGGCGGCCGAACGACGCCCCGGGGCAGCAGCCCGCCGGTTCCCCGCAGACGAACCAGGGTCAGCAGGCCGCACCCGACGCGGGCGGGCGGCCGTGGCCTCAGCAGGGGCCGCCGTCGGGCGCGCCCACTGGTCGGCCGCCGGCTCGGGGACAGCAGCAGGGCCCGGACGGATTCCGTCCTCCGGCGCCCTACGGTCAGTCCGGCCAGGGCCAGCAGCCGTCGCAGTCCAACCAGCCGCACGGGGGACCGCAGGCCCGTCCGACGGGTGCGCCGAACGGCCAGCAGGGCAACCAGCCGTTCGGTCAGGGGCGTCCTCCGGGACCCCAGCCCTTCGGGCCGGGACAGGCCCAGCACCCGGGCGCTCCGTTCCCGGCAGGGCAGCCGCAGGGTCCGCAGCAGCAGGGGCCGTCTCAGCGACCCGGGCAGCAGCAGCCCGGTCCGTCCACGGGCCCGTTCCGTCCGGGGCCAGAGTACGGCGGCCCGGTCCAGCAGTCCGCCTCGACGCCGAAGGCGCCGCGCAAGCCGCTCGGCCGCAAACTCTGGACCGGTGTCGTCATCGGTGCCGTGGCGGCGTCACTCATCGCGGTGCCGCTCACCCTGCTGTCGGTCGGACGCCTGTTCACCCCGATGCTCGACCGCGGGGCGGTGCAGACCGGCGTGGCGGAGGTGCTCAAGCAGGACTTCGGGTTGGCCGACGTCGAGAAGGTGGAGTGCCCGAGCGACCAGCCGGCCACGACCGGGACGCAGTTCGAGTGCACCTTCTCCTACAACGCGAAGAGCTACCCGGTGGCCGTCGAGGTCATCAACGATCAGGGGCAGTACCGCGTCGGGGTCGACGCGCCGAAGTAGGGGATCGGGGCGTCGGTGGCCCGGCTCCAGGGCCAGGCCGGGCGTGTCCGGGGTGGTACGCTGGGCCCATGCTGTCCGGGCTGCTCCTCCTTCCGTGCCGCGACGAGGCCTAGACCCAGGCTCCCTCGTCGCGGAGGTCGCTGACGCCTGTCCACTCATCGTTTGAAGGAATTCCACGACATGTCGCAGCTGAACGCCGATCCGTCCATCCCGAGCATCCCCGAGCACCCGCGGACGCTGGCCGAGAAGGTCTGGGACGACCATCTCGTCGTCAAGGGCGAGGACGGCACGCCCGACCTCATCTACATCGACCTGCACCTCGTCCACGAGGTGACGAGCCCGCAGGCGTTCGACGGGCTGCGCCTGGCCGACCGCCCGCTCCGCCGCGTGGACCTCACGATCGCGACCGAAGACCACAACACGCCGACGCTCGCGATCGACAAGCCGATCGCCGACCTCACGAGCCGCACGCAGATCGAGACGCTCCGGCGGAACGCAGCGGAGTTCGGCGTCCGCATCCACTCGCTCGGCGACCTCGATCAGGGCATCGTGCACGTCGTCGGCCCGCAGCTCGGCCTCACCATGCCGGGGATCACGGTCGTCTGCGGCGATTCGCACACCTCCACGCACGGCGCGTTCGGCGCGATGGCCTTCGGCATCGGCACGAGCGAGGTCGAGCATGTCATGGCGACCCAGACCCTTCCGCTGAAGCCGTTCAAGACCATGGCGATCACCGTCGAGGGCACCTTGCGTCCCGGCGTCACCGCGAAGGACATCATCCTCGCCGTGATCGCGAAGATCGGCACCGGCGGCGGGCAGGGGTACGTGCTCGAGTACCGCGGTTCCGCGATCCGTGCGCTCTCGATGGAGGGGCGCATGACGATCTGCAACATGTCGATCGAAGCGGGAGCACGTGCCGGCATGGTCGCCCCCGACCAGACCACGTACGACTACCTGCAGGGTCGCCCGCACGCGCCGACCGGAGCCGACTGGGACGAGGCCGTCGCGTACTGGGACACCCTCGCGACCGATGAGGGCGCCGCCTTCGACGCCGAGGTCTTCCTCGACGCGGACACCCTCGAGCCGTTCGTCACCTGGGGCACCAACCCGGGACAGGGCGTCTCGCTGAGCGAGAACGTACCGGACCCCGCCGCCATCGCCGACCCGAACGAACGGTCGGCCGCCGAGCGCGCCCTGGAGTACATGGCCCTCGAGGCCGGTACACCGATGAAGGACATCCCGGTCGACGCCGTCTTCATGGGTTCCTGCACGAACAGCCGCATCGAGGACCTCCGGGCGTTCGCGTCCATCATCGAAGGCCGCACGAAGGCCGAGGGTGTGCGGGTCATGGTGGTCCCCGGGTCGGCTCGGGTGCGGATCGAAGCGGAGGCCGAGGGCCTCGACAAGATCATCACCGATTTCGGCGCGGAGTGGCGTTTCGCCGGGTGCTCCATGTGCCTCGGCATGAACCCCGACCAGCTCGCCCCGGGCGAACGCTGTGCGTCCACCTCCAACCGCAACTTCGAGGGCCGTCAGGGCAAGGGCGGTCGGACGCACCTCGTCTCGCCGCTCGTCGCCGCCGCCACCGCCATCCGCGGAACGCTCTCCAGCCCCGCCGACCTGGAGGTCGGCCCCGGCAGACACGCGGCGACCGAGCAGGAAGGCGTGCACGCCTGATGGACAAGTTCACGACCGTCACCGGCGTCGCAGCGCCGTTGCGCCGCTCCAACGTCGACACCGACCAGATCATCCCCGCCGTCTACCTGAAGCGCGTCACGAAGACGGGCTTCGAGGACGCACTCTTCGCCGGGTGGCGTCAGGACCCGGACTTCGTGCTCAACCAGCCGGCCTACCAGGGCGCGAGCATCCTCGTCGCCGGACACGACTTCGGGACGGGCTCCTCGCGCGAGCACGCCGTGTGGGCGCTCCGCGACTTCGGGTTCGCCGTCGTCGTGTCGTCCCGCTTCGGTGACATCTTCCGCGGCAACTCGGGGAAGCAGGGGCTGCTTGCGGCTCAGGTCACCGAGGAGGAGCTGGAACAGCTCTGGGCGGCGATCGAGGCGGCACCGGGCTCGGACACCGTCGTCAACCTCATCGACCGCACGATCACGGTCGGCGATCTCACGGTTTCGTTCGAGGTCGACGATTACACTCGGTGGCGGCTCATCGAAGGACTCGATGACATCGGGTTGACGCTCCGTAGCGAGGAGCAGATCACCGCATTCGAAGCCCGGCGGCCCAATTGGCTGCCCCGCACCATTCCCGTCAAGTAGCAAGGCAGTAGGTACCGGTTTGAATTCACTCGTCCAGGCGTCACAGGCGGCAGGCTCGTCGGTCGGACTCGATGTCGACCGCATCACGATCAACGGCGGCATCCCGCTCACCGGCCGGATCGAGGTCAAGGGTGCCAAGAACCTCGTCACCAAGGCCATGGTGGCGTCGCTGCTCGGGGAGAACGTCAGCGTCCTGCGCAACGTGCCGAACATCAGCGACGTCCGGGTCGTCCGGTCGCTGCTCGAGATCCACGGCGTCGACGTCACGGAGGGGGAGAACCCCAACGAGCTCCGCCTCGACCCGACGAACGTCGAGTCCGCGCACATGGAGGAGATCGACGCACACGCCGGCTTCTCGCGGATCCCGATCCTGTTCTGCGGCCCGCTGCTGCACCGCCTCGGCGCGGCCTTCATCCCGGATCTCGGTGGCTGCCGCATCGGCGACCGTCCGATCGACTTCCACCTCGACGCGCTCCGGAAGTTCGGCGCGGTCGTCGAGAAGCTCCCGCAGGGCATCCGGCTCTCGGCACCCAACGGTCTCCACGGCACGACGGTGCACCTGCCGTACCCGAGCGTCGGCGCGACGGAGCAGGTGCTCCTCACCGCTGTCCGGGCGAAGGGCACGACGGAGCTCAAGGGCGCCGCGATCGAACCCGAGATCATGGATCTCATCGCAGTCCTCCAGAAGATGGGCGCGATCATCTCCTACGAGCCCAACCGCGTCATCCTCATCGAGGGCGTGGACAGGCTCGAGGGTTACGACCACACCGCCATCGGCGACCGCAACGAGGCCGCGAGCTGGGCGTCGGCGGCGCTGGCCACCGACGGTGACGTGTTCGTCGGCGGGGCGAAGCAGCAGGACATGATGACGTTCCTGAACATCTTCCGGAAGGCGGGCGGCGGGTTCGACATCACCGATGACGGCATCCGCTTCTACCGCAAGGAGGAGTTGAAGCCCGTCGTCATCGAGACCGATGTGCACCCCGGCTTCATGACGGACTGGCAGCAGCCCCTGATCGTGGCGCTGACGCAGGCCAAGGGTGAGTCCATCGTCCACGAGACCGTGTACGAGAACCGCTTCGGCTTCACGGACGCGCTCAACACGATGGGCGCGAACATCGTCGTGCACCCGAACGGACTGTCCGGCACGCCCCGTCGGGTGCCTCGTCGCAACCTCGAGCAGGCCGCCGTCATCAACGGACCGACGCCGCTGCACGGCGCCGACATCGAGGTCCCCGACCTCCGTGGTGGCTTCAGCCACCTCATCGCGGCGTTGACGGCGGAGGGCAAGTCCACGGTCAGCAACGTCGGCATCATCAGCCGTGGGTACGAGAACTTCATCGTCAAGCTCCAGCAGCTCGGTGCTGACTTCGTCCTCGAAACGAAGTAGTCCGCTGTGGGGGTGGAGCGGTCGAGACCGTCGATCTACTGGCTGTTGTCGTCGATAGCGATCCCGCCGTTCAGTGCCCTCGTCAAGCTGCGGATCCGGCACGGGGAACGACTGCCGCAGGAGGGCGCTTTCATCCTGGCGCCCAACCACGACAGCGAGTTCGACCCGTTGATCATGGGTGCCGCCGTCTGGCGGCTCGGCAGGCAGCCCCGCTTCATGGCCAAGGGCAGCTTGTTCCGCGTGCCGGTCGTCGGCTGGCTCCTCAGCCGCTCGGGGCAGATCCCGGTGGAACGCGAAGGTTCGGCCAGGGGCATGGATCCGGTGAGCGCCGCAGCGCACCTCGCCCGTCGCGGTCAAGGCGTCGTCGTGTACCCGGAGGGCTCGCTCACCCGCGACCCGGGGCTGTGGCCCATGCGCGGACGCACGGGCGCTGCGCGGATCGCCCTCACCCACGGGCTGCCGATCATCCCCGCGGCGCACTGGGGTACGCAGGAGGTCATGCCGCGGTACGGCAAGCTGCGGGTGTTCCCGCTGCGGAAGCGCGTCGACGTCGCCATCGGTGAGCCGGTGGACCTCTCGGCGTTCGCGGGCCGGCCGCTAGACTCGAAGACGCTGAACGAGGCGACCGAGGTCGTCATGCAGGCCATCACCGCCCTCTGCGAGGAACTCCGCGGTGCCCAGGCTCCCACGGAGCGCTGGGACCCCTCCAAACACCAGCAGAAGGAGACGGGCCGCTTTGAGTCCTAGGAACGTTCCGGCGACGCCGGCCGCCACGAAGGTCGCGGTCCTCGGAGCGGGCAGCTGGGGCACGACATTCGGCAAGATCCTCGCGGACGGCGGTTCCGACGTGGTCATGTGGGCGAGGCGACCCGAACTCGCCCGTGAGATCACCGAGGCGAAGCGCAACAGCGACTACCTGCCCGGCATCAACCTGCCGATGCGGATGACGGCCACGGCGAGCATGGTCGACGCCGTGCGCGGGGCCGCGGTCGTGTTCCTGTCTGTTCCGAGTCAGTCCCTGCGGGACAACCTCATCGCGCTGCGCCCGCACCTCGAGGAGGGCACGATCGTGGTGTCCCTCATGAAGGGGGTGGAGCGTCGCAGCGGCTCGCGCATGAGCGAGGTCATCCGGGAGACGCTCGACATCGATCCCTCGCGCATCGCCGTCGCCTCCGGCCCCAACCTCGCCCTCGAGATCGCCCGCGAGCAGCCGACCGCGGCGGTCATCTCCTCGGAGAGCCTCGAGACCGCCCACACGGTCGCACTGTTGGCGCGCAACCGCTACTTCCGCAGCTTCGTCAACACCGACGTGATCGGGACCGAGTTCGGCGGGGTCCTGAAGAACCTCATCGCCGTGGCGATCGGCATCGTCGACGGCGTCGGCTACGGCGAGAACACGAAGGCGTCCATCATCACGCGAGGGTTGGTGGAGATGACCGACTTCGCGGTCGCCCACGGCGCCCAGCCCGAGACCCTGTCGGGCCTGGCCGGGCTCGGTGACCTCATCGCCACCTGCCAGTCCCCGTTGTCCCGCAACAACACGGCGGGCCGACTGCTCGGGCAGGGGTATCAGTTCGACGACGTCGTCAAGCAGATGCAGCAGACGGCCGAGGGCCTCGCCTCCGTCGCCCCGGTCCTCGAGCTGGCCCGCGCGAAGGGTGTGGCGATGCCCATCGTCGAACAGGTCAAGCAGGTGCTCGACGGCACGCTCGACCCGAAGGACATCGCTCCACACTTGACGACCGACGACGACGAACCCCAGGGGGAGAGAAGCAACGATGACGCACAAGACCGGAGTGGTGGTGCTCTTTGGAGGCCGTTCAAGCGAGCACTCGATCAGCTGCGCAACGGCGGGCGGCGTCCTCGCGGCGATCGACCGTGAACGATACGACGTCTACCCGGTCGGCATAGCCCACGACGGGTCCTACGTCCTCGAGGTCGACGACCCGAGCCGGTACGCGCTCGATCCCGAGCACCTCCCGGAGGTCGACGCCTCGCGTCCCGCCGTGCGGTGGCCTGATCGGATCGGCTCCCGCGAGCTGACCGTGGTCGGCCCCGATGGTGTCGAGTCGACGCTCGGACCGATCGACATCGTCTTCCCGATCCTCCACGGCCGGTTCGGCGAGGACGGGACCGTGCAGGGGATGCTGGAGCTCGTCGACCTGCCGTACGTCGGGTCGGGGGTGTTGGCGTCGTCGCTCGGGATGGACAAGCACTTCACGAAGACCGTGCTCGAAGCCGCGGGGATCGCCGTCGCCCCCTGGGTCCGGTTCTCCGCCTATGAGTGGGCGTCCGCACCGGAGCAGGTCCTGTCCTCACTCGGTTCGCTGGGGCTTCCGGCCTTCGTGAAGCCGGCTCGCGCCGGATCGAGTGTCGGTGTCTCGAAGGTGTCCTCGCCCGAGGCGTTCGCCGCCGCGATCGAGGTCGCCCTCGCCGAGGACTCGACGGTGCTCGTCGAGACCGGCCTCGTCGGGCGAGAGGTCGAGTGCGCCGTCCTCGAGTCGCTGCCCGGCACTGCTCCGCGGGTGTCCGTGGCCGGCGAGGTCGTCATCACCGGACGTGACTTCTACGACTTCGCAGCCAAGTACCTGGACGCCCCCGGCATCGAGCTGGTCTGCCCCGCCGACATCCCCGACGCGCAGCTCGCCGAGATGCAGGACCTCGCGCGGCGGTCGTTCGACGCCCTCGGGTGCGCGGGGCTCGCGCGGGTCGACTTCTTCCTGACCGCCGACGGCTTCGTCGTCAACGAGGTGAACACCATGCCCGGCTTCACGCCGATCTCGATGTTCCCCAGTTGCTGGCTCGCCTCGGGGCTCAGCTATCCGGAACTCATCACCGAGTTGATCGAGGTCGCGCGCGCCCGGTCGTGACCGGGCGGGTGCCCGCAGGCGTCAGTCGTCGGTGTCAGCCGTCAGTGGGGATCGGCAGCTCGGCGTCGCCGAGGGCCGTGCACTTACCCGTGATGGGCAGGACCGAGACGGCCGGCGCGAGGTCGGCGAGCACGGTGCTGCTGGCGACGGCGTCTCCGTCGAGCACGATCTCGACCGCGGGGGTGCGGCCGAAGGTCGTGAAGCGGTAGCGCGGCGCGTCGCTGTCGTCGATGATCCAGTCGACCCCGTTCACCGACTGGCATTGCTGGGTGGTGGGGCCGGGGACGGCGACGCCGCAGTGCAGGAGGACGGCTGACGGGTCGCCCCAGGCGCCGGTGGCCTGTGCGTCGGTCGTGCGCTCCGGGAGCTCGGCCACCACGTCGGGGAGGCGCACCGTCACCTCGGCGCACTGCGGGTTGTTCGCGTCGTCGGCTGGTTCGAGTGCGACGGCGGGGGCACAGCCGGCGAGGGCGAGGGCGGGGACCGCAGCGAGGGCGGCGGCCAGGAGGGCGCGGGTCGGGGACATCGCACACCAGGCTACCGTTGATCCCATGAACGAGTCTGGGAGTGCCTCCGGCGCTGGTGCGATGCACGGGACGTCCGTCGGTGACCTGGCCGAGGGGGAGCTGCTGGAACGGATCTTCCCCCGCCTACCGCACGCGGAGGCCGAACTCCTCGGGCCAGGCGATGACGCAGCGGTCGTGCAGGCGCCGGACGGTCGGTTCGTCGTGACGACGGACACGATGATCCACGGCCCGGACTTCCGGCTGGCGTGGTCGAGCGGCCACGACCTGGGCTGGAAGGCCGCGGCCAGCAACCTCGCCGATGTCGCCGCCATGGGTGCCAGGCCCACGGCCCTCGTGGTGGCGTTGGCGATGCCGAAGCACCTGCCGGTCGCCGTCCTCGACGGGTTCGCCGAGGGCCTCCGCGACGCCTGCTCCGCCCTCGCGCCGGGATGTGGCGTCGTCGGTGGTGATCTGGCCGTCTCGGACGTGTTCATGATCGCGGTGACGGCGTTCGGGGACCTGGAGGGGCGAGCGCCCGTCCGACGCGATGGCGCTCAGGTCGGTGACACCGTCGCGGTCGCCGGGGAGCTGGGAGCGGCGGCGGCCGGCCTCCGGCTGCTGTTCGACCGGGCGGTCGACGAGGCCGGAGTCCCGTCGGCGGAGGCTGCGGCAGCGCTGCGCGTGGAGCATCAGGCCCTCGTCGAGGCGCAGTTGGCGCCGCGCCCACCGATCGCCGCCGGCGTCGTCGCGGCCGTCGGGGGAGCCACGGCGATGCTCGACCTCTCCGACGGCCTAGCGCTGGATGCCGGCCGTCTCGCTCGGGCGAGTGGTGTCGCGATCGACCTGCGGAGCGACGCGCTGGGCGCCGACGCCGCGCTCGCCCTCTCCGGCGGAGAGGATCACGCGCTGCTGGCGACCTTCCCCGCGTCGAGCGGTGTCCCTGCCGGGTTCCGCGCCATCGGCACGGTGCGGCCGGGTGCCGGTGTCCTCGTCGACGACAGGCTCTACGACGGCCATGCGGGATGGGACCCGTACCGCGACTGGGACGACGCCGCCGGCTGAGGCGCGGCGTCGACGGCCCCGGTGGGACGGATCAGACCGGAGCGATCCACCAGATGAGGGTCTCGCCGTAGGTGCTCTTCCGCAACACCTCGAGCTCGGCGGGGAGCGTGGGTTCCGGCGACCGGGAGCTGCGTTCCACGAGGATCAGACCGTCCTCTGCCACGAGGCCGACGAGTGCCGCCAGGTTGGCGGTGAGCTCGGCCTCGGGCAGGTCGTAGGGCGGATCGATGAACACGAGGTCGGACGGGACCGTCGCCCCCGCCAGGTAGCCGCCGACCGACTTCGCCTGCACCGTGATCCGTGGAGCCGTGCCTCGAGGGGCCGCCGACGTCACGATCTTGGCGTTGTCGCGGCACAGCTTCGCGGCTTCCGACGACCGGTCGACCAAGGTCACCACGGTCGCGCCCCGACTCGCGCACTCGAGTCCGAGGGACCCGGATCCGGCGTAGAGGTCGAGCACCTCGGCCCCGGCGATGACGTCGCGGGCCTCCAGCGCTGAGAAGAGCGCTTCGCGCACGCGATCACTCGTGGGTCGTGTCCCGCTGCCCGGAACCCGGATCGTGCGTGATCCCGCGAACCCCGAGATGATCCTGATGCCGGCCATGGATCCATCCTCGCAGGCTGCACGGGACGAGGCGAACCGCCGGTGTCCGAGGTGCCGAATAGAATCGAGGGCATGACGGGGATCGAGCTGAGTACGAAGCTCGGCGGCGTCCTCGGTGGGCGCACCGCGACGGCACTGCAGAAGGCGTTCGGCCTCGAGACCGTCGGTGACCTGCTCGAGCACTACCCCCGTCGCTACGCGAGACGCGGCGAGCTGACGGCCATCGGGCAGCTGCCGTTGGGTGAGGACGTCACGATCGTCGCCGACGTGGTCGAGGTGCGCGACCGGGAGATGAAGCAGCGCAAGGGTTCCATCCTCGAGGTGGTCATCTCCGACGGCCAGGGCCGACTCAACCTCACCTTCTTCAACCAGAAGTGGCGGGCGAACGAGCTCCGACCGGGACTCCGTGGCATCTTCGCCGGCAAGGTCGGCGACTACCGCGGCAGCTACCAACTCGCGCACCCCCAGTACCAGCTCTTCCCCGACGACGCTGAAGCGCCGGCGCTCGCCGACGCGCAGGCCAAGGCGTGGTCAGAGGCACCCATCCCGATCTACCCGGCGACGAGCACCATCACGAGCTGGAACCTCAGACAGTCCGTCGAGCTCGTCCTCGACGCGTTGCCGCCTCAGGAAGACCCCGTGCCGTGGTCCGTCCGCTCGGCGAGGAGCGAGCTGTCCTTCGACGCCGCCATCCGTGCGGTGCACCGTCCTGCCGTGGACCGCGACTGGCAGCGGGGGCGCCGCAGCCTCCGCTACCAGGAGGCGTATCTGCTGCAGACGGCCCTCCTCCAGCAACGTGCGGCGACCAGAGCCCTCGCGGCCGAGCCGCGCACGCCCCGAGCCGGCGGGTATCTCACGCGGCTCGATGCGGCGCTGCCGTTCGAGCTGACCGGTGACCAACAGACGGTCGGAGCGGAGATCGCCGCCGACCTGGCGCAGCCCAGCCCGATGAACCGCCTCGTCCAGGGCGAGGTGGGGTCGGGCAAGACCCTGGTCGCGCTGCGGGCCATGGCAGCGGTGGCCGACAGTGGCGGTCAATCCGTGCTCCTGGCGCCCACCGAGGTCCTGGCGGCCCAGCATCTGCGGTCGATCGTCCGATCCCTTGGCCCCGACCTCGCGGCGGAACTCATGCCGACCCTGCTCACCGGGCAGCTGCCGACGGCCGAGCGCAAACGAGCGCTGCTCCGTATCGTCGCCGGCCAGGCTCGCATCGTGATCGGGACGCACGCGCTGCTGGGCGACGCCGTCAGCTTCGCCGACCTGGGCTTGGTGGTCGTCGACGAGCAGCACCGATTCGGCGTGGAACAACGCGATCAGCTCCGCCAGAAGGGCCGCACCCCACCGCACGTGCTCGTGCTCACGGCGACACCGATCCCGCGAACGGTCGCCATGACCGTCTTCGGCGATCTCGACGTGAGCATGATCAAGGAGTTGCCGCAGGGGCGCCAGGGCATCGAGAGCTTCGTGGTGGCCCTGGCGGATCACCCACGGTGGATCTCGCGTGTGTGGGAGCGGCTGGCCGAGGAACTCGCCCAGGGGCGGCAGGGGTTCGTGGTGTGTCCGGCGATCGATGCCAAGGAGGTCGAGCCGGGGGAGGCCCTCGAGGAGGACGTCGATCCGGCACGCCCGGTCGCCTCCGTCCTGACGACGGTCGAGGAGCTCCGGCTGCACCCGCTGCTCGCCGCCCGACGGATCGAGGTCCTGCACGGTCGCATGAGCGCCGAGGAGAAGGACCGGACGATGCGTGCCTTCGCGGCCGGAGACATCGACGTCCTGGTGGCGACCACTGTCATCGAGGTGGGCGTCGACGTCCCGAACGCCTCGACCATGGTCGTCCTCGACGCGGACCGCTTCGGCGTCTCCCAGCTGCACCAGCTCCGCGGACGCGTGGGGCGAGGTGGTGTTCCGGGACTCTGTCTGCTCGTCACTGCGGCCGAGATGGAGAGCACCGCCCGTGAGCGCGTCGACGCCGTGGCGGCGACGCTCGACGGCTTCGACCTCGCGCAGGTCGACCTCGAACTCCGTCGCGAGGGCGACGTCCTCGGCAGCACGCAGTCCGGCGGTCGGTCTTCGCTCAAGTTGCTGCGGGTGGTGCACGACAGCGAGGTCATCATCGAGGCTCGGGCGGACGCCGCCGAGCTCCTCGCCACGGATCCGGACCTCGTCGACCACCCCGCCCTGGCGGAGGCCCTGCAGCGCCGCCTCGACGAATCCGACCGCGCCGCCCTCGCCAAGAACTGAGCACGGCTAGGCTGGCTCCATGAAGCGGATCGCCGTCGTCCCCGGATCGTTCGACCCCGTCACCCTGGGGCACCTGGATGTCATCGAGCGGGCGGCGCGGATCTTCGACGAACTCCACGTCCTCGTCGTGCACAACCCGGACAAGTCCGCACTGCTGCCCATGCCGCAGCGCGTGTCGCTCCTCGAACGCTCCATCACGGGTGGCGGCCTGCCGGACAACATCGTGGTGGCGCAGTGGAACGTCGGGCTGCTCGTCGACTACTGCACCGATGTGGGCGCGAGCGTGCTCGTCAAGGGCATCCGTTCGCAGGTCGACGTCGCCTACGAGACGCCCATGGCCATCATGAACCGCAGCCTCGCCGGCGTGGAGACGGTCTTCCTCCTCCCGGACCCGGCGCACGCCCACGTCTCGAGCTCGTTGGTCCGGCAGGTCGCCGCACTCGGCGGTGACGTCAGCCCGTACGTCCCGCCGGTCGTCGCCTCCTTCCTGCAGGAGGGCTAGGGCGTCCCATCCGTCCTGTTCGGCGTAGAATCGACGATCGTGGCTAGAAAGAGAACCAACAACTCCCCGTTCAGCGTCAACGTACGCGATCTGGTGAACCGTCCTGGGGAGATGCGCGAGCACGATCTCGAGGTGGTGCTCGCCGAGCGCTGGGGCGAGGGTCTCGTCGCCGTCCAGGAGGGCACGACGCTCTCCGAGCAGGTCCGTCTCGAGTCCGTGCACGAGGGCATCCTCGTCTCCGTGGACGTCGACGCGACGGCGACCGGCGAGTGCGGTCGGTGCCTCCGCGACATCGAACTGCCCGTCGAAGTCGAGATTCAGGAACTTTTCGCGTATCCTGATTCGGAAGCGTCTGACTTCGAGGTTCACGACGACCACGTGGATCTTGAACCTCTGGTCAGAGATGCGGTAGTTCTCGCATTACCGTTTCAGCCGGTGTGCCAGCCGGATTGCCCCGGACTCGATCCCGAGACCGGTGAGCGGCTGGCCGAACGTCCGGAACGACACCCCCAAGACGTCGCAGATCCTCGCTGGTCTGCGCTCGCGGGCTTGTCCTCAAACTCCGAACTTGACACAGACGCCAGCAGCGCCCCGGGCGCGGCTGCAGACACAGAAGAGAGATAGATCATGGCTGGAAACCCCCCGAAGCGGAAGGTCTCGCGCTCGAACACCCGCTCGCGTCGCTCGCAGTGGAAGGCCGCCGTGCCGACGCTCGTGAAGACGGTGGAGAACGGCCGCGTCACGTACAGCCTGCCGCACCGCGCCAAGGTCGTCGAGGACTCGCAGGGCACCGCCCTCTACCTCGAGTACAAGGGCCGCAAGGTCGCAGACGTCTGATCGCTCTGTTGAACGTCCGCGTTCGAACAGCGTGAACACGAACCATTCCGACCACACCGGGGCCGGCTCCTTCTCGGAGTCCGACCCCGGTGTCGTCGCTTGTGCGCGGCAGCTGGGTGTCGACGTCTCGTACGAGCTCCTCGACCTCGCGCTGACGCACCGCTCGTACGCGTACGAGCACGGCGGGCTCCCGCACAACGAGCGCCTCGAGTTCCTCGGCGACTCCATCCTCGGGCAGGCCGTCACGGTGATGCTCTACCGCGATTTCCCGCACCTCGACGAAGGGCAGCTCGCGAAGCGACGGGCGAGCCTCGTGTCGACGATCGCCCTCGCCGAGGTCGCCCGCTCGATCGGGCTGGGCGAACGCATCAAGCTCGGTAAGGGCGAGGATCAGACCGGCGGCCGCGACAAGGCGTCCATCCTGGCCGACACGATGGAGGCCGTCATCGGCGCGACCTACCTGTCCGCCGGTCCCGACGCGGCCACCGAGCTCGTCCTGCGTCTGGTGACGCCGTTGCTCGAGAACCCCGAGCGCTTCGGGGCCGCCATGGACCCGAAGACGAGCCTGCAGGAGGCCGCCGCGGCGATCGGTGCACCGGCACCCGTGTACGAGATCGCCAGCTCCGGTCCCGACCACAACCGTCGGTTCGTCGCGACGGTCACGGTGGGCACCGCCGTCACGGCGACGGGCTCCGGCACGAGCAAGAAGCACGCCGAGATGGCGGCCGCCTTGGAAGCTTGGTCGAGGATCAGTGCCGGAACTCCCTGAGGTCGAGGTCGTCCGCGCCGGCCTCGAGCCCGCCGTCAGCGGGGCGACCATCGCCGGTGTCGAGGTCTTCGACGAGCGCTCCCTGCGACGTCACGCGAGTGGTGTCGCCGACTTCACGGCGCGGCTGACGGGTCGGACGATCCGATCGGCCGTCCGGCGCGGGAAGTTCCTGTGGTTCCCCCTCGACGACGAGGAAGCCATCGTCGGCCACCTGGGGATGAGCGGGCAGATGCTGCTCCGATCCCCGGGAGACGACGCGGACCGCCTCCTGCGGATCCGGCTGCAGTTGGAGCATCCCGAGCACGGCGACCTCCGGCTGCACTTCGTGGACCAGCGGATCTTCGGGTCCATGGCGTTGACCGCGCTCGTCCCCACGACGGACGGAGCCGCAGGCGGGTTCGGCGACGCCGTCGCGATGGTGCCCGATCAGGTCTCGCACATCGCCCGAGACCCGATGGACCCCGCCTTCGACGACGCCGTCTTCCTCCGGCGGCTGCGCGAGAAACGGACCGGGGTGAAGCGGGCGCTGCTCGATCAGACCCTCGTCAGCGGGATCGGCAACATCTACGCGGACGAGTCGCTCTGGGCAGCGCGCATCCATCCCGAGCAGGAGACCGCCCGGTTGAGCCGTCCGCGCGCAGCGCGCCTGCTCGACGAGGTGCGGCAGGTCCTGGCGAAGGCGCTGGCGGAGGGCGGCACGAGCTTCGACGCCCAGTACGTGAACGTCAACGGGCAGGCCGGCTACTTCGCACACAGCCTCAACGCCTACGGCCGGCAGGGGAAGCCGTGCTCGCGCTGCGGGACGTTCATCGTGCGCGAGCAGTTCATGAACCGTGGCTCGCATCGCTGTCCCGGGTGCCAGCGCCGCACCTGACGATCAGGAGCCGAGTCGTCGCTGCCATTCGGCCGAGTAGCCGATGATGCGGAATGCGAGTCGGTCGTTGATCGCGAGCATGTGGCCGTTCTCGTCCGCGTTCCAGGTGTAGACCCGCGACCGCTCCGGCGCCTGCTCGATCAGCGCCAGCAGGTTGGCAGCCTTCATCCACAGCCCGAGTCGGTGTCCACGGTGGGCCGAGCGGACGAGGGTGTCCCACTGCTCGGCGTGCTCCTTGCCCTCCGTCAGGACGAGCTCGCTGTACCCGGCCACCGATCCGCTGGCGCGGTGCACCGCTGCGACGACGAGGGCATGATCCCCGGCATCGGCCAACTGACGCTCGCGGGCTCGGATCCGTTCGGGTGTCCAGACCTCCGGATCGATCTCGAGGTCCGCGGCGGGGACGTCGGTGGCCATGTGCTCTCGGGCCGTCGCCAGGGACGCGAGGAACTCGTCCGGGGTCCTGTCGATCCAGTGCACGAGTGCGTAGTCGGGCTCGGCCCGCGAGCGAGCCTCGTGGAGGATCGACGGGAGCTCGTCGGCGATGTCCGCCAACTCGCACCGGTTCGTGCGTTCCACCTGCCCGAGCTTGTACCCGCGCGCCACCGCGAAGCGGGTCGCCTCGGCGCGTGCTGGGACGACCCGATCGCCGACGCTCGCGCCGAGGAGTGGCTCGTCGAGGGGGATGTCCGCGAGGGCGTGCTGGGTGAACGTCGTCACGGTCGGACGTCCGGCAGAGGCCGCGCGCGCCTCGAGTTCGTCGAGGAGTGCCGTCCCGAGACCGCGCCCCCGGGCACGCGGCAGCACACCGACACTGAGCGACGCGGTCGTCGCAGCCGGTTCGAGCCCGTAGCCCAGCCAGCCTCGACCGACGACCTCCCCGTCCAGTCGTGCAGCAAGGAGGACTCGGCGGTTGAACCGTTGGTCGAGGTACTCCGGCAGCACCATGGTCGGGGTCAGGGAGAAGTCGTCGTTCTTCCAGACCTCGGCTTCGAGGGTGTTGGCGACCGCTTGGACGGCGTCGAACACGGCGCCGTCCGACCCCACCGACGCACCGGCCGTCGTGAGGTCCACCTCGTCGATCTCGACCCGCATGCCTGCTCCCCGTCCTCGGCCGACCGTCATTGGCTGTGGCGTCCATGCTACGACCGCCCCGGCGGGCCGACACAGCGTGGTGTCCCTGCCCTGGCCAGGGATTCGCTAGCGTAGTGGACAGCATCCGCGACGCGGGAGAGGAGGTGCGCGTGTACCTGAAGAGCCTGACGCTCAAAGGGTTCAAGTCCTTCGCGCACCCCACCACCTTCGCGTTCGAGCAGGGCGTCACCTGCGTCGTGGGTCCGAACGGCTCCGGCAAGTCGAACGTCGTCGACGCGCTCGCGTGGGTGATGGGGGAGCAGGGGGTGAAGACCCTCCGCGGCGGCAAGATGGAGGACGTCATCTTCGCCGGCACGTCGACGAGGGGGCCGCTCGGACGAGCCGAGGTCACGCTCACCATCGACAACAGCGACGGCGCCCTGCCCATCGAGTACACCGAGGTGACGATCAGCCGGACCCTGTTCCGGAACGGCGGTAGCGAGTACGCCATCAACGGAGACACCTGCCGGTTGCTGGACGTCCAAGAGTTGCTCAGCGACTCCGGCCTGGGCCGCGAGATGCACGTCATCGTCGGCCAAGGACAGCTCGACGCCGTGCTCCGCGCGACACCCGAGGAGCGGCGCGGTTTCATCGAGGAGGCGGCGGGGATCCTCAAGCATCGTCGCCGCAAGGAGAAGACCCTCCGGAAGCTCGAGGCGATGCAGACCAACCTGACGCGACTGAGCGACCTCGCGGGGGAGATCCGGCGGCAGCTGAAGCCGCTCGGACGCCAGGCGGAGATCGCCCGGGAAGCACAGACGATCGCTGCGGTCGTGCGCGACGCCCGCGCCAGGATCCTCGCCGACGACGTCGTCGGGCTCCGGCGCTCGCTCGACGAGCACAACCGGTCGGAGAGCGAACGCCACACGGAACGCCTCGTCCTCCAGGAGCAGTTGGAGCAGGCGGAGTCGCGGATCCGCCGGATCGAGCAGACGCAACTGGGCGATGCGGTCGACGACGCGCGGCGGATCACCTTCGAGCTCGAGAGCGTGCAGGAACGGCTCCGGAACCTCTACACGCTCGCCAATCAGCGTCTGGCGCTCCTCGGACCCGCGACCGACGAGGTCGCTGCCGAACCACGGATCACGAGACAGATGGTCGCGGACGCCACCGCGGAGATCGACGGGCTCCGCGCGGCGGTCGTGGAAGCGGAACTCGCCTTGCGACAGGCGCAGGCGACCACCGCCGAGCAGCGTGCCGCGCTCGACGCGGTGGACGTCGAGATCGCCGCGCAGAGCGCCCTCGTGTCGAGGCACGACCTGGAGCTGTCGAAACTCGCCGGTGCCGTGGACGCCGCCTCGTCCAAGTTGGCGGCGGTCCGCGGCGAGGCGCTGCGTCAGCAGAACGCCATCGACGCGGCGGTCCTCCGTCTGGACGCCGCCCGGCTGGAGGTCGAAGCGCTCGGAGACGACCCGACCCTCGCCGACACCGCCGACTCCGGCCTCGACGATGCCTACGAGGCGGCCCAGCGCGGTGCGACCGCCGCGGAGGGCGAGATCGAGGGCTTGCGCGAGCAGCTGCACACGCTCGAACGCGAACGAGATTCGCTCGGTGCCAAGACGAGCGCGCTCTCCCGCGCCCTCGACCTCAAGACCGGGTCGGCGGAACTCGCCGGCAGCGGGCTCGACGGGATCGACGGGATCGTCGCGGACCGCGTGCAGGTCCGGCCCGGCCACGAGGCGGCCGTGGCGGCAGCGCTCGGGACGCTCGCCGAGGCGGCGGTCGCGGTCGATCGACACGCCGCGCGCCGAGCGCTCGACCACGCCGCGGACCGCGGGCTGGGCCGGGTCGAGATCGTCATCGCGGAAGGCATCCGCGAGGTGCCGGACGCTCCGGCCGGGTTCACCTCGGCGGCCGAACTCGTGGACGCACCCCCCGGGGTCCTCGGCATCCTCGCGACGGTCCTCGTCGTCGACTCCCTCGACAAAGCGATCGACGCGTATGACCGACTCGGTCCAGCCCTGGCGGCGTTCACGATCGTGACCAGGGACGGCGCCGTCGTCACGGACAGCATCGTCCGCGGGGGGAGTGGTGGCGCGCAGAGTCGCATCGAACTTCTCGCCGAACGCGATGCGGCCGCCGACCGACACGGCGAGGTCGAGTCGCTCATCGAACGGGCCCGTTTCGCCCTGGGCGAGCAGCGGACGATCCTGCAGGAGGCGAAGCAGACGGCGCAGGCCGCCCTCAACGCCTTGCGCGAGTTCGACGCCAACCGCGCCTCGCAGGCCGAACGGGTCAACCGGGTGACCGTCCGGTACGAATCCGCCCAGGCGGAACACGACCGTCTCCTCGCGGCTGCGGCGAA
This sequence comes from Plantibacter sp. VKM Ac-2880, assembly GCF_015351235.1. Classification (GTDB taxonomy): domain Bacteria; phylum Actinomycetota; class Actinomycetes; order Actinomycetales; family Microbacteriaceae; genus Plantibacter. Next base: position 1,819,125 of record NZ_JADKSJ010000001.1, read on the forward strand.
CGCCGACGCGGCCGTAGCCGACGCCGTCGTGGCAGCCGACCGCGCGAGGCAGGAACACGACACCGCCCGGGCGCGTCCACGACCGCTCCTCGACGTGACGGTCCGCGACGCATTGTCCGCCGAACTCGACGCGGCGCGCGAGTCCGAGGTGCAGCACCGACTGCTCCTGGAGACCGCTCGGGAACGCGTCAGGGCGGAGGAGCTCGCGGTCGCGAACCTCGAGCGGCAGCGGCAGGCCGACGAGGCCGCCGCGGAGGAGGCGGCACGGCGGGCCGTCATCCGGGCGCGGCAGGCCGCGGCAGCCACCTCCGTCACCGGGGCGCTGCCGCCAGTCCTCGACTCGGTCGACCGCTCGGTGACCGAGGCGCGGGTCGCCCTCGCGGAAGCCGAGGCGACGAGATCCAGCCGGAACGCCGAACTCGTGCGCTTGCGTGGAGAGGAGCACACGCTCCGGCAACGGTTGCAGGTCGTCACCGAGAGCGTCCACGGGCTCGAGCTCCAGATCTACGAGAAGAAGCTGCACCTGTCCGGTCTCCTCGAGCGCGCCGGGTCGGAGCTGGGACTCGTCGAGGACATCCTGGTCGCCGAGTACGGGCCCGACGTCCCGGTGCCGGTCGACCCTCCGACGCCGCGAGCATCCGCCCGGACGGCCCCTGAACCAGAGGACGCCGGTCCCGCCGAACCCTCCGACGAGGCGACGGATGCTCCTGCCGATGCGGCTGCTGCGGCGAGCTCGGTCGACGAGACGATGGACCTCGACGCGCCCGAGGTGCCGACGACCCCCTACGTCCGCGCGGATCAGCAGAAACGACTCGCCGCCGCCGAGCGCACCTATGCGCAGCTCGGCCGGGTCAACCCGCTCGCCCTGGAGGAGTTCGCCGCCCTCGAACAACGGCACCGCTTCCTCACCGAACAGCTCGCCGACCTCACCAGCACCCGCGCCGACCTGTTGTCGATCATCGAGGACATCGACGGGAAGATGGAGGTGATCTTCGCCTCGGCGTTCGCCGACACCGAAGCCGCGTTCACCGAGGTGTTCCCGATCCTGTTCCCTGGCGGCACCGGCAGCATCTCGCTCACGGACCCCGACCACATGCTCACCACGGGCATCGAGGTGTCGGTGAAGCCCGCCGGCAAGAAGATCGAGCGCCTGTCGCTCCTGTCCGGGGGTGAGCGTTCGCTCGCCGCGGTGGCCCTGCTCATCGCCATCTTCAAAGCCCGGCCGAGCCCCTTCTACATCATGGACGAGGTGGAGGCGGCCCTCGACGACGCGAACCTCGGGCGGCTGCTCACCATCTTCGAGGACCTCCGACAGACGAGTCAGCTCATCGTGATCACGCACCAGAAGCGCACGATGGAGATCGCGGACGCCCTCTACGGCGTCTCGATGCGTCAGGACGGCGTGTCGGCCGTGGTCGGTCAACGCGTCGTCGAGGAACGGGCCGGCTGATCGTTCGCCGTCCCGCGACGGGACCGCCTCGCCGACGGCTACGCTGAGACCATGGCTGCACGCACACCCTGGTCGCTCTCCGGTGCCCTCAAAGGCATGTTCCAACGTCCGACGATCGACGAGACGACGTGGGAGGACCTCGAGGACGCGCTCATCGGCGCCGACTTCGGCCCCGACGTCACCGAGTCGATCGTCACCGGTCTGCACGCCTCCGTCGACCGCTACCGCACGACCGACCCGCGCGACCTGCAGCGGATGCTCCGCGAGGAGGTCGAGGAGCGGCTGTCGAAGTTCGACACCACCTTGAAGCTCAGCGAGCGTCCCGCGGTGGTCCTCGTCGTCGGCGTCAACGGGGTCGGCAAGACCACGACCATCGGCAAGTTCGCGAAGTTCCTCCGCAACTACGACCGCAGCGTCGTCGTCGGGGCGGCCGACACGTTCCGTGCCGCGGCGGTCGAACAGCTCGCGACCTGGGCGGAGCGCGCCGGGGCGCAGATCGTGCGCCCCCAGCAGCAGGGTCAGGATCCGGCCTCGGTCGCGTTCCAGACGATCGAGTACGCCAAGCGGACGGGAACCGAGATCGTCATCATCGACACCGCGGGCCGGCTGCAGACCAAGGGCGGGCTGATGGACGAGCTGTCGAAGATCCGGCGCGTCGTCGAGAAGCAGGCGCCCATCTCGGAGGTGCTCCTCGTCCTCGACGCGACGACCGGGCAGAACGGCCTGTCGCAGGCGCAGGCGTTCATCGAGCACGCCGGCGTGACGGGGCTCGTCCTGACGAAGCTCGACGGCTCCGCGAAGGGCGGGTTCGTCCTCGCCGTCCAGGAGAAGACCGGCATCCCGATCAAACTCGTCGGACAGGGTGAGGGGATCGGGGACCTCACCGGGTTCACACCCCACGTCTTCGCACAGAACCTGGTGGGCAACTGATGGCGATCGAGCATGACTACTTCGGCATCATCGCGACCGAGCCGGGCGGCGGCGTGTACTGGTCGGACAACATCGACGTGGGCGAGCAGTCCGTGTCCATCTCGCTCAGCGCGCCCGACGAGGACGAGATCCCCGCGGACGCGCTCGACCTCGCGGCCGCGATGATCCTGGCCCTCGAGGGCTTCGACCTTCGCTCCCGCGAGGCGATGCTGAGCGAGGTCGACGATCGCACCTCGGAGGTGACGGAGTACATCATCCAGGCCGTCGAGGAGCTGGGTGAGTCGTTGCCGGACGTCCTCGTCGACGAGTCCGGCGACCGCGACGTCGACGTCATCCGATCAATGACCCTGCTGAGCGTCGGGTTCGCGCCGCATCAGCACAACGGCGATGAGGCGTTCGCGATCTTCGAGTACTCGCTCGACGCCGACCAGCTCGACGGCGTGCTCATGGTGGCGTACAGCTCCGACGGCGAGGTCACCGGGGTCACGAGCGAGGACTGAGTCCCGGAGCCTCGGCCCCGGGACGCAGCCCCGGCGTTCAGACCGCCTGCGCGAACCCGAGCGAGGAGTCCGCGAGGTGGCGCAGGCCCTCGGGGACCGGCAGACCCTTCGCCGTCATGGACTGCGCCCAGAGACGACCGGCCCGGTACGAGGACCGGACGAGCGGACCGGCCAGCACGCCGAGGAACCCGACCTCCTCGGCCTCCTCCTTGATCTCGAGGAACTCCTGCGGTTTCACCCATCGGTCGACGGGGAGATGCCGAGGCGTCGGACGCAGGTACTGCGTGACGGTGATGATGTCCGTGCCCGCCTCGTGCAGGTCCTCGAGCGCCTGGCTGATCTCGCTCCGGTCCTCGCCCATGCCCAGGATGAGGTTGGACTTCGTGATGAGCCCCGCGGCCCTGGCCTGGGTGAGGACGTCGAGCGACCGCTCGTACCGGAACGCCGGTCTGATCCGTTTGAAGATGCGGGGGACCGTCTCCACGTTGTGCGCGAACACCTCGGGACGTGAGGCGAACACCTCGCCGAGGAGGTCGGGGTTGCCGGAGAAGTCGGTCGCGAGGATCTCCACACCCGTGCCGGGGTTGGTCTCGTGGATGCGGCGGACGGTCTCGGCGTGCAGCCACGCGCCCTCGTCGGGGAGGTCGTCGCGAGCCACACCTGTCACGGTCGCGTAGCGGAGCCGCATGCGCTGCACGGAGTCGGCGACCCGACGGGGCTCGTCGCGGTCGTAGTCGGCGGGTTTGCCGGTGTCGATCTGGCAGAAGTCGCACCGCCTGGTGCACTGCGAGCCGCCGATGAGGAAGGTCGCCTCGCGGTCCTCCCAGCACTCGAAGATGTTCGGGCACCCGGCCTCCTGGCACACCGTGTGCAGCCCCTCCTCCTGCACGAGGGTCTGGAGCTGCCGATACTCAGGGCCCATCGTCGCGCGGGTCTTGATCCAGTCGGGCTTCCGCTCGATGGGCGTCTGGGCGTTGCGGACCTCGAGTCGCAGCAGTTTGCGACCGCCGGTGTCCGCCGCGGCGTCGGGGGCCGGAGCGCCACAGGCGCTCACGCGACGGCTCCGACCGCAGGGGCGGAGGTGAACCGCCAACCGTGCTGGAGGTCCGCGAACCGTTCCGCCACGCGATGAGCCACGTCAGCCGGCGTGACCGTGCGGCCGAGCTCGCTGCTGACCGTGGTGACTCCGGCGTCGGCGATGCCGCAGGCGACGATGTGCTCGAACGGCTCGAGCGAATTGCTGCAGTTGAGGGCGAAGCCGTGGATGGCGACCCCGGCTTGGATGCGCACGCCGACGGCACCGATCTTCGCCGCGGGGCCACCGTCCACGGGATCCACCCAGACGCCGGATCGTCCCTCGATCCGGCGCCCAGCGATGCCGATTTCGGCGATCGTCCGCAGCATGACCTCCTCGAGCAGACGCACGTGGGCGACGACGTCGACGGGCTCCGGCAGACGGACGATGGGGTAGCCGGTGAGCTGTCCGGGGCCGTGCCAGGTGATCCGCCCACCGCGGTCCACGGGGACGACCGGTGTCCCGTCGTCCGGACGTTCGTCGGCGCGCGTCAGCTTGCCTGCCGTGTACACCGGCTCGTGTTCGCAGAGGATCAACTGTTCGGGGCCGGTGCCTGCGACCACGGCCGCGTGCACCCGGCGCTGCAGCGCCCAGCCGTCGAGGTAGGGGACGAACGCCGGGGCGAGTCCGGCGAGGAGGAGCTCTGTCATGGCGGCCACGATAGCATTCTTGGACGCCGTACAAATACTCGCTGGCGGCGGTTCCTGCCGTTCGACGGGACCTGGACGCCGACTGCCCTAAACTGGAGGGATCATGGCAACGTTCGGTACCCTCTCTGACCGCCTCGCGGACACGTTCAAGAACCTCCGCACCAAGGGCAAGCTCTCCGCTGCCGATGTCGACGGCACCGTCCGCGAGATCCGCCGCGCACTCCTCGACGCGGATGTCGCACTCGACGTCGTCAAGGACTTCACCGGTCGCGTCCGCGAACGCGCACTCGGCGACGAGGTGAGCAAGGCGCTGAACCCGGCGCAGCAGGTCGTGCAGATCGTCAACGACGAGCTCATCACGATCCTCGGCGGCCAGCAGCGGCGGCTCGAGTTCGCGAAGAAGCCACCGACCGTCATCATGCTCGCCGGCCTCCAGGGTGCCGGAAAGACGACGCTCGCGGGCAAGCTCGGCAAATGGCTCAAGAAGGACGGTCACACGCCGTTGCTCATCGCCTCGGACCTCCAGCGGCCGAACGCGGTCACGCAGCTCCAGGTCGTCGGTGAACAGGCGGGTGTCCCCGTCTACGCCCCCGAGCCGGGCAACGGTGTCGGCGATCCCGTGAAGGTCGCGCGCGACGGCGTCAAGTTCGCCGAGCAGAAGCTCTACGACACGGTCATCGTCGACACCGCAGGTCGACTCGGTGTCGACGCCGAGCTCATGAAGCAGGCCTCGAACATCCGCAAGGCGGTGGACCCCGACGAGGTGCTCTTCGTCATCGACGCGATGATCGGACAGGACGCGGTCGCGACGGCCAAGGCCTTCCTCGACGGCGTCGACTTCACCGGCGTCGTGCTGTCGAAGCTCGACGGCGACGCACGCGGTGGAGCCGCCCTCTCGATCGCCTCGGTCACGGGACGACCCATCATGTTCGCGTCGACCGGCGAGGGCCTCGACGACTTCGAGCCCTTCCACCCCGACCGCATGGCCAGCCGGATCCTCGACCTCGGTGACATCCTCACCCTGATCGAGCAGGCGCAGCAGAACTTCGACGAGGACGAGGCCCGCAAGGTCGCCGAGAAGTTCGCGACCGACTCGTTCACCCTCGACGACTTCCTCAAGCAGATGCAGCAGCTGCGGGGGATGGGCTCCATCAAGAAGATGATGGGCATGCTCCCGGGCATGGGCCAGATGAAGGAGCAGCTCCAGAACTTCGACGAGCGCGAGATCGTGCGCACCGAGGCGATCATCCAGTCGATGACGACCGCCGAGCGCACCAACCCGAAGATCCTCAACGGCTCGCGCCGACTGCGGATCGCCAAGGGTTCCGGCATGACGGTGACCGAGGTCAACGCCCTGGTGAACCGGTTCGAGCAGGCCGCCAAGATGATGAAGACGGTCGCCAAGGGCGGCGTTCCGAACATCCCCGGCATGGGCCCGGTCCCCGGTGCCCGGACGAACCGTCCGAAGCCCCAGGCGAAGAAGAAGGGTTCCCGTTCGGGGAACCCGGCCAAGCGGGCAGCGGAGAACGCCGGTGTCGTCGAGGCGCAGGCCCCGGCGACCGGTGCGGGCTTCGGACTCGGTGGCGGCGCGTCGGCGGGCACGAAGGCCCCGACCGAGGCTGAACTCGCCGAACTCCAGAAGTTCCTGGGTCGCTGACACCGGCGGTGACGGAATGCGCGCGCTGAGGGTGCTGGCGACGGCCATCGGCGTCGTCCTCGCGGCCGCGTTGCTCGCCGCATGCTCGGCCGGTGGCCTCGGGGAGCGCGTCGTCGGGACCTGGGGCGACGGCACCAGCGCAGCGGACCCCCACCTGATCTTCTCCGACGACGGTCGGGTCACCGGTTCCGACGGGTGCAACAGTCTGTCCGGCTCCTGGCGGGCCGAGGACGACTCGGTCGAGGTCTCCGACGTGGCGGGCACGCTGATGGCGTGCCCTGGTGTGGACACGTGGCTCCGGGGGATCGCCGAGGTCGCCCTGTCGGACGACGGTGAGCGCTTGGTCGTGACCGACGACGCCGGCGCGCGGATCGGAACGCTCGACCGCGCGGAGTGACTCCGCCTCCTCAGGCGGCCGGCTGGACCCCGTGTCGCAGCTCCTTCGCGAGCGCGCTCACGACCGCCTGCAGGCTGCCGCCGTTCGCGTGGGCGACGGCGAGCTGACGCTGGTAGCTCGCGCCGTGGTCGATGATCGCGGCGATGCTCGCCAGCTCCTCCGAGCAGCCGAGCCGCCTGGCGATCGGCGCGAGGGTGTCGAGCAGATCGTGCAGGTCGTCCGTCACCAACCGTTCGTGACCGGAGGAGTCGAGGATGATCTCCGCGTCGAGCCCGTACCGCGCCGCGCGCCACTTGTTCTCCCGGACGTACCAGGGCTGCAGGGTCTGTAGTCGCTCGCCGTCGTCCAGGCGATCGGAGAGGTGCTCGGTGAGGCAATGGATGAGCGAGGCGAGCGCGGCGAACTCGCCGACGGTCGAGGCGCCGTCGCAGGCGCGCATCTCCACGGTGCCCCACTGGGGCGAGGGGCGCACGTCCCAGCGGACCTCGGTGTGGTCCTCGATGATGCCCGTCACCGTCAGGTCGTCCACGTACGCCTCGAACTGCTCCCAGTCGGAGAGTTGATAGGGGAGGCCTGCCGTCGGGAGCTGCTGGAACATGAGTGCGCGGTTCGACGCGTACCCCGTGTCGACACCACCCCAGTAGGGGCTCGACGCGGACAGTGCCTGGAGGTGCGGGAGGTACGTCAGCAGTCCGTTCATGATCGGGAGGACCTTGTCGACCGTCTCAACGCCGACATGGGCGTGGACGCCCGAGATCATCATGTTCCGGCCCCACCACTGCGTGCGGTCGATGAGCTTGTGGTACCGCGGCTTGTCGGTCACCTGCTGGTCGTACCACTGCCCGAACGGGTGGGAACCGCTGCAGATGAGCTCCACGCCCATGGGGTCGGTGATGGCGCGTACCTCGGCCAGCTGTCCCTCGAGGTCGGCGATCGCCTCCGGCACCGTGTGGTGCACCCCGGAGACGAGTTCGAGGGTGTTGAGCAGCAGTTCGTTCGTGATCTGGGCGTGGTCCGAACCGTCCTCACCGCGCAGTTCCGAGAGCACGGTGTCGGCGGATGCGACGAGATCGCCGGTGTCGCGGTCGACGAGGGCGACCTCCCATTCGAGGCCGACGGTCGAACGCTCGGAGTTGGCGAACTCGATGGGCATTGGCGTCGACCTCCCGCAGGGCACGACCGGGTGCCGTGCGCCAGCCCATCCTTCCACGCGGTACACCGGTCCTTCCGCCCCCGTGTCGCAGGATTACCCAGATCGGCCGATGTCTGGCAGAATAGAGAGTTGAGTCTGCGCGGAGTTCGACCCTCTATCCGACGCCCGCAGCAACCACAGTTTTCGCGTCGAGCGTGTGGCCCCACCTTTCGGCAGCGAGCACATCAAACATCACATCATTCAGGAGAATCGTGGCTGTCAAAATCCGTCTCAAGCGTCTCGGCAAGATCCGCGCGCCCTTCTACCGCATCGTCGTCGCCGACTCGCGCACGAAGCGCGACGGCCGTGTCATCGAGGAGATCGGCAAGTACCACCCCACCGAGGAGCCCTCGTTCATCGAGGTCGACTCCGAGCGCGCACAGTACTGGCTGAGCGTCGGCGCGCAGCCGACCGAGCAGGTCGCAGCGCTCCTCAAGCTCACGGGCGACTGGGGCAAGTTCAAGGGCGACAAGGACGCGGTCAGCACCGTCCGCGTCAAGGAGCCGAAGGCCGCCTTCGTCGCCGACGAGAAGAAGAAGCCCGTCCTCAAGCCGAAGGCCGAGGCTCCGGCCAAGGCTGCTCCGGCCGAGGCCGAGGCTCCCGCCGCTGACGCCGCCGAAGCAGAGCAGGCGTAGTCTTGCTCGCTCCCGCGCTCGAACACCTCGTCAAGGGGATCGTCGATCACCCGGATGACGTTCGCGTCACGGCACAGAACTCCGCCCGTGGCGAGGTCCTCGAGGTTCGTGTGAACCCCGAGGACCTCGGCCGGGTCATCGGTCGTGCCGGCCGGACGGCCAAGTCCCTCCGCACCCTCGTGGCTGCGTTGGCGGACGGCCGGCGGGTCCGCGTCGACGTGGTCGACACGGACGCCACCGGCGCAAACGCCTAGGTGGCCGAGGAGACGGAGCCGAAGACCCAATTGCGGGTCGGCCGGCTCACGAAGGCACATGGGCTGAAGGGCGCTCTCAAGGTCGAGCTCTACACGGACGAGCCGGAACACCGGTTCACCCCGGGTGCGAGCTTCACGCTGCAGGTCCCTGCCGGCTCCAAATGGCGGGGCAAGTCGCTCGAGCTCATCGAGCTCCGCTGGTACAACAGCCAGCCGGTGGCGTTCTTCGTCGGGATCACCGATCGGAGCGAGGCCGAGACGTTGGTCAAGGCCATCCTGTGGGTCGAGCAGGACCCCACGGAGCTGCCGGCCGAGGAAGACGCGTGGTACGACCACCAGCTCGTCGGTCTGGCAGTGCATCGTGACGGTGCGTCGGTCGGAACCGTCGCGCGGGTCGAGCACTTCCCGTCGCAGGACCTTCTGATCGTCAAGACGCGAGACGGCGAGGTCATGGTCCCGTTCGTCAAGGCCATCGTTCCGGCTGTGGACGTCGCTGCCGGGATCGTGACGGTCACGCCGCCGACCGGGCTCTTCGAAGAGCTCCCCGAGGCGGACGACGCTCCGGACGCATCGGTTGCCGATGCCCCGGACGCGGACGCCCCGGAGGCAGAAGCATCCGAGGAGTCGGAGACGGCTCCGGAGGAGACCGGGACGCCGAAGCCCGAGTAACACCGTTCCGAGCCGTACACCGGCTCGAACCGCACGGCGGAGTCGTCAGCTGGAAACAGCAGGCGCCTCCGCCGTCGTCGTTCCCGGGAGCCTCACACGGCGATCGGCTCGCCTTGATGCTTGACCGCCGCGACGCGCTCCAACACCGTCGTGATCCGGTCGGTGCACCCGCCGCACCCGGTGCCGGCGCGGGTCGCCTTCCCGATGCAGGAGACCGTGATGTTGCCGGCCTCCGCAGCCTCCTGGATCCTGCCGACGGTCACGCCGTTGCAGGTGCAGACGGTCGTGGTCGGCGCGAAGGCGTCGGCTGACGTCGCGCCTACGGCGTCCGGCCCGTCCAGACGGAGCAGCACGGAACGGTCCGCGGGCAGCTCGCCACCGCTCTCGTAGAGGAGGGTCAGCTCGGCCGCGGCCCGAGGCATCCCGACCGCCACGAACGCGCTCAAGACGCCGGCGCGGGTGACCATCTTCACGTACCGGCCGTGGTCGGGGTCCGCCCAGACCGAGACGCTGCGCCTCGCCGAGCCGTGTAGCCCGCAGGGGTCCGCAGTCTCAGGGGAGACGTCCCAGGGGTCGACCTGGACGTCTCCGACCGCGACCACGTCGACTCCTGTGGCCTTGAGTGCGACCGGGCTCGATCGCTCGACGGGCGGGGGCGTGAGCAGACCTCGCCGGTCGTCGGCCGCCGCACCCGCTCGGAGGAGGTGGGCAGCGAGCCACTCCGCCTGCCGCCACCCCGGACCGATGAGCCCGGAGGGGCCACCGGGCATGACCCGTTCATTGCGGCGCTCCGGCGTCGGGGTGAGGACGTGCGCGCAGTCTCCGATCGCCGAGATCCGCTCGTCGGACCAGCTGGTGAGCGCTTCATCGACGAGGACGCCGGCGCCGACTCGGAGCCCGGCGAGGACCGCGAGGTCCGACCGGGCGCTCACGCCGCACGACAACAGGAGCAGGTCTCCCGCGATCCGTTTGCCGTCCGCGGTGATGAGCGCGTCGAACCGGCGACCGCCGGTGGGGTCGTCCCGGTAGCCCACCGCCTCCGCTCGACTGTTCGCCACGACCTCGACGCCCGCCGCACGGAGCGCGCCGGACAGGACGGAGCCGGCGCCGCGATCGAGGTTGCGTGGCATGGGCGTCGGGCCGTGGTGCACGACGACCACGTCGGCCCCGGCCTTCGCCGCCGCAAGAGCCGTCTCGAGGCCCAGCACACCCGCGCCGAGGACGACGATCCGTCCGCCAGTCCGTACGACTGCAGCGACGGTGTCGGCGTCGTCGAGGTCGCGCATGGCGCACACCCCGGCCGGGAGGGCGTGATCCGACCCCATGAGACGCGCACCGTACTTCTCCAGTGCCGGGAGGTCTCGTCTCCACCGGTCGACGCCGTCGAGGGTCGGGACGTTCGCCCGTGCTCCGGTCGCGAGGACGAGATGGTCGTAGGGGAGTGCGTCTCCACGGTCGAGTTCCACCGTCCGGCCTGCGCGATCGATCCGGGTCGCGGTCGCACCGAGGAGCACCCCGATGCCGTCGTCGGCCAGGTCCCGCGCGCTGACGAGGGTCATGTCGGCGAGTTGTGCGGAACCGGTGGCGTGTTCGGCGACGAGGACACGGTTGTAGGCGTCGACCGGCTCCTGGCCGATCACGGTCAGCGCGACGTCGCCTGCGCGGACGCCGGGGGCGAGCTCCTCGGCGAACCGCGCGCCCACCGGCCCGAAACCGATGAGGACGATCCGGAGGGGGTCGCTCCTCTGGGCGTTCATGATCGTGCACCGACCCCGGCGGCAACGGGCACGGGGGATCCGCCGTGCACGGCCGGACGCACGCGGACCGCCGCGCGTTTGAAGTCGGGCATGCCGGAGACCGGGTCCACGGCGTCCTGCGTCAGGAGGTTCGCCGAGGCCGCACCGGCATAGTGGAACGGGAGGAACACCGTGTCGTGACGGATGTCGAGGTCGATGCTCGCCCGCGCGGTGAGGGTTCCACGACGGTTCGACAGCTCGACCATTCCGCCCTCGACGATGCCGAGACGCGCAGCGGTTGCCGGGTGGAGCTGGACGAACACGGCGGGGCGCGCGTCGTCGAGCTCCGGGACGCGGCGTGTCTGGGTCCCGGACTGGTAGTGCTCGAGCAGCCGTCCGGTCGTGAGGGTGAGCTCGTGTTCTGCGTCGACGGACTCCGATCCGACGGCGGGACGGACGGGGACGAGACGGGCCAGACCGTCGTCGTGGGCGAACCGTTCGCTGAACAGCCGTGGGGTGCCGGAACCGCCCGCCGGGAACGGCCAATGGGCGGCGATGCCGGTGTCGAGCAGGGCGTGGCTGAGACCCGAGTAGTCGGCGACACCACCGGCCGACGCTGCCGCCAGCTCGTCGAAGACCAGGGCCGGGTCCACGTCGAACCGGCCGGGGGCGTCGAGTCGACGCGCCAGCTCGCGCATGATCCAGAGTTCGCTCCGGACACCCGCCGGCGGATCGACGGCCAGCCGTCGGCGGATGACCCGGCCCTCCAAGGACGTCATGGTGCCCTCCTCTTCAGCCCACTGGGTGGTGGGGAGGACGACATCGGCGAGCGCGCCGGTCTCGGAGAGGAAGAAGTCGCACACCACCAGCAGTTCGAGACGCTCCAGGCGATCGCGGACCGTCTGCACGTTGGGTGCCGAGACGACGACGTTCGAGCCGTGGACGAGGAGCGCGTGCACGCCGTCGGGGTCGCCGAGCGTGTTCAGCAGGGCGACGGCCGGGAGACCGGGGCCGGGGATCGACTCGACGGGGACGCCCCAGACGCCCGCGACGTGACGGCGGGCTTCGGGATCGGTGATCTTCCGATACCCCGGCAGCTGATCGCACTTCTGCCCGTGCTCCCGACCGCCCTGACCGTTGCCCTGACCGGTGAGGGTGCCGTAGCCGGACCCCGGCCGGCCAGGCAGGCCGAGGACGAGCGCGAGGTTGATGGCCGCGGTGGCCGTGTCGGTGCCGTCGACGTGCTGCTCGACGCCCCGACCAGTGAGGATGTAGGTGCCCCCGCCGGACGTGGCGAGTCGATGCGCGACCTCGCGGAGCACCGTGGTGGGCACGCCCGTGACCGACTGGACCCGTTCCGGCCACCAGGCGCTCACGCTGCGCCGAAGCGCACCCAGCCCCGTCGTGCGGCGCTCGAGGTAGTCGAGGTCGGCGAGCCCCTCGGCGAGGACGAGGTGCGTCAGTCCCAGCAGGAGGACGAGGTCGGTGCCCGGGGCGGGTTGCACGTGCATGCCACGCTGCTGCTCGGTCAGTCGGGCGGTCGCCGAACGACGCGGGTCGACGACGATCAGACCGCCGGCGGCTTGCGCACCCGTGAGATGACCGATGAACGGCGGCATGGTCTCCGCGACGTTCGACCCGAGGAGGAGGACGGTCGATGCGCCGTCGAGGTCCTCGAGCGGGAACGGCAGCCCCCGGTCGATCCCGAAGGCCCGGTTGCCCGCGGCCGCCGCGGACGACATGCAGAACCGCCCGTTGTAGTCGATCCGACTCGTCCCGATCGCGATCCTCGCGAACTTGCCCAGCTGGTAGGCCTTCTCGTTCGTGAGTCCGCCGCCTCCGAACACCCCGACGGCGTCCGCTCCGCGTGCCTCGCGGATCCGCAGGACGGTCGAGGCGACGAGATCCAACGCGGCGTCCCAGCTCGTCTCGACCAGCACCCCGGCGGCGTTCCGCACGAGCGGGGCCGTGAGGCGGTCGCCCCGCCCGAGGAGTTCGCCGGACGTCCATCCCTTCTTGCAGAGGCCTCCCCGGTTCGTCGGGAAGTCCCGTCCCGAGACCTCGAGTGGGAGCCGCGGAGCCACGCCGTCCACCGTTGGTGCCCGGGTGAGGGACATCGCGCACTGGAGGGCGCAGTAGGGGCAGTGGGTGTCGGTCGCCGGGGCGGTGGAACGCGGCATGTGGTGTCCTTCGGTCAGACGTGGACGGGACGGTCGCTCACAGTCGTTGACCGGCCAGCGAGGCGTTCCTCCGGAAGTAGACGAGGAAGGTGATCGCGAAGAGGACGACGTACGCCCCGACGAACCCGATGAACGCGGACGAGTAGCTGCCGGTGGCGCCGTGCGAGAGGCCGAGGATCTGCGGGATCACGAAGCCGCCGTACGCGCCGATCGCGGAGATGAGCCCCAGCGCGGCGGCCGCCTTCCGCTGCGTCGTCACGTCGCCGCCCCGGTGGTGGGCGTCGTGCAGACCGGAACGCGCGGCGAACACGCTGGGGATCATCCGGTACGTCGAGCCGTTGCCGACGCCGGCGGCCACGAACAGGAGCAGGAAACAGCCGAGGAACAGCCAGAAGTTCGCCATCGGGAGGGTCCACAGCACCGCGAGCGCTCCGAGCGCCATGACCGCGAACGCACTCATCGTCACGACCGCGCCGCCGAAGCGGTCCGCGAGCCGCCCGCCGAAGGGCCGCGCCAGGGAGCCGATCAACGCTCCGAGGAACGCGAGGGAGATCGAGGCGGAACCCACCGCGAAGGTCGAGAATGCGGGGAACTGGTCCGCGATGAGCTTCGGGAACACGCTCGCGAAGCCGATGAAGGATCCGAAGGTGCCGATGTAGAGCACGGCGAGGATCCAGAGGTGCGGTTCGCGGAGCGCCGCCGCGGACCCGCGGAGGTCGGCCTTCGCGGACGACAGGTTGTCCATGGACCGGTACGCGCCGACCATCGCCACCAGGATGAGCGGCACCCAGATCCATCCGGCGAGGCTCAGGTTGAGGGTGGCCGCTGCACCGATCGTGACCGCGATGGGCACGACGAACTGTGCGACGGCGGCGCCGAGGTTGCCTCCGGCCGCGTTCAAGCCGAGCGCCCATCCCTTCTCCCGCTGCGGGTAGAAGTAGGTGATGTTCGACATGGAGCTGGCGAAGTTGCCGCCGCCGAAGCCGGCGAGTCCGGCGACGACGAGCATGACGCCGAAAGGGGTGTCCGGATTGCCCACGCAGAGCGCAAGCGCGATCGACGGGATGAGGAGCAGCCCGGCGGAGATGATCGTCCAATTGCGGCCGCCGAACTTCGGGACCATGAACGAGTACGGGAACCGGAGGGTGGCGCCCACGAGACTCGGCATGGAGATCAGCCAGAACGTCTCAGCGGTGGAGAAGGAGAACCCCGCGCTCGGCAGCATCACGACGACGATGCTCCAGAGCTGCCAGACGACGAATCCGAGGAACTCGGCGAAGATCGACCACCGGAGGTTCCTCCCGGCGATACTCCGACCCTCACGCTCCCAGAAGCCGGTGTCCTCAGGGTTCCAGCCGTCGATCCAGCGCCCCGGGCGGTGGATCAGGGTGACCGCGGCACCGGCTGTCGGGGCGGTGGTCGGCGTCGTTTCTGCTGCGTCGAGGTTCGTGGTCATGACTGCTCCGAGCGTTCGGTGAAGCGGGAGAGGTGCTGTCTCCGACGCTATCGACGCCGTGTTTCGGCGTCCGACCGCTCAGGTAACACCTGCGTCACCTCCTGCTCACACCGCTCGTCGACGACCGTGAGGACGCAGACCGTCGGGACGCGGTCGGGCTCGGTCGGCCGCGGTCGTCGGCTCGACCGGGTCAGACGTCGAGTCGGTAGCCGCGCTTGACGATGGTGTTGATGAGGCCGGGCACGCCGAGCGCCTGGCGCAACCGGCTCATCTGCACTTCGAGGGCGTGGTGATCAGCCGCTGCCGGGAGGGCGTCGGCGAGGGCAGACCGTGAGAGGACCGCGCCGTTGGCGCGCACGAGCGCTCGCAGCAGCGCGAGTGAGTTCGGGGGGAGCCGCACGCGCGACCCGGGGAGTTCGACGATGGCACCGCGGATGGCGATGGGACCGTGCAGCGTCTCGGCGCGCAGGATCGCGTGCTGTTCCAAGTGTTCGCAGAGGAGTCGGATGAGCGCCCCCATGCGGAACCGCTCGGGGACGATGGGCTCGATGTCCTGCGCCAGCAGCGGTGCGGCCGTGACGGGGCCGACCGCCGCGCAGAGGACGTCGTGGCGGAAGGCGTCGACGACGGCGTCCTCGAGTCCGAGGGCCTCGGCGGCGGTCAAGAGGGCGACGACCGATGGTGCACTCGTGAAGGTGACGGCGTCGAGGGATCCGCTCACGATGGCGTCCACGAGGCGGCGCACGCGTTCGTCGGTGGCATCCGGGTCCGTCCAGCGGTACGGGGCGACCGTGTGCACCTCCGGATGTACGGCGCGGAGGCGCTCGAGCTGTCGCTCATCGGTGTACCCGTGCAGTTGGACGGCGACCCGGAGGCCGGCCGGGTACTCGGCGAGGACCTTGTTGACGAGGGAGGCGGTGGTCTCGCGGTCGCTCATGCCGACGTCGTTCAGGCCCGCAGCCCGGACGGCCCCACGCGCCTTCGGGCCGCGGACGAGGATGTCCGTGTCGGCGAGCGCATCGACGAGCTCGTCGCCGAGTCCGGCGGCGTCGGCCACCTCGAACCACCGGCGGACGCCGTACGAGGTCGTGGCGAGGAGGACGTGCGGACGTGCCGCGATGATGTCGCGCGTGTCGTCGATGAGGGGTTCGTCGTGTTGGGCGTGGGCGATCCGGAGCGTCGGTGCGTGCACGACCGTGGCGCCTCGCCGCTCGAAGGCGTCGATGAGGTCCTGCGACCGGCGGTCGCTCGTCACGCCGATCCGGAACCCCTCGAGCTGGTCCGCGCGGAACCCCGGTACCGGCGAGGTGACGTCGGGGCCGGCGTCCGGCGATCCCGCCGTGGCGTCGGTCATACCGTCGCCGCCAGGCGTTCTGCCCGCTCCAGGAGCTCGGCGGCCTCGGCGTCGCCGTCGAACGCGAAGGAGACGACGTGGCCGATCACGATGACCGCCGGGGATCGCACCCCGGCAGCCGCCGCGACGTGGAGGATCGAACCGAGGTCCGCGATCGTCGTCCGCTGGGTCTCGCTGTACCCGCGCTCGATGATCGCGACCGGGGTGTCGGCGGCGAGCCCCGCGGTGAGCAGACCCTGGGAGACGGAGGGCAGGGTGCCGACGCCCATGAGGACCACGATCGTCCCGCCCAGCCCGGCGAGGTGACGGTGTTCGTCATCGGAGAGCGGCACGTGGCCGCTCACCACCGTGAAGAGCCGGCTCAGGTTCCGATGGGTGAGGGGGATCCCGGCGGCGGCGGGCACGGCGACGGCGCTCGAGACGCCCGGGATGACGCGGACGGGGACACCGGCACGGTGGCAGGCGAGCACCTCTTCACTGCCGCGGCCGAAGACGTACGGGTCGCCGCCCTTGAACCGGACGACGGCCGCACCGTCCAGGGCGTGCTGGACCATGACGGTCTCGATGCCCTCCTGCCCGATCGGGTGGTGGCCCGGGCGTTTGCCGACATCGATGAGGAGGGCGTTCGGTGCGAGGGAAGGGAGGGCGTCGTGCGGGGCGAGTCGGTCGTAGAGCACGACGTCGGCGTCGCGTAGGGCTTCCACCGCGGCGACGGTCAGCAATGCGGGATCGCCCGGTCCGCCACCGACGAGGGTGACCCTGCCTGCATGCGACATCTACGCCCCTTCTCTCACTGGAATGGTAGGCCCTGCGACGTAGACGGCCTCGCCGCGGTCGATCTCCGCAGCCGTGGCCGGTCGGTACTGGCCGCGTTCGGCCACGCGCGCCAACCCGGGCTCCGCCTCGCCCGGTTCGTTCACGAAGGAACGGAACCGTCGGAGGCGCTCCGGGTCGGCGAGGGTGGCGGCCCACTCGTCCTCGTAGCCGTCGACATGGGCGGCCATCGCCTGTTCGAGATCGGCGGCGAGCCCGAGCGAGTCCTCGACGACGACCTCCCGGACGTGGTCGAGTCCGCCCTCGAGGTCCTCCATCCACCGTGCCGTGCGCTGGAGACGGTCGGCCGTGCGGATGTAGTACATGAGGTACCGGTCGATGTACCGGATGAGCGTCTCGTCGTCGAGGTCACCGGCGAGGAGCTGCGCGTGGGTCGGCTGGAACCCGCCGTTGCCGCCCACGTACAGGTTCCACCCCTGCTCGGTCGCGATGATCCCGACGTCCTTCCCACGAGCCTCAGCGCACTCACGGGCACAACCGGACACGCCGAACTTGAACTTGTGCGGCGCCCGAAGCCCCCGGTAGCGGAGTTCGAGGAAGACCGCCATGGAGACGGAGTCCTGCACCCCGAACCGGCACCAGCTCGACCCGACGCAGCTCTTCACATTGCGGAGCGACTTGCCGTAGGCCTGGCCGGACTCGAACCCCGCGTCGACCAGGATGCGCCAGATCTCCGGCAACTGCTCGAGTCGGGCCCCGAACAGGTCGATGCGCTGCCCACCCGTGATCTTCGTGTAGAGCCCGTAGTCGGTGGCGACCTGCGCGATCACCGCGAGCTTCTTGGGCGTGATCTCACCGCCGGGGATCCGCGGGACCACCGAGTAGGTGCCGTCCTTCTGCATGTTCGCCAGGGCACGGTCGTTCGTGTCCTGGAGCGTGCCGCGCCCACCGTCGAGGATGTAGCCGCCCTGCTGACTCGCGAGGATGGAGCCGACCACGGGCTTGCAGACGTCGCAACCGCGACCGACCCCGAACCGGGCGAGGATGTCGTCGAAGGAGGTGAGGCCGAGCACCCGGATGGACTCGAACAGCTCCTGCCGGGACAGGGCGAAGTGCTCGCAGAGGGCGCGTGACACGGCGATCCCGGACTTGGTCAGCTCCGTCTCGAGGATCTTCTTGACGAGCGGGACGCAGGAGCCGCACTGGGTGCCGGCCCGTGAACAGGCCTTGAGTGCGCCGAGCTCCGTGCAGGCCTCGCCGTGCACGCCGGCGATCGCCTCGCGGACCGAGCCCGCCGTGACCGCGTTGCATGCGCAGACGAGCGCCGCGTCGGGCAGCTCGTCTCCGGCCGGCGCCTCGATCCCGGAGGCCGAGAGGTAGGCCGCGGGTTCGCTCGACAGCTCACTCCCGAGGAGCGGGCGCAACGCGGCGTAGGGCGAGGCGTCGCCGACGAAGATGCCACCGAGGAGCGTCTTCGCGTCGTCGGTCATCACGAGCTTCTGGTACAGCCCCCGTGCAGGGTCGGCGTAGACGATCTCGAGGCTGTGCTCCGTCCGCGCGAGGGCGTCGCCGAAGCTCGCGACGTCGACGCCGGAGAGCTTCAGTTTGGTCGCGTCGTCGACCGTCGTGAACTCCGCCTCGCCGCCGAGCAGCCGGTCGGCGACGACCTCCGCCATCGCGTTCGCCGGGGCCACGAGCCCGGTACAGCGTCCCTCGAAGCAGGCGACCTCGCCGATCGCCCAGACCCCGGCCGCCGAGGTCCTGCAGTCGGTCCCGATGACCACGCCACCGCGCTCGCCGAGGTCGATCCCGGCGTCGCGCGCGAGTTCGTCCCGCGCCCGGATGCCGATCGCGAAGACCACGATGTCCACCTCGACCTGTTGGCCGCTCGAGAACCTCACCCCCGAGACGGCGCCGTCCTCGTCGAGGAGGATCGAGCGAGGACGGGTCCCCAGATGCAAGGCGATGCCCTGTGCGCCGATGATCCGGCCGAGTGCCCGCCCGGCTCCCTCGTCGAGTTGTGCAGACATGAGCCACGAACCGGAGTGCACGACGCTCGCGTCGGCGCCGAGGCGAGCGGCGCCACCGGCGGCCTCGAGTCCGAGGAGTCCACCGCCGGCGACGATCACGCGAGCGGGACGTCCCCGCAGTCTTCCGATGCGCTCGATCTCGGAGACGACGAGGTCCACGTCGTCGAGCGTGCGGTAGACGAGTGCGTGCTCGGCGCCGTCGATCTCCGGCACCGGCGCCGAGGACCCGGTCGCGAGGATCAGCTCGTCCCACTCCACGAGCCGACCGAGCGAGGTGTGCACCGTCCGTGCGTCACGATCGATGCGCTCCGCACGCTCGCCCAGGAGCAGGGAGACGTGGCGTTCGTCCCAGACGGCGGACGGGGCCAGGGTGAGGTCGATCGAGGCGTCGTCGAGTCGCTTGCTCAGCGCGACGCGGTCGTAGGGGCGGTGCAGCTCCTCGCAGATGACGGTGATGTGCGTCCGTTCCCCGCCGTCACGGCTGTGCAGGGCGTCGACCAACCGGTGCGCGGCCGGTCCGCCGCCGACGACGACGATGCGGCGTGGTCGGCCCTGTGGAGTGCGATCGGTCATCGTGGGCCCCCTCGGCTCGTGTTCCAGCGAGCGTACTGAGGCGGCGTTTCCGGACCGTTGCCCGGATGTGTCCCCGACGGGTCGAGGACCGCACAGACGGTGAGATGCGATGTGAGGTCGGTTTCACCTCACCGAAACCTCGCGGGTGATCAGCCGAAACACCCTGCCCGTAGCGTCGGTGCTCCGACGCACGACCAGCAGGAGGCCGACGATGAGCGTGACGACACCGGAGCAGACCGCGCGGACGGCGCTCGCCGACTGGCGACGGGTCTGCGCCATCGACGATCTCGAGCTGTCGTGGGGCGAGGTGGCGCTGCTCCGCGCACGCCAGATCGCCGTCTTCCGCATCGGCGCCGAGGAGGTGTACGCGGTCGACCACCGAGACCCCCAGACGGCGGCGCCAGTGATGGCCCGCGGCATCGTCGGCTCACGCGGAGAGCGTCCGACCATCGCCTCGCCGTTGCACAAGCAGGTCTACGACCTCGGAACCGGCGAGTGCTTCACCGACCCGAACCTGTTCCTCAGGACCTTCAGCACCCGCATCGTCGGGGGCTTCGTCGAGATCGAGCTGGGGGAGGAGCGATGACCTTGCTCGCCCCCGGTGTCCGCCGAGCGGAGCCCGTCACCCGGACGACGCCGGCCCTCGTCGCGGTCTCGCACGGGACGAGTTGTCCCATCGGTCAGGCGTCGGTCGCCGCGCTCGTCACCGCCGTCGAGCACGCCAGGGCCGACCTCCACGTCGCCGGTGGCTTCGTGGACGTCCAGCAGCCCGACGTCCCCGCCACGCTCGGCTCCGTGGAGTCGGGCCGTCCGGCCGTCGTCGTGCCGCTGCTCCTGTCCGCGGGCTTCCACGTCCACGTGGACCTCGTGGAGGACCTCGAGGCGACGGAGCGATCGACCGCCCTGGGGCGCGCGATGGGGCCCGACGACCGCCTTGTCGCGGTGCTGGCCCGCCGGCTCGAGGCGCTGCGCGTGACGCCCGACGACCGCATCGTCCTCGCCGCAGCCGGCTCGACGGATGCGCGTGCCGTCGCGGACTGCTTCGAGATGGGACGGCGCCTGGAGGCGCGATTGCGCGTCCCGGTGGTGACCGCGTTCGTCTCCGCAGCCAGCCCGGCGGTGCCCGAGGCGGTCGCGGACACCCGAGCGAGCCGACCGCGCGGGCGGGTCGTCATCGCGACCTATCTGCTGGCACCCGGATACTTCGCGCGGCTGCTCGAGGAGGCCGGGGCCGACGCGGTGACGTCGCCGCTCCTCCACCCGGGCGAGGCGCCGGATGCAGGCATCGTCGACCTCGTGATCGATCGCTACGAGGAGGCGTCGGCCGGGCTGTCCGACTGATCGACGCGACCGGGAGGCCGACCCGCGCGCGAATAGACTGCTCCTCATGCGCATCGACATCGTCACGATCTTCCCGACCTTCTTCGATGCCCTGGACCTCTCCCTGCTCGGCAAGGCCAAGCAGAGCGGGCTGATCGATCTGGACGTCCACGATCTCCGCGACTCGACGCACGACCGTCACCGCACCGTCGACGACACCCCGTACGGCGGAGGGGCGGGGATGGTCATGAAGCCGGAGCCCTGGGGTGAGGCGCTCGACGGCATCCTGGGAGACGACACCGAGGACGAGCCGCTCGTCATCTTCCCCTCGCCGGCGGGCGAGGTCTTCACCCAGGCGATGGCCCGCGAACTCGCATTCGAGCCACACCTCGTGTTCGGCTGCGGCCGGTACGAGGGCATCGACCACCGCGTCTTCGAGCACACGGCCAGCCGGGCACGCGTCCGTCTCGTGAGCCTCGGCGACTACGTCCTCAACGGCGGCGAGGTCGCGGTCATGGCCATGATCGAGGCGATCGGTCGGCTGGTCCCCGGCGTGGTCGGCAATCCCGAGAGTCTCATCGAAGAGTCGCACGAGGACGGCTTGCTCGAATACCCGAGCTACACGAAGCCGTCCGAATGGCGAGGGCTGGCGGTCCCGCCGGTGCTCCTGAGCGGCAACCACGGTGCCATCGCGACGTGGCGGCGCCAGCAGCAGCTCGAGCGGACCCGCGAGGTCCGGCCCGACCTGCTGCCGGACGACGTCACCGGCGGCTGAGCGGTTCGCGCTCGAGCGTCCCTGGTCTCAGGGTCGCCGGCGCACCGCGGCCGCGATGCCTGCGACGACGAGGACCGCTCCGGTCGCGATGATCGCGCCGGTGATCCAGCCGAGCGGGTCGATGCGCACCTCGGTGAGGTTGGTGACCAGCATGGCCCCGGCGAACACGAGCAGGAGCACGCCCCAGAGGATCGTGCCGAACCGCGGCGCCCGACCACCTCGACCCGTCTCATCGGGACCGCTCTTCGCCTCATGGCGCGTCCGCTCGGACGTGGTCGTCTGATCGGTCGCCGGTGGAGTCGGCTCCGTCGTCGGCTCGGTCCAGTCGTCCCGCTCGGACCGGTCGTCTTGCCCGCTCATCGTCCCGCCTCCGCTTCCTCGGTCACGACCGCGCTTCCGGCGACCGTCCACACCCGGACCCGCGTCGTGTCACTCGACGTCGTCCGTCCATACCGGGCCTCGTCCTGGAAGAGGGCTCCACCGCGTCGATCCGTTCCGTCCCGATCACCGCGTCCCGTGTCCAGGGTGCCCGCGATGGCCGAGAACTCGACGATCACCGGCACGTCCTCGGGGATGAGCACGTCGACCTCGCCGGCGACGATCCACACGTCGATCGTCCCACCGCGCAACGCATCGTCGTCGGCGAGTTCACCGAGGTCGAGCGTGGGTTGGCCGGCGATCATCACGTATCCGCGCCGGTCGTCCGCATCGCTCGACGTCACGGTCCAGGTCGCGCGTCCGACCGGCAGGAAGGAGGAGCCGAGCGGGAACACCCCGGTGGCGAGCAAAGAGATCACGGCGGCCCAGGTGAAGAGGCCGAGCCAACCGCTCTCCCGTCCGCTGATCCCCGCGATGATCGTCGCGACGGCGAGCGCACCGAGCGCCGTGGCGAGGCCGATGACGACGACGACCGGGATCGAGAATCCGGCGCTCGCTGCGACGACGGCCGCGCCGGCACCGGCGAGCAGCGCCAGTCCGAGGGTGATCGCCACGAAGGCCGCTCCCGGGTGCTGCGCACGCCGCTCTCGAGCCTTCGTCTCGCGCTCAGCCTGCTGCTCGGCGCGCTGGCGGCTCATCTCGTCCCGGAACTCCTGGCTCGTCCAGCCGCGCTGCTCGCTCGGAGCCCCGTCCCAGACGGTGGTGGGCGTGGCGCCAGGGAGCGGCATGGTCGTGCCCGGGTCACCCGGCGAACCGGCGACCTTCGCGAGCGACACCGGCGCCGTGGCACCGGGGGAGGCCGGCGCCTGATCGGGAGAGCCGGATGCGGAGGATGCGGGTGTCGGTGCTGACGGCTTCAGGGTCGAGGCGTCGCTCGTCCACGGGTCGCGCTGCGGCGGTGTCTCGGAGGGAGCCGCCCGCTCGGGGTCGCGTCGCGAGAACATGACGATCAGCCACACCGACGCGACGATCAGGGCGATCACCCAGCCGGCGGTCATGGTCGACTCCAGCCAGCCCGGGAGGTTCCAGGCGTGTGGCACGCCGTCCCACCAGAGACCACGCATAAACGGCACGGCGGTGAGCACCGCCAGGATGCCGATGGCGACGATCGCCGGGTCGAACACCCCACGGATCGCCCGTTCGAGATGGATCCGGCCCTGCTGGTCGGGGATGAGCGCCCAGCCCGCGGCGTAGACGAAGAGGACCGGTCCGCCCAGGATCGCGATGACGATGAGGGCGCCGCGCACGATCATCGGATCGAGGCCGAGCCGGGTCGCGACACCGCCGGCGACACCACCGAGCCAGGAGTCGGCCGAGCGACGGAGACCGGTGGACCGCCACCAGTCGAAGAAGCGGGTCGTCGGATCCTGCGGGGCGGGTGCACCCGGTTCTGCTCCGGCGGGTGGCGTGCTGTGGTTCGTCATGATCCGATTCTGGCGAAGCGTCCCGGTCCGGCCCATCCGGCATGACCCTGAGCGCACCCTGAACCTGCCGTCCCAGGGTGCCGACCGCACCCTGAACTGCTTGGATGGGCTCCATGGGAACCGAGGTGATGATCCGTCCGAGGCGCCGCCTGCTCGGCGGCGTCTGCGCCGGCTTCGCCGAACACACCGGCCTCCCCGTCGGAGCGGTGCGCACGGCGACGGTCATCCTCGCCTGCTGCGGCGGAGCGGGCCTGCTCCTCTACGTGTGGCTGTGGGTCATGACGCCGACGCAGGGTGTCGACGGACCGATCGATCCTCGGGATCACCTGCTGCGGCCTGCCTCGACCGATGGCGCAGCCGACTCCGACGTCCCCCGTCGGGCGCCGATCACGGAGGTGCTCCTCGGGATCGCCCTGCTCGCGGCCGGGACCGCGCTGATCGCGACGCGGACCGGATTGGACATCCCGCTCGAGGCGGTCATCCCCGTGATCGTCGTCCTCGCGGGTGCCGCGCTCGCGTGGAGGCAGTTCGGCGAGCGTGGTCGTGGTGAGGGCTCCCGCGCGCTCCTGATCCGCGTGCTCGGAGCACTCGTCCTCGTCGTCCTCGGCATCCTCCTGTTCTTCGTGACGGGCGACCGCCCGAACATGTGGACGGTCATCGTCGCCGCGCTCGCCGTACTCCTCGGGGTCGCGGTGGTGATCGCCCCCTGGGCGCTCCAGCTCAATCGCGACCTCGCGGACGAGCGTGCCGCGCGGATGCGGGAGGCCGACCGGGCGGAGATCGCGGCGCACCTGCACGACTCGGTGCTCCAGACGCTCGCGCTCATCCAGCAGCAGGCCGGGCCCGGCAGCGAAGCGTCCCGTCTGGCCAGGGCGCAAGAGCGCGAGCTGCGGAACTGGCTCTTCTCCGGCGGGGCTGCTCCGACGGGCGATCTGGCGACCGAACTGCGGACCATCGCCGCCGCGGTGGAAGCCGACCACGCGGTGCGCGTCGACGTCGTGGCGGTCGGGCAGGCGGTCGACGACGCTCCGGAGCCGCTCCTCGCCGCGGCGCGGGAGGCCGTGCTCAACGCGGCGCGTCACGCCGGCGGCGACGTCTCCGTCTATCTCGAGACGGCACCGCAGCGGATCGAGGTGTCGATCTCCGACCGCGGCCCCGGCTTCGACCTGGAGCAGGTCCCGCGGGACCGCCTCGGGGTCCGGGAGTCGATCATCGGCCGCATGCAGCGGATCGGTGGCGAAGCGACCATCCGTTCGCGGCCCGGGGGACGAGGCACCGAGGTCCGTCTCGTCCTGCCCGTCCACGACGCCGCGCCGCCTGCGCCGCAGAGCGCAATCGTCCAGACCGTTCCGAGGAGCCGACCATGAGCGAACGACCACCACTGACCGTCGTGATCGTCGACGACCACTCGATCTTCCGTTCCGGACTCCGCAGCGAGCTCGGGCCCGGGATCGACGTCCTGGGTGAGGCGGGAGACGTGGAGGAGGCGATCCGGGTCATCGCCGACACCCGCCCGCAGGTCGTGTTGCTCGACGTCCACCTGCCGGGCGGCTCCGGCGGTGGTGGCGCCGACGTCATCACCGGTTCGGTAGCAATCGTGCCCGCGACGCGGTTCCTCGCACTCAGCGTGTCGGACGCCGCCGAAGACGTGGTCCGGGTCATCAGGGCGGGGGCGCGGGGCTACATCACGAAGAGCTCCTCGGGGGCGGAGGTCGCGGAGGCGGCCAGACGCGTCGACGACGGCGATGCCGTCTTCTCACCGCGTCTGGCCGGCTTCGTGCTCGACGCCTTCGGTGCCGTGGCGGGGGAGACGGCCCAGTCCGTCGACGAACTCGACCGCCTCTCCGCCCGCGAGCAGGAGGTCATGCGGCTCATCGCGCGCGGATACGCCTACAAGGAGGTCGCGACCGAGCTGTTCATCTCCGTCAAGACCGTCGAGACCCACGTCTCGAGCGTCCTCCGCAAGCTCCAGCTGTCCTCACGCCACGAGCTCGCCGCCTGGGCGCTGCAACGCAAACTGCTCTGACGGGTCCGACCAAGGCCTGGACTGCCGCGGCTCGGCCGTGAGCGAACGCCCAGCGCACGCCAGGGGACCCGACGGTACCCTGGGGACATGATCATCCGGCGGGCGTTCTTCTACTGGCGATTCATCGCGATCTTCGTCCTGCCCGCCTGGCCGTTCGTCGGGTGGGGCCTGTTCGGCGAGAGCGGCTGGAGCCTCGTCGGGCTGTTCATCGCGATGCCGATCCTCGCCATCGCGCTCGCCGCGATCGCCTTCCTCATCTCGGCGCGTGCGAGTGTCCGTACCACTCGCCTCGTCTCCTGGACCGACGTCGGCCTGCTCGCCCTCTGGCACCTCACGATCATCTGCTTCGGCTCGTTCAGCTCGGGCGTTGCCCTCTGGGCCGTGCTCGGCGTCGTCGCCGGGCTCGCCGCGTTCTGGGGCGTCATCGCCCAGCTCATCTCCGAGACGACGCGTCGTGCACGCGAGACCATGGCGGAGTTCGAGCGCATGGCCGCCGCCGCTCCGGGAACGGTACCCGGATCCTCGATCCCGCCCGCGCAACGGTTCGAACCCGGGCCGATCGATGGTGGCGAGTTCATCGTCATCGAGGAGAAGAAGCCCGACGAACGCCGCTGAGGAAGGCATGGCGCGCGACGCCGACCCGCCCCCGACCGGCCCGGTTACCCATCCGGAACGCTTTCATGACACAATTGCTGTTTGTGCCTCCGCAGTTCTGCCACAGGGGAACGCCGGCAACGGGCACACTCTTCCTTCCGAACGTATTCAGCGGTCGACCTGTGGCGGTCGCAGAGATGGAATCATCATGCACATTCTCGACTCAGTCGATGCAGCATCCCTCAAGTCGGACATCCCCGACTTCCGCGCCGGCGACAACGTCAAGGTGCACGTGAACATCATCGAGGGCAACAAGTCCCGTATCCAGGTCTTCCAGGGTGTCGTCATCGGCCGCTCCAACGAGGGCGTCCGCGAGACCTTCACCGTCCGCAAGGTGAGCTACCAGGTCGGCGTCGAGCGCACCTTCCCGGTCCACTCCCCGAACATCGACCACATCGAGGTCGTCACCCGCGGTGACGTCCGTCGCGCCAAGCTGTACTACCTGCGCGAACTGCGTGGCAAGAAGGCGAAGATCAAGGAGAAGCGCGACAACTAGTCGTCCTCCCGGTCGCCTGCGCGATCATTCCTGAGCTCCCCACCGGATAAGCTGGTGGGGAGCTCAGGCGGTTAAATGACAGACAATTCCCTGGCGGCAGACGCGTCGCCCGACCACAAGCAGCGCCCACGCGGGAAACGCGGAGCGCTGCTCTTCCTTCGCGACCTCCTCATCATCTTCGTGGTCGCGTTGTTGGTCTCCTTCCTCATCAAGACCTTCCTCGTCCGGTCGTTCTACATCCCCTCCGGGTCGATGGAGAACACCCTGCAGATCCAGGACCGCATCCTGGTGAACGAGCTCGTCCCCGACGTGGTCGCGCTGAACCGCGGCGACGTCGTCGTCTTCCAGGATCCGGGCGGCTGGCTGCCGCAGACGGTCGAGCCCCCGCAGCCGCCGGCCACCGCTGCTGTCGAATGGGTCCTGTCGATCTTCGGCCTCGTCGCCCCCGACAGCGACGACCACCTCATCAAGCGCGTCATCGGGCTCCCGGGCGACCACGTCACCTGCTGCAATCCGCTCGGCCAGATGACGGTCAACGGCGTGCCGCTCAACGAGCCGTACGTGAAGCTCCCGGCGGGTACCGAGAAGGTATCCGGCGACGCGTTCGACATCGTGGTGCCGGAGGGTTCGCTCTGGGTCATGGGCGACAACCGGTACAACTCGAAGGACTCCCGGTACAACGCCGACACGCCCGGGGGCGGCTTCGTGCCGATCGACAACGTCGTCGGGCGGGCGTTCGTCATCACCTGGCCGTCCAGCAACTGGGCCTGGCTCGACAACTACCCCTCGGTGTTCCAGGGCATCCCCGCTCCAGAGAAGGAGTGATGGCGGTCAGCGAACCGACCCTCGAGGTCGAGCACGGACTGTTCGCCGCCGGGGTCCCGTCGGTCATCGGCATGGACGAGGTCGGCCGGGGTGCCATCGCCGGTCCGGTGGCCGTCGGCGCGGCGGTCGTCGCCCCGACGTGTGGTCCGTTCCCCGTCGGGCTCCGCGACTCCAAGCTGTTGAGTGAACAGGCCAGGACCCGCATGGAGCCGCTCACCCGCGAGTGGGTGTTGTACGGCGCGGTCGGGCTGGCGAGTCCGGCGGAGGTCGACGAACTCGGCATCACGGCCTGCCTCGGCCTGGCGGGGCGCCGCGCGTTGCTCGAGCTCCACGCCGTCGGAGCCGACGTCACGGGGTCGACGGTGCTCCTCGACGGCAACAGCGACTGGCTGAGCCGTTCGCTCCAGCGGCCGCTCACGATCACCACCCGCGTGAAGGCGGACCGCGACTGCGCGTCCGTCGCGGCGGCGTCGGTGCTCGCCAAGGTGCATCGGGATCGGCTCATGATCGAGCTGCACGAGACGCTGCCGGAATACGGTTGGCAGGGGAACAAGGGGTACGGCTCGGTCCACCACCTGGCGGCGCTGACGGAGCACGGCCTGACGCTCCACCACCGGAGCAGCTGGCTGCCGGCCTACACGTAGGATAGAGAGACCATGGACGAAGACGAGTTCGAAGACTACGACCGCGAGGTCGAACTGGCCCTCTACCGCGAATACCGCGACGTCGTGGGGCAGTTCAAGTACGTGATCGAGACCGAGCGCCGGTTCTACCTCGCCAACGAGGTCGAGCTCGTTCGACGCGACACGGCGAACGACTTCTACTTCGAGCTCTCGATGACCGACGTCTGGGTGTGGGACGTGTACCGCTCCGACCGCTTCGTCAAGAGCGTCCGCGTCCTCACCTTCAAGGACGTCAACGTGGAGCAGCTCTCCTCGCGCGACTTCGAGCTCCCGAAGGAACTCACGCTCGACGAGTAGCCGGCACTCGCTCGCCGCTGACTCCGCTCCACAGGACGGTCCGTCGCCCCAGTCCTCGCTCCCACGTCACTCCGCGCATCCGAGCCTCCTCCGCCCCGCTTGGCTGGGTGCCAGGAGGTGCACATGGCACGGAAGGACGAGCTCGGCCGACGCGGCGAGCAGGTGGCGACGGAACATCTCGAGGCATGCGGGTTCCGCATCCTCGATCGCAACTGGCGATGCCCGCAGGGCGAGCTCGACGTGGTCGCCGACGACGGCGGCACCCTCGTCTTCGTCGAGGTGAAGACCCGTTCCGGTGTCGGGTTCGGGGACCCGACGGAGGCGGTCACCGCTCGCAAGCTCGCGAGGATCGGCCGCCTTGCCGGGGCCTGGTGCGCCGAGCACCACCCACGCTCGAGGCGGATGCGCGTCGACGTCGTCGGGATCGTGCTGCCGCCGGAGGGCGGCGTGCGTCTCGAGCACCTCCGAGGGGTGTCCTGATGGCCGTGGCACGTACCTGGTCCGTCGCCCTCGCCGGTCTCACGGGTTCGATCGTGGAGGTCGAGGCGTCGGCGTCCGCGACGGTCCCCGGCATGGCGATCGTCGGACTCCCCGACAAATCCCTCGGCGAAGCCGCGCATCGGATCAAGAGCGCGACGGCGAACTCGGGTTGCCCGTTGCCGGGCGGCAAGCTCACGATCAACCTGTCGCCGGCGTCGTTGCCGAAGCAGGGGAGCGCGTTCGACCTCTCCATCGCCATCGCCTGTCTCGCCGTCGGCGGCCTCGTCCGTCGGGAGTCGGCCGAGCGGGTGGTGCACCTCGGTGAGCTCGGGCTCGACGGCCGGCTGCGGCCGCTCTCCGGGGTGCTCCCTGCGGTGCTCGCCGTGGCTCGCGCGGGCTACGACGCGGTCATGGTGCCGACCGCCAACGTCGCGGAGGCACAGCTCGTCCCCGGGGTCACCGTCGTCGGTGCGACGTCGCTCCGCGACGCGGCGATCTGGCACGGTGCCGAACTGACGCCCATCGATCTGGAGCCGGTCCGGCAGCGCATCGAGAAACTGCCGGAGCCGGACCCGCTCGACCTGGCCGACGTCGTCGGTCAGCCGGACGCGGTCGACGCGATGGTCGCCGCGGCCGCCGGCGGTCACCACGTCATGATGGTCGGACCACCGGGCGCGGGCAAGACCATGCTCGCGGCCCGGCTGCCGGAGATCCTGCCGGATCTCGGCCCGGACGCCGCCGTCGAGGTCAGCTGTCTCCGGTCCCTGATCGGCCTCCCGCCGGACGGGGGCCTCGTGCGGAGACCGCCCTGGGAGAGCCCGCACCACTCGTCCTCGGCTGCGGCGATCATCGGCGGAGGCTCTCGGCAGATCCGGCCGGGCGCTGCGGCGCGCGCGGCGCACGGGGTGCTCTTCCTCGACGAGGCACCGGAGTTCCGGGCGGACGTCCTCGACTCGTTGCGGCAACCGCTCGAGTCGGGTGTCGTCACCGTCCACCGCGCGCACGGCAGCGCCACGTTCCCCGCCGCCTTCCAGCTCGTCCTCGCGGCGAACCCGTGCCCCTGCGGGCAGTACGGCACGGCGGACGGCGTCTGCACCTGTCCACCGCAGGCCAGGAGGCGGTATCTCGGACGCGTGTCGGGTCCGCTCCTCGACCGCATCGACATCCGGGTCCGCGTCCAACGGATCACCTCGGCGCTGTCCGGACTCTCGCAGGAGGGCGGACTCTCGACCGCCGAGGCCCGCGCCCGGGTCGAAGCCGTCCGGAGCGCGAGCGCCGAACGATTGGCCGGCACCGGCTGGACGACGAACGCACAGGCGAGCGGCACCTGGCTCCGCAGTCCGCGGATGCGCCTCGCCAGATCGGTCACGGCCGCGCTCGACCGTTCGCTGGAGCGCGGCGGGATCACGATGCGCGGGTACGACCGGATCCTCCGACTGGCGTGGACGCTCGCCGACCTCGATGGCGCCGACAGCCCGACGGCGGAGCATCTCGGGCGGGCCCTCTTCCTCCGGAAAGGCATCTCATGAGCTCCTGGTTCGGCTTGGACCGCGAGTTGGTCGAACGCCTCGTCTTGGGTATCAGTGGAGAGCGTCCGATGGGTGAGTCGTCGGCATCGACCAGTGAGGCGGCTGGCGAGGCTGACACCGTCTGTGCCGCCTTCGCGCGGGCTGCGTGGACGATGATTGCTGAGCCCGGTGATGGCGTGGCCGGCCTGGTCGTCGACGCATTGGGTCCTGCGGAGGCGTTGGCGGCCGTGCTGGATCGTGTCGGGCCGACGGAGTTGCAACGCCGGGTTCTGGCCAGCGGCTGGGAAGGCGACCCAGACGGTGGTGACGCGACGGCGTCGCTGGACGAGCCTCCCGCAACCACACCGGGATCGCGGGTACTGGGCAACGCGCTCGCTCGCTGGACGCCACGGTTGGTCGCGGCCGAGGTCGTGGGAGCATGTGAGGCGGCAATCCGCGTCGGCGCTCGGCTCGTTCTCCCGGGGAGCGCGGGCTGGCATGCCGGGCTGGACTCGCTCGGGATGCATCGACCACACGCACTCTGGCGCCGTGGTACGAGTGAGGCTGCGGCCGTGGAGCGCACGATCGCGCTCGTCGGCGCAAGAGCAGCGACCGGATACGGCGAGCACATCACATTCGAGGCAGCATCAGGACTCGTGGACCGCGGGTTCACGATCGTCTCGGGTGCTGCGTACGGCGTCGACGGTACGGCGCATCGAGCTGCTCTGGGGAGCGGTGGGGTGACGGTGGCCTACCTCGCCGGCGGTGTCGACCGTCCGTATCCTGCGGGTCACGACGCGTTGATACGTCGGATTACGGAGGAGGGCGGCGCGGTCCTGAGCGAGTCGCCGTGTGGCTCGACGCCGTCTAAATGGAGGTTCTTACAACGCAACCGATTGATTGCAGCGGCGTCCGCCGCGACGGTGGTTCTCGAGGCCGGCAGCCGGTCGGGGTCGATCAATACGGCGGGGCATGCGGCGTCGCTTGGACGCGCGCTCGGGGCAGTCCCGGGCCCAGTGACGAGTCCGGCCTCGGCAGGCTGTCACCGGCTCATCCGTGAATACGCCGCAACCTGTGTGACGAACGCCGAACAGATGGCCGAGCTCGCCGGCTGGGCCGCGGCCGATCCTCAGGATGGGGCCTTCGCCTCGCCTGAAGAGCGACGCGTCCGTGATGCACTGAGCACGCGCTCACCTCGTACGATCGAGCAAATCGCGAAGGTGGCCGGCCTGACACCTAAGGAGGTCGCCGGAGTCATCGGTATGCTCGACCTCGCCGGAGCGGTTGAGGAACGCGAACATGGATGGGTCTTGAGCGCAAGCGTCAGGTGAGTCGTCGCAGCGCCTGGTGGCTCCTTCTGCCCTCTGGCTGCTGGGTCCACCCGACGTGCCTGCGGGAGAACGCGCCATCGCGTTGGTGGGGGCCCGGGCTGCGTCCGGTTACGGCGAGCACATCACCCTCGAGGCGGCGGCCGGGCTCGTCGATCAGGGCTTCGCAATCGTGTCGGGTGCCGCGTACGGCATCGACGGCGCGGGGCACCGAGCCGCCCTCGGGAGCGGAGGCGTGACCGTGGCCTACCTCGCAGGGGGGGGGGGGGCGACCGGCCTTACCCTGCCGGTCACGACGCGCTCATCCGTCGGATCCGGGAGGCCAGCGGAGCCGTCATCAGCGAATCACCGTGCGGGTCCACACCGTCCAAATGGCGATTCCTGCAGCAGCGAGTCAAGTCGTATGCTCCAAGATGAGCCACCTACGCGATAGTGTGGCGAGACTTCTAATATCTGCTTGATTGCCCGATTGGACACATGTTGCCAGAGATTTTCACGAATCGGGTAGACATCTCTGGGGAGGTCGTAGAGCTGTTTTCGGCGGCTTCCGTCGTTCATCGAATCGTCTATCGGATGTTGGACGACGAGCCGGGAACTCCGTTCGTGATGCATCTCAAAGGAACCTCGGTAGACAACAAGCAGTTCGACCGTAAGACAGTTGATGAGTTGCGGAACGTGATGGAGGCGAACCGTGCCGAGGTGTCAACGATCCACTCCATCGTCTTCGCGGATTCAAGCGACCACTATCCCGCGGTGATGTACTTTATCTGGCCTACGGAGATTTCAATCTCGGTGACCGGCACAAGCCGCATAGCTCTGGACCGCATTGCTCACCATCTGCTCGAGGAGCTCCGGGAGTCCAGAGCGCTTGCTGCAGCCCAACCGGGTGGCGAGTTCGTTGTGAGAGAGCAGACAGTCTCTTCACACGAGGACCCACCAACTGCACCCACCGCTCCACCCGCAATGCCCGAACCTGTATCGGAACCGCAACCCGGCTGGTGGAAGCGCACCTGGCGGGAGCACACCGCGCTGCTCGTCGTCACGATCGTGGGAGGAGTGGCTGTCCTGGTCATAGGAGCGAAACTGCTCGGGATCGGTGGCTAGCCGATTCTCTCGGCCCGCGCTGATGTTGTCCAGCACGTCGAGGAAGCCCTCTGGGGGCGCCTGGGAATCGTCGATCCTGGCTTCCACCTGCCGGCTGACGAAAGACGCATAGGTGTCCCTGACCTTGACTGGAGCCATCGTTCTTTCAGCCTCACAGAGTGGCTGGTCAAGCGCCCGGAGTTATCCACAGGGTTAGTGCCCATCCTCGGAGCTCGTAAGTTCGGCTGCAACGGACTGCGGCGGCATGGCTTCGGGCTGCTCTGGTTTCAATCTGGCCATCACTCGTTCGATCTGCTCAGCGTCCTCGTCGAACATGCGATACACGCGTGTATCTCGCGCCAGCTGGTCTACCTCGACGATGTCCTTCGCCAGCTTGGACAGATACGCTTCGCCATCCGATTGAATCTGTCTTGCCTCCAGAAGGCGTTTGTCTGATCTGTCCACCATTTGCTTCCGCGTCTCAAGGAGAGCGGCGAGCGCGTCGGTGCGTCTGCCCCGTTCTTCCGGCAAAAGCCCGGGTTCAGCCGCTACGCGTGCGATCAGCCCACGCGTACCTTCGACGACCCTGTCGAAACTGCGTCTGTCGGCTTCTTCCTTCCGGATAATCCTGACAAGTCGATCGTTCTGCTTCATGAGGTCCCTGCGCGCCTTTCGCTGCGTGCGGCGAAGCTCTCGGAGACGCTTG
The DNA here is from genome assembly GCF_015351235.1 of Plantibacter sp. VKM Ac-2880. GTDB lineage: Bacteria > Actinomycetota > Actinomycetes > Actinomycetales > Microbacteriaceae > Plantibacter. The sequence goes on from NZ_JADKSJ010000001.1 coordinate 1,852,680, forward strand.
CGGTGCACTTGCCAGTCTGATCCTCGCTCCAGCCGATTGAGCATCACGCCGACCTCAGGTATTCCTGCACCCACCAGGAAACTGATGGGCTGGAACGCTAGAACGAAGACCACAGCACCCACTGTGAAGAGAGCGATCCAGACTTGAAGGTGAGTCGAGGTGCCCGTCGCCATCGAACTAAGCGCCCACAACTCGGCGTTGAACATTCCGGCTGCGAGGAAGAAAATCCCGATGGCCTGGCCGAGGCGAGACTTGTTCTCTCTGCGCCACTTCATGGCGATCCTGCGGGATTCAATCACGAAGGCAAGCGCGAGGACCGGAATGATCTGCGAAACCGGCACCCAGAAGTTCGAAACTTGGGTCATGGGGTCTATGTCGCTGAGCACCTGCCGATCATATTGGCCGGGTGTCTGACGCAGGTACCTCAACCTTCGGGACTCGCGGGTTCGTCAGCTCGGAAGTTGCGCGTTCGTCATGTCTCGACCTCGGATGGTCATCTCGTCGTTGTCGAAGTCGAAGCGGTTTGAGGACACGCGTCCGGCCTGAGAGGTCGTTGACGGGTATCGGACGTTCAACGCCATGCCAGGGCGGATGTCAGTGCTCCTCCCAGCTGTCCACCTGATCGGGATGAGCAGCGAGGGTGTTCGGGCTGGTAGGCCTCGATCTGCCCGTGGACTGCGCGGTCGTACTAGTGGCCGACGACGAAGGAGTCCCCGGTTTAGATGACACGGCCGGGTCTGGCACAGGGGAGTCAGTCGCGCGGAGCTCAGCCCTCTAACCAGGCCTTCGCCTCGTCGACGCCGTCCTCGGCCATCGAGAACACCTCGCCGTTCATCTGGTGCGGCCACACGCTGAACTCGTCCGCGAAGCTGTCGATGGCGACCGAGGGCCCGGAACCAGGGGTGAGCGAGCTGCAGAAGCCCCAGACGCCGACGTCGGGTTCGTCTTCCAAGTGCCATCATCCTCGGCGTAGGTTCCTACTCAACTGTGAGGCTTCTAACGCATCTCCGTAGGTCAGCGCCGGCGGTTTCTCCAGTTCATGGACTCCCTGGCAGCCGCCAGCGACTCCAACTGGTCAAAGCGGAGGCCAGGTGGGAAGTAGGAGAGAGCCAGTTCCAAACCCACCTTTCCGCCGAAGAACCAGTGGTTCTGAAGTTTTGTTCCATTGGGGAGCACGGTCCAGCCTGGATGTAGTTGGAACGATCCCGCACAGCCGACGCTAGTCAGATCAACCACCGTCACTGGGAAGCTGTTGACTTCGAGCGGAATCGCAGCCTGACGAAGCCGTGGAAAACGTGTTGCGAACGACGCGAGATTTGGATGTTCCGTGAACGTAACGGCGAAACGAGCACCGCTCTTGTGGCGGACATCGAGTGAGCGACCGCCAGGCTTGCAGATCACCTGCTCGAGCTCGTGTTGTGGTACCACCCAACTGTTGTTGGTGATGACTGCCTCGTCACGGAGCCCATAATTCAGCATGAGTTCGCCGTACTCGTTCCGCTCGAACCAGATGAGAGGAAGGCCGGTCATCGCGACGAGTATCGGCGTGTCAACGTAGAAGTTGCCCCCTAGATGCGCGACGATTTTGTTCCGCATCCAGCCAAACTCGCCTCGAATCGCAGCCGCTGATTCCGGTCCCATCTGCTTAAATCGGCGCAGCTGGTCGTTTGTGTACGAGCCGTTATCAGCCTTGTCAGCGTGTTCTCTGCACAGAGCGATCATTCCATCCACTCGATGATGGTGCTCCTTGTGCCAAGGAGGATCGAAGTGGTGCCAGGACAAGTAGGGGCTGCCGCAAATGCCCTCCGCCGTCGCAACGGGGCAATGAAACCTCACTTCACTTCGCAGTGCGTCGAGGACGTCGGCGGGGGGTGTCCTTGTGAGAATACCGGTCACGATCAGAGAATACCGTCCCTGATAGCATGCCGCCGAGGTTGGAAGGTCGTCCAGCGTCACGACGAAGAAACTCAGTCGGCTACTGTCCGCGTCTTCAACGCTGGGTTTGGTGTCAGCAGGTCCGATGCACAGTAATCGAGACTGTTTCGCGAACCTCGGGCTCATCGAACGCGAACCGGTGGACGGCTATCGGCATCTCACTCGTCCCGCACGGCGCTGTTGCAGCCGCCGGGAATTGAAGCGTGAATTGTATGAGGAAGTTACCGCCTGGTGCGTACGAACTGACATCGACACCGGATGTTACGAGTCCATCGCTGATGGGGACGCCGTCTGGGTCCTTGCCGTTCGCAAGGACGCTAGTGTCGGGGACCAGGGCGACCCCATTCGGCAGGAGCATCTTCACGGAGACGTTGTCTTGCTATCCATCTGGGAGGTTGCGCCACCCAAGAAGACCACTGAAGTCCTGCCCCTCGAATACTTCAGTTCCCGTGGAGGTGAAGCATCCGGATGAGGTTGAGGGACGCTGCAGCAGTTGGAGTCCGGAGTTGATCCCGTGATCATATTCGAGTCGCGTGGGGGTATCCGAGCAGGGCGCTGCGACTTTCGGTACGAAATGTGCGACGACTCTCTCGCCGATCGAGGAAGCGATCGAGGTAAGTATGATCCCGCCGACGGCGCCTAAGGTTGCCCAGAAAGTCTCCGAACGCCAAGGGTAGGTTACCCGCGGGGAGTTAAGACCGGCTAACTGGCTCGACTCAAAACCCGGCCCGGTCACGAGTCCGTCGTCGGCGGGCTGTCACCGGCTGATTCGTGAGTACGCCGCCATCTGCGTGACGAACGCCGCGCAGATGGCGGAGCTCGCCGGGTGGACCGCGGTCGACGCGGACGCGCAGGCGTTCGCCTCACCGGAGGAACGCCGGGTCCGTGATGTGATGAGCGCTCGCTCGCCGTGTACCGTCGAGGCGCTTGCGAAAGCGAGTGGTCTGAGTCCTCGTGAGGTGACCAGCGTGCTCGGTGCGCTCGATCTCGCCGGGGCCGTCGAGGAACGCGAACGAGGGTGGGTGCTCGTCGGCGGACGGGCGTGAGGTGATCGGTCGGCGGGGGAAGGCCACGGCGTCGGACGCGTGGGGCATGCTGTCCACGTGGACATCTGGAGCAGCATCGATGGGTTCTCGGAGCACCTCGCTTCCGAGCGTCGGCTGTCGCCGCAGACCGTTCGCGCCTACGCATCCGATCTCCGGCAGCTCGCCGACTTCGCCAGCGGACGCGACATCGACGACGTGAGCGGTGTGACCCTCGACCTCCTGCGTGACTGGCTCTGGATGGCGTCCGAATCGGGCTCGTCCAAGGCGACGCTCGCCAGACGAACCGCCACGGCCAAGGCCTGGAGCGCCTGGCTCCTCCGGACGGGCAGGATCGAGGCGGACGTCGCGGCGCGCCTCCGGAGCCCGAAGACCGGTCGGACCCTTCCCCGGGTCGTCGGACGTGGGCCCTTCGACGAGCTGCTCGCCGGGCTCGAGGACCGTGCAGCGTCGGGGGAACCGAACGCGCTCCGTGACCTCGCCGTCGTCGAACTGCTGTACGCGTCGGCGCTGCGCGTCTCCGAGCTCTGCGGCCTCGACCGGGACGACCTCGATCTCGACCGACTCACCGTCCGCGTGACCGGGAAGGGTGACAAGGAGCGCGTGGTGCCGTTCGGTGTCCCCGCGCAGTCGGCGATCGTCGACTACCTCACGAGCGCTCGACCGCAGCTCGCGGCTCGGGCCCGCTCGGGCGACGGTCGCCCGGCGCCCGGCGCGGCCCTGTTCCTCGGCGCCCGCGGTGGCCGACTCGGCTCGCGCTCCGTCTACACGCTCGTCGCCCGGCTCCTCGACGCCGTGCCAGGCGGCGGCCCGGCGGGACCCCACGCCCTGCGTCACACCGCGGCGACGCACCTCCTCGACGGCGGGGCAGACCTCCGAGCGGTCCAGGAACTCCTGGGTCACGCCAGCCTCGCGACGACGCAGATCTATACGCACGTCTCCGTCGAGCGCATCAAGGAGAGCTACCGCAGCGCCCACCCACGGGCCTGAGCCGCCGCCGTCGCTGTCAGCGGGAGCAGGACGGCCGGTGGCACCTCGCCGAGCAGCAGCATCGGGTTGACGTAGACGCCGTCGAGCCGGACCCCGAAGTGCACGCAGCCGTCCGCGCAATGCCCGCCCGTGCCGACCGTCCCGATCTGCGCTCCGCGGGCCACGGAGCTCCCGACCTCGACCGAGCCGACGACCGGCTCGATGCTGGAGACGTGTCCGTCGTCGTGCCGGATCACGACCAGCGGGCGGTCGACCACCGTCCCGCTGAAGGTCACGACGCCGGCGGCCGCTGCCAAGACCTGCGCTCCTGGACTCGCCGCGATGTCGATTCCGCGATGGCCCGCCGAGTATGGATCCGGAGGAGCGACGAAGGGGGCGACGACCGGGTGCGGGGGAGCGACGGGCCAGGACCAGGGCGGTGTCACCGCGGAACCACTCGACGGCGTGCCGAGCAGCAGGCAGACGGAGAGCAGGCGGAGCGCGATGGAGATGGTCATCATCCGAGGCTCCCGGAAGTGGGACACCCTGGTTCTTCAGGGGATCGGGGGAGCGCAGAGCGCGAGATGTCGAGGCGCTTGTGGAGCGCGGTCGTCACGGTGACCTGCTGCTATGCTGAACGGAGCACCTCGCTCGTCGGGGTGACTACGCGTGCCATTTCGGCCTCCACTTCCAATCGGTCCTCGCTCTCCGGAGCGTGGCGGACGTGCGCCGGGCACCAGGGACGAGGCCATCCGGTCCGTCAGACAACCGAGGCACTCCCACCCGTCCGCGCCAGCGGTGCGGTGGCGAGCGCAGAACAGGAGAACGGCTCATGGCCGTCGTAACCATCCGCCAGCTGCTCGACAGCGGCGTGCACTTCGGGCACCAGACCCGCCGTTGGAACCCGAAGATGAAGCGCTTCATCTTCACCGAGCGTTCCGGCATCTACATCATCGACCTGCAGCAGTCGCTCGGCTACATCGACCAGGCCTTCGACTTCGTCAAGGAGACGGTCGCCCACGGTGGCACCATCCTCTTCGTCGGAACGAAGAAGCAGGCGCAGGAAGTCATCGCCGAGCAGGCGACGCGCGTCGGCCAGCCCTACGTCAACCAGCGTTGGCTCGGTGGCCTCCTCACCAACTTCCAGACGGTGTCGAAGCGACTCGCCCGCATGAAGGAGCTCGAGGAGCTCGACTTCGAAGACGCCTCCAAGAGCGGCTTCACCAAGAAGGAACTCCTCATCAAGAAGCGCGAGCTGGACAAGCTCCACAAGTCGCTCGGTGGTATCCGCAACCTCTCGAAGACGCCGTCCGCCCTCTGGGTCGTCGACACGAAGAAGGAGCACCTCGCGATCGACGAGGCGCGCAAGCTCGGCATCCCCGTCATCGGCATCCTCGACACCAACTGCGACCCCGACGAGGTCACCTACCCGATCCCGGGTAACGACGACGCGATCCGTTCCGTCGGCCTGCTGACGCGCATCATCGCCGACGCCGCCGCCGAGGGGCTCATCCAGCGCCACCAGAAGCCGACCGAGGGTGACGCCCCGGCCGAGCCGCTCGCCGAGTGGGAGCAGGAGCTGCTCCAGGGTGGCGAGCAGGGTTCCGCCGAGACCGCGAAGGTCGCCGATGAGGCGATCGCCGCGACCGACGCCGTCGAGTCCGCCCCCGCCGTCGAAGACGTCGAGGTCGCCGCAACCGAGTCCGCCGACGACGCCGCGGGTGCAGCTGCAGCTGAGCCCGTCGCCGACGAGAAGTAATCAAGGAGATCACCAGCAATGGCAAACTTTTCTCTTGCTGACCTGAAGGTGCTGCGCGAGCAGCTCGGCACCGGCATGGTCGACACCAAGAACGCTCTCGTCGAAGCCGATGGCGACGTCGAGAAGGCGACCGAGATCCTCCGCCTCAAGGGTGCGAAGGGCAACGCGAAGCGTGCCGACCGCTCCACGAGCGAGGGCCTCGTCGCCGCGAAGGAGAACGGCGACACCGCCACCCTCATCGAGCTCGCCTGCGAGACCGACTTCGTCGCGAAGGGTGAGAAGTTCCTCGCCCTCGCCGACCTCGTCCTCGACGCGGTCGTCGCCGCCGGCGCGACCACCGTCGAGGAGGGGAACGCGGCTCCGGCCGACGGCAAGACCGTCGCCGAGGTCATCGCGGACTCCGCAGCGATCATCGGTGAGAAGTTCGAACTCCGCCGCCTCGCGGTGGTCCAGGGCGAGCACTTCGCCGTGTACCTCCACAAGACCAACAAGGACCTGCCCGCGCAGGTCGGCGTGGTCGTCGGCTACACGGGTGACGACGCGGAGACGGCTCGCAGCATCGCGCAGCACATCTCCTTCGCCAACCCGTCCTACCTCAGCCGCGACGACGTCCCGGCCGACGAGGTCGAGAAGGAGCGCGAGATCGTCACCGAGATCTCGAAGAACGAGGGCAAGCCCGAGGCGGCTCTGCCGAAGATCGTCGAAGGCCGAGTGACCTCGTACTTCAAGCAGGTGGCGCTCCTCGAGCAGGACTATGCCAAGGACAACAAGCTGTCCGTGCAGAAGGTGCTCGCTGACGCGGGCCTCACCGTGACCGGGTTCGCCCGCTTCAAGGTCGGCGCGTAGCAGTTGTGACGGGGTCCGGATCGCCAGTGGCGATCCGGACCCCTTTGCGTGCACGGGCATACCCGTGCATGCCGGATCGGTGACGATCCAGCCGAGGAGTCGCCGCTTGTCGCGGACAGGGCGTGGCTCCGGGCACTAGGTTGTGTGAGGGACGAGGGAGGACAGGCGGATGCCGGAGAAGAAGCGCAGGGTACTGCTCAAGCTGTCAGGTGAGGCGTTCGGAGGCGGCCAGCTGGGCGTCAATCCTGACGTCGTCGGGTCGATCGCCCGGGAGATCGCCGAAGCGACCGCCGAGGTCGAGGTCGCCGTGGTCGTCGGAGGAGGCAACTTCTTCCGTGGCGCGGAGCTCAGCCAGCGCGGGATGGACCGCGGGCGAGCCGATTACATGGGCATGCTCGGAACGGTGATGAACGCCCTCGCACTCCAGGACTTCCTGGAGCAGGCCGGCGCCGCGACCCGCGTGCAGTCCGCCATCGCCATGACGCAGGTCGCCGAGCCGTACATTCCACTCCGCGCCGAGCGACACCTCGAGAAGGGTCGCGTCGTGATCTTCGGCGCCGGCGCCGGATTGCCCTACTTCTCGACCGACACCGTCTCGGCGCAGCGCGCGCTGGAGATCGGCGCTGTCGAGGTGCTCGTCGCGAAGAACGGTGTCGACGGGGTCTACACCGCCGACCCGCGCGTCGACCCGACCGCGACGAAGATCGACACGATCTCCTACCAAGAGGCACTCCAGCAGAGCCTCAAGGTCGTCGACTCGACGGCGTTCAGCCTCTGCATGGACAACGGGATGCCGATGCGGGTCTTCGGCATGGAACCCGCCGGGAACGTGACGGCAGCCATCCGTGGCGCCGCGATCGGCACCCTCGTCACCTCGGCGTAGGCGGCAGGGCGGCCCGGCTCTGCGTCGTCGCCCGACTAGACTGAACCCAGTAATGCAATCAAAGGAGTGCTCGTGATCGCGGATGTCCTCTCGGATGTTGGTACCCGGATGTCGAAGGCCGTCGAGGCCGCGAAGGATGACTTCGCCACGGTGCGTACGGGTCGCGCCAACCCCCAGCTGTTCCAGAAGGTGCTGGTGAGCTACTACGGCACGCCGACCCCGCTCGCCCAGCTCGCCTCCCTGCAGAACCAGGAGGCGCGCACCATCGTCGTGACACCCTACGACAAGACCGCGCTGCGCGACATCGAGCAGGCGATCCGGGACATCCCGAACCTCGGCGCCAATCCGACGAACGACGGCACGGTCATCCGGGTCACGATGCCGGAGCTGACCGCCGAGCGTCGCAAGGAGTACGTGAAGATCGTCCGCGGTAAGGGCGAAGACGCCAAGGTCTCCATCCGGAACATCCGTCGCAAGGGCAAGGACGACCTCGAAGCCCTCAAGAGCGAGGTCGGGGATGACGACGTCGCGCGCGGGGAGAAGGAGCTCGAGGCCGTCACCAAGTCGCACATCGACGCCGTCGACGCCGCGCTGAAGGCCAAGGAGACCGAGCTGCTCTCGATCTGAGCCGCTGTCCGTCTGCTGATTCCGTTCGCCGCCCGGTCAATCGATCGACGGCCGGCCCGCTGGAGGTACCTGTGGAAGACGATGTCGCTTCCGGGCGGTCGACTGAACCGGCGACGCCGGAACCCGGCAAAGCCGGCAAGGTCGGACCGCAGGAGCTGCGGTCGCAGCTGAAGGACCGTCGGGCGAAGTTCGAGCGCCAGGTCGAGGTCACCAGAGCCGACATCGAGCGCCAGGTCCAGGCTACGAAGGCGCAGTTCGACGCGACGAACGAGCGCATCGAAGCCCGTGTCGGCCGCAACCTGGTCAACGCCATCCTCATCGGGGTGGCAGCCGGCGGCATCATGCTCGTGAGCCTCATCATCTTCAAGGTGATCTTCGTGGTGCTCGCGTCGGCCGTCGTGGCCTTCGCAACACTGGAACTGCGCAAGGCCCTGGAGCACACCGGCCGTCGGGTTCCGGCGATCCCGACGGTGATCTCGGCGGTCGCCATGCAACCGGCCGCCTTCTTCCTGCACGACGTGTGGCGGTGGTCTGTCGTCCTCCTCGGCATCCTGCTGGTCATCGTCTGGCGGGTGGCCGAGCAGCTCATCGCCACCAGGCGCACGGATCTCCCGACACTCGTCCGCGATCTGGCATCGGGGACCTTCATCCAGGTCTACGTGCCGTTCCTCGCGTCCTTCGCCGTCTACCTCGTCGCCCAACCGGACGGCGAGTGGTGGACGCTCGCCTTCCTGATCCTCGTCATCTGCGTCGATGTCGGCGCCTACGCGAGCGGTCTGTCCTTCGGCAAGCACAAGATGGCGCCCGTGATCAGCCCGAACAAGACGTGGGAGGGCTTCGCCGGGGCCGGTGTCGCGGCGGTCGTGGCAGGTGTCCTCCTCGCCATCCTGATGCTCGGCGTCCCGTGGTGGGTGGGCGTCCTCCTCGGTCTCCTGCTCCTCGGGAGCGCGACGGTCGGCGACCTCGCCGAGTCGCTCATCAAACGCGACATCGGCGTGAAGGACATGAGTTCGTGGCTTCCCGGGCACGGTGGATTCCTGGATCGACTCGACTCCATCCTGCCCTCGGCCGTCGTCGCCTACGTGGTCTACCTGCTCTTCGGCGGGCTCGCGAGTTGAGCCGTCGGCCAGCTCGGTTTCGCCTGATCAGTCCGTGATGGGGGAGAATGGTCCGGTGAGCACGATCTTCCCCACCTCCAAGCGTTCGAAGCGTGGCTACGATCCGGCCGAGGTCGACGAATTCCTCGACCGCGCTCGCGCGGCCTACGCACAGGACGCCGAGGCCGACGCCGACACGCTGCTGTCCGCTGGGGACATCCGTCAGGTGGCCTTTCGACTGGTGCGCGGTGGGTACAGCACCGAGCACGTCGATGCCGCGCTGGAGCGCCTCGAGGACGCCTTCTCCCTCCGGGAGCGCGAGCGGTCCGTGGAGGAGCGAGGCGCGAAGGAGTGGCTTCGCGACGCCCGTGGCACCGCGCAGGTCATCCTCAACCGGCTGACCCGTCCCGAGGGTCAACGGTTCAACCGGGTGAGTTTCCTCGCGCGGGGGTACAGCCGGAAGGACGTCGACGCTTTAGCCGACCGCCTCGTCGCCTACTTCCACGACGGGACGCCGCTCAGTGTCGACCGTGTGCGGACCGCCGTGTTCCGTAATGAATGGGCCGGCTATCGCGAGTCGCAGGTCGACGCCCTGCTCGACAGCGTCGTCGACGTCATGCTGGCGGTTCGCTGAGGGTCCTCCTCTGCGGTGGCCTGTTCCGGTGTTCTCGGCTACCATCGATGCATCGTGCCTCAACACTCAACTGACGTGACTCCATGGAAACCATCAGCCCAGCCGAACTCCGGCAAGGCTGTTCAGTCCTACCGTCGTCCGCGTTCGCGTGGCAAGAAGGTCCTCGGGATCTTCGCGGCCACTGCGGCGTTCGGCTTCGTGGCGGTGACGATGGTCGACCCGACCTCGAGCGTGGTGGCATCCTCCTACGCTGAGAAGCAGGCACAGTTCGGCGGGAACGCCGCGCAGTCGGTGGTGGCCAGCTCGAACTTCCAGTACACCTTCGCTCGCGACAGCTACGAGGTCGTCGCCCCGCCGCCCCCGCCGCCACCCGTGGCCGCTCCGGCCGCGACGGACAAGGGCTCCTCGTCGGGCAGTGCTCCCGCGGCGGGAACGCCCGACCCGGGTACGGCTCAGGCCATCGCCTATGACATGGTGATGGCGAACGGCTGGGGAGAGGGCGAGTACAGCTGCCTCGTGTCCCTCTGGAACCGTGAGTCCGGCTGGAACGTGTACGCGTACAACGCGAGTTCCGGCGCGACCGGTATCCCGCAGGCGCTGCCGGGCTCGAAGATGGCTTCCGCAGGTGCGGACTGGGCGACCAACCCGGCCACGCAGATCACCTGGGGGCTCGGGTACATCACGAGCCGCTACAGCACTCCGTGCGGTGCGTGGGCCCATTCGGAGTCGAACGGCTGGTACTGATCCGACCCGCGCGCCCGCTCGACGGGTGTCGGAGAGGCTGTGCCTAGACTTGACCCATGCCTCGACATCACCGCCATCGGCCTCGGCCAGGCGACGACGAGGGCAACGGGCTCGACCGGCTGCTGGCGGGGTGGAAGCGCACCGAGGACCACCGGGACGGTTCCTGGCATGTCCAGCCGGTGTCCGGTTCCAGCGCACAGAAGACCTACATCTGCCCGGGCTGCGGGCAGACGATCCCGCCCGGTACCGCGCACGTGGTGACCTGGCGTGCGGACGGGGTGCTGGGGGATCAGGCGGACATCGCCGCCCGTCGCCATTGGCATGACCGTTGTTGGCGGATCCGTTGAGCCCGGTCCGGTCGACCGGTGACGCGAACGTTCCGCTCCGAGGAGGAGACACCCCATGACCGACACCATCGAGATCCGCGGCGGGACCGAGCTGCCCGCCGTCCGCGAGGACATCGAGCTGCGCACCAGCGACGGCCTGACCCTCGTCGGCGAACTCGCCGTGCCGGCGGACGGCCCGATCGTCGCGACCCTGGTGACCCTGCACCCGCTGCCGACCGCCGGCGGATTCATGGACTCCCATGTGCTCCGCAAGGCCGCCGCGCGCCTGCCGGCCCTGGCGGGGGTCGCCGTCCTCCGGTTCAACACGCGGGGGACCTCGTCGCCGCGCGGGACGAGCGACGGCGCTTTCGACGGCGGCGTGGCTGAACGGGCGGACGTCGAGGCCGCGTTGGCCTTCGTCGCGGAGCGCGGACTCCCGCACCCCTGGTTGCTCGGGTGGTCGTTCGGAACCGAGTTGGCGTTGAAGTACGGACGCGAGGCGGCCGTCGACGGGGTGATCCTCCTCTCGCCGCCGCTCCATCGGACCACCGAAGACGAGTTGCGCGCATGGGCCGACGACGAACGCCCGATGATCGTGCTCGTCCCGGAGTTCGACGACTTCCTCCGGCCACCGGAGGCGGCGGAGCGCTTCAACGTCCTCCCTCGGGCGACACTCGTACCGGTCGACGGCGCGAAGCACCTCTGGGTGGGGGAGAGCCAGACCCGACGCGTCCTCACCGAGATCGTGGCAGCGGTGCACCCCGAGGCGTTACCGCTGCCGACGGAGTGGCCGACGCCCGATCGTTCAGCGGCCGTCTAGCCGCCTCCCAGTCACGTCCGATAGCCTGAACCACCTGCGTCTCGTGCCGGCCCGACCCGCCGGAGCCCGTCGGGCGCATGATCACCCGCGTCGTCCCCGGCGCCAGAGGAGAGTATTCCGTGCGTTTCGTTCTCGCCATCGCCGCGTTCGTCGTGGCTGCCGTCATGATCGTGACCGGCATCGCGCAACGGACCGTGTTCCTCCAACCGGGCACGTTCAGCCTGTCGGCGACGGTGGACGACGGCGACCGCTTCATCGTCGTCCCCGGGAGTGTGCTGCAGTCGCAGCCGGGTGCGCAGTCCATCGTCGCGAGTGCCGGCGGTGACACACAGGTGTTCATGAGCTACGGACGCGCGGACGACATCACCGCCTGGCTGGGGGACGAGCCGTACAGCCGGGTCGGCGTGAACAGTGCCGGGACCGCGCTGACGACGACGAGCGTCGTCCCAGACGCCGACGGCTCCACGGACGACGGCGACGCGTCACCGAGCGACCAGCCCTCGACCGCTCCCTCCCCGGAGCCGACCGCAGCCACCCCCACCGACGACAAGGGTCCCGACCCGCGCGGGTCGGACCTCTGGCTCGGTGAGTACGACGAGGCGGGCGCCGTCATCGCGACGGTGAACCTTCCGAAGGACATCGACGTCCTCATCGCGACCGACGGCAGCGCGGCCGCCCCAGACTCCCTCCGCCTCTCCTGGCCGCTCGACAACGCCACACCGTGGGCGGGGCCGCTGATCGCGGGCGGCATCGTCGTCCTGCTGGCCGGCATCGTGTTGTACCTCTCGGGCATCCAGCGGATGCGTCGCTCCCGCGGCCCGCGCCGCAAGGGTCCCGGCCAAGGACAGAAGGGCCTCACCAAGATGTCGAGACAGCCGAAGCCGCGTCGTCCCCGAGAGCTCGGCGCCGGCAAGACCAAGGGCGGTCCGCTCCGCCGTTCCCTGGTGATCGGGGTGCCCCTCGTCCTCGTCGGGACGCTCGGGCTGAGCGGATGTTCGCAGGACTACTGGCCCACGATCGGTGCGCCGTCCCCGACGCCGACGGTGACTGCGACCGACCTCCCGGCTGACAGCCAGGATCAGGACTTCGCTGCCCCCGTCGTCACCGTTCCGCAGGTGGAGCGCATCGTGTCGCGCATCTCGACCGCTGCCTCCGAGGCCGACGCCGCGCTCGACGGCACCGCCGCAGCGGTCCGGTTCGCCGGTCCGGCGCTCGCGGAACGCACCGCGAACTACGCCCTCCGTGCGAAGGTCGCCGACGCCGCCGGTGCGACGCCCATCCCGGCGTCGCCCGTCACCCTCACCCTGCCGCAGGCGACCGACGCGTGGCCGCGCACCGTGATGACCGCGATCCAGGACAAGTCGGACGAGACGGTGTCGCCGACGGTCCTCGTCATGACGCAAGAGGACCCGCGGTCGAACTACCAGGTCGTCTACGCGGAGAAGCTCCTCGAAGGCGCACGGCTCGAGAACGTGGCTCCGGCGACGATCGGCGCTGCGAGTGTCCCGCCGGATTCGAAGCTGCTCGTCATGCCACCCGAGCAGATCGCCGCGGCGTACGCCGACATCATCACCAACGGTGACGCGAGTTCGTTCGCCGGTCTCTTCGACGCCGACGGCGACGTCTTCCGCACGCAGGTCGCCGCCGACCGCGCGACGAAGGCCGCCGGCCTGCCGACGACCGCGAGCATCGCCTTCTCGGCCGCCGCCGGGACCGGGCCGAACGTCGCACTGGCGACCAACGACTCGGGTGCGATCGTGGCGGTCAACGTCCAGGAGGGTGAGACGGTCAGCGTCGTCACCGCCGGTGCTACCGTGAAACCTCAGGGTGCTGTCGCCGCGCTCTCGGGGATCACCGAGAGCGCGAAGGGCACGCAGGCCACTTACGGCGACCAGCTCCTGTTCTACGTGCCAGCCGTCAACTCCGGAGAGAAGATCACTTTGCTCGGTTTCACCCAGACCCTCACCGCCGCATCGGAGCTCCCGTGAGCGCCGCGGAGCCGAGCGCGGCGCACCTGCGCGGCGCCGTCGACCTGTCCGGCCTCGCGCGTCGCCACCAGGCGCCGCCCGCCGGAGCACCGGCTCAGCCGGGTCAGCCGGGCGCTCCCGCCGAGGCACCAGGCGCAACCACCGGACAGACCGTCGAGGTCCCGTCACTCGTCTTCGACGCGACGGACGACGGATTCGGGCAGGTCGTCGAACTCTCCTCCGTCGTCCCGGTCGTGATCGACCTGTGGGCCGAATGGTGCGGGCCCTGCAAGCAGCTCTCGCCGGTACTCGAACGTCTCGCCGCGGAGTACGCCGGTCGATTCGTGCTCGCCAAGGTCGACGTCGATGCGAACCCGCAGCTCTCGCAGGCGTTCCAGGCCCAGTCGATCCCGATGGTCGTCGCAGTCGTCGGTGGTCGTCCCGTGCCGATGTTCAACGGTGCGATCCCCGAGTCCCAGGTGCGTGAGGTCATCGAGCAGCTGCTCCAGTTGGCCGCACAGAACGGTGTCTCAGGCCGTGCCATCGTCGCCGAGGGAGCGGCCGCAGCCGAGGCGGAGCCGGTGGAAGCACCCCTCCCGCCGTTGCACGCCGAGGCGTACGAGGCCATCGAACGAGCGGACTACCCCACCGCCATCGCCGCATACGAGAAGGCCATCGCGCAGAACCCGAAGGACGACATGGCGGTGGCCGGCCTCGCTCAGGTGCGACTCCTGCACCGTCTCGGCGGGAAGACGCTCGAGGAGATCCGCAGCCGCGCTGCGGCTGCTCCCGACGACCTCGAGGCCCAGTTGGCGGTCGCCGACCTCGATCTGTCCGGCGGACACGTCGACGACGCCTTCGACCGACTGCTCACGATGTTCCCCGAGCTCGACCAGACGGACAAGGACACGGTCCGGACGCGCCTCCTCGAGCTGTTCCAGGTCGCCGGCGTCACCGATCCCCGCGTGATGCGGGCGCGGGCTCGGTTGACCGGCCTGCTCTACTGATCCGTCCCGATCCAGCCAACGACGAAGGCCCGCCTCCCTCAGGAGGCGGGCCTTCGTGCTGCAGCAGGGGTGCGACCGCCCTGGCTCAGTCGACGTGCTTCAACCAGATCATGCCGAGCGGGGGGAGGGTGAGCTCCGCGGAGGCCGGACGGCCGGCCCACGGCGCCGCCGTGGCCTCGATCGATCCATAGTTCCCGACACCCGAACCGCCGTACTCGACGGCGTCCGTGTTGAGCAGTTCCTCCCACCGGCCGGCACGCGGGAGGCCGATCCGATATGGCCCGACGGGCGCTCCGGAGAAGTTGACGAGCGCGGCGATGACGTTGCCCTCGTCGTCGGAGCGGATGAACGACAGCACGCTGTTCTGCGCGTCGCCGGCATCGAGCCACTCGAAGCCGGCGGGGTCGTGGTCGAGCGCCCAGAGCGCGGGATGCTGCGTGTACACCGCGTTGAGCCGCGCGACGAGCCCGAGCAGGGCTCGGTGGCTCGGCTGATCGAGGATCCACCAGTCCAGCCCGCGCTCCTCCGACCATTCGGACGGTTGACCGAACTCCTGGCCCATGAAGAGGAGCTGCTTGCCCGGGTGGGCCCACATGAATGCGAGGTACGCGCGCATGTTCGCGAGCTGCTGCCAGTGGTCACCCGGCATCTTCGCCAGCAGTGAGCCCTTGCCGTGGACGACCTCGTCGTGGCTGATCGGCAGGAGGAAGTTCTCGCTGTACGCGTAGACCATCGAGAACGTGATCTCACCGTGGTGGTGCGAGCGGTAGAGCGGGTCGTACTGCATGTACTGGAGCGAGTCGTGCATCCAGCCCATGTTCCACTTCAACCCGAAGCCGAGACCGCCCTCGCTCGTGGGCGCGGTGACGCCGGGCCAGCTGGTCGACTCCTCGGCGATCATCACGATGCCGGGGTTCCGGCGATACGCGGTCGCGTTCGCCTCCTGGAGGAGGCTGATGGCCTCGAGGTTTTCTCGTCCTCCGTGGACGTTCGGGAGCCACTCGCCGTCCTTCCGCGAGTAGTCGAGGTAGAGCATCGAGGCGACGGCGTCGACGCGGAGACCGTCGACGTGGAACTCCTCGAGCCAGTAGAGGGCGTTGGCCACGAGGAAGTTCTTGACCTGCGGCTGGCCGAAGTCGAACACGAGGGTGCCCCAGTCCGGCTGCTCGCCGCGTCGCGGGTCCGGGTGCTCGTACAACGGCTGACCGTCGAAGTTGGCGAGGGCCCACTCGTCCTTGGGGAAGTGGCCGGGGACCCAGTCCATGAGCACGCCGATCCCGGCGCCGTGGAGCCGGTCGATCAGGTACTTCAGGTCATCGCTCGAACCGAAGCGGCTCGTCGGTGCGTAGTAGCCGGTCACCTGGTAGCCCCACGAGCCGCCGAAGGGGTGCTCGGCGAGCGGCATGAACTCCACGTGCGTGTATCCGAGCTCGCGGATGTACTCGATGAGCTGGTCGGCGAGGTCTCGGTAGCCGAGGCCGGGACGCCACGACCCCACGTGGAGCTCGTAGACGCTCATCGGGCCGTTGTGCGGGTCGCTGGCGGCCCGACGCTCCATCCAGTCGGCGTCGTTCCAACGGTGGTCGCTGACACCCGTCACGGATGCGGTCGCAGGGGACCGCTCGGTGAACCGGGCCATGGGGTCGGACCGTCGGACCCAGCGGCCGTCCTGGGCCAGGATCTCGAACCGGTACAGCTCGCCAGGACCGATGCCCGGGATGAACAGCTCCCAGACTCCGGTTGCGCCCATGTTCCGCATCGCGTGTGCGGTGCCGTCCCAGGAGTTGAGGTCGCCGATGACGCGGACGGCCCGCGCGTGCGGAGCCCAGACGGCGAATGCGGTACCGGCGACACCCTGCTGCTCGGTCACGTGTGCGCCGAGGGCATCCCAGAGCCGCTCGTGGCGTCCCTCCCCGATGAGGTGGAGGTCGAGCTCGCCGATGGACGGGGCGAAACGGTAGGGGTCGTCTGCGCTCCAGATGGAGCCGTCCCCGTACCGTGCGTCGAGCGTGTAGTCGAGGATGCCGTCGATGTGGAAGCCCTGCCAGATGCCGGAGCGGACGTGGGCGAGCTCCACGCGTGCTCCGTTGGCGAGGACCGCCGTGACCTGTTCGGCCAGAGGACGACGCGCTCGCACCACGACGAGGGGGTCGCTCACCCCGCCCAGGTCGACGAGGTGCTGCCCGAGGATCTGGTGCGGATCGTGGTAGCGGCCTTCCGAGACCGCGTCGAGGATCCAGTCGTCGACGGACGGCAGTGGGAGCTCGCGCGGTGCCGGGGCCACCTCGGCTGCCGGGGGAGCGGCAGCCCGGCGACCCGAGCGCTTCGGAACCGCGGCACCGTCGGCGGATGGGGGGATGGTCGTCATGGTCGGATCCTCACGCTCAGGATGTGCACGGGTTCGGTGAAGGCGTCGAGGCGCACGAAGTTGCTGTCGGACCAGATCCACTCGGCCCCGGTCACGAGGTCAGTGACGTCGAAGGTGCCTCCCGGCACGCCGCCGAAGACCGTCTGGTCGAGGTGCACCATGGTCTGTCGTACGGAGTGCGGGTCGAGGTTGGCGACGACGACGATCGTGTCCGGCTCACCCGTCCCGGTGAACTGCTCGTCGAGGTGCTTGCTGTAGACGAGGATCTGGTCGTCGTCGCTCCAGTGGAAGCTGATGTTGCGCAGCTGCCGGAGCGCGGGGTGCGTCCGTCGGATCTGGTTGAGGAGGGTGAGGTACGGCGACAACGACGTCCCGGCCTCGTCGGCCGCCGCCCAGTCCCGCGGCCGGTACTCGAACTTCTCGCTGTCGATGTTCTCCTCCGCGCCCGGGCGGGCGACGTTCTCGATGAGCTCGTACCCGGCGTACACCCCCCAAGTGGGTGCTGCCGTCGCAGCGATGGCCGCACGAACCTTGTACGCGGCCCGTCCGCCGAACTGGAGGTATTCCGTCAGGATGTCGGGCGTGTTCACAAACAGGTTCGGGCGGAGGAAGTCGGCGGTCTCGGTGGCCGCCGCGCCGAGGAACTCCTCGAGTTCCTCCTTGGTGTTCCGCCACGTGAAGTACGTGTAGCTCTGCTGGAAGCCCACCTTCGCGAGCCCCTGCAGGAGCGCCGGACGGGTGAACGCCTCCGCGAGGAAGACGACGTCGGGGTCGGTGCGGTTGACCGTCGCGAGGAGCCACTCCCAGAAGTCGAGCGGCTTCGTGTGCGGGTTGTCGACCCGGAAGATGCGGACGCCGAGCGAGATCCAGTGGCGGACGATGCGTAGCACCTCGGTGCGGATGCCCTCCGGGTCGTTGTCGAAGTTCACCGGGTAGATGTCCTGGTACTTCTTCGGCGGGTTCTCCGCGTACGCGATCGTGCCGTCCGGCAGTGTCGTGAACCACTCGGGGTGCTCGGTCACCCAGGGGTGGTCGGGCGAGGCCTGCAGGGCGAGGTCCAGTGCGATCTCCAGGCCGAACTTCTTCGCCTGACGGACGAAGGAGACGAAGTCCTTCTCGGTCCCGAGGTCGGGGTGGATCGCGTCGTGGCCGCCGGCGGCACCACCGATGGCCCAGGGCGATCCCGGGTCGTGTTCGCCGGGGGTCAGGGTGTTGTTGGGTCCCTTACGGAACGTCTCGCCGATCGGGTGGATGGGTGGCAGGTACAGGACGTCGAAGCCCATCGCGGCCACGGCGGGGAGGCGCGCTGCGGCCGTCCGGAAGGTGCCGGAGGCCCAGGACCCGTCCGGGCGCTGCTCGGCACCCTCCGACCGGGGGAAGAACTCGTACCACGAGCCGACGCCGGCCCGCGTACGTTCGACCCTGATGCGTCGCTGCTCACTGGTGCTGGCGAGCCCCGCGAACGGACGTCGTGCGGCGATGGCGAGCAGTTCCGCATCGTCGAGGACGGCGAACCTCGCGTCCGGATCGGCATCGGCGTCGCGGAGCAGCTTGGCGGCTGCGGTGAGGAACCGGCGGTCCTTGGCTGGTCGGAGCTTGTCGGTCGTGGCCCGCTCGAGCAGTTCCGCTCCGATGAGGTACATGAGCTCGACGTCGACGTCGGCCTCGATCTTCACCCGGGCGTTGTGCTCCCAGGTGCCGAACTCGTCGGCGAAGGCGCGCACCTGGTAGCTCCAGGTCCCCTCGGTGGCGAGCTGGACCTGGACCTCGAAGCGGTCGGTACCCGCGGCGCCGGGCGCCATCCGATGGGCCGCCGTCTTCCCGCGGGGGTCGGTGAGCAGGAGTTCGACCCCGATGAGGTCATGGCCTTCTCGGAACGCGGTCGCCCCGAAGGGCACCACCTCTCCCGAGAACGCCTTGGCCGGCCAACGCCCGCCTTCGACGGAGGGGGTCGGATCGAGGATCGGGATGCGCCCGATGTTCGGGGTGAGTGTGAGCGACACCGTTCCGGCGTCGTCGACGGTGGAGGACTGCGGTACTGACTTCGGCATAGTGCGTTCCATCTCCTTCGGTGCCACTCGTCCGACCGTACCGCGAAACGTGGGCCGATGAAGGGCCGCGCGGGGTGTCGCGCGTCATGCTAAGGCCGACGGTGTGGTGCGGTTCCCGCAGGCTGGGTGGCGGTGGGCCGGACCGCCGGTCGGGCCGCAGATGGGGGTGCCCTAGAGTGAGCCCGTGAAGGCTATCCGCAGGTTTACCGTCCGTGCACTCATCCCGGAGTCCCTGACCTCGCTGACCGCCCTCGCGGCGAACCTCCGGTGGTCGTGGCATCAGCCGACGCAGCGCCTCTTCGACGAGATCGCCCCCGACGTCTGGCGGGAGTCCGGACACGACCCGATCACGGGCCTCGGCCTCGTCACTCCGGAACGGCTGGCCGAGCTCGCCGCGGATGCGGACTTCGTCGGTCGCGCCGACGCACTCCACGCCGACCTCCGCCGGTACCTGGAGGAGCCACGCTGGTACCAGGGTCTTCCCGACCCGAAGCCGCAGACGATCGCCTACTTCTCTCCCGAGTTCGGTGTCGCCGCCGCGCTCCCGCAATACTCGGGCGGCCTCGGGATCCTCGCCGGAGACCACCTGAAGAGCGCGTCGGACCTCGGGGTGCCCCTCGTCGGTGTCGGCCTCCTGTACCGCTCGGGGTACTTCGCCCAGTCGATCACGAACGACGGGTGGCAGCAGGAGTCCTATCCCGTGCAGGACCCCGACGGGCTCCCGCTCACGGTCCTCCGGGAACCGGACGGGACGCCGGTCACGGTCACCCTGGCCCTGCCCGACGACCGCAGCCTGTCCGCGCGGGTCTGGATCGCCGAGGTCGGACGCGTCCCACTCCTGTTGCTCGACACCGACATCCCCGAGAACGTCGCGGAGTTGCGTGCGGTCACCGACCGGTTGTACGGCGGCGGCGGTGAGCATCGCCTCCACCAGGAGCTCCTCCTCGGCATCGGCGGTGTCCGGGCGATCAAGCAGTGGAGTGAATTGACGGACCACCCGCTCCCGCAGGTGTACCACTCGAACGAAGGTCACGCCGGCTTCCTCGGCCTGGAACGGATCAGCGACCTCGTCGGGAACGGCCTCTCCTTCGACGAGGCGCTGCAGCTCGTTCGTGGTGGCACGGTGTTCACCACTCACACGCCAGTGCCCGCCGGCATCGACCGCTTCGAGAACGACGTGATCGAGCGGTACTTCTCGGGCGACCTGCTCCCCGGCGTGGCCGCACCGGACGTCCTCGCGCTCGGCGACGAGACCGCGAACGGCGGCTCGCCGGAGGTCTTCAACCTGGCGATCATGGGACTCCGTCTGGCGCAGCGCGCGAACGGCGTGAGCCGACTCCACGGGGAGGTCAGTCGTGCGATGTTCCGAGGCCTCTGGCCGGGGTTCGACGTCTCCGACGTGCCCATCACCTCCATCACGAACGGCGTGCACGCCCCGAGCTGGACGGACCCGGCCCTCATCGGGTTCGCCGACGAACGGTGGGGTGGGATCGAGCCGGGCCGCGCCGACTGGGCCGGTCCGTCGGTATCCGACGACGAGCTCTGGGCGCTCAAGCGGGGGATGCGCGAGCGCCTGGTCGCCGATGTGCGCCGTCGGATCGCCGAGGGCTACCGTGCGCAGAATCCGCTCGCCGTCGTGCCGTCCTGGATCGACGACCTCCTCGACCCGGAGGTCCTGACCATCGGGTTCGCCCGACGGGTGCCGGGGTACAAGCGCCTCACCCTCATGATGCGCGACCCGGACCGACTCCGCTCGCTGCTCCTACACTCGGATCGACCGATCCAGATCGTCGTCGCCGGGAAGGCACACCCCGCGGACGACGAGGGGAAGCGCCTCATCCAACGGCTCGTGCAGTTCGCCCAGGACCCGCTTCTGCGCGCACGCATCGTCTTCCTGCCGGACTACGGCATCGGGATGGCCAAGACCCTCTACCCGGGTTGCGACGTGTGGTTGAACAACCCCCTCCGGCCACTCGAGGCCTGCGGGACGTCGGGCATGAAGGCGGCGCTCAACGGGGCGCTCAACCTGTCGATCCTCGACGGCTGGTGGAACGAGTACGCGGACGGGGAGAACGGGTGGGCGATCCCTTCCGCCGACGGCACGCCGGACGACGACGAGCGCGACGCCCTCGAGGCCGCGTCGCTCTACGACGTCATCGAACACCAGCTCGCGCCCCGCTACTACGACCGCGAGCACGGTGCACCGCCGTGGCGCTGGTTGCAGATGGTGCGGCACACGATCTCCACGCTGTCGGAGCCGCTCAGCGCCGACCGGATGGTGCGCGAGTACACCGAGCGGATGTACCTTCCGGCGGCGGCGATGGAACGTGCGTTGTCCGCGTCCGATCAGCTCGGCGCCCGCGATCTGGCGGCCTACAAACGACGCGTGCGGGACGCCTGGCCGCAGTTGGCCGTCGCCCACGTCGAGAGCGGCGGTGTCGACGAGGTCCCGCAGGTCGGCGACGTGCTGCGGTTGCGCGCATACGTCCAGCTCGGCACGCTGTCACCGGACGATGTGACCGTCGAGGTGGTCTCGGGGGTCCCCGGTCCAGCGGGCGAGCTGCTCGACGTCGGTTCGCAGCCGCTCGATCAGCAGCAGACCCCGTCCACGAGCCGACCGGAGCACACGCTCGAATACGCGGGCACCCTGCCGCTCGATCGCGCGGGCGGCTTCGGGTACACGGTCCGCATCGTCCCGAAGCACGAGTTGCTGCTCACGCCGGCGGAACTCGGACTGGTGGCCCTGGCCGACCAGTAGGGGCGACTCCAGGATCAGCGCGCGATCGGAGCCACCACCGCGGACGTTGCTGTACGTAGCCCCTCCGGGTCGAGTTCGAGGTCGAAGCCCCGCCGCCCACCGGACACGAACACCGTCTCGTGGTCCGTCGCGCTCGCATCCAGGACGGTCGGTATCGCCGTCCGCTGGCCGATCGGGCTGATGCCGCCGACCACGTACCCGGTCTTGCGCTCCGCGACAGCTGGATCGGCCAGACGCGCGCGTTTCCCGCCGACCGCTGTGGCGAGCACCTTCAGGTCGAGCTGCCCGGAGACCGGGACGACGGCCACGACGAGCGACCCGTCGACCTCGGCCATGAGGGTCTTGAAGACACGGGACGGATCGACGCCGAGCGCTGCGGCGGCTTCGAGCCCGAACGCGGTCGTCGACGAGTCGTGCTGGTATGGCCGCGGGGTGAAGGCGATCCCGAGGTCGATCAACGCGAGCGTCGCCGGCGTGCTCGCGCCCTCGGCCTTCCGTCGCGCCACCGTCAGACGGCCTGAAACAGCTGCATGGACGTGGCGGCGACCGAGACCGTGCGCCCGGGGGAGAACTCGTCCTCGCCGGCCACCGGGACGTCGTCCGCGGAGTTCCAGATGCGTCGGTAGGCGGTCACCCCGTCGTGTTCCGGCAACGTGACGTCGACCGGTTGCTCGACCCCGTGCACGATGAGCAGGACGCGGTCGAGCGCCTCGGACTCCGGCGTGCTCGTCGAGAAGAACTGCAGGGTCCGGTTCCGGGGGCTCGTCCAGTCGTCCGTGCTCATCGTCCCGCCGGTCGCGTCGAACCAGTCCATGGCGCTCGCGCCGGGCACCGACGTCCCTGCCGCCCCGAAGTGCTCGGGACGGAGTGCCGGATGCTCCCGCCGCAGCTCGAGGAGCCTGCGGCTGTGCGCGAGGAGCTGATCCTGCCAGGGTTCCCGCGCCCACCCGACCCAGGTCAGTTCGGAATCGTGACAGTAGGCGTTGTTGTTGCCCCGCTGGCTGCGCCCGAACTCGTCACCCGCGGTGATCATCGGGATGCCGGCCGACAGCAGGAGCGTCCCGAGCAGGTTGCGCATCGCCTTCCGGCGGGCCGCGAGGATCGCCTCGTCGTCCGTCGGACCCTCGGCGCCGTGGTTGAACGACCGGTTGTTGTCGGTCCCGTCCCGGTTCGACTCGCCGTTGCCGACGTTGTGCTTCACGTCATACGACACGAGGTCGGCGAGCGTGAAGCCGTCGTGGGCCGTGATGAAGTTGACCGAAGCGAGCGGCCCGCGCTCGGCGGAGAAGGTGTTGCTCGATCCGGCCAGCCGTGTCGCGAAGCCGCCGATACCCACGGGGGCGTCGGCGCGTCTGGCGTAGTCGATGTCGGAGAGCCAGAAGTTGCGCACACGGTCGCGGTACCGGTCGTTCCACTCGTGCCAGCCGCTCGGAAAGTTGCCGGTCTGCCAACCGCCCATCCCGACGTCCCAGGGCTCGGCGATCATCTTCGCGTCGACCAGCGCCGGATCGCTGATGATCGCGCCGAGCAGCGGGTGGTCCGGGGTGAACTCGACCGCCTCGTTCCGACCGAGCGTCGCGGCCAGGTCGAAGCGGAACCCGTCGATCTGCACCTCCTCCGCCCAGTAGCGCAAGGAGTCGAGCACCAGGCGCTGGGGGACCGGGTGGCCGAAGTCGACGGTGTTGCCGCACCCGGTCACGTCGATGTACGCGCCGGTGGCGTCCTGGCGGTAGTAGCTCGCGTTGTCGATCCCGCGGAGGCTCGTGCGTGGGCCGCCCGGCCCCTCCTCGGCGGTGTGGTTGTAGACGACGTCGAGGATGACCTCGAGCCCCGCCTCGTGGAGCAGCTTGACCATGCCCTTGAACTCACGGAGCACCGCGTCGGCGCCACCCGCCTGGGCGGCCTTCGTGGCGTACGCGGCATGTGGGCTGAAGAAGTTGAGGGTGTTGTAGCCCCAGTAGTTGACGAGGCCCTGCTTGATGAGGCGCTGCTCCGAGGTGTACGCGTGCACCGGCAGGAGTTCGACGCTCGTCACGCCCAGGTCGTGCAGGTGCGCGATCATCGCGGGATGGGCGAGCCCGGCGTAGGTTCCGCGCAGCTCCTCGGGGACGTCGGGGTGCAACTTGCTGAGCCCCTTGACGTGCGCCTCGTACACCACGGTGCGGTCGAGCGGGATACGCGGTTTCTGCACACCGCCCCAGTCGAACGCGTCGTCGACGACGACGGAGCGCCACTGCTCGGCGGACACCCGCGCGAGACCGCGAGCATACGGATCGAGGAGCAGCAGGTGCGGGTCGAAGGCGTTGTTCGGTGTCGACGGCCCGGACGCACGAACGGCGTAGCGTCGACCGTGCACGAGCTCGTCGGACCGCGCGCTCCACACCGCACCCTCGTCGCGGGTCATTTCGACCGACTGGGTGATCCAGTTCAGATCCTTGTCGTCGAAGATCACGAGTTCGAGTGCATCTGCATGCTCCGACCACAGACGGAGCTCACCACCGGACGGGCCGAGGCGGACGCCGAGATCGTGGAGGGGGTCACCAGCGTTCATGGGTTCTACAGTAGTGAGTGCAGCAGTCGCCGAGATCCGCGGACGCGGCGACGAGAGGAGGGGCGGCATGGTGGTGTACCTGGACCACGCCGCCACGACCCCCGTGCGTCCCGAGGTCATCGACGCCTACGCGGCCGCCATGGCCACCGTCGGGAACCCCGCATCGATCCACGGACCTGGGCAACAGGCTCGCCGGTTCCTCGAGGAGGCTCGGGAGCGGATCGCACAGACCCTCGGCTGCGATCCGATCGAACTCGTCTTCACCTCGGGCGGCACCGAGTCCATCAACCTCGCGCTGAAGGGGCTCTACTGGCACCGCCAACGGGACCGTCGCCGCCCCGCGGTCCTCGCACCCGCCGGCGAGCACCACGCCACCCTCGACACCGTCGAATGGCTCGAACGCCACGAGGCCGCAAGGCCGTTGTGGGCCCCGCTCGACCACCTCGGAGCCGTCTCGCTCGAGCGCACGGCGGAGCTCTACGCCGAACACGGCGACGACATCGCCGTCGCCACGGCCCTGTGGGCGAACAACGAGGTCGGCACCATCCAGCCCGCCGGACGACTCGCGGCGCTCGCCGCAGCAGCGGGCGTGCCGTTCCACCTGGACGCCGTGTCGGCATACGGTCATCTGCCGATCGACCTGGCCGGCCTGCGTGCCGCGTCCGGTTCGACCGGGGCCGGCGGTCTTGTGGCCATCAGCGTGTCCGCGCACAAGATCGGCGGGCCGGTGGGGGTCGGCGCTTTGGTGGTCAGCCGGGCGGCGGTCGTGGAGCCGTTGCAGCACGGTGGCGGCCAGCAGCGTGGCCTCCGCTCGGGTACGCAGGACGTCGCAGCCGCGATCGGGTTCGCCGTGGCCGCCGAGGCGACTGAGCGGGAGCGGGTCGCCGAGCAGCAGCGGTTGCAGGCGCTCCGGGACCGGCTCATCGCGGGCGTACGTTCCTCGGTGCCTGAGGCCGAACTCACCGGCGACCCGGTGGAACGACTGGCCTCGAACGTGCACCTCGTCCTTCCGGGGACCCAGGGCGACTCCATGCTCTTCCTCCTCGACCTCGCCGGGGTCGCCGTGTCGACGGGCTCTGCGTGTCAGGCCGGTGTCCCCGAACCGTCCCACGTCCTGCTCGCCATGGGGCGCTCGGAGTCGGACGCCCGCGCGGCCCTGCGGATCACGCTTGGCAGGACGACGACGCAGGACGACGTCGACCGCTTCCTGCAGGCGCTTCCCTCGGCCTACGCGCAGGCGAGCCGGGCCGGCTCCGCGGATCGCGACACGGCACTCGGCGCGCGACCCTGAGTCGGCGCGCGCCTGATCTCTTGCGGGTGGCTGTCCGGCGACTGGCGCGTAGACTTGCCCGGTGAAGGTTCTGGCAGCGATGAGTGGTGGAGTCGATTCCGCCGTGGCAGCGGCGCGCGCCGTCGACGCAGGCCACGAGGTGGTCGGGGTCCACCTGGCCCTCAGCCGGATGCCGGGCACGCTCCGGACCGGCAGCCGGGGGTGCTGCACCATCGAGGATTCGATGGACGCCCAGCGCGCGGCGAACCTCATCGGCATCCCGTATTACGTCTGGGACTTCTCCGAGCGGTTCAAGCTCGACGTCGTCGATGACTTCATCGCGGAGTATCGGGCGGGCCGCACGCCGAACCCCTGCATGCGCTGCAACGAGAAGATCAAGTTCGCCGCACTCCTGGAGAAGGCGCTCGACCTCGGCTTCGACGCGGTCGTGACCGGGCACTACGCCACGATCGTGACGAGCCCGGACGGCGACCGCGAACTCCATCGTGCGAGCGCCTGGGCGAAGGACCAGTCCTACGTCCTGGGCGTGCTCACCGCCGAGCAGCTGGCGCACTCGATGTTCCCGCTGGGCGCGACCCCGTCCAAGGCCGAGGTGCGTGCAGAGGCCGCGGAGCGCGGCTTCACCGTCGCGAACAAGCCCGACAGTCACGACATCTGCTTCATCCCGGACGGCGACACGAAGGGTTGGCTGGGGGAGCGGGTCGGCACCGAGACCGGCCAGGTCCTCGACCGCGATGGCGCGGTCGTCGGCTCGCACGAGGGTGCGCACGCCTTCACCGTCGGACAGCGCAAGGGCCTGCACCTCGGCGTGCCGGCTCCGGACGGACGTCCACGCTTCGTCCTCGAGGTGCGCCCCAAGGACAACACCGTCGTGGTGGGGCCGAAGGAGGCGCTCGCCATCGGCGAGATCGCCGGCTCCCGGTACACCTGGGCCGGCCGTGCACCGGCGGTGGGCGTGGACCCGATCGCGTGCGACGTCCAGATCCGTGCCCACGCCGACCCGGTTCCCGCCGCGCTGGCCCTCGTCGACGGCGAACTCGTCGTCCACCCGGAGACGCCGCTCGACGGCGTCGCGCCCGGACAGACCGCGGTGCTGTACAGCGGAACGCGCGTGCTGGGACAGTTCACGATCGACCGCACGGTCAGCGTCGTGCCCGTCGGCGTCAGCGCCTGACACCCCGGAACGACCGAACGCCCGGCGAGCGATGCTCGCCGGGCGTTCCGTGTCAGATGGTCAGGCTCCGGCGGTCGTCCCCGCCTTCGAGCCCTTGGCCTTCTTGGGCTTCTTGACGAACAGCGTCTCGGCCTCTTCGAGCGTGAGCCCGTTCGTCTCCGGGATCTTCGCGAGCACGAACACGAACGAGAGCAGGGCGAAGAACGCGTACATGCCGTAGGTCACCGGGAGCGAGAACGCGGCGAGGCCCGGGAAGCTCACGGTGATGAGGAAGTTCGCGATCCATTGGGCCATCGCCGCCACGCCGAGGGCCTTGGCACGCAGGCGGTTCGGGAAGATCTCGCCGAGGAGGACCCAGACGAGCGGACCCCAGGAGGCGCCGAAGGCGACGACGAACACGTTGGCGGCGATCAGCGCGATCGTGCCCCAGGGCTGCGGCAGCGACACCTCGCCCGCGCTGTCCGTGACCGACTGGGTGAAGGCGATCGCCATGGCCCCGAGCGAGACCGTCATCCCGATGGAGCCGGCGAGGAGGATCGGCCGGCGACCGATGCGGTCGACGAGCAGGATCGCGACGATCGTGACCGCGACGTTCGTCACCGAGGTGATGACCGAGATGAGCAGCGAGTCGGACTCCTGGAAGCCGACCGCCTTCCAGAGGGTCGTCGAGTAGTAGAAGATGACGTTGATGCCGACGAACTGCTGGAAGATCGAGAGGATGACACCGATCCACACGATCGGGAGCAGACCGAACTTGCCGCCCCAGAGCGAGGCCTTCTTCTGCTGCTCGTCGTCCTTCACCGCCTGCTCGGCGAGCTTGACGGCCCGGTCGACCTCCTCCTGCGGCCACACCGTCGCGAAGATGCGGCGGGCTTCATCTGCCTTGCCCTTGCGGACGAGGAAGCGTGGCGACTCGGGGAGCCGCATGGCCAGGAGGCCGTAGACGACGGCGGGGATCGCGCAGGCGATGAACATCCAGCGCCAGGCTTCGACGCCGAACCACAGCGGGTTGGACGCGCCGCCGGCGACGCCCGCGAGGACGGAGTCGGACAGGAGTGCGGCGAAGATGCCGAGGGTGATGGCGAGCTGCTGCAACGAGGCGAGGCGCCCGCGGATGGCGCTCGGCGCGATCTCGGCGATGTAGGCCGGAGCCACGACCGACGCGATGCCGATGCCGAGTCCGCCGACGATACGCCACAGGATCAGGTCCCAGGGGGAGAAGGCGAAGCCCGCGCCGAGGGAGGAGACGAAGAAGAGAGCGGCTCCGAGGAGCATCGTGAAGATACGTCCGCGGCTATCCGCGATCCGGCCGGCGAGGTAGGCACCGAGCGCGCAGCCCAAGAGGGCGGAGGCGACGGCGAAGCCGATGAGCCCCTCGCTCAGTTGGAAGTGGTCCTGCATGGCGTCGACCGCGCCGTTGACCACGGAGGAGTCGAAGCCGAAGAGGAAGCCACCGACCGCGGCGGAGACGGAGATGCCGATGACGCGCGCGGTCAGCTGCTTGCTGGTAGGAGCCGCCCCCGTTCCTGGCCTGCTGGACTGGGACATGGTTCCTCCGATTCCGCGCGCATGGTTCCTGCGGCACTGCGACACCCTACTCCTCGATCAGCGGCTCACCGACCCGGTTGCCCCGATCGGGGAGGACGTGCGGTGTGTCAAGCGCTCTCGAGTGTCGGAAGGCGCTCATAGACTGACGAGGTGGCGAACAGCAACGAACAGACCCTGCAGCAGGCATCGGCCGAGGCGGAGGAGCTCACCTCGCGGATCCTCGAGCTGCGCGACGCGTACTACGAGCGGGACGAGTCGCTCGCCTCCGATCAGGAGTACGACGCCATGATCAAGCGGCTCGACGAGCTCGAGCGGCTCTTCCCCGAGCTGCAGAGCCAGGACAGCCCGACCCAGACGGTCGGCGGCCGTGCGGAGACGACCCTCTTCGCACCGGTCACCCACCTCGAACGCATGCTGAGCCTCGACAACGTCTTCTCGATCGAGGAGTTCCTCGCCTGGGCGGCGAAGGTCGAGCGCGATGCGGACGGCGCCGTCCAGTACCTGTGCGAGCTGAAGATCGACGGCCTCGCGATCAACCTGCGGTACGAACGCGGACGTCTCGTGAGCGCGGCGACGCGCGGCGACGGTGTGGTCGGTGAGGACGTCACGGAGAACGTCCGCTACATCCGCTCCATCCCGAGCATGTTGACCACCGCCGACACGGACGTCGAGGTCCCCGAGGTCGTGGAGGTGCGCGGCGAGATCTTCTTCCCCGTCGAGGCGTTCCGCGAGCTCAACGCCAACCAGGCGGCGGCCGGTGAACGGGTGTTCGCGAACCCCCGCAACGCGGCGAGCGGGTCGCTCCGGCAGAAGGCGGAGAGCAAGAATCCGGCGCAGCTCGCCCTCATGCACGACCGGCTCGGCCGGCTGCAGATGCTCGTCCACGGCATCGGCGCGTGGGAGCGCCCGCCGGTCGCGCGTCAGTCGCAGGTCTACGAGCTCCTCCACCAGTGGGGTCTGCCGACCTCGTCGCACTACCGGGTCCACGACGAAGCGACGGGCGCGGCCGAGTTCATCGAGTACTTCGGAGCGCATCGCGACAGTGTCGAGCACGAGATCGACGGGGTCGTCGTGAAGGTCGACGATCTGGCGCTCCACGGGGAACTCGGCGCGACGAGCAGGGCTCCGCGCTGGGCCATCGCCTACAAGTATCCGCCGGAGCAGGTGAACACCAAGCTCCTCGACATCGTGGTGAGCGTCGGGCGCACCGGCCGGGCCACACCGTTCGCCGTCATGGAGAAAGTCCTGGTCGCCGGCAGCGAGGTACGCCAGGCCACGCTGCACAACCAGGACGTCGTGAAGGCGAAGGGGGTGCTCATCGGCGACACCGTCGTCCTCCGCAAGGCAGGCGACGTCATCCCCGAGGTCCTCGGTCCCGTGGTCGAACTCCGCGACGGTTCCGAGCGCGAGTTCGTGATGCCGGACGAGTGCCCGGAATGCGGTACCACGCTCGCCCCGGCGAAGGAAGGCGACATCGACCTGCGCTGCCCGAACGCGCGGAGCTGCCCGGCGCAGGTCCGTGGCCGGGTGGAGCACATCGGTTCACGGGGAGCGCTCGACGTCGAAGCGCTCGGCGAGGTGGCCGCAGCGGCGCTGACGCAGCCGTTGGAACCCGCGGAGCCGCCGCTGACCACCGAGGCCGGGCTCTTCTCGCTGACGATGGCCGACCTCTTCCCGGTGACGGTGGTCGTACGCGACAACGAGACCGGCCTGCCGAAGCTCAACGAGGACGGCTCCGAGAAGCGAGTCACGCCGTTCCGCCGCCGTCGGGCGAAGAAGGACGGCGTGCACGACCCTGAGGCGTCCGAGTTCGACGGCGACGAGTCCTCGGTGCCCTCGAAGAACGCGGTCGAGCTGCTCGCCAACCTCGACGCCGCCAAGACGCGCCCGCTCGCCCGCTTGCTCGTCGCGCTGAACATCCGGCACGTCGGGCCCGTGGCAGCCAGGTCGCTCGCGGAGTACTTCGGCTCGCTCGACGCCATCCGGGCTGCGAGCCGCGAGGAACTGGCCGAGGTCGACGGTGTCGGCGGGATCATCGCCGACGCCCTCATGGCCTGGTTCGAGATCGACTGGCATCGCGAGATCGTCGACGAGTGGACGGCTGCCGGCGTGCAGTGGGCGACGCCCGGCCACCCTGGCCCGGGTGCCGCCGTCGCGGCGGGCGGCGTCCTCTCTGGCGTGACCGTCGTCGCGACCGGATCCCTGGACGGGTTCACCCGCGAGGGCGCGTTGGAGGCAATCGTGCAGGCCGGGGGGAAGGCCGCATCGAGCGTCTCGAAGAAGACCGACTTCGTCGCCGCGGGTCCCGGAGCAGGGTCGAAGCTCGCCAAGGCCGAGGCGCTCGGCCTGCGGATCATCGACGCGGAGCAGTTCGCGATCCTGGTCTCGGAGGGGCCGGCAGCCCTCGGCGAGCCCGAGACGGCCGACGACGCGGCTCCTGCCGAGGCTCCGGCGGCCGATTGAGGTCAGTGCCCGGCGGCGTCCAGGAGGTCGTCCCTGACCTGGCGACGGAGGACCTTGCCGATGAGCGACTTCGGGAGTTCGTCGACGACGACCACCCGCTTCGGCACCTTGTAGGGCGTGAGGATCTCGCGAGCCCACGCGCGGAGCGCCTCGGTGTCGACCGTGGCGCCCGGAGCGGCGACGACGGCCGCGACGACCTGCTCGCCGGAGTGCGGGTCGGGGATCCCGACGACGGCGGCGTCCGCGACGGAGGCGTGTCCGCGGAGGACCTGCTCGACCTCGCTGGGGGAGACGTTGAACCCGCCCGTGATGATGAGCTCCTTGATGCGGTCGACGACCGTCATGAACCCCTCGTCGTCGATCGATACGATGTCGCCGGTGCGGAACCAACCGCCCGGGAGGAGCACGGCGGCGGTCTCCTCGGGCTTGTTGTAGTAGCCCCGGAACACCTGGGGCCCACGAACGAGGAGTTCGCCGGGTTCACCGGCCGGCCGATCCGTCTCCGGATCATCGGGGTCGACGACCCTGACCTCGGTGCTCGGCAGCGGGAGACCGATGGTGCCTGGCTTCCTCGCGGCCGACACCGGGTTGGCGGAGATCACCGGCGAGCACTCTGAGAGCCCGTAGCCCTCGACGAGGAACCCGCCGGACGCCGCTTCGAACGGCACGACGAGCTCGTGCGGCAGCGGCATGGCCCCGGAGATCGCGATCTCGGTGCCCTGCAGCGAGACGCCCTGCTCCGTCGCGGCCGCCAGGAGCCGGTCGGCGATGGGCGGCACCGCGGGCAGGAAGGTCGGAGGGCGCTTCTTCATGACCTTGAGGACGAGCGCCGGGTCGAACTTCGGGAACAGGACGAGTCGCGAGCCCATGCTCATGGCGAACGTGAGGCACAGTGTCAGTCCGTAGGCGTGGAACATCGGGAGGACCGCGTACACGACGGCCTCCCCGCGCTTCACCGTCGGCACCCAGGCGCGGGACTGCGCGGCGTTGGCGAGCAGGTTCCCGTGGGTCAGAGCCGCACCCTTCGGCGAGCCCGTCGTGCCGCTGGTGTACTGGATCAGTGCGAGCGCGTCGGTCGCCGGCTTCGGGTGGGTCGCCGGGAGTGACCCGGCGGTGAGGAGCCGCTCCCACACCACCGTGCCGGAGACCGGGCCGGTCAGCTGCGCGCGGGAGGCACGTGCCTTCGCGATCGGGAGCCGCAGTGCCAGGCGCATGTGGATCGGCATCGCACGCGTGACGTCGATCGTGACGAGCGCGTCCACCGCCAGGTCGGCCGGGAAGTCCTGCAGGTGACCGGCGACCTTGTCCCAGACGATCGCGAACCGGGCGCGGTGGTCCTCGAACTGGTGGCGGAGCTCCTGCGGCGTGTAGAGGGGGTTGTGCTCGATGACGACGGCACCGAGTCGGAGGACGGCGTAGAACGCGACGATGTGCTGCGGACAGTTCGGGAGCATGAGCGCGACCGGGTCGCCGGCCCGGACGCCGAGGTCTCGCAGACCGGCCGCAGCCCGCGAGATGAGGGCGTCGAGTTCGGTGTAGGTGGTCGTCGACCCGAAGAACTCGAGTGCCACCGCGTCCGGGTAGCTCACTGCGGAGGCCTCCACGAGATCGCCGAGGCTGCCGGTCTGCGCGGGGATGTCGTCCGGGACGTCGGCGGCGTAGCTCGCCAGCCACGGACGCTCGTGCGGGGGACGGGGACGGCTGCTCGAGTCGTTCTGGCTCACCGTCCCACTGTAGGGGCGGAGGCCGACCGACGACCACGTCGCTGGCGAATAGACTGGAGTGACCGCCACCGCTACACGTACGGGAGACGCATGTCGGAAATCACCACCGAGCAGGTCGCACATCTCGCGACCCTTGCTCGCATCGCCCTGAGCCAGGACGAGATCGCCCACCTCACCACGGAGCTCGACTCCATCGTGGACAACATCGCGAAGGTGCAGCAGGTGGCCACGCCTGACGTCCCGGCGACGAGCCACCCGATCCCGCTCGAGAACGTGTACCGCGACGACGTCGTCGGCAACACGCTCACCCGGGAGCAGGCACTCCAGAACGCACCGGAGTCGGCCGACGGCCGGTTCAAGGTCTCGGCCATCCTGGGGGAGGAGCAGTGAGCGGCCTCATCGGTCTGACGGCAGCCGAACTGTCGTCCAAGCTCCGTGCCGGTGAGGTGTCGAGCGTCGAGGTGACCCAGGCGCACCTCGACCGCATCGCCCAGGTCGACGGCGACGTCCACGCCTTCCTGCACGTCTCGGACCACGCCCTCGACGTCGCCGCCGACATCGATGCGCGTCGTGCAGCGGGTGAGGAGCTCGGCGAACTGGCCGGCGTCCCACTCGCGATCAAGGACGTGCTCGTCACGACCGACATGCCGTCGACGTCGGGCAGCCGCATCCTCGAGGGATACCTGTCGCCCTTCGACGCCACCGTCGTCGCCCGATCGCGGGCCGCGGGCCTGGTGCCGCTCGGTAAGACGAACATGGACGAGTTCGCCATGGGGTCGAGCACGGAGCACTCCGCGTACGGCCCGACCCACAACCCGTGGGACCTCGACCGCATCCCCGGTGGTTCCGGAGGTGGCTCGGCCGCAGCGGTCGCCGCGTTCGAAGCGCCCATCGCGCTCGGCAGCGACACCGGCGGCTCGATCCGTCAGCCGGCGCACGTCACCGGGACGGTCGGCGTGAAGCCCACCTACGGAGCGGTGAGCCGCTACGGTGCCATCGCTCTGGCGTCCTCGCTCGACCAGGTCGGGCCGGTGAGCAGGACCGTCCTCGACTCCGGGCTGCTGCACGACGTCATCGCCGGGCACGACGCGCTCGACTCGACCTCCCTCCGCGACGCCTGGCCCTCGATGGCCGCAGCGGCTCGGGAGGGTGCCCGCGGCGACGTGCTGCGCGGTCTCCGCGTCGGCGTCGTCAAGGAACTCAACGGCGACGGCTTCCAGGCCGGCGTGAAGAGCCGCTTCCAGGAGGCCCTCGCGGTACTCGAGGCGAACGGCGCCGAGATCGTGGAGGTGTCGGCACCGAACTTCGAGTACGCGGTCGCCGCCTACTACCTGATCCTCCCCGCCGAGGCGTCCAGCAACCTCGCGAAGTTCGACTCCGTGCGGTTCGGCATGCGCGTCACCCCTGAGGGCGGCGGCACGGTCGAACAGGTGATGTCCGCCACCCGCGAGGCCGGGTTCGGCCCCGAGGTGAAGCGCCGCATCATCCTCGGCACCTACGCCCTGAGCGCCGGGTACTACGACGCCTACTACGGGAGCGCCCAGAAGGTGCGGACGCTCATCCAGCGCGACTTCGCCGCGGCGTTCGACCAGGTCGACGTCCTCGTGAGCCCGAGCGCGCCCACGACGGCGTTCAAGCTCGGCGAGCGCATCGACGATCCGCTGGCGATGTACCTCAACGACGTCACCACCATCCCGGCGAACCTCGCCGGGGTCCCGGGCATCAGCGTCCCGATCGGGCTCGCCCCGGAGGACGGCCTGCCCGTCGGCATCCAGTTCATGGCGCCAGCACGAGAGGACGCCAGACTCTACCGGGTCGGCGCCGCTCTCGAGGCGCTCCTCGAATCGACGTGGGGGCACACCCTCATCTCGCAGGCACCCGCTCTCGGAGGTCGGTAATCATGGCCAAGGACAAGCTCCTCTCCTACGAGGAAGCCCTCGAACTGTACGAGCCCGTGCTCGGGTTCGAGGTGCACGTCGAGCTCAACACCAAGACGAAGATGTTCTCCTCGGCGCCCAACGGCTTTGGCGACGCACCGAACACGAACATCTCGCCGGTGTGCCTCGGTCTGCCCGGTTCGCTCCCGGTGGTCAACGAGCAGGCGGTGCGGTACTCGATCAGCCTCGGGCTCGCGCTCGGGTGTTCGATCGCGCCGTCGAGCCGCTTCGCTCGGAAGAACTACTTCTACCCGGACCTCGCGAAGAACTACCAGATCTCGCAGTTCGACGAGCCCATCGCCTTCGAGGGTTCCGTCGACGTCGAGCTCGCCGACGGAACCATCGTGACGGTGCCGATCGAACGCGCGCACATGGAGGAGGACGCCGGCAAGCTCACGCACATCGGCGGCTCGACGGGACGCATCCAGGGTGCCGAGTACTCGCTCGTCGACTACAACCGGGCCGGCGTGCCGCTCGTGGAGATCGTCACCAAGCCGATCTACGGCACCGAGCACCGGGCACCGGAGATCGCGAAGGCCTACGTCTCCGCCATCCGCGACATCGTGGTGGCGCTCGGGATCTCCGACGCGAAGATGGAGCGGGGCAACCTGCGGTGCGACGCGAACATCTCCCTGCGGCCGCGTGGCCAGGAGAAGCTCGGGACGCGCACGGAGACGAAGAACGTCAACTCCCTCCGGTCGGTCGAACGTGCCGTGCGCTACGAGATCCAGCGTCAGGCCGCGATCCTCAAGGACGGCGGGTCCATCGTCCAGGAGACGCGTCACTGGCACGAGGACACCGGCGCCACCTCCGCGGGGCGTCCGAAGAGCGACGCCGACGACTACCGCTACTTCCCGGAGCCCGACCTGCTCCCGGTCGTGCCGTCGCCCGAGCTCATCGAGGAACTGCGCGCAGCGCTCCCCGAGCAGCCTGCCGTCCGTCGGCGTCGCCTGAAGGGCGAGTGGGGCTTCACCGACCTGGAGTTCCAGGACGTCGTGAACGGTGGCCTCCTGAACGAGATCACCGCGACCGTCGCGGCAGGCGCCACGCCGACCGCTGCGCGCAAGTGGTGGACGGGCGAGATCTCCCGGCTCGCGAACCAGCGCGACGTCGAGGCGACGAGCCTGGTCTCACCTGAGCACGTCGCCGCCCTCGCTGCGCTCGTCGAGGACGGGACGCTCAACGACAAGCTCGCCCGACAGGTGCTCGAGGGTGTCATCGACGGCGAGGGAAACCCGCAGGAGGTCATCGACGCGCGAGGCCTCGCGCTCGTGTCCGACGACGGTCCCCTGATCGCCGCCATCGATGAGGCGCTGGCCGCCCAGCCGGACGTCCTCGCGAAGATCCGCGACGGCAAGGTCCAGGCCGCCGGTGCGGTCATCGGCGCCGTGATGAAGGCGATGCGCGGACAGGCGGACGCCGCACGGGTCCGCGAGCTCGTCCTGGAGCGCGCCGGGCAGTAGCTCCCGCGCCAGCGACATCGGGTCCGGACGGCAGTCGTGCACTGCCGTCCGGGCCCGTTTCTCTGCCGCTGGGAAGCCCTGGCGCGCGTCTCCGGGGCGGCATACACTTCGGCCATGCTGGTCGAAGGCACCATGCGTTGGCAGGTCACCGAGGACGCCCCGATGGCCCTCATGCTCGCGCTCGCCTTCCGTTCCATGGGCGGTCTCGGGAGCCGATGCGTCGGCCAGCTCCCAGCAGTGGCCCCCGCACCTGATCCGATCGACGTCACTGACCTCGACCGCGAGGCCCTGGCGCTCCAGTTCGACGGTTGGTGGACGGGGATCGCGCGGCGTGACACGCGGTTGTTCATGGCGGAGGTGCGTCCTCCCCACTTCGAGGTCTTCGATCGCGCCCTCGAACTGCAGGAGCTCGCCTACCGTGCCTATGATGACGCCCGCCGGTGGGCCACGGACAGGATCCGCGAGTACGAGATCGCCCTGGCCGCACGCTCACCGAGCAGACTCGCCGACGTCTACGAGCTCATCCGCGAGCGCCAGTTCGAGTTGCGTCGGCAATCCAGCTCGTTCCGACTGGATCTCGAGGTGCTCCCGATCTGCCGACCAGGCGCCTGGGTGGTCGCCCCCGACACGATCGTGGTCAGCGAGTCGCTCCGGGACGATCGGGAGGCGTTTCGCGAGTGGCTACGCCCGCTGGTCCACGGCTTGGTCTGATCCGCTCGAGACGCGAGCGACCGGCCGGCGGGTCGGGTTCAGGAGCACGACCGCAATGATGGAGCCGATGGCTCCGGCTGCGGCCATCAGGGCGGTGAGCGGGTGGGAGATCTCCGCGAAGGGCATGATGAACGCGCTCACGAGTGCGATCCACACGGCGGCCTGCGCCGGTTTCCGCTCCGGGTCGAGGCGGAGTCTCCTGGGGTGCTCGACGCGACCGAGGAGTGCTCCGACGCCCGCGAGGAGGACCGCGACGACGAGCAGCACGACCGGTCGGGTCCACCACCAGGCGGCGGTCAACGGCTCCGCGAAGGGGATGCCGAGGGCGAGCTGCAGACCCGCGACGGCGATGATGAGGGGCAGGTGCCAGAGGTACACCGTCATGAGTCGTGACCCGATGAGGAAGACGACCGCCCGGGCCACGCGTGTGCGCATGACGGCGGTGAGCAGGGGGTGCACCAGAGCGAGGAGGGCGAGCTGCCCGACGCCGAGGACGACGAGGGGGAGCGTGGGCGGATTGAGGTTGCCGAGCATGCTGGTCGAGTAGGGCAGCAATGTCGTGATCGGGATCAGCGCACCGTAGGCGGCCAGCACCACGGCCACGAGGATGAGACGCGGAACGGCGCGGAGTCGCCCGTCGGCGAGGAAGAACCCGAACTGCTGCAGCAGCGGCCAGACGAACACCAGGTTGACGAGACCGATGCCCAGGAGACCGGTCGAGTAGCGGACGGCGTCGACGAGGATCACGCCGGCGAGCAGTGCCGCGCACGTGAGGAGGGGATGGCGGTCGTGACAGGTGGCGAGGAACGGCGCGACCGCCTGGCACAGCAGGTAGGCGGCGAGGAACCACAGCGGGGAGCCGACGCCCGCGGCCACGGGGCCGATGATGGCCGGGTCGACGCCGAGCATCCCGGCGAGCCAGAGACCGGCGGCGAGGAAGAGCAGGACCGGGATCGTCGGCAGCGCGAGCCGGAAGACCCTCGACCGCAAGAAGTCGCGGGTTCCGCCACCGCGTCGGACGGTGCTGCGCCAACCGGTGATCGTCGCGAAGCCGCCGACGATGAAGAACAGCGGCATGATCTGGCCGAACCAGGTGCCGGTGTCGAACCAGGGCTGCTGCTCCAAGGCTCGGGAGATGCCGATCGTGCCGTCCGGTTCGACCGCCACCGCGACCATGAGGAGGTGGACGATCACGACCGTCACGACGCACGCGACGCGCACGAGGTCGAGGGCGAGGTCCCGCCCGGACA
Organism: Plantibacter sp. VKM Ac-2880; assembly: GCF_015351235.1. Lineage (GTDB taxonomy): Bacteria > Actinomycetota > Actinomycetes > Actinomycetales > Microbacteriaceae > Plantibacter. The sequence continues at coordinate 1,890,626 of NZ_JADKSJ010000001.1, forward strand.
GGTCTGGGACCGCCGGGGCCTGCCCGGTCGTCGTTGGCGTGCTCATCGCCGGACAGCCTAGCGCCGCCGGGGCGTCGCGTATCGGCCCCTGTGGACCGCGTGTCGGTGGTGGCTGCGACAATGGGGGCATGAGTCGGCAGGATGGAGCGTCGCGCCGTGTGTCGGCGGACGATGCCGACGACAGCGGTACGCCGATCCTGCACGTGGACATGGACGCCTTCTTCGTCTCGGTCGAACTGTTGGAGCGGCCCGAGCTGCGTGGCCTGCCCATCATCGTCGGCAACAAGGAGGGCCGCTCGGTCGTCACCTCCGCGAGTTACGAGGCCCGCAAGTACGGCGTGCGCGCAGCGATGCCGGTGTCCCAGGCCATGCGGCTGTGCCCGAGCGCGGTCGTCCTCCCACCGCATCACGACCGATACCGCGAGTACTCGGATCGCGTCATGGAGGTGTTCGAGTCGGTGACCCCGCTCGTCGAGCCGCTGAGCATCGACGAGGCCTTCCTCGACGTCTCCGGGGCGGTCCGGTTGCTCGGGAGTCCGCGGACGATCGCGGCGCTCGTGAAGCAACGGGTCCTCGACGCCACCGGGCTGCCGTGCTCGGTCGGCCTCGCGGCGACGAAGTACGTGGCGAAGCTCGCGTCCGGACTGTCGAAGCCCGACGGCCTCCTCGTCGTGCCGGCTGCCGAGACGCTCTCCTTCCTGCACCCGTTGCCGGTGGGGGCACTGTGGGGCGTCGGCGGACGAACCGAGGAACAGCTGACGAACCGCGGCATCAGGACCATCGGCCAGCTCGCCTCCACCCCGTTGTCCATGCTGCAGCGCGCCGTCGGCGAGGCATCCGGACGCCGGCTCCTCGAGCTCGCGAACGGCATCGATCCGCGCGGGATCGAGTTGGCGCGGCGGGAGAAGAGCGTCAGTCACGAGGTGACCTTCCCGACGGACGTCGCCGATCCAACCGTGTTGAAACGCGAGCTGTTGAACCTGGCCGGACTCGTCGCGATCCGCCTCCGGAAGGGCGGGTACGCCGGCCGGACCATCAGCATCCGTGTCCGCTACGCGGACTTCAGTGTCGTGACCCGGTCACGGACCATCGGCGAGGCGACGAACGTCGGGCGCCGCGTCTACGACGAGGCGGCGTCGCTCTTCGACGACCTCGATCGGGGTGGGCGTCTGGTCCGCCTCGTCGGCGTGAAGGTCGATCAACTGGTGCCCGCAGAGGAGGCCGGTTCCGCGCTGTGGGATCCCGATGAGGAGTGGCGCGGTGCCGAACAGACCATCGATCGGGTGGCCAGCCGCTTCGGCGACCTCGCGATCGCGCCAGCCTCGCTCCTCGGGAAACCGCGGCGACGAGGGCTCGGGAGTCGAGGCGACTCGCAGGGTGCTGGGAGCACGGATCAACCCCTTGGACCGGCGGATCCGCAGCGGTAGCGTGGCAGCATGACGAATCTCGTGGAGAAGCTGGCAGAACAGACCAAGGGGCTCGGCGTGACCGCGGCCTACGGAGAGCAGCAGGACATCGACGGTACCAAGCTCGTGCCGGTGGCCCTGACGTACTACGGCTTCGGTGGCGGGTCCGAGGGAGACGGCGACGACGCGCCGAGTGGCGGTGGCGGCGGTGGCGTCTCCATCCCCGTCGGTGCCTACATCAAGACGGACGAGGGCCTCCGGTTCGACCCGAACCTCATCTCGCTCATCGCCGTCGCCATCCCGTTCATCTGGGTGAGCGGCAAGGCGCTGTCCGGGCTCATCAAGGCGCTCAAGAAGTAGCCTTCCCCCGTCGAACCCCTGTCGAGCGATCCCGCGCGGCAGGGGTTAGACTCGTGCCACCACGGGAGTCCGGTGAACCGGGCTGAGAGGAAGGTATTCGCCTTCGACCGTCGAACCTGATCTGGATCATGCCAGCGCAGGGAGACCATTTCTCGCTATCCCGTGCTCTTTTCCGTCTACAGGAAGGGCACGTATCGTGTCAGTATCGACCAAAGTCTCCTCGTCTGAACGCGCCGCCGCGCGGAACCTCCGCTGGAGGGTCGTCGACATCGTCGTGGTCGCCGTCCTCGGCGTCGCCACCGGCCTCATCTTCTGGGCGTGGAACACGCTCGGATCCCTCTGGTACGCCGGAGCGAGCGCCGTGACACCCGGCTTCGGCGGCATCGCCGTCGGCATCTGGCTGCTCGGCGGCGTCCTCGGCGGGCTCATCATCAGGAAGCCCGGCGCGGCCGTCCTCGTCGAGACCATCGGGGCCGTCGTCTCCGCGCTCATCGGCAACGCGTGGGGCATCACCACCGTGTACTCGGGCCTTGCCCAGGGGCTCGGAGCCGAGCTCGTGTTCGCCGCGCTGGCCTACAAGCGCTTCGGCCTCGTCCCGGCCATCCTCGCCGGTGCAGGCGCCGGTGCCGGCGCATGGCTGCTCGAGCTGTTCATGTCGGCGAACCTGGAGAAGGGTGCCGAGTTCAACGCGATCTACCTCGGCTCGCTGCTCGTCTCCGGCGCGATCCTCGCGGGCGTCGTCGGTTGGGTCCTCGTCAGGGCGCTCGCCTCCACGGGCGCGCTCAGCCGGTTCGCCTCAGGGCGGGACACGCGGCGCGAGGTCTGAGCGTGGTCGGTGCGACCGGTCCGGCGCGCGTCGTCGCCCGGGACTGGGGGTGGCGTCACGCCGGCCGGAAGGCATGGGCGGTCAGCGACCTGGACCTCGTCATCGAACCGGGGGAGCGGGTCCTCCTCCTGGGCGCGTCCGGCGCCGGCAAGTCGACCCTGATCCATGCGCTCGCCGGTGTCCTCGGCGGGGCGGACGAGGGTGAGTCCCACGGATCGTTGCTCGTGGACGGGGTTGCGCCGGAACAGGCCAGGGGCCGGATCGGCCTTGTGCTGCAGGATCCCGATTCGCAGGTCATCCTGTCCAAGCTCGGCGACGACGTCGCGTTCGGCTGCGAGAACCTCGGGGTCGAGCGTGAGGAGATCTGGCGACGGGTCGGCTCCTCGCTGCGGGCCGTCGGCCTCGACCTCCCGTTGGACCACCCGACCTCGGCGTTGTCCGGCGGACAGAAACAGCGGCTCGCCCTCGCCGGGGTGCTCGCCATGCAGCCCTCGCTCCTGCTGCTCGACGAGCCGACCGCCAACCTCGACCCGATCGGCGTCACCGAGGTCAGGGACGCCGTCGCGCGTGTGGTCGACGACGGTTCGTCGACCCTGGTCGTCATCGAACACCGCGTCGACGTCTGGCGCGATCTGATGACGCGGGTCGTCGTGCTCGATGCGGACGGAGGGGTCCTCGCGGACGGTCCTCCCTCCGTCGTCCTCGACGATGTCGGACGCCGGCTCGCCAACGCCGGCGTCTGGGTGCCGGGCGTCCCGCTGGGGCTTCCGCCCCGCCCGGTCGCGACGTCGAACGCCCACGTCTTGACGACGTCCGACCTGACGATCGGACGGGTCCGCTCCCAGCCGGTGCAGGCGCACCTGGACCTCGTCGTGCCTGAGGGAGCCGCCACGGTGGTCGTCGGACCCAACGGGGCCGGGAAGTCGACGTTGGCCCTCACCTTGGCCGGTCTGCTGCCCGAGCTCGCCGGAACCGTGGACGCCGCCCGCCGGCTCGCCGGGGGGATCGGTCCTCGGCCCATCCGCTGGAAGTCGACGCAGCTGCTCACCCGCATCGGGACGGTCTTCCAGGACCCGGAGCACCAGTTCGTCGCCGCGACCGTGCGCAAGGAGCTCGGCGTCGCCCTGCAGGCGCTGCGGTGGACACGGGGCGCGATCGACGAGCGGGTCTCCGAGGTCCTCGACGCCCTCGGGCTGGCCGCGCTCGCCGAAGCGAACCCGTTCAGTCTTTCCGGAGGTCAGAAGCGACGATTGTCGGTCGCCACCGTGCTCGTGGCACGACCCGCCGTGCTCGTGCTCGACGAGCCGACGTTCGGCCAGGACCGGTTGACGTGGTTGTCGCTCATGCGGCTGCTGCAGCTGGAGCTCGAACGGGGCGCGACGATCGTGTCGGTCACGCATGATCCAGGGGTCATCGAGCATCTGGGCGACCATCGGATCCTGCTCGAGTCGCGATCGGCTGCGGGGCGCGCAGCATGACGCGCGTCACAGCAACGGACCGTCGCTCGACCCTGCCTCGTCAGGCGCCGCTCGACCGGGTGAACCCGGTGACGAAGGTACTCGCGGTGCTCATCCTGTCGGTCCCGCTGCTGCTCACGATCGACTGGGTCAGCGCCACCGCCGCGGTCCTGCTCGAGATGGCCTTGCTCCCGCTGTCCGGTCTCCGGCTGTCGCCGTTCCTGAAGCGGTCGATCCCGGTGCTCGTCTTCGCGCCCATCGGCGGGATCAGCATGCTGCTGTACGCCAAGCCGGGCGGGGCGGAGTACCTGTCGCTCGGCTTCGTCCGGGTGACCGACAACTCGATCGAATTGGCCGTCGCCGTGACCATCCGGGTGCTGGCACTCGGCCTGCCGACGATCCTGCTCTTCGCGCGGGTGGATCCGACCGACCTGGGCGACGGGCTGTCCCAGATCGCGAAGCTCCCGTCGCGGTTCGTCCTCGGGATCCTTGCGGGGGCGCGGATGCTCGGACTCTTCATCGACGATTGGCGCAGTCTGGCACTCGCCCGCCGTGCCCGGGGGCTCGGCGACCGTGGGGCTGTCCGGCGTTTCGCATCGATGGCGTTCGTGCTGCTCGTGTTCGCCATCCGCCGGGGCAGCAAGCTCGCGACGGCGATGGAGGCACGGGGCTTCGGCGCCCCCGTCGAACGCACGTGGGCGAGGCCGTCGCGGCTCGGCGTGATCGATCTCGTGGCGGTCCTGGTGGCGGTCGCGATCATGGCCGTCGCCCTGTCCACGGCCGTCCTCGCCGGCACGTTCCGGTTCGTGGGTCAATGAGTGCTCCAGCGCCCGTCCTCCTGATCGACGGGCGGTCGGGTACCGGGAAGACGACGCTCGCCACCTCGGTGGCTGCATCGTTGACGGCGAGCACCGTCGTCCACATGGACGACCTGTATCCGGGATGGGACGGCCTCGACGATGGCTCGCGCCTCCTCGTGGAGTGGATCCTGACCCCGTTCGCCGATCGGCGGCCGGGGGAGTGGTGGCGGTGGGATTGGGAACGGTCGGAGCGTGCAGAGCAGCATGCCGTCGTGGCCGACCGACCGCTCATCGTGGAGGGCTGCGGGTCGTCGTCGAGCGCGTCGCGTGTCCTGGCCGACACGGTGCTGTGGCTCGACGCGCCGGTGGACCAGCGCACCGACCGGCTCGTGGGCCGCGACGACGGCGTCGACTGGCTCGCAGCGTGGACGCTCCAGGAGGATGCGTTCATTGAACGGGAGTGTCCCGATCGCGATGCCGATCTGGTGGTCGAGGCGACGGGGTCGGCGGCGATGGTCGCCAAGCGCGTCCTGCAGCTGCTCGAGCACGACGACCGTTGGCGGCCCTGGCTCCGCGCCTGATGCGTGGCTTCCTGGTTCCGGATCAGTAACCGCTGTCGCGCCGTGGACGCTCCCCGAACCCTGAGCTGATCCGGGACGCCCGCGGGGACGAGAGTACGTTCTCGGTCCCTGAGCTTGTCGAAGGGGGTGCCCCCGGCAGGATTCGAACCTGCGACCAAGAGATGAGAAGGGTCAGCGAGATGTTCTGGGTGCCCCCGGCAGGATTCGAACCTGCGACCAAGAGATGAGAAGGGTCCGCGAGATGTTCTGGGTGCCCCCGGCAGGATTCGAACCTGCGACCAAGAGATGAGAAGGGTCCGCGAGATGTTCTGGGTGCCCCCGGCAGGATTCGAACCTGCGACCAAGAGATTAGAAGGCTCCTGCTCTATCCCCTGAGCTACGGAGGCGGGCATCCAACGATACCGCACGGCGCGTGCAACCTTGTTTTGTCAGCCGCTCCTGAATACTATATATTAGTATTTATGACTACAGATCGAATTCCCTGGTTCGACACCGCTCGCGGGTTCGCCGTCGTCCTCGTCGCGCTCGGGCACGCGACGATGATCCTCGTCGAGGAGGGGGTGTCCTCCCCGGTCTGGTACGTCCTGTCGCAGCTGGCGCTCGCCATTCGCATGCCGCTGTTCTTCACGCTCTCCGGGATGCTCGCCATCCGGATCGTCAACCGGTCGTGGAGGGACCTCTGGGACCGCAGGCTCGCACTGCTGCTCTGGATGATCCTGGTGTGGACGGTGATCCGGTTCGCCTGGTTCTCGCTCCTCCCGATCGATTCGTTCCCGCACTACGCCGACCCGGGTGTCGTGCTCATCAGCCCGCTCTGGCCGACCGGCATCTTCTGGTTCCTGCAGGCGCTCGCCCTCTACCTCGTCGTCGGCAAGGTGATGAACGGCAGAGTGCCCGTCTGGCTGCAGTTGTCAGGAGCCGCCGTCCTGTCGGCCGTCGCCCTGGGTGCCCTTGGGAGTGAGAGCGGGAGCTATCAGCGCGCTGCAGGCTATCTCTTCTTCTTCCTGCTTGGTCTGCACGGGCGTAAACGGATCGTCGCTCTGGCCGACCGCCGTCGCCCGTTCGTCGCTGCCGGTCTCCTCGCGGCAGTGGTCCTCGCTTCGGGGCTGATCTTCGCGGTCGACCTCGACCAGGTGCCCGGGGTGCTGACGGCGCTCGGTGTCCCGGCCGTCCTCGCCGCCGTGCTGGCGCTCCGCGCTATCGATGGGACACCGGTCGCCCGGATCCTGCAGTCGGTGGGGCGTCACAGTCTCCCGGTCTTCGTGATCCACGTGCTGGTCATCGGAGGGATCACCAGGGCGCTGCTCCTGCTCCCCGAGGTGCCCGCGCCCGTCCAGGCGGTCCTGCCGCCGGTGGTAGCGACACTCGCGGTGGTGTCGAGCCTGGTCGTCTGGAGGCTGACGCGCCGGGTTCCGGGTCTGTACACGGCGCCGCGGATCCTCATGACCCGGAGCCGTCTCCGCACCTCCGCCGTGTGAGCGGCGTTCCGCTCAGGGCCGGACGGATGGGCGCCGGCGAGGGGTCAGCCGACGACGATGCCGAGGACGCCGGCCACGAGCGACAGGGCGGCGAGGACGAGGGCGATGCCGATGAGGATGACGTGCACGCGGAGGAAGGTGGTGGCGCGGCCCTGTGCGTCCCGTGCGCGCGGGTCGGCGAGGATCCGTTTGAGGAAGCGTGGCCAGACGACGACGTTGTAGACACCGTTGATGAGCAGGAGGACGGAGACGGCGATGATCACCGCTCGAGTCTACGGAAGCGGCCGCGTCGGTGGTGCTGAGTAGACTCGACCCATGAGCACAGCTGGGGACCGACTGGTCTGGATCGACTGCGAGATGACCGGACTCGAGCTGGAGGTCGACGAACTCGTCGAGATCGCCGTCGTGATCACCGACTTCGAGTTGAACATCCTCGATCCGGGCTACTCGGTCGTCATCAAGCCCGACCAGTCGGCGCTCGACAACATGGGCGAGTTCGTCACGAACATGCACCAGACCTCGGGGCTCCTCGAGGAGATCCCGAACGGTGTGAGTGTCGCGGACGCGGAGTTCCAGGTGATCGAGTACATCCAGCGGTTCGTGCCCGACGAGTCGAAGGCGCCCTTGGCCGGAAACACCATCGGGACGGACCGCGCGTTCCTCGCCCGCTACATGCCGCGTCTCGACGCACACCTGCACTACCGCAACGTCGACGTCTCCTCCATCAAGGAGCTCGCCCGCCGCTGGTACCCGCGGGTGTACTTCAACGCCCCGTCCAAGCACGGTGGTCACCGTGCCCTGGCGGACATCCTGGAGTCGGTCCGCGAGCTCGCCTACTACCGTGGCGCGTTGTTCGTCGACCTGCCTGGCCCGAGCTCAGACGACGCGAAGCAGGTTTCGGAGGCGGTCGTGTCACGATACGCCCCGAACATGTAATAGACTCGTCCAGTCGCTTGTGACGCGGTCTCCGCGGAGCAGGTCGCATGGTGGGTATAGCTCAGTTGGCAGAGCGCCTGGTTGTGGTCCAGGAGGTCGCGGGTTCAAGCCCCGTTACTCACCCCATGTCGTACAGAAGCCGGAGGACTCCTCCGGCTTCTGTCGTATCCGGGGAGCACAGGCATGCTGGAGTTGGACACCGAGGCGTTCGAGGCGCTGGTCGTCGAGGAACTCGACCGGTTGCCCGATGAGATGGTGGACGGGCTCGACAACGTCGTCTTCGTGGTCGAGGATCGCCCCGAGAACGGCACGCTCGACACGCTGGGCCTCTACGACGGTGTGGCCCTGACGGAACGAGACCGCTACGGCTTCGGTGAGATGCCGGATCGGATCATCGTCTACCGCGAGCCCCATCTGGCGGCGTGCGAGTCGCTCGACGAACTCGCCGACGAGGTCCACACCACCCTCGTCCACGAGATCGCCCACTTCTACGGCATCGACGATGAACGCCTGCACGAGCTCGGGTGGGCCTGACCGCCGTCCGGTCTACTGGCGGGTGTTTCCAGCGTGTTGCGGCTGCCTCGGAGTTCCGTGTCGGTCCCTGCAGAGCGGGTAGCCTGGTCGCATGCGCGAGATCCAGGCCCGCATCATTGCGGAACTCCATGTCAGCCCCACGATCGACCCGGCGGCGGAGATCCGTTCGCGGATCGACTTCCTGAAGTCCTACCTGCAGGCCACGCACACGAAGGGGTTCGTCCTCGGGATCAGCGGTGGGCAGGACTCCTCGCTCGCCGGGAGGTTGTGCCAGCTCGCGGCCGAGGAGGTCCGGGCAGAGGGTGGCGACGCGCGGTTCGTCGCCGTGCGGCTGCCCTACGCCGTGCAGCACGACGAGGAGGACGCCCAGCTGGCGCTGTCGTTCATCCGCCCCGACGAGTCGATCGTGTTCAACATCCAGCGGGCGGTGGACGGCTTCGAAGCTGAGTTCGCCGACGCCACCGGGCAGCCGCTCAGCGACTTCGTGAAGGGGAATGCGAAGGCGCGCGCTCGGATGGTCGCGCAGTACGCGATCGCTGGACAGCAGGGGCTCCTGGTCGTCGGTACGGATCACGCGGCGGAGGCGGTCACCGGCTTCTTCACCAAGTTCGGTGACGGCGGTGCCGACGTCCTACCGCTGAGCGGGTTGTCGAAGCGCCAGGGGCGGGCGCTCCTGGAGTCGCTGGACGCCCCGGAGCGGCTCTACCTGAAGGCTCCGACGGCCGATCTGCTCGACGGCACGCCCGGACAGACCGACGAGGACAACCTTGGCCTCAGCTACCAGCAGATCGACGACTTCCTCGAGGGACACGACATCGACGCTGCGGCCGCGGAAGCGATCGAGGCTCGCTACGCGAGCACCGAGCATAAGCGCCAGCTCCCGGTGAGCAAGTTCGACAGCTGGTGGCACTGAGCCGGTTCCCCTGAGATGAAGACGGCGGCCCGATCGGATGATCGGGCCGCCGTTCTCACGTGTCGTCGGGTCGTCAGCTGACGCTGGACGGCTTGCGCTCGGCCTCCAGGACCTTGACGTCGTCGATGATGCGCTGGGTGGTGCTGGTGTTGATGGTGCCGCCGGTGGAGCGGGTGATGTCCCCGGGCCGGGATCCTGCGGTGGCCGCCGGCTTTACCTCGGCGTACTGCTCGTGGTGCTGCTTGGCGACCCAGGACTCCTGCTCGGCGATGAGGGCCTGCTCCGACCCTGCCGACTCGGCACGCCAACGACGGAGGTCCGCCTCGAAGTCCTTCCGTGCCCGCGCCGGCTTCTTCGACCACTCGACGAGGCGATCGCGGAACTCCTCGACCACGGGGTCGAGCTCGTACCCGTAGGTCGCGGAGTTGCGTTTCATCTCGTGCAGCTGATGGTTCGCCCAGTCGGCGGCGACCGCCGCGCCCTTGACCGGACTGAGCCGGACGAGGGTGTCGGTCTGCGCGACTGCGCGATCGCTGAGCACCTGCTCCTGGGGCGTGAGGGAATTCCAGACGCTCGCCTCGGTGGCTGCGTCGACGAGCGCCATGATCGCCGCCTGCTTCTGCTCGCGATCGCGCTGATCGACGATGCCACGGAGCGCACGACGACTGGCGCCGGCGGCGACGAGGGAGGACACCACGACGGCCACGATGAAGAGGGCCGCAGCGAACAGCATGGGGCGGACCTCCGAAGAGGTCACCCACTCGACGAGATCATTCCACCATTGCATGCGCCGAACGTTACCCCTCGTTCGGGCGTGAACGCGGACGACGCCCCGCAAGTGACGGGATCCGCCCTGGCACCCGGGATCAGCTGCGGAACGCGTCGATCGCGACCGCCAGATCGGTGAAACTACCGAGCGGGGCGTAGGCGAGTGCGGCAGGGCGGAACCGACTGGCGCGGTACTCGGCGCCGCCCTCGGCACCGACGGCCTCGATGTTGCCGAGGACGCGGCCGTCAGGACTCGTCACGCGCCAGTACCCGGGACGGATGCTCAGTGCGTTGGGCATGGGGACTCCTCGTGTGTCGATGGGCGCGGCCTCCCGGCGAGTGCCGGCTGGTATGGCTCAGCGTATGACCGACCACCGACGTCGGGCTCGGCGGAATCGTGCGAGCGTCCTCCACAGGTGCGCCGGGGGTTGTGGACGTCGACGAGCTGCGGTTGGCCGACCGGCGGGCGCTCGTGATCGGAGAGGCTGACGGTGCGTCCGGGGCGGTGAACGGCACGGACCCGCCCCGGACGCACGGCCGGTCCGCCGCATGGATCGAGACACCGAGCTGAGAGGAACAGATGAACGACCAGATCACCGTCTGCGGACACGTCGCGACGGAACCGAAGCACCACCGAACCGCCTCCGGGCTGGATATCACGAGCTTCCGTCTCGCGTGCCAGCAGCGTCGCTACGACCAGAAGCAGGGCACGTGGGTCGCGCAGGAGACGAACTGGTACACGGTGAGCGCCTTCCGAGGCCTGGCGACCGCGGCCACCGAGTCGCTGGTGAAGGGCCAGCGCGTCATCGTGCTGGGGAGGCTGCGGATCCGCGACTGGGAGCAGGGTGAACGACGCGGGACCTCGGTCGACATCGAAGCCGATCACCTCGGCTCCGACATCTCCTGGCAGCCGAGGGCCGCATCGGAGTCGTCCGGCGCGCGCGAGACGAGCACGGCGGGCTCTCCGGCAGGACCGGCGTCGGGCGGTGCGGCGGCGGAGTGGGCGCCGGCGCCGCCCCAGGACACGCCGTTCTGACGCGCCGCGTAGACTGCTCGACGTGCAGAAGAGCCCTCGCGATCGCCCCGCCTCCGTCGTCAGCCCGGTCCGTCGTCGCTCGTCGTCCGTCGGACTCGGCCTGGTCGTGGTGCTCGGTGCCCTCGGTCTCGGCCTGACCGGCTGCGCGCAGCCTGCACCCGTCCCGACGCCCACGGCGACCCAGGCGCCGACGCCCACCGAGACGCCGGCAGCGGCACCCGTGCTGCAGCCGGAGGGTACCGCCGCCGACAACCTGCCCTTCTTCGACACCGTGAACGCGGCCACCCTGGCGGCGAATCCGGCTGCCGGAGGCCAGGCCATCATCGACGGGCTCGTGGCGGCAGGGTTCCCGAAGGCGGAGATGGAGGTCTCCTCCGACACCACGAGCATCGGTGAGCCGGCGGACTCGATCCAGTTCTCCATCCGGTGGCAGGGACAGTGCATTCTTGGGCAGAACGGGCCGGCGACGGGGTATCACTCCTCCGTGGTCCCGCTGCTCGACACCGGCCGGTGCCTCATCGGCGCCACGCGTCCGATCGACTGGTAGCGGCCGGACGGCCATGGCCGTCCACGTGCAGCGCAAACGTCGGGTCCGCCCGTAGACTGGACGGCGACATGGCTGAATACATTTACTCGATGGTCCGCGCCCGCAAGGCGGTCGGCGACAAGCTCATCCTCGACGACGTGACGATGGCGTTCCTGCCCGGAGCGAAGATCGGCGTCGTCGGCCCGAACGGTGCCGGTAAGTCCACGATCCTGAAGATCATGGCGGGAATCGACACCCCCTCGAACGGCGAGGCGAAGCTCACGCCGGGCTTCAGCGTCGGCATCCTCATGCAGGAGCCGGAACTCGACGAGGACAAGACGGTGCTCGAGAACGTCCAGGAGGGCGTCGGCGAGATCAAGGGCAAGATCGACCGCTTCAACGAGATCTCCCTCGCGATGGCTGAGCCCGACGCCGACTTCGACGCCCTGCTCGCCGAGATGGGCGTGCTGCAGGAGGCGATCGACGCCGCCGACGCCTGGGACCTCGACTCCCAGCTGGAACAGGCGATGGACGCCCTGCGCTGCCCGCCGTCCGACGCCACGGTCGCCCACCTCTCCGGTGGTGAGAAGCGTCGCGTCGCACTCTGCAAGCTCCTCCTCCAGAAGCCCGACCTCCTGCTCCTCGACGAGCCCACCAACCACCTCGACGCGGAGAGCGTGCTCTGGCTCGAGCAGCACCTCGCCCAGTACGCGGGCGCCGTGCTCGCCGTCACCCACGACCGGTACTTCCTCGACCACGTCGCAGAGTGGATCTGCGAGATCGACCGCGGTCGTCTCTACCCTTACGAGGGCAACTACTCGACCTACCTCGAGAAGAAGGGCGAGCGCCTCAACGTCCAGGGGAAGAAGGACGCCAAGCTCGCCAAGCGTCTCGCGAGTGAACTCGAGTGGGTGCGCAGCAACGCCAAGGGTCGCCAGGTGAAGTCCAAGGCTCGTCTGGCCCGGTATGAAGAGATGGCGTCTGAGGCGGAGCGCACCAGGAAGCTCGACTTCGAAGAGATCCAGATCCCCGCCGGCCCGCGCCTCGGCTCGACGGTCCTCGAAGCTAAGAAGCTGCAGAAAGGCTTCGACGGACGCGTCCTCATCGACGACCTGTCGTTCAGCCTGCCGCGCAACGGTATCGTCGGCATCATCGGCCCGAACGGTGTCGGTAAGACCACGCTGTTCAAGACCATCGTCGGGCTCGAGCCGCTGGATGCCGGCGAGCTCAAGGTCGGCGAGACCGTGAAGCTCTCCTACGTCGACCAGTCCCGCGGGGGTATCGATCCCAACAAGACGCTCTGGGAGGTCGTGTCCGAAGGACTCGACTACATCCAGGTCGGCAACCAGGAGATCCCGTCGCGCGCCTACGTGTCGACCTTCGGCTTCAAGGGCCCCGACCAGCAGAAGAAGGCCGGCGTCCTCTCCGGTGGTGAGCGCAACCGACTCAACCTCGCGCTGACGCTCAAGCAGGGTGGAAACCTCCTGCTGCTCGACGAACCGACCAACGACCTCGACGTCGAAACGCTGTCGAGCCTCGAGAACGCGCTCCTCGAGTTCCCGGGTTGCGCCGTGGTCATCACCCACGACCGGTGGTTCCTCGACCGCATCGCGACGCACATCCTCTCCTACGAGGGCACCGAGGAGAACCCGTCGAACTGGCACTGGTTCGAGGGCAACTTCGAGTCCTACGAAGAGGACAAGATCAAGCGCCTGGGCCCGGACGCCGCGAAGCCTCACCGCTCCGCGTACCGGAAGCTCACCCGCGACTGAGTGCAACGACGACGGCCCATCGGCTCCGGCTGATGGGCCGTCGCTCGTCCGTCTCCCACCAGCCTGAGCAGGGAAGGTTCACCGATGACCAGACTCCACGTGCCGATCCCGTTGCGATGGGGCGACCTCGACGCCTTCAACCACGTGAACAACGCGTCCATGCTGAAGCTCCTCGAAGAGGCGCGCGTGAGGGTGTTCTGGATCCCGACGCTCGCATCGGAGGAGGCGCCGCCGACGGCGGTCATCGACGCGAGTCTCGACGCGGAGACGATCACGCTCGTCGCCCATCAGGAGATCGAATACCTGGCCCCGATCCCGTATCAGCGCGACCCGCTCGACGTCCAGCTCTGGATGGGCAAGATCGGCGGAGCCAGCCTGCAGGTCGCCTACGAGGTCTACTCTCCGCGCGGTACCGAGCCGCAGACGCTCTACGCGCGCGCCGCGACGACGGTCGTGATGGTCGACGCGAAGACCATGAAGCCTCGACGGATCTCAGATGCGGAGCGCGTCGTGTGGGAACCGTTCATCGAGGACCCGATCGAGTTCTCGCGTCGCTGAGCGCGGCATCTCGTCATGACACCGGATCAGCGGGGTGTCGGGAAGCGGACCATGCCTTCCTGAGCCACGCTCGCCACGAGCAACCCGGCCCGGTCGTAGATGCGGCCGAGTGACAGCCCGCGGCCACCGGTCGCGCTGGGGGAGTCCTGCAGGTAGACGAGCCACTCGTCCACCCGGGCCGGCCGGTGCCACCACATGGCGTGGTCGAGGCTGGCGATCTTGATGCCGGGAGTGGCCCATGGGACACCATGGCGTCGCATCACCGGTTCGAGGATCGTGTAGTCGCTCGCGTAGGCCAGTGCCGCGCGGTGGAGCGCCGGGTCGTCGGGCAGCTCGCCGATGGTCTTGAACCAGACCGCCTGCTGGGCCGTGCGTTCGCCGTCCACCCGGAGGTACACGGGGGAGCCGACATGTCTGAGGTCGAACGGTCGCCCGGTGGCCCAGGCCTCGGCCGCCGGGTGGTCGATCCCGTGGAGGATCTCGGCGGCGGACGGCAGCGTCTCCGGATCGGGAAGGCCCGCCGGGAGGTCGATCTGGTGCTCAGGGCCCGCATCCTGCGTCTGGAAGGAGGCGATCATCGAGAGGATCGGTACGCCGTTCTGATACGCCTGGGTGCGGCGCGTCGCGAACGACCGGCCGTCGTGGATGCGGTCGACGGCGAACGTGATCGGCTGGTCGACGTCGCCGGGACGCAGGAAGTACCCGTGCATCGAGTGGATGATGCGCTCTGTGTCGACGGTCCGCGTGGCGGCCACGACGGACTGCGCGAGGACCTGGCCCCCGAACACCCGCCCCTGCGGCATCCACTGCGACGGTCCGGTGAAGATGTCCTCATCGGTGCGGACGCCGGGCGCGCTCAGGTCGAGCGCGGTGAGTAGGGATTCGATCGGTTCCTTCACGGGGACACGCCTTTCCGTCGGGGACCGGCGCACCACAGCGACGCCCGATCCGACCCGCCGAGTCTATCCACGGCGGGCTCCCGATGTCCCGGAGCCGACGCGGCGGTGGCGTACATTGAGAGGAGATGTCCACCACCCTGCACCTCCTCGACGCCGATTCGCTCGCCGACCTCCGCACCTTCCTCGCGCGAGCCAGCCGGATCGACGATTCCGGAGTCCGGCTGCTCGCCGCCGACCACGTCCTGGCGGTCTCCGCCCCGGTGCTGCACCCGCAGGGTCTGCTCGATCGCAGCCCGACGATCATCGGCATGCGCACCTTCGCCCTCGCCCACGCCGCCTCGGCAGACGTCCTGGCTACCCCGCGCGAACTCATCGACCGGGTCGTGCGCACGCTCGGCGGCTCGACGACCGGCCGACCCGACGGATCAGCGTCGGCGTCGCTCGACCTCCCGCCGTCGACCAGGACGGCCCCCTGGGTCGGCCAGGCGCCGCCGCGCGGCGGCTGGGAACGCGTCGGCGACGTGGACACCATCGAGCTCGAACTCGTCGCCAGGACGGGCGCCACGGAGATCGCCGAAGCGCTTCCGACGGCCGTCGGGGACCAGATCGTCCAGAAGGTGCGGTCGCAGGTGTGGTCGAGGCCACTCGGCGACGGCTTCGGTCTTCCGACCGGGGCGGCGTTCGCGGCGGTGGGGCTCGGGTTCATCGCGGAACCGGAGCGGGCGACGGTGTTCCGTTCCGGCGGGTGGGTGCGACTGAGCACCCGGCGTGGTCACGTGCTGGCCAACGCCGTCTCCTGACGGTCAGATGCCGGCCATCGCGCGGCCGGCCACGCGCCCGGTGAACAGGCAGCCGCCGAGGAAGGTCCCCTCGAGCGCGCGGTAGCCGTGGACGCCTCCGCCGCCGAACCCGGCAGCCTCTCCCGCTGCGAAGAGGCCGGGCACCGGGCTCCCGTCGGCGCCGAGCACGCGACTCGAGAGGTCGGTCTCCAGCCCGCCGAGGCTCTTGCGGGTCAGCACGTGCAGCTTGACCGCGATGAGCGGGCCGGCCTTCGGGTCCAATAGTCGGTGCGGTGCCGCGACGCGGATGAGCTTGTCGCCGCGGTAGGCGCGTGCGCCGCGGAGGGCGGTGATCTGCAGGTCCTTCGTGAACGGGTTGTCCATCTCGCGATCGCGCGCCTCGACCTCCGCGATGACGTTGCGGCCGTCGATCGCCGTCTCGGGGGTGGACGCCTGCATCCCCGCCACGAGTTCCGTGATCGTGTCGGCGACGATGAAGTCCACACCGTGTTCCTTGAACGCTTCGACCGGGCCGGGGGCGCCGGGACCGATGCGTTTCGCGAGCAGGCCGAGGTCCTTGCCGGTCAGGTCGGGGTTTTGCTCGCTCCCCGACAGCGCGAACTCCTTCTCGATGATCCGTTGGGTGAGGACGAACCAGCTGTGATCGTGGCCGGTGGCGCGCAGGTGCTCCAGGGTGCCGAGCGTGTCGAACCCGGGGAAGAGCGGTACCGGGAGACGGTGACCGGTCGCGTCGAACCAGAGCGACGACGGCCCGGGCAGGATCCGGATGCCGTGCTGCGGCCAGATCGGGTCCCAGTTGGTGATGCCCTCGACGTAGTGCCACATCCGGTCGCGGTTGATGAGGCGTCCGCCCGCGCGTTCGCTGATGCCCAGCATGCGACCGTCGACGTGTGCGGGGACCCCGGACAGCATCGTCGTCGGCGGCTGGCCGAGACGGGCGGGCCAGTGCTCGCGGACGAGGTCGTGGTTGCCGCCGATACCACCGCTCGCCACGAGGACCGCCGGTGCGCGGCAGGCGAACTCGCCGACCACGTCGCGTGAACTGCTCTCGCCCCGCATCGCGGCCGACGGGGCGAGGACGGACCCTCGGACGCCGACGACGACGCCGTCCTCGGTGAGGACTTCGTCGACGCGGTGCCGGAAGTGCGGAGACACCGAGCCGTCGGCGACACCCTGGTTCACGCGGCGGACGAAGGGCTCCACGACGCCGGGGCCGGTGCCCCAGGTGATGTGGAACCGTGGGACGGAGTTGCCGTGTCCGATGGCGCCGTAGCCGCCGCGTTCCGCCCAGCCCACGACGGGGAAGAACCGCATGCCCTGCTCGTGCAGCCAGGCGCGCTTCTCACCGGCGGCGAAGTCCAGGTAGGCCTCCGCCCACCGCTTCGGCCAGTGGTCCTCCGGCCGATCGAACGCGGCGGCACCGAACCAGTCCTGTGTCGCCAACTCGAGCGAGTCCCGCACCCCGAGGTGGCGCTGCTCGGGGGAGTCGATGAGGAAGAGGCCGCCGAACGACCAGTGCGCCTGCCCTCCGAGGTTCGACTCCGGCTCCTGCTCGACCAGGATGACCCGTTTCCCCGCGGCGACGAGTTCGGCGGTGGCGACGAGGCCGGCCAGCCCGCTCCCGATGACGATCGCATCGGCCTCGGTTCGATCGGCGGACGGGGAGGGCGGGGCGGTTGCGGACATCTGGTGACTCCTTCGGCACGGACGTGCGTCCGATCCTACGGCCGCTGTGTCGGAACGCGTGGTGTCGGCGTCGGAATCAGAGGAGGCTGCGGCGCGGTGCCCCTGGGCCGTCGTCGAAGGTGTTCACCATCGCGTGGGCTGCACGCTCGAGGTAGTCCCAGAGGGTCGCCTCGTGGACCGGAGCCAGGTCGAGGCTGTCGACGGCGCTGCGCATGTGGAGCAACCAGCGGTCCCGAGCGTCGGGGTTCACCTGGAAGGGCTGGTGCCTGAGCCGCAGCCGCGGGTGCCCGCGTTCCGCGCTGTACGTCCCCGGGCCGCCCCAGTACTGCTCGAGGAACAGCATGAGTCGGTCGGCCGCCGGGCCGAGGTCCTCCTCCGGGTACATCGGTTTGAGGACCGGGTCGCCGGCGACACCGCGATAGAACTCGTCGACGAGCCGCTGGAACGTCGGGCGACCGCCGACCTGCTCGTAGAAGGACATGCCGGGCGGTTGCTGGTCGGTCATCGTTCCGCTCTCGGAGGTCGCTTGGTCTTGGGCGCCCTGGGTGGGACGACCGTGGTCGGGTGGGTCCGCGGTGGCCGCGAACCGGTGACGCTCGCGGCGCCTTCGAAACCGGAGAGGACGATGCTGTTCAGGGCCGGCAGCTTGACGCCCATCTCGTCGACGGCGCGCTTCAGCCGCATCCGGAGTTCGCGGGCGACGTCGTCCTTCGAGCTCGTCCGCGTCTTGACGACGAGACGGATGACGAGGGCGTCGGCCGAGACCGACTCGAGGCCCCACAGCTCGGGCTTCTCGAGGATGCGGGAACGCCACTTCGGGTCGTGGGCGAGGTCGTTCGCGGTGGTGAGCATGCGCTCCTGGACGGTTTCGACGTCGGCGTCGTACGGGATCGCGAGGTCGATGATGACCCGGGACCAGCCCTGCGACATGTTGCCGACCCGGAGGATCTCGCCGTTGCGGACGAACCAGAGCGTTCCGTTGACGTCGCGCACCTGGGTGATCCGGATACCCACCGTCTCGACGACGCCGGTCGCCGGTCCGAGGTCGACGACGTCACCGACTCCGAGCTGGTCCTCGACCACCATGAACAGTCCGTTGAGGATGTCCTTGACGATGTTCTGTGCTCCGAAACCGAGACCGGCCCCCACCGCGGCGGTGAGGAGCGCGAAGGATCCGATGATGCTCGAATCGATCACGTTCACCACGAGGATGGCGGCGACGATGACGATCGTCACGTTCACGATGTTGCTGAGGACGGTGCCGAGCGTCCGGGTGCGCTGCACGAGTCTGACCGCCGCGAGCGGCGAGGCGAGCAGCGACTGCGTGTCGGTGACGTCGGCGCTCTTCTTGACCCCGCTGACGATGCGTCCGACGACCCGCCGGATCACGAAGCGCAACACCCAGGCGGCGGCGAAGGCCAACCCGATCACGACCACCACGCCGATGATCTTCCAACCCGCCGTCCAGAGGAAGGCGGTCACGTCCGGCCAGAGTTCATCCCAGTTCATATCCGGATCAGTGTACTCAGCGTGCTGGAGTGAATCGTGTGAGTGGCCCGGACGGCAGCCGCACGTCGAGCGGGCGGACGGTCATGGACGGACGAGCCCGTGCTTGTAGGCGAAGATGACGGCCTGCACGCGGTCGCGCAACTGCAGCTTCATGAGGACGCGCCCGACGTGGGTCTTGACGGTCGACTCGGAGAGGATGAAGTGCGCCGCGATCTCCGCATTGCTGAGTCCTTCCGCCATGGCGACGAGGATGTCGTGCTCACGCGGGGTCAGGTCGGCGAGTCCCGCTGCCGATCCCTCCGCCGTGTCGGCCGCGGTTCCGGGGAGCGCCGTGGCGAAGAGCTCGAGCATCCGCTTGGTGACCCGGGTGGACACGGCGGCGTCGCCGGCGTGCACGGCGCGGATCGCAGACGTCAGCTCATGGGGGAGGGCGTCCTTCAGGAGGAAGCCGCTGGCGCCGGCCCGCAGCGCCCCGAACGCGTACTCGTCGAGGTCGAAGGTCGTGAGGATGATGATGCGGCTGTCGGGGTGCGCCGCGACGATCCGCCGGGTCGCCTCGATCCCGTCGAGGCCCGGCATGCGGACGTCCATCAGGATCACGTCGGGTCGCAGTCTGGCGGCGAGGTCGATCGCCTCGGCACCGTTGGACGCCTCGCCGATGACGTTCAGGTCGTCCTCGGCGCCGAGGACCAGGCCGAAGCCGAGACGGATGAGCTGCTGGTCGTCGACGAGCAGGATGCGGATGGGGTCGGTCATGGTGTGGTTCCTCGTGGATCGGGGGTCGGACGGGATCGTGCTGCACCGGGGTCCCTCGGGAGGACGGCGTGCACGCGCCACAGGCGATCGCCGACCACACCGGCTGTGACCCGGCCTCCCTGGAACGCGACGCGCTCCCGCAGCCCGAGCAGGCCCTGCCCCGCGCCGAGTGAGGGCGCGTCGGGGATGGAGCCGTCGTTCTCGACGATGAGCTCGATGCGGTCGTCGTACGAGGTGATGACGACGTCGACCCGCTTCGGCCGCTCCGAATACCGCAGGGCGTTGGTGAGCGCCTCCTGCGTGATGCGGTGCACGGCGAGCAGGATGGACGGATCGTCGGTCGGGGGACCGGAGTCGGTCAGGGCGACCGGAAGCCCGAGCCCACGGAAGGTCTGCACGAGCGCGGGGATCGAAGCGGCGTCCGGTTGCGGTGCGAGGGGCGCACTCCCGGTCTCGCGGAGCACGCCGAGCATCCGTCGCATGTCGACGAGTGAGGTGCGAGCGGCGTCGGTGACCGCGGTCATGGCGGCTCGCGAAGCCGTCGGGTCCTTCGTCGCGAGGGCGCCCTCCGAAAGGGCGACGATCACCGTGAGACTGTGGGACACGATGTCGTGCATCTCCCGCGCGATGCGGGTGCGTTCGGCGACGGCGGCGAGCTGGGCCTGCTGGTCGCGCTCGCGTGCGAGCTGCGCGGCGCGGTCCACGAGGGCCTGGACGTACCGCTTCCGGTTGCCGACGTTGATGCCGACGAGGAGGCCGAACAGGGCGAAGAGCACGACGGAGATGATCGTCTGCTCCGGCTCGCCTGGCGCCTGCGGCGCAGCCCACGGGAGGAACGGAGCCAGGATCGCCACGACCGCCGCTGCCGCGAACGCCCGCCAGCCGTGGGCGACCCCGCGGTAGACGGCCACGGAGTACAGGAGGACCGGCACGGCGAACGCGTCGACGGACACCGTCTGCGCGACCGACACGAGTCCGACCGCGATCACGATCAGCGCCATCGTGAGCGGTCGCCGGCGCCGGAAGAGGACGGCGAGGGTCGTGACGGCGACGATGGCCACCGCGAGGGCGATCCGTGACGGCTGGGTCGCCAGGTCCACGTCGAACCACTCCGCCGTGCTGACGGAGAGCGCGACGAGGAGGTACCCGGCGGCGATCAGCGAGTCGGCTGTCCAGGGGTGCCTCGACCACCAACGCCGGACGACCCCCGGTGGCCGGGGGAGCATCAGCGAGGCCTCTGTCGCGGAGCGGTCGTGGACGGATGGCTGCACCGGATCGGTCATCGCGACGCCGACCCGGTGGGCCGGACATCGTTCACGGGGCCGCTCATCCTCCAAGGATACGGAGAACCCCTCCACGGCGGGTCGTGCCGTGGAGGGGTTCTCGGGTGAAGCGTCTGGTACCGCGGTGCTATCCGGTGGCGGACGTCACGCGGCGTCCCGTGCCTGCGCCGCGAGCGCCCGTTCGACACCCGCGAGCGCTTCGACGAGCATGCGCCGCAGTGCTGGAACCTCCGGGTTGGCGTCCAACCAGGCACGGGTGCGATCCCGCAGCTCGGTGGAGGCGAGCGCCGAAGGGTAGAGGCCCTCGACGATGTACTCGGCGATCTTGTAGCTCCGCGACTCCCAGACCGTCGTCAATGAGGCGAAGTAGGGCTCCACGAGTGGCTCGAGAACGGCGGGGTCGATGACGTGGCCGAACCCCAGCCCGACGTTCCGGACGATGGCGTTCGGCTGGTCGTCCTGCTCGACCACGGAGTCGAACGCGGCGCGCTTCCCCTCGCTCGTGGGGATGGTCGCACGCGCCCGGGCGGCCGCCTGTGCGCCGTTGGCCGTGTTGTCCGCCGCCAGCGCCGCGTCGATGTCGGAGCCGTCCGCGAGGCCCAGGAGCACCAGGCCTTCGAGCAGCTCCCAACGGAGATCGGTGTCGATCTCGAGCCCCTCGAGCGAGGCCGTGCCGTCGCGGAGTGCCTTCAGGTGCGCGCCGTGCTCGGGCGTCGACGCGAGGGCCGCGAAGAACTTCACGAACTGGAACTGCGCGTCCGATCCGGCCTCGGCGTCCTGGGCGAGGGCCCAGAGGGCGTCGCCGACGCGCTCGACGGTGGCGAGGCGCCGTTCGGGAGCGACGTAGTTGCGTGCCGCGAGGCCGAGCTGTCCGAGCGTCGTGCGAAGCGTGGTCGACTCGGTCTCGGTCGCGATGTTTCCGAGGACGAGGTCGACGTAGTCGGACGCGGTGGACTCGGCGTCGCGCGTCGCATCCCACGCCGCGCCCCACACGAGCGAGCGGGCCAGCGGATCCTCGATCGAGGCGAGGTGGTCGATCGCCGTCGCCAGGGACCGCTCGTCGAGACGGATCTTCGCGTAGGCGAGGTCGTCGTCGTT
This sequence comes from Plantibacter sp. VKM Ac-2880, assembly GCF_015351235.1. GTDB lineage: Bacteria > Actinomycetota > Actinomycetes > Actinomycetales > Microbacteriaceae > Plantibacter. The sequence continues at coordinate 1,912,608 of NZ_JADKSJ010000001.1, forward strand.
CAGCAGGACGAGGTCGGGCTGCGTCTTGCCGAGGAGCTCTGGCACCTCGGTGAGGGAGCCGTCGACGTCGAGTTCGACGCGCTCGGTGCGGACGAGCTTGCCGTCCTGGAGTCGGTAGAGGCCGATCGCGAGGCGGTGGGGCCGCAGGGTGGCGTACTCCTCGGGAACCGTCTGCCGGACCGCGAACGCCGTGAACGCGCCGTCGGCGTCGACCGTGAACTCGGGGCTGAGCGTCCCGACGCCGGAGGTCTCGAGCCAGAGCTTCGACCACCCGCGGAGGTCGCGACCGCTTGTCGCCTCCAGTTCGACCAGGAGGTCATCGAGCACCGTGTTCCCGAACTCGTGCTTCCGGAAGTAGTTGCCGACACCGGCGAAGAACGCCTCGATCCCGACCCAGGCCGCGAGCTGCTTCAGGACCGAGCCGCCCTTCGCATAGGTGATGCCGTCGAAGTTGACCTGCACGTCCTCGAGATCGTTGATCGTCGCGACGATGGGGTGCGTGGAGGGGAGCTGGTCCTGGCGGTACGCCCAGGTCTTCTCCATCGCGTTGAACGTCGTCCAGGCCTCGGTCCACTCGGTGGCCTCGGCGGTGGCGATCGTCGACGCCCACTCGGCGAACGACTCGTTCAGCCACAGGTCGTTCCACCACTTCATCGTGACGAGGTCGCCGAACCACATGTGGGCGAGCTCGTGCAGGATCGTGACGACACGACGCTCCTTGATGGCGTCGGTCACCTTCGAGCGGAACACGTAGGTCTCCGTGAACGTCACCGCACCGGCGTTCTCCATCGCGCCGGCGTTGAACTCGGGGACGAAGAGCTGGTCGTACTTCTCGAACGGGTACGGGTAGGCGAACTTCTCCTCGTAGTAGGCGAATCCCTGCCGCGTCTTCTCGAAGATGTAGTCGGCGTCGAGGTACTCCGCGAGGCTCTTCCGCGCGAACACGCCGAGCGGGATGGTGCGGCCGTCGCTCGAGGTGAGCTCGCTGCGGACCACGTCGTAGGGGCCGGCGACGATCGCGGTGATGTACGAGGAGATGCGCTGCGTCGGCGCGAAACTCCAGGTCGCCGCGCCGTCGTGTGCGGGGACCGGCTCCGGCGTCGGGGAGTTGCTGACGACCTGCCAGGCCGCGGGGGCGGTGACGGTGAAGGCGAACGTCGCCTTCAGGTCGGGCTGCTCGAAGACGGCGAACACCCGGCGCGAGTCGGGGACCTCGAACTGGCTGTAGAGGTAGACCTCGCCGTCGACCGGGTCGACGAAGCGGTGGAGGCCCTCGCCCGTGTTGGTGTACTCGGCGTCCGCGTCGACGACGAGCACGTTCTCGGCGGCGAGGCCGTCGAGCTGGATGCGGATGCCGTCGGACACCGTCGCCGGGTCGAGCTCGACACCGTTCAGGGTGACGGAGTGCACGGTACGGGTGATGGCGTCGATGAACGTCGAGGAACCGGGTTCGCCCGCGAAGTGGACCGTCGTGGTGCTGCGGAACACCTCAGGACCGGTCGTGAGGTCGAGCACGACCTCGTAGCTCGACGTGTCGACGAGCGCCCTGCGCTCCTGGGCTTCGACTCGGGTGAGGTTCTCTCCTGGCACAGCTGCTCCCTGATGTGTTGATGGACACGTGACGTGTGGACTGCACGTGGTCGCTTGTGACGACCCCGGCACGAGCAACCAGCCTAGACCCGGTGTGTGTCCGGTCCCGGAGTGATCGGGGCGAGTGGAGCGTAGGGTTGCGGCATGACGACTTCCGCTGCAGAGACCACCCGCGTCGACTTCTGGTTCGACCCCTCCTGCCCGTGGGCCTGGATGACCTCGCGTTGGGTCGACGAGGTCACCGAGGCCCGCAACCTCGACGTCACCTGGCACATCATGAGCCTGGCCGTCCTCAACGAGGACCAGGACGTGAGCGACGACTACCGCGCGTTCTTCCCGCGTGCGCTCCGGTACACCCGGCTCGTCGCCGCAGCATCGCAGGAACACGGCCAGGAGGTCGTCAAGCCGCTCTACGACGCCCTGGGCACCCGGATCCACCCGGGAGGACGCGCCGAGGACGTCGACGCCGTCATCGCCGAAGCCCTCGCGGAGACCGGACTCCCCGCGGCGCTCGCCGAAGCGTCGAAGACCGACGCGTACGACGGCCCCATGCGCGAGAGCCACTTCGACGGCATCGGGCGGGTCGGCCAGGACGTCGGCACGCCCGTCATCGCGATCGACGACGTCGCCTTCTTCGGTCCGGTCATCTCGCCCGCACCGAAGGGTGACCAGGCCCTCGCCCTGTGGGACGGCGTCGTCGCCGCGGCCGCCTACCCGGGCTTCTTCGAGCTCAAGCGCAGCCGCACCGCTGACCCGATCTTCGACTGACCCGAGCTGCGCGTCCGGAACCCTAGACTTTCCCCATGCGCATCCACATCGCCACCGATCACGCCGGTCTCGAGCTCAGCCGCACCCTCCAGGACCACCTGCGCGCCGCGGGTCACGACGTCTTCGACCACGGTCCCACCGTGTACGACGCCCTGGACGACTACCCCTCCTTCTGCATCAACGCAGCGAAGGCCGTCGTGCGCGACCAGCAGGCCGGTGTGGACGCGCTCGGCGTGGTGTTCGGCGGTTCGGGCAACGGCGAGCAGATCGCTGCGAACAAGGTCCTCGGTGTCCGCGCCGCGCTCGTCTGGAACCTGAGCACGGCTCAGCTCGCCCGGCAGCACAACGACGCCAACGTCATCTCGATCGGTGCTCGGCAGCACTCGGTCGACGAGGCGGTGTCGTTCATCGACGCGTTCATCGCCGAACCGTTCAGCCTCGAGGAACGCCACGCCCGTCGTATCGCCCAACTCGCGGAGTACGAGGCGACCGGCACCATCGCCGGCAAGCACGTCGACGACTGACGCGTCCGCCATCGCCATTGCGGCGCCGCTCGACCGCGCCGCCACCCGAGTGAGGAGTCACCATGCCCGAGGGGCACTCCGTCCATCGCATCGCCCGCCAGTTCCGGCAGAACTTCGTGGGCCACCGCGTCGCCGTGTCCTCACCGCAGGGACGGTTCGCTGAAGGTGCCTCGGTGCTCGACGGACGGACGGTCACCGACGCCAAAGCCGTGGGCAAGCAGATGTTCCTCGAATTCGACGACGGGCTGTGGCTGCGGGTCCACCTCGGGCTCTACGGCGCGTGGGACTTCGCCGGCGACATCCACTCCGATCCCACCATCGCCGCTGCGAACGGGCGCATGGGCCAGACGAACCAGCGCGGGACCGTCGTCGACGACCCGATCCTCGACCTCGACGGGGAGAATTCGCTGCACAGCATCGGAGCGCCTCGTCGAGCCCGCGTCCGGATGTCAGAGCAGTCGAGTCCTCTCGCCGAGCTGGACGAGCGGTTCCCGCCCGAGCCCGTCGGACAGGTACGCGTGCGGCTGCTGACCGACACCACCGTCGCCGATCTCCGCGGACCGACCGCGTGCGAGGTGATCGACTCGGCCGGGGTCCAGGCGGTCATCGACCGGCTCGGACCGGACCCGCTGCTCGACCCGAGCGCCGAGGCCGGCGAACGGTTCGTCTCCCGAGCGCACCGCAAGGGTTCGCCGATCGGGCTCCTGCTGATGGACCAGCAGATCGTCAGCGGCATCGGCAACGTCTACCGGGCTGAACTGCTGTTCCGGGCGCGGCTGGATCCGCACCGCACGGGGAAGACCGTTCCGGAGGAGACGCTCCGCGAGCTCTGGGCCGATTGGACGCGACTGCTCGCGATCGGGGTGGAGACCGGGCAGATGATGACGATGGACGACCTCTCGCCGGCCGACTACCGACTCGCGATGGCCAACCGTGCCGATCGGCACTGGGTGTACAAGCGCGAGGGGCTGCCCTGCCGAGTCTGCGGGACGAACATCCTGCTCGAGGAGATGGGCGCCCGGAAGCTGTACTGGTGCCCGAACTGCCAACGCTGATCCGAACCCGCCCGACGAACCGACGAGGACCGATGTGATGACCGAGCACCGCCCTGGATCCGTCGGCGACGTCGTCACGATGATCGCCGACGTCCACCTGTCGGGTCCGCGCCGCGGAGGCGCGTCCGACACCGAACGGGTCGACGTCCTCCTGGAGGACGGTGCCATCGTCGCGATCCGTCCTGCGGACCCCGAGGTCGTGCGCAACGGAGACGCCGGCGTCCTGGACGGCGGCGGCGGCTTCCTGCTGCCTGGCCTCTGGGATCATCACGTGCACTTCACGCAGTGGGCGCGCACGGCGAGGCGCGTGGACCTGTCGTCGGCCGCGTCCGCCACCGAGGCCGCAGCGCTGGTCGCCGAACGCATCGCCCAGGAGCCCGACGGCGACGGTTGGATCGAGGGCGCCCGGTTCCGGGACGCCCTCTGGCCCGACCTGCCGACGTTCGCGGTGCTGGACGAGATCGCTCCCGACCGCGCGGTCGTGCTCGTGAGCGCCGACCTGCACTGCTGCTGGTTGAACAGCGCCGCGCTGCGGGCCACGGGCTTCGGGGACCACCCCACGGGGTTGCTCCGGGAGGAGGAGTCGTTCGCCGTCCTCAAACAGCTCGACCAGGTGGCGGCCGAGCTCTCCGACCGATGGGTCGACGCTGCAGCCGATCAGGCGGCGTCACGGGGCGTCGTCGGGGTCGTCGACCTCGAGATGCGGTGGAACGCCGCGGACTGGGTCCGGCGGGTCGGCAACGGCACGCGTGCACTCCGCATCTCCTTCGGCATCTACGCCGAGCACCTCGAGCGGGCGATCGACGCCGGCCTCGTCACCGGTGGGGTGTTGGCCGGAACGGACGGGCTGGCGCAGGTCGGCCCCTTCAAGGTCATCACCGACGGCTCGCTCAACACCCGCACGGCCTGTTGCGACACGCCCTACCCGGGTTCCGCTCCAGGGTCGGATGCGCACGGCATGCTCAACGTGCCGCCGGAGCGGCTGACCGCCCTGCTCGCGCTGGCGACCGCGAACGGGCTCCACTGCGCCGTGCACGCCATCGGCGACCGAGCCAACACCCTCGCGCTCGACGCCATCGAGACGACCGGCGCGCGCGGGACGATCGAGCATGCCCAGCTGCTGCGCGCGTCGGACCTGGAGCGGTTCGCCCGGACCGGGACGGCCGCCAGCGTCCAGCCGGAACACGCGATGGACGATCGGGACATCGCGGAGGTGCACTGGGCCGGCCGCACCGACCGCGCGTTCGTGCTCCGCAGTCTGCTCGACGCCGGGGCGACGCTGCGACTCGGTTCCGACGCGCCGGTCGCGCCCCTCGACCCGTGGGTGTCCATCGCCGCCGCCGTGACGCGGAGCCGCGACGGCCGCGATCCCTGGCACGGCGAGCAGGCCATCACGGTGGAGGAGGCGCTGGCCGCCTCGACCAGGGGTGACGACGACGTCGTGTCGGTGGGGAGCCCCGCGGACCTCGTCGTCGTGTCCGCCGACCCGTTCACCTGCCCTGCGGAGGTCCTCCGCGCCATGCCGGTCCGTGCCACCCTGCTCGCGGGTCGGGTGACCGCCGCCGTGGCGTCACCGCCGACGGGGGGTTAGCCCCCGGCCCTGCGGGGGCGCCCGCCGGATGCCGTTCTCCGTTACCGCCGAACAGACTGTGGAGAGCCCGGCGCGAGAGCCGGCCCCGCCTGGTCGAAAGGACCTCTTCGATGACCACCACCATCAGCCGCGCGCTCGATACACCCACGACACCGGATGCCTCCCTCCGGGGTGGTCGGCGGTACGGCCGGCTGTGGTCGGACGTTCCCGGATCGCTCCTCTTCCTCCTGCCGAACCTGCCGATCGCGATCGTGGGCAGCGTCCTGGCCGTGACGATCCTCTCGCTCGGCTTCGGGTTGGCGATCCTCGGGATCGGGATCGTCATAGGCGTCGGCGGGCTCTGGGTGTCGCGCGCCTGGGTGCACCTCGAAATCGTCCGGCTGCGCACCACCGGTCTGCGTCCCATCCGTCTGGGCGCCTGGAGGTCCTCGATCGAGCCTTCGACGACGTTCGGCGCGGTGCTCGCCCCGCTCGCCGGTCCACGGTGGTGGCTCGCCGCCCTGCACACGGTCATCGTGAATCCGATCATCTGCGGGATCACCTGGGGGCTGACGATCACGTGGACCGTGGGTGCCGTCGCCGGCTGCACGGCCTGGATCTGGGTCGATCTGCTCCCGGCGGGGTCGTCCTCCGGGCTGGCGGAGCTGTTGTCTCCCGCGCTGGACCCGGCCGACGCGTTGCTCGCCGACAAGCTCACGAATCTCGGCATCGGCCTCGTGTTCCTCGCCACCCTGCCGCCGGTGCTCCGGGGGATGGTGCTCCTGCACCACGCCGTCGCTTCGGCGATGTTCGGCACGCGGCCTCAGGAGGAGTTGCGAGCCGCGCTGGTCGCGGAGCAACGCGCGCGAGGCGCCGCCGTCGCCGCGGAGGCGGGAGCCGTGCGGCGGCTCGAACGTGACATCCACGACGGGCCGCAGCAGCGCCTCGTCCGGCTGCAGATGGACCTCGCAGCCGCCGAACGACGCCTCGACACCGATCCGGCGTCGGCGCGGACCCTCGTGGGCGAGGCCCGAGCGCAGGCCGCAGAGACCCTCGACGAACTCCGCGCGCTCTCCAAGGGCCTCATGCCTCCGCTGCTCCAGGACCGCGGCCTCGTCGCCGCCCTCGAGGACCTCGCCGCGCGGTCCGCGGTGCCCACGAGGACCGAGCTGGCGGTCATCGCATCGTTGCAGCTGCCACGGGAGACCGAACGCGGGCTCTATTTCGTCGTTGCCGAACTCCTCACGAACGTCTCGAAGCACGCAGCGGCGCGGGTCGCGCGCGTCGAAGCCGCCACGACGATGGCCCCACAGCTCGGGGCTCGTCTGATCCTGCGTGTGGTCGACGACGGTCGTGGTGGCGCCCACGTCGAAGCGGGCCACGGTCTGGCGGGTCTGGTCGAGCGGGCGCAGGGGCTCGGTGGTGGGTTGACGATCGAGCCCACGCCGGTGTGGGAGGGCGCCGCCCGAGGCAGCTCCGTCTCGGTGTCGATCCCCCTAGGCTGAGCGGATGACCAGTCCTGATCATGCAGATGGTGCGCCGCTCCGGATCGTGATCGCCGAGGATTCGACGCTGCTCCGCGAAGGCCTGCTGCGGTTGTTCGACGAGGCGGGGTTCGTCACGGTCGCCGCGTACGCGGACGCCGTCGCGGTCCAGCGCGGACTCGCGACGGACCGGCCGGACCTCATCGTGATGGACGTCCGGATGCCGCCGACGTTCCGGGACGAGGGGGTCCGAGCGGCGATCGCCCTGCGAGCAGCCCATCCCGACCTCCCTGTCCTGCTCCTGAGCCAGTACGTCGAGACCGTGTACGCCCGGGAGCTGCTGGCGGACGGCGGGCGCGGAGTCGGCTATCTCCTCAAGGATCGGGTTACGTCGCTCGAGGAGGTCCAGGACGCCATCCACCGCCTGGTCGGCGGTGGGACCGTGCTGGACCCTGACGTGGTGCGCACCTTGTTCGCGACCCAGCGGGACCCCTTGTCCGCGCTCACGCCCCGGGAGACCGAGGTACTCGCCGCCATGGCCGAGGGGCGCACCAACGCGGCGATCGCCCAGCGCCTCCTGGTCGGGGTGGGAGCGGTGGAGAAGCACATCTCGGCCATCTTCCAGAAGCTCGGTCTCGAGGACTCCGGCAGCGACCATCGGCGGGTGCTCGCGGTCCTCGCCCTCCTCCAGCGCCAGGGCTGAGGTCCTGGCACGCCGAAGGGGCAGTCACGGATGACTGCCCCTTCAGGATGGTGCATGCCGGTGCTCCCGGCGCTCGCCTAGCGGCTGAGGTGCGCGAAGAGGAACCAGCGGTCCTTGTCGAGGCCGCGAGCGATCTCGATGGCGATGTCCTGGCTCGTCTGGTCGAGCTCGTCGAGCTCGTTGACGGCGGTGTTGACCGAGGCCGAAGCGGCGTCGATCAGCGCGATGACCTCGGCGATCGTGCGGTCGGACTGCTGGAAGCCCTCGCTGAGTTCCGGCGTGGTGGTCTTCGCAGCGACCGTGCTGAGACGGGCGTCGACGGGGAGGCCGAGGGCGACGATGCGCTCCGCGGCGAGGTCGGCCCACTCCTGCGCGTGGTCGACGATGTCGTCGAGCAGCTCGTGGACGCCGATGAAGTTCGCGCCACGGACGTGCCAGTGGGCCTGCTTACCGTTGACGACGATCGCGGTGAGGTCGAGGACGACGGGGCTCAGGAACTGCGCGGTGCCTGCTGCGACGTCCGGGTTGGCGACGGCCTGCGGAATGGAGGTGGTGATGTCGGTCATGGTGTTCCCCTTCGTTGACGAGTGAGGCCCTGGTCGGGCGTATTCGCCGGTCTGCTTGGATATAACGGTACTCAGGCCCAGACATTCCGCAAGGAAGTCGAGGCTCGGCTTACGAAGGCTGCACTCACGAAGGAAAGCCTGACCATACCGATGATCCGGGCCGGAATGACGCGGTTCTCCGGCGCTCGACGACGCCTGGGGTACCGTTGGGCTTATGACTGTCCACGGTTCTGTCAGGAAGCTCCCAGGCGGACGCGCGCCCGCACTGGATCCGACCGCCTACACGGCGCCGGGCTCGGTGGTGGTCGGGGCCGTCACCCTCGCTGCCGATTCGAGCGTCTGGTACAACGCGGTGCTCCGCGCCGACTCGGACTCGATCACCCTCGGGGCGGGGTCCAACATCCAGGACGGTGTCGCCGTCCACACGGACAGCGGCCACCCGACGGTCATCGGGCGGAACGTCTCGGTCGGACACAACGCGGTGGTCCACGGCTGCACGGTCGAGGACGACTGCCTGATCGGCATGGGATCGGTCGTGCTGAGCGGAGCGGTGATCGGGGCTGGTTCGCTGGTGGCCGGGGGAGCGGTGGTCCTCGAGGGGATGATCGTGCCGCCCGGCTCGCTCGTCGCCGGGGTTCCCGCCAAGGTGCGGCGTGAGCTGACCGCCGATGAGCAGGAGGCGATCCGGCAGAACGCCGCCCACTACGTCGCCCTCAGGGCGGTCCACGCAGCGGCGGTGGATGACGACTAGCGGCGGCGCGCGTCGCGCTTCTTGAGTCGACGCTGTGCTGCGAGCGAGCCGGACAGGCAGACGACGCAGCCGATCATGCAGATGAGCCCGACACCGAGGCGGCCGGTGGCGAGGGCGTACACGCCGACGAAGAAGCCGAGCGCGCCGGCCACGGTCCAGACGTGGGGCCAGAGGGCGTCGAGTCGCATGCGCTCAGCCTAGGGCGTCGGCCGCTCAGGTCCTCCGCCGGCGGCTGCCATTCGACCCACGCCGGGAACGAGGTGAACCGAGCCTCGCCACCCGCCTTCGCGGCGCTGCCTGGTTCTGATGAATCCCGCCTTCGCGGCGCTGCCTGGTTCTGATGAATACGGAGGGGATGACGGTGTCTGGTTTCAGGACATAGGAAACACCTGTCTCAAGACATAGGAAACCCTCAACGATGCTCGGAGGGTGTCGAAAGCGCGCCTGATCATCACCGCCATCACCATCGAGCACTGCACGCAGGCCGAGGCAGCAAGACGCTACGGCGTCTCGCCCGGCTGGGTCTCGAAACTCATGGCCCGATACGTCGCCGAGGGTGAATCCGCTCTCGAGCCACGCTCACGCGCTCCGAAACACGGCCCCACCCGCATCAGCGCGACCACGATCGCCCTGATCATGCAGTTGCGCACCCAGCTCCTCGAACGAGGCCTCGATGCCGGCGCCCACACGATCGCCTGGCATCTGACCCACCACCACAACGTCACCGTCGCGCCCGCCACGATCTGGCGACATCTCCGCACCGCAGGACTCATCGAACCCCAACCGCAGAAACGTCCCCGCTCCTCCTATATCCGCTTCGAAGCGGCCCTCCCGAACGAAACCTGGCAAGCCGACTTCACCCACTGGCCTCTCTCCAACGGCACCGACAGCGAGATCCTCAGCTTCATCGACGACCACTCCCGCTACGCACTCAGCGTCACCGCACACCACCGCGTCACCGGCCCCATCGTCCGCACCGTCTTCGCGCAAACCACCGCAGAACACGGGATTCCAGCCTCAACGCTCACCGACAACGGCATGGTCTTCACCACCCGGCTCTCCGGCGGACGCGGCCAGAACGTCTTCGAACACGACCTCGCCCGCCTCGGGATCCAGCAGAAGAACGGCCACCCCTACCATCCACAAACCCAAGGCAAAGTCGAACGCTTGCAACAAACCATGAAGAAATGGCTCACCCACCGCCCACGCCCCCACGACCTCCTCGAACTGCAACTCCTCCTCGACGCCTTCACCGACGAATACAACCACCGCAGACCCCACCGCGCGCTCGAACGCACCACCCCAGCAGCGGCCTACGCAGCCCGCCCCAAAGCCACACCCAACCGCTCAGAATCTGAGCAACGCGCACGCGTCCGAACCGACACCATCGACAACCACGGCCGCATCACCCTCCGCCACGCCGGACGACTCCACCACATAGGCCTCGGCCGAACCCTCGCCCGAACCCGCGTCATCGTCCTCATCGACGGCCTCGAGATCCGCGTCGTCCACCGCAGCACCGGGGAACTCATTCGAGAGCTCACCCTCGACACCACCCGCGACTACCAACCCCAACAACCAAGAAACCCCCGGACCTGAGGGTCCGGGGGTTTCCCATGTCTTGAGACAAGACAACGGAGGGGATGACGGGAATCGAACCCGCGTAATCAGTTTGGAAGACTGAGGCTCTACCATTGAGCTACATCCCCGAGGCGCCGCGATGCGACGAACTCACCTGGCAATGCTACTGCATGCCGGAGGTGCGTCTGTGCAGCCCGGGTCGTGCGCTGCCTGCAGCCCGGGAAACCGCACAGGTCGCGCCCAGATTCTGGGCTAGACTGACCGAGGCCATTTCGCCCACCGCTCGTCGGTCGGTCCGGCTGGCCGGATTGTCGCCGATCCGGGGCGTAGCTCAGCTTGGTAGAGCGCCCGGTTTGGGACCGGGAGGTCGCAGGTTCGAATCCTGTCGCCCCGACTCCGTTTTGCGTCCTCAACTGAGGCAGAATCCCCGACACAGGAGAAGTAATCACGTGAAGACCACGGTCGAGAAGCTGAGCCCCACTCGCGTCAAGCTCGCCATCGCGGTGACGCCTGAGGAGCTCAAGCCGAGCATCACCCACGCGTACGGACACATCGCGGAGGACATCAACGTCCCCGGGTTCCGCAAGGGCAAGGTGCCACCGGCGATCATCGACCAGCGCGTCGGCAAGGGTGCCGTGATCGAGCACGCCGTCAACGAGGGTCTCGACGGCTTCTTCCGGAAGGCGCTCGAGGAGAACGAGCTCCGTCCGCTCGGCCGCCCGCAGGCGGACATCGTCGAGTGGCCGAACGAGAAGGACTTCTCCGGCGACCTGCTGGTCAACATCGAGGTCGACGTCCGCCCCGAGATCACGCTCCCGGCCTACGAGGGCCTCAAGCTCACCGTCGACGCCCAGGAGGCCGGCGAGGCCGACGTCCAGGACGAGCTCGACCGAATCCGTGCCCGGTTCGGCACGCTCGTGACCGTCGACCGCCCGGCCAAGACGGGCGACTTCGCGCAGCTCGACCTGGTCGCCACGATCAACGACGCCGAGGTCGACCGCGCGAGCGGTGTCTCCTACGAGATCGGTTCGGGCGAGCTGCTCACCGGTATTGACGAGGCGCTCGACTCGCTGACCGCGGGCGAGACGACCACCTTCACGTCGCCGCTGCTCGGTGGCGAGCACGAGGGTGAGGACGCCGAGGTCACCGTCACGCTGACCGCCGTCAAGGAGCGCGAGCTCCCCGAGGCCGACGACGACTTCGCTCAGATCGCGAGCGAGTTCGACACCATCGACGAGTTCAAGGCGCAGCTGCGCGAGGTCGTCGAGCGTCAGCAGGTCATCACCCAGGGCCGCGACGCTCGCACCGCGCTCGTCGACGCCATGCTTGAGGCCGCGCAGATCCCGGTCCCCGAGAGCGTCATCGAGGACGAGGTCCACCGTCACCTCGAGGGCGAGAACCGCCTCGAGGACGACGAGCACCGTGCCGAGGTCACCGAGTCCAGCGAGAAGGCGCTCCGCACGCAGCTGCTGCTCGACGCCCTCGCCGAGTCGCTCAACGTGCAGGTCAACCAGAACGAGCTCACCGAGTACCTCATCCAGAGCGCGTCGCAGTACGGCATGGAGCCCGGTGAGTTCATCGAGGCCCTCGGCCAGCAGGGTCAGATCCCCGCCATGGTCGGCGAGGTCGCCCGCAACAAGGCCATCGCGATCGCGCTCGGCAAGGCCGAGGTCGTCGACTCGAACGGCAAGCCCGTCGACCTGAGCGACTTCGTCGCCGTCGTCGAGGACGAGGACGCCGCGGCTGAGCCCGCTGCCGACGAGCCCACCGAGGCCGCGTCCGAGGACACCGCCGAGGAGGCTCCGGTCGAGGCCGAGCCGAAGAAGGCAGCTGCCAAGAAGGCTCCGGCCAAGAAGGCGCCCGCCAAGAAGGCTCCGGCTAAGAAGGCGGCGACCGACGAGGCTGCAGCCGAGTAGCACTCACCAGCAGTGACAGTAGGGGCGGAAGCGATTCCGCCCCTACTGTCGTCTCCGGACACGAACGGGAGGGAACGAGGGATGGACGAGGCGCAGGACTGGGACGCACGGGTCGCGGTGGTCTGGGACGATGCAGTGCTCAGCGACGAGGAGCGCATCGTGGCGATCGACGCCCTGGCCACGGAACGGCCTCACGGCGATGCCCGAGCGCTCTTCGAATCGGCGGGCGCACGCGACTCCGCTGGGCACGAGGTCGAGGCCGAGGCGCTCTACCGCGCCGCCCTCGATGCCGGACTCGACGACGAGCATCGTCCTCAGGCGGTCATCCAGTTGGCGAGCACCTTGCGGAACCTCGGCCGGGTCGCCGAGAGCGTGGAGCTGCTGGAACGGCAGCTCGCCGCCCAGGCGACGGGTCCCTACGCGGATGCCACGGCCGCCTTCCTGGCGCTGGCGCTCGCCAGTTCCGGTGATCCCCACCGAGCGACGGCGGTCGCCCTGCGAGCCCTCGTGCCCCACCTGCCGCGATACCACCGCTCGGTCCGTGCCTACGCCGACGAACTCGAGCAGCGACCACCCCGCTGAGCCCCGAGGTCCGGACGCTCCGTCCGCCTCCGGCGAACCCCGCCGCCCGGGAGTCTGCCGAGGGCGAACAGGGCGTTGGTCGTGCGTCGCCTCCGATAGATTCGAACCACTGCACAACCGAAACGGAGCGATAATGGCCGAACCACAGTTCTCGCCCAGTGTCTTTGACCGCCTGCTGAAGGACCGGATCATCTGGCTGGGCGCCGAGGTCCGCGACGAGAACGCGAACGAGATCGCGGCCAAGCTGCTGCTGCTCGCCGCGGACGACCCGAAGCGCGACATCTACCTCTACATCAACTCGCCCGGTGGTTCCATCACGGCCGGCATGGCCATCTACGACACCATGCAGTTCGTGCCGAACGACATCGTCACGGTCGGCATCGGCATGGCCGCCTCCATGGGCCAGCTCCTCCTCACGGCGGGCACGAAGGGCAAGCGGTACATCACCCCGAACGCCCGGGTGCTCCTCCACCAGCCCCACGGCGGGTTCGGCGGAACCTCGAGCGACATCCAGACCCAGGCGCAGCTCATCCTCGACATGAAGCGTCGTCTCGCCGAGATCACGGCGGCACAGACCGGCAAGAGCGTCGAGCAGATCAACGCCGACGGCGACCGCGACCGTTGGTTCAACGCCCAGGAAGCGCTCGAGTACGGCTTCGTCGACCACCTCCGTGAGTCCGCGCTCGACGTGGCCGGCGGCGGCGGAACCGTCGACAGCGACAAGTGACCCGGCTTCGACAGACAGGAATGCAACACATGGAGACTCCAACGTTCAGTGCGGCGGGCCGCTCGCTGCAGATGCCGGGTGCGCGCTACATCCTCCCGAGCTTCGAAGAGCGCACGGCCTACGGGTACAAGCGCCAGGACCCGTACGCGAAGCTCTTCGAGGACCGCATCATCTTCCTCGGCGTGCAGGTCGACGACGCGTCCGCCGACGACATCATGGCTCAGCTGCTCGTGCTCGAGAGCATGGACCCGGACCGCGACATCGTCATGTACATCAACTCGCCCGGTGGTTCGTTCACCGCGATGACGGCGATCTACGACACGATGCAGTACATCCGTCCGCACGTCATGACGGTCGTCCTCGGCCAGGCGGCCTCCGCTGCCGCGGTGCTCACCGCCGCCGGGACCCCCGGGAAGCGCCTGGCGCTCCCCAACGCCAGGATCCTGATCCACCAGCCCGCCGTCGGCGAGGCCGGCCACGGACAGGCGTCGGACATCGAGATCCAGGCCGCCGAGATCCTCCGCATGCGCGGCTGGCTCGAGTCGACCCTGGCGCACCACTCCAACCGTTCGGTGGAGCAGGTCAACAAGGACATCGACCGCGACAAGATCCTCTCGGCCGCCGAGGCGCTCGAGTACGGTCTCATCGACCAGGTGCTCACCTCGCGAAAGAACCCCGTCGCGGCCATCACGGCCTGACCCGGTTCCCGTGCTCACGACTCGGCGCGTCATCCCAGCGGGGTGGCGCGCCGAGTTGTCGCAGGGACAGGTTAGGCTCGGAGCACCGAATCTCCAGGGAGAGGGAAAGACATGGCACGGATAGGCGAAAGCGCCGATCTGCTCAAGTGCTCGTTCTGCGGCAAGAGCCAGAAGCAGGTCCAGCAGCTGATCGCTGGTCCCGGCGTGTACATCTGCGACGAGTGCGTCGAGTTGTGCAACGAGATCATCGCCGAGCGACTCGCCGAGGCGAGCGAAGAGACCGTGAGCGAGTTCGACCTCCCGAAGCCGAAGGAGATCTTCGCCTTCCTCGAGGAGTACGTCATCGGCCAGGAGAGCGCCAAGAAGGCACTGTCCGTCGCGGTGTACAACCATTACAAGCGGGTCCGGTCGCGTGCGACCCTGGCTCCGGCCGAGACGGTGCACGACGACATCGAGATCGCGAAGAGCAACATCCTCCTCATCGGCCCGACCGGTTGCGGCAAGACCTACCTCGCGCAGACGCTCGCCAAACGGCTCAACGTGCCGTTCGCCGTCGCCGACGCGACCGCGCTGACCGAAGCCGGTTACGTGGGGGAGGATGTCGAGAACATCCTTCTGAAGCTCATCCAGGCCGCCGACTACGACGTCAAGCGCGCAGAGACCGGCATCATCTACATCGACGAGGTCGACAAGATCGCGCGGAAGGCGGAGAACCCGTCCATCACGCGCGACGTGTCGGGTGAGGGCGTCCAGCAGGCGCTCCTCAAGATCCTCGAGGGCACCGTCGCGTCGGTGCCGCCGCAGGGCGGGCGGAAGCACCCGCATCAGGAGTTCATCCAGATCGACACGACGAACGTGCTGTTCATCGTCGCCGGTGCGTTCGCGGGGCTCGAGGAGATCATCTCCTCCCGCGCCGGGAAGAAGGGCATCGGCTTCGGAGCCCCGCTGCACAGCAAAGGCGACGACGTGAACCTCTTCGGCGAGGTGCTCCCCGAGGACCTCCACAAATTCGGTCTGATCCCCGAGTTCATCGGTCGTCTGCCCGTGGTCACCACCGTCACGCCGCTCGACCAGCACGCGCTCATGGAGATCCTCACGGTCCCGAAGAACGCACTCGTCCGGCAGTACCAGCGCATGTTCGAGATCGACGGGGTCGAGCTGGAGTTCGATCAGGCGGCTCTCGAAGCGATCGCCGATCTCGCCGTCCTTCGGAAGACCGGTGCACGAGGTCTGCGGGCGATCATGGAAGAGGTCCTCGGGCCGATCATGTTCGAAGTGCCGTCGACCGACGAGGTCGCCCGGGTGGTTATCACCAGGGAGTCCGTCGTCGAGAACGCGGCCCCCACCATCGTCCCCCGCGCGGCGCGCCGTCAGGAGAAGTCGGCCTAGCCGACACGCTGCGGAAGTGAAGCCGCCGCGACGAACCGGATTCCGGCTTCGTCGCGGCGGCTTCGTCGTTCAGCCTTCGAGGCCGCGGCGCCGCAGGAGCGGTTCGATCGCCGCGTCGCGGCCGCGGAAGTCGCGGTAGGCCTCCAGCGGGTCCTTCGATCCGCCGACGCCGAGCAGCCTCGAGCGGAAGCGGTCACGGTTCGCCCGGGTCAGGCCCCCGTTCTCGGTGAACCAGTCGACGGTGTCGGCGTCGAGCACCTCGCTCCAGATGTAGGAGTAGTACCCGGCGTCGTAGCCGCCCGAGAAGGTGTGGGCGAAGTACGTGCTCGCATAGCGCGGCGGGACGGCCGGGTTGTCGAGCCCTGCCGAACGCAGGGCGGCCGCCTCGAACGCTTCGACGTCGTCCACGCGGTCGTCCGCGCCGATACTGTGCCACGCCTGGTCGAGCATCGCCGCCGCCAGGTACTCGCTGGTCGAGAAGCCCTCGTTGAAGCCCGCGGACGCCTGCAGCTTGGAGACGAGCTCCTCTGGCATCGGCTCGCCGGTCTCGTAGTGCCGTGCGTACCCGGCGAGGACCTCAGGCCAGAGCATCCACATCTCGTTGACCTGGCTCGGGAACTCGACGAAGTCCCGGAAGACGTTCGTCCCGGAGAATCGCGGGTACTCGACCTCCGCGAACAGTCCGTGCAGCGCGTGACCGAACTCGTGGAAGAAGGTCGTGACCTCGTCGACGCTCAGCAGCGTCGGTTCACCGGCGGCCGGCTTCGGGACGTTGAGGTTGTTGACCACGACGGTGGGCTGGTCGAGCAGGCGGTTCTGTGAGATGAGCGCGTTCATCCAGGCACCGCCACGCTTGCTGTCACGGGTGTAGAGGTCGAGGAGGTAGAGGCCGAGGCCCGAACCGTCCTCGTTCCAGACCTCGAAGACCCGCACGTCCGGGTGGTAGCCGGTGAGCTCCGGCCGCTCCGCGAAGGTGATGCCGTAGAGCTTGGTGGCAGCGGCGAACACCCCGTCGAAGAGGACCCGCTCGGCCTCGAAGTAGGGGCGCATCCGGGCGGTGTCGACGTCGAACCGGTCGGCTCGCACCTGTTCCGTCGCGTAGGGCCAGTCCCAGGCTTCGATGGTCTCCAGGCCGGACACCCGCTCGAGTTCGCGCTGTTCCCGGTCGGCGTTGCGAGCGGCGGGGATCGCCAGGCGCGACAACAGCTCGGCGACCGCCTCGGGTGTCCCGGCGGTCTGGTCCGCCGTGACCGCCGCCGCATGGGACGGGAAACCGAGCAGGGCCGCACGCTCGGCACGGAGATGGGTGATCTCGAGCACCAGCGCACGGTTGTCGTTGGGTCCGCCGCGCGTGCCGCGGGCTCGGGACGCGGTCATGATCCGTTCGCGGACCCGTCGATCGGTGAGCGTCGAGAGTGCCGGATGTCCCGTCGGGAGGACGAGCGTGATGAGCCAGCCCTCGAGTCCACGCTCCGCGGCGGCTTGCGCTGCTGCGGACCGCTCGCCCGCGCTGAGTCCGTCGAGGTCGGCGGTATCCGTGACGTGGACGGCGAGCTCGTTGGTGTCGGCGAGCAACTGCTTCTCGAACCGGGTGGTGAGACTCGAGAGGCGGAGGTTCAGCTCCGACAGTTCCTGTTTCTGCTCATCGTCCAGGCCTGCCCCGGCCAGCGTGTGCTCGGTGTGGACCCGCTGCACGAGATAGGCGGCTTCAGCTGGGAGGTCGAGATGCTCCAGCTGCGCGTACACGGCGGAGATGCGGGCGTACAGGGCCGGGTCGAGCCGGATCGCATCCTCGTGCGCTGCGAGCTGCGGGGCGAGTTCTTCCTCGAGCTCGTTCGTGAAGGCCGAGCTGTCCGCCGAACTCCGGTTGAAGAACACGGCGGCGACGCGCCCCAGGATCGATCCGCTGCGCTCGAGCGGCAGGAAGGTGTTCTCGAACGTCGGCGGATCCGTCTGGGCGGTGATCGCCGCGATCTCGGCGAGCTGCTGCTCGAATCCGGCCGTGAAGGCGGGCCGGTAGTGCTCCTCGCGGATCTCCGCGAAGGGCGGAAGCTGGTAGGGGAGGGTGCTCGGCTGGAGGAACGGATTCGTGTGTGATTCCATACCTCACCCTATCCAGCATGCCCGGGAGACGACTCAGTCGTCGTCCGGATCCGGGCGGGTCAGGCTGATGGAGCCGTCGGCGTGCTGACGGATGGTGGTGCCGTCGTCGAGCTCGACCACCGGTCGGCGTTCGAGCCAGGTGAGGGTCCATCGCCAGGCGGTGGTGTCCACCTGCTGGTCGCGGAGGATCTGCTCCTCGCTGGCGATGGCGACACGAACGGCCGGCGGCACCGCCTCGGGCGCGGCCGCTCCGACCGCCCATCGCGTTCCGAGCTGCATCACGGCTCCAGGTCGTAGGTGACCCAGCTCGTCCGGGTGGCGAGCTTGTCGTAGACGGCTTGCGCGCGTTCGTTGTCGGCGGCGGTGATCCAGCGGACGACGCTGTGGCCGTCGGCCTTCGCGATCTCGCGGACGTGCTCGATGAGCGCGGTCCCGACGCCGGCCGTGCGTGCCTCCTCGGCGACGAAGAGGTCGTCGAGGTACAGGCCGGTGCCGCCGGCGAGGGCTCGTGGGAACACCCGATAGTGCGCGAGCCCGACGAGAGCCCCCTGCGCGTCCTCCGCGACGAGCGCCGTCAACCCGTGGTTCGGGTCGCTCAACCAGCCCCACACGAGGACGGCCTTCTCATCGGTGAGCGGGTTGCCGTAGAACTCGCCGTACCCGGAGTACAGCGCGTGCCAGGCGAACAGGTCGCTCTCGACGACGGGGCGGATGACGACGCTCATGCTCCGACCTCCGTGCTCTCGGCGGCCGGAGTGAAGACGATGTCCGCCACCGACAAGGTGTCCGCGGTGCGGAACTCGAGGACGGCGATGCGTCCGACGGCACGGAGATCGTCCGCCACCTGGGCGAGGAGCTCGACCGAGGCCGCCGGCCCGGCGATGACGGCGGAGTCGACGGGCGTCTTCTGAGACGCCTTCGCGTCGGTCTTCGCGCGGCGGATGCCGGTGAGGGCCTCGCTCGCGAGCGCGAGCACCTGGGGTTCGCCCGTGGCGAGGCCGGCGAACTCGTCGTCCGACGGCCAGGCGGCGATGTGGACCGAACCGTCGTGCGACCACGACCAGGCTTCCTCCGCGGCGAACGGGATGAACGGGGCGAAGAGGCGGAGCAGCGTCGACAGTGCGATCCGCAGCGCGGCCACCGCGGACGCCTGCTCGGGGCTCTCCTCGCCGTACGCGCGCTCCTTCACGAGCTCCAGGTAGTCGTCGCAGAAGGTCCAGAAGAACGCCTCCGTGAGCTCGAGGGCCCGTGCGTGGTCGTACCCGGCGAGGGCGGTGCTCGCGTCCGCGACGGCCTTGCGGAGGACGCTGAGCATGGCCAGGTCGACGGCTTCCGTCACCGGAGCGTCTTCACGTCCGGTGAAGCCGAGGATGAACTTCGAGGCGTTGAGAACCTTGATGGCGAGGCGTCGGCCGATCTTGATCTGCGTCGGGTTCTGCGGGTCGAAGGCCGCATCGGTGCCGAGACGGCTCGAGGCCGCCCAGTACCGGACGGCGTCCGAACCGTGCTGTTCGAGCATCGCCGCCGGGGTGACGACGTTGCCCTTCGACTTCGACATCTTCTTGCGGTCGGGGTCGACGATGAAGCCGGACACGGACGCGTGCTCCCACGGCTTCCGGTCGTATTCGAGGACGCTGCGGAGCATGGTGGAGAAGAGCCACGTGCGGATGATGTCCTGGCCCTGCGGGCGCAGGGAGTACGGGAACACCAGATCCCAGAGTTCGGGGTCGCGCTCCCAACCGCCGGCGAGCTGCGGGGTGAGGCTCGACGTCGCCCAGGTGTCCATGACGTCCACCTCGCCCATGAAGCCGCCGGGGACGCCGCGCTGGGACTCGTCGTAGCCGGGAGCCGCGTCGCTCGACGGGTCGACCGGCAGGGACGCGTGGTCCGGCGCGATCGGCTGGTCGTAGACCGGATTGCCGTCACCGTCGAGCGGGTACCAGAGCGGGATCGGGACGCCGAAGAACCGCTGGCGGGAGATCAGCCAGTCGCCCGACAGGCCGCCGACCCAGTTCTCGTAGCGCACCCGCATGAACTCGGGGTGCCACTCCAGCTCGGCGCCCAGTTCGAGCAGGCGGCCGCGGAGCTGTTCGTCTCGCGCGCCGTTGCGGATGTACCACTGGCGGGTCGAGACGATCTCGAGTGGCTTGTCGCCCTTCTCGAAGAACTTGACGGGGTGCGTGATCTGCTTCGGCTCGCCGACGAGGTCGCCGGACGCCGTGAGAAGGTCGACGACGGCCTGCTTGGCGCTGAACACCGTCTTGCCTGCGAGCTGCGCGTAGGCGTCGCGGCCTGCCTCGGTCGTGATCGCCTCGGGCGCCTCGGAGATGATCCGGCCGTCGAAGCCGAGGATCGCGCGGTTCGGGAGGTCGAGTTCGCGCCACCAGACGATGTCGGTGATGTCACCGAAGGTGCAGACCATCGCGATGCCGGCGCCCTTGTCGGGCTGAGCGAGGTGGTGCGCGAGCACGGGCACCTCGACCCCGAAGACGGGTGTCGTCACCGTGGTGCCGAACAGCGGCTTGAAGCGCTCGTCGTCGGGGTGGGCCACGAGGGCGACGCACGCGGGGAGGAGTTCGGGACGGGTGGTCTCGATCTCGATCGTGCCACCGTCGGGGCGGTGGAAGGACAGCCGGCGGTAGGTGCCCGGCTGCTCCTTGTCCTCGAGCTCGGCCTGGGCCACGGCCGTGCGGAAGGTGATGTCCCAGAGCGTGGGCGCCATGGCCTGGTAGGCCTCGCCCCGCTCGAGGTTCCGGAGGAACGCGAGCTGGCTGGCGGTGATCGACTCGTCGCCGATCGTCCGGTAGCTCTGCGTCCAGTCCACCGAGAGTCCGAGCGCGCGCCAGACGGCCTCGAACTGCTGCTCGTCCTCGACGGTGAGGCGCTCGCAGAGCTCGATGAAGTTGCGGCGGGAGATCGGGATCTGATCGGCGGCCTTCGTGCTCTTGTTGTCGCCGCCCTCGAACGGCGGCGTGAAGTCCGCGTCGTAGGGGAGCGTCGGGTCGCACCGGACGCCGTAATAGTTCTGGACACGCCGCTCGGTCGGGAGACCGTTGTCGTCCCAGCCCATCGGGTAGAAGACGCGCTTGCCCGTCATCCGCTGGTAGCGGGCGACGACGTCGGTGTGGGTGTAGCTGAAGACGTGCCCGATGTGGAGTGACCCGGAGGCGGTCGGCGGCGGGGTGTCGATGGAGTAGATGCACTCGCGGGTCGCGCCCTCGCGCTGGAACCGGTACGTCCCCGCGGACTCCCAGGAGGAGCCCCACTTCTGCTCGAGACCTTCGAGGGCCGGCTTGTCCGGGATGCTGGCAGCGGTCATGAGGGGATCTCCTGCTGATATGTGCGGCACCGTGTCTGCGTGCCTGAGTGTGGGGGAACGTCCCATGCTATCGCAGGCACCGGCCGGAGCGACGGACACCCGGGATCCACGGCGCCGCTAGCATCGGACCGTGTCGACCAGCGCCGCGCCTCGCACCGTCCGCGCCGACCTCCAAGGCCTCCGCGCCGTGGCGGTGGCGCTCGTCGTCCTGTTCCATCTGTGGCCGGGGCTCGTGCCCGGCGGGTTCGTCGGTGTCGACGTCTTCTTCGCGATCTCCGGGTTCCTGATCACGGCGCACCTGCTCTCCGAGGTCGAGCGGTCCGGCACGGTGCGTCTCGGACGGTTCTGGGCCAGGCGGGCGCGACGGCTGCTCCCGGCGGCGCTCACCGTCCTCATGGCGACCCTCGTCGCGAGCTGGTACCTCGCCCCGCTCGGGGACCTGCCGAGGTTCCTGCGCGAGATCGCCTGGTCGGCCCTGTACGTCGAGAACTGGGCGTTGGCGGGATCCGCGGTCGACTACCTGGCCGCCGACGACGCACCGTCGCCCGTGCAGCACTTCTGGTCGCTGTCGGTGGAGGAGCAGTTCTACCTCGTCTGGCCGATCCTCGTCCTGCTCGCCGGTTGGATCGCGGTGCGGGTGGCGCGACGCGCTGTCGCCGATGCCACGACGCAGCGTCGGGGTGTGGCGGTCGCTGTCGGCTCGGTCTGCGTCGCCTCCGGAGCCTGGTCGCTCCTCTTCACGCTGCAGGACCCGTCGCCCGCCTATTTCGCGACGACGACGAGGGCCTGGGAGTTCGCCGCCGGTGGGCTGGCGGCGATCCTGGTGGCCGGGGGAGCCAGGCGGCAGTCGGTGCGACCGGGGGTTCGGACGACCGTCGCCTGGCTCGGGTTCGTCGCCGTCGGCACGGCCGCGATGGCGTACTCGGGGGCGACACCGTTCCCTGCGCTGACGGCCGCGCTCCCGGTGGGAGGGACGATCGCCGTGATCTGGGCATCTGCGCCGGCGGTCCGATGGTCGTCGACGTCGCTCCTCGGGTGGGCGCCGATCCGGTGGCTGGGGGACCGCTCCTACGCGGTGTACCTGTGGCACTGGCCCGTCATCGTGTTCGGCGGGATCGTCCTCGCCCGGTCCGCCACCGTGCCCGAGCAACTCCTCATGCTCCTCGTCACCGGCATCCTCGCCGAGCTGACCACGCGGTTCGTGGAGCGCCCGATCCGCTTCGGGCGAGCTGCCGACTGGCGCCCTCGGCGCGTGCTCGGCGCGACCGCCGTCGCGATGACGGTCGTCCTGATCGCCTCGGTCGGGATCCTGCCCGGCGCGCAGGCGCGCATCACCGCCGAACAGGAGCGCATCGAGGCGCTGGTCACCAATCCGACGGAGTGTCTCGGAGCCGCCGTGCTCCTGGGCGCCCCGGCGTGTTCCCGTGGTGCCGTCGCGTCCGGCCCGGCCAGGCCCTCCGATGGCGAGGCGGCGGGCCGCACCGCTCCTGCGACCGAGACTCCGACGGGGGTCATCCCTGATCCCTCCCTCGCCGACGTGCCGCCGGAGCGCTGCATCACCGACATCCGCGCGTCGGCGTTCGAGGTCTGTGCCTATGGCGCCTCCGCGGATCGGGCGACGAGGACGGTGGCGCTTCTCGGGGACTCCCACGCCGAGCAGTGGTTGCCGGCGTTCGCCACGGCGGCCGAGGAGCACGGGTGGCGCCTGCTGGTCGCCGCGAAGAGTTCGTGCCCGTTCAGCGACGCCGAGCGCACGGAGCCTGGGACGAGCGCGGCCGTCCTCGCGGAGATGCGGGTCGGTTGCGTGAGCTGGAACCGCGAGGCGCTCGCCCTGCTGCAGGACCAACCCGGGATCGACACGCTCGTCGTCTCCTCCCGGGCGAGGAACCCGGTGGTCGCCGAGGGGGATCGAGACTGGCGCGAGGTCGCCGAGGACGGCTACGCGGAGCGTTGGGCACGCGTCCCGAGCACGGTCGAGCGGATCCTCGTGCTCCATGACACCCCGACCATGGCCGAGGACGTCCTGGCGTGCGTCCGTGACGCGTCTGCGCCGGCGGACGGCTGCGCCCGGAGTCGGGGCGACGCCTTCGTCGAGGACCCACAGTACGAGGCGGCGGTGGCGAGCCGCGATCCGCGGGTCAGGCCCGTCGATCTCACCGACGCCCTGTGCGCGCCCGAGCGGTGTTCGCCGGTGGTCGGTGGGGTGCTGGCGTACCGGGATCCTCACCATCTGAGCTGGGTGTACGCCATGACCCTCGCCCCGGCGGTGCAAGCGATGCTGGATCGGTTCCCGCCGCCGACGTCAGACGGCGTCGGCCCCTGATCCGGTCGGCGGTCGTGTGAGGCGCGGCGCGTCGGCGGCGAGTCGAGCGGTGTACGGGTGGCGCGGAGCGGTGAAGACCTGCTCGGTGTCGCCGTACTCCACGACGCGCCCGTGCTGCATGACGGCCACCCGGTCGCTCATGTGCCGGATGACGCCGAGGTCGTGCGAGATGAGGAGGTAGCTCAGCCCGTGACGCTCCTGGAGCTCGTCGAGGAGGTCGAGGATCCTGGCCTGGACGGTCACGTCGAGCGCCGACACCGGTTCATCGAGGATGAGGGTCGAGGGTCTGCCGGCGAGTGCCCGCGCGATCGCCACACGCTGGCGTTGCCCTCCGGAGAGCGTCCGCGGGCGTGCCCGCTCCAGGGCCGGATCGAGCCCGACGTCGGTGAGGAGTTCGGCCACGGTGGGCTTCGCGGTGTCCGGGTCGGCGGTGCCGCGACCACGAGCGGCGTCGGTGAGGATGGCGCCGACACGCCATCGTGGATCGAAGGAGCTCAAGGGGTCCTGCGAGACCCAGCCCAGCCGGTGGCGTCGGGAACGCCGAACGCGTTCCGGCGCTTCCGACCACGGTCCGCCCTCGAACAGGACGGTCCCGGACTGCGGTGTCGTGAGACCGAGTGCGAGTCGAGCGAGCGTGGTCTTGCCCGAGCCCGACTCGCCCACCACGCCGAGGGTCGTCCCCGGTTCCAGGCGGAGCGAGACGTCGTCGACCGCGCGGATCGGAGTCGCGCCTCCGGAACGGTCGAAGACGCGGGTCACCCCGCGGACCTCGATCGCGGGCGCGGCCGAGCGCTCGATCGGGGTCCGAGGGGTCGGTCCGGCCATCGCGTCGGGGGTGGTGGCGCGGCCCTTGCTCAGGCGGGCGCCTCGAGGTCGATCGGTGGGCACGGCGTCGATCAAGGCCTGGGTGTACGGGTGCTTCGGGGCCGTGAGCACCTCAGCGGCCGGACCCTGCTCGACGACGGCGCCGCCGCGCATCACGACGATGTGGTCCGCGATCGACGACACGACGGCCAGGTCGTGGCTGATGAGGAGGAGCCCTGCGCCGCGCTGCTTGATGCGGTCGAGGAGTCCGATGATCCGCGCTTGGACGGTGACGTCGAGCGCGGTGGTCGGTTCGTCTGCGATGAGGAGGTCGGGGTCCAGGGCGATCGCCGAGGCGATGAGGGCGCGCTGCCGGAGCCCGCCCGACAGCTCGCCGGAACGCTGACCGACGCGGGAGGACGGCTCGGGCATGCCGACGGCCTCCAACACCTCGAGGACGCGCTCGGCGCGTTCGCCCCGGGAGAGCCCGGTCCCGAGCCGGAGGGCGTCGTCGATCTCCCGGCCGATCGGACGGAGCGGGTCGAGTGAGACGAGCGCGTCCTGCAGGACCAGGCCGATCCGGCGGCCGCGCAGGCGTCGCCAGGCCGGCTCGCCGAGCCCCCTGAGATCGGTGCCGTCGAAGTCGAGCCGGGCCGCGTCCACCCGTGCGGACGCACCGGCGAGCCCGAGGATGGTGCGGGCGGTCACGCTCTTGCCCGAACCCGATTCACCGACGATGGCGACACAGCGGCCACGCTCGACGTCGAAGGAGACCCCCGAGACGACGGGCTCGGCCGCGCCGAACGCGACCGAGAGGGAGTCCACGCGCAGGAGCGGTGTCGTCGCGTTCATCGGCCGTCTCCCCGTGTCCTGCGCTGCAGTCCGCGCCCGAGGACCGTCGTCGACAGGGCGGTCGCGACGATCATGAGGCCGGGGAAGGCGGTGAGCCACCAGGCCGTCGACAGGTAGGTGCGGGCTCCGGCGAGCATTGCGCCCCACTCCGGGGCGGGCGGTTGCGCGCCGAGACCGAGATAGCTGAGTGCGGACGCCCAGACGACCGCCTGGCCGATACCGAGGGTCGCCAGGACGAAGAGCGGGGCGATCGCGTTCGGGAGGATGTGTCGGATGAGGATCCGCGCGGGCCGGTGTCCGAGGACGCGGGCGGCTTCGACGTAGTCGGAGGAGCGGACCTGGATGAGCTGGCCTCGGATGAGGCGGGCGTATCCCGGGGCCGTGGAGAGCCCGACGGCGATCGTGGCCGTGACCGGGCCAGGTCCCGCGATCACGATGACGAGGAGGGCCAGCAGGAGGCCGGGGAACGCGAAGAGCACCTCGAGCACCCGTCCGACGGTGAAGTCGGCGATCCGTCCGCCGACCGCGGCGATGGTGGCCAGTCCGGCGCCGAGGACGAGCCCGATGACGGTTGCGGCCACGCCGATGAGGAGCGAGGTGCCTGCACCGTGGACGACCCGGCTCCAGACGTCGCGGCCGGACTCGTCGGTCCCGAACCAGTGCACGAGAGAGGGCGCCGAGAACGCGCTCCGCGGGTCGACGGCCGTCGGCGACTGCGTCGCGAAGAGTTGCGGGGCGAGGGCGCAACCGAGGAGGAACAGCACCACCGCTGCCGCGACGATCTCCGGTGTGCCGAAGCCGGACGGACGGTGTCGTCCGCGCCGGATCCTCGCGTCCGGGCTTCCCGACGCCGGCGTGATCGCGAGCCCGCTCATGATCCGGCCTGCCGCATCCGGTCGCGGGGGTCGAGCAGCTCCGACGCGAGGTCGGCGAGGAACATGACGACGACGTAGGCGACCGCCGAGCTCAACACGACGCCGGTCACCACCGGGACATCGCGGGCCGTCACCGCCTGGAGCAGCGTCCGTCCGAGACCGGGCCGGGCGAAGATGGTCTCGACGACGACCGCGCCGCTGATGAGGTACCCGAACGCCCACCCCGACAGGTTGACGGCGGGCACGGCGGCGTGACGCAGGCCGTGTCGGAGGAGCAGACCGGTCGTCGTCTCGCCGCGCGCGGCCGCCGAGACGGCGAACGGCGCTGAACCCGCGTCCAGGAGCGGTTCGCGCATCACCTGGGCCAGGAACCCGGCGACCGGTATCGCCAGGGTCAGCACCGGGAGCACGAGCCCGACCGCATCACCCGTGCTCACCGGGGGAAGCCACCCGAGCCAGGTGCTGAACAGCGTGATGAGGACGGTCGCCAGCCAGAACTGGGGGAGCGAGGCCGCCACGAGTTCGACGGCCGATCCGAGCGCTGCGGAGACCCGTCCGCCACGGGTCGACCAGACCGCCAGCCCGAGAGCCAGGAGCCAGGCGACGGCGAGCGACGCCGAGGCGAGCACCAGGGTGCCGCCGAGCTGCTCGGCCAGCACCTGGGCGACCGGGGTGCGGAGGGAAGCCGAGTCCCCGAGGTCGCCCTGGACGAGGCGGAGCAGTTGCGCCAGGTACTGGACGAGGAGCGGCTGATCCAAGCCGTACTGCTCGCGAACCCGTTCGAGTGCTTCCGCGGACGCTTGTGAGCCCGGGCCGCCGAGGTAGGCCTGCGCCGGGTCGCCCGGGATCAGTCGGACCGCGAAGAAGGTGACCGTCGCGACCGCCCAGAGCACGAACACCGCACCGGCCACACGCGCCCCGATCCGCGCGCCCAGGCGGCGGAGGTCGCGTCCCTCGCGGCCGATGCCCGTCACTCCACGAGCCAGGCGTCCCCGAAGACCGGCGTCGACACCGTCGGCAGGGCGCGGACGCCCTGCAGGGAGGTGCTCAGCAGGAAGTGGTTCTGCTGGTCGTAGAGCGGGAGGATGTAGTAGCCGTCGAGGATGATCTGCTGCGCCTGCTCGTAGAGGAAGGCGCGCTCCTCGGGGTCGAGCGTGTCACTGGCCTGCTTGAGGATGTCGTCGAGCGCCGGGTCGTCGAGCTGGGCGTGGTTCGCGAAGTAGCCGCTCGGCGCCGGCACGATGCCGGACGAGTCGTAGAGGACGCGGAGCACATCCGGGCCCACCTTCGTGTACGGCGCGCTGACGGCCTCGTACGCGTTGCTCCCGAGCGCCTCGTACCAGCTCGCGAGGTCGAGCAGTTCGAGCTGCACGTCGAACCCGACGTCGCCGGCGCCCGCCTGGATCTGCTCGAACAACGACTGCTCGGCCGGGATCGACTGATTGGTGCTGACCGGGAACCGCACGGTGAGACGGACCCCGTCCTTCGTCCGGACCCCGTCGGCGTCCTTCTCGGCCCAGCCGGCCTCGTCGAGCAGCTTGTTCGCGGCGTCCACGTCGTATCCGAACAGGCTCTCGTCGCCGTAGGAGGTCGTCTCGGCACTCGAGAGCGGAGAGTAGGACCGCTTCGCCGTCCCGAAGAACAGCGATTCGATCCCGGCGTTCACATCCGTCGACCGCACGAAGGCCTCACGGACGCGCTGGTCGTCGAACGGCGCCTGACCGGAGTTCAACTCGATGCGGTTCGACGCACCCGGACGTGGTGCGTCCAGGTCGACGATCGTCTTCGAATCCTTCGCCTGCGCGATCGTGTCGGGCTGCGCGTTGTCGATGATGTCGACGTCACCGCTCTGCAGCGCGGCGAACCGGGACGCGGAGTCGGGGATGAACCGCCAGGTGATGCCGTCGAGGTATGCGGGCCCGTCGTGGGCGGCGTCCCCGGGAGCGGAGTCGTAGTCCTCGTTCCGCACGAGCGACACATGGTCCTGCTTGACCCACTCGTCGACGACGAAGGGACCGGTGCCGACCGGCGCGTCGCAGTTCGCGGCTTCACCACGCGCGATCCCCGTCGGCGACTCCATGGCCGTCCACGGCTGCGACAGGGACTCGAGCAGGGCGCTGTCGGGAGCGGAGAGGGTGAAGCGGGCCGTCGTGGCGTCGACCGCCTCGACCGAGGCGACCTTGCCGACCGCGAGGTATCCCGTCGACGACTTCGTCGCCGGATCCTGCAGGTGTTCGATGTTCGTCTTGACCGCTGCGGCGTCGAACGCGGTGCCGTCGGAGAACGTCACATCCGGGCGGAGGGTGAACTCCCAGGTCAGGCCGTCCTGCGAGGTGGTCCACGACTCGGCGAGCCACGGGATGATCGCACCCTTCGCGTCGCGCGAGACGAGCGGCTCGAGGACCTGTGCGCTGAGCAGGGCCTGTGGATAGTTGCCACCGACGTGCGGGTCGAGGCAGGTCGGCTCCGCATCCCCACTGGCGTAGACCAGCGTGCCGCCGGTTTTCGGAGTGCTGGACGCGGACGGTGCGCCGGGAGCGCACGCCGCGAGCAGGACCGCGAGGGGGACGAACGCCGCGACGACACGCGCCGTCCGGCGGCCCGACGGGGCCCGACGAGGAGTGACGGGGGAGAGGGATGCAGGCACAGGGACTCCAGGAAGCGTGACGACCGGGTGCTGTCGGCCCGGCGACCACGTCGGACGAATTATTGGACGCAGTCTCGGAACCAGCATACGGGCTCCGGTGAGCCCGCCCGCCCCTCAGGCGACGGCTAGGCTCGCAGGCGGCGGAAGGAGCGCACATGACACGACCACCGGGACGGAACGCCGTCGGGCGCCCCCGTCGATCGTCGCGGCGCATCCTCGAGGAGGCCGCGGCGGAACTCTTCCTCGAGCAGGGCTACCCGGGCACGACCGTCGATCAGATCGCCAGCCGCGCCGGCGTCAGCCGCAACACCTTCTTCAACTACTTCGGCTCCAAGAGCGACGTCCTCTGGGTGGACGTCGACGCGGCGCTCGCCGGGTTCGAGCGGGCGCTCGCCGCAGGGGGCCCGGCGTCCACGGCCGACGAGGCGATGCCCGCGTTGCAGGATGCCCTGCTCGGCATCGCCGAGGAGCGTTCGAACGGGGCCGTGCCATGGGCCCTGACGCAGATCGACCTCATGGACACGGCCTGGGAGCTGCAAGCGTCCGGGCTCGAGCGGCTGCTCAGGCTGCAAGCCGTGCTGCGGGTGTACCTCGCTCGGCTGGCTCCCGGGGTCGACGAGCTGACGATCCGCGCCGCAGCGGCCGCGACCGCCGGCGCCGTCGTCGCGGGAGCCGGTGCCTGGGCCGCCGCGGGCGTGAACCGCGGCGAACTCGGTGCCTACCTCCGAAGCGCGATCGCACCGGTCATCGACGGGTTCGGCCGTGCGCTGGCTCGAGCCGGCGGCCCCGCCCCCACCTAGGCGCTCACCTCCGCGAACCGGTTCTCCAGGCTGTACCATGGAAGCAACGACATCGATCCGGCCATCACCGGGGAGTCCTCGGAAGAACAGCGACCGCCAGTCGGCCGCCCAGTAGAGCCGAGCGGGGCAGGCCCGTCACAGCCGGTGCAGAGCGGCCGTCACACGTGGACGGCAAGCGGGGTGGTACCGCGTCGGCGAGCCGGCGTCCTCGCAGGACCCACGAGACCTGCCAGGAGAACGATGAGCTACCCGAAGTCCCAGGAACCGAACGCTTCCGAGTCCGCCTCGAACGGTGCGGCCTTCGGCGTCACACCGTCGCCCAGCTTCCCCGCCATCGAAGAAGGCGTGCTCGCACGGTGGGCGGCCGACGGGACCTTCCAGGCGTCGATCGACCAGCGCGAAGGAGCACCCGAGTGGGTGTTCTACGACGGCCCTCCCTTCGCCAACGGCCTCCCGCACTACGGCCACCTCCTCACCGGCTATGCCAAGGACCTCTTCCCGCGGTTCCAGACGATGCGCGGCAAGCAGGTGCACCGCCGCTTCGGCTGGGACACCCACGGTCTCCCGGCCGAGCTCGAGGCGGAGCGCCAGCTCGGCATCACCGACAAGCGCCAGATCGACGAGATGGGTCTCGCCGCGTTCAACCAGGTCGCCCGCGACTCCGTGCTCCGGTACACCGAGGAGTGGCAGGACTACGTGACGCGCCAGGCGCGCTGGGTCGACTTCGAGCACGACTACAAGACGCTCGACGTGACCTACATGGAATCGGTCATCTGGGCGTTCAAGCAGTTGCACGACAAGGGCCTCGCCTACGAGGGCTACCGGGTGCTGCCCTACTGCTGGCGCGACCAGACCCCGCTCTCCAACCACGAACTGCGCATGGACGACGACGTCTACCGGTCCCGCCAGGACCAGACCGTCACCGTCACCTTCCCGCTCGTCGGTCCCAAGGCCGAGAGCCTCGGACTCACCGCGGTCCGAGCACTCGCCTGGACGACGACCCCCTGGACCCTGCCCACGAACGCGGCGCTCGCCGTGGGTCCCGACATCGAGTACTCGGTCGTCCCGGCCGGCCCGAACGGCACCCCGGACGCGACCGTGCTCCGCGAGGAGGGTGCTGCCCACGCCGACACGGAGGTGCTCGCGGGGGAGTACCTGATCGCGTCAGCGCTGCTCGGCAACTACGCCAAGGACCTCGGGTACGACTCGGCGGCCGATGCACACGCGGCCGTCTCGCGCACGGTCGTCGGTCGCGACCTCGAGGACGTCTCCTACGACCGCCTGTGGGACTACTACGCCGATGCCGAGTGGGGCATGGAGCACGCTTGGCGCATCCTCGTGGCCGACTACGTGTCGACCGAGGACGGCACGGGTATCGTCCACCAGGCTCCCGCCTACGGTGAGGAGGACCAGAAGGTCTGCGAGGCCGCGGGCATCCCGGTGATCGTGTCCGTCGACGACGGTGGCAAGTTCCTCCCCGAGGTGTCCGACGTCGTGGGCCTGCAGGTCTTCGACGCGAACAAGCCGCTCACGCAGCTGCTGAAGGCGCAGGGACGCCTCCTCCGTCAGGCGAGCTACGAGCACTCGTACCCGCACTGCTGGCGCTGCAAGCAGCCCCTCATCTACAAGGCGGTCTCGAGCTGGTTCGTGCGCGTGCCGGAGTTCCGCGACCGCATGGAGGAGCTCAACCAGGAGATCACCTGGGTGCCGGAGAACGTGAAGGACGGGCAGTTCGGCAAGTGGCTCGCCGGTGCCCGCGACTGGTCCATCAGCCGCAACCGGTACTGGGGATCACCCATCCCCGTGTGGAAGAGCGACGACCCGGCGTACCCGCGCATCGACGTGTACGGCTCGCTCGACGAGCTCGAGGCCGACTTCGGTGTCCGTCCGACGGATCTGCACCGCCCGTACATCGACGAACTCACCCGGCCGAACCCCGACGATCCGACCGGTCGATCGACCATGCGGCGCATCACGGACGTGCTCGACGTCTGGTTCGACTCCGGGTCGATGCCGTTCGCGCAGGTGCACTACCCGTTCGAGAACCGCGAGTGGTTCGATTCGCACAGCCCCGCCGATTTCATCGTCGAGTACATCGGGCAGACGCGTGGCTGGTTCTACCTCCTCCACGTCCTTTCCACCGCGCTCTTCGACCGGCCGGCGTTCACGAGCGTCGTGAGCCACGGCATCGTCCTCGGCAGCGACGGACAGAAGATGTCGAAGTCGCTGCGCAACTACCCGGACGTCAACGAGGTGTTCGACCGCGACGGTTCCGATGCGATGCGCTGGTTCCTCATGTCGAGCTCGGTCCTCCGCGGCGGCAACCTGGTCGTGACCGAGGAGGGCATCCGCGAGGGTGTCCGCCAGGTGATGCTGCCGCTGTGGAACAGCTGGTACTTCTTCTCGCTGTACGCCAACACGGCGGTGCCCGGTGGATACGACGCCGTCTGGCGGACGGATTCGAGCGACGTGCTGGATCGCTACATCCTCGCCAAGACGCGCGAACTCGTCGTGACCGTCACCGACCACCTCGAGGCGTTCGACGCGACGCTCGCCGCCGCCTCGCTGCGGGACTTCGCCGACGTCCTCACCAACTGGTACGTGCGTCGTTCGCGCGACCGGTTCTGGGCGAGCGACGGCGGTGAGCTCGACCGCGACGCCTTCGACACCATGTACACGGTCCTCGAGACCTTCACCCGGGTCGCCGCGCCGCTGCTTCCACTCATCTCCGAGCAGATCTGGACCGGGCTGACGGGGGAGCGCAGCGTCCATCTCACGGACTGGCCGGAACCACAGGCCTTCCCGGAGGACGCCGCCCTGGTCGCGGCGATGGACCGGGTCCGCGAGATCTCCGGCGTGACCCTCGCGCTGCGGAAGCAGGCCGGCCTCCGGGTCAGACTGCCCCTCGCGTCGCTCACCGTCGTGACGCCGGATCCGGCGTCGTTGGCGCCCTTCGAGGCGATCCTCCGCGAGGAGCTCAACCTCAAGGCCGTCGTGTTCGCCGAACTGACCGACACGAGCGGTGCCGAGTACGGGGTCACCTCCCGGCTCTCGGTCAACGCCCGCGCAGCCGGGCCTCGGCTCGGGAAGACGGTGCAGCAGGCGATCAAGGGTGCCCGGAGCGGAGACTGGTCCGAGGTCGACGGGACGGTCACGGCCGGTGGCATCGAACTCATCGAGGGTGAGTACGAGCTCGTCATGGAGGCGTCTTCGGGCGCCGCCGGTGGCGTGGCGCTCGCGTTGCTGCCCTCGGGTGGGTTCGCCCTGCTCGAGACGACGCTGACGCCGGAACTCGAGGCCGAAGGTCTCGCCCGCGACGTCATCCGCGCGGTCCAGGACACCCGGAAGGCCGCCGATCTCCAGGTGAGCGACCGCATCGCCCTCGGACTCCGGTTCGACGAGGAAGCCGACGAGCGCGCGGTACGGAGCGTCCTCGACGTGGTCGACCTCGCCGGCGACACGCTCGCGTCCTCGCTGCGCTGGACGGGCTCTGACGCACCGTCGGAGCCGTCCGGGTTCTCGCAGACCTTCCCGGCGGCGAAGTTCGGCAACACCGGCGCCTTCACCGTCACCGTCGAGCGCGCAGAGGAGACCGCAGATGTCCGATGAGCTGAATGCGCCTGACGACGGTTCGGCGGCTGACGCCGCGGACGCCGTGTACCGCGAGCTGCTCGAGCGTCTTGGAGAGGCTCAGCCGCAGCCCCGACTCGGGGCCACAAAACGTGCGCTCGAGCTGCTCGGCAACCCCGAGTCGTCGTTCGCGATCATCCAGATCGCGGGCACGAACGGCAAGACGAGCACGGCACGCATGATCGAGAGCATCCTCCGCGCCCACGGTCTCCGGACGGGTCTCTTCACGAGCCCGCACCTCGTCCGGTTCACCGAGCGAATCGGGGTCGACGGCGAGCGGATCTCCGATGAGGCCGTCGCGAGGAACTGGGACGACATCCGGCCCTACCTGGCCATGGTCGATGCCGAACTCACGGCGGCCGGGGAGCCGGGACTGACCTTCTTCGAAGCGCTGACGGTGCTCGGGTTCGCCTGCTTCGGCGACGCGCCGGTCGACGTCGCGGTGGTCGAAGTCGGCATGGGCGGTGCCTGGGACTCGACGAACGCGGCGGACGCCGAGGTCGCGGTCTTCACCCCGATCGACCTCGACCACGTCCAGCGGCTCGGATCCACGATCGCCGAGATCGCCCAGACGAAGGCGGGGATCATCAAGCCGGGTGCGCAGGTCGTCTCGGCCGCGCAGCACCCGGACGCGAGACGCGCGCTCACGGAGGCGGCCGCCGCCGCGTCCGACCCCATCGTGTTCGAGGGCGACGAGTTCGCCCTGGAGCAGGACGCGGTCGCCGTCGGCGGACAGCTCATCACCGTCCGAGGCCGCGCGGGGACGTACCCGGAGCTCTACCTCCCGCTGTACGGCGACCACCAGGGACGGAACGCCACGCTCGCGATCGCCGCCGTCGAGGCGTTCCTCGGCGGTGCGACGCAGGCCATCGCCGAAGACGTCCTCGCCGAAGGGCTCACGGAGGTCGCTTCACCGGGGCGCCTGCAGCTCGTCGGCACCGATCCCACCGTGCTCGTCGACGCTGCGCACAACCCACACGGTGCTGCGTCGCTCGTCGCAGCGCTCGGGACGTACTTCGACGTCGACGAGATCGCCTTCGTCGTCGGGATCCTGCAGGACAAGGACGCCGCTGGCATCCTGACGACCCTGGCGCCGGCGGCGTCCGGGTTCTTCTTCACCCAGTCCGAGTCGGAGCGCGCGATCCCCGCCGAGGAGCTCTCGCGGCTCGCAGCCTCGCTCGAGCTGCCGGCCTCGACATTCGCCGACACCCTCGACGAGGCCGCAGAGGACGCCCGTCGCTGGGCGGAGGAGGCGCCTCGTCGCCTCGTCGTGATCACCGGTTCCATCACCCTGGTCGGTGAGGCGATCGAGGTCGCCGACGATCGCGAATGGAAGGTGAAGGCATGAGCGGCATGTCGGCTCGGCGTGGTCCGCGGAGCATCAAGCAGACGCTCGGATCGATCATCCTCGGATTCGAGATGGTCGTCATGTTCCTCGGTGCGCTCGTCATCTTCGGGCTGAAGGCCCTGCCGGCGCCGGTCGCGCTGATCGGTGGCGCATTGCTCTGCCTGATCATCGTCGCGACGATCCCGCTCCTGCGATTCCGCTGGGGGTATTGGCTGGGCTGGGCGGTGCAAGCCGCTATCGTGGCTACCGGTCTGCTCGTGCCGATGATGTTCCTCGTCGGTGGCATGGCCGCAGCCGTCTGGACCTATGCGATGGTCCAAGGCGACAAGATCGAGCGTCAGCAGGCGTTCTACCGAGAAGCGAAGGATTGACCGTGGCTGTTGAAGAAACCCTGGTACTCGTGAAGCCCGACGGCGTCGCACGCAACCTGACCGGCGAGATCCTCCGTCGGATCGAGGCGAAGGGCTACTCCCTCGTGGACCTCCGCATGGTCGATCCCGACCGCGAGCTCCTCGCCGCGCACTACGCCGAGCACGAGGGCAAGCCGTTCTACGAGCCGCTCGTCGAGTTCATGCTGAGCGGCCCGGTCGTCGCGATCCGCGTGGCCGGCAACCGGGTGATCGAAGGGTTCCGTTCGCTCGCCGGCACGACCGACCCGACGACGGCGGCCCCCGGCACCATCCGTGGCGACTTCGGTCGTGACTGGGGACTCAAGGTCCAGCAGAACCTCGTGCACGGCTCGGACAGCGTCGAGTCCGCCTCGCGCGAGCTGGCGCTCTGGTTCGCCTGACGCTCGTCCGTCATCTGACGACGAAGCCCGCCCTCGGTCTCCGGGGGCGGGCTTCGTCGATCTCCGAGGGAGGTGTCAGAGGTAGGAGAGGACGTCGAGTCGCAGTTGCGCGATGATCGCGACGAGGAGGTAGCAACCGAGGGTCACGACGACGATCCAGGAGGAGACGACGCCGGCGACGCGGCGGACGGCGGGCGAGGCCGGGATGATCCCGTTCTTGAGCGTGAACGCCGTCACGGCGATGAACGAGGGGATCGTCACCGACCAGGTGACCATGCACCACGGGCAGAGCGTGCCGAGGACGAAGATGCTCTGGGAGATCAGCCAGATGACGAACCCGAGGGCGCCGAGGAGTCCGATGTTGAAGGCGATCCAGAACCATCGTGCGAACCGGGCGCCGGCCAGGATCGCGATCCCGACGGCGATCGGCGCGATCCAGGCGGAGAGGCCGATGAGCGGGTTCGGGAACCCGAGGATCGCGCCCTGCCAGGAGTTCAGGTTGACGCCGCACTGCACGAGGATGCTCAGGTTGCAGCCCAGTTGTGCGTCGGGATCCTGCAGGAGCTGGAACTTGTCGAGCGTGAGCGCGAACGCCGCGATCCACCCGATGGCGCCTGCAAGGATGAGGAAGATCGCGAGGCCCTTGGGGCGCGCGTCGATGACCGGAACTGACACGCTCCGATTGTCGCACGCGGAGCTGCGCGCCGGCTCGGACGGTCCGGGACATGCCCGGGCAGGTGGCGCTCAGGAGTGCCGGCCCCGTTCGTGCGATAATCGAGGGGTTGTGCCCGAGCCGCGCTCGACCGCACGACACAACAGGCTTGTTGGGCAATGAGAGCCCAGGACCCGCCGGCACGTGCCGGCACGATCGTGAGAGCTCCGAGAGCCAGCGATCACACAGGATTTGCGAACGGCTGCACCCGCAGACGCTCGCACGAGATGAAGAACCGGAGGGTGGCGCGGCCACCGACCCGGCATAGGGGAGTACACCAGGAATGGTGAAAGAGCACACCGAGGACCCGGCCACGCCGGAGACCGAGCACGAACCGACCGACCAGCAGTCCACGACACCTGACGCCGCCGACGGGTCCACCGAGACCGAATCGTCCGAGCAGCCGACGGTGCAGGAGGAATCGGCCCCCGTCGCACCGGTGCGTCCGCCGACGACCATGCTGCTGTTCCAGGCACCGGACCTCCCGCCGATCGTGCACCGCGACGACGAGCCGCTCGAAGCCGAACTCAGCTCGTCCAGGCGACGCACCCGTCGTCGTGCCGGTGAGGACGGACCGGATCAGGCCGAGCGCGGCGATTCTCGCTCCGAGAGCCGCAACGTCGTCAAGGTCCGCACGCCTCGCGAGCCGGAGCTCATCACCGAGCCGCAGAAGGTGCGCGGCTCCACCCGGCTCGAGGCCAAGAAGCAGCGTCGTCGCGATGGCCGCGACGCGGGCCGTCGCCGCCCGGTCGTCACCGAAGCCGAGTTCCTCGCGCGCCGCGAGTCCGTCGACCGCGTCATGGTCGTCCGCTCCAAGAACGGCAAGACGCAGATCGGTGTCCTCGAGGACGGCGTCCTCGTCGAGCACTACGTCGCCAGGAGCCAGGAAGCCTCGCTCATCGGCAACGTCTACCTCGGACGCGTCCAGAACGTGCTCCCGAGCATGGAGGCGGCCTTCGTCGACATCGGCCGTGGCCGCAACGCCGTGCTGTACTCCGGTGAGGTCGACTGGGACTCCGTCGAGACGGGCAACCAGCCCCGCCGGATCGAGCTCGCGCTGAAGGGCGGCGACACCGTCCTCGTGCAGGTCACGAAGGACCCCGTAGGCCACAAGGGCGCCCGCCTGACCAGCCAGGTCTCGCTGCCCGGCCGCTACCTCGTCTACGTGCCGAACGGCTCGATGAACGGCATCTCGCGCAAGTTGCCCGACACGGAGCGCGCACGCCTGAAGAAGATCCTCAAGGAGGTCCTGCCGGAGAACGTCGGCGTCATCGTGCGCACGGCCGCCGAGGGCGCCACCGAGGAGCAGCTCACGCTCGACGTCACGCGGTTGAAGTCGCAGTGGGCGGAGATCTCGCGTCAGATCGAGACCGTCCAGTCGCCGGCACTGCTGCACAGCGAGCCCGACCTCCTCATCAAGATCATCCGCGACGTCTTCAACGAGGACTTCCAGAAGCTCGTCATCCAGGGCTCGGACGCGCTCCAGGACATCCAGAGCTACCTCCGCGGTGTCGCGCCCGACCTGCTCGAGCGCGTCGAGGCCTACGACGGCACCGGTGACGCCTTCGTCGACTACCGCATCGCGGAGCAGATCGAGAAGGCGCTCGACCGCAAGGTCTGGCTCCCGTCCGGCGGTTCGCTGGTCATCGACCGCACCGAGGCGATGACGGTGGTCGACGTCAACACGGGCAAATTCGTCGGTTCAGGCGGCAACCTGGAGGAGACGGTCACGAAGAACAACCTCGAGGCCGCTGAGGAGGTCGTGCGTCAGCTGCGACTCCGCGACATCGGCGGCATCATCGTCGTCGACTTCATCGACATGGTCCTCGAGACGAACCGGGACCTGGTCCTCCGTCGTCTCGTCGAGTGCCTCAGCCGCGACCGGACGAAGCACCAGGTCGCCGAGGTGACCTCGCTCGGGCTCGTCCAGATGACCCGCAAGAAGCTCGGTCTCGGGCTCCTCGAGACGTTCAGCGAACCGTGTGAGGTCTGCGCCGGGCGTGGCGTCGTCGTGCACCACGACCCCGTCGTCCGCCACCGCCAGACCCCGCAGCCGGAGCAGCAGCAGCGTCGTCGCGGCAAGGGCGGAGCGCAGGGCGGCCAGCCGTCGGGTGGCCAGAACGCGCAGCAGAAGCCGGCCGGCCAGACGCACGGGATCACGGACGACGCGAAGAACGCGCTCGCGCTCATCGCCGCTCGCACGCTGCACCACGAGGAACTCGCCGCGGCCGAGGCGGTCGCCGACGCGGTCGTCGCAGAGGCGGCAAGCGCCGAGGACCGGACCACCGAGGAATCAACGCCCCAGCAGGATGACCGGTCGGCCTCGTCCGCCGGGCAGCAGCACGAGGGTCGCCGCAGCCGCCGCGAGAAGCGCGAGCCGCGCCGTCGAGGCGGCGACGACGCTCGTCGTGGCGCCACCGAGGACCGCTCCGCCGACACCACGACGGACTCCGCGGCGCCCACGCTGGCGTTGCTCGACCTGCCGATCGCCCCGGTGGTCGACAAGCCGCGGCGTGCTGCCGTGGCCGACCCGGAGCACCTGCTGGAATCCGTCCTCGACGCGCTTCCCGAGCCGAAGCAGCCCGGCCAGGGTCGAGGCCGCAGCCGACGCGTGTCGACGGCTTCGCTCGCAGGTGGACAGGCTGTCGGATCGGACGCGTCGCAGCGTCAGGCCGAGTAGTCCCGATCGATCAGGACGGCGCGTCTCCGATGGAGGCGCGCCGTTCGCGTGCGGTGATGCGCAGGCCGCTGGCGATCAACCGGCGGACGAGTTCGCCGCCGGTGACGGCCACGGCCCCGGCCGCGACGAGGGTCTCATGCCGTTCGGCGGGCACGTCGTAATGGTCGAGGTCGAACGACCGCGGCGGCAGACCAGTGCGCTCGGCGAACGCGTGCAGCTCCTCGAGGGAGCTGTCGCTCACGACGTGCGACCACAGGGTGCCGTGTGCCGGCCAGAGCGGTGGGTCGATGAGCACGGTCATGCTCCCATCCAACCACCGTCGCCGCCGGTGGATTCCCGTCGGGTCCGGACGCGCCGGGCACCCGGCCTTCGTTCAGGAGGCCTCGGGGTACACTGGTGGAGTGCGTCCGGTGTGGGAGCCGTGAGGAACAGCCTCGATCTCGAGCGTCTGTTCCGCTGGTTTGACCTGGACTGCACGATGAAGTAAACTCGACCGTTGGTGTGCATTGAGTTTTCATTGCCACCCACGGTTTTCTGCCATCAAGGTGTCCCACGTGTTCGAGCCTTTCCGAGCAGTAACTTCCAGCAACAGTCAGTCGGAGCGTTTCGCTCCCCAAAGAACGGGTACGTAGTGGTTTACGCAGTTGTGCGCGCCGGAGGACGGCAGGAGAAGGTCGAGATCGGAACCATCGTCACGATGGACCGGGTCAAGGCCGACAAGGATGGCAACATCGAGCTTCCCGCGGTGCTCCACGTCGACGGTGAGAACATCATCTCCGACGCGAAGTCGCTCGCGAAGATCACGGTGACGGCCGAGGTGCTCGAGAACCTCCGCGGTCCGAAGATCATCATCCAGAAGTTCAAGAACAAGACCGGGTACAAGAAGCGTCAGGGGCACCGTCAGGAGCTCACGCGCGTCAAGATCACCGGCATCAAGTAAGGCATCGAGGAGAAGAAGAGATGGCACACAAGAAGGGTGCGAGTTCCACTCGCAACGGTCGTGACTCCAACGCACAGCGTCTCGGTGTGAAGCGCTTCGGCGGCCAGGTCGTCCTCGCGGGCGAGATCCTCGTCCGTCAGCGCGGCACGCACTTCCACCCCGGCGCCAACGTCGGCCGTGGCGGCGACGACACGCTGTTCGCTCTCGAAGCTGGCTCCGTCCAGTTCGGCAACAAGGGCGGCCGCAAGGTCGTCAACATCGTCGCTGCTGCAGAGTAGCAACACCGATCTTTCCAGCAGGGGGCGGGCTTCGGCCCGCCCCCTGCTGTCGTACAACCGAGTTACATGATCCAGAGAGGGGCTGAGCGTCCATGGTCACATTCGTCGACCGGGTCACACTGCACCTGCGAGCGGGCGGCGGCGGCAACGGCTGCGTCTCCGTGAAGCGCGAGAAGTTCAAGCCGCTGGCCGGCCCCGATGGTGGCAACGGCGGACACGGTGGTGACATCGTGCTCGTGTCGGACCCTCAGATCACGACCCTGCTCGGGTACCACCGGTCACCGCACCGGAGCTCCGACACCGGCGGCTTCGGGATGGGCGACCACCGGAACGGGTTCCAGGGCGAGACGCTCATCCTGCCGGTGCCGGTCGGAACCGTCGTGAAGGACGTCGACGGCGTCGAGCTGGTCGACTTCGTCGAGCCCGGCATGGAGTTCGTCGTCGCCCCCGGCGGCCAGGGCGGCCTCGGGAACGCGGCCCTCGCCTCGACCAAGCGCAAAGCCCCGGGCTTCGCGCTCCTCGGCACGCCCGGCTGGGAAGGCGACGTCCTCCTCGAGCTGAAGACCGTGGCCGACGTCGCACTCGTCGGCTACCCGTCGGCCGGGAAGTCGAGCCTCATCGCCGCGATGTCCGCTGCCAAGCCGAAGATCGCCGACTACCCCTTCACCACACTGCACCCGAACCTCGGCGTCGTCGAGGCGGGCGAGGTCCGTTACACCATGGCGGACGTCCCCGGACTGATCGAGGGCGCGAGTGAGGGCAAGGGACTCGGCCTGGAGTTCCTCCGTCACGTCGAGCGGTGCTCCGCGTTGTTGCACGTCCTCGACTGCGCGACGCTCGAGCCGGGCCGCGACCCGATCAGCGACCTCGACATCATCCTCGCAGAGCTCGCCGCCTACCCCGTCCCGGAGGGGCAGACGCCGCTCGTCGAGCGTCCCCAGATCGTCGCCCTGAACAAGATCGACGTGCCTGAGGCGCGCGAGCTGGCCGAATTCCTGCGTCCCGACCTCGAGGCACGCGGCTACAAGGTCTTCGAGATCTCGACGGTCTCGCGCGAAGGCCTCCGACAGCTCTCGTTCGCGTTGAGCGAGCTCGTCGAGGAGAGCCGCGCCCGCGCAGCCCTCGAGGCCGCCAAGCCTCGGATCGTGCTCCGCCCGAAGCCGGTCGACGACTCCAAGTTCACCGTCACGGTCGAGGGTGGTACCTACGGCAACCTCTACCGCATCCTCGGCGCGAAGCCGGAGCGCTGGGTGCAGCAGACGGACTTCAACAACGAGGAGGCCGTCGGGTTCCTCGCGGACCGCCTGGCTAAGCTCGGCGTCGAAGAGGCGCTGTTCAAGGCCGGAGCCGTCGCCGGCGCGACCGTCATGATCGGCGCGGGCGGAGGCGTCGTCTTCGACTGGGAGCCGACGCTGACGAGCACCGCGGAGCTCCTGACCCAGCCTCGTGGTACTGATCCCAGACTCGACGCGAGCCACCGCCCGACGCGCAACCAGCGTCGCGACGAGTACTTCGAGCGCATGGACGCCAAGGCGGAGGCGCGCGCGGAGCTGCTCCGCGAACGCGCGGCCGGTCTCTGGAACGACGACGAGGGCTTCGAAGTGGGCTCAGTGCCGGCTGACGCCCAGCAGGACGAGGGTGGCGCGTCGGAGGACGACGAACGGTGACCGTCAACCAGCGCAGTGCGATCCCTGGTG
This sequence comes from Plantibacter sp. VKM Ac-2880, assembly GCF_015351235.1. Taxonomy (GTDB): domain Bacteria; phylum Actinomycetota; class Actinomycetes; order Actinomycetales; family Microbacteriaceae; genus Plantibacter. The sequence goes on from NZ_JADKSJ010000001.1 coordinate 1,954,310, forward strand.
CCCGCCGCATCGTCGTGAAGGTCGGTTCCTCCTCGATCAGCGGTGAGAACGCCGGGCAGATCACTGCGCTGGTCGAGGCTCTCGCCGGAGCGCACGACAAGGGGACCGAGGTCGTCCTCGTGTCCTCCGGCGCCATCGCGACCGGGATGCCGTACCTGCGCCTCGATGCACGCCCGAGCGACCTGGCGACGCAACAGGCGGCTGCGGCCGTCGGGCAGAACGTCCTCATCTACCGGTACCAGGACAGCCTCGACCGCTTCGGCATCGTCGCCGGTCAGGTGCTCCTGACGGCGGGCGATCTCGAGAACCCGAGCCACCGGAGCAACGCCCAACGGGCGATGGAACGGCTGCTGGGGCTGCGCATCCTCCCGATCGTGAACGAGAACGACACTGTGGCGACGCATGAGATCCGGTTCGGCGACAACGACCGGCTCGCTGCGCTCGTCTCGGTGCTGGTCGCGGCGGACGTCCTGATCCTGTTGAGCGACGTCGACGCGCTGTACACGCGTCCTCCGCAGGAGCCTGGTGCCGAACGCATCGAAGAGGTGCCGTTCGGCGACCCGCTCTCCGGCGTGACGTTCGGCGACATCGGATCCGCGGGCGTTGGAACGGGCGGTGCCGGCACGAAGGTGTCCGCTGCCCGGTTGGCCGCTGAGGCGGGGACCTCCGTCCTGGTGACCTCGACGGCGAACGTCGCCGCCGCGCTCCGGGGCGAGCAGCTCGGGACCTGGTTCCAGCCGGCCTGAGCCGGCTCAGCGAGGGTGGCTGAGTACAATCGACGCATGTCGTCGTCTCTCGCCACCGCGCTCCCACTCATGGATCGTCTCGCCGCTGCGAAGCGTGCGTCCCGGATGCTCGCTCAGACGACCACCGCGCAGAAGAACCGAGCGCTGGAAGCGATCGCCGTGGCGATCGTGGAGGGCGCCGACGCGGTGATCGCCGCCAACGAACTGGATCTCGCCAGCGGGCGGGAGCAGGGCATGACGGCCGGCCTGCAAGACCGTCTCCGCCTCGACCGCGGACGGATCGAGGGGCTGGCAGTCGCGGTGCGCGACGTCATCGCGATCGTCGACCCCGTCGGTCAAGTCATCCGGGGGAGCAACACACCGGACGGGGTGAAGCTCGAGCAGGTCCGCGTCCCGTTCGGCGTGGTCGGTGCGATCTACGAGGCCAGACCGAACGTCACCGTGGACATCGCCGCTCTCGCGATCAAGAGTGGCAACGCGGTCGTCCTCCGCGGTGGTTCCGCGGCGGAACACACGAACGCGGTGCTCGTCGGGCTGCTCCGGTCGGCGCTGGAGGCCGTCGCCTTGCCCGGTGATGCGGTGCAGACGATCGACGAGTTCGGCCGGGACGGCGCGAAGCAGCTCATGAACGCCAGGGGCCTCATCGACGTCCTCATCCCGCGGGGGAGCGCCTCGCTGATCGAGACGGTGGTCCGGGAGTCGACGGTGCCGGTGATCGAGACCGGTGCCGGTGTGGTGCACGTGTTCCTCGACGCGAGCGCCGACCGCGACTGGGCGGTGGACATCGTCCGCAACGCGAAAGTCCAGCGTCCCTCGGTCTGCAACGCGCTCGAGACCGTGCTCGTCCACCGCGACGCCGCTCGACGCCTGCTTCCCGCCGTGCTCGGCGACCTCCGGGAGCATGGCGTGCTCATCCATGCGGACGAGCAGGCCCGCGAGATCTTCCCCGATGCGGTGGCCGTCGTCGAGGAGGACTGGTCGACCGAACACATGTCGCTCGAGGTGTCGGTTCGCGTCGTCGACGACCTCGACGCCGCGCTCGAGCATATCGACCGCTACTCGACGGGGCATACGGACGCGATCGTCACGAACGACGTCGTCAACGCCGACCGCTTCCTCGCTGAGGTGGACTCGGCGGTCGTCATGGTCAACGCGTCGACGCGGTTCACCGACGGGGCGGAGTTCGGGTTCGGCGCCGAAGTGGGCATCTCCACCCAGAAACTGCACGCCCGGGGGCCGATGGGCCTCCCGGAACTCACGAGTACGAAGTGGCTCGTGCGTGGTACGGGCCACACCCGTCGGTAGTCGCTAGACTGAGGTGGGCGTCACCAGGCGTCGCACAGAAGGAGAGATCATGTCGATTGCCGCGTCCGTATTGGCTGCCACCGTCTTGGCCGAGTCGGAGCACGCCGTCGAACTCGCCGCTCCGACCTGGGTCTTCGGCGCCGTCGCACTCGTGCTGTTCGCCATCCTGGGTGCGGTGACCTTCAGCTATCGCGACGTCGCCAACCGTCACGGCGGCAAGGACGAGCCGACGCTGGCGCACGGCGAGCACGGTCACTGAGCTGTCCGGCGTGAGCGCGCCCGTCGTCGAGACGACGACGCGTCGTCCTCGGATCGGCGTGATGGGTGGAACGTTCGATCCTATCCACCACGGGCACCTCGTCGCCGCTTCCGAAGTCGCGCAGCACTTCGACCTCGATGAGGTCGTGTTCGTCCCGACCGGCATGCCGTATCGCAAGTCGGGCGTGAGCGACAGTGAGCACCGGTACCTCATGACGGTCATCGCCACCGCGGCGAACCCCCGCTTCACCGTCAGCCGGGTCGACATCGACCGCGCAGGTCCCACGTACACGATCGACACCCTCCGCGACCTGCGACGCAAACGGCCGGACGCCGAGCTGTTCTTCATCACCGGGGCGGACGCGATCGCCCAGATTCTCAGCTGGAAAGACGTCAGGGAGGTCTGGGACCTCGCGCACTTCGTTGCTGTGAGTCGTCCGGGACACGATTTGAACGTTTCCGGATTACCACAGCACGACGTAAGCTTGTTGGAAGTTCCGGCCCTTGCGATATCGTCGACGGATTGCCGGAGCCGGGTGAGCAAAGGCTTTCCAGTCTGGTATCTGGTTCCCGACGGTGTCGTGCAGTACATCACCAAGCACCACCTGTATCGGAGTGAAGCCACATGACCGCGTTGCCAGAAGACGCGCCCTTGACCAGGCGACAGGCTCGAGCGAGCCAGCAGTCGTCGACGCCCGCCGACGACGCCGCGCCCGAAGCGGCTGCACCGCGGAGCCGTCGCGCATCGACGTCGGAGCCGGTCGCCGGGGGAGCGATCCCCGAGCCGGCAGTGTCGGAGACCGCCGGTGCTCCACGGGTCGAGTCGGCGTCACCCACGTCAGCTTCGTCCGCCTCGAGCCCCGGCACGACGCCGTCGTCCAGCGCGCCGAGCCCGGCTCCCACCGGTGGGCTCACTCGTCGTCAACTTCGCGAATTGGAGCGGACCGGCTCCATCGAGCAGATCCCGGCAGCGACCACGCCGGTCGCACCTCCTGTGGAGCAGCCCGTGCCCTCGGTCGCTCTGCCGCCGCGCACGCCGGATCAGGTCGTCGCTCCTCCCCAGAAGCAGAACAAGGCCGCCCGGCAGCAGGCAGCCAAGCTCGCGCAGCAGACGGCCGCCGCCGAGGCCGAAGCCGCTGCGGAGGCCGAACGCCGTGAGGCCGCGGCCCGGAAGCAGCAAGAGCAGCAGGACGCGGATCGCCTCGCTGCCGAGCGCAAGGCCGAGGAGCGTAAGGCAGCCGAGCGCAAGGCCGCCGAGCGTAAGGCAGCCGAGCGTGCCGCAGCGGAGGAGCGGGCCACGAAGGCTCGCGCGTCCGAGGCGCCGGCACCCCAGGTGACGCCGGCGAGCGACAAGCCTGTCGCGTCCGGCTCGCTGTTCGACGTCTCCGATCGTGACGACATCTCCGAGGACCCGGCGTCCACGCTCTCAAAGGGGTTCGGGCGCGACTCCATGCTCGTGGCGGCACTCGAGGCCGAGCGGGCTGCGCAGGTCGACAACGAGGTCGCATTCGAAGACCTGCTCGGCAGCGGGATGACGACCACAGGTCAGATCACCACGAGCTCGCTCATCATCCCCGTGGCACCCGCCCAGGCGGAGGCCGGTGCGACGTCGAACTCCACGGGCGAGATCCTCATCACCGGGACGATCGACCTCCCTCGCGGGCTCGGTTCCGCCGGCCAGGACCCGAACCACTTCGACGGAGCGGGTATCGACCGCCTCGTCGAGGGGGACGAACTCCCGGCCTCCGTCACCGCCGCTTCGCCCGTCTCGGCGAGCCGCGCGGTCAGTAGCCATGGTTCGACGCGCGACGTCGTCCCGGCCACCACCAACCAGAGCAACAAGCTGCTGATGACCCTCGCGATCGCCGCCGCGGTGCTCGCGGCGGGCGTCATCGCGGTGCTCATCATCGGATTCTTCGGCGGGGCGTTCTAGCCCTTCCGCCATTCACCCGACCGCATCCGCTGCGGTCGTCAGAGGAGTACACCACATGACCCTGTCCGACACCACGCTGGACGCCGTCCAGCTCGCATCGACCGCAGCCGAGTCGAAGGGCGGCGAGGATCTCGTCGCGCTCGACGTCTCCGGGCCGCTGCCGTTCGTCGACGCCTTCCTGCTCGTCACCGGGCGGAGTGAGCGCAACGTCGTCGCCATCGCCGGCGAAGTCGAGGACCGCCTGAACGCGAGCGGCGTGAAGACGCTGCGTCGCGAGGGCAAGTCCGAGGGCCGCTGGATCCTGCTCGACTTCGGCGAGGTCGTCGTCCACGTCTTCCATGAGGAGGAGCGGATGTACTACTCGCTGGAGCGTCTGTGGAAGGACTGCCCGGTGATTCCGCTGGTGTCCTCGGCTCCGCAGCCCGCGAGCTGATCACCTCGTCGGTGCCGGCATCGAAAGTGGTCACAACCGCTCTCAAGATGTAGTAACCTATTCAAGTTGCTTCCGCTGAAACAGCAGGGGCGAGCAACGTGAATATGGGTCTGTGGCGCAGCTGGTAGCGCACCTGCATGGCATGCAGGGGGTCAGGGGTTCGAGTCCCCTCAGATCCACTCGAACACCAAGAAGTCCCCGTCAGCCGAACAGCTGACGGGGACTTCTTCGTTGGGCTGAGGCCCGAGGTCAGTTCACCTCGTCCGGGTGGCTGCCGACGCGCTTTCCCGAGTCGAGGGCATCGATCGCGGCGATCTCGTCGGCCGACAGCTCGAAGCCGAACACGTCGAAGTTCTGTGCGATGCGCTCGCGCGAGTTCGACTTCGGGAAGACGATCAGGCCGCTCTGGAGGTGCCAGCGGATGACGACCTGTGCGGGCGTCACACCGTGGGCCTCGGCAGCAGCCGCGACCGCCTGCTCACCGAAGAGGTCGTACTTGCCCTGACCGAGGGGGCCCCACGACTCGATGTGGATCCCGTGCTCGGCACCGAACGTCCGCAACTCGCGCTGCGCGAAGGCCGGGTGCAACTCGATCTGGTTGACCGCCGGGACGGTGTCGGAGTTCGCGAGGAGCTTCTCGAGGTGCTCCACCTGGTGGTTGGAAACGCCGATCGAGCGCGTCTTGCCGGCGGCCTTGATCTCCTCCAGTGCCAACCACGCCTCGAGGTAGTCGTCCTTGCCGGGGGTGGGCCAGTGGGTGAGGTACAGGTCGACGTGGTCGAGACCGAGCTTGTCGAGGCTCTCGTCGATCGCCGCGTGCGCGGACGCCTTCTGGTGTCGGTCGTTCCAGAGCTTCGTGGTGATGAAGAGCTCGTCGCGGGGGATGCCGGACTTCGCGATGGCGGCGCCGACGCCCTCCTCGTTCTTGTAGATCGCGGCGGTGTCGATGTGGCGGTAGCCGACCTCGAGTGCATCGGAGACGATGCGCTCCGCCTCCTGCGGGTCGACGAGGAAGACGCCGAAGCCGAGCTGGGGGATGGTGTGGCCGTCATTGAGCGTGATGATGGGAACAGTCATGGCTTCATGGTGGCACCGGAACCGCTCATGCGGAACGGGTCTTCGCCCTGCGCGTAACCGGTCGACACGCCTGGGAATACCCGCGGCGATCCGGTGCTTGTCCTTCCACAGGGCAGGCGTCTGCCCGGACGACGGCCGAGGCCTGAGAAGGATGACACCGCTATGACGACTGACACCGTGCCCAATCCGACAGGTTCGGTCCCGACCACCGGGAAGCCCTCAGCAGACCGCCTCCCGCCCGGGTCCAAACTCCTCATCGGACTGCTGCTCGTGTCGGCGTTCGTCGTCATCCTCAACGAGACGATCATGAGCGTCGCCCTGCCGCGGCTCATGGAGGACCTCGACATCACGGCGAGCTCGGCGCAGTGGCTGACGACCGGATTCATGCTCACGATGGCCGTGGTCATCCCCGCCACCGGGTTCCTGTTGGAGCGGTTCTCCCTTCGCGCCATGTTCATCACGGCGATGGTCCTCTTCAGCCTCGGCACGCTCATCGCCGCGCTGTCGCCGGGCTTCGGCACCCTGCTGCTCGGCCGCGTGGTGCAGGCATGCGGAACCGCCATCATGATGCCCCTGCTGATGACGACGGTGCTGAACATCGTGCCGGTGTCGGCTCGCGGCCGGACGATGGGCGCGATCTCGATCGTCATCTCGGTCGCCCCAGCGGTCGGACCCACGGTGTCGGGCTTGATCCTCAGCGTGCTCGACTGGCGATGGATGTTCTGGATCGTGCTCCCGATCGCGGTGGCCTCGCTGATCCTCGGCGCTCTGCTGGTGCGTAACGTGACCGAGCCGAGGAAGGTGCGGTTCGACGCGCTCTCGCTCGTGCTGTCCGCACTCGCCTTCGGCGGCCTCATCTTCGGGCTGAGCAGTATCGGGGAGTCGGCAGAGGGCCACGCGCTCATGCCGGTGTGGATCCCGCTGGCTGTCGGCGTCCTCGCGCTCCTGGCGTTCGTGTTGCGTCAGCGCGGGCTCGTCCGCGAGAACCGGCCGTTCATGGATCTGCGCACCTTCGCGAACCGCTCGTTCACCGTGTCGATCATCCTCGTCGTGATCGTCATGATGGCGCTCTTCGGATCGTTGATCATCCTGCCCATCTACCTCCAGAGCGTGCTGCAGGTCGACACGTTGACCACGGGGCTCATGCTGCTCCCCGGCGGGCTGACCATGGCCGCGCTCGCACCGCTCGTGGGGTCGTTGTTCGACCGCTTCGGGCCGCGTCCGCTGGTGATCCCCGGCGCCTTCGCCGTGAGCGCCGCCCTCTGGCTCCTGACGATGCTCGGCGTCGACAGCGCCATCGTGATGATCATCGCGGTCCACATGCTCCTGAGCGCCGGTCTCGCGTTCATGTTCACGCCACTCCTCACCTCGGCCCTCGGTTCCCTCCGAGCCGAGCTGTACCCGCACGGCAGCGCGATCGTCGGTACCGTCCAGCAGCTCGCCGGCGCAGCCGGGACCGCGGTGTTCATCACGATGATGTCCACGACGGCTGCCGCTCGAGCGGCGGCAGGGAGTTCTGCAGTCGACGCGACGGCAGCGGGTGTGCAGGCGGCGTTCCTGTGCGGAGCCGTCCTCTCGCTGCTCGCGGTGGGCGTGTCGTTCCTCATCCGGCGGACCGACCAGACCGCCTCGGGCGTGCACGTCGGTCACTGATGCGTCAACGGCGGCGGGCCGCGGATGCCGGACGCCGTCGGTTCAGCGCAACCAGCGCATCGTGTAGGCGTCGGCGAGCACCGGCATCATCGGGCCGTTGAGGGCGGCCCACAGGCCGAGGTCGCGGACGCCGACGAGGGGCGCGGGGATCGGGCGGCCCAGGCGCATGTTGAGCGCCGCCTGCCAGGATGCACGTCCGACCGCGCGCCGCTGCTGTTCGGCGGCGGCCGCGAACTCGCGCTCGAGCGTCCCTCGCCCGGTGACCGCGCGCGCGACCAGTGGCGCGAACACGCGGGCGTCCGCCCAGCCGAGATTCATGCCCTGGCCGCCGATCGGGCTGATCTCGTGCGCGGCGTCGCCCACGTGCACGATCCGTCCGTCGAGCACACGGCTCCGACGACGACTCCGCACCCCGAACGCACTGAGCATCGTGTTCGTCGCCGCAGCGGCCTCCTCGCCGGTGCGATCCGCGACGAGGGTCGCGAGGTCATCGGCAGTCGGCTGCGCGCCCGCCCCCTCGCGAGGGGACGTGTACCCGGTGTGGACGACATACCGGCGCATCCCGCGGGGGAGCGGGAACGACTCGACGACACCGTCACGATGCAGGTGGACCCGCGCGATGGGCCCGGCACCACTCCGGTCTGCGACGTCGCCCATGAGGTAGCGGTCGCGGTACCGGTGGATCGGTCCGGGATCCTCCGCTCCAGGGAACCCGGCTCGCCCACCGGCTGCGACGATGACCATGGTTGCACGAGCGCTCACAGGGCCGGAGGCGTCGGTCCCCTCGACGACGACCTCGTCCCCGACGGTGCGGACACTCGTGCACGCGGTCCCCGTCGACAAGGACCCCGGGGCGATGGACTCCAGGCGCGCACGGAGGATCCGCTCGGTCCGCCACTGCTCGAGCGCGGCGACATACGGGTGGGCGACCGGACGATCACGGAACACGACGGTGCCGAGTCGCCGACCGCCGCTCCACGCCTCACCCCGGTCGACTCGGACGGCGTCGACGCGGATGTCGTCGAGGACGCCGAGGTCGTCGAACAGCTCGAGGGAGGGCGGGTGGATCCCGATCGCCCGCGTTCCCGACGGAGGGTCCACCCGTCGCTCCCAGACCGTGACGTCGACGCCGTCCTGGGCGAGCAGGATCGCCGCCGCCAGTCCGACCGGTCCGCCGCCGATGACGAGCACCCCGGTCATCGGCGTTCGTCCGCCGTCGCGTCGAAGCGCCTCGACAGCAGCAGCCGCATGGGGAATCGACGCTCGACGACCCATCCGTCGGGGACGACCTCCTGGAGTTCCTGTTGCCGGTAGCTGCGGCGGATGGAGCGGAGCCCGTCGACGTGGAGGAAGGAACGCCGCCGTCCAGGAAGGGTGACGAGTCCGTACGCCGCGTACGCCAGCCGGTCCCGCTCCAGGTCGCTGTGCAGCACGAGGCCTCGGGCGATGGAGGCGCTGTCGGACAGGAGGCCGCCGAGCTGGGCCGCGTCGAGGTGGTGCAGGACATGGTTGGACAGCACGATGTCGACCTGATCGCCCCGGGCGACCAGGTCGCTGCTGTGCGCCGCTCGGAAGTCGACCGGTCCGTCGGCGTACCTCCGGCGCGCGAAGGCGACCGAGCGCTCATCGGGGTCGATCGCGGTGACCTGGGCCGGCAGCCCGTCGGCTCGCGCCCAGGAGGCGATGGCCGAGGGGACGTCACCGCCGCCGAACCCGATGTCGAGGATCGTCGTCGTGCGCGACGGGTCCAGACGAGGCCGGATGTGCGAACGGTAGAGCCCGCGCCAGCCCGAGACGAGCCGGTTCACGGTCGCGAACCGGGCATAGGTCGCATCGAGGAGCACGGGGTCGCACTCGGGGTCGTCCATGAGTTCGACGAGCTCCGTCGCACGCCGTGTGAGATCGGCCCGCATCAGGCTCCGCCGGCGTGAAGCCGGAGCAGCGCGCTCTCGATCGTGAGTCCTGGGCCGAACGCCAGCGCGCAGACGCGTTCGTCGACCTCGGGGCCCGCGCCGTCGAGGAGACGCTTCAGGATGAACAGCACGGTGGCACTCGACATGTTGCCGAAGTCGCGCAGTACCGCCCGCGACGGTTCCAGCAGCTCGTCGTCGAGGGCGAAGCCGCGTTGGACGCGGTCGAGGATGCTGCGACCACCGGGGTGGATCGCCCACCGGTCGATCGATGACACGTCGGCGTCGTCCGCCGCCGCGAGGAGTGGGCGCAGCGCGATCTCGAGGTGCTCGCCGATGAGTTTCGGCACGGCTCCGCTCAGGACCATCTCGAATCCGTGGTCGCCGATCGTCCAGGCCATCTCCGTCTCGCCGTCGGGGACGAGCGCTGTGGACCACCCGTCGAACTCGAGCACCGGAGCATCGGACGGGGCGGGGCGTGCCGATACGACGGCGGCCGCCGCGCCGTCTGCGAAGACGGAGGAGCCGAGGATCACGTCAGGATCGTCGGACGACCGGAGGTGGATCGAGCACAGCTCGACACACACCACGAGTACGACCGCGTCGGGATCGGCTGCGCAGAAGGCCTGCGCGGCACGCAGCGCCGGGAACGCGGCGAAGCACCCTTGGAAGCCCAGGTGGTAGCGCTCGGTGCCCGGATCGAGACCGAGGTCCCGGACGAGCAGGTACTCGGGCCCCGGTGCGAAGAAGCCGGTGCAGGACGCGGTCACGACGTGGGTCACGTCGGCCGTCGTCAAACCGTGTGCCTGGTCGAGCGCTCGCCTCGCCGCCTCCAGGAGGAGTGGGGGAGCGTGCTCGATGTAGGCGTCGTTCCGGAGGCCGGTCGGGGGTGAGCCGACGAGGCGCTGCTCGGCGTCGTAGAACGCAGCCGTGGTCGTCGGGACCTCATCGTCGAACGCGTCGATGACGGTGTGCCTCGTGTCGATCGCCGAGGCGTCGAAGGCGGCACCGATCAGTCGTTGCGCGAGGCGCGTCCTGCCGGGTTGATCACGGAAGACGTCTCTGATCTCGTCTTGATGGAGGATGGTCTGAGGAACGGCCACGCCGATCGCCCTCACGGAGACGGTCATGCTCCATTGTATCGCCGTCGTCCGGACGGCCACCCTAAGCTGAGGCGGTGTTCTCCACCGCCCGTCGTCTGTTCGCGTCCTCCCATCCCGGACCCACCGTCGCGGTCACCGTCCTGGCCGTCGTCCTGGCCTCCGCCGTCGGGGTCCACCCGCTCCGGACGGTGCTCCTGGCGCTGGTGGTCTTCGTCGGTCAACTGTCGATCGGGTGGTCCAACGACTGGCTGGACGCACGTCGTGACCTCCGGTCGGGGCGGTTGGACAAGCCCGTCGCGCGTGGTGACCTCAGCGTCGGGACGGTCCGTCTGGCGGCGCTCCTGGCCGGAGCCGCGAGCATCCCGCTCTCGTTCACCCTCGGCTGGGCGGCGGCGGCGGCACACCTGCTCTTCCTCGCGTGCGGCTGGGCCTACAACCTCCATCTCAAATCGACCGCGTGGTCGGTGGTCCCGTTCATCATCGGGTTCGGCGCGCTGCCGGCCGTGGTCACGTTCGCGGTAGTCCCGCCCATCCCGCCGGCCGGTTGGACCCTCGCCGTCGGCGGCCTGTTCGGCATCGCGATCCACTTCACGAACGCGCTGCCGGACCTCGACGACGATCTCCGGACCGGCGTCCGCGGGCTGCCGCACCGACTCGGAGCACGGACGGCTGGCAGGGCGGCGTTCGGGGCGCTCGGGCTGGCGGGGGTCGTTGCCGTGCTCGGACAGAGCGGCGTCTTCTCCGGGCGCTTGTCCGCGCCACCGCTCGTCGGCGTCATCGGAGCCGCCGGAGTCCTCGGGCTCGTGATCTGGGGGCTCGTGCTGGTCGGAAGCCGTCAGCCGGACCGGACCCTGTTCCGGCTCATCATCGGTGCCGCGCTGCTCGTCACGGTGGTCCTGGCCGTCGCGGGCACGAACCTCGGAGTCGTCAGTACCAGTTGACGGCTTCGGAGTGAGCCCACGCGCCACACGGTGAGCCGTACCGGCTGTCGATGTAGTTCAGGCCCCAGGTGATCTGCGTCGCCGCGTTGGTACGCCAGTCATCACCGACACTGGCCATCTTGCTGCCCGGGAGCGATTGCGGGATCCCGTAGGCCCCACTGGATTCGTTGTAGGCGTTGACCCGCCAGCTGGATTCGCGCGTCCACAGCTGGAGGAGACACTGGAACTCGCCGCTGCCCCAGCCGTACGCGCCGATCGCCGACTGGGCGTACGCCTTCGCGCCCGCCGGGTCGGCCGAGAGGTCCGGCGGCGGTGCACTCGTGGCGCCCTCTCCTCCGGTGGCCTCGTTGCGTCGCTGCTCCTCGGCGGCGATCGCCTCCTGGCTCTGGGCGTAGGCCTGCTCGACCGCGGCGGTCGTGTTCTTCAGGACGGCGAGCTGCTGGTAGAGCCGATCCCGATTCGCCTGCTGCTCCGCGACCGCGGCGTCGGCAGCGTCGCTCGCCGACTGTGCGGTCTCGTAGCTGGCGTCAGCGGCTTCCGAGAGTCGCTGACGTTCCGCTTCCGCGGCAGTGGCCTGCTCCGCGAGCGCGGACGCCGTGTTGCTCGCGGCGGTGGCGGAGGCGAGGTCTTGAGCCGAGGTCTCGCTCAACTTGCTGATCGCGCTGAGTTTCGAGAGCAGGTCGTCATCGGCGACGCCGGACAGGACGAGCGACAGCGTCGGATCGACGCCTCCGGTGCGGGTCATCTGCGCGATGACCGCCCCGGCCTGACGTTTGCTCGACGCCGCTGCCGTCGCTGCGGCCGTCGCCTGCGCACTGATCGTGTCGGCGACGGCGGCCTGCGCGTCGAACGCGGCTTTGGCCTCGCCTGCTGCTGCACCCTGGCGGACGGCTTCGTCGCCGAGCCTGGCGGACTCGTCGCGCAGCCCGTCGAGGAGGGACACGATGCGGTCGGCCTCGGCCTGGGCGGTCGATTCGTTCGACTTCGCAGCTTGGACGTCGTCCCAGCTCGGGTAGTCGGCGGTGCGGACCGCCGTCGGGCTGACTGCGGCCGCCGGACCGGCACACGACACCGCGATGATGACCGCGGCGCCGAGGGCGGCGGCTCGCGAGACGCCCCTCGAACGAGGCGATCGGTTCGTCAGCGGCTTGCGCATGCGTCCATCCTGGCTGTCACCCACGTAAGTGTAGCCGCCGAAGTCACATCCGTCACTCGTGCCACACCGACGACGACGTCCAGCCGCCACGGATGATCCGAGCCTAGACTCGCCCGGTGCAGATGGGACGGCGACGCTTCCTCGTCACCGGCGCCTCGGTGGCGGTCGGTGCGATGCTCGGCCTGTCCGCATGCACCGGCCCGCCTGCGCCCGAACGGTCGGGGCGTCCGCTGGCCACCGGGCCAGGCGCCGCGGAACTGCGCGCGGCGGCGGAACTGGCCTCGATGACGCTCGAGCAGCGCATCGCCTCCATGTTGATGCTGCACACGCCGGGCACCGATCCCGCTGCGCTCCGAGCCTTCGTCGAGCGCTACCGACCGGGCGGCTTCATCCTCATGGGCGACAACGTGCCGGGACTCGTCGGGTTGCCCGCGGTCACGGACGCCCTCAGCCCCGACCCCACCATGCCCCTGCTCATCGGCATCGACCAGGAGGGTGGCGACGTCCGTCGCATCGACGAGGACGTCGCGGCCGCGGCGGACACCCTGAAGTCCGAACCGCCGGAGGCGACGGAGACGGCGTTCACGGCGCGCGCGACCATGCTCGCCGCCGCGGGGTGTTCCGTCAACTTCGGCATCGTCGCCGATGAGACGGCCGATCCGACGTCGTTCATCTACGACCGCGCTCTCGGGACCACCCCCGACGCCGCTGCCGCGCGGGTCGCCGCGGCGGTCCGAGGAGAGCGCGGGGCGGTTCTCAGTACGCTCAAGCATTTCCCCGGGCACGGTCAGGCCCCTGGGGACTCCCACTCGACGGTCCCCACCACGACGCTGGGGCTCGAGGAGTGGAGGGCGAGCGACGCCGTCCCGTTCGCGGCCGGCATCGACGCCGGGGCCGAGGTCGTCATGTTCGGCCATCTCGTCTACTCGGCGGTCGATCCGGCGCCGGCGACGCTCTCGTCCGCCTGGCACGCGAAGCTCCACGACGGTCTCGGCTTCTCCGGCATGACGATCACCGACGACATGCTCATGTTGCAGCACACCGGTCTCCCGGAGTACCAGAACCCTTCGGAGAACGCGATCCGTGCGGTGGCGGCCGGTAACACGATGCTGCTCTACGTCCTGGGCGCGGACCCCTCCTCGACGGGGGTCGACCCCGAGGTGCTCATCGCCGACATCGCGGCGGCGGTGCGATCGGGAAGGATCTCGGAGGACGTGGTCGCCGAGGCGGCACACCACCTGTTGCGTGTCCGGCTGGGCCTTCCCGCGATGCGGCCGATGTCGTCCTGATGGCGTCGAGGAGAATTTCTCGGACACGTGGGAATAGCCACGATGTCCTTGCGTTTGAATAGAACGTGGCGCGAGCGCGCCGCACATCGACGCAAGGAGTACCGCATGACCGACACCCTGACGATTCCCGGCTACAAGGTTGGCACCTGGGAGGTCGACACCACGCACAGCGAGGTTGGCTTCAGCATCCGCCACATCATGGTCTCGAAGGTCAAGGGCAAGTTCGAGCGCTTCAACGCGACGTTCGTCACGCCGGAGAACCCCCTCGAGACGAAGGTCACCGCGTCCGCCGAGGTCGCTTCGATCAACACGAACCAGCCCGACCGCGACGGTCACCTCCGCACCGGCGACTTCTTCGACGCCGAGTCCTACCCGACGATCGACTTCGTCTCGACCGGCGCGCGCGCCAAGGGCGACGACTTCCTCGTCGACGGCGACCTCACGATCAAGGGTGTGACCAAGCCCGTCACCTTCACCGTCGAGTTCGGCGGCTTCGCGACCGACCCCTACGGCAACTACAAGTTCGGCGCGACCGCGACCACCAAGATCAACCGCGAGGACTTCGGCCTCACCTACAACGCGGCGCTCGAGACCGGCGGCGTGCTGCTCGGCAACGACGTCACGATCACCATCGAACTGCAGGCTGCGCACCAGGCGTAGTCCCAGGACGTCGACGGGCCGGTGGAGCATCGCTCCACCGGCCCGTCGTGGTTTCCGGTCGGCTCAGGTCGGCTCGCCGACGATCTCGTCACGGACCCGGCGGAGGTCCTCCATGAGCGATCCGATGAGGATCCAGTGCTGCGGGTGCGGTCGGTGGATCACCAGGGGTGCGGTGAGCGCGGGGAGCTCGGCGGTCTCGGTCGGGGGTTCGCGGGAGGTGGCACGGTCGTTCACGAGCAGTCGGAGGTCGTGCGCCGCGCGGCCGAGTTCGACGGCGATGTCGGCCACCGTCGGCTCCTCGTGCAGGGTCGGGTCGTCGTGATCGTGCACCGAGCGCGCCATGCCCAGCGTCCGTGTGACCACCGGCTCGAGACGACGCAGCAGCAGTCGTTGACGGTCCAGCTCATCACGGTGCCGCGATCGGCGCGGGTTGAGCAACAGGCTGTCGTCGCCCTCCTTCACCGCGGCGATAGCGCGGTCCCGCAGCGGCTTGAGCGCGCGGGCTTCCGTGAGGAGCGCGGCCAGCTCGGCGTCGGTGTTGGCCCGGGTGAGGGCGGTCGCGAGGCGGTCCAAGGTGTCGGCGCAGGCGAGCGCGAGTGCACCGACCGCTGCTCTGGCCGGCGCGAGCAGGACGGGGGCGACGAGGACGACGTTGACGAGCAGCCCGATCCCGGCACCGAGGACGGTCTCGATGATACGAGCGAAGGCGTAGTCCGGCGTGGCGGCGCCGATCGAGAGGACCAGCATCGCGCTGATCGGGATCTGGTTCGCGGAACCCGGCCCGAGGCGGAGCACCCAGCCGAGCAGGATGGCGACGACGATGGCCAGGAGCACGATCCAGGCGGAGTGTCCGAAGATGCTCCCGATCACGGTAGCGAGGACCACGCCGGTGATCACCCCGAGGCTCCGTTCGAGTGCCTTGCCGAACGACTGGTTGACGCTCGGCTGGACCACGAGGATGGCGGCGATGGCGGCGAAGACCGGCAGTTGGCCCGGGATGATCGAGATAGCGACGATCCAGGCGGCGATGGCGGCCAGCGCCGTCTTCAGCACCTGGAGCAGCGGGAGTCGCGACCGGGTGCGCAGGACGGGGACGACGGACATGAGGAGCGCCGTCAGAGCTTGCCGTGGAGCTGGTCGAGCAGTTCCGCGCCGTTCCCGGCGTACACCCAGGGCGCCCCCTCGTGCTGTCCACCGACCTTCGAGCGACCGCCGGCCAGCACCGCCTCACCGGGGGAGAGCTGACGGATCGCGACGGCGGCCACGCGGTCGGGGTGACGCTCCTCGAAACTGCGGTACAGCGACTCGTCGTGCTGCCCGTCGTCACCGACGAGGAGCCAGCGCAGCCGCGGGAAGTCCTCGGCGAACCGGTCGAGGTTGGTCCGCTTGTGCTCGCGTCCGCTCCGGAAGAAGCGGTCGTGGGTCGGGCCCCAGTCGGTGAGGAGCAGGGCCCCTGCAGGGTAGAGGTTGCGCGACAGGAAGCGGGTGAGCGTCGGGGCGACGTTCCAGGCACCCGTCGAGAGGTAGATGATCGGCGAACCCGGGTGCTCGCGAGCGGTCCGTTCCAGGAACACGGCCATCCCCGGTACCGGGGTGCGCGCGTGCTCGTCCAGGACGAAGGTGTTCCATGCCGCGACCAGCGGGCGGGGGAGCGCAGTGACCATCACGGTGTCGTCGATGTCGGACACGATGCCGAACTCGATGTCGTCGCCCACGATGAAGACGGGGGCCTCGACGGGGTCGCTGCCCTCGGAGCTCAGACGAAGGGTGTGCCATCCCGGGGTCAGCGAGACCTGGACCACCGCATCCACCACGCCGCCGCGATCGCCCGTGACCGTGTGGCGTCTGCCGTCGATCTCGACCTCGACCGTGGGGTCCGCGATGCTCAAGGCGAAGAAGCTCTTCCAGCCGCGCACCTTCTGCTGCGGTTTCACCGTGGTCTTGCCGGGTTCGGCCAGGACGACTCGCGCGAGGACCCGGATCCACGACGTCGAGCCGTAGCCGGTGAAGGGGATGATCGCCGCCTCGCGCCCGTGCCGCCGTGCGCGCCGCTGCCGGCGCAACTGGATGGCGTCCTCCATCCGAGCGGCGAAGTGCCGGATCTGTTGAGCGGCGTCGGAGGAGGCCGTTGGACGATCGTCGGGTGCCTTCACCCGTTCAGTCTGTCATGCCGGTGCGTCCGGTCAGCCGTCGAGGCCCGCGGACCGCGGGGTCACTCCGGCGTGGACGCTCCGCCCGGGGACGCCGGATCCTCCTGGTCGAGCATGTGCCGTTCCTCGCTCCGCTGGAGGAGCCGCTTGACGACGAGGACGACGACGGCGAAGAGCACGATGATGCCGACGAAGACGTATCCGGCCCAGTGGAGTCGCTCGGAGAGCTCACGATAGCTCCCGGCCGCCACCGCGCCGACCGAGACGTATGCGGAGGCCCAGATGACGCAGGCCGGCAGGGTCCACGAGATGAAGCGACGGTACGTCATGGTGCTCATACCGACGGTCAGGGGGATGAGCGAGTGGAGCACGGGGAGGAACCGCGAGACGAACACCGCGATACCGCCTCGCCGGTCGAGGTACCGCTCGGCCCTGGCCCAGTGTCGTTCCCCGATCCTGCGGCCGAGCCGACTCGCGCGGATGCGCGGACCGAACCAACGGCCGAGGGCGAAGCCGACGGATTCGCCGATGAGCGCACCGGCGATCACGACGAGGATCATCGAGATCCACTGCACCGGACCGGCCACAGCGGTGCTGGCCACGATGACGACGGTGTCGCCTGGGACGACGAGGCCCACGAGCACGGAGGTCTCGAGCATGATGCCGAGTCCGGCGAGGAGCGTGCGGGTGACGGGGTCGACGCTCTGCACCAGGTCGAGGAGCCAGCCGAGCACGTCGTTCACGGGTCAGAGCCTAGCTCTCGACCGGCGCCTGAGACTCTGAAAGCCCTGTGCACGACAGGCGACATGTGTGGTCTGACCACAGGCCGATTTTCGTGTACCATGGGGTTCGACGACACGGATCGAAGCCACGGGGATGACCGCCCCGATCGGGCCGCACCTGCGCCGCCGTCCCTGGATGCCGCGAACATGGAGTGTTCATCGTGAACGATCTTCTCGACCCGCTACTGCTGTCCCGTTGGCAGTTCGGCCTCACCACCGTCTACCACTTCATCTTCGTGCCGCTCACCATCGGCATGGCGGTGACGGTCGCCGGGTTCCAGACCGCCTGGGTCCGGACGGGCAAGCTGCACTACCTGCAGTTGACCCGCTTCTTCGGCAAGATCTTCCTCATCAACTTCGCCATGGGCGTCGTGACCGGGATCGTGCAGGAGTTCCAGTTCGGCATGAACTGGTCCACCTACTCGCGGTTCGTCGGCGACGTCTTCGGTGCGCCGCTGGCACTGGAAGGTCTGCTCGCCTTCTTCCTCGAGGCCACGTTCATCGGGCTCTGGATCTTCGGTTGGGACAAGCTCTCACCGAAGCTCCACCTCGCGACCATCTGGATCGTCGCCCTCGGCACGGTGCTCTCGGCCTACTTCATCATCGCCGCGAACGCCTTCATGCAGAATCCGGTCGCCTACCGGATCAACGAGGAGCGCGGTCGAGCCGAACTCACCAACATCTGGGAGCTGCTGACCAACAAGGTCGCCCTCGCCGCTTTCCCGCACACGATCTTCGCCTGCTTCATGGTGTCGGCCGCCGTCATCATCACCGCAGCCGCTTGGCACCTGGCCCGTGGTCAGCATGTCGAGATGATGCGTCCCGCGCTGAAGGTCGGCGCCTGGAGCATGCTGATCGCCGGTGGGGCCACCATGCTCGCGGGAGACCAGCTCAGCCTGGCGATGGTCGAGACGCAGCCGATGAAGATGGCCGCGGCGGAGGCGATGTACAACACCTCGACCGGCGCGGATGCCTCGTTCTCGATCTTCACGCTCGGCACCCCGGACGGCGTCCACGAGCTCTTCTCGATCCGGATCCCGTACCTGCTCTCGTTCCTCTCGACCCACACCTTCGACGGCACCGTGGAAGGCATCAACGACCTGCAGGCGCAGTACACGCAGCTCTACGGCCCCGGTGACTACTCACCGGTCATCTGGGTCACCTATTGGGCCTTCCGCTGGATGATCGGCCTCGGGCTCGCGTCGATGCTCGTGGCGGCCGCCGGCCTCTGGTTCACCCGGAAGGGCCGCGAGCCGAAGCGCTGGATGTGGCGGGTCGCCGTCTGGGCTGTGCCGATGCCGTTCCTCGCGATGACGATGGGCTGGGTCTTCACCGAGATGGGCCGTCAGCCCTGGATCGTCTTCAGCCTGCTGAAGACCGAGGACGCCGTCTCGCCGAACACCACCGGTCTCGACGTGCTGATCTCGCTCATCGCCTTCACCGTCGTCTACGGCACCCTGCTGGTCGTCGAGTTCGGCCTGTTGAAGAAGACCATCATCGCCGGGCCGGACGCCATCGAGATGTCGCCACCCGACGACGACGGCGTGCAGAAGCCCGCTGCCCCGGCAACCACGGTCTACTAGGAGCGCATCATGGACCTCACGATTCTCTGGTTCTGGATCATCGCCGCACTGTTCGTCGGTTACTTCGTGCTCGACGGGTTCGACTTCGGCGTCGGGATGACGATCCCCTTCCTCGGGAAGGACGAGACCGACCGCCGGATGCTCATCAACACCATCGGGCCGGTCTGGGATCTGAACGAGACCTGGCTGATCGTCGCCGGCGCGAGCCTCTTCGCTGCCTTCCCGGAGTGGTACGCGACCCTGTTCAGCGGGTTCTACCTCCCGTTGCTGTTCATCC
Source organism: Plantibacter sp. VKM Ac-2880 (assembly GCF_015351235.1). Classification (GTDB taxonomy): domain Bacteria; phylum Actinomycetota; class Actinomycetes; order Actinomycetales; family Microbacteriaceae; genus Plantibacter. The sequence goes on from NZ_JADKSJ010000001.1 coordinate 1,973,566, forward strand.
TCCTCGCCCTCATCGTCCGCGGGGTGTCGTTCGAATACCGGCACCAACGTCCCGAGGCGTCCTGGAAGCGGCGGTTCGACCTCATGATCATCGTGGGATCGGCGCTCCCGGCCTTCCTCTGGGGTGTCGCGTTCGCGAACATCATCCAGGGCGTGCCGCTCGACGCCGACCACAACTTCACCGGCACCCTCTTCACCCTGCTGAACCCGTACGGGATCCTCGGTGGGCTCACCACGTTGGTGCTCTTCTTCGCACACGGGGCCGTCTTCGCCTCGCTGAAGACCGAGGGTGAGATCCGGGAACGCGCTCGTCGCCTCGCAAGCCGTGCGGGGCTCGTCGCGATCGTGTTGGCCGCCTCGTTCCTCGGATGGACCGTCCTCGCGCACTTCTCACTGCCGGTCCTCATCCTCGCGGCGGTCGCCGCGGTGTCGCTCATCAGCGCCTGGTTCGCGAACAGCCGCGGGCTCGAGGGACGAGCCTTCGCGCTCATGGCGGTGACGGTCGCCGCTGCGGTCCTGACCCTCTTCACCGCGCTGTTCCCCGCCGTCATGCCGGCGAGCAACGACCCCGCGAACAGCCTGACGATCGCGAACGCGTCCTCCACGGAGTACACGCTCACGGTGATGTCCTGGACGGCCCTGATCTTCCTCCCGCTCATCCTCGCCTACCAGGGGTGGACCTACTGGGTGTTCCGGAAGCGCATCACCCGTCAGCACATCGAAGCGGCCGCGCACTAACCTGTCATCGTGCGCCCCCTCGATCCGCGACTGCTCCGCTATGCCCGGGGAGCCAGGTCGGTCCTGGCCCTCGGCGCGGTCATCGCCCTCGTGCAGACCGCGTGCACGCTCGGCTTCGCCTGGTTCGTCGCCCAGCTGGTGTCCCGCTCGATCGCCGGCGATCCGATCGACGAGCTGCTGCCGTCGCTGTGGCTGCTGATCGGCATCGTGGTCCTCCGGTCGGCATCGGTCCTGGCTGCGGACGCCGTGAACGCCCGCGGCTCCGCAGTGGTCCGGAGCGAGTTGCGGCGCGCCCTCGTCGGAGCGTTCGAGACGCTCGGTCCCGGCTGGGTCTCCCGGCGGAACTCAGCGGCGCTCACCACGGTGGCGGGCCGTGGCTTGGACGCGCTGGACGCGTACTTCGGCCGATACGTGCCGCAGCTCATCCTCACCGCCATCGCGATGCCGATCATCGCAGTGGTCATCTTCCTGCAGGATCCGATCAGCGGGATCACGGTCGTCGTGACCCTTCCGCTCATCCCCGTCTTCATGATCCTCATCGGGTTCGCTACGCAGGCGGTACAACGACGCCAGTGGGACACCCTGGCGCACCTGTCGCGCGGATTCCTCGAACTCGTCGCCGGCATGGCGACCCTGAAGCTCTTCGGTCGGCAGCATCGACAGGTGGCACGGGTCCGGTCGGTGACGGAGGAGTACCGCATCGAGACCATGAAGGTGCTGCGGTTCTCATTCATGAGCGGGTTCGCCCTCGAACTGCTCTCCAGTCTCGCCGTCGCCGTCGTGGCCGTCGGCATCGGGCTCAGGCTCCTCGACGGCTCGCTGCTCCTCGGCACCGGGCTCTTCGTCCTCATCCTCGCCCCGGAGGCCTTCCTGCCGCTGCGGAACGTCGGCGCGAACTACCATGCCGCGGCGGAGGGGGTCACCGCGGCCGCAGAGGTCTTCGAGATCCTCGACGAGGCGGCGGTGCTGTCCACGCACGCCACCCCGAGCGGGCCCGCGCGGTCGGTGTCGACGGCGGGTCGCCGGATGGAATCGGCCCCGGGCCTCGTGCTCCACGGGCTGGGCGTCCGGTACGGCGACCAGGTGGTGCTCGACGCACTCGACGCCTCCTTCCCCGCCGGGACGATGACCGCGGTCGTCGGGCCCAGCGGCGCGGGGAAGACGAGCATGGCTTCGGCGATCCTCGGCTTCGTCGAGGTCGGCGGAACGATCCGGCATGACGGCGTCGAGGTGGCGCCGACGCCCGCGGGCCGACGTTGGTTGTCCTGGGCAGGCCAACGCCCCGCCCTCATCGCGGGAACCGTCCGCGACAACGTGGCGCTCGGCGACGAGACGCCCGACGACGGGCTCATCGCCGGGTCGCTCTCGAAGGTCGGATTGGCCGCGCTCCCGCTCGAGCACCCGATCGGCGCGGTCGGCGACGGGGTCAGCGGTGGGCAGGCGCAGCGGATCGCGATCGCGCGGGCGCTGTATCGTCTGGCGCGCACCCCAGCCGACGCCGGGACGCCTGTCCTACTCCTCGACGAGCCGAGCTCGGCGCTCGACTCCGCGTCCGAGGCGCTCGTGATCGACGCCGCGCGTGAGGCCGCCGACGCCGGAGCGGTGGTCATCGTCATCACCCACCGCCCCATGATCAGCCAACGCGCTGACGCCGTGTTGGAGATCCCCGTGCGTGCCTCGCGCACCCAGGATGAGCCGGCGGTGCTCCATGGATGACCGCGTGAAGCAGATCATCCGCCTGGCGCAACCGCCGGCGCGAAGCTTCCTCCCAGGGCTCCTCGCCGGCATCCTCTCCGCCGGAGCGGCCGTCGCCCTGCTCGCCTCCAGTGCGTTCCTCATCACCAAAGCTGCCGAGCAACCGTCCATCGTCGAGCTCGGCGTCGCCGTCGTCGGCGTCCGCGCGTTCGCCCTCGCCAGGGCGTCGTTCCGGTACCTCGAACGACTGCTCAGTCACGATGCGGCCTTCCGCCAGTTGTCGCAGTTGCGCGCCGGAATGATCGAGCGGGTCATCCCCGTGGCTCCGGACGGCCTGCAGGTCACCGGGCGAGGGGATCTCCTCACGCGACTCGTGACCGACGTGGACGAGCTGCAGAACGTGCCGTTGCGGGTCGTCCAACCGCTCGTGGTGTCGGGGGTCATCGCCGGCGCCGCGGTGATCCTGACGACCGCGCTGCTCCCCGCCGCGGGGATCGCCCTGGCGGTGTGCCTCATCGCCGCGTTCCTCGTGTCGTGGCTGCTGGTCAGTCGTGTGGCCGCGCGAGCCGAACGCGACCTCGCCCCGCTGCGCGGCGCGCTGTCGGAAGCGCTCCTGGACCTCGTCACCGGCTTGGACGTGTTGACTGCCTACGGCGCCGTGGGGGCCGCACGGGCCAGGATCGAGCAGGCGGACGCCGCGCTGACGCGGGCGATGGTCCGGCGGGCGGCCGGAGCCGGCGTGGCCGGGGCCGTGCTGGCGCTCGCCTCGGGCTCGGCCGTCGTCGCTGCGTTGTGGGCGGGCATGCCGGCCCTCGGCGCGATCGGCGGACCCGCGCTCACGGTGGTCGTGCTCGTCCCGCTCGCCGTGTTCGAGGTCTGTTCGATGGTGCCCCTCGCGTTCGGCGCCTGGCGCGAGGCGGTCGCGAGCGCTGAACGGGTGGCGGACGCGGTCCCGAGCACCCGCCCCGCGGAGATCCCGGACGAGGATGCCGGCGTCGCCGAGCTGCCGGTGTCCGACGGGGTCCTGCTCGAGGTCGAGCACTTGAGCGCGCGCTGGCCAGGCGATGCGCGGCCCGCCCTCGCCCCGATCAGCTTCCGGCTGTCGGCGGGGGACCGCCTCCTCGTCGAGGGCGACAGCGGCGCGGGGAAGACCACGCTCGCTCATGTGCTCGTCCGCTTCCTCGAGTACGAGGGCCGGTATCGCGTCGGCGGTGTGGAGGCCCGCGAGATCCGAGCGGACACGCTCCGTGAGACGGTCGGCCTCGTCGAACAACGACCGTTCCTGTTCGACGCCGACATCCGCCAGAACCTGCTCTTCGCCCGCGACACAGCCGATGATGCAGCGCTCGAAGCGGTGTTGGAGCGGGTCGGGCTCTCGTCCTGGCTGGCGGAGCGCGGCGGACTCGACCGACCGGTCGGGGAACAGGGGGCGCTCGTGTCGGGGGGACAGGCGCAACGGATCGCCCTCGCTCGGGCGCTGCTCCGCGAGTTCCCCGTGCTCGTCCTCGACGAGCCGACGGCCAACGTCGATCCCGAACGGGCGAACGCGCTCCTGGAGGACCTGCTCGGTGCCGCGGGTTCGGACGGCCGCGCCGTCGTCGTGATCTCCCACACCCCGGTACCGGCAGCGCTGGTGACCGACCGACTCCGGATCGTCGCCCCGCCGCTGGCGACGTTCGGGTGATGCCGTCGTCCCGGGGGCGCCGACAGCTCGTGCTGCCGAGCTGGTGTGAGCCGGAGGACGTCTTCCGCCGGGTGTTCGGAGACGAACCGTGGGCGTGCTGGTTGGACTCAGGGCAGGGGGCCGAGACGGGCGTCAGCCTGATGGGCAGAGGCACGGAGCGGCTCGTCGCCGATGCGGTGCTCGGCACGGTGGAACACGTGAGTGTCGCGTCGCGGTCGACCCTCCGTCGCGGTTCGCTCTTCGATTCCCTGCGCGCGCTCCGTGCAGACGTGCCAGGGGATCCGGGCGACTGGGTGGGGTGGTTCGGCTACGAGTTCGGGGCCGGACTCGTCGGCGCACCGGCTCGGGAGACCTCCCTGCCCGCTGCGCTGATGCTGCGTCTCGACGACCAGGTGCGGTTCGACCATGCGGCACGGACGGTGACCGTCTCCTCGGCGGATCCCGAGTGGCTCGCGTGGGCGGCGGAGCGCGCACAGGACCGGTCGCCGTTGCCGCCGAGGGTGCCGGAGGCCGGCGGGGTCTGCCTGCCGCGCCACGTGGACCGCGCGTACGTCCGGCTCGTCGAGGCCTGCCAGGAGCACATCAGGCGCGGCGACGCCTACCAGCTCTGCCTGACGAACACCCTCCGGGTCGACGGCGTCCACGATCCGCTCGCCGCCTACCTCCGTCTCCGGGAGATGAGCCCGACCCACCACGGCGGTCTCCTCCGCTTCGGGCAGCTGTCCCTCGCGAGTTCCTCGCCGGAGCAGTTCCTCGACGTATCCGCGGACGGCCGGGTGCGGACCAGACCGATCAAGGGGACACGTCCGCGCGAGGCGGACCCCGCGGCCGACGCGCGGCAACGCGCGGAGCTCCTCGCCAGTCCGAAGGAGCGGGCGGAGAACCTCATGATCGTCGACCTGATGCGCAACGACCTCTCCCGGGTGTGCGAGCTCGGTACGGTCGCGGTCACCGCCCTCCATCAGGTGGAGAGCTACCCGCAGGTGCATCAGCTGGTGAGCACCGTCGAGGGCCGACTCCGGGCTGGGCTCGACGCGCTCGACGTCGTCGAGGCCGCGTTCCCGGCCGGCTCCATGACGGGCGCGCCCAAGCGGCGAGCCATGGAACTGCTCCACGACCTCGAAGCGGGACCACGCGGCGTGTACGCAGGGGCCTTCGGGCTGCTGGCCGCGGACGGATCGCTGGATCTGGCGATGGTCATCCGCTCCATCGTCATCGATCCGCACGGCGCATCGGTCGGCACCGGTGGCGGTATCACGGCGCTGTCCGTTCCCGAGGAGGAGCTGGAGGAGACCTGGACCAAGGCTGCCGCTCCGCTGCGCGCTCTCGGCGTCGGGCGGCCGGGGCCGGAATCCCGGTAGGCTTGACCGTTGGACGGAGCGCCGCCGCGCGCTCCAACCCGACCATCCTGCGGCCGAGCGCCGTGCGAGCGACCCACGGGTTCCACCCCAGCACCTGCAGTGATTGAGAGTGACGTGTCAGACGAGCGCAACCCCGAGGACCGCCGCGACGGCGAGCGGTACGACTTCCAGGCGATCCAGGAGAAGTGGCTTCCCGTCTGGGACGAGCTGAAGCCCTTCGCCACCGCCGATCCGGCCGACAAGCGTCCCCGGAAGTACGTCCTCGACATGTTCCCCTACCCCTCCGGCGACCTCCACATGGGCCACGCGGAGGCCTTCGGCTTCGGCGACATCGTGGCGCGCTACTGGCGTCACCAGGGCTTCAACGTGCTGCACCCGATCGGTTGGGACTCCTTCGGGCTCCCCGCTGAGAACGCGGCGATCCAGCGCGGGGTCGACCCGCGCGAGTGGACCTACGCCAACATCGCCCAGCAGAAGGCGAGTTTCCGCCAGTACGGCCCGTCGTTCGATTGGGACCGTGAGCTGCACACCAGCGACCCGGAGTACTACCGCTGGAACCAGTGGCTGTTCCTCCAGCTGTTCGAGAAGGGCCTCGCCTACCGCAAGGCGAGCCCGGTCAACTGGTGCCCGAACGACCAGACGGTGCTCGCCAACGAGCAGGTCGTCGACGGCCACTGCGAGCGGTGCGGCGCCGAGGTGACGAAGAAGAAGCTCACCCAGTGGTACTTCCGCATCACCGACTACGCCGACCGCCTGATCGACGACCTCAACCAGCTCGAGGGCACCTGGCCGTCCAAGGTCCTCAGCATGCAGCGGAACTGGATCGGCCGGTCGAACGGTGCCGACGTCGCGTTCAGCATCGAAGGCCGCGACGAACCGGTGTCCGTGTACACGACGCGCCCCGACACCCTGTACGGCGTGACGTTCATGGTCGTCGCACCCGACTCGGAGTTGGCCGCTGAGCTGGTCGCCGACGCCTCCGACGAGGTCAAGGGACGGTTCCAGTCCTACCTCGACAGCGTCAAGGGTGAGAGCGAGATCGCCCGCCTGGCGACCGACCGGCAGAAGACCGGCGTCTTCCTCGAGCGGTACGCCGTCAACCCGCTGAGCGGGGAGCGTCTGCCGATCTGGGCCGCCGACTACGTCCTGGCCGACTACGGACACGGGGCGATCATGGCGGTTCCCGCGCACGACCAGCGCGACCTCGACTTCGCCCGCGCCTTCGACCTGCCCGTGCGCGTCGTGGTGGACACCACCCAGCCCGTGACGGGTGCCATCCCGATCATCGTCGACGGTGAACTGCCGGAGGACCTGCCGTCGATCGACCCCGCGAAGACCGGCGTCGCACTCACCGGCGAGGGACGCCTGACGAACTCCGGCCCCTTCGACGGCCTGAGCAAGTCGAACGCGATCCCGAAGGTCACGGCCGCGCTCGCGTCGAGCGGTCTCGGCGCGAAGACGAAGAACTACCGGCTGCGCGACTGGTTGATCTCCCGGCAGCGCTACTGGGGGACGCCGATCCCGATCATCCACTGCGAGGCCTGCGGTGAGGTGCCGGTGCCCGAAGACCAGCTGCCGGTGCGTCTGCCGGACGCCGCCGGGCTCGACCTGCGTCCGAAGGGCATGAGCCCGCTCGCCGCGGCGGAGGACTGGATCAACGTGGACTGCCCGTCGTGCGGAAAGCCTGCGAAGCGGGACTCCGACACGATGGACACCTTCGTCGACAGCTCCTGGTACTTCCTGCGGTTCCTCAACCCGACCTCGGACGAGATCGCGTTCGACCCCAAGGAAGCCGACAAGTGGGCTCCGGTCGACCAGTACGTGGGCGGTGTCGAGCACGCCATCCTCCACCTGCTGTACTCGCGGTTCATCACGAAGGTCCTCTTCGACCTCGGCAAGGTGGGCTTCACCGAGCCCTTCAGCGCCCTGCTCAACCAGGGCATGGTCATCCTCGACGGCTCCAAAATGAGCAAGAGCAAGGGCAACCTCGTGGAGTTCGCGCAGGAGCTGCGGTCCTACGGCGCCGACGCACTGCGGGTCACGATGGCGTTCGCCGGACCTCCGGAGGACGACATCGACTGGGCCGACGTCTCACCCGCGGGTTCGGCGAAGTTCCTGGCACGCGCATGGCGCGTGGCGCACGACGTCACCAGCTCGCCCGACGTGGCGTGGAAGGACGGCGACGAGAAGCTGCGCAAGCTGACGCACCACTTCCTGGCCGAGGCTCCTGGGCTCATCGAGGCCGGTAAGTTCAACGTCGTCGTCGCTCGGCTCATGGAGCTCGTGAACGCGACCCGCAAGGCGATCGACGGCGGCCCCGGTGCCGGCGACCCTGCCGTGCGCGAATCCGCGGAGGTGACCGCCATGGCGCTCGACCTGTTCGCGCCGTTCACCGCGGAGGACATGTGGGCGAAGCTCGGGTACCAGCCGTCCGTCTCGCTGGTTCCGTGGCGGAAGGCCGACCGGTCGCTCCTCGTCGAGGATCAGGTGACGGCTGTCGTCCAGGTCGACGGTAAGGTCCGCGACCGCCTCGAGGTGTCGCCGAAGATCTCCGGCGAGGAGCTCGAGCAGCTCGCTCGCGCCAGTGCGGCCGTGCAGCGTTCCGTGGGTGACCGCGAGATCGTCAACGTCGTGGTGCGTGCCCCGCGCGTGGTGAGCATCGCCACGAAGGGCTGACGCGGTTCGGGGCGGGTCTCTCGGCTCGCCCCGAGCCCGCTCCACAAGGACCTCGACGGTGCGCTCCAGGCGCGGAGCGAGGGCGAGCGACGGGGGAGGTGTGCCCCGACTCGTAGCGTTCGAGGATGACCAGCGATCAGGCTCCCGCATCCCCGCAGATGCCGTCCGTGCGTTCATCGGTGCTTGCACGCCTCCGACGACGACCACGGCCCGAGTTCCGAGCCGGAGCCGCCGTCGTCCTGGTGATCGCGGCCCTCGTCGTCGCGATCGTGGTGTCGACGCTCAGTTCGGGTGGCGCGGTCCGGACCGTCGGCGGCGCGGAGCTGTCGGCCGACACCGGCTCGGCGCCCGCGTCCTCGCCCGGCGTCACGGCTCCGTCGACGGCCACCCCCGGTGAACTCTACGTCCACGTGCTCGGAGCCGTCGCCGCTCCCGGCGTCTATCGGCTTCCGGGTGGTTCTCGTGCCTTCGACGCCGTGGCGTCCGCCGGTGGGCTCCTGCCGGACGCCGACACGACCGCGGTCAACCTCGCGCGGTTCGTGAACGACGGGGAACAGTTGTACGTGCCCGTTGTCGGCGAGACGTCGGCCGGGGGAGCCGCGAACGGTGCGGGCGCTGCGAGCCCGTCCGGTGGGCAACTCGTCAATGTGAACTCCGCCTCGGCCTCTGAGCTGACCGCGCTTCCGCGCATCGGTGAAGCACTGGCGGAGCGGATCGTGGCCTGGCGCGAGGCCAACGGTCCGTTCGCGACACTCGACGATCTGAGTGCGGTGGAGGGCATCGGGACGAAGACGCTGGAGGGGTTGCGTGCTGCGGCCACCGTCTGACGCCACCCGCGGTCACTGACCCGTGGGTGAGCGGAATGGTGCCGCGTCGCCGTGGCCGCGGATGCTCGTCCCCGCGGTGGTCACGTGGATCGGGGCCGCGATCTGCTGTGGGATGCCCGGCGCGGCATGGGGCACGGCACTGGTCGCCTTCCTGACCGCGACGCTCTGCCTCATCTGCGCCGTGTGGATCCAGCGGCGTGGAGCCGAGGCCGCGGCTCATGCCGACGGCGCGGGGCCGAACAGGGCGACGATGCTCCTGCTGGGAGCGTGTTGCGCGGCGACGCTCGGCCTCGTCGCCGCCTCCGTCGCCGCGCACGCGCCCGACCGCAAGCCGACGGCGTTGCAGGCGCTCGGGTCCGCCCAGGTGAGCGCCGAGGTCATGGTGACCGCTGACGCGGTCCCGTCGGGTACTGCCACCACGGGGTCGTCAGTCCGGTTCGCCGCCGACCTCGTGTCGGTGTCGCACGGACGGGTGCTGCAGGGGTTCTCAGTACCCGTCCTGGTGTTCGCGCCGGCTGATGCGGAACGGTCTCCGCGGGTCGGAGAGCGGTGGCGGATCAGGGGAGCGTTGCGATGGAACGCTCCCGGCGATGCGCGCGCTGCGTTGGTGTTCGTGCGCGAACCGCCGACACGGCTGGAGGAGACCCCCGCTGCTCTCCGCTGGTCGACGTCGCTCCGGTCCGGGCTCATCGAGCTCGCCGGCTCGCTTCCCGGGCCGGGTGGTGAGCTCCTACCCGGTCTCGCCATCGGCGACGTCAGCAAGGTCGGCGACGAGGTGACCGGCTGGATGCAGCAGAGTTCCCTGTCCCATCTGACAGCCGTGTCCGGCGCGAACTGCGCCGTCATCGTCTGGTTGATCAGCTCGGCGGTCGCGGCGGTCGGCGGAGGACGGGCGCTCAGGATCACCTGCGCGCTCCTCGCGCTCACGGCGTTCGTGGTCCTCGTGACGCCGCAGCCGAGCGTGCAGCGGGCCGCGCTCATGGCCGCGTTCGTCCTGCTCATGGGCGGCTTCGGACGACCGCTCAGGGGCCTCGCCGCACTGGCCCTCGCCGTGATCGTGCTGCTCGTGAACGATCCGTGGTTGGCAGGGCAGTACGGATTCGGCCTGTCGGTGCTCGCGACCGGCGGGCTCCTGCTGCTCAGCGGTCCACTCACGGACCTCCTCGCCCGCTGGCTGCCGCGACGGATCGCGGCCCTGATCGCGATCCCGGCAGCCGCGCAACTCGCCTGCCAGCCGATGCTCGTCCTGCTGGATCCGAGCATCCAACTCGGCGGTGTCCCGGCCAACCTACTGGCCGGTCCGGCGGCCGCACCGGCCACGTTGCTCGGGCTCCTCGCCTGCCTCCTCGCTCCGGTGTCGACGCCGCTCGCGCTGTCGGTCGCCTGGCTCGGGTGGGTACCGGCGAGCTGGATCGCCGCGGTCGCACGGTGGTTCGCGGGGATCCCCGCCGCCCGCGTCCCGTGGCCGGAGGGACCCCTGGGCGTCGTGCTCGTCACGATCCCGACGTTGCTCATCGCCCTCCTCCTCCTGCGTGGGCGCGAGCTTCCGGCCCGATGGAGGAGGGCGGTCGTCATGGTGGTGGTGGTGTCACTGGTCGTGTTGTGCGGTCGAACGGTGGGGGTCGGTCTCGGCACCGCCTTGCACCGCCCAGGTGACTGGATGGTCGCGGCCTGCGACGTCGGACAGGGCGACGCCGTGCTGCTCCGACAGGGTGGTTCCACCGCGCTGGTCGACGTGGGACCGGACCCGGAGCCGCTCCGGTCCTGCCTCGACGGACTGGGCGTCACACGGATCGATCTGCTCGTCCTCACGCACTACGACCTCGACCACGTCGGCGGGCTCGAGGCCGTCGTCGGCCTGGTCGACCACGCCCTCGTCGGGCCGGTGGGCGATCCCGCCGACGAGCGCATCGGACGGGCCCTGCGAGACGCCGGCACGGACGTCCGGCAGGCGGCGGCCGGCGACCAGGGACTCCTCGGCGATCCGCAGACCGGCGCACCGTGGCGGGTGCTGTGGCCGGACCCTGTGGCCGGTGGCATCGAGCCGGGTAACGACGCGAGTGTGGTGGTCCGGTTCGACCTCTCGGCCGCCACGGTCCTGCTGCTGGGCGATCTCGGTGCCGAGGCACAGGAACGTCTCCTCGGTCGACACACCCTCGGACAGCCGATCGACGTCGTCAAGGTCTCCCATCACGGGTCGGCCGATCAGAGCGAGCGTCTCGCCCGGGCGATCGCAGCGGGGGTGGCGCTCGTGTCGGTCGGTGCCGACAACGGCTACGGGCACCCGACGCGTTCCGCCTTGGACCTCTACGAGGGCACGGGCGCAGAGATCCTGCGGACGGACGAGTCGGGCACGATCCTGCTCGGACCGGGGGAGGCCGGAGCGTTCCGGGTCTGGTCGGAACGTGCCGGGGCCGCCGACCCGACCGGCGTCGGCGGCCGCCGGTAGACTCGGACGGTCGAGAGGAGCCGCTGTGGCTGCACCACGTTCTGCCGGTCGCGGCAAGGCCAAGACGGCCGCCAAGGCCTCCGCAGCGATCCCCCAGCTCGGTTGGTCGGAGATCCGGCCGGCCCCGATCGTGCTCGTCTCCGGCACCGAGTCGTTCCTGGCCGAACGCGCCATCCGCCGCTTGCGTGACTTCCTCGTCTCAGAGGACCCCTCCCTCGAGGTGAACGACGTCGCCGCCGACAGTTATGCGCCGGGGGAACTCCTCACGGTCGCGAGTCCCTCCTTGTTCGGCGAGCCGCGGCTCGTCCGCGTCAGCCAGGTCGAGAAGTGCTCCGACCAGTTCCTCACCGAGGCCATCCGCTACCTCGAGGCACCACCGGAGGGCGCGTACCTCGTGCTGCGGCACAACGGCGGCGTGCGGGGTAAGAAGCTGCTCGACGCGATCCGTTCCGGTACCGGAGGCGGTGTGGAGATCGTCTGCACCGAGCTCAAGCGCGACAGCGACAAAGCGGACTTCGCCGCGGCGGAGTTCAAAGCGGCTGGCAGGCGGATCACCCCACAGGCGTTGCGCGCGCTCGTCGGGGCGTTCTCCGACGACCTCGCCGAGCTCGCCGCGGCGTGCAGCCAACTCATGGCCGACGCGTCGGCGGAGATCACCGAGCAGACGGTGGACAAGTACTACGGCGGCCGCGTGGAGACGAGCGCCTTCGACGTGGCGGACGCCGCTATCGGCGGGCGCCACGGTGAAGCCCTGCTCGCGCTCCGGCAGGCCCTCGACTCCGGCGCGGACCCCGTTCCGATCGTGGCCGCGTTCGCGATGAAGATCCGCACGATGGCCAAGGTGTCGTCGGCCCGCGGTGGCTCCGGCCAGATCGCACAGCAGTTCGGCCTGGCCCCCTGGCAGGTCGACCGAGCCCGCCGAGACCTGTCCGGGTGGACGGACGCGGGTATCGGCCGCGTCGTGCAGATGCTCGCCGAGACCGACGCCGGAGTGAAGGGCGCGACCCGCGACCCGGTGTTCGCGCTCGAGCGCCTCGTCGGCGTCATCGCAGCGCGCGGCGTCGATCCGGCAGCGCGGTAACCGGTCGACCCGACCCGTCGTCGATCGGGCTGCCCTTCGACAAGCTCAGGGACCGGCACTGGCTGCAGGGACCGGCACTGGCTGCAGGGACCGGGGCCGGCTGCAGCGACCGGTGCCGATTCCAACGACCGGGCCGACTCCAGTGACCGGTGCCGGTTCGATGGGTGCGGCCAGGAACGCGAAAGGCCCCGCACGTTCCGAAGAACGCCGGGGCCTTGCAGCTGGTGTCGCTTAGAGCGCGTTGACCTGCTTGGCGATGGCCGACTTGCGGTTCGCTGCCTGGTTCTGGTGGATGACGCCCTTGCTCACGGCCTTGTCGAGCTTCTTCGCGGCGAGCTTGAGAGCGGACTCGGCCTGAGCCTTGTCGCCGGCGACGACGGCCTCGCGCGTGGCGCGGATGGCGGTCTTCAGCTGGCTCTTGACGGCCTTGTTGCGCTCGTTGGCCTTCTTGTTGGTGCCGATGCGCTTGATCTGCGACTTGATGTTTGCCACGTTGGGTCAACTTTCGGTTCGAGGAAATGATGTTCGGTGCCGTCGGACGGAAGAGGGCGTCTTCAAGCGAGTTCTCGTGTGGTCTCAACTCACACGCAAGCCAACAGGCAACATTACCAGTCAGGCCGAGTTCTGGCAATCCAGGGTACCGCAGCGCGGGTGCTCCCCGCCGTGGGACAATGAGGGTTGCCCGATTCCACCCCTGACCCCGAGGAACGCGTGAGCCCCCAAGCAGTGAAGGCCCTCGAGCCGGCATCGACCGACCCGGCGTTCATCCGGAACTTCTGCATCATCGCCCACATCGACCACGGTAAGTCGACGCTGGCGGACCGCATGCTGCAGATCACGGGTGTGGTGTCGGACCGCGACATGCGGGCGCAGTACCTCGACCGCATGGACATCGAACGCGAGCGCGGCATCACGATCAAGAGCCAGGCCGTCCGCATGCCGTGGTCGTTGAACGGTGAGACCTTCGCGCTCAACATGATCGACACCCCCGGCCACGTCGACTTCACCTACGAGGTCTCCAGGTCGCTCGCCGCGTGCGAGGGCGCGATCCTCCTCGTCGACGCCGCGCAGGGCATCGAGGCGCAGACGCTCGCGAACCTCTACCTGGCGCTCGAGAACGACCTCGAGATCATCCCGGTGCTCAACAAGATCGACCTGCCGGCCGCCGACCCCGACAAGTACGCCAAGGAACTCGCCAGCCTCATCGGTGGCCGACCGGAGGACGTGTTGCGCGTCTCCGGCAAGACGGGCATGGGCGTCGAAGAACTCCTCGACCGGGTGGTCGGCCGCATCCCGAACCCCACCGGCGACCCGGACGCACCGACGCGCGCGATGATCTTCGACTCCGTCTACGACACCTACCGCGGCGTCGTGACCTACGTCCGGATGATCGACGGCCAGCTGAGCCCGCGCGAGCGCATCCAGATGATGTCGACCCGCGCCGTTCACGACCTCCTCGAGATCGGCGTCAGCTCACCGGAGCCGACGCCCACGAAGGGGCTGGGCGTCGGCGAGGTCGGCTACCTCATCACCGGCGTGAAGGACGTCCGGCAGTCGAAGGTCGGTGACACCGTCACCACCGCGGTCAAGCCGGCGACGAACGCCCTGCCCGGCTACACGGATCCGAAGCCGATGGTGTTCTCCGGTCTGTACCCGATCGACGGCAGCGACTACCCGATCCTGCGCGACGCGCTCGACAAGTTGAAGCTCTCCGACGCCTCACTGAACTACGAGCCGGAGACCTCGGTCGCCCTCGGCTTCGGCTTCCGCGTCGGCTTCCTCGGCCTGCTGCACCTGGAGATCGTCACCGAGCGGCTCCAGCGCGAGTTCGACCTCGACCTCATCGCGACAGCCCCGTCGGTGACCTACGAGGTGAAGACCGAGGACAAGCAGGTCGTCACGGTCACGAACCCGAGCGAGTTCCCGTCGGGCAAGATCCTCGAGGTCTCCGAGCCCATGGTGAAGGTCGGCATCCTCGCGCCGAAGGACTACGTCGGCACCATCATGGAACTCTGCCAGAGCCGCCGTGGCGCGCTCCTCGGCATGGAGTACCTGGGCGAGGACCGCGTCGAACTCCGATACACGATGCCGCTCGGCGAGATCGTCTTCGACTTCTTCGACCACCTGAAGAGCCGCACGCAGGGGTACGCCTCGCTCGACTACGAGCCTTCGGGCCAGCAGGCTGCGGATCTCGTGAAGGTCGACATCCTCCTCCAGGGCGACCAGGTCGACGCCTTCAGTGCCATCGTGCACCGCGAGAAGGCCTACGCCTACGGCGTGCTCATGACCGAGAGGCTGAAGAAGCTCATCCCTCGCCAGCAGTTCGAGGTCCCGATCCAGGCGGCCATCGGTGCGCGTATCATCGCCCGCGAGTCCGTCCGCGCGATGCGCAAGGACGTGCTGGCCAAGTGCTACGGCGGTGACATCACCCGCAAGCGGAAGCTCCTCGAGAAGCAGAAGGAGGGCAAGAAGCGCATGAAGATGGTCGGCAAGGTCGAGGTGCCCCAGGAGGCGTTCATCGCGGCGCTCTCCGGGGACGTCGAGACGAAGGACAAGAAGTGACCGCGCGACGCAGCTCGTTCGAGGACGAAGCCGTCGACTACGCGGCGGTCGGCGCGACCCAGCGCAGCGACCTCATGCAGTACCCGCCGGAGGGCTACGTCCCCTCGGAGGACGAGTTCCGACTCGGCAGCGGTGAGGAGCGCTTCGCTCTGGCGACCAGCGCGCTGCTCACCTGGGGACTCCACCGGTCGAGCGGTGTCGAGATCACCGACGTGCACCCGGGGACGGGTGTGCAGTACGGCGGCATCGCCTTCGCGGAGGACGGCACCCCGCTGGAGCCGATCGAGACGCACGAGGAGCAGCGGTTCGCCGAGGACGGCACACCGTTCATCACGCCGGGTACGACGGTCGTGTTCGCGGGCTCCGTCGGTGGAGAGCCGCTCGTCGGCCCGCATCGCGTCATCTCCGTGACGGAGGAGCCGGGGCACGTCAGCCTGGCCATCGGCACGATGGACGGCGACCCCGAGAGCGGTGAGCAGTCCTTCACGATCGAACAGCGAGAGGACGACTCCGTCTGGATCGTGGTGCGCTCCTTCTTCCGCCCGACGAAGGGTGCCGCGAAGCTGGTCGGCTCGAAGCGCCGTCGGAAGACCATGAACGACGCCTACCTGCGCGCACTCCTGCCGTCGCGCGGCCTCTGAGCGACGGATCGTGCCGAGCGCGCTTCCCCTCGCCGATCCGGCGCCGGCCGACGGGCTGCTTCCGGAGACGGCGGTCGTCGGTGCCCACCAGCGCGCCTTCGGGGTGTACCTGCACGTGCCGTTCTGCCGGGTGCGCTGCGGGTACTGCGACTTCAACACCTACACGTCGACGGAACTGCGCGGCGCGAAACAGTCGGACTACGCCGACGAGGCGGTCGCCGAGATCCGCTTCGGCCGCGGTGTGCTGGAGGCGTCGGGCGTCCCCGACCGCCAGGTCTCCACAGTCTTCTTCGGGGGAGGCACACCGACCCTGCTACCGGCGGACGATCTGGTCCGCATGCTGCGTGGCGTGACCGACTCCTTCGTCCTTGCACCCGGCGCCGAGGTGACGACGGAGGCGAACCCGGACTCCGTGGACGCCGCGTACCTGCAGACGCTGGCGGACGCCGGCTTCACGCGCGTCTCGTTCGGCATGCAGTCGGCGGTGCCGAGCGTCCTGGCCACGCTCGAACGAACACACGACCCGGCGCGGGTGCCGCTCGTCGTGCAGTGGGCGCGCGACGCCGGTCTCGGCGTCAGCCTCGACCTCATCTACGGGACGCCGGGGGAGACGCTCGCCGACTGGCGGGTGTCACTCGAGACGGCCATCGCCTGCGGCCCCGATCATGTGTCGGCCTATTCGCTCATCGTCGAGCCCGGCACGAAGCTCGCCCGCCAGATCCGTTCCGGCGTTGTCGGAACGCCCGACGAGGATCTGCAGGCTGACATGTACGAGCTCGCCGACGACCTCCTGACCGCGGCCGGATACGGCTGGTACGAGGTCAGCAACTGGGCGACGTCCGACGATCACCGCTCCCGTCACAACCTGTCCTATTGGACGGGTGAGGACTGGTGGGGTGTCGGTCCCGGGTCCCACAGTCACGTGGGCGGGGTGCGCTGGTGGAACGTCAAACATCCTGCGGCCTACGCGCAGCGCATGGCTGCAGGCGAGTCACCCGCCGCCGGCCGCGAGACCCTCGACGACGAGACCCGCGAACTCGAGCGCATCCTGTTGCTGACCCGGACGCGCGACGGCATCCCGATCCGCACCCTCGCGCCCGAGGCACGCACCGCCGTCGCCGGGCTCATCGCGGAGGAGCTCGTCGATGCACGGCAGGCGCTCCTCGGCCGCTTGGAACTCACCCGACGCGGGCGGCTCCTCGCCGATGCCGTCGTGCGACGGCTCGTCGGCGACTGACGCGGTCCGGGCGTGTCCCGTTCATCAGGCCGTCGAGCGACGTCAGGCCGCCGGAACGCCGACAGCCCCGACCGGCGGACCGGACGGGGCTGTCGTGAGGGGCTCGGACGATCAGGCCTTGATGAACTGGATCGTGAGCGGGTAGCTGTACAGCTCACCCTTGTTCGCCTTGATCGCGGCGATGATGCTGAACACGATCACGACGATGTACACGGCGATGATGACGAAGATGCCGACCAGGACGATCGTGAGGATCGACCCGACCACGAGGGCGATGAGCATGGTCAACTGGAAGTTCAGCGCGGTGAGCGTGTGGGCCTTGATGAACGGCCCGCGGTCCTTGAGCGCCAGATAGCCGATCAGCGGCGGGATGAAGCCGAAGAAGATCCCACCGATGTGGATGAGGGTCGACCACAGCTTCTCGTCCGACGGGCTCATGGGCTGCGCGACGGGGTAGGGCTGCTGGTACTGCGGAGCGCCGGCGGGCGGCGGCGGGTAGGAGCCGGCACCGGGCGGCGGCGGCGCGTAGCCACCGGCGGGCGGCGGCGGGTAGGAGCCTGCCGGCGGCTGGTGAGGAGCTGCGGGCGGGGGCGTCGCGCCGTCTCCTGCAGGCGGAACCGACCCGCCCTTGGCAGGGTCGACGGGCGGTTGAGCGTTCGGATCGGACATCTTCGCACCTTTCACGGAGAGTGATATTCAATTGGTCCAGCAGAGCGTATCGCACCAGGTGTCGCGGAAACGGGACCCACGCCTGTGGCCAACGGTATTCCTGGGCCGCCACGGCGCGCAAGGGATGCCTTCCGGTGCGCCGCGATATGATTGGCAGTCAGGGTGTTCGAGTGCTGACGGTCGGCGTTCGGCGGAGACGAGGAGAGGGGTTCGCCATGGTGTCGGATCGCGGTCTCGAGGTTCTCCGGGTCATCGTCCAGGACTACGTCGCGTCGCGAGAGCCGGTCGGGTCGAAGACGATCGTCGATCGTCACTCCTTCGGCGTCTCGGCGGCCACCATCCGGAACGACATGGCGCAGCTCGAGGACGAAGAGCTCATCGCCGCGCCCCACACGTCCTCGGGGCGCGTCCCGACGGACAAGGGCTACCGCATGTTCGTCGACCACCTCGCCGACCGGCGTCCACTGAACAACGCGCAACGGACGGCGATCGAGACGTTCCTCGGCGCATCCGGCGACCTCGACGAGGTGCTCCACCGCACCGTGAGGCTCCTGTCGCAACTCACGAACCAGGTCGCGCTCGTCCAGTACCCGATGTTCTCCCGTGCTCGCGTCCGGCACCTCGAGCTCGTGAGCGTCACGCCGAACCGGGTGCTCGCCGTCATCATCCTCGACAACGGCCGCGTGGAGCAGCGTCTCATCGAGACGGAGCGGCCAGTCGACGACGACCTCATCGCGCGCCTCCGCTCGGCCTGCAACGAGGCGGTCGCAAGCCGTCCCCTCCTCGACGCCCATGACGCCCTCGGCGACGTCCCCGACACGATCGCCGAACTCGACCGGTCCGCGGCGGTCCGGATCGTCGACGCCGTGCGCGAGCAGCTCTCAGCCCAGCGACAGGACCGCCTCGTGATGGCGGGCGCCGCGAACCTCGCTCGCACGGAGGACGACTTCCCGGGGAGCATCTACCCGGTGCTCGACGCGATCGAGCAGCAGGTGGTCCTCCTCAGGCTCTTCGGCGAGATGGAGTCGGAGCGCGACGGGGTCGTCGCCAGCATCGGGCGGGAGAACGCCTCCTTCGGTCTTGAGACGACGAGTGTCGTCGCGGGGAACTACCGTTCCTCTGGTGGCGAAATCGCCCGTCTCGGCGTCCTCGGCCCGACCAGAATGGACTACGCGAGCAACATGGCGGCGGTCCGTGCCGTCGCCAGATACCTCTCGCGCATCCTCGACGCCGAGTGACGCCTCCTCGTCGCGTCCACCAACACCTTCCGCACCTCGAACGAAAGGCCCTCAGTGGCTGACTACCCCGACCACTACGCAGCACTCGGCGTCGCCAAGGAGGCGACGCCCGAAGAGATCAAGAAGGCCTACCGCCGCCTCGCCCGCGAGCTGCACCCGGACGTCAACCCGGGTTCGGACGCCTCGGAGCGGTTCAAGGAGGTCACGCACGCCTACGACGTGCTCAGCGATCCCAAACAGCGCCAGCAGTACGACCTGGGTCCGCAGGCGGGCGGCTTCGGTGGCGGTGACGCCGGCTTCAGCGGCTTCGGCGACATCTTCGACACCTTCTTCGGCGGCGGCGGCCAGCAGCGCGGCCCGAAGTCGCGTCGTTCGCGCGGCGAGGACGCGCTGCTCCGGGTCGAGCTCGACCTCGACGAGGTCATCTTCGGCACCCACCGCGACCTCGAGGTCGACACCGCGGTGCTCTGCGGCACCTGCAACGGTTCCTGCTGCCAGCCGGGCACCTCGCCGGTCACCTGCGACATCTGCCACGGCACCGGTTCCATCCAGCGCGCCGTCCGTTCGCTGCTCGGGAACGTCATGACCTCGGCACCCTGCGGCACCTGCCGCGGCTACGGGACGATCATCGCGACCCCGTGCGTCACGTGCCAGGGACAGGGGCGCCTCCGCGCCCGCCGCACTGTGTCGGTCGACATCCCGGCCGGGGTCGACACCGGCTTGCGGTTGCAGATGCCGGGGAGCGGCGAGGTCGGTCCTGCCGGAGGCCCGAACGGCGACCTCTATCTCGAGATGAAGGTCAAGCACCACGACGTCTTCAGCCGTGACGGCGACGACCTGCTGTGCACGCTGGAGGTCCCGATGACGGACGCCATCTTCGGGCGCCACGTCACCGTCCACGCGCTCGACGGAGACGTCGAGGTCGAACTGCGTCCGGGCGTCCAGAGCTCGGAGGTCATCACCGTCAAGGACCGCGGCGTGACCCGGCTTCGCGGGAACAGCCGCGGGGACCTCAAGATCGGCGTCCAGGTCGTCACCCCGACCAAGCTCGACCACCGCGAGCGGGAACTCATCAAGAGTTTCGCCTCGGGCAGGCGTCAGGGGCCTCCTGCGCTCGCGCAGTTCCAGCAGGGGCTGTTCGCGAAGATCCGCGACCGTTTCCACGGCGTCGGTTGAGATGAGTTCGCTGTACGTCCGCGAGGACCTCGAATCGACCGGCGTCGGCGACTCGGTCACCCTCCGGGGGCCGGAGGCGAAGCACGCCGTGTCGGTCAGCCGGTTGCGGGTGGGGGAGACGACGTCGATCGGCAACGGACGCGGATTGATCGCGACCGGAACGGTCGTCCGGAGCGAACCGGGCGAGCTGGAGATGCGCGTCGAGTCGGTGGTCGTGCATCCTGAGAACCGTCCGGCGCTCGTGCTCGTGCAGGCGCTGGCCAAAGGAGATCGCGACGAACTCGCGATCCAGGCGGCGACCGAACTCGGAGTCGACCGGATCATCCCGTGGGGTGCTGAGCGCAGCATCTCCCGCTGGCAGGGCGACAAGGCGAGCAAGGGCCGTGCGCGCTGGCAGCTCATCGTGCGCGAGGCGGCCAAGCAGTCGATCCGCTCCCGGGTGCCCGAGGTGGCCGAGGTCGTCGACACGCGCGGCCTCACCGCCCATGCCGGCGGACGGACCGTACTCGTCCTGGAACCCACGGCCGCGCTCAGCCTGACGGACCTCGACCCGTCGACCTTCGACGCCGACGAGGTGGTGCTCGTCGTCGGCCCCGAGGGCGGGATCTCGCCCGCCGAGCACGAGCGTCTCGTCGACGCCGGGGCGGTCGCGGTGCGGATCGGCTCCGGCGTGCTGCGCACCTCGACGGCAGGGCCGGCGGCGATCGCAGCGGTGAACGTGCTGCTCGGCCGTTGGTGACATTGTCGAGCCCGCGCACGACGCCGCTACGAACCTTAGACTGGTGGGCATGAGTGAAGCACCGTCCGTTTTCAGCCGCATCGTGTCCGGGGAGATCCCCACGACCCTCCTCGCCGAGACCGATCGGGTGATCGGCTTCGCCGACATCAACCCGCAGGCGCCCGTGCACCTCCTGGTCGTTCCGAAGACCGCCGAATACCGCGACGTCGTGGCGTTGGCCGCCGGCGACCCCTCGCTGCTCGCCGAGATGGTCGAGGTCGCGTCGTCGCTCGCACAGGAACACACGGGCGGCGACTTCCGTCTGGTGTTCAACACCGGTGAGACCGCGGGCCAGACGGTCTTCCACGTGCATGCGCACGTCCTCGGCGGTTCCCTCGAGGAGGGCACCCTTGGCGGAGCCTGAACCCACGACCCCTGACGTCCCCGCCGGTCGACGGGAGGAGGACGTGGAGCATGTGCTCCATGTCGACGGCATCGCGATGGTCCGGCTGCTCGGTCCGCAGGACCGCCTCCTCACCACCGTCGAGCGCGAACACCCTGGCGTCTCCGTGCACGTGCGCGGGAACGAGATCACCATCACCGGCCCCGCAGCGCAAGCCGACGCGGCCAGACGACTCGTAGAGGAACTCATCACCATGGTCCGAGAAGGACACGACCCTGGCCCGGCGGAGGTCAGCACCTCGGCCCGGATCCTCGGCCAGGACGGCACCGCCTCGCCGTCCGAGGTCCTGGGCCAGGTGATCCTGACCTCCCGCGGCAAGACGATCAAGCCGAAGACCGTGGGTCAGCGCGCCTATGTCGACGCCATCGACGAGCACACGATCGTCTTCGGCATCGGGCCCGCCGGCACCGGCAAGACGTACCTCGCCATGGCGAAGGCGGTCCAGGCGCTGCAGCGCAAGGAGGTCAACCGGATCATCCTGACGCGTCCGGCGGTCGAGGCCGGCGAACGGCTCGGCTACCTGCCAGGCACCCTCACGGACAAGATCGACCCGTACCTCCGTCCGCTCTACGACGCGCTCAACGAGATGATGGACCCTGAGATCGTCCCGAAGCTGCTCGCAGCGGGCACGATCGAGGTCGCTCCGCTCGCCTACATGCGCGGACGCACCCTGAACGACTCCTTCATCGTCCTCGACGAGGCACAGAACACCACGCCGGAGCAGATGAAGATGTTCCTCACCCGGCTCGGATTCGGTTCCAAGATCGTGGTCACTGGCGACGTTACGCAGATCGACCTCCCGACGGGTGCGTCGGGACTCCGACTCGTCACCCGGGTCCTGAAGGACATCGACGACATCCACTTCGCCAACCTGACGAGCGACGACGTCGTCCGTCACACGCTCGTCGGCCGCATCGTCGACGCCTATGGCGAGTACGACGCCGTCCGTCAGGCACAGCGCTTCGAACGCGAGCAAGCGGCCGAGTTCGCCAACCGCGCTGAGCGTCGTGGCGCAGCGCGAGACCACCAGCCGAAACGAGGACGCTCATGACCATCGAGATCAACAACGAGTCCGGTGTCGCGGTCGACGAGTCGCGCATCCTCGCCCTCGCCTCCTTCGCGCTCGACGCCATGCATGTCAGCCCGGACGCCGAACTCGCCATCGTCCTCGTCGACGAAGGCGCCATGGAACAGCTGCACGTCCAGTGGATGGACGAGCCCGGCCCGACGGACGTCCTGAGCTTCCCCATGGACGAGCTGCGCCCCGGGACGGAGGAGAACCCGACCCCGCCCGGACTCCTGGGCGACATCGTCCTCTGCCCGCAGGTCGCCGAGACGCAGGCGACCGCGGCGAAGCACTCCACGATGGAGGAGCTCCAACTCCTGACCTGCCACGGCGTCCTGCACCTGCTCGGCTACGACCACGCCGAGCCCGATGAGGAGAAGGAGATGTTCGGCATCCAGCGCGACATCCTCCTCGCCTTCGCGCTGCAGGAGAGACGACGCACCAGCTGATGTCCCTCGTCGCCGTCTTCGTCATCGTCGCGTTCCTCCTCGTCGCCTTCGCCGGGCTCATGGCCGCAGCCGACGCGGCGATCGGCGTCCAATCCGGCGCCGACATCCTCGATCTCGCCGACGGCGCACGCTCGGCGTCCGCGCTCAGAGCGATCGCCGCCGACCCCGGTGCGCACGTCAACGCCATCAACTTCATCCGGATCCTGGCGGAGACGACGGCCGCCGTCCTGGTGACGCTCGCGCTCGCTTCCTCGATCGATGAACTGTGGCTGGTGCTCGTGCTGGCCGTCATCATCATGACGGGGACCTCCTTCGTCCTCGTCGGCGCCAGTCCGCGAGGGGTCGGGAGGACCCACGCCAGCGGAGTATTGCGGTTCAGTGCCCCCGCGATCCGCACCGCACGGGTCGTCCTCGGTCCGGTCGCGAACGTCCTGGTCACCCTCGGCAATCGGGTGACCCCCGGCCTCCCGCGTTCGGTCTCCTTCACCTCCGAGGAGCAGCTGCTCAGCATGGTCGACGAGGCGACGGCGCACTCGGTCCTCGAAGAGGACGACCGCGAGCTCATCCATTCGATCTTCGAGTTCAACGAGACGCTCGTCCGAGAGGTGATGGTGCCGCGTACCGATCTCGTGGGCCTGCAACGCGACCTCAGCGTCCGTGAGGCCCTCGAGGTGTTCCTGGAGACGGGCATCTCGCGGGCACCGGTGAGCGACGGCGACATCGACGACCTCGTCGGCATCCTGTACCTGAAGGACCTCGTGAAAGCCATGTTCGGTGACCAGGGCGCGGCGGAGGTCGGGTCGATCGAGCCGCTGCTGCGACCGGCGAGTTTCGTCCCGGAGTCGAAGAAGGCCGATTCGCTGCTGCAGCAGATGCAGAAGGACTCGAACCACATCGCGATGGTCGTCGACGAGTACGGCGGCATCTCCGGGCTCGTCACGCTCGAAGACCTCATCGAGGAGCTCGTCGGCGACATCTCCGACGAGTACGACACCGACACTCCCGAGGTGACCGACCTCCACGACGGTCGGTTCCGGGTCGACGCCCGTCTCGCCGTCGACGAGCTGGGCGAGCTGTTCGGCCTCGAACTCGACGACGACGACGTCGACTCCGTCGGTGGCCTGCTCGCCAAGGCGCTCGGGCGCCTGCCCGTCGTCGGATCCACCGTCTCCACCAACGGACTCGAACTCACCGCCGAGCGGGTCGAGGGGCGGCGGGGACGCATCCTCACCGTCATCGTCCAGCGCGACGACCAGCTGCAGGACGCCCAGCAGGCGTCCACCGAACACCGGGAGCACCCATGAGCGACACCACCCCTCCGTCCGACTTCCGCGCGGGGTTCGTGTCCTTCGTGGGGCGTCCCAACGTCGGCAAGTCCACGTTGACCAACGCCCTCGTGGGGGAGAAGGTCGCGATCACCAGTTCGAAGCCGCAGACCACGCGACGCGCCATCCGCGGGGTCGTGCACCGCGAGCACGGCCAGCTCATCGTCGTCGACACCCCGGGCATCCACCGTCCGCGGACGCTGCTCGGACAGCGGCTCAACGACCTCGTGCAGTCGACACTCTCGGACGTCGACGTCATCGGCTTCTGCATCCCCGCCAACGAGAAGCTCGGTCCTGGCGACCGCTTCATCAACGAGTCGCTCGACGGCTTCCCGCGGGCGAAGAAGGTCGCGATCGTCACGAAGACCGACACCGCGAGCCGCACCACCATCGCGGAGCAGCTGCTCGCGATCTCCGAACTCCGCGACTGGGACGCGGTCATTCCGCTGTCCGCAGTGACGGACGACCAGCTCGACATCCTGGTCTCCGAGGTGACGAAGCTCATGCCGCTCTCGGAGCGTCTCTACCCGGTGGAGGCGAGGACCGACGAGACCGTCGTGGACCGGGTGTCCGAGCTCATCCGTGAGGCGGCGCTCGAGGGTGTCCAGGATGAGCTGCCGCACTCGCTCGCAGTGACCATCGACGACATGATCCCTCGTGAGGGAACCGACCTGCTCGACATCTACGCCAACGTGTTCGTGGAGCGGGACAGCCAGAAAGCGATCATCATCGGTAAGGGCGGCTCGCGGCTGCGCGACGTCGGCGCTCGCGCCCGGGCCGGGATCGAGCCGCTCGTGGGGTCACGGGTGTTCCTCTCGATCCGCGTGAAGGTAGCGAAGGACTGGCAGCGCGACCCGAAGCTGTTGGGCCGTCTCGGATTCTGACCGCAGCACCAGCGAGCTGAGAGGCCGTTGAGCGCCGACTGAGCGCTTGCTGTGGGACAGCGATCGAGCAGGGCGTCCGGCCCTGGGCGCGGACATACTGATCCCGGGGTAGGGAGAGGGTGTCCACGTGTTCGACGGATTGTTGGGATTCCGGCTGGATCAGCCGATGCTGCTCGTCTGGGCGGCGGTCGTCGCCGCACTGCTCGCCGTGATCCTGATCACCGGTCGTCGATCGTTCCGATCCGTGATCACGAAGGTGCTCGCGGCGGTGTGCGGCGCCGTCTTCGCGTACGTGCTCGCCTGGGTCCTCGGTGACGTCCTCGACGTCTTCGGGATCGGGCTGACCCCGACCACCCGTGCGTGGGCGGCCGTCGCATGCGCCGGTGCCGCGCTCGCGATCGTCAGCATCCCGCGGGCCAGGGCGTGGCGCGTCGTCACGGCCGTCGTCGCGGTGCCCGTGTTCCTGCTCATCGGTGCTCTCGGCATCAACCAGGACTTCGGTCAGTTCCCGACCGTGCGCTCGGCGCTCGGGATCAGTCCGTACGGGGCGTTCACCTCGGTGGCTGCGGCGCACGGGACGACGGCGGACTGGCGGGCCCCGACCGACCTCCCCACTGCCGGCCGTGTCGAGCGGGTCGACATCCCGGCCACGACGTCCGGGTTCCGACACCGGGACGCACTGGTCTACCTGCCGCCCGCGGCGCTGACCGCCCACCCGCCGGCGCTGCCCGTGATCGAGGCGTTCAGCGGTCAGCCGGGCCAGCCGGCCGACCTGTTCGCCTCGGCCGGACTCGCGGGTCTCCTCGACCGGTTCGCGGCGTCCCACCACGGTCTGGCGCCGATCGTGGTGGTGCCGGATCAGCTGGGGGCACCGGACGCCAACCCGATGTGCGTCGACGGCCCACTCGGGAACTCGGCGAGCTATCTCACCGTCGACGTCCCGGCGTGGATCACGGCCCACCTCCCCGTCTCCTCCGCTCGGACGGACTGGTTCATCGCCGGCTTCTCGCAGGGCGGGACGTGTTCCATCCAGCTCGGCGCCGCTCATCCGGAGCGCTACGGCGGCGTCCTCGACATCTCCGGAGAGGTGGTCCCCACCATCGGTCCGTCGACGGTTGCGAAGGGGTTCGGCGGGTCGGAGGCCGCCTATGCCGCTGCGGCCCCATCCGCGATCATGGCCGAGCGGGCGCCGTACGCGGACACCGTGGCGATCTTCGGGTACGGCAGCGCCGACGCACGCTACGGGCCAGGGGTCGAGCGGATCCAAGCGGCCGCGGCAGCTGCCGGCATGCGCACGACCACCTTCGTGTCGCAGGGCACCGCGCATGACTGGCACACGGTCCACACGGTCCTCGAACGCGCGCTGCCGGCGGTCGCGTCGCGGTTCGGCCTCGGCTGACGGCACTCGGACGGAGTCGTGGGTCAGTGCTATGCTGGCGACGTGTTCACCGGTCTGCTCCTCCTTAGCTGCCGCGACGAGTCCTAGTTCCAGGCCTCCCTCGTCGCGGAGTTCGTCATTGGCTCACCCCCAATCCCACGAGGAGATCCCAGGATCATGAAGAACACCCAGAAGCCTTCAGGCATGCCGGTCCATCGCTACCGCGCCTACCAGGACCAGTTCGCCGTGTCGCTGCCGGACCGCACCTGGCCCGACCGCCGCATCACCGAGGCGCCGCGCTGGTGCGCCGTCGACCTGCGTGACGGCAACCAGGCGCTCATCGACCCCATGAGCCCCGAACGCAAGCGCATTATGTTCGACCTCCTGGTGAAGATGGGCTATAAGGAGATCGAGGTCGGGTTCCCGAGCGCGAGCCAGACCGACTTCGACTTCGTGCGCAGCCTCATCGAAGAGGGCGCGATCCCCGACGACGTCACCATCCAGGTGCTGACCCAGGCACGGGACCACCTCATCGAACGCACCTACGAGTCGCTGCACGGCGCGAAGCAGGCGATCGTGCACCTCTACAACTCGACCAGTGTCCTGCAGCGGGACGTGGTGTTCCGGAGCGACAAGCAGGGCATCATCGACCTCGCCCTGCACGGGGCCCGGAAGTGCCGGGAGATGGAGTCCACCGTCCCAGGGACGCAGATCTACTACGAATACTCTCCGGAGAGCTACACGGGGACCGAGCTCGAGTTCGCTGTCGACATCTGCAATCAGGTGGTCGAGGTGCTCGAGGCGACGCCGGACCGCAAGGTCATCATCAACCTCCCGGCCACCGTCGAGATGGCCACGCCGAACGTCTACGCGGATTCGATCGAGTGGATGAGCCGCAACCTCGCCAATCGCGAGAACATCATCATCTCGCTGCACCCGCACAACGACCGCGGTACCGCGATCGCCGCTGCCGAGCTCGGCTACCAGGCGGGTGCAGACCGCATCGAGGGCTGCCTCTTCGGGAACGGTGAGCGGACCGGCAACGTCGACCTCGTCGCACTCGGCATCAACCTGTTCACGCAGGGTGTCGACCCGCAGATCGACTTCAGCGACATCGACCAGGTCAAGCGGACGGCCGAGCACTGCAACCAGCTGCCGGTGCACGAGCGGAGCCCCTGGGCGGGCGACCTCGTCTTCACGGCGTTCAGCGGCTCGCACCAGGACGCGATCAAGAAGGGCTTCGAGGCGATGTCGGTCGAAGCCGCGTCGCAGGGCAAGGACGTCTCCGACCTGGAGTGGGCGGTCCCGTACCTCCCCGTCGACCCGCAGGACCTGGGTCGCAGCTACGAAGCGGTCATCCGCGTCAACTCCCAGTCCGGCAAGGGCGGCGTCGCCTACCTGCTGAAGAACGACCACGCGCTGGACCTGCCGCGTCGTCTGCAGATCGAGTTCTCCGGAGTCGTGCAGGCCAAGACCGACGCCGAAGGCGGCGAGGTGACGAGCGGCCAGATCTGGGCGGTCTTCCAGGACGAGTACCTCCCGGCGGCCGCGGCCGACGCGAAGTGGGGCCGGTTCGAACTGCAGTCCACCAAGACGTCGAGCGACCTCGCGGGCACCGTGGTGCTCGAGGTCGCCCTCCGCGACGGCGAGGCCGTGGAGGAGCGCACGTCGACCGGGAACGGTCCGATCGCAGCCTTCCTCAACATGCTCTCCGACCGCGGCATCGAGGTCACGCTCTACGACTACGTCGAGCACACGCTGAGCGCTGGCGGTGACGCCGAGGCCGCCGCCTACGTGGAGCTGCAGGTGAACGATCAGCGACTCTGGGGCGTCGGTATCGACGGGGACATCGCGACCGCGTCGTTGAAGGCCGTCGTGTCGGCGGTCAACCGGGCCGTGCGGTCCGGTGTCGAGGCTCGGGAGCTGGCGGCGATCTGAGGTCATCCGCAACGCCGGGTCGCCCTTCGGGAAGACCCGGCGTTGCGGCGTTCCGGAGACGTACACCCGGAGGATGATCTTGCGCCGCGGGTGCCGCCCCTCCGGTGGGCAGGTCGTACGGTGGGAGGATGCTCCGCACGCTCCGGCCCGGCCAGTTGGCCGTCGACATCGCACTGCCGTCCGTGCTGTTCATCCTCACGTTCGTGTTGTACGCGACGAGGCCGCAGCAGTACGTGATCGTGCTGCTCGGCATGTGCGCCGCCCTCGC
This sequence comes from Plantibacter sp. VKM Ac-2880, assembly GCF_015351235.1. Lineage (GTDB taxonomy): Bacteria > Actinomycetota > Actinomycetes > Actinomycetales > Microbacteriaceae > Plantibacter. Next base: position 2,002,088 of record NZ_JADKSJ010000001.1, read on the forward strand.
CGTGCGCCGGCTCGCCCCGGGGATCTCGCTCGCCATCGCCTGGGTGACGGCCCTCGTGCAGATGCTGCTCCTCCTCGCGCCGGACCCCGCGAACTTCGCGATCCCCGTCGTGCTGTATGCGGCGGCGACGTACGGCGGCAAGGTGGCGCGATGGATCTCCTTCGCCTCCGCCTTCCTCGGGGCCGCGCTCATCGTGGTCTACGTGATCGTCGTCCCGAGCTGGACGACGGGTGTGAACGCCGAGATCAACTCCTTCGGCCTGGCCACCGACATGACCCCGGTCGCGAAGGTGACGGTCGGGCTCTTCATGTTCCTCGCCTTCGCGGCGTTCTTCGGGCTCGCCTGGACGGCCGGTGTCCTCATGCGGACCTGGCGTCGTGCCAGGGAGAGCCGCCAGGCGCAGTTGCTTGCCGAACGCGACGTCGCCGTCGAGCAGGAGCGCAACCGGATCGCCCGCGACATGCACGACGTCGTCGCGCACTCGCTCGCAGTCGTGATCGCGCAGGCCGACGGTGCCAGATACGCCCTCGCCGCCGACCCCGATTCGGCGGACCAGGCGCTCCGGACGATCTCGAGCATCTCCCGGGAGGCCTTGGCCGACGTGCGGGTGCTGCTCGGGCAGTTGCGGTTCCAGCAGAGCGAGGGTCCACAGCCGGTCTTGGCCGACCTCGACCGCCTGTACGAGCAGCTGCGCGGGGCGGGCGTCGACGTCGTGGTCGAGAACCACGGAGCGGAGCGCCCGGTGGCGACCGGTTCGCAGCTCGCGGTGTACCGGATCATCCAGGAGGCGCTCACGAACGCCCTCCGCCACGGCGACCACCGTGCTCCGATCGACGTCCACCTCGACTGGACCGGCCCGGAGCTGCAGGTGTGGATCGTCAACCGCGCGAAGTCTGAACCGCCCAAGCCCGGAACCGGTCACGGACTCGCCGGGATGAACGAGCGCGCTACGCTGGCAGGCGGCAGGTTCGGGACGACCCTGGTGGACGGTCTCTTCACCGTGTACGCGTCGATCCCGTTCACGACGGCAGGAGTGACGAGATGACCGATGCACACGGCAGCGCGGCAGCGGAAGCGATCACCATCGCCCTGGTGGACGACCAGGCCCTGTTCCGCGGCGGCATCCGCATGCTCATCGGCTCCCAGCCGGACCTGCGGGTCGTCGGCGAAGCGTCCGACGGACGACAGGCGGTGGAGCTCGCTGCCCGGACCCGCCCGCAGGTCATCCTCATGGACGTCCGGATGCCGGTCATGGACGGCATCGAGGCGACCAAGGCGATTCTGTCGGAAGCGGACGCGCGTGGGACGGAACGGCCCCGCATCATCGTGCTGACCACCTTCGACCTCGACGAGGCGGCCGCGACGGCGATCCGAGCCGGCGCGAGCGGCTTCGTGCTGAAGGACGCCGAGCCGGAGTTCCTCCTCGCAGCGATCCGTACCGTGCACGCGGGGAACGCGGTCATCGCGGCGTCCGCGACGCGCGAGCTGTTCGAGCACTTCCGGCAGGCGCCCACGCCGCCGGTCGCACCACGGCGCTATGCCGAACTCACCGCTCGGGAGCGGGAGATCTTCCTCCTCGCGGCGCGAGGGTTGAGCAACTCGGAGATCGCGGCCGCCGAGTTCCTCAGTGAGGCGACGGTGAAGACACATATCAGCAGGATCTTCGGCAAGCTCGAGGTGCGCGATCGCGTGCAGCTCGTCGTCTTCGCCTTCGAGCACGGGCTGGTCTGACCGGTCTCCATCGCCGGTGGTTCGAGGATCATCCGTCCGATGTAGGGGGATCGCTCGGGCGCACGACGCGGACGAGGGGGTGCCCTCCGTAGCGTCGAAGCATGGAGAATTCAGCACAACCAGCCGTCGTCGCCAGCGTCCGCGGACTGCGCAAGAGCTACGGCCCGTCGGGTAACCAGGTCGTCGCGCTCGACGGCGTCGACCTCGAGATCGAGCGCGGTCGGTTCACGGCCATCATGGGGCCGAGCGGATCGGGGAAGTCGACGCTCATGCACATCATGGCCGGCCTCGATCAGGCCACCGAGGGCCGTGTCCGGCTCGGCGACCAGGACATCACCGACCTCGACGACGGGCAGCTCACCATCCTGCGCCGGCGTCGGGTGGGGTTCGTCTTCCAGGCGTTCAACCTCGTCCCGACCCTCGACGTCGCGGCGAACATCCGGCTGCCGTTCGAGCTCGACGCCAGACGTCCGACGGGCGAGGAGCAGAGTTGGATCGACGTGCTCGTGAGCACGCTCGGACTCGCGTCACGGCTAGGGCACCGACCCCACGAACTCTCGGGCGGCCAGCAGCAGCGGGTCGCGATCGCACGGGCCCTGGCGACCCGACCCGAGCTGCTCTTCGCCGACGAGCCGACCGGCAACCTCGATTCCCGTACCGGCCGGAGCGTGTTGGCGCTCCTCGCAGCCGCCAGTACGGAGTACGGGCAGAGCATCGCGATGGTCACCCACGATCCCATCGCCGCAAGCTATGCGGACCGGATCGTGTTCCTCGCCGACGGCAAGGTCGTCGACGACCGTCCGCGGTCGACACCCGAACAGATCTCCGCGCTCATGCTCGGTATGGAGCGTGCGGCGTGAGCGGCTCGGCGCTCGGCCCGCGGGCGGGTGAACATCGGGCGAGCCTGCTCGTCGCGACCCTGAGCGCCTCGTTCGGCGTCCTCCTGCTGATGGTCACCAGCATCCTGTCGACGTTCATCCTCGCGGACGACGTCACGGGGTCCAGCGGGACCGTCGTGATCATGCTCGTCCTGGCCGCAGCCGTCTTCGTTTCGCTCGCGGTGTACGTGGGGGCGATCGTCACGGCCAACACCTTCGCGACCATCGTCGCAGGCCGGACGAGGACGATCGCGCTCCTCCGGCTCATCGGATCGACCGCGAGGTCGCAGCGTCGCGCCGTCGCGCGGGAAGGCGTCGTCGTCGGTCTGCTCGGCGGTGGGGCCGGCCTCGTCGTCGGCCTCCTCGCCGCCTTCGGGCTCGTCCGCGTCGGCGTGGCCACCGGTGTGTTGCCGGAGCTGCCATACCCGATCGCCGAGCCGGCGGTCCTCCTCCCGGTCGCCGCCGTCGTCCTGACGACCTGGCTCGCATCGTGGATCGGCGCCCGTCGGGTCCTGTCGGTCACGCCCGTGCAGGCGATCGGGGGATCCCAGGAGCTGAGCCGGGAGGAGACCGTCGCACGACCCGCTCGGAACGCGGTCGCGATCGGCCTGTTCGTCGTCGGTGTCCTGCTCCTCCTCGCCGGGGTGGGCGTGGGACTCGTGTCGCCGCTCGGGGTTCTGATCGGCATCGTCGGCGGGATCGTGTCCTTCTCGGGCCTCATCCTCGGTGCGCACCTCGTGATGCCGCCGGCGCTGCGCCTCGTCGGGCGGCTGTTCGGCGGATCCGCCACGGCCAGGCTCGCGGCCGAGAACGCCGTCCGCTACCCGGAGCGCAGTTCCCGCACCACGATCGGCCTCGTGATCGGTGTCACCCTCGTGACGATGTTCGCCGTCGCGGCGGCGAACTTCCAGGAGTTCGTCATGAACGCGCAGGCGATGCAGCCGGACGTCTACGAGGGGACTCAGGCCGTTGTCGCGACCACCGTCGCCGTGTTCTCAGCCCTCATCGGGCTGAGTGCGCTCATCGCCGCCGTCGGCATGGTGAACAACCTGTCCCTCAGCGTGCTGCAGCGCACCCGGGAACTCGGGCTGCTGCGGGCGCTCGGGTTCTCCGCCCGACAGATCCGCCGGATGATCGTGATCGAGTCGGCCCAACTGACGATCGCCGCCGTGGCTGTCGGACTCGTGCTCGGCACCTTCTACGGCTGGGCGGGGGCCCAGTCGATGTTCGGCGCGATCAACGGTTCGCCGGGACTGATCGTGCCCGTCATCCCCTGGGGCATCGTGCTCGTGATCGTGGTGCTCGCCGCACTGCAGACCGCGGCGGCGTCGGTGGCTCCCTCACGACGGGCGACCCGCATCGCCCCGGTCGCCGCGCTCGCGGTCGACTGATCCCGGTCAGCCTCGCGTCGAGCGGCGCCAGATCCGCCATCCGCCGATCTGGCGCTGCTCGGGCAGCGTCCATCCGAAGCGCACCGCCAGGAGCCGGATCACCGCGGTCGACGAGACGCCGACGATCGCGGCGATCCCGAGCGGAGTGCCGAAGGTGACGGCGAGGACGAGCAGGGCCGTCCCGACCGCGGCGGCGACGGCGTACAGGGAGCCGACGTGCATGAGCGCGACGGGGACGCCGAGCATGACGTCCCGGAGCACGGATCCGCCGACGGCCGAGACGGTGCCGACGAAGATGGCCGGGATGACCGGGAGCCCCGCCGCGAGTGCCTTCGTGGAACCGATCGCCCCGAACATGCCGATCGTCAGGGCGTCGAGACCGATGATGACCGGCCCGAGCCGTGTGACGGTCCGGAGGAGGAGCATGCCGAGCAGGGCCGCCCCCGAGGCGACGGGGAGGTACCAGTTGTTCTGCAGCGATGCCGGGACCTGTCCGAGCAGGATGTCGCGGATGAGACCGCCGCCGAGCCCGACGACCACCCCGATGATCGCGACGCCGAGCCAGTCGAGCTGACGATCCTGGAATCTGGCCGCGAACATCGCGCCCTGGACGGCGCCGATCGCGACCGCCGAGAGGTCGACCCAGAGCGGGACGACGAAGAGGACCTCGTTCACGGTTGCATCTCTCGCGGCGCTCCTTCGATCCCGGACGGCGGTTCCCGGGGCACGATGTCGGTGCGAGGCGGGATAATCGATGCGTGCCGGTATATCGAGACGAAGTGGTGGTGTTGCGGACCCACAAGCTCGGCGAGGCCGACCGCATCGTCACCATGCTCTCACGCACCAGGGGCAAGATCCGGGCGGTCGCCAAGGGTGTCCGTCGCACCGGGTCGAAGTTCGGCTCGCGCCTCGAGCCATTCATGGTCGCCGACGTCCAGTTCTACGAGGGCCGCAGCCTCGACACCATCACCCAGGCCGAGTCGCTCGGCTCCTACGGGGCTGAGATCAGCGCCGACTACGGCAGCTACACCGCCGCGAGCGCGATGGTGGAGGCCGCCGACCGGCTGACGGAGTCGGAGGGCTCCCTCCAGCAGTACCTGCTCCTCGTCGGCGCGCTGCGCTCGCTCTCGAAGCACGAGCACGGTCCGCGGCTCACCCTCGACTCGTACCTGTTGCGCGCGTTCTCGCTCGCGGGGTGGGCACCGAGTTTCGGCGCCTGCTCACGTTGCGGCACGGAGGGCGACTACTCGCACGTGGTGGTGCAGCTGGGCGGCGTCGTCTGCGACGACTGTGCGCCGTCCGGGAGCCCCCGGCTGGACGCCGAGACCCTCTCGCTCCTCGGTGCCCTGCTGTCGGGCGACTGGGAGTACGCGGAGGCGGCGGCTGAACAGACGGCTTCGCGGGCGAGCGGGTTCACCGCGGCCTACGCGCAATGGCATCTGGAGCGCGGGCTGCGGTCGCTCGCGCACCTCGAACAGGATCGGAGCCGCGGGTGACCCCGAAGCCCTACACCCACCGCGATGCGATGCCCTTCAAACCGATCGACTGGACGGGGGAGTATCCGCCGGAGTTCAAGCGGGGCGAGGTGCCGGCGCACGTCGCGATCGTCATGGACGGCAACGGCCGGTGGGCGAATCGACGAGGGCTCACCAGGGTCGAGGGACACAAGGCCGGCGAAGCCGCGCTCTTGGACGTCGTCGCCGGTGCACTGCAGCTCGGCATCAAGCACCTGTCGGTCTACGCGTTCTCGACCGAGAACTGGAAACGTTCGCCCGACGAGGTCCGCTTCCTCATGGGGTTCAACCGTGAGGTGCTGCACCGTCGGCGCGACCAGCTCAACGAGTGGGGCGTCCGCGTCCGCTGGTCCGGCCGCCGACCACGCCTCTGGGCGTCGGTCGTCAAAGAACTGCAGACGGCTGAGCAACTCACCCGCGACAACGACCGCCTGACCCTCACCATGTGCGTCAACTACGGCGGGCGCAACGAGATCGTCGACGCGGTGCGCACCATCGCGGACGATGTGGCCGCCGGGCGGCTCAAGCCGTCCGCGGTGTCGGAACGACTCATCCAGAGTCGGCTGTACCTGCCCGACCTCCCCGACGTCGACCTGTTCGTGCGGAGCTCGGGGGAGCAGCGCACGAGCAATTTCCAGCTGTGGCAATCCGCCTACGCGGAGATGGTCTTCCTCGACACCCTGTGGCCCGACTTCGGTCGGCGTCAGCTGTGGGACGCCGTGGAGCGGTACGCCGGACGCGATCGACGCTTCGGCGGCGCACAGGACGTCCCCGACGCCGCCGAGTCGGCGGGGGAATGACCGGCGGTCCTCCGTGGTTGGCCCTGACATGAGCGAACCCATCAAGATCGACATCTGGTCCGACATCGCCTGCCCGTGGTGCTACATCGGCAAGCGCAAGTTCGAGCGTGGTTCGGCGGAGTTCGCGCAGCTCGGGGACGGACGCGAGGTCGAGGTCGAGTACCACTCCTTCGAGCTCGCACCCGACACCCCGGTCGACTTCGACGGGACGGAGATCGACTTCCTCGTCAAGCACAAAGGCATGCCAGCCGATCAGGTCCAGCAGATGCTCGACCGCGTGACGGGCATCGCTGCAGAGACCGGCCTCGCGTACGACTTCGGCATCCTCCAGCACACCAACACGGTGAAGGCACATGAGCTGCTCCACTTCGCCAAGGCCGAGGGCAAGCAGCTGGAGATGACCGAGCGTCTCCTCAAGGCCTACTTCACCGAGGGCCGCCACGTCGGACGGGTCGAGGACCTCGCCGACCTCGCCGCCGAGGTGGGACTCGATCGCGCGGCGGTCGTGTCGGCGCTCGAGTCCGGTCGGTTCACGCAGGCGGTCCGTGAGGACCAGGCGACGGCTCAGGGCTACGGCATCCAGGGTGTGCCGTTCTTCGTCATCGACGGTGCATACGGTGTCTCCGGTGCACAGGAGCCCGCAGCGTTCGCGCAGGTGCTCGAGCAGGTCTGGACGGAACGCGCGAGCACCGAGCCGGTGCAAGCATGACGTCCGAGGCCGCCGCACCCGCCGAGCCGACGGCGAGCACCCAGAGCGCGACGACCAGACCGCCGCTGCGGCTCCTCGGCGGGGACGCCGTCGTCTGCGAGGGCGACAGCTGTCTCGTCCCGACGGGTGCCGCGGCTCAGGACTGAGGGTCCTCCGGCTCCGTGAGGTCGGCCGTGACGGCACCGATCGCGGCGAGGTAGGCAGCTGCGTCGACGAACGCGCTCCAGCCGTGCTCGCCGGCACCGATCGAGATGCGTCCGCCGCGGCGGAGGATCCGTTCGTCGGCGTACACGGGCAGTGCGCTCGTCGCGCCGAGGACGGTGATCGTGCCGCGCTCGTAACCGGTCGCGCGGAACGCCGTCTCCGCGTCGGGCATCGCGAGCTTGTTGACGCCTAGCAAAGTGCGGAAGGGCGGCCACGAGATCTTGCGGCCTCCGGGGACGAGCGCGAAGAGGTAGTCGCCGCTGCGACGCTTCACGACGATCGTCTTGACGATCTCGGCCGGGGCGATCCCGAGGAATTCCGCAGCCTCGTGCAGACTGCGCGCGGGCTGGCGCTGGACGAGCTCGATGTCGAGGCCGAGGGAGGCCGCCGCGGCCGCGACGCGTTCGCGGCCACTCGGTTCAGGAAGGGCTGGCGTGTCGGCGTCTGACATGTGGTCCTCACTGGGCGCCGAAGCGCCGATCATCTGGGAGAATCGAGGGTGATGTCTCTTCCTACCACGCTCCCGCAGCGCCCGAGCCTTGCGATCGGGCCCATCGTGCTCGACTCGCCGGTCGTGCTCGCGCCAATGGCCGGGATCACCAACACCGCGTTCCGCCGCCTCTGCCGTGAGTACGGCGCCGGCTTGTACGTGAGTGAGATGATCACCTCGAGGGCGCTCGTCGAACGCACGCCCGAGACGATGCGGCTCATCCAGCACCACGAGAGCGAGACACTGCGCTCGATCCAGTTGTACGGGGTGGACCCGAAGACGGTCGCCGAGGCCGTCACCATGCTCGTCGCCGAGGACCGGGCCGATCACATCGACCTCAACTTCGGCTGCCCGGTCCCGAAGGTGACCCGCAAGGGCGGTGGCGCGGCGTTGCCCTGGAAGACCGGTCTGTTCCGCGACATCGTCGAGGGCGCCGTGCGCGCCGCCGGGGACGTCCCGCTGACGATCAAGATGCGCAAGGGCATCGACTCCGACCACCTCACCTACCTCGAGGCCGGCCGGATCGCCGAGGGCGCCGGTGTCGCCTCGATCGCCCTGCACGCCAGGACGGCGGCCGAGTTCTACTCGGGGCACGCCGACTGGGCGGCGATCGCCAAGCTCAAGGAGACGGTGACCTCGGTGCCGGTCCTCGGCAACGGCGACATCTGGTCGGGCGAGGACGCCCTCAGGATGGTCGACGAGACCGGCTGCGACGGTGTCGTCGTCGGCCGCGGTTGCCTCGGACGCCCCTGGCTCTTCGGTGACCTCAGCTCGGCGTTCGCCGGAGAGGGCGCGAAGGCGGAGCCGACGCTCGGCGAGGTCGCGGCTGCCTTCCGGCGTCACGCCGAACTCCTGGCGGAGTTCTTCGAGAGCGAGGAGCGCGGGTGCCGCGACATCCGGAAGCACGTCGCGTGGTATTTCAAGGGCTACCCCGTCGGTGGTGACCTCCGGGCCAGCCTCGCCACGGTGGAGTCACTCGAGCAGCTCGACGAGCTCCTCGCGACCCTCGACTGGACGGCTCCATACCCGGGTGCCGCCGCCGAAGGACAGCGCGGGCGAGCGGGCACGCCGAAACGACCGGCGCTACCCTACGGCTGGCTCGACTCGCAGTCGCTCGGTGCCGATGAGCAGACCGAGATCGCGGGCGCGGAACTGGACCACAGTGGCGGATAGCACCATCGAGCAGGGGAGAACGTCGATGGACCAGGACGGTTACACCCTGCACGACGAAGAGCGCTGGCTCCCCGAGCACCACTCCACCCGGCGCTCCGACTTCGCCCGCGACCGGGCGCGTCTGCTGCACTCGAGCGCGCTCCGTCGTTTGGCGGCGAAGACCCAGGTCCTCAGCCCGACCAGCGGCGTCGACTTCGCTCGGAACCGCCTGACGCACTCCCTCGAGGTCGCGCAGGTCGGCCGCGAGCTGGCGGCGAGTCTCGACCTCGCTCCGGACGTCGTCGACACGGCGTGCCTTGCGCACGACCTCGGCCATCCTCCCTTCGGCCACAACGGCGAGCGGGCGCTCAACGACTGGTCGTCGGGCATCGGCGGTTTCGAGGGCAACGCGCAGACCCTGCGCATCCTCACCCGCCTCGAGTCCAAGGTCTTCGGGCCGGACGGGGAGCCGTACGGGCTGAACCTCACCCGCGCGAGCCTCGACGCCAGCTGCAAGTACCCGTGGCCGGCGGCGCAGTCGATCCCGGACCCGGGGGGTCGCGCCAAGTTCGGGTTCTTCGACGAGGACTCGGCGGCCTTCCGCTGGTTGCGTGCCGGAGCCCCCGAGCGGGTCCGGTGCGTCGAAGCCCAGGTCATGGACCTCGCCGACGACATCGCCTACTCCGTGCACGACTTCGAGGATGCCGTCGTGGGGGAGTACATCGACCCGGCGTTCCTGAACGCGCGAGCCGGCCACGACGGTCTCATCGCCACCGCGCTCTCGTGGGCGGGAGACGACTTCACCCACGACGACCTCGCCGCGGCCTTCGACCGGTTGCAGTCGTCGCACACGTGGATCACGGCGTGGGACGGCTCCAGGCGGGATCTGGGGCGCCTGAAGAACTTCACCAGCCAGATGATCGGCCGGTTCGCCGGTGCGGCGACGGCGGCGACCCGGGAGGCCTTCCCGCAGGCCAGCCTCGTGCGATTCGGCGCGGACGTGGTGGTGCCGCACGGCATCCAGGCGGAGATCGCCCTGCTCAAGGGGATCGTCGCGGCGTTCGTGATGTACAGCGACTCGCGTCAACCGCTCTACGTGCGACAGCGGGAGATCCTCGTCGAACTCTCCGACGCGGTGTACGCGCTGGGGGAGTCGGCATTGGATGTGGGGTTCGCCGCCGACTGGCGTGCAGCCGGATCGGACGATGAGCGCCGACGCGTCGTCGTCGACCAGATCGCGAGCCTGACGGACCAGAGCGCGCTCTCCTGGCATGAGCGTCACACCGGCGCCTGACCCCGCTCCCCAAGGGGCCGCGCGACGGCCTCCGTCAGGAGCAGGCCGTCAGGGAGGGACGAGAGACGCACGAGACTAGGATCGAAGCATGGCCGGACGGATTCGACAGAGCGATGTTGAAGAGGTCAAAGCCCGCACGAACATCGGCGATGTCGTCGGTGACTACGTCTCCCTGAAGTCCGCCGGTGTCGGCTCGCTGAAGGGACTCTGCCCCTTCCACGACGAGCGCAGCCCGAGCTTCCACGTGCGCCCGACGGTCGGCCTGTACCACTGCTTCGGCTGCGGTGAGAGCGGCGACGTCTACAGCTTCCTGCAGAAGATGGACCACGTGACGTTCGCCGAGTCGGTGGAGCGGCTCGCGCAACGGATCGGCTACCCACTCAGCTACGAGGAGGGCGGCGGCAAGGTCGACCACGGCAACCGTGCCAGGCTGTTCGCGGCCAACCAGGCGGCGGCCGAGTTCTTCCAGCAACAGCTCCACGACGGCGACGCGGACCTCGGGCGCCGGTTCCTCGGTGAACGCGGGTTCGACGCGGCGGCGGCCGACCACTTCGGCATCGGTTTCGCTCCCGCAGGCTGGGACCACTTGATGAAGGCCATGCGTGCGCGCGGGTTCACCGACGAGGAGATGCTCGCGGCCGGACTCGTGTCGAGCGGCGACCGGGGCGCGTACGACCGGTTCCGCGGCCGGCTGATCTGGCCTATCCGCGACACGACCGGCCAGGTGCTCGGGTTCGGCGCGCGACGCCTCCGCGAGGACGACAAGGGTCCGAAGTACCTGAACACCCCCGAGACCGCGATCTACCACAAGGCCCAGGTCCTGTACGGACTCGACCTCGCCAAGCGCGACATCTCCCGGGGCAAGCGCGTGGTCGTCGTCGAGGGCTACACCGATGTGATGGCGTGTCACCTGGCCGGGGAGACGACCGCCGTGGCGACCTGCGGGACCTCGTTCGGCGTCGATCACATCAAGATGATCCGGCGGGTGATGGGGGACGACTCGGCGACCGGCGAGGTCATCTTCACCTTCGATCCGGACGAGGCGGGCCAGAAGGCGGCCATCCGCGCGTTCGGCGAGGAGAAACGGTTCGCGGCCCAGACGTACGTCGCGGTGTCCGCGGACGGCCTGGACCCGTGCGACCTCCGGCTCAACCGCGGCGACGGCGCCATCCGGAAGCTCGTCGACGGTCGTGAGCCCATGTTCGAGTTCATCATCCGGCGGACGTTGGCCGGGTTCGACCTCGAGACGGTCGAAGGTCGCGTCGGTGCCCTCCGTGCGGCCGCACCGGTCGTCGCAGACATCCGCGACCCCTCGCTCCGGCCCGGGTACACGCGCGTCCTCGCGAAGCAGCTCGGCATGGAGCTCGACGAGGTGGCGCGAGCGGTGCGAGGGGCGGTCGGCAACGCCTCGTCGTCCTCGCGCGACACCAGGCAGCAGGGTCCGGGCGATCCCGCTGCAGCCCCGCCGCGTGAGCGTCAGGCATCGCTCGCCGATCTCCCGAAGGACCCGTCGACGCGTCTCGAACAGGACGCGCTCCGCGCCATCCTGCAGCTGCCCCAGCACCTCGAACGGCCCATGCTCGAGCGGGCCATGCAGAGCTCCGTCGCCAACAGTTCCCTGGTCGTGGTCCGCGATGCGATGAGCGTGAGTCTCGACCAGCTCGGCTCGAACGCGTGGCTCGAGACGGTCATCGCGCAGGTCCCTCCCGGCTTCGACGGCTTGGTGCGCGAGCTCGGCGTGTCCCCGCTCCCGGAGACGAACGAGGAGAAACTCCCGAGCTACGTCCGGGACATCGCTCGGGCGCTGATCGACCGTGATCTGCTCGGACAGAAGGCCGCGCTGCTCGGTTCTCTCAGACGCACCGACCCGCGCGACGAGGCCCACCGGGAGATCACCCGGCGGCTCGCGGCCGTCGAGGCGGAGCGTCGGGCGTTGCGCGCCGAAGCCTGACCCGGCGTTCCGCCGTCGAGCGTGGCACGTGGACGCGATGGGATGGCCGGATACACTCGATGGCGATCCGGTGGCGCCCCGTGCACCGGTAGGAGAGGTCTCATGAAGCACCCAGAGCAGGACGGACCGGCTGTCCGGACGAGTGATCTGAGCGTCGACTACGCAGCCCACGGCGTCAGCCCGAGCAATCGGGCACTGGACGGTATCAGCTTCGAACTGCCCGTCGGCGGGTCCCTCGGGGTGATCGGCAGTTCGGGTTCAGGGAAGAGCACCCTGCTCTGGGTCCTCTCCGGTCGGCACCTCACCGGTGGAGACTCGCGCCCGTTCGTCTCCGGTGGTGATGCGACGACCCTCGGCCGGTCGATGCGCAAGGTCGGGCGCCGCGAGCTCACGAAGCTCACCTTCGAGGTCTCACTGCTCGAACAGGAGGCGGGCGCGCACCTGAAGCCCGAGCTCACCGTCACGGAACTCATCTCCGAGCCCGTGCTCGCGCGCGACAAGAAGTTCAGCGAGCAGGCACTCGGGGTCCGGGTGGCGACGCTCCTGGATGCCGTGCAGATGCCGCTCTCGAGCCTCGACAAGTACCCGTACGAGCTGAGCGGCGGGCAGCGCCAGCGGATCGCGATCGCTCGGGCGCTCGTGCTCGGCCCACGACTCTTCATCGCCGACGAACCCACCGCCGGCATCGACATCACGGTGCGACACACGGTGACCGAGTTGCTCAACGGCTTCCGGCAGGACGGCGGCACCGTCATCGTCGTGACGCACGACCTCGCCATGCTGCGGGAGCTCACGGACGACGTGCTCGCGCTGCACCAGTCGCGGGTCGTGGGCTACGGACCGATCGACGCCTTGCTCGCTGATCCACCACACGATTTCCTCGCTGCGCTCGCCCAGTCGGGCGGCACCGAGACCCAGTACGAGACTCCCGAGGCCGTCGGCATCGATTGATCGCGTGTCGATTTGGAGTCTACGAATCCTTTGCTACAGTAGATACGCGCTGCAACGCAGAGGCTGGGATTCCCGGCCAGTCGGAGCTCGTATTCCTCGATAGCTCAATTGGCAGAGCAATCGACTGTTAATCGATAGGTTGTTGGTTCGAGTCCAACTCGAGGAGCTGCACTGCATCCCCCGGTCCGTCAGGACCGGGGGATGCGTCGTTGTGGACGGTTTCACGAATTCGCTCCGACGCCGTAGACTTGAGCACGAGGCCCGAAGACTCCACTCTTCGGGCCTCGTTGCATGCCCGGGCGGTATCGTCGGAAGCGCCGGCCCCGGGAAGAGCACGTGCTGCCGACGGAACCCCGCTCAGCCCTCGAGGTCGTCGCGTCCCGGGAGCCAGGTGATGCCGGGAACGCCCCAACCGGACTTCCGGATGGCCTTCGCCGCGCGCCGCGAGTGCGGGAGCTCCAGCCGGTCGACGTAGAGGATCCCGTTGAGGTGATCGAACTCGTGCTGCAGGATGCGTGCGCGCCAGCCGACGACACGCAACTCGACCGGCTCGCCTTCCAGGTCGGTGCCGATGAGCATCGCCGCCTCCGACCGCCTGAGCGGGTGGCGCTCGCCCGGAACCGAGAGGCACCCCTCCGATTCCTCCTCCTCGTCGAGGTCACCGATCGGTGGGGGACTGATCCACAGCACCGGGTTGATCGCCACGCCACGCCAGGGGAGGCCGTCGTCGTCTTCGTAGCTGTAGACGAAGAGCCGCAGTGGTACGCCGACCTGTGGAGCTGCGAGCCCCACCCCGGGTGCCAGATCCATCGTCTCGTACATGTCGGAGACCAGCTGTCGCAGCTCGTCGTCCACGGCGGCGACCGGCCGGGCGGCGGTGTGGAGAACCGGGTCGCCGGTCACGCAGATCTCGAGAATTGCCATTGCTCGAGCCTATCCGCTGGGCTCGGCCTGCCGCGCCGGGATCGGCGGAACGACGGGGTAACCTCGACGCGTGTTCCCTTCCGCCATCGACATCGCCGACCTCGCGGACGACTTCACCCGCAACCCCTCCCAGTTGCTCGGCATCCCCTTCGCGCTCCTCGGAGCCGTCTTCCTCTCCCTCGGCGCGCAGCTCCAGCACCGTGGCGTCGCCAAAGTCGAGTCGTCGAGCGGCACCGACGCCACCTCCGGTCTCAACCTGGCGCAGCTCCTCGCGCTCCTCGGCCGACCCTCGTGGGTGACCGGAACCGTCATGCTCGGGCTCGCGATCGTGCTGCAGCTCGGGAGCCTGTCGCTCGCACCGATCACCCTCGTCCAACCGCTCGGGGCGGTCGCCCTCGTGATCACGGCGGTCGTCAACAGCCGCATCAGCGGGGTGCGCTTGAACCGCCGCTCCGTGGTCGCGATCGTCGCCTGCGTCGGCGGTGTCGGACTGTTCGTCACCATCGCGGCGATCTTCACGGGCGAGCATCGGATCACGGAGTCCGAACTCATCACGATCCTCGTCATGCTCGGCGTGGTGTTGCTCGCCTTCGGCCTCGGCTTCGTGCTGTTCCGCGCCCGCTTCACCGCCATTTTCTACATCGTCGGGACCGGCGTGCTCTACGGGTTCGTCGCGACCCTCGCGAAGGTCATCATCGGCCGCCTGCAGCAGGGCGAGTTCGACTGGCTCACGGTCCTCTGCGGGCTGGGCCTCGTCGCAGCCAGTGCGCTCGGCGGGTACTTCGTACAGACCGCGTACTCCTCGGGTCCGCCCGACCTCGTCATCGCCGGGCTCACCGTGATCGACCCGATGATCGCCGTGGGCATCGGGATCATCGTGTTGGGGGAGGCGAGCAATGCCCCGTTCTGGGCCGGGTTCGGCTTCGTCGTGGCCGGCGCGATCGCCGTCTGGGGCGTGTTCCAGCTGGCCCGCCACCACCCGCAGGTCAGCCAGACGCCGGCCGCGGCAGCCGCGGCGAAGGCGCTCGCGACCGGCGACGCGCCAGCCTGAGCCCTGGAGGCGGAACAGGCTGCAGGTATGCTGGGCCATGGCGTTCCGCGCCGCAACCGGGTCGTGAGCACCGCCCGCGCCCCCGCACACCACTGGCCAAGCACAGAGGAATCACCGACACCTTGACTTCTCCAGACGACCAGCACCTCGTGACGCCGTCCGACGCGACGACGCCCTCCGACACCCGGCGGCCGTTGAAGGTCGTCATCGGAGCCGACACCTTCTCGCCCGACGTCAACGGCGCGGCACGCTTCGCCGAGCGGCTCGCCGCCGGCCTCGTCCGTCGTGGGCACGACGTCCATATCGTCGCCCCCGCCGGGTCGCGCCGGTTCGGCACGTGGAAGGAGACCCACGAGGGTCAGACGATGACCGCGCACCGGCTCTTCAGCCTCCGCTGGTACCCGCACGACTGGCTGCGCTTCGCGATGCCGTGGACCTCGCGACGGAACGCCAGGAAGATCCTTGACCGGGTGAAGCCGGACGTGGTGCACCTGCAGTCGCATGTCGTCGTGGGTCGCGGCCTGTCGATCGAGGCGGAACAGCGCGGGATCCGCATGGTGGCGACGAACCACATCATGCCCGACAACATCCTCGATTTCACCCTCATCCCCGAGCGCACCCAGGAGTGGCTCATCCGCACACAGTGGGCTGCGGCTCGTCGCGTGTTCGACCGGGCCTTCGCGGTGACGACGCCGACCCGCAAGGCGGCCGACTTCCTCGAACAGTTCAGCGGGCTCACCGGGGTGCACGCGATCTCCTGCGGCATCGAGGCTGGCCAGTACACGCCGTCGTTCGAACCGCGGAAGCGCAACACCATCCTGTTCGTCGGCCGCATCACGAGCGAGAAGCAGATCGACGTGCTCCTCCGCGCGCTCACGAAGATCCCGAAGGAACTCGACGCCTTCGTCGACGTCATCGGCGGCGGCGACCAGGCGAAGAACCTCGAGCAGCTGACGCAGCAGCTCGGCCTCGGCGATCGCGTCCGCTTCCTCGGCAAGGTGTCCGACGACGACGTCAAGCGCGCCTACACCAACGCGACGGTCTTCGCGATGCCGTCCATCGCGGAGCTGCAGAGCATCGCGACGATGGAGGCCATGGCTTCGGGCCTGCCCGTCGTCGCCGCAGACGCGATGGCGCTGCCGCACCTCGTGCACGACCAGGTCAACGGTTACCTGTTCGAGCCCGGCAACGTCGACCAGCTCGCGGAGCGACTGACGACGGTGCTCCGCGCATCGAACGAGGAGTACCGCCGGATGCAGGACGCCTCGCTCGAGCTCGTCTCCGCACACGACATCGAGCGCACCCTCGACACCTTCGAGGCCCTGTACCGAGGCGAGCAGATCGTCGATCCCACGACCGAGCGTCACACGGCCGGCGCCGAGCGTGAAGACTCGCAGGACTGAAGCCCGTCGCCCCGGTCTCTCGGTACACTGGGTTCCGCACGGGGCGGTAGCCAAGCTGGTGAAGGCATTCGGCTCATAACCGAACGATGCGTGGGTTCAAGTCCCACCCGCCCTACCGTGAATCGGCCCCTGAGCCCTCCTCGGTGTCACGGCTTGTCGCTGGATGCCCTTCGAGAGGCTCAGGGGCCGGGCTGCGCAAGATCGCGCATCAGGTCCGTGCGAGTCAGGGCCTGAGGACGAGGGCGGCGGCACCGATCAGCGGGCCGTCGGCGTCGAGCCCGGACCGGACGACGCGCAGCTTCCGGGCATAGTCGTGCAGCGCCGACGCGGTCGCCGATGCCTGGACGAGGTCGAGGTAGTCGGGGGAGACGCGGGAGAACCCGCCGCCGACGGCGACGCGTTCCAGATCGAGCAGCGTCGTGATGCTGCAAAGCGCTTCGCCCACCGCCTCGGCCGAGCGGTGGATCGCCCGGACCGCGACGTCCGTTCCCGCTGCAGCGTCGGCGCCGAGCTGCTCGCCGGTCGATCCGGTCCACCCTTGGGCGCGCGCCCAAGCGACCGTCGCCGTGCCGGACGCGATGCCTTCGAGTGTCCACGGTGCGCCCGTCGCATCCGGCTCCCGCCGACGGAGCTGCATCTGGCCGAGGTGCCCAGCGTTGCCGGAGGCACCGGCGATGAGCCGCGATCCGAGGATGATCCCACCTCCGATGCCGGTCGAGACCACGATGCCCATGCCGTTCTCGGTGCCGCGGAGGGCACCCTGCCAGTGCTCGGCCAGGGCGATGCAGGTGCCGTCGAGGCGGAGTTCCACCGCGCCGGTCGTGAATCGGCGAACGGCCTCGACCACCCGGAAGGCCGCCAGCCGCGGCAGGTTGATCGGCGAGATGGAGCCGTCGGTCGTGCCGATCGGCCCCGCGGAACCGATGCCGATCCCCGACACGGATCCTCCGTTCGCGGCCACGCTCTGCGCTGCGGTCGCGATGATCGTCGCCTCGAGGTCCTCACGGGTGGCGAGGGGGCCCGTCGACCCACGGAACCGGGTGCCAGGCACGATCCGTCCGTCGGTGTCGACGACCGCCGCTTCGACCTTCGTCCCGCCGATGTCGATCGCGAGGGCCTCGTGCATCACCGCTCCATCCTGGACCGGCGCGCGCCGACTCCGCTCCGGAACCAGCGTACTGGGAACGACACGCTTGTCATTTCTCCAGGTCTTGGGGCATAATGCTCGTATCGGCGAGAGCCGAACAACTGCATACACGGAGGTCCGGTCCGCCGGACACCGACACGGATCACACTGCATGGGTCGTTGGGGAAGACGCACCCGGACGCAGTGGAGGAACCATGTCGACACCGATGACGAAGGGTGTGCTGTTCGTACACTCCTCGCCTCGCGCGCTCTGCCCGCACCTCGAATGGGCGGCAGGTCGCGCTCTTGGTCGTGCCATCAGCTTCGACTGGGAAGATCAGCCGATCCTCCGTGGAGCCCAGCGCGCCGAGGTCTTCTGGGAGGGCCCGCACGGAACCGGTGCCGCTCTCGCTTCCGCGCTGCGCGGATGGGAGCACCTCCGCTACGAGGTGAGTGAAGATCCCGCCCAAGGCTTCGACGGCGCGCGCTGGATGCACACTCCCGATCTCGGCATCTTCTACGCGCAGACCGACAGCATCGGCAACGTCGTCGTGCCGGAGGACCGCATCCGCTACGCGATGGAGGTCGCGTCGGGGAACGCCTCGGAATTGCAGCGGGAGCTCCGCGTCGCCCTCGGCCAGCCGTGGGACGACGAACTCGAGCCCTTCCGCCACGCCGGCGACGGATCCTCCGTCATCTGGCTGCACAACGTGGGCTGAACCGGCCCACCTGCGCGGCGACGTCGCGCAGACAATTCAACACTGACGACAGGGTGTCCACGTGGCGTGGACCGTGCGAGGTCGGTGATCCGTCCCGGCAGACACGAGGTGACGAAACGAGGCGCCCTGCTCACGGAACGACGGAGGGCCGTGGTGCACTGCACCACGGCCCTCCGTCGTCGTCGGCTAGTAGCTCCGGAAGGCGACGACGGCGTTGTGCCCGCCGAAGCCGAAGGAGTTGCTGATCGCCAGGAGGTCACCCGAGCCGAGTTCGCGTGGTGACGTCACGACGTCGAGCGGGATCTCCGGGTCCTGGTTGTCGAGGTTGATGGTCGGCGGGATGACCCGGTGGTGCAGGGCCAGGGCGGTGTACGCCGCCTCGATCGCGCCGGCGCCGCCGAGCAGGTGGCCGGTGGAGGCCTTGGTGGCGGTCACAGCGATCTGGTCGAGCTGAGCGCCGAAGACGCGACGCAGCGCGTTGTACTCGGCGATGTCGCCGACCGGCGTGCTCGTGGCGTGCGCGTTGACGTGCACCACCTCGTCGAGCGATGCCCCGCCGTTCTCCACGGCGGCGCGCATCGCGCGGGCAGCAGCGGAACCCTCGGGGTCGGGAGCGGTGATGTGGTACGCGTCGCTCGTGACCGCCCCGCCGAGGAGCTCGGCGTAGATGCGGGCTCCGCGGGCCTTGGCGTGCTCCTCGGTCTCGACGATGAGGGCGGCAGCCCCTTCGCCGAGGACGAAACCGTCGCGGTCGACGTCATAGGGACGCGAGGCGATGGCGGGGTCGTCGTTCCGCTTCGACAACGCCTGCATGGCGGCGAAGGAGGCGAGGGGGAGCGGGTGGATCGCGGCCTCGGACCCACCCGCGACGACGATGTCAGCCAGGCCGGCCTGGAGGTGGTCGTAGGCGTTGGCGAGGGACTCGGTGCTGGAGGCGCAGGCCGAGACGACGGTGCGCTCTCCTCCGCGGGCGCCGAGGTCCATGCCGATCGCCGCAGCAGGGCCGTTCGGCATGAGCATCGGGACCGTCATCGGGAGGACACGACGCGGGCCCTTCTCGCGCAGGGTGTCCCAGGCGTCGAGGAGCGTCCAGACGCCACCGATGCCGGTGGCCCAGTCGACGAGGAGTCGTTCGGGGTCGACCTCGGGAGCTCCGGCGTCCTGCCAGGCCTCGCGAGCGGCGATGAGCGCGAACTGGCTGGACGGGTCGAGTCGCTTGACCTCGCGGCGGTCGAGGACGTCCGCGCTCGGGACGGCGGCCTGCGCGGCGAAGCGCACCGGCAGTTCGAGCTCCTCGGCCCACGGCTGCTCGAGACGGCTCGCGCCGCTCTTGCCTGCGAGGAGGTTGTCCCAGGAGTCGGTGGCGTTGCCACCGAGCGGGGTGGTGGCACCGATACCGGTGATGACGATGCGTTTGGTGGTCATTGAGTCAAACCTTCTGTGGAGATGACGAGGGGATCCCGAACCCTGCGGCGGTCGAGTCCGTGTTCGGACGGTGCAGCCGTCTCGAACGCTGAAGGGCCGGACGGCCAGATGCCGGCCGACCCTTCAGCACTGCGCTGGGACTAGCCCTGAGCCTTGACGATGAAGTCGACGGCGTCGCCGACGGTCTTCAGGTTCTTGACTTCTTCGTCCGGGATCTTCACGTCGAACTTCTCCTCCGCGTTGACGACGATGGTCATCATGGAGATCGAGTCGATGTCGAGGTCGTCGGTGAAGGACTTGTCCAGCTCGACGGTGTCGGTCGCGATGCCGGTCTCGTCGTTGATGAGCTCGGCCAGGCCGGCGAGGACTTCTTCGGTGGACAATGCCATTGTTCTACTCCTTGGGTGAGGTTTGACCGTAGTCGAGTGTAGTCGCGTCGGGCGTCCTGCTACGGCAGGACGACGACCTGGGCGCCGAAGACGAGTCCGGCTCCGAACCCGATCTGCAGGGCGAGGCCGCCGCTGAGCTCGGGGTGGCCCTGGAGGAGCCGGTGGGTGGCGAGGGGGATGGACGCCGCCGAGGTGTTGCCGGTGGTCTCGATGTCGCGGGCGATGACGACGCTCTCCGGCAGCTTCAGCTGCTTGGCGAACTCGTCGACGATGCGCATGTTGGCCTGGTGGGGGATGAACGCCGACAGGTCGGACGCCTCGACACCGGCGACCTCGAGCGCCTGCTTGGCGACCTTGGCCATCTCCCAGACGGCCCAGCGGAAGACCGTCTGGCCCTCCTGACGCAGCGTCGGCCAGGCGGCGGTGCCGTCGCGGAACTCGGTGAGCGTGCCGCTCATGCCGACCGCATCGGCCTTCGAACCGTCGGAACCCCAGACCGTGGGGGAGATGCCGGGGAAGTCGCTCGGGCCGACGACCGCGGCACCTGCGCCGTCACCGAGGAGGAACGAGATGGAGCGGTCGGTCGGGTCGACGATGTCGGAGAGCTTCTCTGCGCCGATGACGAGCGCGTAGTGCGCCGCCCCCGAGCGGATGAGGGCGTCGGCCTGGGCGATCGCGTAGGCGTAGCCGGCGCAGGCGGCGTTGAGGTCGTAGGCCGCGGCGGGGTTCGCACCGACCCGGTCGGCGACGACCGCGGCCATCGACGGGGACTGCTGCACGTTGCTGATCGTCGCGATGAGGACGAGGTCGACCTGCTCGGGGGCGATGCCCGCCGCCTGGATGGCTTCGGCGCCGGCTTCGGCGGCGAGGTCCACCGCGCTGACATCGGCCGACGCCCGGGTGCGGGTGACGATGCCGGTGCGCTGCTGGATCCACTCGTCGGACGAGTTGATCGGACCGACGAGGTCGTCGTTCGGGACGCTGAGGTCGCCGCGGGCGGCGCCGAGACCGAGGATCCGGGTGAACTCGGGACCGCGCGACTGCTTGAGGGTGGGGGTGGTCATTGCTGGTTCTCCGTCTGCACTACTGCTGGGCGATGAGGTCGAGGGCTGCCGGCAGGTCGTCGGGAGTCTTGATGGCGACGGTCGGCACGCCCTTGAGGCCACGACGCGCGAGTCCGGTGAGCGCCCCGGCGGGGGCGAGCTCGACGAGTCCGGTGATCCCTGCGGCGCTGAACGCGTCCATGCACAGGTCCCAGCGTACCGGGGAGGCGACCTGACCGATGAGGAGGTCGAAGAACGTGGCACCCGAGGTGACTTCGGAACCGTCGTGGTTCGTCCAGATCCGCAACGACGGGTCCTGCGGTTCGACCGTGCGGCTCGCGCCGGCCAGCCAGTCGCGGGCCGACTGCATGTAGCTCGTGTGGAACGCGCCGGCGACCTGCAGCGGGATCACGCGGGTGCCCTTCAACGGTTCGTCGGCGAGGCGGGCCAGTGCGTCATGGGCACCGGCCACGACGATCTGGCCACCACCGTTGTAGTTGGCCGGCTCGAGGCCGAAGGATCGGACGTGCTCGACGACGGCGTCCTGGTCGCCACCCAGCACCGCGCTCATGCCGGTCGGGGTGGTCGCGGCGGCTTCGGCCATGGCGACGGCGCGCTCGCTCACGAAGCTCATGGCGTCGCTGTCGGACAGGATGCCAGCGCCGTAGGCCGCGGTGATCTCGCCGACGGAGTGACCGGCGATGCCGCCGAACGGAGCCGCGTCGGCGGGGAGCGCCTTGCGGAGTGCGTCGAGCGCGACGATACCGGCGGCGACGATGAGCGGCTGCGCGACGGCGGTGTCACGGATGGTGTCGGCGTCGGAGACGGTGCCGTGCTTGACGAGGTCGAGTCCGGCTTCGTCGGAGAAGCGGCCGAGCGCTTCCCTCGCGGAGGCGTCCTGCAACCAGGGGTTGAGGAAGCCGGGGGTCTGGGAGCCCTGTCCAGGGCAGGCGATGACGATCACCGGTCCAGTCTGCCAATGGAAGGAGCCTCAGCAGTGGAGCAACGCCACGAACCTTTCGGGAAAGTGTTGTGATTGTTCCACAACAGGCCCGCTGTCGATGTCCGCCGGATCAGGAGGACAGGCGGCGGCGGGACGGTTCCGGCTCAGCGATGGCACCGAGGATGAGCGCCGCTTGGAGGATCAGCGACTCGCGCGCACCGGTGGCGTCCCAGCCGATGACCTCGGACACGCGCTTGAGTCGATACCGGACGGTGTTCGGGTGGACGAACAGCTCCCGCGCGGTGGCCTCGAGCGAGCGACCGTTGTCGAGGTAGCACCAGAGCGTCGTCACCAGCTCGCCCGAGTAGTCCTTGAGCGGACGGTAGACCCGTTCGATGAGCGTGGTCTTCGCGAGGTTGTCACCTGCCAGCGCCCGTTCCGGCAGGAGGTCGTCGGCCGAGACCGGGCGTGGTGCGTGACGCCAGGACTTCGCGACGGCGAACCCGGCGAGGGCGGCCTTCGCACTGCGCGACGCTTCGATGAGCGACGGCACGGCGTGTCCGAGGACGAGGTGACCCGGTCCGAACCCGTGCTCGAGTCTGGCGGCGATGTCGAGGAAGCTGAGCTGGGCGCTCGCGCGTGCGTCGGCCGCGGCCTGTTCCGCTTCGTCGATCGGCTCGGCGTCACCGGCGTCGGTGCTCGGGAGCTCGGCCCGTCCGAGGACGAGGACGAGGCGATTGCCCTGCACGCCGATGAGGACGTCCGCGTCGAGATGGCGGGCGGTGCGTCGGAGCATGTCGACGTCGAGGACCCTCGGTGTGGTCCCGACGAGGACACAGGCCTCGCCATGGCCGTGCCAGCCCAGGGCGGCGATCCGACTCGGAAGTTCGTCGTCGGCTTCGCCACTCAGGATGGAGTCGACCACGAGAGCCTCCAGGCGCGCGTCCCAGAGTCCGCGGGCCTCGGCCGCGCGGGCGTAGACGTCGGCCGACGCGAACGCGATGTCGCGGGAGTAGAGGAGGATCGCCTCACGGAGGTCGACGCTGCCGGAGGCGACGCGCTCCTCGACGACCTCGACGGTGACCTTGATGAGCTGCAGCGTCTGCTGCAGGCTGACGGATCGGAGCAGCTCGCGAGGAGCTGCTCCGAACACGTCGGCGGCGATCCACGGGGTCGACCGTGGATCGTCGAACCACGAGATGAACGAACTGATGCCCGCCTGAGCCACCAGGCCGACCGCAGAGCGGCGGCCCGGTGGCATCTCGGCGTACCAGGGAAGGGTGTCCTCGAGGCGTTTCAGCGTCGCGGTCGCGAGCTCACCCGAGATCCGGCGGAGCCAGTCGAGTGTCTCGGCCTTCGTCTTCGTCTTCGTCACCGTGGTAGGGATGGAATCAGCTCTCGCCACCCGCGTTGCCGGTGTTGCCGGCGTTCACGTCGTGGAGGCGGTAGCGGTCGATCGCCTGCTGCGGGAGGCTCGCATCGACCTCGCCCCGAGCAGCGAGCTGCTGGAGGGTCCGGACGACGAGCGACGGGCCGTCGATCTTGAAGTATCGACGGGCAGCTGCGCGCGTGTCGGAGAAGCCGAAGTCGTCGGCACCGAGCGTCGCGAAGTCGCCCGGGACGAACTGACGGATCTGGTCCGGCACGGCGTGCATGTGGTCGGTCACGGCTACGAACGGACCGGACGCGCCCTCGAGCTTGCTCGTGACGTAGGGCACGCGACGCTCCTCCTGCGGGTGCAGGAAGTTGTGCTGATCGGCCGCGAGCCCGTCGCGACGGAGCTCGGTCCAGCTCGTGACGCTCCAGACATCGGCGGAGACGCCCCAGTCGTCGGCGAGCAGCTGCTGCGCCTCGATCGCCCACGGCACCGCGACACCGGACGCCATGAGCTGAGCCTTGGGGCCCTGCTTGTCGCTGGTGCTGATGCGGTGGATGCCGCGCACGATGCCGTCGACGTCCACACCCTCGGGCTCGACGGGCATGACCATCGGCTCGTTGTAGACGGTCAGGTAGTACATGACGTTCGGGTCCTGGTGCTCGCCGCCGTACATGCGCTCGAGACCACTGCGCACGATGTGCGCGATCTCGTAGCCGTAGGCCGGGTCGTAGCTGACGACCGCGGGGTTCGACGACGACAGCAGCAGCGAGTGGCCGTCGGCGTGCTGCAGGCCTTCACCGGTCAGGGTGGTGCGGCCGGCGGTCGCGCCGATCATGAACCCACGGGTCATCTGGTCGCCGGCCGCCCAGATGGCGTCGGCGGTGCGCTGGAACCCGAACATCGAGTAGAAGACGTAGACCGGGATGAGCGGCTCGCCCTGCACCGAGTACGAGGTGCCGATCGCGGAGAAGGCCGCGACCGCGCCCGCCTCGTTGATACCGACGTGGACGATCTGGCCCTGCGGGCTCTCCTTGTAAGCGAGCAGCAGTTCGCGGTCCACCGAGGTGTAGTGCTGACCGTTCGGGTTGTAGATCTTCGCGCTCGGGAAGAACGCGTCCATGCCGAAGGTGCGGGCCTCGTCGGGGATGATCGGAACGATGCGGTTGCCGAAGTCCTTCGCGCGGAGCAAGTCCTTCAGCAGTCGGACGAACGCCATGGTGGTGGCGATCTCCTGCGTACCGGAACCCTTCTTCGCCGCCTTGTAGGCGGAGTCGTCGGGCAGGTTCAACTGCGTGTACTTGCTGCGACGCTCCGGCACGTAGCCGCCGAGTGCGCGACGACGCTCGTGCAGGTACTGGATCGCCTCGTCGTCCTCGCCCGGGTGGTAGTACGGCGGGAGGTAGGGGTTCTCCTCGAGCTGCGAGTCCGTGATCGGGATGCGCATCGTGTCCCTGAAGGTCTTCAGGTTGTCGAGCGTCATCTTCTTCATCTGGTGGGTCGCGTTGCGGCCCTCAAAGCTCGGGCCGAGGCCGTAGCCCTTGATCGTGTGCGCGAGGATGACCGTCGGCTGGCCCTTGTGCTCGCTGGCCGCCTTGAACGCCGCGTAGACCTTGCGGTAGTCGTGGCCGCCGCGCTTGAGGTTCCAGACCTCGTCGTCGCTGTAGCCCTCGACGAGCTTCAGGGCGCGCTCGTCGCGGCCGAAGAAGTTCTCGCGGACGTAGGCGCCGTCTTCCGTCTTGTACGTCTGGAAGTCGCCGTCGGGCGTGACGTTCATGAGGTTGAGGAGTGCGCCGTCGGTGTCGCGGTTGAGGAGGTCGTCCCACTCGCGGCCCCAGATGACCTTGATGACGTTCCAGCCGGCACCGCGGAAGAAGCTCTCGAGCTCCTGGATGATCTTGCCGTTACCGCGGACCGGGCCGTCGAGGCGCTGCAGGTTGCAGTTGATCACGAAGTTGAGGTTGTCGAGGCCCTCGTTCGCGGCGACCTGGAGCTGACCGCGGCTCTCGACCTCGTCCATCTCGCCGTCGCCGAGGAACGCCCAGACCTGCTGATCGCTCGCGTCCTTGATGCCACGGTTCGTGACGTACTTGGCGAGGTGCGCCTGGTAGATCGCGTTGATCGGGCCGAGGCCCATCGACACCGTCGGGAACTGCCAGAAGTCCGGCATGAGCCGCGGGTGCGGGTACGAGGACAGGCCATGCGGTGCGTGCGACTTCTCCTGGCGGAAGCCGTCGAGCTGGTCGGTGCTGAGGCGTCCTTCGAGGAAGGCGCGGGCGTAGGTGCCGGGGGAGGCGTGGCCCTGGATGTAGATCTGGTCGCCACCACCCGGGGCGTCCTGGCCGCGGAAGAAGTGGTTGAAGCCGACCTCGTACAGCGCCGCGGAGGACGCGTACGTGGAGATGTGTCCGCCGACACCGATGCCGGGGCGCTGCGCGCGGTGCACGGTCATGGCCGCGTTCCAGCGGATCCAGGCGCGGTAGCGGCGTTCGATGTCCTCGTCGCCCGGGAAGTCGGGCTCGTTCTCCGAGGCGATGGTGTTGATGTAGTCGGTGGTCGGCACCATCGGCACACCGAGGTGCAGCTCCTTCGAGCGCTTGAGGAGGCTCAGCATGATGTCGCGGCCGCGACCGCGGCCACGTTCGTCGACGAGGGCGTCGAGGGACTCATTCCACTCGGACGTCTCCTCAGGATCGGCGTCTACGTGGTTGGACGAGTATGGATCCTGGTCGTGAACAGTCACCGTCGACCTTTCTCTCGTGGCAGATCGTGCCTGGGTTGTGATGGTGAACTCCATGCGTCCTGATGGGTATGGACGCGGGCGCCACCTTTCACCCTATCCGGTCACCCCAGGGAACGGTGACCGAGCGGAGCAGGGCTCCGGGTTTGCCCAGCTGCGGTGCGGGGCTAGGATGTGTGACCGGATCGGACCCGTCCACCGCTCGGGCGATCCGGAGCAGGCGCACCCGCCTGAAAGGACCCTCATGGCACTCGAGAACGACACCCTGGCACCCGACTTCGAACTGGCGAACCAGTTCGGTGAGCTCGTCAGGTTGAGTCAGTTCCGGGGCCGATCGGCCGTCGCACTCGTCTTCTTCCCGCTGGCGTTCTCCGGGACGTGCACGGGTGAGTTGTGCGAACTGCGCGACAACCTGAGCCTGTTCACCGACGACCAGGTGACGCTCGTCGGCATCTCCGTCGACTCGAAGCACACCCTGCGGGCCTGGGCCGAGCAGGAGCAGTACGGCTTCCAGCTGCTGGCCGATTTCTGGCCGCATGGACAGGTCGCCAAGGAGTACGGCGTCTTCCTGCAGGAGAAGGGCTTCGCGAACCGGGCGACGTTCCTCATCGACCAGCAGGGCATCATCCGCGAGAGCTTCATCACCGCTCCTGGCGAGGCCCGTTCGCTCGCCGCCTACCGAGCCGCGCTCGAAGAGCTGCGTCAGCCGGCCTGAGCGGCGGCCCGCTGAGGTCGATCCGGTTCGCCGGACGTGTCAGCCGGTGATGGTGATCTCGGGTGCGCGCTCGTAGCGGATGAACCGATACGGGACGCCTGTTCGTGATTCCGACCAGCCGTGCGCCGGATCGATCGTGACAGGCACCCATTCCTCGCCGATGATCGGCGCGAAGGTGTCGCCGGCGACGTCGAGGTCGAGTTCGGTGACCTCCAGGCGGTCGGCGAGGGGGAGCGCCTCGGCGAAGAGACCCGCGCCGCCGGTGACCCAGGCCTGGCCGTTGCCGGCGAGCTGTGCCGCTTCGAACGCGTCCTCGAGCGAGTGGGCGACGATCGCGCCGTCGGCGGACCACTCGTGGTCACGGGTGACGACGATGTTCGGACGGCCGGGAAGCGGGCGGAACCGTGGGGGGAGTGAGTCCCAGGTGCGGCGTCCCATGATCACGGCGTCGGCGCCGGTGAGCTCTTTGAAGTGCGCGAGGTCTTCGGGGACGTGCCAGGGCATGTCGCCGTCCGCGCCGATGACGCCGTCGTGCGCCTGGGCCCAGATGAGCGCGAGGCTCATACGGCGACGGCGGCGCGGATGGCCGGGTGGTGCTGGTAGTCGACGATCTCGAGGTCGTCGTACTCGACGTCGAAGATGCTCTCGCGCTTGTTCTTGATGTGCAGCTGCGGGGAGGGGAACGGTGCGCGCGTGAGCTGCTCCGTCACCTGCTCGATGTGGTTGTCGTAGATGTGGCAGTCGCCACCCGTCCACACGAAGTCGCCGACCTCGAGGCCGACCTGCTCCGCGACGAGGTGGGTCAGGAGGGCGTAGCTGGCGATGTTGAAGGGGACGCCGAGGAAGAGGTCGGCGCTGCGCTGGTAGAGCTGGCAGGAGAGTTTGCCGTCGGCCACGTAGAACTGGAAGAACGCGTGGCACGGCGCGAGCGCCATGTTGGGGATGTCGGCGACGTTCCAGGCGGAGACGATGATGCGGCGCGAGTTCGGGTCGGTGCGCAGTTGCTCGATGACCTGCGAGATCTGGTCGATGTGCGACCCGTCGGGCGTCGGCCAGGAGCGCCACTGGACCCCGTAGACGGGACCGAGCTCGCCGTCGGCGTCTGCCCATTCGTCCCAGATGGACACCCCGTGCTCCTGCAGCCACCGGACGTTGCCGTCGCCACGGAGGAACCAGAGGAGTTCGTAGGCGATGGACTTCCAGTGGACCCGCTTGGTGGTGATGAGTGGAAAGCCCTCGGAGAGGTCGAACCGGAGCTGGCGGCCGAAGACGCTGCGGGTTCCGGTTCCGGTGCGGTCGCCTTTGACGGCGCCGTGCTCGAGCGTGTCGCGCAGGAGGTCTTCGTATGGGGTGGGGATCGTCGTGTCCATCCCCTCGATCGTACGGCCAGCCGCCGTCACCGCGCTCGACTCTTCGTCCAGTGTCGGGGGACGTTTGACCAGGCGCCCGGCGATCGGCCTGATCCCGGCGTTATCCATGTGGTGGGCCCTGCCGGGATCGAACCGACGACATCCACGGTGTAAACGTGGCGCTCTACCAGCTGAGCTAAAGGCCCGCGTTCGGATGGGAATACCCGAAGCGACGCATTGAGTCTACCCGGAGTCGCCGTCGGGATCAGAACGCTCGTCAACCCCTCCAGGACGCGCGACTTGAGTTCGCTCGCACAGTACATGGGGCACGATTCGGAGCGCTCACAGCTCACACGGAGGTCGGCCCGCGCATCGACACGCAACCACTCCAGGCACTCGACCAAACCTCGGTGTGCGGACTCCGGCTCATTGGGGAGTCGACACGGTCACTCGGCACACCTCGTCGAGCGCACCGAAGTGATCGCCTTCTGCATCCGCGTCATGGCGTGGGAGCGACGGGTAGGCTCGAGGAGCGAGAGGAGCCAGCCGTGACGATCTCCATCGAGATGCAACGCAATAAATGGTTCGGCCCAGTGTCGAGCGCGACGGCTGCGGATCGCGCAGCAGCACTGCGTGCCGCGCGGACGCCGGACGAGTATCTTCTCGCAGCGCTCGACTCCTTCAGGGTCGGTGATCTCGATCCGAAGAGCATCCTCATCGATCTCCTCAATACGGTGCGCCACCAGCCATTCACGGACTTCGCTGTCCGAGTGTTCGCGTCGGTTGCGACACACGACGACCTGGCCGACCTCGAGACGATGGCATTCCTGACGAAGGCCGCTCCGTCCACGGTCGTCACCTTCGCGCACAGCACCACGTCGATGATGTCCATCGAGGCTGTGGCTCCGATGCTCGCTCTGCTCGAGGACTGGAACGAAGACCCGGAGATCTCCGAGGCGCTGCTCCAAGCCATCGCCAGTCTGGTGCCCTTCCAGGCGGAACTCGGCGATTCTCCGTCCCCCGACGAACTCGCCAAGCACGTCGGCCGCGCCATCCAATCGACTGATCGGAGTGCATATGTCCTCTACGGTCAGCCCGCTCACCCCGCGCTGTTGGCACTGAGACTCGTCGAACACGCCTCGATCACTGCGGCTTCCGGGGAACAGCTAGGGATCATCGTTCCGGGGAGCCTTCTGTCGATCTGGTCCGGTGTCGACTGTCCCGTCGACTACGACACGCAGATGAACGGCGACCGGCTCGACGCTGTGCACGCTTACGTCGACGCACTCAGTTGCCAGGACTGGGTCCGCGGGGCGAAGTATTTCTACGGCCACCGACTCTGAGTCGGAGCGACCGCGCAGTGTTCCGGTGGTTCGTGCTGGTGACGCGATGGAGCCGCTGCGCCGAGCAGATGGTCGATGCGACCGTCGGCCGCCAGGTGGACTGCCGCATGGTCAGGGCGTCGAGACGGCGAGCTCCTCGCGGACGATGGATGTCCCCGCACTCAGTGCACTCAGCTTCTTCCAGGCGAGGTCTCGGGGCAGTGGCGCCATGCCGCAGTTCGTGCTCGGGAGGAGCAGGTCCGCGTCGACGAACCGGAGGGCGCGTCGCAGGGTGTCGGCGACCTCCTCGGGCGTCTCGACCGTCTCGCTCGCCACGTCGATGGCTCCGAGCATGACCTTCTTCCCGCGGACGAGCTCGATGAGTTCCATCGGGACGCGGGAGTGGTGGCATTCCAGCGAGACGATGTCGAGCGAGGACCGCTGGAGGAGCGGGAACGACTTCTCGTACTGCCGCCACTCCGACCCGAGGGTCGCCTTCCAGTCAGTGTTCGCCTGGATGCCGTAGCCGTAGCAGATGTGCACGGCGGTCTCCACTCGGAGTCCTTCCGCCGCCCGCTCCAGAGCGGCCACTCCCCAGTCCTGCACCTCGTCGAAGAAGACGGTGAAGGCGGGCTCGTCGAACTGGATGATGTCGACTCCCGCAGCCTGAAGAGCTCTCGCCTCCTCGTTGAGGATCGTCGCGAACTCCCAGGCCAGCTGCTCCCGGCTCCCGTAGTGATGGTCGGAGAGGGTGTCGATCATCGTCATCGGGCCGGGCAACGCCCACTTGATCGGCTGATCGGTCTGCTCACGCAGGAACCGGGCGTCGTCTGCGAACACCGGCTTCTCGAGGCCCACGGCACCGACGACGGTCGGCACGCTCGCGTCGTACCTGTCGCGGATGCGCACGGTCTCGCGCCGCTCGAAGTCGACGCCCGTGAGGTGCTCGATGAACGTCGTGACGAAGTGCTGGCGGGTCTGCTCCCCGTCGCTGACGATGTCCATGCCTCGGTGGAGCTGCTCGTGGACAGCAGCGCGGAGGGCGTCCTGCTTCCCCTCGACCAGGGCGTCGCCGGTCAGCCTCCACGGCGACCACAGGGTCTCGGGCTGTGCAAGCCAGGACGGCTTCGGCAGGCTGCCGACGATCGAGGTGGGCAGGAGCGGGAGGGCCGTCGAGGATCCGCGGGCGGTCATCGGACCGCCTCCGTGTGCCCGGCGGCCCACTGCCGCAGCCGTTCCCCGTGAGGCTTCATCAGGTACTCGTCCGCGAACTTCCCCTGCTCGACCGCGAGCCGGCCTCGCTCCTCTCGGTCGTAGGCCACCGCTGGCCGCGCGTAGTCCTGCTCCTCCAGGTTCGGCCGGTAGACGTCGGCGGCGGCCGAGCGCGCACCGTAGATCTCGGGCCGGTAGATCTTCTGGAACGTCTCCATGGTGCTGATGGTGGCGATGAGCTGGAGGTCCGAGTAGTCCTCGAGCAGGTCGCCGCCCGAGTAGAACGCGAGCGGCGCCGCGCTGCCGGGCGGCATGCAGAAACGGGCCCGCAGGCCCATCTGCGCGAAGTACCGGTCGGTCAGCGAGAGCTCGTCCTGTCGGTACTCGACGCCGAGGATCGGATGGCGGCTCCCGGTGCGCCGGTACGTCCTGCTCGTCGAGACGCTGATGCAGATGACGGGCGGCGTCGGTGCGAGCTCCGCGTACTGCGCGGAGGCGAGGAAGTGCTTGAAGAGCGCGCCGTGCAGGACGCCGAAGTCGTCAGGGACGGTGAATTCCGTCTGCGAGGCGTTGACCGCCGGCAGCCGCACGCTGAAGTCGTGGTCGCGGAGGTAGGACGAGAAGTTGTTCCCCAGGGTTCCGGGCTGACATCGACCGGTGCGGCCGTCGACGATCCTCGTGCGCAGGATCTCGAGGAGCGGGAACTCTTGGTCCCTGTCGTCCGCGGTGAGGTGCAGGCCCACGGAGACGATGTCGAGTCCGACGGAGTAGCGGCCCCGGCTCGGATCGTCGCCGGGCACGAGGTCGTTGAACCGGTCGTCGATCATCGCCAGCGCCGTGCGAAGGTTCTCCTTGCGGCGCTCACCCCGGGCCAGATTGGCGAAGTTGGTGGTGATCCGGGAGCTTTCCGCCGGCGAGTAGTCCTCGTCGAAGGACGTGATGGTCGTACTGAAGGTGAACTCGTTCGTCATGATCGGCCGTTCGATAGGAGAGACAGAGCGGGGTTCGACTGGCTGGATGTGCGGGTGCACCTACGTTCCGAACAAGTTCGCGCGCGTCCCGCCGGACGCAAGCTCGTCGCGGAGCACCCCGCGCCGCCTCAGGACGGGGACGAGGTCGTCGAGCATCCGATGCAGGGTGACCGGGTGCAGGTCCCCTGAGAAGAGGAGGCCGTCGTTGCCGCCGTCGTCGCCGAGCTCCTCGACGAAGTCGGCGAACTGCTCCGCGGTGCCCACGAAGCCGGCGCGGTCGGCGACAAGGCCTTTGCGCGCCTTCCGGGTGAGCAGCTCACGCAGCGGTGCGTCCGCGGTGTCGCCGTACAGGCCAGCGATCGTGCCGTGCGAGACATGCTCGCCGAAGACCGACCGCTCGACAGGGCGATCCAGATCCAGGCCCGTCAGATCGGTCTCCAGGTCGCTGGACCAGCCGAGCGCGATCTGCCGCAGTGTGCTCTCCTCGGGGTGCCGCGACGCCTCGACGACGCGCACCGCTTCCTCGGGGCTCGCGACGATCTCGGGCTTCAGGACGAAGAGGATCCGCAGGTCGTCGGCGGTCCTGCCCTGCAGCTGGGCCGCGGCGAGGACTCTCGCCCGATAGGCGCGGACCGCCTGCGCCTCCAGCGGGGCGAGCGCGAGCTGCACGTCCGATTGCGTGCCGGCGAAGGCCAGACCTCGGGGGGAACCGCCGGGTGAGACGACGATCGGGTCGCCGTTCGCGAACGGGGCGGCGTTCAGCGGGCCGTCCACGCGGAAATGCTCACCGCGATGCTGGAACGCGTCGATGCGCGCCCCGTCGGCGTATCGACCCGATCCGGTGTCGGCGACCAATGCACCCTCGCCCCAGCTGTGCCAGAGCTTGCGGACGATCGCCATCCACTCGTCGGCCCGGTCGTAGGCCGCGTCGTGCGACAGCGGTTCCAATCCGACATGGCGGGCGCTGCCCACGTCGGTGACGAGGTTGATCCCGAAACGGTCTGAGCTGAGGTGCTGCAGCGTCGCGGCCTGCCGCGCGGCTAGGTACGGCGGCGTGATCCCGGCGTTGATCGTCGGCGCCAACCCGATCCGAGTGGTCGCGGCGAACAAGTAGGGCGCCAGGAGGAGCGGGTCGTGTTTGGGTCCGCCGTACGCTCCCCGCACCCGCAGGTCGAGCGTGTCCGGGGAGCCGAGCGAGACGGCGTCCTCCATCACGATCAGCTCGAAGCCGGCCTGCTCCAACTCGCGGGCCGACTGCTGGTAGAGCTCCGGCTTGGTCCAGTCGTGGTTCCACTCCTGGTACGGATGCCCCCAGCCCTGCGGCCCGAATCCGCGGGAGAAGAACCAGCCGAAGTGCTGACGACGCGTCACGCTCGCGCCTTTTCGGTCAGGGCGCGCACGGCAGCCAGCCCGCGGTCCAGATCCCGAAGGAGGTCGTCGACGTCCTCGATGCCGATCGACAGCCGGAGAAGACCCGGATGGATGCCGGCGGCGGCCCGTTCGGCCGGAGTGCGCCCGGCGTGCGTGGTCGACGCCGGGTGCAGCACCAGGGAGCGCACGTCGCCGAGGTGGGTCATGTGGCTGAAGAGCTCGACGGCGTCGGTGAAGGCGGCCGCGCCTGCTTCGCCTCCGGCCACGGTGAACGAGAAGACCGAGCCCTGACCGCGGGGGAGCAGCCGCTGCGCGAGCGCGAACGACGGGCTCGACTCCAGACCGGAGTAGTCCACCGAGACGACCTCGGACTGTCGTTCGAGGAAGCGGGCGACGGCGAGGGCGTTGCTCGAGTGCCGCTCCACCCGAAGCGACAGCGTCTCGATGCCCTGCCGAAGGAGGAACGAGTTCAGCGGCGACGGCGTCGGGCCCAGGCGCGACACCACGATGTCGCGGGTGTAGGAGACGAACGCGCTCCTGCCCCGCTGCTCGGCCCAGCTGTGCCCGTCGAACGCGCGCTCCGCCTGGTTCAGGTGCGGGAAGAGCGCGGGTCGCGCGCCCCAGTCGAAGGTGCCGGCATCGACGATCACGCCGCCGAGGGCGGCACCGTGCCCGGCCAGGAACTTGCTGGTCGAGTGGACGACCACGTCGGCCCCGTGCTCGATCGGCCGCAGGAGGTACGGGGTGGCGAGCGTGTTGTCGACGACGAACGGGAGCCCGTGCCGGTGGGCGATCGCCGCCAGCGCAGGCACATCGAGCAGGTCGTTCTTGGGATTCGGGATGGGCTCACCGAAGAGCACGCGGGTGTCGGGTCCGATCCGGCGCTCCCACTCCTCGAGATCGCCGGCGTCGTCGACGAAGTCCACACCGATCCCGAGCCGTCCGAAGTTCTGTACCAGCAGCCCGCGATTGCCCTCGTACAGCCGACGCGACGAGAGCACCCGGTCGCCGGCCTGCACGATCCCCAAGAGCGCGGAGGCGGTAGCTGCCTGCCCACTCGCCACCAGGATCGCCTCAGCCCCGCCCTCGAGGTCGGCGATCCGCCGCTCGACCTCCTCGGTGGTCGGGTTGCCGTTGCGGGTGTACACGTACCCCTCGTCCTCGCCGGCGAACCGCTCCCGTGCATGCTCGAAACTGTCGAACACGAAGCCGGCGCTGAGGTGGACAGGAGTGACCCGCGCCCCGTGCGCACCGTCGGGCACGGCACCCGCGTGCACCTGACGGGTCGTGAAGCCAGCAGCCGCGGAGGACTGCAGTGCGGGCGCCGATCGCGAGATCGTGGCGGCTGCCGGGGCGGTGATGGTCACGGGATGCTCCTGTCCGGGCGCCTGGGAGGCTGATTCCGTGAGCCTGGCAGGTTGCGGAGGGTACGCGCCAGACATGACGGACTATGACCGCGGGCGTGTGCGGTGCATGCGTGCCCACTGGTCCACGGTGTTGCCGTGAGCCTGGTGGGGTAGGTCATCCCTCGACACCTGTTAGCGTCTGGGTGTGGTGGGGGCCCGATGAAACGAAGACGACTTGGCGTGGTGTTGAGCGCCGCAACGTTGCTCCTCGCGGGGTGCGCGCACGCTCCGGATCCCGACCCGGGGTGGCGCGCGCAGGCAGACGCAGCCCGAGACGCTGCGCTGGGCGCGTTGTCTGACTACGAGCTCACCGGAGACACCGGCTACGAGGTCATGGGCGACCGACTGCTGGACCGATGCGGAACCCTGACCTCAGATCAAGGAGGATTCCGAGACCGTCACGTGGAAGGGCACGCCTGCACGGCTGTGCGCACGGTTGTCCTCACGGTGCCGAAGCGCGCCGACGAGGATGACACGGCCGAGCACCTGCTTCAGATGCTCGATGCGGCAGGGCTGCATGACGATGTCGACGATGCTGATCGACCTGGCACATACATCGAGCACTATTTCTACGCGGGCCACGGGCATCAGGTCCACGTTCGGGGAATCGTCGAGACGGACGCTGAGGAACAGCGCATCGACCTGTTCGACGACGAATACCCCTGGCTGTATCGCCCCGTCGTCATCAGCGAAACCGGCGGCTGGCTCGACGGTTCACCGGTGCGCGGGACCGCGATCATCATCGCGATCAGCATCACCTACTTCGACAACGTCGGCGTCTGAGCGAAAGGACCCGACGATCGAGCCCATGGCAGTGGTACCGCCCGCTTCGCCTCGAGAGCCTGCGACGCCAGGCCCAGGCGGAGCCGCCGCGTTGTCCACCGTCGTCATCGCCGGCCCTTGGTTCCCGCTCGTGGGCTCCGTTCTCCGCTGGCTCAACTGTCGCGTCCTGCAATGAGATGCCGAGCGGCTGCACGCTCTCGTGCTGGCTTCCCTGTCACGGTATGCGTCACGTCGTGTCGTGGCAGTGGCGTGTCATGTCGCAGGACATCGGTGGCGAATCTGCATCAGGACATCGGTGACAGCCAGGGTCATTCTGGTGGTGACACTCCGGTTGGGTAGGAGGCGCTGCGTGCGGTTTTGTCGCGGCGGCTGGCTTCGGCGCAGATTTCGTGGCGAGCGCGTGCTGCAGCACGCCGTCCCGCTCATTGACGGAATACCGGCGGGGGGTATGATGTTCCCCTGAGAGTACCCCTATGGGGTATCTGGATTGAGTGAAGGAGAACAGTTATGAGCACCACTGAGTACGCGGTGACCGGGATGACCTGCAGCCACTGTGAGCGGTCCGTCACCGAAGAGGTTTCGCAGATCCCCGGCGTCAGCGCCGTTGATGTCTCTGCTGCTTCCGGCCGTCTGGTGATCACGAGCGAGGCCCCAGTGGAGGATGCTGCGGTGCTGGCTGCGGTCGATGAGGCCGGCTACGCCGCGACTCGCGCCTAGCCACCCGCACTTCCCTGACGTTTGGAGATCTGATGCCTCACCCTGATGCGACCGCTGACCATGGCGTGGAACTCGAAATCGGCGGCATGACGTGCGCGTCGTGCGCTATGCGAATCGAGAAGAAGCTGAACCGGCTCGATGGGGTGACAGCGACGGTGAACTACGCGACGGAGAAAGCACGCCTAACCGTCCTGGCCGGGTACGACGAGCAACTACTCATCAGCGAGATCGAGAAGACCGGGTACACCGCAGCCCGGCCGTCAGCGCCGGCCGAGCCGGCCGGCGCTGACGCGCCTGATGCGGAACTGACGAGCCTGCGGAACCGCCTGATCGGTAGCGTGATCCTTACGGTGCCGGTGATCGTGCTCGCGATGATCCCGGTGCTGCAGTTCACGTATTGGCAGTGGCTCTCGTTGACGCTCGCGGCTCCGGTGATCGTGTGGGCGGGCTGGCCTTTCCACAAGGCCGCGTTCACGAACCTGCGTCATGGTGCTGCGACGATGGACACGCTGGTGTCGGTCGGAACGTTGGCGGCGTTCGCATGGTCGCTGTACGCACTGTTCTTCGGCATGGCAGGCATGCCCGGCATGACGCACGGATTCGAGTTCACCGCTGACCCGCTGGGCGGATCGAGCAACATCTACCTTGAGGTCGCCGCCGGGGTGACCATGTTCGTGCTCGCCGGGCGCTACTTCGAGAAGCGTTCCAAACGACAAGCCGGTGCTGCATTGCGTGCGCTGCTGCAGCTCGGCGCGAAAGAGGTCGCCGTCCTCCGCCAGGGGCGTGAGCTGCTGATCCCGATCGAAGAGTTGTCGGTCGGTGATGAGTTCGTGGTGCGGCCGGGTGAGAAAATCGCGACCGACGGCGTCGTGGTCGACGGTCGCAGTGCCGTGGACGCGTCGATGTTGACGGGCGAGTCGGTGCCGGTCGAGGTCTCCGAAGGGGACGTGGTTGCTGGAGCGACGGTTAACGCCGGGGGCAGGCTGGTTGTGCGTGCAACGAAGGTCGGCGCGCACACCCAGTTGGCGCGGATGGCGCAGCTGGTCGAGGACGCCCAATCGGGCAAGGCTGACGTGCAGCGGCTCGCCGACCGCCTGTCAGGAATATTCGTCCCGATCGTGTTCGCGTTGGCGGTCATCACCTTCGCCGGCTGGCTGCTCGCCGGGTGGCCGATCGAGGCGGCCTTCACCTCGGCGGTCGCGGTGTTGATCATCGCCTGCCCGTGCGCTCTCGGACTCGCGACACCGACGGCGCTGCTGGTCGGCACCGGCCGTGGAGCTCAGCTCGGCATCCTCATCAAGGGTCCTGAAGTACTCGAGTCCACTCGCCGTATCGACACCATCGTGCTGGACAAGACTGGAACGGTCACCACTGGGCGGATGAGTGTTCGCCAGGTGCTCCCGGCTGCCGGCACGCCGACCGAGGAGCTGCTGCGGATCGCGGGCGCTGTGGAGCACGCTTCCGAGCACCCCATCGCTCGTGCCATCGCCACTGCGGCCGCCACTCATGGCCAACTCCCACCGGTTGAGTCCTTCCAGAACCGGGAAGGACTGGGCGTCGAGGCGATCGTCGAGCGGCACTCGGTGATCGTCGGACGCGAAAGCCTGCTGGCCGATTGGTCACTGGAGCTGCCCGCGGAGCTCGCCGCGCAGAAGGCAGCTGCCGAAGCCGACGGGGCGACCGCCGTGGCCGTCGCCTGGGACGGTCTGGTGCGTGGCATCATCACCGTCGCGGACGCGGTCAAGCCCAGCAGCGCCGAAGCCATCGCCGAACTGCGCCGGCTCGGTCTCGATCCGATCCTGCTCACCGGCGACAACCGGTCCGTCGCGGACCGGATTGCCAGTGAGGTCGGCATCAGCACGGTCATCGCGGAGGTCCTACCCGAGGGAAAGGTTGACGTGATCCGTCGCCTGCAGGCAGAGGGTCGAAGCGTGGCGATGGTCGGCGACGGCGTGAACGATGCCGCAGCCCTTGCCGCCGCTGACCTGGGGTTGGCGATGGGCACGGGAACGGACGCTGCTATCGAAGCAGCCGATCTGACCCTCGTGCGCGGAGATCTGCGCGTCGCGGGTGACGCTATCCGTCTGGCCAGGCGTACCCTCGGCACCATCAAAGGCAACCTGTTTTGGGCGTTCGCGTACAACGTTGCAGCGATCCCCCTGGCAGCGTTCGGTCTGCTGAACCCGATGATCGCCGGCGCGGCGATGGCCTTCTCCAGCGTCTTCGTCGTCGGCAACAGCCTCCGACTGCGCAGCTTCTCCAGCCGCATCACAACCTCACCGTCACCGACGGCACTCCGAGACACCGCGTCCGCAACCGAAAGGATCGCCGCATGAGCGACAACTGCTGCACACCAACCCACCAGCACACTGCCGCATCCGCCCCAGCAGGCCGTGATCTGCTCGCCGGAACCCCCACCGCGGACGTCGCGGACTGTCCTGTGATGAAGGGCCGCACGGTGGTGA
This sequence comes from Plantibacter sp. VKM Ac-2880, assembly GCF_015351235.1. GTDB lineage: Bacteria > Actinomycetota > Actinomycetes > Actinomycetales > Microbacteriaceae > Plantibacter. The sequence continues at coordinate 2,040,602 of NZ_JADKSJ010000001.1, forward strand.
AAGCCACCGCCGAAGCGGCTGGCCTCGTCCGCGACTACGACGGCAACCGGTACTGGCTGTGCTGCGCCGGCTGCGGGCCGGCGTTCGACGCCGACCCAGCCCGCTACGCCACGGCCTAACCAAGCCAGCCTCACCCACTGACGCACCCCCACGGAGCACGTCCCCGAACATCCACCGGCAGAGGAACCACCATGACTGACCACACCGGGCACCACACCCCGACACCCCCGCAGGTGCCCACCGAGCACGCACCAGCACCGCACTGGGAGCACAGGGGACACGCCGGCCACGGCGAGCACCCCGACAAGGCTCACGCCGGGCACGGTGGGCATGCCGGTCACGGGGACCACGTCGGTCAATTCCGACGCCTGTTCTGGATCATGCTCGTGCTCGCGGTCCCAGTCGTGGGGTTCTCGCCGATGTTCGCGATGATCCTCGGCTATCCGCTGCCCGACGCGGCATGGGTGGCGTGGATCTCGCCGGTGCTGGGCACTGTCATGTATGTGTGGGGAGGGCGACCATTCCTCACCGGGGCTGTCGGCGAACTGCGCACCCTGAAGCCGGGGATGATGCTGCTGATCGCGTTGGCGATCACGGTCGCGTTCCTCGCCTCCTGGGGCGCATCGCTAGGGCTGCTGGACCATGAACTCGACTTCTGGTGGGAACTCGCCCTGCTGATCGTGATTATGCTGCTCGGACACTGGATCGAGATGCGCTCCCTCGCGCAGACAAGCTCAGCGCTCGACTCTCTGGCGGCACTGCTGCCGGATGAGGCGGAGCGGGTCGATGGTGACACCACGGTGAGCGTCGCGCCCGCTGATCTGCGCCTTGATGATGTGGTCGTCGTGCGGCCGGGTGGGCGTGTGCCGTCGGATGGGCAGATCGTGTCCGGCTCGGCGAGCATGGACGAGTCGATGATCACCGGCGAGTCCAAGACCGTGCGTCGCGGCGAGGGCGACCACGTCGTCGCTGGCACCGTGGCCACCGACTCCGGCCTGCGGGTGCGAATCACCGCAGTCGGTGAGGACACAACCCTGGCTGGCATCCAGCGCCTCGTCACCGAAGCGCAGAACTCCACCTCCCGGGCGCAGCGCATCGCCGATGTCGCGGCACGATGGCTGTTCTGGTTCGCGCTAGGCGCCGGCATCATCACGATGATCGTCTGGAACCTGATCGGGTTGCCCGACGAAGCCGTCGTGCGCACGATCACCGTCCTCGTGATCGCGTGCCCGCATGCACTCGGACTGGCCATTCCGCTGGTTGTCTCGATCGCCACCGAGCGGGCAGCACGCGGCGGTGTCCTGATCAAGGACCGGCTGGCGTTGGAGAGCATGCGCACCGTCGACACGGTGCTGTTCGACAAGACCGGCACAGTCACCAAGGGCGAACCCACCGTCACCGCGATCGAACCAGTCGGAGACCTGACGGCAGACAACGTCCTCGCCCTGGCTGCCGCAGCTGAGACGGACTCGGAGCACCCGTTGGCGCGCGCCGTCCTGACCGCAGCAACCCACCGAAGTCTGACAGTGCCTCGAGCCACCGACTTCTCCTCCTCGCCAGCGGTCGGCGTCTCCGCGACCGTCGACCGAGCTCGCGTGCAGGTGGGCGGGCCGAACCTGCTCGAACAAGCGCACCGAGCCGAGCTGCAGGTCGCCGACGAGTGGAGGCAGGACGGCGCGATCATCCTGCACGTGCTCCGCGATGGTGAGGTCGTCGGTGCGCTGAAACTCGCCGATGAGATCCGCGAGGAGTCCCGGCAGGCCGTCGACGCACTCCACGCCAGCAACGTGCAGGTCGTGATGATCACGGGCGACGCGGAAGCCGTCGCGAGGTCCGTCGCCTCCGAACTCGGCATCGACCGCTACTTCGCGGGGGTCCGGCCCGAGGACAAGGCCGACAAGGTGAAGGAGCTGCAGAGCGAGCACCGCCGGGTGGCGATGGTCGGCGACGGCGTCAACGACGCTCCGGCTCTCGCACAAGCCGATGTCGGCATCGCGATCGGTGCCGGCACCGACGTCGCGATCGCATCCGCAGGCGTCATCCTTGCTTCATCCGACCCGCGTTCCGTGTTGAGTGTCATCGAACTCTCCCGGGCAAGCTACCGGAAGATGCGGCAGAACCTGTGGTGGGCCGCAGGCTACAACCTCATCTCCGTGCCGCTCGCCGCTGGCGTGCTGGCCCCGATCGGGTTCGTGCTCCCCATGTCTGTCGGTGCGGTCCTGATGTCACTGTCTACGATTGTCGTAGCGTTGAACGCACAACTGCTGCGTCGCCTGCAGCTCGACCCCGAGACGAGCGCCCGCACAGCTCTGGCCCAGAGCACCCACGACGCCCGAACACCCGCCACTGCCACCAGGTGATCGAAGGAAAACTGACATGACCGACACCGCCCCAGTCCAGGACGCTGCACCCGCTGCGGATGCTTCGTCCGAGAAGCCGCATCACGGGTACATCACTGACAAGGACCGCTACCTCGCCCGGTTGAAGCGCATCGAGGGGCAGGCGCGTGGCATCTACAGGATGGTCGATCAGGAGCAGTACTGCATCGACATTCTCACCCAGGTCTCCGCGCTCACGTCCGCGTTGGAGAGCGTCGCACTCGGGCTGCTGGACGACCACCTCAAGCACTGTGTCGTGGACGCCGTCAAGCTTGGCGGTGACGAGGGCGAAGCGAAGATCAAGGAAGCCTCGGATGCCATCGCCCGCCTGGTCCGCGCCTGATCGGGTTGGCTGGGCGTGTGCTCACCGGCATGATCGCACGCCCACACCGCACACCGCACACCGCCCATGAGCGAGCCGACCTGAGTGGTGCAAGCGGTTGTGTCCTCAGATGGGGAGTACGAACCCTCCGATGAGGGCTTGCAGGGAGTAGATCCACGCCGTCCACAGGCCGGAGATCATCAGCACGCCGATCACGATCAGCATCACCCCGCCGGTGATGTTGATGGCTCGGATGTGGCGCCGGAGAAACGCCACGGCAGCGGTCATCCAGTTCAACCCTAGCGCGATGAGGAGGAACGGGATGCCCAGCCCGGCGCAGTAGATCAGTCCCAAGAGCGCGCCGCGCACAATCGAGCCGCTGTTCAGGCTGAGGAGCGAGATCGCTGTGAGGGTCGGGCCGAGGCAGGGTGTCCAGCCCAGCCCGAAGACGATACCAAGTAGCGGTGCTCAGCCAGACCGACGGTTGGACCGGTGGGGAGTTTGAGGGTGCGCTGTAGGAAGGGGACCCCTCAGATGAACACGAGACCCATCAGCACGACGAGGACGCCAAGCAGGCGGGTGACCAGCTCCTGCCACCGGATCAGTCAGGAACCAGCGGCCCCGAACAGTGCACCGTAGGTGACGAAGATGATGGCGAACCCGAGGATGAACAGTCCCACGCCGAGTAGCAACCGAGTCCGGGGTCTGGCACTGTTCTGGCGAGTCATGCCGCCGATGTAGCCGAGATATCCGGGGACCAACGGCAGCACGCACGGGGATGCGAACGAAACGATACCGGCCGCGAGAGCGATCGGGGCGGCGAGGAGGAGAGTGACGTACACTCGCTTCATCGAACATGTGTTCGAATCTGGAGGGTGTGACATGGCGACGATCGTTGACGAGGCAGTGGATGTCGATCTGGCGGCGGATGGGGATCCGACGGCGTTCGTCTGGAAGCGGTTCGAGCACCGTGTCGTGGGTCAGCCTCAGGCGTTGTTCTCTCGCCAGCCGTGGTGGCGGGGTGACGCGTCGCCTGCACGTATCGACATCGAGACGTGGCGGGTCGACGCGGCTCGCGGCGATGAGGAGCCCACGCGCTACGACCTCCGCCGCGACACGACCGGCAGATGGACGCTCGCGGTCGCCTGGACGTGAGCTTCCCGCACCTCCACGTCGCGTCGCACCTCTCTGCGCACTACGGCGTCACCTCGAGTGCGGCCCTCGCCGGTCTCGCCGCTGAGGATGGTGCGTCGTTCCTTGCGCTGACGGATCGCGACGGTCTCTATGGCGGCCCGAAGCACGTCGGTGCCTGCCTTGCTGCGGGTATCGCGCCGGGGCTCGGGGTGGATCTCGCTGCACTGGATGAACAGCTGGAGTCGATCGGCCGTGTGGTCGTCCTCGCCCACGGTCAGAACCAGGGAGCCGGATTCGCCCAACTCTGTCGTGTGGTGAGCGCTGCGCACGGGCGCCGTGATGGGCCTGCGATCCTCCGGGAGGAGCTCGCGGCGGCGCTGGAGGATGAGCCGGCGCTGACGGTGATGCTCGGGCCGGCGTCCGACGTCGGGCAGGCGATCGAGCGTCGCGATCATGCCGCAGCGCGGGTCGCCCTGGACCGGTGGCTCGAGTGGATCCCGGCTGGGCATCTGGTGATCGAGGTGGTCTGTCATCTCACCGACCAGGGCGTGCGCGGGAATGTCGCGGCGGCGACACGTCTGCTGAGCCTCGCGGAGTCGGCTGGAGTCCCTGCCGTGCTGACCAACGCGGTTCGCTACGGGCTCCCGGACGAGGCAGCGACAGCCGACCTCGCTGATGCGGCCCGTTTCCTTCGCCCGCTGGCGGAGCTGGACGATCAGAACGAGTTGCAGGTGAATGGGCAGGCGTGGTTGAAGCCGGCGAAGCAGATGCGACAGATCGCGCGGATGATCGTCGGCGCCGGCACCCACGACGACGGCGCCGTGCAGCGGCTGCTGGGGGAGACCGAGCGCCTCGCGGAACGATGCTCCCTGGATCCGGTGTCCGACGTCGGTTGGAAGCAACCTCGCATGCCGGAGGCCTCGGTGATCGGCATCAGCGGAGACCCCCACCAGGCGCTCTGGCAGCGAGCCCGAGCCGGTGTGGACGAGCGGTACGCACGGCCCGGGATGCCGTCGCTGGAGGACGCGCACCGTGCGCTCGAGCACGAGATGCGCATTGTGGAGCAGCTCGGGATGCCGTCGTACTTCCTCACGGTCGCGAAGGTCGCCGACATCATCCGCGAGATGGGGATCCGCATCCAGGCGCGCGGGTCAGGTGTCGGGTCCGTCCTCAACTACGCGCTGCACACCTCTTCGGTCGAGCCGATCAGCAACGGACTCATCTTCGAACGGTTCCTCTCGCCCGAGCGCACCAACCTCCCGGACATCGACCTCGACGTCGAATCCGCGCGCCGCCACGACGTCTACCGGGAGATCTTCGCCCGCTTCGGGTCCGACCGCGTCACGCTGATGTCGATGACCAACGCCTACCGGTCACGCGGAGCAGTCCGCGACGCCGGCCTCGCCCTCGGCATGGACGAGTCGATGATCGACATGATCGCCAAGCAGATGTGGCGGTTCAACGCGCGCGAGTTCCGCGACGCACTCCGGGACAAGCCGGAGCTCGCCGACCTGGCCGAAGCGGTCCGCGAATCCCGGGAACTCGACCTGCTCGTCGACGTCACGGAACGCCTCGACCGGCTCCCGCGCCACATCAGCGTCCACCCCTGCGGCGTCATCCTCTCCGACACCTCGCTCCTGCACCGCACACCGACCCAGCTGTCGGGTATGGGTCTGCCGATGTCGCAGTATGACAAACACGACATGGACAACATGGGCCTCATCAAGCTCGACATCCTCGGCGTGCGCATGCAATCCGCGATGGCGCACGCCGTCAGCGAGCACGAACGACTGACCGGCGAGACCATCGAACTCGACGCCCTGCCGCTCGACGACGAGCCCACCTACGAACTCCTCCGCTCCACACGCACCCTCGGGGTCTTCCAGCTCGAGTCTCCGGGGCAGATGGAACTCGTCGGCAAGCTGCAACCGGAGGTGTTCAACGACCTCACCGTCGAGATCTCGCTCTTCCGCCCCGGGCCGATGCAGAACAACATGCCGCTGCAGTACCTCCAGGCGCGACACGGCGAGACCATGCCCGACTACATCGACCCGCGGCTCCGCCCGATCCTGCGCGAGACACGCGGCGTGGTCGTGTTCCACGAGCAGGTCATGCGGATCATCGACGAACTCACCGGCTGCGGTCTCGGGCCCGCCGACGTCATCCGCCGACAGCTCGCCGACCGCGGGCGTCTCGCCGGAATCGAGGCGTTCGTGCGCGACCGTGCCACGGCGCGCGGGTTCCGGCCCGCCGTGATCGACAAAGCTTGGACGATCCTCGCCGGCTTCGGGTCCTTCGGCTTCGCCAAGGCCCACGGGGCAGCCTTCGCGCTGCCCACGTTCCAGTCGGCCTGGCTGAAGCGCCATCACCCGGCCGAGTTCATGGCAGGCCTGCTCACCCACGACCCGGGCATGTGGCCCAAGGACCTCATCCTCGCGGAAGCCCGCCACCTCGACGTGCCAGTGCTCCCGATCGACGTGCAGCGCTCGGGGTTGGAGTACGTCGTCGAGATCGCACCCGACGGGCGGCTCGGTGTGCGCATGTCGTTGGTCGAGATGCAGGGAAGCACCGAGAAGGAACGGGCCCGCATTGCCAGGCACCAACCGTTCTCTTCCCTCCAGGACTTCAGAGACCGAGTCCGGCCGCGACGCCGCACCTTCGAGGCGCTGGCCCGCGTCGGGGCGCTCGACGCGTTCATCGACTACATCCCAAGACGTCGCCACGAACTCCTCGCCCACCTTGCCGGTGTCACCACCAGTGCCCAGCTCATCGCCGACGAGCAACTCGCCTTCGAACTCGACCTCCCCGTGCCCGAGCGCAGCACGGTCACCTCGCTCGAGCTCCGAGGCCGGACCCAGACGGACCTCGAACTCCAAGAGATGCGCCTGGCCGTGAACCGCCACCAGATGGAACGGTTCTACCCACTGTTCCAAGAACTCGGCGTCACGCCGGCACGCGACCTCATGGACCTCCCCGGCGGAACCGAGGTCCTCATCGCAGGCGTCCGCCGAGCGACCAACACGCCGCCGATGCGCGGCGGCAAGCGCGTCGTCTTCGTCTCACTCGACGACGGCACCGGCCCGGTCTCCAATGTCGTCTTCTTCCACGACGTCCAGGAACAGATCGGCTCGGGCGTCTTTCAGACCCACTACCTGCTCGTGCGCGGTACGACGAGGCGCTCAGGTGCGCGAGGCGTCTCGGTCACCGGAACGGCGGCCTGGGACCTCTTCACCGCGCAGCAAGATTGGCTGGCGAGTGGGGCCGATCTTGTGGACATCACACCGTTGCGACGGAATGCCGTGTGAAACCGTGCATGCGAGAACCAACGTCCGAGCGGCAATGACCAGGGAGCGCCGTTGGCACAGACCGGGCCCGCCCCGATCAGAGCACGCTGATGAAGATCGGATTCGTGTACAGCCAGGTGTCGGCCCAGGGGTCGGCTGGGGAGATCGGGTACGGCTGAGGCGCCCGCGGGTCGACCTCGGCGCCCAGCGGACCGACCCCGTGCACCTGACCATCGCTGCCACGAAGGCGCACATAGCCGTCCTCAGTGGCCGGCTCGAGCGGCAGCACGACACGGAACGGGGAGTCGCTGCGATCCGTGACGTCGAGCATCTCGACGACCCGGGTGCCGGGTGCGCGCTGCTCGTCACGGTCGGCTGCTGGCCCGGTGACGCGCCCGCGGATCAGGTCGAGGTGCGCCAGTCTCGGCATCGTGCCTCGCGAGGTGGGCGTCGTCGTAGGTGTGACGTCGACCACGAGCTCGAGGGCGGTGCCGCGTTCGACGGCGAGAGTTCCGCCCAAGGTGGCGACGGTTTCCGGCTGGTCGGTAGCGCGGAGCACGACGGAGAGTCCGGCGACGAGGTGCCCGTGGTCGACCCAGAGCCGGCCAGCGCGGATCGCCTCGAGCAGGGAGGCGGACGACCGGTCGACGGCCCCGACATGCGTTCGGCTGAACTCGCCCGGCCAGAAGTCGGCGCCGTTCTGGGGCGTGTCCGTGGCGATCGGGTCGGGTCGACGGCCGGCGCGGTTGAAATTCGCGAGCGTCGCCCCCGCCTCCCAGCCCGGCCCGGTCGGGAAGTCGCCGACGCGCGTCGCGTCGGACTCCTTCAGGTGCAGGTCACTGTTCGTGGTGATCCACCAGCGCCGTCCCTCGCTCAGCAGCGAGTCCCACATGCCGCCGACGACGGCCGTCGTCCAGTCGAAGCCGCCGTGCGTCAGGTACGCCTCCGCGGGGTAGCCGGCGAACGAGAACTCGCTGGGAGCGTTCTCGTACTCGCCGCGCCGTGAGCGGTCGGTCGCGTTCGCGGCGATCGCTCCGGCCTGGGCGCCAGGAGCGCCCTCCATGCCGACGAACACCTCGGGGTCGGCGTCCTGCCAGGCACGGAGCTCTCCGGGCGAGTCGATGCCGAGGCGGCTCGGATGGTTCGCCAGGACGATCACGTCGTCGATGACGCCCGCACGCTTCTGGGCGCCGAGCCAGGCGATCCCGTCGGTCGCGTGCACGAGCCACGCGGCGGCGTCTTCAGTACCAGGGCGCGGTTTCTCCCAGCCGTTGAGCTTGCCGTCGTGATCGAGCTCGAAGCGGCGCAACACGAGGGTCGTGCGGGGCCCCGGCGCGATCAGGACGGTCGCGTGCTCGGCTCCCGGGATGTACCACTCGAGGCCCTGGAGCACGAGCATGTCCGGACGCGCCGCCCGCGCGGTGTCGATCTCGCGTGCCGCGTTGAACACCCCGCCGACGTTGGCATGGCCCGTGTTGCTGTGCTCGGTGAAGGCGATCGCATCGACCGCGAAGCGCTGCGCCTGATCGAGGATCGTCGTCATCGGGTACTTGGCGTCGTGCGAGTAGACCGAGTGCACGTGGTGGTCGAACACCAGCCAGGAGAGCGCGTCCGGGTCGACGGCCGCCGACGCTGATGGCAGCGGCGCGGCGTGGGCGGAGGCCGCACTTCCGAGCCCGTGGGCGGTCGTTCCCACGGCGACCGTTGCGGCAACGGAGGCACCCAGGAAGGACCGGCGGGAGAGGCCGGACCGGCCCGATGCGCCCCGGTCCGCCTCGGGCGCGGAGGATGCGCCACCGGTCGGCGCGGGCTGCTCAGGGCGGGGATCGAAGGGCATGGCATCACTTTCATCGGACGGACGGCCCGATCGTAGGCAGCGGAGGTGAACCTCGGCCCAACGGCCGGTGCCTCGGGTGATGCCAGGCGTTCACGACCCATTCACCTGCGTAGGCCAGAGTCCTGGCGTCGCCGGGTATCGCCGTCTCGGCGGCCCACCGCACCCACCAAAGGTCCCGATGTCTTCCACTGTCCCCGTCATCCACCGTTCTCCGTTCCGTGCCGCAGGGCGCGCCCTGCTCGTCACGGCAGCTCTCAGCGCCAGCGCGGTCCTCTGCCTCGCCGGCGCCGGTGCTGCCGTCGCCGCCTCGGCGCCAGCCGAACCGGCACCGCTCACGCTGCACGACACCGCCGGCGCCGCAGTCACATCAGGTGACGCACGCGCCGTCCCGTCGTTCGGCTCCGCGGTGCTCGCCGCAGGCTGCCCCGCTGACGCGGACGACGGCGCCCGACTCTCCGTGACGGCGGGAGGGGTCGCCGTCGTCACGTCTCCGACCGTCGCGGTGACCGCCGGGCAGCCGATCGAGGTGCCGATGGCCATCTCGTTCCAGGAGGTCGTGGACGGCGGTGTCGAACAGGGCGACGCGACCCTCGCGCTCGAGTGCCTGGTCCTCGAGTCAGGCATTCCGTCGTCGGTGGTAACGGCGGCGACCCTGCCGGTGGCGTTCGCCGCAGGTGTCTGGTCGGTTCCCGGCGCTCAGGTCGAGCCGGTCCCCCCGACGGTCACGCCGACCGCTGCCCCACCCGCGGAAGGCCCTGGAGCGGGGGCAATCACGACACCGCGACCCTCGGCCACAGCACGACCCTCCGCTGACGGAGACCTGGCGCTGACAGGCTGGCAGCTCGGCGGAGCCGTCGTCGTCGCCGCAGGCCTGCTCGCGGGTGGCGCCGCCCTGATGCTGCGCAGGCGGGTGCGTTAGGCGTTCACCATACGGGCTCTGACAGGGCGACCACCGCTCGAAGGACTGCTTGGCGGTGCTGTCCCGCTGGGCCGGGAGGCTGTCGCCGGCAGTGCCCTTGTCCCTGCCGTCAGCGTTCGGCGCGCAAGGCGGTCCACATCACGACGAACGCGGCAGCGATGCCGAGCACGCTACCCGCGAGCCCGACGACCATAGCGGGGTGGCCGGTGTCGGCGAGGCCGATCGAACAGGCGACCACACCGACACCGGACGCCATCAGGCCGACGAAGCTGAACGCCGCGAGGACGAAGCGCTTGGCGGTGCGGGTGGGATCGGGAGCGGGGAGGGAGCGACATCGTGTCTCGTTTCCGCCGTCGCGTCGGCAGCGTCGGCTCATCGGCATCAGGGTAGAGGGCGTCCGGTCGATGCGGCGAGGGGGTTTCCCCGGGGCCGTGCGGGAGGGACTGGGGGACCTCGGAGCGGGCCAGATATGGCGGACGCGCGCGGCCAGTGCTGAGGGAGGCTCGAAGCACGACTCGGCGACGTCGAGCGCCGCAGGCGTTGGCGTCCCCAGGGTGACGCGTGCCAACCTGGCATGAGCGGGGGAGGACGGACGACATGTCGAAGCGATCTGGAGAAGTACGGTGACGGGTGAGTTGGAGCGCGGTGAGGGCGGCGAGCTGGAGCCTGCGTCGATCGTCGGCGACCTCGTGCAGGTGAGATTTCGTCGGGCCGTGCCGGCGGACGCTGCTGCAGTGCTGGCGCTTTTCGATGAAGCGATCGCCTGGTTCGTCCGGATCGGCAACACCCGGCAATGGGGTACCGAGCCGGCATCCGGGCAGGAGCGCTGGATCACTCGTGTCGAGCAGTGGTGTGCCTCATCCGACACCTGGGTCGCTGAGCATCCCGGGGTCGGCGTCAGCGGAGCACTCGTGCTGGGCGAGGCGCTCGAGTATGTGCCGGCCGCCACCGAACCGGAGGTGTACGTCCGCGTGTTGATCGGCTCGCGCGACCCGCGGGTGAAGGGCACGGGTCGCCGCTTGCTGGCTCTCGCCGAGGAGCGCGCGCAGGCCGCCGGGGTCGGTCGACTGCGGGTCGACTGCTACGCCGGAGGATCGGGGGATCTCGTCCGATTCTACGAGGCCGCAGGCTTCGAGCGTGACGTGACGTTCAGGGTCGGAGACGGTATCGGCGCGTGGCCGGGCCAGGTGTTGACGCGCCGAGTCGACCAAGCTGGTCGTGCCCATCTCATCTCATGAGTGTCTCCGGGGCTGCCGCAGCGCAACAGGCGACAATGGGGGATGCAGAGCGACGAAGCACCTCCCGTACGCCGGCGGACGATCGAATGGCAGGACCCGATGATCGGCGCCGCGCGGCTCGCGGAGATGACCGGGATCGACTACCTCCAAGCCATGATCGACGGGGTCCTGCCGCCGCCGCCGATCGTCTCGCTCATGGACATGACCTTGAGCTCGGTCTCGTACGGCAGTGCCACGTTCCTCTGCGAGCCGAACGAGTCGCACTACAACCCGATCGGCGCCGTGCACGGCGGGTTCGTCTGCACCGTGCTCGATTCGGCTGCGGGCTGTGCGGTCCAGACCACGCTGCCCGCCGGCGTCGGGTACACCTCGCTGGAGATCAAGGTGAACTACTTGCGGGCCGTGAGTGCCACATCGGGGCAGCTGACCGCCGTGGGGACCGTCACCAAACCGGGATCACGGGTCGCGTTCGCCGAGGCCGTGATCACCGACGCGGAAGGCCGGGTGGTGGCCACAGCGTCCAGCACGCTGCTCGTCTTTCCCATCCCGGCGTGAACCGACCTGTTCGGTCCTGCGCTCCCGGGCGCTTGTAACATCACCGGATGACCACACTTGCCAAAGTCACAGACGTGCAGCTCGATGCCGTCTGCGAAGCCTTCGCCTCTGTGTCATGGCCGCTCGGCCGCGACGACTTCGCGACACTCGCGTGGCGCCTCGGGTGGCAGCCCAAGGCGCAGACGTCGAGCGGCGTCCAGCACCGTTCCGGATACCCCGTGAACCTGCCGACCATTCGTTCGCTCATCGCAGACCAAGCGATATCCCAGGTCACGATCGCGGTCTCCGATAAAAGCGACGACACGACGGGGCTGCGGAGCGCCGCCCTCGAGGTGCAGTCGGCGCTGAGCCGGCGCCTCGGTCAGCCCTCCGGCGCCCATGCCGGAGACCACTTCTGGGAACTGGACAACGGCGGCAGGATCTGGCTCAAGACGGTACCGAAGAAGGTGCTGCTCGTCATCGAGGAGCGGCGTTTCGCCGATGTCGAACGGCGCGAGGAGCGTCCGGATCTCGGCTCCGATTGAACGTCGACGATCGCGCATTGCGGTTGAGCGGCTCCTGCTGCACGCTGGTGGCGTGGCGGAGTTGTCGAGGAGCCGGGGCGAGGTCGTCGGCGCGCTACTCGTGGTCGCGGCCTCGGTCGCACTCATCGTCGCCGCCTTCGCCTTCCGCGCGGGAGACGATCTCGCGTTCTTCGTCCTGATCGCCGCGTTCGCTGCGGGTACGACGGGCTTCGGTCTGCACATCGCGAGCCGCGAGGCCCGCTTCCGACGCGAGAAGCGCTGACCTGCGGGACTCGAGCGGCGACGCAGCGAGCTCGAGCGGAAGCTCGCCCGACCGAGGTTCAGCTCGAGCGGGCGAGCAGGTCGGTGACTCCCTGGCCTGTCAGCTCGGCGCAGGACGCGGCGCGACCCGCCATCGCGATGACGAGCGCCAGAGAGCACGGGACTGCCCCGTCGTTGATCTTGTTCTTGTTCTCGTTCATCGATCCTCGTCCAGTGCGTCCAGGAACCGCAGGATCGCTGTCGTGACGGCCTCGGGAGCATCTTGCGACGGCACGTGCCCAGCGTCAGGGATCACCACCTCGCCGTTCTCCTCGTGCTCAGCCCAAGCGGGCATCGCCTTCGCGATGTTGCCTGTTCGATCTTGCGCGCCTCGGATGAGGCACAAGGGGATCGGTGTGCGATAGAGAGGTGCGGGTCGGACGAATGAGACGGTCGCTTGCCAGATCGCGAGGAAGTCTCGCTTCGGCACCCGTGAGAAGGCCCGCATCAAGTCCTGCTGTGCCGTGTCCGTGACGGCCGAGGCCCGGGCCATGAGGCCTGGAAGTGTGCGCGCGGGGATGAGGCTGAGCGCGGGAGCTGCCAGGTGAAGCAGTCGCCGCTCCATCCACCCCAGTGGCCCGGAGTTCCAGGTTGCGTTGATGACGACGAGACCCGAGTATGCCTCCGGTTCCCGTCTGACCATCTCCTGGGCGATGTTCCCGCCGAGGGAGTGACCGACCAACACGGGATGGTCCAGGCCGAGCTCGGATATGAGTGCTTCTGCATCTGTGACGAACCGGTCTGCCGTGATTCGCGAGCTGTTGGGCCTCGACAGCCCGTGCCCCCTCATGTCCCAGACGACTGCGCGGCGACCCGAGTTCACCACGGCGCTGGCTTGCTCCTCGAAGGACACATGGTCTGCTCCAGCGCCATGCAGAAACAGAACCGCCTGCCTGGCGGGCCCTGAGTCCCGGAAGGCCACCGAACATCCCTTCAACGGCAGCACCGCATTCAGATTGACCATGTCCTGAATCTAACGACTCCCGCCGATGCGCCGGTCGAACCGTGCTCGTGGCCGCAGCGCACCAGACGGTCGCAACCCGAGTGTTCACCTCGCCCGTCACGCTCCTCTGCTAGCGTCGTCCGCGATAGCGCCTAGGGTTCCGGAGCAGCAGTGCTCGGCTGGTCCGAGCGGCGCCACGGTCGAAGCCCATGCGACGGCCGTCATCTGACAGGACAAAAGCCCGGAGGACCCTCCTTCGTCGCGCCCGCGACCAGGAGAAGGGTCGTCGTGTCCTCGCTCGCTGTCCTCATCGTCCTCTCCGCCGCCGTTGCCCACGCGGCCTGGAACGTCCTCGCCCACGGGGTGAGTCGCATCGGGCTGCCGTTCCTCTGGTGGGGCGCCGTGATCAGCACCGTGCTGTGGGCCGGCGTCATTCCGTTCACCGGGGGAATCGGATCCGGCGGGCCGGACGGCTCGGGTGATCTCGCCGGCTTCCTCCTCGGCGCAGGCGTGTCCGGGGTCATCCACGTGGGCTACATGCTCGTGCTCCAGAAGGGCTACGCGACCGGCCGTCTTTCGACCGTGTATACGACCGCCCGGGGGACCGGGCCGACGATCAGCGTGGTGGTCGCCGTGCTCCTGCTCGGCGAACGACCGTCGGGTATCGCGTTGATCGGCGTGGTGGCGATCCTCGCGGGCGTCGTCGCCGTCGGACTCGCCGACCGGGGGACACCCGGAGGGCCCGATGTCCGGATGGCTGGACATCGGCGGCGCGTCGACCCGGGCGTCCTGTGGGGTCTCCTCACTGGCGTCGCCATCGCCACCTACACGATCTGGGACGCCCACGCCGTGCGCACCTGGGAGCTCTCGCCGGTCGCGTTCATGGTCGGCTGCACGCTCATCGAGATCCCGATCTACTCGATCTCGCTCGGCCGCCGCCGCCGAGAACTGGCCGGCGTGCTGCGACGGCACTGGCCCCGACTCCTCGCCTTCGGCGTGCTCTCGCCGCTGTCCTACATCCTCGTGCTGATCGCCATCACGATGGCGCCGGTGGCGCTCGTCGCGCCCATGCGGGAGATCAGCGTGGTGCTCGTGGCCCTGTTCGGCGTCGTCGTCCTGCGCGAGGGGAGACCTGGGTGGCGGATCGCCGCCTCGCTGATCGTGGTCGTGGGCGTGTTGCTGCTCGCCGGATAAGTGTCGAGATAGGCACACAAGAGATGAACTTCGCCTGAACTGAAGCAACATAGGTATATTTGTTCGCGGCTGCGTGTCACGATGCTGACGTCCCCTTCACACCGAAAGGCCGTCATGACCCTCCGCCGTTCGCAGCTCGCCACCGCACTCGCAGGTGCAGCGCTGCTCACCACCGTCCTCGCCGGATGCTCCGCCTCCGCAGCCTCCACCTCCACGGGCTCAGCCTCCGCAGGCTCGGGTGCCGGGACCTTCGCCGTCGACGAGAACACGCTCGTGTTCGGTGTCGTGCCGGACTCGGTCGAGACCGAGACCAATTACCAGCCGCTCATGGACTACATCGCCAAGGAGACCGGCAAGAAGGTCGAGTACCACGAGTCCACCGACTACGCGGCCCTCATCGAGGCCTCGATCGCGGGCCAGATCGACGTCGCCTCCTTCTCGGGCTTCACCTACGTCACCGCCTCGAACAACGGAGCCAAGCTCACCCCGATCTCCTCGATCGTCACCAAGGAGGGCCAGGAGCCCGGCTACTACTCCCAGGCCATCGTCCCGAAGGGGAGCGACATCACCGATCTCGCCGGCTTCACGGGCAAGAAGGTCTGCTTCGTCGATCCGTCCTCGACCTCGGGTTATCTCTTCCCCAGCTACAACCTCCTCGAGGCCGGTGTCGACCCCGAGAAGGACATCACCCCGGTCTTCGCCGGCAAGCACGACGTGAGCGTCACCAAGGTCGGCGAGGGCGTGGAGTGCGAGGCGGGCTTCGCCGAGGACAGCGAGGTCGCCAAGTCCGACAAGGTCACGGTCATCGCCGAGACCATGGTCCCCGGCGCGCCCATCGTGATGTCGAGCACCCTGCCCACCGAGGTGCAGTCGAAGCTGACCGACGTGCTGTCCGACGTCACCATCGACCAGATCATCAAGGCCGGGGTCACGTCGGCCGACTCCGACGGCTTCCGCAGTGTCTTCTACGAGACCAAGCCGGTCGACGACAAGTACTACGACACGATCCGCGACATCTGCAAGAAGACGAACGCCACCCAGTGCAAGAGCTGACCCGGCCCGGCTACTGAGCCCTCCACCCACTGACGAACCCGACCCGGAGACTCCCATGACGAATCCCGCCACACCGACCGAGACCGTGGTGCGACTGTCCGACGTGACGAAGCGTTTCGGCGCGACCCTCGCACTCGACGGCGCATCGCTCGAGGTGCAACGAGGCGAGATCGTCGTCCTCCTGGGACTCTCCGGGTCGGGCAAGTCGACCCTGCTCCGCCACCTCGACGGGCTCGAGCAGCCGAGTGACGGCACCGTCGAGGTGCTCGGCCAGCTGGTGCCCGACCTCACCGGCCGACGACTCCGCACCCTGCGCAGCAGAGTCGGCTTCATCTTCCAGCAGTTCGAGCTCGTCCCTTCGCTCACCGTGCTCGAGAACGTGCTCACCGGGTCGCTCGCCACCGTCCGCGGCCCGCGCCTCGGCCTCTGGTCGTACGGCCGAGCCGGCAAGCTCGCCGCGCTCGGGCACCTCGATCGCGTGGGACTGCTCGACCGCGCCTACCAGCGGGCTGACACCCTCTCCGGCGGCCAGCAGCAACGTGTCGCCATTGCGCGCGCCCTCATGCAGGACCCGGAGATCCTCCTCGCCGACGAACCGGTCGCCTCACTCGACCCCGAGTCGAGTGACCAGGTGATGGCGCTCATCCGCGAGATCGCCGTCGACCGCGGCCTGACCGTGGTGTGCAGCCTCCATCAGGTCGATCTGGCGCTCAGCTGGGCCGATCGCATCGTCGGTCTCCGTCATGGGCGGGTCGTGCTCGACACGCCGACCGAGGGACTCAGTAAGCCACAGGTGATGGAGATCTACGGCCGCGTCGCCACCACCACCAGCGAACTCCACGCCATCGAGACCGAACTCCTCGTCGACGCCGTGAGCGAGACCCCGCGATGAGCGCTGACACGCGCACTCGCCCCGGACCCCGGACGGGCCTCCGGATCACGGAGGGTCCGGGGGATCTTGCCGGGCGCGCCCCACGCCGCTCCGTGTCACCTGAGCGCGTCGCCGCCGTCCTGACCCTGCTCGCTCTGCTGGCAGCGTCGGTCGTTGCGCTGAACAGCATCGGGATCGATCCGGCACGGATGGCCCAGAGCTGGTCGAACGCCGAACGGTTCTTCGGCCGCGTGGGCGCCATCTCCTTCCCCGACCCCGGCGAGTTGCTGTACCTCACCGGCTTGACGCTCGGGCTCGTGGTCTGCGGCACCCTCCTCGCCGCGGTCATCTCGGTGCCGATCGCGTACCTGGCCGCGTCCAACACCACGCCCGGCACCGGGTGGCGTGCGTTCGCCCGCTTCTTCGGCGTGCTCGCCCGCGCGATCCCGGATGTCGTGTTCGCCATGGTCTTCGTCCTGGTCTTCTCGCTCGGGACGCTCCCCGGGATCCTGGCGATCGGTATCCACTCCATCGGCATGATCTCGAAGATGTTCGCCGATGCGATCGAGCAGGTCGACGAGGGCCCCCGCCTCGCCATCCGGGCCGCCGGAGGCAGCCGGATGCAGGAGTTCACCGCCGGCGTGCTCCCGCAGGTCATGCCCTCGTGGGTGGCGACCGTGCTCCACCGCAACGACATCAACCTGCGCGGCTCGGTGATCCTCGGCTACGTCGGCGTCGTCGGCCTCGGCATGCAGATGTCGTTCGCCTTCAAGTCCCTCGACTACGGCCTGGGCCTCGGATACGCCGTCGTCATCTTCGTGCTCTGCGTCGTGATGGAGATCGTCTCGAGCGCGGTGCGCGCCGCCATGCTCGGCATCGCACCCACCGGCCGTGGGGTGGGCGACCGGGTGCTGCGCGGCATCCGCCGTGGCCGCAACGCATCGCGGCAGGGCACCTCGGACGGTCAGGCCCCCGTCGCGACGGCCGCGGACGCACTTCGGCGTCCGTGGACGGCGACCCGCGTGCGGAACGCCACCTGGGGCTGGCTCGCCGTCGCCGTGGTGGTCGGCAGTGTCCTGATCTGCGACATCCAGTGGCGCGACCTCCTCACCGTGTGGGCGAAGATCCCGGCCGTCGCGGTGCAGTTCTGGCCGCCGTCGTTCGGCAGTTACGAGCTGTCGACCATGACCGACGCGATGGTCGAGACGATCGCGATCGCCCTCGCCGCCACCCTCCTGACGCTCGTGGTCTCGATCGTGGTCGGGTCGCTCGCGGCACGGAACGTCGCACCGAGCCGGGGCGTGCGCGGCGGGATGCGGTTCCTGCTCGTCGCCGTGCGCGGCATCCCCGAGATCATCCTCGCCATCGTGCTCATCGTCATCTCCGGGCTCGGCACCCAGGCCGGAACCATCGCCCTGGCGATCGGCGGCGTGGGACTGCTCGGCAAGCTCATCGCCGACTCCTTCGAGGAGGTCAAGGCCGGCCCCGAGCGCGCGCTCACCGCCGCCGGTGCCTCCCGGCTCCAGGTCTACGCCGGCGCGACCGTCCCACAGGGTGTCCGCGCGCTGATCGGTCACACCTTCTACATGCTCGACACCAACATCCGCGCGGCGACCCTGTTGGGCATCGTCGGCGCCGGGGGAGTCGGCTACTACCTCCTCAACGCCAGCCAGGGTTCGAACTACGGCATCGTGACCGCGATCGTGCTGATGATCCTCGTCACGGTGCTCGTCGTCGAGGGGATCGCCATCTGGATGCGGCGGGTTTTCCGATGAGCGGCGCCGCAGGGGGAGTCTCCGCAGCTCCGGAACGCTTCGACGTCGTTGTGGTGGGCGCGGGCATCGTGGGGCTGGGCGCGGCCCTCGCCGCCGTCGACCGCGGCCGCTCCGTGCTGGTGGTCGACCGCGCGTCCGAGATCGCGGGGGCGAGCATCCGGAACTTCGGTCACCTCTGCTTCACCCCGCAGTCGGGCGTCGCCCGGGACTACGCCGCGACGTCGCGGAAGCTCTGGCTGCGGCTGGCCCGCGACGCCGGCTTCTGGATCGACCAGGCCGGCACCCTCGTTCTCGCCCGCCACGAGGACGAGCTCGCGCTGCTCCGTGAACTGGCCGAACGACGACGCGCCCAGGACGAAGGCGAGGCGCCCGAGGTCGAGCTGCTCACCGCGTCCGACGTCGAGGAACTGGCCGCGTTGCCTGCCGGCACTGCGGTCGGTGGCGCCAGACTGCCCCGCGACCTGCAGGTCGACCCCCGGTTCGCCGCCGACGCCATCCGCGACCATCTGGCCGCGCGCGGGGTCGTCTTCCGGATGCGCACCGCAGCCGGGCGGATCGTCGGCGGTCGCGTCGAGACCAGCCGCGGCCCGGTCGACGCCGGTCTCGTGGTCGTCGCCGTCAACCACGACATCGACCAGCTCTATCCCGAGCTCGCCGAACGCCGCGGCGTCATCCGGTGCGGCTTGGACATGCTGCGGGTGACCGCCGACCTCCCGCGTCCGCTGGGTGGCCCCCTGCTGACCGGTTGGTCACTCATCCGGTACAGCGCGTTCGCCGGGCTCCCGGGCTCCGCCGCTGTGCGCGAGCGCCTCGGGCGGGAGCGGCCCGAGCTGGCCGCCCTCGACCTGAACCAGATGTACACGCAACGGCCCGACGGGTCGCTCATCGTCGGCGACAGCCACTGGAAGGGGGAGACCGTCCCACCGTTCCAGCCGGAGGCCGCCCCGGAGGCGTTCCTCGCGGAGTTCCGGACGCTCTTCGACCGTGACCCGGCCGTGGTCGAACGGTGGCAGGGCGTCTACGCCACGGGGCCCGAGGAGTTCCTCATCGAGGAGGTCGAGCCGGGCGTGCTGGTCACCGTCGTGACGACCGGCATCGGCATGACCACCGGCCTCGGGCTCGCCGAACACGTCGTCGGCGGCCATCTCGACACCCACTCCCGTCCGCTGACAGAAAGCACGAGACCATGACCATCACGACCACGACCGCCACGATCCCCGACAGCCCTGCGGGGGTCCCCGTCGAACTCGTCGTGCTCGACATGGCCGGCACCACCGTCGTCGACGACGGCATCGTCGAGCGCGCCTTCGAGCGTGCCGCGCGCCGCACCGACCTCGACACGCGACGCCCGCTCGAGGAGTCGCTCCAGTACGTCCGCGACACGATGGGGCAGTCGAAGATCGAGGTCTTCCGCCACCTCACCGGCGGGGACGAGGACGCTGCTCAGGCCGGCAACGAGGCCTTCGAAGCCGCCTACGCCGAACTCATCGACGAAGTCGGCGTCGACCCGATCCCCGGGGCGTCCGACGTGATCGCCGGACTCCGCGCGTCGGGGCTCAAGGTCGCACTGACGACCGGGTTCTCGCCCGCCACCCGCGACGCCGTGCTCGCGCGCCTGGGCTGGGAGGTCGACGTCGCCCTCTCGCCCGCCGATGCCGGCCGAGGCCGCCCGGCGCCCGACCTCGTGCTCGCCGCACTCATCGCCACCGGAGCGACCTCGGTGGGCTCCGTGATCGTCGTCGGTGACACCACCAGCGACATGCGTTCCGGGCGGAACGCGGGTGCAGGGCTCGTCGTGGGTGTGACCACCGGTGCGCACACCAGGGACCAGCTGACCGAGGCCGGGGCCGACGTGGTGCTGGACAGCGTCCGGCAGCTGACCGCCCTTCCGCACCTGGCCGCGCGGTGACGCTCACCCACGAGGCATCGACGATGCGGATCGAGCTCGACCCGGCGCCGACGGCGATGGTGTGGGTGCAACCGGGGCGTCGTCACGAGCGCATCGCGGTGCCGTCGGTCTCGCTGGCACCCGGTGAAGCCCTCGTCGCGATCGAGCTGGCGACCATCTGCGGCTCCGACGTGCACACCGTGCTGGGGCACCGCGAGGCTCCCACGCCGCTGGTGCTCGGCCATGAGCAGGTCGGCCACGTCCAGGCCGTCGGCGACGGTGCCGTCACCTCCTCCGGAGAACTGCTGCGGGTGGGGCAGCGCGTGGTGTGGGCGCTCACCGTCGGATGCGGCGACTGTTCCACCTGCGTTCGCGGGC
The DNA here is from genome assembly GCF_015351235.1 of Plantibacter sp. VKM Ac-2880. Classification (GTDB taxonomy): domain Bacteria; phylum Actinomycetota; class Actinomycetes; order Actinomycetales; family Microbacteriaceae; genus Plantibacter. The sequence goes on from NZ_JADKSJ010000001.1 coordinate 2,061,195, forward strand.
TCCCGCAGAAGTGCCAGACCGTGCGCAAATACGGCCACGAGCGGCTCGAGACCGGTTGGGAGCTCAGCGGGGGATTCGCGTCGCATGTGCACCTGAAACGCGGCACCGCGATCGTGCCGGTTCTGGGCGACGATCTCCCCGCCGAGGTGCTCGCACCCGTCTCGTGCGGCACCGCCACGGCGGTCGCCGCCCTCGACGCCGCCTCGGCCATCGTCCCGCTGGACGGTGAGGTCGTGATCGTACACGGCGCCGGGCTGATCGGTCTCACCGCCTGCGCGATGGCGAGCGACGCGGGCGCGAGGGTCATCGTGGTGGACCCCGCCAAGCGGCGTCGTAAGCTGGCGACCCGGTTCGGGGCCGTCGCCACCGTCGACCCGACGGAACCGGGATCACTCCAGGCCTCGCTCGACCTCGTCGGAACTCGGCCGCTGGTGGCGATCGAGGCGTCTGGATCCCCGCTCGGCGTCTCCGCGTCGATCGACGTGCTGGGTGTCGGCGGCGTCGCCGTGCTCGTCGGCAGCGTGTCGCCTAGCGACCCCGTCGCCCTCGACCCGGAGAGCGTGGTGCGGAGACTCGTCACCATCCGCGGCGTGCACAACTACGCACCGGCCCACCTGGAGCTGGCCGTCCGCTATCTCGCCGAACGCCACGATGCCCATCCGTTCGCGGAACTGGTCGGGGCGACGGTGGCGCTCGGCGATCTCGACGACGGTCTCGAGGCCGCCATGGGTGGACGTGCCGTGCGTATCGGCGTGGCCCCTGGCCTTGCCCCGCTCGCGCCCTGCCATGCGACCCGCGAGGTCGCGGCGCCCCAGCGCTAGGCGGGTTCGGCGCCGATCGCGCCGATCGCGCGGATGAAGTGTCCGCCCTCGCGAGCGCGCCCCGAGGCGGAGACGGTGAACCGGATGATGTCACTGCGGTACCGGTCGTCGGAGGCCTCGAAGATACGGCCGTCCGGGCCCCTCGTGACCCGGTGGAGGCGGAGGATCGGGGTGCCCGGCTCGACGTCGAGCAGCCGGCTGTCGAGCTCGTCGGCCGCGACGGCGTCGATCTCGTGATCGACGTCCTGGTAGCCGTAGCCCCGCCCGTTCAGGTACTCGGTGATCGAGATGGTGTCGAGGTCGACGTCGAACAGCGCTCGGCCGACCTCCTCGATGAAGGTGAGCCGTTCGAGCATCGTGGGACGCCCGTCGAGCAGACGCAGCCGGACGACCTCCACGATCGGGTCACCGACCGCGATACCGAGCGCAGCGGCCTTCTCCTCGTCGGCGCGGCGCAACGAGACCTCCTGAGTGAGCGCGCCCGGTGTCGTGCCCATCGATTCCGCCCAGCGCGTGAACGGGATGGACACGTCGGCGGCCTGCTGCGCTTTCCGCTCGGCGACCCGCGCGGGCCTGCCCCGCCGGGTCTCGATGAGGCCCTCGTTCCGCAGCGCCGCCAGGGCGTTCCGGATCGGCCCGCGCGAACTCCGCCACAGCTCGGCCAGCTCGCCCTCGCTCGGCACGTCGTCGCCCGGCGACAGCTCGCCGCTCACGATCTTGCGGCGGAGGTCATCGGCTATCTGGACGTACAGCATGGCGGACACATAGGCATACTAGTTGCCGCCTTCGACGTGCAGGGGTGGTCAGGCCGTGCCGTCCACGTTCGGGCGTACTCGTGTGGATGATCGCCCGAACCAGTTCCAGAGCGGACGAGCCGTGACGGCGATGAGCACCGCGAAGAGGCTCTGGTTGACGACCCCGAAGACCGAGAGCCCGCCGAGCGTCGCGAAGACGGTCCAGTTGACCGCGATGTCGGCGATGATCACGGCGCTGCCGAGCACGATGCCGGAGCGCCGGCGCAGGATGATCAGCACCGCAGTCGCCGGATCGAGGATCGTGAGTGACACCCAGAACAGCCGCACACCGGGAGGGAAGCCCCCGTAGACGTCCAGTCCGCCAAAGATCAGATCCGCCGTGTGCGTGGTCGTCCCGATGAGGAAGCCGATCACCCACAGGATCTGGAACACCCTGAGCGCTCGTGCTGGTGCGGGGAGAGCGGGCATGCGCTCATCGTACTGAGTCGGCGGTGGCGGCACCTCGCTCGCCATCCGTCGCGGCGGAGGCTACGAAGCGGATTCCTCCTCCAGCGGCGGTTCCCAACGGCGCGCGTACCGCGCCATCGGCTGCAACGACCGGATGAGCTCCGTGCCGCGTTCGGAGAGCCGATAGCGGATGCTCACCGGCGTCGTCGGCTCGACGAGTCGTTCGAGGAGACCGGCCGATTCGAGATCACGGAGCCTGACGCTGAGCATGCGTCCGGAGAGCCCATCGACGCGGCGTTCGATCTCGGTGAATCGTTCAGCACCCATGCCCAAGGCGAGGAGGATTCCACTCGACCAGCGCTTGCCGACGATCTCCATGACACCGGCGAGACGACGGCATTCCTCGTCGTCGATGCGCAGCGGGCGTCGCGATGGGACGGTCTTGTCTGGAGTCACGTACCTAACGTAAGCCGCTTACGCGTCGTTTGTCGAGGACGTCGCGTACCTCGATGCTGGATGCATGCCCGGTCGGCGTACCGCGACTCGCCTGACCGGACGCTCAGTCCTTGCACACACCACCAACACCAGGAGTTGACCCCCTATGTCCCTGCTTCGCATCGACGCATCCATCCGCCTCGACGGCTCCACCAGCCGCGCCCTCGCGAACATCGCCGAAGCCCAATGGCTCGACACGACGAGCGACGCCCGGGTGGTTCGCCGTGACATCGGCACCACCCCACTGCCCAGCGACGCCTGGGCACACGCCCTGGCGGCGGGCGCGACCCCGGAAGACGATCGCACGCCCGAACAGCGAAGCGCCCACGGCCTCGTCACCACCCTGGTGGACGAGCTCGCCGAGGCCGACGCGTACCTGTTCGCCGTGCCGCTCTACAACTTCGGGGCTTCGCAGCACTTCAAGATCTACGCCGACCTCGTCATCGCAGATCCGCGCATGTCGCCCGGACTCACCCCAGTGACCGCAGGCAAGCCCGGCGTGCTGGTGACCGTGCAGGGCGGGAACTACTCGCCGGGTACGCCGAAGGAAGGCTGGGACCACGCGACCGGCTGGATGCGCCGCATCCTCCAAGACGTGTGGCAGATCGACCTGGAGATCGTGACCCGAGAATTCACCCTCGTCGGCGTCAACCCAGCCCTGGACGCCTTCACCGACCTGGCCGCGGACCTCAAGGCCAACGCAGAACAGCGTGCCCATCACGTCGGCCGCGAACTCGTCCAGCGCCAGCTCGAGGCCGCGACCCGCTGACCTGCGACATCCTGCTCCCAGTCCCAGTCCCAGTCCCAGCCCCGGATCTGGCCGGGGCTGTGTCGTCGCCGTCGCCCATGTCTGCAATGACCTCGGCACGCCACGATCCGCACAGCGAGACCTCTCCGACGCCCCGGTAGACGAACTCCGGGTAGGACGCAGTGGTGCCTACCGCGTCAGTGCCTCACGGCTCCATGCCTGTGTCGCCACCTGCACGGCGTCCCACGGGGAACCGAGCGGTGGCGTGTAGGAGAGGTCGAGGTCGCTCATCGCGTCGACCGTCATGCCGTGGTGCAGGGCCGTCGCATAGGTGTCGACGCGTTTCGCGATTTCGGCCCCGCGGGTGCCGACGAGCTGCGCACCGAGCAGCAGACCGCTGTCGGTTGCTCCGGTGATCCGGATGTTGATCGGTGTTGCGCCCGGGTAGTAGGCCTTGTGGTCGTCCGCGACCGCCGTCGAGCTGTACGGCGTGAACCCTGCCGAGACGGCTTCGTGGTCACGGAGCCCGGTGCGGGCGGCAATCAGGTCGAAGACCTTCACCACCTGGGTGCCGAGGCTTCCGGCGAAGCGAGCGTTGCCGCCGGTCGCGTTCTCGCCCGCGACGCGGCCCTGCTTGTGCGCTGTCGTGCCGAGCGGCAGATACGTGACGCCCAGGAGGCGGTGGTGGGTGACGATGCCGTCGCCTGCCGCCCAGACATGCGGCAGGCCGGTGCGCATCTGCTCGTCGACCACCACCGCACCACCAGGCCCAGTCGCAGCGCCGGCCTCCGTGAGCAGGCTTGTGTTCGGCCGGACGCCGACGACGACGAGCACGAGCTCGGCGCTGCGCTTGAACGGCCGGCCGTCCTGCAGGCCGGTCACGGTGAGACCACTGTTCGTCTTGCTGAGGTGCTCCACTCGGGTGTCGGTGATGACGTCGACGCCGTGGCGGGTGAGTTCGTCGTGGACGAGGGAGCCGAGTTCCGGGTCGAGGGTGGAGAGCACTTCGAGGCCGCGCTGTAGCTGGGTGACCCGCAGGCCGCGGATGGTGAGGGCCTCTGCCATCTCCAGGCCCACGTAGCCGGCGCCGACGATGATCGCGGTCTCCGGTCGGTGGGTGTCGAGGTACGCCTCGAGGGCGAAAGTGTCGCCCATCGAATGCAGCAGGTGCACCCCGTCGTCGGGGCCGAGCTGGTCGAGGCCCGAGATGCCCGCGGTCGAGGGTGAGGCTCCGGTGCCGACCATGAGTTCGTCGTAACCGATCGTCGACTCCGTGCCGCGCTCGTCGCGGACGGTGAGGCGCTTCCCGGCGACGTCGATCCCCGTTGCGAGGGTGTTCAGGCGCAGGGTCATGCCGGTGGCTTCGAGGTCGGCATGGGTGCGGTGTGCGAGTGACTGCCAGGGCTGGACCTCGCGGGAGAAGTAGTAGGGGATGCCGCAGATGGAGAAGTTCGGGTAGGCGTCCGCGACAATGACCGTCACGTCCGCCGAGGGCTCGAGTTCGCGGGCGCGGAGGGCGGTGGAGATACCGGCGTCACTGCCGCCGATGACTGCGAGATGCATGGAGACCTTTCGGATGGTGGCGGCACTATCTTGACTGGGAAACTTACTTCAGTCAATATTGAACTAATGAACATCGAACGAACTGAAACGGTCGAGGTGCGGGCGGCGAAACACGCGGCGCTCGGTGATCCGACGCGCCTGCAGATGATCGACCTGCTGACGTTGGGTGACCTGTCCCCGACGGAGATCCGGGTCGCACTCGGCACCCCTGGCAATCTGCTCACGCACCACCTGAACGTGCTCGAATCCGTCGGCATGATCACCCGCACGACGTCCGAGGGTGACAAGCGCCGCAGCTACGTGCGTCTCAACCCCGACGGGTTCGATGGCATGGGGTCGGGGGCTACAGCCTCAGCGAGTCGGGTCGTGTTCGTGTGCTCGGCGAACTCCGCACGCTCCCAACTCGCCGCCGCCCTCTGGGCGACCCGGAGCAGCGTCCCCGTCGCCTCCGGAGGCACACACCCGGCCGAACGCATCGCGCCGGGTGCTATCGCCGCCGCCGAGCGTCACCAGCTCGCTCTCCCGTCGAGCTCCCCGAGTGCTCTGGACGCGGTGCTTGCCGACGCGGACTTCGTCATCACGGTGTGTGACAACGCGCACGAGGAGATCGGCGTCACGGGCGATCTGCACTGGTCGATCCCCGACCCGGTACGCGTCGGCACCGATGCCGCGTTCGACGCCGCCTATACCGAACTGGAGCGCCGCATCGCGGGCCTCGCTCCCCGCCTGCTCGCCTCCTGACCAGAAAGCACCCAGCGCCCTCATGACCACGACCAAGCCCGTCGTCCTATTCATCTGCCAGCACAACGCCGGCCGCTCCCAACTCGGCGCAGCGCTCCTCGAACACCTCGCCGGAGACCGCTTCACCGCGACCTCGGCAGGCCTCGCCCCCTCGGACACGGTGAACCCTGCGGTGGCAGCGACCGTCGCTGAGCTCGGCCTCGACATCACCGACCGAGTGCCACGGGCGGTCACCGTTGCGGACCTCGATCAGGCCGACGTCGTGGTGCTCATGAAGCCCGGCCTGACGTTGCCTGCCACCCCGCGCGGCGGGGTCCGGGCCTGGTCGTTCCCGAACCCCGAAGCCTGGGACGTCGAAGCCGTGCGCCCGCTGCGGGAAGCCGTGGCCGAGCAGATCCGCACTGAGCTGCTCACCAGATAGCTCCCGCAGCGAGCGGTCAGACGCTTGCTGGTGGGCGACCGATCTGCAGCACCTGCTCCGGCACCGCGCAGCACGAACCACCCAGCGACGCACCAGCAGCATCGAACAGGCCAGCCCCACCGCACACGCCCGTGTCCGGCAGCACCAGTTCCACCCGCTCCGCCGCAGCCTGATCGCCCGCGAGAGCGGCGACGACGGAGCGCACCTGCTCGTAGCCGGTCATCGCGAGGAACGTCGGCGCCCGCCCGTAGGATTTCGCGCCGACGATGTAGAAGTCCGGTTCCGGCTGCGCGAGATCCTTGGCGCCGGTTGCGGCGACGGATCCGCAGGAGTGGAGGTTCGGGTCGACTTCGGCCGCGATCCGCACCGGAGCCTGTAGCGTCGGATCCAGCTCGATCCGCAGCTCCGACAGGAACGACAGATCAGGGCGGAACCCGGTCAGCACGATCACCCGATCAGCTGCGGAGAGCTCGCGGCCGTCCTCCGACACCAACACGGTCTGGTCGCCGTCACGCGCCACACGCTCGACACGGAAGCCCGTGACGAGGTTGATGAGGCCGCCGTCGACGAGTTCCTTCGCCTTCAACCCGAGCGCGCCGCGGGCGGGCAGCTCGTCAGCGTCACCGCCACCGAAGGTGTTCCCGACCGTGCCGCGACGCAGCACCCAGGTGACCGTGGTGTCGGGATTGCGGCGGACGATCCGCGCGAGGGAGATGACCGCGGTCACGGCCGAGTGCCCGGACCCCACCACGACGGTGTGCTTGCCCTCGAACCCTGCCTGGTTCCGGAAGTCCGGAATCCGGTAGCTGAGCGTCTCGGACGCGGCCCGCTCCCCGAGCGCCGGCAGACCGTCCGCCCCGGCCGGGTTCGGCTTCGACCAGGTGCCCGAGGCGTCGATGACCGCTCGAGCGTCGAGGCGGTACTCGCCGCCCGCGGACTCCACGTGCACCGTGAACGGCTGCTCTGCCCGGCCGGCATCCACTAAACGATCGCGACCACGGCGGGACACACCGACGACGCGGGAACCGAACTGCACCCGCTCTCCGAGAGCATCCGCGAGGGGTGCGAGGTACGAGCTGATCCACTGAGCGCCGGTCGGGTACCCCTTCGTCGGCGAGGTCCACCCCGTCGGAGCGAGCAGCCGAGCGGACGCCGCGTCGACCAGCTCGGACCAGTCGGAGAACAACCGCACATGACCCCATTCGGCCACCGCCGCAGCGGTCGAGGAACCGGCCTCGAGGATCAGTACCGGAACGTCGCGCTCCACCAGGTGCGCTGCAGCAGCCAGGCCCTGGGGGCCTGCGCCAATCACGATCACGGGCAGCTCGTTCACCATCTTCGACTCCAATCGACAACCATGAATACGACGAGACTGATCGAAACATCGACAGATGTCAATACGACGTGTCAGACTGTGGCCATGCCGATCGAACCACCCCTCCTGGAAGCCGATGCCGCAGCGTGCTGCACCCCTGTGACCGGCGGGGTGCTCGCGCTCGACGAAGCCGAGCGGATCGCGCACACCTTCAAAGCGCTCGGCGACCCGGCCCGAGTCCGTCTCCTGTCGTTGATCGCCGCGAGCGAGGGCGGTGAGGCGTGCATCTGTGACCTCACCGAGCCCGTCGGGCTGTCGCAGCCCACGGTGTCGCACCACATGAAGATCCTCGTCGACGCGGGTCTCGCGACCCGCGATCAGCGCGGCCGATGGGCGTACTTCCGCGTGGTCACCGACGGACTCGAACGTGCCTCCCAGGCGATCCGCCCGTGACCGGTGCAGTCACCGTCCGTCCGCTCGAGGCCGCCGACTGGTCTGCTGTCGAGACCATCTATCGCGAGGGCATTGCGACGGGCAATGCCACGTTCGAGGCCGAACCACCGAGCTGGGAACAGTTCGACGCGGGCAAGCTGACCATCGGCCGACTCGTCGCCGTCGACGAATCGGGGACCGTCCTCGGATGGGTCGCAGCATCGCCCATCTCTGGGCGCCAGGCGTACCGTGGCGTGGTCGAACATTCCGTCTATGTCGCAGCAGGAGCGGCAGGACGCGGCGTCGGAACACAGTTGCTCTCCGCATTCATCGCTGCGGCCGACCACGCTGGGATCTGGACGATCCAATCGACCGTCTTCCCCGAGAACCTCCCAAGCCTCGTGCTGCACGAACGAGCCGGGTTTCGCATCGTCGGGCGACGCGAGCGCATCGCCCACATGAGTCACGGACCCTCCGCGGGACGCTGGCGCGACACCATCCTCCTCGAGCGACGCGCCGCCTCTCCGGTGAGTGATGACGCCTGAGCGACGTACCGACCACTTGGTATTCGACTGAGCTCGGGTCAGCGCAGGCGGCCACCGGTGAACGCACGGGACGCGGCCAGGAGCGTGTCGAGGGGCGTGTCGATCGCCACCTCACCGACCTGGAAGCCCAGCTTGGCGAGTCGTGCGAAGGCTGCCTGCGGGAGGGTGGTGGTGACGCCGGGGGACTGCGCCGTCACGCCCGGCAGGAGGTGGAAGGTCAGGATCCGCCACCGGCCGCGCGAGCGGATCGAGACGCGCTCGACCGCACCCAGGGGAGGAAGACCTCGCTTTGCTGGATGCTGCCGCTGAGGCCTGCCGCGTCGAGGGTCATCACCGTGCGCCTCACGGACTGTGCACCCCGCACGGTCGCCAGCTGCAGCGCGAGGAACAGCATGAACCACGAGATGACGCCGAACAGCAGCGCGGACAACGCACCCAGCGCGAACCCGCTGGACGAGGCGGTGAGGGCGGCCAGCAGCGCGCCCATGATCGGTATCAGGCCGGCGCACACGAGAGCCATCACGAACGCGGGGCGGGTCGCCCGCTCGGTGCGAACCGGGTCGGACCCGACGACGAGGGGAGGGAAAGCGGTCGGTGCACCAGTCATGAGGCCAGTATGCCGCGCGTGTCGGATAGGGGTCGCAGCCAGTCCCTCCTGTCGACGAACGACTCCCATCGCCCTGGCCGGGTTCGGCCCTGGGGTGTGGTTGGCTAGCATCTGCGCCTTCGGGCGCCTCGACCCTCACAGCTGATCGAACATCCTCGGCGAGCGGCAGTCCTAACCCGGGGTCCCGACACCCCGGTGCAGGCATCGTCGGGACTGATGACGAGCACGACCCGACGATCCTCGAGAGCGCAGACGCTCGCCGGTCGAGGCGCGGGCGAACCGCTGCGAGTCGGCGGCTGGACGAACTGAACGGAGAACACGGTGAAGCAACTCGGCCTGACCACGAGGGTGCTGCTCGTCTGCGCGGCGTTCGCCGCCGTGCACCTGTTGCTCCACCTCGCGACGGGGACGTTCCTCGCGGTGCTGGCGCCGACGTCCCCGCCGTTGTACGCGCTCGGCGCGGGCGTCCACGGCGTGCTCCCGTTCGTGGCGCGCCGGTACACGGGTGCCGTCGGCAGCGCGACGGTCACCGCGGGCATCGCAGGACTCCTCATCGCGGCGACCAGCCCCTCGGGCGTCATCATCCTCGTCCCGTTCCTCCTCACCGGTACCGTCATCGACCTCGTGGTCTGGAAGGTGGACCACGAAAACCGGGGTCCGCGGACGGTGCAGGCCAGATATCTGCTCGCGGCGGTCATCCTCGGTGCTGCGCTCTTCGGCGTCTCGCTCGCGGTCTTCTCACCGGAGCACCTCACGGCGCCCATCGTCCTGGGGACGCTCCTCGGACGCATCGTCGGTGAGGTCGTCGCCGCCGTGCTCTCGGGAATGATCGCCCGGGCGCTCCAGCGAGCCGGCGTCGGGACCCGGTCACGTCGACCTTCCTCGTCCAGGCGATAGCGGCGAGACCACCGCTCACGGCGCTCGTGAGGTTCGAGGCCGGACGGCTCAGGACGGCGGGCGGACGAACCGCTCCGGTGCCGTGCGGGTTCCGCTGAGGAACTCGGTGAGGCCCGCAGCGAAGTCCATCGATGAACCCACGAAGAGTACACTTTCATCCGGCGCGACGTAGATCATGCCGCCGCCGCGGACGGTGTGCACGACGCACACCCCGGCATCGTCGTCGAGCGGGATCGACCGCAATGCGGCATTTGGGGTGAGCTGCCCGAAGTACCGGGTACCCACCGCGGTGAGACGGTCGATGGTGGCGTCGTCGGTCATCGTCGGTCCTGTCGTCGAAGGTCAGGGGAGGGCGGGGTCGGGAACGGCCAGGTGAACGGCGGCGTCCCGGTGATCCCACCAGGGTAGATCGCTGCCACGGCTCCGTCGGCGGTCGACACTCCCCGCGTTACCCTCGGCTCATGGACACGGACTGGATCGAACATCGACGGTCGGGCGACGGCGAACGGTTGGGCTGGATGCTGCCCGACGGCGAGGGGTTCATCGTGATCGACCTCTTGGGGCGCCGGAGGACCGGGGCGGTGGACTGGATGGAGGCCGAGGAGACGCTCGACGAGATCGGGTTGAGCTACCTCGCCGAGCCTCATGAGCTCCGCCTGGACGACGGATCATGGTTGCGGGTCCGTATCGCGGAGGTCTCGCCGACCGGCATCCGGGTGAAGAAGGACGACTGGGGCGACATGCGCGCGACGCAGCTGTTCTACGACGTGTCCTTCCCCGTGAGTGACGATCGACTTCGACCGATGCGCCCGTGCACGTCGGCCGAGGTGTGAGAGGTCACCGATGAACGAGACGAACCGTCCGCTGAGCCTCGGCCAACGGATCGCCGCCCGGTACGCCGATGCCCTCGATCGGTACTTCGCGGGTCACCGCCCAGCTACTCGGTCGGCAGGTTGATCGTGAGTTCGCCGGGTAGTCCGGACGCTGCGAACGCTGCCTGGATGGCCGCGGTGACCTGGTCATCCGGCTTGCTGAGGTTGGCGTGGAGCGTGGTTCGGCCGTCGGCGACCGTATAGATGATGCTGTCCAGGCCCGATGATCCCTGGAACGGGATGGTGAGAGTGTCGAGGAACGCGGCGAGTGCGGCGGGCGGTGTCTCGTCAGTGGGCGCGGGGGCGGGGTTCGCGAACGGCAGGTTGGAAGAACATCTCACACCACTGCTCGGCGTGCCGACGTGAGATTGCGGCGACGAACGGAGCCGACGATGGCAGCACAGACTTGCAGGACGGCCGCAGTAACGTATGCGTGCTGTCCGGCGATCACGGTGTCGTCAGAGCTTTCGAAGCCCGACCCGATTCGTCTCATCGTCGGGCGAAGAGCCGCTCGAACAGCGTGGGCTTCGGAACAGGCCGACTGCCGGCGATTCTGCGCATCCGCGCCTGGATCTCGGGATCGCTCTGCATCGCCAATGTCGCCAACCGGGCCGATCCGAGACCCCATCGCGACCAGTGCTTGCGGTGCGCGTTCACTGCCTTGATCTGGCTGAGCTGGTTCAGCTCGCCGAGTTCCCGCCATCGCGTGAGGTCGAGCAGCGCGATCTCCTCGGCGTACGTCTCGTTCACCCGGGTGATTCCTGCGTTGCCCGCGCGCTGGCGCGCCGGAGTCTCGGACGAGCCGTCACCCGCTGCGAGGTGGATGGTGGCGAGTTCGTCGAGCAACTCGTCGAACACCGCGCGCAGTTCGGAACGGACCTTGGGCGATGTGGCGACGATGCGATCCTCCTCGGTCTTCCACGCGATCAGGACACCGCCCGAGCACAGGCGGCACAACTGTTCGGGCACGATGCGGCTCGAGGCGTAGCCGCACTGGCAATACCCGGCGATGTTCGCGAGGGTGTCGTCGAGTGAGACGAAGGTGCTGTTCTCGTCCGACTCGGCCTCCTCGATGGCCTCGATCAGGAACAGGGCCCCAGGCACGCCGACGGCCGCTGCTCGCGCGACGTAGCTGCCGGGCACCCGGGTGATCTTCGCGGTCCACAGAGCGACGTCCTCGGCACTGAACAGCCCACGGGCCTGACGGACGTATTCACTGATGCTCCGCTCGACGATCGTCTCGAGTTCTGCGTCGAATCGCTTCATCGCCGCGTCGTCCGAGGGGTCGTCGAACCGTTCGTTCAGGGCGATCACTGCCTCGCGGCCGGTGGCCATGATCGCCTCATGCACGGCCGCAGCACGCGGATTCCGCTCCAGGAGGAGCTCTTCCGTACCGAGTATCTCGATGTTCGTGATCATGGGGTTCCTCGCAGCAGGTGGGACGACAGGAGAGCCGGTGTACGCACCGCCATTGTGCACGGTGCGGCCCCGTGTGGTCGACATCCGGCGGATCGGAGGTCGTCGTGCGCAACCGTCCGCGCGTTAGCATCTCGGAATGACTTCCGACGTGGACCTGGGCCGCGGAGTGGTGCTCCGCGCAGTGACGATCGACGACTCGGCCGCGCTGGCCGACGCTTACCGGAAGAATCGCGACCATCTGGCGCCGTGGGATCCGGAACGATCCGAGGCGTTCTACACCGAGGGCGGCCAGGAGGGCGCCACCCGGCAGCTCCTCCTCGAACAGGAGGCCGGGGCGGCTCTGCCACTGGTGCTCGCGGATTCGTCGCGCATCGTCGGGCGGGTCAACCTCACGGGGATCGTGCGGGGCGCCTTCCAGAGCGGGAACCTGGGGTACTGGATCGACGCCGACCACGCAGGTCGAGGGCTCATGACGGCCGCCGTCGGTGTCGCCGTCGACCTGGCTCGCGACGACCTGCGGTTGCATCGGATCCAGGCTGGCACCCTGCCGCACAACGTCGCATCGCAGACGGTCCTCAAACGATGTGGGTTCGTCGAGTTCGGCCTCGCCCCGGAGTACCTGCGCATCGCGGGCCGATGGCAGGACCACCGCCTGTTCCAACGCATCCTCACCAGGTAGTGTCTCGTCGCGGGTCACGGGAGTACGGGCAGGGGAGCGATGGAGAACACACACGACACCGGAGACTGGCGACCGCTGCTCGCCGCGCTGGCGAACGACGACGCGCGTTCGATCTACGCGCAGATTGTTCTCGGAGCCAGCCCCTCCTTGGAGCCGTCGAAGCAGGCCACGAAACGCACGGGGAAGGCGCTCCGGCTGCTGCTGCGCGCCAAGCTCGTTGTCGAAGAGGACGGCGTCTTCGAGGCACCCGCTGACGCGCTGCTCCGGGCGCTCGAGGCGGGAGCTCCGGCTCGGAAAACGGGTGTCGATCGATTCCTGAACGATGGTCGGATCGTCCAATACCCGGCCCAGCCGGCCGAGCGAGAGGAACTGCTCCGCTGGGTGGCCGGACAGACGCTGGCCGATGGCGAGACCCTCGACGAGCGGGACATGACCGAGCGTCTCCGACGGTTCCACGAGGATCCTGCCGGCCTGCGCCGGTATCTGGTCGACTTCGCGCTCATCGAACGCACAAGATCCGGGAGTGAATACCGGCGTGCGACGGACGCGCGGCGATCCTCACCGGAAGATGACAGCGCGATCTAGCGTCCGCCGCCGGGAGGGTCTTGGGCTGATGGGCACCGCCGGCGTCCTCGGCGAAGCCAACGAACAGGCGGCGAAGGACGCGATCTCCGGCCGAGTCGCTGGTCGTCGACCTCGGGGTCGGCATGGGCAGGGTCGCCGCAGCGTCACCGGTGTCGGCGGTCCGTCATAGCTTCGGAACGTGTCGGAACGTGTTGAATCATGGTGGGCCCGCCGCCAATGGTCGAAGGGCCTCGAGACGCCCTATCCGGTCGGCGCCTACCGGCATGCGTGGGCGCCGTTCCCCGCGTTGTGGCGCCAGTACCACGCCGACCTCAACGCGGGGATCGTCCTCAGCCAGGTGCCGCCGGCGGCCGACGTCCTGCTGCAGTGGCAGTGCGACCGCGGACACCGCTTCGTCGCGACCCCGACGGAGCAGCGCTCGCGGCCCGGGAGAGAGCGCCGTCGGAGCGCCTGGTGCCCGGAGTGCGCCGATGAGGCGAACCCGTCCAGGGTCGTCGCGCTACCGATGCGGGAGTCGGTGACCGACCCGGTGCTCGCAGGCGCCGGTGTCGTCCGGGAGCGTCGCGGTCGCCGTCAAGCGTCGCTGTGTGACAAGACGCCGGACGTGCCGGTGGGGGAGGCGTTCGCCTCTGCGTGTGCACCGAAGCCGGCCTCCGCTGTCGAGGACCGGCTCCGCGCGGACGTCCACGAGCGTCTGGCTCTGACCACCGGCATGAACGCCGTGCGCGTCCAACGCCCGTTCTTCAATCACGTCGAGGTGTGGCCCGACCTGGTCTTCCCGGAACTCCGCATCGCGATCGAGTACGACAGCATCGGCAGACACGGTGTCGAGCACGTCGGTCGCCGCGAAGAGGCAGACCGACGGAAGGATCGTGCGCTGCGGTCCGCCGGCTGGGAGGTCGTCCGCCTCCGCACCGGGAAGCTCGAAGCCCTCGGGCCCCACGACCTGCAGCTCACCTCGTGGAACGGCCGGGCGCTCGACCGGCTGATCGAGACGCTCAGAACCATCCGGGGACCACTGCTGGTCGACGCGTATCTGCGCTGAACCGTGGAGGCCCGACCGGAGCAGCCTACCGACGGATCAGGCACGGAGTTGCACCTGCCGTAGCGTCATGTGATGCAGTGGTCGTATTCCGCCCACCGAGGAAGGACCATCATGTTCTCGTCATTCACCCCGCCACGCCAGGTCACGATCGGCGGTGCCGCCGCCTTCGTCGGCACCACGCCGCGGGCGATCCGTCACTACCACCAGATCGGTCTGCTCCCGGAGCCCGCGCGGGGGAGTGACGACCGCCGCCGCTACGGCTACGAGGAGATGGTCCAGCTGCTGTGGATCCGCCGGATGGCCGACGCCGGCATCGCCCTCGACGACATCCGAGACGCCTTCGCCGCCGCGTCCGACACCGCCGATGGGGATGGCGACGTCGCGCAGACCCTGGATCGGCTCGAGGCGTCGCTCGTCGCCAAGCAGGCCGAACTCGAGCTGCAACGCACCGCCGTCCAGCGGATGCGCGCGCAGGGAAGCCGGTTGGGACTGCTCTCCGACCTGGTGAGCGACCGCCTCGCCGATCTGCCCGAAGGGGCCCTCCGGCAGGACGACCTCGACACGCTGCTCGTGACGGAGCGGATCTTCGGCGAACTCAGTGCGTGCGTCCAGGCGTCGCGCTTCATCGCCCTGGCCACCCACCCCGAGTTGCGCGAGGAGGCCGATCGGGTCGACGCCGCCGAACAGACGCTCGACGACACGGTCGCCGTCGACGACCCCCGCGTGGCGCAGGTGGCAGCCGAGCGGCACGCCTTCGAGACCGCCCTCAACACGGTCATCGAGGACTCCGGCCTGGCGCAGGCCGACGCCGAGCGGTTCGACGCCTGGGACGAAGCACACCCCGTCTCTGACGACGGAGCCGGCGCGACGTGCGGGACGACGAGCCTCACCGAGTCGGTACGGATGATGCCCTACGACTTCTCCCGGGCGCGCCTGCGGAGCATGGAATTGGCGCCGGAGCTCGACGTCCTCGGCTCGGTCTGAGGTGCCGCGCTCCGTGATCGCCCATGGCGAGGAGTGAGGGGCCGGACCGGCGTCATCGAGGCGGTCGATGGTCGCGCGGCGGCCTGCGAGGATTGGTGCATGCGTGTACTGGTTGACGGCGGGTCCGGCGTGCTCGGCCGAGCGGTGATTCCGATGTTGCTCGCACTGGGCCACGAAGTGAGTGCGACATCACGATCGACCGAGAAGCTGCACCTACTGGAGCAGCTCGGAAGTCGATCGCGATCCGCGCTTCCATCAGGCGTCGCTCGTCGAGCGGCATGATCTGCCGTGCGAGCTCGCGCAAGCCGGTGAGGCCCCGTGGTGAGGGATCGGCCGCTCGAGCGCGTTCGTTGGTGGCGTCGAAGACTCCGGCGAAGGCCGCGTCGACCACGGCGTCCTTGCTGGAGAAGTAGTAGCGCAGCACGCGAAGCGCATCGGCCTGGCGGCCCTCCGGCACACCCCGGAACTGAAGCTCATCTACGTCTCGCTCACCGACCGGGTGCAGCATGCGGCCGCGCCGGGGGAGGCCCTCGCCGACCAGTTCTTCATCGAATTCGACCGCCTCCTCGGCGACTACCTCGACGCCGGATGCCTCGTCGCGATCACTGCCGACCACGGGATGAACAGCAAGCACGATGCCACCGGCGAAGCACGCGTCATCCACCTCGAGGACATCCTGCGCGACGCGGGCATCGCCTTTGACGAGATCGTGCTCCCGATCATCGACCCGTACACGAAGCATCACGGCGCGCTCGGCTCCTTCGCCTGGATCTACCTCGCCGACATCGACCGCGAACGCGCCCGTCGAGCCCTGACGGCGGTCCCCGGGATCGAGGAGGTGTGGGATCGAGAGGCCTCCGCCACGATCTACGAACACCCCTTCGACCGCATTGGCGACCTCGCCGTCACCGCCGCAGCCGACACCGCGCTCGGCCGGACGGCTTCCGCTCACGACCTCACGCAGCTCCACGCTGCGCTGCGCTCGCACGGTGGTCGGTATGAGCAACTCGTCCCGCTCATCATCAGTGAACCGGTGACCGGGCCGCTCGCCGAATGCTACGCGGCGAACGTGCTCCGCAGCCGTGACATCCACGACCTCGTCCTCAACAACACCCGATCCGGCGGGTTCCGGCGCGAGGTCGTCGCTGGACGGACGACCGGTCGGCACGGCGGATGGGGAGCGGTCCCCATCCGCCCGACGGTGCAGGACCAGTAGCGTGTGGCCATGAGGAAACGCACAGCACTCGTCGGCGTGCTCGCCATCGCCGTCTCGCTCACGGGATGCGCACGGGGGATCGACACGGACGACTCCGGGAGCACCGCGCTCGTCGAGGAGTTCTTCGCACACCTCAAAGCGGGTGAGGCCACCAAGGCTGCGGCGTTGACCACGATCGACTTCCCCGAGGAGTTCATCGACGACGACTTCTACCGCGCATCCGACGCCTTGCCGGCCGATGCACGCATCGTCGAGACGAGGGGCTACGACTCCGGAGGGTTCAGGGCGACCGTCGAGTACACGTTCGACGGTGCCGAAGTGCCTGGCACGCTCGAACTCTCGGTGTCGCGCGAGGACGGGGAACTCCGGATCACCGGCTGGCGGGGCGACACCCCGAACACGATCGGCGGCATCGAGTCGGCCGCGACGGTGACGGTGAACGACCAGCTGGAGTACCCGCTCGCCGAGGACGGCGCTGAGCTTCAGCTGCTCCCCGGCGCGTACGGCGTGAGGTACGACGATCCGACCGGCTTGACGAGACTGCTCGGCACGGACGACGCGTTCACCGCTTACGTCCCGAACCTCGGAGGAGACGAGAGCGAGGCCGACTTCAGCTTCTCGCCGGCGTTCACGACGGATGTGGAGCCGGGACTCGCCGCCGCCGTCGAGGGGTTGCAGGCGGCATGCGCGGCCGAGCGGTTCGTCGGGCCGTCCTGCCCGGCGGAGCTGACAGGTTCGCTGCCGGGACCGCTGGGGGACTCCGTGACCGCGGAATGGTTCCGCGAGCCGGGTCCCGTGTTCACCCTGATCGACGGTGAGTACCACGCGACGTCGTCGTTCCGTGTCCGGTTCTCCGACGATGCGCTCCCCATCACGACCGTCTCCTACACCGGCGTGCTGACCCGCGACCCGGCCGGCGGCATCGCCTTCACCCCGGAGCCGTAGATCTCCACGGATGCCGGTCGACGGATCGCGCCAACCCGCCCGCGCCGATGACGACGCCGAAGGAGCTGCATTGGAACAGACTTCGGGTATGTCTGCACCAATCACGATAGGGACGCCGGTTCAGGACTTGGCTCGCACAATGAGCGCGGAGTACCCTCCGGCTTCGACGCCGTCCGGGCCTTCCCACAGCTGGAACAGGTCCTTGCGCACCTTGTCCGGCAGGTCGGAGGCGGCGATTCGGGCGCGCCGCCCTCTCTATCGGCTTGGCCAATCCGCGAACTTCTCTGCGAGGCGCTCGATCACGCCGTCGATCAGCTGCGCCTCGTCGGGATTCAGTGTGGCGCGAGGAGGCACCGTGCTGCTCTGTGGCCATTCGTGAGTCCTGCTGGGTAAATCGCTCCGGTTTCCACGCGTGGGGTTCTGCGAGGTCGTCGTGCGGTGTTCACCGACTGGTCGCTGGGCGCCGGTAGGGTGCGCGGGTGATGGTTGATCGGTGGCGGGCGCTCGGGTTCGGCTTCTTCGTGCATGTTCTGCGCTTCGGGGTGATCGTGGGAGCGCTTGCGCTCGCACCACTGCTGGGAGTATCGGGTTGGTATGTGGGATTGTTCGCCAACCTCGTGTGCGTTCTCCTCGCGGTCGTCTTGGTGACGGTGCGTGGCCTGTGGCGCGTGTCGGGTCTGTTCCTCCTGTCGCGGGGGAGGACGGCTGCGCTGTTCCTCGTGCCGTTCATCCTCGAGGTGCTGTTGTGGGTGGTGCCGGGTGGTCTCGTCGAGCGACCGCCCGGGTTCGGACTCTGGGCCGTGACGCTGTTGCTCGTCGGGGTGAATGAGGAGCTCATCAGCCGTGTCGTCGTGTTGGAGCGGATGCGGCGCTCCTTCGGTCCCGCCGGCGCCGTCGTGCTCACCGGTGCCCTGTTCGGCCTGCAGCATCTCTCCCTGTTCGCGACGACTGGACGAGGAGTGGACGATGTCCTCCTCAACGTCCTCGTCTCCGCGTGCTACGGCATCGGGTTGGCGGCGTTCCAGTTCCGCTTCCGTTGGGTGCTTCCGTTGATCCTCATCCACGCTGCAGCCGACTTCACGACCATCCTGTCCGCGAACCCGCTGTCCGACCCTGTCGTCGCGATCACCTGTGTGGTGTTCCTCGCGACCGCGGCCCTGATGCTGCGCCCGCTCATCATCGGCCGACCGCCTTCCGCCACGGCTTCGCCCCCTCAGCGACGCTCAGATGCAGAGCGCGCAGGAGCACAGCTGTCACCGAAGCGGACGACCGGGGGCTGGCGTCGGCGCTGAGAGGAGTCCGGTCAGCGTCACTGAGCCTCGCTGTCAGCGGGGAGGTCGACGCGTGCGAGGAGGGTGGCCTTGTTCATGCGAGAGTAGCCGGCGATGCGCTGTTGCTTCGCGAGCTGGCGCAGCTCGATCATCGTCGGGACGCCTCCGGTGGGAGTGGGCAACGGCGGAATCAGTAGGGACCGGCGCTGCGTCCTCACGCGGGATGATGCTTCATCTGCCCGTGCTTGCTGTGCGGCCAACCCGGTGACGGCTTTCTCGTGCTTGGCCGAGAGCTTCTCCGTCCGTTTCGCGAGCGCAGCCGCGTGCTTGCGGAGCTCTTTGCTCGATGAGCGGACCGCTTCGCGGGCGGCATCCACTGCCTGTTCGGCACGGACGAGGGCTTTCTCAGCAGCTCGCCGCTGCTGCTTCTCGGCCAGTTTCGCCGCGGCCTTGGCATCCTGCTTCTTGTCGGTCTTCTTCTTGGACATCGCACGTACCTCCACTGGCTGAACCCGCTCGGTTGTGCCCCACGGTACCCAGGATTCGCAGTGCATTCCAGGCGTGTGAACTTCATACCGTGGGAATGCAGAACCGGGTTCAGGAGCTCGCGGAGAGGATCGGGGCTCCGATGAGGCGCTCGGTCTCGTCCCACAGGAACGCCCCCAGGGCCGGATCGAGGCTGATGGGCGGCGCGGGGACCAAGTGAGGGGGTCCGACCTCGCGCCGTTCCGGACCGATGTAGGCCAGCGGCGGAAGGTCGGGAGTGCTCACGGCGAGGACGGCCGAGCGGGCCGCCTCGTGTTTGCCGGCGACGATGCGGGAGAAGAGCGGGCCGATGACGGCGGCTGCGGCCCTGACGAATGCGCTGCGCTGGTGGACGCCGGACCGGTCGACGGTGAGGGCGTCGATGGCGGCTCCGGGGTGCACGACGATCGATCGCGTCGAGCGGCCCTGGGCTTCGAGCCGGCGGGCCAGCTCGAATCCGAACAGCTGCACGGCGTGTTTGGAGTTGGTGTACGCGATCCGGGGTCGGTAGTCACGCTGGGAGAGCCAGTCCGACCGGTCGAAGGGATGAGTCGCCGTGACGAGGCTGCCCTGGTGGACGACTCGGGCACCCACCGTCCGCGCGAGCGCTGGCAGGGCGTGCCGCAGGAGCTCCGCGTGAGCGAGGTGGTTGACGCCCATGGTGTGCTCGACGTCGAACGGCCCGACCCGACGCGTCCGGCTCGGGCCCACCACACCGGCGTTCAGCACGAGTCCGTCGAGCCGGTCGAGCTCGCCCAGGTGCGCACCCGCCGAGCGGACAGTGTCGACGTCGTTGAGGTCCGCCGTCAGAGCACGATGGCGGTGCGGATGGGGGAGCAGCTCGATCACCGTTCGTGCTCGAGCCGGGGAGCGTCCGATCACGATGACCTCGGCCCCGAGTGCGGCCAGCTGTTCGGCGATGAAGTACCCGACGCCTGAGGTGGCTCCGGTGACCGCGATGACGCGGGAGTCCAGTCGTTCAGTGGTCATGGCAGGTCATCCTCCGGTCGGGAATATGCTTCGAGTCTTGAATCACCCGCTGACCATAACACTTCAAGACTCGAAGGAGCTGTTACGGTTTCCCCATGGACCTGAGGACCGCGGACACGGCTTCCGCGCTGCTGGCTGCGTACGACGTCACGGCCCGGACGACGGAGTCGGTGACGCCGGCGCTCGACGAGCTGGGTCTCACCATGAACACCGCGTACGCGTTGTGGATGGTCGAACCCGATGTGGACGCGTTGCCGATGAAGGAGCTCGCGGCACGCATGCACTGCACGCCGCAGAACGCGACGTTCCTCTACGGGCAGCTCGAGCAGCGTGGGCTCGTGGAGCGGCTCCCGGACGTCTCGGATCGCCGGCAGCGTGTCGTCTCCCTGTCGGCGCGTGGGAGCGCCGTCAGATCGTCGATGATCGATGCGGTGCTCCGGCACAGTCCACTCAACGGCCTCACCCAGCGAGAACTCGCGGTGGTCGGTCGCCTCCTCGTGAAGGCCGCCCGCTCAGGCTCGGAGCGCGCCCGGCCATGACATCGTTCCGGGGGAGCCCGCGCCGGTCTCAGCGGGCGTGGAGGGTGTACCCGACACCGTAGACGGTGACCAGCCTGGCCGGACGCTGCGGATCGGTCTCGATCTTCGCCCGGAGGTTCTTCACGTGGGTGTCGATGGTGCGGTCGCCGATCCAGCGGTCCGTGCCGTGGAGCCGGTCCAGCAGGCGGGCACGGCTGAGGACGATACCGGGATGCAGGGCGAACTCCTCCAGGAGGTCGAACTCGGCACGCGTGAGGTCCAGCGGTCGCTCCCCGAGGGTGGCCTGATGGCGGTCCGGGTCGATCTCGAGGTCGCCGACCGCGATGACCGTCGACGCGGTCACGGTGCGGCGCGCGCGTCTCAGGAGAGCGCGGACCCGCGCGACGAGCTCGCGGGGGCTGTACGGCTTGGCGAGGTAGTCGTCGGCGCCGAGCTCGAGCCCGAGCAGCAGGTCGTTCTCCGTCGAGCGGGCGGTGAGCAGGAGGATCGGGAGGTCGAACTCCTCCTCGCGCAGCGTCCGGCAGACCGTGAGGCCGTCGGCGCCGGGGAGCATCACGTCGAGGACGAGCAGATCCGGCGGCGAGCGGCGCACCTCCGCGAGCGCCTCGGCACCGTCCGCGAGCACCGTCACGTCGTGCCCCTCGCGTTCGAGGTAGCGGCGCACGAGCTCCGACTGCAGTGCATCGTCCTCGACGATCAAGACTCTGGTCACGTTCCGATCCTAGGTACGGGCTCGGCATGCGGTCGGGCTCGGCACGGTTCGCTCACAAGTCGCTCACATCCGGCGACGAGGGTGGGTCACAGCCGTCCACACCTGAGGAGGAACCGTGCCACGCACCATCCATCGATCCCTGACCGCCGCAGCGGGTGCCTTGGCGCTCCTGGCGGGACTCACCGCCTGCTCTGCACCCGCCGCCGACCAGGGCGCCGACGGCGGCATCGCGACCCTGGAGACCGCCGCTCCGACCCCGACCGCGGCCGTCGACCCGCTCTTCGCGGAGTACGGCGAGCCCGTGCGGCTGCGCCTCGACATGTCGGACGAGGAGGAGGCGGAGGCCTGGAAGCCGCGGGATCGCTGTCTCGCGGACCACGGTCCTGCGATGCCGGACGCTCCGACGGGCGGTGACGGAGGTTCGGTCAGCGGTGGCGTCGCCGAGGATCTCGCGGGGGTCGCCGAGGCCGAGGCGCTCTGCCTGCGCGTGGCACCGCTGCCCCCGTGGGAGCTCGACGCGCAGAACCCGGATGCGCTCCGGTTCATGCAGCGCGTGGTCGACTGCCTGCGCGACCACGGTGTCCGCGAGGTCGAGATCACCGAGGCGGACACGTTCGGCCGCATCAACCTCGCCTTCGGCGGCGAATCGAACGACGCCACCTCGATTTCACTGGGGATGCAGTACGTCGACGCCTGTATGGCCTCCACCTCGGACGGGAGCGCCGAATGATGCGGTCGCGACGTCGGACCGTGCTCGCTGGTTCGCTCGTCCTCTGCGCCGTCCTCGCGGCGGGGGCCGGGGGAGCCACCCTGCTGCTCCGCCCCGCGGCCGATGCGGCCCCGGTCGAGCCGACGGTCTCGCCGGCCACCGTGGTCGTCGAGCGGGGAGAGCTCGTCCAGACCGCCCGCCTCGACGGTGCCGTCGGGTTCGGTACCGCGGTGCCCGTGACGACGAAGGCTGACGGCATCATCACCGGCTTGCCCCCGGCCGGCGGTGTCCTCGACCGCGGATCCGTGGCTCTCCGCGCGAACGAGCGACCGGTCGCGGTCCTGATCGGCGAGCTTCCGCTCTATCGCCCGATAGACGGATCCGGGATGGAGGGGGCCGACGTGAGCATGGTCGCGTCGAACCTCATGGAGCTCGGATACCTCAGCCGGAGCGATCCGACGGACTTCGAGACCGGGGAGGCGTTCGGCGAAGCCGTGCGGGACTGGCAGGAATCGCTGGGCCTGGAGTGCACCGGCACGCTGGGACCCGCCGACGTGATCGTCTTGAGTGCGCCGAGTCGTATCGCCGCCGTGACCGCACGCCTCGGCGACTCGGCGGGTGGACAACCGTTCACGGTCACGCCCACGACCCGCGTCGTCGAGGCGTCGGTCCCGGCCAAGGACGCGGGTGTCATCGGCGCCGGCGCGAAGGCCACGATCGAGCTGCCCGACGGGCGCGCCGTCGGCGGATCCATCGTCACGGTGACCACGACCGGTGAAGGAGCCGAGGCGAAGGTCCGTGCGGTCGTCGCGATCGACGATCAGGCCGCGCTCGACGGTGTCGACGCGGCCGCGGTGACCGTCCGGGTCGCCACCCGATCCGTGCAGGACGTGCTGATCGTGCCCGTCGCAGCCCTCGTGGCGCTCGCGGAAGGCGGGTACGCCCTGCAGGACGAACGCGGTCGACTCCACGGGGTCGAAGTCGGGCTGATCGCGGACGACCGCGTCGAGGTCAGCGGTGCTGGGATCGACGCCGGGATGACCGTGGTGTCGGCACGATGACGACACCGGCCCTCGAACTCGAGCACGTCAGTCGCATCCACCCCGGCGGGGTCGCCGCGCTCGACGACGTCTCCCTGCGGATCGACGCGGGTGAGCTCGCCGCGATCGTCGGGCGATCCGGCGCCGGCAAGTCGACGTTGCTCAACGTGCTGGGCACGCTCGACCGGCCCACCTCCGGCGTGGTCCGGATCGGCGGAGTCGACACCCGTGAGCTCACGGATCGGGCGCTGTCCGACGTGCGGGGGAGCTCGATCGGGTTCGTCTTCCAGGGCTTCCACCTGACGGACGGGGTGACCGCCGAACAGAACGTCGTGACGGCACTGCTCTACAGCGGCGTTCCGAGGCGGGAACGCCGTGACCTCGCGTGCGCTGCACTCGAGCGCGTGGGCCTCGGGCACCGGATCGGGCACGCGGCGCAGGACCTCTCCGGCGGTGAACGGCAACGGGTCGCCATCGCCAGGGCGATCGTGACCGACCCGCTCGTCGTCCTCGCCGACGAACCGACCGGCGCCCTCGACACCGCGAACGGCGAGCGGGTGCTCGGCCTGCTCGAACGGTTGCACGACGAGGGGACCACCGTCGTCGTCATCACCCACGACACCGAGCTGGCCGCACGGCTGCCGCGTCGTATCGAGCTGCGCGACGGTCGCATCATCACCGACACCGACATCGATGCACACACCGAGAGGATGGCCCATGCGTGAGCCCCGCAGACGTCTCGACATCCGTGATCTCCTGGAGGTCGGCACGGTCGGGCTCCGAACCAGACCCCTGCGTGCCGTGCTCTCGACGATCGGCATCGCCATCGGCATCGCAACCCTTGTGACCGTCACCGCCGTGCCCGCGTCCTCGCAAGCCGCACTCGACGAGCAGCTCACGGCGCTCGGGGCGGACCTGTTGCGTGCCGATCCCCGTGCCGGTGCCGACGGAGCGCCCGTCCCGCTGCCCGACGAGGCCCTCGGCATGCTGCAGCGCATCGGAACCGTGACCGACGCCGCGACGGTCGGCAACACCCACGCCCCCGTTCGCAGCAACGTGTTCCGCGGGTACCCGGAGACCGGCTTGACCACGCTTGCCGTCCGCGGCGACCTTCGTGGGGTGCTGCGGACCCAGGTGACCTCCGGTCGCTGGCTCGACCGGACCGACCTGCCGACGGCGGTGCTCGGCGTCGACGCAGCCGAGCGGTTGGGCCTGTCGCGGCTGCCCGATCGGCCGGTCACGATCGATGTCGGCGGCGTCGCGTTCACCGTCGTCGGCGTACTTGCGGAGACGCCGCTGTCCGCCGATGTGCAGTCGGCGGTCCTCGTCGACGACGCTGCCGCACGACGCTGGCTGGGCTTCGACGGCGCACCGACGGTCGCCTACGTCACCGGTGTCGAGGCGTCCATCGACGCCCTCCGTCCCGTCGTCGCCGCCATGCTCTCGCCGGGGGCGGGCGGACTCGTGCAGGTGAGTCAGCCCTCGGCCGTGCTCGCCGCCAAGGCCGCTGCCCGGTCGAGCTTCGACGGGCTGTTCCTCGCCCTCGCCGCCGTCGCGCTCGTGATCGGGGGCATCGGCGTCGCGAACACGATGTTCGTCTCCGTGCTCGAACGTCGCCGGGAGATCGGATTGCGGCGAGCGCTCGGCGCACACCGGGGTCAGATCCAGGCGCAGTTCCTCGTGGAGGCGATCACGCTCTGTGCGCTGGGTGGTGCGACGGGTGTGGTGCTCGGTCTGCTCGGCACCTGGGCGTGGAGCGGTCTGCAGGACTGGCCGTTGGTCGTCCCGGTCGAGACGATCGTGTCCGGGATGGCCGCTGCGCTGGTGACCGGTGCCGTCGCAGGGCTCGCCCCGTCCATCCGTGCCGCTCGGCAGTCGCCGACCACGGCCCTCGCCGCGACCTGATCGCGTGACGTGGCGATCGGGGCACGGATGCGAACCGGGACGGGAAGCGATGAGAGCATGGCTGACGACATGACTGACAGCGGCGGAGCGGCAACGGTGGGGCGCCGACGGGTACCGCGGCTCCTCGCCCGCTATCTCGCGGCCGGGCTCCTGCTCGTGCTGGCCTCGGTGGGCGGCACGATCTGGCTCGCCCAGACGTCGGAGTACCGGTACGACGAGCAGGCGTCCGGTGCCGACCTCATGCGGGACGAGCAGGTTATGGACGCGCTGACGGTCTGGGCCGGGCGCCACACGGATTGGAGCGACGTCGGGTCGACGCTGTTGGTCCTCGGTCAGGAGACGGGACGCCGCATCGCCGTGGTCGACGGCGACGGGACGGTGATCGCGGACACCGCGCCCGAGCTGCCTCGCCCGTCGCGCGCCACCCGGCTGCTCGACCCGCTCGCGCTCCGAGCCGATCCGGTGACGTCCGAGCTGGGGTTGCCCGACGGGATCACCGGGCCGTTCCTGCTCGACGAGACGCAACGTGCGCAGCTCGCCCGGCAGGCCGACGCGGTGGTGACGTGTCTGGGCGAGGCGGTCGGTGAGACGGCGGTGTGGGCGACCGGCCGGCCGGTCGTCTCGGGTGACGAGGATGCCCCGGATTGCGGCCGCGCCGCGCTGGACACCCCGTTGCCGAGCGAGCAGTCCGCCCTCGACGATCTCCGTGATCGGACGAACGGGTGCCTGCTCGCAGCGGACGCCCCGCTGATCACCGGCGTCGAACTCGCGCTGTCGCCGTCGGTCGCCCCCGCGGGACTCGCGCTGCGCACCGCACCGACCGGCGACGACACCGCAGCGGAGTGCCTGCTCCAGGCGCGCATCGATCAGGCGAAGTCCACGACGGCGCCCGCCGTCAACCTGGTGCTCACCGACGAACGCGGCGACGCCCGCGGCCCGCTCGACGCGAGTCCCGGATCGATCGCCCGCGTCGCCGGGTTCATCGTGGTGCTGCTGGCGCTCCTGTCGGTGGCGGCGGCACTCATCATCGTGCCGACCCTGCGGAGCGCACGCCGGCTCGAGGCTGCTGTCGAGCGGTTCAGCGCCGGCGATCGTGATGCCCGTGCGGAGCTTCCCGCGGGCGACGACCTCGCCGGCGTCGGTGCGGCGTTCGACCGGATGTCGAGCGAGGTCGCCGGACACGAGGCCTCCCGCCGGCGCCTGCTCGGCGACATCGCCCACGAACTGCGCAGCCCGCTGACGAACATCCGTGGCTGGGTCGAGGCTGCGGACGACGGCCTCGGATTGGACGACGCGGCCCTCCGCCGGCTCGTGCTGGATGAGGCGGGACGGATGGAGGGGATCACCGGCGACCTGCAGCTCCTCGCGTTGGCGGAGTCCGGGGACCTCGTGCTGGACCTGCGGAGGTGCGATGCGGCGGCGGTCGTGCGCGATCTCGCCGAGGCGTACCGGGTGCGCGCGGCGGCATCCAGTGTCGCGCTGCACGTCCAGATCGCGGGGCCGTTGCGCCTCGAGACCGATCCCGCCCGATTGCGGCAGATCCTCGACAACCTGCTGTCGAACGCCTTGCGGCACACCCCGGCGGGCGGGCGGATCGACGTCGACGCGGTGCTCGTCGACGGCACGGTGCGGATCGCCGTGGTCGACACCGGCGAGGGTATCCCGGCGGCGGACCTGCCTCGGATCTTCGACCGGCTGTGGCGGGGCGAGCCGTCCCGGGTCCGCGCCGGACGGAGCACCGGTCTCGGCCTGTCGATCGCCCGCGGCCTCGCCGAGGCGCTGGGGGGCCGGCTCACCGCGCGCAGCACCCTCGGCGAGGGGAGCCGTTTCGAGGTCTCGCTCCCGGCGGCGGAGGAGCACCGGCGCGGAGTGACTCGCGCGGGGGAGTAGGACGCCGAATCCTGGTCATGCCCGGCTTGCCCGGTCAGAGGGTGGCCCGGGAACACCTGAGGGCCCCGACCGTCTGGTCGGGGCCCTCAGGCGTTCAGCGGGGACGGGCTCAGTGCTCGTCGTAGTGCTCGCCGTGGGCGGCGTGCTTGTGGCCATCGTGGACGAAGTCGACGTGGTCCCCGTGCTTGACGGCCTCGTGGCCGCAGTCATCACCGTGGCCGTGGTCGGTGGCGGTGTGCTCGGCGACGCTCTCGTGCTCGTCGTAGTGGTCGCCGTGCTCGGCGTGGTGGTGCGTTCCGTGCACGTAGTCGGTGTGGTCCTCGTGCTTGACGGCCTCGTGGCCGCAGTCGGCTCCGTGGGTGTGGTCGGCGAGGGTGTGCTCGGCGTGCATCTCGGTGGTGCTCATGGGTGCTCCTTCAGGTTTCAGGTCCGGCGATGGATCAATCGCACCACATACATAAACGAATTGCAATGTCTTCATGTAATCGATAACGGTTGTCATCACCGATAGCCGTCGTCGCTCACGCCAGACGCACGGTGGGCGTCGGCCGACCGGCTGGCAGACGCGAGCGCCTCTGCGCAACCGGCTGGCCACACGATCCTCCGGCCTCCGGCGACGGTATACGGTCGGAGCATGAGCCTCACCGCCGACCCGGGCACGATCAGCGCGCCCACCGAGACGTCTGTGTCGGCGCGTCGACGGCACTACGCGGAGTTCTACGGGCTCGCACCGCTGCCGGCCGATTTCGGGGTGGTGCTCGGCAACTGTCAGGCCGAGTCCCTCCGCACGGTGATGGACGCCGAAGAACGACGGTTCGTGCGCGTTCCCGCCGTGCATGAGATGACCGCCGAGGACGCCGAGCGCCTCCACGAGGTCGTGCGGAGCGCCCACAGCGTGGTGACGCAGCCGGTGCGCGACGACTATCACGGTCTGCCCCTCGGGACCCGGCAGGTGGCAGCCGCCACCGGTGGTCGTGTCCTGACCTTGCCGCCGGTGCGGTTCGGTGGACTGCACCCGTTCCAGGCCTCCATCCGGATCCCTGCGTTCGAGGAGAGCCTGCCGATCGTCGACTACCACGACGTCCGGACGCTCGCGGCCACCGCCGGCATCCCCGTCGCGGCGGTGTTGCCGCCGGACGCCGTGCGGGCGATCGGCCGATCCTCCCTCGAAGTGCTGCGCGCCCGTGAGGCCCTCACCGACGTGGCGGTCTCCGACCTGTTCGACGAGGTCACCGCCGATCACGTCCGCACGGTCAACCACCCCGGGAACGCGATCTGGCTGCCTCTCGGCGCGAGGGTGCTCGAAGCACTGGGCCTCGACGGAGCCGTCACCGATCCCGGTCGGCCCCTCCTGAACGCTGTGCACGCCCCGCTGATCCCCGAGGTGGTCGACGCGTGGTCGCTCACTGACCAGCCTCGTGATCACTGGATCGTGGACGGTGCCGAGATCGACGACGCCGAGGTGCGCGCTGCCCACACCGACTGGTACGCGTCCCATCTCGGCCTCGTCACAGCGGCTGTCGGCAGGCTGACGGATCTCCTCGCCGTCTGGCGCGCCGCGTGATGGTGGCACCGCTCCTCCTCGTCCATGCCGGCAACCACGGCGTCGCCGTCTACGCGCGGGAGCTGGCCAGCGAGGTCGCCGCGAGGCATCCGACCATCCGCCGGGTCGACGCGACACGGCTGGATCGCCTCGCCGACGGCACAGCCGTCCACGCGCACTTCACCGACCGCCTCTGGGGTGGGTCACCGGAGCAGGCTGCCGACGACTTCGTGCGGCTCGCAGCACGATTGCGGGTGAGCGTCACCCTGCACGACGTCCCGCAGGCCTCCGACGGGGCGCACAACCTCCCGCGGCGGCGGGCCGCCTACGCCCGGGTGGCGGCCGCCGCGCGGGGCGTGGTCATCAACAGTGACCACGAGCGGGAACTGCTCCGCGAGGAGGACGTCTGGTCGGGACCGGTCGCTCGGATCCCGTTGCCGGTCGAACTCCAGGGTGGCGAGCAGCGACAGCAGTCCGACGGATCCGTCGGCGTCCTGGGCTTCTTCTACCCCGGCAAGGGACACGACGAGGCGGCGGCCGCCGCAGCGGCCGCCGGGATGACCCGGCTGACGGTCCTCGGTCGTGCCTCCGACGGGCATGCCGCCGACCTCGAGGCCTTCATCCGTCGTGCCGGCGCCCTCGGTGTCGGCGTCGAGGTCACCGGCTGGCTCGACGACGCGGAGATCGCCCGGCGGGGGAGAGCCGTGGCCGTCCCCGTGATCGCGCACCGACACATCTCCGCATCCGGTTCGCTCGCGTCCTGGATCGGATGGGGTCGGCGACCGGTGGCCATGCGCAATCGGTACATCGACGAGATGGCCGCCCTGCGCCCGGGTGCGTTGACGTCCGTCGACGAATCGGACCTCGCGGTCGCGGTCCGCAGCGCCGCCGAACAGCCGCAGCAGACCTGGCACGGCTTGCGGCGCCTGCCGATGTCGTGGACGGAGGCGACGGACTCGTACCTGCGCTGGTGGGACGGGCTGGACGCATGAGGCGGCCCTGGGTCGTCGGCAACCGCTGGGACACGCTCGACGGGACCCACCCCGATCCGCTCCCACGAGTGTCGGTGATCGTCGCGCACTACGACCAACCCGGCGAGCTCAGCCGCACGCTGCACGCCCTCGCCGCGCAGGACTACCCGCGCGAGCTACTGGAGATCGTCGTCGCCGACGACGGTTCGCCGGGCGTCGTCGACGTGCCCGATGACGTGATCCTCGTCCGGCAGGAGGACCAGGGCTTCCGTCTGGCGGCGGTCCGCAACCTCGGCGTGCGGGCGAGCAGCGGCGAGGTACTGTGCTTCCTCGACGCCGACACGGTCCCGGAGCCGGGCTACGTCCGAGCGCTGACCCGACTGCCGGCCCTGCTGCCTGAGGCCGTCACTGTAGGCCGTCGTCGGCACGCCGACTTCTCGGGCATCGACCCGGACGTATCCGTCGTCGAGGCGGCGACCGGTCGCGAACTGGCCGAACCCGGCTGGCTCGCCGAGGCGTATGCCAGATCGCAGGACCTGCTCGAGGCCGACGACCGGTCCTATCGGTTCGTCATCGGCGCGGTGATCGCGTGTTCGCGCAGGATGTTCGACGAGGTCGGCGGGTTCGACGAGTCCTTCACGTCGTACGGCGGGGAGGACTGGGAGTGGGCGCACCGGATGTGGCAGGCCGGTGCCGTGGTCGCCCACGTCTCCACTGCAGTGGCCTGGCACGACGGCCCGGAGTGGGCCGGGCGCGCCGACTTCGGCTTGGACCGCGCGAACGCCCAGACCATGCGGTTGCTCTCGGCGATCCCCGTTCCCGGCTCCGCACCGAGGGCCTTGTGGTCCGACACGGTCGACGTCGTGATGCGGCTGCGAGGCGCACACAGCACGGCAGCCGGATTCATCGCAGCGGACTCCTTCCTCGCCACTTTCCCTCGGGCCCGATTGGTCCTGGAGGACGCGGGCGCGACGGAGCTCCGGGACGACCCGCGGGTGGTCCTCGGCTCGGACCGACTGGATGCGCGGGTGACCTGGGACCTCGCGCGGCCCGTCGTCATCCTCGACCCCGCGTGGATCGTGGACGCGGTGGCGAGGCTCGGAACCGGCGAGGTGGGCACCATCGAGCTCGTCGACGACGAGGGCACCTCGCTCGGCCGTCTGCGCTCCCGGCGCGCGACGCGTCGAGAGCAGCGATGGGGTGGCTCTGCCGCGTTCACGACGGAGCAGCTGGTGGCCGAGGGCGTGTTCCCGCTCCGGTCCGACCCCCGCCTCGAGGCATGGGTCGGCGGCTGGGGTGGAACCTCCTCGTTCTGCTGACGAGGCTCCGGGAGGAGCCGTCCGCTCCGTGACATGTCTGACTGACGGTCCGAGCGCAACCCCACAGGATCCGATGGTCGCTCATCTAGCGTGATCGTCATGTCCCCGCATGACCAGTACGAGCTGACCAACCCAGTGACCCGGTACGCCCGGGTCGAACCACCCCTCCAGCACCAGCCGGAGCCCGGCGTCCAGGCCCGGATGACGCCGGTTCCCGACCTCGGCGAATGGAGCTACCGGGGGAGCGGACGGCTCGCCGGTCGCAAGGCCCTCATCACCGGCGGCGACTCCGGTATCGGTGCCGCCACGGCGATCGCGTTCGCCAGGGAGGGCGCCGACGTGGTCATCGCGCATCTTCCGGGTGAGGAGGAGGACGCCGAGCACGTCCTCGCGCTCATCGATGAAGCTGGCCGACGTGGCCTGGCGATCATCGCCGACGTGTCCCGCGCCGAGGAATGCCGTCGGCTCGTCTCGGAGGCCGCCGACTTCCTCGGGGGCCTCGACATCCTCGTCAACAACGCCGGCAAACAGATCGCCGTCGACCGGGTGGAGGACCTCAGCGACGAACAGTTCGAGGAGACCTTCCGGACGAACGTCTTCGCGAACTTCTGGATCACCAAGGCGGCGCTGGCGCACCTCGGTGCCGGTGCGAGCATCGTCAACACGGCCTCGCTGGAGGCCTACAAGCCGTCGCCCGACCGACTCGACTACGCCGCGACGAAGGCCGCGATCAACAACCTGTCGAAGGGCCTCGCCCTGCAGCTCGCCGACCGGGGGATCCGCGTCAACGTGGTCGCCCCCGGCCCCGTGTGGACGGCACTGCAGGTGTCGGACGGCGTGTCCGACGAGCAGATGCAGAGCTTCGACGACGAGAACACCTACCAGCGAGCGGGGCAGCCCGCCGAGCTCGCGCCGGCCTACGTCTACCTGGCCTCAGCGGAATCCGGGTACGTCTCCGGTGCGACGCTGAACGTCAACGGCGGCATGGTCACTCCGTGACCGCGGCCGAGTGCACGGTCTTCTTCCTTCCCGGGCTCGGCCTGGACGCGGCCGCGGCGCAGCCGCTCGCGCACGAGCTCGGCGACCGCTTCAGGGTCGTCCCCGTCACCCTCCCCGGTCAGGGAGGATCGCCCGACGCGACCGACGGTTCCGTGTCCGCCCAGATCGACGCCGCCCTCGCGGTGATCGCGGACGAGGCCGACGGCGGCCCGTGGCTGCTGTGCGCGCACAGCATGGGCGGCAAGGTCGCCGCCGGGATCGCGTCCCGGGTGCGTGATGGTGACGTCTCCGTCTTCGGTCTCCTCGGGGTCGTCCTCCTCGCCCCCTCCCCGCCGACGCCCGAACCGATGCCCGACGAGAAGCGCAGCCAGATGCTCGCTTGGGCCGAGGACGGTTCCATCGCCGAAACCGATGCGCAGACCTTCGTCGACGACAACGTGGGTGCCCCGCTCCCGGCCGAGCTCCAGCAGCCGACCGTCGCGTCCGTGCAGGCCATGTCGCCGCTCGCGTGGCGCCGCTGGCTGGAGGAGGGCAGCCTGGAGGACACCACCTCCTCCGTCGGCGTCCTCGACCTGCCGTGCACCGTCCTCGCGGGCGACCAGGACGACGCGCTCGGTGCGGCCGTGCAGCCGGACCTGCTGTCCGGTGTCTACCCGCGTGCCCGATTCGTGTCCCTCCCGGGAGCCGGTCACCTACTCCCGCTCGAACGTCCCGTCCGCGTGGCGCGAGCGATCACGGAGCTGTGGGACGAGATCGTCGCCCACAGCGCGATCGTGCCCGCCGAGTGGGGGCTCGTGATCGCGTCACCACGGACCACGGCGCGCGTCCGGAGCACCCTCGCACGACGGGCGTTGCCCGACGACGCCGACTACCGACCTCGTGCGCTGGAGCCGGAGCAGCTCGACCTCCTGCGACAGATCGCCGCGCGGCTCGTGCCGCAGCCTGTCGGCGGGGCGATCGACCTCGCCGCGCGCGTCGACGCCGATCTCGCGGCTGGCGGCGGCGACGGCTGGCGTCCGATGGGAGCCCTGACGGACGACGAGGCGTACCGCGCCGGTCTGGATGAGCTCGTGGCGGTGTGGCCCACCTCGCCCGACGAGCAGGACGCCCTGATCCGCACGGTCATCGACGGGAAGGGTGTGCCCGGCGGCCAGCTGGACGGAGCCGAACTGAGCCGGTGGTTCGAGGACCTGCGCGTCGACCTCGTGCGGGAGTGGCTCATCCACCCGGCGTCGCTGGCGCGCGTCGGCTACGACGGCTTCGCGACCGGAGCCGAGGACGTCGACTTCGCGGGATACCACGAGCTCGCCGCCGACACCCGAGACGACTGGGAGCCCTCCGACCTCGGCGTCGTCCCAGCACCCGAGACGCAGGAGGACGCCGCGTGAACCTCGACCACATGCAGACGTACGAGCTCGAGGACAGCGTCGACGTCGTCGTGGTCGGCACCGGAGCGGGCGGTGCGCCGTTGCTGGCACGCCTCGCGGCGCAGGGCCTCCGCGTCGTCGCTCTCGAAGCGGGGCCGAACCACGACCCCGCCGAATCCACGCCGGACGAGGTCGACGCCACCACCATCAACTGGATGTCCAGCCGGTTCAGCGGCGGCGACGCCCCCACCGCGTTCGGTCCGAACAACAGCGGCTTCGGCGTCGGCGGTGGCACGGTGCACTGGGGTGCGTTCACCCCGCGCCCCGATGTCCGCGACCTGCGGCTGCGCAGCGACACCGGGCAGGGGATGGACTGGCCAGTCGACCACGCGGAGCTCACCCGATACGTCGAAGAGGTCGAGGCGTTCATCGGCGTCTCCGGCCCCACGCCCTACCCCTGGGACCCGTCGCGCGCCTATCTGTACGCACCGCCACAGCGCAACGCCCCGGCGGACCTCATGGCGAAGGGTGCCGAAGCCCTCGGGATCCGCGCCACGGACGCGCCCGCCGCGATCATCACCCGCGACCGCGACCAGCCCCACCACGGCCTGCGGCGCGCGACGACGAACGTCGGATCGATCCACCAGGGCGAACGCCACGGTGCGAAGGCGACGACGGCCATCACCTACCTGCCGGCCGCCGTCGCTGCTGGCGCCGAGATCCGTCCGGATGCGGTCGTGCACACCATCGAGCGCGACGCCCGGGGCCGGATAACCGGGGTGGTCTACCGGCAGGACGGTGCAGACCATCGGCAGCGGTGCGAGGCGCTCGTGCTCGCCGGCGGTGGGATCGAAACGCCCCGCCTCCTGCTCCACAACGACATCGCCAACTCCAGCGGTCAGGTGGGACGCAACTTCCTCGCCCACGGTGCCGTCCAGGTGTGGGGCCGGTTCGACGAGCAGATCCGCGGGTACCGCGGCTACCCGTCGGCACTCATCACCGAGGACTTCCTGCGTCCGGAGGACGCCGACTTCGTGGGCGGGTACCTCCTGCAGAGTCTCGGTGTCATGCCCTTCAACTACGCCACGGCACTCGTGCGCGGCGGCGGCCTGTGGGGATCGGAGCTGATGGACGAGCTCGAGCTGTCGCGCCACAGTGCCGGTATCGGCATGAACGCCGAGTGCCTCCCCGCTGACGGCAACCGCCTCGAGCTTGCCTCCGAGGAGGACGAGTGGGGTCTGCCGCGTGCGTCGATCACCTTCTCGCCAGGAGCCAACGAGGAGGCCATCGACCGCCACGCCATCCGAACGATGACGGACATCCTCACGGCGGCAGGCGCACGCAGCACCCGGGTGCTCGCGCGCACCGCGCACACGCTGGGGACGTGCCGGATGAGCACCGATCCGGCGGAGGGGGTCGTCGACGGCGACGGTCGGTCGCACGACATCGACAACCTGTGGATCTGCGACAACTCCACCTTCCCGAGCGCTCTGGCTGCGAACCCCGGCCTCGCCCAGATGGCGATGTCCGTGCGGACCGCTGACCGGATGCTCGCGGCCCGCTGATCGGGAACCGGATTCCGGCTCAGTCGACCCGTACGCGCGCGAGGTCCCGGCGGGTGCGGATCGTCGTCGAGGCTGCCGCCGTCGAGTCCCGCTCCACGAGGAGCGGGACCGAGGGCGTCGTCGTCCGCGCCGGTTCGCCGTTGACGTGGTCGAGCAGCGTGGCGAGCATGGTCCGGCCGACGAGCTCGAAGTCCTGGCGGACCGTCGTCAGCGGCGGCGAGAGATGCTCCGCCTCGGGGATGTCGTCGAATCCGACGACGCTGAAGTCGAGCGGGACGCGGACGCCCTGCTCGGTCAGGGCGTGGATCAGCCCGAGCGCCATCTGGTCGTTCGCGGCGAACACCGCCGTCACCTCCTCGTCGAGACGCCGACCGACCACGTAGCCCGAGGTGGGCGTCCAGTCGCCGGTGCCGATGAGCTGCGCGACGAGGCCTGCCCCGGCGAGTTCGTCCCGCCACCCGCGCTCACGCTCCCGCGCGTCGACGGCGTCGGGGGGCCCGGCGAGATGCCCGATACGCCGGTGTCCGAGCCGGATGAGGTGTGCGGTGGCGGCGCGAGCGCCCGCGTACTGGTCGACACCGACCGTCACCAGGCCCGCTCGAGGCGTCGCGTGCAGGGCGACGAGGGGCACGCTCAGCTCCATGCCGGCGACGATGTCGGTGACGCCCTCCCGAGCGCTGATGACCGCGATGCCCTCGACGTTCTGGCGGAGGAACCCTTCGACGGCTGCGCGTGCCGATCCGGGATCGCTGTCGACCATGTTCGCCGTGAACACCGACCACCGGGCGTCGCGAGCGGCCGCGTTGAAATGCAGCACGGACGACGACGGGCCGAACTCCGTCCCGCCGGTGGCGATGAGCCCGATGGTGCGCGACCGCTTCGTGACCAGGGTGCGGGCTGCGGGCGAGGGCACGTATCGCAGCTGCTTGATCGCCTCTTCGACGCGAGCCTTCGTCGCCGGTCGGACGTTCGGCAGGTCGTTGAGCACCCGTGACACCGTCTGGTGGGACACCCCGGCGAGCCGGGCGACGTCGAAGATCGTCGCATGGCGGGACGCCTCAGCCACGGGGTCCGTCCGGCTGGGCGCTCGGACGCTGGTCAGACACCCGTTCGTCCGGAGCCTCCGACATCGCGGCCAGGAGCTTCGACACGGTCAGATCATGGTTCGGCAGATCCGCGACCTTCCGCCGATCGCGGAGCACCGCGATGCGATGACTGATCCGCAGCACCTCCTCGAGCTCCGCGGAGATGAACACGACCGAGAGCCCGTTCTCGGCGAGGCGACTCACGAGCTTCTGGATCTCCGCCTTCGCACCGATGTCGATCCCGCGTGTCGGTTCGTCGAGGACGAGGAGCCGCGGGGCGAGCGCCAGCCACCGCGCCAGGAGCACCTTCTGCTGGTTGCCGCCCGAGAGCTCCTTCATGAGCGCATCGGGGTTCGCGGGTCGGATCCCCATCGCCTGGATGTAGCTCTCGGCCAGTTCGTTCTGCCGCCGCAGGGGGATCCGGCGGAACCAGCCGAGGTCGGCCTGCAGGGCCAGGGCGATGTTGTCGCGGAGGCTGAGTTCGCCGATGATCCCCTCCGTCCGCCGGTTCTCGGAGGCGTAGACGATCCGCTGTTTGAGCGCCCGCCGCGGAGTCCCGAGGCGGGTCGGTGCTCCGGCCACCTCCACGGATCCGGTGTCCGCCCGGTCGACCCCGGTGAGGAGCCTGGCGAGTTCGGTCCGGCCGGACCCGAGCAGTCCCGCGATCCCCACGATCTCGCCCTCGTAGACCTTGAGGTCGATCGGTTCGACGCCTCCCTGACGCCCGAGGCCGATCGCAGCGACGAACGGTTCCTCGCCGTCGAGCGAGTCGCCCTCGTCAGAGGTGTCGAGCCCGCGACGGATCTCGTCGAAGGTCGCGAGCTCCTTGCCGATCATCTTGTGGACGAGGTCGATGCGCAGCAGTTCGTGGGGGAGGTACTCACCGACGAGGCGGCCCTCACGCAGCACGGTGAGGCGATCAGAGATCTCGTAGACCTGGTCGAGGAAATGGGAGATGAAGAGGATCGCGACCCCTTCGGACTTGAGGATCGAGATGATCCGGAAGAGCTCGGTCACCTCGTCGGTGTCGAGGCTCGAGGTCGGTTCGTCGAGGACGAGCACCCGGGTGCGCACCGCGATCGCGCGCACGATCGCGACGAGCTGCTGGACGGCCGGCGGATGGGTCGACAGCTGCGACGCCGGGTCGATGTCGAGTCCGACCGACGCCAGCAGCTCCCTGGCGCGCTCGCGCATGCGTCGCCCGGAGATCCCGCCCCAGGCGTGCCGTGGCTCACGCCCCAGCAAAATGTTCTCCGCGACGGTGAGGTTGGGGAGGAGGTTGACCTCTTGGTAGACCGTGCTGATCCCGTGCGCTTGGGCGTCGGCGACGCCCCCGAACGACACGTCGCGGCCGTCGAACCCGATGCGGCCCGCGTCGACGTGGTGGACGCCCGTCAGCACCTTGACCAGCGTGGACTTCCCGGCGCCGTTCTCGCCCATCAGGGCGTGGACCTCGCCCGGGAAGAGTCGGAGCTCCACGTCGTCGAGGGCCTGCACGCCCGGGAACCGCACGGAGACGCCGCGCAGGTGCACGAGCGGCGCGGGTGTGGTCATGGGTGACTCTCCATCGAGACGGGCGGTCGGGCGGACGCCGACGACCCCGACTCTAGCGCGAGCGACAGCTGTCGGGGGAGTGCATCGCGGAGGAATGTGAGGGCTCACATTGCCTGTTGACATGGTGTCGAGGCCCTGGCTAATGTTCAGCACAACGCAATTGTGATCGCTAACAATCAGTGCACACCGGCGTTGCACCAGCAGCACACATCGCATTCACACCGCGTCCCGATGTCGGGACCGCGGGTCTCAAGGAGGAGATCAATGTTCAGAACAGCACGTGTCCGCGCCATCGCGGGCCTCGCTCTCGTCGGTGCCATCGCGATCAGCGCGACCGCCTGCTCCGGTGGTTCCGGAAGCGCCGGCGGCGACGCCGGTGGAGACGGCGAACTCACCACCATCGGTTTCGTGGCCGTCGGGCCCGAGGGCGGATGGCGTACCGCGAACGAGAAGAACATCCAGGACTCGTTCTCGAAGGAGAACGGTTTCGACCTCAAGTACGCACCGGCGACGAACGGCGACCAGAACTCGCAGATCACCGCCTTCACCTCGTTCATCGACGAGGGCGTCGACGCCATCCTGCTGTCCGCCACCGAGGCGACCGGCTGGGAGAGCGTCCTGAAGCGCGCGAAGGAGGCCGAGATCCCCGTGGTCCTCCTCGACCGTGGCATCGAGCCGAACGACACCGAGCTCTACACGAGTCGGATCGCCCCGGACAACGTCGGCATCTCGGGCTCCGCCGCCGAGTGGGCGAACGGTCAGTTCCCCGACGGCGCCAAGTACGTCGTGCTCGAGGGTCCTCCCGGCCTCTCCGTCGTCAACGACCGGAACAAGGGCTGGGACGAGACCATCGACCCGAACTTCACGAAGCTCGAGTCGCAGTCGGCCAACTGGTCCACCGAAGAGGCGAAGAGCGTTTTCGAGACGATCCTCAAGGCGAACAACAACGACGTCCAGCTCGTGTTCGCACAGAACGACGAGATGGGCCTCGGCGCAGCCCTCGCCGTGGAGGAGGCCGGCCTGAAGCCCGGCACCGACGTCAAGATCATCACGATCGACGGCACGAAGGCGGCCCTCGAAGCGCTCGAGGCCGGTCGCCTGAGCTTCGTCGCGGAGTACAACCCGTTGTTCGGTGACACCGCCATCGACGTCGTCAAGAAGGCACTCGCCGGCGACTCGGTCGAGTCCGAGATCGTCGTGCCGAGCGTGACGTTCGACTCGCCCGACGCGGCCAAGGAAGCGCTTCCCACCCGCGCGTACTGATGAACCCCGGTCGTCCGGCAGCGCACCCCCTTCGCTGCCGGGCGACCGGCCCACACCTCTCGGGGCTCACGCTCCCCAGCGACGACGCCGGACGACCCGGCAGAACGACCAGGCAGACATGGCAATCACCGAGCCGATCGTCGAGATGCAGCACATCTCCATCGAGTTCCCGGGCGTCAAAGCCCTGCAAGACGTGGACTTCCGCCTCTTCCCGGGTGAGGTCCACACCCTCATGGGCGAGAACGGCGCCGGTAAGTCGACGCTCATCAAGGCCCTCACCGGGGTGTACAAGATCGACTCCGGTTCGATCCTGGTCGCGGGTGGACCACGCTCCTTCTCCGGAACGGCCGACGCCCAGAGCGCCGGCATCTCCACCGTCTACCAAGAGGTGAACCTCTGCGACAACCTCACCGTCGGTGAGAACGTGATGCTCGGCCACGAGGTCCGCGGACCGTTCGGCATCAACTGGCGCAAGACCCACGAGGCGGCCCACGAAGCGCTCGTCGGCCTCGGTCTCGGCCACATCGACCCCAAGCAGCCGCTCTCGAGCATCTCGCTCGCGCTGCAACAGCTCGTCGCGATCAGCCGGGCCATGGTCACCAAGTCGAAGGTGCTCATCCTCGACGAACCGACCTCCAGCCTCGACGCCAACGAGGTCGAAGGCCTCTTCCAGGTCATGCGCCGCCTGCGCGACCAGGGCGTCGCGATCCTCTTCGTCTCCCACTTCCTCGACCAGGTCTACGCGATCAGCGACCGGCTCACGGTGCTCCGCAACGGCGAGTTCGTCGGCGAGTACCTGACGTCCGAACTGAACCGGACCGAACTCATCTCGAAGATGATCGGCAAGGACTACGGCACGCTCGCCGCCCTCGGCTCCAACCGCGGACGCACAGGCGCTGCGGACGCTCCAGCGTTCTACCGTGCCACCGAGCTCGGCCGGAAGGGCTCGATCGACCCCGTCGACATCGAGGTGCACGCCGGCGAGGTCGTCGGCCTCGCAGGACTCCTCGGCTCCGGACGCACCGAACTCGGTCGCCTCATCTACGGGGCCGACCGACCGGACTCCGGTTCCGTCACGATCGACGGATCCCCGGCCGAGGTGCACACCCCCATGGCCGGACTGTCCAAGAAGATCGCCTTCTCGACGGAGAACCGCCGCGACGAGGGCAT
The DNA here is from genome assembly GCF_015351235.1 of Plantibacter sp. VKM Ac-2880. Lineage (GTDB taxonomy): Bacteria > Actinomycetota > Actinomycetes > Actinomycetales > Microbacteriaceae > Plantibacter. The sequence goes on from NZ_JADKSJ010000001.1 coordinate 2,101,144, forward strand.
CATCGGCGACCTCACGGTGCGCGAGAACCTCATCCTCGCGGTGCAGGCCCGCCGAGGGTGGGCCCGCCCGCTCTCCCGCCGGGAGCAGAACGAGCTGTGCGACAAGTACCTGCTCGAACTCAACGTGCGCCCGTCCGACCCGGAGCGTCCCATCAAGAACCTGTCCGGCGGCAACCAGCAGAAGGTGCTCCTCGGCCGGTGGCTCGCGACGAAGCCGCAGCTCATCGTGCTCGACGAACCCACCCGCGGCATCGACGTCGGTGCGAAGGCCGAGATCCAGGAGGCCATCGCCGCCCTCGCCGAGGACGGCATGTCGGTCGTCTTCATCTCCTCCGAGCTCGAGGAGGTCGTGCGCTTGAGCGAGCGGATCGTCGTGCTGAAGGATCATCGTAAGATCGGCGAGATCGTCAACGGACCCGAGGTCACCGCAGACACCATCGTCGACCTGATCGCCACCGAAGGGAGCGCCACGTGAGCGCCACCAGTCAGGGTCCGGCGCGTTCCGGGTCCTCCGCCCGCGGCATCGTCAGCACCATCGTCCACCAGCCCTACATCTGGGCGATCGTGACGCTGCTGCTGCTCCTCGTCATCAACCTCGTGAAGGACCCCGGCTACCTCGGTGTGTCCGTCAACGGCACGACCGGCAACCTGTCGGGCAACCCGATCGACATCCTCCGCGCGAGCGCCCCGATCATGATGATCGCGGTCGGCATGACCCTCGTCATCGCCACCCGCGGCATCGACCTCTCGGTCGGATCCGTGATGGCCGTCTCGGGCGCCGTGTCGATGGAGTTCATGAGCAACCAGAGCGGTGGTGATGCCGGGACGGCGATCGTCGCGGCCCTGCTCGCGCTCGCCATCAGCGCCTTCCTCGGCACGGTGAACGGCGTCCTCGTCTCGATCGTCGGCCTGCAGCCGTTCATCACCACCCTGATCACGATGCTCGCCGGCCGAGGCCTCGCGAAGGTCATCACCTCCGGACAGAACACCTCGGCGACGAACGAGCCCTTCCGGTGGCTCGCGAACGGCACGGTGTTCGGGTTCCCGGTGGTCTTCATCATCGCCGGGGTCATCGTCGCGATCGTCGCCGTGCTCGTGCGGCGCACCGCGCTCGGGCTCATGATCGAGTCCATCGGCATCAACCCGCGGGCCGCTCGCATGGCGGGCATCCGGCCGATCGGCATCCTCATCGCGGTCTACATCGTGAGCGCGGTCCTGGCGGGTGTCGCCGGCATCTTCAGCACGGCGAGCGTCATGACCGTCGAGGTCGCGAAGACCGGTCTGAACGCGGAGATGGATGCGATCCTCGCCGTCGTCATCGGCGGCACCTCGCTCGCCGGCGGCAAGTTCTCCCTCACCGGCAGCGTCATCGGGGCACTCCTCATCGCCACGCTCGACAAGACGATCGTGTTCCTCTCCATCCCCTCGTCGGCGACGCCGGCCTTCAAGGCGGTCGTCATCGTGATCATCTGCCTCCTCCAGTCCCAGCGTGTGCGAGCCCTGTTCGCGCGTCGGAACTCCCGGACGACGCCGACTGCGTCCGTCCCCACGCGAAAGGAAACGGTGTCCGCATGAGCACCCTCAGCGAACGACCGACGCTCGACGCGTCGGCGCCCCCGCGGCGGACGCTGCTGGCGCGTCTGACGCCGAACCTCGAGACCCTGCCGACGTTGGCGGCCGTCGTCATCTTCATCGGCATGGTCGTGTACGGCGAGGTCGCCTACGGGCGGATCGTCCAGGCGAGCACCATCTCGAACCTGCTGATCAACAACGCGTACCTCATCGTCCTCGCCGTCGGGCTCACCTTCGTGATCCTCACCGGGGGCGTGGACCTCTCCGTCGGCGCGATCATCGCGATCAGCAGTCTCGTCGGGGTGATGCTCGCGAACTCGGGCTGGAACCCGATCGCCGTGATGGTGATCATGGTCCTCATCGGCTCGGCCTTCGGGGTCTTCTCGGGGGTGCTCGTGCAGTACTTCAACGTGCAACCCTTCATCGCCACCCTGGCGATGATGTTCCTCGGACGAGGGCTCGCGTCGATGCTCAGCACGACCCCCGAGCGCCTCGCCGACGACTCGCCGATCCGCTCGCTCTCGACCGAGTGGAAGGTGATCGACGGCCCGAAGATCAACGACCTCATCACCACCCCGAACGTCGTGATCGCGCTCATCGTCGTCGCAGCGGCCTTCGTCGTCCTGCACAAGACCCGGATGGGACGCACCGTGTACGCGATCGGCGGCTCGGAGCAGTCAGCCCTCCTCATGGGTCTGCCCGTCGTCCGGACGAAGCTCATGGTCTACATCATCAGTGGCACCCTGGCCGGCCTCGCCGCCGTCGTCTACACCTCGAAGCTCGGCATCGCCCAGAACATCACCGGTGTCGGGTGGGAGCTCGACGCGATCGCCGCGGTCATCATCGGTGGCACGCTGCTCACCGGTGGCGCGGGGTTCGTCCTCGGGTCCGTCGTCGGCGCGCTCGTCCTCGGGCTCATGAACGTCCTCATCACGCGTGACGGCAGCATCCCGCCGGAAGCGACGACGATCATCACCGGAGGCATCCTGCTGGTCTTCGTCCTCCTCCAGCGACTCGTGGTCTCGCGCAAACGCAAGACCTGACACCCCGGTCGCCCCCGCGACCGCAGCACCACCGTTCCATCCCCGCTCGACAACGAAGCCGAACCAGGAGAACCCACCCCCATGCCTCAACTGCGCCTCAAAACGGTCGTCGCGGCCTCCGTCGCGGCCCTGATCCTGCCGCTCGTCGGCGTCTCCGGCGCTGCCGCCGCAGCACCGGGGAGCGCCCAGACGGCCACCTCCCAGACGGGTCTCCGAGCCGCCCCCACAGCGCAGGAGGCGTTGGACGCCGCTGCCGCCTCCCTCTCGATCGCCAACGTCGACGACGTCCGCGGCAACCTGACGCTGCCCGGCGCTCCGGAGGGCACAACCATCGAGTGGATGTCCTCCGATCCCGCCGTGATCGCCACGGACGGGGTCGTCTCGCGGCCCGCCACCGACACCGCCGTCACCCTGACCGCCACACTGCGGCAGGGCGAGGCCACCGCGACGCGCGAGTTCACGGCGACCGTCCGCGCCGCGATCGCGACGCCCGACTACGAGGGCTACGCCTTCGCCTACTTCACCGGCAACTCCCTCGCCGGCGAGAACATCTACTTCGCCGCGAGTGACGGCAACAACGCGCTCGACTGGAACGAACTCAACGCCGGACGCCCGGTCCTCACCTCCGACGAGGGGACGAAGGGGCTGCGCGACCCGTTCCTCATCCGCTCTCCCGAGGGCGACACCTTCTACCTCATCGCGACCGACCTCTCGATCGGCAGTGGCACGTCCTGGGGTGACTCCGTCCGCCAGGGCAGCCACTACCTCGAGGTGTGGGAGTCCCACGACCTCGTGACCTGGTCCGACCAACGGCACATCGAGGTCGCGCCCGACAACGCTGGCAACACCTGGGCACCCGAGGCCTACTACGACGACACCATCGGTGCCTACGTCGTGTTCTGGGCCTCGTCGCTCTACGGGGCCGACGACCCGGACCACAGCGGGAACAGCTACCACCGCATGATGTACGCGACCACCCGTGACTTCACGACCTTCAGCGAGCCGCAGGTCTGGCAGGACCAGGGCGTCTCGCGGATCGACTCCACGGTCATCAAGTCGAGCGACACCTACTACCGCTTCACCAAGGACGAGGGTGCCGGTGGCACCGGGTGCGCCGACATCATCCAGGAGTCCTCGACGGACCTGCGGGCCACGCTCGAGTCCTGGACGGTGCTCGACAGCTGCATCGGTCGCGACGCCGGCACGAGCGCGGTCGAGGGGCCGACGGCGTTCGCCGCCAACCCCGGCGACGTCAACGGCGACAAGTTCTACCTCTTCGTCGACGAGTACGGCGGACGCGGCTACATCCCGCTCGAGACCGAGGACATCGCGAACCCGGACTGGCAGGTCGCGAAGGACTACGACCTCCCCGCCAGCCCGCGGCACGGCACGGTGCTCCCCGTGACGGCGGCCGAACTGCAGCAGCTCCAGGACAGCCTCGGCGGCGTCGCCGAACCGGTGCCCGCGAACGAGGACGGCGAGATCGTCCGCTACGACTTCGCCGGATCCGCGGGATCGACCCTGAACGACGTGTCCGGCAACGGGCTCGACGCCACGGTCGAAGGTGGCGCGTCCTTCGCCGACGGCGCACTGCAGCTCGACGGCGGCGACGACTACGTCAAGCTGCCCGACAACCTGCTCGCCGGCGTGACCGACGTCACCGTGGAGGCCCAGGTCTGGATCGACCCGACGCAGGCCAACCCGTACTTCATCTACGGGCTCGGGAACACCACCGACGGCTCCGGGAACGGCTACCTGTTCAGCACCGGGAACGCGTACCGGACGAGTCTCGCGACCGGCAACTGGAGCACCGAGCAGACCGTGTCGCAGGGCAAGGACCTCACGCGCGGACGCTGGGTCACGCTGACCTACACGCTGCAGGGCACGACGGCGACGATCTACCTCGACGGGATCGCCGTCGGGACCGGGACCGTCACGTCCGATCCGGGTGACATCGGCGCCGGATGGACGAGCGCCAACTACCTCGGTCGTTCCAACTACGACGGCGACAACCGGCTGAAGGGTGCATTCCGCGAGTTCGCGATCTACAACCGGGCGCTCTCGGCGGAGGAGGTGCTCGCCGCATCCGGGAACACCGCCGCACTCACCGACATCGGTCTCGAGGAGGACGTGCTGAAGGCCGCGCCGATCGTCGACGACGACCGCCACGAGGTCGTCTTCCCGGTCCAGCCTGGAACGGACCGCACGGCGCTCAGCCCGACCTTCACGACCGTGGCCGGGGTCACGGCGAGCCCCGCCTCGGGGACCGCCATCGACCTGAGCAGCCCGGCCACCGTGACGCTCACGCCGACCTCCGGCGACCCGGTCACCTGGACGATGCGCGCGGTCGAGATGAAGAGCCCGGTCATCCCGGGCCTCTACGCCGATCCGAACATCTTCACCTGGGGCGACACGTACTACATCTACGCCACGACCGACGGTTTCGCTGGTTGGGGTGGCAAGGAGTTCTTCGTCTGGTCGTCCAAGGACCTCGTCGACTGGGAACGCTCGGCGGAGCCGATCCTGACCCTCGACGGCGCGAACGGGAACGTGCCGTGGGCCACGGGCAACGCCTGGGCGCCGACGATCGGTGAGAAGAACGGCAAGTTCTTCTTCTACTTCAGCGGCCACAACCCCACCGTCGATCGGAAGACCATCGGTGTCGCCGTCGCGGACAGCCCCTCCGGCCCGTTCACGGCGCAGGCGGATGCGATGATCCTGAACGACGAGGCGGTGACCTCGGGACAGGCGATCGACCCGGCCACCTTCACCGACCCGGTGACAGGGAAGAGCTACCTGTTCTGGGGCAACGGTTCGCCCGTGTACGCGGAGCTGTCGGACGACATGCTCTCGATCAAGGCGGACACGCTCAAGCGGATCGACGGTTTGACCGACTTCCGTGAAGGCGCCTTCGTCAACTACCGGGACGGCCTGTACCACCTGACCTACTCGATCGACGACACCGGTTCGGAGAACTACCGGGTCGGCTACGCGACGGCGACGAGCGTCGACGGGCCGTGGACCGCCCACGGAGTGATCCTGCAGAAGCGACCGGAACTCGGCATCCTCGCCACCGGGCACAGCTCGATCCTGAACGTGCCGGGCACCGACGACTGGTACATCGTCTACCACCGGTTCGCCATCCCGGGCGGTGACGGCCAGCACCGCGAGACGACGATCGACCGGCTGACGTTCGACCCGGAGACCGGCCTGATGAATCCGGTCGTCCCGACCCTCGAGAGCGTGGGTCCGCAGCGGATCGCGGTCCCCGGCACCGAGGGGACGCTGACGATCGATGCGGCGTCGGTGCGGGTCGGCGCGACGTTCTCGGTGTCCGGCTCCGGCTTCACCGCGGGGGAGCAGGTGCGGCTCACCCTCTTCTCCACCCCGACGGCGCTCGGGACGGTCGTCGCGGACGCTTCGGGTGCGTTCACGACCACGTTGCGGGTTCCCGCATCGGTGGACCCCGGTGCCCACACGCTGCAGGCACTGGGCGCGGACTCCGGGATCACGGCGGAGGCGGCGCTGACCGTCCTGGCTGCCGACGGGAGTCCGACCGCCGGAACGCCGGCCGCGGGCGGGACCGGGCCGGGCTCGCTCTCGACCACCGGTGTCTCGGTCGTCGGGTTCCTGGGTCTGGCAGGCCTGCTCCTCGCGGTCGGCGCCTGGTTGGTCGTCCGTCGCCGCCGAGCGGCTGAGGCGCGCTGATCGGGGCACCGGATGGCCGTTCGGCCGGGGAGTCACACCGCCCCGGCCGGACGGTCGGCCGGTGCTGCGACAATCAGGGATCATGACCGACACGAGCACCTCCACGATCGATGCCGTGTGCTGGGACTGGAACGGCACCCTGCTCGACGACGTCGGGGTCGCGCGCGCCGCGATGGACCTGGTCCTCGCCGGTCGGGGCTTACCTGGGTTCGTCGACGAGGCCGCGTACCGGCGGGTGTTCGGGTTCCCGATCCGCGACTTCTACGAGCGGGTCGGCATCAGTGGAGCTGACTTCGTCGCGGCGGCCGACGAGTATCTGGCCCGGTTCGCCATCGGTGTCGACACCGCGTCCCTCCACCCGGACGCGCTGCAAACGCTCGAGGCGGTGGACGCGCTCGGTGTCGAACAGGTCCTCATCTCGGCGACCCCTGAGGCTGTGCTCGAACGTCAACTGGCACCACATGCCCTGACGCGTCACTTCTCCGGTGTCCACGGCATCACCGACGTCTACCATGCGTCCAAAGAGCAGGTCGTCGGCTCCTGGCTGGCGGCCTCTGGGCATCACCCGTCGCGCGTCGTCATGGTGGGGGACACGAATCACGACGAGGAGATCGCCGAGCTCCTCGGGGTCCGCTTCGTCCGCTTCCGCAACGGACACCAGGACCCGCCCGCCCACGGACGCCACCCGGTGATCGACGGCTTGAGCGAGCTCGTTCCCGAGCTCACCCGGGGGAACCCGGGCGACTGAGCGCGGAACTTAGCGCGCAAGGTCGATGCGCAGCGCGTTGCGCCGGACGTGGTCGACGGCGGTGGCGACCGCCCCCTGCGCCACGATGTCCGCACCGAGTGCCGACGCCACGAGCAGCGGCGGCTCGGCGCTCATGTACCCGGGGAGGCGCTCCGAAGCGATCCCGAGCAGCAAGGACATCGAGGGGGCGATGGCGCCGGCGAACACGATCCGTTCCACATCCAGGAGTCCGCCCAGGACGGCACTCATCCGTGCGACGCGGTCGGCCAACCGCCGGACCAGGTCGAGCGCCGCTTCGTCGCCATCATCGGCAGCCGCCAGGACCGACGACGCGTCGACCCGCTCGACCGGGAGTCGGCTCAGCGGGCTGCTCTCGGGCAGGCCGCCGCTCTCGCGATGGGCACGACCCCAGTCGCGGAGGACCGCGGCGAAGCCCCGCGCGGAACCGACACCGTCGACGAGGTCGAGGAGATGCAGTTCGCCCGCGCGCCCTCGGCCGCGCACGAGACGCCCGTCGAGGACGTAGCCGGCGCCGAGCCGTTCGCCCGTCATCACGGTGATGTAGGAGTCGAGGCCCGCACCCGCACCGAGCGCGCCCTCCGCCACCGCGGCGAGGTTGGCGTCGTTGTCCGTGAGCACCACGCAGCCGTGGTCGCGGAGGCGTTCGCCGAGCCGTGGGTTCATGCGCTCCCAGAAGACGTTGCCCTCGGGTGAGCGACCGAGCGCATCGATCGGAGCGGGCACGCCGAGCGTGATGCAGAGCGGCCGGCCGACGCCGTCGGACTGCAGGACCTCGGTGATCGCCGCGTCGACCACGGAGACGCGTTCCTCCGCGTCGGTGGCCGGGTCGATCGCCCGATGCGAGCGCGCCAGTTCCCGTCCACGCAGATCCGCGGCGATCGTCGTGATGGAGTGGGCGCCCGCGTCGACGCCCACGACGACCCCGGCCGCATCGTGCAGTTCGTATCGTCGCGCGGGGCGCCCCTTGCGATACGCGACGCCCGCCTGCCGTGCGTCGTCGAGTTCGGTGAACCAGCCGAGGTCGATCAGGTCGTCGCAGAGGGCGATCGCCGTGGATCGGGACAGGCCGGTCGCCGCCATGACGTCGGCGGCGGTGAACGCCGACTCGGCCCAGGCGTGGGCCAGGACGGCGGCGAGGTTCGTGGCTCGTTGCACCGGAGGTCCGGTGAGGCTCGTCGTCGTGTCCATGAGCGTCAACGATATCGGTCCGGGGCGCAGCCGGACGGCACCGCTCCGGCCGGCGCGCTCGACCGTGAACGATCACGCCCGCGCGGCTCGGATCGGCGTGATCCAACCGATGCTTGACCCTGCCGCGTGCGGATGGCAGAGTGTCCGACATGAGTTGATTTGCTCTCTGTATTTAGTCAGTGGTCCGATCGGACCGCGTGGAAGGACAATGATGTCGAACCAACTGAAACGCGCGTTACGCGTCACGGCGGGGGTGGCGAGCGGCCTCCTGGTCGCGACCACGCTCGTCGCCTGCTCGAGCGACGGCCGGGAGACCGTCCACTTCACCTTCAGCAAGCGCGAGGCGTTCACCTTCATGAACGAAGCCGTCGCCGACTACAACGCCTCGCAGCAGCAGTACGAGGTCGTGATGGACACCTCGGGGCCCGACCCGCTCGCTGCGAGCTTCGTGCGAGGCAACCCGCCGGACCTCATGCTCTCGAACTACAACCACGAGGTCTCCCGCTTCGTGGAGCGGTGTGCGCTGTCCGACCTCTCCGACACGGCGGCCGCGGCCACCATCCGGGACGACCTCCAGCCGTTGCTCGACCAGTACGGCGTCTGCGAGGGGCGCACGAGTGCGCTGCCCTACTCGGTGATGGCCGCCTCCGTCATCTACAACAAGACGATCTTCGCCGAGAACGGCCTCGAGGTGCCGACGACGTGGAGCGAACTCATCGCCGTCTCCGACGCCCTCAAGGCCGCCGGGGTGGCACCGTTCTACGCGACGTTCGCCGACGCCTGGACCGCCAACCAGGGCTGGTTCGACTACGCGGTCGGCGGGGCCGTCGACATCCCCGAGTTCTACGACCAGCTCGCCGAAGAGGGCACCGAGGTCGGGCCGGACGCCCCGGTCTCCTTCGAGAAGGACTTCCTCGAGCCCGTCGAGAAGATGCAGTTGCTGGCGAAGGAGTACACGCAGCCTGATGCGCCGAGTCGCACCTACGACGCCGGCAACGTCGCGTTCGCCGAAGGCCAGGGCGCCATGTACCTCCAGGGACCGTGGGCGTTCAGCCAGATCGAACTCACCGCGCCCGACCTGGACCTCGGCACCTTCCCCCTGCCGATGACGGAGGACCCGAAGGACCTGAAGGTCCGCGTGAACCTCGACCTCGTGACGATCATCCCCGAGGAGGCGAAGAACCCGAAGGGTGCCCGAGACTTCCTCGAGTACCTGTACCAGCCGGAGGTCATCCAGGCGTACAACGAGTCGCAGCTCGGCTTCGTCCCGACGGACGACGGCACGGCTCCCGACGACCCGCGGGTGGCCGGGATGATCCCGTACTACGACGCCGGTGCGTTCTACCAGGGCCCCGGCGTGCTCAACCCGCGTGCCATCCCGACCGAGAACTACGCGCAATCGCTGGTCCTCGGCACCAACGCGGCGTCGATGCTCCGCACCATGGACGCTGACTGGGCCAGGCTCGCGTTCAGACAGCCGCCCGTGTCGGCCAAGGAGGGATCCGAATGAGCGCCACCACCGCCATCGTGACCGGGGGAGACCCGAAGGTCCGCCGCAGCCGCAAGCGCGTCGAACCGATCTACTACCTGTTCCTCTTCCCGGCCGTCGTCCTGTTCACGCTCGCGATCACCGTCCCCGGTGTCGTCGGCATCGTCTTCAGCTTCACCGACTCCATCGGCATCGGCGACTACGAGTTCATCGGGTTCACGAACTACATCGCAGCGTTCAGCGACCCCGCGATCCTCACCAGCTTCCTCTTCACCTTCGGGTTCTCGCTCGTGACGGTGATCGTGGTGAACGTCATCGCGTTCCTGCTCGCCGTGGGACTGACCTCGAAGATCAAGTTCAAGATGGGACTCCGCGGGGTCTTCGTCATCCCGATGGTGATCTCGGGCATCATCATCGCGTACGTGTTCCAGTTCCTGTTCATGAACTCGGTGCCGTCCGCCGGTTCCGCGCTGGGGATCCCCTTCCTCGAGACGAGCATCCTCTCCAACCCGGACCTCGCCTGGCTCGGCATCGTCATCGTCACGGCATGGCAGTCGATCCCCGGCACGCTGCTCATCTACATCGCCGGCCTGCTCGCGGTGCCCGGTGACGTGTACGAGGCGGCGTCTCTGGACGGCGCGAACAAGCGTCAGCAGCTGCTGCGGATCACGCTGCCGCTCGTGATGGGGTACGTCGTCATCAACGTGATCCTCGGCTTCAAGAACTACCTGAACGCCTACGACATCATCGTCGGCCTGACGAACGGTGGTCCCGGTACCTCCACGCGGAGCATCTCGATGACCATCATCCGTGGGTTCCAGACCGGTGACTACGCCTACCAGATGGCCACGGCGACCCTCTTCTTCATCATCACGATCATCATCGCCCTCGTGCAACTGTCGGCGACGCGCGGAAGGAACGCACTCTGATGGCCACCCCGACCGCACTCAGCACCCGATCCATCACGACGGCGAACGCCAGCACGAAGCAACGCACGAAGGGGGAGCGCGTCAGTTGGTCGACGACGGTCATCCTGCTGCTCTGCGCCGTGACGGTGCTCCTGCCGCTGTACGTGACCATCTCGATGGCGTTCAAGACCGACACGCAATCGGTCGACGGGAACGCCTTCTCCCTGCCCGCACCGTTCAGCATCGACGGGTTCGTCCAAGCGTGGACGCTCACGAAGTTCCCCGTGGGCTTCGCGATGTCGCTCCTCGTGACCGCGGGGACCGTGGTGGCGACGATCATCCTGGCGTCCTTCGCGGCGTACGCGATCGTGCGCAACTGGGACCGCCGACTGTTCCGCTTCTCGTTCTTCTACCTGCTCGCGGCGATGTTCATCCCGTTCCCGGTGGTGGCGCTCCCGCAGATCCAGCTCACCGGCCGCGTCGGACTCGACAACCCGTTCGGGGTGATCATCCTCGCGACGATGTTCCAGCTGAGTTTCAGCGTGCTGTTGTTCACGGCGTTCCTCCGGTCGATCCCGATCGAGCTCGAGGAGAGCGCCCGGATCGACGGCGCGAGCACCTGGCAGACGTTCTGGCGGCTCATCTTCCCGCTCCTGGCACCGATGAGTGCGACGGTCGGCATCTTCGCGTTCCTGTACGCCTGGAACGACTTCATGATGCCGTCGCTGATCATCTCGGATGCGAGCCTGCAGACCCTCCCGGTGCGGCAGAACCTCTTCCAGACGCAGTTCAGCAGCAACTACAACGTCGCCTTCGCCTCCTACCTCATGGCCATGGCGCCGGCCATCATCGCCTACCTGTTCGCGCAGCGCTGGGTCATGTCCGGGGTGACCCAGGGGGCGGTCAAGGGATGACGTCGGGATCTCGACGCTGAACCGACACCGCAATGCCATCACGACTCGAGAGACCGAAGGACCGCACGCCATGACCGATGCATCACTCGTCGACGCTCAGCAGACGGCCGCCGCCACCTGGTGGCGCCAGGCCGCCGTCTACCAGATCTATCCGCGCAGCTTCGCAGACGCGAACGGCGACGGACTCGGGGATCTGCCGGGCATCCGGTCGCGGGTCGACTACCTGGCCTCGCTCAGTATCGACGCGATCTGGCTCAGTCCGTTCTACCCTTCGGCGTTGGCGGACGGCGGGTACGACGTCGCGGACTACCGGGACGTCGACCCGCGGCTCGGCACCCTGGAGGACTTCGACGAGCTCGTCGCAGCCCTGCACGAGCGGGGCATCCGCGTCATCGTCGACATCGTGCCGAACCACACCTCCGACCGTCACGCCTGGTTCCAGGAGGCCCTGGCGGCCGGTCGCGGTTCGGCGGCGCGAGCTCGGTACCTCTTCCGGGAGGGCACCGGCGAGTCGGGTGAGGAGCCGCCAACCGACTGGGAGTCCGTCTTCGGCGGTTCCTCCTGGGAGCGGGTCGCAGACGGCCAGTGGTACTTCCACCATTTCGCGACCGAGCAGCCGGATCTGAATTGGGATCACCCGGAGGTCCGCGAGGACTTCCTCCGGACCCTCCGGTTCTGGTCCGATCGCGGCGTCGACGGCTTCCGGATCGACGTGGCGCACATGCTCACCAAGGACTTCTCGGAGCCGTTGCCGAGTCGCGCGGAACTGGAACTGATCCCGCAGGACGGCGACCACCCGTTGCTCGACCGCGACGACGTGCACGAGGTGTACGCCGAATGGCGACGGGTGTTCAACGAGTACGATCCGCCGCGCACCGCCGTCGCCGAGGCGTGGGTGAGTACTCCGGAGCGCCGCGCGAGCTACGCGTCGGCATCGGGGCTCGGGCAGGCGTTCAACTTCGACCTCCTCGAGGCCGACTTCGACGCGACCGAGTTCCGGACCGTCATCGCGGACAACCTCGCGCAGGCACAGGCGTCCGGATCATCCACCACGTGGGTGCTGTCGAACCACGACGTCACCCGGCACGCGACACGGTACGGACTCCCGCCCGTGGCCGGGCGCCCGGTGAAGCAGGGCACGGAGTGGGTGGCTGCCGGTGGTCCTGCCGACGGGGTCGATCTGGACCGCGGAGCGCGCCGTGCCATGGCCGCCACCCTCCTCATCCTCGGGCTCCCGGGCAGCACCTACCTGTACCAGGGCGAGGAACTGGGCCTGCACGAGGTCGCCGAGATCACCGACGGGGAACGCCAGGATCCGGCGTTCTTCCGCGGGGGAGCGTACGACGGCCTCGGGCGGGACGGCTGCCGGGTCCCGTTGCCGTGGACGGCGGACGGTGCCTCGTTCGGTTTCGGTGACGCCGTCGCGCACCTGCCGCAACCGCGGTGGTTCGCGCAGCACGCCGTCGAGGTCGAAGCGCAGGATCCCGCTTCGACGCTCTCGCTGTACCGTGAGGCGCTCCGGCTGCGACGGCTGCTGCAGACCGGGGAACAGCTCGACTGGATCGAGACCGGCCGGGAGGACGTCCTGCGGTTCACCCGACCGAACCGTTGGCAGGTGGTGGCGAACTTCGGCACGGACCCGTATCCGCTCGACGCGCAGTCCGAAGCGGTGGTCCTCGGTTCGCTCCGAGCCGGCGCGGTTCCCGGCGAGTCGACGGTCTGGATCGCACCGACTCGACTCCTCGGGTGACGGCGGCTGAGTGGCCGCCGGACCGGGGCTGGTCGATGAGGGGGTCCAGCTGCCACCATGGGGCATGGAACTCTTCGCGAGGATGCCCGAGCTCTTCCCACTGATGCGCGGCGGTGGCGCGTTCCTGGTGCTCATCGGACTCGGCATCCTCGGCGGTGCGTTCACCCGTCAGCGGCGGACGAGACTCGTGGCACTCATCGTCGGCGCGGGCCTCGGGGTCGTCGTCATGGCGGTCGGGGGCGCGACGAAGGTCATCTTCGCCGGGCTCCCGCAGCCGGCGGTCTGGCAGTGGGTGGTCCTCGGGCTCGCCTTCCTCGTCGAGGCGGGACTCGTGAACGTCGTGCTCCGCAAGGTGCCCGACGTGCACTCGCGGGAGTTCTGGCTCTGGATCCTCTTCATCGTCGGCGCGCACTTCCTCATCCTCGGACCGAGCCACGGACCGGTGTGCTTCCTGCTCGCCATCGCTTGTATGGCGAACGCACTCGTCGGGCTCCGGCTGCGGCACACCGATGTGCGGATCTTCTGGGCGGTCGACGGCCTGCTGAAGATCGCGGGAGGCTCGATCATGGTGGTGGCGAGTTTCGTGCTCGCCTGACGATGCGCGGCCCCGCGATGCATTCGTCTCTGCTTATATGGGGAGATGACTGAGGATCTGGAACCAGCGGCCGAACTGTTCAAGGCCCTCTCCTCGGTGTCGCGGCTCCGTCTGCTGCGGATCCTCGCCGCAGGCACCTCCACGGTCGGTCAGCTCGCGGACGCGAGCGGGCTGTCCCAACCGCTGGTGTCGCAGCACCTCCGGACGCTGCGTTCGGCGGGCCTCGTGTCCGTGGAGCGCGTCGGACGGGAGGCCCACTACGAGGTCGCCGACGTCCACGTCTCGCACATCGTCGACGACGCGGTGCTCCATGCGCTCGAGGGATAGGGGGCCTCAGAGCCCGAGTCGGTCGAGCTCCTCCTCGAACCGGATCTGGACGTCCTCCGGCTCGGTGTCGTCGGTCGCGGTCCAGATCCCGTCGAGCTCCGCTTGGACGCCGGTGGGCAGGGCGGCGAACTTCTCGTCCCAGGCGGCGATCGGCGTCCAGTAGCCCACGACCTTGAACCTCGTGGCCGGTAGTCCGAGCTCCCGGCGCAGGTACTTCCGCGCGTCGCGGAGGGCGACTGTCTCACCCGCCACCCAGACGTAGCCCTGATCGAGCGGGAGCCGCTCGTCGACGACACTTCGGACCAGCCGTCCGAGCGCGCTCGGTCCGCGCCCGTTCCCGCCCACCACCCAGGTGACAAGCACATCTGGGCCCATCTCGAACGCGATCCGGTCCTGCTCGGACGGCACCTCGAGCACCACGCGCGTCCGCAGTCCGCGCGGGGTCTGCGCGACGATCCGTCGGACGGCGGGCAGACCGGAGAGGTCGGCCACCAACACCTGCCACTCGGTGTCCTGCGGAGGGTCGTACAGCCCGGTCGGCGAGTTCAGCCCGAGCACGTGCCCTGGCCGAGCCCGCACCGCCCACGGGCCGGCGACGCCCGCGTCATGCACGACGAAGTCGACGTCGATCTCGCCGTGCTCAGGGCGGACGCCGCAGACCGTGTAGGTCCGCATCGGTGCCTGAGGGGTGCCCTCGGGCCACTCCCACCAGTCTCCGACGGGGAGGGGCAGCGAGACATCCTTCGGGTCGTCGCCGTGGGGGAAGAAGACGCGGACGTACTCGTCTCCCGTCCCGGTGCTGATGAAGTCGGCGACGCCCGGACCACCGAGGGTGACACGGATCAGGTTGGGGCTCAGGACGCTCGTCTCGGCGACGATGCCGCGGTGGATGTTCATGGGTGCTCCGGCTCTGGGATGGGGTCGGTGGATTCGGTGCTGTCGGTGGATGCGGCGACGTGCTGCCGGTGGGCGAGCCAGGAGTCGCGGTAGGCGCCGGGGGCTGCGAGCAGTTCGTCATGGGTGCCCTGCGCGATGATCCGGCCGCCAGCGAAGACCGCGATCCGGTCGGCGGTCGCCGCCTGCTCCAGCCGGTGGGCGATGAGGAGGGTGGTGCGGTCGGCCCGGAGCCGCAGCATCGCCGCCTCCACGGCTGCACGATGGTGCAGCCCGACGTCAGCGGTCGCCTCGTCCAGGATCACGACGGCCGGGTCCGCCAGGAGGGCTCTGGCGAGCGCGAGCTGCTGGATCCTGCCCTCGTCCAGCGGCACCGGTGCGTCGACCGCATCGGTCGGATCCGGAGTGGGACCGTCGTCCAGTCCGGCGACCGCCCATGCGGCACCGACGGCGTGCACCGCGGCGACCATCTCCTCCTGGCTCGCGTCCGGCGCCCCGAGACGGAGGTTGTCGGCGATCGTCCCGCGGAAGTGGTGGAGCTCCTGCGACAGGGAGTACGGGGTGTCCGCGACGCGCAGGCTCCCGGACGTCGGCGCATGGTGCCCCGCGACGACCCGGGCCAGGGTGCTCTTACCGGAACCGGAGGTGCCGACGAGTGCCGTGGTCGTGCCGCGCGGGACGTCGAGCGTGACGCCGACGATCCCGCGTCCGGTGGTCGGGTACCGGAACGTGAGGTCGCGCACCTGAATCGCCGACGGGTCGTCACTGCCGTCGTCCGCCGGTGAGCCGTCGGCCGGTGAGCCGTCGGCCGGTGGGCCGTCCGTCGGCGAGGACGCCGATGGGAGGTCGATGACCCCGACGAGGCGTGCCAGCCCCACGGTGGCGCGCTGGATGTCGTCGAGCCCGAAGATCACCTGGCCGACCGGGCCGAACAGGCGGTGGAACAGGAGGGCGGCCGTGGTCACGAGGCCGACGGTGACCGCCCCCTGCGCGTGGAGCAGGAACCCGGTCGCCAGGATCGCCGACAGCCCGACGAGTTCACCGCCGTTGATCCACCGGAAGAGCCGGTTCGCCACCCGCACGCCCTCGATCTGCGCGTCGATGGACGCTGCCGCGCGTTCGCCGACGCGGTCGATCGCCTGGTCGGTGCCGACGAACGCGGTCAGCGTCTCCGCGCCGTGGACGGCGTCCAACACGGCCTGGCTGCGCGACGCCTCGCGCGTGCGGACCTCCCGGAACACGATCCTGGAGCGTCGGAGGAACGCTCGGGTCCCGATGACGTAGCACGGCGCGGCGGCGAGGCCGGCGACCGCGAGCCAGGGGTCGAGCGCGGCCAGCGCGAGCACCGACACGCCGATGGCGAACCCGGCGGAGAGCAGGGTGGGGGCGACGCCACCGCCGGCCTCCGCGACGGCGTCCACGTCGCCGGTCACCCGGGACAGCAGGTCGGCGCTCTCGCCGTCGTCGATGGTGCTCACCGGGAGTCGCATGGCCGAGGCGAACACCTCCTCGCGTAGTTCGGCGAGCAGGTCCTGCACGAGGCCGGTGAGGACGCGCACGGCCCAGAGCATCACCACGACTGCGGTGACGGCGCCGACCGCAGCTCCGACGACCCAGCCCGCGACGACGGACGACCCGGCGTCCGAGGAGACGGCGTCCACGACGCGCCCGAGGCTGGTGGGCATCACGACCCCGAGCGCGGAGGCCGCGAGGAACAGGACCACCACGGCAGCGGTCCGTCCGCGGTGCCGGCGCAGCAGGGCGGCGACGACGGCGCGGACCCGGGCCGCCTCGGCGACCGGCAGCCGAGCGGGGGTCGCACCGGTCGTGTCTTGATCACCCACGGTCGGCGTCCACTCCGTGACCTACCCCGACGACCCGGTCGCAGGCGTTGAGCAGGACGGCGGAGGTCGTGATGACCACGACGGTGCCGTCGTGCTCCGCCAGGGCACGCGCGATGCGGGTCTCGGTCAGCACGTCGACCGCGGACGTCGGTTCGTCGAGGACGAGCACCTCCGCCTCGGCGTGCAGTGCCCGCGCGATCCCGACACGCTGGCGCTGTCCACCGGAGAGCCGTCGGCCGGCCTCGCCGACGGGCGACGACCAGCCGCCGAGCTGGACCACCGCGTCGTCGAGCGCGGCCATGGCGACGAACGCCGGGTCGGGGTCGCCGATAACGCCGTGTCCACGCACCGCGTCGGCCAGGCTGCCGTTCATGACCCGCTGCTCGTGCGGCGGGGCGAGCACTCGTCCGCGGTAGGCGACCGGGTGGAGGTCCTGCTGATCGACGAGCACGCCGTCGACGGCGAGCAAGACGCTGCCGCGGGCCGCGCGGGTCCGCATGCCCAGCAGGCGGGAGAGGGCGCGCGCCGCGTCGCTGTCGGTCGGACGGATGCCGAGCAGCTCGCCGGCCCGCACGTCCACCCGCGACTCGGCGTCGCCGGCGCGGAAGGACAGCACGACGTCCTTCGCCGGCACGGTGGAGGATGGCGCGCGCACCGCGGGCTCGTCGTCGAGGAGGTCGTCGGCGTCGACGACCGCGGCCAGCCGTCTGGCGGAGGCGAGCTTGTGGATCCAGTTGGACGGGAACGCCCCCACCTGGGCGAGGTAGCCGCTGATGAATTGGGCGAGTCCGAGCACGGTCACCAACTCGCCGATGCTGATGCGGCCCTCGGTGGCGAACCAGGCGGACAGTCCCACGAGGGCGGCCGTCACCAGCGCCGCCAGGGTGCCACTCACCGCCTCGGAGGCGGCGAGCGAACGCCCCGCCACCGTCGACGCCTGTCTCGAGACGTCGCTGGCGGCCCGGTATCGTCGCTCGGCCTCACCTCGCCCGCCGATGCCGACGAGGACCCGGAACCCGCTCATGAAGTCGGCGGCGACCGCACCGGCCTCCGTCGCCGCCCGCTGCTCCGCGAGCCCGCGGCGCTCCAGCGGGCGGGAGACGACGCGCATCATGAGCATCATGCCGATGGTGGCGGCGAACACCACCACCGTCGCGACCGGGGAGATCACCGACATCGCGAGCGCCGCGCCGATGATCGCGGCGATCGTGGCGCACTGCTGCGCGACCGACCACGCGACCCCGGCGACGCGATACGTGTCGGAGGTGACGACCGTCAGGGCCTCACCCGGGCTCAGGGTCCGTCGGGACAGTCGTGGCCGGAGCATCCGCGAGAGGGTGAGGTGTCTGAGGGCCTGCTCGCCGCGACCGTAGACCGACACCATGAGGCGCGACGCGGACTGATAGCTCACGGTGAGGACGAGGAAGGTCCCCGCCAGGACGCCCATCCAGACCGCGAGGGCGACGGGATCCGAGGGGACCACCGCCTGATCGACGGTCGCGCCGATGATGACGGGGACCGCCGCCTCCGACAGGGCGTGCACGATGAGGAGGGCGGTCGCGGCCGCGAGTGCAGGCCCGCGCCCCTCCCCAACGAGGGCGATACCGACGAGCCGAGCGCGGGACCCGTTCATCGGTCCCGCCGCCCGAGTGGGAGCACCAACGGCGTACCGGAGACGGGATCGGTGATGACCCGGCACGGCAGGTCGTAGACCGCTTCGACGAGCTCGGCGGTGATGATCTCCTGCGGATCGCCCTGCGCGACGATCGCGCCGTCCCGCATGGCAACCAGGTGCGTCGCGTACCGTGCCGCGTGGTTCAGGTCGTGCAGGACGGCGACGAGGGTCGCCCCGTCGCGATGGAGATCCGTGAACAGCTCCATCAGCTCGATCTGGTGCGCGATGTCGAGGAACGTCGTGGGTTCGTCGAGGAGGAGGTGCCCGGTCTGCTGCGCGAGGGCCATCGCGACCCAGACCCGTTGTCGTTGCCCGCCGGACAGTTCGTCGACGAGCCGGCGGGAGAGTCCGGTGACCCCGGTGGCGGCCATGGCCGCCGCGACGGCCTGCTCGTCGGCTCGGCTCCAGGTCCGCATGGCGCTCTGGTGCGGGAACCGTCCGCGTCCCACGAGATCGGCGACGGTGATGCCGTCGGGGGCGATCGCCGACTGGGGGAGCAGCCCGAGCCGGCGCGCGATGTCCTTGGACTTCAGGGTGCGGATGTCCTGGCCGTCGAGGAGGACGGCTCCGGTGGCGGGCCGCAGGAGCCGGGCGAGCCCGCGCAGCAGGGTCGACTTCCCGCAGGCGTTCGGTCCGATGACGATGGTGAACGAGCCGTCGGGGATCTCGAGCGACAGCCCCGAGACGACGGGGGTGTCCCCGTAGCCCAGGCTCAGGTCGTGGGCGAGGAGCGTCGTGGTCATGATGGTCCTTTCACGTGCGGCGCAGGAACTGCGCCGCCAGCAGGCAGGTGAGGTAGATGCCGCCGACCGACACGGTCACCACGCCGACCGGCACGGCGACCAGCTGGGCGACCACGTCGGAGACGACGACCAGGGCCGCCCCGGTCAGCATCACCGGGGCGAGCCCCATCGGGGTGTTCGAGCGGGTGAGCCGTTGGGCGATCTGCGGCGCCGCGAGGGCGATGAACGAGATGGGGCCGGCCGCGGCCGTGACGAGGGCGACGAGGGCCACGCCGATCACCATGGCGCCGAGGCGGGTGCGCCCGGGCCGGACGCCGAGCGCGGTGGCCGCGTCGTCGCCCATCTCGAGCACCGGGAGGGTGCGGCGGAGCGGGCGTGCCAGCACCGCGAGGACGAGGAACGTGGTGGCGGCGGGGAGCAGCTGGTCGAAGCCGAGCGAGGCGAGCGATCCAGCACCCCAGGTGGCCGCCATCATCGCCTGCTCGACACTGACCGAGATGAGGATCCAGGACGTGAGTGAGCCGAGCCCTGCCGAGACGCCGATGCCCACGATGATGAGGCGGAAGGACGACATCGTGTGCCGGTTCGCGAGCACGGCGACGATGAGGGCCGTCAGGAGCCCGCCGACGAGTGCTCCGGCCGCCTTGAACAGGTAGGTGTTGAGCCCGAGGACGAGCATCGTCAGCGTCACGCCGAACTGCGCTCCGACACCGAATCCGATGATGTCCGGCGAGCCGAGCGGATTGCGGGTGAGCGATTGGAAGATCCCACCGGAGAGGGCGAGCGCCGCTCCGCAGAGCACCGCGAACAGCACCCGGGGGAGCCGCCACTCGGACACGACCTGGCGGACGTCAGGATCGGAGGCCGGGTCGACGATCGCTCGGAGCACCGCGTCGAAGCCGATCGCGTACGCGCCGATCGTCGTCGCGGCGAGCCCGGCGACCACGATCACCACGACGAGCGCGAGGCTGACGACGACGGAACGGACGGGGACGAGGGTCGCGACATGGGCGGTATCCACGCGGATCTGGCGGCGCCCGTGATCGACGACGCTCACAGGCCGCTCACCCGCTTGCGGCGTACGAGCATGATCAGGATGGGCGCGCCGAGCAGGGCCGTGACGATCCCGACCCGGAGTTCGCCGGATGGCAGCACGATCCTGCCGAGCACGTCCGCGAGCAGGAGGAAGGCCGGGCCGACCACCATCGAGTAGCTCAGCACCCAGCGCTGGTCCGGCCCGGTGAACCACCGGACGACGTGGGGGATCATGAGGCCGACGAAGGCGATGGGCCCCGCTGCCGCGACCCCGGTGCCGGCCAGGATCGTGACCGCGACGACCACCCACACGCGGGTACTGCGGACCCGGGCTCCCAGCGCCTGCGCGAGGTCGTCACCGAGGGTCAGGGCGTTCAACGACCGGGCGCAGGCCAGGCCGATGAGGAGGCCGACGACGATCAGGGGTGCGGCCCACACGAGCTGGTCGAGGGTCCGCCCACCGATCGACCCGACGCTCCAGAACCGCATGACCTGGAGCGTGCCCTCGTCGCGGAGCACGATCGCCGTCGTGAACCCGGTGCAGGCCGCACCGAGTGCGACCCCGGCGAGGGTCAGCTTCATGGGCGTCGCGCCCGAGGAGCCGACCGATCCGAGGACGTACACGAGCAGCGTGAGGACGAAGGCACCGGCGAGGGCGAACGGCACGTAGGCGCCGGGCGTCGTCAGTCCCAGCACCCCGACCGCGAAGGTCACGGCGAAGGAGGCCCCGGCATTCACCCCGAGGATGCCCGGGTCGGCGAGGGGGTTGCGGGTGAAGGCCTGGATGAGACCGCCGCACACGGCGAGCGCGGCACCGACGAGCACCCCGAGGAGGGTGCGGGGCACGCGCAGTTCGACGACCATCAGGTGCAGCGGGTTCTCGAGGTCGGAGGAGAACAGGGCATGGAGGACGGTCACCGGGTCGATCGCGCGGTTGCCGACGGCGAGGGAGGCGATGGCGGCGGCGGCCAGGATCAGGGTCGCGACGAGGAGACCGGTCGCGAGCACCGCGGTCCGGTGCGGGGAGTCGCTCGAGCGCTTCCCCGCGCCGGACGTCGGGACGTCGGTGCCATCGGCCAGGTCCAGCGTGGCTGGAGCAGCTGGCGGCTGTGACATCGTCGGGGTCACTTCCCGTCGATGGTGGGCTCGCCCTGGAGGGCGGCTGCGAGGTCGTCGACGTAGCCCGGCAGGACGTAGTGCAGGGACAGGACGGTCGGGGCGCTGATCGCCGAGGCCTTCGCCGCGTCGGCGTAGATCACGTAGGAGCCTGCGGCGATCGGTGCCCAACGGGAGACGACGGCGTTCTCGACCGTGTACGTGCCCTCGGCCGCGCTCCCACCCCAGGCGGCGAAGAGGTCGGCGTCGACGTCGTAGAGCTGCTCGAGGCTGACCCCGGTGTACCAGTTGTCGCCTTCGGCGCTCTGCAGGAAGCTGTCCATCGCCGACGTGGAGGTGAACCCGAGTGCCTCGGTGATGCGCACCCGCGGGTCGTACTCGAGGTAGACGCCGAGGTCGGTCCCACCCTCGTTGAGCGTGAGGCCCCAGACGAAGGTCTTGTCGTCGAACTCCGGGTGGGCGTCGGCGAGCGAGGTGATGAGCGTCTCGGTCTCACCGATGAGCTCCTCGGCCTTGGTCTCCTCCGACATCGCCTTACCGACGGTACGGGTCATGCCCTCCCAGGTGCCGGGGTTCCACGGGCCCTCGATGTACGGGACGGTGGGGGCGATCTCGGTGAGTCGCTCATACTCGATGTCGGTCACCCCCGAGTACAGGCTGAGGATCAGGTCGGGCTTCAGGGACTTGATCGCCTCGTAGTTGGGACCGTCGTCGACGAAGGGGATGATCTCGGGCAGCTCGCCGTACGCATCGGTGACGTAGTCCTCGAACCAGGGCTGGTAGCCGCTCTCGCCGGCACCCCAGACCTCCTCGACACCGACGGGGTTCGTGCCGAGGGCGGCGACGATGTCGGGCGTCATCCATCCGAGGGCGACGATCCGCTGGGGCTTCTCCGGGATGACCGTCTCGCCGTGTGCGTGTTCGATGACGACGCCGTCGCCCGCGGCCGTGGTCGATCCGGTGCCACCGGCGGCGCCGGAACACCCGACGAGGGCGAGGGCGGTGGCGACGACGACCGCGACGAGCGATGATCGGCGGCGGATGTTCGGGCGCGCGAGAACGTGCGACATGGAGCTCCTTCGGAGTGGTGGGGGAGAGGGCCGCTGCTGCGCGGTCAGAAGTTAGGTAAGCATGTCCTAACAGAACGATCGTAGGGCGCTCCGTCGGCGCGCGGTGTCGGCGAACCGACGACTTCTGTCGGGAATCCGCCAGTCGGCGCCCAGCTCCTGGCCGATCAGCGCCAGTAGCGCTGGTGCGCCGGATCCGCCTGGACGCGCGCCACGTACTCCCGCGGCGTCATCCCGAAGCGGGTACGGAAGCTCGCCGAGAACGCGCTCGAGGACGCGTAGCCACAGCGTTGCGCCACTGCGCCGATCGGCGTGCCGTCGACGATCAGGCGTGCCGCGAGCGTCATCCGGACGCTCGTCCGCCACCGCGCGAAGCCCATCCCGGTGTCGTGCTGGAAGATCCGCAGGACGGTCCGTTCGTGCAGACCGTGCGCCTCGAACAGGTCCAACGCGCTCCGCGGGTCGCCCGGGTCACCGAGGACTGCGCGGACGAGCGGGCGCACACGCTCGTCGGACGGCATCGGGACCTCACCCCATCCGTCCGTCGCGCCCGGCGCGGGCTGCTGCAGCATCTCGATGAGGACGGCCTGCGCGCGGACGCGAAGGTCGGTGGGCATGTCGTTCACCCCGAGATGGAGCAGCATCTCCTGGACGGCGCGTGGCACCAGCACCTGCCTCACCTCGTCGACCGGCACGATCAGCGAGGCGCTCGGCAGGTACGTGTAGCAGCCCGTCGAATCGCGTTCATGGTGCGCGGTGTGCGGGATGTGCGCGGGGATCCACACCCCCTGCCCCGGGGCGAGACGCCACATCGCGTTCGGGAGATGCACCCACACCGTGCCGCGGTAACACCAGGCGAGCATGGCGTCCGGGTGCCGATGCGGTGGGGAGAGCGGGCGGCTCCCGGTGTCCTCGTCCGTGACGACCCCGGTGCCCATGAGATACGGGTCGACGACCGACGACGGGTGCTCGATGCTCTCGTCCCAGTCCGCCTGCCCGTAGGTGCTCACCGAGCGCCCCGGACCGGACGACCGTCCACGTCGTCGAGACGTCGGGTCGCTGAGCCTGCCATGTCCGTCATGGTAGCCGCCCCGCTCCGACGAGCTTCGTTCCGCTCTTCGGCGACGCGCCTAGGATCGGTGCATGGGAGACCACCGCGAGTTGATCGTCGACCTCGACGTGCGCGCGGCAGACGTCGAGTCCGCATCGGCGCAGCTGGAGCAGTCGCTGTCGTCGGACGGTTGGATCTCCCGCAGCGACACCGGCACGGATTGGCTGTACGCGGATCGCGTCGCGTTCCTGCTCGGGCAGACGGCGACATCGCGGTTTCCGGTGCACGCGCGGGACTCGCTCGTCATCCTGGCGGCACGCGAGCCCTACGGCGTCGGCGACGGCACGACCGACCCGGCCTGCCCATCGTGCGGCTCACGCCTCAGCGCGGAGGTCGCCACGCCCGTCCTCGCCGCCTGGTGGGACGGCGACGAGCAGCTTGCACGGTGCCCGGACTGCGGACTCCAGGCGTCCGTCGGCGACTGGAACCTCCTCGACTCCGTGGCGATCGGCGAACTGGCGGTCGCCCTCGACACCGACAGTCCAGCGGTGGCCGATGCGCTCGCCGAACACCTCACCGCCAGCACCGGACGACGCTGGGTGCGCACCCACCTGCACCTCTGAGGGAGCAAGCCCTGCCTCGAGGCTCAGCGGGGAGCTGCGGCATCCTCGATCGGGAGGCCGTCGTCGTCGAAGCGCACGCCGTGCTCGATGAGCCGTCGCTTCGCCTCGTTGTGCACGACGCCGCGTTTCCGCGGATCTGTCTCGAGGAGCCGGCGGAGCAGCTCATCGGTGGCGTTCGGGTGCAGGGCGATCTCGACGCGGGCGCCCCAGAACCGGTCCTGCAGGAACAGTTCCAACGCCGCGGCATCCGCCGCAGGGTTGTGCGCCGCGGCGGCGCGGATCGCCTGGTTGGGGTCGCTCGCGAGGACGACGAAGTCGTCGAAGGTGCTCGCTGATCGTGCGAGCTCGTACCGACGTTCCTCGTCGGCGAGCTGCTCGGGCGTCTTGCGCTTGGCCACGGTGGTCCCTTCATCGTGTCGCCGTCAACCTACCCGTCAGGGGTCCGGACGACAATGGCGGCTTGCCCCGTCGGTCCCGACCGGGAACACTGGGGTCGCTGCATGGTCGTCATGAGCGGGGACTTCGGGGGAAGGAGCGGCGATGACTGCTGCACCGGGATGGTACGACGCGGGGACGCCGGGCGAACTGCGCTGGTGGGACGGAACACGGTGGACCGGGCAGGTGGCTGCTGCCGGCCCGATCGTCGGGCCCACGCCGCCGCACCGGGCTCCTGCGCCGTCGACCTCGCCGACCGGGTCGCCATCCGGCCCGCAGCCTGGGTGGTATCCGGCCGGGTCCGATCAGCTGCGGTGGTGGGACGGCTCGCACTGGACGGGGCTGCGAGTGAAGGACGGCAAGCCGGGCACGGACTGGGCGACCACCGAGCAGCCGACCCTGGCGTGGGTGTTCGCCTCGGTGTTCCTCGTCCTCGCGCTGTTGCAGTTCAGTCTGGGACTCCTGTCCAGCCACCTGTCGGCCAACGGCGTCCCCTTGGCGCTCGTGTCGATCCTCTGGTTCGGCATCGCCGCCAAGACGGCCGCGGTGCGCCGGATCCCTCGGCCCACCGGTGAGTCGACGGTCATCGACGCGGTCCGGCCCTTGCCCGGCGAGCAGGACGGCCCCGGTGCAGGCTGGTATGACGTGTCGTCGCGGGCGACGAGATGGTGGACCGGCTCACGGTGGGCCCAGTACGTCGGCACCCAGTACGGCATCCGACCGACGTTCCACGGGGCGCGCGCGTTCCGCACGTATCTCGTCCTGTGCTGGGTGATCCTCGGAATCGGCGTGCTCGGGCTCCTCGTCGGTGTCGTGCTCGTCATCAACAGCTCCGACGACAGCTACGCCCTCCTCGGTGCCGCCATCGGCATCGTCGTCATCGCCGGCGGGGTACTGTTCGGCGTGCTCGGCGGTGTCCTCCTCGCCATGTCACGGACGCAGCGCCGCCTGCTGCTCCTCCCGGAGCTCCCGCCCGGACGGTGACCAGGAGGCGCTCGAGGGACGACGATCCGTCGTCCGCGGGTAGGCTCGTCACTCGGATGCGACACGTCCGACCACCGACCCGAAGGGTGCACGATGACCACGCAGGAACTGACCATCTCGAACTTCGAGGACACCGTGTCGGCCGAGGGCATCGTCCTCGTCGACTTCTGGGCGGACTGGTGCGGCCCGTGCAAGGCGTTCGCGCCGGTCTTCGAGCAGTCGAGCGAGACCCACGACGACGTCGTGTTCGCCAAGGTCGACACGGAGGCGAACCAGGAGCTCGCGGGCGGCATGCAGATCACGTCGATCCCGACGCTCATGGCGTTCCGCGACGGCGTCCTCGTCTTCTCCCAGGCCGGAGCCCTCCCGGCACCCGCGCTCGAGGACCTCATCTCGCAGGTGCGCGGTCTCGACATGTCCGAGGTGCACGCGGCCATCGCCGCGGCGAAGGCCGAAGCCCAGGCCGAGTGAGCTGAGGCCCGCCGGGCACGTCAGGGCTGATCCCCGTCGTCTCACGCGGAGAACGCCAGCTCGTGGACACCGCGTGTGCGCAGGACGATACGCCGCCGTCCGGTGGGTGCACCGGTGGCGAGCTCGGGCTGGCACGGCCCGTGCGGTCCGACGATGGTGATCGTCGATCCGTCATCCGGTAGCTCGACGATCACGTCGCCGGCCGTCAGCTGCAGGGTCGCCGCGACGGGGCGATGATCCCGCCACTCGACGTCCACGACGTGCGCTCCGCGGACCCGGAACCCCCGGAATGTCCCGGCCGACCACGCCGCCGGGAGGGTCGGGAGGAGCGACACGACGCCGCCGTGTCCCTGGACGAGCAGCTCGACGACACCGGCGGTCCCGCCCAGGTTTCCGTCGATCTGGAACACGGCGTCGAGGTCGCCCATGGGGTGGAGGTCGAGCAGCGAGGCCGATGACAGCGGTCCGAGCAGGGCGTCGAGCGCGTGCGACGCGAGTTCCGGCTCTCGGAGTCGCGCGGCCAGGCAGAGCACCCACGCCATGCTCCATCCGGTTCCACCGCCACCGTGCTCGAGTCGCTGTCGCAGGGCACATCGGGCAGCGGCGAAGTCCTCCGGTGTCCCCGTCTCGGTGATCCGTGTCCCCGGGTACAGGCCGTACAGGTGGGAGAGGTGGCGGTGGCCGGGCTCGGTCGCCTCGTGCTCCTCGGCCCACTCCAGGAGGGCGCCGTCGTGACCGATCCGCGGGAGGCGGAGGGCGTCGAAGGCCCCCTGAGCTCGACCCACGAGGTCGACGTCAGCGATGCCGGCACCGACCCGCTCCGCGAGGCCGAGGTAGTCGCGGAGGCACTCGTGCACCAGCTCCTGGTCCATCGTCGCCCCGGCGGCCACCGCAGCCGAGGTACCCATACCGACGACGAACCGGTTCTCCGGGGAGGTCGACGGATTCACCACGAGCGATCCGTCGTCATCGGTGACGAGCATCCCGAGGACGAACGCGACCACCGGCTCCACGATGCGCAGGACCGCCACCTGCGCGTCATGATCGGCGGCACTGTCGTCGAGATGGCGGTGGAGGTGCGCGACGAGCCAGGGGAGCGCGCTCGGCCAGTTCGCCCAGTGGGCGTCGAGCGGCACGGCGTCCGTGTGTCGCCAGAGGTCGCTGTTGTGGTGGGTCGCCGCACCAGCGAGACCATAGGCGTCTCGGGCGGTGCTCCGCCCGGCCGTCACCAGCTCACCGATGAAGCGGGCGAGCGGCTCGGCCAGGCCACCGAGTCCCGTGCTCTCCGCCGGCCAGTAGGCCATCTGGAGGTTGATGTTGGTGGTGAAGTTCGCGCTCCAGGGTGGCCTCACCTGAGTGTTCCAGACCCCCTGGAGGTTCGTCGGTTCACCGCCGACTCGCGAACTCCCGATGAGGAGCGACCGTCCGAGGTCGAAGTAGCGCTCCGCAGCGTCGGCCGACGCGGACGCCGATGCCGAGAGGTCCAGCTCGACCCGGTCGAAGAGCGACCGGTGGTCGGCCACGTGCCTCGCGAGCAGCTCGTCGGCGGGTCGCCGCAGCGCACGCGCGACCGTCGTCCGCGTCCGGGCGAGCAGCGATGACGGATCGCCGAGCGGCCGTTCGTTCCAGCCGCGGTGTCCTGAACGCGCCCCGGCGACGAGGCGGAACCCGCCAGGGATCGGTTGCACCGCGATCATCAGCGCCCACGCCATGCCCGCATCGACGAGACCGTCGGCGTCCGGGACGTCGGTCGCATACCGGACGGCCTCGTGGTCGTCGCCACCGAGGTACGAGGGCCGGACCCCCGAGGGTGCGCGGCCCGTCGACGACCACCAGCGGATGTCGCCGACGGCGTCCTCCGTCGTGGTCGACGGGTGCGGTGTCTGGAAACCGAGCATCGGTTCACGGACCCCGTCGCCCGCCATCTCAACGACGAGCACCTCGTCGGGTGCGGACACGAACGCGGTGAGCGTCGCCGCCCGCCCGCTCCACGTGCTCCGCGTCTCCACCACACCTCGCGCGACATCGTGGGTCCGCCGCGTGCGCGCACCGTCGTCGGGTGACGCGTAGTCGACGGTGAGCCGGCCGAGCGGCTGGAAGGACTCGGTGAACGTCGTCCCGCGGAGGGCGGCCGCGCGGGCGTCGGCCGCCGGCGGGTCGTCGGAGGCGATCGCCCGACGCACCGAAGCCAGTGCGCTGTGAGCCGAGCGCGGTGGCGACGCACCGTCCGGCCGGGTCGGACCTCCCGACCACAGGGTGTCGAGAGACAGGTCGATGCCTTCCCGTCCCGGCACGCCGTCGAGCGCCGTGCCGAGCGTACCGTTCCCGATGAGGAACCGGTCGACGAACCGCGTGGCCGGTTCCTCGAGCTCGAGCCGATGCCGTGCGACGGGCGGCTGTGGATCGGGGCCCATCAGTCGTCGATCCGGAGGAGGGCGGCGCCGTGCGCGGACAGGGACAGGTCGACGGCGCCACCCGTGACGGGTACCGGCTGGGCGCTCCACAGCTCGGTGACGGACGACCGGTCGGCGCACCCGAGATCGGCCAGGTGCACCCGCAGCTCGACGTCCGCATCGCCGAGCCAGAAGACCGCACGCCATCGGGTCTCACCGAGCTCCGCCGCCCACACGACGAGGTCGCCGTCGCGGATGATCTCCCGGCTGCCGTCACTGCCGAGCAGCGCGAGCACCTCCGGGTTGCTGAGGAGCGAGAGCGTGTGCGCCGGAGTGTCGGGGAGATGACCCCCGACGAAGAGCGGCGATCTGGCGATGCACCAGAGCGTCATGAGCGTCTGCTGCTCGGCCGCGGTGAGGCGGCTCACCCGGTCCGCACCGACGTGGGCGCGGATGCCGATCCGCCCGAGCGGCAGCATGTCCGCATCGGCCCACGCCCCCGGGCGCTGGTGGGGTGCCCAGCGGGCGAGTCGCTGGAACTGATCGTGCACCGCCGACCAGTCGTCCCAGAGGTCGTCGGAGATCCGCCACAGCTGAGCGGTCGATCGCAGGGTGTCCAGATGCTCGGTGGAGAGCCGCTTGCCGGGGGACAGGCTGAGCACCATCGGGCGACCGCTCGCGTCGATCGCCCGCGAGATGGCCTCGATCTCCGCGGTCTGGATGGGCGGGTACAGCACGTCGTCGAGTTTGACGAAGTCGACGCCCCAGTCGGCGAGCTGCGCCATGACCGAGTCGTAGTAGGCCTGGGCGCCAGGCGCGCTCATGTCGACGCCCACGTTGTCCGGGTTCCACGGGCACACGTTGCTCGGATCGGCGATCTCGGCGCAGGTGGCCGTCGAGCCGAGAATCGGCAGGTCGAGCTCGACGGCCCGGCGCGGAACGCCGCGCATGAGGTGCACCCCGAAGCGGAGTCCGAGCGCGTGCACCCGGTCGGCGAGGGCGCGGAACCCGCCGGACGCCGCGGACGGGAACCGGTTCGGCGCTGGTTGTGGCCGACCCCAGGCGTCGAGCGTCGGACGGGAGACGCGTTCGTAGTCGTCGGCCCCTGGCGCCGCTTCGTACCACTGGATGTCGACGACCACCGTGTCCCAGCCGACGGGGAGCAGGTGCTCGGCGAGGAAGGCCGCGTTGGCGAGCACCTCGTCCTCCGTGACGGACCCGCCGAAGCAGTCCCAACTGTTCCAACCCATGGGCGGACGGGCGGCCTGCGTCCGACGCTCGGCACGCATGGCGGTGTCCGCGTCATCCACCACGCTCATGAGGCGGCGACCTGAGCGGTGATCGTGGCGAAGGAGTGCGGCGGCAGCGTCACCCGGAGACCGGTGGCGGTGACGTGGAGGTCGGTCAGCGTTCGTGGCGACACGGCGTCGGTCTCGCCTGGGCGGTTGTGGGCGTCGGGCCGCGCGGCGGTGAGCAGTCGCCCGTGCGGTTCCGTCACCGACCCGCCTCGGAGGTCGATCTCGACGACGAGCGGCGCGTCGAGGTCGACGTTCGTCAGCGAGCAGTGCAGGACGCCCTCCTTGACACTCGCCGAGGCGGAGACGGTCGGGATCCCGGGAGCCGAGGCGTCGGCCACTCGGCTCGGTCCGACCACGTGGGTCGGGAGCGAGGTGGCGTCCTGGTGCCGGCTGTTCATCTCGAAGACGTGGAAGGTCGGCGTGCGGACCATCTCGCCGCCGTCGGGATCGGTCAGGAGCATCGCCTGCAGCACGTTGACCGTCTGGGCGATGTTCGCCATGCGCAGCCGTCCGGCGAACCGGTGGAACACGTCGAAGTGCCAGGCCGCGACCATGGCGTCGCGGATGGTGTTCTGCTGGAACAGGTGCCCGGGATGCGTACCTGGTTCGACGTCCCACCAGGTGCCCCACTCGTCGAGCACCATGCCGAGCCGTTCCTCCGGGTCGTACACGTCCATGACGGCGGCATGCGACGACAGGAGCCGCTCGACCCCCTGAGCCGCGGTGATCGTGCTCCAGTACTCGGCGGCGTCGAACCCGGTCGCGCTGCCC
This sequence comes from Plantibacter sp. VKM Ac-2880, assembly GCF_015351235.1. Lineage (GTDB taxonomy): Bacteria > Actinomycetota > Actinomycetes > Actinomycetales > Microbacteriaceae > Plantibacter. The sequence continues at coordinate 2,131,807 of NZ_JADKSJ010000001.1, forward strand.
TTCGCCTTCCAGCTGCCGCCGATCGTGTAGTAGTGCACCGAGACGGCTTCCCAGGGCGTCGCCGAGAACGGGTGGGTGGCGACGTCCTCCACGACCTCCATCAGGGTCTTCGTCCAGGCGACGTCGAAGCCGTCGGCACCGGCCGCGATCCGGTAGAGCGGGACCTTCCCACCGCTCTCGCAGAACGTGCCGAACTGGCGTGCCAGGTCCGCGTAGGCGCCGGCGCGCAGGTTGCCGCCGCACCCCCACGGCTCGTTGCCCAACCCCCAGAACGGCACGTCCCAGGGTTCATCGCGCCCGTTCGCTCGGCGCAACTCCGCCATCGGCGTCTCACCGGCACCGGTCAGGTACTCGATCCAGTCGGCCATCTCCTGCACCGTGCCCGAACCGAGATTGCCCGAGATGTAGGCGTCGGCGCCGAGGAGATCGCAGAGTTCCATGAACTCGTGGGTGCCGAACGCGTTCGTCTCGCTCGTCCCGCCCCACTGCGAGTTGATGAGCTTCGGGCGGTCCTCGCGAGGTCCGACGCCGCTCGTCCAGTGGTAGCGGTCCGCGAAGCAGCCACCCGGCCAGCGGAGGTTCGGGATGTGCAGTTCGCGGAGTGCCTCGACGACGTCGAGCCGGATGCCGCCGACGTTCGGGACGGGCGAGTCCTCGCCGACCCAGAAACCGTCGTAGATGCCGCGCCCGAGATGCTCCGCGAAGTGGCCGTAGACGTGTCGACTGATGGTGGGGCCTGGGCGGTCGAGATCGATGGCGACGGTCGCGGTGGAGTCCATGGGTGGTCCTGTTCTGTGGAGCGGGTCGTGGGTCAGACAGCGGTCACGAGGATCGTGATCACGCGATCGGGCTGGAAGGTGGGGAGGTCGAGGCCGACTCCGGCGAGCTGGCCACCGCTCAGCACGGGTGCCGCCTCGAGCGTGGCCAGGTCGGCGTCGAGTGGCGGTGCCTCCCGGAGCCAGGTGGGGATCACCCAGCGAGGGCCGAGGGAGTCGTCCTGCGCGACGGCGAGGCGGTAGTGGCCTTCCGGGCGGAGTCCGGGCAGGCGGACCCGACGCCGGGAGTCGGCCGACCGAGGGGGAGTCACCAGGGTGTACAGCGCGGTGCCACCGTCCTCGGCGACCACGCCGCGCAGCGTCGGGGCGTCGTCGTCCCACTCGCCGTCGCCGACGACGCGGCCGGAGGCGATGAGGGTCCGATGACGCTTGAACACGCTGATCCACCGGGCGACGACCGCGCGTTCGTCCTCGTCGAGCTCCCGCAGGTCCCACTCCACGCCGAAGTGCCCGAGCAGTGCGATCGCGCTGCGGGTGTGGAGCGTGTGCGTGCGTCCGGTCGTGGCCGATCGTGCCGAGGCCACGTGGGATCCGAGCATCTCGGGCGGCACGAGGAGTCCAGTCCACCGGAGCATCCGTGCGCGCTCGATCGGGTCGTGGTTGTCGGAGGTGTGGACACGATCGGTCCGTTCGAGGATGCCGAGGTCGACGCGGCCGCCACCCGATGCGCAGCTCTCGATCTCGAGCTGCGGGTGCCTCGACCGGAGCTCGTCGAGCAGTTGGTAGAGGGCTTCGGTCTGGTCGTGTACGGCCGCCCGGCCGGACGACGGATGGCCGGCGTCGACGAGGTCGCCGTTGTGGTCCCACTTGAGGTACGCGATCCCCAGTTCGGTGACCAGCGTGTCGATGGATCGCAGGAGGTACTCGAAGGCCGCCGGATTGGCGAGGTCGAGCACCTGCTGGTGCCTGACGGGCGGCGGGAGCTCGTCCCGCGCGCGGAGGATCCAGTCCGGGTGCTCCCGGGCGAGGTCGGAGTCCTCGTTGATCATCTCCGGTTCGAACCACAGCCCGAACTCCATGCCGAGTGACCGGACCCGGTCGGCGAGTGGTGCGAGACCGTCCGGCCAGCGTTCGGGGTCCGGAGTCCAGTCACCGAGGCCACGGGTGTCGTCGTGGCGACCACGGAACCACCCGTCGTCGAGCACGAAGCGTTCGACTCCGAGATCCGCGGCGCGGGTCGCCAGCTCGGTCAGCACGTCGAGGTCGTGATCGAACAGGACCGCCTCCCAGACGTTCAGGGTGACGGGGCGCGGACGACGAGCGGCTCGCGACGTCGAGCGGAGCCACCGGTGGTAGCGGGACGACGCGTCGTCGAGGCCGACACCGTAGGCGCCGTACACCCATGGCGTCCGGTGGTCCTCGCCCGGGCCGAGTCGGATCTCGCCGGGCAGGAGCAGCTCGCCGCCACGGATCGCGAGGTGTCCGTCGGTGCGTTCGACGCCGATGGTGTGGTTGCCGCTCCACCCCACGTGGCACAGCCACACCTCACCCTGGTGGCCGTCGAACCCCGGCGTTCCGACCGCGGTCACCCCGGTGGCGTCGAGACCGGGGCGGCCGTGCCGCGACTCGCGGAGGTGCGTGCCCGTCACGACCGGATGACGCTGCGGCAGTTTCTCGGTGCCCCACCGCCCGGCGAAGTCGAGGATCTCGCGCGCCGAGGTCGGGATCGCGAGCGCGGAGACGACGCCCTCGACCTCGAGGAGGTCGTCACCGCGGTTCTCGACGGTCGCGCGGGTGCGCAGCAGACCGCTCGGCGTCAGTTCGACCTCCAGGAGCACCGCGGTGCCGGTCTGTGCGTCGACCGCCGTCACCGTGACCGGCGCGGCACCGCACTGCAGCACCTCGTCGGCCCGCAGGGCTCGACCGTCGACCTCCACCGAGGCGACGTCGAAGCGCGACGACCAGGCGGTTCCGGCCCGATGTGCCCGGAGGCCGGGGAGACCCGACCAGCCCAGCGCGTGTTCGGGCAGGATGCTCGGCTCGTACGGTGCGTCCGAGCCGTCGACGAGGTCGCCGCGCACGCTGGCCGCGGCCGAGGCCAGCCAGTCGGCGTCGTCGCCTTGGACGGCGGCTCCCCAGTGCGCGATCACCGGGAGACGGGTCCCGCGTTGGACGAGGACGACGGAGACGCCGTCGCACTGCAGATGGACGACGCGGAGCTCGGGCGTCGCTGGGAGATCGGACATGGTTCCTCCGAACCGGTCGATGAGGTGGGTCGGGTGGGCCGACGGTCAGGCGGAGTCGCGGACGACGAGCGTCGTGTCGAGCCAGCGCGGGGCAGCTGTCCGGCCGGCGATGAGCTCCATGACGAGTTCAGCCGCGACCCGGCCCATCTGCTCCAACGGTTGACGGACCGAGGTCAGGGGCGGTTCCGCCGTGGCCGCGACCACCGTGTCGTCGAAGCCGACGAGCGCGATGTCGTCCGGGACGGTTCGGCCGCTGGCCTCGAGGACGCGCATCGCCCCGACCGCCATGAGGTCCGAGCCCGCGAAGACGGCGTCGAGGTCCGGGTATCGGGAGAGCAGCCGTGCCATGGCCGACGACCCGCTCGGCATGGTGAAGTCGCCTCGGGCGATCGCCCGGGTGTCGAGCCCGCGTTCGGTGAGGACGTCCCGCCAACCTCGGACGCGATCGCTGGAGGCGGCCATGTCGGCGGGGCCGGAGATGACGCCGATCCGCGTGCGGCCGAGGGCGATCAGGTGTTCGGCCGCGAGACGACCGCCAGCGTAGTTGTCGGAGTCGACGAAGGTGACGTCCTCCGTGTGCTCACCCATCGGGCGGCCGACGAAGACGATCGGAAGGTCCACCGGAGCGAGCGCCTGGGTGATCGTGCTGATCTCGTGCTGCAGGATCACCACCGCCCCGTCCACGTAGTGGGCTGCCAGGTAGGCGACGAGCGCGTCGAGCTGGTGCGGGTCCGCGAGGAAGAGCGCGGGTTGCTGGGCCGCCGAGAGGAGCGCTGCGGTCGCACCTTTGAGCGGCGCCGCGACGAACGATCCGGAGAACGGTTCGAGTTCGCCGGCCGCCAGCACGATCGCGACGGCGCCGGTCCGGCCACCGGCCAACGATCGGGCTGCCACGTTCGTCCGGTAGGCGAGTTTCACAGCCGCCTCCCGGACGGCGACGACCATCGAGGCGTCGACCGTCGAGGCACCGGCGAGGACCCGCGAAGCGGTCGCTCGGGAGACGCCGGCCTCTCGGGCGACGTCGACCAGGGTCGGTTTGCGCATCCTCGCTCCTTTGCGATCGTCCACCTGCCGGTGGTCTGGCAACGAGCATCGCAGAGTCCGAGAGAGCGGTCTCCGAGTTGCGCAATATTGATCTGGTGCCCCGGAACCCCGCTGCCTATGGTGATCACCACGCCCGAACGGTCCGGATGCTTCCCGATCCAGTCGACATCGGCGCGAGCCGGAGATCGCTCTCCGGCCGGTGACCGCAACGTAGCGCGACACCGCGGAACACGATCCCGCATAGGAGGGGGATTTCCAGTGAAATTCCGTCTTGCAGCAGCAGCAACCGTCGCCGTCATGGTCGGCGCCCTGGTCACCGGTTGTTCCGGGTCCGGCGGCGGCGATGACAAGACCTTCCAGTTCTGGTCCTTCACGGGCATCAACCAGAAGGCCGATGTCGAGAAGTACCAGGAAGCGCACCCCGACATCACCGTCAAGCTCACCGAGGTCGGCAGCACGCAGGAGACCGCCCAGGCGCTCACCGCCGCGCTGGCCGGCGGCAAGGTCCCCGACCTGGTGCTCATCCAGGGCGACGACCTGCCGAACTTCGTCGCCAACCCCGACAACTTCGTCGACCTGAGCACGATGGGTGCCGACGACATCTCCAAGGACTACCTGCCATGGGTCTGGAACCAGGCGGTGGCCCAGAACGACGCCGTCGTCGGGGTCCCGACCGATGTGGGCGGGATGTCGATGGCGTACCGTGCCGACCTCTTCGAGGCCGCCGGCCTGCCGTCGGACCCGGACGAGGTCGCAGCGCTGTGGCCGACCTGGGACGACTTCATCTCCGTCGGGCAGCAGTACGTCGCCGCCACCGGGAAGCCGTTCCTCGACAACGCCGGCACCTCGGTCTTCTTCCAGACCGTGAACCAGGTCGACGAGAAGTACTACACGCCGGAGGGCGAACTCGTGTACGACACGAACCCGCAGGTGAGGGAGGCGTTCGACATCTCGATCAAGGCGATCGAGGCCGGCATCACCGCGAACGTCCCCGCCTTCTCCACCGGCTGGAGCACGGGCAAGACCAACGGCGCCTTCGCCGCGATGGCGGCTCCCTCCTGGATGCTGAAGAGCATCAAGACGGACGCGCCCGACACCTCGGGCCAGTGGCGCGTGACGACGGTGCCCAAGGTCGCCGGCAACTGGGGTGGCAGCTACCTCGCCATCCCGAAGCGCGCGGCGAACCCGGAGGCCGCGTGGGCCTACATCAAGGAGATGCAGTCACCCGAGTCGCAGCTGAAGAACTTCACCGACACGGGCGCCCTGCCCAGCACGGTCTCCGCGTACGAGTCGACGGCGATCGCCGACTACACCGACCCGTTCTTCGGCGACTCGAAGATCGGTGACGTGCTCGGCAAGTCCCTGCAGGAGTTCAAGCCGTTCTTCAACGGTCCGGAGACCGCGACGATCGGCTCGGCGATGATCAACACCGTCACCGACGTCGAGGCGGGTAACACCCCACCGGACAAGGCGTGGGACGTCGCGATGAAGGCCGTGAAGGACGCCCTCGGCGACTGACCCGACCCCCGTCCTCACCTCCGCTCCGACCCGGGGCGTTCCGGCCGAGCAGCACGCCGGAACGCCCCCGAAGGATCATCGTGACCTCTTTCATCGCCCCACCCCGGCTGCTGCCGAAGCAGTCGCCCCCCGGTATCGGGACGCGGATCCGCAACACGCTGCCGGAACGCTTCGCCCCGTACATCTACATCGCCCCGTTCTTCCTGATCTTCGCCGTCTTCGGCCTGATCCCGCTCCTGTTCACCTTCGTGGTCTCCCTGTTCGACTGGAACCCGATCGGGCAACAGACGTTCATCGGCTTCGACAACTTCACGAGACTCGCCGCCGACCCCCGGTTCTGGAACGCGATGCTCAATACCTTCGCGATCTTCATCATCTCGACGGTGCCGCAACTGGTCATCGCGCTCGGGCTCGCGCACCTGCTCAACCACGTGCGGCTGCGCTTCGCGACCGGCTTCCGGATGGCCATGCTCGTGCCGTACATCACCTCGGTCGCGGCGACCACGATCGTGTTCGCCCAGTTGTTCGACCGCGACTACGGCCTGTTCAACTACCTGATCAGCTTCTTCGGCGGCGACCATGTCGACTTCCTGAACGACAAGGTCGGCTCCTGGTTCCTCGTCGCTCTGATGGTCGTCTGGCGATGGACGGGGTACACGACCCTGTTGTACCTGGCGGCCCTGCAGGCGATCCCGCGGGATGTCTACGAAGCCGCCGCGGTCGACGGTGCGGGTGGTTGGAAGCAGTTCGTCTACATCACCATCCCGTCGCTCCGGCCGATCATCGTCTTCACGATCGTCACCTCGACGATCGGCGGGCTCCAGGTGTTCACGGAACCGCTGCTGGTCAATCCGGCCACCGGTCTCACCTGTGGTGCGGCCCGGCAGTGTCAGACCCTCACGCTGTTCCTGTACGAGCAGGGCTTCGGCCAGTTCGAGTTCGGGTACGGGTCGGCGATCGGCGTCGCCCTGTTCGTGATCGTCGTACTCGTCGCCCTGCTGAACTTCTTCCTGTCCACCCGAACCCGAGGAGGACGCTGATGTCCGAGACGCTCAACTCCACCCAGCTGCAGGCGAGCGCGACCGCCGCCGGCCGGAAGCGGAACAGCGGCCGGATCGGCCGCATCCCGTGGTACACCTACGTGCTGCTCGTCTGCGCCGTCATCGTGAGCATGTTCCCGCTGTACTTCATGTTCGTGGTCGCCACCACGGATTCGGCTACGGCGACGACCCTGCCGCCGCGGCTGTACCCGGGCGACAACCTGTTCCACCTCGTCGGACTCGTCCTCGAGACGGTGCCGTTCGTCCAGTCGATGATCAACAGCCTCATCGTCGCGCTGTCGATCGGTGTCGGTTCGGCGCTGCTGTGCGCGCTGGCCGGCTTCGCCTTCGCGAAACTGGAGTTCCGGGGCCGGAACGCGCTGTTCATCCTGGTGGTCCTCACGATGACGGTGCCCACGCAGCTCAGCGTGATCCCGCAGTACCTCATCATCAGCGCCCTCGACTGGGTGGACACCCTGCAGGCGCTCATCGTCCCCGGGCTCGCGAGCGCGTTCGGCATCTTCTGGATGCGGCAGCACATCTCGAGCTCCGTCAGCGACGAGCTGTTGCAGGCGGCCAGACTCGACGGTGCCAACACCTGGCAGATCTTCTGGCGGATCGTCTTCCCGGTCATCCGTCCCGCGGCGTTCGTGCTCGGGCTGCTCGGGTTCGTCGGGTCCTGGAACGACTTCCTCTGGCCGTTCATCGTCCTGAAGTCGCCCGAGATGTACACCGTCCAGATCGCGATCAAGGCACTGCAGTCGCAGCGGTCGATCGATCTCGGTCTCGCGATGGCCGGCTCGTTCCTCGCCACCATCCCGCTGCTCATCGCCTTCGTGTTCGTCGGCAAGCGCATGGTGACGGGGATCATGGACGGAGCGTTCAAGGGATGACCCTGCAACACGAAGGCCCCCGGTCGGCCACGCGGCCGGTCGAGCGGGGTCGCTGGAACGATCGCCGTCTCGCTCCGGTGGAGCGGGCGCAGGCGCTCCTGGAAGCGATGACCCTCGAGGAGAAGGTGGCGCAGCTCGGCTCGGTGTGGTTCACCGACTCCGGAGGTGACTTCGCCCCGAGTGTCGAGGCGACCGAGACCACCGCAGCCGCTGAGACGGTGTCATCTCCCACAGACGACGGCTTCGTCGGCGGGCTCGGGCAGCTCACCCGGATCTTCGGGACCGAACCGGTGACGGTGCCGGACGGGGTGCGCCGACTCCGCGAGCTCCAGCAGCAGGTCGTCGACGGGAACCGCTTCGGCATCCCGGCGATCGCCCACGAGGAATGTCTGACGGGCTTCGCCGCGTACGGGGCGACCGCGTTCCCGACGCCGCTCGCCTGGGCCGCCACCTTCGACGAGGACCTCGTCGAACGGATGGCCGAGGCGATCGGCGACGACCTCCGCTCGGTCGGGGTCCATCAAGGACTCGCGCCGGTCCTCGACGTCGTGCGCGACTACCGCTGGGGGCGGGTCGAAGAGACGCTGGGGGAGGACCCGTACCTCGTCGGTCAGCTCGGCGCCGCCTACGTCCGCGGGCTCGAGCGTACGGGCGTCATCGCGACGCTCAAGCACTTCGCGGGCTATGCCGCCTCGCGCGGGGCGAAGAACCACGGTCCGGTCAGCATCGGACATCGTGAGCTCGCCGACGTCGTGCTGCCCCCGTTCGAGACCGCCATCCGGCTCGGCGGCGCGCGGAGCGTCATGAACGCGTACACCGACCTCGACGGTGTCCCTGCTGGAGCGAGCGTCGAGCTGCTCACGGGCGTCCTGCGCGACGCGTGGGGCTTCTACGGCACCGTGGTCGCCGACTACTGGGCCATCCCGTTCCTCGCGACGATGCACCGGGTCGCCGAGGGTGCAGCGGAAGCCGGAGCCCTCGCCCTCACCGCAGGGATCGACGTCGAGCTCCCGGAGACCGTCGGGTTCGGCGCCGCTCTGGTCGGCTCGGTCCGGGACGGCACCGTCAGCGAAGCGCTCGTCGACCGGGCTGTCCTCCGGCATCTGCGGCAGAAGGTCGAGCTCGGCCTGCTCGACGGGGGACCGCTGGTGCCGGAGGACGCCGCGGCGACCGACCTCGACGGTCCGCGGAACCGCGCCATCGCGACCCGTCTCGCCGAGGAGTCGATCGTGCTCCTCCGGAACAGCGGCGCGCTTCCGTTGGACGCGCGGTCACGCATCGCCGTGATCGGCCCGGCCGCCGACCAGTTCCGCAGTCTCGTCGGGTGTTACGCCTTCCCGAACCACGTCCTGTCGAAGCATCCGGGCCACGATCTCGGGATCGCGATCCCGACCCTGCTGGACGCGGTGCGCACGGAGTTCCCGGGTGCCGACCTCGTGTCGGAGGAGGGCTGCGGCATCACCACCACCGACCGTGCCGGCATCCCGGCGGCCGTGAAGGCGGCGGCCGAGGCCGACGTCGTCGTGCTCGCCGTGGGCGACATCGCCGGCCTTTTCGGCGACGGCACCTCCGGCGAAGGGTGCGACGCCGAGGACCTCCGGCTCCCGGGTGGACAGCACGAGCTCGTGCTCGCCGTCCTCGCGACGGGCACACCGGTCGTCCTCGTCGTGTTGTCCGGACGCCCGTACGCGCTGGGCGAATACGTAACCGCCGATGCGGTGGTGCAGGCGTTCTTCCCCGGCCAGGAGGGTGCCGCAGCCGTCGCCGGTGTCCTCTCCGGACGCGTCGCGCCGAGCGGACGGCTCCCGGTCCAGATCCCTCGGTCACCGGCCATGTCGGGCACGTCGCTGCAACCACCACTCGGCCTCGCGTCGCGGGGGATCAGCGTGCTCGATCCCACGCCGCTCTACTCGTTCGGTCACGGACTGACCGCCGGGGACGTCCGTTACCGCTCGCTCGAGGCCGCCCCGGAACTCGCCGTTGACGGAGAACTCCTGGTGGACGTGACGGTCGAGAACGCCGGTGCCACGGACGCCGTCGAGGTCGTCCAGCTCTACGGCACGGACCTCGTCGCCTCGGTCGTCCGGCCCGCCGTCGAGCTCCTCGCGTTCGCGCGCATCGACCTCGCGGCGGGGACGACGGCGACGGTCCGGTTCACCGTGTCCGCCGACCGGCTCTCGTTCACCGGGGTCGACGGCCGGCGGATCGTCGAGCCGGGCAGGTCCACGCTGTCAGCCGGTCCCTCGGCCGGCGACCGGCCTGTCGCCCGGACGATCGAGGTGACCGGTGCGCGGCGCGTCCTCACCGGCCCACGCAGCCTCAGGGTGGACTGGCACCGACTCGGTACAGGGGATCGCGTCGACGGCCTCGCGGTCGCCCCGACGGGAGGTCGGTGAGCCATGCCGTTCATCCCCGTCTCCCAGGTGACACTCACCGGGGGCCCGCTCCTGCAGGCGCAGGAGGCCGACCGTGCCTATCTTCACGCCCTCGAACCGGACCGGCTCCTCGCTCCGTTCCTCCGCGAGGCCGGACTCCCGACTCGCGCCGCGTCCTACGACGACTGGGAGCGGCGCGGGCTCGACGGCCACACCGCGGGTCACTACCTCTCGGCCTGCTCCCTCATGGTGGCGTCGACCGGCGACGAGGTCCTTGCGTCGCGGCTCGCGTACACGGTCGCAGAGCTCTCGCGTGCGCAGGCCCACCTCGGCACGGGATACGTCGGCGGCATCCCGAGGAGCGCCGAACTGTGGGCGGAGGTGGCGGAGGGCATCACGGCATCGATCTTCGGCGGCGACCGCTGGGTGCCCTGGTACAACCTGCACAAGCTGTACGGGGGCCTCATCGACGCCGCGCGCCTGACCGGGAACCAGGCGGCCCGTGACGTCGTCGTGCGCCTGGCGGACTGGTGGGAGGCACTGGCGTCCGGCATCGACGAGGAGCACTTCCAGCTGATGCTCGAGACCGAGATCGGCGGGATGAACGAGGCCTACGTCGATCTGTTCGACCTGACGGGAGACCCGCGCCACCTCGCCATGTCGGCTCGCTTCACCGGCGCAGCCCTCAGCGGCCCCTTGTCGCGCTCCTCCGACGAACTGACCGGCTTGCACGCGAACACTCGCATCCCGCAATTCGTCGGTTTCGCCGCGTTGGCCGCTCGCAACGGTGATCCCGCGCTCGGGCGGGCCGCCCGGTTCGCCTGGCAGACCATCGTGACGCGCCGGTCGGTGGCGATCGGCGGCAACAGCGTGCGTGAGCACTTCCACGCCGTCGACGACTTCACGCCGATGTCGGAGGACCGCGAAGGCCCCGAGACCTGCAACAGCTACAACCTGATCAAGCTGGGGAGGCGGCTCACCGCGGACGCGGCCGATCCGGACGTCACCGACATGATCGAGCGCATCCTCTTCAACCACCTCCTGTCCGCGCAGCATCCCGGACACGGCGGTCTCGTCTACTTCACGTCGATGCGGCCGGATCACTACCGCGTGTACTCCGCGCCGCAGCACAGCTTCTGGTGCTGCGTCGGGACGGGGCTCGAGAGCCACGCGAAACACGGGGAGTCCTTGTACCGGCTCGACGGCGAGGCGGTGTCGGTGGAGCTCTTCGCGTCGTCGACCGTCCGCATCCCGGAGCTCGGCCTCGTGCTCGAGCAGGAGACCGCGTTCCCATCCGACGGCCTGGTGGCACTGACCTTCCGGCTCGAGCGGGGCAGGCGGTTCCCAGTACACATCCGCGTGCCGGGGTGGACCGCCTCGGTGCCGCTCGTGCGGGTGAACGGCATCGAGATCCAGGCGACGGTCGACCGCGGGCACCTCGTCCTGGACCGCGGGTGGGAGGACGGAGACGTCGTGTCGTTCGAGCTCGGGATGAGCGGACGGTCGGAACCGTTCCCCGACGGGTCCGACTGGACGGCGTTGCTCTGGGGTCCGTCCGTCCTCGCGGTACGCGGGTCGGCGCTCGACGCCGAGACGGTCATCGCCGACCGACCGCGCGCCGCACACACGGCGGTCGGCCCGCTCACCCCGCTCGCCACGGCGCCGATCATCCCGCGGTCGTCCGTGCCCCGCCGCGATGCGGACGGCTCCTTCCTGGTCGACTCGGATCGGGGACCGATCCGGCTGGAGCCGTTCGCCGGACTCCACGACGCGAGGTACACCGTGAGCTTCCCCGTCGCCGCCGGCTCGGACCAGCGGTCCGTCGAGGAGCGCCGTGCGCGTCTGGCCGATCGGGACCGGATCGCCGCGACGCTCGACGGACGGACGGTCGACCGCGTCGCGCTGGGCGAGCAACAACCGGAGGCCGATCACGGGTTCCGAGGCGCGTCGACCCGCTCAGGAGCAGCGGGCGGTGTCCGGTGGCGCAGCACCTCGGACCGGATGTCGGTCACCCTCGTGGACCCGCACCTGCTGGCGCGCGTCGTCAGGGTCTCGTGGCTGCCCGCCGACGACATTCGGGGGTTCGCGATCGAGATCGACGGCCTGGTCGCTGAGGAGCAGCTCGGCGGACGCGATGGAGACCGGGCCTGGGTCGAGATTCCGTTGCCCCCGACGACCGCCGGCTGGGGCGTCAGACGGTTCACCATCGTCGCCCCGTCGGGGGAGGAGACCCCGCGGATGACCGAACTCAGGGTGCTGACGGCGAGTAACGCCTGAGCGGGTTGCGGGCGCGCGGGCCGCACGTGCGAGACGATGGGGACATGACGACGACGCCCGATCACGAAGATGATCGGGGGGTGACGCTCGCAGACGTCGCTGCGAGGTCCGGTTTCTCGGTTTCCCTCGTCTCGCGCGTCCTGTCCGGCAAGCGCCACGCGGCCCCCGAGACCCGGGACCGCATCCTCGCGGTCGCGCTCGAACTCGGGTACGACCGATCGGCACAGCGGCGCGGCCGGCCGCGGTCCGTGCCTCGGCTCCTCGACCTGGCGATGAGCCAATGGGACGATCCCTGGGCGAACACCGTCGTCACCAGCGTCCGGCGGGCGGCCGCCGCTGCCGACTACGACCTCGTGCTCACCCCGGAGAGCGACTCGATGGTCGACGACTGGCCCAACCGCGCGCGGGCACGCGGCTCGGCCGGCGTCGTCGTGTGCTTGATCCGCCCCAACGTCTCGCAGCTCGACATCCTCGCTTCGGCGAATATCCCGGTCGTCTTGCTCGACCCGCGTGCCGAGCCCGCGCGAAGCCTGCCGAGCGTCGGCTCGACGGACTGGCAGGGCGGCTTCGACGCGGGTCGGCACCTCGCCCGTCGCGGGACCCGGCGGTTCCTGATCATCACCGGGAGACCGAAGTACCGGTTCGGCCGTGCGCGTGAGGCGGGGTTCCGCACCGCGGTCGAGCGGTTCGCCGAGGGTGCGACGGTCGAGGAGATCTCGTCGCCCTGGTCCTCCGAGAGCGCGTTCGTCTCCGTCCGTCGGTTGCTGCGGCAGGGCGGGCTGCCGATCGGCGTCTTCAGCTGCAACGACGAGATGGCGTACGGCGTCTACCGGGCGGTCGAGGAACTGCAGTTGCGCATCCCCGACGACGTCCGGGTGGTCGGGTTCGACGATCTCCCGCAGTCCCGGCTCATGCCCCCGCCGATGACGACGGTCCGGCAACCCATGCGGGCCATGGCGGCGCGAGCCGTGCAGCTCGTGCTCGATGCGGAACCCGGCGCCGACCCGGGGGACCGTGCCGAGTTCCCGACGGAGCTCATCGTCCGCGCCTCCAGCTGAGCCTGGCCGCAACGCACCCCCGCAAGCCCTGCCGCCCGGCGCTCGACCGCAGCGAGAATGGTCTCCATGACGGGATCACCGGAGCAGGACGAGGTGTCGACGGAGCGCTCCAGCGTCTCCGAGTGGATGCGGGCGTTGGGGCGGGCGACGGGGAACCCCGGCGGTGGTGCCGCGTCCGGCCTCATGCTGTCGATCGCCGCCGGCCTCACGGCGATGGTCGCGGGGTACACGGAGCCGGAGCATGCGTCGGCGGGCGGAACCGAGCGGAGCGGAAGCACCTCGGGATCCGGCGACGATCCGGAGGCGACGGTCACCGCCCTGCGCGCCAGGGCCGAGGCACGTTCAGCACTCGCCCTCCGCCTGGCCGATGCCGACGCGGAGGCCTCTCACGCGTTCGGCAGCGCCTTCCGGCGGCCACGGGGTCCGGAGCGTGACGAGGCGATCCGCGCGGCGTCGATCGAGGCGGCCGCCGCTTCGGCGCGGCTCGGGGAACACGCCGTCGAGGCCGTCGACGATCTCGCCTGGTTGGCCGAGCACGGCAATCCGGCGTTGATCGCCGACGTGGCGGTCGCGATCGGCGCCCTCCGTGCCGCGATCACCGGCGCGCGCACGAACGTCAGTTTCGACCTCGGTTCGGTGCGCAGCGCCCACGAATCGCTCGAGGAGGTCCGCCGGGCGGAGCCGGCACTGTTCGACCTCGTGCCGGTGTTCGACCGCGCCCTCGAGCGGATCGACCGGCTCGCAGGCTCCATCGACGCCGACGCGGCACCCACGGAGTGACCCGCTGCGCCCGGTCGCGGGGTCAGTCGGCGAGCGGACGCGGAGCGGCGCCGTCCGATACCCGGACGATCAGCGCGTGGTGGAGGTTGGTCAGGGCGACCGAGGTCACGGCGCCGTGGGAGTCCCCGTCGAGTTGGATCTCCTGGGGCTCGTCCAGTCGCACCCGCATCGACGTCGCCTGGGCGTAGCTGATGGCGCGGACCTTCGGCGAGAACCGCCCGACGAGCCGACCGAACCTCGTGCGGTGGAGCATCCGGTTGAAGGTCAGGCGGTAGCCGATGTTCGTCCACCCCGGGCCGCGTCCCGGCCGGAGCATGACGGCGTCGAGAAGGCCGTCGTCGACGACCGCCTCCGGGAGCAGCAGGACGCCTCCGGTGAGCGTCCCGGAGTTGCCGACGATGATCGTGTGCGCCCGGGCGGTCGCCTCCGGGAGGTCGTCCAGGCGGTAGTGCAGGTCGAACTGGCGGTTGCCGAAGATGCTCCGCGCGATGGGGTCCGAGTACGCCAGCCACCCGATCCGTCGTTTCAGCCACGCGTTGGTGTGGCCGGCCATGTGCGCGTCGAGTCCGATGCCGGCCATCACGAGGAAGACCTCGTCCCCGTGCGTGCCGTCCGAACGGCCGAGACGCACCTGACCGACGTCGACGAGCTGATCGCGCCCCGAACAAGCGATCTCGACCGACCGACGCAGGTCGTTCAGCGGCAGGTCGAGCGCTCGCGCGAAGAGGTTGCCGGTCCCGGCCGGCACGAGCGCGAGGGGGATGCCGGTGGAGGCGAAGACCCCGGCGGCGACCCGGAGCGTCCCGTCCCCGCCGGCGACGAGGATGACGGAGGGTGCGGTCGCGATGGCGGCCTCGGCCGCGGCACGGCCGTCGTCGTCGGCGCTCGTCTCGTGCCAGGTCGAGGGGGACAGTCCATGGACCGCCTCGGCGTCCGCGACGGCGGCGCGGAGCGCGGCGACATCCACCTTGGAGGGGTTGACGACGACGGCGGCCCGTCGGGGGCCGGGTCCGGCTGGTGCGGCGTTCACAGCCCCAAGGATAGGAGGCGGATGCTCGGAAGCCGCCGTGGACGCCGGGGCGCCGTCGCCTCGTGAGACGCTTGCACCATGGACCTCGAGGTGTCGCCTCAGCTGACGATCCCCGCCGCCGAACTCCGGTGGCGGTTCTCGCGGTCGTCGGGGCCCGGAGGGCAGCACGTCAACACCTCGGACAGTCGCGTCCAATTGTCCTGGAGTGTGGCCGAGTCCGTCGTGCTCTCCGAGGCGCAGCGTGAGCGGCTCCTCGCCCAGCTCGGTGCCCGGCTCGTCGCCGGCACCATCACGGTGACCGTGTCGCAGGAACGGTCCCAGCTGCGCAACCGTGAGCTCGCCCTGGACGCGTTGGCCAGACGCCTGCGCGCGGCGCTCGCGCCGTCCGCCGCGCCTCGTCGGCCCACCCGCCCGACCCGTGGATCGGCTCGACGCCACACCGCGGCGAAGCAACGGCGTTCGGCCACGAAGCAGCAACGGCGACGCCCCGCCGACGACTGACGTCCGTCGCCGTCCGCGGCAAGGTCCTGCAACACCCGCGCGACTCGACTAGCCTGCCGTGCAGGCGCAGCCCCGAGGACGTCGGCGTGCGCGAACGGAGGATCATCATGCGAATCGTCGTCATCGGGGGTACGGGCCACATCGGGTCGTTCCTCGTTCCGAGACTCGTCCGGGCCGGCCATGAGGTCGTCAGTGTCAGCCGTGGGACGCGCGCGCCCTACGCCGAGGCCTCGGAATGGGATCACGTCGAGCGACTCGTCGTCGACCGCGAGGCCGAAGACCGGGCGGGGACGTTCCCGGCACGGATCGCCGCGCTCGGCTGCGACGTCGTGATCGATCTGGTCTGCTTCACCCTGCCGTCCGCCGAGGCGCTCGTCGAAGGCCTCCGCGGCCGCGTCGGACACCTGCTGCACTGCGGGTCGATCTGGCGGTACGGTCCGAGCGCCGTCGTACCCATCGTCGAGGGTGGCGGGACGCCGCCGTTCGGGGAGTACGGCGTCGAGAAGGACCGCATCGCCCGGATGCTCCAGGCAGAGACCGCCAACAGCGGCCTGGTGACGACGTCGCTCCACCCCGGCCACATCGTCGGGCCTGGCTGGGCGCCGGTGAACCCGATGGGCAACTTCGACCCCGACGTCTGGCGGATCCTCGCGGACGGGCAGCCGCTGCGCGTCCCAGGCCTCGGCGCCGAGATGCTGCACCACGTCCACGCCGACGACGTCGCCCAGGCGTTCGAGCTCGCGGTGGCGCACCGGGACCGCGTGGCCGGCGAGGACCTCAACGTCACCTCGGCCTCGGCGATCACCGTGCGCGGGTTCGCCGAAGCGGCGGCATCCTGGTTCGGGCGGTCGGCCAGCCTCACGCCGGTCACCTGGGAGGAGTTCCGTTCCACCACGAGCGAAGAACACTCGAACACCTCGTGGGAGCACCTGGTGCGCAGTCACTGCGTCTCCATCGAGAAAGCCCGCGCCTTGCTCGGGTATGCACCGAAGCACACCTCGACGGATGCGGTCAGGGACGCGCTCCGCTGGCTCGTCGCCAACGACGAGCTGGACGTCCCGAGCCCGTGACCCGGCAGGCCGTCACGACATCCACCACCGACCGAGGAATGGAGCAGCGGTGAAGGCACTGATCGCCACGGGGACGGGTCGGTACGGCGACCCCTGGCACCCCTATCCGAGGACGAGCCCGATCCTCGCGGAGATCGCTCGGAACGCCGGCTTCGCGGTCGAGGTCGATGAGGATGTCGACCGCGCGATGACCAGGCTCGCCGACGTCGACCTGCTGATCGTGAACGCCGGTGACCCGTGGCGGTCGGAGGAGTCCGGCCGGGCACCTGCCGCCTCGGTCGAGGGATTCGCCGAGGCGCTGCGCCGAGGCGTCGGCGTGCTCGCCGTGCACGCCGCGCTCGCCTCACTCCGCGACTATCCCGAGTGGGCCCCGGCGATCGGCGCCATGTGGCTTCCCGGTGTGTCCTGGCATCCGCCGATCGGCCACTCCGTCGTCCGCGGGCTCACAATGCCCGACGGCGGGCGGGTCGCCGACGTGCCGATCGAGGACGAGCAGTACCTGCGGTTGCAGGCGATCGGTCGGAGCACGACGGTCGCCGAACACGAAGTGGACGGCGAGCGGTTCCCCGCGGTGTGGGTCCGTGAGGCCGGAGCCGCGCGAATCGCCGTCGACGCCCTCGGACACGATGAGCGCTCGTACGCCGCTCCCGAGCATCGCGCCCTCGTCGCGTCGCTCGCCCGATGGGCGGCGCGGGCCCCGTCGGCATGATGCGGAACGGATCCCGACGGACGCCGTGTGTCGCGTGACCGCTCCGGATGCAAGCCCCGAGGGAAAGGACGTCGCGCCGCTTTCGCGGGTCTAGGATCCTGTTCGGGGTTGCGAGAGAGCGGGAACACCGGCCGCGGCCCGTGTCAGGATCCGGGACCCCGAGAAAGCCGCACCACGTGTCACACGACCTCATGTCATCCGAGCGCACCGTCGAGCGCATCATGCGTACCGGAACCGTCTGGTTCGGTGTCGCCGTCGGGAGTACCGCGATCACCCTGGGGCTGCTGCTCGCCTCCGGCTGGCGCCCCGCGATCCTCACCGAGGGGCTCCGCGTGCTGTGGTGGTGCTGCTCCGTCATCGTCGGCTTGAGCATCGGGCTGCTGGGCTGGTCCGGATGCCCGATCCTGGAGGTGGACGTCCCGACGGCGTCCCGCAACAAGTCGCTCACCATGCAGCTCGGCACCATGCTCTTCATCCTCGGCAGCATCGGGGCGATGTTCACCGTGCTGCTCGGCGCACCGAGCTGACGTCCTGCCGAGGGCGCATCCTGTCGCACTGCCGTCGTAGGGTCGGAGTATGCCCCGATCCTCAGCACCGCTCCGCAGACTCGGCTTCCTCACGATGGGCCTGTTCGACCCCGAGGATCCGGCGGGCGGGCACGAGTCCACGCTGCGACTCATCGATCTCGGTGAGCACCTCGGGTTCGACAGCGCCTGGTTGCGACACCGCCACCTGCAGTTCGGCATCTCGTCCCCGGTCGCCGTCCTCGCCGCGGCCAGCCAACGCACCACGCGGATCGCGCTCGGGACGGCGGTGACCCCGCTGGGTGCCGAGAACCCCTTCCGACTGGCCGAGGACCTCGGCACGGTCGACGTGCTGGCCGGCGGACGCCTGCTGCCGGGCTTCAGCACGGGTGAGCCGATGCGGTTCGACGCGTTCAAGGACGCCCTGTATCCCACCACCCTCGAGCAGGAGGACCTCGGGTACGACCGCGTCCTGCGGTTGCGGTCCTTCATCCGCGGTGACGTCGTGAGCGACACCGCCGGTCGCGAGGGGCAGGAGGACTACTCCTCGCGCGTCGAGCCGCACGCGGCCGGGCTCGCCGAGCGGCTCTGGTACGGCGCCGGCAGCCTCCGCTCGGCCGGCTGGGCCGGGGAGCACGGCTTCAACCTGCTCACCAGCAGCGTCATCGCGGCGGAGGACGGCACGACCGACTTCGCCGCGAACCAAGCGGCGCAGGTCAGGCTGTTCCGCGAGCGGCACCCCGACGGCGCGCGGGCCCGCGTGTCGCAGGGCCTCGTGGTCATGCCGACCGACTCCGCCACGTCCGCGCAACGCAGCCGGTACCGCGACTACGTCGAGTCGAGGCGGCACCGCGTCGGCGTCGCGCACGGTCCGCGCCGCATGCTGTTCGCCGAGGACCTGCTGGGTACGAGTGCCGAGATCGCGGAGCGACTGCACGAGCACGCCGGGTTCCAGGAGGTGGACGAGGTCGCATTCGCGTTGCCGTTCACCCTCGAACCCGACGACTATACGCAGTTGCTCACCGACATCGCCGGCGCCCTCGGGCCGGCGCTCGGATGGCGGCCGGCCGCGGACGGCGAGACCAGACCGGCCTGAGCCGGACGTCCGGCCCGGAACGACTCGTCCGAGTCGACACCCGGTCGCGCGTAGGGTGCAGGTATGACGCAGCACGGGTTCAGGCGGTACGTGGCCATCGGCGACAGCTTCAGCGAGGGGTACGGCGACGTCCGCGACGACGGCTCGTTGCGCGGATGGGCCGATTTCGTGGCGCTCGGGCTCGCCCGGTCGAGCACCGAGCCGGTCGCCTACGCGAACCTGGCCATCCGTGGCCGCAAGCTCATCCCGATCCTCGACGAGCAGCTCGATCGGGCCATCGCGATGGGGCCGGACCTCGTCAGCTTCAACGGCGGTGGGAACGACATCATGCGCCCTCGGGTGTCGATCGACGGCGTCGCCGATCGACTCGACGGTGCGGTCGAGCGGCTGCGCAGCGGGGGAGCGCACGTCCTGCTCCTGAGCGGGGCGAACCCGTCCGCGCACATCCCGATGGGCTCGCTCCTCGCGCGCCGCGGTGAGCAGCTCGCCCGAGCGGTCCGCGTCCGGTACCCGCGCGACGGCGTCACCTTCGTCGACAACTGGGCCGACGAGCCGCTGGGCGATCTCCGCTACTGGTCCGTGGACCGCCTGCACCTCAACGCGCTCGGCCACGCCCGCGTGGCGAGCAACGTCCTCACGGCCGTCGGGGTGCCGGTGCCCGAGGAGTGGGGGATCGACGACGTCGCGGCGGCGCCGCCCGGCCCACGCCAGCGCCGAACGGCCGCCTACTATCGCGAGCACGTGCTGCCGTGGATCGGACGCCGGTTGACCGGGCGGTCCTCCGGCGACGGTCGCGAACCGAAGATCGCGGAGCTCCAGCCGGTGGACCCGCGCGGCTGACCGCGCGGGCCGGTCGGCTCAGCCGACGCGGACGAGCGTCCGCTGCCATCCGGAGGAGCCGTTCGGCGCGATCGGCGCCTGCTCCTCGATCTGCAGGTTCCCGGCCTTGTCGGTGGCGCGGACGGCCACGTAGTGCGTCCCGGCGGTCGCCTCCCAGTCCATCCACCACTGCACCCAGGTGTCGTCGTTGATGGCGGTCGAGAGGTTCACGCTCTGCCAGTCGCCGTTGTCGATGCTGACCTCGACCTTGGCGACGCCGACGGTCTGCGCCCAGGCGACACCGGCGATCTTCGCGGGACCCGGCGTGACCTGCTTGTCGATGCGAGGCGTGTCGATGCGCGAGGAGAGCTTGATCGGCGCCTTCGCGTCGTAACCGCGGGGCGTCCAGTAGGCCTCGTCCTTGTCGAACGTGGTCACCGTCAGCTTCGTGAGCCACTTGGTCGCCGAGACGTACCCGTACAGCCCTGGCACGACCATGCGGACGGGGAAGCCGTGCTCGAGGGGCAGGGGTTCGCCGTTCATCGCGACCGCGAGGATCGCGTCGAGGTTCGGATCGGTCAGCGATTCGAGCGGCGTGCTGGCGGTGAAGCCGTCGACGCTCGTCGAGAGGACCATGTCGGCCTTCGAGTCCGGCATCGCGCGCTTGAGCACGTCGCGGACGGGGATGCCGAGCCACTTCGCGTTGCCGAGCAGGCTGCCGCCGACCTCGTTGGAGACGCAGGTCATCGTGATGACGTATTCGTCGAGCCCCATGGCCAGCAGCTCGTCGAACGAGATCTGGACCTGCTCGCCGACCATGCCGTCGATCGTGAGCGACCAGGTGCCGGGGTCGATGGTCGGCACGGTGAGCGCGGTGTCGACGCGGTAGAACGTGTCGTTCGGGGTGAAGAGCGGGCTGATGCCGTCGACGTCCACTTCGGCGCCGTCCGGGATCGTCACGGTCGACTTCGGAGCGGGGAGCTTCAGCGCGTCCCGGACCGCGGTGATCGACGAGGTCGTCACGTTGATGATCCGGGCACCGACGCCCACGACGACCGCACCGGCGGCGGCGATGCCGGCGACCCGGAAGAAGCCGCGGCGGTCGAACCCGTCTCGTTCCCGGGCCTCGGCTCCGGCCGCACGGCGGTTCGGCAGCCGTCGGCCGAGCAGGATCAGGGTGATGACGCCGGCTGCGAGCCCGAGGATCACCGGGACCACGGCGAGCGGCGTCGCACCGGCACGGGTCACCGTCGTCGCTCCGGCGAAGACGCCGGCCGCCACCAGGATCACGACGCCGAGCGGCGGTCGGACCTGCTGGAGGACCCCGGCGACCGCTGCCGCGATCACGACGGCGACGCCGAGGCTGACGAGCAGGAAGATCTTGTCGTTGCTCCCGAACGCCTCGATCGCGAACTCCTTCGCCCAGCGCGGGACGATGTCGATGACGAAGGAGCCGACGGTCAGCAGTGGGCTGCTGCCGCGGGCGAACAGCAGCGCGGCGAGCTCTGCGACGGCGAGGAACACCGCGGCCGAGACGATGCCGGCGAGGGCTGCGGCGAGGACGACGAGACGTCGCCCCGTTTGGTTGATGCCGGTCTGATGCTTCGATCGCATGTGCAACTCCCTGGTCGTGGTTCGACAGGAGTTCGGAGCACGGCGACGATCAGGCTGGTCCGATCCGCGCCGGGTGCACGGATCTCGGGTTCAGGCGGTCGCGACGGCCAGTCGGGTGCCGGTCTCGGCCGCCAGTCGCAGGGCCTCGTCGAGCTCCTGCGCGCTGCGGTCGCGCTGGCCGGCGAGGCCTGGCTCGCGGTCGGCCAGGGTCAGGCTCGTCGTGATGACGTGGACGTCCATGCCGAGCGCGCCACCGAACAGGGTGCGGAGCGCCGGCACCTCGTGGTCCCACCCTTCCGTGGGCGTGCCGGCGTCGTACGCGATGCCGCGACTGGTGGTGATCACGACCGGCCTGCCGGTCAGGGCACCGGTGTCCGCCGACGTCACGCCGGGGACGTGGATGTGGTCGATCCAGGCCTTGAGCGACGACGGGATCGAGAAGTTGTAGAGCGGTGCCCCGATCACGACGATGTCGGCGGCGAGGAGCTCGTCGAGTAGGACGCGCTGCAGAGCCTCCGCCTCGGCGGGCGGGTTCGCGCCGAGCTCCCGATCGGCGGCGGGCCAGTGCAGGCTCGCGTCCGCGAGGTGCGGGACGGGGTCCAGATGCAGGTCCCGTCGGACGACGACACCGGTGGGATCGGCATCCCGCCAGGCGTCGACCACCGCTTGCGACAGGCGGCGGGAGCGGGAGGTCGCCAGATCGGCGGACGAGTCGAGGTGCAGGAGCGTTGGCATGCGGCAACGCTAGCAAGCCGAACGGTGTGCACTTCCTTGCGGCACGCATCGCGGCCGGTTAGCGTCGCACCATGAGCGCCACCCTCCCTGTCACGCCCGCCCGTCCGGATGCGCTCGCGCTCGACGCGGCCGATCCGCTCGCCGAGCACCTCGCGGCCTTCGTGCCCGCGAACGGGGTGTCGGCGTACTTCGACGGGAACTCGCTGGGGCGGCCGCTCCGGGCCACCGCGGATCGCCTGCAAGCGTTCATCACCGAGGAGTGGGGCACGAGGCTCATCCGCTCCTGGGACGACCGGTGGTTCGCGATGCCGCTGACCCTGGGCGACCGCCTCGGAGCAGCCGTGCTCGGGGCGGCCGGCGGGCAGACCGTCGTCGCCGATTCGACCACCGTGCTCCTGTACAAACTGATCCGCGCTGCCGTGGACGCGAGCACCGCCGACGGAACGACGGCACCGGTCCGCGAGGACATCGTCATCGACGTGGGGAACTTCCCGACGGATCGCTTCGTGGTCGAGGGGATCGCGGCCGAGCGCGGTCTCCGTGTGCGGTGGATCGACGCCGACCCGGTCCACGGCGTCACGGCAGAACAGCTGCGGGAGGTCGTCGACGAACGGACGGCCCTCGTGGTGTTGAGCCAGGTCGACTACCGGTCGGGAGCCCTCCTCGACGTCGCCGGGTTGACGGCCGTGGCGCACGACGCCGGGTCCCTCGTGCTCTGGGACCTCTGCCACTCCGCCGGCGCGGTCCCGGTCGAGCTGGACGCCTGGGGCGTCGACCTCGCGGTCGGGTGCTCCTACAAGTACCTCGGCGGCGGTCCCGGCGCTCCGGCGTACGCCTACGTCGCGAAACGGCATCAGGATCGGCTCCTGCAGCCCGTCCAGGGCTGGATGGGGGCCTCCGACGTGTTCGCGATGGCCGACACGTACCGGCCGGCGGAGGGGATGCGCCGATTCCTCAGCGGCACCCCGCCGATCGTCGGGATGCTGCCCCTCGAGGACGCCCTCTCGCTCATCGAGACCGCGGGTGTCCCGGCCATCCGCGAGAAGTCCCTCGCACTCACCGCCTTCACCATCTCCTGGGTCGACGAGCACCTCGCGGCCTTCGGCGTGCGGGTGATGACCCCGCGGGAGCCCGAGCGCCGCGGCGGCCACGTGACCCTCGGCCATCCCTCATTCCGTGAGATCACCCCGAAGCTGTGGGAGGTGGGCGTCATCCCCGACTTCCGGCACCCGGACGGGCTCCGCATCGGGCTCGCCCCGTTGAGCTCCGGGTTCGTGGAGCTCGAGCGCGGCCTCGTCCGCATCGCCACCGCTGTCGAGCAGTGGACGGAGCGCGCGGGTTCCACGCCGCATGGAGGGCAGCCGTCGTAGGCTGACGACATGTCGCCTGTCTCCGGAGTCCAGTACCGCCTCAGCCATCACGGTCCGCACGGCGAGGTCCGGGCGACCGTCACCGAGCTCGCCGCCGGACTGCGCGAACTCTCCGTCGGCGGGCGCTCACTCGTCCAATCCTTCGGCGAGGACGTCGTCGCGCCGAAGGGCTGCGGCCTGATCCTCGTGCCCTGGCCGAACCGGGTGCGGGACGCGAGGTGGTCGCTCGACGGTGAGCCGCAGCAGCTCGACGTCACCGAGGCTGCCACGGGGAACGCTTCGCACGGTCTGCTCCGCAACACCGGCTATCGAGCGGGGGAACGCACGGACGGCGGCGTCACGCTGCTCGCATCGGTGTTCCCACAGCACGGCTATCCGTTCCACCTCGACACCTCGGTGGCCTACGCCCTCGTCGACGACGGCCTGCGGGTCACCCACACGATCGTGAACCGATCGGAGCGACCGGCACCGGTCGCCGTCGGTGCGCACCCCTATCTCGCGCTCGGTGGCGTCTCGACGGCGGACCTCACCATCACGATCGCCGCCGACTCCTGGTTCGAGACCGACGAGCAGCGCATCCCGGTCGCCTCCCACCCCGTCGACGGCACGGACCACGACCTGCGCTCGGGCGCCCGCGTGGGCGACCTCGCGATCGATGTCGGACTCGGCGACGTCCGCGCGATCGACGGAGCCGTCAGGCATCGGCTCACCGCTCCGGATGGCGACGGGGTCGAGCTCTGGGCGGACGACGACTTCCGGTTCGTCCAGGTCTACACCCCGCGCGATTTCCCGACGTCCGAGGGTCCCGTGCAGGCGATCGCGGTCGAGCCGATGACGGCTCCGGCGGACGCGTTGAACAGCGGGACCGGTCTGCGTTGGCTGGAACCCGAGGAGCAGTGGTCGCTGTCGTGGGGGATCCGTCTCACGGCCTCCTGAGCGGAGCGTGCCCGCCTCACCGCCGAACGGGGGAGGGCGCCCTGGTCCCAGGTGCGGACGCGGGTCAGCTCAGAGGATGACCCCGCGGGCGCGATGATCGTCTCATCGTCCGATGCCGACCCTGGTGGTCGCGACGGACACTGGACCCATGACCACGCACTTGGACACCAGCCCGATCACCTTCACGATGTCCACGCCCCGCATCGCCCGCGCCGAACGGGTGGCCGTGGCGCGTCCGGTGGACCGACCTCGAGGTCGCGTCGCCGCCTTCGTGGGCGTACTGCTCGGGAACATCGTGCTCTGGAGCACCCTGTTCCTGACCGTTGGCCTCGTGCTCGTCATGCAGCTCGGCATCGTCGGCGTGATCGCCGCGGCCATGGCGCGCTGACGATCCCACCGGAGCGGCGAGGAGGCAGCGATTCAGTCCGCAGTGGTGCTGTCGTCGGCAGCCGTCGGTTCCGGTGCCTCGTCCTCGAGCTGTTCGTCCTCCACCGCATCATCGGGGAGACCCGGCAGCATCGCTGCCGCGCCCTCGTCGCGAATGCCTTCGACTGCTCCGAAATCCGACACGGTGCGTTCCTCTCGATCGTCGTGCGCGCCAGCCTAGCCAGCGGGCACGACGATCGACAGGGCTTGCGGGAGCGGTGCGACGTCAGTCGACGATGGAGACGGTGACCTCGATGTTGCCGCGCGTGGCGTTCGAGTAGGGGCACACCTGGTGCGCCTGGTCGGCCAGCTGCTGTGCCTCGTCGTGTGAGACGTTGGGCACGTAGACGTCGAGTTCGACCGCGAGGCCGAATCCGCCTTCACCGTTCGAACCGATGCCGACGCTGGCGGAGACCGCCGCGTCGGTAGTGTCGAGCTTGGAGCTCCGTGCGACGGAGTGCAGGGCACTCAGGAAGCACGCGGCGTAGCCGGCGGCGAAGAGCTGTTCGGGGTTGGTGCCCTCGCCGCTCCCGCCGAGTTCCTTGGGGGGCCGGGTGTCGAAGTCGAGGAGGTCGTCCTCACTGCGGACGTGTCCGTCTCGTCCGCCTCCGGTGGCATGGGCAACTGCTGTGTACGCGATATCCATTGCTCCATCCTGGCACCGTCACGCCCGGTCCGCGCACCTTGCTCCCGAGCTCTCGGCTGGCGTTCAGAGGAGTGCTTCGCGAGCACCGGCGATGACCGCCGACGCGACGGTCTGGAGGAGCGGCGAGTCCAGTCGCCACTGCTGCCAGTACAGCGGCACGTCGAGCACGCCGTCGTCGTCGAGGGCCACGAGGTCACCCGCCGCGGCCGGTGCCGCACCTTGCGCATCCGGGAGCATGCCCCAGCCGAGACCGAGGAGGACCGCGGTCGCGAAGTCCGCCGACGCCGGGACATGGTGTCGGGGCGGGGCGACCGGGTCGACACCGCGGCGACGGAGGTAGGCGTCCTGGAGGTCGTCCTTCCGATCGAACACGACCACCGGAGCATCGGCCAGTGCGGCTGCCGTCACCCCGTCGGCGAACCACCGCGCTGCGAACCGCGGCGACGCCACGGGTCGGTACCGCATCCGGCCGAGCGCCTGGACGGTACAGCCTTGGACCGCTTCCGAACTCGAGGTGACCGCAGCCATCGCCGTCCCGTCCCGCAGCAGGGCGGTGGAGTGGTCCTGATCCTCCCGCGAGAGGTCGAAGGCGACCGGTTCCGTGGCGGCCAGCTCGGCCAGCACCGGGAGGAGCCAGGTGGCGAGCGAGTCGGCGTTGACGACGATCGGGATGGCGGCTGGAGCGGCGTCGCCAGCCGTTCCGTCCGGGTGCAGGTCCCTGGAGGCGTCACGCTCGAGGAGCTGCACCGCCCGCGCGAGGCGGAGGATGGTCTCGCCGGACGCGGTGGTGGTGATGGGTCTCGTCCGCAGGAGCAGGACCCGGCCGACGTGCTGCTCGAGCGCTTTGATCCGCAGGCTGACGGCCGACGGCGTCACCGAGAGCTCGCGGGCCGCCGCGTCGAACGAGCCTCGGTCCACGGCGGCGAGGAAGGCGCGGAGCTGATCGAACTGGAGGTCCATCATCAGAGTTTCTCATGGACCGTGAGAAACGTGAACTGGTCTCATGTTCGGATGTGTTCTACGGTCGCCTCATGACCACCGCCATCCAAGACGCTCTCGCCGGTTTCGGGCTCGGCCTCTCGCTGATCGTCGCCATCGGTGCGCAGAACGCGTTCGTGCTCCGTCAGGGCATCCGCCGTGAGCACGTCCTCCCGGTCGTCCTCGTCTGCGCACTGTCGGACGCGGTCCTGATCGTGGCCGGCGTCAGCGGGATCGGGTTCGTGATCGAGCGTTTCCCCCTCGTCCTCGACATCCTCCGTTGGGCCGGTGCCGCCTTCCTCGTCGCCTACGGGCTGCTCGCCGCCCGCCGAGCGATCTCACCGAGTGGTCTCACGGCCGAAGGGCCGGGGACGAAGACCTCGCTCCGGGCGGCCGTACTCACGGTGATCGCCCTCACCTGGCTCAACCCCCACGTGTACCTCGACACGGTGCTCCTGCTCGGATCGATCGCGAACACGCACGGCGAACAAGGCAGGTGGTGGTTCGCGGCCGGCGCCGTGCTGGGGAGCGTGGCGTGGTTCACCGCGCTCGGCTTCGGCGCCCGTCTCCTGAAGGGCCTCTTCGCGAAACCGGTCGCCTGGCGGGTGCTCGACGCCGCGATCGCCGTGGTGATGGTGACCCTCGCCGTCCTGCTCATCGTGCGGCACTGACCATAGATGCCCGCCGCCGCCTGATCGTCCATCGTCGGTAGGCTTGCCGGGTGACGAGAACACTCCGCGAGGTCAATGCCGTCGTCGAGCGGCTCTGGCCGCTGTCCGGAGCATCGGACTGGGATGCGCCCGGCCTCGTGGTCGGCGACCCCGATCAGCCGGTCGCGCGGGTGCTGCTGGCGGTCGACGCCGTGGGTGCCACGGTCGACGAGCTGCTCCAGGAGCCCGGTGGGCTCCTGCTCGTGCACCACCCGCTGCTCATGCGTGGCGTCACGACCGTGGCGGGCGACCGCTACAAGGGTGCGCTCATCGCGCGGCTCATCCGCGGCGACGCGGCCCTGATCGCCGCCCACACGAATGCGGACGTGGTCGTCGACGGCACCTCGGACGTGCTCGCACGCCGCCTCGGCCTGCTGGACGCCGCCCCGGTCGTCCCAGCCCCCGACGGGGTGACCGGCCTCGGCCGCGTGGGCGACCTGGCCGAACCGACCACCCTCGGCCGGATCGCCCGACTGCTCGCGGAGGTCCTCCCGGCGACGGCGACCGGCGTGCGCGTGGCCGGCGACGTCGACCAGCCGGTCCGGCGGATCGCGGTCTGCGGCGGAGCGGGCGACTCGTTGCTCTCGCACGACGCCGTCCGAGGAGCCGACCTGTACGTCACGGCGGATCTGCGCCACCACCCGGCGTCCGAGGCGCGAGAGCAGGCGATCCTCGCCGGCGGGCCCGCGCTCATCGACGTCTCGCACTGGGCGAGCGAGTCACTCTGGCTGGAGGTCGCAGCCGTCGCGCTGCGACGGGAGCTCCCGGAGCTCGACATCCGGGTCAGCGGACAGCGCACCGACCCGTGGGATTTCGTCGTCACCCAGGAGTCGACGCGGCCGGTAGGGTGATGAGTCGAGAGTTTGGAACAGACGTGAAAGCCAGCCCAGCAGATCAGAAGACGTTGCTCACCCTGCAGAGCATCGACACCGGCGTGCAGCGCACGGCCCACCGTGCGTCGAACCTCCCCGAGGTCGCCCGGATCGCGCAGCTACAGGCCGAGATCGAGACCGTTCGGCTCCGCCGGTTGGAGCGCGTCGGCGTGCGCGACGACGCGCAGACCGAGCTCGGACGCATCGAGTCCGACGTCGCCGTCGTCGAGGCCCGCCTGAAGCGCGACGCCGACCGCCTCCAATCGTCGACCTCCGTCAAGGACGTCGAGGCCCTGCAGAGCGAGATCACCTCTTTGCAGAACCGGCAGAACAACCTCGAAGAGATTCAGCTGAACGTCATGGAGCGGGTGGAGACGGCCGACGAAGCCGTCGCGCAGGTTGACGCCGAGCGCGCCGGGCTCCAGGAGCTGCTCGACGAGGTCGTCGCCAAGCGCGATGCGCAGCTCGTCGAACTCGAAGCGGAACGGGCGCGGCTCATCGCCGACCGCGAGTCGCTCGCGCCGGGCATCCCCGCCGATCTGCTTGCGCTCTACGACCAGCGTCGTGCCCGCGGTGGCATCGGCGCGGCCCTCTTCCGCGCCGGCACCTGCGGCGCCTGCAAGATGTCCCTCACCGGCAACGACCTGCAGGCCGTCCGCGCCGCGCCGTCCGAAGACGTCGTGCAGTGCCCCGAGTGCGCCGCGATCGTCGTGCGGACGGACGAGTCCGGGCTCATCTGACCCGTCGGGTCGGGCTGAGCAGCACGCCCGGTCCAGAGCGCCGGCCGTGGGCCGGTAGACTCGACTCCGTGAACGGGCCGGCTAGACGGTCGCGTCACCGCGATCTCCGGGTCACGGTGCCGAGGAACGTCCGGGCTCCACAGAGCAGGGCGGTGGGTAACACCCACCCGGGGTGACCCGCGAGACAGTGCCACAGAGAACAGACCGCCGTGGGCGACCACGGTCAGGGTGAAACGGTGGGGTAAGAGCCCACCAGCGACCGGGGTGACCCGGTCGGCTCGGTAAACCTCGTCCGGAGCAAGGTCAACAGGGAACGCTGAGGCTGCTCGCCAAGTTCCCGGGTAGACCGCTAGAGGGCGGCGGCAACGTCGTCCCGAGAGAGATGGCCGTCCAAACGCGAGAGCGTGGGACAGAACCCGGCGTACCGGTCGACCCGTTCACACCCCCGGTACGGCCACGACTTCGTCGAGCCGTTCGGTGAAACCCGCGAGACCGTGGGACAGAACCCGGCGTACCGGTCGACCCGTTCACACCCCGCGCCCGCGCTGCGACGACACCGCCGCAGCGCGACCGCCGTGCTCAGGCGATGCGTTCCGCAGGGCCGGCGGCGAGTGAGGCCGCGCCGAGGATGCCCGCGTTGTTGCGGTGCACGGCCGGGATGATGGGGGTGTCGAGCTTGAGCAGCGGCAGGAAGTGGTCGGCGTGCTTGGACACCCCGCCACCGACGACGAACTGGTCGGGCGAGAAGTAGAACTCGAGACGCTCATAGTACTTCTGTAGGCGCTTGGCCCACTTCTCCCAGCTGAGGTCCTCGCGCTCCTTGACCGCATAGGACGCACGGGTCTCAGCGTCCTTGCCGTCGATCTCCAGGTGCCCGAGTTCCGCGTTGGGGATCAGCGTGCGGTTGTAGATGAGCGCCGTGCCGATACCGGTGCCGAGGGTGGTCAGGATCGTGAGTCCGGACGCGCCTTTCGCCGCTCCGAACTCGGTCTCCGCGTATCCGGCCGCGTCCGCGTCGTTCACGAAGGTGATCTCGCGGCCGAGCCCCTGCTCGAACAGCTGCTCGGCCTCGAGGCCGATCCAGGCGTCGGAGACGTTCGCGGCGGACATCGTCCGGCCGTTGCGCACGATCGCCGGGAAGCACACGCCGAGCGGCAGCCCGTCGGAGGCGGGTGAGAGCTTGTCGAGCACCTCGCGGACGGTCACGACGATGTCCTTCGGCTCCCCGCCCTTCGGGGTCGGGATCTTCACCCGATCGGTGAGGAGCGCACCCGTCGTGAGATCGACGACCGCGCCCTTGATGCCGGTCCCTCCGATGTCGATGCCGACGGCGGACCGGGGAGCTGCATTCGTCATGTCGTCCAGCCTAGAGCGCTCGGGGCGCTGCAGTGGTGTCGATCCCGCTTGGGAGCGTGAGGACCTCGGCACCACGTTCGGTCACGACGAGGGTGTGTTCGAACTGGGCCGTCAGGGACCGGTCCCGCGTCGTGACCGTCCAATCGTCGTCCCACTGCTCCCACTCCTGCGCCCCGATGGTGAGCATCGGTTCGATCGTGAAGACCATGCCGACCTCCATGACGGTGTCGTACTGCGGCGCCGCGTCGTAGTGGGGGACGATGAGGCCCGAGTGGAACGACCTGCCGACCCCGTGGCCGGTGAAGTCGCGCACGACGCCGTAGCCGAACCGCTTGGCGTAGGACTCGATCGCCCGTCCGATCACGTTGATCTGGCGGCCGGGCGCGACCGCTTTGATCCCGCGGTTCAGTGCCTCCCTCGTGCGTTCCACGAGGAGGCGGGTCTCCTCTGCGGCGTCACCGATGAGGAAGGTGACGTTGCTGTCACCGTGGACGCCGTCGAGGTAGGCCGTGATGTCGATGTTGATCAGGTCGCCGTCACGCAGCGCGGTGTCGTCCGGGATGCCGTGGCAGATCACTTCATTCACAGAGCTGCAGATGGACTTCGGGTACCCGCGGTAACCGAGAGTCGACGGGTATGCGCCGGCGCCGACGACGAAGGCGTGTCCGATGGCGTCCAGTTCGTCCGTCGTGACACCGGGGCGGACGGCCGCTCCGACCGCCTGGATCGCGTCGGCCGCGATGGTCCCGGCGACGCGGATCCGCTCGATCTCCTCGGGCGTGTAGAGGTCACCTCGGTCGTCAGCGGCCGGAGCCGCGCGACCGACGTACTCCGGTCTGGCGATCGTCGCCGGCACCGTTCGCGGACGGCCGACGAGGCCGGGGATCAGGTGACCTGCGGAGTCGAAAGGCATAAGATCGAGCCTAACCGAGCAGGGGAGCAGTGCCGTGGCCAAAGAACCGTCCGAGCAGTACTGGTACAACACGAAGACCGGTCAGGTCGAGTTCGGCTTCGAGTCGAGCGTCGTCGACCGTGTCGGCCCCTTCGAGACGGCCGCGGAGGCCTCGCACGCGCTCGACCGTTTGCGCGCGAACAGCGCCAAGTGGGACGCCGAGGAAGCCGCCGACGACTGATCCCCCGCCTCGCGTGGCGATGGGAGTGCGGGTCTGCCCTCTTCCGCCACTGCGGTGTGTTCCGCCAGGATGGGCCGAGCGATGAAGCTCGAGCGGGGGGAACATGCACAGGATCGACCGTCCGCAAAGGCTACGCAGCGCGCCCTGGAGAACGGCCGTGGTCCTCGTGGCCGCCGTCATCCTGCTGCCGGCCCTTCCGGTGCTCGCCGCGCCGACGGCTCGGGCCGAGGTCCGCACGGCCGAGTGCGTGGTCGAGGTGCCGGGTGGCTCTCGCTGCGGTGAGCTGAGCGTCCCGATCTCGCGGGAGGTGGCCGAATCGGCCCAGGCGACGCTCCCATATGTGGTGGTGCCGGCGACGTTGGACACCGGTCGGATGCCCCTCGTCTACCTCGCCGGAGACACACCGCTCTCCGAACTCGACGTCTCCGCGCTGGCGGTCGAGCGTGGACTCGCGGCCGACCGCGACGTGGTCTTCGTCGAGCGCCGAGGCGGAGCGGATGCGGCCCCGACGCTGGCATGCGATCCGGCGGTCGAGGCGTTCCGGTCGGCGCTCGGCACCGAGGGGAGCCGGGAGGAACGGGTCGCCGCCGTCGCCGCCGCCTTCACCGGCTGTGCCGAGGCCTGGCAGGAGGACGGCTTCTCGGCGAGCGACTTCGGGGTGCAGGCTGCGGCTGCGGACCTGCGGGACCTCCGGCAGGAACTGGGCTATGCGCGCTGGACCCTGCTGGCGGTCGGTTCCTCGGCCGGTGTCGCGCTCACGGCGACGGGCGTCGACCCGGAGGGCGTCGAGGGGGTCCTCCTCGACGGACCTGATCTGGGCGCGCCGGGGATCGTGTCCTCCGGAGGGGTCGAAGCTTCGCTCTCCATGATCCGCGCGCGGGGCGACGATCGCGCACCGTCTCCGTCGACCCCCGAGGAGACCGGAACGAGTGATGCAGGACCGGCGACCGCTTCGGCACCGATCCTCGACACCTCCTGGTCGGCTGAGCGGCTGACGGCGGCGAGCGAGGCGCTCACGGCGAGCCCGCACCGGACAGGGGGAGCGCGGCCGACGACGATCGGTGGCGACGCATTGCTCGCCCTCGTCTCGCACGGTCTGTCCGACCCGACGACCCAGGCGGCCCTGCCTGTCCTGTTGGAGACCGTCGCGGACGGCCACCGCGCCCCGCTCGACCCGCTGGCCGCTGCGGCGGTCGACGACCTCTCGCGGGGTGGCGTCCTCGGCCGCGTGCTCGGGTGTTCGACGGCCGCCTGGCCGGGAGCGACCGAACGGACAGGTCCCGAGCCCCAGACGACGACCCTCCTCGAGGACGTCGCCGCGGCGGCCTGTACCGCGTTCGGTGTGGCGGCGAGCCCCACTCCACCGCCACTCGACCTCCCCCTCCTCGTCGTCAGTGCACCCGAGCAGGACGCCGCCTGGGCGTCCCCACCCACCGACCTGGCCACCGCGGCCGTCGCCGCGGTCTTCCCCGGCTCCGGCGCGGTCCCCACGGCGAACAGCTCCTGCGCGTCGGTCATGGTCCGCTCCTGGCTGAGCGAACCCTCGAGCCACCGAGCGGCACTGTGCGCCGGCGACGACGCCGCGATCCCCGTCATCGACGCCGCCGACGTCTCGACGAGCGCCAGGTGGTCGGCGGACACGGCCGGGATCGGCGGGCCGTGGCCCGTCCTCGTGCTCCCGATCCTGTTCGCCCTGGTCGCGATCGGGTGGTCCATCGCTTGGGCCTACCGACTGTTCGCCCAGGCGCTCAGACACGAACCGGTGCAGGCCGGACTCCGCCTGGGGATCGCGCCGGTGTTCGGCGCGAGTTGGGCCGTGGGTGCGGCCGCACTGCTCGTGCGCGACGGCCTGTCGAGCCCGGCGGTCGGGCTGATCGGCGTCCCGGCCGCCCTCCCGTGGCTGTCGATCGCGCTCCTCGTCAGCTGCATGGGCCTGGTGCCGGTCTGGGAGGGGGCGCGCCGCGGTTCGCGGGTCAGGACCGTGGCGATCTCGACGCTGTGGGCGGCGACCGCGCTCTGGACGACGATCTATGTCCTCGCCTGGTGGTGACGGACCGGTCGAACGCCTCCGCCTGGCGTGCTGATGAGCGCGAAGACGGACGGAGCCAGTAGCCTAGACATGGGCCGCCGGCCGAAGGAAGAGGGGCAGATGGATAAGCAGCGCGACTTCGTTCTCCGCACGATCGAGGAGCGGGGCGTCAAGTTCGTCCGGCTGTGGTTCACCGACGTCGTGGGCACCCTCAAGTCCGTCGCCATCGCGCCGGCCGAGGTCGAAGGCGCGTTCTCCGAAGGCCTCGGCTTCGACGGTTCCGCGATCGAGGGGCTCAGCCGTTCCTACGAGTCGGACCTGCTCGCGCACCCGGATCCGACGACCTTCCAGATCCTCCCGTGGCGCGGCGAGATCGACCCGACCGCGCGCATGTTCTGCGACATCACGACGCCCGACGGCCAGCCGGCCGTGGCCGACCCGCGGAACGTCCTGAAGCGCACCCTGGCCAAGGCGGCCGACATGGGGTTCACCTTCTACACGCACCCCGAGATCGAGTTCTACCTCCTGAAGTCCTCGCAGTACGGCGTCGACGGTCCGGAGCCCGTGGACTCCGCCGGGTACTTCGACAACGTCCCCGGTGGTACCGCGCACGACTTCCGTCGTCGCTCCGTCCGGATGCTGGAAGACCTGGGCATCTCCGTCGAGTTCAGCCACCATGAGGCCGGGCCGGGTCAGAACGAGATCGACCTCCGCTACGCGGACGCCCTCACCACGGCGGACAACATCATGACCTTCCGCACCGTCGTGAAGGAGGTGGCGATCGAGCAGGGCGTCTACGCGACCTTCATGCCGAAGCCCCTCGTCCACCAGCCGGGGAGCGGCATGCACACGCACATGTCGCTGTTCGAGGGCGATTCCAACGCGTTCTACGAGGCCGGAGCGCAGTACCAGCTCTCCAAGACGGGCCGACAGTTCATCGCCGGGCTCCTCACGCACGCTCCGGAGATCACCGCGGTCACCAACCAGTTCGTCAACTCCTACAAGCGACTGTGGGGTGGCGTCGGACCGAACAAGCTCTCGGAGGCGCCGAGCTTCGTCTGCTGGGGTCACAACAACCGCTCGGCGCTCGTCCGCGTTCCGCTCTACAAGCCCAACAAGGGGCAGAGCGCTCGGGTCGAGTACCGCGCCATCGATTCGGCGGCCAACCCGTACCTCGCGTTCTCGCTCATGCTCGCGGCCGGCCTGAAGGGCATCGAAGAGGGCTACGAGCTCCCCCCCGAGGCCGAGGACAACGTCTGGACCCTCTCCGACACGGAGCGTCGTGCCCTCGGGTACAACGCCCTGCCCGCCAGCCTCGACCGCGCCGTGAGCCTCATGGAGGGTTCCGAGCTCGTCGCGGAGACGCTCGGTGAGCAGGTCTTCAACTACGTCCTGCTCAACAAGCGCCAGGAGTGGCAGGAGTACCGCGCCCAGGTGACCCCGTTCGAGTTGGCCAGCAACCTGGAGATGCTCTAACCGAGGGGGCCGGTGGGTCGTATGGTCCGGGAGAACATCTCACTCAGCACCCTCGCGAGGCTCGGCTTCACCGGTCTCGGTGAGGCGCGGGATCGGCTGCAGGAACTCGCCGCGCTCGTCCCGGTCGACCCGGCGGTCATCACGCCGTCGTTCGCCGTCGCGGCGGATCCCGACGCAGCGCTGGTCGGCGTGCTCATGATCGGCCGGAAGTCGCCGGACGAGCTTGCCGGGCTCCTCGCCGATCAGGCGTCGACCGAACGCTTGTTCCGGTTGTTGGGCGCATCGCAGGGGTTCATCGACTTCTTCCTGCGGCACCCCGACCAGTTGTCGGTCTTCGAGTTGCCGGTCACGAGGGTCCCGACCCTCGGCGAAGCTCGCGATGAGCTGCTCGCGAGCGTCGGCGCCGCGGACGGCTTCGCGGAGATCGTCGAGGAACCGGCCTGGGATGCGATCCGCGTCGTCTACCGCCGCCTGCTCGCTGAGGTCGCGCTCTTCGATCTCTGCGCCCCCGATCCCATCATCGTCCTCGACCGGGTCGCCAGTGCCCTCTCCGACCTCGCTGCGGGCGCCCTGGAGGCGTCGATAGCGGTCGCCAGAACGCAGACCAGCGGCGTGCGGGGCCCCGGCGTCTATCCGCGTGAGGAGGTCGCGGCGACGCGGTTCGCCATCATCGGTATGGGCAAGGCCGGCGCGCGCGAGCTCAACTACGTCTCCGACGTGGACGTCATCTTCGTCGGTGAGGGCTCGGGGGATGACGAGGGTGGCCTCGACAACGGTCGCGCCGTCGAGATCGCCACCCGACTCGCCGTCCTCACCATGCGCGGTCTCGGCCAGGCCGGTCTCGAGCCGAGCCTCTGGGAGGTCGACCCGAACCTGCGTCCGGAGGGCAAGGCGGGTGCCCTGGTACGGACCCTCGAGTCGCACCTCGTCTACTACGACCGGTGGGCGAAGAGCTGGGAGTTCCAGGCGCTCCTCAAGGCCAGGGCCCTCGCCGGCGATCTGGAGCTCGGAGCGCGCTACATCGAGGCGGTGCAGCCGAAGGTGTGGGGGAGTGCCTCCCGCGAGGGCTTCGTCGAGTCGGTCCAGCGCATGCGGGAGCGGGTCACCGAGAACATCCCCGCGGAGGACGTCCACTACCAGTTGAAGCTCGGTCCGGGTGGTCTCCGCGACATCGAGTTCACCGTGCAGCTCCTGCAGCTGGTCCACGGCCAGCTCGACGACTCCGTCCACCAGCGGGGCACCCTCGCCGCGCTCGACGGCCTCGCCACGGCCGGGTACATCGGTCGCGCCGAAGCGCAGGAGTTCGCGCACGACTACCGGCTCCTCCGGGTCCTGGAACACCGCTTGCAGCTGACGCGGCTCCAGCGCACCCACATGATGCCGCGCGATGAGCCGTCGCTCCGGTCGCTGGCACGCTCGAGTACGCTCGCGACGACCGCCCAGGCGCTCGTCTCCCGGTGGGAGACGACGAAGCACGGTGTCCGGCAACTGCACGAGCGGCTCTTCTACCGCCCGTTGCTCTCGGCGGTCGCCGCCCTGCCCGAGAGCGGACTGAGTTTGACCAGCGGGCAGGCGGAGGCCCGGCTCGCGGCGATCGGCTTCGTCGACCCCCGCGGCGCGCTGGCCCACATCGGCGCCCTCACCGCCGGGGTGTCTCGACGCGCGAACATCCAACGGCATCTCCTCCCCGTCATGCTCGGATGGTTCGCCGACGGCGCCGATCCCGACTACGGCCTGCTCGCGTTCCGACGGCTCAGTGAGTCGCTCGGTGAGTCGCACTGGTTCCTGCGGATGCTGCGCGACTCCTCGGGTGCGGCGGAGCGCCTCACCCGGGTCCTGTCCGGATCGCGGTTCATCGGCGAGCTGATGGACCGGATCCCGGAGTCCGCTGCGTGGCTCGCCGGCGATGAAGACCTCCGCCCCAGGTCGTCGGCGGCGCTCGGCGAGGAGATCGCTGCGATCCTCCGACGACACGACTCGCCCGACTCCGCAGCTGCGGCCATCCGCGCGGTGCGACGACGCGAGGTCCTGCGCCTCGCGATGTCCTCCACCGTCGGCATGCTCGACGTCCAGGGGCTGGCCTCCGGACTCACCGATGTCTCGACGGCCACGCTGGCCGGGCTCCTCGGCGCGGTCCGCCGTATCGGCGGGCTCGGAGCCGACATCGAGTTCGCGATCATCGCGATGGGACGGTACGGCGGTGCCGAGTTGGGCCTCGGGTCGGACCTGGACGTCCTCTACGTGTTCCGGGCGCTACCGGACGTCGATCCACAGCTCGCGCAACGGCAGGCGGCCGCGATCGCCGCGGAGCTCAACCGGTTGAGCGAGGACGCCCGCCTCCCGCTCGACCTCGACCTCGACCTGCGTCCGGAGGGTAAGAACGGGCCTCTCGTGCGGTCCCTCGACTCCTACCGGAACTACTACGCGCGATGGTCACTCACTTGGGAGGCGCAGGCGCTCCTGCGGGCTGCCGGCGTCGTCGGCGATCCGGACCTCATCGCCGCCTTCACCGAGGTGGCCGACACCGTCCGCTATCCGGCGGACATCAGCGAGCAGTCCGTCCGTGAGGTGAAGCGGATCAAGGCACGGGTGGAGAACGAACGACTGCCGCAGGGCGCTGATCCGACCCGACACCTCAAACTCGGCCGCGGATCGCTCAGCGATGTCGAGTGGTTCGTGCAGCTTCTGCAGCTCGAACATGGAGTCCATGTCCCGGCGCTCCGGACGACGTCGACGCTCCGGGCACTCGACGCGGCGGTGGAGGCGGACCTGGTCGATCGGGAGTCCGCCGACCGACTTCGTGAGGCTTGGATCCTGGCGTCGCGGATCCGCTCGGCGATGACCCTGTGGTTGAACAAGACCCAGGACGTGCTGCCGAGCGACCGATTGCAGCTCGAGGGCGTCGCACGGCTGCTGGAGTACCCGACCGGATCGGCGAGCCTCCTGGAGCAGGACTACCTCGCCGCCACCCGTCGAGCCCGCGCGGTCTTCGAGCACGGATTCTACGGGCTCTGAGCCGGCCACACCCGTCGTCACGATCACGCGGAACCGCCCCGCCATCCGGGAGGATGACGGGGCGGTTCGGGGTGCTGAAGGGACTCAGACGCCGTAGTACAGCTCGAACTCGAACGGGTGCGGGCGCTGGGCCAGCGGCTTGATCTCGTTCTCGCGCTTGTACTGGATCCAGGTCTCGATGAGCTCCGGCGTGAAGACGTTGCCGGCGAGCAGGAACTCGTGGTCCGCCTCGAGTGCCTCGAGTGCGGCGCCGAGCGACGCGGGCACCTGCGGGATGTTCTTGGCCTCCTCGGGGGGAAGCTCGTAGAGGTCCTTGTCGACGGGCTCGTGCGGCTCAATGCGGTTCTTGATGCCGTCGAGGCCAGCCATCAGCTGCGCGGCGAACGCGAGGTACGGGTTGCCGGAGGCGTCGGGCGCGCGGAACTCGATGCGCTTCGCCTTCGGGTTCGTGCCCGTGATCGGGATCCGGATCGACGCCGAGCGGTTGCCGGCCGAGTAGACCAGGTTGACCGGAGCTTCGAAGCCCGGGACGAGGCGGTGGTAGGAGTTCACCGTCGGGTTCGTGAAGGCGAGGACCGCGGGAGCGTGCTTCAGCAGACCACCGATGTACCAGCGGGCGAGGTCGGAGAGGCCGCCGTAGCCGTTCTCGTCGTAGAAGAGCGGCTTGCCGTCACTCCAGAGCGACTGGTGCGTGTGCATGCCCGAACCGTTGTCACCGAAGAGCGGCTTCGGCATGAAGGTCGCGGTCTTGCCCCACAGCTCAGCCGTGTTCTTGACGATGTACTTGAACTTCAGGATGTCGTCAGCCGCGGCGACCATGGTGTCGAAGCGGTAGTTGATCTCGGCCTGGCCGCCGGTGCCCACTTCGTGGTGAGCGCGCTCGAGGATGAGGCCGGCGTCGATCAGCTTGAGGCTGATGTCGTCGCGGAGGTCGGCCTGCTTGTCGACGGGGCTGACGGGGAAGTAGCCACCCTTGTACGGCGTCTTGTTGCCGAGGTTGCCGCCCTCTTCGGCGCGACCGGTGTTCCAGGCTCCCTCTTCGGAGTCCACCGAGTAGAAGCTCGAGTGCTGGTTCACCTCGTAGCGGACGTCGTCGAAGATGTAGAACTCTGCTTCGGGGGCGAAGAACGCGGTGTCGGCGATGCCGGTCGAGGCGAGGTACTTCTCAGCCTTCTTGGCGACCTGACGCGGGTCCTTCGAGTAGATCTCGCCGTTGCGGGGGTTGTAGATGTCGAACACCATGATGAGCGTGCGCTCGGCACGGAAGGCGTCGATGTAGGCGGTGGAGACATCCGGGATGAGCTGCATGTCGGACTCGTGGATGTTGGCGAAGCCACGGATGGACGAGCCATCGAAGAGCTGGCCGACGGTGAAGAACTCCTCGTCGACGGTGCTGGCCGGGATGTTGAAGTGCTGCTGCACGCCGGGAAGGTCCGTGAAGCGGATGTCGAGGAACTTGACATCGGTGTCCTTGATGAACTTGAGCACTTCGGAAGAATCACTGAACATGTGAATGGCTCCAAATGGGGTTGGTACAGGGAGGCTGCACAGCGCAGCCACCTGTGAGACTACGGGGAGGGGGTTACCCCGCCATGACACCCATGTTTCGTGGATGTTACGAGAATCCCCGCCCGAATAGAATGGCACAGTGCCCCAGACCCCGCAGAATCCACGGACCTTCGGTGAGCTTCCTCCCAGTGCCTTCCCTGGCGAACGGCTCGGGCTTCCCGAGAGCGGCGTCCGTTCGGTCGCGCGGGTCGGGCGGCGCATCATCGCCCTCGTGATCGACTGGGCTCTCGCCGTGGTGCTCTCCGTCGCCTTCTTCGCCTACGACGCCACGGCGACGCTCGTCATCTTCGCGATCATGCAGCTCGTGTTCATCCCCACGATCGGTGGCAGCATCGGTCACCGCCTGTGCGGCATGCGGTTGATGCCGCTCACGGGCGGGTGGGTCGGGCTCTGGCGACCCGTCGTCCGGACGGTGCTCCTGTGCGTCGTCGTGCCGGCGCTCGTCTGGGACTCGGACCAGCGCGGGTTCCACGACAAGGTCGCCGGCACGGTGCTCCTCCGCGTGCGCTGAATCCGCGTCGACGATCGGTACACGCAGCGACGGCCGCCCTCCGGAGAGGGCGGCCGTCGCGGTTGCGCGGGAGACTCCGCGCGATATCAGGTGATCAGCGTGCGCGCTGCGGGCGGACCCGCATCGGGTCGACGCCCTTCGGGATCGGGAGCTGGGTGCCGAACGACGACAGGCGGTTGCTCACGGCGAGCACCTCGGGGTTGGTCAGGGACTTCTTGACCTTCCGGAGGGCACCGGAGAGCTGACGGAGCTGCACGGAGTCGGCGTCGGGGCCGACGTGGAAGACCGTGATCGGCACGTTCGGGAGGATACGGGTGACCTTGCGCTTCTCGTCCTCGAGCAGGCGTGAGGTCCGCGATCGTGGTCCTTCCGCGATCAGGGCGACGCCGCCGCGGCCGACGGCACGGTAGATCGCGTCCTGGGTCTTGGGGTTCACGGCGACGGGCATCTCGCTCGTCTGCCACGAGCGTGGTGCTGCACGGAGGACCTGCCCGACAGCACCCGGTCGACCCTCGATCTGCGTGTAGACGACCTTGTCCGCGCGACGGGTGAGGATGAACAGCGCGGCCAGGATGCCCGCGAGCACGCCCGCGATGATCCACATGACGAGCGCGAAGATGTTGCCGGCGGAGAACAGCAGCGCCACGGCGATGCCGATGAGCACCGGCAGGATGAACCCACCGAGCATCAACCACTGCGCCGCCTTGTCGTGGCGACGGGTGAGCTGGAACACCTGCCAGAGCTGCTTGATCCGCCCTGGTTCCTTCTGCGCCGCCGGGGGCGCGTCCTTCTGAGCCATACACCCAGGATAGCCGGTGCCGGAGGGTCGTGATGCTGCGATGTGCTCCACAGGAGCACCCCTCCGGTTCCTTGTCCACAACCATCGGTGTGGACCGAGGCAGCGGATACCGGACGTCACAGGATCGGGGTATGGAAACGTCGATCGATCCGTCCGATGCAGCAGTCACCGTGGCAGGCCGTCGCCTCGTCAGACGCCTGGGCACCGGCCAGGAGTGGACGGCCTACTCGACGGTGCCCGTCGACGCCGATCCCGCCGGTCGCGGCGGCGGGGTCCTGGCTCCGACCGTCGTCGATGCGGTGCTGCTCCGCGCCAGGGCGGACGCCGCCGAGCGGGGCCTCTGGCGCCGAACGGCCATCCTGTCGCGTCTCGACCATCCCCACATCGTGAAACTCATCGATGTCGCCGAGGATCCCGGCGGTCTGCCGTGCCTGCTGGTCGAACGGCTCGCCGGCGGCACGCTGGGGGAGTTGTTGCGACGCCGCGAGTCGATCGCTCCGGGCGAAGCCGTAACCATCCTGGCTCCGCTGGTCGACGCCGTCCGCGCGGCGCATCTCGCGGGCATCGCTCACGGTGGCATCGCGGCCACGGCGGTGTCGTTCGCCGCCGACGGTCGACCGGTCCTCGCCGGTTGGTCCCAGGCCGTCGCCGTCGACCGACCCGGTCTCAGCGGCGGGACCGGCCGCCCCGACCCGGGGTTCGTCGAGGACTGGTCGGCGTTCTCCAGACTCATGGACGGCGTGCTGCGATCGACGCCGTCCGCCGACCAGCCAACGACCGAGCCGTGGGTCGCGGAGCTCGCACCAGGACTCGCCGATCATGAGATCGCCAACCGCCTGCAGCAACGGATCCATGCCCTCGCGAGACCCCTGCCGGTCCTCCTGGACCGCGTCGATCCTCCGACGGGTACCGCAGCCGACGACATCCGTGCCGCCGTCGAACATGACCGGGCGATGCGGGCGACCACGCCGCCGACGAGACGTGCTGCCGCCGAGGCGAGACGCCGCACGCCCGTGGCGGCGAGGTTTCGTCAGCGTCTCGACGTGCGCCCGGGTCGCCGCTCACCCGTCGCGGCCGCCGACCGCCCGGAGGCGCGGCGCGGCAGCCCGTCGCGCCGTCGCCTGGTCCTCGGCGGAGCAGGCGCGGCCGTGGTGCTGGCGTCGACCGCGATGGTGCTCCTGCCGCCGGAGGCGCCGAGCACCGCCGACGCCGGATCGAGCTCGCAGCAGCCCTCGACGCCGGAGCCCCGGTCCTCCACTCCTGCGCCGGTCCCCTCCGTGCAGGCCGATGCCGCCGCATCCGCCGAGGCCGTAGACGCCGTCGACGCCGTGGAGGGCGATGATCCGCTCGCAGCCGCCCGCGCACTCGTGCTCAGACGCGACCAGTGCCGTTCGAGTTCGGATGCAACGTGCCTCTGGGAAGCTGTCGAACCGGGATCGCCGTTCGGGGACGAGGAGCAGGTCGGCGACGGGATCGGACCGATCGAGGCGGCGACCCTGGAGCTCGTCGACCGCCAGGGCGACGCGGCAGTCCTTCGAGGTACGGCCGAGGCTGCGGCCACGGACGACGTTGCGCCGAAACGACGCCAGCCCGTCACGCTCCTCGTGGTGAGGGGCGAGACGGGCTGGCGTCTGCGGGAGGTCTTCACCGCCGGATGAGGCGGTGATCCCCGGGTGGTCGTGCTGCGATCAGATCCCGAGCGAGCCGCGGAAGTCGCCTGCTTCGAGGCGGTTCTTCACCTGGACGAGGAAGCGTGCAGCGTCCGCGCCGTCGATGATCCGGTGGTCGTAGCTCAGGGCGAGGTAGACCGTCGAACGGATGGCGATGGCGTCAGCCCCGTCGACCGTCACGACGACAGGCTTCTTGGTCACGATGCCGGTTCCGAGGATCGCCGACTGCGGCAGGAACACGATCGGGGTGTCGAAGAGCGCACCCCGCGATCCGGTGTTGGTCAGCGTGAACGTGCCACCGGAGAGTTCGTCGGGCTGCAGCTTGTTGTCGCGCGTCCGCTGGGCGAGGTCGGCGATCTCCGCGCCGAGCTCCGCGATCGACTTGGAGCCGGAGTCACGGATGACCGGGGTGAGGAGACCACGCTCGGTGTCGACCGCGATCGCGAGGTTCTCGGTCTCCGGGTAGACGATCTGATCGCCGTCGACCGTGGCGTTGATGATCGGGTACGTCTGGAGCGCCTCGCTGGCTGCGAGGGCGAAGAACGGCAGGAAGGAGAGCTTGTTGCCGGTCTTGGCCAGGAACTCGTCCTTGACGGCCGTGCGCAGTGCGGCGACCTTCGTGACGTCGACCTCGACGACGCTCGTGAGCTGGGCGGTGCCCTGCATCGAAGCGACGGCGCGCTCGGCTACGACCTTGCGCAGACGCGACATGGCCTTGCTCGTGCCGCGGAGTTCCGAGACCTGGACGGCGGGTGCCGCTGCGGTCTCGGTGTCGGTCGTGCTGCCGGCACGCTGTGCCTGGAGGACGTCCTCCTTGCGGATGCGTCCACCGACACCGGTGCCGGTGACGGTGTTGAGGTCGACCCCGTGCTGGTTCGCCAGGCGGCGGACGAGCGGCGTGACGTAGCCGGAGTTGACGACACCGGAGGGCTGCTCGGAAGCAGCAGGTGCCGGAGCAGCGGCGGGAGCCGGAGCGGCAGCAGGTGCCGGAGCCGGAGCAGCGGTCGGAGCCGGAGCAGCGGTCGGAGCCGGAGCA
Source organism: Plantibacter sp. VKM Ac-2880 (assembly GCF_015351235.1). GTDB lineage: Bacteria > Actinomycetota > Actinomycetes > Actinomycetales > Microbacteriaceae > Plantibacter. The sequence continues at coordinate 2,175,184 of NZ_JADKSJ010000001.1, forward strand.
GCAGCGGGAGCCGGAGCAGCGGCGGGAGCCGGAGCCGGCTCGGGCTCAGGTGCCGGCGCAGGTTCGGGCTCGGCGGCGGGGGCCTCAGCTGCCGGCTCCGCCGCGGGGGCGGGCTCTTCGGCTGCGGCCGCGCCCGAACCATCACCGATGGTCACGAGGGCGGTACCGACCTCGACGGTCTCGTCTTCCTGGACGAGGATCGCTTCGATGACACCTGCGACGGGCGAAGGGATCTCGGTGTCGACCTTGTCGGTCGAAACTTCGAGCAACGGCTCGTCGACCTCCACGGTGTCGCCGACATTCTTCAGCCAGCGGGTGACCGTACCCTCGGTGACACTCTCGCCGAGTGCCGGGAGGCTGACGGATTCGCTCATGACCTTGTCTCCTTTGAAACCTGTTGTGTGTGCTTTAGCTTATTGGGGTGTTCGGGCCGCGTCACAGCGCGTGCAGGGGCTTGCCTGCGAGCGCGAGGAATGCTTCGCCGAGCGCCTCGTTCTGCGTGGGGTGCGCGTGGATGAGCGGCGCGATGTCCTCCGGGTATGCCTCCCAGTTGACGGCGAGCTGGCCTTCGGCGATGAGCTCGCCGACGCGGGCACCGATCATGTGGACGCCGATCACCGGACCGTCGTTGACCCGGATGACCTTGACGTTGCCGCTCGTGCCGATGATCTCGCTCTTGCCGTTGCCGGCGAGGTTGAAGTCGTAGCTCGTGATGTTGTCGGCGCCGTACTGCTCCGCCGCCTTCGCCTCGCTCAGACCGACGGAAGCGATCTCAGGGTCGCTGTAGGTGACCTTCGGGATGTTGATGTCCTCGATGACGACCGGCTTGAGGCCGGCGATCTCCTCGGCGACGAAGATGCCCTGCTGGAAGCCGCGGTGTGCGAGCTGGAGGCCGGGGACGATGTCGCCGACGGCGTAGAGGCCGGGGATGTTCGTCTCGAGGCGGTCGTTGGTGATGACGAAGCCGCGGTCGATCGCGACACCGACCTCCTCGAAACCGAGGCCGGCGGTCGACGGGCCACGGCCGACGGCGACGAGCAGCAGCTCGGCGTCGATGGTCTTGCCGTCTTCGAGCGTGATGTGCACGCCCTGGTCGTCCTGCGTGACGCCCTGGAACCGGACGCCGAGTGAGTAGTCGATCCCGCGCTTGCGGAACGCGCGCTCGAGAGCCTTGCTGATGGCCTCGTCCTCGTTGGGGACCAGGTGGGGGAGCGCCTCGATGATCGTCACCTCGGTGCCGAAGGACTTCCACACGCTGGCGAACTCGACACCGATCACGCCGCCGCCGAGCACGGCGACCTTCTTGGGCACGAAGTCGAGCTGCAGGGCCTGCTCGCTCGTGATGACACGGCCGCCGATCTCGAGGCCGGGGAGCGAGCGGCTGTACGAACCCGTCGCGAGGATGACGTTCTTGCCGGTGATGAGGTCGTCGCCGACCTGCACGCTCGTCGGGGAGACCAGACGGCCCTCACCCTCGATCGTGGTGATGCCACGAGCCTTCACGAGGCCCTGGAGGCCCTTGTACTTCTTCGCGACGATGCCCTCGCGGTACTTCGTGACGCCCTCGATGTCGATGCCCTCGAAGGTCGACTTGACGCCGAACTTCTCGGACTCGCGGGACGCGTCGGCGACCTCGGCGGAGTGCAACAGCGCCTTGGTCGGGATGCAGCCGCGGTGCAAGCAGGTGCCGCCGACCTTGTCCTTCTCGATCATGCCGACGGTGAGGCCGAGCTGCGAAGCGCGCAGCGCCGCAGCGTATCCGCCGCTTCCGCCTCCCAGGACTACCAGGTCAAAATTCTGCTCGGACACTCCGTTGCTCCTTGTGTGTGCTTCGTGGTCGATCGGAAACCGTCGTGGTGTGTTCGGCGGTGTCGAGGCAGGTCGAACCGCCCCCATCGACCTTACTACGGGTGGCTAATCTCCTCGGCCATTGCGAGGAGCGTGCGGACCGCGACACCGGTCGGTCCCTTGGCGGTGAACCCGTACGCCGCGTCGCCGTTCATGGCGCTGCCGGCGATGTCGAGGTGCGCCCACGGGATGCGGGTCGCCACGCCCTCGGCATCGGTGCGTTCGGGGATGAACTCCTGGAGGAAGGTCCCGGCGACGAGCATGCCGCCCGCGGTGGTTCCCGGCTTCGCGTTGGCGAGGTCGGCCACGTCCGAGTCGAGCACCCTGCGGAGTTCCGCTGGGAACGGCATCGGCCAGAAGAGCTCGTCGGCACCGGACCCGGTCGCGATGAGGTCGGTCACGAACGCGGCGTCGCCCATGACCCCGGTGTAGCGGTTGCCCAGCGCCACCACGGCGGCACCGGTGAGGGTCGCGACGTCGATGATCGCGTCGGGCTCCTCCTCAGCGGCGGCGACCAGGCCGTCGGCCAGGACCAGACGGCCCTCGGCGTCGGTGTTGGTGACCTCGACCGTACGACCGCCACGGATCGTGAGGACGTCATTCGGTCGGATCGCGGTCCCGGAGGGGAGGTTCTCGGCGAGACACAACCAGGCGGTGAGCCTCGTCGGCACTCCCAGGCGCGCGGCGGCGGCCAGGACGGCGAGGACGGTGGCCGCCCCGGTCATGTCGTACTTCATGCCGACCATCGACACCGGCGGCTTCAACGACAGCCCACCGCTGTCGAAGGTGATGCCCTTGCCGACGAGCGCGAGGTGCGTTCGAGCCGCCTCCGGGTGGTAGCTCAGCTTCACGAGACGCGGGGGCCGTGAGGATCCCTGCCCGACCCCGAGGATGCCGCCGAAGCCGTCCTCCGCCAGGCGGGTCTCGTCCCATACCTCGACCTCGACGTCGAGGCCGTCGACGGCGGCCCGCGCGGCGTCGGCGAAGGTCGCCGGGTAGAGCTCGTTCGGTGGGGTGTTGACGAGGTCCTTGACGAGCCCGATGGCTTCGGCGACCGCCGCAGCGTGCTGGGCGACATCGATGCCAGGGGCGTCGAGGGCGGGCGGGACGACGACCGTGACGCGCTCGAGGGGGTCGGGCGCCGACGGCGTTCCGGTGCCCCGGGAAGCGGTGTAGCGGTACGCGCCGATGGCCGCGCCTTCGAGGACGGCTTCCGCTGCCTCCGCCGTCTCCTCCGTCAATGCGAACGTGATGGAGGTGTGGCCGTCCAGCCCTCGGGTCACCGCGCCTGCGGCGCGACGGAAGGCCGCGGGGTCCGTGTCGGCGCCGAGTCCCATGAGGACGAGACCCGCCGCGGTGCCGAATCGATCGGGGAGCCGGCGCACCTGGTCTTCGGCCCCGGAGATACCGAAGGCGGGAAGCTCTGCGGTCAGTACCGTGTAGGGCTCGGGAGCGAGGAGTTCCGGGCCGTCCTGGCCCTGCCTCACCGCGAGGACGAGCAACTCGCCCTCGAGCTGCTCCACGGTGGCGGACACGACGGACAGTGCGGGGATCGTCATGCTTCCATCGTAGGCACGCGCACCGCGGGCCGGACGCGCTGCCGCCGCTGTTCGCTCTCGGCGGTACCAGGAGGGGCCAGAGGGGCGGAGCCCCACGACACCCCCGTTTAGAGTTGGACCATGCCTACGCCAGACGACCTCTACGAGGTGCACGCAGAGATCGACGTGCCGGCCGGCCTGCACCTGGTCGCGGGGCTCACCGGTTTCTCCGACGCCGGGGGAGCGGTCGGGCAGCTGAACTCCTATCTCGACGAGGTGCTCGACACGACGGTCGTCGCCGAGTTCGACGCCGACGTGCTGCTCGACTACCGCGCACGCCGCCCGATCATCTCCTTCGACCAGGACCACCTCACGGAGTACCGTCCGCCGCGGTTGACGCTCTCGCTCGCGCATGACGAGCTCGGATCGCCGTTCCTCCTCCTGACCGGCTTCGAGCCGGACTTCCTGTGGGGGCGTTTCGTCGCCGCGGTGCTGGAACTCGTCGACCGGTTCCGAGTGAGCGACACGACCTGGGTCCACGCGATCCCCATGCCGGTTCCGCACACCCGACCCATCGGCGTCACCGTCAGCGGCAACCGCTTCGACCTCATCGAGTCGCTGTCGGTCTGGCGCCCGCGGACGCAGGTGCCGTCCAACGTGCTGCACCTGCTCGAGCACCGTCTCTACGAACGCGGCGACAGCATCGCGGCGTTCGTCCTCCTCGTCCCGCACTACCTCGCCGACACGGAGTTCCCCGCTGCGGCGATCATGGCCATCGAGAGCCTGAGCGCCGCGACCGGCTTGATCTTCCCGACGGACCGCCTCCGCGAGGACGGCCGGGACTTCCTCGCCAAGATCGACGAGCAGGTCGGAACGAACCACGAACTCGGTCAGCTCGTCACGACGCTCGAGGAACGCTACGACGCCTACATGGCCGACAACTCCCCGAAGTCACCGCTGACCGACATCGACGGCGCCCTGCCGACCGCGGACGAGATCGCGGCCGAACTCGAGAAGTTCCTCGCCAGCAGGCGGCACGGCGACGAGGACCGTTCGAGCGCCTAAACTGGATCGGTGGGATCTCGACGCGTCTGGTGGGTGTTCGGCGTCGGAGTGTTCGCCTACCTCATCACGGTCATGCAGCGGTCGACCCTCGGTGTCGCAGCCGTCGACGCCACGGGGCGGTTCCACATCGATGCCGCCGCGCTCTCGACGCTGGCGGTCGCGCAGCTGATCGTCTACGCCGCGATGCAGGTCCCCGTCGGTGTCCTCATCGACCGCCTCGGTCCACGAATCCTCATCGCAGCCGGTTTGTCGGTCGTCATGATCGGTCAGATCTGGTTGGGGCTCACGACCGAACTGGGAGGCGCCATCATCGGGCGGATGCTCGTGGGCCTCGGCGACGCCGCCGTGTTCACCTCGGTCCTCCGGCTCGTGAACTCCTGGTTCCCGACGTACCGCGTGCCGATCGTCTCGCAGTGGGTCGGGAACATCGGGCAGATCGGCCAAGTCCTGTCTGCGGTCCCCTTCTCCTTCGTCCTGCACGCCCTCGGGTGGTCGCCGGCGTTCCTCGGCGCAGCGGGTCTCGTCCTCCTCGCCCTCGTGGGCGTGCTGATCGTCGTGCGTGACCGCCCAACCGGGTCGGACGAGGCGCCTCGGCCGGAGAGCTGGAGACACGTCGTCCGCGAGGTCGTGGTCAGCCTGCGGCGGCCCGGCACCCGTCTCGGGTTCTGGTCGCACTTCGTGACCCAGTCCTCCGGAACCGTCCTCACCCTGCTCTGGGGCTTCCCGTTCATGGTCTACGCACTCGGGTACTCGCAGCCGCTGGCGGCGTCACTCCTCATCGTGATCGTCGTCTCCGGCATGATCGCGGGACCGATCATCGGTGTGCTCACCGCACGGTTCCCGTATCGACGCAGCAACCTGGTGCTCTGCATCGTGACGGTCATGGGCCTCGCATGGGCGGCCCTGCTCCTGTGGCCCGGCGTCCCTCCGATGTGGCTCGTCATCGTCCTGTTCGTCGTCGTCGGGGTCGGCGGGCCCGGGTCGCTGATCGGGTTCGACTTCGCCAGGACCTTCAACCCCATCCGGGCACTCGGTGGCGCGAACGGCATCGTCAACGTCGGCGGGTTCCTCGCGAGCTTCGTCATCATGTTCCTGATCGGCCTCATCATCGACGCGGTGAGTGGCGGCTCTCGCGCCGACTACTCGATGGACAGTTTCAGGATCGCGTTCTCCGTGCAGTACCTCGTGATCGGGTTCGGCGTCGCCATGCTGCTCGTGGCCAGGTCACGCACGCGGAAGCGCTTCGTCGAAGAGGAGGGGATCGCGGTCGGCCCACTGTGGATCGCCGTCCGTGCCCGACTCGGTCGCCGTCGCTGAGCGTTCGCCTCGTGCGACGGACCGGGTCTTGACAAATCGCCGGTGGCTCTATGGCCTTCCGTAGCGCGCTATAATGGATCTCGGACCCGTTCACCTCTCGGAATGTCGGCGGCCCTTTTCGGGTTGCACTGCGCCAAGACTTGACATGGGTCCTCGTAATGTCCGAAATCACGGACGATCCGGCGTTGACTCTCGAAGCCGGGTCCGAACAGGAAGGTGCAGCTATGGCCACCAAGACCGCTCGCGCAGACGAAGCAGCGCCGGCAGACGAGGCCACGGAGGCTCCCGCAGCGAAGGCTCGGACCACCAAGGCCGCCACGCCGCGCACGAAAGCCGCTCCCAAGGCGAAGGCCACGCGTGCCAAGGCCGCCCCGAAGGCGGGCTCGGAGCCCGATGAGGCTTCAGACGACGAGGACGTCGTCGTCGAGGTCGTCGCAGACGACGCCGTGGTCGACGCACCCGCCGGCGAGGCGACGGAGACGGTCGAGGAGGAGGACGACAAGTCCGTCCCCGAGATCACGCTCCCCACCGACGCACTCGTGCTCTCCAACAGCGACGACGACGAGATCCCCGTCTACTCCGCGGCGATCACCGGCGCGACCGCCGACCCGGTGAAGGACTACCTCAAGCAGATCGGTAAGGTCGCCCTCCTCAATGCAGCGGAAGAGGTCGAACTCGCCATGCGCATCGAGGCCGGACTCTTCGCGGAGGACAAGCTCTCCCAGCTGTCCGACCTCGAGAAGCGTTCGCGCGTCGGCCGGGAACTCCAGTGGGTCGCGAAGGACGGAGCCCGGGCGAAGAGCCACCTGCTCGGCGCCAACCTGCGACTCGTCGTGAGCCTCGCCAAGCGCTACACCGGACGAGGCATGCAGTTCCTCGACCTCATCCAGGAGGGCAACCTCGGGCTCATCCGTGCGGTCGAGAAGTTCGACTACACGAAGGGCTTCAAGTTCTCCACGTACGCGACCTGGTGGATCCGCCAGGCCATCACACGTGCCATGGCCGACCAGGCACGGACCATCCGCATCCCCGTGCACATGGTCGAGGTCATCAACAAGCTCGCCCGCGTGCAGCGCCAGATGCTCCAGGACCTCGGTCGCGAACCCACGCCTGAGGAACTGAGCCGCGAGCTCGACATGACACCTGAGAAGGTCATCGAGGTCCAGAAGTACGGCCGCGAGCCCATCTCACTGCACACCCCACTGGGCGAGGACGGCGACAGCGAGTTCGGCGACCTGATCGAGGACACCGAGGCGGTCGTCCCGGCCGACGCGGTGAGCTTCACCATGCTGCAGAAGCAGCTGGAGTCGCTCCTCGATTCGCTGTCCGAGCGCGAAGCCGGTGTCATCCGGATGCGCTTCGGCCTCGGAGACGGCATGCCGAAGACGCTGGACCAGATCGGCGACACGTTCGGCGTCACGCGCGAGCGGATCCGACAGATCGAGTCGAAGACCATGGCGAAGCTGCGTCACCCGAGCCGATCCCAGTCGCTCCGCGACTACCTCGAGTAGGAGCATGCGCTACGCCCCCGCCATCCTCGCGGGCCGAGCCGTCCGATTCCTCGCCAGGCTGCGTAAGCCGGGCGGGGGATCGGCCGTTCCCGGCCTCGTGGTCAACCGCGTCGCTCCCGGGTTCCTGCCAGACACGCTGAACAGCTTCCCGCGTGGCCTCGTGATCGTGAGTGGCTCAAGCGGGAAGTCGACCACGACCAAGATGCTCGTGGGCATCCTGCGCGCGCATCAGGTCTCCGTGTTCACGAACCCGTCCACGGCGAACATCTCCCAGGGCCTCACCTCGGCACTCCTCGAACGGGCCGACCTCCGAGGTCGGATCGACGCGGATCTGGGCGTGCTCGAGATGGACGAGGGCCATGGGGCTCTGATCGCCCCGCGACTCCGCCCGGCGCACGTCATCCTGACGAACGTGTCGGTCGATCAGATCGACCGCTTCCACGATGCCGCCATGGTGTCCCGCATGCTCGATGCGATCGCCGGACGATCGACCGGTTCGCTGGTCCTGAACGGCGACGACGCGCTGGTCGACGCGGTCGCCTCTGGGAGCGCCGCGACCCGGTGGCGGTACGGCGTGTCGGCCTCGGTCCTGGAAGCCAGCCCGCGTGGCCTCGGCTACAGCTCGACCGCTCCGGATCGTGTCGATGCGGACGCCGGCACAGTGGTGCAGTCGCTGGTCGGCGACGAGGTGGTCATCGCGCACCGAGGCGAGTCCGCGCGGTTCCGTCTTCCTGCTCGCGGCGTGCACTACGCGGTCGACGCGGCCGCGGCCATCTCCGGTGCTGCGGCCATCCTCGGGCCGGAGTTCCGGCTCGCGACGGCGGCAGCCTCGTTCGAGGCCCTGACTCCGGTGTTCGGCCGTGGCGAAGTGACCACCGTGCGTGGCGTCGAGGTGGAGTTCGTGCTCGTCCAGAACCCGGCGAGTTTCCAACTCAACATCGACAGTCTCGCCCCGGACACGGAACAGATCCTGGTGGCCGTCGGCAGCGACGTCCGCGACCCGTCCTACCTGTGGCCGGTCGACACGGCCCGTCTGGGTCGTGTCGCCGTCGTCTCCGGTTCGAAGGCTTGGGAGGCGGCGCTCCAGCTCGGGTACGACGGCGTCGAGATCGATCGCATCGAGCCGGATCTCGGTGCGGCCCTGGACGCGTTCCTGGCACTCCCCGCCCCTGGTGTCGGCCGAAAGACCGTCATCTTCACCGCCGACTCGATGCGTCGCACGCGCGCGCACCTCGGGCTCGCCTCGAACGATCAGGACGACGCATGACGACCGAGCCGACGATCATCATCGCCGTCCTGCTGCCGTCGAGCTGCAACGTCAACGGCGACGCCGAGAACGGCTCGGTCCTCGCTCGCCGTGGTCGCGCTCGAGGACTCACCGTCGAGCTGGTCCCGGTCGAGTCGGTGGCGGACCTGCCCGAGGCGGTCCACGCCGTCGTGCTCGGTTCCTGCGACGACCCGTCCGCCCCGGCTGTCCTCGAAGCGCTCCGGCCGTTCCACGACGCCTTCATCGCGTGGGTGGAGGCGGGTGTGCCGATCCTCGCGGTGGCGAACGGATGGAAGCTCCTCACCCGTCGTCTCGAACTGGCGCCAGGCAGCTGGGTGGACGGACTCGCGATCATCGAGGGGGACGCCCCGCTCCGCGGCGCCCGGGCCAGCGACGACTTGCTCGTCGTACCGGCCGGCGACCTCGAACTGGAGTCGCCCGTCCTCGTGGGCTACGAGAACCACGCGAGGGACTTCCGCGGCGGTACGGGCGTCAAGGCTGTCGGTGCCGTGCGCCACGGCCGCGGCAACGGAGACGGCACCGAGGGGGCGATGGTCGGTCCGTTCATCGGCACCCATCTGCACGGACCGGTGCTGGCGAAGAACCCCGAACTGGCCGACCGTCTGCTCCGTCAGGCCATCGTCGTCGCCGGTGGGACGTCGATGCTCGACGATTCGGCGGAACTGCGCGCCCTGGACGAGATCGCCGCACAGACACGGGCACAGGTCGTCACGTCCATCGGTTGAACCCATGACGAAGGGCCCCGGATCTCGGATCCGGGGCCCTTCGTCATGACTGGGGAGGCTACGCGCGCTGCTCGGTGAAGAGCCGCGCGGACTCGTCGTGCCAGTCGGTCGCGACCTGCGTCAGCTTCTCCTGGTACTTCTTGCCGTGGTGCGCGCAGAACAGCAGCTCACCGCTGTTCATCTGCACGCGGATGTAGGCCTGTGCTCCGCACAGATCGCAACGATCGGCGGCAGTCAGTTGCTGGGCGTCGAGGTCACTCGGCGTGCTCTCGGTAGCAGTCTGTGACATGTGCTCCTCCTGACTCGGGCGGCTACGAAACTCGTAGTACTCATGAAAGCACGCGTTCGCCGCAACGGTGTGCCTTTGCGCGTTCGTTTCGCTCTGCGCGTAGATCATTCGGACCAGACCGTCAGCCGGATGGGTGGCCGGCCGGAATGCAGGATGGCGGGATCGTCGCCGAGTGTCACCATCGGCGTGTCGGACGCGGAGACTACTCTTGAGAGGTGAGCAGCGACTACTCCGCCCGGCATCTCTCCGTCCTCGAAGGCCTCGAGGCGGTGCGCAAGCGACCCGGCATGTACATCGGATCGACGGACTCGCGGGGCCTCATGCACTGCCTCTGGGAGATCATCGACAACTCGGTCGACGAGGCACTCGGCGGGCACGGTGATGAGATCGAGATCATCCTGCACGCCGACCAGAGCGTCGAGGTCCGAGACCACGCGCGAGGCATCCCGGTCGACATCGAGCCGAAGACCGGCCTGTCGGGCGTCGAGGTCGTGTTCACGAAGCTGCACGCCGGCGGCAAGTTCGGCGGCGGGTCCTACGCCGCGTCGGGTGGGCTGCACGGCGTCGGAGCCTCCGTCGTCAATGCGCTCTCGGAACGGCTCGACGTCGAGGTGGACCGCGGTGGCAAGACCTACGCGATGTCCTTCCACCGTGGCGAGCCCGGCATCTTCGCCGACACCGGTGAGCCCACGCCGGACGCGCCGTTCACCCCCTTCGAGAAGCAGAGCGAACTCCGGGTCATCGGAAAGACCAAGCGTGGCGTGACGGGCACGCGGATCCGCTACTGGGCCGACCGCCAGATCTTCACGAAGGGTGCGCAGTTCCAGGCTGAGGAGCTGTTGGGCCGAGCCCGCCAGACGGCCTTCCTCATCAAGGGGCTCGGCATCCACATCCGCGACGAGACCGTCGAGGAACCGACCGAAGCCATGTACCGCTACGAGGGCGGCATCTCCGAGTTCGTCGACTACCTGGCGGGCGACACCGCCCTCACCGACACCTGGCGCCTCACCGGAAGCGGCACGTTCACCGAGACGGTGCCGGTCCTGTCGCCGTCGGGCACCATGGTCGCGACCGAGGTGGAGCGCGAGGCCGAGGTCGACATCGCCCTGCGGTGGGGCACCGGGTACGAGACGGTCATGCGGAGCTTCGTCAACATCATCGCCACACCGAAGGGCGGCACGCACCAGCTGGGCTTCGACCAGGGGCTGTTGAAGTTCCTCCGAACCCAGGTGGAGCAGAACGCCCGTCGGCTGAAGGTCGGCTCGGACAAGCTCGAGAAGGACGACGTCCTCGCCGGCCTGACCGCCGTGCTGACGGTCCGGCTCGCCGAGCCGCAGTTCGAGGGCCAGACGAAGGAGATCCTGGGGACGCCCGCGGTGCGGGCCATCGTGGCGAACGTGGTCGCCAAGGAGCTGAAGGAGCGGTTCGCGTCGACGAAACGCGACGACAAGGCGCAGACGGCGCTCGTGCTCGAGAAGATCGTGTCCGAGATGAAGTCCCGGATCTCGGCGCGGACCCACAAGGAGACGCAGCGGCGGAAGAACGCGCTCGAGAACTCGTCACTGCCGGCCAAGCTGGTCGACTGCCGCTCGGGCAACCTCGAATCGAGCGAGCTGTTCATCGTCGAGGGTGACTCCGCACTCGGGACGGCGAAGCTGGCGCGCGACAGCTCGTACCAGGCGCTCCTCCCGATCCGCGGCAAGATCCTGAACGTGCAGAAGGCCTCCGTCTCCGACATGCTCTCGAACACCGAGTGCGCGTCGATCATCCAGGTCATCGGAGCCGGGTCGGGTCGATCCTTCGACCTCGACGCCGCCCGGTACGGGAAGATCATCCTGATGAGCGACGCGGACGTCGACGGTGCGCACATCCGCACCCTCCTCCTCACGCTCTTCTTCCGCTACATGCGGCCGCTCATCGAGGCCGGCCGCGTCTTCGCTGCGGTGCCCCCGCTCCACCGGGTCATCGTCATCAACCCCGGTTCGAAGCCGAACGAGACGATCTACACCTACTCCGAGGCCGAGCTGCACGCCGTGCTCGGCGACCTCAAGCGCACCGGCAAGAAGCACCAGGAACCGATCCAGCGATACAAGGGACTCGGTGAGATGGACGCCGACCAGTTGGCGACGACGACCATGGATCGACGCCACCGCACGCTCCGCCGCGTGCGCGTGGAGGACGCCGAGTCGGCCGGGCGCATCTTCGAACTCCTCATGGGCAACGACGTGGCCCCGAGGAAGGAGTTCATCGTGGACAGCTCCGACCGACTGTCCCGCGAAAGCATCGACGTCTGACCCCCACCCGGGCTCGGCAGCGCCCGGGCTCGGCACCGTCCGGCAATGAGGCGCTGGCCCGGGGAACGGTCGAGGCCCGGTGCGAGCGGATGCTCAGACCGGGCCTCGTCGGTGCAGGACGGGACTCAGGCGGGTTCGCCGTCGGCGGTCGTGTCGTCCGTAGCCGGCGGGGCGACCGGCGGTGCGATCGCGTTGCCGATGAACCCGATGGGAGCGTCGAGCGGCGTGCCGGACGCGTCGCGCTTGGCCCCGACCTCCGGAAGCGTCCGAGGCGTCCCGTCCGTGCCGACGGCGTGTGCCGGAGCGGCACCGACCCAGGCGACGGCCAGCTGGTCCTCACCCTTCAGGAAGCGTTGAGACCGGACCCCGCCCGTCGCCCGACCCTTGGCGGGGAACTCCGAGAACTCGGACACCTTCGCACTGCCGGTGTCCGTTCCGGCGAGCGTGAGTGAGTTCGTCGCGACGGTGACGACGACCACCTCGTCGTCCGGGAGGACAGCGGTGAAGGAGATGACCTTCGCACCGGCGGCGAGGTTGATGCCGGCCATGCCACCCGCGGCACGGCCCTGCGGCCGGACGGACGACGCGGCGAAGCGGAGGAGCTGCGCGTCGGAGGCGACGAACACGAGTTCCGCATCGTCGCCGACCTGCGCCGCACCGATGACACGATCGCGCGGCTTCAGCGTGATGACCTCGACGTCGGGCTTCGCGGGCAGATCGCCGGGGATGACGCGTTTGACGACGCCGGTCTCGGTGCCGAGCACGATCGGCTGCTCGCTGGACAGGGAGACGATGGCGAGCACCCGCTCATCGCGGTCGGGCAGGGAGAGGTACTCACCGATCCGGACGCCGGCCGCGAGCTGGATCGACGCCGCCGGCACCGCGGGGAGGTCGAGCGGCGTGAACCGGATGAGCCGTCCCGTGCTCGTGACGGCGCCGAGCTCGGTACGGCTGGTGGTCTCGACGACGCTCAGGATCGCATCGTGCTTGCTCCGACGTCCTGGCCGGGGCGCCTGAGCATCCGGGTCGAGGTCGACGCGGAGCGCCCGTCCCGTCGCGCTGAGGTAGACGCGGCACGGGGTGTCGGCGAGCTCGAGGATCGGGGCGCTCTTGCCTCGCCCGGTCGTCGCGACGCTCGGCTTGGCGTTCGTCAACATCGTCCGGCGTGGGGTGCCGAACTGCTCGGCGGCGGCGGCGAGTTCCGCCGAGACCGCAGCCCGGATCAGTCGCTGGCTTCCGAGCAGGCGCTCGAGTTCCGCGATCTCCGCGAGCAGTTTGTCGCGCTCCGCCTCGAGTTCGATCCGGGAGAACTTCGTGAGCCGTCGAAGCCGGAGCTCGAGGATGTACTCGGCCTGCAGCTGGGACAGGTCGAAGACCTCGATCAGTCTCGCGCGGGCCTGCTCCGAGTCGTCGCTCGCCCGGATGACCTGGATGACCTCGTCGATGTCGAGGATCGCGATGAGGAGGCCCTCGACGAGGTGCAGGCGTTCCTTCCGCCTAGCCAGCCGGAACCGGCTCCGGCGGGTGACCACGCTGATGCGGTGGTCGACGTACACCTGGAGCAGCTCGCGGAGACCGAGCGTCTGCGGGCCGCCGTCCACGAGGGCCACGTTGTTGATGCTGAACGAATCCTCGAGGGGGGTGTACCGGTAGAGCTGCTCGAGGACGGCTTCGGGGGAAAAGCCGGTCTTGATCCCGATCACGAGCCGGAGTCCGTGCATCCGGTCGGTGAGGTCGGTGACGTCCGAGATGCCGTTGAGCTTCTTGGAGGTGACGCCGTCCTTGATCTTCTCGATGATCTTCTCGGGCCCGACCAGGTACGGCAGTTCCGTGATGACGAGGCCGGTCTTCCGGGCGGTCACCGGTTCAACGGACACCTTGGCGCGCGTCTTGAAGGAACCACGGCCCGTCGCGTAGGCGTCCTTGATGCCGTCGAGCCCCACGATCGTCCCGCCGGACGGCAGGTCCGGCCCGGGGACGAACTCCATGAGGTCCTCGAGGGTGGCCTGCGGGTGCGCGATGAGGTGCCGGGCGGCGCCGATGACCTCGACGAGGTTGTGCGGCGCCATATTCGTCGCCATACCGACGGCGATGCCGCTGGCGCCGTTCACGAGCAGGTTGGGGAACGCCGCAGGCAGCACCTCCGGCTGCATGAACTGGTTGTCGTAGTTCGGGACGAAGTCGACGACGTCCTCGTCGAGGTCGGCGGTGAGCGCGAGGGCGGCGGCGGCGAGCCGTGCCTCCGTGTAACGCGGGGCCGCCGGCCCGTCGTCGAGCGAGCCGAAGTTGCCGTGGCCGTCGATCAAGGGCACACGCAGGGTGAACGACTGCGCGAGGCGGACGAGCGCGTCGTAGATCGCCGTGTCGCCGTGCGGGTGTAGCTTGCCCATCACCTCGCCGACGACTCGAGCCGACTTCACATGGCCGCGATCCGGGCGGAGACCCATCTCGGTCATCTGATAGAGGATGCGCCGCTGGACCGGCTTCAGCCCGTCGCGTGCATCGGGGAGGGCGCGGGCGTAGATGACCGAATAGGCGTATTCCAGGAAGGAGGTCTGCATCTCCGACGAGACATCGATGTCCTCGATGCGCTCGCCACTGGGCTCCGTCGGCGGGGTCTGCTGTTGGCGGGTCATTCCGTGTCTCTGCTGAGGGACACCGAGCCGATGCTCGGCGGTGATGGCGGGGCTCGCTCGACCATGCGGTGTGCGAGACTGAGCCCGATGACCTCCATGCTACCGACGGTCGATCCTGACTCGCGCAGCCTTGCCGATGTCCTTCCGGATTGCCTCGCATCCCTGACCTCGAGCGGTGGATCACTGCCGTCGGCCGACCATGCCGTCGTCGTCCTCGTCGACGGCCTCGGCGCTGCGAACCTTCGCGGAGCAGCCGCCCACGCCCGCTTCCTCGCCCCCCGTCTCGGCCCTCGGTCCACGACGACCTCGGCGTTCCCGTCCACGACCGCGGCCGGGATCGCGACGCTGACCACCGGGGCGCTTCCCGGCCGTCACGGACTCGTCAGCTATCGAGCCAGGGACGTCGCCGGAGACCGGGTCGTCAACCAGCTGAGCGGCTGGGACCCGGGCATGGTCCCCGAGACCTGGCAGCGCCTACCCACCGTGTTCGAACGGGCACGCGCCGAGGGCGTCACCACCACCGCCATCGGCCAGGAGCGGTACCGCGGTTCGGGCTTCACCCGAGCGGTCCTCCGTGGCGCGGACTACCGGGCGGGACGCTCCATGTCCGATCGTCTCGACGCGGCGCTCGACGTCGTCGCCGGGAGCACCGGACGGACCCTGAGCTACGTGTACGTCCCTGAACTCGACCAGGCGGCGCACGAGTACGGGTGGGAGTCCGGCCGCTGGACGGCGCTGCTCGAGGAGCTCGACGGTGACCTGAGACGGTGGTCGGCCCGGCTGCCGAACACCGTCGGCGCCCTCGTCACCGCCGACCATGGAATCATCGACGTCCAGGCACACCAGCACGTCCTCTTCGATCAGGTGCCGGCGCTCGTGGACGGCGTGCGGCACGTCGGCGGCGAGCCGCGATGCCTGCACCTCTATCTCGACGCCGACGCGGACGCCGCGGATCACGAGCGGCTGGCGGCGTCGTGGAGGTCCGAGGAGGGCGCGCGGTCCTGGGTCGCGACGCGAGCCGAGGCGATCGAGCACGGCTGGTACGGCGAGGTCGATCCGGAGGTGCTGCCGCGCATCGGAGACGTCATCGTGGCCGCCCGGAAACGCATCGCCTACTACGACTCGCGGCCGACCGATCAGAGTGCACGCGGCATGATCGGCCAGCACGGGTCACTCACCGACGACGAACGTCGGATCCCGCTCCTCGGCCTCGGGCGCTACGAGCCCTGACCGCTCCGCCGCTCAGACGGGGTCGTCGTCGGACTTCGCGCCGAAGACGATCTCGTCCCAGGACGGCATCGACGCCCGGCCGCGTCGGGCTTTCGCTCCCGCGGGTGCCGCGCCGTCACCGAGGGGATCGGTGTCGCCGGAGCGTCGCTGCTGCGCAGCCTCGAACTCACCGGTGTCGAACACCGCCAGGGGTGTCTGCTGGTCCGGTACGGCATGCGGCGTGCTCGGCCGTTCCGCGGGTTCGGGTTCGCTGGGCGCGGACTCCCGCTCACCCCGACGCTTGCGGAGCGCCTCGAGGAGGTCCGCGGTCTGGTTGTGCTGATCGGGGCTGGAGGCCTCGCGGTTGATGGCTGCCTGGGTCGCCGCCTTCGAGGAGGGCGCGCGACCGAAGCCGGTGTCGGCAGCGAACGGCAGTGGATCGATCGGACGGGTCTCCGCCGCCCGAACCGAGTCCGCGGGCGGTTCAGTGGACACCCGGTCGAGCGAGAACGCGCCGCTGTCGAAGCGGGAGGTGTCGGGGGAGTCGTCGGTGTCGACGGCGCGCAGACGGGGGATCAAGGCGGCCGGGAGGTCGCCCTGCCGGGACAGCGTGGTGGCTTCGCTGCCGATGGGGGTCAGCGCGAGCTTCTTCGGTTCGAACGCCCAGCGGGCGTCGTGGTCGACCTGATCGGCGGTGAAGGAGAGCTTGACGATCCACCCGCCCTCCGGCTCCTTCCAACTGGTCCAGCGCTCGTCACTCGCTCCGAGCTTCTCGAGCCGGGCCCGGATGACGTTCCCGAAGGTCGCCTCGATGTCGTCGGCGGTGGTGTCCGTCGTCGGAAGGACGGCGACGCCGAGGGCGGTGCCGACGATGTGTTCGCGTTCCGCCATCACCGGGCCCTCGAACCGCTGGACGTATTCCAGGGACGCACCGGTGACCGCGGCGACGTCCTCGGCGGACAGGCCGCTGCGGATGTGCGCCTGCACTTCGCGCGGGCTGATCTTGGTGGCGCCGCCGATGGGGGCCCCGGCCGGTTTCGCCCGCCGGAGGTGGACGTGGAATGCGTCGTCGACGATGAGGCGGTACTCCTCCTCGTTCCGATCAGCAACGATCAGAGCTCCGAGCTCCGCCCCGACTACCTTCAATTCCTGCATGATGAATGCCTCTCAGCGCGCCACGTGATTGACCCACGTTCTCACGGATCACCGGGTGATCCGGGGAATACACCGGGCGTGCCGTCAGTTGCACGGGAAGGTTCCGCACCCCCTCCTGAACACGGTTTGCTATTCACGCGGAACTGATGCAAACTGTGCCCGCCGATTTTGTATCCGACGGCATCGAGAAGTGGATAGGCATGGCAACTGATTACGACGCTCCCCGCAAGACCGACGACGATTCCGAGTCGATCGAGGCCCTGAAGGAGCGCGTTCCAGACAAGCTGTCGGGAGTCGTCGACTCCGAAGACGCCGACAACCCGGGTGACTACAACCTGGGTGGATCCGACCTCTCCGACCTCGACCTCGACGTCGTCGTGCTCCCGCCTCAGGCGGACGAGTTCACCTGCATGGAGTGCTTCCTCGTGAAGCACCGGTCGCAGCTGGACCACGAGGGCAAGTTCGGCCCGATCTGCGCGGAGTGCGCAGCCTGACGACACCACCGCATCAGCGGTAGACGGAACCCCTCCGGATCGAGATCCGGAGGGGTTCCGTCGTTGCCGCTCCGGGCGGGTGCGGCTCGCCCGGATTCAGACGGTCGAGCGTGCAGCGGCGATCGCGTCGGCGAGCAGCTGCGGCCGACGGGACGACAACAACCAGTACGGCGTCGGGTCGGCCGGGTCGGTGATCTCCACCTTGACGAGGCTGTGGACCAACCCGCGGATCATCAGCCACGCCCTGGCGTCGAGCTTGGTGCGCAGCTGCGCGGTTGCGTCCGCTCCGGTGTACACGACGACGTCGCCGACCTGCGCGAGCGGGATGGACGCCTTGCCGACCGACAGGGTCGCGCCGGAGACCTCGATCCTCGGCGCCGACCCGAAGGCGAGCGCGAGGCAACCGCCGTAGAGCACCACCGCCCCGATGACCCCGGCCGGAAGCGACACCGGCGCGAGGACGAGCATGGTCGCCGGCACCACGAGGGCGAGGGCGATGATGACCCAGGGACTGGGCCAGAGGGTTTCACGGTACGGCTGCATGTCTGCCTTGTCTCAGAGAACTGCACTACCCTCGATTCGTGACCGAAAGCGTTGACGTACTCATTATCGCGCCGGATCTGCCCGGCTACGCACACCCGGGCGATGCGGGAGCCGATCTCGTCTCCGCCGAACACGTCGTCCTCCAGCCGGGGGAGCGTGCCCTCGTCGGAACCGGCGTGTCCATCGCCCTGCCCGACGGGTTCGCCGCCTTCGTCGTACCCCGGAGCGGACTCGCGGCGAAGCACGGCATCACGGTCGTCAACGCGCCGGGCACCGTCGACGCGGGCTACCGGGGCGAGGTCAAGGTCACCCTCCTCAACACGGATCGCGACGCCGCGTTCACGATCGAACCCGGCGACCGGATCGCCCAGCTCATCGTGATGCCGGTCGCCCGTGCCAACTTCATCCCGGTGGATCGCCTGCCGGGGAGCGCACGTGGGACGGGCGGGTTCGGCTCGACCGGCCGTGGCGCCCTCGCTCACGCACCCGCCGCCACCGACTCATCCACCAGCACCCACGGTGCAGCGCAGACAGGAACCCTCGCATGAGCGAACTCGAAGACCTTCCCGACCTCGACGTCGACGCCGAGCTGCCTGACGACGCGAAGTCCGCGCCGGAGGACCGCGACAGCGCCGGCCCGTTCGACGAGAGCGAGGCGAACCCGGTCCGTCCGTACATCGACCTCGGCGGCGTCAAGGTGTTGCCGCGCGAGGGCCTGAACCTCCGTCTCGAGGTCGAGGAGGCGACCAAGCGTGTCGTCGCCGTCGGGCTCGACTACGCCGGCTCGACCCTGCAGGTCCAGCCCTTCGCAGCCCCGCGGTCCACCGGACTGTGGAACGAGACCCGCGCGCAGATCGCCGAGCAGATCGCGCAGCAGGGTGGGACGGTCACCGAGCGTGAAGGGGAGTTCGGTCCGGAACTCGTCGCGGAGGTCCCGACCGGCGGCGCCGCCGGCGCCGAAGCCACCCACCTCGCACGGTTCATCGGGGTCGACGGTCCTCGATGGTTCCTCCGTGGCGTGGTCGCTGGCGAGGGGGCCTCGAAGCCGGACGCCGCAGCGCTCGTCGACGACCTCTTCCGCAGCCTCGTCGTCGTCAGGGGCAACTCGCCGATGCCGCCGCGCGACCTGATCCCGCTGCGCATGCCGACGGCCACGAGCGCCTAGAGCATGTCGGAAGCAGCAGGAACCGGGCCGCACGAACCTGAGCGGCCCGCCGCGGCCGATGGTGCCGACCCGGCGCCCGAGGACGGTCGCCCGCAGTCGGGTTCGTCGATGAGCGCCGCCTTCGGTGCGGCCGCCCGCAAGTCGGGCCTCGGCGCCATGGCGGAGGGTGACGCCCCGACAGGGAAGGCGCTCCTCGCAGCCATGGGCGGTGTCCGGGGCATCGCCGAGGCGATCCTGCCTGGACTCGTCTTCCTCATCGTCTACACGCTCACCTTCGACCTGGTGCCGTCGATCGTGGCTCCCGTCGCGCTCGGTGTCCTGTTCGCCATCGCGAGACTCGTGCAGCGACAGCCGGTGACCCAAGCCGTCGGCGGGCTGCTCGGGATCGCACTCTCAGCCGCCCTCGCGTTGCTCTCCGGGCGCGCAGAGGACTTCTACGTCCTCGGATTCTGGACGAACGGGGCGTATGCCGTCGCCTTGCTCGTCTCCGTGCTCGTCGGATGGCCGGCCGTCGGACTCGTCGCCGGGTATCTCATGGGGAGTGGCACCAGCTGGCGCACCCACCCGGGACAGCGTCGCGCCATGCGCTGGTTGACGCTCGTGTGGGTCGCGATGTTCGCGGCCCGTCTCCTCGTCCAGCTCCCGCTGTACTTCAGCGGGAACGTCGAGCTGCTCGGAACCCTCCGCCTCCTGATGGGGATCCCGCTGTACGCTCCACTGCTCGTCCTCAGCTGGCTCGTCGTGCGGGCCGTCTTCCCGAAGGCCCCGTCGTCCGCCGTCGCGTGACCCTGATCGAGAGCCCGGACCGACGCCGTCGTGCGTTCGGCACCGGGCTCTCGTGCTGTCCGGGATCGCGACGTCGCGGTGCTAGAATTGTCTCGACATCAAGATATATGCGCGGTGCAGAGATGACACGACGACTCCGACCCTGTAGTTAGGCAAGCCTTGCTAGCCCCGGAGACCCCGGCCGAAGCAAGATTGGTCGCAACGCACGTGAGTACTCGCCGCCGCCAATGAAGGAGAAGACGTTATGTCCACCGTGAACAGCTTCGGGGCGAAAGACACCCTGACTGTCGGGACGACCGACTACGAGATCTATCGCATCGACACGGTGGAGGGCCACGAGAAGCTGCCGTTCAGCCTGAAGGTGCTCCTCGAGAACCTGCTGCGGACCGAGGACGGCGCGAACATCACCGACGCGCACATCCGCGCCATCGGCGAGTGGGTCCCGACCGCCGAGCCCGACACCGAGATCCAGTTCACGCCGGCCCGCGTCGTGATGCAGGACTTCACCGGCGTCCCGTGCATCGTCGACCTCGCCACCATGCGTGAGGCCGTCGAGGCCCTCGGTGGTTCCGCAGACAAGATCAACCCGCTCGCCCCGGCCGAGATGGTCATCGACCACTCTGTCATCGCCGACCTCTTCGGCAGCGAGAACGCCCTCGAGCGCAACGTCGAACTCGAGTACGAGCGCAACGGCGAGCGGTACCAGTTCCTCCGTTGGGGCCAGACCGCGTTCGACGACTTCAAGGTCGTTCCGCCGGGAACCGGCATCGTGCACCAGGTGAACATCGAGTACCTGGCGCGCGTCACCATGACCCGCGAGGTCGGCGGCGTCCTCCGTGCCTACCCCGACACCTGCGTCGGCACCGACTCCCACACGACCATGGTGAACGGCCTCGGCGTGCTCGGCTGGGGCGTCGGCGGCATCGAGGCCGAGGCCGCGATGCTCGGCCAGCCGGTCTCCATGCTCATCCCGAAGGTCGTCGGCTTCAAGCTCAACGGCTCGATCCCGACCGGTGTCACGGCGACCGACGTGGTGCTGACGATCACGCAGATGCTCCGTAAGCACGGTGTGGTCGGCAAGTTCGTCGAGTTCTACGGCGCCGGTGTCGCCGAGGTCCCGCTGGCCAACCGCGCCACCATCGGCAACATGAGCCCCGAGTTCGGTTCGACCGCCGCCATGTTCCCGATCGACGACGTCACGCTCGACTACCTGCGCCTCACCGGCCGTAGCGAGGAGCAGATCGCCCTGGTCGAGGCCTATGCCAAGACCCAGAAGCTCTGGCACGATGCCGACGTCGAGCCAGCCTTCAGCGAGTACCTCGAGCTCGACCTGGCGACGGTCGTCCCCTCGATCGCCGGCCCGAAGCGCCCGCAGGACCGCATCGAGCTGAGCGACGCGAAGTCGCAGTTCGAGCGCGACCTGGTGGACTACGCCTCCGTCGAGCACGACATCGTCGACCTCGTCGGCGCCGACTCGTTCCCCGCATCCGACCCCGCCGGCACGACGCCGCAGGACGAGGACAACCAGCACCACCACACCCACCGCAGCCACGCGCCGAAGTCGCTGTCCAAGCCGACGTCGGTCAGGCTCGAGGAGAACGGGGTCGACTTCACCCTCGACCACGGGGCCGTCGCCATCGCGGCGATCACCTCGTGCACGAACACCTCGAACCCCTCGGTCATGCTGGCCGCAGGCCTCCTGGCCCGCAACGCCAGCAAGAAGGGCCTGAAGGCGAAGCCGTGGGTGAAGACCACGCTCGCCCCGGGTTCCAAGGTCGTCACCGACTACTACGCGAAGGCAGGCCTCACCGAGTACCTCGAGGACCTCGGCTTCTACACCGTCGGCTACGGCTGCACGACCTGCATCGGCAACTCCGGTCCACTGCTTGACGAGATCTCGACCGCCGTCCAGGACAACGACCTCGCCGTCACCGCGGTGCTCTCGGGTAACCGCAACTTCGAGGGGCGCATCAACCCCGACGTGAAGATGAACTACCTGGCGAGCCCGCCGCTCGTCATCGCCTACGCCCTCGCCGGATCGATGAACTTCGACTTCGAGGTCGACGCCCTGGGTGTCGACGCCGACGGCAATGACATCTTCCTGAAGGACATCTGGCCCGACGCGGCCGAGGTCCAGGACACGATCGACTCGTCCATCAACAAGGAGATGTTCGACCACGAATACAGCGGTGTCTTCGACGGCGACGAGCGCTGGCGTTCGCTCCAGACCCCCGAGGGCTCGACCTTCGAGTGGGACGAGCAGTCGACGTACGTGCGGAAGCCCCCGTACTTCGACGGCATGACCATGGAGACGACTCCCGTCTCCGACATCGTCGGTGCCCGCGTCCTGGCGAAGCTCGGCGACTCGGTCACGACCGACCACATCAGCCCGGCCGGCAACATCAAGGCCGACTCGCCCGCAGGTCGGTACCTCGACGAGCACGGCGTCGGTCGCAAGGACTACAACTCCTACGGCTCGCGCCGCGGGAACCACGAGGTCATGATCCGCGGCACGTTCGCGAACATCCGCCTGAAGAACCAGCTGCTCGACGGCGTCGAGGGCGGTTACACCCGCGACTTCACGCAGGCCGACGCACCGCAGTCCTTCATCTACGACGCGTCGCAGAACTACCAGGCCCAGGGCACGCCCCTCGTCATCTTCGGTGGCAAGGAGTACGGCTCCGGTTCCTCCCGCGACTGGGCGGCGAAGGGCACGAGCCTCCTCGGCGTCAAGGCGGTCATCACCGAGAGCTTCGAGCGCATCCACCGCTCGAACCTCATCGGCATGGGTGTCGTGCCCCTGCAGTTCCCGGCCGGTGAGAGCTGGTCGTCCCTCGGTCTCGACGGCACGGAGGTCGTCTCGATCGCCGGCCTCGAGGAGCTCAACAACGGCACCACGCCGAAGACGGTCCGCGTGACGGCTGCTCCGAGCGAGCACTCGGCTCCCGGCAAGGAGACCGTCGAGTTCGACGCGGTCGTCCGCATCGACACCCCGGGCGAGGCAGACTACTACCGCAACGGCGGCATCCTGCAGTACGTGCTCCGCAGCCTCGTCTGACGCCGAGGCTCTACCACCAGGCCGGTCCCGACAGCAATCGTCGGGGCCGGCCTGCGGCGTTCGCCGCCCACCCCGCCCACGACGCGTACACTCGAACGACGGGCTCCGAGCGATCGGGAGGCCCACGGTGGAGGGACGACAGCGTGACAGTGCTCGATCAGGTGAACGGCCCACGGGACCTCGACCGCCTCACGGAGGCGGAACTCGTCGAACTCGCCGGAGACATCCGTGCCTTCCTCATCGCCAACGTCTCCAAGACCGGCGGGCACCTCGGGCCGAACCTCGGCGTCGTCGAACTCACGATCGCCATGCACCGGGTGTTCGACTCCCCGGCGGATCCGATGGTGTTCGACACCGGTCACCAGTCGTACGTGCACAAACTCCTGACCGGCCGCCAGGAGTTCTCCGGTCTCCGGACCCGTGGAGGCCTCGCCGGCTACCCGCAGCGCTCCGAGTCCGAGCACGACATCGTCGAGAGTTCCCACGCGTCGAGTTCCCTCAGCTGGGCGGACGGCATCTCCCGCGCCTTCCAGATGACCGGGCAGGACGAACGACACGTCGTCGCCGTCGTCGGCGATGGTGCCCTCACCGGTGGGATGACGTGGGAGGCGCTCAACAACATCAGCGACGACAACACCCGCCGACTGGTCATCATCGTGAACGACAACGGGCGCTCCTACGCGCCGACGATCGGCGGCATGGCGCGCTTCCTGAGCGGCGTCCGCACCCGCCGGACGTACCGCGACCTGCGCGAACGCAGCCAGCGCGCGTTCAATCTGCTCGGGGCACCCGGTCGTGCCATCTACCGGGGCGTCCGCGGAGGCGCCCACGGGTTCCTGTCCCGCCTCACGAACAACGAGGCGCTGTACTCCAACCTCGACATCAAGTACATCGGCCCGGTCGACGGCCACGACCTCCACGCCATGGAGGAGGCACTGACGCAGGCGAAGCACTACGGCGCGCCCGTCATCGTCCACGCGATCACCGAGAAGGGCCGCGGGTTCCAGCCGGCTCGAGACGACGACGCCGATCAGTTCCATGCGGTCGGCGTCATCGACCCCGAGACCGGGGAACCGGTCGGGGCGTCGGCACGGCCGTCCTGGACCGCGGTCTTCAGCGAGGAGATGCTCGCGGTGGCCGAGGCTGACGACCGCGTGGTCGCGATCACCGCGGCCATGCTGCGACCGGTCGGTCTCCACGCCTTCGCCGAACGCTTCCCCGCGCGGGTGCACGACGTCGGGATCGCCGAGCAGCATGCGTTCACCTCGGCCGCAGGGCTCGCCTTCGGTGGTCTGCACCCGGTGGTGGCGGTGTACGCGACCTTCGTGAACCGTGCCTTCGACCAACTACTCATGGACGTCGCGTTGCACCGCGCCGGGGTCACGATCGTGCTCGACCGCGCCGGGGTGACCGGTCCCGACGGCCCCAGCCACCACGGCATCTGGGACCTCGCCATCCTGCAGGTCGTCCCCGGCATCCGGATCGCCGCCCCGCGCGACGGTGAGCGGCTGCGGGAGGAGCTCCGCGAGGCCGTCGCCATCGACGACGCTCCGACGGTCGTCCGGTTCCCGAAGGGCAGCGCCCCCGCCGAACTCCCTGCGGTCGAGCGGCTGCACGACGGCGTCGACGTCCTCCGGACGACCGAGCAGCCGGACGTCCTCATCGTCGCCGTCGGTCCGATGGCGCCCATCGCGATCGAGGTGGCGGACCGCCTCGCCCAGCAGGGCATCGGCGCGACCGTCGTCGACCCCCGCTGGGTGGTCCCCGTCGCCGAGTCCCTCGTCGGGCTTTCGGCCGCACATCGGCTCGTGATCACCATCGAGGACGGCATCCGGGTCGGAGGCATCGGCACCCGCATCCGGCAGACCCTCCGCGAGGCCGGTGTCGACACGGCCGTCGACGAACTCGGTGTGCCGGACGAGTTCATCGACCACGCCTCCCGGGAGGAGATCCTCGAGGACGCAGGCCTCACCGCGCAACAGATCGCCCGAGACGTGGTGGCGCAGGTCCTCGGGAGTCGCATCCCCGTCGCCCGACCACTGCCCGGCGACCGCGTCGAGGACGACGCGTCGTCGGAGCGGAGCACGACGGGGCCGCACGGCGCCTGATCGCGGATTGCGACGCGCTTGACCTCGAGCGCACTCGAAGTCGTATCGTGTGGGCATGACCACTCTCCACGAGGGCTACGCCATCTCCGACGTCGCCGACCGCACCGGGCTGAGCGTCCACACACTCCGGTACTACGAGCGCGCGGGTCTCATGCCACGTCCGATCGGCCGCAGCTCATCGACACACCGCCGCTACACCGACGGCGACGTGTCCTGGGTCGTGTTCCTGACGAGGCTCCGATCGACGGGCATGTCGATCGCGACGTTGCGTGACTACACGGCGTTGGCCGGGCGCGGTGACGACACCGCCGAGGCGAGACTCGAGCTGCTGCTGCGGCATCGGATCTCGTTCCTGGCCCGCCTCGAGGAGATGCAGCAGTCGCTGGAGGTCATCGATCGCAAGATCGAACTCTACACAGAACAGGTGGCAACACGATGAAGCACATCACACTCGGCACTGCCGGACCAGACATCGCCCGGATCGGCCTCGGCTGCATGGGGATGTCCGCCTTCTACACCGGGGCCGCCCTCGACGACGCAGCGTCGACCGCGACGATCCACCGTGCCTTGGACCTCGGCGTCACCTTCTTCGACACGGCTGAGATGTACGGGCCGTACCTCAACGAGGAACTGCTCGGAGCTGCACTCGGCTCACGCCGGGACGAGGTGACGCTCGCGACCAAGTGCGGCACGATCCGCAATTCGAGCGACGGGGAGCCCGGTGCCGACGGCAGCGCTGCGAACGTCCGCCTCTCGATCGAGGGATCGCTGCGCCGGCTCAAGACCGACGTCGTGGACCTCTACTACCTCCACCGCGTGGATCCGGGCGTGCCCATCGAGGAGACGGTTGGTGCGCTCTCGGAGCTCGTCACCGAGGGAAAGATCCGGTACATCGGCCTGTCGGAGGCGGCCCCGGACACGATCCGGCGTGCACACGCCGTGCACCCGATCACCGCCCTGCAGACGGAGTACTCACTGTGGAGCCGCGACCCCGAGGCGGAGATCCTGCCGACCGTGCGTGAGCTGGGCATCGGGTTCGTCCCGTACTCGCCGCTCGGTCGAGGGTTCCTCACCGGCACGATCCGATCGCTCGACGTGCTCGACGAAACCGACTTCCGACGGGCCAACCCGCGCTTCACGGGGGACAACCTCGCCGCGAACATCGCGATCGTCGAGGAGGTCGACCGGATCGCCGCGTCCCTCGATGCGACACCAGCCCAGGTGGCGCTCGCCTGGTTGCTGGCCCAGGGTGACGACATCTCGCCGATCCCCGGCACGAAGCGGATCCCGTACCTCGAGGAGAACCTCGGCGCCGACGGACTCACGCTGTCGTCCGACGCGCTCGCTCGACTCGACGCGCTCCGACTCCCGGCCGGCGACCGGTACCCGGACATGACCACCGTCAACCGCTGAGCTCCGAGCGGTTGAGCGCCAATCTCGCTCAAGCCACCACCACGAGAGCGGGGTGTCGTCCACTGATCGTGGACGACACCCCGCTCTCGCGATACCGGGCGGACTACGCCTGGACGCCGCGGATGGGCGGGTGGTGGAAGGTGTCGCCGAAGGAGCGCTCACTGGCACCCACACGGTCGAGGTACGGCGTGGCCCCACCGTCTTGGAACGGCCAGCCGGCCCCCAGGATGAGACCGAGATCGATGTCCTGTGCCGCTGCGACGACGCCCTCGTCCAGCATGAGCTTGATCTCCGACGCGAGGCCGTCCTCGACCCGACGCAGGATCTCGGCCTCCGAGAGCGGAGCATCGCCCGTGACGAGCACCTTCTGCGCCTGCTTCGTGAAGCCCGTCACCTTGCCGCCCTTGTCCTTCTCGACGACCGAGTCCAGCGCGGCCAGTCGGTGCAGGTTCTCGGAGGCGAAGAAGCGGTCCGGGAACTTGCCGACCATCGTGTCCTGGACGTGGGCGGCGACCTTCCACCCGACGAGGTCGATGAGCTGGAACGGCGTCATGGGGAGGCCGATGGGCGCGAAGGCGCGTTCGACGGTCAGCACCGGGGTACCGGCGTCGAGCGCGTGAGCCGCCTCGCCCATGACCTTCGCGAGGAGCCGGTTGACGATGAAGCCGGGTGCGTCGGCGGTGAGGATCGCACTCTTCTTCAGCTTCGCCGCCGTGGCGAAGGCCGTCGCGAGCGTCTCGTCGTCGGTCTGCGGTGTCCGCACCACCTCCAGCAGCGGCATGACGGCCACCGGGTTGAAGAAGTGGAAGCCGACGAGGCGCTCGGGGTGCGCGAGCTTGGCGCCGATCTCCTCGACGGAGAGTGACGAGGTGTTCGTCGCGAGGACGGTCTGCTCCGAGACGTACTGCTCGACCTCGGCGAACACGCTCTGCTTGACCCCGACCTCTTCGAAGACGGCCTCGATGACCCAGTCGCAGTCCGCGAAGTCGGCCTTGTCCGTGGTGCCGGACAGGAGCGCCTTCAAGCGGTTCGACTCGTCGGGGGAGATGCGACCCTTCTCGCGGAGGGTGTCGATCTCGCCGTGGATCCGCGCGACACCGGCGTCCACGTGCCCCTGGTCGAGGTCGGTGATGACGACCGGGACCTGCAGACGTCGGAGGAAGAGCAATGCGAACTGACTGGCCATGAGCCCGGCACCGACGATGCCGACCTTCGTGACCCGGCGCGCGAGCTGCTTGTCCGGTGCACCCGCGGGCCGCTTGGCGCGCTTCTGCACGAGGTCGAACGCGTACATGCTCGCCTGGAACTGGTCGCCGACGATGAGCTCGGACAGCGCCCGGTCCTCGCGCTCGAAGCCCTGCGCCTTCGTGCCGCTGCGGGCGGCCTCGAGCAGGTCGAGGGCCACGTAGGGCGACTTCGCGACCGTGCCGATCTTGCTCTCGAGCATCTTGCGGGCGGTGCTGATGGCGAGTGGCCACTTGATCGTGCGCTCGACCTTGCCGGGGACGTTCTTGCGGTGCACGGTGACCGTCCCGCCAAGCACGCCGTCGGCCCAGCGCAAGGAGTCCTCGAGGAAGGTGGCGGCGGGGAACATGACGTCGGCGATCCCGTAGGCGAGGGCGTCCTGCGCTTTGAGCATCCGGTTGTTCTTCAACGGGTTGGAGATCACGACGTTGAGCGCGTTCTCGATCCCGATGAGGTTCGGGAGCAGGTAGGCGCCACCCCACCCGGGGATGAGCCCGAGGAACACCTCGGGGAGGGCGATCGCGGGGGCAGAGGCGTCGACGGTGCGGTAGTTCGCATTGAGGCCGATCTCGAGGCCTCCTCCGAGCGCGAGCCCGTTGATGAAGACGAACGTCGGGACGCCGAGGTCCTCCAGCTTGCCGAACACGTGGTGGCCGAGCTGGGCGAGCTTCGTGGCCACCGCACGGGACGGGATGTCGCCGACCTTGCTCAGGTCGGCGCCCGCCGCGAGGATGAACGGCTTGCCCGTGATGGCGACGCCGTCGATCTCGCCGGCGTCGGCACGCGTCCGCTGCGCCTCGATGACGCCGTCGAGTTCGAGCAGGGTCACCGGGCCGAGGGTGTTCGGCCGGGTGTGGTCGCGTCCGTTGTCGAGGGTGATGAGCGCGATCGTGCGCCCGCTCGCCATCGTGACGTCCTTGACGTACGAGCGGGTGACGACCTCGTCGTCGCCGCTGATCGCGACGAGTTCCGAGAAGTCGATGGTCGTGTAGTCGGTCATCTACTTGCGTCCCTTCTTGCCGGTGAAGTGCGGGTTCTCCCAGATCACGGTGCCACCCTGGCCGAGCCCGACGCACATGGCGGTGAGTCCGTACCGCACCTCGGGGTGCTCGGCGAACTGGGCGGCGAGCTGGATCATGAGCCGGACGCCGGATGCCGCGAGCGGGTGTCCGACGGCGATCGCGCCGCCCCACGGGTTCACCCGCGGGTCTTCGTCGTCGATGCCGAAGTGGTCGAGGAAGGAGAGCACCTGGACGGCGAAGGCCTCGTTCAGTTCGAACAGGCCGATGTCGTCGATGGAGAGACCCGCCTTGCGCAGGGCCTTCTCGGTGGACGGAACGGGGCCGATGCCCATGATCTCCGGTTCGACACCGGCGAAGGCGAAGCTGACGAGCCGCATCTTCGACGTCAGGCCCAGCTCCTTGGCCGTCTCGGCGCTCGCGAGCATGCTCACGGTCGCTCCGTCGGTCAACGGCGAGGCGTTGCCGGCCGTGACGCGGCCGTGCGGCCGGAACGGCGTCTTCAGTCCGGCGAGACCCTCCATGGTGGTCTCGGGCCGCAGACCTTCGTCGCTCGTGGCGAGTCCCCAACCGCTGTCGCTCCGGAGGGCGACCGGGATGAGGTCCGGCTGGAGGCGTCCCGCCTCGTAGGCCGCCGCGACCTTCTGCTGACTCCGCATGCCGAAGCGGTCGGAGCGTTCCTTCGTCAGGTGCGGGAACCGGTCGTGGATGCGTTCCGCCGTCTTGCCCATGTTCAGCGCGTCCTCGCTCACGAGTCGCTCGGCGAGGAAGCGGGGGTTCGGGTCGGCGTCGAGCCCCATCGGGTGGCGGCCCATGTGCTCGACACCGCCGGCGAGGACGAGGTCGTAGGCACCGAACGCGATGCCGCTGCCCAGGGTGGTGACCGAGGTCATCGCCCCCGCGCACATGCGGTCGATCGCGAAGCCGGGGACGGACTTCGGCAGGCCCGCGAGCAGTGCCGCGGTGCGGCCGAGCGTGAGCCCCTGGTCACCCTGCTGGGTCGTGGCGGCGATGGCCACCTCGTCGATCCGGTCGAGTGGCAGACCAGGGTGGCGTTCGAGCAATCCGATGATCGCCTTGACGATCAGATCGTCGGCCCTGGTGTTCCAGTACATGCCCTTCTCGCCGGCTCGTCCGAACGGCGTCCGGACTCCATCAACGAATACGACGTCGGCTTGTTCGGCCACGTTGCCTCCTCATTCTCGGGTACGCCCCGATCCTAGGCGGCGGACGCGTGCCGACACCCGGGTGCAACGCTTCCTACGAAGCGTCCGGGGCAGGCTCCTCGAGCGATTGGGCCGACTCCACAAAGGCGTCGGTGATCGCGCGTGCCGTCGCATCGATCTGCCAGGGCCGAGCCTCGTGCTCCGCGAGGGCTGCGGCGACCGCTTCGACGGAGAGCGGCTCGGGCGGCGACCACGCCAGGCGGCGCAGCGTCTCGGGGGTGAGCAGATTCTCGACGGGCATCGTCAGGAACTCCGCCGTCGCGAGGATCCGCGTCCGGGCCGCGGTGTACCTGGCGTGCGCCTCCGGGTTCTTGTCGGACCAGCTGCGCGGGGGAGGGAGCGTGTCGCTGCTCGGGCGGGCGCCGGGCAGGTCCTCGGTGGTCTGGCCCGTGTGGATCGCATTCCACCAGAGGTCGAGCTCCGTGCGGCTCGCACGACCTCGGAAGTCGGAGAGTGCCGCGAGGTCGCGCTTCGACGCCGGGTTCGCCTTCGCGGCGGCGGTGATCGACGCATCGGGGATGAGTCGACCCGGCGCGGTGTCGCGGCGCTGTGCGAGGGCGTCACGAGCGAGCCACAGCTCTCGGGCGACCGCGAGGTTCCGCTGCCCGCGGACGGCGTGGAGTCCGGAGAGCCGACGCCACGGTTCAGCCCGGGGCGCTTTGGCCTCGCGCGCGAGGGTCGCCTCGAACTCTTGACGGGCGATGTCGCTCTTGCCTGCCTCCTCGATGCGGGCCGCCAGTTCCTCCGCGGCATCCACGAGGAGTTCGACGTCGAGCGCCGCGTATTCGAGCCAGGCGGCAGGCAGTGGACGGGTCGACCAGTCGGCCGCGGAGTGCTCCTTGGCCAGGTGGATCCCCAGCAGCTCCTCGACCACGGCGCCGAGCCCGACCCGCGGCAGGCCGAGCAGCCGCGCACCGAGTTCGGTGTCGAAGAGTTCACTCGGATCGACGCCCACCTCGCGGAGACAGGCGAGGTCCTGACTCGCGGCATGGAGGATCGACCGCTCACCCTGGATCAGCTCGCCGAGTTCGGCCATGGAGCCGATCGCCGGCGGGTCGTACAGGAACACACCCGCGCCGCGGCGGTAGACCTGGATGAGGTAGGCACGCTGGGAGTAGCGGTACCCGGAAGCACGCTCGGCGTCGAGCGCGAACGGGCCGTTCCCGGCTGCCAGGACCTCGAGCGAGGCGAGGTAGACCTCGCGGGTGTCGGTGACGATCCGTGGTCCGCTGGGCGCGGGTGGGTCGAGCAGCGGTGCTGGTTCGGGGGCCGCGTCACTCACGGTGAGCTCGTTTGACGGACAACAGGGACACCCCTTCGGTGGTCGGAGGCAAGCCGGCGAGCATGCACAGCAGCTCTCCCCATCCTTCCACGTGCGCCGCGACGTCGCTCTCGAGCGGGGTCCACGAGGCCCGGAGCTCGATCTGGGCGCCGTCGCCCTGGCGAGCCAGTTCGCCGAAGCCGCTCGAGATGATCTTCGTCGCCGTCCCGGACGCGGCCTGGTAGGTGGCACCCCGGGTGTCCAATGCGTCGACGAGCCAGGACCAGGCGACGTCGGCGAGGAAGGGGTCGAGGCCGATCTCGGTCTCCAGCGGCGCCTGCGCGAAGCAGACGACGCGGAAGCGACCACCCCAGGCCTCCGAGCCCTCCGGGTCGTAGAGGAGCACGAAGCGTCCCGTGCCGAGGTCCGAGTCCGCGTCGTGTCGACTCGGCGAGACGTCCGCCGCGAGGGCGATCGCGAACGGCGCGAGGTTGCTCGGCGCAGGGATCTCCGTGACCCGCAGATCGGGTCGGACGGCAGCCGCGCGAACAGCGTCCACCGCTCGGGCGAACTCTTCGGGAACCTTTGCCGTCGTCGGACTCTCTACCACGACTGAAGACTAGAGTTACATCCCGATGAATGGGCAGAGGCACGCCGGGCGGAGACGCGGACCCGGGTCGTGGACGGGCGGTCTTGGATCGACGATCAGCGAGGTCCGTCGGCGACGTTCACCGGTCACCGACGCGGTCTTGATCGCGGGTGGCGCAACGGCCGCCGTCGGCGCTCTGGGGCTCGCGATCGTGGCGACCATCGCTCGGAAGGTCGTGGTGCCCGCCCGCGACCGACCGAGCGAGGCGCGCATCCTCGCGCTCGATCGAGAGGCGGGGACGCTCGAACTGGTCGCGACCCCGGACACCGTGGTCCCCGGCCGGTACGGCAGCTGGGTCACCCGGCGGGCCGCCTACGTGCAACTGGGCGACATCGTCGAGATGCGCCAGCACACCGTCGTCCGCACGCTGCTGGGCGGAGACGTCGACGCGCTCCGGGTCGGTCAGGAGGCCGAGTTCAGCGGGTGGTTCTTCCGGCGGCCCGACGAACTGGGTCTCGCCGCGGAGGATGTGCTCGTACCGACACCGCTCGGCCCCGCCCCGGCGTGGGCGATCCATCCGGAGGAAGGCCCGTCGACGCGATGGGCCGTGCTCGTGCACGGTCGGGGAACCACCCGGTCCGAAGCCCTGCGGGCCGTACCCAGCTTCCGGAACGCCGGGTACTCCTGCCTCCTCGTCTCCTACCGGAACGACGGGGACGCACCGCCGGCACTCGACTTCCGGTACGCCCTCGGCGACGAGGAGTGGCGGGACGTCGACGCGGCGATCGACTGGGTGCGCGAACAGGGTGCCGCGGACGTGGTGCTCATGGGATGGTCCATGGGCGGTGCCATCGTGCTGCAGGCCTCACGCCGGACGACGCACCCCGAGCTGATCCGTGCCGTCGCCCTCGACTCGCCGGTCATCGACTGGGTGGACGTCCTGCAGCACCAGGCCCGGGAGAACCGCATCCCGAGCGTGGTGGGGCGCGTCGCGCTGCTCGCCATCAGCCGTCGGTGGGGGAGACTCCTCACCGGACAGGCGACGAGCATCGACCTCGCCAGACTCGACTACGTCGCCAACGCCGCCGACCTCGCGCTGCCCATCCTCCTGATGCACAGCGACGACGACGGGTACGTCCCGGCCGGACCGTCGAGGGCCCTCGCGCTCGCCCGCCCGGACATCGTGACCTTCGTCCCGTTCACCGTCGCCAGACACACGAAGCTCTGGAACTACGACCCGGAGCGCTGGACCGCGGCAGTGTCGGACTGGCTCGACGAGATCGTGCCGCTCCCACCCGGGCACTGAACGGGATTCCGCGGGTGCTCCCGCGACCGTACGCCGGCTCGGCGGGCGAGCAGGGGTGGCGGCACCGTCAGGCGAACTCGCGGAGGCGACGCTTGGCGCGACCGAGGAGGGCCGACATCCCTCGCAGTCGGAGCGGGGAGACCGCGCGCGACAGTCCGATCATCTGCGGGAAGTCGTCCGGGACGGCGAGCACCTCGTCGACCGTCAAGCCCTCGAGCCCCTGGACCAGGATGCTCGCGAACCCGCGCGTCGTCGGTGCCTCCTCCGGCGCCGTGGCGAACAGGTGCACGATCCCGTCCTCGTCGACCTCGATGAAGAAGAACACGGGCGCCTGACACTCGAGCACGCGTTCCATGAGGTCCGGGTGGTCGCGGTAGCGCTCGGGCAGCGGCGGCAACTCGTCGCTGAACTCGAGCAGCAGTTGGAGCCGGGATCGTTCCTCGACGGCGAGGAATTCGTCGCGGATCTCGGCGAGGTTCGGGGCGAGGAGGGCATCGGTCATGGTTCCTCCAGTATCGCAGCCACCGGACGCGGAACCGCCCTCCGAGCCGCGGACGGGTCTCGGAGGGCGGTCAGGGAACGCGCGGTCAGCGCGTCGGCACCGCACCGGGCTCGGAGCCCTGCGTGATCGGCACCCGCACGGCGCTGCCCCACTCCGTCCACGAGCCGTCGTAGTTGCGGACGTCGTCGAAGCCCAGGAGGTGCTGCAGCACGAACCAGGTGTGGCTCGACCGCTCACCGATGCGGCAGTAGGCGATCACCTCGTCGCCCTCGGCCAGACCGGCCCCGTCCCGGTAGATCGCGTCCAGCTCCTCGACCGGGCGGAACGTGCCGTCCTCGGCCACGGCCTTGCCCCACGGGACACTCTGGGCGCTCGGGATGTGCCCGGCGCGGAGCGCACCCTCCTCGGGGTAGGCGGGAGCGGTCGTCCGCTCGCCGCTGTACTCCTCGGGGGAGCGCACGTCGATGAGCGGCTTCCCGAGGTGCGCGAGCACGTCGTCCTTGTAGGCGCGGAGCTTCGAGTCGTCGCGCTCGACGACGGGGTAGGTGGTCGCCTCGCGGTCGGCGACGTCGCGGGTGATCGCCCGGCCGTCCGCTATCCACTTGTCGCGCCCGCCGTCCAGCAGGCGGACGTCCTCGTGTCCGAAGAGGCTGAACACCCAGAGCGCGTAGGCGGCCCACCAGTTGTTCTTGTCGCCGTAGACGACGATCGTGTCGTCACGGGAGATCCCTCGGGAGCCGAGCAGTTCCGCGAAGGCTGCGCCGTCGATGTAGTCGCGCTCGACGGGGTCGTTGAGGTCCGTGTGCCAGTCGATCTTCACCGCACCCGGGATGTGACCGGCTTCGTACAGCAACACGTCCTCGTCGGACTCGACGACGACGAGCCCCGGTTCGCCCAGGTGCGCTTCCAGCCAATCCGCCGTGACGAGGCGCTCGGGGTGGGCGTAGGCGGCGAACTTGGTCGAGGTCGAATCGGCGTCGACGGTCATGGGTACCTCCGGTCGTGCAGCTGGCTGCGATGGGGCTCGGGTGTCGTGCATCTAGGCTGGAAGCCTGTCCCTTCGACAGTACGCCGTCCGGGCCGTCGCCCCGCACCGATCCGTCAGACGCCGTAACCCTGCACCAGACTCAGAGCCAGAGGTTTGCCGTGACCACGTCCTCCGTCCCGACCGGGAACCGCAGCCTCACGGACCGCAATCCGGCAGTCAGCGGAGCCGAGATCGTCGCCAGCCTGACGCCGCCGCGACAGTTCCACGAGGCGAGCTTCGACTCGTACCGTCCCGATCCCGACTACCCGGGCCAGGCGGCCGCCGTCGAACAGTTGCGTGGATTCTTCGCTCCGCAGGCCGGCGGCGGAGGCGGCTTCTTCGGCCGACGGAAGTCCAAGGAACCGAAGGCCAAGCCCGGCGTCTACCTCGACGGCGGCTTCGGTGTCGGTAAGACTCACCTGCTGGCGGCGCTCTGGCACGACGCACCCGGTCGGAAGAAGTACTTCGGCACCTTCATCGAGTACACCGCACTCGTCGGCGCGCTCGGGTACGCGGCGACGGTCGCCGAACTGAGCGGTGCCACGCTCATCTGCATCGACGAGTTCGAGCTCGACGACCCAGGCGACACCATGGTGATGACCCGACTGCTCGGCGAACTCGTCTCGACCGGCACCCGGATCGCGGCGACCTCCAACACGCCGCCGAACGCCCTCGGCGAGGGTCGCTTCGCCGCAGCCGACTTCCTCCGCGAGATCCAGGCCATCAGCGCCAACTTCGAGACGCTGCGCATCGACGGGACCGACTACCGCCGCCGCAGCATCGAGGGACACGCGGTCGTGAGTTCCGACGAGCGGTTCGACGAACGCGTCGCGGACGCCGCAGCCGCCGGGCGCCACGTCACCGTCGACGGCTTCGACGAGCTCATCACCCATCTCGCGGCCGTGCATCCCTCCCGGTTCATCGGACTGCTCGAGGGGGTCGACGTCATCGCGCTCCGCGAGGTGCACGTCCTCACCGACCAGGGCCAGGCGCTGCGCCTCGTCGCCTTCATCGACCGCGTGTACGACGCCCAGATCCCCATGGTCACGACCGGGACCGCCCTGGACGAGGTCTTCGGCGGCGACATGCTGAACGGTGGCTACCGCAAGAAGTACCTGCGGGCGATGTCGCGCATGATCGCCCTCACCTCGATGGAGTGACCGGTCCCGCCGGGTCAGGAAACACGCTGTTTACCTGGGCGGCGCTCGCGTAACACATCGGAAACACGCTCACCGTCGCGCCGAAACCTCCGTTCCGCAGACTGGTCGCTGTACCGAGTCGGACGGTCGGACCGAGCTCAGCCGCCCTCACCGTCTCGGTCACCCGTTGCAAGACCACGATGTGTGAGGAAGATCCAATGGATACAGGCAGTATCGCCTGGGGAGTCACGGCAACCGCTCTGGTGCTGTTCATGACCCCCGGCGTCGCATTCTTCTACGGCGGCCTCGTGAAGGCGAAGAGCGTCGTCAGCATGATGATGATGAGCTTCGGCGCACTGGGCCTCATCAGCGTGCTGTGGATCCTCTACGGCTTCAACATGTCGGCCGTCGGCAGCCCACTGGAGTTCGCGGGCAACCCGTTCTCCGACTTCGGGATGACCGCGCTCGCGAGCGGCGAGACGGCGAACACCGACCTCGTGGGAGCGACCTACGGCGCCACCTTCGCGATCATCACGATCGCGCTGATCTCCGGCGCCATCGCCGACCGCGCGAAGTTCGGCTCCTGGATGATCTTCGCCGGCCTCTTCGCGACCATCGCCTACTTCCCGATCGCCGCCTGGGTCTGGGGCGGCGGCTGGATCATGAACCTCGGCACGACGCTGTTCGGCGAGGACGCCGGCATCGGCGTCATCGACTACGCAGGTGGAACCGCGGTGCACATCAACGCCGGAGCCGCGGCCCTCGCCCTCGCGCTGGTCCTCGGCAAGCGCATCGGCTTCCAGAAGGGCATCACGAAGCCGCACAACGTGCCGCTCACCCTCCTCGGTGCGGCCATCCTGTGGTTCGGCTGGTTCGGCTTCAACGCCGGTGCGGAGTGGCTGAACGAACTCGCGAACGTCGGACTCATCGTCGTCAACACCGTCGGGGCGACCGCTGCCGCCATCATCGGTTGGATCGTCGTCGAGAAGTTCAAGGACGGCAAGGCGACCTCGGTGGGCGCCGCATCCGGTGCCGTCGCGGGTCTCGTCGCCATCACCCCGGCGTGCGCGAACCTGACTCCGGGTTGGGCGCTGCTGCTCGGCATCGTGGCCGGCGCCGTCTGCGCCATCGCCGTCGAGCTGAAGTTCAAGCTCGGCTTCGACGACTCGCTCGACGTCGTCGGCATCCACCTCGTCGGTGGCCTCATCGGCACGCTGTACCTCGGTTTCTTCGCCACCGGAACGGGCCTCTTCGTCGGCGGCGGCATCGAGCAGCTCGCTGTCCAGGCCATCGCCGCCTTCGCCGTCCTCGTCTACTCCTTCGTCGTGGCCTTCATCATCGGCTTCGCGATCGAGAAGACGATCGGCTTCCGCGTCAAGAACGAGGACGAGATCGCCGGCGTCGACACCTCCGTGCACGGCGAGGAGGGGTACGCCCTCGTCGACTGACGCGCATCGCAGTGCACCACGGAGTGGGTGTCGTCCAACTGGACGGCACCCACTCCGCGTTGCAGGCCCTGGGCCAGGACCGACGGTCAGGCGGCGGACGGTAGGGTGACGGCGTGCCAACCTTCGTCTCCATCCTCCGCCGGGTGGCGGGTGCCCTCCTCGGCCCGTCGACCAGCGCCGCCTCGAGCGCCGCTCGCACGGCTCGCCGCTCGTCCGCTCCGACCACGACGCACGCCTCCACCGCGACCACGACCGCCTCACCGGGACGGACCGGTCCGACCGCGACGGTTGAAGTGGATCCGCGGGCTGTCCGCGGCGTCTCGCTCGAGTACGCGCCGGTCGTCGACGGCGACCCCGACCCGGGGGAGATCGTCTGGACCTGGGTCCCGTACGAGGAGCGCGACGGGCGCGGCAAGGACCGCCCGGTCCTCATCGTGGCCCGGTCGACCGGCGACCGGGTACTCGCGGTGCAGCTGACGAGCAAGGACCACTCGCAGGAGGGCGACTTCGTCCCGCTCGGCTCAGGTCACTGGGACAATGCCGGCCGCCCGAGCTGGGCGAACCTCGATCGGGTGTTCCACGTCCACCCGGACGGGATGCGGCGAGAGGCGGCGCAGGTCCCTCGCGACCGCTTCAGCCGGGTCGCCGCGGCCTTGCGCGCGCGATACGGATGGCGCTGACGACCGCGAGCCGCACGGTTCAGGCGTAGCGGTCGCTCCGACGAGGCGCGGCGTCCCACGGCACCTGGCCGTGTTCCCACGGATCATCGCCCGTGGCCGGCTTCGGCGACGGAGCCGTCCGTCGGCCGACGGGCACGGATCGCTCCGCCTCCGCGAGCGTCGCGAAGCGGCCGATCAGTCGGCGATCCGCTGAACGCGGTGCCCACGAGACGCACCGGAAGTATGCCGGCGCTCCGCTGGGCGCGAAGTACTTCACCAGCGCGGCAGGCCGGTCCGGTTCTTCGCGCATGATGATCCATTCGGCCTCGCCGATACGGATCGGCGGGGCCTCGACACGCGATGCAGCACTCGGATCCGGCATGATTCGAACATATGTTCGATTCCTTCCGGAGTCAAGTCGAGTGCGGGCGGTCGCCACCCGAGCTCCGGGTCACCCAATCCGTTCGAGCGGCTCGACGGGCTCGGCACGCTCGATCTCCGCCACCCAGGCGTGTCGTGTCTCCGGGTCCTTCCGGATGGACAGGAGGCGATCCATGTAGGGCTCGAGCGCCGTCACCTTGTCGAGCGGGGCGCCGATCACGAGCTGGAACCCGAGACGGAGCCAGGCGACCACGGCCCGGCCGGCGAACTCCGAGTCCGCCTTGATGAAGCCTTCGTCGAGCAGGACAGGCGCGAACCGCGGCCGCGGCCGGTCCTCGTCACCGAGCTGGTAGCGGAGGGCGGCACCGACGATGAACGCGACGAGCTCCTGGGTCTCGCCACCACTCTTGTCGCCGAGCGAGGAGTAGACGCTCACATCGCGACCGGAGGTGTCGTACCGCACGGCGGTGATCTCGACGTGTCGACGGACGTCGAGCACCTGGTCGCGGGTGGACGCCGAACTCGAGGTGGCGGCGGTGTCCCGCATCGACTCCATGAAGCCGCGCAGGCGCTGGAACCGGCCCTCCAGGGCGTCGTCGTCGAGCTCGGCGGTCACCTCGCCGGAGAGCGCCCGGAGCTCCCGTCGGAAGGAGGCGGCCTCCTCGCGGTGCACCCGGCGGAGGACGATCTTCAGCCGGTCATGCGCGGGCCCGAACGGGAGGTCGCGCAGGATGTCGTTGACGGGGACGAGCCGGTCCTCGATCTCCTCGACCGCGCTGTCGAACGCGCTGCTGAGGGGCACGAGGTCCTCACCGCTCCACTGGGACAACCGGCGGCGCCACTCCTGGCGGCGCTCGGGCAGGCCGGTGCCGAGGATGCCGTCGAGGATGGCGCGGTAGTCCCCGTAGGACTCGAGCGTCGTGCCGAGGTTGGGGTCGTGCCAGATCGACTGGTAGTGCTCGAACACGTGGACCTGGGCGAGGGCGGCCTGCTCCGCCAGGCGCACGGCGGCGCTCAACTCGTCACCGAGACGGGTGCGGAGCCGTTTCATCGCGTCCGCGAAGCCGGCCAGGGAGGGGACGCCTCCCGCGGCGGCGAGGGCGGCCTCGATGCGTTCGACGTCATCGGCCGAGACCTCGTCGACGCCGGAACGCTCGAAGCGGTCGATCACGGTCGTCGCCGCGTCCTGCTGGTCGACGAGCGAACCGTGTTCCTCGTCCAAGCGTCGGACGCGGTCCTCGGCGGGGAACCGCTCGGCGTTCGCGGCATCGAGTTCGCGCTGGGCGGCCGTCACCGAACCCTGCAGCTCCTGCAGCACGTCGCTGGCGTCGAGCAGACGTTCGAGGTCCGCCGTGGCGGCATCCCGACGCGCTGCGGCTCCGTCGACGTCGATCCGCGACCATTCGCTGTCGAGGCGGTAGCGATGGGCGGCACGCTCTGCCTCCCGGCCCGCCAGGCGCCGCTGGACCGCGGCCTGGCGACCGGCGATGAGCTCGAGTCGCCCGCGGAGCTCGGCCATCTCGGACTCGATGGACGCTATCCGTGCCTCGTTCGTGAAGCCGAGGATCGGAGCGCCGCCGGGATCACCGTGTGAGCCACGACGTCCGTCGCGCAGCTGGCCGCTGGCCGTGACCCGTCGGCCACCTCCCGAGAGCTGGGACGGCGAGTCGACGCATCGGGCGTCGATGCGGTCCGACGTCACCCGCTGCTCGACCCAGGCACTGAACGGCGAGGCCTTGTAGGTGACGCGGCCTGAGACGAAGGCGGGATCACCCGGCGCCGGAGCCGTGCTCGCGCCGAGCCGCGCCCCCTCGAACTGCAGGCGGACCGGGATGCGCACCGCGTCGATCGCCCGCCCGAACGCGTCGAGGTGGTCCTCGTCGACCAGCACCGTCCTGGCGAGTCCGTGCAGGGTGACCTCGATCGCCGGACGCCAGGCGGCGTGCGTCGGCGCCACGTCGATGAGCTCCGCGACGAACGGCAGCTGCTCCGGATCGAGTCCGGCGGCTTCGGCCAGCGCGAGTCTCGCCCGGTGGAGCCGATCGGGCACCGCGCCGTCGCGACCACGGAGCGACTGCAGCTCGAGCCGGAGTTCGGTGTTCCGCTCCTCGAGCGGGAACGCTTCGCGGTGGAGCTCGGCGCGTTCGGCCTCGATGGCCTCGAGCGCCGCGTCGTCGTCGTCGAGGAACTCCTCGCTGCGGCTGAGCGCCGCCACGAACGAGGCCTCATCGGAGAGCGGTTCGTCGAGGGGTTCGGTCCGCTCGTCGAACAGGGCTCGCGCCCGGACGGCCTCGGCGTGGGCCGCTTCCGCCGCCTCGCGACGTTCCTCCGCCCGGCGCAGCGCACTCCCGCCCTGCTCGGACACCTGGCGTTCGAGCTCCCGCACCCGGATTCCGGCGGCGGTCGCCCTGGCTCGAGCCGCCTCGAGGGTGGCACTGGCGGCGAGCTTCTCCCGGCGGTTCCGAGAGACGGCCTCGTCGAGCAACGCCTCGTGCGCGCGACTGCGCCACACGGCGAAGGGCGTTTCGCCGTCTTCAGCGAAGCCGAGCCGCTCGAGTTCGGCTGCGGCCCGGTGTCCGTCCTCGTAGTCCCGGCGGAGTTCGCCGAGCCGTTCCAGGACCCGCGCCTTCCGGCTCTCGGTCTCCATGGCGAGGTAGGCCTCGCCGAGCGCTTCGAAGTGGGAGAGCGCGCGATCGGCCGCCTCATAGGTGCTCGGTCGCTCCAGCACCATCGACTTGTACAGTCCGTCGACCGTGGGCAGGTGCTGCCCGGCCTGGATGCGCGCCAACAACCGCATCGCACGGCCGCCGTCACCGCCGGCGCCGATGCCGAGGCGGGTGTGCAGCGTGTAGGACAGCTCCGCGTAGGTGTCGCGGACGACGAACCCGGGGATCCGACCCTGGAGCTCGCCGGCGTCGAACCGCTTGGCGACGAACGCCTCGAGCTCGGTGAGGTCGAAGGGTCCGTCGACCGTCGCCATCGTCATCGACAGGTCGCCGGTGCGGAGCGCGCGTCGAGGGACGAGGTACGCGCGGACGACGGTGAACCGTCGGTCGTCGTCGTTGAGGAAGGTCACCGCAACGGCGCCCCAGGTGAGTTGCTCCGATCCACGGAGGTTGATGTCGCGCATGGCGCCGGTCTGCGGGTCCCTGGCCGAGTCGACCTTGCCGCGCAGGTAGGTCAGCAGGTTCCGCTGGTCCGGGTTGCGCGCTCGTCCCACGGCCGCATCGTTCGATGCCCCGTTGAACGGGACGTCCGACGGCATCATGACCGCGAGATACGCGTCCATGAGTGAGCTCTTGCCGGTGCCGGACGCGCCGGAGATGAGCGTCGCCCGTGAGGCGAAGTCGACCGAGCGGTACCCGTCGAACCCACCCCAGTTGATGAGCTGCATGCGCTCGATGCGCCACTGCTCGACGAGGTCGAGCAGTGTGTCGGTGTCGGTGGGGCGGCTCATCGTCCGTCCTCTCCTGGTCGTGACGCGGTCTCCGGAGCCAGGTCGTCCGGGTCGTCCTCGTCGGGTTCGGCGTCGTCGTCTCCGTCGGTGGCTGCTGCCCCCGGACTGGACGGCGTGTCCGGCTCCTGCTCGGATTGCGATGCATCGGCCGCGGGCGTCTGTGTCTCCAGCCACTCGAGCAGCTCCTGGAGGCGTTCGAGCGGGAGGAGCGTCTCGACGACGGAGGCGATGCGATGACGACGGGCGTCCTTGGTGCGGAGGAGGACACGGGCGGTCAGGAGCTTCTCGATCGCGCGCTCCACCCGGCCGTCGTCGCGGGCCCGGTCGGTGGCGTGCTCGGGGCGGAAGCTCGCAACGAAGCCGAGGAGCTCGTCGTGCTCCACGATGGCGGCGCGAGCGCCGTTCGCGAGTTCGGTGCGCAAGCGGGTGCGCAGGTAGACGAGCAGGATCGTCTCCTCGCGACTGTAACTCGTGTCGTGGAGCAGCGTCGGGAACGGACGCCGGCCGCTCTCGGAGCCGGCCTGGCGTTTGAAGGCGACCTCGGCGGACCGGTCGACCACGAGTTCCAGGAACAGTTCGTTCAGCCGCGATCCGAGCAGGGCCTCCGACTCGAGGATGGTCCGCCATTCCGCCGGTTGCAGCGCCGGGCTGACGTACCGGTGCTTCAGCAGGGCGACCAGCGCGCGGCGCTGAGCGGCGTCGAGTCGACCTTCGTCGCCCTCGAAGAGCGCGAACGACTCGGCGTCCGAGGGGCGGTCCGGCGTCGCGACCGGGACGGCTCCGAGGTCGCCGTCGGTCGCCGCGTCGGCCGATCCGCTGAGGTTGGGTTCCGGTTCGATAGTCATGTCATTCCGTTCCGCGCGACGCGCGATCGCGGGCCGCCGTGGTCGAGGTCGTCGTGGCCCGGGTCAAGCCGGTGATGCCGGTCTCGTCGAGGGGGAAGGCCGGAAGGTCGAAGGCCGCCGTCGTCCCGTCGGGGCGGACCGTCTCATAGCGGCGTCGGGGACCCGCCTCGTCGTACGCGCCGAGCTGCGTCATCAGATGGACCAGACCGAACAGTTCGACGGGGCGCCGCAACTCGGGGTCGAGCCCGGTGAACGCCGTGTGGGCGTCCGAGGCTCCGGACGTCGCCGCCGCGAGGAGCCCCGCTCTGAGTTCGTCCAGGAGCGGGCCGCCCTGGGATCGCAAGGTGTCGAGCGACATGGACGCGACGTCCGTCCGTTCCGGCGCCGTGGTGATCGGCGGGGGAGCGGCCTCGACGTCGGGGTCGTAGAAGCGCTCACGCAGGTGTTCGACGTCGATCGCCTCGGGGAGCAGCGGCACGTCGACCGTCGCGCGGGGACCAGCGGTCCGCATCCAGATGCCGAGTCGTTGGTTGAGCGCGCGCAGCGTCGTGTCGAGCTCGCGGTCCTGGACGACGTCGTGATGGACGATGTGGTCGCGGAGCGTCGCGGTGAGCCGACGCCGCTGTGCGAGGACGTCGTCGATGCCCTGCCGGATGATCCCGACGGCGCCGCGGAAGCCCCGGAGCTCCGCCGGGCCGAGGCGGGAGGAGAAGGGGTGGTCGAGGATCGTCGAGAGGTCGCGTTTGAGGTCCTGCAGCAGCTCGTCGTTGCGCAGCAGCTCGAACGCACCCTCGAACGCTCGACCCTCGGCGGTGGCCGTCATCAGTTCGTCGGTGCGTCGGAGGTAGTCGTCGAGGATCTCACCGATTGGCCGGGTGTCGTTCCGGAAGTCCTCGACGATGCGCCGGTGCATCGCGATCACGGACTCCTCGACCCGACGGAAGTCGCTCGGGAGCTGGCGGATGAGGTCGGCGATGTTGGCGTAGCCGTCGTGCATGCGGTCGTCGCTCGCGGCGACGACCGTCCCACCGGCCGCGACACGCTCGCGCTCCGCCTGGAGTTCGGCGAGTTGAGCGTCGATGCGCCGCAGATGCTCCTCCCGATCGGGGTCGGCCTGCAGCGCCCAGCGACGGACGGAGTCGAGGATCATCGTCAGCCGCGATTCGCTGATCAACGCCCGGTCGTGCGCCAGTCCGTCGACGAGCGACACCGCCTCCAGCGCGTGTGACGTGAGCGAGTACTGCTCCTCGCCGTCGTCGGTGCTGGTGCGGACGAGCCACTGATCGTGCACCCACTCCCGGCAGAGGG
The DNA here is from genome assembly GCF_015351235.1 of Plantibacter sp. VKM Ac-2880. Classification (GTDB taxonomy): domain Bacteria; phylum Actinomycetota; class Actinomycetes; order Actinomycetales; family Microbacteriaceae; genus Plantibacter. The sequence continues at coordinate 2,219,038 of NZ_JADKSJ010000001.1, forward strand.
TCCGGCCACCACCGCGCTCGTCACCGCCGGCCGGGATGCGGGCGCCACGGGCTCCGAGCTCCGCGAGATACTCCTCCACCTGCAGGTGGAAACGATCGGCCGCGACGAACTGGACGTCCCGACCGAAGGTGGTGCGGAAGATCGCGACGACGGCCGGCGCCGTTGGACGACTCAGCAAACGGATGGCTGGCCGCTCCAGAGCGTTCCGGACACGGTCGAACTCGCCGTCGATCTCTCCCACTGCGCTCCTCGATCGTCCGGGCACACGAACACCCCGAGGCCACTGCAGGAGCAAGATTATCAGCGTCGCGCCCCGCTCGACGGCCAGCGGGGTGGAGCAGGGCCTCCTGTCAAGGTCCGCGGCCGTGCCGAGCGCCCCCGATACGGTGATGGGATGGGAACAGGTGCACGCCCCGGCCTTCGGCGGGGAGACGATTGAGGCGGACGGCGGTGCGACGGTGATCCGGTCCGCACTGCGGACGCTCGGCTGGTGGATCCGCGACTACGCCTACGCCGTCGTCTGGCAGGTGCGGGCGTTCGTCAGCCGGACGGACCCGCACGGGTTCCTCTCCGGCGACCGATCACCCGTCGTCGTCCTGCCGGGCGTCTTCGAGACCTGGCGCTTCCTCGAGCCGCTCATCCGTCGCCTCCACGACGACGGTCACCCGGTGCACGTGATCGACCCGCTCGGGCGCAACGACCGGACGGTCCCGGTCGCGGCCCGCCTGGTCGCCGACTACCTGGAGGCCACCGACCTCGAGGACGCGGTGCTCCTCGCACACAGCAAGGGCGGCCTCGTGGGGAAGTACGTCATGTCGCTCGGCGGAAGCGGCGACCGGATCGCCGGGATGCTGGCCGTCGCCGCACCGTTCGCCGGATCGCGCTACGCGAGGCTCATGCTCCTCCCGAGTCTGCGGATCTTCATCCCGAACGACCCGACGATCCTCGCCTTGACCCGCGAGGCGGCCGTGAACCCGAGAATCGTGTCCGTCTACGGCCGCTTCGACCCGCACATCCCCGGAGGAAGCCGACTCGACGGGGCCAAGAACGTGCAGCTGGACACCGGCGGCCACTTCCGGATCCTCGCGCACCCTCGGGTGTTCGCCGAGGCACAGCTACTCGCCGATGGAGGGGAAGCATGACGATCGAGAGCACCGACCTCGAGACCGTGACGGTCGACGTGGTCGTACCGGTGAAGGACGACGCCGCGCTCCTGCGCCGCTGCCTGCGCTCGCTGCGGGCACAGGACACCCAGCCGGCGTCGATCATCGTCGTCGACAACGGCAGCCTCGACCGGGCAGAGGTCGCCGCTATCGCGGAGCGGTACGGGGCCGTCCTCATCGACGAGCCGGTGCCCGGCATCCCGGCCGCCAACGCAGCCGGGTTCGACCGGGCGACGGCGACCGTCGTGGCGAGGCTCGATGCGGACTGCGTGCCACCGCCCGACTGGCTGAGCCGGATCGCCGAGGCTTTCCGGGCGGAGCCCGAGCTCGACGCGCTCACGGGACCGGCGACGTTCATCGACGGTCCTCGTCCGCTCCGGGCGCCGCTCGCGGCCGTCTACCTCGGCGCGTACCGACTCCTCGTCGGCGCGGCCCTCGCGCAGACGCCGATCTTCGGATCCAACTGCGCGATCCGCCGGGCGACGTGGGACGAGATCGCCCACGCGGTGCATCGCCACGATGCCGAGTTGCACGACGACCTGGACGTGTCGGCTCACCTGGGCCTCGACCGACGCGTCCGCTACGACCGGGAGCTCGGGATGGGGATGTCGATGCGCCCGTTCAGTGATGCCGCATCGCTGGCGGTCCGTCTCCGTCGTGGGTGGACGACGTTACGGGTGCACTGGCCGCAGGAGTTGCCGATCGTCCGATGGGCGCATCACACCGTGCGGTTGCATGCGGCGGTGACGGCGGCTCCCACCGGGTCGCCGAGCGTGCGCTGGCGGGAACGCAGCGCACTCGTGCTCGCCGCCCGACGCTGGCGCACCCGTCGGCCGCAGACCTTCCGGGAGAAGGTCCGGTACAAGATGCTCCGCGACCGGCGGCCGATGATCGTCACCTTCGCCGACAAGGCCGCCGTCCGCGAGTATGTCGCCTCGCGCATCGGCTCCTCGGCGCTTCCGCAGGCGTACGGGGTCCTCGACGATCCACGCGCGCTGCGCGAGCTGGACCTCCCGGAGTCGTACGTGGTGAAGCCGACGCATGGGAGTGGCGCGGCCATCGTCGTCTCGCCGGCGGCCTCGGCCGATACCCGGCTGCCCACCGAGCCCGGTAGCTGGGTGTACCGACACGTCCGTCCTGAAGCGGTCAGCCGCGATGCACTCGTCTCCATCGCCGACGGCTGGGTGGCCCAGCTGTACGGACAGGGACCGAACCGCGAGTGGGTCTACGGCCAGGTGCCACGGCGGATCATCGTCGAGGAGTTGCTGACCGGACCGGACGGCGGCATTCCCGACGACTACAAGCTGTTCGTGTTCCACGGACGCTGCCGGTACATCCAGGTCGACGCCGGCCGGTTCGGACGCCGGACCCAGGACTTCTTCCGACCGAACTGGAGCCACCTCCCGATGAGCGGCGGCCCGCCGTGGGCCGATCCGGAACCGCAGGCGCCCCAGCGGCTCGACGAGATGATCGGGATGGCCGAACGGCTGGCGGCGGGAACCGACTTCGTGCGGGTCGACCTCTACGACCTCGGTGATCGGATCGTGTTCGGCGAGCTGACGAGCTACCCCGCCGGTGGCGACAGCCCCTTCGACCCCGAGTCGTACAACGCGGAGTTCGGCTCCTGGTGGACGGTGCCGAGGCGGTACCGATGACCGAGCCGCTCGGCGGGCCGCGTCGGCAGCGCTGGCTCGTGGCCACGACGGAGTACGCGGGGCTGACGAACTACACGGGTGGGATCGGACGGCACTATGCGGCGCTCCTCCCCGCGCTCGTCCGAGCCGGGGTCGACGTCGACCTCGTCGTCTGTGCCGACGGCGGGCTGTCGACCGACGTGGACCTCGGCGGTGTCCGGCTCGTGGCGACCGCCGAGACCCTCGGACGGTCTTCGCGCGTGCGCACGATGATCCGGAACGCGCGGGTCGTCCGCCGGGCGTACCGACGACGGCGATACGACCGCGTCCTCCTGCCCGAGTGGAGCGCCCTCGGATCGGCGCTGCCGCGGTCGGCACCGCTCGTGACCAACCTGGCGACCAGCCTGCGGTTGTCCAACCGGATCTCGGGGTTCACCCTCCGGGACTTCCCAGCGGCCGACCGCTTCGCCGTGGTCGTCCAGGACGCGCTCGAGACCCGCCAGATCACCAGGTCCGCCGCCCTCGTCGCGATCTCGACCGCCATGCTCGCCCGGACGCACGACCTCGTCGGCGACCTGCCGCCGTTCGTCGTCGTCCGCAACTGCATCGACGTGGCAGCCGTCCGGATCGCCGCTACGACTTCCGCGCTTCCCGAGCGATGGCCGTCCGGATCGGCGCCCACTGTGCTCTTCCTCGGACGACTCGAACGACGCAAAGGGGTCGTCGAGGCGGTCTCGGCCTACGCCAGACTCGTGCAGGACGCGCCGGACGCCCGCCTCGTCCTCGCCGGAGCCAGCGGCGACGGCCGGTTCGAACCGCAGGTGGCCGCGCTCCTCGACCTGGTCCCCGCTTCGGCACGCGGCCAGGTCGTCTGGCTGGGACACGTGCCAGGGGACGAGCTGTTCCGGGCCGTGGCATCGGCATCCGTGGTGATGTGCCCGTCGCGGTGGGAGGGGTTCGGGAACGTCGCACTCGAGGTACGGACGATCGGAACACCGCTCGTCGTGACGTCCGGCAGCGGGTACGACGACTTCTGCACCGACGGCGTCGACTGCTCGATGGTGCGGCCCTGCGACGTCGGTGCGCTCGCCGAGGCGCTCCGTGAGATCCTCCAGGACCCGGTCGCCGCGAGGCACCGGGCATCGGTCGCGGCGCAGACCGTCGACCGTTACGCGCCCGATCCCGTCGCCAGGGATCTGGTGGCCGCCGTCGACGGACTGCTCGGCCGGGCCGGCTGAACGCGGACCCAACCACCGCCGACGTTCCGCACGGCTCCGGCCTCGGCGAACGCCTCCAGCCACCCCGTCATGGGCCACGTGCCCCATCGCTCGGCGAAGCGGGCTCCGTTCCGGAGGATGTCGTCGAGGTGCTGCCACGGTGGGCGTTGCGTCTCGTGGTACTGGTGATAGGCGTGTGCGCCACCGACCCAGACCAGCGGTGTTCCCACCTCGCGGAGGGCGAACGCGAAGTCGGTGTCCTCGCCGCCGTACCCCTCATACCCCTCATCGAACCCGGCGGTCGCGGACCAGGTCGCGGCACTGGTCGCGAAGGACAACGACCAGAACAGCGGGTATTCGTCCGCCGTCGCGACACGTTCGTCGTCCGCCGGGGGATCCGGTCGGGCCGGATGGGGCGCGGTCGCGGCGGCCAGTACGCGCACATCGGAGACGTTTGTCCCCGGCTGGAGGTAGGTCACCGGCCCGCAGAGCACGGCGTCGACGTGCCGGTCGGACGCCTCGCGGTAGCGGGGGAGCAGCGCCGGTCCGGGGACGCAGTCCGCGTCGAGGAACACCAGGAGCTCGGCCCCGTGCTCGATCGCGAGCGTCGCACCGGCGTTGCGGCCGGCCGCCAGTCGCAACCCGTCCGGTCCGGGCGGGACATGGAGCACCCGCTCGGCGTCGAGGTCCGGTGGTTCGTCGTGACCGATCCAGACGACGACGCGTTCCACCACGTCCGCCGACGTGCCGATCGATGCTCCGACGGCCTCGAGCTGACGTTCGAGGTGTAGCAGCCTCGGGCTCGAACACATCGTGACCACGGCGATCCTCATCGGTCTCCTCCGGACGGCGCGTCGGCGGCGACGGCCTCGATGACCGCCGCCGCCCGGCGAGCCGCACCGACCACCTGCCATCGGTCCCAATCGGGTTCGAGCGTCGCTGCGCGGTCGACGAGGCCCGGCCACTCGTCGGGATCCGGCCAGCCGTCCGGGACGATCGCCAGGCCGGCCCGCTGGAGGGCCAGAGCCGTCGTCGCCTGTTCTTCGAACGGCCGTTCCTGCGGGACGACCACGGCCTTGGCTCCGACGGCGGCGAGGTCGGCGACGGCGTTCTGACCGGCCCAGGACACGACCACCTCGGCGCGGCACAGCGCGTCCCACGGGTCGTCGGCCCAGACGGATCCGGCACCGGCACCGAGGGATGCCCAACGACGCCCGCTTGCACGAGCCGCGGCTTCGATCGCTTCGACCGAGACCGCGCTACCGCCCGCCCCGCCGAGGAGCAGCACGCCGCTCCGCTCGCTGCCCGGGCGCGGACGGTCGCGACCCTCGAACCGGCTGATCCCACCGGTGTGGACCACCTTGTCCTGGACGGGCCGGAGGTGGTCGAGGTCCAGCAACCCGGCCGGCCACGGCGCGATGATCCGCGACGCAGCGCGGAACGCCAGGGTGTGTGGTGGGTCGTCGCGTCGGCCCGGCTGCGCGATGACCACGGTGGCGACGCCGAGCAGCCGGGCGAGCAACACGACCTCGGCCGACACGTCGACCACCATCGTGTCGATGCGTCGCCGTGCGAGCGTCTCGGCGATGGTCGCGAGACGCGCTCGATGCCCGACGTGTCCGAGCGGCGCCCAGTGGAGCAGTCCGTCGGCGGTCGGGTCGGACTCGTCCGGCCGCGGTCCACCCTCCGGTACCTCGTCATCACGGTCGAGCCGCACCCAGGTGCAGTGCTGCGGAAGCGCGTCAGGGCGCGGAAGCGAACTGAAGCAGACGACGTCGGCGTCGAGGTGGGGGAGGACGGCGAGCAGTCGCGTGACATGACCCCGACCATGGTGGTGCACGTACCACCCGATCAGCGGCCTCACGAGGTCAGCTCGTCGACACGCCCAGTGCCGAGCACGGGCGAACCGGCCAGGAGCGCGTCGAAGTGGCGTTCGAGTCGGCTCACCCGGGCTTCGAGGGAGAACCGCGCGAGGGCCGACGCCCGGATCGTGTTCCGGAACCCGCGATCCAGTTCCGACTGCCTGATGAGCCCGTCGACCCGGTCCGCCATCGCGGCCAGATCACCGGCGGCGACGACCTGCATGCCAACGCTCGCCTGTGCGATCTCCGGGACGCCACCGACGGCGAAGCTGACGACCGGCGTCCCCGTCATGAGTGCTTCCGGCGCCACGAGCCCGAACGGTTCCGCCCAGGCCGGCGTCGACACGGCTGCGGCGCTGCGGCCGACGAGTGCGGCGAGCCGGGTCGGTTCGAGGGGGCCGACATGGCGGACGTCGCGACCGAGCAGAGGCGCCAGGACGCGCTCGGCGTAGGCCGGATCACCGACCCGGCCGGCGATGACGAGGCGTCGTCCGAGTCGCCGCGCGACATCGACCGCGAGGTGCGGTGCCTTCTCCGCGACGATCCGGCCGAACCAGACGAGGTCCTCACCACCACGTCCTGCCGGCCATGCCGTCGGATCGATGCCGTTGAGCAGCACCTCGGACTCGACACCCGCGTCCGCCCAGGTCCGTCGGGTGTACTCGCTCACCGACAGGAATCGGCTTCCCGCAGCACCGGAACGGTTGGCCGCAGCAGCCACCGAGGCGTCGACCGGGGTATGCAGCGTGGTGATCATCGGGACGCCCAGCCGGGGTGCCAACTCCACCGGGAGCGCGTCCAGGCAGTGGTTCGAGACGACGTCGTACCGTCCCGGTCGGGCGGAGACCGCCTCGAGCGCACGCCGGAGCGCCGGGATCGAGCGTGTCGCGTGGCTCGGCGGGTAGCGCTCGTCGTCCGGCGAGGCCCAACGCGGCCACCGCAGTTCGGGGAGCTCGAAGGCGCTGCCACGCTCGACGAAGTCGGATCCGCGGACACCGATGAACGTCACCTCGTGGCCCCTGGCCCGCAGCGCCGCCACCTCCGACCAGACGGCGGATTCGAGTCCGCCGGCGTGCGGGCGCCGGATGGGGAACCGCAGCGGGGCGACGACGACGACGCGCAGTCGGCGACCGGCCGTCACGAGGCCCGCTCGGCGAGGACCCGGTGGTACACCGCGAGGTGGGCGGCGACCCCGTCGGCATCCGTGGTGGCGCGGCGGGAGCGACGCTCCGCCACGGCGGTGAGGCGGTCGGGGGAACCCGGACGGGTCGTGCCCTCCGCCTGCACGAGGTCGTCGAGGGCACGCTCCAGAGCGGCGGCGTCTCCCGGGCGATAGGCGACGACGGTGTCGTCAGCGTGTTGCTCGGCGTACTGCCCGACCCCGTCCGGGACCGCGACGGGGACGGCGAGGTCCCAGCAGAGCTCGAGCCAACCGGAGTGCGTGCCGTGACGGTAGGGGAGGACGCAGACGTCGAGTCGGCTGAGGGCGATGGCGAGTCCGTCGTCGTCCAGACGTTCGTGCTCGATGAGGAGGGCGGCGTCCGACGCCGCCGCGAGCCGCCGGACCGCGTCCCGAGCCTCCCGATCGCGGACGGAGTGGTGCAGCCGTACCTCGGCGACGACGGCGGTGCCCTTGGCACGGAGTCGCCCGACAGCGTGGAGGAGCGTGGTGACGGTGCCGACCGCGTCGACGTTGGGACGGAGGTCCTTCAGGTGGACGCCGACGCGGATCTCGGCGGAGGCCAGGACGGCCGGGACACGGACCTCGTCCGAAAGCAGCGACGGGTGCCGGATGACGGTCGCGTCGCGACCCCAGCGCTCACGGATCCCGTCGGCGGCACCCTGCGTGAGGGTCACCAGGGCGTCGGCACCGCGGACGAGCTCGTCGAGCTGGTCGTCGTAGGCTGCCTGCTCCTCGAGCTGCGGGTGCTCGAGGTCGTGCACGGTGTACACGACGGGCCAGCCCACCTCGTGTGCAGCCGCGAGGCACGCGGTGACGTACCCGGGTGGGAAGGATTCCGTCCCGAAGTGGATGTGGAGGAGGTCCGCCTCGGCGGCGTTCGCTCGGATCCACGCCGGGTCGAGGGCGACCGGTGGCCACCAGACACCGGCCGGTGCGCCGTCGACCGGCGGATCGCTCAGCACCTCGATCTCGGTCGACGCGGAGATCCGGCGGACGTAGGGGTGCGCCGCCGGTACCGACACGACCCGGATCGGGCGGGTCGAGGGTTCGGCGACTCGGGCCCCGGGATGTGGCGTCACGATCGACTGCATGGCGGAATCCCCTGTTCGACTGCGGGCGCGATGCGCACGGATATGACGGCGTATGAACACGCCGTCATCCGACGATAGGGCCGATGATCAGACTGCCCTGGACCCTTGACGCGGCAGCCCCGCTGCACCACCATGCCGCCGACGGAGCGACGGGTCGGACCGGGGCCGCCGAGCCGGATGCCTGCACGCCGTTCCGCGCGAGCGCCACCCCTGTCGTCCGATCCGGGATTCTGGGACGGTTGGACGATGACGCATGATGAACAGCACGCATCACCGACCGGCTCCTGGCCATCGCGGGAGGGCGGAGCACCGGTGTCGGACGCGACCCTTTCGCAGGTCGACGCCTGGTGGCGTGCCGCGAACTACCTGTCGGTCGGGCAGATCTACCTGCTCGACAACCCACTGCTCCGGCGCCCGCTCGAGGCGGGCCACATCAAGCGCCGGCTGCTCGGTCACTGGGGGACCGCTCCCGGTCTGAACCTCGCCTACGCCCACCTCAACCGGGTCATCGTGGAACGCAGGCAGTCGGCGATGTTCATCGCCGGACCCGGTCACGGTGGTCCGGCGATCCTCGCGAGCGCCTATCTGGAGGGCACCTACAGCGAGATCTACCCCGACGTCGCCGAGTCCGAGGCGGGCCTCACCCGCTTCTTCCGGCAGTTCAGCTTCCCGGGCGGGGTGCCGAGTCACGCGGCACCCGAGACCCCGGGGAGCATCCATGAGGGCGGCGAGCTGGGATACGTCCTCAGTCACGCCTACGGCGCCGCCTTCGACAACCCCGACCTCCTCGTCGCCGCGGTCGTCGGCGACGGGGAGGCGGAGACCGGCCCGCTCGCGACGAGCTGGCATTCCAACAAGTTCATCGACCCGATTCAGGACGGCGTGGTCCTCCCGATCCTCCACCTGAACGGCTACAAGATCGCGAACCCGACGCTCCTGGCCCGCATCCCGCAGGCCGAGCTCGACAGCCTGCTCCGCGGGTACGGTCACGAGCCGTTCTTCGTCGAGGGCGGCTTCGACGGCGAGGATCCCATGCACGTGCACCGGCGCCTGGCCGAGGTCCTCGACGTCGTGCTCGACCGCATCGCGACGATCAAGGCCAGAGCCGCTGCGGGGGACACCGAGCGGCCCGTCTGGCCGATGATCGTCCTGCGCACCCCGAAGGGGTGGACCTGCCCCGAGGAGATCGACGGGGCACAGGTCGAAGGGACCTTCCATGCGCACCAGGTCCCGCTCGCGAACGCCCGCGACACCGAGGAGCATACGGCGATCCTCGAGGCCTGGATGCGGAGCTACCGGCCCGAGGAGCTGTTCGACGAGCATGGGGCGGTGATCACCGAGGTGCGCGCCCTGGCACCGCGCGGGAACGCCAGGATGAGCGCGACGCCGCACGCCAACGGCGGCCTCCTGCGCACGGACCTCGACCTGCCGCCGATCGACGACGCCGCGGTCGTCTCCGCAGCGCCCGGCGCTGTCGATGCCGGCGCGACCGGTGTCCTCGGCCACTGGCTCGCCGACGTCATCCGACGGAACCCGACGAGCTTCCGGATCTTCGCTCCCGACGAGCTCGCCAGCAACCGACTCCAGGCGGTGTTCGACGTCACCGAGCGCCAATGGAACGCGGAGACCGTCCCGGGAGACGAACATCTGGCCCGCGTCGGCCGCGTGATGGAGATGCTCAGCGAACACCAGTGCGAGGGCTGGCTGGAGGGCTATCTGCTGACGGGCAGGCACGGTCTCTTCACCTGCTACGAGGCCTTCATCCACATCGTCGACTCCATGTTCAACCAGCACGCGAAATGGCTGAACGGCGCTCGTGCACTGGAATGGCGTCGCCCGGTGGCGAGCTTGAACTACCTGCTCACGAGCCACGTGTGGCGTCAGGACCACAACGGGTTCTCCCATCAGGATCCTGGGTTCATCGACCACGTCGTCAACAAGAAGCCGGGCGTCATCCGGGTCTACCTCCCATTCGACGCGAACACGCTCCTCGTCGTCGCGGAGCACTGCCTGCGGAGCACGGACGAGATCAATGTGATCGTCGCCGGGAAGGACGTCGAGCCGGTCTGGCTCGGCGTCGACGACGCGCGTGAGCACTGTGCCCGCGGGCTCGGTGTCCTGCCCTTCGCCGGCTCGGAGCGCCCGGGGGAGCAGCCGGACCTCGTGATGGCCTGCGCGGGGGACGTCCCCACCCTGGAGACGCTGGCCGCCGTCAGCATCCTCCGGGAGCGCATCCCCGGTCTCGCCGTCCGCGTCGTGAACGTCGTCGACCTCATGCGGCTCATGAGTGAGGACCAGCATCCCCACGGCATCTCGGACGCGGAGTACGACAGCGTGTTCACCACGGATCGGCCGGTCGTCTTCGCGTACCACGGGTACCCGTGGCTCATCCATCGGCTGACCTACAAACGCCACGGACACGAGCAGTTGCACGTCCGCGGGTACCTGGAGAACGGGACCACGACCACGCCGTTCGACATGGTGATGCTCAACCGGATCGACCGCTATTCGCTCGTCTGCGACGCCATCGACCGGACTCCCGGGCTCGGCGAACGGTACGCGGAACTCCGCCAGGAGATGCAGGACGCCCGGCATCGTGCACAGGAGCACACGCGCGAGTTCGGTGAGGATGCGCCCGAGATCACCTCCTGGCGCTGGCCGGTGGTCTCCTAGGGGGCCTCGTCGCTCGAGCGGTCGAAGGACTGCAGCAGCATCGGGAACTCGTCGGCGAACTCACGGGCGAGGGCGCCCAAGGGTCCGACCCGTTCGGCGACCTGATCGCCGGACGAGGCGTGGAGCACGGTGCCCCAGCAGCTCGCCGCCAGCGGGGAGAGTCCTCTCGCAGCGAGCCCAGCGATCGCTCCGGCGAGGACGTCTCCGCTCCCGGCGGTGCCGAGGACCGGGCCGCCACCGGGCGCGACGAAGTCCTGACGCCCGTCCGAGATCCGTCCCTGGCAGGTGACGGTGGCACCGTGGCGTCGTGCCAGCTCGCCTGGCGCGGTCTCGGGGTCCGCCTCGTCGACGTCGAGCAGGATCGCCGCCTCCGCGACGTTCGGAGTGAAGACGAGCCGGCCCTCGAGCCCCGTCGAGAACTCGGGGAGGTGCGAGAGCGCCCCGAGGCCGAAGGCGTCGAGGATCACGACCGTCTCCGCGCCCAGCGACGGCCGGATCCGCCGGAGCAGGGCGACGGCTTCATCCGCGTCGTCGAGGCCGGGGCCGAGCAGGACGCAGTCGACGTCCAGTTCGTCGTCGAGACGGTCGACGGCGTCACCCCGGACGGCTCCGTCGGTGGTCTCGGCCAGGCCGATCACGCCCGCCTCCGGGAAGGCCACGGCGAGCGCGGACGCCGCCGACTCACCGACCGCGAGGGTGATCCTGCCCGCACCGACCCGCAATGCGGCGAGCCCGGCCAAGGCGACGGCCCCAGGGGTCCTCCGAGCTCCGCCGACGACGAGCACCGATCCGCGATCGTCCTTGGACGAGCCGGGATCAGGAAGCGGCCAGGCGGCGAGCGCGCCCGGCGTGAGGGCGACGGGTTCAGTGGTGGACATCAGGCACCCCCGCGTGCTCGGTGACCGCGACCAGCTCCTGCTGCAGATGGGCCGTCGCGTTCGCGGCCCGCGCTCGCCAAGCCCGACCGTCGTGGACCAGGTGGGTGAACGAGGCGTTCGGGGTGGGGCGCAACGCCGCCTCCTCGAGGACGCGGTGTTCGTCCCACCCCTCGCACACGTAGCGGAAGAGCGAGATCACGGCGTCGTGGCAGACCACCAGGGCGCGAGTGCGGTCCGGGTATCGGTCGAGGTCCCGGACGAACGAGCGGATGCGGAGCGCCACGTCGGTCCACGACTCACCTCCCGGCGGCCGGTAGTAGAACTTCCCGAGGAAGCGCCGTCTGGCGGCCTCGTCCGGGAATTCGGCATCGACGCCGAGTGAGGTGAACGTGTCGAGGATCCCGAGGTCGCGGTCGCGGAGTCGTTCGTCGATGAGCGGGCGCAAGCCGTCGGCGTCCATGGCGGCCGCGCGGAGGGCGACGACCGCGGTCTCGTGGGCGCGTCGGAAGGGCGAACTGAACACGATGTCCGGGTGGTCCGTCGGTGCCAGACCCGCCAGACGGGTGCCGACCGCGGCGGCCTGTTCCACCCCGAGGGGTGACAGCGAGACGTCGGCGTCGCGATCCGGGACGGCGATCCGGTGAGCCCCGGTGCGTTCGGCTTCGTGTGCTGCGACGTTGCCGGCGCTTTCACCGTGGCGGACGAGGATGAGTTCCGTGATGGCCATCCACCCACGCTAATCAGCCGTTCTCCGCGGTCACACACCTTGACGATTCGCCGATGATCCGGCATGGGCCGAGGTCGCGGGCCGCTGGTGGAGTCGGATCTCGGTTCATCCGCGTTTGCGACAAAGCGACGATGCACGACCGACGAGCGCGTCCTATCGTTCGACCATGCCTGCACCTTCTGCAACCCCACCCGCGCAACCGTCGGCATGGGCACCCATGGCGATCACCGCCTTCAGGGTGCTGTGGTTCGCCCAGTTGGGCAGCAACATCGGGACCTGGATGCAGACCGTCGGAGCCCAGTGGTACCTGGTCGAAACCGCTGCAGGAGCGGCGGTGATCGCCCTCGTGCAGACCGCGAGCCTCGCACCGGCCATCCTGGTGGCCCTCCCGGCCGGGGTCCTCGCGGACTCGCTCGACCGACGACGACTGCTGATCTGGGGGTCGTCGGCGAGCGCCGTCCTCGCAGCCGCCCTCACGGTGGTGGCGGCGACCGGTGCACTGACCCCCTGGACGATCCTCGGGTTCACCTTCCTGCTCGGCATCACCTCCACCCTGACATCGCCGGCGTGGCAGGCGATCCAGCCGGAGCTCGTGCCCCGCAACCTCATCGCGGCGTCGTCCGCGCTCGGTGGGGTGACGGTGAACGGTGCTCGCGCGGTCGGTCCCGCCCTGGCCGGCGCCGCGCTGTCGGCCTTCGGCGCGCCCGTCGTGTTCGGGATCAACGCGCTGAGCTTCGTCGGGGCCGTGATCGCCCTCGTGTGGTGGAAGCGGCCGGCGCAGACCGGTCTCGACGACCGCGAGCGGTTCGGCGCCGCACTGCAGGCGGGGGTCCGCTACGTCGCTTCCGCGCACCTCGTCCGCCGGATCCTGCTGCGGTCCGCACTCTTCGCCCTCCCGGCCAGCGCACTCTGGGCGCTGCTGCCCCTCACCGCGAAGCGGCTCCATCTCGATTCGAGCGGGTACGGCTTCCTGCTCGGCGCGCTCGGCCTCGGTGCCGTCCTGGGCATCTTCGCCCTGCCGCTCGCTCGACGCCAGTTCTCCGACAACCTCGTCATCGCGGCGAGTGCGCTGCTCTTCGCCGCGGGGTCGCTCGCGGCGGCGTTCCTGCCAGTCGTACCGACCCTCGTCCTGCTGGTGCTCGCGGGGCTGGCCTGGATCGGCACGCTCACCGTGCTGAACGCCGCCCTGCAGCTCACCCTGCCGCAGTGGGTGCGGTCCCGCGGAGCCTCGATCTACATCCTCGTCTTCATGGGAACGATGGCCATCGGGTCGATCGGTTGGGGACTCGCCGCGCAGGCACTCGGGACGTCGGTCGCCTACGCCGCTTCGGCGGTCCTGCTGCTCCTCGTGGCGGTCAGTGTGCGGGTGCTGCCCCTGCTGCCGGGAACGGGCACCATCGACCGCAGCATCACGATGTCGTGGCCCACGCCCACGCTGGTGTTCGAGCCGCAGCCGACCGACGGGCCGGTGCTCGTGCAGATCTCCTACACGGTCCACCCCGACTCGCTCGCCGCGTTCCAGACCGCGATGGGTCGCGTCGAGAGCTCCCGTCGCCGAACCGGCGCATCCAGATGGGCCCTGTACCGGAGCGGCGAGGTTGCCGACGTGCAGCTGGAGACCTTCATGGTGCCGTCGTGGGGGGAGTTCCGGCGGCAGGAGACGCAGCGTCTCACCGGCCGCGACCGCGACATCCGTTCGGCAGCGTTGGAGCACACCGAGGGCGAGCCCGTCGAGCGACACTTCTTCCCGAGCCGGACCCACGCATGACCGGAGGCGGAGGCCGAGCCGGAACGGCCTGCACCCGCGGGGACGGGTGCTGACCAACGAAAAAACTCCTGGCGGACCAGGAGTGTGCTGTGGGCGATACCGGACTCGAACCGATGACCTCTTCCGTGTGAAGGAAGCGCGCTACCAACTGCGCCAATCGCCCGCAGGTCGTTCGCACCGGGGTGCCGAACAGCCGCGAGTCACGATACTAGCCGATGCCGAGTGTCGAACGCACATCGGCCACGCGCACAGCGCGGCGTGCGCGCCGGTTTGAACATCGGTCCCGCTTTCGGCTAGAGTCGTTCGAGCACGCAGTGATGCGAGCAATGCGGATGTGGCGCAGTGGTAGCGCATCACCTTGCCAAGGTGAGGGTCGCGAGTTCGAATCTCGTCATCCGCTCGAGTGTCAGTGGTGTCGTTCCGTGAGGAACCCCATTCGGCAGTGTGTTCGGTCACACATGGTGGCGTGGCCGAGAGGCTAGGCAGCGGCCTGCAAAGCCGTCCACACGGGTTCGAATCCCGTCGCCACCTCCACTCGGTAGCATCGGTTCCATCAGCAACATCCCGGCGTCGTGTCCACACACGCCACCCGGGCGATTGGCGCAGCGGTAGCGCGCTTCCCTGACACGGAAGAGGTCACTGGTTCGATCCCAGTATCGCCCACCAGCATCACGACGGCCCCGGACGAACACGTCCGGGGCCGTCGCCGTTTCCCCACATCGCCCGCCGCCGGAGACTCGGCACCGCACCGCGACGCGCCCGGAAACATCGATTTTCACCCGCGTTTTTCCCCGGAACATCAAGGATCCTGGTGACTCGCCGAGGCGGACGTGTCACCAGGGGGCTCGAAGATCGGCTAGAGTTTCCAAGCACCCGGAAACGGGTGTGAATGCGGATGTGGCGCAGTGGTAGCGCATCACCTTGCCAAGGTGAGGGTCGCGAGTTCGAATCTCGTCATCCGCTCGAGTGTCAGCAGGATCGTGTGAACGTCCCGCTCGACAGTGTGTTCAGTCACACGTGGTGGCGTGGCCGAGAGGCTAGGCAGCGGCCTGCAAAGCCGTCCACACGGGTTCGAATCCCGTCGCCACCTCGGTACAACACCACTCACCTGGGCGATTGGCGCAGCGGTAGCGCGCTTCCCTGACACGGAAGAGGTCACTGGTTCGATCCCAGTATCGCCCACAGGAACACGAAGGGCCCGAGCGATCAGCTCGGGCCCTTCGTGTTGAACCCCGACGCACGGGTCGGATCTCCGCTCAGACGGAGACGACCGACCGTTCGCGGCGGCGCAGGATCTCCGCGACACCCCACACGATAAGGCCCTGGCCAGCAGCGTAGGTGGCCATGATGATCTCGTCCGCCGCCCAGACCGTGACCGCGGGGACGAAGCGGTCGAGCCCGATCAGCGAGTCCGAGACCAGGAACAGCGCACCGCCGACGGCGATCGTCGGCGTCGTCATCGTCGAGGCCGCCGCCATGGCCCCGATCACGATGGCGTAGAGGACGACCGCCGGATAGAGCGCCCCCATGTCCTGCTGGCTGAGCAGTGCGACGCCGGCGACGAGCCACACCAGGTACACGAGGGCCCAGACGGGCGGACGCTTCCTGGTCCGCAGATGCCGGACGAAGAGGACGACGTAGCCGGCCTGCGCGAGCATGAAGAACAGGATCCCCACGCCGAACGCGAGTTGCCCCGGGATCATGAGGGCGATGTCGCCCGCCCAGCTGCAGAGGATCGCGACGAGCGCGGTGACCGCAGCGGCCGTCAGTCGTCGGATCGACCAGACGAGCGCCAGCGCGAGGACCAACATGATGAACGGCTTCGTGAGGAGCGACAGCCACTCCTGGCCGGAGGCGAGGGCGACGATGTGCACGAGGGCGACTGCGGGCAGTGCGGCGAAGAGCGCTGTCGCCGCCCCGGTCCTCTGCCCAGCCGTCATCAGCGCCACCCCCGTCACGTCGTAGGCCTTCACTCTAGCGATGCGGCCGAGTGCGGACCATGGCCGCAGCGTCTCGCCGCCGCGGACGACGATAGGCTTGCACGGCCAAGGTTTCACCTGAGAAAGAGAGATCATCCGTGAGTGACGGGTTCGCACTGTTCACCGACCGATCCGTGGTCGCCATGCGCGTCAACGGCGAACTGAAGGACCTCGCGGCCACCGTGACGGAGACGGACACCGTCGAACCGGTCCACCTCGACTCGCCGGACGGTCTCAGCATCCTGCGCCACTCGGCCGCCCACGTGCTCGCACAGGCCGTGCAGCAGATCGACCCGCATGCCAACCTCGGCATCGGACCGCCCGTCACCGACGGCTTCTACTACGACTTCGACGTCGCCGCGCCCTTCACGCCTGAGGCGCTCAAGGTGCTGCAGAAGACGATGGAGCGCATCATCCGTCAGGGCCAGCGGTTCGTGCGCCGCGTCGTGACCGAGGACGAGGCCCGCGCGGAACTCGCGGGGGAGCCCTACAAGCTCGAGCTGATCGGGCTCAAGGGCGGTTCGGCGGCCGACGATGAGAACGTCGAGGTCGGCGGCGCCGAGCTCACCATCTACGACAACGTCGACCCGAAGACGGGGGAGACGGTCTGGAAGGACCTCTGCCGCGGACCGCACCTCCCGAACACCCGCATGATCGGCAACGGCTGGGCTCTGACCCGCCTCGCCGCCGCGTACTGGCGGGGGAGTGAGAAGAACCCGCAGCTGCAGCGCATCTACGGCACGGCCTGGGCGACGAAGGACGAGCTCCGCGCCTACCAGACCCGGATCGAGGAGGCGGCCAAGCGCGACCACCGCAAGCTCGGTGCCGAACTCGACCTCTTCAGCTTCCCGGAGGAGATCGGCTCCGGTCTCGCGGTGTTCCATCCCAAGGGCGGCATCATCCGCAACGAGATCGAGAACTACATGCGGGAGCGCCTGCTCGCATCCGGCTACGAGCTGGTCAACACCCCGCACATCACCAAGGGGCACCTCTTCGAGGTCAGCCAGCACCTCGCCTGGTACAAGGACGGCATGTTCCCGGCGATGCACCTCGACCAGGAGGTCGACGCCGACGGCCACGTCACGCGTCAGGGGCAGGACTACTACCTGAAGCCCATGAACTGCCCGATGCACAACCTGATCTACCGGGCGCGGGGCCGCAGCTATCGCGAGCTCCCGCTCCGGCTCGCCGAGTTCGGCACGGTCTACCGGTACGAGAAGAGCGGGACGCTCTCCGGCCTGACCCGCGTCCGTGGGCTCACCCAGGACGACGCCCACATCTACGTGACCGACGACCAGGTCAAGGAGGAGGTCGGGCGTCAGCTGCAGTTCGTCCTGGAGACCCTCCGTGGGTACGGCCTCGACGACTTCTACCTCGAACTCTCGACGAAGGACCCCGACAAGTACGTCGGCACCGACGAGGTCTGGGACGAAGCGACGGAGACCCTGCGGGAGGTCGCGATCGAATCCGGCCTCGAGCTCGTCCTCGATCCGGCGGGCGCGGCGTTCTACGGTCCGAAGATCTCCGTGCAGGCCCGGGACGCGATCGGACGCACGTGGCAGCTGTCCACCGTGCAGCTCGACTTCAACCTGCCCGAGCTCTTCGAGCTCGAGTACACGGCGGCGGACGGCACCCGGAAGCGCCCGGCGATGATCCACCGGGCACTGCTCGGCTCGATCGAGCGCTTCTTCGCGATCCTCCTCGAGCACTACGCCGGAGCGTTCCCCGTGTGGCTCGCCCCCGTCCAGGTCGTCGGCATCCCGGTGTCCGAGCAGTACGAGGAGTTCCTCGGTGGGGTCGTCGCCGAGTTGCGCTCGTCCGGCGTCCGCGCCGAGCTCGACGCCTCCGACGACCGCATGCAGAAGAAGATCCGCAACCACACCAAGGCCAAGACCCCGGTGCAGCTGATCGTGGGCGAGGAGGACCAGGCCAACGGTGCGGTGAGCTTCCGCTTCCGCGACGGCACCCAGGAGAACGGCGTCCCGGTCGCGGACGCCGTGCGACGCATCCGTGCCGCCATCGCGGCGAAGCTGCAGGTGAACACCGCATCGGACCTGCCCGCATGACCTCGGGCACGGATCCGGAGTCGTTCGAGTCGATCGACACCTCCCACCTGGTGGGCGTCCCGGACGCGTTCCAGCGCCTGTGGACGCCCCACCGGATGGTGTACATCAAACAGGGTCAACCGTCCGACGACGGCTGCCCGTTCTGCATCGCACCGACCCTCGACGACGAGTCCGCGCTCATCGTGCACCGCGGAGAACACGCCTTCGTGCTCCTCAACCTGTTCCCGTACAACTCCGGGCACCTGCTCGTCTGCCCATACCGCCACGTCGCGATGTACGACGACGCGACGCCTGCCGAGGTCGCGGAGATCGGGAGTCTGACGCAGACGGCGATGCGGGTCCTCCGATCGGTGTCGAACAACGACGGCTTCAACCTGGGGATGAACCAGGGTGCGGTCGCCGGTGCCGGGATCGCTGCGCACCTCCACCAGCACATCGTCCCGCGCTGGGCGACGGACGCGAACTTCTTCCCGATCATCGCCCAGACCAAGGCGCTCCCGCAGCTCCTCGGCGACGTGCGCCGATCCATCGCGGAGGCCTGGCCGACCGCCGACTGATCCGATCCGGGCCGAGACCGCTCGAGCCCAAGTCCAATTTCCGGCCGTTGGACGGAGCATCACCAGGCCACTCGGGGATACGCTCGCCACCATGACCGACAGCAGCACGACCACTGGACAGCACGGCTCGAACCGCGTGAAGCGAGGCCTCGCCGAGATGCTCAAGGGCGGCGTCATCATGGACGTCGTCACCGCCGAGCAGGCCCGCATCGCCGAGGACGCCGGGGCCGTCGCCGTGATGGCCCTCGAGCGCGTTCCCGCCGACATCCGGTCGCAGGGTGGCGTCGCCCGGATGAGCGACCCCGACCTCATCGAGTCCATCATCGCCGAGGTGTCGATCCCGGTCATGGCGAAGGCCCGTATCGGCCACTTCGTCGAGGCGCAGGTGCTGCAGGCGCTCGACGTCGACTACATCGACGAGTCCGAGGTGCTGAGCCCGGCCGACTACGCCAACCACATCGACAAGTGGAACTTCGACGTCCCGTTCGTCTGCGGCGCGACCAACCTGGGCGAGGCGCTGCGACGGATCACCGAGGGCGCCGCGATGATCCGTTCGAAGGGAGAGGCCGGCACCGGCGACGTCTCCGAGGCGACGAAGCACATCCGGAAGATCCGCTCGGAGATCGCGAGCCTGTCGTCGATGTCGAAGGACGAGCTCTACGTCGCCGCCAAGGAGCTGCAGGCGCCCTACGACCTCGTCGTCGAGATCGCTGAGACCGGCAAGCTGCCCGTGGTGCTGTTCACCGCCGGCGGCGTCGCGACCCCTGCCGACGCCGCGATGATGATGCAGCTCGGAGCAGACGGGGTCTTCGTCGGCTCGGGCATCTTCAAGTCGGGCAACCCCGCGCAGCGTGCGGCGGCGGTCGTCAAGGCGACGACGTTCTTCGACGATCCAGCCGTCATCGCCGAGGTCTCGCGCGGACTCGGCGAGGCGATGGTCGGCATCAACGTCGCCGACCTCGCGGCCCCGCACCGGCTCTCCGAGCGTGGCTGGTAGCGGCCTCCCGGCGCTGCGCGACGCCTCGGCCCAGGTCGGGCGATGACGACGCGACCGCGGGTCGGGGTCCTCGCGCTCCAAGGGGACTTCCGCGAGCACGCGGCGGTGCTCGAACACCTCGGAGCGGACGTCAGGCTGGTCAGGCGTCCGTCCGAGTTGTCGGAGGTCGACGGACTCGTCCTCCCCGGTGGCGAGTCGAGTGTCATCGAGAAACTCGCGCGCGCCTTCGACCTCGTCGACCCGTTGCGCCAGGCGATCGCCGAGGGACTCCCGGTGTACGGCACCTGCGCCGGCCTGATCCTGCTGGCGGATCGCATCCTCGACGGCATCGCCGGACAGCACGGTCTCGGCGGACTCGACGTGTCCGTCCGCCGCAACGCCTTCGGTTCGCAGCTCGACTCCTTCGAGACCGAGCTGCGCATCCCGGTCCTCGGCGAACCCCCGGTGCACGCGGTCTTCATCCGCGCGCCGGTCGTGGAGGCGGCCGGTCCCGACGTGACGCCACTCGCCTCGTTGCCGGACGGCCGGATGGTCGCCGTCCAGCAGGGGCGACTGCTCGGCACCTCGTTCCACCCGGAGGTGACCGGGGACACCCGCTTCCACGCCTACTTCCTCGACACGGTCCGTTCGGCCGTCTGAATCTCGGGCGCGGCACCGCCGCGACGCGCACCGTGATCGCGAGTTCCGGGACGCTGGCCTAGACTGGTCAGGTTCTTTTCACGCAGTTAGGGAGCACATGTCCGGACACTCCAAGTGGGCCACGACCAAGCACAAGAAGGCGGTCATCGACGGCCGTCGCGCGAAGTCCTTCGCCAAGCTCATCAAGAACATCGAGGTCGCCGCCAAGATGGGCGGTGCAGACCTCGCGGGCAACCCGACGCTGCAAGACGCCATCCAGAAGGCGAAGAAGACCTCGGTCCCGAACGACAACATCGACCGCGCCGTCAAGCGTGGCGCAGGCCTCACCGGTGAGGTCATCGACTACACCACGATCATGTACGAGGGGTACGGCCCGAACGGCGTCGCGCTCCTCGTCGAGTGCCTCACCGACAACAAGAACCGAGCCGCTGCCGACGTCCGGACGCTGATGTCCCGCAACGGCGGCACCATGGCCGACCCGGGCTCCGTGGCCTACAACTTCCAGCGCAAGGGACTCATCGTGGTCCAGGCCGAGGGCACCACCGAGGACGACGTCCTCGCCGCGGTGCTCGACGCCGGCGCCGAGGAGGTCAACGCCGAGGCCGAGACCTTCGAGGTCGTCACCGAGCCGAGCGACATGGTCGCGACCCGCACCGCGTTGCAGGAGGCGGGCATCGACTACGACTCGGCCGATGTCGCCTTCGTCCCGAGCCTCAAGGTCGAGATCGACGCCGACACCGCCCGGAAGGTCTTCAAGCTGATCGATGCACTCGAGGACAACGACGACGTCCAGAACATCTACAGCAACTTCGACCTGACCCCCGAGGTGCAGGCCGAGTTGGAGTCCGACGACGAGTAGTCGCCCGTCTTGCTTCAGCGAGCAGCGTTCGAACGGATGTACGACACTCCGTCTCGGGGAGCCGTCAGTCTGCCGGGGCTCGCTTAGGGTCGGACCATGACTCTGCGCGTCCTCGGCATCGATCCCGGCCTGACCCGATGCGGGGTGGGCGTCGTGGACGTCATGCCGGGACGCAAGGCCACCATGGTGGAGTACGGCGTCATCCGCACCGACGCCCACGCGCCTCTTGAACAACGACTGTTGATGATCGCTCAGGGCATCACCGAGGCGATCGAACGCACGTCGCCGACCGCCATGGCCGTCGAGCGGGTGTTCGCGCAGCACAACGTCCGGACCGTGATGGGCACGGCCCAGGCGAGTGGCCTCGCCTTGCATGCCGCAGCCGCGAACGGGATCCCCGTCGGCCTGCACACGCCGAGCGAGGTCAAGGCCGCCGTGACCGGGTATGGGCGCGCCGACAAGCTCCAGGTGCAGACGATGGTCGCCCGAATCCTCGGTCTCGAGGAGCTGCCCAAACCGGCCGACGCCGCCGATGCCCTGGCACTCGCCATCTGTCACGCCTGGAGACCGGTCGTATCGACCGCAGCGGCGCCGGCCGGCTCACAGCCACGGGGGAGCGCCACCCTCACCCCGGCGCAGCTCGCCTGGGCTGCTGCGGAGCGCGGCGGGGGTCCTCGCGAGGCGGCGGTCCGAGCCCGCTCCGCCCAGAGCCCTAGGCTGGGAGCATGATCTCCTCCCTCCGTGGCACCGTCCTGAGCGCGGTCGGCAACCTCGTGGTGGTCGAGGTCGGCGGGGTCGGGTTCGCCGTCCAAGTGACCCCGGCGCATGCGCTGTCGCTGCGCGTCGGCTCCGAGGCCCTCCTTTCCACCACGCTCATCGTCCGCGAGGACTCGCTGTCCCTGTTCGGTTTCCGGTCAGCCGAGGAGTTGTCGGTCTTCGAACTCCTCGTCAGCGTCACCGGCGTCGGCCCGAAGTCGGCGCTCGGCGTGCTCGAGGCGCTGACCCCGGAGCAGGTCGCGACCGCCATCGCCGCCGACGACGACGCGCCCTTCCGGAAGGTCTCCGGGATCGGACCGAAGACCGCCAAGCTCATCACGCTCTCGCTCGCAGGCAAGCTGCGCGTCACGCGCGCAGCCCCGGAGGCCCCGGCCACCACGGTCAACGCGGCCGCGGTAGCCGATCAGGTCGTGACGGCCCTCATCGGCCTGGGGTGGCCTGAGAAGACCGCGACACAGGCAGTCGTCGAGGCATCGGCCGAGGCGAGCGCAGCCGACCTCTCCGCGGTGCCGTCGCTCATCCGTCTCGCCCTCGGGAGACTCGGACCGCCGCATGCCGGAGGCCGCACCTCGTGACGGACACCCCGGAACACCTCACCAACCCGGCATCCGAGTCCGACGCCGAACTGGCGTTCGAAGGAGCGCTGCGTCCGCGATCACTGTCCGAGTTCGTCGGGCAGTCCAAGGCGCGCGGGCAACTGCAGCTGCTGATCACCGCAGCCGGGATGCAGAACCGCACGCCGGACCACATCCTCCTCGCGGGTCCGCCCGGACTCGGCAAGACGACCCTCGCCATGATCGTCGCGCACGAGACGGGTAAACCGCTTCGGCTGACGAGCGGCCCGGCGATCCAGCACGCCGGCGACCTCGCCGCCGTCCTGTCCTCCCTGACTCCGGGCGAGGTCCTGTTCATCGACGAGATCCACCGCATGGCACGGCCGGCGGAGGAGATGCTCTACCTCGCGATGGAGGACTTCCGCATCGACATCATGGTCGGCAAGGGCGCCGGCGCGACGAGCATCCCGCTGGAGCTCGCCCCGTTCACGCTCGTCGGTGCGACGACCAGGTCCGGGCTCCTGCCCAACCCGCTGCGTGACCGCTTCGGCTTCACCGCGCACCTCGAGTTCTACGACGAGCCCGAGCTCCAGCAGGTGCTCCATCGGACAGCCGACATGCTCGGGCTCGACATCGACGCCCGCGCGGTCGCGGAGATCGCCGGACGGTGTCGGGGAACCCCTCGGATCGCGAACCGGCTGTTGCGTCGTGTCCGCGACTATGCGCTGGTGCACGGTGGCCGTGCCGATCTCGACACCGTCCGGGCTGCCCTCGAGCTCTACGACGTCGACGCCCTCGGCCTCGACCGTCTCGACCGCTCGGTCATGGAGGGCATGTTGGACCGCTTCGCCGGAGGACCGGTCGGCCTCAGCACCCTGGCCGTCTCCGTGGGGGAGGAACCCGAGACGATCGAGTCGGTCGTGGAGCCGTTCCTCGTCCGGATCGGCCTCATCACGCGCACGCCGCGGGGCCGTGTGGCGACGCCGTCCGCCTGGCGCCACTTCGGGAGAACACGTTCCCAGCCCGGCGCCACCCTCGATGGCCTATAATTTCCCTTTGGCGGTGCGTTCCCAACGTCTCCCGCCCTCAATCTCCTCTGGAAGGTTCCCATCGTGGATGCAATGACCCTCGTCCTGTTCGGCCTCGCCGGCGTCATGATCGTGTTCATGATGGTGAGCAACAACAAGCGGAAGAAGCAGGCCGCGGAGACGGAGCAGAAGCTCCTCCCGGGTGCAGAGGTGCTCACCGGCTTCGGCGTGTACGGCACGCTCATCTCCATGGACCGCGACGCCCGCAAGGCCGACGTCGAGATCGCTCCCGGGGTCATCGTCACGATCGACCCCCGCTACGCCGGTGCCGTCGTGCCCCCGGCCGTCTCCGAGACCACCGATGACGCTCCCGTCGTCGAGTCGATCCCGGACGACGCCGCAGGCGTCGAGACCAAGGCCGAGTACGGTCAGCGCGTCGAGGACTCCTCGAAGCCGCAGAAGAGCGACGACTAGTCCCAATCCCTTCCCGAGCAGGCGCCGTCGTGCGTCTGCTCGCAGAGAAAGCTGAGTTCCGAGTTTGGCAAAGTCGACTCCGGTCAAGAAAGCGTGGCGTTCGCTCACGTGGCTTGGCGTAATCCTCATCGGTTTGTTCGCGATCAACGCGGCCGGAGTACTCTGGGGGAACAGTTCCTGGGCGCCCAAGCTGGCCCTCGACCTCGAGGGTGGCACGCAGATCATCCTGGCGCCGAAGCTCGAGTCCGGCCAGACGGTCTCGAACGAGCAGCTCAACCAGGCGGTCGCGATCATCCGGCAGCGCGTGGACGCGTCCGGTGTCTCCGAAGCCGAGATCACCACGCAGGGCCAGAACGTCGTCGTCGCCATCCCCGGCACGCCCGACGAGGCGACGCTGCAGCGCATCCAGTCCTCGGCGAAGCTCGAGTTCCGGCCGGTCCTGACGTCGCAGCAGCTGACACCCGGCCAGCCGTCGAACACCTTCATCGGCGAGGACGGCGCATCGACGCCGTACCCCACACCCGACCCCGGTCTGCAGAGCACCCCGACGGCCGCCCCCACCGACGCGAGCGACCTCTCCCAGGTCACGCCGGCACTGTACGCGCAGTTCCAGTCGTACGACTGCGCCGCCGAGGCCGACTCGCTGGACGCCACCGCAGCACCGGCTGCGGAACCGCTCGTCACCTGCGACGTCGACGGCACCTTCAAGTACGTCCTCGGTCCCGTCGAGGTGTCCGGTCAGGACCTCTCGGACGCGAGCGCCGGCATCAAGACCACGCAGAACGGCGCCAGCACCGGCGAGTGGGCCGTCTACCCGGTCTTCAACGAGCAGGGCACGAAGCTCTTCGCCGACGTCACCGGCCGACTCACCGCGCTGCAGAGCCCGCAGAACCAGTTCGCGATCGTCCTCGACGGCAACGTCATCTCCGCACCGCAGTCCCTCGCCGTCATCTCCGACGGCAAGCCTGAGATCAGCGGCTCGTTCACCGAGGAGTCCGCGAAGACCCTCGCCGATCAGCTCAAGTTCGGTGCGTTGCCCATCAGCTTCGTGGTCCAGAGCCAGGACACCATCTCGGCGACCCTCGGGTCCACGCAGCTCGAGAGCGGCTTGATCGCCGGGCTCATCGGACTCATCCTCGTCGTGATCTACACCCTGTTCCAATACCGGTTGTTGGGTACCGTGACCATCGCCTCGCTCGTCGCGGCTGCGGTCCTGACGTACATCGTGATCCTGCTCATGTCCTGGCGACAGGGCTTCCGGCTCTCGCTCGCCGGTATAGCGGGGTTGATCGTGGCCATCGGATTCACGGCCGACTCGTTCATCGTGTACTTCGAACGCATCAAGGACGAACTCCGCGACGGCCGCGGGCTGGAGTCCGCGGTCGAGGCCGGCTGGAAGCGCGCGAAGCGCACCATCTACGCTGCGAAGGGCGTCAACCTGCTGTCGGCGGTCGTGCTCTACGTCCTCGCCATCGGCAACGTCCGCGGGTTCGCGTTGACCCTCGGCGTGACGACCATCATCGACGTCATCGTCGTCCTGCTCTTCACCCACCCGATGATGCAGCTCCTCGGGCAGACGAAGCTGTTCAACAGCGGCAAGCCGTTCACGGGTCTCGACCCGTCCGCGCTCGGGGCGATCTATCGCGGTCGCGCCGAGTTCCGGAAGCCCGCTGGCGTCCCCGGAGCCAAGTCGGCGTCCAGCAGCCGGGAAGCGGCGAAGCGGCAGACGATCGCCGAGCGGAAGCAGGCCGCGCTCGTCGGCGGCGGCTCCGAGACCAGATCAGACGATCTGCCGACCGATGGGAAGGACTCCTGATGGGTGCGTTCGCACGGTTCGGAAACGAGCTCTACACGGGCAAGCGCTCCTACGACTTCGTCGGTAAGCGCAAGATCTGGTACACGATCGCCATCATCGCGGTCGTCGCCTCCATCCTGATCCCCGTCGTCAAGGGCGGCTTCAACTTCGGCATCGAGTTCCGCGGTGGTTCGCAGTTCCAGATCGCCGACGTCAAGAGCACCGATCAGACCCTCGCGGAAGACGCGGTCTCCTCCGTCGTCGCCGGCGCGACGACCCACGTGACCGTCGTGGGTGGAGACGCCGTCCGCGTCCAGACCGATCAGCTCGAGAACGACAAGGTGACCCAGCAGGTCGCCGCGGCACTGGCCGACGCCTACGGGGTCGAGCAGTCCGACATCACCAGCTCGTTCATCGGTCCGTCCTGGGGTCAGGACGTCTCCAAGCAGGCGATCGTCGGACTGATCGTCTTCTTGGTGCTCGCGGCGATCCTCATGGCGCTGTACTTCCGCACCTGGAAGATGTCGGCGGCTGCCCTGCTGTCCCTCATGCACGACCTCGTGATCACCGCGGGTGTGTATGCCGCGACCGGGTGGGAGATCACCCCGGCGGCGATGATCGGGTTCCTCACCATCCTCGGCTTCTCGCTCTACGACACCGTGGTGGTGTTCGACAAGATCCGCGAGAACACGACGCTCGACGCCGATGGCGCTGCGCGCACGTTCGGGGAGTCGGTGAACCTCGCGGTGAACCAGACCCTCGTCCGCTCGATCAACACGGGTGTCGTGGCTGCCCTCCCGGTCGCCGCGATCCTCTTCTTCGGCGCCTTCGTACTCGGAGCCGACACCCTGCGCGACATCTCCCTCGCCCTGCTCGTCGGTATCCTGGTGGGGACGTACTCGACGATCTTCGTCGCCGCGCCGCTCTACGCGAACTTCCGGCACAACGAGCCTCGCATCGCCAAGCACGACAAGCGCGTGCTGCAGGCGCGCGAGCGGGCCCAGGGATCGGATGCCGCCGACGGCGAACGCACGGAAGCTGACGCGCCGCTGGCGCGTTGACCTGACAGCGACGAACAACCGCGTGCACGGACGCAGGGAGGCCTGAGATGGCGGACACCACGACATCCTCGACGGCCTCCCTGCGCCGTCTCGTCCCTCGGATCTTCTCGAAGGCGCAGCCTGCGGGAGCCGTCGACACGCTGATGCGGACGGTACGTCAGCACCACCCCAAGGCGGACCTCGCGCTCATCGAGCGCGCGTACACGGTGGCCGAGCGGGCCCACTCGGGCCAGAAGCGCCAGAGTGGCGAGCCCTACATCACCCACCCGGTCGCCGTCTCCCAGATCCTGGCCGATCTCGGTATCGGCCCGAAGACCATCGTCGCGGCACTCCTGCACGACACGGTCGAAGACACCGAGTACTCGCTCGACCAATTGCACGCGGACTTCGGCGACGAAGTCGCGATGCTCGTCGACGGGGTGACGAAGCTCGACAAGGTCAAGTACGGCGACAGCGCGCAGGCCGAGACGGTCCGCAAGATGATCGTCGCGATGTCGAAGGACATCCGGGTCCTGATCATCAAACTCGCGGACCGTCTGCACAATGCGCGCACCTGGGGCTTCGTCCCCGCGGAGAAGGCCGCGAAGAAGGCCACCGAGACGCTCGAGATCTATGCGCCGCTCGCCCACCGGCTCGGTATCCAGGCGATCAAGTGGGAGCTCGAGGACCTCTCGTTCGCCGTGCTGTACCCCAAGCTGTATGCCGAGATCGAGTCCCTTGTGAAGCAGCGGACGCCGCAGCGCGAGGAGTACGTGCAGCACGTCATCGATGCGGTGAACGAAGACCTCAAGGCACAGAAGATCCGCGGCAAGGTGGCCGGTCGACCCAAGCAGTACTACTCGATCTACCAGAAGATGGTGGTCCGGGGCCGCGAGTTCGACGACATCTACGACCTCGTCGGCATCCGGGTGCTCGTCAATTCGCTGCGCGACTGTTACGCGGTCCTCGGCTCGATCCACGCGCGCTGGACGCCCGTCCCCGGTCGATTCAAGGACTACATCGCGACGCCGAAGTTCAACCTGTACCAGTCGCTGCACACCACCGTCGTCGGCCCCGGTGGCAAGCCGGTGGAGATCCAGATCCGGACGAACGAGATGCACCAGCGAGCCGAGTTCGGTGTCGCGGCGCACTGGAAGTACAAGGAGCGGATGAACAGCGGGAAGACCGCCACCTCCACTGAACCCGACAACTCCATGGCCTGGCTCGCACACATATCGGACTGGCAGGCCGAGACCGCCGACCCGGGGGAGTTCCTCGACTCGCTCCGCTTCGAGATCGGCGCGAAAGAGGTCTACGTCTTCACCCCGAAGGGCCGCGTCGTCGGGCTGCCCGCCGGCGCCACCCCGGTCGACTTCGCGTACGCGGTCCACACGGAGGTCGGCCACCGCACGATGGGAGCCCGGGTCAACGGTCGTCTCGTGCCGCTCGAGAGTTCGTTGAACACCGGTGACGTCGTCGAGGTGTTCACCTCGAAGAACCCCGATTCTGGTCCGAGCCAGGACTGGTTGAACTTCGTCAAGAGTCCCAGGGCCCGCAACAAGATCCGTCAGTGGTTCACCAAGGAACGTCGGGACGAGGCGATCGAGCAGGGTCGCGACGCCATCGCACGCGCCATGCGGAAGCAGAACCTGCCCCTGCAGAAGCTGATGAACCAGGACTCCTTCGCCGAGGTCGCGGCGCAGTTGCGCTACGAGGACGTCACCGCTCTCTATGCCGCCGTCGGCGAGGGCCACGTGTCGACGCAGTCAGTGCTCGAGAAGGTCGTCGCGCTGCTGCAGAAGGATGCGGACAGCGAGCACGCGGAGTACACCGTTCCGGTCCGTGGGAGCCGACGCGAGCGGCTGCAGAACAGCGACTCCGGCGTCCTGGTGCTGGGTGCCCCCGACATCCTCGTCAAGCTCGCCAAGTGCTGCACCCCGGTGCCGGGGGACGAGATCGTCGGGTTCGTCACCCGGGGGTCCGGCGTCTCCGTCCATCGGGGCGACTGCCACAACGTGCAGAGCCTGCTGCAGGAGCCCGAGCGGATGATCGACGTCGAGTGGGCGCCGTCGTCGAAGAGCGTGTTCCTCGTGCAGATCCAGGTCGAGGCCTTGGACCGCGCCGGCCTCCTTTCGGATGTCACTCGGGTGCTGTCCGAGTACCACGTCAACATCCTCTCCGCGACGGTCAACACCTCGAGCGACCGTCTGGCGATCAGTCGTTTCGTGTTCGAGATGGGCGACACCACCCACCTCGACCGCGTCCTCAACGCCGTCCGGCGCATCGACACGGTCTACGACGTCTACCGCGTCAACGGCGGCTGAGCGGGAGCGACCACGAGGCGAGTTCCCCGGCGCTCGGTTCGAGACCGGAGAGCATCACCTCGGTCGCGCCCGACACGACGCGGAGGATCCGCGAGCCCCCGAGGACCCGCGGTGCCGAGCGGACCCAGGCGACGACCTCCTCAGGGCTGGTCAGACCGAGCAGGAAGTAGTTGCGGATCGTGGCCAACGCCGGTTCGGCGTCCGCGCCGGTCCGCCGAGCCAGGTCGGCCACGGTGCGGGTGGGCGTCGTGACCCGCAGCGGGCCGCACGGCTCGCTGTCATCCGGTCGCAAGGACACCTGGCGGAGCTGTACCCGGGCCACCCGTCGACTCCGGCGGTCCGGCGTCACGAACCCCGTGTGGACGCGAGGTGCGACCAGGGCCGCGCCATGGAGCCAGGCAGCACTCGTCTCGGCGATGGTCGCACCGTCCAGACCCGACAACCGTGTCAGGACAGCGGCACGCAGCCGGACCGTGTCCGGTTCGTCGACACTGCAGTAGCCGTCTTCGAAGGCGAAGACCTCGCCGTCCAAGCGTGCGGCGGCGAACTCGGCGACCGAGAGCTCTGGGGGCTGCAGGTAGACCGCCAGGCGACCGGAGTGCGCCCCCGTAGTCGAGCTGGTGGGGGTTCGGCCAGGGGAGCGAGTCGGAAGTGCCGTGGACATACGACGATCCTCCTGCAGGAGTGCTCCTGCAGGAGGATCGTGGGATGCATCTGTGGAGAACGCGACCGGCGGACGGCGCGTGGAGCGTGTTCGCTCAGCGGATCGCGCCGAGCCACGCCTTCCGTGCGTCGAGGGCTTCGATGGCCGCCGTGAGCCGGTCGGCGTCGCCGGAGGCGCGAGCAGCCTCCACCTCGTCCTCGAGCTTGGCGATGGCGTCGGCGAGCTGGCTCGCGAGCCCCTCGGTGCGCGCCTTC
The DNA here is from genome assembly GCF_015351235.1 of Plantibacter sp. VKM Ac-2880. GTDB lineage: Bacteria > Actinomycetota > Actinomycetes > Actinomycetales > Microbacteriaceae > Plantibacter. Next base: position 2,249,241 of record NZ_JADKSJ010000001.1, read on the forward strand.
GTCTCCGGGTTGTTCCGCTTCCAGTGCTCGTCCTCGAGCTGCTTCACGTGTGACTCGACCTTGCGGAGTCGGTCTTCGACGACCCGCACCTGCTCGCGAGGGACCTTGCCGATCTCGTCCCAACGACGCTGGATGTCAGTGAGCGCCTTGCGGGCCGAATCGCGGTTCGTGTTCGACAGGATCGGTTCGGCCTCGGCGAGCAGCGCGAGCTTCAGATCCAGGTTGCCCTGGAACTCCTCGTTGTCGCGTGCGTCGATCTCGGCCTTGGCACCGTAGATCGCGTCGCCGGCGGCCTTGAACTTGGCCCAGAGCGCGTCGTCCTGACGCTTCCCGGCACGGGGGGACTGCTTCCACTCGTCGAGCAGGCTGCGGTAGGCCGGGATGCCGTCAGCACCCTTCGCGATGAGTTCCTCGGCGCGCTCGACCAGCTTCTGCTTGATCGCGCGGGCCTCCTTGTGCACCGAGTCGAGCTCGGTGTAGAAGGCGCGCCGGTGCTGCTCGATCGCCGCGCGGGCGGTCCTGAACCGCTTCCACAGGTCGTTCGCGTCGTTCTTCGGGAGCCGTGGTCCGTCGTGCTGCTGGCGCTGCCACTCGGCGAACAGCTCGTCGAGTCGGCTGGAGGTCTGCTTCCACTGCACCCGCGCGGGATCCTGCTGCGCGAGCTGTTCGGCCTCCTCGACGATGGTGAGGCGAGCTCGGACCGCCTCGTCGAGGGCCGCCTTGCTCTCCTGGCTCTGCGCCTCCGTCAACTCGGTCACCGTGCCGTCGAGGGCGGCGAGGCGGGTCAGGAGGGCCTGCAGGTTGCCGACCGCGTTCGCCGATTCGACCTGCTTGGTGATCGACTTGACCGCCTTGGCGACGTCGGCTGCCGGGGCACCGCGCTTGGCGCGCTGTTCGAGCAGCGTCACCTGCCCGGCGAGATCGGTGAACTTCCGTTCGAAGTAGGCGAGCGCCTCCTCCTTGGAGCCGTCAGGATACTGGCCGACCACTCGCTCGCCGTCCGCCTCACGGACGTAGACGGTACCGTCGTCGTCGACACGGCCCCACGGTTCGATCTCTGGACTGGTCACGCGCATCACCCTTGCTGTGTGTTGACCGCCGTTGATGGCGATCGTGATCGATCCACAAGCCTATTACCCCGAGCAGGGCTCGGCGAGACCGCTTGCGCCGGTCGGTTCCGTCTGGTGCAGGTTACTGCACCGGCTACTGCACCGTCACCGAGGTGATCGTTGCCGGCACCGCCGGCTTCCCGTCGCCGCTGCCGTCCGCGACGCCGCCGGACACGACGCCGGAGACGAGCTGGTCCAGACCGCTCGTGATCTGCCCGAGGACGGTGTACCCGCCTGCGGCGTCGGACGGGATGGTCGAGTCCTGGTAGACGAGGAAGAACTGCGAGCCGTTGCTGTACCCGTTCCCGCCCTGACGGGCCATCGCGATGGTGCCGGCCGGGTAGACGTCGTCCGTCGGGGCGTTCTCGACCGGGCCGTAGCTGTACCCGGGTCCACCGGTGCCGGTGCCGTCCGGGTCGCCGCACTGGAGGACGAAGATCCCGCTCGTCGTGAGGCGGTGGCAGGTCACCCCGTCGTAGAAGCCGGACTGCGCGAGGGAGATGAAGGACGACACGCCCTGCGGTGCGCAGGCTCCGTCGAGGGTCAAATTCATGACGACGTCGTTGATCGTCATCTCGCCGGTCCAGTCGCGATCCTCGGCGACCGTGGTCGCGGGCACCGTTCCCGTGTTCGCTCCGTCGGTCGCGCCGGTCACGCCGCACGCTCCCGCCTCGGCGGACGCGGTCGGCGTCGCCACCGGGGCACCTGGGCCGCCGGCGAAGAAGAAGACCTGTGCGGCTGTCGCCCCGGCCAGGACGAGGACGAGCGCCGCAGCCGCGATGACGTTGTCCCGCACACGCCGCTTCGAGCGGTGCTCGTGCACGGTGCGACGGGCGTTGTAGGCACGCAGCCGTGCGCGTGCTGCGCGTGCCTCTTTGTCCGGACCCTTGCTCGTTGCCACGTCGTTCCCTCCAGGTGCCGCCGCGGTGAGCGGCGGCATCGCGCTGTCGTCTGAGCATCCCGCCTGTGGGGGGCTGCCCAGGAGAACCTTACGGGGACCGCTCCGCGCGGACCAAACGACGCTTCGTGGAACCGTGTCCGAGGCTGCGGCTAGCCTGGAGGAATGTTCAGTCGAGGACCCGGCATCGCCGGCGCACCGGTCCCACTCGCCGTGCGCATGCGCCCTCGTAGCCTCGAGGAGGTCGCCGGTCAACAGCACCTGCTGCGCCCGGGTTCACCGCTCGTCCGTCTGGCCAGCGACCGCGAGGGGACGCAGGCGGCCGTTTCGGTCATCCTCTGGGGCCCGCCGGGCACCGGCAAGACGACACTGGCCCAGGCGATCGCCCACAGCTCCGGCCGACGCTTCGTCGAGCTCTCGGCGGTGACCGCCGGTGTGAAGGATGTCCGTCAGGTCATGGAAGAGGCGATGTCGAGCCGTGACCTCTACGGCAGTTCGACCGTCCTCTTCCTCGACGAGATCCACCGCTTCACGAAAGCGCAACAGGACGCCCTGCTGCCGGGAGTGGAGAACGGCTGGGTCATCCTCGTGGCCGCCACGACCGAGAACCCGTCGTTCTCCGTCATCTCCCCGTTGCTGTCCCGTTCGCTCCTGCTCACGCTCGAGCAGCTCAGCGACGACGACCTGGGCATCCTCATCGACCGCGCCGTCACGGATCCACGTGGCCTCGCCGGTCGTTTCACGGTCACCCCCGAAGCGCGGGCTGCGATCATCCAGCTCTCCTCCGGCGACGCCCGCCGAGCCCTCACCGCGTTGGAGGCGGCGGCGATCGCGGCCGACTCCGACCTCGGGGCCGCGATCGACCCGGACGAGCTCGACCTCGACGACGTCGGTCTTCTGGACGTCGGCGACGACGACGAGGACGAGGACGAGGAGGCGTCGGACGCAGATGATGCCGCACCGCGCGGTCCCGTCATCACCGACGAGCTCGTGTCCCAGGCGGTCGACCGCGCCCTGCTGCGATACGACCGGAACGGCGACGAGCACTACGACGTCATCAGCGCGTTCATCAAGAGCATCAGGGGTTCGGACGTCGACGCCGCGCTGCATTACCTGGCTCGCATGATCGAGGCCGGGGAAGACCCTCGCTTCATCGCTCGCCGGATCATCATCTCGGCGGCCGAGGACATCGGCATCGCCGACCCGCAGGCGCTGCCGATCGCGGTCGCGGCGGCCGACGCCGTCCAGTTCATCGGCATGCCGGAAGGCAGGATCCCGCTCGCCGAAGCCGTGGTGTACCTGGCCACGGCGGCGAAGTCGAACGCGGCGTATGTCGCGATCGACCGGGCCATCGCCGACGTCCGCGCCGGAGCGTTCGGTCGCGTGCCCAAGCCCATGCGTGACGCCCACTACGCGGGCGCCAAGCGTCTCGGACACGGCAAGGGCTACCGCTACCCGCACGACCACCCGATCGGCGTCGTCGCCCAGCAGTACCTCCCCGACGAGCTCACCGAGGTGCGCTACTACGAGCCCACCGACCACGGTCACGAGCGCGACATCTCGGCGCGATTGGACAAGCTCCGCAAGATCGTCAGAGGCGAGTGAGCCAGCCGCGTCGCCGTCCGTGTTCAGAGGGCACCTCGTGCTAGTATTGATCCGCCTAGAACCGGTGTGACTGCGCGGCTGCTCGATCACCGTGTTCGACGGGCGCGTTCTGTAGCCGAACAGCCCCGGCGGACCCCTCTGACTTTGTCCGGTGTGATTCCGGATCACCGGCGCGTTCTCGCGTCGGTCATTCATCGTTTGAGACTTCATTGAAAGGAAACCGTGTCTACCAAGTCACGTACCCGCAGCAAGACCCGCCTCTCGCGGGCCCTCGGCATCGCCCTCACCCCGAAGGCTGCCAAGTACCTCGAGAAGCGTCCCTACGCTCCCGGTGAGCACGGCCGCACCAAGCGCAAGGCCGACAGCGACTACGCCGTCCGTCTGCGCGAGAAGCAGCGTCTGCGTGCCCAGTACGGCATCCGCGAGGCCCAGCTCAAGATCGCCTTCCAGGAGGCGCGTCGCACGCAGGGCCTGACCGGTGAGAACCTCGTCGAGATCCTCGAGACGCGTCTCGACGCGCTCGTCCTCCGCGCCGGTTTCGCCCGCACCACGGCCCAGGCCCGCCAGATGGTCGTGCACCGTCACATCATGGTCGACGGCCAGCTCGTCGACCGCCCGTCGTTCCGTGTGAAGCCGGGTCAGCTCATCCACGTCAAGCCGCGCTCCGAGGGCACCGAGCCCTTCCAGGTCGCTGCAGCCGGCGGCCACGTCGACGTCCTTCCGAAGGTGCCGTCGTACCTCTCGGTCGAGCTCGACAAGCTCCAGGCACGGCTCGAGCGTCGCCCCAAGCGCGCCGAGATCCCCGTGACCTGCGAGGTCCAGCTCGTCGTCGAGTACTACGCAGCCCGCTAGGACTGCTGCCCGGTCCCGGGCGAACCACGAAGAGGCATCGGCTCCGGCCGGTGCCTCTTCGTCGTTCACCGACGCCATCCGGTTCCAGGGCTCGACTACGATGGTTGCTTGGCACGCCCGAGCACACCCGGGCGATCGCACCGCAGATGAGGAGTCCCCATGAAGAACGTGTTCTGGCTGATCGTCGGTATCGGCGCCGGCTTCGTCGTCGCCCATGAGATCAACAAGACACAGTCCGGCAAGCGGTTCTTCTCCGAGCTCGACTCCCGCATCAGGGAGTTCACCGAAACCGTCGGCGACGCCTACAAGGAGCGCGAGGCGCAGTTGCGCGACTCGGCGGAGACCGTCGTCTCCCGCGTCGAGGACGCCGCCGAAGGCCTCACCAAGCCGTGACGGGCCGCCCACCCGGGCGCCGCCGCTACACGAACATCGACACGCACACCCCCTGACGTACGGACACCATGGACACCGCTGACATCCGCTCCCGCTGGCTCACCTTCTTCGGCGATCGGGGGCACACCGTCGTCCCCTCCGCCTCCCTCGTCAGTGACGACCCGTCGTTGCTCTTCACGGTCGCTGGCATGGTGCCCTTCGTGCCGTACCTCACCGGGGTCGTCCCCGCCCCGTTCGATCGTGCGACGAGCGTCCAGAAGTGCATCAGGACCAATGACATCGAAGAGGTCGGCAAGACGCCGCGTCACGGCACCTTCTTCCAGATGAACGGGAACTTCTCCTTCGGCGACTACTTCAAAGAGGGGGCGATCACCTACGCCTGGGAGCTCCTCACCGGCAGCGAGTCGAGTGGCGGCCTCGCCTTCGACGAGAAGGACCTCTGGGTCACCGTCTACAAGGACGACGACGAGGCGATCGACCTGTGGAAGCGGGTCGCCGGCCTGCCGGAGCACCGGATCCAGCGTCTCGACAAGGACACCAACTACTGGTCGACCGGCCAGCCCGGTCCCGCCGGACCCTGCTCGGAGATCTTCTTCGACCGAGGCCCGAAGTACGGCATCGACGGTGGTCCCGCCACGGACGACGACCGCTACGTGGAGATCTGGAACCTCGTCTTCATGCAGTACCTGATCGAGAACGTGCGCGGCAAGGTCGACTTCGACATCGTCGGCGAGCTCCCGAAGAAGAACATCGACACCGGGATGGGTCTCGAGCGCGTCGCCTTCCTCAAGCAGGGCGTCGAGAACATGTACGAGATCGACCAGGTCCGGCCCGTGCTCGACCGCGCGGCGGAGTTGAGCGGCCGTCGATACGGCGCGGATCACGACGACGACGTCCGCATGCGGGTCATCGCCGACCACGTGCGGTCCTCGCTCATGCTCATGAGCGACGGGATCACCCCGTCGAACGAGGGCCGTGGGTACATCCTGCGCCGTCTGATGCGTCGGACCGTCCGTGCCATGCGCCTCCTCGGTGTCGACACGGCCACCTTCCCCGAGCTCTTCTCCGCCTCTCGCGACGCCATGAAGGCGGCCTATCCCGAGGTGGAGACCGACTTCGGCCGGATCTCGCAGAGCGCCTACGCCGAAGAGGAGACCTTCCTCCGCACGCTGGCCAGTGGCACGACGATCCTCGACCTCGCCCTCGAGAAGACCAAGGAATCCGGTCGGCAGGCACTCGCCGGAGACTCGGCCTTCCTCCTGCACGACACCTACGGGTTCCCCATCGACCTGACGCTCGAGATCGCGGAGGAGGCGGGCCTCTCCGTCGACCGAGGCGCGTTCGACTCCCTCATGACGGCACAGCGCCAGCGGGCGAAGGCCGACGCGAAGGCGAAGAAGAGCGTCCTCGCCGATCTCTCCGTGTACAGCGACATCCGCGCCAAGGGCGAGACGGTGTTCACCGGGTACACCGAGCTCGAGACGGAGAGCCGCATCCTCGGGATCATCGTCGACGGACACCCCGTCCAGCGTGCGGTCGCCGGAGACATCGCCGAGGTGATCCTCGCGGAAACCTCCCTCTACGCCGAGTCCGGCGGTCAGGAGGCCGACCAGGGCGTCATCGTCGGTCCCGGGTTCGAGCTCGAGGTCCTCGACGTCCAGAAGCCGGTGAAGGGCCTCATCGCGCACAAGGTGCAGGTGAGCCAAGGCGAGGTCGGTCTCGACGCCCCGGCGACCACGGTCGTCGACGCGAGCTACCGGAGAGGGGCCCAGCAGGCGCACTCGGGGACGCACATCATCCACGCCGCCCTCCGGCAGGTCCTCGGTTCCAGCGCGCACCAGTCCGGCTCGTCGAACAAGGCAGGCTACCTGCGGCTCGACTTCACCTGGAACCAGCCGCTCTCTCCGGCGACGAAGACGGAGATCGAGGAGATCTCGAACAACGCGATTCGCGACAACCTCCAGGTGTCCACCCGCGAGATGGCGTTGGACGACGCCAAGGCGCTCGGTGCCATGGCGCTCTTCGGCGAGAAGTACGGCGAGACGGTCCGGGTCGTCGACATCGGTGGCCCCTGGTCTCGCGAACTGTGCGCGGGGACGCACGTCGACTCCAGCGCCGAGATCGGGCTCATCAGTTTGATCAGCGAGTCCTCGGTCGGTTCGACGAACCGTCGTGTCGAGTCCCTCGTCGGGCTGGAGGCCTTCCGTGACCTCACGGCTGAGCGGGCACTCGTGTCGCAGCTCTCCAGCAGCTTGAAGACCCCGAAGGAGCAGTTGCCCGAGCGCATCTCCGAGCTCGTAGCGAGCCTCAAGGCCGCCGAGAAGAAGATCGCGGCGTTCGAAGCCCGCGGCTTGAGTGAACGCCTCCCGGCGCTCGTGCAGACCGCGCACCAGGTCGGAGCGGTGTCGCTCGTGGCCGAGCACCTCGGCGAGCTCGGTTCTCCGAACGACGTCCGCACGCTGGTCACACAGCTGCGGGAACGCCTCGGTGCCGCGCCGGCGGTCGTCGCGCTCGGTGCCGTCGTCGCCGGGAAGCCTGCGATCGTCGTGGCGACGAACCAGGGCGCTCGCGACGCGGGCCTCAAGGCGGGCGCGCTCGTGCGGGTCGCCGCCGGCGTGCTCGGTGGCAACGGTGGCGGCAAGGACGACATGGCACAGGGTGGCGGCGTCGACGCCTCCGCGCTGGGCGACGCGCTCGCGGCCGTCGCCCGTGAGATCGGCTGACGTGGAGGCGTTCCGCCGGGGCGTACGCCTCGGCGTCGACGTCGGGAAGGCGCGGGTCGGGGTCGCGCGGAGCGACCCCGACGGCCTGCTCGCCACCCCGGTGGAGACGGTGCAGCGCGACCTCGGGGGTGACGCCGACATCAGGGCGATCGCCGCGATCGCGACGGACCTCGGCGCCGTCGAGCTGGTCGTCGGACTCCCCATCGCGTTGTCCGGCAAGGACACCGCGTCCACGCAGGACGCCAGGGAGTTCGCGGCGAGGCTGGTGGGGCTGACGGGTGTCCCAGGCCGACTGGTCGACGAGCGGTTGACGACGGTGACCGCGCACAGCGCCTTGCGCTCGGCTGGGAAACGACAGAAGCAGACGCGTTCGATTGTCGATCAAGTGGCGGCCGTCATACTCTTGCAGTACGCCCTCGACGCCGAACGCGGTTCGGGGCGTCCCCCCGGAACCCCCGTCGACCCGTGAACAGGACGTGCCTGTGTCGAATCTGACACCTCAGAACAGCCCAGAAGACGACCCGCTGGCGGACCTCTTCACGTCCGAGCGGAACGCCGCGGGCTCCGAGCCGCCGGTACCGATGTCCCGTCGGGAGGCCCGCCAGCGACGCGAAGCAGCCGCCGCCGCATCGACGCCGGCCGACCAGGGCGACCCCGCGGATGCTGCGGACCGTGAGACCGCGCAGGCATCCGGCGAAGCGACCCCGAGCGCCACCGCGTCGGAATCAGCCCCCTCGGACCCATCCGCATCGGTTCCGACCACCCCGCTCGGCCCGCTGCCGTCCGAGCCGTCCGATGCTTCGCCGGCCATCCCTGAGTCGCCCGAGCCGAGCGCACCAACCCCGGTGCCGGTCCATCCCGAGTCGTCCGAGGCCCGTTCGCTCGGCAAAGAGCCGTCGCCGAAGCCGGCCAGGACGACGACCATCCCGGCGTTCGAGGACCTGCTCCTCGAGGACGACTCCGCCGACGACGCCGGCGCGCAGCCGATCCACCGCGGACGACGCCGCGCTTTGGCGGGCGGCGAGCCACCGAAGCGGCGCCGCGGTCGTCGTGGACTCATCGCCCTCATCGTCTCGATCGTCGTCGTCGGCGGTCTCGTGGCCTGTGCCGCGGTCGTCTGGACGAGCTACGAGCCGCAGATCCGGAAGGTGCTCGGTTGGGAGGAGCCCAACGACTTCGAGGGCGCCGGGAGCGGTGAGGTCGTCGTGATGATCAACGAGGGCGACATCGGCGAGGACATCGCGACGAACCTGCACGACGCCGGCGTCACGAAGTCGTTCGACGCGTTCTACGACCTCCTCCTCGCGCAGCCGACCCAGCCGGAGTTCTTCCCCGGCGCGTACAAGCTGAAGCTCAAGATGAGTGCCGATTCCGCCCTCGCGGCGTTGACGGACGAGGCGAACCGCATGGAGGACACCTTCGTGATCCCCGAAGGCACGGCCGAGCAGGACGCCCTGCCGTCGATCGCCGAGGGCACCGGCATCCCGCTGGAGGAGCTGCAGGCCGCGGCTGCGGACGTCGCGTCGTTCGGTCTGCCCGCCGAGGCGACCTCCCTCGAGGGCTTCCTCTTCCCGGCCACGTACAGCCTCCCGGACGGCGGCGACGCGCACGCCGTCCTGCAGACCCTCGTGAACCGCTCCTTCCAGGCCCTCGACGACGCCGGCGTGAAGCCCGAGGACCGCTGGAAGACGATCGTCCTCGCCTCGCTCATCCAGAAGGAGGCCGGCCTCCGCGACGACTACTACAAGGTCTCGCGCGTCTTCCTCAACCGTCTCGACCCGTCCCAGTGGGAGAGCGGCCTCTTGCAGTCCGACGCGACGGTGGCCTACGGCACGGGGAACACGCACCGCGTCTCGACCACGGACGCCGAGCGCGAGGACGCCTCGAACCCATACAACACCTACGTCCACCCGGGGATGGTCGTGCGTCCGATCTCCAACCCGGGGGACCTGGCGATCGACGCCGCATTGCACCCGGCGGACGGGCCTTGGCTCTACTTCGTCACCTGGAACCTCGATTCCGGCGAGACCATCTTCTCCACCACCCAGGAGGAGCACGAGGCGGCGGTCGACAAGTGGTTGTCCTGGATGGACGAACACCCCGAGTACCAGTAGCGGCCGTGCAGGACACCATGCGTGGGACGGAAGCGACTGACGGGGGCGAGAGCCGATCGCACCTCGCCGTGCTCGGGTCTCCCATCGAGCACTCCAAGTCACCGGCGCTGCATGCAGCCGCCTACCGCGTGCTGGACCTCGACTGGAGCTACGGTCGGCACGAACTCGACGCCGCGCGGCTCGAAGGCTTCCTCGCGGACCTCGGCCCGGCCTGGCGTGGCCTCTCCCTGACCATGCCGTTGAAGCATCGCGCGCTCGAACTCGTCGACCACGCTGACCGTGCGGCTCACGAGACCGGAGCCGTCAACACCCTTCGCATCGGGTACACCGAGAACGGCTCACGGCGGGTGGAGGGATTCAACACCGACGTCGGCGGGATCGTGCGTGCGATCGGTGCGGCGGGTGTCGACACCGTCACCGCCGCGGTCGTGCTCGGCGGGGGAGCGACGGCGTCCTCCGCGGTCATGGCGGTGGCAGAGCTCGGCGCCCAGGAGGTGCACGTGGCACTTCGCACGCCGGCGCAGGCGCAGCCGCTCCAGACGCTGGCCGAGCACCTGGGGCTGCGATTCGGTTCGGGACCGATCGGCGGTCGGATGCCTGACGCACCACTCGTCATCAGCACGCTCCCTGGCGGTGCGCTCACCGAGCCAGGTCCGGTCCTGACGCTCGCGCCCGGCGGGCTCCTCCTCGACGTCGCGTACGATCCCTGGCCGAGCGCGCTCGCGACGGCCTGGTCGGCGGCCGGAGGGTCCGTACTCAGCGGGTTGTCGATGCTCGTCCATCAGGCGCTGCTGCAGGTGCGGATCTTCGTGGACGGCGACCCCTCGGTCCCGCTCGACGACGAACCGGCGGTCCTCAGCGCGATGCTCGCAGCCGTCGACCTGGACGCGGCGGGGACACCGGTCGCTGGGGCCCGCCCGTCGAGATGACCGATCGAATCACGATCGGCCGACGTCCAGCCTCCCGCGCACTGGTGGGTCCCAGCACTGTGGAAGGATAGGACCCATGCTTCGTTGGCTCACTGCCGGAGAGTCTCACGGCCCGGAACTCATCGCCGTCCTCGAGGGACTCCCGTCCGGCGTCCCCGTGTCCATGGACGGCATCCGTGCCGACCTCGCCCGCCGCAAGCTCGGGTACGGCCGCGGCTCCCGCATGAAGTTCGAGGCGGACGAGCTGCACCTCTCGGGTGGCGTCCGTCACGGCTTCTCGATGGGCAGCCCGGTCGCGATCCGCGTCGGCAACACCGAGTGGCCGAAGTGGGAAGAGGTGATGAGCCCCGAGCCGACCGAGGTCTCCGAGAAGTCCCGCGGTCGCAGCGCGGCGCTCACCCGTCCTCGCCCCGGTCACGCCGATCTCGCCGGCATGCAGAAGTACGGCTTCGACGAGGCCCGCCCCGTCCTCGAGCGCGCGAGCGCTCGGGAGACCGCAGCCCGTGTCGCCCTCGGTGCCGTCGCGCGATCCTTCCTCGCTGAGCTCGGGATCACGCTCGTCAGCCACACCCTGTCGATCGGCCCCGTCCGCGTTCCGGAAGACGCCCGGCTGCCGCTCCCGTCCGACGTCGACGCACTCGACACCGATCCGCTGCGCTGCTTCGATGCCGCCACGTCCGAGCGGATGGTCGCCGAGGTCGACGCGGCCAAGAAGGACGGCGACACCCTCGGCGGCATCGTCGAGGTCCTGGCCTACGGCCTCCCACCGGGGCTCGGCTCGTACGTCCACTGGGATCGGCGACTCGACGCCCGGCTCGCGGCCGCGCTCATGGGCATCCAAGCCATCAAGGGCGTCGAGGTCGGCGACGGCTTCCTCACCACGACACGCCGTGGCTCGGCAGCGCACGACGAACTGGTCCAGGAGGCCGACGGCATCGCCCGTCAGAGCGATCGCGCCGGCGGCACCGAGGGCGGCATGACGACGGGCACGGTCCTCCGCGTCCGCGCCGGCATGAAGCCCATCGCGACGGTCCCGCGCTCGCTCCGGACGGTCGACGTCGCGACGAGCGAGGCCGCGACCGCCCACCATCAGCGGTCCGACGTCTGTGCGGTGCCCGCCTCGGGCGTCGTGGCAGAGGCCATGGTCGCCCTCGTGCTCGCCGAGGCGGTGCTGGAGAAGTTCGGCGGCGACTCGGTCACCGAGACGAAGCGCAACCTCGACGGATACCTCGCGGCGATCCCGTCGAACCTGCGCACGCGAGGCGACCACGCCTCCGGCGCCGATGCCTGATCAGGCCGACGGGCTGCGGCTCCCGGTCGTCCTCATCGGACCGATGGGCTCGGGGAAGAGCCGAGTCGGCAAGCAGCTCGCGAAACGCCTCGGGCTCCCGTTCATCGACACCGACAACGTCGTCTCCGGCGAACACGGCCCGATCGCGCGGATCTTCGAGCAACATGGTGAAGCCCGCTTCCGCGCCCTCGAGCGGGAGGCGGTCGCGGCGGCACTCGGACAGCCGGCGATCGTGTCACTCGGCGGAGGAGCGGTGCTCGACGAGCACACGCAGAACGAACTCACCGACGCGCGGGTCGTGCTGCTGACCGTGACCGAGCAGGCCGTGCTGGCTCGGGCCAACCTCGACAAGCGTCCGCTCCTGCGCGACGATCCCGGAGCCTGGTCCCGTATCGCCGCAGCCCGACGCCCCCTCTACGAACGACTCGCGGATGTCACCTTCGACACCTCGCACCGACCCATCTCAGGCATCGTCGACGAGCTCGTCGCCTGGGTGAAGGAGCCTGCATGAGCATCGAACCGACCACCTCGTCCGAGCGGACCGTCATCGAGGTCACGGGCTCCGCGCCGTATTCGATCACGATCGGCCGGGGGCTCGAGGACACGATCGTCGACGCGCTCGGCACGGGCGTACAGCGCGTCCTCATCGTGCACCCGTCGACACTGGGGGAGAAGGCCTCGAAACTGCGCGAGTCCCTCAGCGACCGGTACCAGGTGCTCCTCGCCGAGGTGCCCGACGCCGAAGCGGGCAAGCGCGTCGAGGTCGCCGCGTTCTGTTGGGGCGTGCTCGGCCAGGCCGATTTCACGCGATCCGACGCGGTCATCGGCTTCGGCGGTGGCGCCGTCACCGACCTCGCCGGCTTCGTGGCGGCCACCTGGCTGCGCGGCGTGCGACTCGTGCAGCTCCCGACGACGGTCCTCGGCATGGTCGATGCGGCCGTCGGCGGGAAGACCGGCATCAACACGGCCGAGGGCAAGAACCTCGTCGGCGCGTTCTACGCACCCGCCGCCGTGGTCGCGGACCTCGACACCCTCGACACGCTGCCGAAGAACGAGATCCTCGCCGGCTTCGCGGAGGTCGCGAAGGCCGGGTTCATCCGTTACCCCGAGATCCTCGACCTCATCGAGGCGGACGTCGACGCGGCCACCGATCCGACGACCCCGGCCTTCCGCCGGTGCATCGAACTGGCGATCCGGATGAAGGCCGACGTCGTCAGCGAGGACTTCACCGAGCAGGGACTCCGCGAGATCCTGAACTACGGCCACACGCTGGGTCACGCGATCGAGCACGCCGAGCGCTACCAGTGGCGGCACGGTGCCGCCGTCGCGATCGGCATGATGTACGTCGCGGAGCTGTCCCGCCTCGCGGGTCGGCTGTCGGACGAGGTCGTCGACCGCCACCGCCGCGTCCTGGAGCTGCTCAGCCTGCCGATCTCCTATCCCGTCGGTCGCTGGAACACCCTCCTCGCCACCATGCAGCGCGACAAGAAGACCCGTGGATCGATGTTGCGGTTCATCGTGCTCGACGACTTGGCCAAGCCGACGGTCCTGCAGGGTCCCGAGACCTCGCTGCTGTTCGCCGCCTACCAGGAGATCGGCTCCTGATCGACACCCACGCGCGCCCCGAGCGCTCGTCCCGAACGGATACCCTCGACACATGACCACCGTGCTCGTCCTCAACGGACCGAATCTCGGACGCCTCGGCAGCCGCGAACCCGACGTCTACGGCTCGGCCGACCTCGACGCGCTGCGCACCGTGCTCGAGGGGGAGGCGGACTCCGGGACGCGGATCGACCTGCGCCAGACGGACGACGAGGGCGAACTCATCGGCTGGCTCCACGAGGCCGTTGATGCACGGACACCCGTGATCCTGAATCCGGCCGCGTTCACGCATTACAGCTACGGCCTCCGGGATGCCGCGGCCATGGTCACCAAAGCGGGCCTCATCCTCGTCGAGGTGCACCTGTCGAATCCGCACGCCCGGGAGGTCTTCCGGCACACGAGTGTCATCTCGGCGGTCGCGACCGGGGTGATCGCCGGATTCGGGTTCGACTCCTACCGTCTGGCCCTCGACCTCGTGGTGCGGCGCAGCGCCGCCTGACGACCGACACGGCCCGGAACGCCACGGCCGCGTTGGTCAGCGGTCCTCCCAGCGGTTACACTCGTTCGTTGGGTCGTATCCGGCCGCACACTTTCCACGAACGGACATTCTCGCGCATGGCTTCTACCGCTGACATCAAGAACGGCATCGTCCTGAACATCGACGGGCAGCTCTGGACGGTGATCGAGTTCCAGCACGTCAAGCCGGGCAAGGGTGGCGCGTTCGTCCGCACCAAGATGAAGAACATCATGACCGGCAAGGTCGTCGACAAGACGTACAACGCGGGCACGAAGATCGACGTCGAGAACGTCGACCGCCGCGATTTCACGTACCTGTACGCGGACGGCGACTCCTTCGTGTTCATGGACAAGAGCGACTACGACCAGATCACGATCCCCGCCGTCGTCGTCGGTGACACCAAGAACTTCCTCCTGGAGAACCAGGACGTCACGGTCGCCCTCAACAACGGCAACCCGCTGTACGTCGAGCTCCCCGCGTCGGTCATCCTCGAGGTCACCTACACGGAGCCCGGTCTCCAGGGCGACCGCTCGACCGGTGGCACGAAGCCGGCGACCGTCGAGACCGGCTACGAGATCCAGGTCCCGCTGTTCCTCGAGACCGGCACCAAGGTCAAGGTCGACACCCGCACGGGTGACTACCTCGGTCGCGTCAACGAGTGAGCGCTCGCACCAAGGCGCGGAAGCGCGCCCTCGATCTCCTGTACCAAGCCGACGTCCGTCAGCAGACCCTCGCCGAGGTCCTCTCGGCTGAGGCGGCACGTGCGGTCAGCGAACCCGACCGCCAGGCCTCCTGGCTGTACGCCCGTGAGATCGTCGACGGCGTCGGCGACCACGCCGAGGAGATCGACGAGCAGATCGAGACGTACGCCCAGGGCTGGACCCTCGCGCGGATGCCGACGGTCGACCGCGCCATCCTCCGGATCGCCATCTGGGAGATCCTGTTCAACGACGAGGTGCCGCACGGCGTCGCCATCGACGAAGCGGTCGAGGCGGCCAAGACGCTGTCGACCGACGACTCGGCGGGGTTCATCAACGGGCTCCTCGGCAAGATCTCGCAGATCAACCCGCGATGACCGTGGGCGACGAGACCAGCCGGGCTCTCCCGCTGAAGCGCGTGCACCACATCGCGATCATCGCAAGCGACTACGAGCGGTCGAAGCGCTTCTACACCTCCGTGCTCGGCTGCGAGCTGATCACCGAGGTGTACCGCGCGGAGCGTGACTCCTGGATGGGCGACCTCGCCCTGAACGGCGAATACCTCATCGAGCTGTTCTCCTTCCCGGATCCGCCGGCGCGCGCATCAGGGCCGGAAGCGCTCGGCCTGCGGCACCTCGCGTTCGCGGTCGACGACGTCGACGCCGGCCGTGCCCGTCTGGTCGAGCTGGGTGTCCGCGTCGAAGAGGTCCGGATCGATCCGCACACCTCGCGGAAGATGCTGTTCTTCTTCGACCCCGACGGTCTCCCGTTGGAGCTCTACGAGGCCTGATCCGGCTGCTAGGCTCGGGTGTTGACCAAGACAACCTTTAAGACCGTCCAGAGAGGCGGAGAAGGGAGTCGGCGATGAGCGCACGTACCGTGCTGCACGAAGCTGACATCACGCGGGCGTTGACTCGGATCTCCCACGAGATCCTCGAGTCCAACCGCGGAGCGGACGACCTCGTCATCCTCGGCATCCCCACCCGCGGGGTCATCCTCGCAAAGCGGATCGCCGCCTCGATCTCCGCCATCTCCGGCGCGACCATCCGCTCCGGTGCCCTCGACGTCACGATGTACCGCGACGATCTGGCGAAGCACCCGACCCGTGCACCGCAGCCGACGACGCTCCCACCGGAGGGCATCGACGGCCGCACGGTCGTCCTCGTCGACGATGTCCTGTACTCGGGACGCACGATCCGCGCCGCCCTCGACGCCCTCACGGACCTCGGCCGCCCGCGCGTCGTGCGGCTCGCCGCCCTCGTCGACCGCGGCCACCGCGAACTCCCGATCCGACCCGACTTCGTGGGCAAGAACCTGCCGTCCTCACAGGCGGAGCGCATCTACGTCAGGCTCGCCGAGTTCGACGGGGTCGACGCGGTCACGATCGAGGGGAGCGGCGAGTGAGGCACCTGCTGTCGACGAAGACGCTGACGCGCGACGAGGCGATCGAGATCCTCGACGTCGCCGAGGACATGGCCGACACGCAGTCGCGCGAGGTCAGGAAGCTTCCGACGCTCCGAGGCAAGACGGTCGTGAACCTGTTCTTCGAGGACTCGACCCGCACCAGGATCTCCTTCGAGGCTGCGGCGAAGCGGTTGTCGGCCGATGTGATCACCTTCAGCGCCAAGGGGTCGAGCGTCTCGAAGGGCGAGAGCCTCAAGGACACCGCGCAGACGCTCGCCGCCATGCACGCCGACGCCGTCGTGATCCGGCACTCCGCCTCAGGGGCTCCGCAGACGCTCGCGGACAGCGGGTGGATCGACGCCGGCATCCTCAACGCGGGTGACGGCACGCACGAGCACCCGACGCAGGCCCTCCTCGACGCGTTCACGATGCGTAAGCGCATCCACGGTGGCGGGTCACGCGGACGGGCGCTCGACGGCGTCGCGGTGACGATCGTCGGTGACATCCTCCACTCGCGCGTCGCCCGCTCGAACGTCTGGTTGCTGGACACCCTCGGCGCCGAGGTCACCCTCGTCGCCCCGCCGACGCTGCTCCCGGTGGACCTCGGCCCCTGGCCGGCGACCGTCCGCTACGACCTGGACGACGCCATCGCCCAGCGCCCCGACGTCCTGATGATGCTCCGGATCCAGTCCGAACGCATGCAGGCCGCCTTTTTCCCGAACAGCCGGGAGTATTCCAGGCGCTGGGGGCTCGACGATGAACGGCTCGCGCGCCTCGACCCGGCTAGCATTGTCATGCACCCCGGACCGATGAACCGCGGACTGGAGATCTCGTCCGGGGCAGCTGACTCGCCCCGGTCCACCGTCCTCGAACAGGTCGCCAACGGGGTGTCGGTCCGGATGGCCGCGCTGTACCTGCTGCTGTCCGGCGATCGAGAGGAATCCACCCGTGTCTGAGCCCGTATCGAACTCTGACGTCACGCTGATCTCCGGAGCGACGCTCGCCGACGGGTCACGCACCGACCTCCTCCTGCGCGAAGGACGGATCGCCGAGCTCGGCTCCGGCCTGAGTGCCGCGGGTGCCACCGTCGTCGATGCGGACGGCCTGCTGGCGCTGCCCGGGCTCGTCGACCTCCACACGCATCTCCGCGAGCCCGGCTTCGAGCAGAGCGAGACGGTGCTCACCGGCACTCGTGCCGCGGCGGCCGGCGGCTTCACTGCGGTGTTCGCGATGGCCAACACCTCGCCGGTGGCCGACACCGCCGGCGTCGTCGAGCAGGAACGGTCGCTCGGTGAACTCGCAGGCTACGCCACGGTGCAGCCGATCGGTGCCGTGACGGTCGGACTCGCGGGGGAGCGGCTCGCCGAACTCGGTGCGATGGCCTCCTCGCGCGCCAAGGTGCGGGTCTTCTCGGACGACGGCCTCTGCGTCTCCGATCCGCTGCTCATGCGCCGCGCGCTGGAGTACGTGAAGGCCTTCGACGGCGTCATCGCGCAGCACGCGCAGGAACCGCGGCTCACGGTGGGCGCACAGATGAACGAGGGCGCCCTCTCCGGCGAGCTCGGCCTCACGGGCTGGCCCGCGGTCGCCGAGGAGTCGATCATCGCGCGGGACGTGCTCCTCGCCGAGCACGTCGGTTCCCGCCTGCACATCTGTCACGTCTCGACGGCCGGTTCCGTCGACGTCATCCGGTGGGCCAAGGCCCGCGGGATCCCCGTCACCGCCGAGGTCACGCCGCACCACCTGCTGCTCACCGAGCAGTCCGTGGCGAGCTACGACGCCCGGTACAAGGTGAACCCGCCGCTGCGCCGCGCCGAGGACGTCCAGGCACTGCGCGAGGCCCTCGCGGACGGCACGATCGACATCGTCGCGACGGACCACGCACCCCACCCGGTCGAGGCGAAGGACTGCGAGTGGGACGCCGCGGCGAACGGCATGGTGGGCCTCGAGTCCGCCCTGTCCGTCGTGCACACGTCGATGGTGGCGACCGGGCTGCTCGACTGGAACGACGTCGCCCGGGTGCTGTCGGCGACGCCGGCGAGGATCGGACGGATCACCGGTCAGGGCTCTCCGATCGAGGTGGGCGCTCCCGCGGAACTCGTGCTGTACGACACCGCCGCCACCCGGCCGTTCGGCACCGTCGACCTGGCCGGCAAGGGCGTGAACTCGCCCTACCTCGGCTTGGAGCTGCCCGGCCGGGTCATCGCCACCTTCCACCGGGGCTACGCGACCGTGCTGGACGGCGCCGTGCTGCCGTCGGAGCGGGTCGCGGCCGCCGCACGACGCGCCGCGCGCTCCGCCGAGGTCGAGCACTGATGGACGGGCGCATCCTCGCCGGTATCCTCGTCGCCGTGTTCCTCCTCGGCGTCCTCGCGCTCATGGCGCTCGCCTGGCGACGCCGGGTCTCGCGCGACGCCCTGATCGGACCGCTTCCCGAGCTCCCCGAGCCCCGTCCGGTCCCGTCCCTGACGGTCGAGGTGCTCTACGTCGCGACCTCGAAACACGATCAGCCGCTCGAGCGTCTGGCCCTCGAAGGCCTGCGCTACCGCTCGCGGGTGACGCTCGAGCTCGGAGCCGCCGGTGTCGTCGTCGACGTCCCGAGGGAGCGCCCGACGTTCATCCCGGCGACTCGCATCGTCGGGATCGACCAGACCAACCTCACGATCGACCGGGTCGTCGAGCCGGGCGGGCTCCTCCGTCTGAGCTGGCACCCCGTCCCGTCCGTGATCGCCGACAGCACCTTCCGCGTCCTCGAGCAGGCCGACCGCGCCCGCATCATCGACGCCGTCACGAGCATCATCCCCGCCGCGGACGCCGGACTCCGGCCGACCGGCACCCCAGACACCGTCGTCGAGGCCTCCTCGACCGACGACCGCACCCCACCGCCTCACGAGAGGGCTCGACCATGACCTCCTTCACCCCACCCAGTCCAGCGGTACTCGTCCTCGAGGACGGCAACCGGTACGTCGGGCACGCCTACGGTGCGACCGGCCGCACCCTCGGCGAGGTCGTCTTCGCGACCGGCATGACCGGCTACCAGGAGACGCTGACCGACCCGTCCTACGCCGGCCAGATCGTCCTCATGACGGCGCCGCACATCGGCAACACCGGCGTCAACCGTGAGGACATGGAGTCCGCCCGCGTCTGGGTCGCCGGGTACGTGGTGCGCGACGCCTCGCGCGTCGTCTCCAACTTCCGTGCCGACCGCTCGCTCGACGACGAACTCGTCCAGGACGGCGTCGTGGGCATCAGCGGCATCGACACGCGCGCGGTGACCCGCCACATCCGTTCCGCCGGCTCCATGCGCGGCGGCGTGTTCTCCGGCGAGGACTTCGAGCTCTCCGGCGCCGAGCAGCTCAGTCTCGTCCGCGCCGGCGCGCAGATGGCCGGTCTCAACCTGTCCGGTCAGGTCTCCACCACCGAGCAGTACACCGTCGAGGCGGTGGGCGAGCGCGTCGGTTCCGTCGCGGTCCTCGACCTCGGCGTCAAGACCTCGACGCTCAACCACCTCGCCGCCCGCGGCTTCGACGTCGTGGTGCTGCCGCAGTCGGTGACCTCGGCCGAGGTCCTCGCACTCGAGCCCTCCGCCCTGTTCTTCTCGAACGGCCCCGGCGACCCCGCTGCCAGCGACGCGCACGTCGCGCTGCTGCAGGACGTGCTCCGGGCCGGCGTGCCGTACTTCGGGATCTGCTTCGGCAACCAGCTGCTGGGCCGCGCGCTCGGCTTCGACACCTACAAGCTGCCCTTCGGGCACCGCGGGATCAACCAGCCGGTCCTCGACAAGGCGACCGGTCGGGTGGAGATCACCTCCCAGAACCACGGGTTCGCGGTCGACCTGCCCATCGAGGGCCGTCACGAGACGCCTGCCGGGTTCGGCCTCGCCGAGGTCAGCCACTACAGCCTGAACGACGAGGTCGTCGAAGGCATCAACTGCATCGACATCCCCGCCTTCTCGGTCCAGTACCACCCGGAGTCCGCCTCCGGTCCGCACGACGCGGTCTACCTGTTCGACCGGTTCCGCGACCTTGTGACCGGCCACGCCACCACTTCCAGCACCAAGGAGAACAACTAGTGCCCAAGCGCGACGACATCAACAGCGTCCTCGTCATCGGCTCCGGGCCGATCGTCATCGGGCAGGCCGCGGAGTTCGACTACTCGGGCACCCAGGCCTGTCGGGTGCTGCGCGAGGAGGGCGTCCGCGTCATCCTCGTCAACTCGAACCCGGCGACGATCATGACCGACCCCGACTTCGCCGACGCGACCTACGTCGAGCCGATCACGTGGCAGGTCATCGAGACGATCATCGCGAAGGAGAAGCCCGACGCCATCCTCCCGACGCTCGGCGGCCAGACGGCCCTCAACGCGGCGATCCAGCTCCACGAGCACGGGATCCTCGAGAAGTACGACGTCGAGCTCATCGGCGCGAACTTCGAGGCGATCAACAAGGGCGAGGACCGCCAGATCTTCAAGCAGCTCGTCCTCGACGCCGGCGCCGACGTGGCCCGCTCGTACATCGCCCACACGGTCGAGGAGGCCGTCGGCTACGCCGAGGACCTCGGCTACCCGCTCGTCGTCCGTCCCTCGTTCACCATGGGCGGTCTCGGCTCCGGCTTCGCGTACACCGAGGCGGAGCTCCGGCGGATCGTCGGCGACGGCCTGCACCAGAGCCCGACCACCGAGGTGCTCCTCGAGGAGTCGATCCTCGGTTGGAAGGAGTACGAGCTCGAACTCATGCGCGACACGGCCGACAACACCGTCGTCGTCTGCTCGATCGAGAACGTCGACCCCGTCGGGGTCCACACGGGAGACTCGATCACGGTGGCTCCCGCCCTGACGCTCACCGACCGTGAGTACCAGAAGCTCCGCGACATCGGCATCGACATCATCCGCGCCGTCGGTGTCGACACCGGTGGTTGCAACATCCAGTTCGCGGTCGACCCGGCCGACGGCCGCATCATCGTCATCGAGATGAACCCCCGCGTCTCCCGCTCGAGCGCCCTCGCCTCGAAGGCGACCGGCTTCCCGATCGCGAAGATCGCGGCGAAGCTGGCCATCGGCTACCGTCTCGACGAGATCCCGAACGACATCACCAAGGTCACCCCGGCGAGCTTCGAGCCCACGCTCGACTACGTGGTCGTCAAGGTCCCGCGCTTCGCGTTCGAGAAGTTCCCGGCCGCGGACCCGACGCTGACCACGACCATGAAGTCGGTGGGCGAGGCGATGGCGATCGGCCGCAACTACGCCACGGCCCTCCAGAAGGCGCTCCGCTCGCTCGAGAAGCGCGGCTCCAGCTTCCACTGGGGCGAGGAGCCCCGCAGCGCCGACGAGCTGCTCGAGATCTCGAAGACGCCGACCGACGGCCGCATCGTCGTGGTCCAGCAGGCGCTCCGGATGGGTGCGACCGCCGAGCAGGTCTTCGAGGCGACCAAGATCGACCCCTGGTTCATCGACCAGATCGTCCTCATCAACGACGTCGCCGAGTGGATCGCCGCAGCCGAACGCCTCGACACCGAGGTGCTCCGGACCGCCAAGAACCACGGCTTCTCCGACGCGCAGATCGGTCAGCTGCGCGGTTTCGGCGAGCAGGAGGTCAGAGAGGTCCGGCACATCCTCGGCGTGCGTCCCGTGTACAAGACGGTCGACACCTGCGCCGGGGAGTTCCCCGCCCTCACGCCGTACCACTACTCCAGCTACGACACGGAGACCGAGGTGGTCGCGAGCGACCGTCGCAAGGTGGTCATCCTCGGCTCCGGTCCCAACCGGATCGGTCAGGGCATCGAGTTCGACTACTCCTGTGTGCACGCCTCGTTCGCGCTGCAGGCCGCCGGCTTCGAGACCATCATGATCAACTGCAACCCCGAGACGGTCTCCACGGACTACGACACGAGCGACCGCCTGTACTTCGAGCCGCTCACGCTCGAAGACGTGCTCGAGGTCATCCACGCGGAGAGCGAGTCCGGCGAGCTCGTCGGGGTCGTCGTCCAGCTGGGCGGTCAGACGGCCCTCGGCCTCGCGAAGGGGCTTGAAGCCGCCGGCGTCCCGATCCTCGGCACCACGCCGACCGCCATCGACCTCGCCGAGGAGCGCGGACAGTTCCAGCAGATCCTCGACGCCGCCGGGCTCGTCGCACCGAAGAACGGCACCGCCGTCGAGATCGAGGGCGCCCTTCGGGTCGCCGAGGAGATCGGCTACCCGGTCCTCGTGCGTCCGAGCTTCGTCCTCGGCGGTCGCGGCATGGAGATCATCTACGACAGCGCTTCGCTGAAGGACTACTTCGTGCGCATCGAGGACCAGGGCATCGTGGGCCCGGCGCAGCCGCTGCTCGTCGACCACTTCCTCGACGACGCGATCGAGATCGACGTGGACGCCCTGTTCGACGGTGAGGAACTCTACATCGGCGGTGTGATGGAGCACATCGAGGAGGCCGGGATCCACTCGGGCGACTCCAGCTGCACCCTGCCTCCGGTCTCCCTCGGCCGTGCCGAGATCGACCGGGTCCGCACCGCCACGCTCGCGATCGCCCAGGGGATCGGTGTCCGCGGCCTGCTCAACGTGCAGTTCGCCATCGGCGCCGGCATCCTCTACGTGATCGAGGCCAACCCGCGGGCCTCCCGCACCGTGCCGTTCGTCTCGAAGGCGCTCGGCATCCCGCTGGCGAAGGCCGCATCCCTCATCATGACCGGAGCGACGGTCGCCGAACTCAAGGACTCGGGACTCCTGCCCCCGGTCGACGGGTCGCGCGTGCCGATCGACTCACCGGTGTCCGTGAAGGAGGCCGTGCTGCCCTTCAAGCGGTTCCGCACGAAGGACGGCCAGATCGTCGATAGTGTGCTCGGGCCGGAGATGCGCTCCACCGGCGAGGTGATGGGCATCGACAAGGACTTCCCGCGCGCGTTCGCGAAGAGCCAGGAGGCGGCGTACGGCGGCCTGCCCTCGAGCGGCACGGTGTTCGTCTCGGTCTCCGACCGCGACAAGCGCTCGATCATCCTCCCGGTGCTCCGCCTCCAGCAGCTCGGCTTCGACATCCTCGCGACCGACGGCACGGCGGAGGTCCTGAACCGGAACGGCATCAGCGCGCGCACGGTCCGCAAGTACAGCGAGACGACCGCGGCGGGGGAGGACGACTCGATCGTCGACCTCATCAACCGTGACGAGGTCGACATGGTCATCAACACGCCGAGTGGCCGGTCCGCCCGCGCGGACGGCTACGAGATCCGCGCGGCCGCGGTCGCTGCGGACAAGCCGCTCTTCACGACGATCGCGCAGTTGACGGCCGCGGTCGGCTCCTTCGAGGCACTCGGCGGGGGCTTCGAGGTCCGTTCCCTCCAGGAGTACGCGCTCGATCGGGCTGCACGCTCGTGACGGCTTCCTTCGGAACCCGGCTGGACGAGGTCTTCGTCCGGTCGGGTCGGCTCTGCGTCGGCATCGATCCGCACCGCTTCCTGCTCAAGGCGTGGGGTCTGCCCGACACCGCAGCCGGCGCCGGGGCCTTCGGGCTGGCCGTCGTCGAGGCGACCGCGGGCCGGGCCGGCATCGTCAAGCCGCAGGTGGCGTTCTTCGAACGGTTCGGGTCGGCGGGCTACGTCGCACTGGAGGGTGTCCTCGCCGCGGCACGCGACGCCGGACTCCTCGTGATCGGCGATGCGAAGCGCGGTGAGATCGGCACGAGCATGGAGGGGTATGCCGAGGCCTGGCTGACGCCGGGGTCCCCGCTCGAAGTCGACGCCCTCACCGTGAACCCGTACCTGGGTTTCGGCTCGCTCCAGCCGGCGCTCGAGCTCGCCGAACACGAGGGCAAGGGACTGTTCGTGCTCACGGCGACCTCGAATCCCGAAGGACACGACGTCCAGCTCGCCGAGGACGGTACCGGTACGACCGTCGCAGCGTTGATCCTCGAGGAGATCGACCATTGGAACCGGCGGCACCACCCCGGTTCGACCGGGTCGATCGGTGCCGTCATCGGTGCGACGCTCCACCCCGAGGAGTTCGGCCTGACCGAGGTGCCGCTCTCATCGGTCGTCCCGATCCTCGCACCCGGCTTCGGCCATCAGGGTGCAGCGGTCGCCGACCTCGAGTCCATCTACGGCGACCTCGCTCCAGGCGTCATCGTCTCCGAGTCCCGCAGCATCCTCGCTGCCGGACCCTCGGGGATCGCGGACGCCGTCGAGCGCTCCGCCGCAGCCGTGAGGAGCGCCCGTGGTTGACCAGGAACCGGACCAGCGCGCGAGGAACATGCCGGAGGTCGACCGCGCAGCCGCCTCCCGGGAGGCCGTGCGCA
Organism: Plantibacter sp. VKM Ac-2880; assembly: GCF_015351235.1. Taxonomy (GTDB): domain Bacteria; phylum Actinomycetota; class Actinomycetes; order Actinomycetales; family Microbacteriaceae; genus Plantibacter. The sequence continues at coordinate 2,273,654 of NZ_JADKSJ010000001.1, forward strand.
AGCGCCGCGCGCGCGCCACTGTGAAGGCCTCCATCGCCTCGGGCGCGCGCACGCCGCTCGAGGTCCTCGACGCCGCGACGGCCGAGCCGGACGGTATCGAAGGCGGCGTCCGCGTCACCGAGTACCTCCTGAGCATCCCGAGTATCGGGGTCACGAAGCTCGGGCGCATCCTCGAATCGCTCGGTATCTCCTCCGTCAAACGCCTCGGCGGACTCGGCCGACTGCAGCGGGAACGCCTCCGCGCGTTCATCGCGGAACGGTACCCGGGCACGACCCGCAGCCGACTCGTGGTGCTCGCCGGCCCGACGGCCGTCGGCAAGGGCACGGTCGCGGCCTACATCCGCGACCACTATCCGGAGGTGCACCTCTCCGTCTCCGCCACGACGCGGAAGCCGCGCCCGGGTGAACAGCACGAGGTCAACTACTACTTCGTGGACGACGACGAGTTCGACGGGCTCATCGCCGGCGACCGGCTGCTCGAGTACGCGACGGTGCACAACGCGTACCGCTACGGCACGCCGCGCGAGCCGATCGAGCGTGCCCTCGCCGCCGGAGACAGCGCGCTCCTGGAGATCGACATCCAGGGCGCCAGGCAGGTCAGGGCGGCGATGCCGGAGGCGACCCTGGTCTTCCTCCTCCCGCCGAGCTGGGACGAACTCGTCCGTCGGCTCGTGGGTCGGGGCACCGAGGACGAGGAGGAACGGGAGCGTAGACTGCGCACAGCGAAGGTCGAACTGGCCGCTGCCGACGAGTTCGACCACCGTGTCGTGAACGACGACGTGGCCCGTGCGGCCCAAGAGGTCGTAGACTTGATGAAGATTCACGGGGATTGACGTCCGACGCGCACCCCGCATCGATCAGATCTTCCCCGAACACAACCACACGAGGAGTGTGAACCTGCATGGCTGACAAGCTCAAGGGCATCATCGATCCGCCCATCGACTCCCTGCTCACCAAGGTCGAGTCCAAGTACGCGCTCGTGATCTTCGCGTCCAAGCGCGCGCGCCAGATCAACGACTACTACGCCGACCTCCACGAGGGCAGCCTGTTCGACAACGTCGGGCCGCTGGTCGACTCGTCCGTCGAGGACAAGCCGCTCTCCATCGCGATGCACGAGATCAACGAGGACAAGCTCCAGATCAAGCCGATCGCCGAGTAGCACCCTCACCACGACGAATCCGCCGGGCGCGAGACGACCGGCGGATTCGTCGTGTCCGGGCACGGCGTGCCGCCGATGACGTCCCGCGTCACGGACGGATGCCACGTCGGAGGCCTGGGCTAGAGTGATGAAGGCTCTGGCCTCGACGTCTGCGACGGCCGCCCCTCCACCTCCGCTCCACCACTTCCGACGGGAGACCGCATGACCGAGCTGCGCCTGTTCACCTCCGAATCCGTGACCGAGGGCCACCCCGACAAGATCTGCGACCAGATCTCGGACAGCATCCTCGACGCACTCCTCGAGGTGGATCCGCGCAGCCGAGTCGCCGTCGAGACGCTCGTCACCACCGGCCTCGTCCACGTCGCCGGTGAAGTCTCCACGAGCGGCTACGTCGACATCCCGACGATCGTCCGCGACCGCATCCGTGCGATCGGATACACCTCGTCGGACATCGGCTTCGACGGGGACTCCTGCGGGGTCAGCGTATCGATCGGCTCCCAGTCCGCCGACATCGCCGCAGGGGTCGATCACGCCTTCGAGTCCCGCGAGCAGTCCAGCGTGGACGCCTACGACCTCCAGGGTGCGGGCGACCAGGGCATCATGTTCGGGTTCGCGACGACCGAGACGCCGCAGTACATGCCGCTTCCGAGCTGGATCGCGCACCGCCTGGCCGAGCGACTCGCCGAGGTCCGCAAGTCGGGCCAGCTCGACTACCTGCGTCCGGACGGCAAGACCCAGGTCACCATCGGCTACGAGGGGTTCATCCCGAAGACGGTCGAGACCGTCGTCGTGTCGACCCAGCACCGACCGGGTGTCTCGACGGAGCAGCTGCGTCGCGACGTCCAGCGCCACGTCATCGAGCCGGTCCTCGCGACCGTCGAACTCGACAGCTCGAACGTCACCCACCTGATCAACCCGACCGGCATCTTCGTCGTCGGTGGCCCCATGGGCGACGCCGGCCTCACCGGACGCAAGATCATCATCGACACCTACGGTGGCGCGGCGCGTCATGGCGGCGGCGCGTTCAGCGGTAAGGACCCGTCGAAGGTCGACCGCTCGGCCGCGTACGCGATGCGATGGGTCGCGAAGAACGCCGTGGCCGCCGGCTTCGCGGAGCGCCTCGAGGTGCAGGTCGCCTATGCCATCGGCAAGGCGGCGCCGGTCGGGCTCTACGTCGAGACGTTCGGAACGGCACACGTGCCCGAAGCCGACATCACCCGAGCGATCCGGGATGTCTTCGACCTCCGGCCCGCCGCGATCATCGCCGACCTCGACCTCATCCGGCCCATCTACGCCGCCACCGCCGCCTACGGGCACTTCGGCCGCGAGCTCCCCGACTTCACCTGGGAGCGTCTCGACCGGGTGGAGGCGTTGCGGTCAGCAGCCGGGCTCTAGTCGTGGCAGGCGCGAGGGTCGCCAGGGTGGTACTCGACTCGCCGTTGCCGCAGCTCGACCACCTGTTCGACTACGCCGTCCCCGCCGAGCTCGCCGACGACGCGGTGCTCGGTGCCCGGGTGACGGTCCCGTTCCGGTCGGCGGGGAGGTCGGCGAACGGGTTCATCGTCGATCTCACGGATTCGAGCGAGTTCGGTGGGACGCTCAGTCCGGTGCAGTCGGTGGTGTCGTCGGTACCCGTGCTGACCCCGGACCTTTGGACGCTCGCCCGCCGCGTCGCCGATCGCAGCGCCGGCAGCGCGATGGACGTCCTGCGCCTCGCGATCCCGCCACGGCAGGTCCGGGTGGAGAAGACGTGGGCAGCGACCGCGCCACCGGAACCGGTCGTCATCGAGCGGCGCACCGTCCCAGGCTTCGCCCCCGGCACGCTCGACCGCGTCGAGCCTGGTGAGCGGTACGCGGTCACGGCGATCCCGGCGCTGACGGCCACCTCGGGCGGCACGTCGCTGCCCGACTGGTCCTTCACCTTCGCGGCCCTCGCGGTGAACCAGCTCGCGGCGGGACGCAGCACGATCCTCGCCGTGCCCGACTATCGCGACGTCGAGCACCTCCTCGCCGCTCTGGAGGACCTCGGGGCCGGGTCCGCCGTCGCTCGAGCCGACGCGAAGCAGACCCCCGCGGCGCGGTACCGCTCCTACTTGGACGGACTGCACCCCGTTCCGCGGATCGTGGTGGGCAATCGTTCGGCCGTGTACGCGCCCGCCCACGACCTCGGCCTCATCGCCCTCTGGGACGACGGCGATCCACTCCATCAGGAACAGCTCGCCCCGTACGTCCACGCCCGCGACGTCGCTCTGACGAGGCAGGAGATGAGCGGTGCCGCCCTCGTCTTCGCGGCCCACTCGCGGAGCACCGAGACGCAGCGGCTGGTCGAGCTCGGATGGTTGCGCGAGGTGTCGCCGACGCCCCCCGTCCGTCCGAGGGTGGTGGTGTCCCGCGCGAGCGGTGACGACGCCATGACGAGCCAGGCCCGCATCCCGTCGAGCGCGTGGCGGGCCGTCGACGAGGCGCTGCACCACGGTCCGGTGCTCGTGCAGGTCGCACGTCCCGGGTACGCGCCGCATCTCGCCTGCCGCCGTTGCGGGACGAGGGCGCACTGCTCGGTGTGTCACGGTCCACTCCACCTGGCGACGGCACGGTCGCAGCCCTCCTGCCGTTGGTGCGGTCACCTCGCCACCGGGTGGTCGTGCGAGACGTGCCACGACACCGCGTTCCGCGTCACGGCGGCCGGGACGGGTCGGACCGCGGAGGAACTCGGTCGTGCCTTCCCCCGATACCGGGTCGTGGTCTCCGACGGCGACGCTCCGAAGCTCGAGGTGGGGCCGGAACCGGCCCTCGTGATCGCGACGCGGGGTGCCGAACCGATCGCGGACGGCGGGTACGCAGCCGTCCTCCTGGTCGACGCCGACCGCATGCTCGCGCGTGAATCGCTCCGCGTGGCCGAGGACTGCCTCCGATGGTGGTCGAACGCCGCAGCGCTGGCGGCGCCACGCGCTCCGGTGCTGCTCATCGGCGTCGAAGCGCCGGTCGCGAACGCCCTCGCCCTCTGGCAACAGCCACGGTTCGCGAGTGAAGAACTCGCCGAACGCCGCGAGCTCGGCTTCCCACCGGCGGTCAGGAGCGCGACGCTCACCGGCACCCGCGAGGCGGTCGACGCCGCCCTCGCCGGCCTGCCGCCGGAGTACCGGAGCCGAGTCCTCGGCCCGACGGTCGACGACGCGGGAGAGACCGTCGCGATCCTCCGCGTCGACTACGGACACGCCCGTGCGGTCGCGGAGCAGTTGCGAGCGACGGTCGTCGCCCAAGCGGCGAAGCGCCGACGACCGACCCCCGGCAGGCGAGCGCCGAAGGCCCCGCCTACACTCAGAGTACGATTCGACGATCCGGAGATGCTGTCATGATCCACCCCGACCACGAATGCCGAACCGCGTGAGGCTCGTCTTCGCCGGAACCCCGGCCGTCGCCGTTCCGACCCTCGAGGCACTCGTCGAAGCCGGGCACGAGATCACCGCCGTGGTGACCCGTCCCGACGCGCCGATCGGTCGCAAACGCGTCCTCACGCCGTCACCCGTCGCCACAGCCGCCGAGCGCCTCGGGCTCGACGTCATCCGCGCTGCGAGGCTCGACGACGAGGCGACCGCGCACATCTCGGCCCTGCGTCCTGATCTCGGTGTCATCGTCGCGTACGGCGGGCTCGTGCGTGAGCCGCTCCTGTCGGCTCCCGAGCACGGGTGGATCAACCTCCACTTCTCCCTGCTTCCGGCCTGGCGCGGAGCCGCTCCCGTCCAGCGCTCCGTGATGGCCGGGGACCAGGTCACCGGGGCGTCGGTCTTCCAGCTCGTGCCGGCGCTCGACGCCGGCGACGTCTTCGCAACGATCGAGACGCCCATCGGCGCGGGGGAGACCGCGGGGGAACTCCTCGACCGCCTCGCGGAACTCGGGGCGCCGCTGACCGTGGACGTCGTCGCCAGGATCGCCGCGGGGACCGCCGTCGCCGTGCCACAGGATGGGCCGCCCACGCTCGCACCGAAGCTCGACGGCCTCGCCGGCCGCATCCAGTGGGACCGTCCCGGCAACGACGTGTGGTCACAGATCCGGGGGGTCACGCCGGAGCCCGGCGCGTACACCGTCATCGACGACGCACGGCTGAAGGTGCACGCCGCCGCTCTGGCGCCCGAACACACGATGGATCCGCCGGCACCGGGCACGGTCGTCCAGGTCGACGGCCTGGTGCTCGTGGGGACCGGCGACACCCCGCTGCAGCTGCTCCAGGTACAGCCGGCCGGGCGGACCACCATGTCGGCCGCTGACTGGTGGCGGGGCGCCGCCAACGGTGCAGAACGGCTGGTGACCGCATGAGCGCGCAGCAACCCGACAACAGACCGCGCCGCGACCGACGTCCCCGGGTCGAGGAACCACGACGAGGGCGGCAGCGTCCCACCCGGCCGCGCGACTCGTCGACCGTGCAACCCGCCCGTCGGGTCGCCTTCGACGTCATCCACGCGGTCAGCACCTCAGACGCGTACGCGAACCTCCTGCTCCCGCACCGTCTCGCGGAGGCGAAGCTGAATCCGGCGGACGCCGGACTCGCCACTGAGTTGACCTACGGCACACTCCGTCGTCGCGGCTACTACGACCGGGTGATCGCGCTCGTCGCGAAGCGCCCCGTCACGGAGATCGACGACGCGATCCTCGACGTCCTCCGGCTCGGCGCACATCAGCTGCTCTCCATGCGTGTCGCCGGCCACGCCGCGGTGAACGAGTCGGTCGAACTCGCCCGCTCGGCCGGGTCGCGGTCGGCCGCCGGATTCACCAACGGTGTGCTGCGCACCATCTCACGGACGGAACCCGCCGAGTGGGAGCGCCTCCTGCTCGGCGAGGTCACGAACGACACCGATCGCCTCGCCGTCACGACCGCCCACCCCTCGTGGGTCGTCCGGGCCATCCGCCAGTCCCTCGACCTCCAAGGGCACGGCGACGAGCTCGAAGCCGCCCTCGGCGCCGACAACCTCGCGCCGCAGGTCAACCTCGTCGCGCTGCCAGGCCTCGCCGAACGGCCGACCGACGCCGAGCCCAACCGGTTCTCGCCCTACGGATTCCGGAGCTCCGGCGGAGACCCGGTCCAGCTCGTCGGCACCGGCGGCGGCCGCCTCCGGGTGCAGGACGAAGGCTCGCAGCTCGCAGCACTCGCGCTCACCCGGGCCGAGCCGGTCACTGCCGGCGAACGCTGGCTCGACCTCTGCGCAGGACCCGGCGGGAAAGCGGCCCTCCTGGCCGCCGAAGCCCTGGCCGGGGGAGCCCACCTCGACGCGAACGAACTCGTCCCCGCTCGGGCACGCCTCGTCGAGCGCGCGCTCGCCGGGGTACCGCTCGAGGTGGCGGTGTCGACCGCCGACGGCGCGACGCTCGCGGCCTCACGTCCGGAAGGGTACGACCGCATCCTCCTCGACGCCCCGTGCACGGGCCTCGGAGCGCTGCGACGACGACCGGAGGCGCGCTGGCGGAAGACCCAGAAGGACGTGGCCGACCTGACCCGTCTGCAGTCGTCGCTCCTCGACGCCGCGATCCTGGCGCTCGCGCCCGGCGGCATCGTCGCGTACGTGACCTGCTCACCCCACGTCGCCGAGACCGCCCTCATCGTGGAGAGCGCCCTCCGCGCCCACCCGACGATGCAGCGGATCGACACGGCCGAAGTCCTCGACCGGGTCACGGTGGAACCGCTCGATGCGGCCGCCCCAGGCGGCGCCGTGCAGCTCTGGCCGCACCGGCAGGGGACCGACGCCATGTTCATCGCGCTGCTGCGGAAGCCGTCGCCGTCGGTCGAACCCACTGTCGATCGCTAGGCTCGTTCCCATGTCCGTGCGTATCAACCCGAGCATCCTGTCCGCCGACTTCGTGAACCTCCAGGCCGACCTGGACCGGATCGCCACCGCCGACCTCGTCCATGTCGACGTCATGGACAACCACTTCGTCCCGAACCTCACCTTCGGCACGCAGATGGTCGGACGGATCCAGGACGTCTCGCCGATCCCGCTCGACGTCCACCTCATGATCTCTGACGCCGACCGCTGGGCCCCCGGTTACGCCGAGCTCGGCGCGTACTCCGTGACGTTCCACGCCGAGGCGGCCAGCGACCCCGTGGCGCTGGCCAGGCGCCTGCGCTCCATCGGGGCGCGCGCCGGGATCGCCGTGAAGCCGGGCACGCCCATCGAGCCGTACCTCGAGCTGTTGCCGGAGTTCGACCAGGTGCTCGTCATGACGGTCGAACCGGGCTTCGGTGGGCAGTCGTTCATGCCGGAGACCATGCCGAAACTGCGCGCGCTCGCCGCCGAGGTCGCGCGTACGGGTCTCGACGTCTGGCTGCAGGTCGACGGTGGGATCTCCGCGGACACGATCGGGATCGCCGCGGAAGCCGGCGCGAACACCTTCGTCGCCGGGTCAGCGGTCTACGGCGGGTCCGACCCGGCGGCCAACATCGCGCTCCTGCGGGCCGCCGCCGAGGCGTCGACGCACAGCCACTGAGCCCCTGACCCGCTCCGTCCACCCCGGCGGCGCGCACCTCCGCTCGGAACCGGTACCCTGGAGCACGTGAAAACCTTCGACGAGCTGTTCGACGAGCTGCGCCAGAAGGCCGAGACCCGGCCGGAGGGGTCCGGCACGGTCCGCGAACTCGACACCGGCGTGCACGGCATCGGGAAGAAGATCGTCGAAGAGGCGGCCGAGGTCTGGATGGCGGCCGAGTACCAGAGCGACATCGAGACGGCCGAGGAGATCTCCCAGCTGATCTACCACGTGCAGGTGATGATGGTGGCGAAGGGGCTCACCCCCGCCGACGTCTACCGACATCTGTAGGCCAGACGCGTCCGGAGCACCGCTGCTTCCGGAAACCGTCACGGACGGACCCCGACGCCACGGGTCCGCGCACCCCGCTCGCCACCACGTCACGAGATGAGATCCACATGCTGAGAGTCGCCGTGCCCAACAAGGGCTCGCTGTCCGAGACCGCCGTCGAGATGCTCCAGGAGGCCGGGTACGCCACCCGTCGCGACACCAAGGAGCTGCACGTCGTCGACGCGCGGAACGACGTCGAGTTCTTCTACCTGCGCCCGCGGGACATCGCCACGTACGTCGGATCGGGCGCACTCGACATCGGCATCACGGGCCGCGACCTCCTGCTCGACTCGCACTCCGCGGCGACCGAACTCGCCGAACTCGGCTTCGGGGGTTCCACCTTCCGCTTCGCCGGTCCGGCGGGGGAGTTCGCGGAACTCTCCGACCTCGCCGGGAAGACCGTCGCCACGAGCTACCCCGGCCTGGTGGGCAACTTCCTGCGCGACGCCGGTGTCGACGCGACGCTCGTCCACCTCGACGGCGCGGTCGAATCCGCCGTCCAGCTCGGGGTGGCCGACGCGGTCGCCGACGTGGTCTCCACCGGCACGACCCTCAGGAAGGCCGGCCTCGGCATCTTCGGCCCCGTGATCCTCGACTCCACGGCCGTCCTCATCGCCTCTCCCGAGACGAAGCCCAGCACGGCCACCCTCATCCGTCGTCTGCAGGGCGTCCTCGTCGCGAGGCAGTACGTGCTCGTCGACTACGACCTCCCCGTCCGGCTCCTGGAGCAGGCCACCGCGGTCGCCGGTGGCATCGAGTCGCCGACGATCTCGCCGCTGCGCGACCCCGAGTGGGTGGCCGTCCGGGTCATGATCCCGCGCGGCGAGGCGAACGACGTCATGGACCGCCTCTACGAGCTCGGCGCGCGCGCGATCCTCGTCACGGCGATCCACGCGGCTCGACTCTGAGTATCCACCCCATCCCAGACCGCTCCAGTCGCCCCGCGGAGGCCATCGTGTCACTCGCCACCAGAGTCATCCCCTGCCTCGACGTCGCCGACGGCCGCGTCGTGAAGGGGGTCAACTTCCTCGATCTCCGCGACGCGGGCGATCCCGTCGAGCTCGCCAAGCGGTACGCCGAGCAGGGCGCGGACGAACTCACCTTCCTCGACGTCACCGCGACCGTCTCCGAACGCGAGACCACCTACGACCTCGTCAGCCGCACGGCGGAACAGGTCTTCATCCCGCTGACCGTGGGCGGCGGCGTGCGGACCACGCACGACGTGTCGCGGCTCCTCGCGAGCGGAGCCGACAAGGTCGGGGTGAACAGCGCAGCGATCGCGCGGCCCGAGCTCATCGGAGAGATCGCCGACCGGTTCGGTGCGCAGGTGCTGGTGCTGTCACTGGACGTCAAGCGGCACGCCGGCAGCGCGTCGGGATGGATCGTCACGACGCACGGTGGTCGTCGTGAGACCGAACTCGACGCGCTCGCCTGGGCGGCCGAGGCGATCGAACGCGGCGCGGGGGAGTTGCTGGTGAACTCGATCGACGCCGACGGCACCAAGGCCGGCTTCGACACCGAGCTCATCCGCGCCATGCGCGAGGTGAGCCGGGTGCCGGTGATCGCGTCGGGCGGGGCGGGCAAGCTCGCCGACTTCCCTCCGGCGATCGCCGCGGGTGCGGACGCTGTCCTCGCAGCCAGCGTCTTCCACAACGGGGAACTGACGATCGGCCAGGTCAAACAGGAGCTCGCCGATGCGGGTTGGACGGTCCGAGCATGAGCGCCGACATCACCATCCCCGTCGGTGCCGACCCGGAGACCGCGATCCGGCAGCTCACCTTCGACGCGCAGGGGCTGATCCCCGCCGTGGTCCAGCAGTGGGACTCGCGGGAGGTCCTCATGCTCGGCTGGATGGACGCCGAGGCCGTGCGACGCACGATGACCGAGGGACGCGTCACCTACTGGTCGCGATCCCGCCAGGAGTACTGGCGCAAGGGCGACACCTCCGGGCACGCGCAGTTCGTGCGGGGCGTCTCCTACGACTGCGACGGCGATACCCTGTTGGTGGAGGTCGACCAGCTCGGTGCAGCGTGCCACACGGGTACCCGCAGCTGCTTCGACGCCCGGAGCCTCGACGTCGTCGCCGCGCCATCGTCGACACCATGAATCGAGTTCGAGCATGACCGAGACCAACGAAGAACCCCCTGTGCCGGAGGAGTCCCCGGCCGACGACCTCGAGGCACGAGCCGTCCGCAGCCGACAGCGCCGTCTGAAGACGCTGCTGCTCGTCATCGCGGTCCTGGCGAACGCCCTCATCCTCGCCGCGTGGACGCAGTCCTGGCTCTCGATCAGCCTCGTCGGCGTCGGACCGCACTCCGGCGCCCTCGACGTGGTCGGATCCGTCGCGGCCCCAGCCCTCTCGGCCCTCGCGTTGGCCGGCCTGGCGCTCGTCGCCGCCCTGGCGATCGCCGGACCGGTCTTCCGGATCATCCTCGGCGTGCTCGAGGCGGTGATCGGCGTGTGCGTCGCGATCTCGGCGATCACCGTCCTCACCGCTCCCGCGACCGCCGGCGCAGCGGCGGTGACGGAGGCGACGGGCGTCGCCGGCAACCAGTCGACCGTCGACCTCGTCGCCGCGACGTCGCTCACCGCGTGGCCGGCCGTCGCGCTGGTCCTCGGCATCGTCCTCGGTCTCGCCGGCCTCGCCACCGCGGTCACGCACCGGATGTGGCCCGGCCCGTCGCGCAAGTACCAGGCCGTGCGCTTCACGCAGGTCGAGGCGTCGCCGAGCGCCGATCCCGTCGGCGCCTGGGACGACCTCAGTCGCGGCGACGACCCGACCCGCTGAGTCGAGGCACGTCCTGAAGCCACCTGGGAACTCGTGGCCCACGCACGGAAGCGTCCACGTCTTGCCGGTACACTGGAATCCGCACCCGCACAGAAGGAGAACCATGAGCACCGACCCCTCGGACCCCGGCCACGGACACTCGCCCGCCGCCTGGACCGCCGTGATCATCATGTTGGTCGCGTTCGCCGCCGGTACGGTCTTCTTCTGGCTCGACATGCCCCTGCTCGTCTGGATCTCGGCCGGTGTGCTGCTCCTCGGTTGGATCACCGGCGGCATCCTCGCCAAGGCCGGGTACGGCGTCGGCGGCTCCGAGACCCTGGCGAAAGAGCACTGAACATGCTCGCCGACCTGATGGCCGGCGCGAAGGAGGACGCCCTCGGGCGCCTCGCGGGCCGTCCGGCTGCAGCCGTCGAGGCCCTGGCGGTCCATGCCCCTCCGGCGATCGACGCGCTTGCCGCGCTCGCTCCTGCCGAGCGGGTGAAGATCATCGCCGAGGTCAAGCGGTCGAGCCCCTCTCGAGGTGCCTTGGCCGACATCCCCGACCCGGCGCTCCTCGCCTCGTTGTACGAGCAGGGCGGCGCCAGCGCGGTCAGCGTCCTCACGGAAGGTCGGAAGTTCGGCGGTTCGCTGGACGACCTCGAAGCCGTTCGTGCGTCGATCCGGATCCCCGTGTTGCGCAAGGACTTCATCTCGCTGCCCTACCAGGTCTTCGAGGCTCGCGCCGCGGGCGCGGACCTCGTCCTGCTCATCGTCGCCGGCCTCGACCAGTCCACCCTGCTGTCGCTGCACGAGCTCGTCGTCCAGCTCGGCATGACGCCCCTGGTCGAGACCCACTCGGCCGACGAACTCGCTCGGGCGAGCGACATCGGCGCCCGGCTCATCGGCGTCAACGCGAGGAACCTCAGCACCTTCGAACTCGACCGCAACCTCTTCGGCTCGCTGACGGACCGGTTCCCCGCCGACGCGATCAAGATCGCCGAGTCCGCCGTGCTCGGCGCGTCGGACGTCGCCGCCTACCGACGTGACGGCGCGGACGTCGTGCTGGTCGGCGAAGCACTCGTCACCGGCGACCCCGTCGCCACCCTCGAACAGTTCCTGGGAGCATCCGAATGACCCTGTCACCCCCCACGCCCGCGGACACCGAGCCCACCCACCTGCGAGACGAAGCCGGCCCGTTCTTCGGCGACTTCGGCGGACGCTACATGCCGGAGGCGCTCATCGCCGCGGTCGACGAGCTGGCGGCCGCCTACGAGGCCGCGAAGGTCGATGAGACCTTCCAGGCCGAACTCACCACGCTGCTGCGCGACTACGCCGGCCGGCCATCGATCATCACGGAGGTCCCGCGGTTCGCAGCCTCCGCCGGGGGAGCGCGCATCTTCCTCAAGCGCGAGGACCTCAACCACACGGGTTCCCACAAGATCAACAACGTCCTCGGCCAGGCGCTGCTGACGAAGCGCATCGGCAAGACCCGCGTGATCGCCGAGACCGGGGCAGGTCAGCACGGGGTCGCCACGGCGACCGCGGCCGCCCTGTTCGGTCTCGACTGCACGATCTACATGGGCGAGGTCGACACCGAACGACAGGCGCTCAACGTCGCACGCATGCGACTCCTCGGCGCCACCGTCGTCCCGGTCACCTCCGGCTCGCGCACGCTCAAGGACGCGATCAACGAGGCATACCGCGACTGGGTGGCCTCGGTCGAGACGACGAACTACCTCTTCGGCACCGCTGCAGGACCACACCCCTTCCCCGTCATGGTGCGCGACTTCCAGAAGATCATCGGTGAGGAGGCTCGCGCCCAGCTCCTCGAGCTGAACGGGTCCCTCCCCGACGCGGTCGTCGCCTGCGTCGGCGGCGGCTCGAACGCCATCGGCATCTTCCACGCCTTCCTCGACGACGCGGACGTCGCGCTCTACGGCGTCGAGGCGGCCGGCGACGGCGTCGACACCCCTCGGCACGCCGCTTCCATCGGACGTGGTCGCCCCGGCGTCCTGCACGGTGCCCGGACCTTCGTGCTCCAGGACGACGACGGCCAGACCGTCGAGTCGCACTCCATCTCGGCCGGGCTCGACTACCCGGGCGTCGGCCCTGAGCACGCGTGGCTCGCCGACACCGGACGCGCCACGTACGTCCCCGCGACCGACGCGGAGGCGATGGAGGCATTCAGGCTCCTGAGCCGTACCGAGGGAATCATCCCGGCCATCGAGTCGGCGCACGCCCTCGCGGGTGCCATCGTCCTCGGCAAGGAGCTGGGTCCAGACGCGACCATCCTGGTGAACCTGTCGGGACGCGGCGACAAGGACGTCGAGACCGCGGGCGCCTACTTCGGGCTCCTCGACGAAGCCGGACACAACGCATGACCGCTCAGCAGGCGGACGCCGCCGTGGCGTCGGCCGTCTCGACGGCCATCGACGCCGCAGCGACCGAACGAGCCGGCGCACTCATCGGGTACCTGCCGGTCGGGTTCCCCGACCTCCAGACGAGCATCGACGCCGCCATCGCCTTGGCGCAGAACGGCGTCGACGTCCTCGAGCTGGGTGTGCCCTACTCCGATCCGGTCATGGACGGTGCCGTCATCCAGGCCGCCACCATGACGGCGTTGGCGGGCGGCTTCAGACTGCGCGACGTCTTCACGGCGGTCAGTGCGATCCGCGCCGCGGTCGACGTCCCGGTGCTCGTCATGACCTATTGGAACCCGGTGACGCAGTACGGCGTCGAGCGCTTCGCCTCAGACCTCGCGGCAGCAGGGGGAGCCGGTCTCATCACGCCGGACATCACCCCGGACGCCGCCGCGGAGTGGCTGGACGTCAGCGAGCGACTGGGGCTCGACCGCGTCTTCCTCGCCGCCCCGACATCGAGTGACGAGCGCCTCTCGCTCGTGACCGGGCACTCGAAGGGGTTCGTCTACACCGTCTCGACGATGGGCATCACGGGAGCGCGGCAGGATCTCGACGCCGCCGCCAAGACGCTCGTCGGGCGCCTCCGTGCAGCCGGCGCCTCGCACGCCTGCGTGGGGATCGGGATCTCGACGGCCGAGCAGGTGCGATCCGTCCTCGAGTACGCCGACGGCGCGATCGTCGGGTCCGTCTTCGTCAAGGCCCTCGCCGACGGTGGCGTTCCCGCCGTCACCGAGGTCGTCCGGTCGCTCGCAGCCGGCACCAACCGCTGAGCCGCAAGCCCGGACCCGTCGCGGCGTTCCGTCGACGGGCGCGCTGAGGGTAGCCTCAGCACGTCCGTGATGCCGAAGGCCGTACACTCGATCAGAGTTCGTAACGAAAGGCGACCACTGCAGTGATTGCACCCCTCAGCATCCCGAGCCCGAACCCGGACATCGCGTCGTTCAGCGTGGGTCCGTTCACGGTGCACATGTACGCGCTGTGCATCATCGCCGGGATCGTCGTCGCGACCATCCTGACGTCCCGCCGACTGACCAAGCGCGGAGCCGAGCCGGGCATCGTGCTCGACATCATCCTGTGGGCCATTCCGCTCGGCATCATCGGAGCGCGGATCTTCCACGTCCTGACGCACCCAGGCGACTACTTCTACCCGGGCGCCGACCTCCTGCGCACGCTCTACATCTGGGAGGGCGGCATCGCGATCTTCGGTTCGCTCCTCGGTGGAGCCGTCGGCGCGTACATCGGCTGCCGGATGACGGGCATCCGCTTCTGGACCTTCGCCGACGCGCTGGCACCAGGGCTGCTGCTCGCACAGGCCTTCGGCCGCCTGGGCAACTACTTCAACCACGAACTGTACGGTCTGCCGACCGACCTGCCGTGGGGCCTCGAGATCGAGGCGAGCAACCCGGCGTTCCCGATCGGCCTGCCGGCCGGCACGCTGTTCCACCCGACGTTCCTGTACGAGATCGTCTGGAACCTCCTCGGCGTCGCCGTCATCCTGTGGATCGGCCGCCGCTTCAACCCGCAGTGGGGTCGGCTCTTCGGCGTCTACCTCATCTGGTACGGCGCCGGCCGCACCGTCTGGGAGACCATCCGGATCGACCCGAGCGAGTACCTCTTCGGCATCCGCGCCAACGTGTGGGCCGCCATCCTCGCGATCGTCGTGGGTATCGCCATCATCGTCATCCAGTCGCGTCGTCACACCGGCACGGAGCCGTCGGCCTATGTCGCCGGCCGCGCCTGGAACGATCCGAAGGCTGCGGTAGACTATTACGACACCGACGCGGAGAACCTGGGGCTGCGCAGTGCCGCGACCGGCGATGATGCCGGTGGATCACGGAGCGCTGCATCGTCCACTCCGACGTCCAAGGACACGGTCGCCACAAGCAAGACCGGCTCACCCTCCTAGGCCAGGCGTACCCTCTCTCCGGCCGGGCGGATCCCGACGACGCACGGGGTTCACCAACCGTTTCGTTCCAGGGCCAGTGACGTCCCGCTTCTGATCCCCCATTCGTGAGGACGGTAATCCCATGGCGCATGCACCGTACGCTTCGTTCAGCGCAGTCCCGCCCAAGCAGGGCATGTACGACCCGGCGAACGAGAAGGACGCCTGCGGTCTCGCGATGGTGGCGACCCTGACGGGCGACGCCTCGCACAGCATCATCGACGCGGCCCTCGGCTCGCTCCGGAACCTGGAGCACCGAGGTGCGATCGGTTCTGACGCGGGCACCGGTGACGGCGCCGGCATCCTCACCCAGATGCCCGATGAGTTCCTGCGCGGCGTCGCCGGGTTCGAACTCCCGCCCCTCGGCGAGTACGCCGTGGGGATCGCCTTCCTGCCCACCGACGACTCGGCACGAGCGCTCCTCCAGTCCCAGATCGCCGCGATCGCCGCCGACGAGCAGCTCACGGTGCTCGGCTGGCGTGAGGTCCCGGTCGACCCCGACGAACTGGGCAAGCTCGCGCGCGCCGCCATGCCCGCCTTCGAGCAGCTGTTCGTCACCGGTTCGGACCCCTCGAAGCCGTCCGGGATCGCACTCGACCGCCTCGCTTTCCGGCTGCGGAAACGCGCGGAGCGCGAACTCGGTGCGTACTTCATCTCCCTCTCGAGCCGGACCCTCGTCTACAAGGGCATGGTCACCACCCTGCAGCTCGAACCCTTCTACCCGGATCTCTCCGACGAACGGTTCGCGACCAAGCTCGCCATCGTGCACTCCCGGTACTCCACCAACACGTTCCCGTCGTGGCCGCTCGCGCAGCCCCTGCGGATGATGGCGCACAACGGCGAGATCAACACGGTGGAGGGCAACCGCAACTGGATGCGCGCCCGTCAGTCGCAGCTCGAGTCCGAACTCATCGGCGACGTCCGGCCGCTGCTCCCCATCATCACGCCTGGCGCGAGCGACTCCGCGTCCTTCGACGAGGTGCTCGAGCTGCTGACGCTGACGGGTCGGTCGCTGCCGCACGCGATGATGATGATGGTGCCCGAGGCCTGGGAGAAGCAGACCGGTCTCTCGCAGCAGCGGCGCGACTTCTACGAGTTCAACTCCATGCAGATGGAACCGTGGGACGGTCCGGCCGCCCTCACCTTCACCGACGGCTCGCTCGTGGGCGCCACGCTCGACCGTAACGGGCTGCGCCCGGGACGCTGGCTGGAGACCACCGACGGTCTCGTCGTCCTCGGCAGTGAGATCGGCGTGCTCGACATCGAACCGAGTCGGGTGAAGCGCAAGGGCCGTCTGCGCCCGGGCAAGATGTTCCTCGTCGACACCGTCGCAGGACGCATCATCGAGGACGACGAGATCAAGGATGAGCTGTCCGCCTCCGCCCCCTGGGGTGAGTGGCTCGAGCAGGGCCGGATCAACCTCAGCGACCTCCCCGAGCGTGAGCACATCGTGCACACGCCCGCCTCGGTGACCCGCCGTCAGCGGACGTTCGGGTACACGGAGGAGGAGGTGCGCATCCTCCTCCAGCCGATGGGCCAGAACGGCGCGGAGCCGCTCGGGGCGATGGGCTCCGACACGCCGATCGCCGTGCTCTCGGATCGCCCACGGCTCCTGTTCGACTACTTCGTGCAGCAGTTCGCGCAGGTGACGAACCCGCCGCTCGACTCCATCCGCGAGGAGGTCGTCACCTCACTGAAGCTCGGCCTCGGACCGGAGCGCAACCTCCTCTCCTGGGGTCCGGAGCATGCGAAGCAGGTCGTGCTCGACTTCCCCGTCATCGACAACGACGAGCTCGCGAAGATCCAGCACATCGACCCGACCCCCGGGAGCCCGCTGACGGCCACGGTGCGGGCGCTGTACCGGGTCGAGGACGGAGCTGCAGGCCTCGAGTCGAGGCTCCGTGAGATGTGCGCCGAGGTCGACGAGGCGATCCTCGCGGGCTCGGAGTTCATCGTGCTCAGCGATCGCGACTCGAACTCCGATCTCGCCCCGATCCCGTCGCTGCTGTCTCTCGCCGCGGTCCACCACCACCTCATCCGCGCCGAGAACCGGATGAAGGTCGGGCTCGTCGTCGAAGCCGGCGACGTCCGCGAGGTGCACCACGTCGCTTTGCTGATCGGATACGGCGCATCGGCGATCAACCCGTACCTGGCGATGGAGAGCTGCGAGGACCTCGTCCGCAGCGGTCTCATCCAGGGTGTCACGCGCGAGCAGGCCGTGAAGAACGTGATCAAGGCGCTCGGCAAGGGCGTTCTGAAGATCATGTCCAAGATGGGCATTTCGACCGTCTCCTCGTATGCGGGCGCACAGGCGTTCGAAGCGGTCGGCCTGAGCGAGCAGCTCGTCGAGACCTACTTCACCGGCACCGAGACGAAGCTCGGCGGTGTCGGCATCGACGTGATCGCCGAGGAGAACGCGAAGCGTCACCGTTACGCCTACCCGGAGGACGCCGCGTCGACCGCGCACGAACGCTTGCAGTCCGGTGGCGAGTACCAGTGGCGCCGCGACGGCTCACCGCACCTCTTCAACCCGGAGACCGTCTTCAAGCTCCAGCACGCCACGAAGACCCGCCGGTACGACATCTTCCGTGAGTACACGCACCTGGTCGACTCGCAGGCTGCGCAGCTCATGACGCTCCGAGGGATGTTCACCCTCCGCACCGGCGCCCGTCCGCCGGTCCCGCTCGACGAGGTGGAGTCTGTCTCCTCGATCGTCAAGCGGTTCTCGACCGGGGCGATGAGCTACGGCTCGATCTCGAGAGAGGCCCACGAGACGCTGGCGATCGCCATGAACAGCATCGGCGCGAAGTCGAACACCGGCGAGGGCGGCGAAGACGTCGATCGTCTGCTGGATCCGACACGACGCAGTGCGATCAAGCAGGTCGCGTCGGGCCGGTTCGGCGTGACGAGCATGTACCTGACGCACGCCGACGACATCCAGATCAAGCTCGCCCAGGGCGCCAAGCCCGGCGAGGGTGGGCAGCTGCCGCCGACGAAGGTCTACCCGTGGGTGGCCAGGACCCGGCACGCGACGGCCGGTGTCGGCTTGATCTCGCCGCCGCCGCACCACGACATCTACTCCATCGAGGACCTCAAGCAGCTCATCTTCGATCTGAAGCGCGCCAACCCGAAGGCCCGGATCCACACGAAGCTCGTGAGCCAGTCGGGCATCGGTGCGGTCGCGGCGGGTGTCGCGAAGGCGCTCTCCGACGTGATCCTCGTCTCAGGCCACGATGGCGGGACGGGCGCGAGCCCGCTGAACTCGCTGAAGCACGCCGGCACACCCTGGGAGCTCGGTCTCGCCGAGACCCAGCAGACCCTGATGCTCAACAACATGCGCGACCGCGTCGTCGTGCAGGTGGACGGTCAGATGAAGACCGGTCGTGACGTCGTCATCGGTGCGCTGCTCGGTGCGGAGGAGTTCGGGTTCGCGACCGCGCCGCTCGTCGTCTCCGGCTGTGTCATGATGCGCGTCTGCCATCTCGACACCTGCCCGGTCGGCGTCGCGACCCAGAACCCCGTGCTCCGGCAGCGGTTCACCGGCAAGCCGGAGTTCGTCGTCAACTTCTTCGAGTTCATCGCTCAGGAGGTTCGCGAGTACCTCGCCGAGCTCGGGTTCCGCACGCTCGAGGAGGCCATCGGCCACAACGAGCTGATCGACGCGGATCGCGCGATCAGCCATTGGAAGGCGTCCGGTCTCGATCTGTCGCCCGTCCTCGTCGGCCCCGTCTTCGCCGATGACGAACCGCGGATCAACCGTCGGGCGCAGGAGCACGAACTCGACAAGCACTTCGACCAGCAGCTCATCGCCGCAGCAGCGGAGGTCTTGGAGCACGGCGGTCACTTCTCCGTCGACCTGCCCATCCGCAACACCGAGCGCGCCGTCGGCACCATGCTGGGCCACGAGGTCACCCGCCGTCACGGCGAGAACGGCCTTCCCGCAGGCAGCATCGACGTCACGCTGCGCGGCTCGGCCGGGCAGTCGTTCGGCGCGTTCCTCCCGGGCGGCATCTCGCTGCGCCTGGTCGGCGACTCGAACGACTACGTCGGCAAGGGCCTGTCCGGTGGGCAGATCGTCGTCAGGCCTCCCGAGAGCGCCGCGTTCCTTCCGGAGGACAACGTCATCGCCGGCAACGTCATCGGCTACGGTGCGACCCAGGGCACGATGTTCCTCGGCGGTATCGTCGGCGAGCGCTTCCTGGTGCGCAACTCCGGTGCCACGGCGGTCGTCGAGGGCGTCGGCGACCACGCCCTGGAGTACATGACCGGTGGGCTCGCGCTCATCCTCGGGCAGACCGGCAGGAACCTGGGTGCCGGCATGTCCGGAGGGACCGCCTACGTGTTCGACCTGCAGCGCGACCAGGTGAACCGCGACTCGCTCGCTTCCGGTGAGCTGACCCTGTCGGAGCTCGACAGCGCCGACGTCGAGATCGTCCACGACCTCCTCGAGCGACACGTCCTCGAGACGGGGTCGCCGCTCGCCGGCCGCCTGCTCGCGGACTTCGAGGACACGGTCGCCAGATTCGTCAAGGTCCTGCCGCGCGACTACGCAGCGGTCCTGGCGACCCGACAGACCGCGCTCGACGAGGGGCTCGACCCCGACGGCGACATCGTTTGGAACCGAATCTTGGAGGTGACCGGTGGCTGATCCCAAGGGATTTCTGAAGGTACCGGAGCGGGAGCTCCCGAAACGTCGGCCTGTGCCGGTCCGCATCATGGACTGGAAAGAGGTCTACGAGCAGAGCGATCCGGCGACCGTGCGGAAGCAGGCCGGGCGTTGCATGGACTGCGGCATCCCGTTCTGTCACCAGGGCTGCCCGCTCGGCAACCTCATCCCCGAGTGGAACGACCTGATGTGGCGTGGCGAGGGTCGTTCGGCCATCGAGCGCCTGCACGCCACCAACAACTTCCCGGAGTTCACTGGACGCCTGTGCCCGGCCCCCTGCGAGAGTTCGTGCGTCCTGGGGATCAACCAGCCCGCGGTCACCATCAAGCAGGTCGAGGTGTCGATCATCGACCAGGCCTTCGCCAACGGTTGGGTCGAGTCGCACCCGCCGGAGCGGTTGACCGGGAAGACGGTCGCCGTCGTCGGATCGGGACCTGCCGGTCTCGCGGCTGCCCAGCAGCTCACCCGGGCGGGCCACACCGTGGCCGTCTACGAGCGTGACGACCGCATCGGCGGTCTGCTGCGGTACGGCATCCCGGACTTCAAGATGGAGAAGAAGCATCTCGACATCCGGCTGAAGCAGATGCAGGACGAGGGGACCCGCTTCCGCGCCGGCGTGAACATCGGTGTCGACATCACCTGGGACGAACTCCGCGCCCGGTACGACGCCGTCGTCATCGCCACCGGCGCGATGGTGCCTCGCGACCTCCCGATCCCGGGTCGCGACCTCTCGGGCGTGCACTTCGCGATGGAATACCTCGTCCAGGCGAACCGGGTCGGCGCGGGAGACACGGTCTCGGACCAGATCACGGCCGAGGACAAGCACGTCGTCGTCCTCGGCGGCGGCGACACCGGCGCCGACTGCATCGGCACGGCCCACCGTCAGGGTGCCGCGTCCGTCACGAACCTCGCGATCGGCACCCAGCCGGCGGGGGAGCGACCCGAGCACCAGCCGTGGCCCATGATGCCGACCCTGTTCGAGGTCGCGAGCGCGCACGAGGAGGGTGGCGACCGCGAGTTCCTGGTGTCCACCGTCGAGTTCCTCGCGAACGACGCCGGGGAGGTGCGAGCCATCCGCGTCGCGGAGACGGAGTTCGTCGACGGCCGCCGCGTCCCGAAGAGCGGGACCGAACGGGAGATCCCCGCGGACCTCGTGCTGCTCGCCCTCGGCTTCACCGGCCCGGAGGAGGCGGCCCTCGAGTCGCAGTTCCAGCTCCCGTTCACGGGTCGCGGCAACGTGGCCAGGGAGCAGGACTACCAGACGAACCAGCCCGGCGTGTTCGTGGCCGGCGACGCCGGTCGCGGTCAGTCGCTCATCGTGTGGGCGATCGCCGAGGGTCGTGCAGCCGCAGCGGCGGTCGACGAGTACCTCGAAGGCGCCACCCAGCTTCCCTCCCCGGTCCGTCCCACGGACCAGCCCATCTCCCTCTAGGCTTTCAAGCGGACGACAAGCGTCGGACGCATCATGCCGAGCAGTGAGTACCGAAGCGCCTTGTGCGCAGAAACCATGGAGAACACACACACATGAGACGAGCCAAGATCGTCGCAACGCTGGGCCCTGCGGTCTCCAGCTATGAGAACATCCGGGCCATCATCGATGCGGGGGTCGATGTCACCCGGATGAACCTGAGCCACGGCAGCTATGACGTGCACGAGGCCATCTACGCCAACGTGCGGAAGGCGACGGAGGACTCCGGCCGCGCGGTCGCCGTCCTCGTCGACCTCCAGGGCCCGAAGATCCGCCTCGGCAAGTTCGAGGGCGGCCCGTACGACCTCGCCGTCGGCGACATCTTCAAGATCACCACCGAGGACATCCTCGGGACGAAGGAGATCTCCTCGACGACCTTCAAGGGCCTGCCCCAGGACGTCAAGCCGGGCGACTTCCTGCTGATCGACGACGGCAAGGTCAAGGTCGAGGTCGTTGAAGCGGACGACACCGTCGTGACCACCCGCGTGATCGTCGCCGGTCCGGTGTCGAACAACAAGGGCATCAACCTCCCGGGTGTCGCCGTCAACGTCCCAGCGCTCAGCGAGAAGGACGAAGCGGACCTCCGTTGGGGACTGCGTCTCGGCGCCGACCTCATCGCGCTGTCGTTCGTCCGTGACGCAGCGGACATCGACCGCGTGCACGAGATCATGGCGGAGGAGGGCCGCAAGGTCCCCGTGATCGCCAAGATCGAGAAGCCGCAGGCCGTCGAGAACCTCGAGAGCATCGTCGAAGCGTTCGACGCCATCATGGTCGCCCGCGGCGACCTGGGTGTCGAGCTCCCGCTCGAGGCCGTCCCGATCGTGCAGAAGCGCGCGGTCGAGCTGGCCCGCCGCATGGCGAAGCCGGTCATCGTGGCGACGCAGATGCTCGAGTCGATGATCTCCAGCCCGATCCCGACGCGCGCTGAGACCTCCGACGTCGCGAACGCGGTGCTCGACGGCGCGGACGCGGTCATGCTGAGTGGCGAGACCAGCGTCGGCGCCTACCCGGTGATCACGGTCCAGACCATGGCCCGCATCGTGGAGTCGACCGAGATCCACGGTCTCGACCGTGTCCCGCCGCTCGGCACGAAGCCGCGCACGCAGGCCGGTGCGATCACCCTCGCGGCGGTCGAGGTCGCCGACTTCGTCGAGGCGAAGTTCCTCTGCGTCTTCACGGAGTCGGGGGAGTCGGTGCGCCGGATGGCGCGCCTGCGCAACCGGATCCCGATCCTCGCGTTCACGCCCGACCCGGCGATCCGTCGTCGCATGGCGCTCAACTGGGGCGTCGAGTCCTTCGTGGTGGAGCGCGTCACGCACACCGACCAGATGGTCGCCCAGGTGGACGAGGTCCTCGTCGCCACCGGTAAGGCCGCGGTCGGCGAGCCCGTCATCATCATCTCCGGTTCCCCTCCCGGGATCCCCGGAACGACGAACGACATCCGCGTCCACAAGGTGGGCGACGTCCTCTAGTCGGATGTGGTAGCCGAAGGCCGTGGTCCTCCCGTACGGGGACCACGGCCTTCGTCGTCCAGCGCGATGGTCACACCGACACCGTCCGCTGTGGGTCTAGCCTGATGCCCATGGCCAGCTCCTTCCTCGTCGACGACGCCCTGCGCCATGCCGTGGGGCTGAGCCTGCCAGGTGTCGACCGTGACGCGATCGGGCCGACGGGGCTCCTGGCCTCGCGATTCGCCGTCCTCGAGCTCGCCGCGGTCGCGGTCGGCGCCGTGGAGGACGCCGCGGACCGACTCCGTGTCGCCCTCGGATACGAGCCGGTGCACGCGGTCCTCGACCTCGAGCGCATCGCCGCGGCCTACCAGAGCGACCGCCTGCTCCGAATCGACGGAGCTGCGGTCGATGCGTTCGCGCCGTTGTCCGGCTTCTTCCCGGCTGCGGGCGGTTGGGTGCGGACGCATGCGAACTACCCCCACCATCGTCGCCGCCTGAGCGCCATGCTCGGGATCGGCGACGACGCCACCCGCGCAGAGCTCGCCTCGGCGATCGCCTCCCGATCGGCTGTCGACCTGGAATCGGAGGCTGCCGGAGTCGGCGCCCTCGTCGTCGCCGTCCGGACTGCCGTCGCGTGGACGTCCACTCCACAGGCCATCGTCGGTGATGGGCCGCTCGTCGGGCGTCACGGCGGCTCCGCCGGATCGAGGATCGCCTCTGCGTTGCGGCCGACGAGACTGCACCCTTTGCGTGGACTCCGCGTCCTCGATCTCACCCGCGTCATCGCCGGTCCGGTGGCGACCAGGACGCTTGCGCTGCTCGGAGCAGAGGTCCTCCGTATCGACCCGCCGCAGGTTCCGGAGATCCCGTGGCAGCATGCCGACACCGGGCAGGGGAAGCGCACGGCCACCCTGGACGCCTCGACCGCGTCCGGCCTCGCGACCCTGCAGTCGTTGGCTGATGAGGCGCACGTCCTGGTCACGGGGTATCGGCCGCACGCCATCGAGCGCCTCGGCCTGGTGCCGCAAGCGGGGCTCGTCACCGGTTCCGTCGACGCGTGGGGGACGACCGGGCCGTGGGGCGATCGTCGTGGCTTCGACAGCCTGGTCCAGGCAGCGACCGGCATCGCCCTCATCGAGGGCGCCGACGGGGCTCCTGGCGCACTTCCGGCGCAGGCACTCGATCACACGAGCGGGTACCTGTTGGCGGCGTCGCTCATCGACGAGGTGGCGGGCGGGGTCGAGGGCCGCACCGCCGGCGACGTCCACGTGTCATTGGCCAGGGTCGGTGCCGCACTCCGGGGCCTGCCGCGGGCGACCCACGATGCGGCCGTCGCGATTCCTGGCGAGCGCTGCCTGGCTGATCACGGTGCCGTGCAGACCGCGCGCCCCGCGCTCAGCGGGTTCGATGACTACCCGTTCCCGGCACGGGGTCTGGGGAGTGCCGAACCGCGATGGCGGACACGCCGCTGATCGTCGCGACCTCGGACGCGCCAGACGCGGCGCCGTCGTCGTTCGCCTACCCTGGAGGTATGCGCCTCATCCTCATCAGACATGGTCAGACCTCGTCCAACGTCGCCGGCCTGCTCGACACGGCGATCCCCGGGGCCGTCCTCACCGATCTCGGCGAGACGCAGGCAGCCGCGCTGCCCAAAGCGCTCGTGGGGGAGCAGATCGACGCCGTCTACGCGTCGACCGCGGTCCGGGCGCAGCAGACCGCCGCCCCGATCGCCGAGGTTCGAGGAGTCCCCGTGACCGTCCGCGACGGCCTCCGTGAGATCAGCGCCGGCGACAACGAGATGCACGCGTCGCCCGAGGCCGTCCAGGTCTACATCGACACCATCGTGGCCTGGGCCATGGGGGACCTCGACACCCGGATGCCGGGCGGCGAGAACGGCCACGAGGTGTTCGCGCGCTTCGACGCGGTGGTCGAGGAACTCGAGGGCTCCGGACTGGAGAACGTCGTGGTCGTGAGCCACGGGGCGATGCTCCGGTCCTGGCTCGGGCTGCGCTCGACGAACGTCGACGGACATTTCATCGGCACGCACCCCATCACGAACACGGGCGTCATCATCGTCGACGGCGACACGACGACCGGTTGGCGGGTCGACACGTGGACGGGCGATGCCGTCGGCGGACCGGAGCTGACGACGGAGGCCGACGGTCCGGCCGCCGCCGTCGAGCGCGGCTTCTGATCAGTTCGCGTCGTCGGCCGAGGTCGCGCCGTCCGTGAGGAACGGTCCGGGCTCGTCGCCGGGCTGACCCGGGAGTGAACCGACGAGTCGGTCGAGTTCGGCAGCGTCGACGTCGATGCCCTGGTCGCTGAGACGGTCCGCCAGCGCTGCCCGGACGTCGAGGTCGGGGGTGAGGGACCGGTCTGCTGCGACCTGGACGAGGATGCCCTGGAGGCGGTCGTCGGTGCTGGCGTCGTGCACGTCCTGGCGGGGGTCGTTCTGCTCTGCAGTCATGGAGTCGGGTCCCATCGTGTCGGACGACGTCCTGCACGTCGTGTCTTCGACGTTACGCTACGGCGTCCGCCGACCCCGCCCGAAGGGCTTGACCGCCTCGTCCTGGGTCGTTCAGGGGAGCTTCGTGGTACCGGTGGTGGGACTCGAACCCACACGTCTTTCGACAAAGCACGTTGAGTGCGCCCGACGGGGATTCCCCACGTTCGTGGTACCGGTGGTGGGACTCGAACCCACACGTCTTTCGACAAAGCACGTTGAGTGCGCCCGACGGGGATTCCCCACGTTCGTGGTACCGGTGGTGGGACTCGAACCCACACGTCTTTCGACAAAGCATTTTGAGTGCTCCGCGTCTGCCATTCCGCCACACCGGCGCGTCCGCCGCACGGCGAACAGCAACCTGCATCAGAGTACCGTAGGATTTGAGGGTGACCGAGCAAGAGACCCCTCCCGTAGCCCCGCGGCGCGTCGTCGTCGCTGAGGACGAATCCCTCATCCGCCTCGACATCGTCGAGATCCTTCGCGACAACGGTTTCGAGGTCGTCGGCGAGGCCGGCGATGGCGAGACCGCCGTCGCGCTCGCGACCGAGCTCCGCCCGGACCTCGTGATCATGGATGTGAAGATGCCCCAGCTCGACGGCATCTCCGCCGCCGAGCGCATCGGCAAGGCGCACATCGCACCGGTGGTGCTCCTCACCGCGTTCAGCCAGAAGGAACTGGTCGAGCGGGCGAGCGAGGCCGGTGCCCTGGCGTATGTCGTGAAGCCGTTCACCCCGAACGACCTCCTGCCCGCGATCGAGATCGCCCTCTCGCGGTACCAGCAGATCATCACGCTCGAGGCCGAGGTCGCCGACATGGTCGAGCGCTTCGAGACGCGGAAGCTCGTCGACCGCGCGAAGGGCCTCCTCAACGAGAAGATGGGACTCACCGAGCCCGAAGCCTTCCGTTGGATCCAGAAGGCGTCCATGGACCGCCGCCTCACCATGCACGATGTCGCGCAGGCGATCATCGAGCAGTTGAGCGCCAAGAAGTAGCGCTCTCCCACCTCGTCGCAAGAGCGGCCCGTCCCTGCGGGGGCGGGCCGCTCTGCGTTGTCCGCGAGCAGTGCGGGTCAGCTACCCGGTGCGTCCTTGATGAGGTTCGTGATGCGGATCGTCGAGCAGCGTCGGCCCTGCTCGTCGCTGACCGCGATCTCGTGGACGGTGAGAGACCGCCCGAGGTGGATCGGCGTGCAGACCCCGGTCACGATCCCCTCGGTTGCCGAACGGGTGTGCGTGGCGTTGATGTCGATGCCGACGGCGAGCTTGCCGGGGCCCGCGAAGAGGTTGGCGGCCATCGACCCGAGGGATTCACCGAGGACGACGTAGGCGCCGCCGTGCAGCAGCATCGCCGGTTGCGTATTGCCCTCGACCGGCATGGTGGCGACGGACCGTTGGACCGTGAACTCCGTGAACTCGATGCCCATCTTGGCGGCGAGTGCGCCGCTGCCTCTCGTCCGCAGGAACTCGAGGGCTTCGTCGGTCTCGTTCGTCATGTCCACCTTCGGATCGGTCCTGAACCGTGTCGGCACCGGCTTGTAGGCTGGGCGCGTGTCGGAATCAGAAAAGCCTACCCTCCTCGTCGTCGACGGCCACTCGCTCGCCTTCCGGGCGTTCTACGCCCTGCCGGTCGACAGCTTCCAAACCCGCGACGGCCAGCACACGAACGCCATCCACGGCTTCATCTCGATGCTGATCAGCCTGCTGAAGAACGAGAACCCGAGCCACCTCGCCGTGGCCTTCGACATCTCGCGCCGCTCGTTCCGGACCCGTGAGTACCCCGAGTACAAGGGGACCCGCGGCGAGACCCCGCCCGAGTTCAAGGGTCAGGTGCCGCTGTTGGAAGAGGCGCTCAAGGCGATGAACATCACCACGATCAGCAAAGAGGACTACGAGGCCGACGACATCCTCGCCACCCTCGCCAAGCAGGGCGCCGAGGAGGGCTTCCGCGTCCTCGTCGTCTCGGGCGACCGCGACACCATCCAGTTGGTGACCGACGACGTGACGCTGCTCTACCCGTCCAGTCAGGGCGTCTCGGCACTGACGCGATACGACGGCGCCAAGGTGTTCGAGCGCTACGGTATCCGGCCCGAGCAGTACCCGGAGATCGCCGCGCTCGTCGGCGAGACGAGCGACAACCTCCCGGGCATCCCGAAGGTGGGCGAGAAGACCGCCGTCAAGTGGCTCAACCAGTTCGGCTCACTCGAGCAGATCCTGGAACGCGCGGACGAGATCACCGGCAAGGTGGGGGAGAGTCTCCGCGAACACAAGGAGAACGCCGTCCGCAACCGGCGGCTCAACCGGCTCCTCACCGACGTCGAACTGCCGGTCGGCCCGAAGGACCTCGAACGACGTCAGATCGACGCCGACGCCGTGGCCGCCGTGTTCGGCCGACTGGAGTTCCGCACACTCCTCGACCGGGTCTTGAAGCTCGACGGTCTCGAGGCGAACACCGACGTCTCGGCGTCGCACGCGGTCGGTGTGGTGATGCCGCCTCGGAAGGAACTGCTCGACGAAGAGCTCGAGGCCTGGCTCGCGCGCGCGGTCGCGGCCCACCCGGGCGGCATCGGACTCCACCTCGACCTGGACGGCGACCTGCCGGTCGCGGCCGGTCTGGCCACATCCACGGAGATCGTGTCCCTCGCCTGGCGTCCCGGGGAGGCCGATTACGCGCCGCTCGAAGCCTGGCTCGCGAGCGACGCCCCGAAGATCATGCACGACGCGAAACCGCAGGTGAAGGCGGTCACCCGGGCCGGCCTCGCGCTCGAAGGCCTGGCGTACGACACGGCCGTCGCCGGCTGGCTGCTCCGCCCGAGTGGCGGCGACAAGAACCTCGGCGACCTCACCGCACGGTACCTCGACGAGACGATGCCCGTGGCCGACCCGAACCAGCTGGTTCCGGAGACCGACCCGGTCGGTGTCGGAGGGACCGCCTGGTACGCGCTCCGCGTCGCAGAGGCCACCCGTGCAGCCCTCGATCCGGGCTCCCTCAGCGTCCTGCTCGACATGGAACTCCCGGTCCTCCAGGTGCTGGCGCACATGGAACTCACGGGGGTGACGGTCGACCACGGCATCCTGAGCGGACTGTCGGAGCAGCTCGGGAACCGGTCCGCGGAATTGGCGAGCAACGCCTACGCCGAGATCGGACGTGAGGTCAACCTCGGCTCGCCGAAGCAGCTCCAGGAGGTGCTTTTCGACCAGTTGGCCATGCCCAAGACACGGGCCAACAAGACCGGGTTCTCCACCGACGCCGGTGCCCTCGCCGACCTCCAGGAGAAGAGCCCGCACCCGTTCCTCGGCCTGCTCCTCGAGCACCGCGACGCGACGAAGCTCCGTCAGATCGTGGAGACGCTCGACAAGGCGATCACCGACGACGGTCGTATCCACACCACGTACGTCCAGATCGGGACGAGCACGGGCCGGATCTCGTCGACCGACCCGAACCTGCAGAACATCCCCGTTCGCACCGAGGAGGGACGACGCATCCGCGCCGCCTTCCAGGCCGGGAGCGGGTACGAGACCCTGCTGACGGCCGACTACTCGCAGATCGAGATGCGGATCATGGCCCACCTCTCGGGCGATGCGGGCCTCATCGAGGCGTTCAAGTCCGGCGAGGACCTCCACCGCTTCGTGGGCGCACGCATCTTCGGCGTGGCCGCGGAAGACGTCACCCCCGCGATGCGCAACAAGGTGAAGGCCATGTCCTACGGTCTCGCCTACGGGCTCAGCGCCTTCGGCCTCTCGAAGCAGCTCCGGATCTCCAGCGCCGAGGCGAAGCAGCTCATGGTCGACTACTTCGAGCGGTTCGGAGCCGTGCGCGACTATCTGCGGAACGTCGTCGAGCAGGCGAAGCTCGACGGGTACACCGAGACCATCTTCGGTCGTCGTCGGCTGTTCCCCGAGCTCGCGAGCCCGAACCGACTCGTCCGCGAGAACGCCGAACGGCAGGCGCTGAACGCTCCGATCCAGGGTTCCGCAGCGGACATCATGAAGCGGGCCATGATCGGCATCGAGTCGGACCTCCGGTCGCAGTCACTCCGTTCCCAGATGATGCTGCAGGTGCACGATGAATTGATCTTCGAGGTCGCTGAGGGGGAGTGGGACGCCCTCGAGGCGATCGTCCGGACGCAGATGGCGGGTGCCGCCGAGCTGTCGGTGCCCCTCGACGTCCAGATCGGGCACGGCCACGACTGGGACTCCGCCGCGCACTGACGGTCCGGTGGATCCCCGTCACACGCACCCGCGGACGGATCCGCCGCGTGCGCGTCCGAGGCGCGGACTAGGCTCGTCGGCATGTCTCACGAAGAACCTCGCCAGAGCACACCGATCGACGCCATCGCCGAAAGCTGGGTGGAGACGCTCGTCCAGCTGCGGCCCGAGGTCGGCACCTACATCGGCCGGACGGACGTCGGCGGACGCTACGGCGACACGTCGCCGGCCGGGCACGAAGCCTACGTCGAGGCCGTCTCGCGCACGCTGAACACGCTTCGATCGGCCACACCCGTCGACGCCGTCGATCGCGTCACCCAGACCGACCTCACCGCGGAGCTGGAGCTCGACCTCGCCTCGTCCGAAGCCGGTCTGCAGTACCGGGATCTGAATGTGATCGCGTCGCCGTCGCAGGAGCTCCGCGACGTCTTCGACCTCATGCCGACGGCCACGGTCGACGACTGGAGCACGATCAGCACCCGTCTGGGTGCGTTGCCCGAAGCGGTGGACGGCTACATCGAGACGCTCCGCGAGGGGATCGCGAAGGGCATCACCCCAGCACGACGCCAGGTGAAGGAGGTCTACGACCAGGTGCTCCGCACCGGCGCCGACGACGGCTTCTTCATCGGCTTCGCCGCGGAAGCCGGACCGGAGGACGGCCAGCTCCCGGCCTCGCTCGCCGGAGAGCTGTCGACCGGCGCCGGCGCCGCTGCCGTCGCCTACAACCGCCTCGCCGACTTCCTCGCCCACGAACTCATGCCGGCCGCGACCGAGGAGGACGCGATCGGCCGCGAGCTGTACGCCCTGCAGTCTCGACGGTTCCTCGGCGCGACGGTCGACCTCGACGAGAGCTACGAGTGGGGGATCGAGGAGCTGGCGCGCATGGTCTCCGAGCAGGAATCGATCGCGAACGAGATCCTGCCCGGAGCCTCGGTGGAGGAGGCGGTCGCCTTCCTCGAACAGGATCCCGCGCGCAAACTGCACGGCACGGAAGCCTTGCAGCGTTGGATGCAGGAGACGAGCGACCGCGCGGTCGAAGAACTCGGCCGCACCCAGTTCGACATCCCGCAGGAGATCCGCGCGCTCGAGTGCATGATCGCCCCCACGCAGGAGGGTGGGATCTACTACACGGGCCCGACCGACGACTTCTCGCGTCCCGGCCGCATGTGGTGGTCGGTCCCCGTCGGCGTCACCGAGTTCGACACCTGGCGCGAGCTGACGACGGTGTACCACGAGGGCGTTCCCGGGCACCACCTGCAGATCGGTCAGGCGGTCGTCAACCGCAAGACCCTCAACCTCTGGCGCCGGCAGCTCGCCGGGACCTCCGGACACGCGGAGGGTTGGGCGCTGTATGCGGAGCGCTTGATGGAGCAGCTCGGCTATCTCGACGACCCGGCCGACCGGCTGGGCATGCTCGACGGTCAGCGGATGCGTGCTGCCCGGGTCGTCCTTGACATCGGCGTGCACCTCGGCAAGCGGCTCCCCGATGGGAGCGGCACCTGGACCGCCGAGTACGCTTTCGACTTCATGGGCCGGAATGTGAACATGTCTCCGGAGTTCGTCCGCTTCGAGGTGAACCGCTACCTCGGCTGGCCCGGACAGGCACCGTCCTACAAGATCGGGCAGCGCATCTGGGAGCAGCTCCGCGACGACGCGGCCCGCCGTGCTGGGGACGCCTTCGACATCAAGGACTTCCACCGTCGAGCGCTCGACCTCGGGGGCGTCGGGCTCGACACGCTGCGGTCGGCGATGCTCGAATGACGTCCGAGCGGATCGTCGTCGCCGGAGCGTCGGGGTTCATCGGGCGTCGGCTCGTCGAGTCCTTCCGGGCCGACGGCGCAACGGTCTCCGTCATCGGTCGAGGTGCGGCCGATGCCCGGTGGGGCGATCCAGCGGGCATCGCGCGGCTGGTCGACTGCGCCGACCTCCTGGTCAACCTGGCGGGGAAGAGCGTGAACTGCCGGTACACCGCAGCGAACCGTGCCGCGATCCTGCGGTCACGCGTCGACACGACGACGGAACTGTCGCAAGCGGTCCGCGAAGCGGCCTCGCCTCCTCCGCTCTGGATCAACGCGTCGACGGCGACCATCTACGGTGACGCGGACGACCGCGCCATGACGGAAACCGACGGCGAGATCGGATCGGGGTTCTCCGTGGACGTCGCGACGGCGTGGGAGCAGGCGTTGTTCGCCGACGACCTGCCGGACACGCGACGGGTGGCTCTCCGGATCGCCATCGTGCTCGGTGACGGGGGAGCGCTCACCCCGTTGCTGCGGTTGGCGCGTCTCGGCCTCGGGGGACCGCAGTTGGACGGTCGCTGGCCCCGTTCACGATCGCGTCGGGCCGCGGGGACCGGTCACCGGTTCACGACACCCCACGGCCGGCAACGGTTCAGCTGGATCCACCTGGACGACGTCATCGGCATCGTCCGGTTCCTCCGCGACCACCCGGAACTCGACGGCGCCGTCAACGTGACGTCGCCGGATCCGACGGACAACCGCGGCTTCATGCGGACCCTGCGCTACGCGATCGGGATGCCGATCGGCATCCCGGCGCCCCGCTGGCTCCTCGAGGTCGGGATGTTCCTCCTGCGCACCGAGACCGAGCTCGTCCTGAAGAGTCGCTGGGCGCTGCCCGAGCGGTTACTGCAGGCAGGCTACCGGTTCGAGCACCCCATCCTGGAGCCAGCGTTGCGCGACATCGTCCAAGCACGCGGCTTGCCTGCAGGCCCTCGATCTCGCTAGACTGGACTGTCACAATTGTGGCGTCCTATCCGCCTGCCCGTCTCGCAGAGCGATCCCGATCCCCGGATCGGTTCACACAACAGCATCGCCCCGATCAACGTCCGTGGTCATCCACGGGTCCGGAGCAGTGCGCGAGGCACGGCCTGAATCATTGTCCACCTGGAGCAATTACTACATGACAAGCGCAACGACCGCCCCCAAGCAGGTCGCAATCAACGACATCGGATCTGCTGAGGACTTCCTCGCAGCGGTCGAAAAGACTCTGAAGTTCTTCAACGACGGCGACCTCATCGAGGGCACCGTGGTGAAGATCGACCGCGACGAGGTCCTCCTCGACGTCGGCTACAAGACCGAGGGTGTCATCCCCTCGCGTGAACTCTCCATCAAGCACGACGTCGACCCCTCCGAGGTCGTCAACGTCGGCGACACGATCGAGGCTCTCGTTCTCCAGAAGGAGGACAAGGAAGGCCGTCTGATCCTGTCGAAGAAGCGCGCGCAGTACGAGCGTGCTTGGGGCGACGTGGAGAAGATCAAGGAATCCGACGGCGTCGTCACCGGTTCGGTCATCGAGGTCGTCAAGGGCGGCCTCATCGTCGACATCGGCCTCCGTGGCTTCCTCCCGGCTTCGCTCATCGAGCTGCGCCGCGTCCGCGACCTCACGCCGTACCTCGGCCAGGAGATCGAGGCGAAGATCCTCGAGCTCGACAAGAACCGCAACAACGTGGTCCTGTCGCGCCGTGCGCTCCTCGAGCAGACGCAGTCCGAGAGCCGCACCACCTTCCTCAACAACCTCCAGAAGGGACAGGTCCGCAAGGGCGTCGTCTCCTCGATCGTCAACTTCGGCGCGTTCGTCGACCTCGGCGGCGTCGACGGTCTCGTCCACGTCTCCGAGCTCAGCTGGAAGCACATCGAGCACGCCAGCGAGGTCGTCGAGGTCGGTCAGGAAGTCACCGTCGAGATCCTCGAGGTCGACCTGGACCGCGAGCGCGTCTCGCTGTCGCTCAAGGCGACCCAGGAGGACCCGTGGCAGGTCTTCGCCCGCACCCACGCCATCGGCCAGGTTGCACCGGGTAAGGTCACCAAGCTGGTTCCGTTCGGTGCGTTCGTCCGCGTGGCAGACGGCATCGAGGGCCTCGTGCACATCTCGGAGCTCTCCGGGAAGCACGTCGAGCTCGCCGAGCAGGTCGTGTCGGTCGGCGAAGAGGTCTTCGTCAAGGTCATCGACATCGACCTCGAGCGTCGCCGCATCTCGCTGAGCCTCAAGCAGGCCAACGAGGGTGTCGACCCCGAGGGGACCGAGTTCGACCCGGCCCTCTACGGCATGCTCACGGAGTACGACGAGCTCGGGAACTACAAGTACCCCGAGGGCTTCGACGCCGAGACGCAGGAGTGGAAGGAAGGCTTCGACGCCGAGCGCGAGAAGTGGGAGCAGGACTACGCTGCCGCCCAGGCTCGCTGGGAAGCGCACAAGAAGCAGGTCGCGGCTGCAGCCGTCGAAGAGGCCAACCAGGCCTCCTCGTCGACCGCTTCCTCGTCGGCCGGTTCCTCGTTCTCGAGCGACTCCGCCGGTGGCGGAACGCTCGCCGACGACGAGTCCCTCGCGGCACTCCGCGAGAAGCTCTCGAGCAACTAGTCACCACCGCACCGACTTCGGTCGGTGTCCAGCAGGGGGTCGCCTTCGGGCGGCCCCCTGCTGCGTTGTCCGGGGCACACCCGAAAAGCTCGATGGCGCCACGGGTACGCTGGCAGGCATGTACCTCATCGGCCTCACCGGCGGTATCGCCTCCGGCAAATCGACCATCGCGACCCGGCTCGCCGAGCACGGAGCCGTCGTCATCGACGCGGACGTGCTCTCCCGCGAGGTCGTCGAACCGGGCACTCCTGGGCTGGCGGCCATCGCCGCGCGGTTCGGGCCGGACGTGATCGGTCCCGACGGCGCGCTCGACCGTCCGGCTCTCGGCGCCGTCGTCTTCTCCGACGACCAGGCCAGGGCCGATCTCAACGCGATCGTCCACCCCGAGGTCAAGCGCCGCTCACAGGCCAGGATCGCCGAGGCGTCGGCAGACCCGGCGGCGATCATCGTCTACGACGTCCCGTTGCTCGTGGAGACCGGCCGTGCCGACGAGTTCGACCTCGTGGTGGTCGCTTCGGCACCCGAAACGGTGCGTGCCGATCGTCTCGTCGAACTGCGCGGGCTCGAGCGGGGCGAGGCTGAACGTCGGATCGCCGCGCAGGCGACGGAAGCGCAACGCGCGGCCGTCGCCGACGTCGTGATCGACACGGCGGGCACCCTCGCGCAGACGCTCGAGCAGGTCGACGCGGTGTGGGGCCGCGCGTTGTCGGGCGCCGCACCGGACGCCGCTCGCGACGCCGGCGCCTGAGCCGGACCCCTCGCTCCGCTGTGGGCGAAGCGGGGGAGTGCTGTCGGTGGTCCTCCGTAGACTCGGAGTATGGAACCAACACGCGCCGTCCGCCCCTTCGAGGTGATCAGCGACTACGAGCCGAGCGGCGACCAGCCCGCCGCCATCGAGCAGCTGTCCGGGCGTATCAACGCCGGCGAGACCGACGTCGTGCTCCTCGGCGCGACCGGTACCGGCAAGTCGGCGACCACCGCGTGGCTGATCGAGGCGGTCCAACGTCCGACCCTCGTCCTCGCGCACAACAAGACACTCGCGGCGCAGCTTGCGAACGAGTTCCGCGAACTCATGCCGAACAACGCGGTCGAGTACTTCGTCTCCTACTACGACTACTACCAGCCTGAGGCCTACGTCCCGCAGACCGACACCTTCATCGAGAAGGACTCGTCGATCAACGCCGAGGTCGAGCGGTTGCGCCATTCGACCACCAACTCGCTGCTGAGCCGTCGCGACGTCATCGTGGTGTCGACCGTCTCGTGCATCTATGGTCTCGGGGCAGCAGAGGAGTACCTGGAGGCGATGGCGGCGCTGCAGGTCGGCCAGAACATCGGGCGCGACCGGCTGATCCGCAAGTTCGTGGGTATGCAGTACAACCGCAACGACGTCGACTTCTCCCGCGGCAACTTCCGCGTGCGCGGCGACACCATCGAGATCATCCCGGTCTACGAGGAGCTGGCGATCCGCATCGAGTTCTTCGGCGATGAGATCGAGGCGCTGTACGCCCTCCACCCGCTCACCGGAGATGTCGTCAAGAAGCTCGACGCGGTCTCGGTCTTCCCGGCCTCGCACTACGCGGCCAGCCCGCAGACGATCCAGCGCGCCATCGGCACCATCCAGGAGGAGCTCGCCGAGCGGCTGCAGTCCCTGGAACGTGAGGGCAAGCTCCTGGAGGCGCAGCGGCTCCGGATGCGGACGACCTTCGACCTCGAGATGATGCAGCAGATCGGGTTCTGCTCGGGAATCGAGAACTACTCCCGCCACATCGACGGCCGCTCCGCCGGCGAGGCCCCGAACTGCCTCCTCGACTACTTCCCCGACGACTTCCTCACCGTCATCGACGAGTCACACGTCACCGTCCCGCAGATCGGCGCGATGTTCGAGGGCGACGCGTCGCGGAAGCGGACGCTCGTCGAGCACGGCTTCCGACTCCCGAGCGCGATGGACAACCGTCCGCTCCGCTGGGACGAGTTCAAGAACAGGGTCGGTCAGACGGTCTACCTCTCGGCCACGCCCGGCAAGTACGAGATGGGCATCGCCGACGGCATCGTCGAGCAGATCATCCGCCCGACCGGTCTGGTCGACCCGGCCATCATCGTCAAGCCGTCGAACGGGCAGATCGACGACCTCCTCGAGGAGATCCGCGTCCGGGCCGAGCGCGACGAACGCGTCCTCGTCACCACGCTCACGAAGAAGATGGCCGAGGAGCTCACCGACTTCCTCACCGAGGCGGGCGTCCGCGTCAGGTACCTGCACTCCGACGTCGACACCCTGCGCCGGGTCGAGCTGCTGAGCGAACTCCGGCAGGGCGTCTACGACGTCCTCATCGGCATCAACCTCCTCCGCGAGGGGCTGGACCTCCCCGAGGTCTCGCTCGTGGCCATCCTCGATGCCGACAAGGAGGGCTTCCTGCGGTCGTCGACGTCGCTCATCCAGACCATCGGTCGCGCAGCCCGCAACGTGTCCGGCGAGGTCCACATGTACGCCGACGTCCTGACCGACTCGATGAAGCGCGCGATCGAGGAGACCGATCGCCGCCGCGAGAAGCAGGTGGCGTACAACGAGGAACGCGGGATCGATCCGCAGCCACTGCGCAAGCGGATCGCCGACATCACCGAGGCACTGGCGCGCGAAGGCGCCGACACCGCGGCGCTGCTCGCCGGACGCGACAACGGGAAGAAGAAGAGCCCGACGCCGAACCTCCGACGCGAGGGCATCGCCGCCGAAGGTGCGAACGATCTCGAGTCGATCATCGCCGACCTCAACGCCCAGATGCTCGCCGCCGCAGCGGAACTCAAGTTCGAACTGGCAGGCCGGCTCCGGGACGAGGTCTCCGAACTCAAGCAGGAGTTGCGGCAGATGGCGAAGGCCGGACACATCTAGCCAAGGCTTCGCTGAGAGCGCAGTACCACAGACACCGCTCGGGAGTCCGGTGTCGGTGGTGCTGCGTAGACTCGAAGGGTGTCAATTGCCAAGGTAGATCACCACTCAACGCTCAGTGTCCGCGGTGCCCGCGTGCACAACCTCCAGAACGTGGACCTCGAGATCCCGCGCGACTCGCTGGTCGTCTTCACCGGCCTGTCGGGCTCCGGGAAGTCCTCCCTCGCCTTCGACACGATCTTCGCCGAAGGGCAACGACGCTACGTCGAGTCGCTCTCGGCGTACGCGCGGCAGTTCCTCGGTCAGGTCGACCGCCCGGACGTCGACTTCATCGAGGGTCTGAGCCCGGCCGTCTCCATCGACCAGAAGTCGACCAACCGCAACCCGCGGTCGACCGTCGGCACGATCACCGAGGTCTACGACTACATGCGTCTGCTGTGGGCGCGCATCGGTGTTCCGCACTGTCCTGTCTGCGGCGAGGTCATCCAGCGCCAGACGGTGCAGCAGATCGCCGACCAGCTGATGGAGCTCGAGGAGCGCCGCCGGTACCAGATCGTCGCCCCGGTGGTCAGCCAGAAGAAGGGCGAGTTCGTCGACCTCTTCAAGGAGCTCTCCGCGAAGGGCTTCGCCCGCGCTATCGTCGACGGCGAGGCGATCCAGCTCGCCGAGCCCCCGACCTTGAAGAAGCAGGTCAAGCACGACATCGCCGTCGTCGTCGACCGCCTCGTGGCCGGCCCCGAGATTCTCGGTCGTCTCACCGACTCGCTCGAGACCGCCCTCCAGCTCACCGACGGCCTCGTCACGATCAACTTCGTCGACGAAGAGGGCGACGACGCGTGGCGGACGTTCTCCGAGAAGCTGTCCTGCCCGAACAACCACCCGCTGCAGCTGACCGAGATCGAGCCACGGACGTTCTCCTTCAACGCGCCGTTCGGTGCGTGCCCCGAGTGCTCCGGCCTCGGCACGCGCATGTCCGTCGACGCCGAGCTCCTCCTCGGCGACGAGGAGCTCAGCATCAACGAAGGCGTCATCGTCCCGTGGACGACGCAGGGCAAGGGGCTGTACCAGTACTACGAGAAGCTGCTCGACGGTCTCGCCCGCGACCTCGACTTCTCGCTCGACACCCCGTGGCGAGACCTGCCGGCATCCGTCCAGGAGGCGGTGCTCCGCGGCGACAACTTCAAGGTCAAGGTGAAGTGGAAGAACCGCTTCGGACGCGAGATGAGCTACTCGTCAGGCTTCGAGGGTGTCATCCCGTACATCGAGCGCCAGTACCTGCAGGCCGACACCGACAGCCAGCGTGTGCGCTGGTCCGAGTATCTCCGAGAGGTCCCGTGCCAGGTGTGCGGCGGACGCCGCCTGAAGCCCGAGGTCCTGTCGGTCCTCATCCACGAGCACAGCATCGCCGAGGTCGCCGAGCTGAGCCTGTCGGACGCCCGTGCGTTCATGGACCGTCTCGAACTGAGCGACCGCGAGGCCCACATCGCCGCGCAGGTCCTCCGCGAGATCAAGGTGCGGCTCGACTTCCTCATCCAGGTCGGTCTCAACTACCTCGACCTCGCCCGCACCGCGGGCTCGCTGTCCGGTGGTGAGGCGCAGCGCATCCGCCTCGCGACGCAGATCGGTTCCGGCCTGACCGGTGTCCTCTACGTCCTCGACGAGCCGAGCATCGGCCTGCACCAGCGCGACAACCGCCGGCTCATCGAGACCCTCGTGGCGCTCCGCGACCTCGGCAACACGCTCATCGTCGTCGAGCACGATGAAGACACCATCCGCACCGCGGACTGGATCGTCGACATCGGCCCCGGCGCCGGGGTCAACGGCGGCAAGGTCGTGCACTCCGGTTCCTACGAAGCACTCGAGGCGAACACCGAGTCACTCACCGGCGACTACCTGTCCGGTCGGAAGGCCATCGAGATCCCGGCGAAGCGCCGCCCGATCGACACGAAGCGCCAGATCCAGGTGATCGGAGCGCAGGCGAACAACCTGAAGAAGGTCAGCGCGGACTTCCCGCTCGGTGTCCTGACGGCCGTCACCGGCGTGAGCGGATCCGGCAAGTCCTCCCTCGTCAACGACGTCCTGTACCGCGTGCTCGCGAACAAGCTGAACGGTGCGCGCAAGTTGCCCGGCAAGCACACCCGCGTCACCGGTCTCGAGCACCTCGACAAGGTCATCCACGTCGACCAGGCCCCCATCGGTCGCACGCCGCGGTCGAACCCGGCCACCTACACGGGCGTGTTCGACAAGATCAGGAACCTCTTCGCCGAGACCCAGGAGGCGAAGGTCCGTGGGTATCTTGCCGGGCGGTTCAGCTTCAACGTCAAGGGCGGCCGGTGCGAAGCGTGCTCGGGTGACGGCACGATCAAGATCGAGATGAACTTCCTCCCCGACGTCTACGTCGCCTGTGAGGTGTGCGGGGGAGCGCGGTACAACCGCGACACCCTGACGATCCACTACAAAGGTAAGAACATCGCCGAGGTGCTCGACATGCCGATCGCCGAGGCGGCAGACTTCTTCGAGCCGATCTCCTCCATCCACCGCTTCCTCAAGACGCTCGTCGAGGTCGGACTCGGGTACGTCCGGCTCGGACAGAGCGCGACGACGCTGTCGGGTGGCGAGGCTCAGCGCGTCAAGCTGGCGACCGAACTGCAGCGCCGGAGCAACGGCCGGAGCGTCTACGTGCTCGACGAGCCGACGACCGGCCTGCACTTCGAGGATGTCCGCAAGCTGCTCCTCGTCCTCAACGGGCTCGTCGACAAGGGCAACACGGTCATCGTGATCGAGCACAACCTCGACGTCATCAAATCCTCGGACTGGCTCATCGACATGGGACCCGAGGGCGGCGCCGGCGGCGGGACGGTCCTCGCCACGGGCACCCCTGAGCACCTGGCGACGGTCCCCGGCAGCCACACGGGCTTCTTCCTGAACGAACTGTTCGAGGCAGAGGCCGGCGGCAGCCGCAAGGCGGGCTGACGTGGCGGCTGCCCGCGGGGGGAGCGGCCTGGCGTACCGGCCGAAGGCAGGGGAGATCCCCACCCTGCCCGGCGTCTACCGTTTCAGTGACGATTCGGGGAGGGTCCTCTACGTCGGCAAGGCGATGAACCTCCGCGCGAGGTTGAGCAACTACTTCGCACCGCTGCACACCCTGCACGAGCGCACCCGGCGGATGGTCACGACCGCGACGGGCGTGACCTGGACGACGGTCGGAAGCGACGTCGAGGCGCTGCAGTTGGAGTACACCTGGATCAAGGAGTACGACCCGCCCTTCAACGTCAAGTTCCGCGACGACAAGTCCTACCCCTATCTCGCCGTGACCCTCGGCGACGAGGCACCGCGCGTGATGGTGACCCGGAACACCCGGATCCCCGGAGCCAAGTACTTCGGTCCGTATCCGAAGATCTGGGCCGTCCACGACACCGTCGACCTCATGATCAAGGTCTTCCCGATCCGCACCTGCTCGGACTCGGCGTACAAACGCGCCATGACGTCGGGGAAGCCGTGCTTCCCGGGCCAGATCGGGCGCTGCGGCGGCCCCTGCTCTGGGAAGGTGTCCATCCAGGAGCATCGCGCCATCGTCGACGACTTCGTCTCGTTCATGGTGGGGAACGACCGCCGGTTCACGACGCGGATCACGGCCGAGATGAAGGCCGCAGCGGCTCGCCAGGACTACGAGTCGGCCGCGGTGTACCGGGATCAGCTCCAGGCGCTCGACCAGGTGCTCGCGAAGAGCGCCGTGGTACTCCGCGACGCCGTCGACGCCGACCTCTTCGGCATCGACCACGACGAGCTCGCGGCATCCGTGCAGCAGTTCATCGTGCGCGGCGGACGCATCCGCGGTGTCCGTTCCTGGACCGTCGACAAGGAACTCGACATGTCGACGGCGGAACTCGTCGACAGCGTCGTCCAGCGGGTCTATGCCGCTGCGAGCGGGCCGGACGTCCCGCGCGAGGTCCTGGTTCCCGAGCTGCCCGACGACGCTGCGAGCCTCGAGGACTGGCTCGCCGAACGCCGCGGTTCCAAGGTCGCCGTGCGGGTCGCCCAGCGTGGCGAGAAGGCGACGCTCATGGAGACCGCCGTCGTCAACGCCAAACAGGCCCTCATGCTCTACAAGACCCGTCGCAGCTCCGACTTCGTGGCCAGGACCCAGGCACTCGAGGACATCAGGGACGCCCTCGGTATGACCGAGGCGCCGCTCCGGATCGAGTGCTTCGACGTCTCGCACCTGGGCGGTACCAATATCGTCGCCTCCATGGTGGTGTTCGAGGACGGGCTCTCCCGGAAGGA
Organism: Plantibacter sp. VKM Ac-2880; assembly: GCF_015351235.1. Classification (GTDB taxonomy): domain Bacteria; phylum Actinomycetota; class Actinomycetes; order Actinomycetales; family Microbacteriaceae; genus Plantibacter. Next base: position 2,314,626 of record NZ_JADKSJ010000001.1, read on the forward strand.
CGAATACCGTCGCTTCGGTGTCGCCGAGTCCACGGACGACACCGACTCGATCTACCAGGTCGTGTCCCGTCGCCTCGCCCACCTCACGTCGAGCGAACCGGTCGAGACGGTCGACGAAACGACGGGCGAGCGCAAGCGGCGGAAGTTCACCTATCCGCCGCAGTTGCTCATCGTCGACGGCGGGCAACCGCAGGTCGCGGCCGCCGCCCGGGCGCTCGAGGAGTCGGGTCTGACCGGGATCACCCTGTGCGGCTTGGCGAAGCGGCTGGAGGAGATCTGGCTCCCGGACGATCCGTACCCGGTGATCCTGCCGCGGGGGAGCGAGTCCCTGTTCCTCCTTCAGCGGGTGCGCGACGAGGCGCACCGGTTCGCGATCAGCTTCCAGCGTCAGAAGCGCAAGCGCGACATCTCTACCGTCCTCGGCGAGATCCCGGGGCTCGGCCCGGCGAAGGTGCGTGAGCTCCTGCGCCACTTCGGCTCCGTCGCACGGCTGAAGACCGCGACACCGGCGGAGATCGAGGAGGTGAAGGGCATCGGCGGCAAACTGGCGGCGACCGTGTACGAGGCCTTGGCTTCGGGTTCCACGGGGCCCTCGGTCGGCCCCAGGAATGGGTAGGCTGGGAGTTCAAACCTTCGAGGAAAGCGTGTCGATGACCCCGGGCCAGCCGCAGCATCAGCAGGAAGTGCTCATCGTCACCGGGATGTCCGGCGCCGGCCGCTCCACGGTCGCGAACGCTCTCGAGGATCTCGGTTGGTACGTCGTCGACAACCTGCCGCCGCAGATGCTCCGGCCCCTGGTCGACCTCGCCGAGCGCGCAGGTTCGCGTCTGCCGCGGATCGCGGCCGTCGTCGACGTTCGCGGCCGCGACTTCTTCAGCGACCTGCAGGAGATCGTCCCGGCGCTCCGAGGCGGCACCCACCTCCGCATGATCTTCCTCGAAGCGACGGATGCGGCACTCGTGCGTCGGTTCGAAGCCGTCCGCCGACCACATCCCCTGCAGGGCGAGGGGACGATCCTGGACGGCATCGTCGCCGAGCGTCATCGCCTGAGCGAGATCCGGGAGTCGAGCGACGTCATCATCGACACGAGCGACCTCAACATCCACCAACTCGCCACCACCACCCGTGAGCTCTTCGCCGGCGCGGAGACGCCCGGCGTCCAGGTGACCGTGTTGAGCTTCGGCTTCAAGTACGGGCTCCCGCCTGACGCGGACCTCGTGGCCGACATGCGGTTCCTTCCGAACCCGTTCTGGGTCCCGGAGCTGCGTGCGCTGAGCGGCCAGGACGCCGAGGTCAGCGAGTACGTCCTCTCCCAGCCGGGCGCGTCGGAGTTTCTCGAGAGCTACGCGCACGCCCTCGAGCCGGTGCTGGCCGGCTATCAGCGCGAGAACAAGCGGCACGTCACCATCGCCGTCGGATGCACCGGCGGTAAGCACCGTTCGGTCGCCGTCGCGCTCGAACTCGCCGACCGGCTGCGGAGCCAGTCCGGCGTCGCCGTGCACGTCCGGCATCGGGACCTCGGGCGCGAATGACGCCCATCGGGCCGGGCGCATCCGCGTCCGAGCCCACGCGATCCGGGTGCACCACGCCTCCGGGTCGAGAACATGCAGGATCGCCGCCGCACTCCGACGGCGCGATCACGACAGATAGGAACCACCGTGGCCCTCACCGCCGACGTCAAGAACGAACTGGCGCTCGTCCGCGAGACCCGCAACTCGGTCCGTGCGGCCGAACTCGCCTCGCTCCTCCGGTTCTCCGGCGGACTGCACACGATCTCCGGGCGCGTGGCCATCGAGGCCGAACTCGACAGCCCGACCCTCGCGCAACGCGTGCGACGCGACATCGGCGAGCTGTACGGGATCCGCAGCGAGATCCTCGTGCAGAACCCTGGCAGCTCCGGTAAGCCGACCCTCTTCGTGGTGCGGGTCATCGAGGGTGGCGAGACCCTGGCGCGCCAGACAGGCCTCCTGGACGCCCGCCGTCGCGCGGTGCGCGGGCTCCCCAACCGACTGACCACGGGCTCGCGCGATGAGCTCTCCGCCGTGTGGCGCGGTGCGTTCCTGGCGACGGGTTCGCTCACGGATCCGGGCCGGTCCGCCTCGCTCGACGTCGTGTGCCCGGGGAACGAGTCGGCGATGGCCCTCGTCGGCGCCGCGGGTCGGATCGGCGTCCCGGCGAAGGCCAGGGAGGTCCGCGGTATCCACCGGGTCGTGATCCGTGAGGGCGACGCGATCAGCGGCATGCTCTCGCTCATGGGCGCCACCGGCACCGTCACCTCCTGGGAGGAGATGCGTCAACGCAAGGAGGTCCGCGCGACCGCGAACCGCCTCGTCAACTTCGACGACGCCAACCTCCGCCGCTCGGCGCAGGCCGCCGTCGCCGCGTGCGCGCGGGTCGAACGAGCGCTCGAGATCCTCGGCGACGAGGTTCCCGAACACCTGCAGTACGCCGGTGCGCTCCGCCTCGACCACCGCGAGGCCAGCCTGGACGAGCTGGGACACTTCGCCGATCCGCCGATGACGAAGGACGCCATCGCGGGTCGCATCCGTCGACTGCTCGCCATGGCAGACAAGCACGCGAGCGATCTCGGCATCCCCGGGACCGATGCCAACCTGCCGGCGGATTACGAGGACTGATCCCGCCCGTCGTTTGACACCGACCACGTCTCGTCGCGGTTCGTCATCCTGGGAACAAGCCCCGTCTCACCGTGGTTGCCGCTCGCTAGACTGGGCCGTGACGCTCAGAGCCGTGTGCAGACAGCGCACGGGACAACACGAGGAGATCACACAGAACATGGCTGTTTACTCACTGCCCGAATTGCCGTACGACTACACCGCGCTCGAGCCGCACATCAGTGCGACCATCACGGAGCTCCACCACGACAAGCACCACGCCACCTACGTGGCCGGTGCGAACACGGCCCTCGAGAAGCTCGAAGAGGCGCGCGACGCCAACGACTTCACGAACGTCAACAAGCTGGAGAAGGACCTCGCGTTCAACCTCGGCGGCCACGTCAACCACACCATCTGGTGGAACAACCTCTCCCCGGACGGCGGCGACAAGCCGACGGGCGAGCTCGAGTCTGCGGTCGACGAGTACTTCGGCAGCTTCGACAAGTTCCAGGCCCACTTCACCGCGGCCGCCCTCGGCGTCCAGGGCTCCGGTTGGGCTGCGCTCACCTGGGACACCCTCGGTCAGCGCATCAACATCCAGCAGTTCTTCGACCAGCAGGGTAACTTCCCGGCCGGCACCGTCCCGCTGCTGCTGCTCGACGTCTGGGAGCACGCTTACTACCTGGACTACAAGAACGTCCGCGCCGACTACGTGAAGGCGTTCTGGAACATCGTCAACTGGGCAGACGTCCAGGCACGCTTCGAGGTCGCGCGCAAGCAGACCAACGGCCTGCTGGTACTGTCGTAGTAGACCGGTCCGTCCCGGTCCCTGGGGCCGGGACGGACCACTTCCTCCTCAATCGAGGAGGCGCTCACTCCGAGCAGACCGTACAATCGCGCCGTCTGGCGCCTCAGTATCAGGAGTCATCTGTGTCCGTCAAGATCGGCATCAACGGCTTCGGCCGCATCGGCCGCAACTTCTTCCGCGCCGCCCTCGCCAAGGGCAGCGACCTCGAGATCGTCGCAGTCAACGACCTCACCGACAACAAGGCGCTCGCCCACCTCCTGAAGTACGACTCCATCACGGGTCGTCTGGACGCCACGGTCGAGCTCGACGGCGACAAGATCATCGTCAACGGCAAGCCCATCATCGTCCTCGCAGAGCGCGACCCCGCCGACCTCCCCTGGGGCGAGCTCGGTGTCGACATCGTCATCGAGTCGACCGGTCGCTTCACGAAGTCCGACGACGCGCGCAAGCACATCACCGCCGGCGCCAAGAAGGTCCTCGTCTCCGCTCCCGCCACCGGCAGCGACGTCGCGACCATCGTCCTCGGCGTGAACGAGGGCACCTACGACGCCGCGACGCACGACATCATCTCCAACGCGTCCTGCACCACGAACTGCCTCGCGCCGCTCGCCAAGGTGCTGCTCGACAACTTCGGCATCGAGCGTGGCCTCATGACCACGGTGCACGCCTACACTGCCGACCAGAACCTGCAGGACGGCCCGCACAGCGACCTCCGTCGTGCACGCGCTGCGGCCGTCAACATCATCCCGACGTCGACCGGTGCAGCCAAGGCACTCGGCCTCGTCATCCCTGAGCTCGTCGGCAAGCTCGACGGCTACGCTCTGCGCGTCCCGGTCCCGACCGGTTCCATCACCGACCTCACGGTCGAGCTGACCAACCCGGCCACGGTCGAGGAGATCAACGCGGCCTACAAGACCGCCGCTGAGGGTCCGCTCAAGGGCATCCTCAAGTACACCGAGGACCCGATCGTCTCGAGCGACATCGTGACGGACCCGCACTCCTCGATCTTCGACGCCGGCCTCACCAAGGTCATCGGCACGCAGGTCAAGGTCGCTTCCTGGTACGACAACGAGTGGGGTTACTCCAACCGCCTCGTCGACCTCACCGAGTACGTCGCGGACCGCCTCTAGCCACCCGGCGGTCTGACCACCTCCTCACCAGAGCAGCCAGACTCCGCATGGTCCGAACGGGCGTCCTGAACCAGCTTCAGGGCGCCCGTTCGGCTTCCTCGCCGGCCGTCGGCTCAGTGCAAGAAAGACCTTCTCCATGACCCTTCGCACCCTCGACTCGCTCGGAGCCCTCGGCGGCCGTCGTGCTGTCGTCCGCCTCGACCTCAACGTCCCGCTGAAGGACGGCGTCATCACCGACGACGGACGCATCCGCGCGGCGCTCCCCACCCTCAACGCGCTCATCAACCAGGGCGCCCGCGTCGTCATCGTCTCGCACCTCGGACGCCCCGACGGATCGCCGGACACGAAATACAGCCTCGCCCCCGTCGCACAGCGCCTGTCGGAGCTGCTCGGCAAGCCGGTGACCTTCGCAGCCGACACCGTCGGAAGCGCCGCGAGCGACGCCGTCGCCGCCCAGACCGACGGCGACGTCGTACTCCTCGAGAACCTGCGGTTCAACTCCGCCGAGACCAGCAAGGACGCTGGTGAGCGCGAAGCGTTCGCCGCCAAGCTCGCCGCGTTCGGCGACGTCGTCGTCTCCGACGGCTTCGGCGTCGTGCACCGCAAGCAGGCGAGCGTGTACGAACTCGCGAAGCTCCTCCCGAGCGCTGCGGGTCTGCTCATCTCCACCGAACTCGAAGTCCTCGATCGCCTGACCGAGACCCCCGAGCGGCCGTACACGGTCGTCCTCGGCGGCTCGAAGGTGTCCGACAAGCTGGGGGTCATCGGTCATCTGCTCCCTCGCGTCGACTCCTTGCTCATCGGCGGCGGCATGCTCTTCACCTTCCTGGCGGCACAGGGCCATTCGGTCGGATCGAGCCTGCTCGAGGCCGACCAGATCGACACGGTCCGCGGCTACCTCGCGAAGGCGGAAGAACTCGGCGTCACCATCGTGCTGCCGACGGACGTCGTCGTCGCGGCCGGGTTCAGCGCCGACGCCGAACACGTCGTCCGCCCGGCCGACCGCATCGAAGACACCCCGTTCGGTGCGAAGGGTCTGGGACTCGACATCGGCCCCGACACCGCCAAGGCGTTCGCCGAGATCGTCGCCGGATCGAAGACGGTGTTCTGGAACGGTCCGATGGGCGTGTTCGAGCTGGCCCCCTTCGCCGCCGGTACTCGCGCGGTCGCGGAAGCACTCACCCGCACGGACGGCCTCAGCGTCGTCGGTGGCGGTGACTCGGCCGCAGCGGTCCGCGCGCTCGGCTTCGATGATGACCAGTTCGGTCACATCTCAACTGGTGGCGGCGCAAGCCTCGAGTTCCTCGAGGGCAAGCGTCTGCCTGGACTGGAGGTCCTCGGATGGCAGCAGTAACCCCCGGGCGCACGCGTGTGCCCCTCATCGCCGGCAACTGGAAGCTCAACCTGGATCACCTCCAGGCCATCGCCCTCGTCCAGAAGCTCGACTGGACGCTGAAGGACGGCAAGCACGACTACGCCGACGCCGAGGTGGCGATCTTCCCGCCGTTCACCGACCTCCGCTCCGTCCAGACGATCGTTGCCGCCGACAAGCTCAAGCTCGCCTACGGTGCTCAGGACCTCTCCCAGCACGACTCGGGTGCCTACACCGGCGAGATCTCCGGCGCGTTCCTCGCGAAGCTCGACTGCGCCTACGTCCTCGTCGGTCACTCCGAGCGTCGGACGCTCCACAACGAGACCGACGAGGTCGTCCAGGCCAAGACGGCTGCCGCCGTGCGACATGGTCTCGTGCCCGTCATCTGCATCGGTGAGACGGCCGAGGACCTCGAACAGCACGGTCCCTCCGCGGTCCCCGTCGCGCAGCTCCGCGCGGCGATCGACGGACTCGGTCGCGACGCCGACATCGTCGTGGCCTACGAGCCGGTCTGGGCCATCGGGTCCGGCCAGGCGGCGACGCCCGACCAGGCGCAGCAGGTCGCGGCAGCACTGCGCAGCACGCTCGCCGAGGTCCTCGGAGACGAAGCCGCACAGCGTACGCGAATCCTGTACGGCGGCTCCGTGAAGGCGTCGAACATCGCCGGTTTCATGCGCGAACCCGACGTCGACGGCGCGCTCGTCGGCGGTGCGAGTCTGCTCGCGGAGGAGTTCGCCGGCATCGCCCGCTTCTCGCAGCACGTCGGTCTCTGACGGACTCCGACACCTGATACACCAGGACGGCTCGGGCCGCGGCGCCAGCCGCGGGCCGAGCCGTGTCCGTTTCATCGTCGAGGTATACTGGACGGCGGTTCAGCCCCTCTGAACGCGAATGCGAAAGGTCTCACGTGGAGATTCTCCAGGTCATCCTGCAGGTGCTGCTCGGCATCACCAGCCTCCTGCTCACCTTCCTGATCCTGCTGCACAAAGGCCGCGGCGGCGGACTCTCCGACATGTTCGGCGGTGGCTCGTCGAGCAACCTCGGATCCTCGGGCGTCGCCGAACGCAACCTGAACCGCTTCACCGTCATCCTCGGCCTGACCTGGGGAGCCTGCATCGTCGTGATCGGGCTGCTCACGAAGTTTGCCGCCGCCTAGCCGGCCGCGATTCCCGACACCGGGCCTACTCCACCACACATCCGAACGCTCTCGACAGCACGAGAAAGAGAACACACCATGGCATCAGGCGGAAGCGCCATCAGGGGATCACGCGTCGGCGCTGGTCCCATGGGCGAACAGGACCACGGTTACCACGCGGACCGCATCGCCATCTCCTACTGGGACGCCCTCGGCAACGAGACGGTCCGTCACTTCGCGGCGAACGTCCCCGACGAGGAGATCCCGGAGACGATCGACTGCCCGACCTCCGGCCTCCCCGCCGGACGCGACAAGGCGAACCCGCCCGAGGTCGCGAAGCTCGAGCCGTACAAGACCCACCTCGCGTACGTGAAGGAGCGTCGCACCGAGGCCGAGGCCGAGGAGCTGCTCGAAGAAGCGCTGCAGCAGCTTCGCGCGCGACGCGGCACGGTGTCGAAGTAGCGTCGACCACCAGCACCACGCAGAAAGGCCGTTCCCTTCGGGGAACGGCCTTTCTCGCATCCGGCGTCCTGTCGACGCGCCCGCTGTGCTGCCTAGTACTCCGGCAGGATCAACGAGTCGGGGACCTCTGCGGCGGCGTCCTGGTCGACGAAGAACACCGTCCGCTTCCGACCCTTCGCCCCGGCGGCGGGGACCTCGTTGTAGCTCGCACCGGCGAGGGCGAGGCCCAATGCCGAGGCCTTGTCCGTCCCGGCGAGCACGAGCCAGACCCGGACCGACGCGTTGATCGCCGGACGCGTGAGGCTCAGCCGCTCGGCCGGCGGCTTGGGGGAGTTCCGCACCGGGACGACCGAGGTGTCCGTCACAGAGACCTCCGCACGTTCCGGGAAGAGCGATGCGATGTGGCCGTCGGGACCGACCCCGAGGAAGGTGATGTCGAACCGCGGGTGTGATTCTCCGGACTTCGCGAACCGTCGAAGCTCCTCCGCGTACCGGACTGCGGCAGCATCGAGGTCGATCCCGTCCTCCGGTGCCGGGTAGCCGTGCACGTGCTCCGCGACGAGAGCGCGTTCGGGGAGGGCCAGCAGGCTGTCGAGCAGCGCCTCCCGCGCCTGCAGCTCGTTCCGATCGGCGTCGTCGCGCGCGACCCACCGTTCGTCTCCCCACCAGAGGTGTACCCGGGACCAGTCGACCCGGTCGCGATCCTTCGACACGGCGACCGCGGCGAGCGTGCCGGCACCGACCGTTCCGCCAGTGAGGACCACGTGCACGGTGTCCTGGGACTCGAGGAGTTCGCGGGTCCGGGACAGGAACCGTTTGGCGACCGAGGTCGTCAGCTGGTCGCGGTCCTGGTAGACGAGGACGCGTCGCTCGGTCGGCATCAGCTCGTCCGAGCGCGTAGCGTGACCGGCTCGCCGAGTCCGGGGAGGCCGACGGTGATGACCTGCCCGTACAGCACGTCCGGGTCGAGCGTCCGCAGCTCCTCCGCGAGGCAGTCGCGCAGGCTACGACGGGGGAGGGACAGGTCGTGCGTCGGCTGCCCGGGCTGGATGAGCGTCGCGATGTCGGGCACAGGGCGCTCGAGGACCACGTTGCCGGAGGCGCGCGTCAGTCGGACCCCGTGGATGCCGCTGGAGCCGTGGGCCATGCTGAGTTCGTGGGTGACGTCGACCTGCAGCTGGAGCTGCAGCCAGGCTGCCAGGAGTTCCGTCGAGGGCGAGTCGGAGGCACCGGACACCTCGATGGCGGTGACCGGCTCGTACGGAGGCTGGTCGAGCACGGCGGCGAGCTGCGCGCGCCACAGGGTGAGCCGGGTCCAGGCGAAGTCGGTGTCGCCCGGTGCATAGTTGGCCGCACGGCCGCGCAGGGCTGCGTGGGTGTCAGCAGCAGCCGAGGCGTCGGTGATGCGACGCTGTGCGATCCGCCCGATCGGGGAAGTCGAGACGCGCTCCGGTGCCTCACCCGGCCACCAGGCCACGACCGGGGCATCGGGAAGCAGCAGACCGGTGACGAGGCTCTCCTCGTTCTCGGCCACCGCACCATAGGCGCGGAGGATGACGACCTCGCTCGCACCGGCGTCGCCGCCGACGCGGATCTGGGCGTCGAGCCGGTCTCCGATCGTGGAGTCGTTGCCGTCGTGCTCCGTGGAGAGGACGATGACGCGCATCGGGTGCTCGCGGGAGGCTTCGTTCGCGGCCTCGATGGCCTCCTCTTCCGCACCGAGGCGCGTGGAGATGACCAGGGTGAGCACGCGACCGAGGGCGACCGCGCCGCCATCCTCGCGGATGGTGACGAGTGCCTTCGACAGCTTGCTCGTGGTGGTGTCTGGCAGGTCTACGATCATGGTCGTCTCCAGGTGCGTCCGTCGCGGGTCATGAGGTCGTCGGCGGAGGACGGCCCCCAGGTGCCGGGAGCGTACTGCTCGAGCGGCTCGTCCTGTGCCGCCCAGTACTCCTCGATGGGGTCGAGGATCTTCCAGGAGAGCTCGACCTCCTCGTGACGGGGGAAGAGCGGCGGGTCGCCCAGGAGGACGTCGAGGATGAGGCGTTCGTACGCCTCGGGGCTCGCCTCAGTGAAGGCGTGTCCGTAACCGAAGTCCATGGTCACGTCGCGGACCTGGGTCCCGGCTCCGGGAACCTTGGAGCCGAACCGGATCGTGACGCCCTCGTCGGGCTGGACCCGGATGACGAGCGCGTTCTGCCCGAGCGCCGAGGTCTGGCTCTCAGCGAACAGGTACTGCGGAGCGCGCTTGAACACGACGGCGATCTCCGTGACTCGACGGCCGAGGCGCTTGCCTGCACGGAGGTAGAACGGCACGCCGGCCCACCGTCGCGTGTTGATGTCGAGACGCATGGCCGCGTAGGTCTCCGTCGTCGAGGCGGGATCCATCCCGTCCTCGTCGAGGAAGCCGAGGACATGCTCGCCGCCCTGCCAGCCGCCGGCGTACTGCCCGCGGGCGGTCGCCGCGCCGAGGTCGTCCGGCAGGCGGACGGCCGCGAGGACCTTTTCCTTCTCGGCACGGAGATCCGAGGCGTTGAAGGAGATGGGCTCCTCCATGGCTGTGAGCGCGAGCAACTGCAGCAGGTGGTTCTGGATGACGTCGCGCGCCGCGCCGATGCCGTCGTAGTACCCGGCACGACCACCGACGCCGATGTCCTCGGCCATGGTGATCTGGACGTGGTCGACGTAGTTGGCGTTCCAGATGGGCTCGTACAACTGGTTCGCGAACCGGAGCGCCAGGATGTTCTGGACGGTCTCCTTGCCGAGGTAGTGGTCGATCCGGAAGATCGAGTCCGACGGGAACACGGACTGCACGATGTCGTTCAGCTCGCGAGCCGTCTTCAGGTCGCTTCCGAAGGGCTTCTCGATGACGACACGACGCCACTGCCCGTCCGCGGGCTCTGCGAGGCCCGAGCGGCGCAGCTGCTCCGTCACCTGGGGGAAGGCCTTCGGGGGGATCGACAAGTAGAACGCGTGGTTGCCCATCGTTCCGCGATCCGCGTCCAGCTCCTCGATGGTGGCCTTCAGCTTCTCGAAGGCCGCGTCGTCCCCGAACTCGCCGGGGACGAAGCGGATGCCCTGCGCGAGCTGGTTCCAGACGTCCTCACGGAACTCCGTGCGGGCATACTGCTTCACCGAGTCGTGGACGACCTCCATGAAGTCCTGGTCCTCCCAGTCCCGTCGGGCGAACCCGACGAGCGAGAACCCTGGAGGCAGCAGCCCCCGGTTCGCGAGGTCGTACACGGCCGGCATCAACTTCTTGCGGGACAGGTCGCCCGTCACGCCGAAGATGATGAGGCCGCTCGGACCGGCGATCCGATTGAGGCGCCGATCGGAGTCAACCCGCAGCGGGTTGGACTCCGGGGTGATTTCCACCGGGGACATGAAGCTCCTTGTGCAGTGACGCGTTAGTCGTTGACGGCGTCGAAGAGGGTGACGATGTTCTGGTCCGGTGACGTGAGGGTCAACGTGAGGACCGGGCGTCCGTGCTCGGCGAGGACGCGGGCGTCGCCGCCCGCCTGGGCCTCGATGAGCTGGCCGAAGGTGAACGGTCGTTCCGGGATCTCCAGGTCGACGGGGGCCGTCTCGGTGATCTGCAGGAACACGCCGTTCGCCGGGCCGCCCTTGTGGTACTGACCCGTCGAGTGCAGGAAGCGCGGACCCCAACCGAAGGTGGTGGGGCGGCCGGCCTTTGCCGCGACGAGGTCGCGGATGCTCTCGAGCTGGGGCGAGGCGAGGCGGTCGACGTAGCCCTGGATGGCGACGTAGCCGTCTTCCGGGAGCCTCGCGAGCAGTGCCTCGACGGCACCGGACAGCGTGGTCACGCCGTCCAGGAGGTCGGTGGTCCCGCGGACCTCGATACCGTCGGCGACGAAGGCGGGTGCCTCAGGCTCCGGGCGGTTGTCGAGCAGGCCGCGCGTGGCCACCTTCGCCGACTCGACGTCGGGCTGGTCGAACGGATCGATGCCGATGAGACGACCGGCGATCACGGTGGCGTACTCCCACACGAGCATCATCGCGCCCAGGCTGCCGCTCACGAGGATCTCGCCCTCGTGACGGTCGCGGGGGAGCAGGTGGAACTCGTGGGCGTCGTCGACGATCCGCACGATCTGCAGGTCGGCCGGCTTCGACTCCAGCTCGGGTGCGAGCGGGTTGAGCACGACCGGCAGGAGTCCGCGACCGGACTTGCCGGTGGATTCGGCGATGAGCTGCTCGGCCCAGTCGGGGAAGCCGACGATGTGCGTGCCGTCGGTGATGAGCCCGACCTTGTCGCGCAACGGGACGGTACCACCGAGCGCCGCACCGAGGATGAGCCCGGGGTTCGACGCGTCGTCGATCGCGAGCTCGCCGAGCACGGCGTCGGCTTCGTCGAGCAGCGCACCGATGTCGACCCCGGCGAGACCGGAGGGGACGAGACCGAAGGCGGTGAGCGCGCTGTAGCGGCCGCCCACGTTCGGGTCGGCATTGAAGACGCGGTACCCGGCTTCGTTCGCCGCCGCCTCGAGCGGGGAGCCCGGGTCGGTGACGATGACGATCCGGCCGGCAGGGTCGATGCCCGCAGCCGTGAACGCAGCCTCGTAGGCACGTCGCTGGCTGTCGGTCTCCACCGTGGAGCCGGACTTCGAGGAGACGACGAGCACGGAGGTCTCGAGGCGGTCCGCGAGGGCCGAGAGGACCTGACCGGGTGCGGTCGAGTCGAGCACCGTCAGGTGCCCACCGAGCGTGCCCGTGATGACCTCCGGTGCGAGCGAGGACCCACCCATGCCCGCGAGGACGATGTGGTCGACACCCTGGTCGTTGAACTGCTCGCGCAGAGCGAGGATCGGCTCGACCAGCGGGCGGGAAACGGAGACCGCCTGCACCCAGCCGAGGCGCTTGGACGCCTCGGCCTCGGCCGCAGGACCCCACAGGGTGGGGTCCTGGTCGGTGATCCGCGATGCGACGAGGTCGCTGACGAGCGTCGGGACGACCGACGCGACGGCGGCCTCGGCCGCACCGCTCACGTGGATCTTGAAGCTCACTTCGAGGCCTCCAGCGCCGTCTTCACCGTCTCGAGCAACTCGTTCCAGGAAACGATGAACTTCTCGACGCCTTCGCGTTCGAGGAGCTCGGTCACCTCGTCGTAGGACACACCCTGCGCGGCGATCGCGTCGAGGACCTCGTTGGCCGCCGCGTAGGAGCCGGTGACGGTGTCACCGGTGATGACGCCGTGGTCGAAGGTCGCCTCGAGCGTCTTCTCCGGCATGGTGTTGACGACACCGTCGGCGACGAGCTCGGTCACGTAGAGCGTGTCGGGGAGGTCGGCGGACTTGACGCCCGTCGATGCCCAGAGCGGACGCTGCTTGTTGGCGCCGGCCTCAAGGAGGGCGGTGGCCCGCTCGCTCGCGAACTCCTGCTCGAAGACCTGGTAGGCGAGCTGGGCGTTGGCGACGCCGGCCTTGCTCTTCAGCGCGATCGCTTCGGGGGTGCCGACGGCCTCGAGACGCTTGTCGATCTCCGTGTCGACGCGCGACACGAAGAAGGAGGCGACCGAGTGGATCGTCGAGAGGTCGTGCCCAGCCGCCTTGGCCTGCTCGAGACCGGTCAGGAAGGCGTTGATCACCTCGCGGTAGCGGGTAAGGCTGAAGATCAGGGTGACGTTCACGCTGATGCCGGCGCCGATGACCGCGGTGATGGCCTCGAGGCCCTCGACGGTCGCGGGGATCTTGATCATCGCGTTGGGCTGGTTGACCTTGGTCCAGAGGGCTTTGGCCTGCTCGATCGTGGCAGCGGCGTCGTGGGCGAAGCCCGGCTCGACCTCGATCGAGACCCGGCCGTCGTACCCGCCGGAGGCGTCGTAGACGCCACGGAAGATCTTCGAGGCGGACGCGACGTCGTCGGTGGTGATCTCGAAGACCGCCTCGGTGACGTCCTTGCCTGCCGCGGCCAGCTGGGCGACCTGCTCGGCGTACACGTCGCCGTTGCTGAGCGCCGAGGCGAAGATGGTCGGGTTCGTGGTGACGCCGACGACGTTGCGGTCGGCGATGAGCTGCTCGAGGCCACCGGACTGGATGCGTCCGCGGGAGAGGTCGTCGAGCCAGATGCTGACGCCGGCGGCGGACAGCTGGGCGGTTGGGGTTTCAGTCATGTTCTTCTGTCTCCTTCGCCCGGGCTACTTGCCGAGCGTCTCGTGTGCTGCGGAGACGACTGCCTCCGTGGTGATGCCGAACTCACGGAACAGCGTCTTGTAGTCGGCGGACGCACCGAAGTGCTCGATCGACACGGTGCGGCCGGCGTCGCCGACGATGCTCTTCCAGGTCAGGCCCAGACCGGCCTCGACGGAGACACGTGCGGTGACGGCCTTCGGCAGGACGGACTCGCGGTACTCGGCGGACTGCTCCTCGAACCACTCGAGCGCGGGGACCGAGACGACGCGGGCGTTGACGCCCTCGCCGCGGAGGACCTCGCGGGCCTCGACGGCGAGCTGGAGCTCGGAACCCGTCGCGATGAGGATGACGTCGGGCGTGCCGTTCGGCGCCTCGGCCAGAACGTACGCACCCTTGGCGACGTTGGACGCGGCGGCGAAGGTCTCGCCGGACGCGTCGCCCGTGCCTCGCTCGAACACCGGGATGTTCTGACGGGTCAGTGCGATGCCGGTGGGGCCGCCGCGGCGCTTGAGGATCTCCAGCCAGGCGTAGGCGACCTCGTTCGCGTCACCCGGTCGCACGACGGCGAGGTTCGGGATGGCACGGAGCGAGGCGAGCTGCTCGATCGGCTGGTGCGTCGGGCCGTCCTCACCCAGGGCGACGGAGTCGTGGGTCCACACGAAGATGGACGGCACGTTCATGAGCGCGGCCAGACGGACGGCCGGACGCATGTAGTCGCTGAAGATGAGGAAGGTGCCACCGAACGCGCGGGTCGGTCCGTGGAGGACGATGCCGTTGAGGATGGCGGCCATCGCGTGCTCACGGATACCGAAGTGCAGGACGCGTCCGTACGGGTTCCCGCTCCACTCGTGGGTGGAGTGCTCGCTCGGGATGAACGACGCACCGCCCTCGATCGTGGTGTTGTTCGACTCGGCGAGGTCGGCCGAGCCGCCCCAGAGTTCGGGGATGACCGGGCCGAGGGCGTTGAGCACCTTGCCGGAAGCGGCGCGAGTGGAGACGTCCTTGCCTGCCTCGAAGACGGGCAGTGCGGACTCGACACCCTCGGGGAGTTCGCCGGTCTCGAGACGCGAGAGCAGAGCGGCACGCTCGGGGTTGGCCGCGGCCCAGGCGTCGAACGCCTGCTGCCACTCGGCACGGGCCTCGGCACCGCGGTCGATCGCCTTGCGGGTGTGCTCGATGACCTCGTCGGCGACGACGAAGCTCTGCTCGGGGTCGAACCCGAGGACCTCCTTGACGGCGGCGAGTTCCTCGGCGCCCAGTGCGGAACCGTGGATCTTGCCCGTGTTCTGCTTCTTGGGGGCGGGCCAGCCGATGATCGTCTTGAGGATGATCAGCGACGGCTTGTCGGTCTCGGCCTTGGCGGCCTCGATGGCGTCGTTCAGCGCGTGGACGTCCTCGACGTACTCGCCGGTCTGCTTCCAGTCGACGACCTGGACGTGCCAGTGGTACGCCTCATAGCGCGCCTTGACGTCCTCGGTGAAGGCGATGTTGGTGTCGTCCTCGATAGAGATCTGGTTGGAGTCGTAGATCGCGATGAGGTTGCCGAGCTGCTGGTGGCCGGCGAGCGAGGAGGCCTCGCTCGTCACACCCTCCTGCAGGTCGCCGTCGCCCGCGATGACGTAGACGAAGTGGTCGAAGGGGCTCGTGCCGGCGTCTGCTTCGGGGTCGAACAGGCCGCGCTCGAAGCGGGACGCGTACGCGAAGCCGACGGCGGACGCGAGGCCCTGACCGAGCGGACCGGTGGTGATCTCGACACCCTTGGTGTGCCCGTACTCCGGGTGGCCGGGCGTCAGCGAACCCCAGGTGCGGAGCGCCTCGAGGTCGGAGAGCTCGAGGCCGTAGCCACCGAGGTAGAGCTGGACGTACTGCGTCAGCGAGCTGTGCCCGACCGACAGCACGAAGCGGTCGCGACCGAGCCAGTCCTGGTCCTTCGGGTCGCGGCGCATGACCTTCTGGAACAGGAGGTATGCGGCGGGGGCGAGACTCATCGCCGTCCCCGGGTGGCCGTTGCCGACCTTCTCGACCGCGTCGGCGGCGAGGATGCGCGCCGTGTCGACCGCTTTGCTGTCAATGCTTTCCCACTGCAGATCTGCCACTGAATACTGACCCTTCTCATCGGAACAGGAGGCCGACGAGCGGTCGAGCCTTCTTCTGTACGTTCGCGGCCCACGTCGTCTTCGGCGTCCGAGCACACGACACCGCTCTTCGAACTGGGTGAAGGGGGCGCACGCGTGCACAGTGGCTGGCGAGCACTTCCCAGCATAGCGACAGACCGCAGCTGTCGGTCGATGTTCGACCAGCGCGAACACGGGTGGACTTCCGACGTCATAGAGCTTGCGAACGAGCCCGTCGGCGGTGAGCCGCGTGCCGCGCCCTCCCTGAGTACGGTGCGCCTCGCCCGTGTCGTAGAATCGTCTGCGGACCGCGTACCGGGCGAGCAGTGCGTGGTGAACCGAACGTTAGAGGAGCAATGGACGTCGCTGTAGCAGAACGTGTGTCGAGCCCCAGGCTCGGTTTCCGACGCAAGGCGAAGGCGTACATCGCCCTCACCAAGCCCCGGGTCATGGAACTGCTGCTGGTGACGACGATCCCGGTCATGATCCTCGCGAAGGGCGGTCTGCCGGACTGGTGGCTCGTCATCGCGACGGTGATCGGCGGCGCGCTCAGCGCCGGCTCCGCCGCAGCGTTCAACTGCTACATCGACCGCGATATCGACGCGGTGATGGACCGCACGAAGAAGCGCCCCCTCGTGACCGGGGAGGTCACGCCGCGCGAGGCCCTCGTGTTCGCCTGGACGCTCGGCGTCGTGTCGACGGTGTGGCTCCTCGCCACCACCAACTGGCTGGCCGCTTCGCTGTCGGTCGGCGCGATCCTCTTCTACGTGTTCGTCTACACCCTGTGGCTGAAGCGACGCACCCAGCAGAACATCATCTGGGGTGGGATCGCCGGCTGCTTCCCCGTCGTCATCGGTTGGGCCGCCGTCACCGGTTCGCTCACCTGGGCACCGATCATCCTGTTCGCCGTCGTGTTCCTGTGGACGCCGCCGCACTACTGGCCGCTGTCGATGAAGTACCGGAGCGACTACCAGGCGGTCGGCGTACCGATGCTCGCCGTCGTCCGCGGGCGGGCACAGGTCGGCCTGCAGGTCATCCTCTACGCCTGGGCCACGGTCGCCTGCTCGCTCCTGCTCATCCCCGTAGCGGACATGGGCCTGCTCTACAGCGCGGTCGCCCTCCTGTCCGGCGGCTGGTTCGTCTACGAGACCCACCGCCTCTACAATCTGGCGATCCGCCACGAGCACGTCTCGCCCATGCGCGTGTTCCACGGTTCGATCACCTACCTGACCCTGCTGTTCCTCGCCGTCGGCATCGACCCGCTGCTCCCGTTCTGACCCGGTGGCTGACGCAGCGGAACGTGGCCGGCTGATCGCTGCGACGGGGGAGAGCCCCGACTTCGTCTTCGACCGGTTCGTCTCCTGGGCCGAGGCCGGCGGTCTCAGCCTCTACCCGGCCCAGGAGGAGGCGCTCATCGGCATCGTCGACGGCGCCAACGTCATCCTGTCCACGCCCACGGGCACCGGGAAGAGCCTCGTCGCCGCCGGCGCGCACTTCGCGGCGTTGAGCTCAGGCCGACGCAGTTACTACACGGCCCCCATCAAGGCACTCGTCAGCGAGAAGTTCTTCGCCCTCGTCGAGATGTTCGGTGCGGAGAACGTCGGGATGGTCACCGGGGATTCCTCGGTGAACGCCGATGCGCCGATCGTCTGCTGCACCGCGGAGATCGTGGCCAACCTCGCGTTGCGACACGGCACCGATGCGGGCATCGACCAGGTCGTGATGGACGAGTTCCACTTCTACGCCGACCCGGATCGAGGCTGGGCATGGCAGGTCCCGCTGCTCACCTTGCCGGACACCCAGTTCATCCTGATGTCCGCGACCCTCGGAGACGTCGGCGAACTCGCGGCCGACCTCGAGCGCCGCACCGGCCGCGAGACCGCCGTCGTGACGGGCGTCGAACGCCCCGTGCCGTTGCACTTCTCCTACGCGACGACGCCGATCCACGAGACGGTGGAGGAGCTCCTCCACACGGGCCAGGCGCCCGTCTACATCGTGCACTTCGCCCAGGCGGCCGCGCTCGAGCGGGCGCAGGCGCTGACGAGCCTCAAGGTCGTCACGCGAGAGCAGCGCGACGAGATCGCCGCGGCCATCGGTGACTTCCGGTTCAGCACGGCGTTCGGCACGACCCTGTCCCGGCTCGTCCGCAGCGGGATCGGCGTGCACCATGCCGGCATGCTGCCGAAGTACCGGCGTCTCGTGGAGCAGCTGGCGCAACGTGGGCTCCTCCGCGTCATCTGCGGGACCGACACGCTCGGGGTCGGGATCAACGTCCCGATCCGAACCGTGCTGTTCACGGCACTCACGAAGTACGACGGCACGAAGATGCGGCAGGTGAACGCGAGGGAGTTCCACCAGATCGCCGGGAGAGCGGGTCGAGCGGGGTACGACACCGCGGGCACCGTAGTGGTGCAGGCACCCGAGCACGAGACCGAGAATCTCAAACTGATCGAGAAGGCCGGCGACGACCCGAAGAAGCGCCGCAAGATCATCCGCAAGAAGGCACCCGAAGGCTTCGTGTCGTGGGGGGAGCCCAGTTTCCAGCGGCTGGTCTCGGCCGAACCGGAGACGCTGACGAGCCACATGCAGCTCACCCACGCGATGATGTTGAGTGTCATCGCGCGTGGCGGCGACAGCTTCGGCACCATCCGCTCGCTCGTGTTCGACAACCACGAACCGCGCGCCAGACGATTCGCCCTTGCCAGACGAGCGCTCGAGATCTATCGCACGCTGCGCACGGCCGGGGTGATCACCCAGACCACCGATCCAGACACGGGAGAGGTCGTCATCGGTCTCACGGTCGAGCTGCAACCGAACTTCGCCCTCAACGCCCCTCTGTCGCCCTTCGCCCTCGCCGCGTTCGAGCTCCTCGACCCGGCGGAACCCGGCTTCGCACTCGACGTCATCTCGGTCGTCGAGTCGACACTCGACGATCCCCGTCAGATCGTGATGGCCCAGCAGCACCTCGCGAGAGGCGAGGCGGTGCAGGCGATGAAGGCCGAGGGGATCGAGTACGACCAGCGCATGGAGCTCCTCGAACGGGTCACGCACCCGAGACCACTCGCGGAGCTCCTCGAGGCGGCGTTCACGAGCTACACCGCCGCTCAGCCCTGGGCACTCGACCTCGAGCTCCGGCCGAAGGCGGTCGTCCGCGACTTCATCGAGCGGGCGCTCAACTTCAGCGAGTTCGTGTCGTTCTACAGCCTGTCGAGGTCCGAGGGACTCGTCCTGCGCTACCTGTCGGACGCCTTCCGGGCGATCCGCCAGAGCGTCCCCGACGAGTTCAAGGACGAAGAGCTCCAAGACCTCATCGAGTGGCTCGGCGAACTCGTCCGGCAGGTCGACTCGAGCCTGCTCGACGAGTGGGAGGAACTGTCCCACCCGGATCCGGCACGGCATGCCGAGGCCGTCCACGCACTCCCGCCGACGCCGCGCAGCGTCCTCGCGAACCGGCGTGCGTTCACCGTCCTGGTCCGGAACGAACTCTTCCGCCGGGTCCAGCTCGCCTCACTCGAACACTACGACGCGCTCGGCGAGCTCGATGCCTCAGCGGGGTTCGACGCGGATGCCTGGGCAGACGCGATGGATCCCTACTTCGAGGAGCATGGCGAGTTGCCGACCGGGGCCGCGGCGCGGAGCCCTGCCCTCCTCGTCATCGACGACGAGGACGAACGTCCCGTCGGCGATGCCGGGGGAGTCTGGCGCGTGCGCCAGGTGTTCGCCGACCCGGCGGGTGACCACGACTGGGGGATCAGCGCCGTCATCGACCTCGACGCCTCCGACGAGACCGGCACGGCCGTGGTCCGGGTGACCGCCGTCGGGATGCTCTGAACCGTCACAGGTTCGCGCTGAGGCGTCGGCGGATCGCGCTGAGCGGACGCAGGGGCGCGGCGCCGTCAGCGCGTCGCGCTGAGGGAGACCGGACGCTCGTCGCTCGACGCCGTCCGCACCGGGATCCGCTGCTGCAGGACGACCCAGGTCATCGCCGCCACGAGGAGTCCCGCGAGCACCATGTGGAGACCGACCAACACCTCGGGAAGTCCGAGGCGCGCCTGAGTGAGCCCGACGACGATCTGCACGACCTCGACCGCGAGGAGTGCGGAGACGGCGGTTCGCACGCCGCGCGAACCTCGGCGAGCTCCGAGCACGATCGCCCCGACGAGGAGCACGATGGTGCCCGCGAGCGTCGCGTAGGCGGGCCAGCTGTGGAGGTGCTGCAGGAACTCGGGGTCGAAGCCGTTGCGGGGAGCGGGCACCTCCTTGGAGTTGTCGCCAGCGTGGGGGCCGGAGCCCGTGGTGAGGATGCCGAAGACGACGGTGACGGCCACGAACAGGCTCGTGAGGTGGACGACGCCGAGGTACCAACCGGGCATGACCTTCACGGCACCACGCGGGCCGCGGTAGACCCGGTGGACGAGCATCGTCGCGAGGGCGACCAACACGATCGAGATGACGAAGTGCAGCCCCACCACGTAGGGGTTCAGCCCGGTGAGGACGGTGATGCCGCCGAGGACGGCCTGTGCGGGGATGGACAGCCCCTGGAGCAGGGTCAGGCGGAAGAGGTCCGGCCGCTGCCGACGCATGCGGATGACCGCGAGGAACGCGGCGATCACGATGATCGCCAGGACGAAGGTCAGCAGACGGTTGCCGAACTCGATGATGCCGTGGATCCCCATCTCCGGCGTGTTCACGAACGAGTCGTCCGTGCAGCGCGGCCAGGTAGGGCAACCGAGGCCGGAGGCGGTCAATCGGACGGCACCGCCGGTGGCGATGAGGACGAGCTGGAAGGCGAACGAGAGCCAGGCGACGACCCGGACCCGTTTGTCGATCGTCGTCGGCAACCACTGCCAGAACCGCGTGGCGCGCACCCGCTCAGGGAGGCTGCGCGGCGGCGTCGCGCGACTGGCGGTCTTGGAGTGGTCTGACACGGATCGGTCCTTCGGTTCGCGGTGGCCACGGCGACGGTATGCATCGTCCTCACCCACAACCCACAGGAAGCTGTAGGATTATGAGGTTCACGGTGCGCGCGAGAAGCGCCATGGTTCAAGAACATTGTAGGTTCGCGAAGAAGCCGCCCGCACATCCCCTCCCCAACCCGCTCCGATCAGGCGCGTCCCACGGGAGGGAATGACGACCTCCATCCGGTGGTTGTCTCCAGGGAGGAAAGAGGGACACATGTCAGACATCCTGATCGATCGCCCGGAGCTCGCCGGACTCGGCCAATACGAGTTCGGATGGCACGACGGCGACGTCGCCGGAGCCTCAGCGCGCCGCGGCATCTCCACCGAGGTCGTGGCCGACATCTCCGCGTTGAAGAGCGAACCGGATTGGATGCTGCAGCGGCGCCTCAAGGCCCTGCAGCTGTTCGAGCGCAAGCCCATGCCGACGTGGGGCGCCGACCTCTCCGAGATCGACTTCGAGAACATCAAGTACTTCGTCCGCTCGACCGAGAAGCAGGCCCAGACCTGGGAAGACCTGCCGGACGACATCAAGAACACCTACGAGAAGCTCGGGATCCCCGAGGCCGAGCGCCAGCGCCTCGTCTCCGGCGTCGCAGCACAGTACGAGTCCGAGGTGGTCTACCACCAGATCAACGAGGAACTCGAAGCGCAGGGTGTCATCTTCATGGACACCGACACCGCGTTGCGCGAGCACCCCGAGTTCTTCGAGGAGTACTTCGGCACGGTCATCCCGTCGGGCGACAACAAGTTCGCGGCGCTGAACACGGCCGTGTGGTCCGGTGGCTCCTTCGTCTACGTGCCGCCCGGCGTGCACGTCGAGATCCCGCTGCAGGCCTACTTCCGCATCAACACGGAGAACATGGGCCAGTTCGAGCGGACGCTGATCATCGCCGACGAGGGCAGCTACGTGCACTACATCGAAGGCTGCACCGCGCCGATCTACAAGTCGGACTCGCTGCACTCCGCGGTCGTCGAGATCATCGTCAAGAAGAACGCGCGTGTCCGGTACACGACCATCCAGAACTGGTCGAACAACGTCTACAACCTGGTCACGAAGCGCGCCACGGCCGCCGAGGGCGCGACCATGGAGTGGATCGACGGCAACATCGGATCCAAGGTCACGATGAAGTACCCGTCCATCTACCTCATGGGTGAGCACGCCAAGGGCGAGACCCTGTCCGTCGCGTTCGCCGGCCCCGGCCAGCACCAGGACGCGGGCGCCAAGATGATCCACATGGCTCCGTACACGCAGTCGTCGATCGTCTCGAAGTCGATCGCCCGTGGTGGCGGCCGCGCCGGCTACCGCGGCGAGGTCAGGGTCGACGCCAACGCCCACCACTCGGCCAACACCGTGCGCTGCGACGCGCTCCTCGTCGACACCATCTCCCGGAGCGACACCTACCCGGCGATCGACATCCGCGTGGACGACGTCCAGCTCGGACACGAGGCGACGGTGTCGAAGGTCAGTGAAGAGCAGCTCTTCTATCTGATGAGCCGCGGCATGCCGGAGGACGAGGCCATGGCCATGATCGTCCGCGGCTTCATCGAGCCGATCGCCCGCGAGCTGCCCATGGAGTACGCACTCGAACTCAACAAGCTCATCGAGATGGGCATGGAAGGATCCGTCGGTTAATGACGACTGCAGCACCGACTCAGACCGAAGGACAGCACGGCATCACGGCACACAGCGACGGCGCAGGACGCGTCATCCCGGTGCAGACCCGATCGGAGCGCTTCAGCTCCTACGATGTGGCCGACTTCCCAGCGGTGACGGGACGCGAGGCGGTCTGGAAGCTCAGCCCGGTCGCGAAGTTCACCGACCTCACCGCGGGGGAGCTCGACGGCTCGCCCACCCCGGTCCAGCACGACGACGTCGACGGCTTCGGCATCGAGTGGATCGGCCGTGACGACGCACGCGTCGGATCGGCGGGCATCCCGGAGGAGCGCGCATCGGCGAACGCTTGGTCGAGTTTCGAGCAGGCGCTCGCGATCTCGGTCACCGGTGAGGAGCCCAAGACCCTCCGCATCGAGCGCAGCGCGCTCGGCGGTGGCCCTCGCGCCGCGCACACGGTCATCACGGCAGCACCGTTCAGCCGCGGCCTGATCATCATCGAGAACTCCGGCGACGCACGCCTCACCGAGAACGTGGAGATCGTCGTCGGCGAGCAGGCGGACGTGACCGTCGTCTCGGTGCAGTGGTGGGACGACGAAGCCGTGCACCTCGCGAGCCACTTCGCCTCCATCGGCCGCGACGCGCACCTCAAGCACGTCGTGGTGTCGCTCGGCGGCAAGGTCGTCCGGGTGAACCCCACGCTGCACCTCTCCGGTCAGGGCTCCGATCTCGACTCACTGGGCGTCTACTTCTCGGACGCCGGCCAGCACCTCGAGCAGCAGGTGTACATGCACCACGACGCTCCGAACACCCGGGGCCGCGTGACGTACAAGGGCGCCCTGCAGGGTGAGGGTGCCCGGTCCGTCTGGATCGGCGACGTCCTCATCAGCAACCGTGCCGTCGCAACGGACAGCTACGAGCAGAACCGCAACCTGGTCCTCTCGGACGGCACTCGTGCCGACTCCGTTCCGAACCTCGAGATCGAGACCGGTGACATCGCCGGAGCCGGCCACGCGAGCGCGACCGGACGCTTCGACGACGAGCAGCTCTTCTACCTGCAGGCGCGAGGCATCCCGGAGGACGAAGCACGGCGACTCGTCGTCCGCGGATTCCTCCTCGAGATCATCCAGCAGATCGGCGACGCCGAACTGCAGGAGCGCCTCTCGGCGGCCATCGAAGCAGAGCTGTTGGGCGCCGACGGACAGGACGACGGCGGAGCGCAGCGCTGATGGCGACGAAGGTGTGCTCGTTCGACGAGCTCGCCGTGAACCAGGCCAAGCGGGTCGTGGTGGACGGTGTGCCGATCGCCCTCGTCCGGGACGCGTCTGACGACGTGTTCGCCATCGGCGACGTCTGCACCCACGGCGACATCTCGCTGTCCGAAGGCTTCGTCGAAGACGGCAACCTCGAATGCTGGGCACACGGTTCGCAGTTCTCGCTCACCACGGGCAAGCCGTTGACCCTGCCGGCCTACGAGCCGGTCCCCGTCTACACCGTCGAGCTCATCGACGGCGACATCTACATCGACCCGACCGCAACGAAAGAGATCTAGCACCATGTCAGTCCTCGAAATCCGCGACCTGCACGTCAGCGTCGAAACCGAACAGGGCACGAAGCCGATCCTGCGTGGTGTCGACCTCACCATCCGCAAGGGCGAGACGCACGCCATCATGGGTCCGAACGGCTCGGGCAAGTCGACGCTCGCGTACACGATCGCCGGTCACCCCAAGTACACCGTCGACAGCGGCTCGATCACGCTCGACGGCGAGGACGTCCTCGCGATGAGCGTCGACGAGCGCGCCCGCGCCGGACTCTTCCTGGCCATGCAGTACCCGGTCGAGATCCCCGGCGTCACGGTCACCAACTTCCTCCGCACCGCGAAGACCGCGGTCGACGGCGAGGCACCGGCCATCCGTGGCTGGATCAAGGACGTCCGCGAGTCGATGAGCAACCTGCGTATGGAGCCGGCCTTCGCCGAGCGGAACGTGAACGAGGGCTTCTCGGGCGGCGAGAAGAAGCGCCACGAGATCCTGCAGCTCGAGCTGCTCAAGCCGCAGTTCGCCGTCCTCGACGAGACCGACTCCGGCCTCGACGTCGACGCGCTCAAGATCGTCTCCGAGGGCGTCAACCGCGCCAAGGAGAACACCGGCCTCGGCGTGTTGCTCATCACCCACTACACGCGCATCCTCCGCTACATCAAGCCGGACTTCGTGCACGTCTTCGTCGCCGGCAAGATCGCCGAACAGGGCGGTCCCGAGCTCGCCGACCGGCTCGAGAACGAAGGGTACGACCGCTTCCTCGTCGACGCCGTCGTGGCCTCGGAAGGCGCCTGAGCCCGCGAAGGCGGTCTAAGATAACGACATGGTAACAACGCTCAGTCCGCAACGATTCGACGAGGTCGAAGAAGCACTGAAGGACGTCATGGACCCCGAGCTCGGGGTGAACGTGGTCGACCTCGGTCTCATCTACGACCTCGGTTGGGATGACGAGAACGACGCGCTCATCATCCACATGACTCTGACCTCCGCCGGCTGTCCGCTCACGGACGTGTTGGAGGAACAGACCGGTCAAGCGCTCGACGGGATCGTCGACGCGTTCCGCATCAACTGGGTCTGGATGCCGCCGTGGGGTCCCGAACGGATCACGGACGACGGCCGCGACATGATGCGAGCCCTCGGCTTCTCGATCTGATCGCTCCTCCACGACGACGGACGGCTGTGTTCCAGCCGTCCGTCGCCGTCGTTCACGGCGGTTGTGTCCGATCCGCCGACCGCGGTTAGGGTCGAGGGATGACCGAGACCGTATCCGCCGACCCCCTCGACCTCCTACGCACCCGGACGAGCGAGAAGTGGTCCGAGTACCCCGACGACGTCCTGCCGATGTTCGTCGCAGAGATGGACGTCCCGCTCGCGCCGGTGATCCGCGCAGCACTCCACGCTGCGATCGATCGTGGGGACGCCGGATACGTGGCGAGCCGCACGAGACTTCCCGAGGCGTTCGCGGACTTCGCGTCTCGACGCTGGGGGTGGGAGGTGGACCCCGGATCCGTCTTCACGACCGCAGACGTCAGCATGGGCATCGTGGAGATCCTCCGTCGCGTCATCACCCCTGGGGAACGGGTCGTCGTCACATCCCCGGTCTACCCGCCCTTCTTCGACCTCGTCGCCGAGGCCGGTGGGGTCGTCGCCGACGTACCGTTGCGCGGTTCGAGTCGTCCGGAGGACCCGGCCGGTGGGCTCCGCCTCGATCTCGACGCGCTGGAGACTGCGTTCCGCAACGGCGCGAAGGCGTTCCTGCTCTGCAACCCGCACAACCCCATTGGGCGCCCGCACACGGCCGAGGAGCTCCGCTCCGTCGCCTCGCTCGCCGCCCGCTACGGGGTCGTGGTGGTGAGCGATGAGATCCACGCGCCACTCACGCAGCCCGGCGAGCGGTTCGTCCCCTACCTGAGCGTCTCCGAGGAGGCCGCAGCGCACGGATACGCCATCCTGTCGGCGAGCAAGGCCTGGAATCTGGCGGGACTGAAGTGCGCGGTCATGGTCACGGCTGGCGCCGGTCCGCGGAGCGTGATCGCCGGTATGCCGGTGGAAGTCTTCTGGCGGACCGGACAGTTCGGCGTGCTGGCCTCGGTCGCCGCGTTCGAATCCGGGGAACCGTGGCTCGACGGCCTCTTGGGTCTCATCGATGGGAACCGACGTCTGCTGGGCGACCTCCTGAGCGCCGAGCTGCCGGAGATCGGTTACCGCATGCCCGCCGCCGGCTATCTGGCCTGGCTCGACTGCTCCACCCTCGGTTGGTCGGAACCGCCCGCCCGTCACATCCTGCGGGCGGCGAAGGTCGCCTTGCAGGAGGGCGCGCCGTTCGGTCCGTCCGGCACCGGTCACGCTCGGTTGAACCTCGCCTGCTCACCGGAGTTGTTGAGCGAGGCCGTCCGACGGATCGCGGCACTGCGCTGAGTCCGAACGGGCGCCCGCACGCGCTCGCGCGACAGCCGCGGTGCCGAGCATCGATTTCAGGATTTATACTGGGAAGTTGACCCCCACCCCCCGCGTTGTCGAAACGCACCTGAAGAAATGGACCATGCCTGTGCTGAGTGTGCACGACCTCGAGATCCGCGTGGGGGCACGCGTGCTCATGGAGCACGTGAACTTCCGTGTGTCCGCCGGCGACAAGATCGGCCTCGTCGGCCGCAACGGCGCCGGGAAGACCACCCTGACCAAGACCCTGGCCGGGGAGACCCTGCCGACCAACGGCAAGATCGATCGCGGTGGGGAGATCGGCTACCTCCCGCAGGATCCGCGTTCCGGCAACCCCGAGGACCTCGCCCGCACCCGCATCCTCGACGCCCGTGGCCTCGGCCAGCTCGCGCTCGGCATGCACGAGTCGAGCATGGCCATGGCGAGCGACGACCCGAAGGTCGCCGAAGCCGCCATGAAGAAGTACGGCAACCTCACGGACCGGTTCAACGCCCTGGGTGGATACGCTGCCGAGGCCGAAGCGGCGTCGATCGCGTCGAACCTGAACCTGCCCGACCGCATCCTCGACCAGCAGCTCAAGACGCTCTCCGGTGGCCAGCGCCGCCGCATCGAGCTCGCGCGCATCCTCTTCTCCGACGCCGAGACGCTCATCCTCGACGAGCCGACCAACCACCTCGACGCCGACTCGGTCGTCTGGCTGCGGGAGTTCCTCAAGCAGTACAAGGGCGGGTTCATCGTGATCTCGCACGACATCGAGCTCGTGGG
This sequence comes from Plantibacter sp. VKM Ac-2880, assembly GCF_015351235.1. Taxonomy (GTDB): domain Bacteria; phylum Actinomycetota; class Actinomycetes; order Actinomycetales; family Microbacteriaceae; genus Plantibacter. The sequence continues at coordinate 2,341,720 of NZ_JADKSJ010000001.1, forward strand.
GGAGACGGTCAACCGGGTCTTCTACCTCGATGCGAACCGCACGGTCATCGACATCTACAACATGAACTGGAAGAACTACCAGCGGCAGCGCGAGGCCGACGAGGAGCGCCGGAAGAAGGAGCGCACCAACGTCGAGAAGAAGGCGACCGCGCTCCAGCTCCAGGCGGCCAAGTTCGGCGCGAAGGCCAGCAAGGCGGCCGCGGCGCACCAGATGGTCGCGCGCGCGGAGCGGATGCTCTCCGGCCTCGAGGAGGTCCGGGCCCAGGATCGCGTCGCGAAGCTGCGGTTCCCGACCCCTGCCCCCTGCGGTCGCACGCCGCTCATGGCGAGCAACCTGTCGAAGAGCTATGGATCGCTCGAGATCTTCACCGCCGTCGACCTCGCGATCGACCGCGGCTCGAAGGTCGTCATCCTCGGGTTCAATGGTGCAGGCAAGACGACGCTGCTACGGATCCTGGCCGGCGTCGACCAGCCCGACACCGGTCAGCTCGAGCCCGGTCACGGGCTCCGGATCGGTTACTACGCCCAGGAGCACGAGACGATCGACGTCAAGCGCAGCGTCCTGGAGAACATGGTGTCCTCATCGCCCAACATCACCGAGATGGAAGCGCGCAAGGTGCTCGGATCGTTCCTCTTCACGGGTGATGACTCCAACAAGCTCGCCGGGGTGCTCTCCGGTGGCGAGAAGACGCGACTCGCGCTCGCGATGATCGTCGTCTCAGGAGCGAACATGCTCCTGCTGGACGAACCGACCAACAACCTCGACCCGGCCAGCCGGCTGGAGATCCTCGACGCACTCGCGCACTACGAGGGAGCGGTCGTGCTCGTCAGTCACGACGAGGGCGCCGTCGAGGCGCTGAACCCGGAGCGGGTCCTGATCCTGCCCGACGGCGTCGAGGACCACTGGAACAAGGACTACCAGGACCTCGTCAGCCTGGCCTGACGCGCTGGGCCCGTGTGCGTCACGGGCCCGGCACGGCCCTCTGGCGCATCCGTCGGGACGTGTGGATCAGTGATGCGACTCGAGGATCTCGTCCTCGATGTCGGCGTCGGACCTCGCCTTGTTGGCGAGGCGCTCCGCGCGTGCAGCCGCCCGCCGTTGTTCCTTCGGATCGTCGGAGTTCAGGATGCGGTACTCCTGGCGGATCGCGTAGGCGAGGAACAGGAAACCCATCAGCGCGAAGACCACCCACTGGAGCGCGTACGACAGGTGCATGCCCTCGTTCGGCTCGGGTTTGATCGGGCCGAGAGGCGCAGCCTCCGCAGGCGCCGGGCGCTCCGAGAGCAGCATGCCGTAGGCGCCCGAGTAGACCGTCTCCCCACGGAGTTCAGCGATCTGTGGCAGGTTGATCGTCGCCACCTGGCCGTCGGCGGCCCCGCGGCCCGGCAGCGTCGGCTCACCCGGACGGATCCGGACGACGACCGAGACCTCGCCTGACGGGGGAGCAGGCACTGACTCCGGAGCGTCGAGCGTGTCGCCCGCCGGGACCCAGCCGCGATCGACGATGAAGACGTCGCCGTTCGCCAAGCGCAGCGGGGTGAGGACGTCGAAGCCCGCCTGGTTGTTCCGGGGACGGTTGCGGACCAGCAGTTGTTCGTCCGTCAGGTAGGTGCCGCTCATCGACACCGGATGCCACTCGTCGGCCACGCTGAAGGAGTCGAGCGACGGGAGCGCCTCGTCGAGGGGGATGGGGGTCGCATCCCAGTTGGTGGCGATCCGCTGCACCTCCTCCTCCTTCTCGCTCGCCCGCGCGAGCTGCCAATTGGAGAGGAGGACGCAGACGATCGCGAAGACGATCGCGACACCGAGGTACCCGAGCCAGCGACGGCTGAAGGCGAATCGCCATCCGGCGCTCACGACCCCACCGCCGGGGCGAGACGCATCCGCTCGAGCGGGAAGGAACGGGCCTCGAGGAAGGCTTCCAGGAAGTCGACGTGATCCTCGCAGGCGGTCCAGGTCTTCACGCGGTCTCCGGTGTGGATCTTCGGATTCCGCCACTCGATCCGCCAGTCCGCCGCGGCACGGCACCCGGCACGAGAACAGATCACCCCGTCGGGCTCGGCTCCGAACCCGATCATGCCTGGTCGGCCGGGCGGGGAGGGACGGAGTCGTCGACGATGGTCGGCCGCTGGGACACCACGACACCGCTGGGGCGCTCGATGGCGCCCTGCGAGGGCAGCGACCCGGCGTTCGCGATGATCACGGCGATGTAGGGGAGGAAGATGGCGCCGGCTGCGACCACGAACATCCAACCGCCCTGCACGAACGGGAGCGCGGCGAGGCAAAGCAACCGGACACCCATGGTGATCGAGTACTTGATGAGCCGCTGCCGGCGCTCCTGTTCGGGCGCCGGTGGGAGTGAGGTGATGCTCTGCTGCTTCATGCCACTCTCAGCCTACGCTCTCGACGGGCGCTCGATGCCCTGAAGTGCCCGGGAGGAACCGGAGACCACCATATGCTGGTACGGGTCCGCGGCCGGAGCGCCACGGACCTCGACGGCCGCCGCTCGAATCGGTCCGTCCCGCCGCAGGAGAGGAATCGACCATGACCGCACCACGCACCGTCCTCGTCACCGGAGGCAACCGGGGGATCGGCTTCGCCATCGCCGAGGAGTTCGTCGCGCAGGGGCACCGGGTGGCCGTGACCGCGCGATCGGGCGAGGGACCCGCCGGGACGCTGACGGTCCGTGCGGATGTCACGGACGCCGCCTCGGTGGACGCGGCGTTCACGCAGATCGAAGCCGAGCTCGGTCCGGTCGAGGTGCTCGTGGCCAACGCGGGCATCACGAAGGACACCCTGCTCATGCGGATGACCGAGGACGACTTCGACCGGGTGGTCGACACGAACCTGGGTGGTTCCTTCCGGGTCGTCAAGCGAGCGTCGAAAGGCATGCTGAAGGCGCGGTTCGGACGCATCGTCCTCATCTCGAGTGTCGTCGGCCTCTACGGTTCCGCCGGCCAGGTCAACTACGCCGCTTCGAAGAGCGGCCTCGTCGGCATGGCGCGTTCCATCACCCGCGAGCTCGGCGCACGCGGGATCACGGCGAACGTCGTCGCGCCGGGGTTCATCGAGACGGACATGACCGCTGAGCTGCCGGCCGAGACGCAGGCCGAGTACAAGAAGAGCATCCCCGCCGCCCGGTTCGCCAGTGCGAACGAGGTCGCGAAGGTCGTCACCTGGATCGCCGGCGATGACGCCGGGTACATCTCCGGGGCGGTCATCCCGGTCGACGGCGGCCTCGGCATGGGGCACTGACCGCCGCTGGTCGCGTGTGCGCCGGGGCCGGCTCAGCGGCCCTGGTGCGCGCGCTCGAGGCCGAGGAGCGGTAGGACGTCGCCGAGGTCGACCCGCCCGGCCACGACGTCCGCGTGCCGACGCACGATCGGCTTCGCGTTGAAAGCGACGGAGAGGCCGGCGAGCTCCATCATGGCGAGGTCGTTGGCGCCGTCGCCGACCGCGACGGTCCGTGCCAGCGGGACGTCGTCGAGGGCGGCCCACTCCTGCAACGCGTCCGCCTTGGCCGCGGCGTCGATGATCGGCCCACTCAGCCCGCCGGTCAGCCGACCGTCTGCCGTCTCGAGCCGATTCGCCCGCACATGGTCGAGGCCGAGAGTCGCTGCAAGCGGATCGAGGAGTTCGTGGAAGCCGCCGGAGACGACGCCGATGGTCGATCCGTGGGCGTGCAGCCCGTCGATGAGCCGCTCGAGCCCCCGGGTGGTCCGGATCCGCCGGGCGATCACCGGGATGCGGTCCACCGGCAGGCCGGCGAGCGTCGCCACCCGCGCCCGAAGGCTGTCGGCGAAGTCGAGCTCGCCGCGCATCGCCCGCTCCGTGATCGCGGCGACCTCGGGAAGACTGCCGACCTCCTCAGCGAGGAGTTCGATCACCTCGTTCTCGATGAGCGTCGAGTCGGCGTCCAGCACCGCGAGGAACCGGACGCCTCGTCCGGCCTGTGGGGGGAGTGCTGCCTCGGGATCCGCCACTGCCGAACGCTCGGTACTCATGGAACGACGCGTACTCCCTTGCCAACCACGGTGAGACCGGACTCGGTGACGGTGAATCCGCGAGCGCGGTCCCGGTCGTGGTCGACTCCGACACTCGCGCCGGAGGTGACCACCACATCCTTGTCCAGGATAGCCCGCTTGACGACGGCGTCCGGTTCGATGTGGACCTTGTCGAACACGACGGAGTCCGAGACGTGAGCACCCGACTCCACGAGCGCCCAGGGCCCGAGGACACTGCGCTCGATGTGTGCGCCGGACAGCAGGGATCCGAGCGAGACGATCGAGTCGATGGTCTGGCCGAGGTTGCCCTTCGCGTCCCGCACGAACTTGGCCGGCGGCGAGTTCAGCTGCGAGCTGAAGATCGGCCAGTCGCGGTTGTAGAGGTTGAAGATCGGGAGCGTCGAAATCAGGTCCTGGTGCGCCTCGTAGAACGACTCGATTGTCCCGACGTCGCGCCAGTAGTAGCGGTCGCGGTCGGTGGACCCAGGCACATCGTTCCGCTGGAGGTCGTACACGCCTGCTTCTCCGCGGTCGACGAAGTACGGGACGATGTCCCCACCCATGTCGTGGTTCGAACTCGTCACCTCGCCGTCGTCGATGACCGCCTGCATGAGTGCGTCCGCGTCGAACACGTAGTTGCCCATGGAGGCGAGCACTTCACCGGGGGAGTCGGGCAGACCGGGAGCATCGAGAGGCTTCTCGAGGAAGCGCGCGATCGTCGTGGGGTCGTCCGCATCCACGTCGATGACGCCGAACTGGTCCGAGAGGGAGATCGGCTGACGGATCGCCGCGACGGTGGCCTTCTTACCGGACTGGATGTGCGCTTCGATCATCTGCGCGAAGTCCATGCGGTACACGTGGTCCGCGCCGACGACCACGACGATGTCGGGCTTCTCGTCGCGGATCAGGTTGAGACTCTGGAGGATCGCGTCGGCGGAGCCGCTGAACCAACGCTTGCCGAGGCGCTGCTGCGCCGGCACGGATGCGACATAGGAGTCGAGCAGCCCGGAGAGACGCCACGTCTGCGAGACGTGGCGGTCGAGGCTGTGGGACTTGTACTGGGTGAGGACGACGATCTGGGTGAGTCCTGAGTTGATGAGGTTGGACAGCGCGAAGTCGATCAAACGGTACTGCCCGCCGAACGGTACGGCCGGTTTCGCGCGGTCCGCGGTCAGCGGCATCAACCGCTTCCCTTCCCCACCAGCGAGGACGATTCCGAAAATCTTCTTTGAGGCGGCCATGGCTTCAGAATAGATGCCGGAGGTGACCTGTACTAGCGTCTAGACATGCGAGTTGATCTTGTGACAAAGGAGTACCCGCCGGAGATCTACGGCGGAGCAGGTGTCCACGTCGCGGAGTTGGTGAAATCCCTCCGGAGCGACATCGACGTGACCGTCCGGTGCTTCGGTGCTCCTCGCGATGAGGCCGACACGGTCGCCTACGGCGTACCCGCCGAACTCCAGGGCGCCAACGGAGCGCTCACCACCCTCGGGACGGACCTCCTCATCGCCCAGGACGTCGCGGGGGCCGACCTCGTGCACTCGCACACCTGGTACGCGAACGGTGCCGGGCATCTCGCTTCTCTCCTGCACGGCATCCCGCACGTCGTCACGGCGCACAGCCTGGAGCCGCTGCGGCCGTGGAAGGCAGAGCAGCTCGGTGGCGGGTACCGCGTGTCGAGCTGGATCGAGCAGTCCGCCTACGAAGGTGCCGCGGCCGTCGTCGCGGTCAGTGACGGCATGCGCCGCGACATCCTGCGTTCCTACCCGAGCCTCGATCCGGCCAAGGTCCAGGTGATCTACAACGGCATCGACCTCACCGATTGGCAGCCTCGGGTCGACGACGACCTCCTGCGCTCCGTGGGGATCGACCCGTCCCGTCCGTCCGTCGTCTTCGTCGGCCGGATCACCCGTCAGAAGGGCCTGCCGTACCTGCTCCGCGCGGCCCGACTGCTGCCGCCGGACGTCCAGCTCATCCTGTGCGCCGGCGCTCCAGACACCCCGGAGATCCTCGCCGAGGTCAAGGCGCTCGTCGAAGAGCTGCAGCAGGAGCGCACCGGGGTCGTCTGGATCGAACGGCTGCTCCCGCGCCACGAACTCTGCACCGTGCTCACCGCCGCCACCACCTTCGTGTGCCCGTCCATCTACGAGCCGCTCGGCATCGTGAACCTCGAGGCCATGGCCTGCGGGGCCGCGGTGGTCGGTACGGGGACCGGCGGCATCCCGGAGGTCGTCCAGGACGGCGTCACGGGCCGGATCGTCCCGCTCGCGCAGGCGTCCGACGGCACCGGGACCCCGCTCGACCCCGAGCGCTTCGTCGCCGACCTCGCCGCCACCCTGACTGAGGTGGTCCAGGATCCGGCGCAGGCGCGGGCGTACGGGGCCGCAGGTCGTCGCCGCGCGGAGTCCGACTTCAGCTGGTCCCGTATCGCTTCGCAGACGGCGGAGCTGTACCGCAGCCTCGTCTGACGCCCTTCACGGGTCGGTCCTGGAGGGCGACGTACGAGGACCGGGTCCGGATAGGCTAGGACCATGCCGAGCGTGTTGCAGTTCTCCGATGTGTCCGTGGTCCGCAATCTCAACCCCATCCTCGACGGTGTCGACTGGACGGTGACGGGCGACCAGCGATGGATCGTCCTCGGCCCGAACGGCGCCGGGAAGACGACGCTCCTGCAGCTGGCCGCGACGCTCATCCACCCGTCCAAGGGCACGGTGTCGGTCCTCGACGAGACCCTCGGTCGCGTCGACGTCTTCGAGTTGCGTCCCCGTATCGGGTTCGCCTCCTCAGCGCTCGCGAAGCGGGTGCCGCCGGAGGAGACCGTCCTCGACGTGGTCCTGACGGCCGCCTACTCGGTCACGGGACGCTGGGTCGAGCAGTACGAGGACATCGACGTGAAGCGTGCGTCGCGGGTGCTCGCCGAGTGGAAGCTCGACCACCTCGCCGACCGTCGCTTCGGCACGCTCAGCGACGGCGAACAGAAGCGCGTCCAGATCGCCCGCGCGATCATGACGGACCCGGAGTTGCTCCTCCTGGACGAGCCGGCGGCGAGCCTCGACCTCGGCACCCGCGAGGAACTCGTCGAACTGCTCGGCGGCTATGCGAGCGCGGACGACTCACCGGCGATCATCATGGTGACGCACCACGTCGAGGAGATCCCCGTCGGCTTCACCCATGTGCTACTCGTCCGGGACGGCGGCATCGTCGCGGCGGGACCCATCGCCGAGACCCTGACGGCGGAACACCTCAGCGAGACGTTCGACCTCCCGATCGAACTGACCGAGGAGGACGGACGCTTCCACGCCCGTTCCGCCCGCGCCGGCCGTTCGGCCGTCGCCCCGGTCTGACGACCACACCTCGGCGCGTCGATCGCCCTCGGCGAGCAGACGCGCGCCGAGTCTGGTAAAGTCGACCTTTGGCTCGCGGAGCCAAGAGCTTTCTGCCTCGTGCCTGGAGTTCCGAGCGCGGGTACTACCCACACCATCCACTCAACAAGGACTGCTGATGAAATCTGACATCCACCCCACGTACGAAGCCGTCGTCTTCCGCGACCTCGCCTCCGGCGCGACGTTCCTCACGCGCTCGACGGTCTCGTCCGGCAAGACGATCGACCTCGACGGCGTCACCTACCCGGTGATCGACGTGGAGATCTCGTCCGAGTCGCACCCGTTCTACACGGGCAAGCAGCGCATCATGGACTCGGCCGGCCGCGTCGAGAAGTTCAACCAGCGCTTCAAGGGCTTCGGCAAGTAGTCCGCTCCGCTGTACACGAAACGCCCCGATCCTCGGATCGGGGCGTTTTGTCGTCGTCCGACCGGACGGTGCGACTCAGATACCGAGGGGAAGCTGATCCGCCGGGACGATGATGGGCGCCTCGGACGGCGCGACGTCGCGACCGGTGCGGATCGGCCACGCGCCGTCCGCGACGAACTCGGGATCGCGCACGCGGCGCATGTACGACTGGAAGCTCTCCGCCTGTTCGAGGGACCAGGCGCGCTGCGCCTCGTGCAGTTCGTCCACGTTCGTCGGGAGCGCGTCCGCGTACCGACGACCGATGGCCTGCGCGACCCGTCCGGCCGCGACCGCGTCGACGCCGGCGTCGTGCGCCCCCTCGAGCGGGACACCGTGGAGCGCAGCGACGACCTCGAGCGTCCGCTTGCCGCGCCGGAACGTGTCGAGGCGACGATCGAGGACCAACGGGTCGACGACGGGGCTCGGCACGGCGATCGAGGGTACGCCGTGGCGTTCCGCTTCGAAATGCAGGAGCGAGAAGTCGTATGGGGCGTTGTACGCGACCACCGGCAGGCGAGCGGCGAACAACTCGTTCAGGGTGGCGACGATCTCGCCGACGACGACCGGTGACGGCCGCCCCTCCGCCCGAGCACGTTCCGTGCTGACACCGTGGATCTCGGCGGCACGAGCGGGGATCTCGACGCCCGGATCCGCCATCCACGCCCAGGACCGTTCGATCGAACCATCGGCCGCGATGACGCCGACGAAGGCGGTCACGATGCGACTCGTCTCCACCTCGATCCCCGTCGTCTCGAGATCGAAGACCGCGAGGCGGTCCGTCCAGTGGGGATTCGCATCGACCGTGTTCACGCCTTCACCCTATGACGCACCTCCGACAGGGGACCGTGCCACGCCGAGCCGGCTCGGTCCGCTTGATCCGGGAACGCGGAGCCTGACTCCGTACACTGAGGGGATGCCCGTCGAATCACCGTACGCCGACCAGCTCGACCGCATCCCCGTCCGCGAGCGCTCGCTCATCGTGGACGGCGCGGAGACCCGGTTCTGGGACTACGGCGACGAAGCGGCCTCGACGACGATCGTGATGGTGCACGGGTTCCGCGGCGACCACCACGGTCTCGAACCGGTGGTCGCGCAACTCTCCGGGTTCCGCATCGTCGCCCCCGACCTCCCGGGCTTCGGTAGCTCTGCGCCCTTCACGGACGGCACGCACTCCGTCGAGGGCTACGCCGCCTGGCTGGGCCGGTTCCTCGAAGAACTGGACCTCTCCGGACGCGTCGTCCTCCTCGGGCACTCGTTCGGCTCGATCGTCTCGAGTGCCGCCGTCGCCGGCGGGCTCCGACCGGACGACCTCGTCCTCATCAATCCCATCGCCGCACCGGCACTCCAAGGCCCCAGAGGCGTCCTGACGAGGCTCGCGGTGTTCTACTACTGGGCGTCCGCGAAGCTCCCGAAGCGCCTGGGATTCGCCTTCCTCCGCAACAAGGGTGTCGTCAGGATCATGAGCGTCGCGATGTCGAAGACCAAGGACCCGGCGCTCCGGCGGTGGATCCACGCCCAGCACGACCAGTACTTCAGCGCCTTCGCCGACCGCGAGGTCGTCCTCGAGTCCTTCACGGCCTCGGTGAGTCATGACGTCAGCGAATACGCCGACCGGATCCCGAGCCGCACCCTGCTCATCGCCGCCGAGCGTGACGACATCACCCCGGTGGCGGCGCAGTTCGCGCTCGCGAAGCGCTTCGCCGACGCTCAGCTCCACGTGATCCCGGCCGTCGGCCACCTGATCCACTACGAGGAGCCGCACAACGCGGCCGAGCGGCTCACTGCCTTCCTGGAGGGGGAGCCGGACGGACGCTGACGCTCAGGCGTCCGTCGCCTCCTGCGAGACGACACTGGTGAACCCGTCCGGCAGGAGTCGTGCCGCGATCGCCGTCAGGGTCTCGCTCGCGCCGGCGTCGAGCTTGACGTCGGCACGGCCGTCGGCCTTCGTCACACCCCGGTTGACGACCACGATCGGGAGTCGCTTCCGACGCGCGAGCTCGAGCAGTCGGATGCCCGAGTTCACGACGAGCGACGATCCGGCGATCACGAGGGCGTCGGCACCCCTGACGAGTGCCGCGGCCTCGGCGTACTTCTCCGTCGGGATGAACTCACCGAAGAAGACCACGTCCGGCTTCAGCATGCCGCCGCAGACCGTGCACACCGGGACGACGATCTCGTCCACCCGCCCGACCTCGGCGTCACCGTCGGGATTGATCGTGACGTCCGTCTCGGTGTCGAGCCACGGATTGAGGGAGGTCATGCGCTCGGCGATGCTCGACCTCGCGTAGCTCTGCCCGCAGGAGAGACAACTGACCCGGTCCATCGACCCGTGCAGGTCGACGACGCGGCGGGAGCCCGCGCGGACGTGGAGGCCGTCGACGTTCTGCGTGATGACGCCGTCGGCGATCCCGGCCTCCTCGAGGAGCGCGATCGCCCGGTGGCCCGCGTTGGGGCGCGCGCCGTCGAACCGCTTCCACCCGAGGTGACTGCCGGCCCAGTAGCGTTTGCGCGCAGCATCGTCGTTCGAGAGGAACTGGTCGACCGTCATCGGCGTCCGCACCGGCGCGCCCTGGCCGCGGTAGTCGGGGATCCCCGAGTCCGTGCTCACGCCGGCCCCGGTGAGGAACGCGACACGTCGGTCCGCGAGCAACTCGATCACCCGGTCGAGCCCGGCTTCGGCCGTCTCGTCAGCGGGATCCCCTGCTGCGGTCAGCGTGCTCATCCTGTTCCGTCCCGTCGGTCCGCGACGCCCGGAGCGCTCCGGGCCATCACTGCTCCTGAGTCTAAACGGCCTCGTTTTCGATCGTGTTCCCACTCTGGCAAGGTGGAGGTCGTACACCGCGTCGAGAGGACGTCTCCCATGCAGGTCACCCGCATCACCGATCTCGACGACGGACGACTCGACGACTACGCACGCCTGACGGACGTGGCCCTGCGGCGCGTGTCCGAACCAGCAGGCGGCCTGTACATCGCCGAGTCGACGAAGGTCATGGAACGCGCGCTCCGTGCCGGCCACCGGCCACGTTCCGTGCTGCTGCAGGAGAAGTGGCTCGAGGACGTCGCGCCACTCCTCGCCGACCACGACGTCCCGGTCTTCGTCGGCGAGCCCGAGCTGCTCGAGCAGCTGACGGGCTTCCACCTGCACCGTGGCGCCCTCGCGGCGATGCACCGCCCTCCGCTCACAGACCCCGCAGAGCTCCTCGCCGATGCCCGGCGCGTGGTCATCCTCGAGGACATCGTCGACCACACCAACGTCGGCGCGATCTTCCGGTCCGTCGCAGGCCTCGGGGCCGACGCCGTCCTCATCACCCCGCGCTGCGCCGACCCGCTGTACCGTCGGAGCGTCCGCGTCAGCATGGGGACGGTGTTGCAGGTGCCGTGGACCCGTCTCCCGGAATGGGACGTCGCCTCCGGCATCCTGCACGACGCCGGGTTCCAGACTGCGGCGCTCGCCCTGTCCGACGACGCCGTCGACCTCGACACCTACGCGCGCACGGCTCCCGACCGGCTCGCCATCGTGCTCGGTGCCGAGGGCGACGGGCTGAGCGCCTCCGCTCTCGCATCCGCCGACACGATCGTCACCATCCCGATGCTGCACGGCGTCGACTCACTGAACGTCGCATCCGCCAGCGCCGTCGCCCTGTGGGAGCTGCGCACGCGCTGAGGGTCCCGTGGGATGCTTGAGCTCCGACGCGCCCGGCACGGCGCCGCAGGGGATGCGCAGGCATGCCCGGTACCATGACCGGGTGCCACTCACGAGACGACAGATCTATCGCCGCCGCCGTCTCGCCGTCTTCGGCATCCTCGCCATCGTCATCGGCATCCTCGGTTACAGCGGCGGGGCGCTCCTCCGGCCCATCCCCGCAGCCGCGGCGACCCTGGAGGCTCCCGAAGCCCTCACGTCGACGCTGGTGCAGCCGGCCACGCCGGTGTCCTGGCCGGGGTTCGGGCGCGGGGCACTCGGCGCTGTCGGATTCGATGGTGTCCTGACCTCGAGTGGTGAGCAGACGCCGTTCCCGATCGCGAGTATCACGAAGACCATCACGTCCCTCGTGGTGCTGGACGCCAAGCCCCTCGCCGCGGGGGATCAGGGCCCGTCGATCACTCTGACGGACGCGGACGTCGGGTTCTACTACGACACGATCGCGGAGAACGGCTCTGCGGCGCCCGTCGTCGCCGGTTCCGTGTTCACGCAGCGTCAGATGCTCGAGGCCCTCCTCCTGCCGTCCGCGAACAACTACAGCATCTCACTGGCCGTCTGGGCGTTCGGTTCGGTGGACGCCTATCTCCAGGCGGCCCGAGCCTGGCTCGACGCCCGAGGCCTCACGGGCACGACGGTCACCAACACGAGCGGCCTCGGCGAGACGAACGTCAGCACCCCGAGCGACCTGGTGACCATCGGCAAGCTCGTCCTCGCCGACCCCGCGCTCGCGTCCATCGTCAGCGAGCCCACGGCGACCCTGCCGGCGATCGGCGAGGTCGAGAACACCAACGCGCTCCTCGGACGGTACGGGGTGACCGGCCTGAAGACCGGCACGGACGACGCGTCCGGAGCCTGCCTGCTCTTCTCCGCGGACCTGCAGGTCGCTGGTCGCACGGTCACGGTCGTCGGCGTCATCCTGGGCGCCGACAACCACACCGTGCTGAACGACGCCGTCGTGTCGCTCCTCCAGAGCGTGCCCGCCGGCTTCCACCAGGTGCAGCTCGCCACCGCGGGCGCCCCGGTCGGTTCGTACGACACGGCGTGGGGCGAAACCGCCAAGGTCGTCGTCGCCTCCGACGCCTCGGTCCTCGTCTGGCAGGACACCCCGATCACGGTGGAGCCGCGTGCGCGGGCGATCGAAGCCGGTGCCACAGGATCGACCGTCGGGACGCTCAGCTACACCGTCGGAGCCGGTGCCGAGGGCGGTGCAGCGACCATCGAGGTCCCGATCGCCCTCGACGCGGACGTCGCGCCCGTCACCCCATGGTGGCGCCTGACCAACCCGTGACCGCCCGGCAGGCGATGACGTGCCCGCCGCCTCGTCAGACGTCGAGCTCCTGGTCCTGAGCGACCGCCGAAGCGAACGGGCCCGCGAGGGGTCGCTTCGCGCTGATGTGGTCACCCGACGACTGGTGCCGCACCCGTCGCATGACCCAGGGCACCAGGTACTCCCGCGCCCAGGCGAGGTCCTCGGTCCGCGCCTGGCGCCACCTGCGCGCGGGGAGCGGCTCCGGCTGCAGGGGCTTGAGGTCGTTGTCCACGTCGAGCGCATGGAGGACGAGCCGAGCGACCTCGTGATGCCCGAGGGCGTTCAGGTGGAGGCGATCGGGTGACCACATGCGCGGATCTTGGATCGTCTGGAGCGCCCATTGGTCGGCGATGACGCACCCGTGCCGGGCGGCGATGGCCCGCAGGTTCTCGTTGTAGATCGCGACCTTGCCTCGGATGCTCCGGAAGACGGGGGAGAAGCCGACGTCGACACCCGTGAACAGCACGACCGTCGCGCCATCGCTCCGCAGCCGGATGATCGCCTGCTCGAGGCGCCTCGCGATGTCGTCCGGGTCGGTGCCCGGTCGGATCACATCGTTACCGCCCGCGGAGATCGTGATGAGGTCGGGATGCAGCTCGAGGGCCGGCTCGACCTGGTCGTCGAGGATCTGACGCGCGAGCTTGCCCCGGACCGCGAGGTTCGCGTAGGCGAACTCCGGGTGCTGTGAGGCGAGCACCTCGGCCACCCGGTCCGCCCAGCCGCGGTGTCCGCCCGGCACCCCCGGCTCCGGATCGCCGATCCCCTCCGTGAACGAGTCGCCGATGGCGACGTACCTCGACCAAGGATGGTGCTGTTCGGTCATGCGTGCTTCCTCCTGCTGTCCCTCTGGACTCTCCAGGGTACGCCTGGCCCGGAGCCCGCGGATCAGTCGTGAGTCGGAGATGCGGTGCTCCCGAGCACCACCCTCCCTGGTCGGCGGGGTCGGTCCTGTCGGGTACATTGGTCTCCAGTGAACGCGGAAATCTCTTCTCCCCAGCACCTGGGCGGGTCCGCAGCCGAACACCTCTCCCCGGCCTTCCCGGAGCGGGCAGCGTGGGGCACGGCGAGCAAGCTTCGAGCCTGGCAGGCCGAGGCCCTCGAGCAGTACTTCACGACGGAACCCCGCGACTTCCTCGCGGCCGCGACGCCCGGGGCGGGTAAGACCACCTTCGCGCTGCGACTCGCGTCCGAGCTCCTCCATCGCGGTACCGTCGACCGCATCACCGTCGTCGCGCCGACCGACCATCTGAAGCGTCAGTGGGCCGAGGCCGCCAGTCGCGTCGGGATACGGCTCGACCCCAACTTCGCGAATCGCGACCAGGTGTTCGGCCGTCATTACCACGGCGTGGCCGTCACCTACGCCCAGGTCGCCGCCAACCCGCCCGTGCACCAGCGCGCCACCGATTCCGCCCGGACCCTCGTCATCCTCGACGAGGTCCATCACGGGGGAGATGCACTCAGTTGGGGCGACGGCATCCACGAGGCGTTCTCGCGGGCGACGCGTCGGCTCTCCCTCACGGGGACGCCGTTCCGCTCGGACACCGCCCCCATCCCGTTCGTCGTCTACCAGCCAGACCATCAGGGCATCAGGACCTCCGTCACCGACTACAACTACGGGTACGGGCGAGCCCTCCAGGACGGCGTCGTCCGCCCGGTGCTGTTCATGGTCTACGCCGGGCACATGCGCTGGCGCACCAAAGCCGGCGACGAGATGGAGGCCAGGCTCGGCGAGGGGAACACGAAGGACATCACCTCGGCCGCCTGGCGGACCGCCCTCGACCCGCAGGGCGACTGGATCCCCGCGGTGCTGAAGTCGGCCGACCTCAGGCTCTCCGAGGTGCGGCAGTCGGTGCCTGACGCGGGCGGCCTGGTGATCGCCACCGACCAGACGACCGCGCGCGCGTACGCAGCGATCCTCCACGACCTCACCGGCGAGGCGCCGACGGTCGTGCTGTCGGACGAGAAGGAGGCCAGCGACCGGATCGCCGACTTCTCCTCGAACACGAAGCGTTGGATGGTCGCCGTGCGCATGGTGTCCGAAGGCGTCGATGTCCCGAGACTCGCGGTCGGCGTGTATGCGACCTCCTCGGCCACCCCGCTGTTCTTCGCCCAGGCGATCGGGCGGTTCGTGCGGGCCCGACGCCGCGGTGAGATCGCCAGCATCTTCCTGCCCAACGTCCCGAACCTCATGGCCCTCGCGGAGAAGCTCGAACTCGAGCGCGACCATGCCCTCGACCGGCCGAGCGACCCGGATGCGGAAGGCGACCTCTTCAATCCGGAGGACGCCATGATGGCGGCCGCGGAACGCGAGGACAAGGCGTCCGACTCCCTCCTCGACGAGTTCACCTGGCAGGCGGTGTCGTCGAACGCGCATTTCGACCGCGTGGTGTTCGACGGGGACGAGTTCGGCGAACTCGCACAGCCCGGCACGGAGGAGGAGTTCGACTTCATCGGGTTCCCCGGGCTGCTCGAACCGGAGCAGGTGCACGAGCTCCTCGTCCAGCGGCAGAGCCGTCAGGCCAAGCGTGGTGCGTTCGTCGACAAGAACGCCGGATCGCCGAAGCCGGAGGCGGACATCCCGGCGCCCCTGTACCGCACGCTCAAGGAGCAGCGTCAGGTCCTCAACACGCTCGTCGGGCTCTACGCGAAGCACACCAAGGAACCGCACGGGCTGGTGCACGCCGAGCTCCGACGCGTCTGCGGCGGGCCCGCGGTGGCTCAGGCCAGTGTCACGCAGTTGCAGGCGCGGATCGATCTGCTCCGCCGTCGGCTCGGGCACGGTCACTGAGGACGAGACCTCAGGCATCTGCCGGTCACGGAGCGATGATCTCGGGTATCGGCATCTCGTGGAGTCCGGCGGGAAAACAAGAACGGCCGGAGCTTTCGCTCCGGCCGTTCGCCGTCTCAACACGGTGTGCGCGAAGGGGGACTTGAACCCCCACGCCCGTAAGGGCACTAGCACCTCAAGCTAGCGCGTCTGCCATTTCCGCCACCCGCGCGTGTTGTGATCGTGTCCGGCTTTCGCTGGGCACGAGAAGAAACTCTAGCACGGATTTCGGCACCCGTTCACCACCCCGTCGCTCAAGGCACCTGGCGCATCACCGTTCGGGGCGGACCGGGCACCGGAGCCCGCGAGTGCAGCCGACCGGAACGGCGGGTAGCGTTGAGGCATGACCTCCGGCTCAGACGCATCCGCTCCCCAGCTCGACGAGACCACGCGGATCGCGCGGGACCTCATCCGAATGGACACCACGAACTACGGCGAGGGCCGCTCCAACGGCGAGACGGAGGCTGCCGAGTACGTCGAGGCGTACCTCAAGGACCTCGGCTTGGAGCCTGAGCTCATCGACGCGGCGCCCGGCCGCACGAGTGTCGTCGCCCGCGTGGCAGGCACGGACCCGTCGAAGCCTGCGCTCGTCGTGCACGGTCACCTCGACGTGGTGCCCGCCGATCCGGCGAACTGGTCCGTCGACCCGTTCGGCGGCGAGATCAAGGACGGCCTGTTGTGGGGGCGCGGGGCCGTCGACATGAAGAACATGGACGCGATGATCCTCGCCTCCCTCCGGGAGATCCTCGGCAGCGGCCGTCGCCCGGAACGCGATCTCGTCGTCGCGATGTTCTCCGACGAGGAGAACGGCGGCGTGTTCGGCTCGCACCATCTCGTGACGGAACGACCCGAGCTGTTCGCCGGCGCGACCGAGGCCATCAGCGAGGTCGGCGGCTACTCGATCACCTTCGGCGGTCGGCGCTCCTACCTGCTGCAGACCTCTGAGAAGGCCCTCGTCTGGATCAAGCTGGTCGCGACGGGCCGGGCGGCCCACGGATCCCGCTACGTCCAGGACAACGCCGTGACCCGTCTCGCCGAGGCCGTCGCCGCGATCGGCCGGACCGAGTGGCCCATCCGCCTCACGGACACCACGGAGCAGCTGCTCCGGGAGATCGCGACCATCCTCGGCGCCACGCCGGAGCGGTTGGGGCCGGACGAGCTCGCCCTCGCGACGGGGACGGCATCCGGGTTCATCCAGGCCTCCCTCCGCACCACCAGCAACCCGACCCTGCTGCAGGCGGGGTACAAGCACAATGTGATCCCCGATCGCGCGGAGGCGCTCGTCGACATCCGCACCCTTCCCGGCGAGGAGGACGCCGTCCTCGCGCGGGTCGCGGAGATCGTGGGGGAGGACATCGAGATCGTCGTGATGCACCGCGACATCGGGCTCGAGACGCCGTTCTCCGGGCCGCTCGTGGACGCGGTGGTGGAGACGCTCGGACGCCACGACCCCGGGGCCCCCGTCCTGCCGTACATGCTCTCCGGAGGGACCGACAACAAGGCGCTGTCGTTGCTCGGCATCACGGGGTACGGCTTCGCGCCGCTGCGACTGCCCGAACACCTGGACTTCCCTGCGATGTTCCACGGCGTCGACGAGCGGGTGCCGCTCGACGCGCTAGGGTTCGGCAGGCAGGTCCTCACGGACCTCCTCCTCGACTACTGAGAAAACCACGGATCGCTTCCGCGCCGACTGCGCTGCGGGGCGCTCCGCGAGCCGTCCCGCCGACGAACGCCGGATCCGGCCGAACACCAGCCATCCGGCTGCAGACTGAGCCTCACGGCTCCAGAAAGGTGCGCTGTGGACCTCATCAACGCCATCATCCTCGGACTCGTCCAAGGGCTGACCGAATTCCTCCCGATCTCCTCGAGTGCGCACCTGCGCATCCTGGGGGAGTTCCTCCCCGGCGCGAAGGACCCAGGGGCCGCGTTCACCGCGATCACCCAGATCGGTACCGAGGCCGCCGTGGTGGTCTTCTTCTGGCGTGACATCGTGCGGATCATCTCCTCGTGGTGCAAGGCGCTCGTGGGCAAGATCCCGCGCGATGACGCCGATGCCCGCATGGGGTGGCTCATCATCATCGGCAGCCTCCCGATCGTCGTCCTCGGTCTCCTGTTCCAGGATCAGATCGAGACGACCTTCCGGTCGCTGTGGATCGTCGCGGTCATGCTGATCGTCTTCGGTGTCCTGCTCGGCGTCGCCGACGCGGTCGGTGCGAAGAAGCGTCGGCTGAAGAGCCTGACGTACCGCGACGGGGCGATCTTCGGCGGGGCCCAGGCGCTCGCCCTCATCCCCGGCGTCTCCCGCTCCGGCGGGACCATCACCGCCGGCCTCTTCATGGGGTACGAACGACGCGCCGCAGCACGCTACGCGTTCCTGCTGGCCATCCCCGCCGTCTTCGGCAGCGGTTTCTACCAAGTGTTCAAGAGCATCGGCGAACCGAGCCCCTACGGCCCGGTCGAGACCCTGATCGCGACGGTCATCGCCTTCGTCGTGGGGCTCGCCGTCATCGCCTTCTTCATGAGCTACATCTCGAAGCGCAGCTTCCTGCCCTTCGTCGTCTACCGCATCGTCCTCGGCGTCGTCCTGCTGGTCCTGCTCGGCACCGGCGTGATCGCCGCATGAGGGCCTGGTCCGCCCCGGTCGTCCCCGAGCTGCCCGGATCCGGCACGGCTCCCTGCCTCTGGGACACCCCGAGTGCCAGGCTCATCGAGGCTTCGGCGGAACGCACGGCGCGGCTGTACGTCTGCGGCATCACGCCGTACGACGCCACGCACCTCGGTCACGCGTCGAGCTACCTGGCGTACGACACCCTGCAGCGGGTCTGGCTCGACGCCGGATACGAGGTGCACTACGCCCAGAACATCACCGACGTCGATGACCCGCTCCTCGAACGTGCGAACGCGACCGGTGTCGACTGGCGTGAGCTCGCGGCGAGCCAGGTCGAACTCTTCCGGAGCGACATGGAACGGCTCAGCATCCTGCCGCCCGAGGACTACGTCGCGGTCACCGAGGTGATCGGACCCATCGCCGACGCCGTCGCGCTCCTCCTCGAGCGCGGTGTCGCCTACCCGGTCGACACCCCGGACAGCGCGACTGGGGACGACGTCTACTTCGACGTCCGTGCCGCGGCCGACGACGTCTGGCACCTCGGCGCCGAGAGCGGTCTCGACGAGGCGACGATGGCGGCCTTCTTCGCCGAGCGCGGGGGAGACCCCGACCGACCGGGCAAGCGTGACGCGTTCGACCCGCTGCTCTGGCGGGCGGAACGCACCGGAGAGCCGAGCTGGGACTCCGTCGTCGGCCGAGGACGGCCCGGGTGGCACATCGAGTGCTCCGTCATCGCGCTCGAGCACCTCGGTTCCGACTTCACCGTCCAAGGCGGTGGCTCAGACCTCGTCTTCCCGCATCACGACCTCAGTGCCGGCCACGCCGCCGCCCTGTCCGGTCGTCCGCTCGCCAAGGTGTTCAACCACGCCGGGATGGTCGCCTACGAAGGCACCAAGATGTCCAAGTCGCTCGGCAACCTCGTCCTCGTCTCCCGTCTGGCCGCCGACGGCGCCGACCCCTCCGCGATCCGGCTGGCGATCCTCGCGCACCACTACCGCAGCGACTGGGAGTGGCACGACGAGGACCTCACCGAGGCCGACCGGCGACTCGCGACCTGGCGCTCGTCCTTCTCGGCGGACGCTGTCGGGGGAGCCTCAGCGGACCGACTCCTGCAAGCGATCCGCGTCCGGCTCGCGGACGACCTCGACACGCCCGGTGCGATCGCACTGGTCGATGACGCAGCGACCACCGGTGTCGACGACGCAGGCCTGGTGCGATCGACCATCGACGCACTGCTCGGCGTGCGTTGACCCCGGGCGCCCTCGTGACGCCGCGGTCTCCTGGGACCGCGGCCTAGTCGCGGTCCTTGCGCCAGGGCTCGTCGCCCTTGCCCTCGTCGCGTCGGAGGTACCGTTCGAACTCCTTCGCGATCGCCTCGCCGCTCGCCTCAGGCGACTCGACCGTGTCCCGTGCCTGCTCCAGCTGCTGGATGTACGCGGCCATGTCCTCGTCCTCGGCGGCCAGCGTGTCGATCCCGTTCTGCCATTCGCCCGACTCCTCGATGAGCGCTCCGCGCGGGATGACGACGTCGATGAGTTCCTCGAGCTTGTCGATGAGCGCGAGGACGGCCTTCGGCGACGGCGCACTGTGGACGTAGTGGGGGACCGACGCCCAGACCGACAGGCTCTGAACGCCCTGTCGCTCCGCCGCGTCGGCGAGGACGCTGAGGATCCCGACCGGACCCTCGTAGGTGCTGCGTTCGAGCTGGAGGGCCTGTCGCAGCTCGGCGTTCTCGCTCGAGGCGAAGACAGAGATCGGCCGAGTGTGCGGGACGTCGGCGAGCATCGCGCCCAGCATGACCATGGTCGTGATCCGCTCCTCGGCGATCACCGTGAGGATCTCGTCCACGAACGCCTTCCAGCCGCGGGACGGTTCCGCGCCGAGCAGGACGTAGACGTGCTCACCACCGCCCTCGCTGACGCGGAGTGCGGCGTCCTCGGCGAGCGGGGTCGCCGGTCGGGACGCGACAGGGTCCGGCCCGGAGATCGTGGTCCCCGGCCAGGTCAGCGACCGCTTGCCGTCCTCGTCGACGCCGACCGTGGGGCGGTTGAACTGGTAGTCGTAGTAGGGCTCGGGGTCGATCTCGAGCAGGGGACGGAGCGCTAGCGAATCCCGCAGGACGCGCACCGCCCCACTGGCCGCCTCACCGGCGTCGTTCCAGCCCTCGAACGCCACGACGAGCAGGCGACCGCCCAGTGGCTCCTTGGTGTGTTCCGTCACGTCTCACTCCTCGATGCTCGGGGACCTCCCGCGACCATCCATCCAGGATAGGCGCTCCGCCACCCGGTAGCATGGCACCCCGTGACCACCACTCTCCTCCCCGCTGCAGTCCTCTGGGACATGGACGGCACCGTCGTCGACACCGAGCCCTACTGGATGGAGGCCGAGACCGAGCTGGTCGCGGCCCATGGCGGGACCTGGACGCACGAAGACGGCCTGCTCCTCGTGGGCAACGGCCTGTGGGACTCCGCGGCCATCCTCCAGGGCCGTGGCGTGGCGCTGGACGCCGACACCATCGTCGCGCACCTCACGGACCACGTCAGGCGGCTCATCCAGGAGCGCGGCGTGCCGTTCCGTCCGGGTGCACAGGAGCTGTTGCGTGAGCTCCGAGAGGCCGGCGTTCCGACCGCGCTCGTGACGATGTCGATCCGGTCCATGGCTGAGGACATCGCCGCCGGGATCCCGTTCGACGCGTTCGACCTGATCGTGGCCGGCGACGAGGTCGACCAGCCGAAACCGCATCCCGACGCGTACCTGCGGGCCGCCCGCGCACTCGGCGTCGATCCAGCCGAGTGCATCGCGATCGAGGACTCGGCGACCGGGCTCGCCTCCGCCCTCGCTGCGGGCACGATCGCCGTGTCCGTCCCGCACATCGTGCCGATCCCGGCCGGCCCACACCACACCACCTGGGACACACTCGCCGGGCGGACGGTCACCGACCTCGCAGCGCTCCGCGCGCACGCGGCGCCCGCCACCCACCACCCCGAGACAGAGGCAGTACAGCGATGAGCTCCAACCACCAGCCGGCGAACAGCGGCTCGTTCCGCGAGGGCGACCGCGTCCAGCTCACCGGACCGAAGGGGCGGCGGAACACGATCACCCTGGAGGCCGGCAAGGTCTTCCACACCCACCGCGGGATGATCGCGCACACGGACATCATCGGTCTGCCCGACGGCAGCGTCGTCGCCAACACCGAGGGCATCGAACACCTCGCCCTGCGCCCGCTGCTCGTGGACTTCGTCATGTCGATGCCGCGCGGAGCGGCCATCATCTATCCGAAGGACGCCGCCGAGATCATCGGCCAGGCCGACATCTTCCCGGGCGCCACGGTCGTCGAGGCCGGCGTCGGTTCGGGCGCCCTGTCCCTCTGGCTCCTCCGCGCCATCGGACCGTCCGGCCGTCTGGCGTCGTTCGAACGGCGCGACGAGTTCGCCGACGTCGCCCGAGGCAACGTCGCGACCTTCTTCGGCTACGACCCGCAGAACTGGTCGGTCACGGTCGGTGACCTCCAGGAGACCCTGCCGGAGACGATGCCGGCCGAGTCCGTCGACCGTGTGGTGCTCGACATGCTCGCGCCGTGGGAGTGCCTCGACGTCGCCTGGGAGGCTCTCAAGCCCGGAGGGGTCATCCTCTGCTACGTCGCGACCGTCACCCAGTTGTCCCGCGTCGCCGAGGCCATCCGCGGAACTGGCGGATTCACGAACCCGCAGTCGAACGAGACGATGATGCGCGGTTGGCACGTCGAAGGGCTGGCGGTGCGGCCGGACCACCGCATGATCGGCCACACCGGATTCCTCATCACCGCGCGCAAGCTCGCGCCGGGGACGGTCCTCCCGGAACTCAAGCGTCGGGCGTCCAAGAGCGACTTCAGTGCGGAGGACGTCGAGCTGTGGACGCCGGGAGCCCTCGGCGAGCGGTCCGCGAGCGCCAAGATCCTGCGGAAGCGCGCCAGGAGCGCCGGTGCGAGCGCCGAACTGTCCCGCGCCCGTGGCCTCGACGCCGGTGCCGGTGATCCGGACGACATGACCGGATCGCAGGTCTCCGAGCCGGTCGACGGCGACGCGCGCTGACCGCCGTCCACGTCGACTAAACTGTGCGACGGCGACCTGCCGTCCCACCCGTACCACCGAAACGAGGATCCGTGCGCACTGCACCAGCTCTCATCGCCGCAGCAGGTCTCCTGCTCGTCTCCCTCACCGGGTGTACCGCTCCTGGCTCGGCCTCGTGCGACGCGGCGGCGTCCGCCGGCGACGCCACCAAGCTCATCACGGTCTCCGGAGACTTCGGCGCGAAGCCGATGGTCGAGCTGCCGAAGCCGCTGTACACGAAGACCACCGAGCGCGACATCGTGATCAAGGGCGACGGCGCGCTGGTCGAGGCCGACGGCACGGTGGGCGTGAACCTGATGCTCCTCAACGGTCGAACCGGCGAGGTCCTGCAGCAGACCGACTTCGCCGGCCCTGCGGCCTCGCTGATCGCCCTGGCCGGGAACCCTGCTGGGTTCACGAAGGCACTCGCCTGCTCGACGGTGGGATCACGCGTCGTCGCGGCCATCTCGTCGAAGGACGCTTTCGGCGAGGCCGGAGCCAACGAGGCGATCGGTCTCAAGAAGGACGACACGATCATCCTCGTCGCTGACGTCCACAGTGCCGCGCTCCCGAAAGCGGACGGCGCGGAGCGACCGATCCCGTCGGGGTTCCCGTCTGTCGTGACCGCGCCGAGTGGTCAGCCCGGGATCACGATCCCAGCGGCCTCGGCGCCGGCCGAGACGAAGCAGACGCTGTCGCGCGTGGGCGACGGGGCCACGGTGAAGGCCGGCGACCAGGTCATGGTCAACTACACCGGCGTCCTGTGGGACCAGAAGAGCGTCTTCGACAGCAGCTGGGAGAAGGGACAGCCCCTCGTCTTCCAGGCTGACGGCGGCCAGATGATCAAGGCGTTCAACGATGCGGTGGTGGGAGCGAAGGTCGGTTCCCAGATCATCCTCGTCGTCGCACCGAAGGACGGCTACGGCGACCAGGGGTCCGGGACCATTCCGGGCGGCGCGACCCTCGTGTTCGTCATCGATGTGCTGGGGACACAGCCCCCGACGCAGTAACCGTTGCTCACAGCTGAGACGGCCCGTCTCCCACCCGCGTCGCAGGGGGGAGGCGGGCCGTCCGTCGGTAGACTGGACCGGTGTCCTCAGCCCGCGAGTCCCCGAAGCCGGTGCCGGTCGAGGAGCGGCTCTTCAGCCTCGTGCTCGCCCTCCTCGCCACCCAGACCGGCCTGACGAAGAACGAGATCCTGTCGACCGTGCAGGGGTACCGGCAGCAGTACTCGGCCGGCGGTGGCAACGCCAGCCTGGAACGCCAGTTCGAGCGCGACAAGGACAACATCCGCGAGCTCGGCGTCCCCCTCGAGACGATCGAACAGCCGGGCGAACCCGGGAACAACCAGTCGATGCGCTATCGGATCCCGAAGGGTGCGTACGAGCTGCCGGCCGACGTCCGGTTCACCCCGGCGGAGCTGTCCTTGCTGTCGCTGGCGGCGACGGTATGGCGCGAGGGTTCGCTCTCCGGCCAGTCGCAGCGCGCCATGACGAAGCTGCGGTCGCTCGGCATCGAGCCTGACGAACCGATCATCGGGTACGCCCCGCGGTTGCGCACGCGTGAGGCCTCGTTCGAACCGCTCGACGCCGCACTGGAACGGCGCGCCGTCGTCGCCTTCCCCTACCTGAAACCAGGGGAGGAGCGCCCGCGCGTGCGCACCGTGGCACCCCTCGCGCTCGTCCAGCACGAGGGGCGATGGCACCTGTACGCGACCGACCGCGCGGTCGACCAACCGCGGACATTCCTCCTGTCGCGGATCGTCGGTCCGGTGAAGCCGACGGGTGAGTCGTTCCCGGCGGACGACGTCGATCACGCCGCCGCCGCCATCGAAGGTCTTCGGCGGGTTTCATCCTCGCAGCGCGCCGTGGTGCGCGTCCGACCGGGGACCGATGCCGCCGCGCGTCTGGGCAACCGATACGGCCTGGCCGACGCCGACCACGCTGAACTCACCATCCCCTACCTCGACCACCACATCCTCGCCGACGAACTCGCCGGATTCGGTCCCGAGGTCCTCGTCGTCGACCCGCCCGCGCTCGCGGACGCCGTAGCGGCGAGACTCAGGCTCGTCGTCGCCCGACACACCGACACCGATGACGCTCCGGAGCCGAAGGAGGCCACCCGTGGCTAAGCGACCGGCAGCACCCCGCGCTCAAGACAAACTGATCTTCCTCCTGTCGCTCGTCCCGTACCTCATCGACCGCGAGCGGGTGACGGTCGAGGAGGCCGCCCGACACTTCGGCCTCTCACCGCGCCAGATCCGCGAGGCGGTCGAACTCCTCACCGTGTCGGGCGTCCCTGGCGACACGCGGCAGTATCTCGCGGGCGACCTCTTCGACATCGACTGGGGCAGCTTCGAGGAGGACGACGAGATCGTCCTCACCCACCGGGTCGCCCTCGACGACAGTCCTCGGTTCTCAGCGAGAGAGGCGTCGGCACTCATCGCCGGTCTCCAGTCCCTGCAGCGGCTCCCGGAGTTCGTGGACAGCGACGTCATCGGCGGGGTCATGGCGAAACTGGCGCGCGGTGCCTCGTCGGCACCGGGCCAGCTCGCCGTCACGGAGTCGTACTCGGCCCGGGCCGTAGGCATCATCCGCGCCGCACTCGCCGTCGGACGCAGCGTGGCGTTCGACTACGTCGACGCGAGTGGTTCGACCGAGGCGAGGCTCGTCGACCCGCTCCGTCTCGAGTCCCAGGATCAGGACTGGTACCTCTACGGGTGGTGCCACCTCCGAGAGGCGACGCGACGCTTCCGACTGGATCGGATGACGGAGCTCCGACAGAGCGAAGCCGAGGTCGTGTTCCACGAGGCGGAGGTCGTCGTCCCGACGGCGTTGTTCGAGCCGAGTGACTCCGACCGCAACGTCACGGTGCTCGTGCGTCGTTCCGTCCTCCCACTCATCGACGACTACGTGGTCTCCGTCGACGGTGCGGTAAACACCCCGGCGGGGTCCGACGAAGCCGACGGCGAGGTGACCGCCACGCTTCGTCTCGCGCACCACCACGGCCTCAAACGGCTCGTCGCCGCCCATCCCGGACTCATCACCGTGTTGGGGCCGGCGGACGCCCGGGACGCCGTCGCGGACTGGGCCGCTGCCGGGCTCGCTCAGTACCCCGCCGTCGCCGCGGATTGACGGCGCGCACTTCCGGCGGTATGCAGGCCAATGCAGGGTAGAGTGGGGGAACCTCGACCTCGAAGATCAGGAACGAAGACTATGTTCGGCAACGCATTCACCGGATGGCACCTCGTCATCATCCTCCTCATCGTCCTGCTCCTGTTCGGCGCACCGAAGCTCCCCGGGCTCGCCCGAAGTGTCGGTCAGTCCATGCGCATCTTCAAGAGCGAGGTCAAGAGCATGCGCGACGACGAGCCCGCTGCGGGCGACGCCACGACGCCGGTCCCGCCGGCGGGCACTGCGCCCGTCGAGCCGACTCCGGCCGCCACGGCCCCGCAGAAGCCGACCGACCCGCCCGTCAAGCCGTAACGCCGAGGATCACGCGAGCCCGATGACGCCAGCACCTGGCACCCGACGAGTGCGCCTCGAAACCGCTGTCGAACGACGGACGACACAGCCATGGCGATGACGGAGCGGCGCCCGAAGAAGCAGAATCGCGAGGGGCGCATGTCCCTGGGCGAGCATCTCGTCGAGCTGCGGAAGCGTCTCTTCTACTCCGCCATCGGCATCATCGTCGGCATGGTGGCAGGCTTCATCGCCTCGGAGTGGATCATCGACGCGATGAGCGCACCGATCCTCGTCATCGCCGACGACCGCGGTCAGGCTTTCCTGAACTTCACGAACGTCACGAGTGCCTTCGACCTGCGGATGAAGATCGCCCTCACCACGGGCGTCGTCCTCTCGAGCCCCGTGTGGCTGTACCAGATCTGGGCGTTCCTGGTCCCCGGCCTCACGCGGAAAGAGCTCAAGTACGCCGTCGGCTTCTTCGCCACGGCCGTGCCCCTCTTCCTCGCCGGCTGCTACGCCGGCTGGTTCGTGCTGCCGCACATCGTCGAACTCATGCTCGGCTTCACGCCCGCGGCGGCCGCCAACTTCCTCGACGCCACGACGTACTACGACTTCGTCCTGAAGCTCGTGCTCGCCGTCGGGGTCGCGTTCGTCCTCCCCGTGTTCCTCGTGCTCCTGAACTTCGTCGGCGTCCTCTCAGCGGCCGCCATCATCAAGGCATGGCGCGTGGCGATCCTCGTCATCGTGCTCTTCACCGCGATCGCCACGCCCGCGGCCGACATCGTGTCGATGTTCGTGCTGGCGATCCCCATGGTCGTGTTGTACTTCGCCGCCTACGGTGTCGCGTGGCTGCACGACCGCCGCGCTGCGAAACGGCAGCTGCGCATCGACACCGAACTCGACAGCAAGGGCCTCGTATGACTGACGCCGCTTCCCCCGCCGAGCGGTATCGGGCGGCGGCGGTCCGGAACGCGACCCCGCGGCTCCAGGAGTTCCGGGCACGGCAGCGGTTCGACCTCGACCCGTTCCAACTCGAGGCCTGCGAACGGATCGAGCAGGGGAGCAGCGTGCTCGTCGCCGCGCCGACGGGGGCTGGCAAGACCATCGTCGCCGAGTTCGCCATCGCCCTCGCCATGCACGGAGCACGAGGCAAGGTCTTCTACACGACGCCGATGAAGGCGCTCAGCAATCAGAAGTTCCAGGAGCTCACCGCCGAGTACGGCTCGGAACACGTCGGACTGCTCACGGGCGACACGAACGTCAACGGGAACGCCCGGATCGTCGTGATGACCACCGAGGTCCTGCGCAACATGCTGTACGCGGACTCGGACGCCCTGACCGACCTCGCCTTCGTCGTCATGGACGAGGTCCACTACCTCGCGGACCGCTTCCGAGGTGCGGTCTGGGAAGAGGTCATCATCCACCTCCCGCAGTCGGTCCGCATGGTGTCGCTGAGCGCGACGGTGTCGAACGCCGAGGAGTTCGGCGACTGGCTCCAGGCCGTCCGCGGCGACACCGCCGTGATCGTGTCCGAAGAGCGCCCGGTGCCGCTGACCCAGCACGTGCTGATGCGGAACAAGCTCGTCGACCTGTTCGCCGCGCCGAGCCTCGCCGACACCCACCAGGTGAACCCGGAGCTCGTGCGCATGGCACAGTTCGGCGGACGCGCACCCAACAGCCGCCAGTACAAGGACGTCAGCCGCTACAACCAGCGGCGCGCTCCGCACCGCACCGAGAAGCTCGACCGTGGGCACTTCGTCCAGATGCTCGACGACCACCATCTGCTTCCCGCCATCTTCTTCGTCTTCAGCCGCGTCGGCTGCGACCAGGCGGTCAAGCAGGTCCTCCGTTCGGGCATCCGCCTGACGGAGGCGCACGAACGCGACGAGATCCGTCAGATCGTCGACGAACGCTGCCGGACCCTGCTCGACGAGGACCTCGCGGTGCTGGGGTACTGGGAGTGGCTCGACGGCCTCGAGCGCGGCGTCGCCGCCCACCACGCCGGCCTCCTGCCGGCGTTCAAGGAGGTCGTCGAGGAACTGTTCCGCCGGAAACTCGTGAAGGTCGTCTTCGCGACCGAGACCCTCGCACTCGGCATCAACATGCCCGCGAGGACCGTCGTCCTGGAGAAACTCGAGAAGTTCAACGGCGAGGCCAGAGTGCCGATCACGCCGGGGGAGTACACCCAGATCACCGGACGGGCCGGTCGTCGGGGCATCGACGTCGAAGGCCACGCGGTGATCCAGTGGACCGAGGGGCTGCACCCGCAGTCGGTCGCGTCCCTGGCCTCTCGACGCACCTACCCCCTCAACTCCAGCTTCCGCCCCACCTACAACATGGCCGTGAACCTCATCGACCAGTTCGGACGTCAGCGGACACGTCAGATCCTGGAGTCCTCGTTCGCGCAGTTCCAAGCCGACCGCGCCGTCGTGGGGATCGCCCGGAAGGTGCGCGAGCAGGAATCCTCCCTCGCGGGATACGAGCGGTCGATGTCCTGTCACCTCGGTGACTTCATCGAGTACGCCGGCATCAGACGCGAACTCACCGACCTCGAGCGCAAGGGTGAGCCGAACGGTTCTCGGGCGTCCAAGGATCGACGGCAGCGCAAGCTCGCCGAACTCCGCAAGCGGATGCGCGCGCACGCCTGCCACGTGTGCCCGCATCGCGAGGATCACGCGCGCTGGGCGGAGCGGTGGTTCAAACTCAAGAAGCAGACCGATCAACTGCGGCAGCAGATACAGACGCGCACAGGCGCCGTCACCCGGGTGTTCGACCGCGTCGTCGACGTGCTCCTCGAGTACGAGTACCTCACCCGGGACGAGCACGGGGTCGTCGTCGTCGCCGCCCCCGGACGGACCCTGAAGCGGATCTACGGCGAGCGGGACCTCCTCGTCGCGGAGTGCTTGCGCACGGGCGCCTGGAACGAGCTCGACGCGGCATCGCTCGCGGCGATGGCTGCGGCGATCGTCTATGAGCCGCGACGCGAGGAGCAGAACACACCCGAGCGCTTCCTGCCTCGTGGACCGTTCCGCTCGGCGCTCGAGCGGACGCAGGACATCTGGAGTCGGCTCGACGACAGCGAACGCGAGCACCGGCTGCCCGGCAGCAACCCGATCTCCACGGGACTCTCCCTCGCGATGCACCAGTGGGCGAAGGGTGCCAACCTCGACACGGTGTTGATCGAGGCGGAACTCGCCGCGGGTGACTTCGTGCGGTGGTGCAAGCAGACCATAGACCTGCTCGACCAGCTGCGCATCGTCGACGGGCCGGTCGGTCGGACCTCGCGTCAGGCGCTCGATTCGATCCGCCGCGGCATCGTCGCGTACAGCTCGCTGTGATCGCTGGAATGCATCGGAGCGCGCGGCCCATCCCGATCGAAGCACCAGGAGACGGACGCCCGGCGCTTCCCTTGTGGCTCGCCGTCGTGGTCGCCATCGCCGCGGGCCCGATCCTGGACGGCGGGTTCCCCGATCGGGGTGTCTGGCCGCTGACCTTCGTGGGCATCGCGCTCGTCCTCCTGACCCTCATGGGTCGGAGCGTCTGGGGTGCCCTGCTCGTCGGGTTCCTGGCAGGGGAGTCGTTCTACCTGGTGCACATCGAGTGGGCGACGGCGTACCTCGGCCCCGTCCCGTGGGCGGCGTTGTCGACCCTGGAGGCGATGTTCTTCGGGTTGGGAGCAGTCCTCGTGACGCTTGCCTACCGCTGGCTCCCTCGGGCGTTCCCCGGTGTCGCCGGGCGGGTCTGGCTGACGGCGGCCGTCGTCGCCGCGCTCTGGACGGCCAGGGAGACGCTCGTGAGCACCTGGCCGTACGGCGGGTTCCCGTGGGCGAGGATGTCGCTCAGCCAGTCGGAGAGCCCGTTCGCACCGCTGGTCGCATGGGTGGGGTTCTCTGGCCTGTCGTTCCTCATGGTGCTCCTCGTCGCGTTGGCGCTCCAGTTGGCCGCCACGGCCGATCTCCCCGCCGTCACCCGGGTCGGGACCGCCGTCCTCGCCGTCCTCGCGGTCCTGCTCGTGCCGGCCTGGCCCACCACGACGACCGGGAGCATCCGGGTGGCCGCGATCCAGGGGAACGGCCCCGCGGGGTACTTCGATGCGGCGGCCCCTGGGACGGTCATGCAGACCCAGATCGACGAGACCCTGCGCGTCATCGATGCGGACGTCGATGTGGTGGTCTGGCCGGAGGGCAGCGCCGACCTCGATCCGCAGCGGGTCCCGCAGTCCGCAGCCGCACTCGACGCTCTGAGCCGACGGATGGATGCACCGTTCGTCGTCGGCGCGATCTCCGAACGGGGCGACCGCTACTTCAACTCGTCGCTGCTCTGGGATGCTGGCGACGGTGTCCGCGACGTCTACGACAAGAAGCACCCGGTGCCCTTCGGGGAGTACGTCCCCGACCGCGACTTCTGGGAGCCGTTCGCGCCCGACCTCATCGGTCTCATCCAGCGCGAGTACACGCCGGGCACGAAGGACAACGTCTTCGACATCGACGGTGTGCTCGCCGGCATCAGCATCTGCTTCGACATCGCCGACGACCAGCTGACCCGCGACGCCGTGGCGGGCGGGGCGCGCGTCGTCTTCGCGCAGACGAACAACGCGGACTTCGGCCAGACGGACGAGAATCAGCAGCAGCTGGCCATCGCCCGGCTGCGTGCGATCGAGTCCGCGCGCTCGGTCGTGAACATCTCCACCGTCGGCACGAGTCAGATCATCGGTCCGGACGGGGCGACGATCGACAGTATCCCGGCGTTCCGGCCCGGTTCGATGGTGTCGGATGTGCCGCTCGCCGACACGGTGACGCCGTCGATGGCGTTCGGGCACCAGCTCGAGGGGTTCATCGGGGGCATGGGTCTCGCGTCCCTCCTGCTCGCCGGTTTCGCGGCACGGGTCCGACGACGAGCGCAGTGAGGGATCCAGCCGGTCCATGCCCAGACATGACGATCGGCTGATCCGAAGTCGGATCAGCCGATCGAGGGGAGGCCTGGGGGCTCGGGGCTACGCGCTCTTCTGCTGGCCGCGACGCGCACGCAGGTAGGAGAGTCGCTCTTCGAGCAGTTCCTCGAGCTCATCGCGCGAGCGACGTTCGAGCAGCATGTCCCAATGGCTCCTCGGGATCTTCACATCGCCGCGGTCGACGACCACCGGCTGTGAGTCGACGAGCAGGACCGCCTCGGCACCGCAGTGCCGGCACTCCCACAACTCGGGGACTTCCGCGTCGGCGGCGAACGTCATCGTGGTCTCGCGCTCACAACTCTGACACCGGTAGGTGTGGTTGCTCCGCGCCGAGAATATGACGCCCTCTTCCGTTTGTAGACTCTGGGCGCCCAAGCGCATTCCGCGCAAACTGCGATCTGCCATTGTGTGGTCTCCTCTCGCTCGGCATGCACAGTTATAAACCCACAAGCTGGGTAAAGTGTTCCGTTCACCCACCCGGCTCCCAGGTCACGCCCAGCTCGCAGCCGATGGAGTGCGACCACTCCGGTCAGGCGTCGTTCAGCGCGAGCCCAGCACCTCGAGGGCGAGGTCACACCGGTCGGTGACGAGACCGTCGACACCGAGATCGAGGAGACGCCGCATGTCGGCCGGGTCGTTGACGGTCCAGACGTGCACCTCGACGCCGAGGGCGTGTACCCGCCGCAGGAGCCGTCCGATCACGACGGGGACGCCGCGATACCGCTCGGGGATCTGCAGGGCGTGCACACCGCCCAGCGCCCACCGGAGCGCCGTGTCGCCGAGGTGGAGGGCGACGGTCGGC
This sequence comes from Plantibacter sp. VKM Ac-2880, assembly GCF_015351235.1. Taxonomy (GTDB): domain Bacteria; phylum Actinomycetota; class Actinomycetes; order Actinomycetales; family Microbacteriaceae; genus Plantibacter. Next base: position 2,373,266 of record NZ_JADKSJ010000001.1, read on the forward strand.
AGCACCCGGAGCAGGATCGCCGCCGACGCCGAGGTGGGGATGTCCGCCGATCCGGCGTCGCCGCCGAGCGCGTCCAGCACCGCCGAGCGCCGACCCTCGTCGAACGAGGTGACGAGGACCCGGTCGCGCGCGTCGGCCCGGAGGATGGCTTCGGCGGACGGCAGCGCAGCGGCAGCGTCTTTGACGTCCAGGTTGAAGCGCGCCTCGGGGAAGGCCATGAGCGCCTCGTGGAGCGTCGGGACGTGGTCACCGCCGAGGTCGATCTGCTGGAGCTCCGCCAGGTCCAACTCGGCGATCGGTCTCGGATCGCCGGTGATCCGGCGCAAGGACCCGTCGTGGAAGAGGACCGCATGCCCGTCGCGCGTACGGTGCGTGTCGGTCTCGAGATAGTCGGCGCCCGCGGCGAGGGCCCGACGGAAGGACGAGAGGGTGTTCTCCGGAACACCGGGACCGGCCAGCCCTCGATGCGCGAACACGCGAGGACCGGCCGGCTGGAAGAAGGTGAGGCTCGATGCCGCCACCGTGTGCTCAGGACTCCGGGTGACCGGGTACCTGCGTGGACGCCGACGGCGTGGTCGGAGCTTGGGCCGACGACGTCGACGGGGTGAAGGGCGGCGCCGCGGCGGCGGCTGCAGCAGACCGAGCGGCGGCCGCGGGGTCGCGCGTGTTGCCGGGTCCGAACGCGGAGCCGATGCCCTTCAGTGCTTCCGTCAGCTCACTCGGGATCACCCAGAGCTTGTTGGCCTGACCTTCGGCGAGCTTCGGGAGCATCTGCAGGTACTGGTACCCGAGGAGCTTCTCGTCCGGGTCGCCGTCGTGGATGGCCTTGAAGACCGTCTGGATGGCCGAGGCCTCACCCTGCGCCCGCAGGACGGCGGCCTGAGCGTCACCCTCGGCGCGGAGGATCTCCGCCTGTCGGGCACCCTCCGCGGTCAAGATCGCGGACTGCTTGGTACCCTCCGCGGTGAGGATGAGCGCGCGGCGATCCCGCTCGGCGCGCATCTGCTTCTCCATCGAGTCCTGGATCGAGAGCGGCGGGTCGATCGCCTTGAGCTCGACGCGGCCGACGCGGATGCCCCACTTGCCGGTCGCCTCGTCGAGGACGATCCGGAGTTTGCTGTTGATCTCGTCTCTGCTGGTGAGCGCCTCCTCGAGGTTCAACCCGCCGACGACGTTCCTGAGGGTCGTCGTCGTGAGCTGCTCGACGGCACCCAGGTAGTTCGCGATCTCATAGGTGGCCGCACGCGCGTCGGTGACCTGGAAGTAGACGACCGTGTCGATCGAGACGACGAGGTTGTCCTCGGTGATCACCGGCTGGGGCGGGAACGACACGACGGTCTCGCGGAGGTCGATGAGCGGCCGCAGGCGATCGATGAAGGGGATGAGGAGGTTGAGCCCCGGCAGCAGGGTCTTGTGGTACTTCCCGAGCCGTTCGACCACGCCCGCACTCGCCTGCGGGATGATGCGGATGGAGCGGAACAGCACCACCAGCACGAAGATGACGACGATGGCGGCGATCACCCAGCCGATGATCGCTCCTGATGAGATGTCGTTCACGACTGCTCCTTCTGCTCGCCCAGCGGGGCCGGGTGGGTTGGGACGGGGACGACGACGGCGGTGGCACCGTCGACGACGGACAGGATGATGCGGGTGCCGGGCTCCAGCGAGGACGCGGGGGAGTCAAGGGGGGTGCGGGCGGTCCAGACCTCGCCGTTGCCGAGCTTGACCTGGCCGCCGTGCGGGGTGACCGTGGACATGACGAGCCCTGGCATGCCGAGCAGCGCGTCGATGTTGCTCCTGGCCGGGTCCGCACCGCGTTGCAACGCGCGGAGCAGCGGCGGCCTGACGGCGAGGAGCAGGAGGACGGCGGCGGCCGCTGCGATGAGCAGCTGCAACCACCAGGGGGCTCCGACCAGGCCGGAGAGCAACCCGACGACCCCGCCGAGCGCGAGCATCAGGAAGGTGAACTCCAGCGAGAGGATCTCGATGATGACGAACACGAGGATCACCACCAGCCAGGCGATCCAGGCGTACTCGGTGATGACGTCCATGATGCGGATTCCTCCCGGATCGGCTCGTGCGACTGCCGCCTCGTGACCCGGGGGAGCGCGAGACGGTGCGCCGGTCATCGTCAACGCTATCAGGTGGACCGCGGGCGCGACCGGATCCGTCCGTCCGGTTGTTGGTAGGGTCGTTGGCTGGAACCAGCCGCCGACGAGCGGCCCCAGATCTGAAGGAGCCCTCCCGTGACGAACCCTCTGGCCGCCGGATCCCTCGCCGGGAAGAACGTCCTCGTGACGGGCTCTTCGCGCGGCATCGGCGCAGACACTATCCGGTACTTCGCCGGCGCCGGCGCGAACGTGGTCATCAACTACCGCAACAAGGAGGCGCGCGCCGTCAAGCTCGCCGACGAGGTGCGGGCACTCGGTGTGCAGGCCGTCGTCGTCGGAGCCGACCTCACGGACCCCGCCTCGGTCGCCGCGATGTTCGCGACGACGAAGGCCGAGCTGGGTGACCTCGACGTCCTGGTCTTGAACGCCTCAGGCGGCATGGAGAGCGGCATGGCCGAGGACTACGCCATGCAGCTCAACCGCGACGCGCAGGTGAGTGTCGTCGAGCACGCCATGCCGATGCTGCGGCGGGGCTCGCGGGTCGTCTTCGTCACGAGCCACCAGGCGCACTTCATCCGGACCACCCCGACGATGCCCGAGTACGTGCCCGTCGCGACCTCCAAGCGGGCCGGCGAGGACGCCCTCCGCGCCAAGCAGGACGACTTCGACGCCGCCGGGGTCGACTTCGTCGTCGTGTCGGGCGACATGATCGAGGGCACCATCACCGCGACCCTGCTGGAACGCGCGAACCCCGGCGCGATCAGCTCGCGCAAGGAGTCGGCCGGACGCCTCTACAACGTCGGCGAGTTCGCCGCGGAGGTCGCCGCAGCCGCGGTGGAGCCGATCCCCGAGAACCACACCCGGTACGTCGGCGACACGAGCGACTTCATCGCCGAGTAGTCGACGACGATCGGACGACGGATGCCCGGGCCCACATGGGCCCGGGCATCCGTCGTCCTCCGGCCGGATTCACCCGGCGAGACCGGCCCGCTTCACCTGCTTGCCGAAGGTGACCGCCTGGACGATCTCGACGACGCCGGCCGCGATGAGGAAGAACGCGGTGACGAGGAGGAGCGTGACGGCTGCGAGGAGCGGGTTCGCGAGCACGAACACCCCGGCGACGACACTGATCACGCCATAGAGGACGGTGACCCACCGCGACACGTCCGGTGCCGAGTCGAACAGGGAGGCGACGCCTTCGACGATCCAGGAGAGGCCGATCACGAAGACGAGCGCACCGATGCCGAGCAGTGGGTCGAGGATGATGTAGACGCCTGCGGCGAGCAGCAGCACACCGAACACGATGGTGAGGATCCGCCAGCCGCCACGGTGGTCACGGGCGAGGACGCCGCGGGTGATGCGGGCGATCCCCGCGATGAGGAAGTAGCTCGCGAAGATCCACGCGACGGCGACGAGCGACGCCTTCGGGGCGACCAGCAGGAAGACCCCGAGGAGGATGGTGAGGACACCACCCACCGCGAACGCCCAACGGACGCCGGAGATCTGCCCGGCGGTCAGTCTCGCCGAGTTCAAGGTGTACGTGGTGACGGACGGTTCGGTCATGGTCGGCTCCTGACAGGTGGACGGTGCGGCGGCGCCTCCGAGCGATCGGACCGCCTACCACCAGTGTGACGCATCCGCACAGGTGTTTCCCAGCATGACCTCGGAAGTCACCTGCGACGGTAGCCGGAGCCCGCCGGACGTCGACCGGCGACGGCGGCTACGCTGATCGCCATGGACGCCGCATCGCAGGACACCCGGGTCGCTGACACCCACGACGTGATCCGGGTCAGAGGCGCCCGGGAGCACAACCTGCGGAACGTCGATGTCGAGCTCCCGAAGCGCCGCTTGACGGTCTTCACCGGTGTGTCCGGCTCGGGGAAGAGCTCGCTCGTCTTCGGGACGATCGCGGCGGAGTCCCAGCGCATGATCAACGAGACCTACAGCGCCTTCGTGCAGGGCTTCATGCCCTCGCAGGCACGCCCGGACGTCGACGTGCTCGAAGGCCTCACCACCGCGATCATCGTGGATCAGGAGCGGATGGGGTCGAACTCGCGGTCGACGGTGGGCACGGCGACCGACGCGAACACCATGTTGCGCATCCTCTTCAGTCGTCTCGGGGACCCGGCCGTGGGGTCCCCGCAGGCGTTCTCCTTCAACGTCGCCTCGATCAGCGGAGCCGGAGCGGTGACGATCGAGCGCGGGGGACAGAGCACGAAGGAGCGACGCAGCTTCTCGATCACCGGCGGCATGTGCCCGCGCTGCGAGGGGATGGGAACGGTGAACGACATCGACCGCTCCCAGCTCTACGACGCCACGAAGTCGCTCAACGAGGGCGCGCTCACCATCCCGGGATACACCCCGGACGGGTGGGGTGTCCGGATCTTCACCGGATCCGGCTTCCTCGACGCGGACAAGCCCATCCAGGACTACACGGAGCGCGAGCTCTACGACTTCCTCCTCAAGGAGCCGGTGAAGGTCAAGGTCGGCGACATCAACATGACCTACGAGGGCCTGATCCCGAAGGTGCAGAAGTCGTTCCTCTCGAAGGACCGTGAGGCGATGCAGCCGCACATCCGCGCCTTCGTGGACCGCGCCGTCACCTTCACCACGTGTCCCGCGTGCCAGGGGACCCGGCTGAGCGACGGTGCTCGGAGTTCACGCATCGCCGGACGGAACATCGCGGAACTGTGCGCGATGCAGATCAGCGACCTCGCGGCGTGGATCCGGGCGCTCGACGAGCCGTCGGTGCGTCCGCTGCTGACGGTCCTCCAGGAGACCCTGGACTCCTTCGTCGCCATCGGGCTGGGGTACCTGTCCCTCGACCGCGCCACCGGTACCCTCTCGGGTGGCGAGGCACAGCGGACGAAGATGATCCGCCATCTCGGGTCGTCGCTCACCGACGTGACGTACGTGTTCGACGAGCCGACCGTCGGACTGCATCCTCACGACATCCAGCGGATGAACGAACTGCTCCTGCGACTCCGCGACAAGGGGAACACGGTCCTCGTCGTGGAACACAAGCCGGAGACGATCACGATCGCCGACCACGTCGTCGACCTCGGCCCCGGAGCCGGAACCAGCGGGGGACAGGTGATGTTCGAGGGGACGGTCGACGGCCTGCGCGCCAGCGACACGCTCACCGGACGCCATCTCGACGACCGGGCGGCGCTCAAGCCGGAGGTGCGCCGTCCGACGGGCGTCATCGAGGTGCGCGGAGCCGACCGGCACAACCTTCAGGGCGTCGACGTCGACGTGCCGCTGGGCGTCCTGGTCGTCGTCACGGGCGTCGCCGGCTCGGGGAAGAGCTCGCTCATCCATGGATCGGTCGCCGGGCGCCCGGGCGTCGTGACGGTCGACCAGAGCCCGATCCGTGGTTCGCGTCGCAGCAACCCGGCGACCTACACGGGCCTGCTCGAGCCCATCCGCAAGGCGTTCGCCAAGGCGAACGGGGTGAAGCCGGCGCTGTTCAGTTCGAACTCGGCCGGGGCCTGTCCGAACTGCAACGGCGCGGGTGTGGTCTTCACGGATCTCGGCGTCATGGCGAGCGTCTCGACCGTCTGCGAGGTGTGCGAAGGCCGCCGGTTCGACGCTTCCGTTCTGGAATATCACTTGGGGGAGCGGGACATCAGCGAGGTGCTCGCGATGTCCGTCATCGAAGCCGAGGCGTTCTTCGCGGACGGTCCGGCCCGGACGCCGGCTGCGCACGCGATCCTGGCACGTCTCGCGGATGTCGGCCTCGGATACCTGAGCCTGGGCCAGCCGTTGACCACCCTGTCGGGCGGTGAACGCCAGCGACTCAAGCTGGCGACGCAGATGGCCGACGACGGTGAGGTCTACATCCTGGACGAACCCACGACGGGCCTGCACCTCGCCGACGTCGCGCAACTGCTCGGACTGCTGGACCGACTCGTGGACGCAGGCAAGTCGGTCATCGTCATCGAGCATCACCAGGCAGTGATGGCCCACGCGGACTGGATCGTCGACCTCGGACCAGGCGCAGGTCACGACGGCGGACGCCTGGTGTTCGCCGGGACGCCCGCAGCGCTCATCGAGGCGCGATCGACGCTCACCGGAGAGCACCTCGCGCGGTACGTGGGCACCTGACGCACCCCGGCCGTCCCAGCGACGTCCGGACCGGTGAGTCGTGACCCGGTGAGCCGATCCGACCCCGCTCGCGGCGGGCCGGAAAGGGCTGATAATGCACATTATGTCAACTCGCTGATCGAGGACCCCTCCCTGTCCACAGCTTCCTCGGCGCCGGCGGAGGTGAGCGAGCCGTCCCGGCACGCCCGCTCCCACACGGGAATCACCGCTTCACCAGGCTAGAATTCCTAGAGCACTCACTCTAGAGCGCACGCTCCATCAATCAAGGAGGCGCTCATGCCCCGAGTCGTGGACCAGCAGCGCTTCACTGAACGGCAGACCGTGATCCTCGCTGCGGCGTACCGGTGCTTTGCCGCACAGGGGTTCGACGGCACGTCGACGGCCGACATCTGCCGAGCAGCTCGCGTCTCCTCCGGAACCCTGTTCCACTATTTCCCAACGAAGATCGACATCCTGCTCACCCTGCTCCGAGCGAGTGCCGCATGGACCGAGGAACACCTCCACCGCGCCGCGCGCACCGGCCGCGGGAAGGCGGCCCTCGCAAACTACCTCGCAGCTCTCGATCGCGAGCACGACGCCGACCGGCAGGCCGGCTTCGCCCGAGCGGCCCACGGTGCCACGCACCTCCCCGAGGTGAGAGCCGTCCTCGTCGAGGAGGCGGAGCTCGTCGACCGGTTCCTGCTCGAGCACATCACCGAAGCGGTGCGCACGCGAGCTGCGCGCACGGATGTCCCACCGGAGCACCTCGCCCGATGGACTCGGTGGATCATCGACGGCGAGGCGGTCGACGACGACGAGCAGCGAACCGTCGGCCGCCTGAGCGCCGCCGTCCGGTCACTCCTCGACCTGGGGTGAACCGATCCGGCCCCTTGCGTCGTCAGGCGGGCGGAGCCTTGCGGTCCGGGTCCTCTTCCCACAGGGGCATCCCGAACTCATTGACCGGGATGGAGGACTCCGCTGGATCCGGCAGTCGATCCTGCGCCGGGCAGGTCATGAAGTGATCGTGCTCTGAGGACCGATCGAAGGTGTGCTCGGAAAGCGGGTGGCCGCAGACCGTGCAGTGGCGGTCATCGGTGTCCGACGTCTTCGTCTGTTCATCCATGCGGGCGATGCTACGCCGCCACTCCCCGACCGCCCACCCACTTGCGTCGGCGCACGCAAGGTGCTCCGCCCGCCGCCCGTGGACCCGACCTCAGGCCTCGCCGAAGCCGGACTCGATGAGCGAGGTGAGCGCCTGGACGGCTTCGTCGGCATCGACCCCATCGGCCTGGAGGTGCACCTCGGCCCCCTTCACGAGGCCGAGTGACATGATCCCGAGCAGACTCTTCGCGTCCTTGCCGTTGACGACGACGTTCGCCGCGAACCTGCTGGCGGACCGCACGAACTCCGCGGCGGGTCTGGCGTGCAGACCGTCCTTGTTGCGCAGGGTGACCGTCGCTGCGGCGTGGGTCGTGTCCGTCTGCCCGGCCGTCGCCGATCCGGTCTCCGTCGTCGGGGCGTCGACGTCCGGTCGGCCGGCAGCGGACTGGGCGGCTGCGACGACCTCGTCGAGCGGCCGACCGGTCTGGGCGGCGACGGCCGCGGCGACGCCGCCCTCCACGAGCGGGGCGTCCACGATGCGGACTCGCGCGCGCACAGCGTCGTCGAGGAAGTCGAGCGCGGTCTCGGCCGTCAGGATCGCCGAGCCGAGATCGCACAGGACCACGACGCCGGCTCCGGCATCCACGGCGGCGATCCCGGCGGAGACCAGCGCGAAGCTGGTACCGATCCCACCGTCATCGGTGCCACCCGCCGCGGCCAGAGCGGCGTCGGGGGCCATCTGGCGGGCAACGTCGACGAGTCCCTCAGCGATCAGCGCGCTGTGGGAGACGAAGACGAGTCCGACGGGTCCGCCGCTCATGCAGCCTCCCCCGATGCCGCCGCCGACGCCGCACCGAGCAGGTACGCGGTCGATTGCGCGCCCGGATCACGATGGCCGATCGCACGCTCACCGAGGTAACTTGCGCGCCCCTTCCGCGCCACGAGCGGTTCGGTCGAGACGGCTCCGGCCTCGGCAGCCGCAGCGGCCGCGGCGAGGACCCCGCCCGGGGTCTCCCCCGCGGCAGCGGCAACCGCGGCAGCGTCGACGGCCGGTGTCCAGGCGTCGACCATGGTCTTGTCGCCGACCGTCGCCTTGCCTCGGAGCACGATCCCGTCGCGTGCCGCCGTCAGCAGCGCGACGACGGCGTCCGTATCCAACTCGGCCTTCCCCGCCACGGCGATCGACGCCTTCAGCAGTGCAGTGCCGTACAGGGGTCCGCTGGCGCCCCCGACGGTGGAGATGAGCGTCGTCGCCGCGAGCTTCAAGATGTCCGACGGCGTCGCGTCGGTCGACTGCCCGTCAAGTTTCCCGAGGATCGCCGAGAACCCCCGGTCGAGGTTCTCACCGTGGTCACCGTCCCCGATGTCGCGGTCGAGCATGATCAGCTCGACGCGGCGCTCCGCGATCACCGCAGCACTCCCCCGCATCCAGGCGACCGCCCAGGCTCCGTCCAGTCCCATCCGTCTACCGTCCCCACCGGAGCGCGGCGGTCTGCACCGGCGCGTCCCACAATTCGGTCAATTCGTCGTCGAGTTTCAGGAGGGTGATCGACACCCCTTGCATCTCGAGGCTCGTCGTGTAGTTGCCGACCAGGGATCGTGCGACCTCGATCCCCCGCTCACCGAGGGCTTCGGCGACGCGGCGGTACACGATGAAGAGTTCGAGCTGCGGCGTTCCGCCCATCCCGTTCACGAGGACGAGAGCCCGCTCCCCTGGCGCGTACGGCAGGTCCTCGAGGATGGCACCGAGCAACCGGTCGACGATGCGGTCAGCCGGCTCCAACGGGATGCGTTCGCGGCCCGGCTCGCCGTGGATGCCGATACCGATCTCGATCTCGTCGTCGGCGAGGGTGAAGCTGGGCTCCCCGGCATGTGGAACGACACAGGGGGTGAGGGCGACACCCATCGTGCGGGTCCGTGCGTTGACCTTGAGGGCGACGTCGGCGACCTCGTCGAGCCCTCCCCCGGCCTCCGCCCGGGCACCCGCGATCTTCTCCACGAGGACGGTCCCGGCGACGCCCCGCCGTCCGGCGGTGTAGAGGGAGTCCTTGACGGCGACGTCGTCGTCGATGACCACCGATCGGACCTCGATCCCCTCGGCCAGCGCGAGGTCGGCCGCGGTCTCGAAGTTGAGGACGTCGCCGGTGTAGTTCTTGACGATGTGGAGCACCCCGGCGCCGCCGTCCACGGCTTTGGTCGCGGCGACGATCGGGTCGGGCGTCGGCGAGGTGAAGACCGGTCCGGGCACCGCCGCATCGAGCATGCCGAACCCGACGAATCCACCGTGGAGGGGCTCATGTCCGCTGCCACCGCCGCTCACGATCCCGACCTTCCCGGCGACGGGTGCGTCCGCACGCGTGATGAAGACGGGGTCGAGGGACACGGAGACGAGATCGGCGTGCGCGGCTCCGAATCCGGCCACCGCCTCAGCGACGACGTCCTTCGGATCATTGATGAGCTTCTTCATTGAATCCTCCTGCAAGATCGGTTCGGGACCGCCGGCCGGGTGCGCCGGCATCGGGTCTCAACCTACGCGCTGGGCCGCGCCGCCGGTAGGGTCCGGTCGAGCATGGAGACGACGTCGATCAGCGCGAACCGAGCGCGCGGGTCGCCTCGACCCAGGCGTCGAGTCTGGCCGTCGCCGCGCCGGAGTCGATCACGCCCGCCGCGGACAGCAACGCGGCGGCGAACCGGTCGAGGATCGGCCGTTGGGCCTGCGTCGGATCCTCCGAGAGTTCGAACGCCACGATCCCCGCGGCCGCGTTCAACAGCACGATGTCGCGGACCGGGCCATCCTCGCCGGCGAGGGTCGCGCGGACGACGTCGGCGTTGTGCTGCGCGTCGCCGCCGATCAGGTCGTCGATCGCGGCGCGGCGGATACCCAGCTCGCGCGGATCGAGGTCGTGTTCGGTGACGGCACCCCGGGTGACCTCCCACAGGTGACTGTGTCCCGTGGTGGTGAGTTCGTCGAGGCCGTCGTCGCCACGGAAGACGAGCGCGGTGGCCCCCCGTGTCTGGAACACCCCGACGAACAGTGGGATCCGGTCAGCATGCGCCACGCCGACGGCGGAGGCCTCCGGCCGAGCAGGGTTCACGAGCGGGCCGAGGAAGTTGAAGACGGTGGGAACGCCGAGCTCGGCACGCACCGCGCCGGCGTGCCGGAAGCCCGGGTGGAACGCGGCGGCGTAGGCGAAGGTGATCCCCGTGGACGCGAGCACCTCCCCCACCAGGTCCGTCGGCAACGCGAGGTCGACGCCAAGGGCCGACAACACGTCGCTCGAGCCGGAGGCCGAACTCGCGGCGCGGTTGCCGTGCTTGATGACGGGGATGCCGGTCGCCGCAGCGACGATCGAGGCCGTGGTGGAGATGTTCACCGTCCCGAAACGGTCGCCTCCGGTGCCGACGATGTCGAGCGCACGGGACGGCGCGACGAGCGGCATCGCGTGGTCGAGGATCGCGTCACGGAATCCGACGATCTCGTCGACCGTCTCCCCCTTCCGCCGGAGCGCGATGAGGAACCCGGCGAGCTGGGCGTCGGTGACCTGCCCCGTCATGATGCGTTCCATGGCCCACGTGGACTCCGAGACGCTGAGATCGGTTCCGGCGAGCAGGTCGCCGATGAGCGTCGGCCAGGTCGTGAGAGGCATGACGACGATCTTACAAGCGCGACCCGCCGTGGCCCGGGGCGATCCACCCGGCGAGGATCACATGAATTCCGCAGCAGAACCGAAGATCCCGGTCAGGAAATAAGGATAGCCTTACTGCTCCGCAGGCCATCGTCGCCCCCGAAATGCGAAAAACCGCTCGCGCTATCGGCCATAATGGAGGGGTGACGAGCACCTCAATCAACCTTGCGCCGAGCGCGCCCCGGATCAACCGACCGAACACGGTCGCCGTTGGAACGATCGTCTGGCTGGGCAGCGAGGTCATGTTCTTCGCTGGCCTCTTCGCGATCTACTTCACGCTGCGATCGATGGCTCCCGAGCTGTGGGCGGCCGAAGCCGGCCGCTTGAACGTCCCGTACTCGACGATCAACACGATCATCCTCGTGTCGTCGTCGTTCACGTGCCAGTTCGGCGTCTTCGCAGCGGAGCGCATGCAGCCCCGCATGACTGGCTGGAGCCCACGCAAGTGGGGCATGGTCGAGTGGTTCTTCCTCACCTACGCCCTGGGCGCCGTCTTCGTCGCCGGCCAGGTGCTCGAGTACGCCACGCTCGTCAGCGAGGGCATCTCCCTCAGCTCGAACGCGTACGGCTCGGCGTTCTACCTCACCACCGGCTTCCACGGCCTGCACGTGACCGGCGGTCTGATCGCCTTCCTCCTCGTGATCGGTCGCGCCTACGCGGTCAAGCGATTCGGCCACAAGGAGGCGACGAGCGCCATCGTCGTCTCGTACTACTGGCACTTCGTCGACGTCGTGTGGATCGGCCTCTACTTCGTCATCTACATCCTGCGCTAACCCGGAATGACTGACTCCATGAAGACTGACCCCACCCAGCAGACGGCCACCACGTCGTCCAAGAAGAGCGCTCGCGCGAACCGCAAGAGCGGTCGACGCAGCCCGTTCGCCTCGGCGGCACTCCTCGCGATCGGCCTGCTCGTCACCGGCGGAGCGTACGCGGCCGTCAGCGTCAGCACGGCCAGCGCCGAGCCCGTCGCCGCCGCGAAGTCGCAGGCCTCGGTCGACGAGGGCGAGAAGCTGTTCTCGGCCAACTGCGCCACCTGCCACGGACTCGACATGCAGGGCACGACCGCCGGACCGAGCCTGCTCGGCGTCGGCGCGGCCGCCGTCGACTTCCAGGTCGGCACGGGACGCATGCCGCTGCAGAACCAGGGCCCGCAGGCTCCCGAGAAGCCCGTGCAGTTCACCGAGGAGCAGATCTCCTCGCTGGCCGCGTACGTCGCCTCGGTCGCCCCCGGTCCGGAGATCCCCGACGAGCAGTACCTCGACGCCGCCGGTGACTCTTCGAACGGAGCGCAGCTCTTCCGGATCAACTGCGCCATGTGCCACAACGTCGCTGCAGCCGGTGGCGCCCTGACCGAGGGCAAGTACGCTCCCTCCCTCGTGGGCGTCAGCGAAGCGCACATCTACGAGGCCATGGTCACCGGCCCACAGAACATGCCGGTCTTCAACGACATGAACCTCTCCCCCGAGGACAAGCGCGACATCATCACCGCGCTCAAGTTCATGGAGGCCAACCCGTCACCGGGCGGTAACGACCTCGGCTCGCTCGGCCCCGTCTCCGAGGGCCTGTTCCTCTGGATCTTCGGCCTCGGCTCGATCGTCGCCCTCACCGTCTGGATCACCGCGAAGTCGAACTGACCGACGCGGATCGACAACACGTAAGAAGGAGCACAATGGCTCACGACAACTCGAGCGGTTCGGGTCACCCGACCGCCGACTCGTCTGCCGATCCGTCCGCCCACGGGCAGGAGCTGCAGGTCGCGACCGGTACCGGGGTCATCGCCCGCGATGCCATCGCCGACCCTGGTCTGCCTCCGCACCGGAAGCGCGTCACGGACCTCGACCCCAAGAAGGACAAGCGGGCCGAGCGCGCCGTCTACACCCTCTTCTATCTGTCGATCGCCGGCAGCGTCTGGGCGGTCGCCGCCTACATGGCGTTCCCGATCGAGCCCGAGGACATCGGGTCCGTCCGGTTGAACAACCTCTTCATCGGTCTCGGCATGGCGCTCGCCCTGCTCGCGATCGGTATCGGCGCCGTGCACTGGGGCAAGGCCCTCATGCACGACGAGGAGGGTATCGACTACCGCCACAAGGTCGGCGGCAACCAGGTCAGCCGCGATCGTGCCGTCGAGATCATGCACGAGGCGAACGTCGAGTCCGGCATCGGACGCCGTGCGCTCATCCGCAACAGCCTCATCGGATCGCTCATCGTCTTCCCGCTCCCCGGCATCGCCCTCTTCCGCGGCCTCGCGCCGTACGACGAGGACCCGGTCGAGCTCATGCAGCACACGATGTGGAAGGAAGGGACGCGTCTCGCTCGCGACCCCTCCGGCACGCCGATCAAGGCGTCCGATGTCACCCTCGGAAGCGCCTTCCACGTCATCCCGGAGAACCTCCACGAGGCCGAGCACGTCCTCAACGAGAAGGCCAAGGCGATCGTCCTCCTCATGCGGTTGAAGCCGGAAGACCTCGTCGAGGAGGAGTCCAAGAAGGACTGGTCCTACGACGGCATCGTCGCCTACTCCAAGGTCTGCACCCACGTCGGGTGCCCGGTGGCGCTGTACGAGCAGCAGACGCACCACCTTCTCTGCCCTTGCCACCAGTCGCAGTTCGACGTCACGAACCACTGCGCGGTCATCTTCGGACCGGCCGCCCGGCCGCTCCCGCAGCTGCCGATCACCGTCGACGACGAGGGCTACCTCGTCGCGCGGAGCGACTTCCACGAACCTGTCGGCCCGAGCTTCTGGGAGCGTCATTGAGCACCTCGACCGCAACACGCGCCCCTGAGCAGGCCAAGGCCGCTCCGGCGAAGAGCTCCGGTGGTTTCACCGGCGCTGCAGCGAACTACCTCGAAGAACGGACGTCCATCTCGGTCGCCGTCAAGGAGTTCGGTCGCAAGATCTTCCCCGACCACTGGTCGTTCCTCCTCGGTGAGGTGGCGCTCTACAGCTTCGTCATCATCCTGCTGTCGGGATCGTTCCTCACCTTCTTCTTCCAGGCCTCCATGGCCGAGGTGCACTACGACGGGTCCTTCGTCCCGCTGAAGAACATCGAGATGTCGGTCGCCATGGCGTCGACCCTCGACATCTCGTTCGACATCCGCGGTGGCCTCCTGATGCGTCAGGTGCACCACTGGGCCGCACTGTTGTTCGTCGCGTCCATCGGCCTCCACATGCTCCGGATCTTCTTCACCGGTGCGTTCCGGAAGCCGCGCGAGCTCAACTGGGTGATCGGATTCGTCCTCTTCATCCTGGCGATGGCCGAGGGCTTCACGGGCTACTCGCTCCCCGACGATCTGCTCTCCGGTAACGGCCTGCGGATCATCGACGGCATGGTGAAGGGTCTGCCGATCATCGGCACCTGGACGACCTTCCTGCTCTTCGGCGGCGAGTTCCCGGGCACCGACATCGTCGGCCGGCTGTACACGCTCCACATCCTGCTGCTGCCTGCGCTGGTGCTGCTCTTCATCGCGCTGCACCTCGTGTTCGTCGTCGTGCACAAGCACACGCAGTTCCCGGGCGCCGGTCGCACCGAGCAGAACGTGGTCGGCTTCCCCGTCCTCCCCGTGTACGCCGCGAAGGCTGGTGGCTTCTTCTTCATCGTCTTCGGTGTCGTGATGCTCATCGCGTCGCTGTTCACGATCAACCCGATCTGGAACTACGGCCCGTACGACCCCTCACCGGTCTCCGCTGGTACGCAGCCCGACTGGTACATCGGCTTCGCCGACGGGGCGCTCCGTCTGGTGCCCCCGCACCTCGAGTTCGTCCTCTTGGACCACACGTTCTCGTTCAACATCATCCTTCCCGTCCTCGTTCTGGGCCTGTTCATCGTCACGGTGTTCATCTACCCGTTCGTCGAGGCGTGGATCACCGGTGACAAGCGCGAACACCACATCCTCGACCGCCCGCGCAACGCGCCAACCCGCACCGCCATCGGTGCTGCCGGTGTCACGTTCTACGCCGCCCTGTGGGCAGCCGCGAGCTCGGACATCATCGCGACCCACTTCAAGGTGACGATGGAAGGCGTGATCCACACGCTGCAGGCGATCCTGATCCTCGGACCGTTCATCGCCTACTTCCTCGCCAAGCGGACCTGCCTGGCATTGCAGAAGAAGGACCGCGAGATCCTTCTCCACGGCTACGAGACCGGACGCATCGTCCGCCTCCCCGGTGGCGAGTTCATCGAGGTCCACGAACCGGTGGACGAGTACGAGCGCTGGCGTCTGGCGAGCTACGACGACCACAAGCCGTTGATGATCCGTCCGAACGCGAAGGGCAAGATCACCGGCGTGCAGAAGGCCCGCGCGGCGATGTCGCGGTGGTTCTTCGAGGACCGGATCGCTCCGGTCACGAACACGGAGATCGAACGCTCCCACGGCGACCACCACTAGTCGACGCCTCACGACGAGAGCCCCGCAGTCCACGGACTGCGGGGCTCTTCTCGTTCCCTCGCACGACAGACAGCGTGATGCGCTCGGCCGCCTCCGTGTCTCGCGCCGATCCGAGACGCTCACGGCCCTCACGAAGCCCAGAACAAGCCTGTAGACCGCTCTCATCCACGGCGCTCGTGACAACCGGCGCGGGTGCGGAGCTGTCTCCCCGTGAGAGCTTCACGGGCGGATAGCGCTTCGGGTTCAGGTGGGCCTCGCGCTGGTCGGCGGTGGCCCACTCCCCCAAGCAGGACGGCGATGCGAGCTGCGCTCTGCCTTGCGCCGCGCCCGACACGATCGCTCGTGTGGCCTGCCGTCAGGCGCTCGTCCGCTCTCGCTCCCTGGCCTTGCTAGCTCGCCGACGCCTCGTCCGTGGCCCGGGGTTCGCCAGTCGCAGGCTGCTGCGCACCCGGCGGCCGCAACGCCGCATCGCCTCACTGGCCAGCCACGCCCATATCTCGGCCTGAGTGCGCCCATGACGGGTATCGCTCGTCGGCACCGCGCCCGGACCGGCTGGGAGATCAACGGAGCACGGAGAAGACGGGCCGAACGTCCGTTGGTGCGGCGCACGCGACAATCCCCTCGAGGAGACGCGAAAGAGCCCCCGAGCGGTGTGCTCGAGGGCTCTTCGGTACCGTTTTGACGCTCAGCCGAGCGGGAGGATCTTCTTGTAGAACTCCGCGGTGACGTTGTAACCGAGGCGACGGTAGAAGTCTCCGGCCCGCGACGTCGACATCGTCAGTTGACGAGCGCCGCGTTCGACGGCGTAGTGCTCGTTCGCCTCGACCAGCGCCGAACCGATACCTGCACCACGAGCACTCTCGTCGACGACCAGCTCCTGCAGGTGCGCGGTGAGGCCCGCAGCGTGCAACAGGCGCGACACGGTCATCAACGTGTAGCCGACGACGCGGTCATCCTGATCGATGGCGACATACAGCACGTTCGTCTCGTCCTCGCGGGGACGCATCACGTTGTTGTACGCAGCCATGAAGTCATCCGCGCCCGGTGGGATCGAACCCGTGATGAGCTGGCCGGCCAACGCGAAGACTGCGGACCGGTCGTCGGGCTGGCCACGTCGGATGCTGAACGAGTCGACCATCAGCGGGCGAAGTATCCGCGGTAGTACTCGTAGTTCCAACCGACGACAGCGATGACGACCAGCGGGATACCGATGATCGCGATCCAGAAGCCGACGGCAAGACCCAGCACGAGCAGACCACAGGCGCCGGCGAGGATGATCGGCCACCAGCTCCACGGGCTGAAGTGCCCGATCTCCGGATCGCCGTCATCGATGTTCGCCGTCAGGGTGTCCTCGGGAAGCTCTGCTCCCTGGCTCTTGTGGACGCGGCTGAGGTAGAAGCCGAGGAAGGCGCTCAGGATGGCTGCGAGAGCCAGCGTGACCGTCCCGACCCACTCGACGCGGCCGTGCAGCGGGTCGATGATCGACCACACCGTGTAGACCGCACAGAGGAGCGCACAGAAGACCGTGAGGATCGTGAAGAGGATGATATTGGCGCGCATGGCGGCTACTTCACCTTCCCGGAGTCGACGTCGAGCGTGGGTGTATCAGGCGCGTCCTTCGCAGGACCGACGCCAACCGGGATACCGACCTCGGGGTGGTGGAGGTCGAACGCCGGGCGCTCCGAACGGATGCGCGGGATCGACACGAAGTTGTGGCGCGGGGGCGGCGAGCTGGTCGCCCACTCGAGCGATCCTCCGTAACCCCACGGGTCGTCCTCGGTCACCCGGGGAGCCTTCCGGATCGTGACGTACACGTTCAGGAAGAAGGGCAGCAGGGAGATCGCCAGGATGAACGATCCGACGGTCGACAGCTGGTTCATCCACGTGAAGCCGTCTTCCGGCGAGTACGTCGCGTACCGACGCGGGAACCCGATGACGCCCAACCAGTGCTGGATGAGGAACGTCGTGTGGAAGCCGATGAACAGCAACCAGAAGTGCCAGTAGCCGAGCTTCTCGTTGAGCATCTTGCCGGTCCACTTCGGCCACCAGAAGTAGAAGCCGGCGAACATGGCGAACACGACCGTGCCGAAGACGACGTAGTGGAAGTGCGCGACGACGAAGTAGGAGTCGGAGACGTGGAAGTCGAGTGGCGGCGACGCGAGGATGACACCGGTGAGTCCACCGAAGACGAAGGTGATCAGGAAGCCGATCGACCAGAGCATCGGGGTTTCGAAGGTGACGGAGCCGCGCCACATGGTGCCGAGCCAGTTGAAGATCTTCACACCGGTCGGAACCGCGATGAGCATCGTCATGAGCGCGAAGAACGGCAGCAGCACGGAGCCGGTGACGTACATGTGGTGGGCCCACACCGTCACGGAGAGGGCTGCGATCGCGATCGTCGCGTAGATGAGGGTCTTGTAGCCGAAGATCGGCTTGCGGCTGAACACCGGGAAGATCTCCGACACGATGCCGAAGAACGGCAGCGCGATGATGTAGACCTCAGGGTGACCGAAGAACCAGAACAAGTGCTGCCACAGGATGACGCCACCGTTCGCAGCATCGTAGATGTGGGCGTCGAACACGCGGTCGGCCGCGAGGCCGAAGAGCGCGGCGGCGAGGACCGGGAACGCCATGAGGACGAGAATCGACGTCACGAGCACGTTCCACGTGAAGATCGGCATGCGGAACATCGTCATGCCGGGAGCGCGCATGGTGATGATCGTGGTGATGAAGTTGACACCACCGAGGATGGTTCCGAATCCGCTCAGAGCCAGACCGAGCACCCAGAGATTCCCTCCGAGGCCCGGTGAGAAGGTCGTACTCGACAACGGCGCATACGCGAACCAGCCGAAGGCCGCAGCACCCTGCGGGGTGAGGAAACCACCGACGGCGATGAGGCTACCGAAGGCGTAGAGCCAGAACGCGAAGGCGTTCAGTCGTGGGAAGGCGACGTCCGGTGCACCGATCTGCAGCGGCATGAGCGCGTTCGCGAAGCCGGCGAAGAGCGGCGTCGCGAACATGAGCAGCATGATCGTGCCGTGCATCGTGAACAGCTGGTTGTACTGCTCCTTCGTCTCGACGATCGTTCCGCCGGGCTCGAAGAGCTGCGCACGGATGATGAGCGCCATGACGCCACCGAGGCAGAAGAAGATGAACGAGGCGATCAGGTACATGTACCCGATGGTCTTGTGGTCGGTGGAGGTGATCCACTTGACCAGGATGTTGCCCTTGCGCTCGACCGAGGTGCGTCCGACGACGCTCGCTTGGCCTGCAGGAAGCGTGGTGGAGGTCATTCCCCGTCTCCGTGCTCTTCGAGACCTGCCGGCGCCTTGGTGCCGGGGAGGTTGCTGTTGCGGTCGTATTCGGTGCCGTAGTCGCCGATGTTGCCGGAGTCGGCCAGGTCCTCGAGGTGCTTGTCGTACTCGGCCTGCGAGACGACCTTCACGTTGAAGAGCATGAGCGAGTGGTACTCGCCACAGAGCTCGGCGCACTTGCCGGCGTAGGTTCCCTCACGCTCAGGCGTGAAGGACATGTAGTTGGTCTTCCCCGGGAACATGTCCTTCTTGTAGAGGAAGTCGATGACCCAGAAGGAGTGGATGACGTCGCGCGACTGCAGAGCGATCTTCACCGTCTTGCCGACGGGCAGGTACAGGGTGGGGAGCTCGTCCTGATCGATGACGCCGCCCGGCTTCTCATCGGCCTGCACGCCTGCGGTCCAGACGTCCTGGCCGTTGACGGCCTCGTCGTACACGAAGTCCCAGGCCCACTGCTTGGCGAAGACCTCGATCGCGACGTCGGGATCCTCGTACTGGGTCTCGATCGCGTTCTGGTCGCGTGCCGTGAAGGCGAAGAAGCCGAGGACCAGGATGAGCGGGACGACCGTGTAGAAGATCTCGATCGGCATGTTGTACCGGAGCTGCACGGGGAGGCCCGTCTGGCCCTTGCGGCGGCGGTAGACGATGACGGCCCAGATGATGAGCCCCCACGTCACCACGCCGACGGCCAGCAGCACCAGCCAAGCGGTCACCCACAGGCCCGCGATGCGGTCCGTGTGGTTCGTGACGGGAGATTCGCCCTCGACGAATCCCGGCAGGTAACCATGTAGTTCCGCCTGCGTACAACCCGCCAGGACTATGGCGAGTGTGGCTGCGACCGGAATGGCAGCCCATCTGAGACGACGAGTCGAGCGCACCTCTGAAACCTTTCGAATACACACCTGTGGATCGCCTCCCAGTCTAGTGGGGATGGGTGGTGAACGCCGGACCATTCGCGTCCGCGGTGCCGGATCGTGACCGGAATGTCGAAGGGGAAACCACCCGGGACCGGGTGATTTCCCCTTCAGGAAGAATCTGCCTCAGTGGAAGCTGTCGCCGCAGGCGCAGCTGCCCTCGGCGTTGGGGTTGTCGATGGTGAACCCCTGCTTCTGGATGGTGTCCTCGAAGTCGATCGAGGCACCGTCGAGGTACGGGACGCTCATCTTGTCGACGATGACCTCGACGCCGTCGAAGTCGACCGTGGCGTCTCCGTCGAGCATGCGCTCGTCGAAGTAGAGCTGGTAGATGAGTCCGGAGCAGCCCCCGGGCTGGACGGCGACACGCAGGCGGAGGTCGTCGCGACCCTCCTGCTCGAGGAGGCTCTTGACCTTCTGCGCCGCCGTGTCGGAGAGGCCGACGCCGTGGGCCGCGTCGATCTTGGTCTCGGTCAGGATGGTGTCGCTCATGATGCTCCTCGCGAGGTCTGGCGGCGCCGGACGACGCCTGTGAGTCATTCTACCGCTCGGGGCGGCGGGCGCACCCCCATGATGCCGGGGGTGTTCCCACCGCCGCGGGTCACTCTGCCGAGGGCTTCGGTGCCGAGGCCAGCCGTCCGAGGAGGACCGCCTCCGTGAGGATCGCCTTCTGAAACACCCCGAGGTGCAGCGACTCGTTCGGGCTGTGGGCCCGCGAGTGCGGGTCCTCGACGCCCGTCACGAGGATCTGGGCCTCCGGGAAGACCCGGACGAGGTCGGCGATGAACGGGATGGATCCACCGACACCCATCTCCACCGGCTCGACCTCCCAGGCGTCGTGCATGGCGCGCTTCGCCTCGGCGACGGCCCAGCCGCTCGTGTCGACGAGGAACGGACTCCCCTGGTCGACCTCGTCGATGGCCAGTTGCGCGCCGAAGGGCGCGTGGGCCAGGAGGTGCGCCTCGAGGGCTCTGTAGGCGTCCGCCGGGTCCTGACCGGGGGCGATCCGCGCACTGATGCGGACGGCCACCTCCGGGATGAGGGTGTTCGAGGCGTTGGCCACGGTCGGTGCGTCGATCCCGGTGACGGTGATCGCGGGCTGGGACCAGATCCGGCTGAGGATGGAACCCCGGCCGATGGGCGAGACGCCATCGGAGAGGCCTGACTCCGCGCGGAGCTGCGCCTCGTCGAACTCGGGGGTGACCGCGTCGTGGGAGGTGAGCCCCTCGACCGCCACGGAACCATCGGCGTCCCACAGGGTCGCGAGGAGGGTGACGGCCGCGAGCATGGCGTCCGGCACCGCTCCCCCGAGCATCCCCGAGTGCGAGGCGTGGTCGAGCGTCTTCACGCGCAACCGGAACGTCACGTTGCCACGCAGGCCGATCGTGAGGGCCGGGGTCCGTTCGTCCCAGTTGTCGCTGTCGGCGACGACGATGACGTCTGCCGCGAGCGTCTCGCGGTGCTCCTCCAGGAACGAGCCGAACGATCGTGACCCGAACTCCTCCTCCCCCTCGATGAACAGGACGATGCCGAGGTCGAGATCGGAACCGAGCACCTCGGTGACGGCCCGGATCGCCGCGATGTGGGACATCACTCCGGCTTTGTCGTCGGCGGCGCCCCGCCCGTAGAGGCGGCCGTCGCGGACGGTCGGCTCGAAGGGCGGCGACTCCCACTTGTCGTCACTTCCGGGCGGCTGGACGTCGTGGTGTGCGTAGAGCAGCACGGTGGGGCGTCCGTTGCGGGCGTCGCGCCGGGCAAGGACGGCCGGCTGCCCGAGCTCCGTCCCTCCGTCGACGGCGGCGCGGCGCACCGAGACCTCGTCGAAGACACCGAGACCGCGGGCGAGTTCGGCGACGGCCTCGGCGCTCCTGGCCACCTCGGCGGCGTCGAACGCCGACCAGGACACGGAGGGGATCCGCACGAGTGCCGACAGGTCGGCGATCGAGGAGGGCAGTGCGCCCGCGACCGCTTCGCGGAGTCGGTCGAGGAGTTCCTGGTCGTTGTGTGGATCTTGGGCCGATTCCGTCGTGGTACCTGTCGTCATGCGAGTAATCTTAAGCGAATCCCCCGATCAAGGACGTTCCACCGTGGCCAAACAGCAGAGCACCCCAGCATCAGAGCCCCTCGTCGAGACCGCGGCGCAGACCGCCGAACGGCTCGCCCGCGGCGCCAAGGAGGCGAAGGGCCGCCCGACGCCGTCGCGCGCCGAACGCGAGGCGCAGAACAAGCGTCCGCTCGTCCCCTCAGACCGCAAGGAGGCCTCACGCGCAGCGAAGGCCCAGCAGGCCGAGGCTCGACGCCGAGCTCAGGCCGGCATGGCGGCAGGTGACGACAAGTTCCTCCCGGCTCGCGAACGCGGCCCGCAGAAGAAGTTCGTCCGCGACTACGTGGACGCCCGGTTCAACATCGGCGAGTTCATGATCCCGGTCATGTTCCTCGTCATCATCCTCACGTTCATGCCGGTCCCCGAGATCCAGGTCTACGGCATGCTGACCCTCTGGGTCTTCTTCATCATCGCCATCGCCGACTGCTTCTTCCTCGGATTCCGCGTCCGGAAGGCCCTCCGAGCGAAGTTCGGTCAGGACGAGCCGCGTGTGCGCTGGTACGCCGCCATGCGTGCGCTGCAGCTGCGCCCGCTCCGCCTGCCGAAGCCGCAGGTCAAGCGCGGCCAGTTCCCCAACAAGTAGGTCTCTCGCCACGAACGCCCGCCGGTCCCAGACCGGCGGGCGTTCGTCGTCAGCGGCGTTCGACCGGGTCAGCGACGGGCGCGAGCGAGGCGGTCGAGCCCGCGGTTGATCTGACGGGCCCAGAGCGGACCGCGGTACAGGAACGCGGTGTAACCCTGGACGAGTGTGGCGCCGGCGTCGAGGCGTTCCTGCACGTCCGCGGCGGTCTCGACACCGCCGACGGAGATCACGCACAGCTCCGACGGGACGACGGCGCGGATGCGTCTCAGGACCGCGATCGACCGGTCGGCGAGTGGCGCGCCGGAGAGCCCGCCGGCACCGGCCGCCTCGACGGTCTCCGGGTCGGTCTCGAGTCCGTCGCGGGAGATCGTCGTGTTCGTCGCGATGATCCCGTCGAGCCCCAGTTCGACGACGAGCTCAGCGATGCGGTCCACTTCGGCGTCCGTGAGGTCCGGCGCGATCTTCACGAGGAGCGGTGTCGTCCCGGCAGCCGCACGCACCGCGTCCAGGAGGGGCGACAACTGATCGAGCTCCTGGAGACCTCGGAGACCAGGGGTGTTCGGAGAACTGACGTTGACCACGAGGTAGTCGGCCGTGGGTGCCAGCAGGGAGGCGCTCGAGACGTAGTCGGCCGTGGCGTCGGCGACGTCCACGACCCGACTCTTGCCGATGTTCACGCCGAGGACGGGACGCCTGGCGACGCGGGCCGTCCGCGCCAGTCGTGGCGCGGCGGATGCGGCACCCTCGTTGTTGAAGCCCATGCGATTGATCACGGCGCGGTCCGGTACGAGGCGGAACAGGCGTGGTTTCGGATTGCCCGCCTGCGGGATCGCCGTGATGGTGCCGACCTCGACGTGACCGAAGCCCAGGAGCCCGAGCCCGAGCACCCCCTTGCCGTCCTTGTCGAACCCGGCGGCGACACCGAACGGGGTCTCGAACCGGAGGCCGAGCGCCTCAACGGACTGGTCGGTCCGGGGTGCGGTCCACCGCCTCATGACGGACCCGAGGCCGGTGGACGGAAGCGCACGGATCACGTCGAACGCGAGGTGATGGGCGCGCTCCGGATCGAGCTTCGCCAGGACGTGGGTGAAAAGGAACCGGTACAAGGCTCAGCGCTCCACGATCGGCTCGTCGGCATTCGACGTGCCCGCGGCGTGTTCGACCCGGAGGAGCGCGATGGCCGACTCGAAGTCGTCCAAGGACTCGAACGCCTGGTAGACGCTGGCGAACCGGAGGTAGGCGACCTCGTCGAGCTCCCGCAGCGGCGCGAGGATCGCCAGACCGATGTCGTTCGCGTCAATCTGCGAGGCACCCGTCGCGCGGATGGACTCCTCGACGCGCTGCGCGAGCACCGCGAGATCGGAGTCCGTCACCGGACGACCCTGGCACGCCTTCCTGACGCCACTCACGACCTTCTCCCGGCTGAACGGCTCCACCACACCGGAGCGCTTGATCACGCCGAGGCTCGAGGTCTCCATCGTGCTGAACCGCCGCCCGC
Source organism: Plantibacter sp. VKM Ac-2880 (assembly GCF_015351235.1). Taxonomy (GTDB): domain Bacteria; phylum Actinomycetota; class Actinomycetes; order Actinomycetales; family Microbacteriaceae; genus Plantibacter. The sequence continues at coordinate 2,397,052 of NZ_JADKSJ010000001.1, forward strand.
ACTCCGGGCACTGCCGGCGCCGACGGATCGCGAGCCCGTCGTCGCTCGTCCGCGAGTCGATGACGCGGGAGTCGGGGTGGCGGCAGAACGGGCAGTACATCAGACGGCTCCCTCGGGTGTGGCGTGCTCGGTGTGCTCCTCGGCGGCGCGGGTCTCGGCGTCGACGAGGCCGAAGCGCGCCGTCACCGCTTCCCCGTGCGCGGGGAGGTCCTCGGATGACGACAGGGCGACGATGTGGCCCGAGACCTGGCGGAGCGCGGATTCGTCGTACCGGACGACCTGCTGTGGGCGGAGGAAGGTGAAGGCACCCAGGCCGGACGAGAAGCGGGCCTGTCCTCCCGTCGGAAGGACGTGGTTGGATCCGGCGAGGTAGTCCCCCAGGCTCACCGGGGTGTGCTCCCCCAGGAAGATGGCGCCGGCGTTCGTGATGGAGCCGAGCAGCGCCTCCGGGACGGCGGTCTGGACCTCGAGGTGCTCCGGTCCGTAGGCGTTGCTGAACGCGACGGCGGCCTCCAGGTCGTCGACGAGCACGATGGCGGACTGCGGACCGGCAAGGGCTTGGACGACGCGAGCGCCGTGGCGGGTGCCGGCGGCGTAGCGACGCAACCAGTCCTGGACGGCCAGAACCAGGGGCTCGTCGTCGGTGACGAGCAACGACGCCGCGGCCTCGTCGTGCTCGGCCTGGCTGACGAGGTCGGCGGCGACGAGTCTGGCGTCGGCGGAGGCGTCCGCGATGACCAGGATCTCGGTCGTACCGGCCTCGGCGTCGATGCCGACCTGCCCCTTCACGAGGCGCTTCGCGGCCGCGACGAAGATGTTCCCGGGACCCGTCACGACGTCGACCGGATCCAGTGCGATGTCAGGGACCCCGTAGGCGAACGCGCCGATGGCTCCGGCCCCGCCCATGGCGTACACCTCGGTGACCCCGAGGAGACCGGCGGCTCCGAGGATGGTGGGGTGCACACGGTTGTCGAACTCGCGCTGCGGTGGTGACGCGAGCGCGACGGAGCCGACCCCGGCCTCCTGCGCCGGGACGACGTTCATGACGACGCTCGACGGGTAGACGGCCTTGCCCCCGGGCACGTACAGCCCGACCCGCCCGACGGGCGCCCACCGCTGCACGACGGTCGCTCCCTCGCCGAGCGTGGTGGTGCGCTCCGGCGGGACCTGCGCTCGCGTCGCCTCGCGAACCCGGTCGATGGCCTCGACGAGTGCAGCGCGCACCGCCGGGTCCAGTGCGGCCACCGCAGCGTCGATCTCGGACTGAGGCACGCGGAGGTGCTCCGGCCGGCCGCCGTCGAAACGGTCGGACTGCGCCGACAACGCAGCGGAACCCTCGGTCCGTACGGCGTCGATCAGCGACTGCGCCGCATGGGCTGCGGCGGTGACGTCGACGACGGGACGGGGCAGCATCTCCAGGAGTTCGGTACGGCTCGGCCGCACGCCCCTGAGGTCAATGGTGGTGATCATGGCCGTCACAGCCTACCGTTCACGGCGTCGTGTCCCGCCGGCGACGTGGAGCGCAACGCGTCAACCGAGACAGTTCGGGCCGAGCAACGACTTCAGCTCCCCGAAGAGCCCGGAAGACACGCTGACCCGATGCGGCAACTCGAACACCCGCGCGACATCGCCCCGGAAGAGCTTCAGTCGGACCTCGGTCGAGCCTGCGTGTCTCGAGAGCATGTCGCGAAGGGTCATCACTGTCTCGGTCGTCGCGCGGGCGTCCGCCATCGTCAGCTGGAGCATGCGATCGGCACCCGCCTCCGGGAGCTCGGGCGAGAAGATGCTGTAGGCGTGCAGGTTCATCCCGTCGTCGCGGACGCTGACGCGGCCACGCACGACCACGATGGAGTCGCCGACGAGTTCTGACGCGAACTCCTGGTAGGCCTTGCCCATGAACATGGCGGTCATCTCGCCGCCGAAGTCCTCGACCTGGATCATGCCGTACTGATTGCCGGACGCCTTCGCGATGCGATGTTGGACGCTCGTGACGAGCCCCGAGATGACGACGGTCTCGCCGTCCATGTTCTCGGCGGTCATGAGGTCGGTGATGGTCGTCGTCGCATGCTTCGCGAGTTCGATCTCGAGACCGGCCAACGGGTGGTCGGAGACGTACAGCCCGAGCATCTCGCGCTCGAAGTTGAGCTTGTCGCGCTTGCTCCAGTCGGGTCGTTCGGGAACGCTCGCGAGCGGTACCTCACCGACCTCTGCGAACAGGCTGTCGAAGTCGAAGCCGATGCTCCCCGACGCCTCGGCGCGCTTGTCCTTCACGACTGAGTCGACCGCGTCCTCGTGGATCTCGTAGAGCGCACGTCGGCTGTCACCCATGGAGTCGAACGCACCGGCCTTGATCAGCGACTCGATCGTCCGCTTGTTGGCCACGGGCAGCGGCACCTTGCGCAGGAAGTCGTGGAACGACGTGAACCGCCCTTCACGTTCGCGTGCCTGACGGATGAGTTCGACCACGTTCGACCCGACGTTGCGGACCGCGCCGAGGCCGAAGCGGATGTCCTCGCCGACGGCCGCGAAGAACCCGATCGATTCGTTGACGTCCGGCGGCAGGACCTGGATGCCCATCCGGCGGCACTCGTTCAGGTAGAGCGCCATCTTGTCCTTGGAGTCGCCGACACTCGTCAGCAGCCCGGCCATGTACTCCGCCGGGTAATGGGCCTTGAGGTAGGCCGTCCAATAGGAGATGACCCCGTACGCGGCCGAGTGCGCCTTGTTGAACGCGTAATCGGAGAACGGGAGCAGGATCTCCCACAGCTTGTTGACGGCCTCCATCGAGAACCCGTTGGCCACCATGCCACCGGAGAAGCCCTCGAACTGCTTGTCCAGTTCGGACTTCTTCTTCTTGCCCATCGCGCGTCGGAGGATGTCGGCTTGTCCGAGGGAGAAGCCGGCGACCTTCTGCGCGATCGCCATCACCTGCTCCTGGTAGATGATCAGCCCGTAGCTCGTCGACAGGATCTCGGACAGCGGCTCCTCGAGCTGCGGGTGGATCGGGGTGATCTCCTGCAGGCCGTTCTTGCGGAGCGCGTAGTTCGTGTGCGAGTTCGCGCCCATGGGGCCCGGACGGTACAGCGCGATGAGTGCCGAGATGTCCTCGAAGTTGTCGGGCTTCATGAGGCGCAGCAGAGCGCGCATCGGACCGCCGTCCAGCTGGAACACGCCGAGCGTGTCGCCCCGCGACAGCAGCTCGTACGCGCCCCGGTCGTCGAGCTCGAGGTCTTCGAGGACGAGGTCGATGTTCCGGTTGCTCTTGATGTTGTCAAGGGCGTCGTTGATGATCGTCAGGTTGCGCAACCCGAGGAAGTCCATCTTGATCAGTCCGAGCGACTCGCACGCGGGGTAGTCGAACTGGGTGACGATCTGGCCGTCCTGCTCGCGCTTCATGATCGGGATGATGTCGATGAGCGGGTCGCTCGACATGATCACACCGGCCGCGTGCACACCCCACTGGCGCTTGAGGTTCTCGATGCCGAGCGCGGTCTCGAAGACGGTGCGCGCCTCGGGATCCGTGTCGAGGATGCCGCGGAGGTCGACGGCCTCCTTGTAGCGCGGGTGCTTCGTGTCGAGGATGCCCTCGAGCGGGATGTCCTTCCCCATGACCGCCGGCGGCATGGCCTTCGTCAGCTTGTCGCCCATGCCGAACGGGAAGCCGAGGACCCGGGAGGAGTCCTTCAACGCCTGCTTGGCCTTGATCGTGCCGTAGGTGACGATCTGCGCGACGCGCTCGTCGCCGTACTTCTCGGTGACGTACTTGATGACCTCGCCACGACGACGGTCGTCGAAGTCGACGTCGAAGTCGGGCATGGAGACGCGGTCGGGGTTGAGGAACCGCTCGAAGATGAGTCCGTGGCGGAGCGGGTCGAGGTCGGTGATCTGCATGGCATACGCAGCCATCGAACCGGCACCGGAACCACGGCCGGGACCGACCCGGATGCCGTTGCGCTTCGACCACTGGATGAAGTCGGCGACGACGAGGAAGTAGCCGGGGAACCCCATCTGGACGATCACGCCCGTCTCGTAGTTCGCGCGGTCGCGGACGTCGGCGGGGATGCCGTTCGGGTATCGCTGGTGGAGGCCTGCCTCGACCTCCTTGATGAACCAGCTCTCCTCGTTCTCCCCCTCGGGGACCGGGAACCGCGGCATGTAGTTCGCGGAGGTGTCGAAGGCGACCTCGCAGCGTTCGGCGATCGCCAGCGTGTTGTCGCACGCCTCGGGGTACTCGCGGAACAACCGACGCATCTCGTCGGCCGACTTCAGGTAGAACTCGTCGGCGTCGAACTTGAAGCGGTTCGGGTCGTTGAGCGTGGAACCGGACTGCACGCAGAGCAACGCCGCATGCGCCTTGGCGTCGGCTGCGTGCGTGTAATGCAGGTCGTTCGTCGCGAGCAGCGGCAGGCCGAGGTCTTTCGACAGCCTGATGAGGTCGCCCATGATGCGGCGTTCGATCCCGAGACCGTGGTCCATGATCTCGCAGAAGTAGTTCTCCGCGCCGAAGATGTCGCGGAAGTCGGCGGCGGCCTTGACCGCCTCGTCGTACTGACCGAGGCGCAGCCTCGTCTGCACTTCACCACTCGGGCATCCCGTCGTGGCGATGAGGCCGGCGCCGTACTCGCTGAGGATCTCGCGGTCCATGCGCGGCTTGAAGTAGTACCCCTCGATCGACGCCTTCGAGGACAACCGGAAGAGGTTGTGCATGCCCTCGGTCGTCTCCGAGAGCAGGGTCATGTGCGTGTAGGCCCCGGCTCCGGAGACGTCGTCTCCCCCGCCGTCGCCCCACTTGATCCGTGTGCGGTCACCACGCGCCGTCCCCGGGGTGATGTACGCCTCGGTCCCGATGATCGGTTTGATGCCCGCATCGGTGGCCGTCCGCCAGAAGTCGAAGGCGCCGAACATGTTGCCGTGGTCGGTGACCGCGACGGCGGGCATGCCCTGCTCGACCGCGGCTTGGATGAGCGGCTTCACCCGCGCCGCGCCGTCGAGCATCGAGTACTCGCTGTGGACGTGCAGGTGGACGAACGAATCGGTGGACGTGGGCACGGACGGCGCCTCCGGGGATCGTGCTGGGGGAACGGCGCTGACGCCGAGGTGGTCTTGGACAAGCCTAATCGTCGCCACCGACCGTCAACCCCGGCCCGCGGGGGAGGCCGGTGGTGGATCGGCGACGCGGCGTCAGTCGAGTTCGAGGATCGAGAGGGCGTGCTGCAGATCCGCCGGGTAGGCGGTCTCGAATCGCACGAACTCACCGTCCGCCGGGTGCGCGAAGCCGAGCTTCGTCGCGTGCAGCCACTGCCGGGTGAGCCCCAGACGGGCCGAGAGCGCCGCGTCGGCGCCGTACATCGTGTCACCGACGCAGGGATGCCGCTGAGCTGCCATGTGGACGCGGATCTGATGCGTGCGACCGGTCTCCAGGTGCACGTCGAGCAAGGAGGCGTACGGGAACGCCTCAAGGGTCTCGTAGTGGGTGATCGACGGCTTCCCGTCGGCGGTGACGGCGAATCGCCAGTCGTGGCGCGGGTGGCGCCCGATCGGCCCGTCGATGGTGCCGGCGAGCGGGTCGGGATGTCCTTGGACCACGGCACGATAGATCTTCTCGACCTCGCGGTCGTGGAAGGCACGCTTCAGGGAGGTGTACGCCCGCTCGGTCTTCGCGACGACCATCAGGCCGCTCGTCCCGGCATCGAGCCGGTGCACGATCCCGGCCCGCTCAGCGGCTCCGGAGGTCGAGATCCGGAACCCGGCTGCCGCGAGGGCCCCGAGCACGGTCGGGCCATCCCAACCCACGGAAGGGTGGGCGGCGACGCCGGCCGGCTTGTCGACGACCACGATCTCGTCGTCGTCGTGGACGATGCCGAGGTCGGGGACGGCGATCGGCACGATCACGGCCTCGCGGCGAGGCGTCCACTCGATCTCGAGCCAGGCACCGGCGAGCAGTCGGTCGGACTTGTCGACCGACTTCCCGTTCATGGTGACGCCGCCTCCGAGGGCGACCTCCGCCGCATAACTCCGGGAGAAGCCGAGCAGCTTGGCCAGGCCGGCGTCGACCCGTTCGCCGTCGAGTCCGTCTGGGACGTACAGGCTCCGCGACTCGTTCACGGGCGACCTGCGTCCGGGCTCGGGTCGCCCGGCTCCGCCGGATCGAGGGTGGCCGCGTCTGCTTCGGCCTCGCGGTCCTCCGCCTCCTGGGCGGCCTGTTCGCTCGCACGCGTCGTCCGGGAGCCGTCGAGGTTCACACCGAAGAGCGTGAGGAGGATGAAGAGGGCCATGCTGACCACGATGCAGATGTCTGCGACGTTGTAGATCGCGGGCAGCATCCACGGGGTGGAGATGAAGTCGACCACGTGCCCCAGACCGAAGGACGGCTCGCGGAGGAGCCGGTCCGTCAGGTTCCCGAGCACGCCACCGAGCAGCAGGCCGAACACGATCGCCCAGGCTCGCGAGCGGATACGGCGGGCGAACCAGACGATGACCACCACGACGACCGCCGCGAGGATCGAGAAGATCCAGGTGTACCCCGCGCCGAGTGAGAAGGCGGCGCCGGAGTTCTTGACGAAGTACAGCACGAGTGCCTGGCCGAGCACGGGAACGGACTCACCGACGGTCAGGTTGGTCGTGACGAGGAACTTGGTGAACTGATCGGCCGAATAGGCCACGACGGCAACCAGCGCCAGGACTGCAAGAGTCCTGGCGCTGGCCTTCGACGGTGATGCGGGAGACAACCGGGTGTCTGCGCTAGACCGCTGCGCTGTCGGCGGTGACGCCGGCCTTCGCATCGGGAGCAGAGCTCGACGACGAGGCGTCGAGGTCCTTCAGCTGACCCTCGATGTAGCCGCGCAGCTGCGAACGGTACTCGCGCTCGAAGTTGCGGAGCTCGTCGATCTTGTGCTCGAGGACAGAACGCTCCTGCTCGAGGATCTGCATCTGGGCACGCTGTTTGGCTTCGGCCTCGGCGACGACGCGCGCGGCCGTGGCGTGGCCTTCGGCGATGAGCGCGTCGCGGCGCTGAGCACCCTCGGCGACGTGCTCGTCGTGCAGACGGCGCGCCAGCTGCAGGAGGTTGTTCGAGCTCTCGGCGGTGTTGTCGGTCGACTCCGCAGCCGGAGCCGGGGTGGGAGCGGCGACCGGCGCGGGTGCCGGAGCAGGCTCGGCCTTGGCCAGCGCTGCCGGGGCCGACGAGCCGCCCTTCTGGAGTTCGGCGACCTTGGACTCGGCCGCGGTCAGCTTCTGCTGGACCTCGTCCTTCTCCTGGATCAGGCGACGGAGTTCGACGACGACCTCATCGAGGAAGTCGTCCACTTCGTCCTGGTCGTAGCCTTCGCGGAACTTGGTCTGCTGAAACCGCTTCTGGACCACGTCTTCGGGAGTGAGCGCCATAGCGAACCACCTTCACTGTCGAATCGAAAATCTGTGTACAACGCCCCCACGCTAGCAAAGTCTGACCCAATGGGTGAGACATGTTGACGACGTCGGAGGCGACCGTCAGGTGACGGACGTTCTATCGTAGCCACACAATCGTGGCGAGCTGTTCGCGGGCGGGCCCGTTCGAGCGCTAGAGGAGTTGGACGAGCGTCATCGCGATGATGCAGCACAACATCGTGAGGGTCCACCCGAAGTCGAGCGCCACAGGACCGACCGCGACGCGTGGGAGGACACGGCGGAAGAACCGGATCGGAGGGTCCGTGATCGTGAAGCTCAGTTCTGCGAGCACCAGCCCGACGCCCGTGGGCCGCCATTGCGGACGGAGCACCCGGGCGAGGTCGAGGATGAACCTCGCCCAGAGGACGAAGAAGTACAGGAGCAGCGCGAGATAGAGGATCGTGCCGATCACGGAGATGAGAGAAGCCACCCCTCGATTATGACTGAGCGAAGAAGGTAGCCTCGGTCGCTTCCGGAGCACCCTGCCCGTTGTCTCCGGAAACGGCGACGTGCTCGGGCGAGAGCAGGAACACCTTGCTGGTCACGCGCTCGATCTTGCCGTACAGACCCTGCGAGAGTCCGCTCGCGAAGTCGATGAGTCGGCGAGCGTCGCCGTCGCTCATCTGCGAGAGGTTGATGATGACCGGCACGCCGTCGCGGAAGCTCTCGGCGATGATCTGCGCGTCGCGGTACTGCTTGGGGTGCACGGTGAGGATCTCGTTGAGGTCCGAGCCCGGGGCGACGGGCTGCCGCACGGGAACCGGCTTGCGCAACGGCGTCACCGGAGCGGCCTTCTCGACGCGTTCCACGCGCTCGACCCGCTCAGCGCGCTCGGGACGCTCGGTGCGTCGGGGCTCGGCCTGCTGCGTCGGCTCGGCCTGGGCAGCGTGCTGCTGCTCGTACTCGAGATCATCGTCGGCGAGCCCGAGGTACACCATGGTCTTCTTCAGTGGGTTCGACATCGTTTCCTCCGTGATCTGCGGTCCTTGCTCTTCCGAGATTAACGTCACACCGGGCGATTCCCGGTGATTGCCGTGCCGATGCGTAGGTGTGTCGCGCCCGCTTCGATGGCCTCGACGTAGTCGTGGCTCATGCCGATCGACAGCCCACCGGCGTGCGGGGCGAGTGCGCGCATGCGCTCGGACGCAGCGATGACCCTGGCGAAGGCCGCCGTTGGATCTTCGTCGAGCGGCGCGACGGCCATGACGCCGCGCAATGCGATGCCCTCCGCTTCGAGCGCCGCGGTCGTGAGCGCTTCGAGCGCCGCATCACCGACGACGCCACCTCGACCGGGATCGTCGGTCAGGTTGACCTGGAGGAAGACGTCGAGCTGCCGCTCGGTGGACGACAGCGCGTTGAGCAGCTCAGGTCTGTCGACCGAGTGGACGGCGTCGACGTATCGTCGGACCTGCTTGGCCTTGTTCGTCTGCAGTTGCCCGATGAAGTGCCAGCGCAGTCCCAGACCCTCGGCTGCGGCGACCTTGTCGCGCGCCTCAGGGTGCCGGCTCTCCCCCATGTCCGTGACGCCGGCGGCCGCCAGCGCCTGCACGAGCGTCACCGGGTGGAACTTCGTCACGACGATCAGCGTCGGTTCCGTGTCCCGGCCCGCCGCTCGCGTCGCGTCAGCGACACGCCCGCGGATGTCCGCAAGGCGATCGAGCAATGCCGGATCGGGCTCCGAGGAGCCCGATCCGGCCGAGGTGGTCGACTCGTCGATCACTACTTGAGGAAGTCGGGGATGTCCAGCTCGCCCTCATCGTCGAACGAGGGGTCCTGGACGGCGGTCTCGACGACCGTCTCGGGCTGGCGGTGCGTCGCTCCGGAGAACGGCGATGACGCGCTCGGCTTCGATCCCCAGTCGCCGCCCGAGGACACGGGCGCTGCCGCGGCCGACCGGTGTTCGGCGGGCTCGGACGTGGTGTTCGCAGCGGTGCTGATCGGCGCCCCGGTGGTCTCGTCGGAGGAACTCATCACCCCGCCGGAGATGACGGCGTCGGCCGGAGAGGCCGCCGTGCGGGTAAGCGGCTCGCCACCGTCGAAACCGGCTGCGATGACCGTCACGCGCACCTCGTCGCCGAGCGTGTCGTCGACGACCGCACCGAAGATGATGTTGGCCTCGGGGTGCACGGCTTCCTGGACGAGCTTCGCCGCGTCGTTGATCTCGAAGATGCCGAGGTTGGAACCACCCTGGATGGAGAGGAGGACGCCGTGGGCACCCTCGATGCTGGCCTCCAGCAGCGGCGAGGCGACCGCGAGTTCCGCAGCCTTGATCGCGCGATCCGCGCCGCGGGATGAGCCGATGCCCATGAGTGCCGATCCGGCACCCTGCATGACCGACTTGACGTCCGCGAAGTCGAGGTTGATGAGGCCTGGGGTGGTGATGAGGTCGGTGATGCCCTGCACACCGGCGAGGAGCACCTGGTCGGCCGTGGCGAACGCCTCGAGCATGCTGATGCCGCGATCGCTGATCTCGAGGAGGCGGTCGTTCGGCACGACGATGAGGGTGTCGACCTCTTCCTTCAGGCGTGCGACGCCGAGCTCCGCCTGCGCCTGGCGACGACGTCCCTCGAAGCCGAAGGGCTTCGTCACGACACCGATGGTGAGCGCACCGATCGACTTCGCGATGCGTGCCACGACGGGTGCGCCCCCGGTTCCGGTACCGCCACCCTCGCCCGCGGTCACGAAGACCATGTCGGCGCCGGCGATGGCTTCTTCGATCTCCTCGGCGTGATCCTCGGCTGCGCGTCGACCCACCTCGGGGTCGGCACCGGCGCCGAGGCCGCGGGTGATCTCCCGGCCGACGTCGAGCTTCACATCGGCGTCGCTCATCAACAGCGCCTGAGCGTCCGTGTTGATGGCGATGAACTCGACGCCTCGGAGGCCGAGCTCGATCATCCGGTTGACCGCGTTCACGCCACCGCCGCCGATACCGACGACCTTGATGACGGCGAGGTAGTTCTGGTTTGTAGTCACTTCAGGCCTCCGTGTGAACTCTCAACCTCAAGTTAAGGTTTAAAGTTATGCTGCGTATGCATTTTCTGTCCTGAGCACGACGTTAGGGCCCAGCCCCATCCCTGATGGGACGCGTCCGGGCGTGTCGGCACATCGACGGGAATATCCCCGCACACCGTCAGCGGACGATTGCGGCGGAGGGCGACGACACGTCGTACTGGTTCACCTGCGACGGGTCGGTGGCCGCCATCGTCTTGGCCAGGATCAGCGCTTTCTCGGCGGATTGCTCGGCACTCCCCCACACGACCTCTGCCGGCGAGTCGACGAGCGTCAGGGTGACGTCGTCAGCCGTCGACGCCGACACGGACGCGACGCGCGCGCGCAGGTCCGCCGGGAGGGCTCGGATGACCGCAGCCGCGGCGACGAAGCCCTTGGAGGTCGCCCCGCCGGCGACCATGAGTGTCGGATACCCGGCGATGGGCTGGTCGCTCCGCTCGATCGTGACCCCCGCGGCGTCGACGAGGGTGTACACCGTGCCGGACTGGAGCACACCGACCGGCTCACGCTCGACGATCCGGACCACCAGGGTGCTCGGCGGTTGCGACTCGAGGGAGTAACTGGCGATGAGCGGGTATCCGACGAGCACCGCCTTGACGGCTCCGGGATCCACGAGTGCGAGCGGGCGACCCATCTGGCCGCTGAGCGCCTTGGTGATCTCCGCCTGGTCGACGCGCGTCGCACCGACGACCTCGATGCTCCGGACGGCGAGCAGCGGCGAGTAGGCACCGGCGAGCGACACGACGACCAGTGCGGCCAGGATGGCGGCCGCGAACACCCAGGGCCGGTGACGCCCACGCTTCCGGGCGGTGAACCGACGGATCTCCTGTCGCTCGTGCCGCCGTCGCAGCCGCGCGGCCTCCCGTGGGGAGAGCAGATGCTCGTCGGACGGTTGCCCGGGACGATCGCGCTCCTCGGTCGTCGACGCTCGGTCCTCGGTCTTCGACGCGCGGTAGGTCGACGCGGCCGACGCTCGATCCGCCGAGGACGACCGGGGGCCGGTCGTGACCTTCGGGGCGCCCCGCTTCGACGTCAGCCGAGCGGCGTCGAGCTCGAGGACGTCCGTCTCCTGCTCCGTCACGGGTGCTTCCGGGCGGTCCCGTGCCGGCTTTGAGGCCGCCGGCGTCGTCCGTTGGGTGCGGTCGGGACCCGGTCGCGCCCCGGGGTCGAAGCCGTCCGGGCGCTTCACCGGACGCCCATCAGACGGACTCGCGACCGGCGATGGCCTCGAGGAGTTGCGGCACGATGCGGTACACGTCTCCACACCCGAGGGTGATCACGAAGTCGCCCGGCTGCACGACGGAGGCCGTGTAGTCCGCCGCCCGCGCCCAGTCGTCGATGTACGCGACGTGGTCGGCGTCCGCGAACCGGGTCGACACCGTGGCACCGGTCACGCCCGGCTCCGGATCCTCCCGCGCGCCGTACACCTCGAGGACCACGGTGTGGTCGGCATACCGTTCGAGGGCGTCCGCGAACTCCTGGGCGAACAGCCGGGTCCGGCTGTACAGGTGCGGCTGGTGGACGGCGATGATCCGTCCCTCCCCCACCACCGTCCGCGCCGCTGCCAGCGCGGCGGCGACCTCGGTCGGGTGGTGCGCGTAGTCGTCGTAGACGCTGACGCCGTTCACGACGCCGTGGAGCTCGAAGCGCCGCTGGGTCCCGCCGAACGCGGTGATGGCGCGGAGGGCCTCCGCGGGGTCGAACCCGACACCCACGAGGACGGCGAACGCACCGGCCGCATTGATCGCGTTGTGTCGGCCGGGCACGCGGAGCGTCGCGGCGTAGGTGCCGCCCTGGTAGCTGAGCTGGAACGAGACCGGACCGGTCGAACCGACGTCGTGGAGACGGACGTCGGCGTCCGCGGCTTCACCGAACGTCAGGACCCGCTTCCCATCCGTGGCCGCGCGGAGCGCCGGGGTGATGCGCACGGCGCCGGCGTCGTCCGAGGAGATGACGACGAGCTCGCGCGCCTGACCGGCGAAGGTCACGAACGCCTGCTCGAAGGCCTCCAACGATCCGTAGTGGTCGAGGTGGTCGGGGTCGATGTTGGTGATCAGCGCGATGGCCGTGTCGTACAGCAGGAAGGACCCGTCGGACTCGTCCGCCTCCACGACGAACAGTTCGCCGTCGCCACGTGCCGAGCTCACGCCCAGGGATTCGATGACCCCGCCGTTGACGAAGCTGGGGTCGGCACCGAGCTCGAGGAGTGCGGTGATGATCATGCCGGTCGACGTCGTCTTGCCGTGAGCGCCGGCGACCGCGATGAGGCGGGTCTCCGACGTCAACCAGGCGAGCGCCTGCGAGCGGTGCAGGATCGTGAGTCCGTGCTCCTTGGCGAGCAGGTACTCCGGGTTGTCCGCCCACAGGGCACCGGTCACGACCAGGGTGTCGGCGTCACCGACGTTGGCGGCGTCGTGACCGATGGCGACGGGGACGCCGAGGGCGCGCAACGCCTCGATGTTCTTCGACTCGCGGACGTCGGAGCCGGTCACGCGGGCACCGGCGCTCACGAACAGACGCGCGATCCCGCTCATGCCGCTGCCGCCGATGCCGACGAAGTGGACGACGCCGAGGTCGGCTGGGATCTCGACGGTGGGGTCTGGCTTGATCACGGTGTCACGCTTTCTGAGAGGACTGGGTCACCGGCCGCGCGAGGGCTGCACCGATGATTGGAGCGCCTCATCGATGAGGGCGATGACGCGAGCCGTCCCGTCGGCGACGCCCACGCTCTTGGACTGGGCCGCCAGGTCGTCGACCCGGTGCCGATCGTTCAGCAGCGGGACGAGGTGCTCACGCACCCAGGCCGGCACGAACTGCGCGTCATCAACCATAACCGCTCCGCCGGCACGCACGACGTCGGCCGCGTTGAAGCGTTGCTCGCCGTTCCCCACCGGGTACGGGACGTACACGGCCGGGAGTCCGACGGCGCACAGTTCACTCACGGTCGCGCTTCCCGCTCGCGAGACGGCGAAGTCGGCCGCGGCGATGGCGAGGTCCATCCGCGAGCAGTACTCGAGCAGGTGATAATGCTCGACGCCGGGGTCCTGGATCTCGCTCTTCGCACCGGTGATGTGGAGGACCTGCCAGCCGGCACCGACGACGTCCTGCGCGCTCTCGCTCATCGTCGCGTTGAGGCGCCTCGCCCCGAGCGATCCACCGGTGACGAGAAGCAGCGGACGGTCGGCATCGAGGCCGAATTCCGCGATCGCCGACGGCCGCAGCGCATCGCGGTCGAGGTCCTCGATCTCGCGACGCAGCGGCATGCCGACGAACCGGGCGTGCTTGATCGGCGTCCGATGGAACGCCACACCCACGTACGGCGTGTATCGCGCGCCGAGTCGGTTCGCGAGACCCGGCCGTGCGTTGGCCTCGTGGATGACCAGCGGGACGCCCGCCCGCTTCGCCGCGGTGTAGGCCGGCGCAGCCGCGTAGCCGCCGAACCCGATGACGACGTCGACATCGTGCTCTCGGATCATCGCGACCACGTCGGCGACCGCGCGCCGTAGTCGAGCGGGGAACCGCACGGCGTCGAGGTTCGGGCGTCTGGGGAAAGGCAGCTTGGGGATCGTGAGCAGCTCGTAGCCGCGCTCCGGGACGAGCCTCGCCTCGAGCCCCTCCGCGGTACCGACGACGAGGATGGTCGCCTCGGGATCCCTGGCTCGGAGACCGTCGGCGACGGCGAGCAACGGATTGACGTGCCCTGCCGTGCCGCCACCGGCGAGGAGGTAGGTGGTCATCGGGCGACTCCGGAGGATTGGGGGCGTCTGGCGGCAGGACGACGGGGCTGGGGTGGACCCGTCCGGCCGCGTTCTCGGGCGAAGGACAGGACGATCCCGATCGCGACGAGGGTCGTCAGCAGAGCGGTGCCACCCGAGGAGAGCAACGGTAACGGGACGCCGAGGACCGGGAGGACACCGAGGACGACGCCGATGTTGACGAGCGCCTGACCGATGATCCACGCCATGACCGCACCGGTGGTGATCCGCACGAACGAGTCGTCGCTCGAGCGGATGACCCGGATGAACATGACTGCGAGGAAGACGAAGAGGCCGAGGACGAGCACCGCACCGATGAGCCCCAGCTCCTCGCCGATCGCCGCGAAGATGAAGTCGTTCGAGATCGCCGGCAACCAGCCGTACTTGGCCCGGGAGTTCCCGAGGCCGACGCCCCAGAGCCCGCCGTTCGCGAGGGCCCAGGTGCCGTGGGTCGACTGCCAGTCGGCGTTCTCGTAGTCACCCTTGCCGTCTCCGAAGAACGCCATGATGCGCTGCATTCGGTTCGCGCTCGTGATGGCCATGATGAGGAACAGCACGGCGCCGGCGACCACCGGGATCGCGATGTATCGGAGTCGGACACCGGCGAAGTAGAGGGCGGAGAACACGATCAGCGCCATGATGACGACGGTGCCGAGGTCGCCACCGAGCAGGACGAGACCGATCGAGAGACCCGCGAACGGGATGACGGGGATCAACGCGTGCTTCCACTCGAGCAACCGCGGCTGTTTGACCGTCAGGACCAGGCCGAGCCACACGACGAGGGCGAGCTTGACCGCCTCGGAGGGCTGCGCCGTGAAGCCGCCGATCTCGATCCAGTTGCGGTTCCCGCCGATCTCGTACCCGAGCGGGGTGAACACGAGCAGCTGGAGCCCCATCGCGATGACGAGGAAGACCCACGCCCACTTCTTCCAGAACTTCGCCGGGAAGCGGCTGACGATGAGCATCAGCGGGACACCGATCATCGCGAAGGTCGCCTGCCGCCAGAAGAGGCCGAAGTAGCCGTCTCCCGCCTCGTACGATTCGACGGATGAGGAGGACAGCACCATGACGAGTCCGAGCCCGACGAGGAAGAGGGTCACTCCGAGCAGGAGGAAGTAGTTCTTCGACTCCGGTCGGAGCACCTTGCCGAGGGAGATCCGCGCACTCGACATGCCTCTCGGCGGCACCGACGCTTCCGGACCTCCACCGCTCACCGCGTCGACCGACCGTCCGGACGCCGATGCGGACCGCGAGCGGCGCGGATCAGCGCGAGGCGGATCGATCATCCGCCTCACCTCCCAGCTCTGCTTCGACGGCGGCCTGGAACAGGCGACCACGGTGGCCGTAGTCGGAGAACTGGTCCATCGAGGCTGCGGCAGGAGCGAGGAGGACGGTGTCCCCCGCCTGCGCGACCTCGGCGGCCCGTCGAACGGCCTCCGGCATCACGGATTCAGTCTCCGCTTCGTCGACCTCGATGACGGTCAGCGTCGGCGCGTGTCGCGCGAATGCGTCGAGGACCTCCGAACGGTCCGACCCGATCACGACCGCGGCGCGGAGGTGATCCGCGTGCCGCTCGACGAGCCGATCGATCGAGACGCCCTTGAGGAGTCCTCCGACGATCCAGACGACGGAACGGTAGGCGGCCAGCGAGGCGTCCGCCGCGTGCGGGTTGGTGGCTTTGGAGTCGTCGACCCAGTCGACCTCGAGGCTGCGGGCGACGAGCTGGATCCGGTGGGCGTCGAGACCGAACGACAGCAGGGTGTCGCGCACCGCTTCGAGCGGGATACCCGCCGCACGGGCGAGCGCCGCAGCGGCGAGGATGTTCGCGACGATGTGCGGAGCAGCGAGACCCCGCTGTGCGAGCGCCTCCACCGTGGTGATCTCGAGGGCGCTCGTCCGGCGGTCGTCGAGGAAGGCGCGGTCGACGAGGATGCCGTCGACCACACCGAAATCGCTCGGTCCTGGGACGTCGAGGCCGAACCCGACGGCACGAGCCCCCTCGGTCACCTCCGCGTCCTCGACCATCGACATCGTCGCGGCGTCGGCGCGGTTGTACACGCAGGCGACCTTGGTGTTCTCGTAGACGACGGCCTTCGCCGCACGGTAGGCCTCGGCCGAGCCGTGCCAGTCGAGATGGTCGTCGGCGACGTTCAGGCACACGCTCGCGAGCGGCGTCACGACGCTCCGCCCGCCCTGCAGACCCAGCGTGTGCAACTGGTAGCTCGACAACTCGACGACGAAGAAGTCGAACCCCTGCGGGTCGCGGACCGCGTCGAGGACCGGAACCCCGATGTTGCCGCAGGGGGCGGCCCGGAACCCGGCCTCCACGAGCATCGACGCCGTGAGCTGGACCGTCGTGGTCTTGCCGTTCGTGCCGGTGACACAGATCCACTCGGCCGGAGTGCCCACCTTGTCGCGGACGCGCCAGGCGAGTTCGATGTCGCCCCACACGGGGACACCCGTCTCGTGGGCCCAGAGCACCACCGGGTGATCGGGATGGAATCCCGGGGAGACGACGACCAGCTCCGGACCGAACTCGAGGAGTTCGGCCGGCACGCTCGTGAGGTCGCGCTGGACCAGCCGGGCACCGATCACCCCGACGAGCTCCGCCCGTTCGTCGGCGGCCTCGCCGGCGAGGACGAGGACCTCCGAGCCGAGTTCGGTCAGCGTGTCCGCCACCGAGAACCCGGTCATGCCGAGTCCGAGGACCGCGACCCGCAAGCCCCGCCAGTCGGCGTGCCAGCTGTGCAGATCGTCGAGGCGGTCGGCGCTCATCGGCTCAGCCACTCGAGGTAGAAGGAACCGACACCAGCCGCGACGAGGAGCCCGCCGATGATCCAGAAGCGCACGACGACCGTGACCTCCGCCCAGCCCTTGAGCTCGAAGTGGTGGTGGATGGGGCTCATCAGGAAGATCCGTTTGCCACGGGTCGCCTTGAAGTACGCACGTTGCACGATGACCGAACCGGCCTCGATGACGAAGAGCCCGCCGACGAGCACGAGGAGCAGCTCGGTCTTGCTGAGGATGGCGAGAGCCGCGAGTGCTCCACCGAGGGCGAGCGAGCCGCTGTCGCCCATGAAGATCTGCGCCGGCGAGGTGTTCCACCAGAGGAATCCGATGAGGGCGCCGACGATGGCCGCCGCCACCACGGCCAGATCCAGGGGGTCCCGCACGTCGTAGCACTTGTAGGCCACGTCGGATGCGAGGGAGGAGCTGAAGCAGGACTGGTTGAACTGCCAGAACCCGATGATGATGTACGAGCCGATCGCGAGGATGGAGGCACCGGTCGCGAGGCCGTCGAGGCCGTCGGTGACGTTCACCCCGTTCGACGTCGCCGCCACGATCACCGAGGTCCAGAGGATGTAGAGCAGGACACCGATGATCGGGATGCCGATCGCCATGAAGTTGATCGGGATGTCGCGGATCACCGAGATGTTGGTCGAGGCCGGGGTGAACCCCTCGGTGTTCGGGAAGTTGATGGCGAGGACGGCGAAGACCGTCGCCACGATCAGTTGTCCGGCGACCTTCGCCCACCCGCCGAGACCGAGGCTCTGCTTCTTGCGGACCTTGAGGAAGTCGTCGATGAAACCGACGATGCCGAGGCCCACCATCATCAACAGCACGAGCAGCGCGGAGACACCGACCTGCTCCTGGAAGATCAGGTAGCTCGCGAAGAACCCGACGAGGGTGCCCACGATGATGATGACCCCACCCATGGTGGCGGTACCACGCTTGGTGTGGTGACTCTGGGGTCCGTCGTCGCGGATGAACTGGCCCCACGCGAGCTTGCGGAACGCCTTGATGAAGAGCGGTGTCAGGAAGAGGGAGAACGCGAGCGAGATCGCTCCAGCTGCCAAGAGGACTCTCATGTGTACAGCTCCCCCAGTCGATCCCCCAGAAACCGGAGTCCGGCCGCATTGGAGGATTTCACGAGCACGGTGTCGCCTGCGGCGATCTCCGCGCTCAGATAGTCGAACGCCTCGTCCGCGGTCGGGAAGTACACCGACTCACCGTCCCAGGAACCCTCGTTGATCGCGGTGATGTGCATCCGCCGGGCTTCCGGTCCGACGACGACGAGGCGACCGATGCCGAGACGAACGACCTGCAGGCCGATGCGATCGTGCTCCTCCCCCGCCCAGTCGCCCAGTTCGCTCATGGCGCCGAGGACGGCGATCGTCCGACCGCGCTCCGCCCCAATCTGCGCGAGGGTCCTGATCGCCGCCGACATCGAATCGGGGCTCGCGTTGTACGCGTCGTTGATGACGGAGACGCCGTCGCGGCCGCCGAGCGGTTCCATGCGCCACCGTTCCGCGCGGCTCACGCTCTCGAGTGCGTCGACGACGACGTCGATCGGGACCCCGAGCTCGTGCGCCGCCGCCGCAGCGGCGAGGGCGTTCATGACGTGGTGTTCGCCGAGCACCTTGAAGCTGACCGGTGCCGACGAACCGTCGGGGAGGTGCAGCGTGAAGGCGGTCCCGGAAGCGGTCGCGACGACGTCCGTCGCCCGCACCGCAGCCCGGTCGTCGAGACCGAACCAGAGCACACGCGCCCGGGTTGTGTCGGCCATACCGGCGACGCGGGCGTCGTCGAGGTTGAGGATGGCGACGTCATCCGGGAGGAGATCGGAGACCATCTCGGTCTTGGCCGTGACGGTCGCCTCGATGCCGCCGAACTCGCCCGCGTGGGCGAGGCCGACCTTCAGGACGACGCCGATGTCGGGCTTCGCCATGCGGATGAGCCGGGCGATCTCGCCGATGCCACTCGCACCCATCTCGGCGACGAGGAACCTCGTCGAGTCCGTGACCCGGAGCATGGTGATCGGCGCGCCCACCTCGTTGTTGAACGAGGCCTTCGGGCTGACGGTCTCCCCGACCCGCTCCAGGACGGCGGCGAGGAGGTTCTTGGTGGTGGTCTTGCCGTTGGAGCCCGTGATGCCCACGATCCGGAGCACGCCGTGCGAGCGGACCCGACGGATCACCTCGGTGGCGAGGGCCCCGAGGGCGGTGACGGAGTCGTCGACGAGGATCTGCGGAACGGCGACCGGCAGCTCCCGCTCCACGATGAGCAAGGCGGCGCCGTTCGCGACGGCGGCGTCCGCGAACAGGTGTCCGTCGGTCTCCTCGCCCGGCTTCGCGACGAAGATGTCGCCCGGGGTGATGAGTCGGGAGTCGGTGTCGGCAACGCCGGAGACGACGAGGTCCGCGTGCGCGGAACCGGCGAGCAGCCGACCGTTCGTCGCCGCCGCGATCTCGGTGAGGGTCAGATCGATCATCAGAGCCACCCGGCCTCACGCAGTGCCTCGCGCGAATCGTCGCGGGCGGAGTACGGGATCTTCACGCCGGCGACCTCGTGGTAGTCCTCGTGCCCTGGTCCGGCGTAGAGGATCGTGTCGCCCGGCCCGGCCAGCGCCAGCGCGGTGCGGAACGCGGTCGCCGGGTCGGCCACCTCGTGCAGCTCGCCGTCAGGGGAAGCCTCATGGGCGGCCTCCAGGAGCACCCGCCGGATGGCCGCCGGGTCTTCGCTCCGCGGATGGAAGTCGGTGATGACCACGACATCGGCACCGCGGGCCGCGATGGCGCCCATGTCGCGGCGCTTCGTCGTGTCGCGGTCGCCGTCGGCGCCGAACACCATGAACACGCGTCCTGGCGTGACGGCTCGGATCGCCGCGAGGGTGTTGAGGAAGGCGTCCGGGCTGTGTCCGTAGTCGATGTACACGACGGGCCCTCGATCGCCGCTGATGCGCTCGGCCCGCCCGGGGATGTAGGCGTCGATGCCACCGTCGCGCTCGAGCGCTCCCGCGATCATGTCGAAGTCCACACCGGACTCGACGAGCATGACGATCGCGAGGGCCGCGTTCGCGGCCATGAACCATCCGAGGAGCGGCACACTCGTCACGAGGGTGCGGTCCTCCGGACCGTCCAGTCGGAACGTGGTCGAACCGGCGGCCTCCTCGAGGATCGTCATCCGCCAGTCGGCGTCGACCTCGGGACGTGCCGTCAGCGTGGTCACGGGGATGCGGCTCTGTTCGACGAGGCGTCCTCCCCACTCCGAGTCGATGGTGACGACGCCGCGGCGTGCGCGGTCGGGTTCGAAGAGTTCGCGCTTGGCGGCGAAGTACTCGTCGAAATCCCCGTAGTCGTCGAAGTGGTCGTGACTGAGGTTGGTGAAGCCGACGACGTCGAAGACGATCCCGTCGACACGGTGCCTCGTCAACGCTTGCGCCGAGACCTCGATGGCGACGGCACGCACCTCCGACTCGCGCATGCGAGCGAGCAGGGCGTGCAGTTCACTGGCCTCAGGCGTGGTCAAGGAGCTGGTGACCGCGAGGTCGCCGATGCGCCGTTCCGCCGTGGAGCTCAGCCCGGAGACGATCCCGAGCTGCGCGAGCATGCCACTCAGGAGGTACACCACGCTCGTCTTGCCGTTGGTGCCCGTGACGCCGAACAGCGTCGGCGGTTCCTCAGCCGTGCGGTACACCCACGCGGCGAGGTGCCCGAGCGCTGCACGAGGCTCCGGCACGACGATGATCGGCAGACCTGCCGCCGTGGCCAGGTGGAGGCCGTCGGCGTCGGTGAGGACGGCGACCGCACCGCGTTCGGCGGCCTGAACGGCGTACGCGGCTCCATGGGTGCGGACACCCGGCATACCGATGTAGAGGTCACCCGGTTCCACCGAGCCGGAGCTCAGGCTGACGCCGCTGATCTCCACGCCGTCGGAGGAGCCGTGGAGGTCGAGGTCGAAATCGGTCACCAGCTGCGAGAGCGCCCGTCGCTGGGGATGCTCCGGTCTGAGGCTGATCGGGCCCTGATTGTTCACGCTGAGCCCATCCTTCATGAGGTCGTTCAAAAGTCGAGCGGCAGATTCGGTGCCGGCTCCGTCGAGGGCTGCACTCCCCTGCTCTTCAGCACTTGGGTGGTCACGTCCCGGAAGATGGGAGCGACCGCAGCCGATGAATTCATCTTAACCGGGTCCGCCAGGTTCACCGAAACGACGAACTGCGGCGCCTCTGCGGGCGCGAATCCGGCCATCGACACGAGGTAGCTCGAGCTGTATCCGCCGTCGCCGTCGGGCTGCTGCGCCGTTCCGGTCTTCATGGCGACCCGGTAGCCGGGAACGTCGACGTTCTCCGCGACCCAGCTCTGCTGGTCGACCATCTCGAGCATCTCGCTGACTTGCTTGGCCGCATCCGGGGAGACCACCTGCGTCCCCTTGGCATCCGGGACGTCCGTCATGGTGCCGTCGGCGTTCCGGCAGCCCTCGACGAGCTGCACGGGCATGCGCACGCCGCCGTTGGCGATCGTTTGGTACAGGCTGGCGCCTTGGACAGCGGTCGTCGAGAACCCCTGGCCGAACATGGTCGCGTAGTCCGTCTGGTTGTCCCAGTCCTCGGGGTCGGCCATGAGGCCACCGGATTCGCTGGGGAACCCGACCTCGGTCTTCTGCAGCTGACCGAACTTCTGGAAGTAGGCGTACCGGGTGTCGGCGCTCATCTTCTCGCCGAACTGGGAGATGCCCGTGTTGGACGACTGCACCATGACTCCGGAGAGGGTCAGCCGCATGTCCGCGTGGAACTCGCTGTCGTTGATGTCCGCACCGTTCGAGGGCTTGTAGCGGAAGGGCGCGACGACCTGCGAGTTGGGACTCGCGACACCCTGGTCGATCAGGGCTGCAGCCGTCAGCGACTTGTACGTCGATCCGGGCTCGAAGGGCGCGGCGAACGCCCGGGATCCGCGGTCCTCGGCGGGCGTCGCACTGACGTTGCCGGGATCGACGGACGGGTACTCGGCGACGGCGAGCAGCTTGCCCGTCTTCACCTCCATGACGGTGACGATGCCCCAGCTCGCGCCGACCGCCTCAGCCTGCGCGGCCAGCGACTGCTGCGAGAACCATTGGATGTCCTTGTCGATCGTCAGGACGACGTCGCCGCCGTCCTTCGCGGGCTTCGTCACCGTGGTGCCGGGCAGCGGCAGACCCCCGCTGCCCTTCTCGTAGGTCGTGCGGCCGTTCGCACCGGCGAGACAGGAGTCCTCCATGAGTTCGACGCCGGCCTGCGGCTCCCCCTCCTCGCCGACGAAGCCGACGACGTTGCCGGCGACGGCACCGTTGGGGTACACGCGGTAGGGGTCCTCGGTGAACGTGGTCCACGGGATCTCCAACGCTTTGAGCGCTCGGAGCTGATCGAGGTCGAGCTTCTTGGCGATGAGGGCGTAGAGCGAGTCCTTGTCGGCCGCGAGGGCGTCCGTGATCAGTGCCAGGACCTCCGGACCGGGCTTGCCGATGATGGCGCCGATCTCGTTCGTGGCCTGCTCCAGCGTGATCGTCTGTTCGGCACCGTCGACGTCGCGCTCGAACGGGCCGGCGTCCTTCGGCGACGCGGCCATGCTGTACCGCATGACTGCCTCGGCGAGGACGGAACCGTCGGAGGCGAGGATGCTGCCGCGCGTCGCGAGGATCGTGTCGCCGGTCTCGGTCTTCTCGAGGGACTCGGCACTCAGAGCGCTCGCCCGGACGACCTGGATGTCGACCAGCCGGAGCACGAAGAGGGTCATGACGATCGACACCGCGACGATGGTGAACGCCAGACGGCGCCGTGTGGTCTTCGTGTGCCTCACCATGATGTCGTCGCCGCGTCCTCTCCTGGCCTCGCCCCGCATGTGGGCGAGCCGTCCTGCACCGTGAACAGTCCGGTCATCGCGTGGTGGGCGACGGCAACCCGTCCTGCAACGGTACGGGCGGGGTGGTCGCTTCCTGGCCCGACGCGCCGTCGGCGGCGGGCGCGTTCTGGCCGCTCACCGGAGGGATCGTCGCCGTCTGGGCGTTCGGCACGAGGGCGGCGTTGAAGATGGGGCTCTTGGCAGCCGACGCGGGCGTCGGGGTGCCGAGGACGGCACCGTCGGAGAGCCGGAGGTAGGTCGGGAGGGAGTTGCCGACCATGCCGAGGGCCTGCGCGTTGACCGCGAGGTACTGGGGCGACGCGAGGCGGTCGAGGTCCTCGGCCAGCGCGGCCGAGGTGCGGCCGAGTTCGACCTGCTGCCCCTCGAGCTGCTGGATCTGGTACGCACCCTGGCTCAGTCCGACACTCAGGAGGAGCTGACCGGCGACGATCGCCACGACGGCACCGACGACGACGACCGCGTACATCGGGCGAGGGCGCAACGTCGGGCGCGCGCTCGGCACGACGGCACGGATGTGCCGACGCTCCGGCTCGACACGGCTCGGCTGCGGCCGTGCACGTCCGAGTCGTTCCGGTGCGAGATCGAGTGCTGCGGTCGCTCCGCTCATGCTGGCCTCCTCAGCCGTTCGGCCGCGCGGAGTCGCACGGGTTTCGCTCTGGGGTTCTCATCGATCTCGGCCTCGGTGGCGAGTTCCGCGCCCTTGACGAGGAGCTTCAGCTCCGCGCTGTGTTCGGGGAGTTCGACCGGCAGGCCGGCCGGCGTGGTCGACTTCGCCCGTGCCTGGAGCTCGCGCTTGACGATCCGGTCCTCCAACGACTGGTAGGACAGGAACACGATCCGACCGCCGACCCGCAACAGGTCGAGCGCCCGCGGCACCGCGGACTCGAGGACGGACAGCTCGGCGTTGACCTCGATGCGGAGTGCCTGGAAGACGCGCTTGGCGGGGTGTCCGGTGCGGCGCGCAGCGGCAGGCGTGGCTCGGTCGATGAGTTCGACGAGCTGGCCGGAACTCGTCAGCGGACTGCGCTGACGTTCCTCGACGATGCGTCGTGCGTACCGCTGCGCCAGCTTCTCGTCGCCGTACTCCCAGAAGATCTTCCGGAGCGCGACCTCGTCGTAGGTCGCGAGGATCGTCTCGGCGGTCAGCTCGCTCGATGCGTCCATCCGCATGTCGAGTGGAGCGTCCTGCGAGTAGGAGAACCCGCGTTCGGTCCGGTCGAGCTGCAGGGACGAGACACCGAGGTCGAAGAGGATGCCGTCGACCTCGGGGAAACCGAGTTCCTCGCTGGCCTCGTCGATGTCGTCGTAGACGGCCTTGACGAACCTGGCGCGGGTGCCGAACCTGGCGAGTCGTTCCTGGGCGATGTCGAGCGCGTCGAGGTCGCGGTCGAGGCCGATGAGCGTGAGCTGCGGGAACCGCTCGAGCATGGCCTCGGCGTGACCGGCCATGCCGAGCGTGGCGTCGATGAGGACCGCGCCCTCGTGGGACACGGCGGGAGCGAGTAACTCGATGCAGCGCTCGAGGAGGACTGGGGTGTGGATGTCGTTGATGGCCATATGCGTCGTCCGGACGGTCCCTGGCCCCTGATCCCCATCCGTTCCGACCTGGCACCGGGGAAGTGTGTCAGGGCGGGATCCGACCTGGCACCGGGGAAGTGTGTCAGGGCGTGACGGCTGGGAGTCAGGGGGCAGGGCACTAGAAGAGTCCGGGGATCACCTCCTCGGCGGTCTCGGAGAAGACGCTCTCCTGTTCGGCGAGGTAGGACTCCCATGCCTCGGCATCCCAGATCTCCGCACGGCTCCCGGCTCCGATGACGACGAGGTCGCGACTGAGCCCGGCGTACTGACGGAGGTTCGAGGGGATGGTCACGCGGTGCTGCTTGTCGGGCGTCTCGGCGCTGGCTCCGGAGAGGAACACGCGGAGGTAGTCACGCGCCTGCTTGCTGGTGACCGGGGCCTGCCGGATCTTCTCGTGGAGGGCTTCGAACTCCCGAGTGCTGAAGACGTAGATGCAGTGCTCCTGGCCCCTGGTCATGACGACCCCGCCGGAGAGTTCCTCGCGGAACTTCGCCGGCAGGATGATGCGGCCTTTTTCGTCGAGTTTGGGGGCGTGACTACCGAGGAACATACGCCCCCGCCCCCAATCGTTTCGGCCAACATCTTGGTTGGGCTCCACTTTACTCCACTTTGCACCACTTCTGCAGCACATCGGCGTGTTTTGCCCCTCGGGACCGACAAAAAACCCCGCGAAGACAGGGCTTCGCGGGGTGGAGGGAAATGGAGGGTTCAGGGCGACCGGGGAGCATTTCGGCGCCGGGTTAACGACGAAACGGGGCCGATCCGAAGATCGACCCCGTTCTGGGTCGTGATGCGGCGGAGCCGCGAGGGAGGGAAGTGGAGTCGCGTGGACGCGAGCGGAGGGCCGCTGTCCGGCGGGACCGCCAGGGTCTTCCTACCGCTCGTCGCCGGACTGCCGCTTGTCCCAGCGGTCGTTGAAGCGGTCCATGAGTCGTGACGACTTCTGGCCGCCGGCGGGTGCCGTCTGGCGAGGACTCGGCTGTTCGAGCGGTGCGCGGGTCGGCTTCGTC
This sequence comes from Plantibacter sp. VKM Ac-2880, assembly GCF_015351235.1. Lineage (GTDB taxonomy): Bacteria > Actinomycetota > Actinomycetes > Actinomycetales > Microbacteriaceae > Plantibacter. The sequence goes on from NZ_JADKSJ010000001.1 coordinate 2,422,504, forward strand.
GCCACCAGCACGCCGGTCAGCATGATCGCGAACCCGAGCAGGCCGACGAGCGGCTGCTGGATCACGACTCCGAGCACGAGGCCGATCGCCCCGACCACCGCGATGAGGGAGCCGAGCGCGATTCCGCGATAACTCGGCTTGCCTGCGCCAGCGCTGACCTTGGAGACGAATTCGGCATCGCTGCGGTAGAGGTGGCGTTCCATCTCGTCGAGGAGCCGTTGCTCCTGCTCAGAAAGTGGCATCTGATTCCCCTCAAGGTCACACGACGCGACGTTGTTGATCGAGTCTAGTCACCGAAGCATGACTAGGCTAGGTGCGTGATCGAAAGCAATGAACTCGCCACCCTGGTGGGCCGCGGGCTCTCCGACTTTCTCTCCTCGCGAAGCTCCATTGTCGCGCAGATCGGCCCGGAGCTCTCCCCGTTCCTCGACTTCTCCCGGGAATTTCTCAGCGGTGGGAAGCGGTTCCGGGCGCAGTTCTGCTTCCGGGGCTGGCAGGCCGTCTCGACCGGTCGGCACGCAGGCGGTCAGGGCGGTATCGACACCGTCATCGCGGCCTGCGGAGCCCTCGAACTCTTCCACGCGGCGGCACTCGTCCACGACGACATCATCGACAATTCGGACACCCGCCGCGGCCGGCCGGCCGCGCACGTCTCCTTCGCCGAACTGCACCGTCGCAGCCGGTGGGACGGCGACCCCGCCACGTTCGGCACCGGCGCGGCCACGCTCCTCGGCGATCTGCTGCTGGGGTGGAGCGACGAACTGCTCGACGACGGCCTCGACCTCCTCGACGACCGACGCGCCGCACGCGCCGCGCGTACCGAGTTCAACCGCATGCGGACCGAGGTCACGGCGGGGCAGTACCTCGACATCCTCGAGGAGCGCGCGTGGCGCGACGCCGCGGACGACGAGCAGCGCCGTCGGGCCGAGCGGGTCCTGATCTACAAGTCCGCCAAGTACAGCATCGAGTCGCCGCTCGCCCTCGGCGCCCTCCTCGGCGGCGGGAGCGAACAGCAACTCGCGTCCTTGCGCGCCTACGGCCTCCCGCTCGGCATCGCCTTCCAGCTCCGCGACGACCTGCTGGGCGTCTACGGCGACCCGGCCGTGACCGGTAAACCGAGCGGCGACGATCTGCGCGAGGGGAAGCGGACCATCCTCATCGCCCTCACGAGGGAGGCGCTGCAGCCGGGAGCTCGGACCATCCTCGACGAAATGCTCGGCGACCCGGAGCTGGACGACGACCAGATCGGCCTGCTCCAGGCGACGATCCGCGACAGCGGTGCCGTCGACCAGGTGGAGAAACTCATCCAGGACCACGTCGCGCGTGCGCTCTCAGCGCTGGGCGAGGCCCCGATCAACGACGACGCTCGAGCCCACCTGCGCGGCCTCGCCGTCTCGGTCGCCCGCCGCGAGACCTGAGCCGCGCCGGAGCGTCGGCGGTCATGCCTGCGATCCCCAGACGGTGTTCGTCAGGCGAGCGCCTGGGCGACGCGACGGACCTCGGAACGGCGGCCAGCACGCAGCGCCTCGATCGGCGACGTCCCGATGGCGTCGTCCTCCTCGAGCATCCAGACCATCGCGGCCTCGTCGTCGAACCCGTTGTCGGACAACAGGGTCAGGGTGCCGCGGAGGTTGTGGACCGGTCCGCCGTCCGAGACGAACGACGACGGCACCTGCAGGACGCCGTCGCGACGCACAGCCAGGAGGTCGCGTTCCTCGAGGTACTGACGGATGCGTCGGATCGGCAGCCCGAGTTCGGTCGCCAGGTCGGGAAGGGTGAACCACACGAGTTCGGTATTCTGCTCAGTCACGCAGAGCAGTCTGCCACGACCATGGCCCGCTCGGCACCGTCCACATCGACGTCCGGCCGGGTGGTCCGCCCGCGCCGTGGATCGCGTTCGGGTAACGATCACTCCGCCTCCGCTCCATCCCGGGGTGTTGACAGCTCTTCGCGGTCGTCGTTCCATACACTCGACTGGTGAGTAGCAATCAGCAGGCCGATCCGATGATCGGGCGTCTCCTCGACGGGAGATATCAGGTGCGCTCACGAATCGCCCGGGGCGGCATGGCCACGGTCTATCTGGCCACCGACCTACGCCTGGAACGGCGTGTCGCGATCAAGGTCATGCACGGCCACCTGTCCGACGACACCACGTTCAAGAACCGCTTCATCCAGGAGGCGCGCTCGGCGGCCCGACTGGCGAACCCCCACGTCGTGAGCGTGTTCGACCAGGGCCAGGACTCCGACATGGCGTACCTCGTCATGGAGCACCTGCCGGGCATCACCCTCCGCGACCTCATCCGCGACAACGGCACCCTCACCCCGCGTCAGGCGGCCGACATCCTCGACGCGGTGCTCTCGGGACTCGCGGCAGCGCACCGGGCCGGCATCGTGCACCGCGACGTCAAGCCCGAGAACGTCCTCCTGGCCGACGACGGACGCATCAAGATCGGCGACTTCGGGCTCGCGAGGGCCGCCAGTGCGAACACGGCGACGGGCCAGGCGCTCCTCGGGACGATCGCCTACCTCTCCCCCGAACTCGTCACCCGCGGACAGGCCGACGCCCGGAGCGACATCTACGCCCTCGGCATCATGCTCTACGAGATGCTCACCGGTGAGCAGCCGTACAAGGGCGAGCAGCCGATGCAGATCGCTTACCAGCACGCGAACGAGTCGGTGCCGGCTCCGAGTGCGAAGAACCCGGCGGTGCCGAAGGAGCTCGACGACCTCGTCTTCTGGGCGACCGAACGCGAACCGGACGACCGCCCGTCGAACGCCGGTGAGATGCTCGAGCGGCTGCGGTCCATCGAGTCGAACCTCGGGTTCACCTCCGTCGCCACGGGGGCACAGCCGACCATCGTCATGCCCGCCTCCTACTCCAGCGAGCACGCCGACGACGTCACGCAGGTGATCGGGCGCGGGACCAAGCCGCAACAGGTCCCGGTGCGTGCGGACGCGACGGACGGGCCCGGCAAACTCGCCGTGAAGGCTCGCAAGCGTAGCCGGGTGGGTGTCGCCCTGTTCACGATCGTGCTCATGCTCGCGGCCCTCGCCGGCGGCACGGGTTGGTACTTCGGGCAGGGCCCCGGCTCGCTCGTGGAAGTCCCCGGTGTCGCGGAGCGAAGCTACGACGAAGCTGCCGCAGTACTCAGCGAGCTCGGGTTCGTGCCGGCCCAGGGCGCGACCTACAGTCTCACCATCCCAGCCGGTACCGTCGCCGGCAGCGACCCGCCGGCAGGCTCGAAGATCGACAAGGGTGCGACCGTGACCGTCCTGGTCTCGCAAGGACCACAGCCCGTGGACATCCCCGTGCTCGCCGGGTTGACCCAGACGGACGCCGAGCAGCAGCTCCAAGCGCTGGGCGTAACGGTCTCGACCGTGAACCAACAGTTCGACCCGAGCATCGCCAAGGACATCGTCCTGGCGGCCTCCGACACGACCTCCGGCGCCGACTACGGCCAGGGCGGGCCGTCGTTCCAGGGCTCCTCCGTGACGCTGCTCGTCTCCGCCGGCCAAGTGCCGTCGGTCTCCGGCATGACGCCCGACCAGGCACGTGACGCCCTCGAAGCCGTCGGGCTCGGAGTCGGCACCTCCGAGGAGGCGTTCGACGACACCATCCCGTCGGGACAGGTCATCGGCATCCAGGCGAAGACCGATGCCGACGGCAACGAGACGGCGTTCATCCCGGGCGACGATGTCACCCTCATCGTCTCGAAGGGTGTCGAGCTCGTCGCGATCCCGGACACGACCGGTCAGACGATCAACCAGGCCATCAAGACCCTGCAGGACGCTGGGTTCACCGTCGGCGACATCGCGGTGAACGAGTCGTTCAGGGACCTCTTCAAGGTGAAGAAGACGGACCCACCCGCAGGCAAATCGGTGAAGAAGGGCTCGACCGTGAACATCACGGACTTCGGGCTCTAGTCACCACCACGGGCAGTACGGCGACGGCCTCCGCTGCACGTTGCACGACGAAGCGCCCATGCCCGGTCTCCCCGGCATGGGCGCTTCGTCGATCAGGCTACTTCGCGGCGGCGAGCTCCTCGGCCACGAGGAAGGCGAGCTCGAGCGACTGCATGTGGTTCAGGCGCGGGTCGCAGAGGGACTCGTAGCGGGTAGCGAGGGTCGCCTCGTCGATCTGCTCCGAGCCGCCCAGGCACTCCGTCACGTCGTCGCCGGTGAGCTCGACGTGGATGCCTCCGGGGTGGGTCCCCGCGGCGCGGTGCGCCTCGAAGAAGCCCTTGACCTCGTCGACCACGTCGTCGAAACGACGGGTCTTGTAGCCGGTCGGCGTCGTGAGTCCGTTGCCGTGCATCGGGTCGGTCACCCACAACGGCGTCGCGTCGGCACCCTTGATCGCCTCGAGCAACGGCGGAAGGGCGTCCCGGATCTTGCCGGCACCCATGCGCGTGATGAACGTGAGGCGTCCCGGCTCGCGCTCGGGGTCGAGCTTGTCGATGAGCCGGAGCATGTCGTCGGCCGACGTCGTCGGGCCGAGCTTCACGCCGATCGGGTTGCGCACCCGGGAGAGGAAGTCGACGTGCGCGCCGTCGAGCTCGCGCGTGCGCTCCCCGATCCACACGAAGTGCGCCGAGGTGTTGTACGGCGTGCCGGTCCGGGAGTCGATGCGCGTCATCGGACGCTCGTAGTCCATGAGCAGCGCCTCGTGGCTGGAGTAGAACTCGACCCCGCGCAGCTGATCGAAGTCGGCACCCGCCGCTTCCATGAACTTGATCGCGCGGTCGATGTCGCGAGCCAGTCCCTCGTAGCGGTGGTTCACCGGGTTGGCCGCGAAGCCCTTGTTCCAGCTGTGCACCTCACGGAGGTCGGCGAACCCGCCCTGCGTGAACGCACGGATGAGGTTCAGCGTGGAGGCCGAGGTGTGGTACCCCTTCACCAGGCGTGCGGGGTCGGCGGTGCGGGACTCGGGTGTGAAATCGTAACCGTTGACGATGTCGCCGCGGTAGGCGGGCAGGGTGACGTCACCACGCGTCTCGGAGTCGTTCGAGCGCGGCTTGGCGAACTGACCGGCCATCCGGCCCATCTTGACGACGGGCATGGACGCGCCGTACGTCAGGACGACGGCCATCTGCAGGACCGTCTTCACCCGGTTGCGGATCTGCTCGGCCGTGGCGCCTGCGAAGGTCTCAGCGCAATCGCCGCCCTGCAGCAGGAACGCATTCCCGCTCGCCGCACGGGCCAGCCGGTCGCGCAGGATGTCGACCTCGCCGGCGAAGACGAGCGGCGGGAGCGTGGCGAGTTCGGCCGATGCACGGGCCACTGCCGCCTGGTCCGGCCACGACGGCTGCTGCTTGATCGGCAGCTCACGCCAATAGTCCAGTCCGGCGATCACCGAGGGTTCGGCCATGACGACTGGTTCTGTAGCGTGGGACACGGATTTCCTGTCTCTCTTCGACCGGACGCGCTCCGGAGCTCGCCCGGACGGGGGAACGGGCCGCGATCGCGGCCCGGTTTTTCAGCTTAGCGTCACGCCGACGCGGCGCGCTCCTTGACGCTCGTCGCGTAGACGTCGCGGTAGTCCTGACCGGAGAGCTTGCGGAGCTCGACCATCAGCTCGTCGGTCACGCTCCGGAGGATGAAGCGGTCGCCCTCCATACCGGCGAACCGCGAGAAGTCGAGCGGTTTCCCGATGACGATGCCGATCCGGCGGATGCGCGGCAGTTTCGTCCCGATCGGCATGACCTTCTCGGTGTCGATCATCGCGATGGGGACGATGGGGACGCCCGCCTCGAGCACCATGCGGGCGACCCCGGTGCGTCCGCGGTACATGGTGCCGTCGGGACTGCGGGTGCCCTCCGGGTAGATCCCGAGGAGGTTGCCGCCACCGAGGACGGCCAAACCGGTGTTGAGGGACGCCTCGGAGGCCTTGCCGCCGGAGCGGTCGATCGGGAGCTGCCCCGTGCCCAGCATGAAGGTCTTCGTCGCCCAGCCGCCGAACCCCTTCCCGCGGAAGTACTCACTCTTGGCCAGGAAGGAGATGCGTCGGTCGACGCACAGCGGCAGGATGACCGAGTCGATGAAGGACAGATGGTTGCTGGCGATGATCGCGCCACCGTGCTCCGGGATGTTCTCGGCACCGATCACCCAGGGACGGAAGATCGTCTTGAGGATCGGGCCGGCGACCAGGTACTTCATGAACCAGTAGAACATCGTGCTCCTTCGTCTGCCCGTAGCCGTCAGCCGACGACGAGGGCGCTCCTGGCGAGATCCCCGGCGCCGATGACACCGGCGTCGTTCACGAGTTCGGCGATGCTGAAGCTCGGCTCGGGGTGGAAGCCGCGCGCCGGGAGGTGGGCCAGGAACGCCTCACGCACCGGGTCGAGCAGGAGGTCTCCGGCCTGGGCGACGCCGCCACCGATGACGAACACGTTCGGGTCGAGGATGGCCGACATGCTCGCGAGGGCTTGGCCCAGCAACCCGGCGAGCTCGCGGAGGCAGCGGAGCGCCCCAGGGTCGCCGGCCTCCAGCAGGGCGGAGACGTGGTGGCCGTTCAAGACGCCTCCTGCGGCGGCGCGTGCTCGCGCGAGGGCGGCCCCGTCGCCGCCTGCGTCCGCGGCGCCGTTGGCGAGTCGCAACAGCGCGTTGCCCGAGCAGTACTGCTCGACGCAGCCGCGGGCACCGCAGCCACAGGGCAGTCCGTCGGGGATGAGCCGCATGTGTCCGAGCTCCGCCCCGCTGCCGAAGCCACCCGTGAGCAGCCGGTCGTCCAGGACGATCGCCCCGCCCACGCCCGTGCCGATCGTGACCATGACCATGCTGCGCTCGTCGCGACCGGCGCCGAAGCGGAACTCGGCCCAGCCTGCGGCGTTCGCGTCGTTCTCGATCGTGACGATCTTGTCGGGCAGGCGGGCCGCGAGTCGAGCCTGCAACGGTTCGTTCCGCCAGGCGATGTTCGGTGAGTAGAAGACCGTGGAGCGGGTGGCGTCGAAGAACCCCGGCGCGGCGACGCCGACACTCTTGACGCTGCCGTCGTCCAGCGAGCGGACCATGGCGACGACGTCCTCGATGATGGCGTCGGGATCGGCGGCCTGCGTCGGCGTGCGCCCGGCCGCGAGGATCCGGCCTTCGTCGTCGACGACACCGCCCGCGATCTTCGTCCCGCCGATGTCGATGCCGATCGCGTTGGCCATAACGATGCCGTCTCCCTGTCCTGTGTCGCCGACGTCGCTGCCATGCGCAGATCCGTCGGCTCGAGCGTCGGTCCTCCGCACGCCGCAGTCGAGTCTACTGAGCCGCTGCGCGCCACAGAAACCGCGTGAATACCGGTGCCCTAGGATGGAGCCACATCTTGCCGACCTGGTACCGAAGGAGTTGCCGTGGAACAGTTCGACGTCCCTGCAGTCGTTGCAGCAGACCCATCCGCCAATGCGACCGATCTGCTCGTGAAGCGGTTGGCCGCTGCACCGAACGCCCCGCTGTTCGCCGTGCCACGTGGTTCGGAGTGGGTGGACGTGACCACCGCCGAGTTCCACGCACAGGTCGTCGCACTCGCGAAGGGCTTCGTCGCGGCCGGCATCGAGCCCGGCAGCAAGATCGGGCTCATGTGCAAGACCCGATATGAGTGGACGCTCATCGACTTCGCCGCCTGGTTCGCCGGCGCATTGCTCGTCCCCATCTACGAGACGAGCTCGCCGAGCCAGGTCCAGTGGATCCTGGGCGACTCCGGCGCGACGAGCATCATGGTCGAGACCCCCGACCAGTTCGCCCGGTTCGACGAGGTCCACGGCGACCTCCCCGAGGTGACGCGGGTGTGGCAGATCGACCTCGGCGACCTCGACAAGCTCTCCGCCTCCGGCGTCGAGGTTCCCGACGCCGAGATCGAACGCCGTCGCAACCTCGCGGTGGGCTCGGACATGGCGACCCTCATCTACACCTCGGGATCGACCGGTCGGCCGAAGGGGTGCGTGCTCACCCACTCGAACTTCGTCGAGCTGTCGCGGAACTCCGCGGTCGCGCTCAAGGACGTCGTGTCCGCTCCCGGCGCCTCGACCCTCCTCTTCATCACCACCGCCCACATCTTCGCTCGGTTCATCGCCGTGCTGTGCGTGCACTCCGGCGTGAAGACAGGGCACCAGCCCGACACCAAGCAGCTCCTTCCCTCGCTCGGCACCTTCAAGCCCACCTTCCTGCTCGCCGTGCCACGCGTGTTCGAGAAGGTCTACAACTCCTCGGAGCAGAAGGCCGAAGCCGGCGGGAAGGGCAAGATCTTCCGCGCGGCAGCCGAGACGGGCATCGCCTACTCGAAGGCGCTCGAGTCCGGGACGGTCCCGCTCGGGTTGAAACTCAAGTTCCGCGTCCTCGACCGCCTGGTGCTGTCGAAGATCCGCACGGCGATGGGTGGCCGCGTCCGGTACGCGGTCTCGGGGAGCGCTCCCCTCGGCCCACGACTCGGCCACTTCTTCCACGCGCTCGGCATCGTGATCCTCGAGGGCTACGGCCTGACCGAGACCACGGCACCGGCCACCGTCAACCTCGCGCAGAAGTCGAAGATCGGCACCGTCGGCCCCGCACTGCCCGGAGTCTCCCTGCGCATCGCCGACGACGGCGAGGTCGAGGTCCGCGGCATCAACGTCTTCAAGGAGTACTGGAAGAACCCTGAAGCGACGGCCGAGGCCTTCGACGACGGCTGGTTCCGCACCGGCGACATCGGGTCGTTCGACACCGACGGCTTCCTGACCATCACCGGCCGCAAGAAGGAGATCATCGTCACTGCGGGCGGGAAGAACGTGGCCCCGGCCGCGCTCGAGGACCCGATCCGCGCGACACCGGTCGTCGGCCAGGTGGTCGTCGTCGGCGACCAGAAGCCGTTCATCAGCGCGCTCATCACCCTCGACACCGAGATGCTGCCCTCCTGGCTCGCCAACAACGGGCAGGACGCGTCGATGAGCGCTCAGGACGCGGCACGGAACCCCGCCGTCCTGGCCGCCGTCCAGCGCGCCATCGACGAGGCGAACACGAAGGTGTCCCGCGCGGAGTCGATCCGGAAGTTCGTGATCCTGGACGAGGAACTCACGGAGGCGAGCGGGCACCTCACCCCGAAGCTCAGCATCAAGCGCAACGTGATCCTGAAGGACTTCGCGGAGACGATCGAGGGCATGTACCTCGGAGCGGGCTCCCCCGAGACCCAGGGGATGTCCCTGAAGTGACACGCCTGCGGGCTCGGTGTCGGAACCTCCGCTCGCCGGGCCCGCAGTGCTGCGCCTCGTGCGTCTCGGGGGGCTCCTAGAACCAGTCGCTCTCGCGGACCTGTCGCATCGCCTCGCGCCGGTGTTCCTTCGACAGGCGGTCGAGGTAGAGCATCCCGTCGAGGTGGTCGGTCTCGTGCTGCAACGCCTGCGCGAGCAGACCCTCGCCCTCCACGACCAGCTCCTCGCCGTCCAGGTCGATACCGACCGCGCGCGCGTACGGATGGCGCGGCGTCGGGAACCAGAGTCCTGGAACCGAGAGGCATCCCTCGCCGATCTCCTCGGGTTCACCGCGGACCTCGACGAGCCTCGGGTTGATGAGATACCCGATCACGCCGTCGACGTTGTAGCTGAACACCCGCAGACCGACGCCGATTTGGGTCGCCGCGACGCCGGCCCGACCCGGGAGCTCGACGCTGTCGACGAGGTCGCGCACGAGGCTCCGGATGTCGTCGTCGATCGCGCCGATCTCGGTCGTCTGGGCCTTCAGGACCGGGTCACCGAAGAGTCTGATGGGGCGTGTCGTCACGGGTGGGGTCCTTCCGGGCGGATGGCGATGGTGGTGGCAGCGGAGACCGGCCGCATCGCCTCCGGGGAGGGACACGGCCGGTCTCAGGGATGATCAGGCGTTCGGCTTCACGACGACGAGCAGATCGCCCGCCTCCACCTGCTGGGTGGCCGGGATCGCGAGCCGCTCGACGACACCCGCGACGGCGGTCGTGATGGCCGCCTCCATCTTCATCGCCTCGATCGAGGCGACCGGCTGGCCGGCCTCGACGCGGTCGCCGATGGCGACCTTCACGGTGACGACGCCGGAGAACGGCGCGGCGACCTGGCCCGACACGGAGGTGTCCGCTTTCTCGGCCGTCCGGACGTCGACCTCGACGCTGCGGTCGCGGACGAACACCGGACGGAGCTGGCCGTTGAGCGTCGCCATGACGGTCCGCATGCCCTTCTCGTCCGCCGCACCGATCGCTTCGAGGCCGACGAACAGCCGGACGCCCTTGTCGATCTCCACGACGTGCTCCGTGCCCGGCTCGAGACCGTAGAGGTAGTCGGCCGTGTCCACGACGGAGAGGTCGCCGTACAGGTCCCGCTGCTGCTCGAACTGCTTGGTCGGCGCCGGGAACAGCAGCCGGTTGAGGGTCGAGCGACGCTCGGCCGACTCGCCGTCCAGGGCGGCCTGGTCCTCCGCCGAGATCGGGGTGACCCCGATGTCGACCGAGCGTCCGGCCAGCACCTTCGAACGGAACGGCTCCGGCCACCCGCCGGGCAGCTCGCCGAGCTCGCCCGCCATGAAGCCGACGACCGAATCCGGGACGTCGTACTTGTCGGGGTTGGCCTCGAAGTCGGCCGGGTCCGCCTTCACGGCGGCGAGGTGGAGGGCGAGATCGCCGACGACCTTGCTGGAGGGGGTGACCTTCGGCACGCGGCCCAGGATCTTGTTCGACGCCGCGTACATGTCCTCGATGAGCTCGAAGTGGTCGGCGAGTCCGAGGGCGATCGCCTGCTGGCGGAGGTTCGACAGCTGTCCACCGGGGATCTCGTGCGTGTACACGCGACCGGTCGGGCCGGCGAGCCCGGATTCGAACGGACGGTACATCGCCCGGACGGCCTCCCAGTACGGCTCGAGATCCGCGATCGCCTGCAGCGAGATGCCGGTGTCGCGCTCCGTGTGCGCCAGCGCGGCGACGAGCGACGACGCCGAGGGCTGGCTGGTGGTGCCGGCCATGGGGGCGCTCGCGACGTCGACGGCGTCCGCACCGGCGTTGCTCGCGGCGAGAAGCGTCGCGAGCTGTCCGCCCGGCGTGTCATGCGTGTGCACGTGGACCGGCAGGTCGAACCGCTCTCGGAACGCCGCGACGAGCTTCGCCGCCGCCGACGGGCGGAGCAGGCCGGCCATGTCCTTGATGGCGAGCACGTGCGCGCCGGACTCGACGATCTTCTCCGCGAGTCGCAGGTAGTAGTCGAGGGTGTAGAGGTCCTCGGCGGGGTTCAGCAGATCTCCCGTGTAGCAGACCGCGACCTCGGCGATCGTCGTCCCGGTCTCGAGGACGGCGTCGATGGCCGGTCGCATCTGCGACACGTCGTTGAGCGCGTCGAAGATCCGGAAGATGTCGATCCCGGTGTCGGCGGCCTCGCGCACGAAGGCGTTGGTCACCTCGGTGGGGTACGGCGTGTACCCGACGGTGTTGCGTCCGCGGAGCAGCATCTGGATCGCGATGTTCGGCATGGCCTGCCGCAGGGACGCGAGTCGCTCCCAGGGCTCTTCGCCGAGGAAGCGCAGGGCGACGTCGTAGGTGGCACCGCCCCAGGCCTCGACGGACAGCAGCTCGGGGGTGAGCCGGGAGACGAACGGCGCCACGGCGAGGAGGTCCTTCGTCCGGACGCGGGTGGCCAGGAGCGACTGGTGCGCGTCTCGGAACGTGGTCTCGGTGACCGCCAGCGCCGTCTGCGCACGGAGCGCCTCGGCGAAGCCCTTCGGGCCGAGCTCGAGCAGCCGCTGGCGCGAACCGGCCGGGGCGTCGGCGGAGATGTCGATGGACGGGAGCTTGTCCACCGGGTCCGGTCCGGGCGGGCGGGAGCCGTTCGGCTGGTTCACCGTGACGTCCGCGAGCCAGTTGACGACCTTCGTCCCGCGGTCCTTCGAGACGTGGCCGCGCAGCAGCTGCGGTCGCTCGTCGATGAAGGAGGTGCTGAGGTCGCCGGCGACGAAGGAGTCGTCCTCGAGCACCGCCTGGAGGAAGGGGATGTTCGTGGAGACGCCGCGGATGCGGAACTCCGCGAGGGCGCGCTTCGCCCGCGTGACCGCGGCTTCGAAGGTGCGGCCTCGGCAGGTGAGCTTGGCGAGCATCGAGTCGAAGTGCGGGCTGATCTGGGCGCCGGACGCGACCGTGCCGCCATCGAGGCGGATGCCACCGCCACCCGGGGACCGGTACGTCGTGATCTTGCCGGTGTCGGGTCGGAAGCCCGCCGTGGGGTCCTCGGTGGTGATGCGGCACTGCAGCGCGAAGCCCCGCAGGTGGAGCGAGTCCTGGGTGAGCCCGAGGTCCGTGAGCGACTCGCCGGCGGCGATCCGCATCTGTGACTGCACGAGGTCGACGTCGGTGACCTCCTCGGTGACCGTGTGCTCGACCTGGATGCGCGGGTTCATCTCGATGAAGACGTGCTGGCCCTTGCGCTCGCCGGCGGTGTCGAGCAGGAACTCGACCGTTCCGGCGTTGACGTAGCCGATCGACTTCGCGAACGCGATGGCGTCGCGGTACATCGCCTGGCGGGTGTCCTCGTCGAGGTTCGGGGCCGGAGCGATCTCGACGACCTTCTGGTGCCGACGCTGCACCGAGCAGTCGCGCTCGAACAGGTGGATGGTCTCGCCGTCGGCGCTGGCCAGGATCTGGACCTCGATGTGGCGCGGCCGGACGACGGCCTGCTCGAGGAACATCGTGGGGTCGCCGAAGGCGCTGTCCGCCTCGCGCATGGCCGCCTCGAGGGCGCCACGGAGGTCGGCCTCGGTGTCGACGCGGCGCATACCGCGGCCGCCACCGCCAGCGACCGCCTTCGCGAAGATCGGGAACCCGATCTCGGCGGCTCCCGCCAGCAGCTCTCCGATGTCGCGGCTGGCCGGGGTCGACTTCAGCACCGGGACGCCGGCGGCGATCGCGTGCTCCTTCGCGGTGACCTTGTTCCCGGCCATCTCCAGCACCGACGACGGCGGGCCGATGAAGGTGATGCCCGCGGCGCGGGCCGCCTCGGCGAGCTCGGGGTTCTCCGAGAGGAAGCCGTACCCGGGGTAGATGGCGTCGGCGCCCGACTCCTTCGCGACCCGGATGATCTCCGAGACGTCGAGGTAGGCCCGCACGGGATGACCCTCGGAACCGATCTGGTAGGCCTCATCGGCCTTCAACCGATGCATCGAGTTGCGGTCCTCATACGGGAACACCGCAACCGTCTTCGCCCCCAGCTCATACGCGGCACGGAACGCCCGGATGGCGATCTCTCCGCGATTGGCGACAAGAATCTTCCTGAACATGGAACCCTTTCCACAACAGCCAACTCAGCAAACGTTGAGATTCCCTAGCCTAGTCACGGTAACGTTGAGCCTTGTGCATGTACTCAGCGTTAGCTCCCTGAAGGGGGGCGTCGGCAAGACCACCGTCACCCTTGGCCTGGCTTCCGCCGCGTTCTCGAAGGACATCCGCACGTTGGTCGTGGATCTCGACCCGCAATCCGACGTCTCGACCGGCATGGCCGTCGACGTCGCCGGTCACCTCACGGTGACGGATGTGCTGACCTCGCCGAAGAAGAAGATCGTCGAGCAGGCGATCGTGGCGAGCGGCTGGACGAAGATCCACCCGGGCAAGATGGACGTCATGATCGGCAGTCCGTCCGCGATCAACTTCGACGGCCCGCACCCGAGCATCCGCGACATCTGGCGACTCGAAGAGGCGCTCGCACACGTCGAGGAGGAGTACGACCTCGTCCTCATCGACAGCGCCCCCTCGCTCAACGCCCTCACCCGCACGGCATGGGCCGCCAGCGACCGCGTGGCCGTCGTCACCGAGCCCGGCCTCTTCTCCGTCTCCGCGGCCGACCGCGCGCTCCGCGCCGTCGAGGAGATCCGTCGCGGGCTGAGCCCCCGGCTCCAGCCGCTCGGCATCATCGTCAACCGGGTGCGGCCTCAGTCCATGGAGCACCAGTTCCGCATCAAGGAACTCCGCGACATGTTCGGCCCCCTCATCCTCAACCCGCAGCTCCTCGAGCGCACCTCCCTGCAGCAGGCCCAGGGCGCGGCGAAGCCCGTCCACGTCTGGCCGGGCGACACGGCGCAGGAGATGGCGAAGAACTTCGACTCGCTCCTCGACCGAGTGCTACGCACCGGCCGGGTCGGCGAGTACGCCGACGGCGCTCCCCCGGAGCCCGCGGCCGTGACCAGCACCTCCACCGTCGAGACGCCCGTCACCGAAGGCTGAGCCGGGCGTCGCCCAGAACGGGCGGAGGACGACCGGTGTTCGAGGCTGGCCGTCCGGTGGTTCGAGGATCGAGCCCTTCGACAAGCTCAGGGACCGGCGGCAGGACGGCGCCCTTCGTCAAGCTCACGGACCGGTGCGCGGGCGGGAGCGGCGACTGGCACAGGCCCGGCGACAGGCTCAGAGACCGGCGACACGGCTCGGGTCCGGGGACCGCTTCAGCGGGGCCCGGGTTACGCGGTGCGGGCGGAACGACGAGCGGCGAGTTCGTCCATCGGGTCGGCCGACTGGGCGTCGAACTCGATGAGGGTCGACTCCACCTCGCGGAGGACCTTGCCGACGGCGATGCCGAAGACACCCTGGCCGCGGCTGACGAGGTCGATGACCTCGTCGTTGGACGTGCACAGATAGACGCTGGCCCCATCGCTCATGAGCGTGGTCTGGGCGAGGTCGACGATCCCGGCCTCGCGGAGCTGGTCGACCGCGGTGCGGATCTGCTGGAGGGAGATCCCCGTGTCCAGGAGACGCTTGACGAGCTTCAGGACGAGGATGTCGCGGAACCCGTAGAGACGCTGCGTCCCGGAACCTGATGCTCCACGCACGGTGGGCTCGACGAGACCGGTGCGAGCCCAGTAGTCGAGCTGGCGGTAGCTGATGCCGGCAGCGCGGGCGGCGATGGCTCCGCGATAGCCCTGTCCCTCTTCGAGTTCCGGCAGTCCATCGGTGAACAGCAGCCCGAGGTCACCGTATCGTGACGCACCGTCGCGACTGAGTTCACTCATGTCTGCTTCTCCTCGATGTTCGCTTCACGGTCTGCGTGGTCCTGACGGGGGCGTCGGAACGGCTCGGCCGCTTCCACCACGGTATCGATCAGCCGCTGCCAACGTTGCGACATCCGTTCGAAACGGGCGGCGTGTCGTGACGAGTGACCGAACTGTGACCTGGCCGTGATGGATGAGGGCAGTCTACGCCCTGGACGGCCCGTCAGGAGGATTGGTGTCGTTCGAGCGCGGTGCGGACGAGGTTCGACCGCACCCCCTCGAGCTGGGCCGCGATCTCCACCGCGCGGTCCGCGGTGCGGGCGCGCCCCGCGGCGTCGTTCCGCTTGGACACGGCGCTCAGCGCGCTCTCGATCAGGCCGACCTCGCGCTCGACCGAGGCACGGAACCCGCGCAGATGGCGAGGCTCGATGCCGGATCGCTGCAGCTCGACCAGGATGCGCAGCAACGACGCCACGTCCTCACCGTAGTTCTCCGCCGGGAGGATCAGGGAGGCGCTCACCGCGTCGTTGAACAGCATCGGCGTGGCTCCGGCCTCACGGATGAGTTCGTTCCGGGAGAACCTGCGCGCGCTCGGGTGGATCGACGGTGCGCCGACCGCCTGCCCCGAGCCGGGGAACATCGGAGACCGACCGGCGTCGACCTCGACGAGGTAGGTGCGGATGACCTTCAACGGGAAGTAGTGGTCGCGCTGCATCGACAGGATGAGTCGCAGCCGGTCCAGATCGTCGCCCGAGAACTTCCGGTATCCGGACTTCGTGCGCGCCGGCGAGACGAGGCCCTGCTCCTCAAGGAAACGGAGCTTCGAATTGCTCAGCTCAGGGAACTCCGGAGTGAGCCGCGCGAGGACCTGCCCGATGCTGAGCAGCGGAGCAGCATCGCTTCGCGCGTTCGCGCTGGCTGCCGCCACTAGCTTCCCAGCTGGGAGGCGAGGTCGATCCGCGACGCGTAGAAGGTGAGGCGGAACTTGCCGATCTGGACCTCCGCGGCGTCGCGCAGGATGGCCTTGTCGATGCGGACGCCGTCGAAGTAGGTGCCGTTCAGCGAGTTGAGGTCGCGGATCTCGAAGGCCGTGCCGTGACGGTGGAACTCCGTGTGGCGACGCGAGACGGTGACGTCGTCGAGGAAGATGTCGGCTTCGGGGTGCCGGCCGACGGTCGTGACGTCCGCGTCGAGGAGGAAACGAGCTCCGGCGTTCGGCCCGCGACGGACGATCAGCAGCGCAGACCCCGACGGGAGTGCCGCGATCGCCTCATGCTCCTCAGCGGTGACGTCGGAGTCGATCGCCGCGAGGGCTGCTCCGAGGTCTTCACCGAAGGTGAGTGTCGTGTCGACTTCCCGTTCGCCCGAGCCGCTCGTCGGTGCTCCGTCAGTGACGGATCCCGGCGTGTACGCCCCGGTCGCGGGATACTTCTCATCGTGCTCAGCCACCGTCGACCTCCTCTCCGTCAAGCGTATCCGATGTGGCGTGCCTGTCGAGCCGCCCGGACGAGGGTGACGTGACATATCCGGCACCGTCCGGCCGCCCAGAACGACCGGCACCGGCGATGCGGACGGTCTGCAGCAGGTACAGGACACCCGCCCACCAGTAGAGCGCCGCTCCGGCGATCGAAGAGACCCAACCGAGTGGCGTCGCGACCATCGCCACGGCAGGGAACGCCGCTCCGAGCATGAGGACCGGGAGCCCGATGAAGAGCAGCGCCGTGCCCCACTTCCCGACCCGTGTCACGGGCAGCATCCCCGAGCCGGATCGGTGGAGGACGATCGCCAATCCGACGAGCAGCACGTCCCTCGCCACGACGACGATGAGGAGCCACCACGGGATGAGGTCGCGGGCGGCCAGGCCGATGAGCGCCGCGATGATGTAGAGCCGGTCGGCCGCGGGATCGAGCTGACGTCCGAGCCGCGTCATCTGGTCGAACCGCCTGGCGATCCATCCGTCGAGCAGGTCGGTGACGCCCGAGAACGCGAGCGTCACGAGCGCCCAGAGGGCCTCGCCCTGCACGAGCAGGATCAGGAAGACCGGGACGAGCAGGATGCGGAGGACGCTGAGCGCGTTCGGGATCGTGACCAGGCGGTCCTCGCCGGTCCGTCGATGCCCTCGTCCCACCCCGTCCGTCACGGGTGGAGTCTACCGAGCGGCTGCTCTAGCATCGGAGGATGGAGAGCCCCTCGAGCGTCCGCGTCGACGCGTGGGTGTGGGCCGTCCGCCTGACGAAGACCCGCTCCGCCGGCGCCTCCGCTTGTCGCGCCGGCCATGTGCGGGTCAACGGCGACCGCGCGAAACCGGCTCAGCCTGTCCGCATCGGCGACGAGGTGCGTCTCCGGGTGGCCGGTTTCGATCGTGTCGTGGAGGTGCGCCGCCTCATCGCGAAACGGGTCGGCGCCGACGTGGCGGCCGAGTGCCTGATCGACCGCTCTCCCCCGCTTCCGACCCCCGCCGAGCGCCAGGTCGTCGCCGTCCGTGACCGAGGAGCCGGCCGCCCGACCAAGCGCGAACGCCGTGACATCGAGCGACTCCGAGGCCGTTGAGGCACGGAGCGCACCATCGGGCGGCGCTCAGCCGTCGCGGCTGAACCGTTCAGACGGTACCCACGTACCGCCAAGGTGGCTGGTGCATGCTTGACGGATGTTCCGTCGCCATCCCGTCCTCAGCACCCTGACCGTGGTGTATCTGGGACTCGTCGCGATGATCACGCTCGGCCCCCGGCCGTTCGACGGACGGACCGAGTCGCTCGTGTACCGGATCGTCGACGTCCTCGCGCGGTGGGAGACGACCGCCTGGATCACGTACGAGCGGCTGGAGTTCGGAGCGAACGTCGCCATGTTCGTTCCGATCGGCGTCTTCTTCCTCCTCCTGCTCGGCCGACGCCGGTGGTGGCTCGCCGTGCTGATCGCCGCGACCCTCACCGTCGCCATCGAGACGGCGCAGCTCACCATCCCCGGACGGGTGAGCGATCCCCGCGACCTCCTCGCCAACACCTCCGGTGCTGTCGCCGGCGTGGTGGTCGGCCTCGTCCTGACGGCCGGGAGCGGGCGCCGAGCGCGCGCTTCGGCCCGGCGGCGTCCGGCCCTGCAGCACTGATCGGGCGGACGTGCCCGTCGACCGGGTCCAGGCTGAGAGTGGTTCCAAGGCCGCTTCAGTAGAGTGCGAGCGGGCCGTCGGCCCGTCGGATACCGAGCTGGAGTGCAAGCCATGAGTGGACCATCGTCGTCGGAGAACCTCGAAGAGCTGAAACGGCTCAAGGACGAGTTCACGCGGTTCATGATGCTGTACAAGTTCGGCATCGACGAGATCACGACGAAGTTGAACATCCTCAAGGAGGAGTTCACGCAGATCCACGACTACAACCCCATCGAGCACATCAGCTCGCGGTTGAAGTCGCCCGAGAGCATCATCGGGAAGATCGAGCGGAAGCAGTACGGACAGGACATCGACGACATCCGCGAACACATCACGGACATCGCCGGGATCCGCGTGACCTGCAGCTTCATCTCCGACACCTACAAGGTGTTCGAGCTGCTCACCAACCAGCAGGACATCACGGTCGTGAAGGTCAAGGACTACATCGCGAACCCCAAGCCGAACGGCTACCAGAGTCTGCACGCCATCGTCGAGGTGCCCGTGTTCATGTCGGACGGTGTCGTCCAGGTCCCGGTCGAGATCCAGTTCCGGACGATCGCGATGGACTTCTGGGCCAGCCTCGAGCACAAGATCTACTACAAGTACGACAAAGCCGTTCCCGACACCCTGCTGGCGGAGCTCAAGCACGCCGCGGAGGCGGCCTCCCGGCTGGACGCGAAGATGGAGCACCTCCACGGCGAGGTCCTCGCCCTCGACAGCGCGACCGCCCCGCAGACCACTCGCGACGGACACCCGAGGCCCCCGTCACTCGCCGACCGCGTCATGACCGAACTCATCGACGGGCTGGAGACCCGCTAGAGCGCCTTCCGCATCTGCACGGCCATCGTCTCGTACCCGAGGGACTCGTAGAGTCCCCGTGCGATGCGGTTGAACCCGAACACGTTCAGCCCGAGCGTCTTCGCCCCCTGTTCCTTGGCCGCCGTCTCAGCAAGCTGCATGGCCTCCCGGCCGAGCCCTCGTCCGCGGAAGGGCTCGTCGATCTCCACGTCCCAGATCCACCACTCGTCCGGGTGGCTCGTACTGCGCGGTCCGATCCAGAGGACGCCGACCGCCGTCTCCTCGAGGACGACCTCGAAGACGAGATGGCCGACCTGGAGGCGACCGGCGGGGAACGTCTCCGCAAGGGACTGCGCGGCCTTCGCCGTCGCCTCAGCCTCTGTCTCCCCCGCCTCGATGCGCTCGAGGCGGTACTGCGCGTTCGCCGCGAGCATCCACCCCCGCAGTCGATCGGCTGGCATGCGGACGAGCGTGGCGTTCATGAGGATATCCTCCCAGACGGCCGCGGCGTCCTCGGTCCGTGACGGGAATACTTCACACCCGAACCGTGCTGGACTCCGAAGGACACACGATTGGGACCCGCCCGTCGTCATCCGGAGAATCGAGACATGCCGATCGACACCGCACCACATCACGACGCGACCGCCGAGCACGACGCCTGGCGGAAGGACCGTCGCGCCGCCGTGACGGCACCGCTCGGCAACCTCGCCCTCGTGGAGACCCGCTGGCTCCCCGAGGAGACCCCGGCCACCCTCGACGAAGCTGCGGCGGCCATCGCGGCCGAACAGCCGGACGGGGTCACCGTGACGACCCTCCGCCGCACCCACCTCGAAACGGGCGCGGACGAGGTCGGCATCCGCAGGTGGGACGCCGCAGCCCCGGCCATCGAGGCATTCATCGACGTCCCGGTCTTCCCGTACGACCCCTCCTGGGTGCAGACGGCCCACTTCACGCCCGTCGACGGTTCACGGACCGTCCCCTTCGAGCACATCCGCGACAACGGCGGCTCGCGCGAGCTGGTCGTCCCGGGTGACATCACGTTCACGAGGGACGGGACGACGTACACGATGAGCGCCTTCGACGACGGCGGAACCCTCCTCCTCGTGTTCGGCGACGCGACGAACGGCCTCGACGGAGAGACCGGCACCTACGGCGCAGGCCGGTTCCTGTTCGTCGAGCGGACCGACGACGGCGGGTTCGGCACCGAGGGCGAGGTCGTCCTCGACTTCAACCGAGCCTTCGTGCCCCCGTGCGGCTTCTCGGTGCAGTACAACTGTCCGATGCCGCCGGCGCAGAACCGGTTCGCCGAGGAGGTCCGCGCCGGGGAACGCCTCGTCCGGTTCCGCGACGGCTTCGACCTCTACGCCGTCTGACCGACGGCACGACGCCCCACCCCACCAGCTGCACCTCCCACCCCACCAGCTGCACCTCCCGCATCACCACCCCACACCACAGGAGTATCCGTGAAGAGAACCATCGGGCTCGTCGCCCTGTCCGTCGCCACCGCCGTCGCACTGGCGGGCTGCGCCGGCGGCAGCAGCAGCTCCGCGACGGGTGCCGACGCGACCATCGCCGTCGGCTCCCTCTACGAGCCGCAGAACCTCAGCAACACCGGCGGCGGCGGTCAGGGCGTCACCGAAGCGCTCACCGGCAACGTGTACGAGGGGCTCTACCGCCTGACGGACGACGGCGACGTCGAACCCGTGCTCGCCGCGGACAGCACTGTGAGCGACGACGGCCTCACCTACACCTTCACCCTCCAGGACGGCGTCACCTTCCACTCCGGCGACCCGCTCACCTCGGCCGACGTCAAGTCGAGCATCGAAGCCGTGACCGCCGAGGACTCGCAGTCGGCCCGGAAGAGCAGCTTCGCCGTGGTCTCCGACATCGCCACCCCCGACGACCGCACCGTGGTCGTGACCCTCTCCGAGCGCTCCATCTCCTTCCTGTACAACCTGAGCTACGTCTGGATCGTGAACGACGCCGCGAAGGATCTGAAGACCTCCGAGGACGGCACCGGCCCGTACACGCTCGGCGAGTGGAAGCGCGGCAGCACCCTGAGCCTCGAGCGTTGGGACGACTACTGGGGGGATCCCGCCAAGAACGCCGAAGTCGTCTTCACCTACTTCACCGACGCGACCGCACTGAGCAACGCCCTCGTGACGAAGCAGATCGACATCATCACGAGCGTGCAGAGCCCCGACCAGCTGACGCAGTTCACCGACAACGCCGACTACACGGTGTCCGACGGCGACTCCACCACCAAGGAGCTCCTGGCGTTCAACGACCGCGTCGCGCCGTTCGATCAGGCCCTCGTCCGGAAGGCCGTGTACTCCGCGATCGACACGAAGAAACTCCTGTCGTCGATCTGGGGTGACTACGGCACGCTCATCGGGTCCATGGTCCCGCCGACGGACCCGTGGTACGAGGACCTCACGCAGGTGAACCCCTACGACCCCGAGCTCGCCAAGCAGCAGCTCGCCGAGGCCGGTCTGGCCGACGGCTTCACGTTCACGCTCGACACGCCGAGCTACGACCCGCACCCGGCCGTCGCGGAGTTCCTGCAGAGCGAACTCGCGAAGGTCGGCGTCACCGTGGAGATCAACACGATCAGCGCGGACGAGTGGTACTCGACGGTGTTCAAGGAGCGCGACTTCCAGGCGACGCTCCAGGAGCACGTCAACGACCGCGACGTCGTCTGGTACGGCAACCCCGACTTCTACTGGGGCTACGACAACCCGCAGGTGACGCAGTGGGTCTCCGAGGCGGAGCAGGCGACCACGACGGACGAGCAGACGGCGAAGCTGAAGCTCGTCAACGAGCAGATCGCCGAGGACGCAGCAAGCGTCTGGCTGTACCTCTACCCCCAGATCGTCGTCGCCGCGAGTGACGTGTCGGGATATGGCGTGAACGGCCTGAACTCGCAGTTCTTCGTGGCGGACATCGTCCGGAAGTAGTCGTCGCCGAGGCCGACCGGGACCGCCCGGTCGGCCCGGCCTCGCTACGCTGAGGTCCACCATGCTCCCCTACCTGTTGCGTCGATCCGCGTTCCTGGTGGTGTCGTTCCTCGTCGCCATGACCGTGTTGTTCGTGCTGCTCCGGTTGCTGCCGGGGGACCCTTCGAACGCCCTGCTCTCGGTGAACGCCACGCAGGAGCAGATCGAGGCGGCACGCGCACAGGTGGGAGCCGATCGACCGGTCGGCGAGCAGTTCCTGGCCTGGTTCGGTGGTGTCCTCACCTTCGACCTCGGTTCGTCCTTCGTGAGCAGTCTCCCCGTCGGCCCCGAGATCGCCTCGCGCCTGCAGGTCACCGTCCCGCTGACACTCCTCGCCTTCCTCCTCGCCGTCGTGCTCGCCGGCCTGGCGGGCGTCATCGCCGCACTCCGAGCCGATCGGTGGTACGGCATCGCCCTGTCGGGGTTGTCCCAGTTCGGCATCGCCGTGCCGGTGTTCTGGGTCGGCATCCTGCTCGTCAGCGTGTTCGCGGTCACGCTCCGCCTGTTCCCGTCCGGCGGGTTCCCGCGCGACGACTGGGCAGACCCGGCGGCGGCGCTCACGAGTCTGGCGCTCCCGGTCATCACCATCGCCATCGTCATGAGTGCGTCCATCACCAGGTACGTCCGCTCCGCCACGCTCGACGTGCTCGGGAGCGACTTCCTGCGTTCCGCCCGGGCGCAGGGTGCCGGACTCGGCGAGGCGCTCCTCCGGCACGGCGTCCGCAATGCGGCCGTCCCCGTCGTCGCGATCCTCGGGATCGAACTCGCGACCACGTTCCTCGGCGCCGTCGTGGTCGAGAGCGTCTTCAGCCTGCCGGGGCTCGGGTCGATGCTCCTCACGGCGATCCAGCAGCACGACTACCCGAACATCCAGGGCATCCTCCTCGTCTCCACCCTCGTCGTCCTCGTGACCGGGTTCCTGGCCGACATCGCCCAGCGCCTCATCGACCCGCGCCTGCGCACCTCCATCGCCGGGAGCGGGCTGCGATGAGCGCCATCGACGCCCGAACGGCCATCCCCACCCCCGAGCGGGGCGGGAGACGCCGCGGACGCTCCGTGACCCTCACGGTCGGGCTGGTCCTCGTCGGCGTCATCGTCGCGCTGGCGCTCGTCTCCCTCTTCTGGACGCCCTTCGCGCCGACGGATACGGCAGGCGGCCGTCTCGAAGGACCCAGCGGTACGCACTGGCTCGGCACGGACAAGCTGGGTCGAGACCTCTTCACCCAACTCATGATCGGTGCCCGCATCGCGCTCGTCACGGGGGCGGGGGCCGTCGCGGTCGGCGCGGTCATCGGGATCGCCGTCGGTCTCGCCGCGGCGTTCGCGGCCGCCTGGGTGGACGACACGATCTCCGCCGCCCTCGACGTCGTGATCGCCTTCCCCGTCCTGCTGTTGGCCATGCTGATCGTCGCCGCCCAGGGCGCTTCACTCGGCACCGCCATCGTCGCGATCGGGCTCGCCATGTCGGCCATCGTCGCCAGGCTGACCAGGATCCTCACGAAACGCGTCCTCGGCGAGCAGTACGTCGTCGCCGCGCGCACCGCCGGGACGAGCTGGCCCGGCATCATCGGCCAGCACGTGCTGCCGAACATCTGGCCGACGCTGAGCGTCAACCTCGCCCTGCAGTTCGGCATCGCCGTCCTCGCGGAGGCGAGCCTGTCCTACCTCGGCCTCGGAGCCCCACCGCCGAACGCGTCCTGGGGACGACTGCTCCAAGAGGCACAGGCCACGGTCACGACGGCACCGATCGGCGCGGTCGCGCCCGGTGTCGCGGTGGTCATGCTCGTCGTCGGTGTGAACTTCATCGCGGACGGTCTGCGCGATCTCGGCGATCCGACGAGGAGGCGCAGCGCATGACGGCCCTGCTCGACATCACCGGTCTGAGCATCACCCGTGGTACGCGACGCGGAGCATCGGACGCCACCGAGCGACCACTGGTCGACGGCCTCGACCTCATGATCGCCGCCGGCGACCGACTCGGTCTCATCGGCGGCTCCGGGTCCGGCAAGTCGCTCACCTCCCTCGCCGCGATCGGGTTGCTCGACGACCAGCTCACCGCGAGCGGCAGCATCGAACTGGCGGGCACGCAGGTCGTCGGTGCCACGGACCGTACCCTGCGTCCCCTCCGCGGCCGGGTGGCCGGACTCGTCTTCCAGGAGCCGCTGACCGCCCTGGACCCGCTCATGCGCGTCGGCGCTCAGCTGGCCGAACCACTCCGCCGTCACCTCGGGCTCCGGCGTGACCAGCTCCGGGACGCCGTGGATGCGGCGCTCACCGAGGTGTCGCTCACCGACACGGCCCGCATCGCCGCGTCGTACCCGCACGAGTTGTCCGGTGGCCAGCGACAGCGGGTCGCCATCGCCATCGCCCTCGCAGGACGACCGCAGCTCCTGATCGCCGACGAGCCGACCACCGCGCTCGACGTGACCGTGCAGGCCGAGGTGCTCTCGCTCCTCGACCGGCTTGTCCGCGAACGCGGTATGGCACTGTTGTTCATCAGTCACGATCTCGCCGTGGTGTCGACCATGGTCGACGAGGTGATCGTGCTGAGCTCGGGCCGAGCCGTCGAGCGCGGCCCGGTCGCGCAGGTGCTGACGGACCCGCAGCACGAGGACACGCGACGTCTCGTCGCCAGCGCCCGCGCGATCGACGACGCGCTGGAGGACCCGCGATGATCGACGGACCCACCTCGGATGCCGCTACGCCGATCCTGGAACTCGACGCGGTCGGCTTCCGGTACCGCGGCGGTCAAGACGCGCTCGACGACGTCTCGCTGTCCGTCGGCACCGGTGAGGCGGTCGGCGTCGTCGGCCAGTCCGGCGCCGGGAAGAGCACCCTCCTCCGGCTCCTGCTCGGCCTCGACCGCCCGACCACCGGGTCCGTCCGATTCGACGGCAGCACCCTCGATCCGCGGGACAAGGCCCGCGTCCGGACCTTCCGGGCGTCGGTGCAGGCGGTCTTCCAGGATCCGTACTCCTCCCTCGACCCACGCCAGCGCGTCGGGCGCATCGTGGCGGAGCCACTCCGCTCCCTGCGGCTGGCTTCGGTGGAACAGGCCGCGACCCGGGCCGCCGACGCGCTCGAAGCCGTCGGTCTTCCTCCCGAGGCCGCGTCCCGCTACCCGCACGAGTTCTCCGGTGGCCAACGTCAACGGATCGCCATCGCCCGCGCGATCGTCCCGAACCCCCGACTCCTCCTGGCCGACGAGCCGGTGAGCGCCCTGGACATGAGCACCCGGATCCAGATCATCGAGTTGCTCGCCGAGTTGCGCGCTTCGAACGGTCTCGCACTCGTCATGGTGTCGCACGACCTCGGCACGGTCGCGGCCCTGTGCGAGCGCACCCTCGTCCTCCGCGATGGGCGCGTCGTCGAGGCCGGCACCACCGCTCAGGTCCTCCACCAGCCGGCCGAGGCGTACACCCGGCAGCTCGTGGCGGCGATCCCCCGGCTGCCCCGCTGAGCCGCGGTCGACCCCGGAGGACGATCGGTTCCGGGAGACGGGAATGCCAGGCCGCGCACGGGCGTTCGACTCCGAGTGGCTCCGGCCGCATCCACTCTCCACAGGAACAGGACCCGTGACGCAGGATTCAGCGCAGCCCGACGACCATGACGACGGACCGGAGACGCAGGAGCGACCGTGGCTGAGCGACGAGGAGCGCGCTGCACTCCGCAAGCCGCTCCCCGAGCGGGCGGTCGTGGCCAGTCTGGCGTTCACCGGTCTCGTCGCGGCGTTCATGATGACGCTCGTCACCCCGCTCGTGCCCTCCCTCCCGACGATCCTCGGTGTGCACGCCTCGGACAGCATGTGGGTCGTGACGGCCACGCTGCTCTCCGCTGCGGTGGCGACGCCGATCTCCGGTCGTCTCGGTGACCTCTATGGGAAGCGCCGGATGGTCCTGATCCTGCTCGGGATCATGATGGCCGGCTCGGTGCTGGCCGCGTTCTCGTCCACGATCGTGCCCCTGATCGTCGCTCGCGCCCTGCAGGGCATGGCGATGGGCGTGATCCCGCTCGGCATCAGCATCCTGCGCGACGTCCTCCACGCGAAGCGGCTCGGTCCGGCGGTCGCCCTCGTGAGCGCAACGCTCGGCATCGGTGGAGCCGTCGGCCTGCCGATCTCCGCCGTCATCTCACAGTTCCTGGATTGGCATGTGCTCTTCTGGGTGGCCGGTGCGCTCGGACTCGTCGGATTCCTGCTCGTGGCTCGCTTCGTCCCCGTGAGCACGCTGCGGAGTGAGGGCGGTTTCGACTGGATCGGGGCGATCGGACTCGCCGCCGGACTCGTGCCGATCCTCCTCGCCGTCTCGAAGGGCAACGAGTGGGGCTGGACGAGCGTGGGGACGCTCGCGTGCCTGATCGGCGGGGTCGTCGTCCTGCTCCTCTGGGGTTGGTTCGAGGTGCGTTCCTCGAGCCCGCTCGTGGATCTGCGGATCGCCGCACGCCGGACGGTGCTCTTCACGAACCTCGCGTCGATCACCGTCGGTTTCGCCTTCTTCGGCAGCACCGTGGTCCTCCCCGGCATCCTCGAAGCACCGGTGGGCACGGGGGTCGGGCTCGGGCAGGACATGCTCATCGCGAGCCTCTGCCTCATGCCCAGCGGTCTGATCATGTGGGCGATGTCGCCGGTCGCCGCCCGGTTGACGGCCGCGAAGGGTGCGCGGCTGAGCCTGCTCATCGGCATCGCGATCATCGCGATCGGGTACGCGGTCGCAATCGGGCTCATGACGGAGGTCTGGCACACGGTCCTCACGGCGACCGCGGTCGGTTTCGGGGTGGGCTTCGCGTACGCGGCGATGCCGACGCTCATCATGGGAGCCGTCCCGCCGAGCGAGACGGCGGCGTCCAACGGGCTCAACTCGGTGATGCGGACCCTGGGCTCCACGATCGCCAGCGCGGTGATCGGCGCCATCCTGGCGTCGCAGGTGGTCGCGGACGGGGCCGTCACGACACCGAGTGCCGACGCGTTCCGGCTGAGCTTCGCGATCTGCGCGGCGGCCGCCGTGGTCGGCCTCGTCTGCACCCTCCTGCTGCCGAAGCACCTCGCGAAGGACACGCGGTCGAGCCTCCACGAGGGGTGACGGGGCTCAGCCCACGATGCCGAGGGCGAACGGGAGGACCGGGCCGGAGCCCGCGAGCCGGAGCGCTCGTCCGGCGACGGTGAGCGTCCACCGGCTGTCCGCCCGGTCGTCGACGAGCAGCACCGGCGCACCCTCGAGCGTCGCCAGCTGTGCACGGAGTTCGGCACCGACGCTGAACGCGTCCCAGACCCCGGCGAGGCGATAGGCGCTGTTCCCGCCGGGCCCACCGCGAGGCCCGTCGCCGACGAGGTCCAGTTCACCGAGGTACGGAAGTCGTCCGAGCGAGGCGATACCCCGGGCGACCGAGTCGACGAGCTGCGGCCTCGACCGCGAGGGCACGCTCACGACCGCGGCCGGTCGCTTCGCCCACGGCCAGTCGGCGAGCACCCGGACGCTCGCGTCGATGACCGCGCGGGACGCCGGCGCGTCCGTCGCGCCGGCGGCGAAGAGTTCACGGAGCACACCGCCCCAGCCGAGATCGGTCAAGCGCGCGAGCGCTCGTCCCGGTTCCAGACGATCCTCGAGCGAGATGCGACCGCTGACCGGTGCTCCGTCGGTGGTGACGCCGAGCTTGCCTGCGCCCGTGGGCCACTGCGCCCGAGGTTCGAGCTCGACACCGACCCGCCCGAGCGCCTCGGATGCCGAGGCGGCCGCCGCGCTGTCGAGCTCGGTGGGGAACCAGGCACCCGCGCAGCGATCGCACCGTCCGCAGGGTTCGGCGGTCGCGTCGTCGAGCTCGCGTTGCAACACGAGCATCCGGCACTCCTCGCCCCGCTCGTAGGCGAGCATCGCCTGCTGCTCGGCGACACGAGCCTCGGCGATCCGGCGATAGCGTTCGCGGTCGTAGACCCACGGCTCCCCCGTGGACACCCATCCCCCGGCGACCCGCTGCACGGCGCCGTCGACGTCGAGCACCTTGAGCAGGAGTTCCAGCGGGGTCCGGCGCAGGTTGACGAGTGCTTCGAGTGCCGGTGTCGACCGCGGTCGGTCGTCGAGCGCGTCGAGGACGGCCGTGGCCCGAGCCTCGTCCGGCATCGACGCCGTCGCGAAGTACTGCCAGATCTCCTCGTCCTCCGCGCCGGGCAGGAGCAGGACGTCGGCGTGCTCGGTCGCGCGCCCGGCACGCCCGACCTGCTGGTAGTACGCGACCGGCGACGACGGCGCGCCCAGGTGCACGACGAACCCGAGGTCGGGCTTGTCGAAGCCCATCCCGAGCGCGCTCGTCGCCACGAGGGCCTTCAGCCGGTTCTCCTTGAGCAGCCGCTCGGACTCCTCGCGTTCGTCGGGGTCGGTCCGGCCGGTGTAGGCCCGCACCTCGTGACCGGCCTCGCGCAGCAGCCGCGCGGTGTCCTCCGCGGCTGAGACGGTGAGGGTGTAGATGATGCCGGACCCCGTGAGTCCGTCCAGGTGGCTGAGCAGCCAGGTGAGGCGGTCTCTGGACTCCGGGAGCCGGAGCACCCCGAGCCGGAGGGATGCCCGCGCGAGGGAACCGCGGATGGTGAGGACCTCGGCCGCCGTGGAGCCGGAAGCGGCTGGCGCGGTGAGCTGCTCGGCGATGTCGCGGACGACGCGGGCGTTGGCCGTCGCGGTCGTCGCCAGGACCGGGACCTCCACCGGCAGACGACCGATCAACTCGGCCAGCCGCCGGTAGTCGGGGCGGAAGTCGTGGCCCCAGTCGGAGATGCAGTGGGCCTCGTCGACCACCAGCATGCCGGTCCGGGCGACGAGCGTCGGAAGCTGCTCATCGCGGAAGCGCGGATTGTTGAGGCGCTCGGGCGACACGAGCAGCACATCGACCTCGTCGGCGTCGAGCTGCGCGCGGACGTCGTCCCATTCGTGCGCATTCGCCGAGTTGATGGCGACCGCCCGCACACCGGCGCGCGCCGCTGCAGCCACCTGGTCGCGCATGAGGGCGAGCAACGGGGAGACGAGCAGGGTGGGCCCGGCGCCGCGCCGACGGAGCAGTGCCGTCGCGATGAAGTACACGGCCGACTTGCCCCAACCGGTGCGCTGCACCACGAGGGTGCGACGGTGCTCGTCGACGAGGGCCAGGATCGCCTCGAGCTGGCCATCGTGGAACCGGGCCCCCGGAACGCCCGTCAGTGCGGCGAGCGCCGCCGTCGCTTCGGCGACGGACCCGGTGGTGGCGGCTTCGTGGTGGGTGGGGGCTGGCGCGCTGACGTCGGACATGGGGCAAGTCTGTCAGGAGCCGCCGACGGCGGGTCGCTGTGGTGGAGATGGTGGGTGGGCCGGCCGGTGCGGGGTCGCTGTGGAGGAGGGTTCCCCGGAGGTCGCGTGGGTCCGACCGGCGGGAAGTGGATCAGGCGCTCTTCTTGCGTTTGGCCGGGGCCGACGACGGTTCGTCCTTCGACGATCCGGCCTTCGTCGTGCTGCGCTTCGAGGCGCTGCGCTTCGGGGTCGCACTCTTCGACGGCGTGGTCTTCGACGAGGCGGCTTTCGAGGAGCTACTCGCCCCGGTGGCGGCTTTCGGGTCCTTCCCGCCGCGCTGCCGGTCGATGCTGCGCTGCAGCACCTCCATGAGGTCGATCGGCTCGGCACCCTTGTCGTCGTCGGACTCGGGCTGCTCGCCGAAGGTGGCGGCGGTGTCGAGGGCATCGCCCTGCTCGAGTTTCGCCTCGATGAGCTTCCGGAGCTGTGCCTGGTATTCGTCGACGAACGCGTCGGGGCGGAATCGGGACGAGAAGGACTCGACGAGCGCCTCGGACATCTCGAGTTCCTTGGCGGAGATCCGGACGCGTTCCTCGAGGGCCGGGAACCGCACCTCTCGGACCTCGTCCTCCCAGAGCAGGGTCTGCAGGAGGATGACGTCCTCGCGCACCCTGAGGGCACCGAGCCGAGTCTTCTGGCGGAGGGCGAACCGCACGATCGCCGTGCGGTCGGTCTCCTCGAGCGTCCGGCGGAGCAGGACGTAGGCCTTTGAGGAGGAGGAGTCCGGTTCCAGGAAGTAACTGCGGTCGAACATGATCGGGTCGAGGTCGTCGCTCGGCACGAACTCGACGACCTCGATCTCGCGGCTGCGTTCCTCGGGGAGCGACGCGAGGTCGTCGGCGGTGAGGACCACCGTCTGCTCCCCGTCCTGGAAGGCCTTGTCGATGTGGTCGTAGCTGACGACCTTGCCGCAGACCTCGCATTTGCGTTGGTACCGGATACGCCCGCCGTCGGCGTCGTGCACCTGGTGCAGCGAGAGGTCGTGGTCCTCCGTCGCGCTGTACACCTTCACCGGGACGTTGACGAGACCGAACGTGACGGCGCCCTTCCAGATCGCGCGCATGATCTCTCCTGTCCGTTCGGTGGGCCGGCCCACGCCGTCGATCGCACCAGTAGACACCCGGACCGACGTCAAGGGCTAGCCCTTGACGGGCTCGGGCGGCAGGCTGAAGGCCATGGTGAGGACGAGCTCCGGCGGCGCGCGGGCGCAGTGGGTGACCGTCGACGGTCGGCGCATCCAGCTCACCCATCTCGACAAGGTCCTCTACCCCTCGACCGGCACGACGAAAGCGGAGGTCCTCGCGTACTACGCGGCCGTCGCACCGCACCTGTTGCCGCACGTCGCCGACCGGCCGGTGACCCGGAAACGCTGGGTGCACGGTGTCGGGACGGCCGAAGCGCCGGAGTCCGGCTTCTTCCAGAAGGACCTGGGCGCGTCGGCTCCGGACTGGGTGCAGCGTCTCCCCATCGAGCACAGTGATCACACGAACGAGTACCCGGTCGTCGACGACCTCGCGACGCTCACCTGGCTGGCACAGCTCGGCGCGCTCGAACTGCACGTGCCGCAATGGCGGTTCGACCGGTCCGGCGAGCGCCGTCCGCCAGACCGGCTCGTGCTCGACCTCGACCCCGGCGAGGGGGTGTCGCTCGCCGAGTGCGCCGGGGTCGCTCGGATGGCACGCGCGGTGTTGGTCGACATGGGGCTTGAACCGGTCCCGGTGACGAGTGGCAGTAAGGGTATCCACCTCTATGCGGCGTTGGACGGTCGGCAGCGTTCGGACGAGGTGTCGCTCGTGGCGCATGAACTCGCTCGGGCGCTCGCGGCGGACGAGCCGACGCTCGTGGTGAGCGAGATGGCGAAGGATCGGCGGAGAGGCAAGGTGTTCGTCGACTGGAGTCAGAACAACGGGTCGAAGACGACGATCGCCCCGTTCTCCTTGCGGGGTCGGTTACGTCCGACGGTCGCGGCGCCGCGGTCGTGGGACGAGCTCGACGATCCCGAACTCTCCCAGTTGGAGTTCCCGGCAGTGCTCGAACGGTTGGCCGACGACGTCGATCCGCTTGCGGTGCTCGGCGATCCCCGTCCGTCGATCACGATCAGGCCGTCGGAGCACGAGGATCGACTCTCGGAGTACCGGCGGAAACGCGATGCCTCTCGGACCCCTGAGCCGGTTCCGGAGGCGTCCCCGCCGCCGTCGGCTGCGGGGACGCCACCGTCGTTCGTCATCCAGCGGCATGAGGCGCGGAAGCTGCATCACGACTTCCGGCTCGAACATGACGGCGTGCTCGTGTCCTGGGCGTTGCCGAAGGGTGTCCCGACGGATCCGAGCAGCAACCGTCTGGCCGTCCGCACCGAGGACCATCCCCTGGAGTACGGGAGCTTCGAGGGCACGATCCCGGCTGGTGAGTACGGGGCGGGCGAGGTGACCATCTGGGACGCGGGCACCTACGAGCTGGAGAAGTGGCGGGACGACGAGGTCATCGCGACCCTGCACGGCCGGCCGGGTGGCCCGTTGGAGCGCCCGGCACGGTTCGCGCTCATCCGGACCGCCGGTGGCTCTGGGCGGGACGCGCCCTCCTGGCTCATCCACCGGATGCGCGCTCCAGGAGACCCGCCGGCCCCGCCGGTGGCGCGTTCCCGCGAGGTACCCGCCCCGATGCTCGCGAGCCCGGCCGCTGCCGGAGAGGTCGTCGACGACGGGTCGTGGGCGTTCGAGATGAAGTGGGACGGGATCCGTGCGATCGCGAGCATCGACGGCGCGACCGGGCGGGTGCGGTTGTCGAGCCGCAACGGCAAAGATCTGACTGCGGCCTACCCAGAGGTGGTGGAGGAGCTCGGGGTGTCGTTCGGGGAGCGCAACGTCGTCCTCGACGGTGAGATCGTCGCGTCCGGGCCCGACGGCCGTCCCGACTTCTCGCTGTTGCAGCGCCGCATGCAGTTGACCTCGGACCGCGACGTCGATCGGGAGCGTCGGCTGACGCCGGTCCGGCTGTTGCTCTTCGACCTCCTCGCCCTCGACGATGAGGACCGGACGGGACTCCCCTACCGTGAGCGGCGCGAACTCCTCGAGGAGACCGTCACACCAGGGGTGGTCGTGCAGGTTCCGCCCCGCATCGACGGTTCCCTCGACGATGCTCTCGAGGTGAGTCGGGCGCTGCGTCTCGAGGGGGTGGTCGCGAAGGAACTCGACGGTCGTTACCGGCCGGGTCGACGCAGCAGCACGTGGATGAAGTTCAAGCACGAGCGGGCGGAGGAGGTCGTCGTCGCGGGGTGGCGACCGGGACGTGGTGGGCGCGCAGGTGGGATCGGATCGCTCCTGCTCGGCGTGCCCGGGCCCGACGGCCGCTTGCACTACGCCGGGCGGGTCGGCAGCGGGTTCACCGACCGGGAGCTCGCCGCGACCGCCGTGCGGTTCGAACGGTTGGCGCGCTCGTCGACGTCGCTGATCGGCGTGCCGCCGGCCGATGCAGCTGACGCCAACTGGCTGGATCCCGTCCTCATCGGTGAGGTGCGGTTCAGCGAATGGACCCCCGACGGCCGGCTCAGGCACCCGGTCTGGCGCGGTTGGCGCCCTGACCGCACCGTGGACGATATCGAGGTGCCGGACCGGGACCGGTGACCGGGACGACGGGCCTTCTCAGGCGAGTCGTCCGGACTCGGCGAGGAGGGCGAGCACGGCGGACACCCGCGGGTTGCTCGCGGCGTCGTGTTCGATCCCGAGCGCGGCGTAGATCGCTGTGAGATGGTTCTGCACCGACTTCTCGGCGATCCCCAGCCGGAAGGCGATCCCCGTGTTCGACCGACCGGTCGCGAGCAGCTGGAGGACCGCGTACTGCCGGTCGGTGAGCGACTCGAGGCTCGAACCCGCGCGAGGCCGCGCCCGGTCGATGAGTTCGGGGTCCAACATGGTCTCGCCGCGCGCCGAGACGCGGATCGCCTCGAGGAGGACGTCGCGGGTGAGCGACGAGGTCTTCGAGAGGTAGCTCCAGCCGTCTCGGACGTCTGCCGGCATCTCGAGGAGCATGTCCATCAGGTCGTAGGCCGACAGCAGGACGATCCCGAGACCCGGCTGGGCGCGACGCAGGGAGACGCCGAGACTCACCCCGTTGCCGTCCGGCAGCTCGATGTCCATCGTCAGGACGTCGACCGTCCCGGGGAGGAACGTCCGGCGAGCCTCGGCGACCGAAGCCGCATGACCGACGAACGTCACCCCCGGCGTCCCCGTGAGCAGATCCGCGAGCATCCCGCCGAGCAACGGTTGATCTTCGACGACACCGACCCGGAGCGGTGCGGCCGATGCCGCACCGAGCACCGCCCCGCCCACCACGGGGACGACGACGGACGAGCGGTCGGACTGCGGCTGGTGGTGCATGGTCCGAGTATCCCGGATGGACGGCCCGTGGCCCGAGGGGGAAGCTCCCGACTTCCGCCGGAAGATGCCCCCGCCGCGCCGCACGGCAGGTCAGAATGGAGCCATGACCCAGGAGGCCCTCACCGCTCGCGCCGGACGCTGGCGCGACAGTCGGGCCTTCATCACCGCCAGCGGGGCCATGGCCGCGGTCTTCGGACTCGCCGTCTCGTTCCAGAGCGTGTACATCTACACCTGGGTCGCGCCCGGCGGCACCCGCGGCATGCTCGTGGAGCGCGTCACCGCGAACCTCGTCTCCCTGAGCGCTGCGATCATCGTCCTCGCGCTGCTGCTCTGGTCGAGATGGGGTCCCTCCCTCCACGAGTGGTGGCGCCCGAAGGTGCTCGCGGGCGTCCTGCTCGTCGCCCTGGCGACCGGTCTGCTGCGCAGTGGCCTCCAGCTCCTCCTCGGCGTCTACCGCGACCCGAGCCTGCAGACCGTCCTCGTCGAGACGGGGACCACGGCGGTCGCCCTCGCCGTGTGCGCCACCTTCGGGTTCAGTCTGAGCGCGGCCCGGCGTCGCGCACGCGAAGAGGAACGCGCCCACGCCGACCAACGCCATCGCGCCGACGTCGCCCTCCAGTCGCTGCAGAGCGAGGAGCTGCGCGTGAAGCGCGAGGTCGCCGAAGGTCTGCACGGCACCCTTCAGCAGCACCTCGTGCTGATCAGCGCGCAGCTCGCGTCCGTCACCGCCGCACTCGAACGCGATGGCGCCGCAGCCGTCACCGACGCGACCCGACGACTGCTGTCACTCAGCGAGGAGCTCCACACCGTGCGCGAACGGGACGTCCGAGAGCTCAGCCGGTTGTTGTCCCCACCGCTGCTCGAGGTCGGCATCGCGCCGAGCATCCGAGCCATCCTGCAGCGCCTGCCGCCGTCGATCACCACCACCCTCGACGTCTCGCCGGAGTTCCGACTCCTCGACGACCCGATCGACAACGTGTTCACGACGGCGGAACGGGCCGTGGTCGTGCGGACGCTCGAAGAAGGGGTGACGAACGCGCTGACCCACGGTGCGGCGGACCGGCTCGTCGTCGAGCTGCGGATCGCGAGGCCGGCGTCGCAGGACGACGGCGCTCCGGTGGCGAGCGGGACCGTCGAGCTGCGGGTGATCGACAACGGCACCGGGCTCCTCGACGAAGCGGAACCGGCCGGCGGTCTCCTCCAGCTGGATCGCCGCGCAGCAGCGTTCGGCGGGGCCCTCCGGATCGGTTCGGCACCGGGCGACGCTCCCGACGGCGGCGCAGTCCTCCGGCTGAACATGCCCTACCGCGTCCCGGCCGTCCGCTGAGGCGGCCGGGGCGCGGTAAGCGAACGGATCAGGCGGCCGAGTTGTCCGCCAGGAGCTCACGCACGCGCGGGACGACCTCGGAGCCGTACAGCCCGATGCTGTCCATGAGGTGCTCGTGTGACAGGGAACCGTTGCTGATCTTCAGGTCAACTCGCGACAGTCCGAGGCCGTCGACCGCGGTCGCCACCTTGCGCGCGACGGTCTCCGGCGAGCCGACGAACAGCGCGCCCTCCGGACCGGCCTCCTGCTCGAAGTGACCACGCGTCATCGGGCTCCACCCGCGCTCGCGCCCGATCCGGTCCATCATCGCCCGGTAGTGGGGCCACAGCTGCTCCTGCGCGAGTTCGTCGGTCTCGGCGATGTGGGCCGGCGAGTGCATCCCCACCGGCTGCGTCGGCAGCTGGAACTGGGCGAGCGCGCGGTGGTACAGGTCGACGAACGGCGCGAACCGGAGCGGCCCGCCGCCGATGACGGCCAGCATCATCGGGAGTCCGTAGCGAGCCGTCCTGACGACCGACTCCGGGCTCCCGCCGACACCGACCCAGGTCTTCAGCTTGCCGTGCTCCACCCGCGGGTAGACGGACTGTTCGCGCAACGGCGCACGCGTCTTGCCGGACCAGGTGACCGGCTCCTGTTCGCGGATCGCGACGAAGAGCTCGAGCTTCTCCTCGAAGAGCTCCTCGTACTGCGAGAGCTCGTACCCGAACAGCGGGAAGGACTCGGTGAAGGAACCGCGGCCGAGGATGGCCTCAGCGCGTCCGCCGGAGATGCCGTCGAGCGTGGCGAACCGCTGGTAGACGCGGACCGGGTCGTCGGAGCTCAGCACCGTGACGGCCGATCCGAGGCGGATGCGCTCGGTCCTCGCGGCGATCGCCGCCAGCACGACCTCGGGTGAAGAGACGGCGAAGTCCTCCCGGTGGTGCTCCCCCACGCCGATGAAGTCGAGGCCGACCACCTCGGCATGCACCCCCTGCTCGACGACGTTCCGGAGGACTTGGGCCTGCGACAACGGCGTGCCGTCGGCGTCGACCGTGACATCACCGAAGGTGTCGATGCCGAACTCGAGGGATGTGGTCATGGGGCTCTCCAACGTCGTGTGGCTCGCCGCGGGCGATCGCGGGGGGTGTATACGTTTGCATACACATCGGTGAACCTCGTCCGTGCGGTGACTATTCCCGACGACTCCAGGGTGCCAGAACGCGACGTTCCCTGGGAGGACCCTCCCAGCCGTCCCTGCCAAGCTGGAAGACCTGCACCCCGAGCCTTGGAGCCCCTGTGTCGCCGCGCCGTCTCTTCCGCCTGATCGCGATCGCCGAGGCGATCACCTGGACCCTCCTCATCGTCGGGATGATCCTCAAGTACGGCACCAGGACGACCGAGCTCGGCGTCAGCATCGGCGGGGCCCTCCACGGCTTCGTGTTCCTCGTCTACGGCGCGACCGTGCTCCTCATCGGGATCAACCAACGCTGGGGCGTCGGAACGATCCTCATCGGTCTCGTGAGCGCCGTCGTGCCGTACGCCACCATCCCGTTCGACGTCTGGGCGGATCGCACGGGTCGGCTCGATGGCGCCTGGCGACGCGAGGCCGGCTCCGACCCCCGGGACCAGCGGGTCCTCGACCGCGCGACCCGCTGGCTCGTCCGCCACCCCGTCCTGCTCCTCGTGGTCGGCGGCCTGGCGGTCGTCGCCGTGTTCACCGCGCTCCTCGTCGTCGGGCCTCCGGTCCCGAAGGCCTGAACACCGGCGGACCGGTGACGAAGGAGCTGGAGCCCGGCGACAGGATCAGCCGAGCAACCGGACCAACTCGCGGGTGATCGCCGCGCGCGCCGTGTCACTCGAGATCGTCGCCTCGCCGTCGCCGGGCTGCACGCCGTAGTCGCCGAAGCTGGCGTGATTCGCACCGTCGATCTTGACCATCGTCGCGTCGGCAGGCAGGCGGACGCGTGCGTCGGCGACCTTCTCCGGCGTACTCAGACCGTCGTCGCTGCCCGAGAGACTCAGGACCGCGAGCGAAGCCTCCGAGAGGTCGTTCGCGCAGTAGCTGCCGAACAGCACGAGTCCGGCCACCGCCGGGTCCTCCGCGAGCTGGCAGGCCCGCACCCCACCGAGGGAATGACCGCCCACGAACCAGGTGTCGACATCGGGAGCCGCCGCGGTGAAGGTCTCCAGGGACCGCTGATCGAAGAAGGCCAGGTTCAGCGTCGGCTTCGTGATCACCACCGTCGCCCCAGCCTCCTCGACCACACCGGACAGCTTGCGGAGGTAGGCGTACGGGTCGACCTTCGCCCCGGGGATGAAGACGAGCCCCGCCCCCGAGGACTCCACCTCGGCGTCGGCCGTCGGTGCGAGCACGATGGCGTCGCCGACGTCGGTGACGGAGACGGCCGGGTCCTCCCACACCTCGAGTGCCGCGGACCGGGTCCCCGGCATCACGATCTGCGTCCACACCACGAATCCGATCACCAAGACGACGAGCGCCGCCAGCACGCCGAGCAGCGTCGACTTCACCCGCCCGGCCCGCCGTGGTCGCCCGTTGGGGCTGCTCGTGTCGCTCATGTGGTTCCTCCATGCACCTCGTCCCGCGAGGGTCACGGTGGACGGTGCCCTCCAGTATCCCAAAGGACCAACGAGCGGCGCGGCGACTCCTCACAGGCCCGCTCCACAGCTGCCGCACCTCCCGGTCCGGCTGTCAGGCGGTCGGCCTATGCTCGTCGGGTGACCACCACTCGCACGAAGCACCCGGCCGGGCCGTCGATGACGATCGGCCTCATCACCCACCCCACGAAGAACATCGACGACTCCGTCCACGTCCTCCGCGCCTGGCAGCTCGAGCACGGCGCGCGCCTCGTCGGCCTCCGCTCGGAGGCGAACCGCCTCGGCGACGACGTCGAGCTGCTCGACGAGGACGCCTTCGCCTCATCGGTGGACGTCGCCGTCGCGATGGGTGGCGACGGCACGATGCTCGGAGCGATGCGTCTGCTGGCCGGCCGGTCGGCACCGGTGCTCGGCGTCAACTACGGCAACGTCGGCTTCCTCGTGGAGGTCGAGCCGACCGCGCTGGCGGCGGCATTGCAGCGGGTCAGCGACCACGAGTTCTCACTCGAGCCCCACCACGGCCTCGAGGTCACGATCACCACCGGCGACGACGTCACCCACCTCCTGGCGTTCAACGACATCTCCATCGCGCGGCGCCCCGGTACCGGCGTCGTCATGGCGGACCTCGCGGTGGACGGGACCGCGTACGGGTACTTCAAGGCCGACGCGATCGTCGTCGCCACCCCGACCGGTTCCACCGCCTACAACTACGCCGCCGGTGGCCCGGTCCTGTCCCCTGCGGTGGCGGCCACCGTCGTCACGCCGGTGGCACCGATGTCCGGCATCGACCGCTCGTTCATCCTCGGCCCGGCCGAACGCCTGCAGTTCTCGATCGGCGCGGCGACGAAGCAGGCCGCGGTGGAGATCGACGGCCAGGTGCTGGCGGACGTCGCGGGCGGCGCGATCGTCTCCGTCCGGCTGGTCCGCGACGCGGCGAACGTCGTCCGACTCGATCCGAGCCGACACTCACGCAAGGGCAGGATGAAGCTCAGCCTCCTCGACCTGCCGCTCCGACGCGATCAACTGCTCGACCTCGTCCCACCCGACATCCGTGCGAGGGTCGAACGGCCGTCTCGCGTCCGGAGGTCGAGGAGCAAACCGGCCGACCCGTCGCACTGACGATCAGCCGACACCAGCGTCACGAGGCGGGCAGGACGACCCCGATCGGTTCGCGCTTCTCCGCCTGGAAGCGGTCCTCGGTCCGGCCGTAGGCCCAGTACCCGGAGAGCGAGAGCTGCGATCGGTCGAGCCCGCGCTGGGTGAGGAACAACTCGCGGAGGGCCTTCATCGACTCCCGCTCGCCGTGCGCGAACACCTGGACGCGGCCGGCGGGCCAGGGGTGACCGGCGATGGCGGTCGCCAACAGGGACGCCGTCGTCTCGTCGCGAGCTGCGCGCCCGACCCAGATGAGCTGCACACCCGCCGGGCGGTCGAGCTCCATGAGGTCGTCGCGGCCACCGATCTCGATGAACGCGAGCCCCGTCGCCTCAGCGGGCAGGACCTCGAGTGCCGCGGCGATCGCCGGGACCGCGGACTCGTCTCCGGCGAACAGGTGCCAGTCGGCGGAGGGATCGGGACGATAGGCACCGCCCGGACCGGCGAAAACGACGCGGTCCCCCGGCCGGGCGGCAGCCGCCCACGGGCCGGCCAGTCCCTCGTCGCCGTGCACGACGAAGTCGATGTCGATGGTGCGCGCTTCACTGTCCACCCGCCGCACGGTGTAGGTGCGGGTGACCGGGAGGTCCTCGGGCGCCAGGGTCGTTCGCAGCGCGGCGAGGTCGTACGGCGGTTCCAGGCCGAGCTCGGGTTTCGCGAAGTACAGCTTCACGTAGCTGTCGGTGGCGTCCTTGGGCTGGAAATCAGCGAATCCGGGTCCGCCGAGGGTGAGGCGCACCAGGTGCGGGGTGACCCAGGCGGTTCGGAGCACCTCGAGGATCGTCTGCGGACGTGGGGCTCGAGGTGCAGGTGTCGTCGTCATGATTGTCTCCATTCTGCCGTCGATTGCTCGGTCTCGGCAGGGAGGATCCCGCTGTCATACTGGATCAATGGCTACGACCGCAGGCTGGTACCCGAACCCCGACGACCCGACGAAGGAACTCCACTTCGACGGTGAGGCCTGGGGCGATTCACGGGTGTTGCGGTTCCAGCGGGACAAGCCGGCACAGACGGAAGCCACCGGATGGTATCCCCACCCGACCGACGACGAGCGTCAGGTCCACTTCGACGGCCGGGGCTGGGACGACTCGCGGGTCCTCCAGCTGACCGGTGCCGCCTCCGCTGACGGCGAGCAGGCTCCGGTGTACGTCTCGACGGCGGAGCTGCCGGCGCCCGAGCGCGAGAACCGCGCCTGGACCATCACCAAGACGGTGTTGTCGTTCGGCCCGATCGTCGCCATCGCGATCGTCGGTGTCCTGGCGATCGTCTCCGGCGGCGGTAACTGACCCCGAGGCCACCGAGCGCGGCGTTCTCCCCACGGAAGGAGCACCCGCGCCGTCATCCGGCCGTGACGCAGCAGAGCGCCCCATCGAACCGGTGGGGCGCTCTGCTGGAACCGCGTTACTTGGCTGCGACGGCCTCTGGCGTCGCAATCGAGGAGGCGAGCACCTCGTCGAGGCCGGCGGAGGCCTCTTCGTCGGTCATCGCCTGTGCGAGGGCCAGCTCGGAGACGAGCACCTGGCGTGCCTTCTGCAGCATGCGCTTCTCACCGGCGGACACACCGCTGTCCTGGTCGCGGCGCCACAGGTCGCGGACGACCTCGCCGACGCGGTGGACGTTGCCGCTCGCCATCTTCTCCTGGTTGGCCTTGTACCGACGCGACCAGTTGCCGGGCTCCTCGACGAACGGCTCGCGCAGGACGCCGTAGACGGCCTGGACGCCGTCGTGGTCGATGACGTCGCGGACACCGACGAGGTCGGCGTTCGCGATCGGCAGCTTGATGGTGAGCTCGGACGTGTGCACGCGAAGCGTCATGACGTCCTGCTCGACACCCTTGATCGTCACCTTCGACAACTCGGTGATGGTGACCGCTCCGTGGTGCGGGTAGACCAGGGTCTCTCCAACGATGAACTGCATGGTTCCTCTTCTCTTCTCAGGTCGTCACCGGCGCTCTCGCACCGGCGTCGTCGTGCTCCGGCGCGTTCAGCTGCCGGACGGTTCGGGGGTGGGTGCGGGCGCAGGAGGCGACGCACCGGTGGGTCGTTGCTCGAGCAGCCAGGCCGGCAGCAGCGCCACCAGGGCCTCGACCAGCTCGTCGTCCGAGACGTCGATGCGGCCGCGGCGCCAGCCGTCGACGAGGGAGAGCGTGCCACCGGCGACGTAGGCGGACACCAGGCCTGCCGGGATGCCGACCGGAACCTCGGTGCGCTCGAGCAACGCGCCGATGAGGTGGTCGGCGTGCTCGCCGACGAGGTCATCGAAGGCGCTGCGGGCGACAGGGAGTTCGAGCACGCTCGAGTACAGCGGCGCATCTTCGAGCAGCTGGGCGACCAGGCGTCGATAGGCTTCGCGGGCGCGTTCCGTGCTGCCGAGCGGCTCCCCCACAGGACGTACCGAGGCACCGGACGCGGCAAGGCCGGCGAACTGCATACGAAGGTAGGCGGCGGTGAGGTCGTCGAGGCTGGAGAAGTGGGCGTAGAACGAGCTGCGGCTGATGCC
This sequence comes from Plantibacter sp. VKM Ac-2880, assembly GCF_015351235.1. Lineage (GTDB taxonomy): Bacteria > Actinomycetota > Actinomycetes > Actinomycetales > Microbacteriaceae > Plantibacter. Next base: position 2,463,630 of record NZ_JADKSJ010000001.1, read on the forward strand.
GGCGACCCGGACGATGTCACCGACGGACACGCGTTCCGGCCGACTGGCCAGAATGGTGGCCACGGCGTCGAAGATCGTCTGCCTGGTGCGCTCGGCACGGGGATCGCCCGTCACTCGGAGGACTGGAGCGAAGCGCTCGACGCGCGAGGGCGGAGCAGCACGTTGCGTGGTGGACTGCTCGACACCGAGGGCGGGAACTCCTGATGTGCGAGGCATTCTGATCAGTATACCACGACTTCTCGGACAGCTGTCCGAGACGGCAGATGACGGCCCGGCGCATCCCCCTTCGACAGGCTCAGGGACCGAGGCATTGCGCACATACCCAGCCCGGTCACTGAGCTTGTCGAAGTACCCACCAAGGACCCTTCGACAAGCTCAGGGACCGAAGCGTTCCGGACACATTTTTCCCGGTCACTGAGCTTGTCGAAGTGCCCACGAGGCACCCTTCGACACTTCGACAGGCTCAGTGCGGCGCAGCTCGGGGAACGGACGCGCTCAGAATGGTGCGGGGTCCGGCTCGGTTCGGTGGTGTTTGCCGTCGGGTGTCGCCCAGTCGAGGACTCCGCCCGGTTTATGGTCGAGGGTCCAGCCCGGGAGGTGCTTCATGCGGTTGTGGTGTCGGCAGAGGCAGGCGAGGTTGCCGACATCTGTGGTCCCTCCGTCTTCCCACGCGACCGAGTGATCGAGGTCGCAGGCCCGAGCTCGTCTGCCGCAGCCGGATGCCCGACAGGTGCCGTCCCGGAGTCGGACCGCGCGTTGCAGGTCGGCGGGCAGTCGGTACTGGTCGCGACTCACGGAGAGGACGGTTCCGGTTTCCGGCTGCACGAGGATTCGGGTGAAGGAGGGTGCGTTGACCGCGATGCGCGCTGCGGTCTCGGGGTGCGTCCGGGAACTCCGCGAGCTGCGCGGGGTACTCATCGCCAGCTCGAACTGCGGAAGTGGTGCTCTCGGTCATGAATCGAGTCCACCACGAACCACTGAAATTCGAGATGCTGCGTTCGGGGCGGGTGTGGAAGTTCTTCGTGAGCCCTTCGACAAGCTCAGGGACCGGAGATGGTGCGCCCGCCGACAATCTCAGGTACCAGCAGTCACCAACCTTCGACACGCTCAGGGACCGGCAGATGGCGGCGCGCGAGGCCCAGGGACCGGACGTCGGAAGCGATGCGCGAGGCTCAGGCACCGGCGTCTGCCGGGCACACCCGCTGATCACACTCCAGTCACGCCGCCGCCGGGGCGGCGATGTTCACCATCCATGCGACACCGAACCGGTCCTGCAGCATGCCGAAGCTGTCGCCCCACGGTGCCACGGCGAGCGGCTGCTGGACCGTCCCACCCTCGGCCAGCCGGTTGAAATACCCGGTCAGTCGTTCCTCATCCTCGTTCGGGCCACTCAGGGACATCGAGAACCCGCCGCCCTCCTGATGCTCCATATGCCTGGGCGTGTCCGCCGCCATGAAGACGACCCCCGCGTCACCGGTGAGCTGCGCGTGCATGACGAGGTCCAGCTCGTCCGGTTCGACCTCGACCCCGAAGTCGCGGAAGGTCGACAGCAGCAGTTCACCGGCGAAGACCGAGTGGTAGAACTCCATCGCCTCGCGCGCCGCACCGCGGAAGCTCAGATATGGATTGAGCGTCGTCATGATCGTCCCTCTCGCCTGGACAGGTGCATCGTCGCACTCGTCTCGCGATCATTCTCACGCGAGGCCGTCTGATGCGCGAGCACCTTCTGGTGCCGTCGCCACGAGGGGCCGGTACGCCGACGGCTACTAGGCTCATCTGGTGCCCTCGCAACCACATCCCCTCCGCATCGCGATGATCTCGCTCCACACCAGTCCCGGTGACGAGCCGGGTTCAGGTGACGCCGGCGGGATGAACGTCGTGGTCCGTCACCAGGCCGTCGCGATGGGCGCCGCGGGGCACGAGGTCGACGTCATCACCCGGCGGTCCTCCACCGACCAGCCGTCCACAGCTTCCCTCGCCCCCGGCGTGCAGCTGCGGTTCCTCCATGCCGGACCCGCCGAGCCGGTCGCGAAGGGTCGACACGAGGAGTTCGTCGAGGACTTCCGTTCGGAACTCGCCCGGCTGCCGCGGTACGACGTCCTGCACGCCCACCACTGGTTCTCCGGCATGGCCGCACTCCCCCTCGCGCGTGAGCTGGCGGTTCCGCATGTGCAGAGCTTCCACAGCATCGCCGCCGAGTCCACCACGCCGCTCTCCCACGGCGAACGTGCCGAGTCCCCCGGGCGTCTGGCCGGCGAGGCATGGCTCGCCGCGCAGTCGGACGCGGTCGTCGCGATCAGCGCGGCCGAGGCCGACACCGCGATCACCCGGCTCGGAGCCCGCCCCGATCGGGTGTCGATCGTGCCGCCCGGTGTCGACGGGACGCTCTTCCACCCGCTCGGCGGAGCCCGTTCCGGTCGTCCGACGGCGGTTGTTGCTGGTCGCCTCCACCCACTGAAGGGCTTCGACCTCGCCATCGAGACCATCGCCGCGGTTCCGCTCGAACTGCGCCCGGAACTCGTCATCGCCGGCGACGTCTCCGTCGACTACGACCGCTACGCGGAGGAACTCGCCGCCCTCGCCCGTGACCTCGGTATCGCCGACGACGTCCGCTTCGTCGGGCCGCAGTCGCGGGTCGGGCTCGCCACGCTGTTCCGCGAGAGCTCGCTCGTGCTCGTCCCCTCGCACTCGGAGACGTACGGTCTCGTCGCACTCGAAGCCGCGGCGAGCGGCGTGCCGACCGTCGTCGCCGCGTCGGGTGGCCTGCGGGAGGCCGTCGTCGACGGAGAGACCGGCATCGTCCTCGAGTCCCGCGATCCCGCGGCGTGGGGAGCGGCCGTCACCAGCCTCCTGACCGACGGGACTCGCCTCGCTCGCCTCGGCAGCACGGCTCGCGAGCGCGCCGAGCACTTCGACTGGCAACGCTCCGGCGACGCCCTGATCGACGTCTACCGGCCACTCGTCGCCACCGCCCGCTCCCGAACCTGCGCGTCCGCGGCGACGTCCGCGTCGTGAGCGACGATCTCGGATCGGTGCTCAAGCGCACACGGACGGTCCTGTTCGCGCACGCGCACCCCGACGACGAGACGCTCGCGACGGGGGCGCTCATCGCCGACCTCGTCGCCCGCCGGATCGAGGTCGTCCTCGTGAGCGCGACGCGCGGCGAGCGTGGCGAGGTCGTCGACGGCCCGCTGCGCACGCTCGCCGGAACCGCCGCACTCGCCGCCCACCGCGAGGCGGAACTCACCGCAGCCTGCGCCGCCCTCGGGATCACCGCGCAGTACTGGCTCGGGACGCCGCCGGCCGCTCGACCGGGGACGAAGACGCGGTACGTCGACTCCGGCATGCGCTGGGTGCGGGAGGGGCTGGCAGGGCCGGCCGACGACGTCCGGCCGGACGCGTTCTCGCTCGCACCACTCGACGCGGTCGCCGGAGACCTCGCCGCCCTCATCGAACAGGTCTCCCCCGACCTCCTCATCAGCTACGACCACGGCGGTGGCTACGGACACCCGGACCACTTGAGGATGCACGAGGCGGCACTCGCGGCAGCAGCGCGGACCGGGACGCCCCTCGCGGAGATCGTCCACCACCGGGAAGCCCTCGACCCGGACCACGGTGACGCCGTCTGGTTCGACCTCGAGCACCGGCTGCCCGAGGTCGCTCGCGCCCTGCGCGAACACGCCAGCCAGCTGACGGTCGACGGCGCGCAACTCGTGCACTCAGGTGGTCAGCGGGAGGAGATCACCACCTCGGTGGGTCTGCGACTCCGGTCCCGCTAAGCGGTCGCCGGCTGGCTCCGGTGCTCCCGAGGCATGCGGGCTGCGAGCACCGGGACGAGCAACATCAGCACGACCGCCGACCCGAACGCGGCGGGGAACGAGAAGGCGTCGAGCAGCGCCCCGGCCACCAGCGGGCCGACGATCGCGCCGAGGTCCGACGTCGCCTGGAAGACCGCCACGGCGCGTCCACCCCGCCCGCCCGCGGCATCGCCGACGGCCGCCGCCGGCGCCGTCCCGAGGAAGGCCGCCGCGACGCCGTAGACGCAGAGCGCGACGACGAGCAGCCAGAGCTCGCCGACGAAGGGCATCGCGAGGAGGGCCAGCGCGGCGACGGGGAAGGCGACCAGCATCGCCGGGCGTCGACCGACGGTGTCGACGAACCGGCCGGCCGGCCCGAGCGCGAGGGTCTGCGCCACGGCCGCGATCGCGAACGCGACGCCGGTCCAGGCCGCTTCCTCATGCAGCGCTTCGACGACGAGCACGGGGACGAGCGCGCCGCGGACCCCCATGGACGCCCAGCCGTTGGCGAAGTTCGCCAGGAGGGCCGTCTGGTACCGACGGTCGCGGAGGACGGTCCGGAACGGTTCGGCGGGTGCCGAGTGCTCGGTCGGTGCCGCGATCCGGCTGCCGCGCAGCATGACGAGACCGAGGACACCGGCGATCGCGAGCGTCCCGGCGTAGAAGAAGAACGGCGCGGTGAGGGAGATGGTCGCGAGCAGCCCACCGACGGCCGGACCGGCCATGCCTCCGACGAGGAACCCGCCCTGGTAGAAGCCGACCGCCCGGCCGCGGCGATGCGGCGCGGTCGTCCGCAGGAGCAGGGTCATCGCCGCCACGGAGAACATGGCCGACCCGATCCCTCCGACGCCGCGGAGGAGTAGGAGCTGCGGGTAGTCAGCCGCCAGGCCGACGAGGGCGCTGGAGATCGCGACGATCCCGATCCCCGAGGCCAGCACCACCCGCTCGCCGATCCGGTCGACGAGCGCCCCGACGAACGGGTTCGCCACGAGTCGCATGAGTGCGAAGACGGACACGACCGCTCCGACCTCGAGATAGCCGACACCGAAGCTGCGGACGTAGACCGGCAGGACCGGGATCACGACCCCGAAGCCGAGCATCACGAAGAAGGCGACACCACCGAGGACGAGGACCTCGCGACCGAGCGGCTCACGAGCAACGGCTCCCGCTCCGCCTGGGCGACGGAACGGGAGCCGGATCATGTTCTCAGGCTAACGGTGCGATCAGCCGATCGTCGCCGTGTCGATGACGAAGCGGTAGCGGACGTCGCTGCGGACGACGCGGTCGTACGCGCCCTCGACCTCGTCGGCGCCGATGAGCTCGATCTCCGAGCCGATGCCGTGCTCGGCGCAGAAGTCGAGCATCTCCTGCGTCTCGCGGATGCCGCCGATGTTCGAGCCGGCGAGCGAGCGACGGCCTCCCACCAGGGAGAACACGCGGAACTGCTGGGTGTTCTCCGGCAGGCCGACGAAGACCATCGAGCCGTTGAGCTTCAGCGTCGACAGGTACGCGTCGATGTCGAGGTCGGCCGAGACGGTGTTGATGATGAGGTCGAAGCGGCCACGGAGCGACTTCAGCGTGCCTTCCTCACCGGTGGCGTAGTAGTGGTCGGCTCCGAAGCGCTTGCCGTCGGCCTCCTTGGAGGTCGTCTGGCTGAGGACGGTGACCTCGGCGCCGAGCGCGTGCGCGATCTTCACGCCCATGTGACCGAGGCCACCCATGCCGACGATCGCGACCTGCTTGCCGGGACCGGCACCCCAGTGCTTCAGCGGGGAGTACGTGGTGATACCGGCACACAGGAGCGGAGCGGCCACGTCGAGCTCGATGCCCTCGGGGATGCTCAACACGTAGTTCTCGTCGGCGACGATCTGTTTGCTGTACCCGCCGTAGGTGGGCTCTCCGTCGTACTCGCGACCGTTGTAGGTGGCGACGTTGCCCTTGAGGCAGAACTGCTCCTCGCCGGCGACGCAGTTCTCGCACTCACGGCAGGAGTCGACGAAACAGCCGATGCCGACGCGGTCGCCGACCCGGTGCTTCGTGACGCCCTCGCCGACCTCGGTGACGACACCGGCGATCTCGTGACCGGGCACCATCGGGAAGATGGCCTTGCCCCACTCCTCACGGGCCTGGTGGATGTCGCTGTGGCAGATGCCCGCGTAGAGGACGTCGATGACGACGTCGTTGGCCCGCGGAGCGCGACGCTCGATCGAGCCGACCTCGAAGGGGGCGTCGGCAGTGGGCTTGATGATGGCGGCGACGGTGGTCATAGGACTCCTCGAGCTGTGGGGGTTGGGGGTGCCGTGGGGCGGGGTGATCGCGCCGGACAGCACCTTCGACGCTAGCAGCCCGCTCCGCCCGGGCCTCCCCCAAGAGCTCACGCGCGAGGTGTGCTACTGCCGACCCGCCAGGTGTGAATCCCTGCAGAGTTGCTTGGCAGTTCCCGCAGAGGATCGCCGAGCTGGTGGCGCACCCGGCCGAACCCGAGCAAGGTGGGGAACTCGTATCCGCGAACGGAACGGAGAACACACATGCTCACCCTGACCGAGAACGCCGGCCGAGTCGTCAAGACCCTCGCCGAGAACGCACCACTCACCCCGGGACTGGTCGTCCCGGACGACGCGTCGTCGCTCACGCACGGCGCCGGACTGCGCATCAGCAGCTCCGACGACAACAACTTCGAAGTCACCATGACCGCCACGCCGCACGACGCGGACCAGATCATCGAGAGCGCAGGAGCCACCGTGTTCCTCGAGGAGTCCGCAGCGGTCGCGCTCAGCGACGCCGTCCTCGACGCGCAGATCGACGAGCAGGGCGGCGTGCGCTTCGCCCTCGGCAAGGCCGAATAGCCCCGTACACGCACGGAACGCCCGGTGATCGACGATCACCGGGCGTTCGTGCGTCCACAGGTCACTCCTCGGGGTGCTTCGCCCGACTCGGCTGCACCCGCGGCGGCTCCCCCGGCATCTTCGGGAAGTCGGGAGGGAACGGGAGCTCGCCCAAGCCCTGCTCGAGGTCCCGTGCCCACCACTGCAGGAGGACGTCGATCCGTCCGGGGTGATCATGCATCCCAGCCCACGGGTCGCCCGTCGACCGCAGCCGCTCCGGCACCGTCCGGACCGTGAACGCGCCAGGGTCGATCTCCGCCAGCTCGTCCCAGGTGACCGGGCACGAGACCGTCGCCGCTGCCAACGCACGCGGACTGTAGGCACCGGCCATGGTCCGATCCCGGTTCGCCTGGTTGTAGTCGACGAAGATGCGCTCGCCGCGTTCCTCCTTCCACCAGGACGTCGTCACGCGGGACGGATCCCGCCGCTCCAGTTCGCGTGCCGCGGCGATCACCGCGTGCCGGACGTCCAGGAACTCGTGCTCCGGCTCGATGGGGGCGAACACGTGGACCCCGCGGCTCCCGGAGGTCTTCACGAAACCGGTCAACCCGACCTCCGTCAGCAGCTCCCGCAGCGAGCCGGCCACACGGACGGCGTCGGCGAAGTCGGTACCCGGCTGCGGGTCGAGGTCGATCCGCAGCTCGTCGGGCCGATCAGGGTCGACCGCCCGCGACGGCCACGGATGGAACACGACCGTGTTCATCTGCGCGGCCCAGACGACCGCTGCCGCTTCATCGAGCACGAGCTGCGGATGCTGCCGCCCGCTCGGGTACACGACGTCCACGGCGCGCACATATGCGGGGGCACCCTTCGGCGGGTTCTTCGAGAAGAACCACTCACCGTCGACACCTCCCGGGAAACGCTGCAGCGACACGGGCCGGTCGCCGTTGGCCGCGAGGAACGCCGGCGCCACCTCGATGAGGTACTCGGCGAGCTCCTGCTTGGTGATGCCGGGCTCCTCCCAGAGCACCCGCTCGGGACTCGACAGCCGCACCTCCCGGTCGCCGTGCGGTCCGGGGACGGTGAGGACGATCGCGGTGCTGGCCATGCCGAACACGGTACGCGTCCGTCCGGAGGTCGTCACGAGGGTGGTGCTCATGGCCGGAGCGGAGTAGAACGGACACGTCGAGCATCTCCGTCGTGCGGCAGCTCCTCTTCGCAGGTCTCCTCGACCGCCTCACGCTCATGGTCCACCCGGTCGTCGCCGGCGCCGGGCGCCACCTGTTCGAGCCGAGCGACCCCGTGACGCGGCTGGAGCTCGTCCGCTCCGTGCAGACGAGCTCCGGCAACGTGCTCTCGACCTACGCACCCCGCAGCTAGCGACGCGCGGGCGGACTCAGCCCAGGTGGACCGCCTGCTGGTCACCGGAGGGCAGGAGGTCCTCCTTGCGGCCCCGGATGCAGACCACGGCGATGAGGCTCGCGATGACGAGTCCGACGGCAGCGGCGATGAACGCGGCCGAGTAGCCCTGGGTGAACGCCACCAGCTGCGACGCCTGATCGGTGACGGTCGCCTGGTCGGTGACACTGGCGTAGACGGTGGTGAAGACCGACAGCCCGATCGAGCCGCCGATCTGCATGGAGGCGTTCGCCGTGGCGGAGGCGGCTCCGGCGTCGTGCGGGGCGACACCGGTCAGCGCCAGGTTCTGCATCGGCACGAAGACCATGGCCATACCGATCCCGAGCACGATGAGCGCCGGGAGCACCTGCACGAAGTAGTTCCCGTCGGCGGTGATGCGGCTGAGGTACACGAGGGACGCCGCAGCGATCAGCGGACCGACGATGAGCAGTGGGCGCGGACCGATCGCCGGCAGGAGCTTGGTGGCGATGGGGGCGACGATCATGATCGCTGCGGTCATCGGCAGGGTCGCGATCCCCGCCTCGAGCGGCGGGAAGCCGAGCACGATCTGCAGGTGGAAGGTCAGGTAGAGGAGCGCGCCGATCATGACGCTGCCGACGATCATCTGCATGAGGAAGGCACCACCGCGCACGCGGTCGGCGACGATGCGCAACGGCAGCAGCGGCTGGGCCACGCGCATCTCGATGACGACGAACAGGGCCAGGAGTCCGGCGCCGAGCGCGAGGAAGCCGATGGTGTCGATGCGGCCCCAGCCGCCCTCGGCGAGCGTGAAGCCGTAGACCAGGGAACCGAGCCCCAGGATGACGGTGATCGCGCCGAGCCAGTCGTAGCGGTTGTCGCCCTCGGCCTTGCTCTCGGTCACGAGGATGAGCCCGGCGATCAGGCCGACGATGACGAACGGCACGTTGACGAGGAGGCACCAGCGCCAGTCGACGAACTCGGTGAGCACCCCACCGAGGATGAGGCCGACGGCCGCGCCGGCTCCGGCGACCGTACCGAAGACGGCGAACGCCGTGTTGCGGTCGCGGCCGTGGGTGAAGGTCACCGTGAGCAGTGCGAGCGCCGCGGGAGCCATGAGGGCCGCGAAGACGCCCTGCAGGCCGCGGGCGACGATCAGTTCGGTCCCGCTCTGCGCGAATCCGCCGAACGCCGATGCTGCGCCGAAGCCCACCATGCCGACGAGGTAGGTGCGCTTCCGACCCCAGTAATCGGCTATCCGGCCACCGAGGAGGAGCAGTGCCCCGAACGCCAGCGCGTACGCGGTCACGACCCACTGACGCTGGGTGTCGGACAGGTCGAGCTCGCGCTGGGCGGCCGGCAGGGCGATGTTGACGATCGTGCCGTCGAGCACGACGATGAGCTGCGTCATCGCGAGGACGACGAGCACCCACCAACGGCGACCGGTCGAGCCGGACGGCGGTGCAGTGGCGTGGGATGCGGTGGCTGCGGACGCAGACATAGGGGACCTCCGAGCGAGGGGTGCGGGTGCTGGGGGTTTCCAGCCCCAGATCGATGCTCGACACACGGCGCGAATGCAGCACGGTGCGGACGATCAACCACCCCAACCACGAAGTCGGGCAGGCTTCCAGGATAGCGGATCCCTGCCGCAACACGCCCGACAGACCGTGAGATCAGTCGGCGGTGTAATGCTCCAGGACCGCCTCGGGGCGTTCCACCGCGGCGAAGTGACCCGCCCCGGCCAGCGTGTACACCCGGAGGTCGGGGACGAGCGCCGCGAGGACGGCCGCGTCGTCGGAACCGACGAAGACGTCCCGCTCGCCCATGGCGCAGCGGACGGGACAGCGCACACCGCGCCACCCGTGCAGGTCGTAGGCGGCTGCAGCGCGCGTCGCCGCCAGGAAGGTCGCGGGTCGCACGTCCGCGGCGAGTGCGTCGACGACGGACCGGTCGAGGTCGCGGCGTCGTCCGAAGAGCGGCGACATGAGCGGCGCCAGGAGTCCGGCGCGGTTCAGGAGGCGGAGGAGCGCCGGGCCCCGGGAGCCCAGGACCTCCAGCACGCGCATGCCGACGAGCATGCCCGCGAACCACGGCAGGCGGGCCCCACCTGTCACGGGGTGACGGATCGCCTCGACGACGCCGACGCCGGTCGGTGAGACGAGGTCGACGCGGATCGTCGCGTCGGGCTCGCGGACCGCGAGGTCGAGCGCCACGAAGCCGCCGAGCGAGTGCCCGACGACCCGCCAGGAGCGGTAGCCGAGCGATCTGGCCACGGTGGCGACCGCGTCCGAGAGCGCACGGACGCTCACTGGTCCCCGAGCAGCCGCCGGTGACTCGCCCCACCCGGGGAGGTCCACGGCGATGACGTCGTCGACGACCGCACCTCGCGCGTCGTCGGCGCGGAGGAACGGCGACCAAGTCGTCCAGGACCCCGCCGCGCCGTGCAGGAGGATCGTCGCCGGTCCTCCGGCCTCACGACCGGCCCGCACGGTGACGGGTCCGATGTCCGTGTCCACCGTCACGCGTCCGAGTCCGAGGGCGGTCTCATCGGCGGTGATGACGGAAGGATCGCACGGCACGGCAGGGCGGGAGGGGTTCAGGTGCATGCGGATCATTCGGAAGCGAGGTGCCTTCCGGATCGGACGTCGGTCGGCGGCCGGCCCGCATGCCGGGTGCGCAACCCCCCGTCGGCACGAGTTCGCGGCGGCTAGCGTGGTCTGATGCCTTCGAACGCACGCGCCACCGCAGACCACGCCGCAGGAACCGCCAAGAACAGCACGACCCTCCGAACGCTCGCCCGCACCGGCCACGCCGTCAACGGACTCCTCCACGTCCTCATCGGCGGGATCGCGATCTCGATCGCCCTGTCCGGCGGCGGATCCGGCGGCGGCGACGCCGACCAGTCCGGTGCACTCAAGACGCTCGCCGGCACACCAGGCGGGATCGTGATCATCTGGGTCGTCGCCGCCGGCCTGCTGGCACTCGGGCTGTGGACGGTCATCGCGGCGTTCCTCGTCAGCGAGTCCGACACGCGGAAACGGTGGAGCAAGCGCATCTCGACCGCCGGACGCGCGATCGCCTACCTCGCCGTCGGATCCACGGCGCTCACCTTCGCCCTCGGCGGCAGCAGCGATTCGTCGCAGTCCAGCAAGGGCCTGACGGCGACGCTCCTGTCCTCACCCGGCGGGGTGTTCGTCGTCATCGCCGTCGGCCTCGTCGTCATGGGGATCGGCGGCTTCTTCGTCTTCAAGGGCGTGACGCAGAAGTTCCTCGAGGATGTGCACCCGCCGACCGGCACGACCAAGCGGGCCGTCGTGGTCCTCGGGATCGTCGGATGGGTCGCCAAGGGGGTCGCCCTCGTCACCGTCGGGATCCTCTTCATCGTCGCCGCAGCCACCCAGGACGCGGAGAAGGCCTCCGGGATGGACGGTGCCATCTCCGCGCTCGCCGCGCTCCCGTTCGGCGTCGTGATCCTGCTCGTGGTCGGTGTCGGCCTCATCGCCTACGGCCTGTTCTGCGGCGCCCGCGCCCGGTGGGGCAGCCTCTGAACCGCTGAGGCGAACGCCTCGGGCAGCGACGCGGCGACCTCCGCTCCAGACGATGTCCTGCAAACGCTTGCGTTGCGACTACCGTTAGGAGTATGACGTCTTCTGATTCCACGACGCAGCCCGAGGCGGAACCCGCCGGCGCTACGCAGACCTTCTCCGACCTCGGCCTCGACGACGCGGTGCTCAAGGTACTGAAGGATGTCGGTTACGAGACCCCGTCCGCCATCCAGGCGGCCACCATCCCGCTGCTGCTCGAGGGACGCGACGTCGTCGGCCTCGCCCAGACGGGAACCGGGAAGACCGCCGCATTCGCCCTCCCGATCCTCTCCCGACTCGACCTCGCGCAGAAGACGCCGCAGGCCCTCGTCCTCGCGCCGACGCGCGAGCTCGCCCTGCAGGTCTGCGAGGCGTTCGAGAAGTACGCGACGCACCTGCGGGGCGTCCACGTGCTCCCCGTCTACGGCGGCCAGGGCTATGGCGTGCAGCTCTCCGCGCTCCGCCGCGGCGTCCACATCGTCGTCGGTACCCCCGGTCGCATCATGGACCACCTGGAGAAGGGCACCCTCGACCTCACCGAGCTCAAGTACCTCGTGCTCGACGAGGCCGACGAGATGCTGAAGATGGGCTTCGCCGAGGACGTCGAGACGATCCTCGCCGACACCCCGAAGGAGAAGCAGGTCGCCCTGTTCTCCGCGACGATGCCGTCGTCGATCCGCCGTATCTCCGCAAAGTACCTGAACAACCCGGAAGAGATCACGGTCAAGACGAAGACCACGACCTCCGCCAGCATCACGCAGCGCTACCTCACGGTGTCGTACCCGCAGAAGGTCGACGCCCTGACCCGCATCCTCGAGACCGAGAACTTCAGCGCGATGATCATCTTCACGCGCACGAAGAACGAGACCGAGACCCTCGCCGAGAAGCTCCGTGCCCGCGGGTACTCGGCCGCGGCGATCAACGGCGACGTGGCGCAGGTGCAGCGTGAGCGCACCGTCAACCAGCTGAAGGCCGGCAAGCTCGACATCCTCGTCGCCACCGACGTGGCCGCGCGAGGCCTCGACGTGGAGCGCATCAGCCATGTCGTGAACTACGACATCCCGGTCGACACCGAGTCGTACGTGCACCGCATCGGACGCACCGGCCGCGCCGGACGCACCGGTGACGCGATCAGCTTCGTCACCCCGCGCGAGCGCCACCTGCTGAAGGCGATCGAGCGCGCGACCCGCCAGCCGCTCACCCAGATGCAGCTGCCGAGCGTCGACGACGTCAACGCCACGCGCCTCACGCGATTCGACGACGCCATCACCGAGGCGCTTGGCCAGACCGACCGCATCGAGCGCTTCCGCGAGATCATCGGTCACTACGTCTCGCACCATGACGTCCCCGAAGCCGACGTCGCCGCGGCCCTGGCCGTCGTGTCGCAGGGTGAGACGCCGCTGCTGCTCTCCGCCGAGGACGAGCGTCGTCGTCGTGAGGAGTTCGACAACACCAACCGCGGCAACGACCGCGCCGGTCGCGAGCGCCGCGACTCCGGCGACCGCGGCGCGCGGTTCGACCGTGGCGACCGTGGCGATCAGGGTGACCGTCCCGAGCGTCGCAGCCGCCCGTCCAGCGGCCCGATGGCGCCCTACCGCATCGCGGTCGGTCGTCGCCAGAAGGTGGACCCGCGCCAGATCGTGGGTGCGCTCGCGAACGAGGGCGGCTTGAAGCGCGAGGACTTCGGCGCGATCCAGATCAAGCCGGACTTCTCGATCGTCGAGCTGCCCGCGAGCCTCGGCAACGACGTGTTCGACAAGCTCGAGAACACCCGGATCAGCGGCAAGCTCATCGAGCTCCGTCCCGACCGTGGTGGTCCCGCCCGCCGACGCGACGACGAGTCGGGCTCGGGCGGCGGGTCCTACGACCGCAAGCCGCGCTCCTAGCGCTCCGCGCATGCGACGAGGGCCGGACGGAATCCCAGGATTCCGTCCGGCCCTCGTCGTTCCGCACCAGGCGGCGTCGACCTCAGTCGCGGGGGTCGAGGACGCTCGTGACCACGGTGTAGTCGGCGTCGAGGGCGACCTCGAGCTCGTCACCGTTGTCGAGGAGCACGTCGACCTCGAAGGCGACGCCGGGGTCGTCGCTGCGGTCGATATCGGCCACCGAGCCGCCCTTCGCCTCGGCGAGGGCAGCCTTCGAGGCCGCGTCCGACTCGTCCTGGGTGAGCGGCACGTCGTCGGCGTCCCTGACGTCGCGGTCGTCGCTGGTTCCTGCGGCGTCGTCGGCGATGGGTCCACCGTCGCGATCGACGTCCGCCGCCGACGCGACGCGGTCGTCGTCCGCGTCTCCGAACTCGTCCACCGCGTAGGCTGCACCGGCTCCGCCGAGGGCGAGGGCACCGACGACGATCGCGGTGATCCAGACGGGCTTCCGGCGCCAGAAGGTCGGCTTCGATGCGGGGGCTGCGGGGATCCCGGAGTGCTCGGTCGTACCGGTCCGCTCGGTCTGCTCGACGGGCTCGATGCGCTCGGTCGCTGCGGTGGGGTGCTTGGGGTCGGTGGGCTGAGAGGCTGTGTTCTCGTTCATGTGCCCCAGACTGTCCGAGGAGCGCTGAAGCGGGCCTGAAGCGAGCTGAAGCGGCGTTCAGGAAGCGGTCGAGGCGGGGAGCACGACGACGAAGGCCGCTCCCCCGAGCCCGCTGTCTCCGAGCTCGACCGATCCCCCGTGGAGCCGGACGACGTCGGCCACGATCGCGAGCCCCAAGCCCGATCCTCCGGCGTCGCGGGAACGACTCTCGTCGAGGCGCACGAAGCGTTCGAACACACGCGCACGCAGCTCGACCGGCACACCCGGGCCGTCGTCCTCCACGGCGATCCTCACGGACCGACCGTCGGACGAGCATCCGAGACGGACCACCGAGCGTGCGTGCCGTGCAGCATTGTCGACGAGGTTCCGCACCGCCCGCGCGAGCAGCGCCTCGTCACCGTCGACCCTCGCCGCGGCGACCGCCGAGGAATCGACCCGCAGCCCGCCGACGGACCGGAGGCGGCCGGCCTCGGCCAGCAGGAGGTCGTCGACGTCGAGGGCGCGCCGTCCGGCCCCGGAGGCCCCCTCGTCGAGTTTCGCGAGGAGCAGGAGCGACTCGACGAGGGTCTGCATCCTGCCGCCTTCGTCGAGCACCGTCGCGGACAGCTCGGCCGTGTCGACCCGGTCCGGGTGGAGCGAGGCGACCTCCGCGTACTGCCTGATGACCGCGAGCGGCGACCGCAGCTCGTGCGAGGCGTCGGACACGAAGCGGCGTTGCGCCGTCTGAGCGTCCTCCAGACGACCGAGCAACTCGTTCATCGTCCCGGCCAGGCGTCCGATCTCGTCGCCCGTCGCGGGCACGTCTATCCGTCGATGCAGCTCCCCCGCTCCCAGCTCCGAGACCTCGCGGCGGATGCGCTCCACCGGTGCCAGGGCCCGTCCGACGAGGAGCCAGGTGAGTGCGCCGATCAGCACCACGAGCACAGGGACGGCGACCAGGAGCAGCACGCCCACGAGTCCGACGGCGTCGTCGGTCTCCTCGAGGGAACGGCCAGCGAGGACCACGAGGTCGCGTCCGTCGACTTCGACGTCCTCGCTCGCGAACAGCACCGGCTCGTCGTCGACGATCGCGACGAAGGAGTCGCCGTCGGGGACCGGGGTCGGCAGGTCGATCTCGTCGTCCGTCCGGTCGACGACGCGCCCGTCCTCCAGCAGGACCAGCAGGCGGCCGTCGTCCGCGGGCAGCGTCGTGGCGTCGGCGGCGGTCAGTTGCGCCGAGACGCTCTCCGCCTCGGCCGCCGCGCTCTGTTCGACGCCGGAACGCAACGTCGCCGAGAACAGGCCGACGAAGACGATGGATCCGACGCCGAGGAACAGGGCGACGGCGAGCACCGAGCCCAGGGCCGCCCGAGCGCGGACGGACCGCCACGGGGCCCGACGGGCGGCGACCGGCTCACGCCGCCCGCCGTCAGCCACGGCCGCCCACGAGTCGATACCCGAAACCGCGCACGGTCTCGAGCGAGGCCCGGTCGAAGGGCCGGTCGACCTTGTTCCGCAGGTGACCGACGTAGACCTCGACGATGTTGGGATCGCCCTCGAAGTCGTCGTCCCAGACATTCTGCAGGACCTCGCGCTTCGACACGACCTCACCGCCGCGCCGCATGAGGAACTCGAGGACCGCGAACTCGCGGGAGGTGAGGTCGATCGGGACGTCACCGCGGTGCACCTGTTTGGACGCGGGATCGAGCCGGAGCTCGCCGACCTCGAGCACCGCCGGGCGCTCGCGGGAGCCCCGCCGGACGAGTGACCGGATGCGGGCGACGAGCACGGCGAACGAGAACGGCTTGCTCAGGAAGTCGTCGGCGCCGGTGTCGAGGGCCTCGACCTGGTCCCAGTCGCCGTCCTTCGCGGTGAGCATGAGGATCGGGGTCCAGTCTCCGGCGTCACGCAGCTGCTGGCAGACGCGGTACCCGCTCATGCCGGGCATCATGATGTCGAGGATGATCGCGTCGTAGCGGTGTTCGCCCGCCATCCAGAGTCCATCGACCCCGTTCGAGGCGACGTCGACGGCGAAGCCCTCCGCCTCGAGGCCCCGCCGGACGCCGTCGGCGAGCCGCACCTCATCGTCCACGACGAGTATCCGCATCGGGTATGACCTCTCGGCTTCGTGCCGGTCGACGCTCGAGCGGCGCCTCCCAGTCTGGCGCGGGCAAGCTGAAGCAGCGCTGAAGCGACGCGGTCCGGCGCGGACGCCCGTACGCTGGAGCGGTGTCCGCTCCCACCTCCCTCGACCCCTGGGAGCAGTCCGTCGACGCACGGACGGGCACCGCACCGGCACGCCGTCGACTCCCGCTGTACGAGGCGGGAGCGATCCCGGTGCCGTTCGTCATCCGCGGGAACACCGAGCGCATCGCGCGCGACACCCACTGGGACGAACACTCGCACCCCACGCACGAGCTCCTGTGGAACGATCACGGCGCGTCCACCGCCACCGTCGGCGACCGCGTCTGGACCGTGACCCCGCATCACGCGCTCTGGATCCCGGCCGGCGTGCGCCATACCGGCTGGACGCCCGCCGGCACCTGGCAGCGGGCCGCGATGTTCAGCGTGGACCACGTGCCAGCCATCTCCGAGCTGCCGACGGCGGTCGAGCTCACCCCGTTGCTGCGGCTCCTCCTCGACCGGCTGAGTGAGGCCCGGCTCGAGGATCGTGCCAGAGCCACCACCGAGGCGACCATCCTGGACGTCCTCGAGCCCGCCGAACACGAACTGCTCCTGCGGCTGCCCCGGTCCGGCCTCGTGGCACCGATCGTCGAGCGGATCCGCACGAGTCCGTCCGACGGGACCTCCCTCGCGGAATGGGCGGCACTCCTCGGCGTGAGCACCCGGACGGTGACTCGGACGTTCGAGTCGGAGACCGGGCTCGGGTTCGCCCGCTGGGTCGCCACCGCGCGGGTGCAGCACGCCATCACGCGTCTCATCGCCGGTGACAGCATCGACGAGGTGGCGGCGGCCGTCGGGTACCGCTCGGCCACGGCGTTCGGGACGGCGTTCCGCCGGGTCACCGGGACGAGTCCGGGCCGGTTCCGCATCGGCTGAGCGCCTGACGCTTCGCGACCGAACGTGTCCGATTCGCGAAGGAACGCGTCGGATCCACTCGATTGCACTCATACCGAGCGACAGCTAACTTTGGTTAGGCAACCCTTCGTCACCGCCTCTCCCCGCGCGGCGCCGGTCTCCACCGGCCACCCTCTCCGAACCGCAGACAACGTCCTCCGACGCCGTCGTTCGTCGTGCCCGCGCGCCGGCATCAGTCAGCAGCACCCGAAAGGACCCCATGCAGCGCGCACCACGTCTCGTCGCCCTCTCCGCGGCGGCGTTCCTCACCGTCGGCCTCGCGGCCTGCTCCTCGTCGTCGGCCGAAGAGGGGGCCGGCGGCGACGCCGGCTTCACGCCGATCACGATCGAGCACGCCCTCGGCACCACGACGATCGACGCCAAGCCCGAACGCGTCGCCACCGTCAACTGGGCGAACCACGAGGTGCCCCTCGCCCTCGGCGTCGTCCCCGTCGGGATGGCCGCCGCCAACTTCGGTGACGACGACGGCGACGGCCTGCTCCCCTGGGTCGAGGAGAAGCTCGAATCCCTCGACGCCGAGACCCCCGTCCTCTTCGACGAGACCGACGGCATCGACTTCGAGGCGGTCGCCGACACGAACCCGGACGTCATCCTCGCCGCGTACTCCGGCCTCACGCAGGAGGACTACGACACGCTCAGCGAGATCGCGCCCGTCGTCGCATACCCGGAGACCGCCTGGGGCACGTCCTGGCGCGACACCATCCTCTTCAACAGTGAGGCGATGGGCATGGCCGACGAGGGTGAAGCACTCGTCACCGAGTTGGAGGGCGAGATCACCGAGGCCGCGAAGGCGTACCCGCAGCTCGAGGGCAAGACCGCGATGTTCCTCACGCACGTCGACACGAGCGACCTCAGCGAGGTCAGCTACTACACGACCCACGACACGCGCACCGCGTTCTTCGAGGACCTCGGCCTCGCGTTCCCCGAGAGCGTCGCGACGGCCTCCGCCGAGACCGAGCTGTTCTCCCTCACCCAGAGCGCCGAGCAGGCGGACGCCTTCCGCGACGTCGACATCATCGTGACCTACGGCGGCGACGAGCTCATCGCCGCGCTCGAGGCCGACCCGCTGCTGTCGCAGATGCCCGCCGTCGCGAACGGTGCGATCGTCGCCCTCCCAGGCACCAGCCCGCTCGGCACCGCCGCCAACCCGACGCCGCTCTCGATCTCGTGGATCCTCGACGACTACCTGAAGCTGCTCGCGCAGGCGGCAGACCAGGCGGCGTGATCACCGGTACCGCCACCCCACCCGCCTCGAGTGTCGCCGTCGTGCGGCGCCCGAGGCGGGTTCGCGGGCTCTGGCTCCTCGTCGCAGCCCTCGTCCTCGTCGCTGCCATGCTCTGCTCCGTCACCATCGGATCGCGTGACGTCGAGTGGTCGGCCGTCCTCGGTGCCTTCGCCGGCGGTGTCGACGGCTTCGACCAGGCCGCGGTGGCCAAGCGCATCCCCCGGACCCTCCTCGCCGTCCTCGCCGGCGCAGCCCTCGGCGTCTCGGGCGCCGTCATGCAGGGCGTCACCCGGAACCCGCTCGCCGACCCCGGCATCCTCGGCATCAACCTCGGCGCCTCGCTCGCGGTCGTCACCGGCCTCGCCTACTTCGGGCTCGCCGCGGCGAGCACGACCATCTGGGTGGCCATCATCGGCGCCGCCGCCTCCGCCATCTTCGTCTACACCGTCGGTTCGCTGGGCCGTGGCGGGGCCACCCCGCTGAAACTCGCCCTGGCCGGCGCCGCGACGTCCGCCGCGCTCGCCTCGTTCATCACCGCGGTCGTGCTCCCCCGCGGCGACATCGCCAGCAGCGTGCGCTCCTGGCAGATCGGCGGGGTCGGTGGCGGCACCGCCGGGCAGATCGAGCAGGTGCTGCCGTTCCTCGTCGTCGGCTTCCTCGTCTGCCTCCTGTCCGCGCGCGGCCTCAACTCGCTCGCCCTCGGAGACGACCTCGCAGCCGGCCTCGGCGAACGCGTCGCGGTCGCCCGTGGAGCCGCGGCACTCGGGTCCGTCGTGCTGTGCGGCGCGGCCACCGCCGTCACCGGCCCCATCGGTTTCGTCGGGCTCGTCGTGCCACACGCCTGTCGGCTCGTCGTCGGCGTCGACCACCGGTGGTTGCTCCCGTTCTCAGCCGTCGTCGGCGCGATCCTACTCACGGCCGCGGACGTCCTCGGCCGCATCGTGGCCCGACCGTCCGAGATCGACGTCGGCATCATCACCGCCCTGATCGGGGCGCCGATCTTCATCGCGATCGTGCGCCGCCAGAAGGTGAGCGCCCTGTGAGCGTCGACGCACGGAGCACGCACCCGGCGATCGCCGGGCAGGCGCCGTCCACACGCGATCTCGTCGGCGCGGGACGCCGCGCGCGAAAGCAGCGCCGCGACCTCGTGATGGGCGTGCTCGGAACGCTCATCGTCGCCGTGTTCCTCGTCTCCCTCATGGTCGGGAACACGTTCTACACGCCGATCGACGTCGTCCGCGTGATCCTCGGCGAGGACGTCGCCGGCGCGGGCTTCACCGTCGGCCGGCTCCGCCTCCCCCGCGCCGTCCTCGCCGTGATCGCCGGCGCCTCCTTCGGTCTCGCGGGGGTCACCTTCCAGACGATGCTCCGGAACCCGCTCGCGAGCCCCGACATCATCGGGATCAGCGCCGGATCGAGCGCCGCGGCGGCGTTCGCCATCGTCACCCTCTCGCTCGGCGCGACCGCGGTCTCGGTCTTCGCGATCGTCGTCGGCCTCGCCGTGGCCGTCCTCGTCTACCTCCTCTCGTACCGGAGCGGGGTGGCGGGGACGCGGCTCATCCTCATCGGGATCGGCATCGCGGCCATGCTCGACAGCGTCACCGCGTACATCCTGTCTCGTGCCGCGCAGTGGGACCTGCAGGAGGCGACCCGCTGGCTGACCGGGAGCCTCAACGGCACCAACTGGGCCCAGGTCGGGCCGGTCGTCGCGGCCCTGTTCGTGCTCGGACCGGTCCTCCTCGGCCAGTCGAGGAACCTCGCCGCGACCCAGCTGGGCGACGACACCGCCGCCGCCCTCGGGGTCCGGGTGGACCGCACGCGGTTGATCGTCATCGTCGCCGCGGTCGGCCTGATCGCGTTCGCGACCGCCGCCTCCGGTCCGATCGCCTTCGTCGCGTTCCTGTCCGGCCCCATCGCCTCCCGGATCGTCGGTCGCGGCGGCTCGATGCTCGTGCCCGCCGCCCTGGTCGGCGCGCTCCTCGTGCTCGTCGCCGACCTCGCCGGACAGTACCTGCTCGGTACCCGCTACCCGGTCGGGGTCGTGACGGGCGTTCTCGGCGCCCCGTTCCTCATCTGGCTCATCATCCGCACGAACCGTTCCGGAGGCTCGCTGTGACGCGGCCCCGGGTCGATCCGACCCCCGTCTCGATCCCGCGCCCGGGAGGCACCCCGTGACCACCGACCATCAGCTCCTCGTCGAGCAGCTCACTCTCGGGTACGGCGACCGCACCGTCATCGAGCACTTGGACCTCGCCGTCCCACCCGGCAAGGTGACGGCCATCGTCGGCGCCAACGCCTGCGGGAAGTCGACCCTGCTCCGATCGATGTCCCGCCTCCTCGCACCCCGCGGCGGACGGGTCGTCCTCGACGGCAAGGAGGTCCACCGCACGCCGGCCAAGCAGCTCGCGCGCACGCTCGGGCTGCTCCCGCAATCGCCGATCGCTCCGGAGGGCATCACTGTCGCCGACCTCGTCGGTCGTGGCAGGCACCCGCACCAGGGCATCCTCTCGCGGTGGAGCACGGAAGACGACGTCGCCGTCGCCGCGGCACTCGACGCCACCGAGACGAGCGAGCTCGCCGACCGCCACGTGGACGAGCTGTCCGGCGGGCAACGCCAACGGGTGTGGATCGCGATGGCCCTCGCCCAGCAGACGGACCTGCTCCTCCTCGACGAACCGACCACCTTCCTCGACGTCAGCCACCAGATCGAGGTGCTCGACCTCCTCACCGACCTCAACCGCTCCCGCGGCACGACGATCGTGATGGTGCTCCACGACCTCAACCTCGCGGCACGGTACGCCGACCACCTCATCGCCCTGGCCGGCGGACGCCTCCACGCGGCCGGGACACCGCACGAGGTCCTGACCGAGGCGACCGTCCGCGCCGTGTTCGGTCTCCAGAACCAGGTGATCACGGACCCCACCTCGGGGAAGCCGCTCATGCTGCCCATCGGCCGACACCACGTCACCGTCGGGCCCGGTGCGGGCGTCGACCGCGTCTAGGCTGGGCGCATGGGTGAGGACGAGCGCAGGAGACGGGCGGCTGAGCAGGAGGCACGAGCGCTCCGCGCGCTCGAGGCGATCAGGAACGGCGGCGACTTGAGCAAGGAGACGCTCGACCTGTCGAACGAGTACTCCGACTCCCTGGGCGCCCGCGTCGCAGCGTGGTTCCGCGGGGCGAGGCGCCGGAAGGACTGACCTGGGTCAGTGCGCCGCGTCCGGGTGCACCGGGTGGTGGCTCGTGATCGAGACGCGGTTGAAGGCGTTGATGACGATCGCCAACCACCTCACCGCGGCGATCTGCCCGTTCGTGAGCGTCGACAGGTCGTCGTCCGGAAGTCGCCGACGGTGCTGCACGTCCGCGATGAGGGTGACGTCCTCGGTGATCGCGAGCGCAGCCTGTTCGACGGGGCTGAAGTACGTGGTGTCCCGCCAGGCGGAGAGGATCGCCAGGCGTTCGGTGGTCTCGCCGAGCGCGATCGCGTCGGCGACGTGGATGCGCAGGCAGTAGGCGCACCCGTTGATCTGTGAGGCGCGGATCCTGACGAGTTCGATGAGGCGCTTGTCGATGCCGGCGGCGAGCGCGGCACGGCCGGCTGCACGACCGGTCTCGATGAGCGCCTGGTAGACCTCGGGTGATTCCTTGTCGAGCCAGACGTCGGCGCTCATGGGGTTCCTCTCCTCGCTCGGCGGGCGCGGTCCCGCAGCCCCTCGGTCCAACGCTAACGCGCACGACGGGCGGGACGTCACCGTGACGCGATGTCGTGCCGCGTGACGACGACGGCCCCGAGCTCCTCGTACGGCTCGAGGACCACCCGGCGGGAACCGCAGGAGGCGCACCGGAGGTACCGGAGGCGGCCCTCCGAGGTGGAGTGCGCCGACTCGGTCGTCCAGGTGTGCGGGTGTTCATCGGACAGCTCGGTGGTCGGAGCGGACGGCAGTGGTGGAGCGGCGAGGATGGTCATGCACCAACCATGATGTAATGGCATTATGCATCTCAACCCTTACGGATCGTACGCGGTCCTGCTCGCCGGGTCGCTCGCGAACGACTGGCCCGACGACCGGGACGGCATCGTCGCGCGCACCCGTGAGCACGGGATGACGATGCCGTTCACCGAGGCGGTCGACGACCATCTGCGGGTGCGCGCCGTCGTCGACGAGTGGCTTACGGTCGTGGACGCGACGGACGACCAGGCCAGGGCGGTAGCACTCAACCGGCAGATGGCCTCGGCGGCCGCATTCCCGCGGCTGACCGACCACGACGGTGAAGGCTGGCATCTCCACTACCGTGACGAGCATCAGACCCTGCCGGCGGTGCTCGCCGCCGTGATCAGCGTCGGGACGGCCCTGCACCTCACGACCCGGGGCATGCAGCGTCTCAGCCGCTGTGCCGCCGGGTCGGAACCGGGCGACACCTGTCGGAACGTCGTCGTCGACGTCACCCGCAACGGTCGGCAGCGGTACTGCTCGGTGCGGTGCGCCAACCGCTCGGGCGTGCGTCGGCACCGGGCGCGCGCAGGAGGCTCAGCCCGCTGAACGGGGGTCGGGCAGCAGGAACCAGACGCTCGCTCCCCCGAGCCCGGACTCGTCGATCTCGATCCGGCCACCGTGCGCCTCGACGATCCGCCGACAGGTCGAGAGGCCGATGCCGAGGCCGGCGACCTCACTCCCCGCCGCACGTTCCATGAGGTCGAAGACACGTTCGCGCTGCTCCGGGGCGACACCGGGACCGTTGTCCTCCACCGCGACCAGCACCCCGGCGGAGACCCGTTCGGCCTGCACCAGCACGTGCGGGACGGCCCCGTCCGCCGCACTGAACTTCACCGCGTTGGCGATCAGGTTCTGCAAGAGAGCGCGCAGCAACGTCTCATCACCGTGCACCGGTAGCGGCGTGTCGATGACGACGGTCGCGCCGGTCGCGACGATGACCGCATCGAGGTCTTCGATCACCGAGGAGACGAGCGGCTCGAGGTCGACCCGCTCGCGCCGCGGACGGGCGCCGCCGATCCGGGCGAAGTCCAGGAGGTCCGTGATCATCACGGCCATCCGGTCGGCGGCGGACTCGGCGCGGGCGAGCGCCTTCGCCGCGTGTGGTGCGTTCGCCATTTCCGGGCTGTCCGTCGCGAGCTCGAGGAACCCGGAGACCGCCATGAGCGGGTTGCGCAGGTCGTGGCTCACCTGTCCGGCGAACTGGGCGAGCTGCTCGTTCGACTGGCCGAGCTCGTGCGTGATGCGGAGGAGCTCGAGGACGTCGACGACCTGGCGGGCCAGGAGGTCGAGCGCACGGCCGTGCTCCGGCGACAGGTCTCGGACGCGGTCGTCGAAGATGCAGAGGGTGCCGATGGGCACCCCGTTCGGTGTGACGAGCGGGCTCGAGGCGTAGAACCGGACGTTCGCGATCTCACCGGTGACGAAGGGGTTCGCGGAGAAACGGTCGTCCTGACTGGCGTCGGACACCATCGTCTGGACCTGCTCCTGGAAGACGACGGCGCACATCGAGTCCTCGCGTGAGCAGCTCGCGGGCTCGAGACCGACCGCGGCGATCTGGTGCTGGAAGCGGTGGTCGATGATGTTGATGACGGCCTTGGGCACGCCGCACATGGTCGCCGCCAGCTGGACCAGGCTCTCGAGATCGGTCTCCGGCGGGCGGCCGACGACCTGGTACTCGGCGATCGCGGCACGCCTCGTGATGTCCTCTGCGGTGATCACGCGTGCCCTCTCGTCGTCGGAACCCGGAACGACCCAATGCTACCCATTCAGGGGACACACAACCCCCAAGCGTCGTCGATCTCTCGCGGTGCCGGCCCGGCCGACGACGCGCGGGTCAGCCCAGCTGGAGACGTCGCCAGGCGAGCTCCGCGAGCACCGTGGCCTGGAGGTCCAGGATGCTGTCGTCGAAGACGGCCCGCTCCGAGTGGAGCGCTGGAGACCCACCCTCGGGTGCCGCACCGACGAAGACGAGCGCCCCAGGGACCTCGTCGAGCACGTAGGCGAAATCCTCGGACGCCATCGACGGGGCCTCCTGCCGGACGACCCGGTCGGCCCCGACGAGCGCGTCGAGGGTACCGAGCACGAACCGCGTCTCGGCGGGGTCGTTGACGGTGACCGGGTAGGACTCGATGAACGTCGACTCGAGGGTGCAGCCGTGGGCTTCCGCGATGGCCCGGAGGTGCTCCGGCAACTGCTCACGCACGGTCGCGAGCGTCGCCTTCGAGAGGGTGCGGATGTTCGCCTCGAGGCTGACCGCCGAGGCCAGGACGTTGCTCGCCTCCGAGTCGCTGGCGAGGCGGGTGATCGAGATGACGGCCTGATCGGTGGCCGGCAATCGACGGGCCGCGAAGGTCTGCACGGCCAGGATGAGGTGCGCGGCCACCGGCACCGGGTCGACGGCGAGATGCGGGAACGCCGCGTGACCACCCGTCCCCCGGACGGTGACGCGCAGCGCGTTGGCGCTCGCCATCATCGCGCCCTCCCGGGTGACGAGGTCGCCGCGGCGCGTGCTGGGGTCGACGTGGAGCGCGTAGGCGGCGACAGGACGATCCCCCGCGACGTCGAGGAGTCCGGCTTCGAGCATGACCCTGGCGCCCGCCTGCCCCTCCTCCCCGGGCTGGAACATGAACACCACGGTGCCGGCGAGCCGATCGCGACGGGCCACGAGGAGGCGGACCGCACCGAGGAGGCCGGTCATGTGCAGATCGTGACCGCAGGCGTGCATCGCCCCCGACGTCGCCGCGAACGGGAGCCCGGTCGCCTCGGTGACGGGCAGCCCGTCCATGTCGGCTCGGAGGAGGACGGTCGGCCCGGGGAGCTCGCCGCGCAGGACGGCGACCACGGAGGAGAGGCAGTCCCCGGTCGTGATCTCGAGCCCGAGGTCGGCCAGCTCGCGGAGGATGATCCGCTGGGTCGCCGGCAGGTCCAGCCCGACCTCGACGGCCTGATGCAGTTCGCGCCGGACGGCCACGAGCTCCTCGAGCAGTGCGGTCGCGTCCTCCTGGAACGTCGTCATGTCCGGTCCTCCTCGTCCTCCGGCGGGCGCCGGTACACCTGCTCACCGTCGATCCACGTCTCGGCGACCCGCACGGCGGCGATCTCGTCTGAGGGAACGCTGAAGACGTCGCGGTCGAGGACGGCGAAGCTGCCGTCATATCCGGGAGCGATCCGGCCGACGCCCTCGAGCGGCGAGAGCAGGGCGGCCCGGCCGGTGTACAGGAGCAGGGCCTGCGCGACGCTGATCGCCTCGGCCGGGACGAAGTCGGCGCCGTTGTAGGCCTGACGTCGGACCGCGGCCTCGACGCTCAGCATGACGTCGTCCGCGCCACTCCACGCGGTCGCGGGGCGGTCGGAGGAGAGCGCGAGCGGTTCGATCGTGCGGTACAGCCGCGCGATCGGGTAGGCGTCCGGCACCTGTTCGGCGCGCAGGGCCAGCTCGTACCCGTCGTACTCGGCGAAGAAGAAGACGGTGTGGGTGGCGATCCCGAACGTCATCCGCGCGGACCGGAGTCGCTCGGCGTAGGGCTCGCTGATGATGGTGGCGTGCTCGATCCGGACCGACGGGATCCCGTCGAGCCACGGTTCCTCGTGTTCGAAGAGGCGCGCGACGCGGTCGAGGGCGCGGTCGCCCATGGCGTGGACGGCGAGCTGGACCCCGTTGCGGCGAGCCCAAGCGCCTGCAGCGAGGACGTCCTCGTCGTCGACGAGGCGGAGTCCGTGGTCGCAGGACTCCGGGTAGGGTTCGGCGACCCAGGCGGTGCGGTTCGAGTAGGCCCCGTCGAGGACGACCTTCACCCCGCCGATGCGGACCCGACCCTCGCGGTCGTCCTCGGTCAGCTCGGCGAGCGGCGCGGACGGATCCCACCCCGGGTAGAGGGCGACCCGGGTGCGCAGGCCCTGATCAGCAGCGCTCCGGAAGGCGTCGAGCGGGTCGGTGAGCCGGTTCGACAGCAGGTCGCACACCGCCACGATCCCCCGGGAGGCGAGTTCCTCGCCGATCGCCACGAGGGAGGCGATCTGTCCCTCGCGCTCCGGGACCGGAATGAACCGCGAGACGGCCTCGACCGCGGCGATCTCGGTGAGGACGCCGTTCGGCTCGCCGGCCGGTCCGCGCTCGAAGCGGGCGCCTGCCGGGTCGGGCGTGGCGGCCGTGATGCCCGCGAGCCTGAGCGCCGCGCTGTTGCAGACGGCGGAGTGGGCGTCGCAGCGCCAGACGAGGACGGGCCGCTCGGCGGACACGGCGTCGAGGTCTGCCGCCGTCGGCATGCGTCCCTCGGGGAACTTCGTGTCGTCGAAGCCGCGACCGAGGACCCACGCGCTCGCGGAGGTCAGGGTCGCCGCGTGCTCGCGGAGGCGGTCGACGAGGCCGGTGATCGACACCACGGACGGCGGGAAGCACTCGGCTGCCACGGCGGTGGCGGCCATGAGCGCCGGATGGGTGTGGCTGTCGATGAGGCCGGGCAGGACCGTCCGTCCGCCGAGGTCCACTGCGGGCTCGTTTCCGACGGCCGCCGCGTCGCCCACCCAGTCGAAGCGTCCGTCGACGATGCGGAACGCCGAGGCGAACCCCGTCTCATCGGCGCCGGTGAAGACCCGCGCGTTGGTGAACAGCTGCGACCCTCGCATCAGATCGCCCGCCAGGTGAAGCGGCCGCCGAGTAGGGTCGCGGACACCGGCATCGACCGCAACCGCTCGGCGTCGGCGCTGAGCGGGTCAAGGTCGCTGATCACGAGGTCGGCGGGTTGTCCGACCGCGATCGACGTCCGCGCGCTCGCTGCGAGGGCGACGTCCATCGGGAGCCGTTGTTCGGGGTGCCAGGCGTCGCGGCCGTCGCGACTCCTGGTCGTCGCTGCGGCGATCGCCAGCCATGGGTCCAGCGGTGAGACCGGGGCGTCGGATCCGAGCCGGAGCCCGACACCGGCACGGTGCAGCGATCCGAAGGCGAAGGCGCGACCCGTGCGGCCGTTCCAGTGGCGATCGGCGACGTCGCGGTCGTCCATCGCGTGCTCGGGCTGCACGCTCGCGATGAGTCCGAGCTCGGCGAACCGGGTGAAGTCCTGCTCGCGGACGAGCTGCGCGTGTTCGACGACGCCGCGCATCCCCAGCGCTTCGAAGGTGTCGAGGACCTCGGTGTTGGCACGATCGCCGATGGCGTGCACCGCCGCCTCGATCCCGGCGCCCCTCGCGCGCTCCAACAGCCGGCGCAGCTCGTCGATCGAGACGCTCTCGACGCCGCAGGCGTGCGGGCTCGACGGGTCGACACCCGGGTACGGGTCCCAGCACCAGGCGGTCCGCGTGTTGAGGGAACCGTCGACGACGACCTTCAGGCGGCCCATGGTGAGGAGACCGGCCGGGTCGATCGGGTCCCCGGTCCGGAGACCGGCCGCGATGACGGATTCGAGGCGGTCCGGCCAGGCGGCGGCCTCGATGCGCAGGCTCGTCGCCCCGCCGGCGATGCGTTCGGACCACTCGCCGAGGTTGTCGGTGTTCTCGAATTCGACGACCCCGACGACGCCGCGTCGGGCCGCGGCCTCGGCGGCGTCCCGATAGGCGTGGACGGCGAGCCCGGAGTGCTGGTCGATCCGTTGCAGGGCGTCGATCCACGGTGCTTCGGCGACGATACCGCTCGCATCGAGGTCCAGGCCGAGCCGGTGCGCGGCCCGGGTGTTCATCCACGCGCAGTGCAGGTCACCGCTGACGAGTATCACGGGGAGGTCCGACTCGGTGGCCTCCAGCGCGGCGAGTGTCGCCGGCTGCGTCCACAGACCGTCGCGGAAGCCGTACCCCATGAGGAACCCGTCGGTGAGCGGTGCACCGGTGTCGACCGCGCGACGGACGGCTGCCAGGACGTCGGCGGCGCTCGCGGTGTCCGTCAGGTCGATCCGGCGCCGCTGGATCACCCACTGGGTCATGTGGACGTGGGCGTCCCACAGGCCCGGCCCGATGCTGCGACCGGCGATGTCGACGACCTCTCCGGCCGATTCGAGGGTCCCGGGCGCTCCGACCGCGGCGATGCGACCGTCGCGGATCACGAGGTCGACGGGATCCTGGCCGTACGGCCGCGCGTTCAGCAGCGTCAGTGCGGCGTCCGTCACGATGCCGTGACCCCGCCGTCGGTGGCCCGCGCGGGGGCCCCGGTGTCGATGCCGTGGATCGCGCCCATCCGTGCCGCCAGCGCCGGATTCCGATACGGTCCTGGCTCGCCGAGGGCCGCGATCACCCGCTCCACGACCTCGGCCGGCTTGTCCTGACTCATCTTCTCCTTGGCCTCGAACCGGGTCACGCGCATGCGGAAGCCGACCGTGCCGTGGACGATCCGGGCCGCGTACTCGCTGTTCGCGATCGTCCCGTTCATCAGGTACGGCTCGGGCAGGACCCGCTCGAAGTGGGCGACGAGGCGGTCGAGCACCCGCAGGTTCTCCTCGTCGGACAGCAGCTCGGGCACGCCGTAGAGGTGGGCGACCGCGAAGTTCCAGGTGGGCACCGCCGGCGTCGTGTCGTACCAACTCGGCGACACGTACCCCTGTGGACCGGAGACGATCACCATCGCCTCATGCTGTCCGAGCTCGTGCAACCGCTCGTCCGGACGGCCGACATGGCTGAGGAGGACGATCCCGTCCTCATCCTCGTCGAGGAGCATCGGGTAGTGCGAGGAGACGAGACCCCGACCCGGCACGTGGCTGACCACCGTGGCCCAGGGGTGTTCACGCACCAGGGCGCGCACCGCCTCGACGTCGTCGAGCACGTACTCGTCGGTGTGCCTCATCTGCTGCCTCCAGTGGCGTTCGGGGTGTCGACCGCTGACGCTGCGGCCGCGAAGGCCGTCGCCACGTTCGACGGGGCTCCGACGCCCCGGACCCGCGACAACCAGGCGGTCGTCGCGGCGAGGGCCTCGAGGTCGAGACCGGTCTCGATGCCGAGACCGTGGAGCATCCACACGAGGTCCTCCGTGGCGAGGTTACCGGTGGCGCCCTTCGCGTACGGGCAGCGACCCAGGCCGCCGACGGACGAGTCGAACTCCGCGACCCCGAGGGAGAGCGCCGCGTACACGTTCGCGAGTCCCTGACCGTAGGTGTCGTGGAGATGCAGGGCGACCGCGTCCACCGGGATCCCGGCGTCGAGCACGTCCCGGACCATCCGCGTCGTGAGCCCCGGCGTCCCCACACCGATCGTGTCGCTGATGGCGACCGTCGTACAGCCGGCACGGTGCAGACGCACGACCGCATCGACGACCGTCGCCGGATCCACGGCACCCTCCCACGGATCACCGAACGCCATCGACACGTAGCCACGCACCGGGACGTCGGCGTCGGACGCCGCCACCACGACCTCCTCGGCCCGCTCGATGGCGCCCTCACGCGAGGTGTTGAGGTTGGCCCGCGCGAAGGACTCCGAGGCGCTGACGACCACCGACACCTCACGGATCCCGGCATCGAGCGCACGATGCAGGCCCCGCAGGTTCGGAACGAGGGCGACGGCGCGGCCCCCGGGCGGTACCTCGAGCCCCGCGACCAGTCGTTCCGCATCCGCGAACTGCGGGATCCACGTGGCAGGCACGAAACTCGTCACCTCGACGTCACGCGACCCCGCGTCGTACAGACGCCGACACAGCTCCGCCTTCACCGCGGTGGGCAGGATGTCCGTCTCGGCCTGCAACCCGTCGCGCGGCGCCACCTCGTACACGCGCACGTGCGTCGGCAGCCCGTCGACCGGCTCCACCCGTGGCCGCGGGAGCCCGCTCATACGGTTCCGGCCCGGAGCTCGTCGAGGACCTCGCGCGCGTACTCGACCCGGATCCGGCGGTCGGCGACGATCCGCGCCGCCACCGCTCCGATCTCGTCCACCGTCGCACCGGCGCTCGCCGCGATCGTCCTCGCGTGCAGGGTCATGTGGCCGCGCTGGATACCCTCGGCGGCGAGCGCCCGACAGGCGGCCAGGTTCTGCGCGAGGCCGACGGAGGCGATGACGGCCGCCAGTTCCCGGGCCGTCTCCACGCCGAGGAGGGTGACGCCCGCCTGCGCGGTCGGGTGCGCCTTCGTGGCTCCCCCGACGAGCCCGACGGCCAGCGGGACCTCGATCGTGCCGACGAGGTTCCCGTCGGCGTCCTGTTCGAACTGCGACAGCGCCGAGTACCGGCCGGATCGCGCGGCGTGGGAGTGGCATCCCGCTTCGACCGCGCGGGTGTCGTTGCCGGTGGCGAGCACGACGGCGGTGATGCCGTTCATGATGCCCTTGTTGTGCGTGGCCGCCCGGTACGGGTCGGCTTCGGCGAAGGCGCTCGCGGCGACGATGTCGGCGACCACCTGTGGGCCGCCGAGGAGTTCGGCGTCGAACACGGCCCGGGCACGGGTGATGCGCTGGTCGGCCTTGTTCGTGAGGATCCGCAGGAGGGTGCGCGAGCCGGCGATCTCGGCGAGACGCGGTGCGATCGCCTCCGCCATGGTGTTGACGGCGTTCGCGCCCATGGCGTCACGGACGTCGACGTGGAGGTGGACGATGACCTGTGTGCCCACCCGCGTCGGCAGGACCCTGACCTCGATGTCCCTGGCACCCCCACCGAAGGAGACGAGGATCGGGTCCAACTCGTTCGCGAGGGCGAGGAGTTCCTCACGCGCCTCCAGGACCCGGAGTCGTGCGGCGTGCGGGTCGACCGCGTCGAGGATCTGGATCTGCGCGATCATCACGTCACCCGACGACGAGGTGCGGAACCCGCCGTGCACCCGTGCGATCCGGGCCGCGTTGGAGGCCGCAGCGACGACGCTCGGTTCCTCCGTCGCCATGGGGACGAGGCGGTCCTCGCCGTCGACGGTGAAGTTGGTGGCGACGCCCACCGGGATGGCGATGACGCCGACGACGTTCTCGACCAGGTGGTCCGCCTGGGCGATCGACAGCCCGGCGTCGGGATGCAGGGCGGCGAGCGCCTCGGCCGGCACGCCGGCACCCTCGGCGACGAGCTCGAGTCGCTCGTCGGTGGTGTGGTCGCGCAGCCCTTGGATTCGGCTGTTTCTCGGCATGGCTCGCCCTTCGGTACAGGCAGACACCGGGTCCTCGGCGCTGCGGTCATGATGACCCTACGAGCGGGGATCATCGACGGCGATGGGCGGATGACTCAGTGGATCGGCGATCGTGTGGCTGAATGACACACGCCGCTCGACGGACGATCACCTTAGACTCCTGAGGGACCAGTCAGGAGACCCGATGCGAAAGCCTGCCGACGCGCGAACGGCCACCGGTTTCGATCACGCCGATGCCGATCCCCAGCAGGAACTGGTCCGGCTGCGACGCCGCGAACACGAGCTGTCCGCCCTGTTCTCGAGCGCCCGCGAACTCGCCGAGCTGCGGGACAGCGACGCCGTCCTCGCCCGGCTCGTCCAGCGCGCGCACGAGATGATGGGCGTCGACCTCGCCTACCTGTCCGAGTTCGACCCGGTCACCCACGAGCTGCGGGTCCGTGAGACGAGCGGCTCCGTCAGCCCCTCGTTCCAGACGCTCCGCGTGCCGCCGGGTCGTGGACTCGCGAGCGTCGTCGTCGAATCACGGACGGCGCAGTGGGTCGCCGAGTACTCCGACTACACGACCGATCGACACGAACGCGGGATCGACGACGCGGTCGCGGCGGAAGGGCTCGTCTCGCTGCTCGGTGTCCCGATGCTCACGAGTGACGACGTGCTCGGCGTGCTGTTCGTGGGCAACCGCGAGCGGAAGGACTTCTCCGCCGAGGAGGTCGCCCTCCTGTCGGCGCTCGCCGACCACGCCTCGGTGATCCTGCAGACGACGCAGACCCTGCGTGACCTGCAGGACTCGGAGGACGCCAGCCGACGGACGCTCGCCGACCTCACGGCGCACCTCGTCGAGCGCGACCGGGCGAACACCGTCCACCAGGAACTCGTACAGGCCGTGCTCGCCGGGGGTGGGTTCGCGCCGGTCGCGGAGACGCTCGCCACCGCGCTCGGCCGGGCCGTCGCCGTGACGGACGCGCAGGACCGCGTCATCGCCGCCGCCGGCCTGCCGCTCTCGGCCGGCATGCTCGACCTCGACGACGACGCCCGAGCGGCCATCGCCGAGAGCCGACGTTCCGGGCACTGCGTCACGGTCGCGAGTGGCGGCGTCGGGGCGATCGCCGCCCTGTCGGCCGGGACCCGGCACTTCGGTGCCCTGATCCTCGGTGACGGGGCGTTCGAGCTCGGTGCCGTCGACATCCGCACCGTCGAACGTGCCGCCCAGGTCGCGGCGCTCCTCGAACTCCAGCAGGAGGCCGCGTCCGGTGCCGACCACCGCATCCGCAGCGAACTCATCGCCGATCTCCTCGACGACGTGCCGGAACGGCGGACCGACGTCGAGCGGCGTGCGCGTCGTCTGGGGATCGACCTGCAGGCGCTCGACTCCCTGCTGCTGCTCGCGGTCCCGGGTGACCAGCAGACCGCGGCCGCCCGCGCCCTCAGCCGGCAACTGGACGACCACGACCTCGTCGGCGAGTACCGCGGGTACGTCGTGGCCGCGCACGCCTCCGATCGTCGACCCCTCGACGCCGAGGCGCTCCGTCGGCACATCGCGACCGGCCTCCAGCATCCGGTCGTCGCCGTCGTCCCCCGTGCGGCTCCCGGAGCCCTCGCCTCCTCGTTCACGACCGCGATGCGCACCGCCAGACTCATCGCGGCGCTCGAACTGACGGACCTGACCGCGTCGGCCGACGACTTCCTCCCCTATTCGGCGATCTTCGACACCGATGCGCGTGCGCTGGCGGACTTCCTCCGCGACACCATCGGACTCGTCCGACGGTACGACGCGGAGCGGAACGCGGACCTGCTCGGCACCCTGCGCGCGTTCGTCCGGAACAATGCGAGCCCCACCCGCACGGCGCGGGCCCTGAACTTCCACACGAACACCATCCTGCAGCGACTCGACCGCCTCGACCAGGTGCTCGGCGCCTCGTGGCGCGAGGACGAGCGCATGTTCCGGATCGGCATCGCCGTCCGCCTCGACGAGCTCCGGGAGCAGTTGCAGGCCGGACGGTAGCCGAGGTCGCCGGTTCAGCGTTCCGCATCCGTGGGGAAGGCCTCCTCGCCGGATTGCGGGAACGGGCTCCCCGTGGGCGGGCCGAAGACGAGGATCATCTCGGCGACGGCGTCGGACTCGTTGCGGACACCGTGGACGAGCCCGGCCGGCGCGTAGAACGCGTCGCCTGATCGCAACAGCCTCCGATGCTCGCCCGAGGTCACGACGAGCTCGCCGCCGGTGACGACGTACAGTTCGTCGGAGCTGTTCGGCGAACAGCTCGCGTCGTCACCCTCCAGGTGGAGATGCTCACCCTCGGCCGCTCCCGGTTCGAGGCGGTACCGCATGACCGAGGACGGCAGGGCCGTGGTCTGCTGGAAGTACCACTCCAGATCGATCCGGCCGGGGCCCTCGTACAGCGCCACCTCGTGGGCGTTGTCGCCGAGTCGTTGCACGCGCATCGGGTTCCTCCTGCTGGTCGTCGATCGGTGGTGGGGTCAGGTCCGGTAGAGGACGGGCATCGACTCAAGGAGTTCCCGCGTGTAGGCGTCCTGCGGCCTCGTCATGACCTGCTCCCCCGTTCCCTCCTCGACGACGCGGCCGTTCCGCATGACCGCCACCCGATGCGCCACGTGGTGGACGACCGCGAGGTTGTGGGTGATGAACAGGTAGGTGACGCCGGTCTCCTCCTGGAGACGGACGAGCAGGTTGAGCACCTGGGCTTGGACGGACACGTCGAGGGCCGAGGTCGGCTCGTCCAAGACGACGAACTCCGGCTTCGCCGCCATGGCCCGGGCGATCGCGATGCGTTGCCGTTGTCCGCCGGAGAACTCGTGCGGGAACCGACCGGCGGCGTCTCCGGGGAGTCCCACCTGGTGGAGCGACTCGACGACCCGTGCCCGACGCCCGGCCGCGCCCATACCCGCCGCCACGAGCGGTTCGGCGATGGACCGTGCCACGGTGAAGCGCGGGTCGAGGGAGTCGTTGGGGTCCTGGAACACCATCTGCACGCGACGGCGGTGCGTGCGCAACGCCGACCCGCGGAGCCGCGAGACGTCGCCGCCGTCGAACTCGACACGGCCCGAACTGGGGCGGCGCATCAGCAGGATCGCGCGAGCGAGCGTGCTCTTCCCGGAGCCGGACTCGCCGACGAGGCCCAGGGTCTCGCCGCGGCGTACCTCGAGGGACACGTCGTCGAGGGCGAGCGTGGCGTGCTCGCCGTGGCCGAACCGCTGCGTGACGCCGTCGACGCGGAGCAGGGTGTCGTTCATCGGACCTCCTCCAGGACCGCCGGGGCGTCGGCGAAGTCGTTGTCGGCGGGGATGACCGCCAGTGGTGACCGGACCGGAACCGAGGGCCGCGGGATGCTCTCGAGCAGCGCCTTCGTGTACGGATGCCGTGGGTCGGCGAGGACCCGCTCGGCGCGGCCGGTCTCGACGATGCGCCCGCGATACATGACGGCGATCCGTTCGCAGAGCTGTCCGATGACCCCGAGATCGTGGCTGATGAAGAGCACCCCCATCCCCGTCTCGTCGCGCAGGGTCCGGAGCAGCTCGAGGATCTGCGCCTGCACGGTCACGTCGAGGGCGGTCGTCGGCTCGTCGGCGACGAGCAGGGTCGGTCCGGCGGCCACCGCGATGGCGATCACGACTCGCTGGCGTTGACCGCCGGACAGTTGGTGGGGGTAGTAGCCGAGCCGACGTTCCGCGTCGGGCATCCGCACGAGGTGGAGGATCTCCAACGCCCGTGCCCCGGCCGTCCGCTTGTCGGCGACGCCGTGGATCCGGAGGACC
The DNA here is from genome assembly GCF_015351235.1 of Plantibacter sp. VKM Ac-2880. Taxonomy (GTDB): domain Bacteria; phylum Actinomycetota; class Actinomycetes; order Actinomycetales; family Microbacteriaceae; genus Plantibacter. The sequence goes on from NZ_JADKSJ010000001.1 coordinate 2,498,822, forward strand.
TCGGCGATCTGCGCCCCGATCCGCATGCACGGGTTGAGGGCCGACATCGGCTCCTGGAACACCATCGAGGCGCGCGAACCGCGGAGCGTCGACCAGTCGCGTTCCGTGGCGCCCTGCATGTCGGTCCCCGCGACGTCGATTCGGGACGCCGTGACCGTCGCCGAGTCCGGCAGCAGCCCCATCATCGCGAGGGCGATGCTGGACTTGCCGCTCCCGGACTCGCCGATCACCCCGACGATCTCCCCCGGACCGACACGCAGGGACACGTCCTGCACCGATGGCGCAGCGCCGCCGTAGGCGATGCTCAGCCCCTCCACGTGGAGGGCGTCGACGTCTCGATCCATGGGTCAGACCAGCTTTCGCTCGGGTGGTGCGGGAGGGATGAAGCGGCGGACGACGGGGCTACTGGCTCAGCCAGGCCTCGTCGAGGCGGTACCGGGAGTAGTACGCGTCGCTCTGGTAGTCGTGCAACTTCGCGCTGTCCCAGACCTCGAAGTAGACCGGGACCGCGACCGGCACGATCTCCAACACCTGCTCGGCCGCCTCTTCCGCCAGCTGGTCGACGAGCTTCGCGTACTCCGCCGGATCCGAGGCGCTCTTCGCCTGCTGGAACAGCTCTCGTGCGGCGTCCGCCTCGGGGTTGCCCTCCCAGTGGTTGTACACGCCGCCGTCGACGAGCACGGGGTCGTAGTAGAACAGCGACGCGGCGCGGGGGCTGCCCGGGATGGCGACGAGGTCCGTCCAGCTCTCGCCGGTCGTGAAGACCGGAGCGATCTCCGACAGCGGCTTCGCGTCGAGCTTCAGGGTGATCCCCGATTCGGCGAGCTGCTGCTGCATCATCTCGTAGACGGGGTGGTGCGACTGCGCGATGTCGCCCATGTAGCTGAGCGTGATGGTCGGGTTCGGCTGGCCGGCGTCCGCGAGGAGCTGCTTCGCCTGATCGACGTCGCGCTCGTAATAGGGCAGGCCCGCCGGGTCGAGGGCACCGGGGTCACCGGCCGGGGGCACGAACGAGAGCGCGGCATAGCCGAGCATCGCCGTGTCGACGAGCGCCTGGCGGTCGAGGGACAGTGCGACGGCCCGACGGACGTCGATATCGGCGAGCGGTCCGGTCTCCGGGTTGATGTAGATGGCGAGGTTCTGACGGTAGGAGGCCTCACCGAGGGTGAAGCCCGCCTGGACGGCCTGATCGGCGAGGCTGCCGTCGATGAAGTACGCGGCCTGGATGCTCCCCTGCTGCAGCGCGGCGAGCCGCGCGGACTCGTCGGGGATGAAGTCGAAGACGATCTCGTCCAGGTACGGCTTCGTGTCCTGCCAGGCGTTCTCGTTCTTCTCCATCGTGACGCTGACACCGTCGCTCCAGTCGGTCACCTGGAACGCGCCGGTCCCGAAGGTCGTCCGCTGCCGCTCGTCGGGTGTCGCGGCCCCGTACCCCTCCTCACTCACGATGAAGAACGTCTGGCGGGCGGACACGGCGTCCAGGAAGGTGCCGTCCGGTGCGCTGAACCGGAACGTGACCTGGGTGTCTCCGGTCTTCTCGATGCTGGAGACGTTGGCGAGGTACGTGCTCGCGGAGGTGGTCGCCTCCTTCATCAGGTTGAAGGAGTACACGACGTCGTCGGCGCTGAACGCGCTGCCGTCGGCGAAGGTGACGTCGTCGCGCAGTTCGAACACCCAGGTGAGCTCGTCCGGCTGGGACCACTCGGTGGCGAGGGCGGGGACGACCTCACCGTCATCGTCCTTCGCGAGGAGCGTGTCGTAGGCGACCGCGTTGATGACCTCGGCGGCGATCGCACTGGCCGCCATCGGATCGAGACCGCCCGCGGACGGTTCGGCTGGAACACCCCAGTGGAGGGTGCCACCGGCGACGGGGTCGCCGCCCGAGTCGCCGGCCGGACCGGACGGCGCACAGCCGCTGAGCGCGAGGGACGCCGCCACGATGGCGACCGTCCCCACGAGGATGCGAGTCTTCATTGCTGCCTCTTCTCTGGAGCGTCGTCCGTGGACGCCGCGTCGATGGTGGTGCTGGATGACGTACCGTGCTGCGCTGCCGCGGCTGCCCGACGCCGGCGTGGGCGACCGAGCGAGAACGCGGGTTCCCGTCTCGGCGCGAAGTAGTCCTGCAGCCCGTCGGCGAGGAGGTTCCACGCGGCCGACAGCAGGATGATCACGAGGGAGGGGAGGATGATCAGCAGCGGCTGCACCTGCATGAACCGCGTGAACTCACTGATCATGCGACCGGCTGATGGCTCGGGGGCTTGGACGCCCTGTCCGAGGTAGCTGAGGGCGGCCTCGATGAGGACCACCTGCGAGGCGACGGAGGCGAACTGCACGAACAGCGGTGTCAGCACGTTGGGCAGCAGGTGCTCCGCGATCACGCGGTGTCCACGCACGCCGCTCAGGGTGGCCGCGAGGACGAAGTCCCGCTCGCGCAGGGCGATGACCGGGGCCCGCATGACGCGGGCGAAGCCCGGAGCGAACACGAGACCCAGCGCGATGATGAGCGGCCACGGCCCGGTGCCGATGACGACCCCGACCACGAGGGCGACGAGGATCGCCGGCAGGGCGAGCGCCGCGTCCACGATCCGCATGATGATCGCGTCGACCCAACCGCCGAGGTACCCCGCCACCAGCCCCAGGGCCGTCCCGATGACGGCACCGAGCAGCGCGGCGGCCCCCGAGATGAGCAGGCTGGTCCGCGCGGCGAGCGCCAGCCGGGTGAGGTTGTCGCGGCCGAGGTTGTCGGTGCCGAGGAGGTGGTCGAGCGTGGGTCCGGCGAGTGCCGCGCCGGACGCCGCGAACGGGTCGTATGGCGGTGCGAGGGTCATCCAGGCGGCGAGCAGGAGGATGCCGACGAGGATGGCGGATCCGCTCCAGAAGGCAGGGCCGAACCGGTTGCGGCGTCGGCGTCTGCCGACGACCGTTGCGAGCGCGATGGCGCGGGTGACCGTCATGACGTGTGGACCCTCACTCGTGGGTCGATCAACGGGTAGATGAGATCGACGATGAAGTTGATGAGCACGTAGACCGCGCCGATGAGGAGCACGGTCGCCTGGATGATCGGGTAGTCCGACGAGCGGATGCCGGTGAGGAGGAGCGAGCCCATCCCCGGGAGCGCGAACACGGTCTCGATCACGACCGTCCCACCGACGAGCGCGGCGAGTTCGATCCCGATCACGGTGGTGACGGGGATGAGCGCGTTGCGCAGCGCGTGCCGCCCGACCAGTCGGGACGGTGACGCCCCCTTGGCCCTGGCCGTCCGGACGAAGTCCTGACCGAGGGTGTCGAGCAGGGTGCCGCGCGTGTACCGGGCGACGATCGCCGCGAGGACGAGTCCGATGAGGAGCGCCGGCAGGACGAGCACGCCGATCAGTCGCAACGGATCACCGCTCGCCCCGGCGGTGCCGACGAGCGGGAGTCGCAGCGTGAGCGAGTTCACGAGGATGAGGACGGTTCCCAGGACGAACGGCGGGGTCGCGAGGAGCACGAAGGACAGCCCGCGCACCGCGTTGTCGGGGGTCCGACGCCACCGGGTTGCGGCGAGGACACCGGCTGGGATGCCGAGCACCGTGCCGAAGACGGTCGCCATGACGGCGAGGGTGAGACTGAGCGGGAGGCGCTGGGCGATGAGGTTGGACACCTCGTTGGGGACGGTGATGGCCCGTCCGAAGTCCCCTTGGAGGACGCCGAGCAGCCAGGCGAGGTACTGGGTCAGCCAGGGCCGGTCGAGGCCGAGTTCCGTGCGGAGGGCGTCGAGCGCCGCGGGGTCGGGGTTCGAGGGGTCGGCGAACGCCGACAGCGGGTCGCCCGGGATGACCCGCACCATCGAGAAGACGAGGACGGAGAGGACGAACAGGACGAAGAGCGACGACAGGATCCGGGAGACGAGGTATCGCGCCATGGGGATCAGCTCGCGGAGGTCGGCATCGGCGAGACCCGCTCGGCGCTGCGCGCGTGGGACGGGCTGAAGCTCGCGATGTCGTCGCTCGTCTCCCCGTCGAGGGCGAGCTCCGCGAGGATGCGTCCGAACGCGGGCGTGAACTTGAAGCCGTGCCCGGCGGCGAGGGCGACGATGACGTCGGGGTGCTCCTCGAGCGGGCCGAGGACGAAGTTCCGGTCGGGCGTGAGCGCGTACTGACAGGTCACGGTGCGGAGTTCCGGTCCGGACGCCGGCACGAGGTCCGCCATGAAGTCGGCAAGCTGTCCGGTGAGCTCCGGCGACGGCACGAAGGTGCGCTCGGCCGGCGACATGCGGTTCTCCGAGACGTCACGGGCGGCCTTCACGGTCGGTTCGCCGAAGGTCGGGAAGCCGTAGTAGCACTCCTCGTCCTCCCAGATCCACACCGGGAACCGCTCGCGATCGAGCTGCTCGGCGTCGCCCGGGCGGAAGTAGGTGACCTGCTCCTGCATGACGTCGAGCGGGATCGCCGCGCCGAGGGGTTCGAGGAGCTCGTTCGCCCAGGCGTCGGCGGCGAGGACGACCTTGCCGGCACGGACGGCGCCGGCCGAGGTCTGCACGACGACACCCTGTCCGTCCGGGGTCAGCGCATCGACTCTGGTCCGGTCACGGATGTCGGCGCCGAGCGCCCGAGCACGCAGCTGGAGCGTCGCCACGGTGCGGGCCGCATGGGCGATACCGGTGTCCGCGGTGTACACCGTCTCGACGTTCTCCGGGATCCGGAACTGCGGCCACCGCGCCTGCACCTCGGTGGGCGTCAGGAGTTCGTGCGGAACCCCGCACTCCTCGAGCGCGGCGGTGAAGTCCGAGGCGGAGTAGGGTCCGTCGACCGGGAGGAAGATGACGCCGCCGGTGATGGTGAGCAGCCGTTCGCCCGATTCCTGCTCGAGGTCCGCCCAGTCACGGTAGGCCGACTGCGCGAGTCGCACGTACTGGGGTGCGCCGTACGAGGTCCGGACGATCCGCGAGGTGTCGTGCGAGGCACCGCGGACGTGTCCGAGCTCGAACTGTTCGAAGGCGACGACCTTCGCGCCCCGCCTCGCGAGGTGGTAGGCGGCCGCACTGCCGAGGGCTCCCATGCCGACAACCGCGACGTCGAATGAATCCATCCGTGGTGCTCCCTCGTGCTTGCCCGTTCGATTCAGGCAAGTGTGGTGGAGCACGGAAAGGCGTCCTATGGATCCTCGACCCATGTTTGCGCGCTGATGATGTGTCGGAACGACCGGTCCACGGATGCCAGCCGTCCCTGGGCCGCTCAGCTCGTCGGGTGGGCCTCACGCAGTGACCGCCGCAGGCGTTCGAGTCGGGCGGCGGCCTGCACCCGGAACCGGAACTCGCTGTCGTCCCAGTCGCCGACGAGGAGGGACCGGATGCGATCGAGCCGCTGCTGCACGGTGTTCGGGTGGATCCGAAGCCGCTTCGACACGGCGTGTCGGCTCTCGCCCCCGTCGAAGTAGCAGGCCAGGGTCTCGAAGAGCGCGGTCCCACGGCGTTCGTCCCACCCGAGCACCGGTCCGAGGAGCTCGTCGACGAAGCGGATCACCGAGGTCGGCTCCCCGGAGGAGAGCGCGTGGTACGGCGCGAGACCGGCGGAGGAGACCGTGGTGGCCTCGATGCCGAGGGGTCGGAGGAAGCGCAGATCGGCGGCGGCACGCTCGACGGCCGGCCCGAGGTCCGCCCGCCCGAGCAGCCCGGTACAGACCACCGCGGTGAGCGCCGGTTCGTGCAGCCGGTCGGCCAGCAGCCGCCGGACCCGCTCCGTGGCCTCGATCGCATCGTCGACCGCCCAGGCGATGATCACCCGATGGTCGCGTCGGGCGACGACGCCGTCATCGCCGACGGCACCGGCGGCGACGAACGCCGCATCGGCGACGTCCCGCTCCAACACGTCGATCACGGCGCACGCCCCGAGCGTCAGCGCGAGCAGAGCGGGCTCGACGTCCGCGGACGGCTCCGAGGCACCGCCGTCCACGACGGCCAGGAGCCAGTGCGCACGACGCTCGGCGCGCAGGGCGACCACCGCGTCACGTTTGAAGGAGACCAGTGCGGCGACCTGGGCGGCCCGTTCCAGGGTGCGTCGGACGACCCGGTCGGCGGGATCGGGTCCGTCCTCCGCGAGGATGGACCCGAGCACCCGGTCGGCGCCCACGATCGCCACGACGAGCCACGCGCGATCCCGAGCCACGATCGATTCGGCGTGCCCGCTCACCTGACTCCGGGCGACCGCGTCGCGGAGCACGGTGCGGCTCGGTAGCTCCCCCGTGCCGTCGAGCAGTCGTGCCTGGTCGTCGAGCACCCACACCCGCCGACCGATCCGGCGCGACACCGTCGCGACGAGGTCCACGACGGTCCCACCCGACATCGCCGCCGAGGTGAGCTCCTCGTGGATGCCGCTCGCCAGCTCGGTGGCGGCGAGGTGGCGCTCCAGTTCGCGATAGGCCTCCTCGGCGCGAACGACGGCCGCCGCGCGTTCGGCGAGCGCCCGCGCGGTGTGCAGGACCGCCGCAGCATGGTCGGCGAACGCGGAGAGCAGGAGGACGTCATCCGGGGTGTAGTCGTAGCCGAAGCGGTTGCATGCGAACAACGCCCCGAGCACCTCGTCACCGACCGCGAGCGGGACGCCGAGGAACGACACGAGCCTTTCGGCCCGGACGGCGGCATCGATCCGATCGTCGTGCCCGGCCTCGGTCATCGTCTCGTAGCGTGCGACCCACGCGGGCTCCCGCGTGCCGGCGACCAGGCTGGCGAGTCCCACCCCGGCGGGCACCGCGAGGTCCCGGAACCCCGGGGTCACCGTGCCGACGGAGTGCCGGACGCGGAGGTCACCCCTGGTGTTCTCGACCTCGGAGAGGTACGTGACGTCGGTGCCCATGAGCTGATGGGCCCGTTCCACGAGACGGCCGAGGACCTCGTCGACGTCCTGGAGGCGGACCAGCTCGCGAGCGGTGGAGAAGAGCGCCTCGAGCTCGCTCGCCCGACGGCGCTGCCGTGCACCCCGTAACTGTGCTTCGCGGACGGACTCGACCACGGCCTCGGCGTCGGCCCCGTCGAGTCCTGCCCGGCTGAGGAGGTCCTCGACGCCGGCGCCCGGGCGTCCCGGCTCCGCGCGTGAGGCGGCGAGGAGGTCGAGCGCGAACGTCGCGGTCGCCGAGGAGGGCTCGACGTCCGCGCGGACGTCGTCGGAAGCGGTCGGGGGACGCATGAGGCCTCCATGAGCGTGGGGCGGACCGCGTCCACCTCGAGCAGGGTGGCCTCAGTCTAGGACGCCCGCGAGGGGAAGACGGGTGGCGTGCGCGCGGCGAACGCCGCCAGGCCGGCCCGTGCGTCGTCGCTCGTGAACGCGGCCTGGCCGAGCACCGCCTCACGGTGGAAGGCCTCCTCCAGCGGCAACGCGGACAGTTCCCGCACCGCACGTTTGACCGTGGCGAGCGCGGTACCGCTCCGCGCGAGGAGCTCGTCCGCGAGGCGGTGCGCGGTGTCCGTCAGCTCGGCGGCCGGGACCACCTGGTTGACGATGCCGTACCGGGAGGCCGTCGCAGCGTCGATCCGCCCGCCGCGCAGCATGAGGTCCATGGCGAAGGCGTACGGGATCTGGCGCACCAACCGGCTGAGGGTGCCCCCTGCGGGCACCACGCCGATCCCCGTCTCGGGCAGAGCGAACGTCGCGTGGTCGGCGGCGACGCGGATGTCGGTGGACAGCAGGATCTCGAACCCGCCCCCGAGACAGAGGCCGTTGACCGCCCCGATGACCGGTTTGTCGAGGGTGGTGTGCTTCTGGTGGGCGGCATCCCACTCGCTGATGTCGAATCGCCCCTCGGCCAGCGCGGGGATCGACTCCCCGAGGTCTGCGCCGACGCAGAACGCCCGCTCCCCCGCCCCCGTCAGGATCGCGACACCGATCCGGGGATCGTCGCGGACCTCGGCGAACGCCGCGCCGAGCTGGTCATACATCGCGAGGGTCAGCGCGTTGAGCTTGTCCGGGCGATCGATGGTGATCACGGCGGTCGCTCCGGAGCGGTCGAGACGGACACCGTCCATCAGATGGTCCCGGCGGAGCGGAGCTCGTCGATGGCGGCTTCGTCGTAGTCGAGCAGCTCCCGCAGGACTGCGGCCGTATGGGCCCCGGTCGCCGGTGCCCGGCCGGTCGTCCGCGGTGGGGTCACCTGCAGCTTGACGGGGGAACCGAAGGTCCGGAGCGGGCCGAACCCGGGATATCGGGTCTCGACGACCATGTCCCTGGCGACGATCTGCGGGTCGGCGACCACCTCGCCGATGTCCTTCACGGCACTCAGCGGAACGAGGTCGCCGGCGAGCGCTTCCAGCTCCGCCTTGGTGCGATCCGCGAACCAACGCTCGACGATCGGACGGACCGCCCGCTCGTAGACCTCCTCGTCGAACCGGTCGGCCATCGTCTGGAGGTCCGGATGGGCGTCGTACTCGTCCGGACCGCCGAACAACTCGCAGGAGAGCTTCCAGAACTTGTCGGTGTACCCGCCGAAGAAGACGAACCCGTCCCGGCAGGGGAACGCCTCGTACGGGCGCACGAACGGGTGGGCGTTGCCGAGCGGGGTCGGTACCGTGCCCTCGGTCGTGTATGCGACGACGGCGTTCTCGGTCAGGGTGAGCACCGAGTCCTGCTGCGAGATGTCGACGAGCTGCCCGTCCCCGGTGCTCTCGGCGTGCCGGAGCGCCGCGAGGACGCCGATGGTGCCGTAGAGACTGGCCGCGAGGTCGCCGATGATCGTGCCGACCCGGGTCGGTGGGCCACCGGCCGGCCCGTTCATCGACCAGAGACCGCCGGTCGCCTGGGCGCTGTTGTCGTAGGCCGGTCGCCCACGGGAGGGTCCGGTCTGGCCGTATCCGCTGAGCGCGGCGTAGACGAGGCGCGGGTTGATCTCGCGGAGCCGCTCGTACCCGAGCCCGAGTCGGTCCATCGTGCCCGGTCGGAAGTTCTCGACGAGGACGTCGGCCCTGGCCACCAGATGTTCGAGGAGCGCGGCGCCGGACGGGTGCCGGAGATTGGCCGTGACACCCAACTTGTTGCGGTTGTACTGCGCGAAGAACCCGCTGAGCGCCGGGTCCTCGACCGGCCGTCCGTCGGCGTCGTCCGCAGCCGGCAGCAACGGCGGGAAGGTGCGGGTGTAGTCGGGTTCGTCCGGGTGTTCGACCTTGATCACCGTGGCTCCGAGGTCAGCGAGGACCATCGAACAGAACGGGCCGGCGACGACCCGGGTCACGTCGACCACGACCACCCCGGCGAGCGAGCCGCGTTCCGTGTCGAACCCGCCGAGGTCGGCGAGCCGGACACGCAGGTCCTCGTCGATCATCGGGTGCCTCCCGACCTCGGGACGGTGGTCTGTGGTCGCCTGCGCATGTCACTCCGCTCTGCACCGCGGAACGGTCCCGCCGGTGCGTGGCGATCCTGTCATCGCGGACAAGAGCCTCGACATGTCCTTCCACACCACAACCGACGCCTGCGCGACGGTCGCGGCACATGCTGCCGGCTTACCGCCCGCGGCGCCCGGAGAACAGCGCGTGCAGCAGCGGCAGGACGGAGACCGACATGAAGACGGTGCCGAGCACGGCGTCGTCGATCCGGAGGACGGTGCCGGCGACGAGCAGGGCGGCGAACAACACCGCCGACACGACCCTGCCCGTCGTGCGGTCGAGTCGCGCGATCCGCTGCTCCAGCCGCGGGTTGGTGACGGCGACGGAGCCGTCCTCGACCCGCATGATCATCGCATCGAGACGCTTCGGCAGTCGGGCCGCGACCGTCGCGATCTCGAGCGCCTCCCGGCCGAGGTCCTGGACGACGTTGCCGCGTTCGTCGCGCAGCAGCTGCGCCGCGTACGGCTCGACGGAGTCCCACAGGTTGAACTGGGGATCGAGCGAGCTGCAGACGCCCGAGGTGAGCGAGATGGCACGGATGATGAGCAGGAAGTTCTCGGGCAGCTGGAACGGCAGCGCCCGCACGACCTCGCTGAACTGGTTGCCGAAGTCGCGGAACTCCTTCGGGTCGACGTCGCGGAGCTCGGCGAAGCCCATGCCGCCGAACCGGCCGAAGAGGGCCGTCATCGCGCGCTCCAACTCGGTCGTGTCCGCCGAGGGCAGGAGGACACCCAGGTCACGGATCGCGCCGACGAGTCCCTTGCCGTCGCGGGAGGCGGCGGCGATGAGGAGCTTCCGCAGGCCGCGCCGCGTCGTCGGCGGGACCTCGCCCATCATGCCGAAGTCGATGAACGTCAGTTTCCACGAGCGCTCACCCGGGGCGGCGGCGATCGGCGTGACGAAGATGTTGCCGGGGTGCGGGTCGGCGTGGAAGAACCCGTTGGTGAACAGCTGGTCGAACATGACCGCCGCAAACACCGGAGCCACCTCGGCAGGGTCGATCCCGGCGGCCAGGAGCGCCTCGGTGTCGGTGATCTTGATCGCGGTGACGTCCTCGAGCGTCAGCACGCGTTGTGAGGTCCGTTCCCACACGACGGCCGGCACGCCGACGCGGTCGTCACCGGCGAAGTCGGCCGCGAACCGTTCGGAGCTCGCTGCCTCGTGGAGGTAGTCGATCTCCTCCAGGCTCGTCGCGGCGAACTCCTCGACGAGCGCCGGCATGTCCACGCGATCCGAGACGAGGCGGACGCGACGCAGCCATCCGCCGACCTTCCGCAGCGCGGCGAGGTCGACGGCGACGATCCGGTCGATACCGGGACGCTGCACCTTGAGCACGACGGCGTCGAGGCCGGAATCCGCGGCGAGCGAGGGGACGAGATGTGCGCGGTGGGCCTGACCGAGGGAGGCGGCGGCCACCGCCCGTTCGTCGATGGTGGAGAACACCTGCGGCAGGGGCACACGGAGCTCCGACTCGGCGAGCGCGCGGATCTCCGGGAACGCGACCGGCGGCACTTCGTCTTGCAGGCCTTCGAGCTCTTTGGTGATCTCCGGCGGCAGCACGTCGAGGCGGGACGACATGAACTGGCCGACCTTGATCATGAGTCCGCCGAGATCGACGGCGAGCACGTGGAAGCGGCGCGCGAACCGCTGCATGCGGCGCGTGCGGGTGCGCTCGGTCAGCTTGATGAGCCCGAAGCGTGGGAGCACGATCTCGAACCACCATGCGTTGGCCAGATGCCAGCTCGCGAACCTGAGGATGCGGCGGTACCGCGCGCGCCCGTCGGCGGGCGGGCCGGTGTGGACACCGGCCCGCACGACGCCTGGGACGTCGCCGAAACGGGACGCTGAGTCGCTGGGCGTCCCGCCGGTCGACGACACCCGGTCAGTCCTGGGCGAGGATCGCGTAGAGGCGCTTGCGAGCTTCGTCGAGGACCGCGACGGCCTGCTGGACCTGCTCAGGCGAACCGGTCCGGCCGACCTGCGCTGCAGCCTGGGCCAGCTCGACGCCGGCCTTCGGGAGCGCGGTGATGCCGGGGTGCTCGGTCGACTCACCGGTCTGCCACGGAGCGGTCGCTCCGGACTCGGCGACCTCGTCGCGGCCGGCCTCGGTCAGGGCGTAGGTCTTCCGACCGCCCGACTCCTCGGCTGTGATGATGCCCTCGTCGGAGAGCAGCTGCAGGGTCGGGTAGACCGAGCCGGCGCTCGGCTTCCAGGAGCCGCCACTGCGCTCGTCGATCTCGCGGATGATCTGGTAGCCGTGCATCGGCTGCTCTGCCAGCAGGGCCAGCACGGCGGAGCGGACGTCGCCACGACCCGCGCGCGATCCGGCGCTCTTCTCGAACTTGGAACGCAGCTGTTCCATCATCTGCCACATGTTCTCGGTACCGAAGCCGGCTCCGCTGCCGAATCCGCCGCCGTTGCCGAATCCTGCGCCACCGAAACCTGCGCCACCGCTTGGGAATCCACCCATGATTGCTCTCCTTCGTAGTTCGTGAACGATGCTCAACGATATATCGGTGAAGCTGTGAACGATATGTGTAGTCGCAAGAAATCCATGGCGTAGCCTCAGCCTCATGAGCGCTTGGACGACAGCAGACATTCCCGACCAGCATGGCGGCGTCGCGATCGTGACCGGCGCGAACAGCGGGATCGGGGCCGTCACGGCTCGCGAACTCGCCGCGCACGGCGCAACCGTCATCCTCGCCTGCCGCGACACGGAGAAGGGTGCCCGTGCTGCGGCCACGATGACCGGCGATGTCGAGGTCCGTCGCCTCGACCTCGCCGACCTCGCGTCGGTCCGCCGCTTCGCTGAGGGCGTCGAGCGGGTCGACGTGCTCGTGAACAACGCCGGCGTCATGGCTGTGCCCGAGCGACGCACGGCCGACGGCTTCGAGATGCAGATCGGTACCAACTTCCTCGGTCCCTTTGCTCTCACCGGGCTGCTGCTGGATCGCATCACGACGCGGGTCGTCACCCTGTCGAGCGCCGCCCACCGGGCTGGCACAATCGACCTGGCCGATCTCAACTGGCGCAGCCGGACGTACCGACGCTGGGCCGCCTACGGCCAGTCGAAACTGGCCGACCTCATGTTCTCGGCCGAGTTGCAGCGACGCCTCACGGCGAACGGCTCACCCGTGCTGTCCGTCGCGGCGCACCCCGGCTTCGCGTCGACCGAACTCCAGTCGCACACCGAGTCCGCGCAAGGACCGCTCCTCGGTTGGGGAACGCGACTCCTCGGCCAGAGCGCCGAGATGGGCGCGCTCCCGACGCTCTACGCGGCGGTGTCGCCGGACGTCGAACCGGGCGGCTACTACGGACCGAGCGGCTTCGGTGAGATGCGCGGCGATCCGAAGCCCGTCGGCCGGACCTCGGCGGCGCGCGACGAACGCATCGCCGCCGAGCTCTGGACGAAGGCTGAGGCGCTCACCGGCGTCACCTTCCTCTGAGCGGGGCCGAATGCCACACCGCTATGCGGGCAGGCTCTCCTCGATCGCCGCGATGACCTCGGGGGCATCGGGTTCGGTCGTCGGACGGAAGCGGTGCACGGTGCCGTCGGGGGCGATGAGGAACTTTTCGAAGTTCCACTTGACGTTGCCGGCCTTGCCGTTGGCGTCGGCCGTCTTCACGAGCTCCTGGTAGAGCGGGTGACGGTTCCGGCCGTTGACCTTCACCTTGTCCATCATCGGGAAGGTGACACCCCAGGTGGCCGAGCAGTATTCGGCGATCTTCTCGTTGTCGCCAAGTTCCTGCAGGAACTGGTTGCTCGGGAAGCCGATCACGGTGAAGCCGCGGTCGGCGTACTCCTTCTGGAGGGCCTCGAGCTTCTCGTACTGCGGAGCGAGACCACAGCGGCTGGCAACGTTGACGACGAGTTTCGCCTTACCGTCCCACTCCGCCATGGTGGTGTCGCGGCCGTCGAGGGTGGTGACGGGGATGGTGTCCAGATCGGTCATGGTGCGGTGCCTCTCATCAGCGGAACGGCTTCGTCCACGGGCGTCGTGACGCGCGTGCGTGCCTCCTCGAACGCTACTCGCCCCCGAGGTACCCGGCGTCCTTTCGTCAGTGCGTTCTCAGCCGACAGGCGTTGACACCGCCCACCCTCCGGTGGATCGTGAGTGCAGCAGATCGGAGCAGGACATGGGACGCATCCACATCGACCTCTTCATGACGCTCGACGGCGTCGCTCAGGCGCCGGGCGGGCCGGAGGAGGACCCCAGCGACGGGTTCGCGTTCGGTGGGTGGCAGGCGCCGCTCATCGACGAGGTCGACGGGCAGCAGATCGATGCCGGCATGGTCGGCATGGACGCCCTCCTCCTCGGACGACGAACGTACGACATCTTCGCCGCGTACTGGCCCGGGCAGGAGGGCGGTCAGGACGACGGCATCGCCAGGCTCTTCAACCGGCTGCCGAAATACGTCGCGTCGCGTGAGCCGCGGGACCTGGCGTGGGCGAAGTCGACGCAGCTCGGAGACAACCTCCCGAAGGCCCTTCGGGATCTGCGCGAGCGCCACGCGCAGATCCATGTCATCGGCAGTCTCGACTTCGTGCAGACGCTCTTCGCGGAAGCCCTGTTCGATCAGCTCAACCTCTGGGTGTACCCGATCACGCTCGGCACGGGTAAGCGCGTCTTCGCCGATGGGACCGTGCCGTCGTCTTTGCGGTTGCTCGGTCCGGCGACCACCTCCCCCGCCGGGACCGTCCACCTCCGCTATGAGCGGGTGGACGGCGCACCGGCGACCGGCGACATGGGCGATCCTCGATGAGCGGGTCGGACGACTCGTCCGCATCCCGCCCGCCCGCTGGCACCCGCTTCGACACGATCGTGGTGGGCGCGGGTGTCGCCGGGCTCGTCGCCGCGCGGCTCCTCGCGGCCGCTGGTCGGACGGTCGTCGTACTCGAGGCGCGGGACCGGGTCGGCGGGCGCGTGTCGACCGAGCGCCGCGACGGCCTGGTGACCGATCTCGGTGCGTCCTGGGTGCACGGGGTGACGGATAGCGCGGTCGCGGCGGCGGCCGGGGCGCTCGGGATGCGGACGGTGGAGTTCACCGTCGGCGGCTACCAACCAGACAGCCGTCCGATCGCCTACTACGGTGCCGACGGTGAGCGCCTGTCGGACGCCGACGCTCGCGGCTTCGCCGAGGACGTCCACGCGCTCGACGCGACGCTCCTCGGGGTCGTCGCCGAGTCGGCTCCTGACGCCTCGTACCGCGACGTGACCGAGGCGGCACTCGCCCTGCAGCCGTGGGACACCGAGCGGGTGCAGCGGGTCCGCGAGTACCTGGAGCATCGTTCGGAGGAGCAGTACGGCGCGTCGATCGAGGATCTCGCGGCGCACGGCCTCGACGACGACGCGATCGACGGGGACGAGGTCGTGTTCCACGACGGGTACGACGTGCTCCCCCGGCGGCTGTCCGAGGGGCTCGACGTGCGCTTGGAGCATGTGGTGACGAACGTGCGGTGGTCCGCGGACGGCGTCGAGGTCGCTGCCCACGGTCCGGCAGGCGAGGTGGTGCTGCATGCGGGCTCGGCGGTGGTGACGGTGCCGGTCGGGGTGCTGCAGTCGGAGGCGTTCACGATCGATCCCCCGCTGCCGGAGCCGGTCGCCGGCGCACTCTCCCGGTTGCGGATGAACGCGTTCGAGAAGGTGTTCCTGCGGTTCGAGCGGCGCTTCTGGGACGACGACGTCTACGCCGTCAGGCAGCTGGGGCCGGAGAGTCGTCGCTGGCACTCCTGGTACGACCTGACATCGGCGCACGGCTCCCCCACACTCCTCACGTTCGCCGCCGGCCCGACGGCCGTGGAGATCCGGGGCTGGGAGGACTCGCGCGTCGTGGAGTCGATCCTCGAGCAGCTGCGGCGCCTCTACGGCGAGCGCGTCGAGGACCCGACGGAGGTGCACATCACCCGCTGGCACGAGGACCGCTTCACCCATGGGTCCTACGCCTACATGACCGTCGGCTCGACGACGGATGACCACGACGCCCTCGCCACCCCGGTCGGTGGCGTCCTGCACCTCGCTGGCGAGGCGACGTGGACGGACGACCCGGCGACGGTGTCGGCCGCCCTGCACTCCGGGCACCGGGCCGCGGAGCGCGTCCTCGGTCAGACCATCCCGATCGAGACCCTGTGGCGCGACGACAGCCCAGCACCGTTCACTGCCGAGATCTGAGAGCAACGACGAGTGCGCTCGAACGGGCGCCCAGAGAGAGGAACCACCTGATGCGATTCATGATGTTCGTCCTCACGGACCCGGTGCCCGACGAGCCGTCCGACGACTCGGATGTCGACCACTGGGTCCAGGAGCTCGACACGACGGGGCGACGTCTCCTCGGGGATGTGCTCGACCCGAGTGAGGCGCGCGGCGTCCGTGTCCGCGCCGGCGAACGGCTCGTCACCAAGGGCCCGATCCCTGGGGCGACCGACACCCTCTGGGGCTTCGACATTCTCGAGTGCGCCGACCTCGACGAGGCGCTCGACATCGCCGCCCGTCACCCGATGGCCCGCAACGGGCGATTGGAGCTGCGCCCCTTCCCGACGAGCCAGTGATGGTTCGCCTCAGCGCTGGCGTAGGGGTCTGATCCGGTAGACCGATCCGGATGGGACGGGACGAGTCGCCTGCGCTGAGACGACTCCGTATCGGCGTGCGCTACTCGGGAACCGGTGGCGCCCCTCCAGCACCGCCGGCAATGCGAAGCATCCGTGTCGCCGTCGCGCGGAGGAGCTCACGGAGATCCTCCGGCTCGTCGACGATCACCGCGTGATCTCCCAGCCCGGCGATCACCGCTGGAAGCCAGTCGAGGCGTTTGGCTCGGATCGAAAGCCGATGCCAGCCGGGTGCGTGCTGGATCGACTCCACGACCGCCACGCTCTCTGGGAGGTGGGCCCGAATCTGCGGGACGGTCGCCTGGATGCGCAACCGGACGTGCCATCGGTAGTCCGCCCCCGCGAAGCGGTCGACGAGTCGAGGACGCTCCGCTCGGGATACCGGGGTGGACAAGACGCCGGGCAGCGTCCGCGCGGATCGGATCCGGTCGACACGGAAGGTGCGCTCCTCCGCTCGCTCGACGTCGAACGCATCCAAGTACCAGCGACCGGAATGGACGAGCAGGTCGAGTGGATGCACCGTGCGGCGCGAAGGCGTTTTCTCCACGTCGCGGTAGCGCAGCTCCAGCGGACGTCTCGAGCGAAGAGCGTCGGAGACGGTGAGCAGGATGCCGGCATCAGGTACCTCGAGGCTCGACGGGTTCAGCGCTGCGGCGTCGACGACCGCTTCAATGCGGTCCAGGGATGCGGCGGGGAGGGAACGCCGGATCTTCGCGAGAGCGATCTGCGCCGCGACGTCCGGGGAGCCGGAGGCCGACTGGGCGTCGCTCAAGCCGAGGAAGACGGCGACCGCCTCCTCGTCAGTGAGCATCAGCGGCGACACTCCGCGTCCGCCAGCCAGGCGGTACCCGCCGTAGCGGCCGCGCACCGACTCGATCGGAACCTCCATGTCCACGAGACGCTGCACGGTGCGGCGCACGGTGCGCTCATCCACGCCCAACCGTTCGGCCAGCTCAGGCACGGTGCGGATCTCCGCCGACTGGAGCAACTCGAGGAGCTGCAGCGCGCGAGAGGTCGACGAGCCCGATCGTGCCATGACCTCAGAATACCGGGCAATTTCTGTCCGGTATTGCTCCTATCGTCGGGATGGCCGCCGCAAGAGCGGCAACCACATCGAGCCCAGGAGACCTCATGCGACTCGCAGCCACCCGGATCATCACCGACGACGTCGACAGCCTGGTCGCGTTCTACGAACGAGTCACCGGCGTGACCGCGGCCCGCTTGCATCCGCTCTTCGCCGAGTTGCGCACCGACACCGGCACCCTCGCGATCGCCAGTTCGGCGACCATTCCGCTGCTGGGTGAGAACGCTGCCGCGCCGCGCGCGAACCGGTCCATCACCCTCGATTTCCTGGTCGAGGATGTCGACGCGGTCTACACGACGCTGCAGGGCGTCGTCGAAACGTTCGTGAACGAGCCGACGACCATGCCGTGGGGCAACCGTTCGCTCCTGTTCCGCGACCCTGACGGCAACCTCATCAACGTCTTCACGCCCACCAGCGCCGCGGCACAGGAGCGGTTCCCCTCGTAGAGAAGGTGGCGAGAGCACGGGTCACCGCAGGCAGTCGCTCAGCGACGGTGGTGGACGGTCGCTAGCAGATGAGCCGTGGCGAGGCTCGTGCGCTCGCTCCCTCCGGCGCGTCCCCGGTCCTTCGTCCCTACAGCCAGACGGTCGCCAGCCAGACCTCGATCGCGGCGAGCACCAGCAGGGCGACGTTCAGCCCGAGGACGCGGACCTCGCCGCGACGCAGGTGCACGGTGATGCCACCGACCTGCACGAGGACCAGCCCGACTGCCGCAGCGACGGTCAGCCAGGTGAGGATGCCAGCGAGTGGCGGCAGGATGAGACCGACCGCGCCCAGGACCTCGAGGAGCCCGATCACTCGGATCACCGCGAGCGGCATGGTGTCGACCCAGGCCATCATCGGGCGGAGCTGGCCCGCCGAGCGGACGAGCTTGACGCCGCCCGAGTACAGGTACATGACCGCGAGCAGTGCTGCCACGATCCAGTATGCGATGACCATGCGAAACCTCCGAGAGCTGATTCGTCGTGATGGTTACGATGGGTAACCCAGGCCAGTGTGGGCCACGAAACATCGGCGTACAAAAGGCACACGCGTGTACCCGAGTCCCGAGAGGTGTCATGTTCCGCTACGCGAAGCTGTGTTCCGTCCGAGGCGATCAAGGCAAAGCCATCCGATCCCTCCTCGACCGCATCGCCGACAAGTGGGCGCTCCTCCTCATCGCGACGCTCCACGACGGTCCGTTCCGGTTCACGGAGCTCGAGCAGCGCATCCCGGGCATCTCCCGACGCATGCTGACCCTTACCCTCAGGAACCTGGAACGCGACGGACTCATCACCCGCACCGCTTTCGCCGAGGTGCCACCGCGGGTCGAGTACGAGTTGACGGACCTCGCCGAATCGCTGATCCCCCACGCAGTGGCGCTCGCCGAGTGGGCCGGCGAACACGTCCCGACGATCGAAGCGAATCGGAACGCGTACGACGAGCGGTTCTGAGTATCGCCCGACGCTGTGAGCCAACGAAAAAGTCCCGGAAACCAGATGGTTTCCGGGACTTCATGGTGGTCCCTCACCGGGCGTCCGACTAGGCGGCGGCGAGCGTGGGGTTGTCAGCGGTGATCGGCTCGACTGGGGAGGCCAGCATCCCGCACTTTGAATTAGAGGCCCTGGCAGGTCGGCGGGTAGCGCTCCCTCGGCGCCAGCGGCTCGGCGGGAAGACGGACTCCGAATTCAGCGAGCAGTCGGAGACTACCTGTCGCCAGAATCTTTAGGGAGCACAGTGAGCTTGAGTTGTTGAGCGCCATCTGTGAGAGAAAACTCGAAACCTTGACCATTCGCGATCGCCTTCTCAAGCACCGGAGCGAGAGCCTTCGTTTTCTTGAGGCCCCAATCCTGCGTTGCTTCGACTCGCTCGTGCGCCATCGGGTCTCGCTGCGGCCGAGCCATGATCCCGCCCTGCCACCGCTTCGTGAGGTGGACGGCTCCGCGTCCGACGTCCCATGACAGAGCCATCAGGGCGGCAACAGATATTGGAGCGCTCCCTGCGATCGTCACGAGCGCTCCCCAGACGGTCATCAGGATGTCGACGGAGCCGACGCGGGCATCGAGGACGTGGAGCCCCCCTTGATGCGTTCGTAACGGTTGCGGCCATGCTTTGTCGACCTCGCTGTCTATAAGCCTTCGTTGCATCGCGCCCGCGCGTCGAGCCGCAAGATCGAGTCGTTGCAGTGCGCGCGCTACTCCGAAGGCATCATGGCCGTCGTACCGCAGCGTGACGATGAGCCGCGGAACAGCGCGGTTCTGCAACCAACCCGGGTAGGCAATTGCAAGTTCCGCCTGCTGTAGCTCCGCACGCATGAGATTGGTCAGGCGATGCGCGGCTACTCCGCTCAGATCACGAGGCGCCACAAGCGGCGCTCGCCGCTCGTTCCTCGAGTCCTTAAGGTGAGCGGCAGCGCCTTCCTTCGCAGTTAAGTACTCGAGTTCGCCCGGCACACGAAACAGATTCATTGCGCTATCCAAGGTTCGATCCTTTCGTATCCGCCGGTTCGCTGAGCCTAGAAGAGCATCGTGATTAGGTCTTCGATGTGGGCTTTGGCCCGGTGTTCGCCAGGACGCAGCTTGTTCGGATGGCCAGAGCTGTTGCGTAGCCCAAGAGCTTTAATCAGCTCTGCCTTCTCGTTCTTGTCGATGATGCCCAGGTCGTGCGCGACTTGGAGGAGAAGCTCCTCGTTGTACTCACTCAGGTCGTCACGCTTCTTGCAGACCTTCGCTCGTGGATTGTGTGATTGCGCTGCAGCGGTGATGCTCGTCCCATCGGACGTGTTCCACAGCCGCTCTTGTACTTCGTGAACTGCGGCCACCCACATAAACACAATCGCAGCACGATGCGCTCCGACGTCGAGGCAGTCCACCGCCTCGGAGGCGAACGCTTTCGTCTCGGGGTCGCTAATCGCGGCAACTTTCCCACGCAGTGCCGCCGCTTCGGCTTTCTTGATGACCGATCGTTCCTCTACGGGCAGCGGCGGCGCCCAGGCAGCTATTTCGGTGCGCCCGCTGCTCGTCAACTCCCATATTCGCGCGGTCGTAGCACCGTCTGCGTGCACGAGATGGCCTGCAGCACCCAGCCGCGCAGCGATGTTCCATGTCTTCAGGTTTGGAACACGCGCAGCCGCGAGTTGCGCTCGTATATCCCCCGTCGTGAACGTCGACTTGTCTTCCGTCGCTTCGAGGAAATACATCGATGCAAGAATTCGGGCTTGCTGGCTAGAGTTCTTCAGCGGCGCCAGGTACTCAATGAGCTTCATTCAGCGACGCCCAAGACGCTGTTTACCAGCTTCTTCAGGGCGTCTGAGGTGACTTCACCTTTCACGCGCGTCGTCTTTTTCTTTGAAGCACCCACGTAATTGACCGTAGTGAGTCCGTTCATCGCTTTCGCGAAGTTGGTTCCAGGGTCACACTTGAGCCGATCACACTCGGCACGGATAGTCGATGCGGGCGTGCTCTGTTCATCCAGCGCATAGTCATAGGCAGCGGTCAACCCGAGCGCGACTGCACGCGATTGATCCGCCAGGTTTGAGCCGAACTTCGCCTTCGGTCCGTTCAGATGAGGTATTCCTCCTTCGAAGTAGAAGACCTGCTCAAGTAGACCCTGCGCTACCGTGCTCTCCTTCGAGAACTTGGCGAACAGCTGCGCATCCGTCAGTGTCGTCGCCGCCGCCGAGGAATCTTCAGCCGCATTCGCTTCCTGCGGCTTGGGAGGCGACGGGGTGGCCAGTGCCGCTCCGGTTCCCTCATGCGCAGATATACGCGTGATCGCCTCCTTGAACGCGTATTCCTGCAAAGGTTCGGGAATTCGGGCCTTTTCCACCGCGGACCAAGCCCGTGCAAGCAATTCTTCGATCTCCATTGATGCCCCCTCTTCGGCTGGAGCATATCCGGCCATCAATTGCTGGGGCCACGACACGCCGACACATTGGACGGGTTTTGGAGGGCTTGGCGCTTAGCAGACAAACAGAAGACCCGGAGACTCTCGCGAGTTTCCGGGTCTAGTCTGTCGGGCTGACAGGATTTGAACCTGCGACCCCTTGACCCCCAGTCAAGTGCGCTACCAAGCTGCGCCACAGCCCGATGCCATCTCCGCTGAGCGGAGAAGACAACTCGAACAGTCTAGCGGATCCGGCGACCACCTCGTGACACGTCTCCGACGGTCGTGCCGGCGACCGAGCGCACCGCCGTCACGACACACGGGAGGTCTCCCCTGCCCACCCTCGAACGGGGCACGCTACCGTGACTCGTTCGCACCCGCGCGACAGGATGAACCGGCCATTGCGGCCGCCCGACGAAGGACCATCATGCGCTACAGCCACTATTGGAAAGAGGTCCGCGTCGCGGCACTCACCGCCCTGCCCGTCGCGATCGTCTCCGGCATCGTGCAGGTCAGCCGCAACACCCCGGTCGACGACGCCGTCATCGGCGGCGCCATCACCTTCGTCGCGCTGTCGCTGCTCATCCCCGTCGTGCGCCACTGGGTGCACCCCGAGTCCCGCGGCTGACCACCGGCGCTCGCCCGCCGGCAGCCGCTACTCGGCCTTGCGCGCCTCGACGAGCTGATCGCGCACCTTGCGGCGCAGCACTTTGCCGATGAGCGACGTGGGCAGCTCGTCGAGCTGCTCGACCCGCTTCGGCACCTTGTACGCCGTGAGGCGGGTGCGGCAGTAGTCGCGCAGCGAACCGGCGTCGAAGACCGTGCCGGCGCGCATGACGACCGCGGCCGTCACGTCCTCGCCACCGGAATCGCGCGGTAGTCCGACCACGGCGGCCGACTCGACGTCCGGGTGGGACAGGAGCGTCTCCTCCACCTCGGACGGGCTCACGTTGAACCCGCCGGTGATGATGAGCTCCTTCACGCGGTCGATGACCGTCACGAAGCCATCCGCCGACACCGTCACGATGTCGCCGGTCCGCAACCAGCCGCCCTCGAGCAACGCCTCGCGCGACTCGTCCGGACGACCCCAGTACCCCTGGAAGACCTGCGGCCCACGGAGCAGCAACTCGCCCGACTCCCCCGCCGCACGATCCACCGACGGGTTCTCGGGGTCGACGACGCGGATCTCGGTGCTCGGGAACGGCACACCGACGGTTCCCGGCCGTCGCGACGGACCGATCGGGTTGCCGAGCGCCACCGGCGACGACTCCGTCATCCCGTAGCCCTCGACGAGTAGCCCACCGGTCGCCTCTTCCCAGCGCGTGACCGTCGACACCGGGAGGCTCATCGCCCCGGAGATCGCGAAGCACACGCTCGTCAGGTCGACACCCTTGCGGGTCGAGGCACGCGACAACGCGTCGTAGATCGGTGGTACCGCCGGCAAGAACGTCGGCGGTGACTTCTTCGCCGCCGTCAGCACGAGTTCCAGATCGAACTTCGGGAAGAGCACGAGCCGCGCGCCGATGCTCATCGCGAACGTCAGACACAGGGTCATCCCGTACGCGTGGAACAGTGGCAGGACCCCGTAGAAGATCTCCTCACCCTCGCTCAGCCCAGGCACCCAGGCGCGCCCCTGGGCGGCGTTCGCGCGCAGGTTCCGGTGCGTCAGGATGGCCCCCTTCGGCGCCCCCGTGGTCCCGCTCGTGTACTGCAGGAGCGCGGTGTCGTCGAGCGTCGGCCGCACGACCCGCTTCGACAGCTTCCGGCCACCGATCAGCCGCTCCCACGGGAGCACGTGCTTCGCCGACGGGGTGGCGGTCATCGCCGCTCGTGACTCACGAGCACGCTTCACGGGCAGCCGCAGCGCGAGTCGCTTCGACAGCGGGAGGGCCTGCGTGATGTCGACGGAGACGATCCGACCGCGCATCACGTCGGCCGGGAGGTCGGCCACGAGGTCGTAGACCTTGTCCCACACGATCGCGACGTGCGCTCCGTGGTCCTCGAACTGATGGCGCAGCTCACGAGCCGTGTACAGCGGGTTGTGTTCGATGACCGTGGCTCCGAGCCGCAGGGCGGCATAGAAGGCGACGACGTGCTGCGGGCAGTTCGGCAGCACGAGCGCCACGCGGTCACCCGGCTTCACGCCGAGTTTCCGGAGCCCCTCGGCCGCTCGAGCGACTTGTTCGCCGAGCTCGCTATAACTCGTCTCGGCCCCGAAGAACTCGAGAGCGATCCGATCCCCGAACCGCTTCACCGAGGTGTCGAGCAGGTCCACGAGCGTCTCGGTGACCTCGTCGATGTCGGCCGGCACGCCACTCGCGTAGGACGACAGCCAGGGCCGCTCGGCCAGGCGACGACGCTGCGCCTCGCCGGCCTCGGTCGGCTCCGACGACGCTTCGCCCTCGCGCTGCTCGGGTGTCTTTCCTCGATGGTCCACGCTGATCCTCCAGACGAGCCGTGCACAACGCACGCATCATCCCAGAATAGGTGGACCCGTATGCTCCACCAGGGATAAGACCGCACCGCTTGACAACCGCCGATCCGACCCCGGCTCAGGCGTCAGTCGGTGTGGTCGAGCCGATCGGTCAACCAGGCCGCGCCACGCGTCGTCGCACCCTGTCGCTCGACGCGGTCGCGGAGTCCGCGATCGGAGGTCACCACCACGACCGCACCCTGGAGCCCGCCGACGACATCGACGATCGCGTCGTCGCCACTCCCCGCCGCATCGACCACCGAGACACCTGCGCGCAGCTCCGGACCGGCGCCAGCTGCGGTCGCATCCGGCCGGGCGCCACGAGCCTGGCCCTCGACCACGGCGACGTAGGCCGGCCACCAGCGGTCGAAGTCCAGCCCGAGGGTGGACGCGTCGATGCCGTCATGAGCGAGACCGACCAGGCGCGAGACGAAGCCCTGCGCGGCGCCCGCGCGGTCCTTCCACCACCCGTTCGGCTGCGATCCGACGACGTTCGCGACGTCGACGACGACCGTGACCCGACGGTCGAGCTGCGCCCGGAGCTCCGGCCAGGAGTCGGCGAAGCCCGGGTGCAGCGGCAAGGTCTCGACCTCCGCGACCGGCACCCAGGCGAGCGCGATGCTCTCCGGGTCGGAGACGACCGGTTCGAACGGCGCGACCGCTTCGACGATCACCGTCGTGTACGACCAGAACCCGAGGTCCAGCACGGAGGCGAAGCGGAGCTCGATCGAGTCCGACGGCACGCCGGCCTCCTCGTTCGACTCCCGGACGGCACCGTCGACGGCGTCCTCGAACTGGTGTCGAGCACCGCCCGGGATACCCCAGGTCCCGCCGAAGTGGCTCCATCCGGCTCGATGCTGCAGCAGCACCCCGCGTGCGGGATCGTGCACCAACAGGCCGGCTGCACCAAAGCGACCCCAGAACTTCCGGCCGTCTCCGGATTCGACCCAGGCATCGCCAGCGTCGCGCACGGGGTCGCTCGGCGGATGCGTGTCGGTCATGCTTCAAGCCTGTCACGAAACCCCGCGCCGCACGCCCGCTGTGCACAAACTCTCCACCACCTGATGGAGTATGTTATATCTTGAATATCAGACCATCGGACGCAATCGCGCCCTCCCCACCGATTCACGCGAAGGACCACCATGGACGCACGTCAACGCAGGACGCGGGCTCGCCTCGCCAAAACGATCCTGGAGCTCGCCGCCAAGCGCCCCACCAGCGAGATGTCCGTCTCCGAGATCGCAGCCCGCGCCGGCATCAACCGGTCGACCTTCTACCAGCATGCGGCGGCTCCGTGCGAACTGCTCGAGTCGGTACTCGCCGAGGAGCTCACGGAACTGAGCGTCACCCACCTGGCCACGGTATCGGCCGACGACGCACCTGCCGTGATCGCGGGCCTCACCGTCGCGACCCTCAGGCACATCGAGGAACGCGCCGACATCTACCGGGTAGGCCTCGGCGAGGACATCATCGGAGCGAGCCTGCAACCGATGCTCAACCGGATCTTCACCGCCACGATCCTGGACATCTTCGACCGCGGGGCGATCACCCTTCCGCACGAGGAGTCACTCAGCCCCGAGCAGCGCGACGTCTTCATCCGCTCGGCCGCGAACTTCGTGTCGGCCGGCTTCGTCGGCGCATTCCGGGTGTGGCTCGACACCCCTGAGCCACGCGACATCGAAGGGTTCCTGCACTTGACCGGCGAGCTGCTGCCGAGCTGGTGGCCGTTCGACACGGAGGCCGAATCGGTGCTCGCCCCGGCGACCGAGATCGCCCCGCAACGGCTCTGAGCGCGCGCTCCGGCACGACGAAGGCCCGGGATCGCTCATCGAGCGGTCCCGGGCCTTCGTCAGCACCCGCCGTTTCGGCGGGGCAACGTGCGTCGGATCAGCGCTGACGCTTCTCGCGGACGCGCATGTTGACGTTGATCGGCGTGCCCTCGAAGCCCCAGATCTCGCGCAAGCGCCGCACGACGTAGCGGCGGTAGCCCGGGTCGAGGAACCCGGTGGTGAAGAGCACGAAGGTCGGGGGTCGGCTCGCCGCCTGCGTCCCGAACAGGATGCGCGGCTGCTTGCCACCGCGCAGCGGGTGCGGGTGCGCCGCGGTGAGCTCGGCGAGGAAGGCGTTGAACTTGCCCGTCGGGATCCGCATGTCCCACGACTCGAGGGCGACCTCGAGTGCCGGAACGAGCCGTTCGAGGTGACGGCCGGTACGGGCCGAGATGTTGACGCGCGGAGCCCAGGAGACGTGCGAGAGGTCCTGCTCGATCTCGCGCTCCAGGTATTTGCGGCGTTCGTCGTCGAGCTGGTCCCACTTGTTGAAGGCGAGCACGAGCGCACGCCCGCTCTCGAGCACCAGATCGATGATGCGGACGTCCTGCTCGCTGATCACCTCGGTCACATCGATGAGCACGACCGCGACCTCGGCCTTCTCCAGGGCGGTGCTCGTGCGGAGCGAAGCGTAGAAGTCGGCACCCTGCGAGAGGTGCACGCGACGACGGATACCGGCGGTGTCGACAAAGCGCCAGATCTTGCCGCCGAGCTCGATCTGCTCGTCGACCGGGTCGCGGGTCGTGCCGGCGAGGTCGTTGACGACGACGCGCTCCTCCCCCGCGGTCTTGTTCAGCAGGCTGGACTTGCCGACGTTCGGGCGTCCGAGGATCGCGACGCGGCGCGGGCCACCGAACTCGTCCTTCGCGACGGCCGAGACCTGCGGCAAGACCTTGAGGATCGTGTCGAGGAGGTCGGCGACGCCGCGACCGTGGATGGCCGAGACCGGGTGGGGCTCGCCGAGGCCGAGGTTCCAGAGCGCAGCGGCCTCCGGCTCCTGGCGGGCATCGTCGACCTTGTTGGCGACGAGGAACACCGGACGACCGGTCTTGCGGAGGAGCTTGACGACCTGCTCGTCCGTCGCCGTGGCACCGACCATGGCGTCGACGACGAAGATGACGACGTCGGAGAGGTCGATGGCGATCTCGGCCTGCGCGGCGACCGACGCGTCGATGCCCTTGGCGTCGGGTTCCCACCCACCGGTGTCCACGACCGTGAAGCGACGGTCGTTCCATTCGGCCTTGTAGTTGACGCGGTCGCGGGTGACGCCGGGGGTGTCCTCGACGACGGCCTCGCGGCGGCCGAGGATGCGGTTCACCAGCGCGGACTTGCCGACGTTCGGGCGGCCGACGATGGCAACGACGGGCAGGGCCGGCAGGAACCGGATCTCGTCGGGGTCCTCCGTCGCGCCGTCGAGGATGTCGAGGTCGTCGCCCTCGAGGTCGTAGTCGGCCAGGCCGGATCGCAGGGACGCGGCCCGCTGGGTCGCGAGCTCCTCGTCCATGTCTTGGAGGCGGTCCGCGAGGTCGTCGGGGCCTCCGTCGAACTGCTCGTCATCGTGAGCCATGGGAGTTCCTTGCTGTGAGGGATTCGGTGACGCGGACGACCGCGTCGACCGTCTCGTCGAAGTCGATGTGCGTGGAGTCGACCGTGGTCACTCCGTCCGCCGCGTTCATGAAGTCGACGACCCTGGAGTCCGCCCGATCACGCCGCTGCAGTTGTTCCGCGACGTCGCCGGCAGGGTGGCTCTCGAATTCCGCTGAACGCCTGGCCATTCTAGCCGCTTCGGACGCCGTGAGCAGGATCCGAGCCTGAGCATCCGGTGCGACGACGGTCGTGATGTCCCGTCCCTCGACGACGATGCCCGGACGATCGACGCCCGCGATGATCGATCGGAACGTGTCGTTGATCCACGCACGCACCTCGGGCACCCTCGCGACGGCCGACACGACCGCCGTCACGCGCTGCCCGCGGATCTCCTCCGTCACGTCCTGCCCGCCCAACGAGAAGGCGGTGACATCAGGGTCGAGCGAAACGGAGAACGCCTCACCGAAGGCCTCGAGCGAGGCGACGACGGCCGCCGAGTCCTCCGGATCGACACCCGCTTCCACGGCGTGCAGGGCGAGCGCGCGGTACCAGGCGCCCGTGTCCAGGTAGCGGTAGCCGAGTCGGCGCGCGACGGCCTTGCTGACGCTCGACTTCCCGCTGCCGGCCGGCCCGTCGATCGCGACCACGACGGGTGCGGCGTGCGTCGACGCGTCGGTGCTGGTGGGGTGCTGTTCGGTCATGTCTCTTCCTATACCTCTGCGATGCGCCAACCGCGCGACTCGAGGTCGTCCACGGTGCGCTGTTTGACCTCGGGGAGGACTTGGACCTCCGCGAGACCGATGTTCGCGCCGGGCGAGTGCTCCAGACGCAGGTCTTCGATGTTCACGCCGATCTCGCCGAGCTCCGTGAACAGTGCGCCCAGCTGGCCAGGGCGGTCGTCGAGGAGGACGACGATGCTGGCGAACCGGCGGTTCTGGCCGTGCTTGCCTGGCAGCCTCGCGACACCCGTGTTGCCGGCGGCGATCGTGTCCGCGATCGTGCGGCGTGCGCCTGACACCTCAGGATCCTGGAGCGCCGAGATGACCGACGCGAGGTCGGTGGACAGCCGCTTCAACACCGGGAGGACCTCGGCATGGTTCGCGCTGAGGATCTGCACCCAGAGCTCGGGCGCACTCGAGGCGATGCGGACGGTGTCGCGGAGGCCCTGGCCGGCGAGCTGGATCGCCCCCTCCTCCGCGTCCCGCAGCTGCGCGGCGAGCAGGCTCGCGACGAGCTGCGGCGTGTGCGAGACGAGGGCGACGAACCGGTCGTGCTCCTCGGGGGTCATCTCCATCGGGATGGTGCCGAGGTCGAGCGCGAGTCCCTCGACCTGCGCCAGCGCCCAGGCGGGGGTCTCCGCGTCGCGGCAGATCACCCAGGGACGACCGAGGAAGAGGTCCGCACGCGCGGAGATGGCCCCGCCGCGCTCGCGTCCGGCGAGCGGGTGGGAGCCGATGTACCTGGTGAGGTCGACGCCACGCTCGAGCAGCGCCCGATACGGTTCGAGCTTCACACTCGCGACGTCGGTGACGACCGCGTCCGGAAACGCCGCCAGCTCGGCCTCGATCACGCGGGCCGTGACGTCCGGCGGGACGCAGATGACGACGACGGACGGAGTGTCGGTCGCGTCGGCACCACGACCCGCTCCGTAGTCGATGGCGAGACGCAACTGGCTGGGCGACGCGTCGTCGAGGATGATGTCGACGCCCTTGGCGCGCAGAGCCAGACCGATGCTCGCACCGAGCAGCCCGGCTCCCACGATGCGGACGGACCCCTGGACGCGCGGTGGCGAGGCGACGACGTCGGTCATTCGGTCGGCTCCGACGCCTCCGCCGCGGTGCCGTCGGCTGCTCGCGCCTCAGGGCCGTGCGCACGCGCGATCGTGAGGATGGCGCCGAGCTCGTCCTTCGTGAGCTCCCGCAACTGCCCGGATCCGAGGGTCCCGAGGTGGAGCGGGCCGAACTGGCGACGGACGAGGTCCACGACCGGGTGCCCGACGGCGTCCAGCATGCGGCGGACGATGCGGTTGCGACCGGAGTGCAGCGTGAGCTCCACGAGGCTGAAGCCGTCCTCGGTGCCGAGGAGCCGCGCCTTGTCGGCGGAGATGGGTCCGTCCTCCAGGTCGATGCCCGCGGTCAGCTTCGCGAGGATCTGCGGGGTCACCTTCCCGGTCACCTTCGCGATGTACGTCTTCTGGACGCCGAAGGACGGGTGCGCGAGCACGTGGGCCAGGTCGCCGTCGTTCGTGAGGATGAGCAGGCCGCTCGTCTCGGCGTCGAGGCGACCGACGTTGAACAGCCGTTCCTCGTACTGCTCGGTGAAGCGGCGCAGATCGGGGCGACCACGGTCGTCCTTCAGGGAGCTGTAGATGCCCACCGGCTTGTTGAGCATGAGGTACCGCTTCGACGCGTCGAGCTGGATGGCGCTGCCGTCGACCGACACGAGGTCGTGCTCCGGGTCGATGCGTGAGCCGAGCTCGGTCACGACGACACCGTTCACCTCCACGCGCCCGTCCTCGATGAGCTGCTCGGAGACGCGCCTGGAGGCGACGCCCGCGTTCGCGAGCACCTTCTGCAAGCGGATGCCCTCTGGTTCAGTGCTGGTCACTGTCGAATCCTTCCCGGCCATCGTCGAGCAACGGCGAGATCCGCGGCAGCTCCTCGATGGCGTTGATACCAAGTTGGGTGAGCAGGAGATCGGTGGTGCCGTAGTTGATGGCACCCGTCTCGCTGTCGGTGAACATCTCCGTGATGAGACCGCGTCCGAGGAGCGTCCGGACGACGGAGTCGACGTTGACGGCACGGATCGATGCGATCGCGCCGCGGCTGATCGGTTGCTTGTAGGCGATGACCGCGAGGGTCTCGAGCGCCGCCTGCGAGAGCTTCGTGGGGTTCTGCGACACCACGTAGTCGGCGATGAGGGCGTCGTGGTCCGCGCGGACGTAGAACCGCCATCCACCACCGACCTCGCGCAGTTCGAAGCCGCGTCGGACCCCGCCGCGTTCGCCGTCGTAGTCGGCCACGAGTTCGGCGATGGCACGCCGCACCGTCCCGACGGGGACGTGCACGGCGGCAGCCAGGTTCACGAGGCTCTGCGGCTCGTCGGCCACCATGAGGATCGCCTCGAGCGCCCTCGGGACGTCCGGCGCCGGTACCGGCTCGGGTTCGGGCGGGAGGCTCGTCGCCACGTCGGCAGGCCGATCGATCGGCTCGTCTGCGCGCTCAGGCATCGTAATCGGCTCCCAGGTTCGCGAGGCTGTCGTCGTCCCACGTCTCGGCCGTCCAACGCAGTGTGAGCTCGCCGAGCGGTTCGATCTGCTCGAACGACAGTGCGGCGTGGCGGTACAGCTCGAGCACAGCGATGAACCGGGCGATGACGACGCCCTTCATCTCGGCACCGGCGACGAGTTCGCGGAAGGTGTGGGATCCGCCGCTGCGGAGGATGGCGACGACGTGCGCCGCCTGCTCGCGGATGCTCACGAGCGGCGCGTGCAGGTGGTCGAGTCCGACGGTCGGCAGCTCGCGCGGCGTGAACGCGAGCGTCGCCAGTGCCGCGAAATCCTGCGCCGTGAGCGTCCAGACGAGTTCCGGGGTCTGGCGGCGGTACCGCTCCTCCAGCCGGACGGAACGGGCATGACGCGCGGACTCGCGTTCGAGGCGTTCGGCGAACCAGGCCGAGGCCTGCTTGAAGGCGCGGTACTGGAGCAGGCGTGCGAACAGGAGGTCCCTCGCCTCCAGCAGGGCGACGTCCTCAGCGTCGACCAGCTCGCCCTGCGGCAACAGACCGGCGATCTTGAGGTCGAGCAGCGTCGCGGCGACCACGAGGAACTCACTCGCCTGATCGAGTTCGTCGTCGGCTTCGAGGGTGCGCAGGTAGGCGATGAACTCGTCGGTCACGCGAC
The DNA here is from genome assembly GCF_015351235.1 of Plantibacter sp. VKM Ac-2880. Taxonomy (GTDB): domain Bacteria; phylum Actinomycetota; class Actinomycetes; order Actinomycetales; family Microbacteriaceae; genus Plantibacter. The sequence continues at coordinate 2,529,510 of NZ_JADKSJ010000001.1, forward strand.
TGAGCGACACCTCGGTGATGTCCAGCTCGTGTTTGCCGATGAGGGACAGCAGGAGGTCGAACGGGCCCTCGAAGCCGTCGAACGACACCCGGAAGGACGGAGTCGCGGCAGGTTCGACGGACGGCGCCTCGGTGGGGTGCGTGCCGGTCTCGTCGGCCGGAGGGAGGACGGCCACGGACGACCGCGCGGGATCAGGCGATCGCGCCACGGGAGATGAGCTCTCTCGCCAGCTGACGGTAGGCCTTCGCCGCCGCGTGCTCCGGTGCGAACTCGGTGATCGGGGTTCCGGCGACGCTCGCGTCCGGGAACTTCACGGTCCGGCCGATGACCGTCTCGAGCACCTTGTCGTCGAACGCGTCGACGACCCGCTCGAGCACCTCGCGCGAATGCAGCGTCCGGGAGTCGTACATGGTCGCGAGGATGCCGTCGAGCTCGATCGCCGGGTTGAGGCGGTCGCGGACCTTGTCGATCGTCTCGATCAGCAGCGCGACGCCGCGCAGGGCGAAGAACTCGCACTCGAGCGGGATGAGCACCCCGTGGCTCGCGGTCAGGGCGTTGACGGTGAGCAGGCCGAGCGACGGCTGGCAGTCGATCAGGATGACGTCGTAGTCGTCGGAGACCTTCCGCAGCACCCGCGCGAGGATCGTCTCGCGCGCGACCTCGTTGACGAGGTGGACCTCGGCGGCGGAGAGGTCGATGTTCGCGGGGAGGACGTCGAGACCGTCGATGGCGGTGTGCTGGATGACCTCCGCGGGGTCCTTCACGGTGCCGAGCAGCAGGTCGTACACGGTGTTCGAATCGTGCGTCGAGATACCGAGCCCAGCGGACAGGGCGCCCTGCGGGTCGAAGTCGACGACGAGGACGCGACGGCCGTACTCGGCCAGTGCGGCCGAGAGGCTGATGGTGGTCGTCGTCTTCCCGACCCCGCCCTTCTGGTTGCAGAGCGAGATGATGCGCGCCGGGCCGTGCTGGGCCAGGGTCGGCGGGACCGCGAAGTCGCGACGCGGGCGGCCGGTTGGGCCGTTCGGGTTCGCTTCGGCGGCGGTCTTGCGCGCAGCGTGCTGCACTGCGCTCGTGTGCTTCGTACCGGCCACCGGTGTTGCCTCGCTCCCGCTTGCTGTCGTTCGAGTGACGAGTCTACCGGGCCGCGGCTCAGGCCCGGGGTGCCGCTCCGCCCGCGGTCCATCTGGCCCGCGGATGCGACTGCGTGTACACGTCGCGGAGGTTGTCGACCGTCACCAGGGTGTACAGCTGCGTGGTCGCGACGGAGGAGTGACCGAGGAGTTCCTGCACGACCCTGACGTCAGCCCCGCCCTGCAACAGGTGGGTGGCGAAGGAGTGCCGCAGCGTGTGCGGCGAGATGTGCGCCTCGAGTCCGGCACGCTCGGCCGCCCGTTGCAGGATGAGCCAGGCGCTCTGCCGGGACAGGCGTGCGCCGCGCTGCCCGAGGAAGAGCGCCGGCGTGGAACGACCGAGGGCGGAGAAGACGGGACGGACCCGGACCAGGTAGCGGTCGACCGCCTCGCGGGCGAAGCTCCCGAGCGGCACGATCCGTTGCTTGCCACCCTTGCCGAGCAACCGGACGATGTCGGTGTCGATCACGTCGTCGACGTTGAGACCGACCGCCTCCGAGACGCGGGCGCCCGTCGCATAGAGCAGCTCGAGGAGCGCCTTGTCGCGGACGCCGAGCAGGTCATCGCCGTCCGTGGTCTCGAGCAGGGCCCGGACCTGGTCGATCGTGATCGCCTTCGGCAGGCGCCCGGGGAGCTTCGGAGGGCGCACCTCCCGCGCAACGTCGACCTCGACGAGCTGCTCGTCGAGGAGGAACCGGTGGAGCCCGCGGATGGAGGACAGGACCCTGGCGAGCGAGGACGCGCGGACCGGCTGTCCCTCGGGCGTCCGGAGCGACGCGGTGTACTCCGACACCTGCGCGGCGGTGACGGCGGCCGCCTCATCGACGCCGTGCGCGCCGAGCCAGGCCAGGTATCCCTCGAGATCCCGCCGGTAGGCGGCCTGCGTGTTGGCCGACAGGCCGCGCTCGATCGCGATGTGCCGCAGGTAGTCGGCGACCGCGCGATCGAGCGCCACGCCTCAGGCTCCGCCCGGTCCGATCGTGGCGTCGCCGCTGTCGCGCAGCGTCGACCACCCGCGATCGCGAGCAGCAGCAGCGGTCAGGACACCGATCATGAGGATCGAATTGTGGAGCCGGCCGTCGAGCACTGCCGCCACCGCATCGTCGAGCGGCACCCACTCGATGCGGATGTCCGCTTCCTCCTCGGCACGGTCGAACGCCTCGGTGGTCGCGGTCAGGTCGCGCGCGAGATAGATGCGGATCGACTCGTTACTGCCACCGGGGGTCGAGTAGAACTCCGTCAGGAGCTGCAGCGAGCCGGCGACGAGATCGGCCTCCTCCTCGAGCTCACGACCGGCGGCAACCGCAGGGTCCTCCCCCGCGATGTCGAGTAGCCCGGCCGGGAGCTCCCAGTCGCGCTCGCCGATCGGGTGGCGGTACTGCTGGATGAGCAACACCCGGTCCTCGGCGTCGAGCGCGAGCACGGCAACCGCTCCGGTGTGGTCGACGAACTCACGGACGACCTCGCCGTCGCCGTACCGGAACGTCTCGCGGCGGATGTCCCAGACCTTGCCCTCGAAGGCGCGCTCCGAGGAGACGACGTCGACCGGGTAGGCCTCGTCGCGCAACGCTCCGACGGTGTCGTTCGACTCAACCATTGGCGACGTCGAACAGTCGGCTCGCCTGCTGGCGCTCGAGCGAGGCACCGACGAGGCCGGCGAACAGCGGGTGGGCGTGGTTCGGACGCGAACGGAGTTCGGGGTGGGCCTGCGTCGCGACGTAGAACGGGTGCACCTCGCGCGGCAGCTCGACGTACTCGACGAGCGTGCCGTCGGGCGAGAGGCCGGAGAACTGCAGCCCGGCGTCCGCGATCTGCTGGCGGTACCCGTTGTTCACCTCGTAGCGGTGACGGTGGCGCTCCGACACCTCGTTCGATCCGTAGAGTTCGGCGACGATCGAGCCCTCGTCGAGCTTCGCCGCGTAGAGGCCGAGCCGCATGGTCCCGCCGAGGTCGCCGCCGGCGATGATCTCGACCTGCTCGGCCATCGTCGCGATGACCGGGAACTGCGTGTCGGGGTCGAACTCCGAGGAGCTCGCGCCCTCGAGTCCGACGATGTTGCGGGCGTATTCGATGACCATGCACTGCAGGCCGAGGCAGAGGCCGAGCACCGGGATCCCGTTCTCACGGGCGAACTTCAGGGCGCCGAGCTTGCCCTCGATCCCGCGGATACCGAAGCCGCCGGGGACGCAGATGCCGTCGACGTCGGCGAGTGCCTTGATCGCTCCCTCGACGGTCTCGCAGTCGTCGGACGGGATCCACCGGATGCTGACCTTGGTGTCGTGAGCGAACCCACCGGCCTTGAGCGCCTCGGTGACCGAGAGGTAGGCGTCGGGGAGGTCGATGTACTTGCCGACGAGGCCGATCGTGACCGCGTGCTTCGGGTGGTGCACGGCCTCGAGGAGGTCCGCCCAGCCGCTCCAGTCGACGTCGTTGGTGACGAGCCCGAGCCGGTCCGCGATGTACGCGTCCAGGCCCTGGTCGTTCAGCATGGTGGGGATGTCGTAGATGCTCGGCACGTCCACCGCGTTGACGACGGCGTCCTCGTCGACGTCGCACATGAGCGCGATCTTGCGCTTGTTGCTCTCCGTCACGGGGCGGTCGCTGCGGAGCACGAGGGCGTCGGGCTGGATGCCGATGGAGCGCAGGGCCGCGACCGAGTGCTGCGTCGGCTTCGTCTTCTGCTCCCCCGAGGCGCCCATGTACGGGACGAGGGACACGTGCACGAAGAACACGTTGTTCCGGCCGAGCTCGTGACGGATCTGCCGGGCCGACTCGATGAACGGCTGAGACTCGATGTCGCCGACCGTGCCACCGATCTCCGTGATGATCACGTCGGGCTGCGGCGTCTCGGACGCCTGGAGGCGCATCCGACGCTTGATCTCGTCGGTGATGTGCGGGATGACCTGCACGGTGTCGCCGAGGTACTCGCCGCGGCGCTCCTTGGCGATGACGGTCGAGTAGATCTGCCCCGTCGTGACGTTCGCCGCCTGGCTCAGCTCGATGTCGAGGAAGCGCTCGTAGTGGCCGATGTCGAGATCGGTCTCGGCGCCGTCGTCGGTCACGAAGACCTCGCCGTGCTGGAACGGGTTCATCGTGCCGGGGTCGACGTTGAGATAGGGGTCGAGCTTCTGCATGACGACCCGGAGCCCGCGTGCGGTCAGCAGGTTGCCGAGGCTGGCGGCAGTGAGCCCCTTGCCCAACGAAGAAACGACACCACCAGTCACGAAGATGTGCTTGGTCGTACCGTTGGAGCCCGGGACGATGTCGTCGGTCGAGGAGTTCAGGTTGCCCGCTTCAGAAGTATTCACCACGGGCTTTTATCCTACCATCCAGTTCGGGCTTCCGTGTCGATTCCTGCACAGGACCATCGTCACGAGGCGGCGAGGGCGAGCAGTTCGCGGGCGTGGGCGAGGCCGCTGTCCGATTCCGCGAGGCCCGAGAGCAGCCGCGCCATCTCCGCTTCGCGTTCCGCACCGAGGAGCTGACGGACGCTCGAGGCCGTGACGGACCCGTCGCCGCCCTTCACCACGCTCAGGTGGTTGTTGGCGAAGGCCGCGACCTGGGCGAGGTGGGTGACGACGATGACCTGCGAGCGTTCGGCGAGGGCCGCGAGACGGCGACCGATCTCGATCGCCGCAGCACCGCCGACACCGGCGTCGACCTCGTCGAACACGAAGGTCGGGACGGGGTCGGCTCCGGCGATGACGACCTCGAGGGCCAGCATCACCCGTGAGAGCTCTCCGCCCGAAGCGCCCTTCCCCAGCGGGCGCGGTTCCGCCCCGGCATGGGGCCGCAGGAGGAAGGCGATCGCGTCTTTACCGTGCACCGTGAGGTCGTCGCGGTCGGTGACCTCGACGACCAACTCGGCCTCGGCCATGGCGAGCGAACGCAGTTCAGTGCTGGCTGCCGCTCCGAGGCGTGCCGCTGCCTCGACCCGGACCGCGCTCAGTGCCGCGGCGGCGGCGTCGACCTCGCCGACGAGGCGCTCGACTTCACCCTCCAACTCCGTGATGCGGTCGGAGTCACCGTCGAGCTCCAGGAGACGGGTACTCCCGGTCTCGAGGAGCTGCAGGACGTCGTCGGCCGTCGGGCCGTACTTCCGGGCCAGCGTCGCGAGGGTCGCGCGGCGTTCCTGCACGACCTCGAGCTCGCGGGCGCCGTCCTCGTCGAGTCCGGCCAGGTAGCTGGAGAGCTCAGCGGCGATCTCGGCAGCCAGGTAGCTCGCGTTCGCCACGCTCGCGGCGATCGCGCCGAGGGCAGGGTCGTGGACCGCAGCGCGGTCCAGCTGCCGCCGGGCGCCTTCGAGGAGTCCGACGACGTCGCTCTCCTCGCCTGCTTCGGCGGAGACGAGTTCTCGTGCTCCAGCCGCCGAGAGCCGGAGTTCCTCGAGGTTCGTGAGTCGGTCCGCGCGCTCGGAGAGCTCTGCGTCCTCACCGGGCTGCGGGTCCGCCTGTTCGATCTCCGCCAGCGCGGCGCGCAGCTGTTCGGCTTCGAGCAGGCGGGTGTCGCGTTCCCCGGTGAGGGTCTTGAGCTCGGTCCGCAGTTCGATGAGTCGGCGATACCGCTCCTGGTAGTCGGCCAACGCCTGGTGGAGCGGTTCGCCGGCGAACCGGTCGAGGGCGTCCCGCTGGGCGGGCGCAGCCCGCAGGCGGATCTGATCGGACTGTCCGTGCACCACGACGAGCTGCTCGCCGAGCTCGGACAGGATCCCGATGGGTGCTGTGCGCCCACCGACGATCGCGCGACCGCGTCCCTCGGCGGTCACGATTCGTCCGAGCAACAGCTCCGCCGCCTCGCCCGCCTCGTCCAGGTCTCCCCCGGCTTCGCGGACGCGATCGGCGACGGCGCCGTCCGCCGGCACCAGCCAGCGTCCTTGCACACTCGTCTGCTTCTGACCGGCACGGACGACGCCGCTGTCCGAGCGCTGTCCGAGGAGGAGGCCGAGTGCGGTGACCACCATGGTCTTGCCGGCGCCCGTCTCACCGGTGACAGCCGTGAAGCCGGGTCCGAGCGGAAGGGTGCCCGAGGCGATGACCCCGAGGTCGCGGATCTCGATCTCTTCGATCATGCAGTGCCGTCCTGATCGTCGTCGTGGCCGGTGGTCGTCGGACCCGGCAGGTGGATCGTGCCGGTCATGGGCTCCTCCCGACCGATGGGGCCACGCCAGCCGGTGACCGGCAGCCGGAACTTGTTGACGAGGCGGTCGGTGAAGGTGCTCTCGTGCAGACGTGCCAGACGCACCGGCACCGACGAGCGTCGGACCACGACTCGGGCGCCTGGCTGCAGGTCGCGGGCACGCCGTCCGTCACACCAGAGGACACCGAGCCCGTCCGTGCGCTCCAGCACCTCCACGGCGAGAGCGGACTCCGGGCCGACGACGAGCGGCTTGGCGAACAGCGCGTGCGCGCTGAGCGGGACGAGGGTGATGGCCTCCACTGACGGCCACACGACGGGCCCGCCTGCGGAGAAGTTGTATGCGGTGGAGCCGGTGGGTGTCGAGATGACCACGCCGTCGCAACCGAACGACGAGAGCGGACGCTGGTCGACCTCGATGACGACCTCGAGCATGCGCTCCCGGCTCGCCTTCTCGACCGTGGCCTCGTTCAGTGCCCACGTCTCGTAGACGACCTCGGCCCCGACCTTCACCCGCACCGAGAGCGTCATCCGTTCCTCGACGAAGTAGTCGCGTCGGACGACCCGCTCGACCGTCTCGGTGAGGTCGTCGCGTTCGCTCTCCGCGAGGAACCCGATGTGCCCGAGGTTCACGCCGAGCAGCGGTGCGGCCGAGCCGCGCGTGACCTCGGCCGCGCGCAGGATCGTGCCGTCGCCGCCGAGCACGATGGCCAGCTCGATGTCGCCGAGTCCGACCTCGTCGTGGAGGACGGAGACGACCGAGAGTTCCGGGTCGACGGCGATGAGGTCGGCGCGCTCCAGGGCGCTCAGCACCGGGCGGACGCCGGCGTCCAGCAGCAGTCGGGAGACGAGGACCGCGGCGTCGCGTGAGTCGTCACGGCCCGTGTGCGCGACGACCAGGATGTTCCTCGCCGCGACGGTCGGATCGGTGGGGTGTGGCATCGGGTTACGCTCCAGCCATCGAGGTGATCTGCTGCATCCATTCTGTCGGATTGCGGCCGTGCTCAGCCGATATCCACACGACGTACTCGTGGTTGCCGTGGGTGCCGACGATGGGCGACGGGATCAGCCCGGCCGTGCCCAGTCCGAGGTCCCAGGCCGCCCAGAGCACGCCGGCGACGGCGTCCGCCCGGAGCGCGGCGTCGGTGACGACGCCTTCCCGGACCCCTCCACGCCCGACCTCGAACTGTGGCTTGACGAGGAGGACGAGCTCGGCGGGGGTCGCCGCCACGCCCGCGAGAGCCGGAAGCACCTGCGTGAGGGAGATGAAGGAGAGGTCACCGACCACGACGGACGGTCGCTCGTCGTCGCCGGTGAACTCTCGGAACTGTTCAGGGGTGAGGAACCGGACGTTGCAGCCCTCGACGACTTGCACCCGCGCGTCCTCGCGCAGCTGCGGGACGAGCTGGTCGTGGCCGACATCCAGCGCGACCACCCGTCGGGCGCCACGCTCGAGGAGGACCTGGGTGAACCCTCCGGTCGAGGCCCCGGCGTCGAGGACCAGGGCGTCCTCGACGGACACGGGGAAGGCGTCCAGCGCGGCGAGGAGTTTGTGCGCGGCCCGGCTCACGTAGTGGTCGGTCGCGGCGACGGTGAGCTTCGCGTCGGCTCGGACCCGGTGCGCTGCTTTGACGATGGTGCGTCCGTCCACAGTGACCAGCCCGTCGGCGACGAGTTGGGCTGCATGGGTTCGGGACCGGGCGAGCCCACGGGCGGCGAGGGCGGCGTCGAGGCGGACCGGCGAGCGGTCATCCTCCGCGGTGTCCGGCACTGTGGGCGGTTCGGGTAGGTTCTGCATGCGTTAGGCCGAGGTCCTCGGCGAGTCGCTCCCTTCGAGCGTTGCCCGGAGTTCGTCGACGAGTTCGCCGTAGGCGGCGGCACGCTCCCCGAGCGGCTGCTCGTCGATGCGGTGGACGCGGGACAGGAGGCTGTTGCTCGGGTCCTCCGGTTCATTCGTCACAGGGCAACCCTACCCGCCGTCACCTCCGGCGGAGGGAGGGAGCGCTGAGGGCGAACACGGCCGGCAGCGGCCGGCAGCGCGTTCATTCCGCGTAGAGGTGCTCCGGGACGTTGAGCCCGTAGATCGCCCGGCCGGAGGCCCAGATCGCCGCGCACGCGGCACGGAGCAGATCGATCTTCGACGGACCGCTCGATTCCACGACGACGTCGTTGCCGCGGATACGGACCGTCGCCGCACCGACTGTCGCCGCCTTGCCGTCCCTGGACATCGTCGTGGCGGGGTACGGCTCGTGCAGCTGCCGCAGGTCCTCGAGGATGAACGTCGGTCGGGAGTGCTGATCGGCCGCGAGGACGTGCTTGGCCCGATCGATCCCGGTGAGGACGAGCGCGGAGGCGATGCCGGCGCGGTTCGCCCCGAGGATGTCCGTGTCGAGCCGGTCGCCGATGAACAGCGGCTTGGACGCGCTGAAGCGCACCTTCGCCTCGTCGAAGATCGGCACCTCGGGCTTGCCGGCGACCGTGGCGAGTCGTCCGATGGCGGTGTGGACGGCCGAGACGAGCGTTCCGTTACCGGGTGCGATACCGCGGGCCTGGGGAATGGTCCAGTCCGTGTTCGTGGCGACCCACGGCAGTTCGGTCCCGTCCGCTCGCGGGGCCTGCAGTGCGAAGGCCGCCTCCGCGAGGTGTGACCATCCGACCTCAGGGGCGAAGCCCTGGATCACGGCGGCCGGCGAGTCCTCGGCGGATCGGGTGACGACGAAGCCGCCCTTCTCCACCTCGTCGACGAGGCCGGCGCCGCCGACGACCAGGATGGTGGAGCCGGCAGGTACGAGGCCCGCCAGGAGCCGCACGGCGGCCTGGGGACTCGTCACGACCTCGGCGGGTGCCACGGTGAGACCGAGGTCCGTGAGGTGTTGCGCGACCGAGGCGTCGGTCCGTGAGGCGTTGTTCGTGATGTAGCCGACCCGCACGTGTCTCGCGGCGAGGTTCAACGATTCCACCGCATGCGGGATCGCATTCGGTCCGGCGTAGACGACGCCGTCCAGGTCGGCGAGCACGACGTCGACACCGTCGAGGGGGGTCACGGGCTTAGGCCTTCTCGTCAGCAGCGGGCTCATCGGCCGGCGTCTCCTCTGGTAGGTCGTCCTGAACCTCAGCATCAGCATCAGCATCAGCATCAGCATCAGCATCAGCATCAGCATCAGCATCAGCATCAGCATCAGCATCAGCATCAGC